>CALODW010000005.1:662500-1987138 GCA_942492295.1 uncultured Alphaproteobacteria bacterium
AAAACCCCTCCGCCCCACCCACCGACGCCGTCGATTCGCCGAGCGAAGCGACGAAGAAGCCCGAAAAACGCCCCTTTACAGTGGGGCTGGCCCTTGGCGGGGGCGTCGCCCGCGGTTGGGCGCATATCGGCGCTGTTCGCCGCCTGGACGAGCTTGGGTTCAAGGCTGATATCGTCGCGGGCACGTCTGTCGGGGCGCTTGTGGGCGGTTTTTGGCGCGCCGGCCGCCTTGACGAGCTGGAAGGCTGGGCGCGCAGCCTCACCAAAACACGCATGCTTTCCTATTTCGATGTGGTGCTGAACGGGTCGGGCCTTATGGGCGGCAAGCGCCTTGAAAAAACAATGCAGCGATACCTTCCGCCTACGGACATTGAGGACTTGCCCGGAAAATTCATCGCCGTCACGGCCGAACTCGCCACCGGCCACGAAGTCTGGCTGACGGAAGGCGATCTTGGTGAGGCCGTTCAGGCCGCATACGCCCTGCCCGGCGTATTCCCCCCGAAGGCGATCAACGGACGCTGGCTTATTGACGGTGCTCTCGTTAATCCGCTCCCAGTATCGGCCTGCCGTGCGGTTGGCGCACGCGTCGTGATCGCCATTGGTCTGCATGCGGACGCTTTCAATATGGGCGTTGCTGATCGAAAAAGTAAATTCCGCGACCTTGCAAAAGCCAATTTTCCCAAAGATGGCGGCGCAGAGCTGGAAGCGGCCTCAAAAGGCAACTTGACGGAAAAATTGATGCTTCGCCGATTATTCCATGCCGGCGCCAACGCGCCCGGTGTTGGGTCGGTCATGCTTGCCTCATTCAACATCCTGATGGACCGAATAACGCGCTCACGTCTCGCCGGAGACCCACCCGATGTGCTGGTGACCCCACAGGTGGGACATATCCCGCTGCTGGACTTTGACCAGGCCGATGAATTGATCGAACGCGGACGCCAGGCAGTCGACGACGTTTACGCGCAAATTGAAAATGCACTCGAATACATGACCTGACGCCGCGAGTCGCCGCCGGGGCGGCATTTCGAATTCCGTAGATCGCCTCGACGGCTCGCCAGACTGGCCGCCAATAGCCAATTGCAAACTTAATACGAAAAGTATTATTGTCTCTGCCTTGCATTCAACGAGGACAGTACATGAAGTATTTTCGCACTACCCTTTTCGCCGCCGCCGCAACTTTTGCCGCGAGCTTATCCTTCGCTGCAGACGACATACCGGAAACGGCTGCGGAACCTTATGCCGCCATGCGCCTGCTCGACCCTCTCTTGGGCGACTGGACGATCACCACGGAAGTCATGACCCAGGAAGGTGAATGGCGCCGCCAATCCGTCGCGCATGCATCCGTTGCATCGAGCATGAACGGCTTGTTGCTCACCGAAGCAGAAGTTGAACGTGAACCCACCGAAGCCACAAACCCTGCACTGAAGCTGGATATTACATACGATCAGTATCGTGATCTTTATCGCGCCGCAGCAATTGATGACGGCTGGGGCATCATGGATATCTACGAAGGAAATATCGAGGAAGGGTCGCTCGTGCTTACCAATATTCGCGCCGGTACAAGCTTTCCGCTGGGCGATGGGCGTGAACTGGTGTTCAGGCTTTCCCTGCCCCTTGAAGGCGACACGCGGATCATGACCGTGGACATGTCAGATAATAAAGGCGAACTCTGGCGTCCATTCTATAAGCTGACGTATCAACGGCGCGACTAACCAACGCCGGAAGGCCGGGCATTAAGTCGCGATGTATTCTTTCAACGCAGCGGCTTCCTGCTCGGCTTCTTCAATTTTGCGTTTCACCACATCGCCAATGGAAACGACCCCAACGATCTGACCATCTTTGGTCACCGGAAGGTGGCGAATGCGTTTTTCCGTCATCTTCGCCATCAATTCATCGACCGACGCCTCAACCGAGCAAGTAAAAACGTTGCTGGTCATACACTCGCTGACCTTCATGGCGAGCGCATCGCCGCCGCGTTCGCCAAGCCGGCGCACGATATCGCGCTCGGACAAAATACCGGCCACATCGCCTTTATTGTCTCGCACTATCACGGCGCCGATGTTTTTGCTGTTGAGGAGCGCCACGGCATCAGAGATTTTGTCGTCCGGTCCGACCGCAAAAATTTCCGAGCCCTTATTACGAAGGATCTGCTCGACTTTCATATTCGCCTCCTTCCCCAGTTAAGCCCCTATATTGCGGCCGTTGCGGCGTTTCGGCAATAGGCTGCGCGCAGTCCCTTATCAGCCCGCAAAAGCGGCGATTCATTTGCCGCCCATACTGCGCGCCAATTTTTCAAACAGCGGGTAAGTCAGCAAACCGAATATATAGCCGCCTATATGCGCCTCCCAGGCGATCATCGCACCGCCGGCAAGAGCGGCGCCAAACACGCCAAAACCGACGTTCATCACAATAATGAACAACGACCAGGTCACCACGGGCTGCGAGTTCAGTGGGCTGAGTTTCGCATATTCAGGACCGAACAATGTCGATCTGTTAAAGGCGAACCGCACAAGACCACCCAACAATCCGGACACTGCGCCGGATGCGCCGACCATCGGTATGATATCGTCTGTGTGCATCGCGATGAAGAGAAGAGCGCCAGCAACGCCGGATAATAAATAGAACGTTATGAACACGCTGGCGCGCGCGAACGCGGAAAACGACTTCAGCGCGTTGTTGGCGCCGAGCCGCCGCGCAACCGGCGCGCCGAAGGCAAGCAGCCAAAGCGAGTTCAAGGCGATGTGCATCACCCCCGCATGGACGAAAATATGAGAAATCAGCGGCGAAAGCATGCTGAGCCAGCCGCCATTGGCCGCCGCGCCGGCGACAAACTTTTTCGGCACCACAGCAGCCACAAGCGCCAGCGTTTGCGCCGTTTTCAGTGGGATCAGAAATAACGCCACAAAGGCGCCGATAGTCGCCAATACGAGAAGCAGCACGACACCCGGAACATTAAACAGCCTTTTCCGGTCGAATTCGCCGCCGGACCGGCGTAGAACAAACGGAACTTTACCGGAAAAACCAACCATACTTGTGTGCCGCCTGTCCCATTTTGGATCGCTTCGTTGACGCCCCGCGCCTGCTCTAGGCCTCAAATAAATGTAACCATCGCTATGCCCCGGCGCAAACCTTTGTTCACCAAAGGATCATAGAGTTTCAGGGAGATCTCGAAGGTGACATCGAAGGCGACAGGGCCAAAATGGTAAAGGCACCGCCAATCAACAATACAGCCGCCCCTTCTGCGGATGTGGCTGCACAGGATGACGCCGACAGGCGTCAGTTCCAACGCGTTGAGTTGCCGCTCAAAGCGCGCTTCCTTACGGATAAAGGCGATGAACGCGCCGGGATGGTCACAAATATTTCGGCGGGCGGCGCAATGGTGCGCGCCAAATTTCCACCCTCGTTCGGTCAGAGCGTCGTTTTGTATATTGATCAGATAGGCCGCATCGAGGGAAAAGTCGTCCGCGCAGACCGGGATACGTTCGCGATAACCTATCCGAAAAAGCGCGCAAAACACGCCAAAATTGCTGACAAGCTTACCACAACGTTAAACAGGCCCCGCCGCGGCGCCGATCGGCGATCCGGTCCGCGCATCGCGCATGACGCGCCCGCTACGGTTTACCTAGAAGATGGCCGCGTTTTTCAATGCGCGATCCTCGATATTTCGCTTACCGGTGCGTCGATTGAGATCAGTCCCCGCCCGCCGCTGGGCATGCATCTCATTTTGGGACGTATGACCGCCAAAGTGATCCGGCGCCATGAAAAGGGTGTCGGCGTTGTGTTTACGGGCACGGCAGAGCGGATGGACGAGGTCATCGCCGACACCACAGAGGAACCGCAGTCCTTTTCGCCTTCTGGTCCGGATTTTGCTCAACCCTTCGGTAAAAAAGGCGTTCGCCCTTAGGGCGGCCGGCGCAGATGAGGTAGACTAATGCTCGCAGCCGAAAATTGGTGCTTGAAGGTCAAGGAGAAGGTTTACGGACCTTATACGACCCAGCAAATGCGCAAATTTGCGCATGAAGGGCGGCTTGCGGCCTGGTCCATGATTGCACCCGCTGGCGGCAGAGCATGGCGGGAAGCCCGTAAAGAGACAGTCTTCGCCAATTTCTTTGGGACGGAAGTCGCGGGATCTCAAAAGTCCAACGGATTTGCCAAGACATCCGGACCCGCGTTCGGTAAACGCGATGACTGGAACGATGAATCCGCTGTCGCGTCCGAAGACAATGACGCCGCAACGATGACGAAGCCGGCCAGGAAAGCGGCCGCGAAACAAGATCGCTCTGAACCTCACAGCGCTAACTTCATCGTCATTTTTGATGTTGTCAGCGGCGCCGCCAGTCGCGTTGAAGCGGCTGTCATGAGCCTTGGACACGCGTTTCGCATTGCGGACAATGTGTGGAGCGTGAACTGCGAGCTAACCGCCGTGGGCGTCCGCAACGCCATTGCGCCTTATCTGCGCGGCAGCGAGTCCATCTTCGTTGTGGATGCAACGCGTGGCCGTACGTCGTGGCGCAATTACGCACCGGAAACCATGTCAAAGATTTCGGCGGCTTACATGCGCTCAAGGGTTGCGTAGCGCACAACCGCTATCATTAAGACTTACGAATTTTTTCTGACATTCGAATTTGACCTCGGCGCGTTCCGCCAAACGCGCTATAGTGAATGCGGTGACTGATTCGCGGGAACGCCTCTCAAGGAGTACTCGGCGTTAGAATGAATTGTTGCGGCATAAATGAGCGATCGTTAGGCGCAGACAGTGCGCATAAACGTTTACATTCATTCTGTTGCATTGCGCATCATCGCCATTCCCACATCACAGTAGTTATTGGAGGCGTAGATGGCAAAACGCACGGCGCGCCGCGCGGCGCGGCGCATGCAGGAACATGCGCAATACGGTGAAGAGACGAATATCCGTCACCTGTTTGACGAACCGCAATGGACTCCGCTCGAAAGCGTAAAATACAAGAGCGACAATCCGGAACAGAAATACCGCAAGAACATCCGTGCACAAAACGACTCCCAGCAAAAAATGCTGGACGCCATCGACGAAGCCCCACTTGTTTTTGCATCGGGCGCAGCGGGCACCGGTAAAACTTATCTCGCCATTGCGAAAGCTGTGGAAGCGCTCGACGCGGGGTCCGTTCGCCGCATCATTCTGTCCCGTCCGGCGGTGGAGGCCGGCGAAAGCCTCGGGTTCTTACCGGGCGACATGGAACAGAAGCTCTCTCCCTATCTCCGCCCGCTGTACGATGCACTATGCGACCGGCTTTCATCGAAACGCCTGAAGGCCCTGCTTGCCGAGGGCGTCATCGAAATCGCGCCCATTGCCTATATGCGCGGGCGCACACTCAACAACGCCTACATCATTATCGACGAAGCCCAGAACTGCACTTATGGGCAACTCAAAATGCTGCTGACACGGCTCGGGTGGAACTCATCCATGGTTGTCACCGGCGACCCCGCCCAGAGCGATTTGCTGCCTGGTCTGTCCGGGCTCAACGATGTTGTGGAAAAACTGGAAGGCCTTGAGAATGTTCGGGCAATCCATTTCACCCGTGAAGATGTCGTCCGGCACCCGCTGGTCGCCGAGATGATCGACGCGCTTTAATAGCCGCCTCCTCTCCGGGCCAGCCGGCCGGGGATTTATGGCCGGGATTTGCGCCCGCGCGCTGGCGTGGTAATGACGCTGTCTCCGCTTCTAATATGACGTGAGGACGGTAAATGAGTAACGGCTACGGGTTCGGCGGCGAGGAAATCAAACAGGAATCAAGCTGGCGCTATCCGCTTGGAATTTTCATGGCGACGCTCGTCCTGTGCGCCATTTTCCTATACTACTACGTTGGCCCGAGCGTTGAGGATTTTTCCGGCAACACGCCTAGCCCCGCCATAACCGAAGAGCCCGTTCGGGTCGAAATCGGCGGCCTGATTTTCAGTCCTGCAGCCAATTACACGGTCTATCCCCGCGCCAGACGCGGCGGTGTCCGCGACGAAGTCGTCTTGTACGCCTTGTGGCCGACCATGAACGGCTACACGCCGGCGCAACGCAAAGAGTTCATCGAAAATGCGCCCGATACCCGCCGCATCGACGTAACGATTTCCAAACGGTCTTCAATGTTCGATGAACAACAGCGTTTTGACCGGCTGTATTTGCCTGAAACGCTGGATCAGCGCGGTGTCAGAACGCCCTATCAATTGACGAAGTTCACCTTCAAGGACCAGCGCTCCAATGTGCCCACTAACGGTTATGCCGACACGGAGCTATTTGTCGGAACCGACGAAAACGAAAAGATGGCGGCGATCTTCTGCTTTAAGGAGCTGGAGGAAGTAAGCAGCCCGGAGTGCTGGCGAGAATATGAATATGGTGAGACAATCGAGGTCAGTTACCGGTTCAAGCGGCCCTACTTGCCGGAATGGCGCGCCTTGGATGCTGCGGTTCAAAAATTTGTCCAGGATCTTGACCAGTCCCGTCCGTCAGAAAACTAGGACCATTTGCCGTTGCAAGCGATAACTGCGCATCAATATCGTTGGGCGCGGGCGCTTAGCGCCACCATAAATACCGGCGCAAAGACTAAGCCGACACTCGCGACAATTATATAATATCCAGCGGTGGCGGCGCCCTCTTCCCAGGAAAATGCGCTGGCCGAGACAATCAGCGCGGTCGCTCCCGCCGCTAGGGCGATCAAAAAGCGGCGCAGCCCATCGCACATTGCGTTCTGAGCAATATCGCGCGCGTTCCGCCAGATATCGCCGGCGTTTCTCCAACTCACAGTAAGCTGCGAAAAGCCGAGCGCCGCAAGCGTGAGAGCCGCAAACCGTTCCGGCAACGCTGGGAGGGAAAGGTCAAAGATCAAATAGACGTAGTTTGTCAAAACGAAACTCAAAAACAGCAGCGCCGTGATCAACAGACTCGTTCGGATGGACACAAACGCCAACCCGGAAGCACCAAGGATAAGCGCAAGAAACACCATGAGGGTAAGCGCAGAGTCGATTCCCGCTTCAAACGCCGCGATCACCAACAGGATGCCGGCTATCGCCGAGGCTGCGAGCGCCGTTGTCGACGGCAAAAGCTTGCGCATCGGGCGCCAGGCCTCGGCGAATTTCTGCCGCCGTCGATTTTCGTCAACGGCAGTTTGTTCGCCGGGCTGGATCATGGCGAGCGCCGCGGTGGCGCCCACAAGAGATGTCATTGTCGCGATCAATACCGCAACGAAGGCGCTGACTATAATTTGTGCGTCGGCCATTCCGAAATTTGCATGAAAGGAAACAAGTCCCGCAAAAATTGTCCCAGCGAATATGGTGAACACGGACGGCGCTACGCCTCCGTGTCCAGCTGCAGACGCGGCGCTACGGGCATCCATCCCTTTTGCAAAATACTGGGCGAAGTCCGCTCCAATACCCGCGCCGACGCTTACGCCGCCGGCCAAGGCGATGGCGATAATCGATGCGCTGAACGGCGAGCCGAGCACGCCTTGGAGCGCGAAGTAACCAATCGCGCCGACAACACCAACCAGTGTTGCAAGTGGACCAAGAACGCCGAGGCGAATTGCATTGCGAGTCAGCGGCGCCAGAGCGATCGAAAACAGGAACAATCCAAAGGCGCTGCCCGACAACAATGGAGAGATCGATACCCACGCCACATCAAAGGCGCCGAACGCAATCGCCATCAGCCCGGCGCCAACGATGATGGTCACCGCCATGAATAAAATACGCGGCGCCAACCGTTCGGGCGCCAGCGCGGCCAGCGTCATCGGCAGGCACAACACCGCGAGGCCCGCGATAGCGAGGTGGCTGACAATATCATTGGTCTGAGCCAGCGCGCTTTCGCGCACGCCAAGAATGCACAACACGACCGAGCTCAGCACGAGCACGCCGACTGCCAACACCGGGCGTTCAGCGGACAGCTTACCTAGTAACCCGGTGGGCGCGCCCGGCAAAGCTCACCTCTTAGCTGGCCGGAGATTCCGGCAAATCGATTTCGAGAATCGCCATATTGAAATCGTACGAAACGTCGCCATCCTCGTCATCACGAAATATCACGCCGATGAATTCATCGCCGAGGTAAACTTCCGCCGAATCATCCTTATTCGCCCGGCCACGCACGGTCAGGTTTCCAACAGAAAACTTTCCTTGCAAATATTGCTGCAGGCGGGCGATCTCATTCGGATTCATATCACTCTTGTCCTTTACCTGCGCCCGTCTTACCCATATCCGCAGCGGGCGCCAACCGTGGCGTCCCGTGAAATCGGCGCAAATAGAAGGATAGTCTGATGCGATTCTCCACTGGATTCCCCGCCCTCGCCGCACTGATTCTCGGCGCTTGCTCTGGACCAGCGCAAACAGCCTGCGCCGGAGATGGGGTGACCGCGAGCGACGCCTGGATTCGCGCCTCGCATCCGGGCCAAAAAATGGGCGCGGCCTATGTTCAGCTCTGCAACGGGGGGAAGACGCCCGACCGCCTGGTCGCAGTATTTTTCGACGGGGCCGGCGCAGTGGAACTTCATGCGTCAACCGTGGATGAAAACGGGGTGGCGGCCATGGCGCCGCTCGAGGGCGGTCTGGAACTGGCGCCGCGCAAATCCGTCACGATGGAGCCAGGCGGCGCCCACATTATGCTAATCGGCCTTTCCGCAGCCTTGGCGGAAGGCGACAAACAAGTGATGACGCTGCAATTTGAAAACACGCAGCCCCTCACCATCCCGTTCGAAGTTCGTGCTGCCGATCAAGAAACGCATGGCGGACACTAACGCCGTTATTCAAATCGGTTCCGGTCGCGGAAAGTGACGATCTGCAGTTTGTCTTCGCCCACATGATCGCGAATAGTCGCATCAAGATCGACAATGTGAAACCGGCTCCATTCGTTTGACTCGATGACGCGGAACATCATCGCTGTCGCCCGCCGCATGATTAAGCCCGCGAGCACGGTAAACCCCAAAGCGGCAAGCGAAAACGCCATAAGTGTTTCAGCGGCGGCGCTTCGCCAGATCAAGAGGGAGATCAACCCCGCAAACGCCGCGCCGGTAAGCATTAATCCGCCAACCCAGTACAGCGTCGTATTGCGGCGTACCTGATAGAATTTGTTTCGCAAAACCAGCTCGCAAAGAAACAAGCGCATCGCAAACCAATGATAGGCGAGCGTCCAGGATCCGGCTTCCTCTTTCAATTCTTCACGCTGCCCCATTCGTTTGTCGCGCTCCACATTCAACGCACGCCGTTTCGCCACCTGAAAATTATTGTTTATCCGCGCAAATTTCGACGTGATATAATTGTCGAGATTCATCAGATTGCGCTGCTGCACTACTTTATAGGGCCAGCTGAAAACAAAGAACGCCAAAAGCGCACCCAGCAACGCGGCGCCGGCGTAAAAGATAGATGATACCCCTCCAACGCTGCTCGACGCTTCCTGTAGGGAAGCTCCCATCCCGCGCTGTAACATCAAGGTGGCGGCGCCAAACACAAAGAGAAACAGCGCAGGCGTCCAATAAAGCAGCATGCGGCGCGTATTGGCGTTCAGGGTGTGACGAAACAAGGTTGTGACATCCAGGAACCGCTTGTCGATGCTGTTCGCCTCGTAACCGAGTGCGGCGTTCAGATAATCCTGCTCCACCTCCTCATAGAAAAAATCGCCGCGCGCAAACAATGGAAACCGGTAGCCATAGAACGCCTTCGCATTCGTGGCATATTCAATCGCCTGTTCCAGCGACAATTCGGAAGCTGACCGCTCTGTCAAACGCGGGCGCGGCAATTGTTTAAAAAGAACGGTTTCAACACCAGTCGGCGGTTCTTCGCGATATTCCTCTTCCAGCAAATCTGCGCCTCGGCAGTGGCGATGACGGCCCCGCCAGCGTTTGCCGCCGTTCGCGACGAAGCCTTCGCCTCACGCCCCACGGATCGGAAGAGGCGGCCAAACAAACGCAACGGAAAAGTCAGTACTTTGAAAAGACGTCCCAACATCATCAGCCCTCCTATCTTTTCAGAAGAAATGGAGATCGCGGCTGTTCAATTCAATATTTGTCTGAAAACTTTCACACTATTGCGAGGGACGGTGGTCAGTTGGCGAATGAATATTGCGTATAATATTCAGGCGTATATTCTTTGGGCTCTTACAGCACAAGAACGCCTGCCGAATTGGCGACTACGGGAAACGCTGAGCATATGAACCATATTCCAATACTTATTGTTTTGGCCGTTTTTCCTTCGCTCGCATTTGCGAACAACGCCTGCGAGGCGCCGGCCATGATCGCCAGCGCGGATGTAACCACTTCCGATGGCGCCAGTTACCGGGTCGAGACTTTCTATCGCTCACCCGCGGAGGCGTCGGCGTCCTTCATTTCAGACAACACCACATTGATCGCTGTTGAGGGCGCCCATTCATGGTCTCGCCAGGGCGAGACCGAAGAGTTGGCCGGCGACAAAGAAAAGCGTTTTATCATCGGCCACCAGTTCCACGCCTTGGCGCTCAATTTCGAAGAAGTCGCCAATGATATCACCAACGTTAGCCGTGTAGAGTTTGATGGCGGTATTTATGATGGACAGCAGGGCCGCTTCCCTGTTGGCGGCGCCGTGACCTTATTGAAGAACGACAACGGGCGGCCTCACGCATTAATTCTTAATCTGCCGGACGAAAGCGCAATCACCGTTACCTATGGTGACTGGCGCGAGACGCCTAAGGGCGCCGTGCCGTATGCATTGGCAGTAAGCCATGAGGACCGTCTCTTCAATTATATTTACACTTCTGTTTCCTTCGTGCAGTCGGACACCATCGACTTTCACAACGCCAATCCTGCGCCCGAACTTGATGCAGTCAAACTTCATCGCCTGCATCGCGCATTGTTGACGGCGCATTGTCGCGGCGACGCAGAGATGATGGCGGCCCTGACCGCCCCCACTGGCATCGTCGCCAGCCGCGGTGAAGTCTTGGAGACAACGCGAGCGCAGACGCTATCGCGTTTTAGTTCTGTGTTTTCCCGCGTGGATTACACCGGATATCATGACCTGAAAGATCCGGTCGTCACCGTGTCTGAGGGCGGCGATATTGGCTGGGTCATGGTCAATCCGCTCGCTGAAGGAAACGTCAAAGAAACCGGCGAACCCTTTAGCGACCAGTGGGCCTGGGTCATGCTCGCCCGCAAAATCGACGGAATCTGGCTCAATGCCGGAAACGCCTCAAACCACAAACCTGCGGAAGAATAAGCAAAAATAGGAAACCAAGCCTTTCGCAATTGCGGCGCCAAGGGTAAAAGCGCGCCGCTATGTTGCATATTAATGACCTCACTTACCGCATTGAAGGCCGCATCCTATTCGATCAGGCCACGGCGGCGCTCTCCGACGGCTGGAAAGTCGGCTTTGTCGGACCCAATGGCTCGGGCAAAACCACCCTATTCAAAATGATCAAAGGAGAGATCTACGCCGGCAGCGACGAGGTCTCGCTCCGCAAGAACCGCCGCCTGGGCGGCGTCGATCAGGAAGCACCCTCCTCCAACATCAGTCTCATCGATACTGTGTTGGAGCAGGACAAGGAACGGGCAAGCCTTCTTGCGGAGGCGGAAACCGCGACCGACCCGCATCGCATTGCAGAAATTCAGACCCGTCTGGCCGATATCGAAGCGCATTCCGCGGAGGCGCGCGCCGGGTCGATCCTGTCAGGGCTGGGCTTTTCCGCCGAAGAGCAACGCCGTCCCTGTTCAGAATTTTCCGGCGGCTGGCGCATGCGTGTCGCGCTCGCGGGCGTTCTGTTCTCCGCACCGGACCTTCTCCTGCTCGACGAACCGACAAATTATCTCGATCTCGAAGGGACGATCTGGCTGGAAAATTATCTGCGCCGATACCCCTATACAACGCTGATCATCAGCCATGACCGCGCGCTGTTGAACAATGCTGTCACGCATATCATGGCGCTGGAGAATGGTAAGCTCACTGTCCACGCGGGCGACTATGACAGTTATGAACACAAACGTGCAGAAGCGCGAGCGCAAGCCGTTTCATTTCGCGCCCGGCAGGAAGCGCGGCGAAAACACATGCAGTCATTTGTTGACCGCTTTCGCGCCAAAGCGTCCAAAGCCAAACAGGCGCAAAGCCGCATCAAAATGTTGGAAAAGCTGGAGACCGTCGCCGAGCCTATTTCCGCACGCACTGCGCCGTTTCATTTTCCAAATCCAAAACCCATGGCGCCGCCGATCATTCGCGTGGTTGACGGCGACCTCGGCTATGAGGAAGGCAAACCAATCCTCAACAAGGTGAACCTGCGCCTCGACAATGACGATCGCATCGCCATTCTCGGCCCCAACGGCGAAGGCAAATCTACCCTTGTGAAGGCGCTTTCGGGGCGGCTGCCACCGCTCGCGGGCAATGTCTACAAACACAAGAAACTGAAAATCGCTTACTTCGCGCAGCATCAGCTTGATGAGTTAAAGCCGAAGCAGTCCGCCTATGACCATGTCCGCGACCTCATTCCCGACGCCACGGAGGCGCAGACTCGCGCGGCGACGGCGCGCCTCGGTTTTGGACCTGAAAAAGCGGACACCAAGGTGGAGAAGCTTTCCGGCGGGGAAAAAGCGCGTTTGCTGCTCGGCATTATTACGTTTCACGGCGCGCACGTCTTGATCCTCGACGAGCCAACCAACCACCTTGATATTGGCGCGCGCGAGGCGTTGATCGAAGCATTGAATGACTTTGAAGGCGCCGTCCTTCTCATCACCCACGATTCTCATCTGGCCTCGTCGGTGGCGGATCGTTTGTGGCTGGTGAACAATGGCGCCGTGGGGCCTTACGATGGCGACCTCGGCGACTATCGCGAACTGGTTATCGCCGCGAGTAAAACGTCGAAATCCACCGAGAAGAAGTCGCCAGAAAAACTAAAAGAAATCGCCCGCAAGGATGCGGCCAATGCGCGCCTCTCCCTTCAACCGCTGAAAAAGTCCGCAGATGCGCATGAAGAGCGCTTTGAAAAACTGAACGAGACTTTAAAGCGCCTTGACGCCGCTCTGGCTGAGCCCGGATTGTTCACAAAGAACCTGCCGCGCGCAACAAAGCTATCGAAGGAACGAAGCGCCCTCGTCGAAGCAATCGCCCGTACGGAATCACGTTGGATGGCGGCGCTGGAGAAATATGAAAACGCAAAGCAGCTTGCAGACAGCTAGGCGCGAAAATCCGTCGCCTCGCTACTGCTCACCCGCGATGCTCGCTGACGAAAGGACGATCCCGATGAAAAAGGCCGCCGATTGTGCAAACATGGATGAAGTCCGCGCGGAGATTGACCGTGTCGATCGAGCTCTGGTCGACCTGTTGTCCGAGCGCTGGACATATGTGGATCGGGCCTGGGTGTTTAAGCGGTCCGCCGCAGAAGCGTCCGTACCGTGGCGTAACCGAGAAGTGATCGAAAAAGTGCGCGAACGCGCGCGCACTGCCGGAATGCCGCCGGAAATGGCGGAAGCGCTCTGGCGCATGATCATCGGCTATGGCATTCAGTACGAGGAAGAAAGGCTGCGCGAAAAGTGAGGTCAACCGATATCAATCCAGCCGTTGGCGCGATGTTGCAAAAGGCGAGCGACTGGTTGCTGCACGAGCACTCACTATTCAAAACACTGGAATTAAGACCGATGCTGATCGGGCGCGCCAAGGCGACGTTTTCCGTCTACCTGCCGGATGAATTTCGCAATATTGACTGCCACATCCATAGCAGTCTTCTGACAATCATCATGGATTCGATCTTCGGACTGGCGGCGTTCACGGCGCTCGACGACTTGAAGCCGATCGCAACCATCAACCTCAGAACCGATTATATCGCCCAGATCGCGCCCGGCGGACGCGTATCCTGCGCTGCAGAATGCCGCAGTTTGAGCGATGATGTCGCCCATGTGCAGGGCGATCTGACAGACGAAGCGACAGGCGCGTTAGTCGCCACAGGCGCCGGGGCATTCATGGTCGGAACACGCGGACCGAACAAGGAATCCCGGTTGTGAGCCTCCAAGAGCAACTAGCGTTAATCGAGGATTACGCCGCACGCTCGCCGATCGCAGACTGGATAGGCTTTTCCGCTACTCACGCAGACAATAGTGTGCTGTTTCACCTCACATTCGGCGAGCGGCACATTGGCAACGCGCTCATCCGCGCCATTCATGGCGGCGGCATCGCTGCATTTTTGGAGTTTTCAGCGGAATCTGCTTTGCACGCCCATCTCAATGGAACCCACAGTCTTGGCTGCATAAACGCGGATATAGATTACCTCACCTCGGCACGCGCAATGGATATGACGGCCCGTGTCAACCTCTTGCGGGTCGGCCGGCGGATTGCGTTTGTCGAAGCGGTTGGATGGCAATCCGATGAGGGATCGCCCGTGGCGACCGGGCGTTTTCGTTTCCGGTTGACGAACAAAAAATAAATACGGCGCCGCCTCTAGCGTTGGCGCATTCTTGTTCCGAAATTACAGTCGGCCTCTAATACGCAAAGCCCATTCCTATGCCCTGGATATCCATCATTGCCGGACTATTCCTGCTAACTGGCGGCGCCGAACTGCTCATTCGGGGCGCAACCGGGCTAGCGCGGCGATTCGGCTTATCGGAACTCTTAATCGGGTTAACTTTGGTGGGCTTTGGAACTTCAACGCCGGAATTGGTTTCAAGTATTGAGGCCGCTTTGTCTGGCTCCTCGGGAATCGCGCTGGGCAATGTGATCGGTTCAAACATCGCCAACATCCTGCTCATTCTTGGCCTGTCGGCGGCGATCGCGCCCATCGCCTTCGAACGCAACAGCTTTCACCGGGACCTGCCCGCCCTGATCGCCGCAACGATTATTGTCATCATCGTGATGCTGAGCGGGGCGGTGGGCCGCTTTGCAGGCGCTGGATTCCTGATCGCAATCGCGGGCTACATTACATACGCATATTTCAGCGAACGGTTAGTGACGACAGCGCCGGAACCAGTCCGCCATGAAGCAGAAGCCGCCGAATTACCTAGCGCGCGTTCTCCAATCGCCGCTATGGCCTTTACGGGCGTTGGGCTGGCTTTGTTGATTGCCGGTGCGAAACTGTTGGTTATGGGCGCTATTACGATAGCCGCCTCGCTCGATATTTCGGAATCCATCATTGGCCTCACCATCGTTGCTGTCGGTACATCCCTACCGGAACTGGTCACCTCGGTTGTCGCGGCGGCCCGTGGAAAAAGCAATTTGGCGCTGGGTAATGTGGTTGGGTCGAATATCTATAACCTTTTGGGCATTCTTGGCGTGACTGTTCTGATCCAGCCGATCGCGGTTCCGGCGGAGATAGCTCAATTTGACATCTGGGTTATGGCCATAGCGACGATAGCCATGGTCCTGTTCGCTTGGACCCGGCGAAACATCGAACGCTGGGAGGGCGTCCTGCTCGTCGGTGCTTATGGCCTTTATGTTGGCTATCTTATAATCAACGCGTAGCCGCGCAGGCGCAAGGCGCACATAAAGTAGCCGTCAGATCAATGTTCAAGCGCTGCTCTGGAATGGCTTCGCCGCATTCGTTGCACCAACCATAATCGCCTTCATCAATACAAACCAAAGCCGCTTCGATCTTTTTCAGCTCGTTTTTGCGCCGCGCCTCTTGTGCATTCGCCATCGCCTGTTGCTGCAACGCGTCCTGACGCGACAGGCGTCCAACAGATTGCTGATCGAGTTCAACTGGCTTTCGAGAATCCGATGCGCCAAGGGAGAGCGCTTTCAGCTCCGCTCTGCGCGCTGTCAACTTGTCACGAAATGCCTGCAGCGTATCCTGGGTCATGACCGATGGATATCCCTTAGTCCCAGCCGCGTCGCTGGCTCACGCCTGCTTTTCCCAACGGCCTTCGGGTGATTGCCTCCAATAGGTCGCATCAAGGCCCTCATCTTTGACTTCCTTCCAGAAGCCGCGCGCGCGATTGAGCGCTTCGTCATCGCGGCCGTCGAAAATCGCAACGCAACGAACGAAGTCTTTAAGCGACCGCGCCTCCGTTGCTGCGCCATCCACGAGAAACAACAAATCCGCGTCATTGGGCGCGTCATCGCTGCTGGTCAGCCAGATCGGCTGGCGGGCGCCGTCCCCTGCAGCGCCATGCGGCAAGAAAGACTCGTCGCGATAAGTCCACAAATAATTATCAAGCTTTTCGATGCGCTCCTGTGCGCCTGCGCGCACCACCGCTTTCCACCCGCGTTCCAGTGTTTTTTCAAGGAGACCGGGAAGCACATCCTCAAAGGCGCCGCGTTCAAGATGATAAAATAAGACTTCTGTCATTTCATGGCGTCGCCGAGCACCGTGTCAAATCCGTCAATGCTCTTTGCGTTTTTCAAGCGCCAGCCTTCGGCGAGCACTTCCTGTCCTCTCGATTTTGAAAGCTGCCGCAACACCGGGCGTTGACGGACGAGCGTCATTTCCGGCACCGCAAAACCACAACTCGTTTGCACGCTTCCAATGTCAGCGAAAATAATCTGGCGCGCGCCGGGAATTTCCGGAAACAGGCTTTTGTGCTCTTCAAATTCCGGGGTACCGTACGGGGCCGAAGTTCCCTCACCATAAATTCGCAAAATCAGCGGTTTCTTGTCGAAACTGTTGAACATAAACGTGATGCGACCATCCCGCTTCAGATGGGCGTCGGTTTCGTTGCCGCTTCCCGAAAGATTGAGAAACGCGACGCGATTTGGGCTAAGAACCCTAAAACTGTCATCGCCCTTCGGCGAAAGGTTGATGCGCCCTTCCGCAGCAGCGGTCGCCACGAAAAACATCGGCTGTCGCTCAATGAATTCGATGTGTTCGTCCGTCAGTTGGTCAAAAAAATCCGCCATCGCGCCTATCCTTCCAACGCCGCCCGCAACGCCTCTACGCGCTTCTTGTTGGCGCCGAAATCGCTTCGACCGACACGAGAGGCAGACCGAACATGAACAACATCGCTAGCGTTCCGAAACTCAACATCGTCGACGAATCCCATCAACGGTGTCGCAAATTCTGCAGCGAGATAATCTTCCCGAATGACGACAATATTGCCGCCCTGCGTTCCAATAACATCCGGAAGCCTCGCCCAAGCTCCACCTGGCAGGGGCGTAATGGCGTGAGACGCCGGCGTTCCCGCCTCGCTGGAGACACAGTTTGGCGACGCCGGACAGGGCGCCAGCGCCCCGTCAATGAGGCCCGGTGCTTCCCCTGCCGTTGATTGTTGAACCAGAAAAATGGCCGCGCCGACAAGTGCAGCGAGCAGTGCAAAAAGAATTATCAGTACCATCTTCACTCCGCCCGCCTTTCCTAACTCGGGAACGATCAGCTTTCGTAGTTTGCTCGAATATATTCGTCGAGAAGCCGCACGCCATAACCGGAACCGCCCTTCGGGCAGGTCGGTTTGTCTTTCGTATTCCACGCCATGCCTGCAATATCGAGGTGCGCCCAGGAAACGCCCTCCTTGACGAAACGCCCGAGGAAAGCGGCGGCGGAAGAAGACCCTCCCCATCTACCGCCAATATTTTGCATGTCGGCAATGTCTGATTTGATCATGTCGTCGTGCGTTTGCGTCAGCGGCATACGCCACAACTTGTCACCCGTCGCCTCACCGGCTGCATCAAGTTGTTTGGCGAGTTTGTCGTCCTTGGTGAACATACCACCAAATTCATGCGCCAGCGCAATCATGATCGCGCCTGTCAGGGTTGCAAGGTCAATCACCGCTTTTGGTTTGTAGGTTTCCTGTGTCCACCAAAGCGCGTCGGCGAGTACGAGGCGGCCTTCCGCATCTGTATTCAAGACCTCAATGGTCTGCCCGGACATCGATTTCACCACGTCTCCGGGGCGCTGCGCATTCCCGTCCGGCATATTCTCCACAAGGCCGACGACGCCAATGACATTGGCTTTAGCCTTGCGTCCCGCGATCGCCGCCATGGCGCCGGTGACGGCGCCCGCGCCACCCATGTCCCATTTCATATCTTCCATGCCCGGGGCGGGCTTAAGTGAGATGCCGCCAGTATCAAAGGTCACGCCTTTGCCCACAAATGCGACCGGCGCATCGCCTTTTTTGCCGCCGAGCCATTCCATCGCGACCAGCTTCGAATCGCGAACCGATCCCTGGCCGACCCCGAGAAGCGAGCCCATGCCCAGCTTCTTCATCTCAGCTTCACCCAGCACCTTGATCTTAACACCGAGCTTCGACAAAGCTTGACATCGTTTGGCGAAACTATCCGGGTAAAGAATGTTCGCCGGCTCCGAAACAAGATCACGGGTCAGAAACACCCCGTCGTTAATCTGATCGTAAACGGCGAAGACATCCTTGGCTTTTGTCGCGGACGTTTGAACCGTAATCTTTGCGAGCGTCGGCTTGTCGTCTTTTTCCTCTTTGGTACGATACTTATCGAACCGGTAGGTTTTCATCTTGGCGCCAATCGCGATGCGCGCCGCAAGCTCGTCATTGGCGATTTTCTTGACCGTCAGCCCGGTAAGCGCAAATGCGACCGCTTTATCCCGACAACCCAGCAGTCGGCCCAGTGCATTGCCGCCCAAGGCTTCGGCATCGAGTACAGTAAAGCCTTTCGAGCTGCCGGCGCCGATGATCACAATCCGGCTGTTTCCGACGCCCGCCGGCGAAACGATCTCCAGAATTTTGCCTTTCTTCGGCTTGAAGGCCGAAGCCTTTACCGCGCGCTCCAGCGCTCCCTCCGTCGCCTTGTCCAAGTCGTCATAGGCCTTGGGCTTGCCGCCATCTTCAAAAACGGGGATGACAATCGCACCGGTTTTCGGCAATGCGGCGGCGGAAAAGGTGATTTGCATGTAAATCCTCTATGTCAGCTGTTTTGCTTTGTGACTGTATTGTTCGAGAATGCGCCCCTGTTCAAGATGTTAACACTCAAGATATTGTGGGGCGCTTTCGGCTCAGGTGATGTTTGTGCTAGGCCGAAGGCGGTTTCAAGGGCGCCACTCTAGCGCCTCCGCTTCATATGGGAAGAGCGCCTACCCCCGTGAACAGTCTCGACAAATACCTGTTACGCCAGTGCATGACGCCGCTCGGCATGATTTTGCTGGTCACGACGGCCATCGTCTGGATGACCCAGAGCCTTAAGCGAATTGAGATCATTGTCGAGTACGGCCAGGGCCTGTGGATTTTTCTCTATCTGAGCCTTTTGATTATTCCGAGCCTGTTGGCGATCATCATCCCCTTCGCCCTGTTCGGCGCGATCATTTACGCGCTTTACCGGCTCCATTCCGATAGCGAGATCGCCGTCATGTTTGCCGCCGGTGTAAGCCGGTGGCGGCTTTCCGCGCCGTTATTGCTCATTGCATTCGGCGCTGCGCTGGCGACCTTCTATGTCAATGTCGACCTAATGCCCCGAAGTTACAGGATCATGAAGCAATCGGTCGCGGAGATCCGCGCCGATTTCGCCAATTCATTGATCCGCAGCGGCGAGTTTGTAAATGTTTCCGACGGTCTGACCGTCTATGTGGACGAAGCGCTGGCCGATAACCAGTTTATCGGGTTGCTGATCAACGACTACCGGAACCGCGAAAACCGCGAGACCTATATGGCGCAGCGGGCCGTGCTGCAGGATACCGACGCAGGCACAATGCTGTTGTTGAGCAATGGCACCATTCAGCGAGAGGCCTCTTATACGGGGAAAGTTGACATCATCCGGTTTGAAAACTGGGCAGTGAACCTGGCGGCATTCGGTGACGGGCCAGGCGAGTTGCAGCTGGAAATGACAGAACGATATCTCGGGGAGTTGCTCCGCCCTGATATGACAAAGCCTTATGATCGTGCATACGCCACCAAGCTGATTGCGGAGGGGCACTCGCGCATTGCGACGCCCTTTTACGCCATTGCTTACGCTCTTATCGGCATCTACGCGTTTGTCGGCGGATCGTATACCCGCCGCAGTTATTTTCTCCGCGTGGTCGTCGCCGGATCGCTGATTTTTGGAATGCGCGTCGCCGGATTCGTCGCGCAAGGGCTCGCAGGGTCCACCAGCACCTATTGGGTGGTCTACGCGCCGCCGATCGTTGCAATACTCCTGTTTGGCTATCTGCTCTACGCGCCCGCGCGAGCACGCGTGATTGCACCAAAGGGAGCCGTCTGATGCCCCCTGCAACGCTGTTCAACTATATCGCCACCCGTTCGCTGATAGCGGTCGGCGGCCTTTTCAGCATTTTTACCTGCCTCGTGTTGCTCGTTGATCTGATCGAAAATCTGCGTTTCGCCGGAAAGGCCGCCGGTGGTGATTTCGGTCTGGCGCTGAGCCTGACTTTACTGCGTGCGCCGTCTCTAACGCAGGCGCTTGTTCCGTTCGTATTCCTGTTCGGATCGATATGGATGTTTCACCAATTGAATAAGCGATCAGAGATTTCCGTCATGCGCTCGGCAGGGTTGTCTGTCTGGCGGCTCATCGGGCCTGCCGCGCTGATCGCCGCCATTTCGGGACTCGTTGTGATCACGATCATCGACCCGATGTCGGCGAGCATGCGTGCTCAGGCGGAAATACTCAAAAGCCGTGAGCAAGGCGTCGCCAGAAACCTTGTTCAAGTGTTCGGGGATGGCATTTGGCTGCGGCAGCAGGACGCCAACATGAAACTCATCATCAATGCGGACAATTTCGATACAGAGCGAGGCGCCTTGGAGCGTGTCACCATCTGGCGTTTCGATCAGGAAGACCGGTTTCAAGAACGCATTGACGCCTCAGAGGCGTTTCTCTCTGGCCGGACGCTGGAGCTGCATGATGCTCGCCTGCATTCTCCCGAGTCGCAAACACCGAAATTCACGCCGATTTACGCTGTTGAGACGTCGCTTAGCGCTGGCAATCTCCGCGAACGGGTAGCGCCGCCTGAAACCATGTCACTCTGGCGATTGCCCAAATTCATATTGTTGGCTGAATCCGCCGGCCTGCCTACGGCCCGATACAACATCCGATTTCATGACCTCTGCTCCACACCATTGAAGCTCCTTGCCATGGTTCTCATCGCGGCGGCTTTTTCCATGCGCCCCGCCCGTGCGGGTTCTGCTCTTCAACTGGCCGTCCTGTCGATCCTTGCGGGCTTTTTCCTGTACATCCTCGTTGAACTTTCCACAGCCATGGGCGAATCGGGACTGGCTCCACCTGCTTTGGCGGCGTGGACGCCCGCTCTGATTGCGAGTCTGGCAGCCATTACAACGCTACTGCACCTCGAGGACGGTTAGCGGCTGGAGGCTGGTTCGGCTGGACCTCGCCCCACCCGTCATATAACTCTAGAGCTTTGCAACCCTACTGATTCGCGCCGCGAAGGGCTTTCTTTAAGTGACGACCAGTAAACGCCTCATTGCGCGCCTTTTTCTGTCTACGGTGCTGGTCGGTGCGACCGGCGCTGTTCTGACGCCAACACCCGCGCACGCGCTCCAAGCTAACGGCAACGAAGACGACGAGAACGCCGATCGGGTGTTGTTCGAGGCCGATGTGGTTTCGCGCAACGCGGAAGGCGGGCCAATTGTCGCCGAAGGGGATGTTCGCGCCTTTTTTGGTGAGCGGTACTTAAGAGCTGACAAGCTCATTTACGATCCGGAAACCGATATCGTCACCGCCGAAGGCAACGTATCGATCACCGACGCCAATCTGGAGACGGCCTTCGCCGGACGCGTAGTCCTTTCCGGGGACCTGCGAGATGGCATTGCCGAGAATTTCAGCGCGTTGCTGGACAACAATGCGCGCCTTGCCGCTGACAGCGCCATTCGCGAACAAGGCTCCCGTACGCGACTGAGCCGCGCGATCTACACTTCATGCGATGTTTGCAACAATGAAGGCGAAGGCAAGACACCGACCTGGCGGATTAAAGCATTGCGTGTCACGCGCGACGAAGAGCGAAAGGTTGTGCGCTTTCATCACGCCTTTCTGGAAATCGCCGGCGTGCCGATTTTGTATTCACCCTACTTACAAACGCCGGACCCATCCGTTGAAAGACAGTCAGGCTTCCTGCCGCCCGACATTGGCGCTTCCAGCCGTCTCGGTTTCAATATTGAGCTTCCGTATTATCTGGCGATCTCAAATCATCAGGATGCAACATTTTTTCCGAAAATTTCGGCGACCGATGGAGTGTTGTGGCAGGCGGAATGGCGCCGCCGGGGCGCACACGGGTACCATGTCCTGTCCGGGGGGGTCATTGACTACAACAAACAAAATGAGCCTGGCGAAAGCGTTCCCGGCGTGCGGTGGCACTTGTTTGGACGCGGCCATAGAGAAATCGGCGACAACTGGCGTCTGAGCTACGACTTTGAACGCGTTTCAGATGACACCTACCTGCGTCAGTACGATGTCGAACGGCGCGGCGATCTACGTCAGGAGCTTGATCGAGGGCAAACCAACCAGCTCCGCAGCAATGGACGCCTTGAATGGAAAAATGGCGGCTCGCGTCTGGTCGCCGACGCGTACCTCTTTCAGGGCTTGAGGGCGCAGGATGATTCAGCGACAACGCCCTTGGTCTTGCCATTGGTGGATTTCCGTCACGAGTTCAGCGGGAAAGTCGCCGGCGGCAGAACATCCATCGGCGCCAATTTCGCATCATTGCTACGTACCGGTGGCGTGGATTCCCAGCGTTTTACCGCAACGGCCAATTGGGATCGCGATATCATCACGCGAGGCGGCCACCGTTTCAACGTTTTCGCAGAAGCGCGTGCGG
Source organism: uncultured Alphaproteobacteria bacterium (assembly GCA_942492295.1). Taxonomy (GTDB): domain Bacteria; phylum Pseudomonadota; class Alphaproteobacteria; order Caulobacterales; family Parvularculaceae; genus Hyphococcus. The sequence goes on from CALODW010000005.1 coordinate 685,106, forward strand.
ACGCCTACTACCTGCGCGACCTTGATGAAGGTACGGAAATCTGCACCAGCCCCATGAGCCTTTGCGAGCCCACGTTTCCGGGCTTCACGCTGGACGACAACACGACCGAGTTTGAAACTCGCCTTGCTCCATCTGTGGGCGTGGAATGGTCCTATCCCCTCACGCGCGAATTTCACGGGGCGCGCTTGTTTGTCGAACCGCGTGTTCAGGTTGTCGCCAGCCTTGCCAACCGCAACCCAGTAGACATTATCAATGAAGACTCGCAGAGTATTGAATTCGATTACGCTGGCTTGTTCGACTACAACAAGGCAACCGGTTTCGATGCCTTTGAAGATGGTCAGCGGATCAATATAGGCGTTTCAGCATCGGCGGTCTTTCCCAATGGCGTCACGGTGGAAGGAGCGGTCGGACAACAATTTAGAGCGCAACCCACAACAGCTTTTGAAACCTCGTCGGGGCTTGGCGAGGAGTCTTCCGATGTCGTCGGATCTCTCAATCTGCGTATCGGATCGAAATTGGGTGTCGAAAACAGATTCCGCATCGAGAACGAAACTGGCGATATGCAACGGGCGGAATCCATGGCGTATTTTCGCTCCAAGCGATTTACCGCCAATGTCAGCTATGTGCGCCTGAATGAAGAAAATGTGGCGAACAACCTTGTTCGCCGGGAGGAGTTGACGGCGCGCGGCACGTTGCGCGTGGCCAAGCACTGGACCGTCGGCGGCGCCTGGCGGCTCGATCTTGAGAGCGACCGTACGATCCGCCAGGATTTTACGGTTGGATATGAGGATGAATGCTCTACCTTTGGCGTAACATACCGGCGCGACCGTACGCGCGATGCCAATCTTGAGCCCGACAATGCGGTTTTGCTGACATTCACCCTGAAATCCCTCGTCGATTGAACGCTTGCACCCACGCCAATTCAGACTATTTTCCCCCAATGGCTTGAGGCGGCTCCAGGCAAAGGACCAAACCCCAAAAATGCGATTTTCCTTTTTAAGTTCAGTATCTTGCGCAGTTTTCCTAGCACTTTCTCCAGCTCAGGCCCAAACGCCGGCAAGTGGAGAGCGCCTTTCCAGCGACGAAGTAATCGCCCGCTCGGGCGTGCCCGTGAGCGCCGTCGCGGCAGTGGTGAACGACGCTGTCGTGACAACCTACGACGTCCGCCAGCGCATGAGACTGATGCTGATTTCCGCCGGCGGCCAGATTCCGACCGAAGCGTTGCCGCAACTACAAGCCCAGGCGCTGCGTGATTTGGTTGAAGAGCGGCTGAAGCTACAGGAAACCGCCAAGTTTGAGCTCGAAGTGACGGATGAAGAGATCAACGAAGAATTGGTGCTCGTTGCCGGGCAGTCCAATCTCACCGTTCCACAACTCGTCTCGACGCTCGAGAATGCAGGCGTTTCGGTGAATACGCTAAGAGAACAGATGCGTTCTCAGATTGGATGGCCGCAACTTGTGCAAGGGCGCTATCGTGATCGTGTCAGAGTGAATGACGATGAAGTAGACCGCACCCTCGAACGCATGCGCGAAGACGCCAGTAAAGAACAGTTTCTCGTTTCCGAGATTTGTATCCCCGTCGATAACCCCGCACAGGCGCAGCAATATTATCAGGGTGGTTTGCAGCTGATCGAGCAAATGCGTCGTGGCGTGCCATTTGCTGTGGTCGCTCAGCAATTTTCCGCCTGCACGACCGCCGCTGTCGGCGGCGACCTAGGGTGGGTGCGTTCGGGCGAACTCCCCGAAGAGCTTGATTCAGCGTTGCGCGAACTGCCGGTCGGCGCTGTCACCAACCCCATTCCGTCGGAGGGTGCGTTCATGATCCTCGCGATCCGCGATAAACGCGAGGCGGTCGTTGCTGGGGAGCCAAGCTTTACATTGGCCTATGCCGGCGCAAGTGAAGCCATTGGCGGCAACGCTGCGCGCGCGGCTCTTGAAAAAATTGAAACGGCGGAAATCTGCTCCGGGCGTTCGCTACGCATCGATCTTGGCGAAGGCGTCGGATATAGTCTGCTGGAAAATGTCACCCTCGACCAAATCGATGATCGGTTTCGTCCGTTTGTTGAGGATTTGACCCGCGAAGACCAAAGCGCCGTCATCGAGGCGGATGGCGCCTACCACTCCGTTTTCGTTTGCGACAAGGATGAGGGACTCGGCCTCCCCTCTCGCGAGGCGATTGAAAACAGAATTTATACCCGTCAGCTATCGCGCATCGGACAACAATATCTCCGCGATGTGGAACGGGATTCCATGGTCGATGTCCGAATGAAATTACAGCAGCCGAACGGGTAGATGAAATGACGGCGCCTCTTGCGCTGACAATGGGCGAGCCCGGCGGCGTCGGCCCCGAGATCGCCTGCACTGCCTGGGCAAAGCTTCGTCATACTAAATGCGCGTTCTTTGCCATTGCCGATCCAGCGCTATTTCAGCGGAGCAGCGCGCCCACTAAGATCATCGCGGCACCTGCCGAAGTAATCAGCCTGTTTTGCGACGCTTTACCCATCCTACCGCTTGATGGCGCCGTTTCCGCTCGCGCCGGGTTCGCGGAAGAACGAAACGCCGCTGCGGTAATCGAAAGCATAAAAAAAGCAGTAACGTTCGCGCTTTCGGGCGAGGCGTCCGGCGTTGTTACGAACCCAATCCAAAAATCGACGCTAATAAATGCAGGCTTTACGTTTCCCGGCCACACGGAATTTCTCGCAGACCTGACCCGTGATGCGCCCCTGCCCGCCAACCATGCGCGAGGGCCTGTGATGATGCTGGCGGGGCCCGAGCTGAAGACTGTGCCCGTCACAATTCATCAAGCGGTTGTGGACGCCGTGCGCACGCTTACGCCAGCGTTGATCGAAAAAACTTGTACAGTCATTGCCGAAGCGCTGAGGCATGATTTTGGCGTTGCACTTCCGCGACTGGCCGTTTCCGGTCTTAACCCCCATGCCGGCGAAGGCGGTGCATTGGGGCGCGAAGATATGGACGTCATCGCTCCGGCAATCGCGGCCTTGAACGAAGCCGGAATTGACGCGCGCGGACCGCTTCCGGCTGACACGATGTTCCACCCGGAAGCGCGAGCGCAGTATGACGCGGCGGTATGTATGCTTCACGATCAGGCGTTGATCCCCGCCAAGACATTAGGGTTCCATGAGGCAGTCAACGTGACGCTTGGCTTGCCAATCGTCCGCACGTCGCCAGACCATGGCACTGCGCTTGATATCGCCGGCAAGGGCCTTGCGCGCGCGGATAGTCTAATTGCCGCAATTCGCCTGGCGGCGGAAATCGCCTCTCGGCGCACCTCCCAATGAATGGGGTGTTGCCACCTCTGCGTGAGGTCATAGAGCGCTACGACCTTGGTGCGAAAAAGTCGCTCGGTCAGCATTTCCTGCTCGATCTCAACATGACCCGCAAGATCGCACGCGCTGCTTCAGTAGATGAATGTGACACGGTTCTTGAAATCGGTCCCGGCCCTGGCGGGCTGACTCGTGCATTACTGGAAAGCGGCGCTCAGGTTGTCGCCATTGAACGAGATCGTCGTTGCATTGAAGCGCTGAACGAAGTTTCTGCGGCCTACGCCGGGAGATTGACTGTTCACGAGGGGGATGCGCTTGGCGCCAATGAGCGCATCATCGTCGGCGATGCAGCGCCGGTGAAGATAGTCGCAAACCTCCCCTACAATATTTCAACTGAACTACTCATCAAATGGCTAAAGGCCGGGCCGGAACTATGGTCCCTCATGGTGCTGATGTTTCAAAAAGAAGTCGCTGACCGAATTCTCGCATCGCCCGGCACAAAAACCTATGGACGCTTGTCGGTCATATCGCAGGTGTGCGCCCGTCCTGCACGTGCATTCAACTTGCCAGCGCGCGCCTTCACGCCGCCGCCAAAGGTTGAGTCCACAGTTGTCGTGTTTGAGCCACCCACCGCATCATTTCAATTTACGCCCGAGTTGGAACGCATCACGCAAGCCGCTTTTTCTCAGCGCCGAAAAATGGTGCGCTCGTCCCTTAAAGCGGTCTACGCAACCTCTCTTCCAGCCGCGCTCGAAGCTTGCGGCGTTAACGATACGCAACGCGCCGAGGAATTGACGGTGGCCCAATATGTAGCCCTGGCGGCGTTTTTATCGCAGCAGAAAAGCTAGACCGTGAGAACGACAAATTCGTCACGCGCAAATGCCTCAGCAAGCTTGAATTTCCGGATTTTGCCGGAACCAGTGAGTGGCCATTCATCGACATAGATCCAGAATGCCGGTGTTTTTTGAGGCGAGAGCCGCTCGCGAATAAAAGCCTTCATCGCCGCAGGGTCTGGGCGCGTTTTGCCGCCAACGCGCATGAAACACGCAACCTGCTCCCCCCATTTTTCATCGGGAACACCCACAACAGCGGTTTCAGCGATTTCGGGGTGCTCAAGAATTGCGTTTTCAATTTCCGCCGGGAAAAGGTTCTCGCCACCACGAATAATCATCTCCTTCACGCGCCCGGTGATTTTGACGTATCCGCGCTCGTCCATACAGCCCAGATCGCCGGTGTGCAGCCAGCGATCGGAATCGATCGCCGCCTCCGTCGCTTCGAGGTTGTCGTTGTACCCTTTCATGACCAGATAGCCGCGCGTGCAAATCTCTCCCTGTGCGCCCACCGGCACAACCTTGTTCGTTTGGGGATCACGGATGGACACTTCCACATGCGGCAGTGGTTGCCCGATTGTCTCAGTCAGGTCTTCAAGCGAGTCATCATGCCAGGCTTGTGTAATCACTGGTGAGGATTCCGTCTGTCCGTAGACAATCTGAATAACGGACCCGAATACCTTTTCCGATTTGCGCACGAGCTCAGGCGCCACCATAGCGCCGCCGGACATCATTCGTTCAATCGAAAATACATTGCGACCGCTTTTTTCTACCTCATCGACGAGCGCGACAATCATGGTCGGCACGCCCAGTAGAAATCGCGGCTTTTCACGCTCCATAACCCGCACGATCACCTCGGGCTCAAACATTGGGGCCAAATACATCGTCGCGCCCAACCCAAGCCCACCTAAAGCAAGCATCGCGCACCCCGTCGTGTGAAACAAAGGCATATGATGAACAAATGCGTCACCCGCCTGGACCCCCGCGCGCGTCATGGTGTCGAGCGCATTTTGAACCAGCCCATGATGATGCAACAGCGCACCCTTTGGGAAGCCTGTGGTGCCGGAGGTATATTGAATTTGCGTTTCGTCGCTGGGTTTCACTTCGGGAAGTTCGGCGGCGTTGTCTGCCCCCGCAAAAAGCGCTTGCTGATCATTCAGCAAGATCCGGTGCTTAATTGCGCTGATTTCATCGCAAACTTCGTCCGCAATTTCTCCCATGGGATTGCCGCGAAATTCGGAGACGTAATAAATCGCCTCCGATCGTGATTGCTCCAACACGAATTTGAGCTCGCGTGCTTGATAGGCTGGGTTCACCGTCACCAGAGTCACGCCCGCCATAGCGCTCGCATATTCCAGCATTATCCATTCAGGAATGTTCGGCGCCCAAACCGCTATTCGCGCACCTTGTTTATGACGGCTTGCCAGCGCGTGCGCCAGACGCTCGCACTCATTGTAAAACTCCCGATACGTCCACCGGCGGGCTTGGTCGCCGGAAAACGTAAGCTCCACGAGAGCAAGTGCATCGCCGCACGCTTCTACAGAACGGCGAAGCAGCTCTCCGATCGTGATCGCGGCGGGAAGCGCGCCCTGCGCCGGAAAGTACGATTCAGTTAACGTGACATCATACATACCCGTTCAGGCCTCCTTCGGCGGCTTGACGAACTGGGTCTGTGTGACGACCGCCGCGAGCTTGCCGTCTTCCCGGAAGAGATCCGTTTTCCAAACCTGAAGTGTGCGACCAATATTTACCGGCGTTGTCACCGCATTCACGGTTTGGCCAATGGGTATCGCCCGCAGAAAATTTGTCTTGCTCTCAACGGTGGACGTCACGGCGCCTGGCGGCATGTTCAAAAAAGCGCCGATCCCGCCCATATTATCCGCCATCGCCATGATCGCGCCGCCATGTAAGGTATTGGGAATCGTGCACAGTTCCTGCGTGACCTCAAGTTCACCTTCCACACGATTTTTGGTGACCAGCGTCATTCGTACTCCCATGGTCTTGGCAAACGGCGTGTTGTTTTCATTCATTGCTTCAGCGAGATTCTCTTCTGCCACGATTTTTATCCCTCAAAGCCAGCGTCTGACCCGCTTCTTATAGTCGTTATATTCTTCGCCAAAACGCTCAGACAAATAGCGCTCCTCCTGACGAATAATACGCGTCAGACCGAGATAGCTGACGAAGACCGCGAAGGCCGTCAATGGACCGGGAGCCGCCAACGCTGCTCCAATCAAGAACAACATAATACCCAAATAAACGGGGTTGCGCGAATATTTGTGCAGCCCTTGAACGATCAGCTTTTCAACATGATTAGCTTCACCGGGCACGCCGACACGCCATGAACGGCCCATACCATATTGGCTCAGCACGATGATTGCCGCACCGGCGATTATGATTGCGAACGCCACCCACGGCGCCGGAGCAGGAGAAGCGGCGACAAATCGATCAAGACTGGGAATGGGCGCCCGCAACACGAGATAGAGGTCAAGCAATCCTGCCCCAGCGATTAAGGCACGCTGCATCCAGTTTGTGTTTTGTTCGGCGATAGCGTTGGTGTGAACGCCTTGTCGCCGAAGCACAACGCCGAACCCGATCATCCAGACCATTAGCCCAATAACGCTTACGGCAACACAAAATCGCAATGTACTTTGATCCATACCACCAACCCCTAGCTTTCTTCATAGCTAGGGGCAAAACGACTTGCTGGCAATATTGTTCTGCACAAGGAGTAATGTTATAGTGAAACGCTAACTCGCGTGAATCAGCACCGCCACAAGCAGCGCCGTTTCCGGTCCCCTGTTAATCCAGCCATGGTTTGTCGCCCGCTGAATAACCACATCGCCGGACTTCAATGATACTTCATCGTCGTCAAGCAACAGCTCGATTTCACCTTTTACGAGGATGATGACATCAAGCGACGCCGTCTTGTGCATTGCGGGGTGACGCGTCGTATCCACCCGGCAATGACTTGCACCAACAGCGCCAAAACCAAACGCTGCAGCAGCCTCCAGTTCCTCAGTGGTTTTCGCAGGATCGTCCGGCGCAATGGTGAACCACCGCACTTTCACAGAACCCCGATCAGGTTCGAGCCGTAGATCACCTTCCGCCAAACGGTCCGTCGCGTCGAGCAGGCGCTCACCGCTGAGATCAGCCGACCATATCTCCGCCAGCCCCGCCTCCTCCAGCGCAACCAGCTTTGCCGCCTCGCCATCGATCAGTATGCGGGAACGGCCATCTGCGTTGTTGTCAGTGATCACCCGCCGAAGCGATTTCCAATCCATGGCCATCAGCGGGCGACACGCCCGCCAATTGTACTGATAATTTCAGACGCGTCGTAGTATTCGCCGCTATCCGGCGGATCACCGCTACCGAACAACACTTCCATCCGAACAGTGAAATAATCGCGACCGCCAATGGTGCCGAGATCACCGCCGACGCCAACGCCAACGCCGCTACGGCGCCCATATGATCCGCCGCCAACACCAGCGCCGATGCCCACGCCGCCACGCTGTTCGCCAGTAACATCGCGTCCGACGACGCGGAACCAGTTGTAGTCGTTCGCCAATGCAAGTTCCGCCGCACGCAATAATGCATAATCCTCCACCAACTCGGGCGGCATGCCGCCAGAACCACGATAAGTGATGCGATAGCGATCGGACTCAACGCGCGTCTCGTCAAAACCAAAGCCTTTTGAGTCCGCAGGGCCGTATGTGGCAGGCCCGACAGTCGCACACGCCGATAAAAACAGCACTGCGACGATTGCGATCGACTTGTTCATAAAATGCGCCTCCACCTCGTTCGCGACGAATCTAGCACCAGCCGCGCGGCGGAGCAAAATAATCCGGCCCACCCAGTTTTCTCCCCACTATCGCCCGCTCTGAGCCGTATTTGCACTGCATCAATCCGAAAATCCGGGAGGACGAATGCAACAGTTCCAGAATGATACGCACGCAGCAGAGTACGATCTCGCCGTTGTGGGCGCCAGTTTCGCCGGGCTTATCGCTGCGCGAACGGCGGCGCATCGCGGTTTGAAAGTCGTTGTCATCGACGCCAAAACCGAGCCCGGCGCCCGCGTGCGCACCACTGGCATTCTCGTGAAAGAGGCTGTTGACGAATGTGATATTCCATCCATGCTGACGCGGAAAATTCCGGGCGTCCGACTCTATGCGCCAAACGGGAATTACACCGATCTGACGGCGCCCGGATATTATTTTCTCGCCACCGACACACCGGCAATCATGCGCTGGCTTGCCCGGGAGGCGGCTCGGGCCGGTGCGGAATTGAGATTCGGCGCACGATTTTCCGGCGCCAGCCTGAAACAAGATTGCGTCCATCTTCACGACCTCGATATCTCTGCGGGTTATGTTCTTGGCGCCGATGGCGCCAGATCAAGCGTCGCCAAGGCCTTCCGGCTCGGGCGCAATACTGAATTTATGATTGGCCTCGAAACAGAATTTGAAGAAACGCCGACCGTAGACCCTGACTTCCTGCATTGCTTTGTGAATACAAGACTGGCGCCCGGTTACCTAGGTTGGGTTGTGCCGGGCGTCGGCATGACACAAGTAGGACTCGCTGTTTCCGATGGCCCCTTCGGCATAACTCGCAAGCCGGACTTTAATGCATTCCTTAAAAGCATTGATCCGCATTTTGCGTTGTGGAATTGCCGAGTGCTGCGAAAACGATCGGGCCCGATCCCCTGCGGTGGTCTCGTCAGCCCGGTATCGACGCACCGCGTATTGCTGACAGGCGATGCGGCCGGGCTCGTCTCCCCCCTCACCGCTGGCGGCATCCGCCTCGCGTTTCAGTATGCGCGCCGCGCCGGCGCCGCCATTGCGAGTTATTTGCTGGATGAAGGCCCAGATCCCGGCGCAGTGATGGCGCGCGAATATCCGACGTTTGGCGCCAAAACCTGGATGCGGCGTTTGTGGTCCTGTGCACCGCCGAACGCACTGTTAAATGCTAGCCTGTTTACACCGCCCATGCGCGCGCTCGCCCAACGCATCTATTTTGAGAAGCGCCGAGCGTCAGTTCGCCCACAAATGTGTTCGGCAAAAAAAACTCGCAATGTAAAACTGACTATAGCCGGTCCGGACCAACACGAATAACGGCCTTGCCATTGTTCTCGCCTTTAAAGAGGCCGATGAAGGCGTCCGGCGCTTTATCCAGCCCGTCATATACAGACTCTTGAAACTTGATCTTTCCCTGCGCCAGCAGCGGCGCCACTTCCATGGCGAATTGCATGGTCTTGTCCATATATTCCGACACGATAAACCCTCGGATCATGACGCCGCGCCCCACAACGTTGATCAAGTTTGGCGGACCTGCTTCTGCTTCCTTGTTGTTATAAAGTGAGATCATCCCGCACCACGCCATTCGACCGCCAAGCGCGATACAATTGAGCGCCGCTTCGAGATGCATGCCGCCGACATTTTCAAAATAACAATTGACGCCCTTGGGCGCCGCTGCCGCAAGCGCCTTCGTCAACTCCGCAGCGTTTTTATAGTCCTTGTAGTTCAGCGCCACATCGACGCCCGCTTCTTTTTCCAGCCATTCGCATTTTTCTTTCGAACCGGCAGATGCAATAACCCGGCATCCTTTCGCCTTGCCAAGCTGGCAAACAACTGAACCAACAGCGCCGGCCGCGCCGGAAACGAAAATCGTCTCGCCTTCTTTCGGTTCCAGAATTTGGGTCACGCCCGCCCAAGCAGTCATGCCGGGCATGCCGAGCACGCCGAGATAGGCAGAAAGCGGCGCGATGTTGGGGTCAACCTTTTGCGTGCGCTCGCCCTTGGTGATGTAGTATTCTTTCCAGCCGCCCAGAAAATCGACGATGTAGTCGCCCGGCTCAAATCCAGCCACATTCGATTCGAGCACTTCGGAGACAGCGCCCCCTTCCAGCGGCGCATCCAGCGAAAATGGCGGGATATAGCTTTTCACGTCAGGCCGCATCCGCCCGCGCATATACGGATCGACGGACATCCACACGGTGCGGCACAGCATTTCGCCCTCGCCGGGTGACGGCACATCAAGCTCGCGCACCGTAAAATTCTCACCGGCGGGCATGCCGGCCGGGTAGTCCTTTAAAAATACGGCTTTGCTTTTACGGGCGCTCATGAGGCTCTCCTTCGGGGCTGTGTTCGGCTGGCCTGATTCCCGCCAGCGATTTCGACCTGCAACCTATGACATAACGCCGTACTCGCAAGAGCGTGATGCAGCGGGCCCAATTCGGCCCTTTGCCTGCCTCATTCTCGCCTTGAGAGATGACCAAATTGACATTAACAAGGCGGCCGGGGCCGCATGTGGTTGAGTAAGACGATGCAAAACAAGCGCATTCCCCATGCGAAGGAGATAGAAATGAAGAATATGATCATAGCGTCTGGCGCAATGATGCTTGCTGTTACGGGCTGTCAGTCCACAGGTGAAGGCGCTTTCACCGGCGCGGTTTTAGGCGCTGCAGGCGGCGCACTTGCAGGTGAAATTTTCGCCGGTAGCCCCGGTAAAGGCGCTGCGTATGGCGCACTCGTCGGCGCCGCGCTGGGCGCCTATGAGGGGTGCTCACGCGCCGGCACATGCTGGGGCCGCGCCCGAGACCACGGCGACCGCCGTTATGACCGCTATTCCGGCCGGTATTATTATGAAGACCCTGAATATGGCGACACCTACTGGGAGGATGGCTCTTTCCGGAACTATGGCGGTGAACCGCCGCGCCGCCGCCGCGGTGGCCGCTACTAACACAGATAGAATTTAGTTGCGTAACCCTTAGCCCGCCACGGAGTTCGCTCCAGGCGGGCTAAGTTTTTAAAATCTTGAAATTTAGTAACATGCCGGAACGACGTGCCATCGCTCGTGTTAACCCTCATATCTGTCCCTGAACGGGGGCGTCATCGATATAAGGGAGATCTCCCATGAAGCTTTTCATTTCAGCCGCTGCAGGTGGTTTGATGCTGGTTTCGGCTTGCACATCATCAGGAACTGCGGAGCGCAACGCCGTCTACGGCGCCGCTGCTGGCGCGGCTGCTGGCGCTATCGCCGGTGAGGTAATTGCCGGCAAGCCCGGCAGGGGCGCCGCCTATGGCGCTGCCATCGGCGCGGTCGGCGGTGCGATTGTAGGTTGCGAACGTTCGAACGAATGCTGGAACCGCGCCCGCAATAACGACCGTCGATATGACCGTCGTGAGCGCCGCTATTACTATACTGACCCCCAATATGGCGACACCTGGTGGGAAAATGGCGAGTTCCGATCTTACGGCAGAGGCCGTCCGTAAGACGACTAGAACAGTGAAGAACCCGCCTGGTTACTCCAGGCGGGTCGCTTTTTTGCCGCGGCCCATTTGGCTCAAGGCGATCAGCGTCATCGTCGGCACGAAGCCATCCAATTGTCCTGTAGGATCGGCGAGCTCCCAGAATGCAAAGAGGCCCGGCCACCCCCACAGCGCGACGGCGGCAACGCCCAGCACGCCATCAACGATGATTTCAAATCCGGGAATGCGCCCGACAGTGAAATCCACAATGTCGAGAATGATTGCAATTACCAACTTTCCCATTTGCGCATTCATCCTGACCTCCTACGTCACGCGCTCAATAAAATCGGCGGTACGCCGGATCGCTTCCATCGCTTCAGGAAAGCGTCCTGGGAATATGGGCCAAACATGGATCAAGCCGTCTTCCAATATCAACTCAGTTTCAACGCCCGCCGCCTTTAGGCGGTCGTACAGCCGGGTGGAGTCATCGCGTAAAACCTCGCTATCGCTGGCAAATATCTGCATGGGCGGTAGTTCGGCATGATCACCGAATAGCGGAGACGCCAGCGGACTGTGTGGATCCGCCTCCCCCAGATACCGTTTCGCGCCATAGGTGATGTATTCAGACTTAAACATGGCGTCGGTATCTTCGTTGCCTGTGACGGACGCCCCCGAACACGTTAAATCTGTCCACGGAGAGTAAAGGAACGCCCCGGCAGGCATTGGAAGACCTTTTTCCTTAATGGATAAAAGCAAGGCGAGCGCCAGCCCGCCTCCCGCTGAATCTCCACCAATGACAATCCGCGACGGATCAGTTCGGTTCTCCAAAAGCCAGCGATAACCCGCAACCGCGTCTTCCACTGCGACAGGAAACAAATGTTCCGGCGCCATGCGGTAATCGAGCGAAAAAACATCGGCGTTGGATTCCTGCGCCAGCGCGAATGTGGCCCCGCGATGCGATTTCGGCGAGCCGAACACGTAACCGCCGCCATGCAAATAATAGATCGTCCGGCCTTTTTCGGCGCCGTCTGGGCGATGCCATTCGCCTTTCACGGCGCCATCAACGAGTTCGATCGAAATTCCCGTAGGGGGCTTGTCCGGCGCGATAGAATCCGCCCCATCCCGCAAGACCTGCGCGGGAAGCAAGTGAATCGGCTTCGACTTGAAGGTCGCCGCCATATACCAGTTGAACATTCTTGCGCGCAGACTTGGCAATTCAGGCCTCCCTTAATCTGTGAGGAGGCTAAGCAGATCGCCGCCGATAGAAAAGCCCAAATGGCGCCTAATGCCGGAAACGCAGACCAAGGCCCAACGTTCGGGTCTCACCAGGAAAGTAGCGGTCATTGCCAAACGCATAATCAGCCCGCTCGGCGTAGAGCTCGTTAGAGACATTACGAACCGTTGCAAAAACTGCAAGCTGTTCCGTCAGCCCGGCCTCCGCACGAAGATGCAGGATATTGTGACCGTCATACGCATGATCATTCGCGGCGTCTGTAAAATAGGAGCCCAGCGAAATCCACTCCGCATTTAGCGTAAGGCGGTCAACGGGACGCCAGCAGAGGCGGGTGTTGGCGATAACCCGCGGCGCCGAATCAACATCATCGCCCGACGTAATCGATTCTGACGCATTCCCTGTCAGGCGATCAAAACGATAAGTGTGCGCCGCGTAAGTGATTGCGCTCTCGAGCGTGAGGGTGTCGTGCAGGGAAACACGTAAGTCCACCTCTATCCCAAGATGTCGGGTCTTGCCATTAGCAACATTGAAACCATCCGCATCACGAAAGAAGAAATTGCTCTTTTCCATCCAGAACGCGGCCAGATCGATACTCGCCCACTCGCCCAAGGAAGTGCGCGCACCTACTTCAAACGCGTCAACTTTTTCAGACCTCGCCTGATCGCCGGTCTGGTTGATCTGTAATCGGTATAAATCTGTAGTCTGTGGAGGTCTCGCGCCCCGCGCGTAACTTGCATAAACGGTCGCTTCGTCGCTGAACCGGTGACGCAGCGAAAATTTGGGGCTGACTGTGACAAACTCATCCGATCGATCAGGCAGTCGAATAAAACGCCCAACGACATCGCTGTCTGTCAAATTATTGTAATCGTAAAACGTGCCGTCCACACGCAGCGCCGCCGTTGCCGTCGTTCGTTCAGTCAGCGCGTACTCCCCTTGCACAAAACCGGATGCGTTGACGGCTCGCACGTCATAATCGTAATGCAGCCCCTGGGTGAATGAAAAAATCGTGGGATCGGCCTGAAATTCTCGCAGATAGCCATCTGTGTACTCTGCATCCACGCCGGCAATGAATGATAGCGAATCTCTATCATGATAGACCGCGCTTTGCAGACCAATGCTCCAATGGCCATTCTCTTCCAACGCATTGGAGGGCAGGAAATGCTGCGGAAAGGTCATCTCATTCCAACGGGCGTATGGTGTAATCTGCACTCGTGTTCGGGCGTCTGGTGCAAATTCCACTGTGGATTGCAGTCTCGCGGACTTTGCATCGCGGTAAGCGCCGGGAAAGTTGTTCGTGCGGCGCAGTGCGCGATCACTTAGGGTTTCTGCGCCAAAAATGAACCCTGCCGTTTCCTGCTCGAGGTTGTCGAATGAAAAGATCGTATCAACACTAACCCCGCCCTGCTCATAGAGGTGACGCAGGGTGAGCTTTTGCTGATCCAGTCCGGCGTCCTCGCGATATCCGGACTCAGATGTCACAGACGCACCCAAGTAAAACCCATTGGCGCCAGCCGTATCCGATATTGAGGCCTTCCATTTATAACGCTCTTGCGTATCGCCATAAATCTCTCCGAACAGCGACAAATCATCAGAGGGCGCCGGAGCAAGAATATTGATGACCCCGTGAATGGCGTTGGCGCCGTAGAGTGCGCCGGACGGCCCGCGTACAATCTCAATGCTTTCAGCCAACTCAAAGTGCGCGTCGAGCAATCCATTGATGTTGGCGAAGCCGGCAGATCGAATTGGCACGCCATTCTCGAGATACAAGAACGACCCGGCGCCGGCGCCGGCCGTCAAAACCGGGGAGCGGATCGCCGTCAAGTGTTCCGCACCAGAGCCACGATGCAGCGATACGCCAGGCGCGCGCGCCAGCGCTTCGGCAATATGATCAGCGCCGATGAGAACAAGCTGATCACGATCAACAACAGAAATACTTTGCGGAATCTCCTGAAGCTGCTGTTCCCGGCGCTCAGTCGTCACAACAATGGTATCGTCAGCTTGCGCCGTAGTCGCAAATGCGACCAGCAACGCTCCAAATAACAAACTTCCCCTCAAGACTCACTCTCTACGCAGCTACGGGAGTGGTCCTTACTACATCCGCTGGTATTTTACGACCTTTTGGTCAATGGCGCCGAAAATTGAATGATTGCCACTATCCTTCATCTTAATCTCGACCGTGTCGCCAAATTTCATGAAGGGCGTTTTTGGCGCGCCCTCTTCTATTGTCTCGATCATGCGAATTTCCGCAATACAGGAGTACCCGGCACCGCCTTCGGCAATCGCCTTGCCCGGACCACCGTTGAGTTTGTTCGAAACCGTTCCCGAGCCAATGATTGTTCCAGCGCAAAGAGGCCGTGACTTGGCGGCATGCGCAATAAGCTGCGCAAAATTGAAGGTCAGGTCTACACCCGCATTTGCCTGCCCAAATGGTTGGCCATTATATCGTACCAGCAACGGTAGATGCACTGCACATCCGTCCCACGCATCGCCCAGTTGATCCGGCGTCACTGCAACAGGGCTGAACGCCGACGAAGGTTTTGACTGGAAAAAACCAAACCCCTTGGCAAGCTCGCCCGGTATCAGCCCGCGCAGCGACACATCGTTCACCAGCATCACCAGCCTGATGTGATCGCCAGCCTCTTCGGTCGTCACACCCATGGGCACGTCGCCGGTGATGACCGCCACTTCGCCTTCCATGTCGATGCCCCAGCCTTCGTCGGTTGGCATGACAATATCATCACGAGGACCGAGGAAAGAGTCCGAACCACCCTGATACATGAGCGGGTCTTCGTAAAAACTGGCCGGTACTTCGGCGCCGCGCGCTTTGCGCACCAGTTCAACATGATTGATATACGCTGAACCATCCGCCCACTGATAGGCGCGCGGCAATGGTGACGCGCACTCACGCTCGTGAAACCGCTCGGCAGGAACCGAACCGCTTTCCAAACCCTGCGCAAGTTCCAAGAGCCCGGGCGAAAGCGTATCCCAATCGTCAAGCGCCGCCTGTAGGGTCGGCGCGACGCGGGCGGCATCGGTGTACCGCGTCAGGTCATTGGAAACGACCACGAGCTTGCCATCGCGGCCGGATTTTAAGGAAGCTAGTTTCATGAAAATGCCTCAATCAATGGGTTCGCCGCGGGTGTAAAACAAGCAGGCTGGAATTGCAAAGCCCGCCGGATAAGACATCCGACGGGCTTTCAGCAGACTCCAGATGGTAGCGTTACCGGACGCGCACGACCGTCCGGGTCTTGCGGACTTCATAGCGCCGGTCGCGATCATCAAAACACCAATAGGCTTCGTATCGGGCGCGATATTCGTCTTGCCAGGTGTATTTGAAGCCTTTGTGGCAGTCATACCCGTCATAGGCATCATAATAGCGCCCGCGCCGGTCATATTCGTCATAATACCAGCGTCCTGAACGATAGCCCCGATAGGTATAAGGCTCGCCGACGCGTATATCGACGCCGAGATCAACATCGGCGCCAACATCCAAGTCGATTTGTGCATTCGCGGGCGCAGCGGCAACCATCATACTCGATGCGAGCGCTACGATAGAAATTCGTTTCCACATTCTTCACTCTCCTTTGCGGTTTCGCACTAACAAAACACGTCATTAGTCTGAGAGTTCCGGTGTCAAAAAAGTGGCGGGGATCATGAGCAATTCGTGTAGCGCCAAAACACGCATGATTACGGGCCCTGCGAGAATTTACAAAAGTGTAACGTGGTTCGGCGGAGCAAAAAGGAAACTATAGAGTTTCGGTATTTTTCTCAAATTTTTCTATGCGTCATTGAAAGCTGAACCGCACCAAGGGCAATGACGGATAAGAACGACCTTTCGTTCACCGTCGTGAATAATCAATCCGAACTGATTCAGTCCCTCGTTATGCGCGATGAGGCTATCCGGACACTCGAACGGGTCATCATGCATGTCACAATTCATCTCAAGCGCCGCCTGCAAGGACTCGCAGCATAATGATTGCGGATCTGGATGTTGGGTGCGAGGCATTAGTCGGCGTCGCCCCGCCAGGAGTTTACGTACTCCCGGTTTTCAACAGCACCGATACTTTCACCTATGTCGAGCGGGTCACGCGTGTCGATCATCACCGCATATTCATCCGTCGCCGGCTTTTTCTGTTCCAGCATGTTTTTCAACGCCTTCGGATGCGGCCCATGAGTAAAGCCCGAAGGGTGAAACGTCATCATACCCGCATCAATATTGTCGCGGCTGAAAAAATCGCCGGCGTGATAAAACAAGACCTCGTCATAGTCGTCATTGTTGTGAAAGAATGGAACTTTGAGCGCGCCGGGATCGGTCTCAAACGGTCGCGGTGCGAAGGTGCACACGACAAACCGGTCGGACAGAAATGTCGTATGCGCCGAGGGGGGCACATGATAGCGGTGCGACATGACCGGCCGAATGTCGCGCACATTGAGCCGCACCGGCGACAGCTCGCCATGCCAGCCTACGGCATCGAGCGGGTTATAAGGATAAGTGGCGATGGAAACCTCGCCGCGTTTTTTTATTTCGACGCGCGTTTCGCCGTCATCCCTCTGATGCTTTTTAAACTGGTCGTTGATCTTCGGCGCCTCCAGCATCGCGGGATCGAAAATGGCGTGGGGGCCGAGCAGGCCCTTGTCCGGTAGCGTGTAATGTGAGTTCGTCGCTTCGATCATCAGCACGCAAAGCGGCGGCGTCGGCTCCAGCCGCCACATGGTCCCGCGCGGCAACATGAGATAGTCGCCTGCTTCGAACGCCAGATGGCCATAGTCACAAAAAAGATCACCGCCTCCCTTGTGAATAAAAAGGATCTGATCGCCGTCGCCATTCCGGGCCAGCGCGGGCATTGCGGCGTCCAGTTTCCAGAACCGGATTTCCGTCGCCGCGTTGCGCAAAACGCACGGCGCCTCCCAAGGGCACGCATTCGCGCCCTGCAGCGCGGCAAGGTCAAACGCCCGCGGTCTTAATGGCCCTTCAAAATTCACCCAGCCCGTTGGCGGCCGTTTGTGGTGCATGAACGCGGCCGGGCCAAAAAACCCTTCCTTCGAAATTTCGCGCTCATAAGTGCCGGCGGGCATGTCCGCATGGGCCTGGCGCGAGGCCTCGCCTTCGACCCGGCTCGGGGTAATCCATTTACGCGCCATGGGCCGCTCTCCCTTAATTCCAGCGCCTTTTCGAAAATTAGTAACATTTGTTACCATTTTGCAGGACATTCGACAATAGGCCGATTTGAGCCGGGGAAAAGCCAGCCTTTCCCTTGCTCACCGGCTTTGGTAACGCCTTCGCGACCGGGATGCTCTGGCGGGTTGCACGCCCGATGAACGCCCACCATTTGACCAAGTCGAACGAGTAAAGCGAGGCGCGACGTGAAAAAGACGAAACTGTTGATTTTGGGCTCCGGACCCGCTGGCCTGACCGCCGCCATTTACGCCGCCCGTGCGGGACTGAAGCCAGTGCTCGTTCACGGGATTCAGCCCGGCGGCCAGATGACGATTACCACAGACGTCGAAAACTATCCCGGTTTCGCTGACGTCATTCAAGGCCCATGGCTGATGGAACAAATGCAAAAGCAGGCCGAACATGTGGGAACGGAATTTGTAAACGACATTATCACTGACGTTGATCTGTCAAAGCGGCCATTCGCGCTGACCGGCGATAGCGGAGAGACATACTCTGCGGACGCGCTTGTCATCGCCACTGGCGCGCAGGCAAAATGGCTGGGCCTACCCTTCAGAAGAAAAGTTTCAGGGGTTTGGTGTTTCCGCCTGCGCTACTTGTGACGGGTTTTTCTACCGCAATAAGGACGTATTGGTCGTTGGCGGCGGCAACACTGCGGTCGAAGAAGCGCTTTATCTTTCGGGCCTTGCAAAAAAAGTAACGCTCGTACACCGCCGCGACGAACTGCGCGCGGAAAAGATCCTGCAAACCCGTCTCTTCAACAAAGAAAACATCGACGTGATCTGGGATCATTCGCTGGATGAAATCCTTGGCGATGAAAACCCGCTCGGCGTCACGGCTGCGCGCCTTAAACACGTGAAAACTGGCGCCACGCAGGAAATCAAAGTCGATGGCGTTTTTATCGCCATTGGTCACAAGCCGTCGACAGAGCTTTTCGAAGGCAAGCTGACCATGAAAGACCACGGCTACCTTGTCACCGAGCCAGATTCGACCACCACAGCGATTCCCGGCGTTTACGCGGCGGGCGACGTCACTGACGACATCTACCGCCAAGCGGTAACCGCCGCCGGCATGGGGTGCATGGCCGCGCTCGAAGCGGAAAAGTTCCTGGCGGCGGAAGAAGCGAGCCACGCCGCCGCCGCGGAATAATTTCTTAACCTAGGCGGCGTCACCGGTTGGCATGTTCAACATCCAGCGGACACCGAATTTATCGACGCACATGCCAAAGTAAGAGCCCCAAAAGGCATCTTGCATGGCCATGATTTCCATACCGCCCGATGACAGTTTTGCGAACTTTTCATCGGCATCCGCTTTCGATGAAGGCGTATACGAAATCGAAAAATTCGTACCTTGAACAAATGGTCCGCTGGCGCCGCCAGCCGTATCGGATCCCATCAAAACGCTGTCGCCAATTTGCAACGACACATGCATGATGCGATCCTTATACTCATCGCCGACACCCATATCGGGCGGGCCTTCGGCGAATGTCGAGCGCATCATATAACCGCCGCCGAAAACGGACTTGTAATAGTCGAACGCTTCGCCACAGTTTCCGTCGAATGTCAGATAGGTGTTCAGGCTCATCAATATCTCCCATCTCTCTTATGAAAGACCGAGTATAGACCTTGTTTCGGCTGCTGTCGTGACATCGCGGCCCGCGTCACGTGCAAGTGAGGCGAGCGCCTCAATCATCGGACCGTTCGACGACGCTTTTTCGCCATCAGGTAGATAGAAACAGTCTTCCAGCCCTGTGCGCAGGTTTCCGCCAAGCTCTGCTGCACGCATGTGGACAGTCCATACTTCCTCACGGCCGATAAGCGTCGCCTGCCACGGCATGCCTTCCTTTTTGTACTTGATCAAAAACGGCAGCAGATCCGGATCGGCGGGCATGCCGCTCGCGACCCCCATGACAAAATTATAGTCGGCATGGTCCGTCATCCCGTTTTCGATGTAGAGGCCGACTGAGCGTACAATACCAATATCAAAACACTCAAATTCCGGAAGGATGCCGCATTCCTTCATGACCTCGATATGGTCTTTCACCTTCGACGCAGGATTGTCGAACACCATTGGCGGCCACGCCCACGAACCATCCTTGCGTGTTTTGAGATAATTCAGCGTGCCTGCATTGCACGCCGCCATTTCCGGTTTACAAGCGCGCAAATAGTCGAGCACGTATTGATACTCCGATCCGACGACGCCGGTCGTCATATTGATGACCACACCGGGGCACGCCGAGCGGATCGCTTCGTTAATTTCGTTACAAATTGCGGGGTCCCAAGTGGGGAGATGCCCCTTCCTCTTTTCCTGCTGACGGTAATGCACGTGCATGATCGTGGCGCCGGCCTCGAAGGCACGTTTGGCTTCCGCCGCCATCTGTTCCGGCGTCACCGGCACGGGATGCTGTTCCGGGTTTGTCAGCACGCCTGTCAATGCGCAAGTGATAATCGCTTTATCCGACACCCTTATCCCTCCTTTTTGAGAACAACCAGTTTCGCTCGGATGGCAACCTGATCGCCTTCTTTTGCGAGCACCTCGGCCACCGTGCCGTCTCGCGGCGCCTTTAGCTGATGTTCCATCTTCATCGCTTCAATGGTGGCGACTACTGTCCCTTTGGAAACCGGGTCACCCGAACGCACTTTCACGCTGGTTACAAGCCCCGCCATGGGCGCCCTCACAACGTCATCGCCGCTCGCCGCATCGCTCGCCGGCGCCAGTGTAAAGTCCAAATAACGCTCCCACACGCCATCAGCGTCTAACTCAACGTGATAGTGGTTGCGTCTGTAGCGTGCCTCGCCAATGCGGCCGTCATGGCGATAGCGGATCGTATCGTCAGTCTTTTCAAGCACTTCAATGCTGATTTCTTTTTCGTCGAGAACGGCCGTCACAAATGCGCCGTTAAGCCTGATATGTGCATTGATGATTTCATGGCCGGTATTCACGAGGTGCAGCGGAAAGCTTGAGGCGCCCTGTGAATCCCATCCGGTCAGATGATGGCCCAACGGCTGATCCACGAGCGCGGCGCCCGCAAGGGCGATCGCCGCATCACCGCCCGGCGCCCGCCGCGCTGAAAGCCGCGCCAAATCAGATTGAATGTATCCCGTATCGGCATTGCCGTTGGCGAAAGTCTCATCGTCAAGTAGTGCAATCAGAAAATCACGGTTTTGAGCAAAACCCAAAAGCTTCGTTTTGCTTAGGGCAAGCGCCAGCTTTTGTCGCGCTTCATCGCGGGTTTGGCCATGGGCGATGACTTTAGCAATCATCGGATCATAGAAAGTCGTGACCCGATCGCCGGCTTCAATCCCAGCATCGACGCGAACGCCCGCCATATTCGGCCATTCCAGAATCGCCGCATCGCCTGAATGCGGCATAAAATCCTGCGAAGGATCCTCAGCGTAAAGGCGCGCTTCCATGGCCCAGCCGTTTATCGAAACATCGCCCTGTTCAAACGGCAGTGGCGCACTTTGCGCTACATCGAGCTGCAGCGCGACAAGGTCAATTCCGGACACCATTTCAGTCACCGGATGCTCCACCTGCAACCGCGTGTTCATTTCGAGAAAATAGAACTCGTCTCGTGACGGGTCATACAGAAACTCGACGGTCCCGGCGCCCCAATATCCAACTGCTTGAGCCGCTTTCACCGCCGCCTTACCCATTTCTTCGCGCGTTGGTTCTGAGATCACCGGCGATGGCGCTTCCTCAATGACTTTCTGGTTGCGGCGTTGCAGTGAGCAGTCGCGTTCGCCGAGATGCACGCAATTGCCATGCATATCTGCAAAAATCTGCACTTCCACATGGCGCGCGCCGGTGACTGCTCGTTCGAGCAGCAAGGTTCCGTCGCCAAAGGCGCTTTCCGCTTCCTTGCGCGCTGATTGAATGGCGTCCGCCAGACTTTCCTTGCTGTCGACAATGCGCATGCCGCGTCCGCCGCCGCCGGCAGAGGCTTTGACCATGACGGGAAAACCAATTTTTTCCGATTCGGCGATCAAAACGGCATCCGACTGGTCCGCGCCCCGATAGCCCGGCACGCACGGCACCGCCGCCTCGATCATCCGGCGTTTGGCCTCGCGCTTGTCTCCCATGGCGGCGATTGCATCAGCCGATGGCCCAACAAAAATCAGCCTGGCATCGATGCAAGCCTTGGCGAAATCCGTACGCTCCGACAAAAACCCGTAACCCGGATGCACAGCATCGGCGCCGCTCGCTTTCGCGGCGCCCAACACGGCGTCAATGTTCAAATAGCTTTGCGACGGTTCCGAACCACCGATTTGATACGCTTCATCGGCCATGCGCACATGCAGCGCGTTCGCGTCCGCATCGGAATAAACCGCAACGCACCTGATCCCGCGCGCGCGCGCCGTGCGCATAATGCGGCAGGCGATTTCGCCGCGATTGGCGATCAGGAGTTTGCGGATGCGCGTCATGCTTTATTCGATTTGCCCGGCAACGTGCCGAGATATTTGCAAATGATCGACAGCATCACCTCGTCAGCGCCGCCGCCGATAGAGGCGAGGCGCCCGTCGCGGTAGGCGCGCGTCACCGGCGTTTCCTCCATGAAGCCCATACCGCCCCAATATTGCAGGCAGCCATCATTCACTTCGCGTGCGAGGCGGCCGACCTTCAACTTCGCCATGGAGGCGAGCATGGTGGCGTCCTCGCCTTCCATCATTTTTTGGACCGCATCCCAGGTGAGCGATCGCAGCGCCTGCACATCGGTTTTCAACTCCGCTAGCCGGAAATGCACCACCTGATTGTCGAGGATCGATTGCCCGAATGCTTTGCGCTGGCGCGCGTATTCGGTGGTCTCGTCAATCGTTTCATCGAGGCTGACAAGACTTGAAAGCGCCGCCCACAGCCGCTCTTCCTGAAACTGCATCATCTGATAGGTGAAGCCGGCGCCTTCCTGACCGATCAGATAACGTTGCGGCACGCGCACATCTTCGAAATAGAACTCCGCCGTGTCGGAGCTTCGCATGCCGAGTTTTTTAAGCTTGCGAGCAATAGTAATGCCCTCGCGATGTTTGCCCTTGTCGTCCTTGAGCGGCAGGCAGATCAGCGACTTGTTTTCATGCGCGCGGCCGTCGCCCGTATTTGCCAGCAGACACATCCAGTCGGCCTGGGTGCCGCTGGTCGTCCACATCTTGCCGCCATTGATGACGTAGTCATCGCCGTCTTTGCGCGCCGTGGATTTGATTGAGGCGACGTCAGAACCCGAGCCTACTTCGGAAACGCCGAGACACGAAACAAAATCGCCGGAGATTGACGGCCGCAGAAAATCTTCCTTCGCCGCATCAGAGCCGAACCGCGCAAGCGCTGGCGTCGCCATATCGGTCTGGACGCCGATGGCCATGGGCACGCCGCCGCATTTGATATGCCCCAGCGTTTCAGCGACCACCGCGCCGTAGGACCAGTCGAGCCCCATGCCGCCATATTTTTCCGGCTTGGTGACGCCCAACAGCCCCAAATCGCCCAGCCCCTTGAACACTTGATGAGCGGGAAAAATCTCTGCCTCCTCCCACTCATCCACATACGGATTGATTTCCGTGTCGATGAATTTCTTCAAGGTCGAACGGATCTGTTCATGTTCGGTAGTGAGATTCATGAGTTCTTCTACATCCTCGCCACGCCGAAGGCGTTCGGCCGTAACTCGCGCCGTTCCGCCTCTGCTATTGTATCCAGACAAAACGCCAGCACTTTGCGGCTATCGCGCGGATCAATCAGGCCATCGTCCCAAAGCCGCGCGGTCGAAAACAGCGCCGTTGATTCCGCATCATAGGTCTCGGCAATGTGTTTTGCCATGCCGTCGAGAAACTCCGCGTTCGGCTCTTCGCCTTTGCGGCGGGCGCCCTCCTCCGCAACAATACGCATGGTTTTCGCCGCCTGTTCGCCGCCCATGACAGCGATGCGGTTGTTAGGCCAGGCGAAAATAAAACGCGGATCGAAAGCGCGCCCGCACATGCCATAGTTTCCGGCACCGAACGACGCGCCGATATGCAGCGTCAATTTCGGTACGCGCATATTCGTCACCGCCTGGATCATTTTAGAGCCATGCTTGACGATGCCGTTCTGCTCCGCATCCGTGCCGACGAGATAACCGGTCGTATTCTGCAGGAAGATTACCGGCGTTCCCGCCTGATCCATCAATTGAATGAACTGCGCGACTTTTGCGGCGCCGTCTGCATCGATGGGGCCATTATTGGAGATGATTCCCACGTAATGCCCCGCAATAGCAGCCTGCGTGCATATGGTCGCAGGACCATACCCATCCTTAAAACCGAGCATGTCAGAGCCATCAGTAATGCGCGCGATCACTTCGCGGGAGTCATAGGGCTGGCGATAATCCACCGGCACGACGCCCAAAAGCTCCTCTGCACCGTAGAGCGGTTCTGCAAATGATTGCTGCTCGCCAGCGTTGTTCCAGCCTAGTTTGGCGACGATCTCGCGTGCAATGCGCACGCCGTCGCCATCATTCTCCGCCATGTATTCCGCAAGACCGGAGACATGATAATGCATCTCCGCCCCGCCAAGGACTTCGTCTGTGGCGATCTCGCCCGTTGCGGCTTTCAATAACGGCGGGCCGGCGAGAAATATTTTTGATCTACCTCGCACCGCTACGACATAATCTGAAAGCCCGGTCTGATAGGCGCCGCCCGCCGTGGACGATCCGTGCACAACCGAAATCACAGGACACCCGGCGGCGGAAAGCCGGGCGAGATTGGCGAAGGTGCGCCCGCCCGGCACGAACATTTCCGCTTGACGCATCAAATTTGCGCCGGCGCTTTCAATGAGTTGCACGAAAGGCAGTTTGTTTTCCAGCGCCAACGCCTGCGCGCGCAGCGCTTTGTGCACGCCCATAGGCGTCGCCGCGCCGCCCTTGATGCCGCTGTCCGACGCGGAGACGACGCAGCGAACGCCAGAGATAAGCCCGATGCCGGAAATCCCGCCGCCGCCCGAGATGTTCTTCTCCCCGTCGTCGTCATGCATCTTGTATCCGCAGAGCGTCGACAGCTGGATAAACGGCGCGCCGCGATCCAGCACTAGCGCCAGCCGTTCGCGGGGTAGCAACTGTCCCCGCTTTTCGAATTTTGGCTTGGCGCGGGCGGAATTTGCGACGACCATTTCTTCGAGCGCGCGAAATTCCTCGATCAACTTCAAATGATCGGTGCGGTTCTTTTTGAAGCCCTCGCTGCGCGGATCAATTTCGGATTCAAATACGGGCATCGCCAATCAAGTCTTGACAAAACAATATGATCATATTGTTTTATACGAATGAGCGCCCCAC
This sequence comes from uncultured Alphaproteobacteria bacterium, assembly GCA_942492295.1. Classification (GTDB taxonomy): domain Bacteria; phylum Pseudomonadota; class Alphaproteobacteria; order Caulobacterales; family Parvularculaceae; genus Hyphococcus. Next base: position 710,153 of record CALODW010000005.1, read on the forward strand.
GTCAAGATCGCGAAACCTCCCCGAGCGGCCGGCGCGAGGAAAAATCCGCCGCCATGCGCCGCCGCATTTGCGAAGGGGCCGTCTCTTGCCTATCCGCGCGAGGCTATCACGGCGCGTCGATCAAACAGGTGGTGGATGCTGCGGGCGTCAGCCTCGGCGCGCTTCAGCATCACTTCCCGACTAAAGACGACCTTGTCGAAGAGACAGCGGAATTTCTGTTGAGCCGTTCAGTGAAATGGTTTCAACGCGCCAAGCAGAACATCGACAACGACAAAAACGCCTTTGGAGATATGGTCCGCCGGTCCTGGCGCGAACAGTTCACCACTGAAGAGTACGGCGCGCTATTGGAGATTCTCGTCGCGGCGCGGACGAACGACGCTTTGCGAGAGCGCGTTGCGCCGAAGCTCGACAGCTGGCGCCACGACATTGAATCCGAACTGCGCGATCTGTTGCCGGCGAACGATGATAACGCCGGTGACCTTGAAGCCATTCTGACCATTGGGCGCTGCATGATGACCGGCCTTTTGGTGCATGACGGGCTGATCGGAGATACCGAACACATGCACAATGTTGTTGACGCCTGGGTTGACCTCGCCACAAAGTCCTCGCGAATTTCATAAATCTCACGAGACCACCCATGAGTGAAAACCCTGCAAAAGATTTTGACGAAATCGGCAAAGAATTTCTGCCTGGATTGATCGGCATTACATTCAAGGACTTCGGCGAGAGGTGGGTCGAGGCTGAACTGACCGTTCGTAAAGCCTTGATGGCGCCAAACGGATTTCTGCACGCAGGCACCGTCGTGACGTTCGCCGACACCTGTTGCGGCTATGGCTGCCTGCGTGCGTTGCCTGAAGGCGCGAGCGGCTTCACGACAATCGAACTGAAATCAAACTTTCTCGGCACCGCACGCGACGGCGTGATCGAATGCCGCGCCGAAGCGGTGCATCTTGGCCGCACGACGCAGCTCTGGGACGCCACCGTCAAGCATCGCGACACCGGGAAAACCATTGCGCTCTTTCGGTGTACGCAGATGGTGCTGTGGCCGAAATAGATACTACTGCATAAACTCTAATTCGTTGATTGTGCAGACTACACTCGACCCATTCTCGAAGTAGACTCCACAAACTACTTCGCCGTCTCCCGCGAGTTTAATTTGTTTTTCTATTTGAATCACAACGACTTTATGTATTGCGCCATCATCATCAGTGAATTTAGCCAAACATGGGAGCCGGTACTCGTTAAACGGTTCCGCCAAGCCTTCCTGATAAAAGATGGATAACCCCTTTTCAAAGTCGTCTTTGGTCGCAAGCCGACCATTAATTGCAGGTATTGTTGATAAATCACTGAAGTCAAATTTCATACTTCTGTTGCCTTTTTAAAGGCGCTTCTCTCCGTCAATCTCTCCCACCACACTTTCACATTCGGCGTCATGGCTTCTGCAATGCCCAATGTGTTGGCGAAATGAAGCGCATAGCCGACGCAAATGTCGGCCATGGTGAAGCGGTCCGCACAGAGATAGTCACGAGTTTCAAGCGCCTCCTCAACGGAGCGCCAGCGGCCCAGAAACCACTTTCTGTAGTCTTCGACCACCTGCGGCTGGCGGCGCTCTTCCGGCTCCAGCGCGGAATAGCGAAACACCAGCGTTTGCGGGAATAACAGCGTCGCGTCTGAACGATGCAGCCAGTTGAGGTACGCGCCGTAGCCAGGCTCGTTCGGCTTCACAGCCAGCGGCGTCGGCCCGTATTTAACGCCCAGATATTCACAGATACCGGCGCTCTCGGTCATCTTCACTTCGCCATCGATCAGGCACGGCACCGTGCCGAGTGGATTCACATCTTTGTATGACTTGTCGAAGACGCGCGGTGGAAACGGCAGCGTCACAAGCTCATAATCGAGCTCCATTTCCTCCAACGCCCACACGCAGCGCAATGACCGCGCGTTTTGACAGTGATACAGTTTCATCAACGCCTCATAATTTCTGTGGAGTGTAGCCGCGCGTTGACGTCTCCTCAATTCGGGAAGACAGTCCGGCCCCATGACGAACCTGCTTTCCTTCGACGAAACCCGTCTCGCTTCGCCGCATCTCAACGAAAGCCATGAGGCATGGCGCAAGTCTGTTCGCGGCTTTGCCGAGCGCGAGATATTGCCCCATGTGAACGACTGGGACGAAGCGGGCGCGTTTCCGCGCGAACTTCACAAGCAAGCGGCTGCGATCGGACTTATCGGCCTCGGATTCCCTGAGGAATATGGCGGCATCCGTGAGAACGTAGATCTTTTCCACTCGCTCATTGCTGCTGAGGAGTTAGCACGGACAGGCGCAGGCGGGCTGGTCGCCGGGTTGATGACTCACGGCATCGGTCTGCCGCCGGTCATGGCGCATGGATCGCCAGAACTGAAACAGCGGATCGCGCCGCCGGTGCTTGCAGGGGATAAACTGATCGCCCTGTGCGTTACCGAACCAACGGGCGGTTCCGATGTGGCCAACATCAAGACCAGGGCCATACGGCGCGGCGGCGAATACATCGTCAATGGTGAGAAGACATTCATTACAACCGGATGTCGAGCGGACTTCCTCACCGTTGCCGTACGCACAGGGGAAGACGGTGCGAGCGGACTCTCGTTCCTGCTCATCGAGGCGGACCGGCCGGGCATTTCGCGCACGCCGTTGAAGAAAATGGGCTGGTGGATGTCGGACACAGCGAGCATCCATTTCGACGAGGTCGCGGTTCCCGCAGAGAATCTCATCGGCCAGGAAAACGCGGGCTTCGCGGGCATTGTCGCCAATTTCAATATGGAGCGGCTATCCATGGCGGCGCAGGCGATCGCCTTCGCCCGGGTCTGCATCGAGGATGCCGCCGCGTGGACGCAAGAGCGCCAGACATTCGGAAAACCGCTCGCCAAACATCAGGTGATCCGGCACAAGTTCGCAGAAATGGTTCGCCGAACAAATGCATCTCAGGCCTATCTGGATAGCTGCGCCTGGCGGGTCAAAAACGGTGGGTCGCCCGTGGCGGATCTCTCCCTGCTCAAAGTGCAAGCGACGCGGACCATGGAATATTGCGCCCGCGAGGCCATGCAGATTTTGGGCGGCGCCGGGTTCATGCGCGGCTGCAGGGTCGAACGCATTTACCGTGAGGTGCGCGTCATGGCCATCGGCGGAGGATCAGAGGAAATCATGAATGATCTAGCCGCCCGGCAGCTTGGACTTTAAGGCTCTGCGAGATCAAGCGCGGCGCAACAGCAAGCGCCCGCTGCGGGGGAACACAGCGGACGCCCTTAACGTTTCAAATGAAACGGTCTTAAAGTTTGTTACGCAGCTTTCTTCTTGCGCCGTCCCGCGAAACCAAGTCCGGAAAGGCCGGCGATGAAGAGCCACGCGGCTGCCGGCAACGGAATTTCCGGCATAGGCTCACCAAAATTCACACCAACGATGGCGGCGATGTCAGAAGAACCGATAGGAGTGTTCTCATCATCACGCTGGGTTTGAATGTAGATCGGCTCGCCGATTGTCGCGCCCATGGCGAGACCAAGAGGCAGATCAGAGAAGTCAAAGCCCCATACCGTATAATCTTTGCCATCGACCTCAATGACATCAAGGATAGTACCGAACAGCTGATCCCCGTTCAGGATTAGCGTGATCGTTGGCGAGTCATCCTGATCAAGAGTCTCGAAAAGGATCAGATCAATACCGTCACCATTTACGAGCGGGCCCTGATCGAAAAACGCCGCAAGAACGTCTGGGTCTTGCGTGACCGTATTGTTCTCATCAAGCTCGATGTCCTCATCAAGGTTAAACCCGGCAGCCTCAAGTGCACGGCACTCAACCCCGTTGGCGCCCACTGTGGATGTCGTATCTGTCGGATCAACACACGCTTCACGGCGATTCTCATCGAGACCCGCGAAAACACCGCCCTGCGCCCATAGTACCGTCGAGGCTGCATTGTCTGTATCAAAGTCTACGCCGCCGATATTCATCGGCGCGGCGTGTGCGCTTGCGGCAAAGCCTAGGCTTAGCCCCAATAGCGAAATAAGAAGCTTCTTCATAAAAATCCCCCTGAACTACAGTCTTCCGCGTTGAGACTATCAATTTCGGCGCCGAACCGGAAGCGGTTGGGGCTCAATTTCAATAAAAATCGTCGTTAATTGTCGCAAAAAGCTCAGTTGTTGCTACTCAAAGGCGAATTCGGCGAAACAGCGCCGCTTTTTGGGGGAAGTGCGGCCGGGAAAAACCCAAAAAGAAGCCTCGAAACACCCACTTTTCCGGGGTGATTCTCACGAATCGGCTCTCCGAAGGACCGTTTTGAGCACCTTGCCGGACGGATTTCGGGGTAAATTGTCCACAAATGCGACATGTTTCGGCAGTTTGAAATCTGCGATCTTGCCACTCAGAAAATCGGTAATGTCCGACGCATCGATCTCTGAGTCGCCACGTTTAACAGCGACAACCTTTACGACCTCGCCCCACCTATCGTCCGGCGCACCAACGACGGCGACTTCTGCGATCGCAGGATGTTTTGCAAGCACCTGTTCGATTTCCGCTGGGTAGATGTTCTCCCCGCCGGAAATAATCATGTCCTTGATGCGGTCCACGACATAAAGGAATCCATTTTCATCAAGGTAGCCTGCATCACCGGACGAGTACCATCCGTCTTTCACGGATTCGGCCGTGGCGTCCGGATTGTTCCAATATCCGTCCATGATGAAGTTCGACCTCACCACGACCTCACCGGTTTCACCTTGCGGTAATTCGGCGCCTTTCGCGGGATCGCAAATTCTCACGCTGCATCCCGGAAGCGCCCGCCCCGCAGAAATTCGTTGTTTCAAACCGGCGGCATGATCGGCATGATCGAGCACCGTTACGCCGCCGGTCGTTTCGGTCATGCCGTAAAACTGCGTGAAGCGGGCATTAGGCATTGCCGCCATCGCCGCGTTAAGAAGTGGTTCCGGCATCGGCGCTGCGCCGTAGCTAATGTCCACAAAGCGTTCCAGCGGCTGCTTCATATTTTTGGCCGCTTCAAGAATCATCATGATCATCGCCGGCACCAGAAAAGAATTCAGCGGCGCATCGCTCTGAGCTTCTTTTACGATGGCGCCTGGGTCGAAGATGCGGTGTTGAATAACCGGCATCCCGCGCGCAATTCCCATCAGTCCGAAATTCACCCCGGCCACATGAAAATGCGGCAGTACATGCAGAATTGTTTCGACATCTGCACGCGGAACAAGAACGCCAGCCGCGAGGCCGGCCTCACCCACCTCATAGTAACATCGATTGGGCAGAACGACGCCCTTTGGAAGGCCCGTCGTGCCGCTGGTGTATAATTGCACCAGCACATCATCAACGGTGGCATGGTAATCCGGCTCCAATGCGTCATGCTTGTCGATCAGTGTATCAAAACACCCTTCACCACCCTCATGCAGAACCATCGTCGTGCATTCCGGCCGGCCGTCGATGCCATCTAGCGCGTCCAGCAACGCCCGTTCAGCCACAAAAAGCGCCGGATCCGCATCGTCCAATATCTGCACGACCTCCGCCGGTGCGAGCCGCCAGTTTATCGGCGTCATAACGGCGCCGATCTTGGCCGCGCCGAACAGGGCGTCCCAGAACGTCGAAACATTCCGCGCTAGCCATCCGATACGATCCCCGGGCTTGATATCCATGTCCAGAAGAGCTTGCGCCGCCCTGTTCGCCCGGGCGTTCATCTGGGCGTATGTGAAGCTTGTGCCTTCAAACACCAGCCCGATTTCATCGGGGCGGCGGCGTGCTTGTTCGCGGATCAGATCGGCGATCACAGGCGGATTGAGTATCTCTCGTGCGGTCATAGAGCTTCAATGGTCTTTCGATCTGCGCCAGAGTATGCCGCGCACCGCGCCTGATGGAAACTACGCTGTCAACAACAGTTGCGGGCGGCCGCCCTTCCCTTATAGCTCAGTGGAGAGCCCCAAGGAGAAGATTATGCCCACTGTCGCCGAGATCAAATCTAAAATGCGTCTGCCGGTCATCGGCGCGCCGATGTTCATTGTCTCGACCCCGAAACTGGTTATTGCCCAGTGCAAGGCAGGCGTCATCGGCTCATTCCCCTCATTGAATGCCCGACCCGCAGAAGCGCTCGACGACTGGCTGACAGAAATCGGCGAAGGGCTTGCCCGCCACGAACAGGAACACCCGGAACTGCCGACAGCGCCCTACGCCGTCAATCAGATCGTCCACAGATCAAACGACCGATTGATGCACGACGTTGAAGCCTGCGTGAAACACAAAGCCCCCATCGTCATCACATCGCTCGGAGCCCGCGAAGAAGTCTACGAAGCTGTGCACTCCTATGGCGGCATCGTATTGCATGACGTCATCAACAATACTTTCGCAAAAAAGGCGATTGAAAAAGGCGCCGACGGGCTCATCTGTGTCGCGGCCGGCGCCGGTGGACATGCCGGCGTGCAATCGCCATTCGCTCTGGTGCAAGAAATTCGCGAATGGTTTGATGGACCGCTGGCGCTTTCCGGCTGTATCGCGCGCGGACAGTCCGTATTGGCGGCGGAAGCGATGGGCGCCGACTTTGGATATATTGGTTCAGCATTCATTGCGACTGAAGAAGCGAACGCGAACGACGCCTACAAGCAAGGGATCGTCGATGGGTATGCCGATGACATCGTCTATACCAATTATTTTTCGGGCATTCACGGAAACTATTTGAAGCCTTCAATACGCAACGCCGGGATGGATCCGGATAACCTGCCCGAGGCCGACCCGTCGAAGATGAACTTCAAATCCAGTGGCGAAGGCGCGAAAAAAGTCTGGAAAGATATCTGGGGCTGCGGCCAGGGAATTGGCGCGGTGAAGAGCGTGACGACAACAGCGGCGCTCGTTGAACGGTTCGCCCGCGAATATGAGACCGCAAAAACCGCACTGTGCCGGGAATAATTATGAACTGCACACAAATATTCCGCCTCGCCGGCGTCATTCTTATAGCAACTGTAGCCGCCTCCTGCGGCCGAAATGAGAATGAAGTTGGTGAATTTAAGAACGACTTCGTTGGCAACGAGATCAAAATACAGGCGCTCTCCGATCCGAAAGTCACAGGGGTCACCTGTCACCTCACCCACTTTGACCGCGGATTCTGGGATCGTGTCGCCAAGGGGAACTGGTTCGAAGACCCCTCCAACGCGTCCATTGCCTGCCGCCAGACCGGCGAAATAAAAATTGGCGAAATCGACTTCGACAAGAGTGGCGAGGAGGTTTTCTCGCAGCGCATGAGCCTGGTTTTCAAATCCATCGCCGTGCGCCGGATCTTCGACGCAGAAAACAACACGCTGGTATACGTGGTCTACAGCCGCAAACCGGTCGAGGGCTCTGCAAAAATGTCCGTCTCCACAATTTCGCTCTACGGTCAGAACGTAGAATTACCCGCCAAAGAATAAAAATTACGGTTCTCACCCGCCGCGAAACGGCGTAGCCTCACGCCTATGAGAAATCGTTTATGCAAAATCGTCGCGACCATCGGCCCGGCGAGCTCCTCGCCCTCCATGTTGCGCCTTATCCACAATGCCGGGGTCGATATATTTCGCCTCAATATGAGCCATGGCGAACACGACAAACTCGCGCTGGTGGCCAAGGCCATTCGGGATATCGAACAGGACACCGGTACGCCGCTAGCGATATTCGCTGATCTGCAAGGTCCAAAAATCCGCACCGGCGTCTTCGCGGGCGGCGCCATCAAGTTGCGTTACGGCGCAGAATACAAACTCGCTCTGGCGCCGGAATCGAATGACGAAAACGTCATTCCCATTCCGCACAAGGAATTGTTGGATGTGCTTGAACCCGGTGATGTTCTAAAGCTCGACGATGGCAAGCTGCAGGTTACCGTTTCTGAACGCAATTCCCGTCATATCATTGCCAAGGCCGACACGCCGGGCGAGCTTAAAAACCGCAAGGGCATCAATGTACCCGGACGCCGACTGCCCATCTCAGCATTGACGGAGAAAGATCGCGCTGACCTTGCCTTCGCGCTCGACCTCGGCGTTGATTACATAGCGCTTTCTTTCGTCCAGCAACCAGATGATGTCCGTGAAGCGCGTCAACTGATTGGCGATCGCGCCGGAATTATTTCGAAAATTGAAAAGCCATCCGCCGTTGAACAACTTGGTGAAATTGTCGAACTCTCTGACGCAATCATGGTGGCGCGCGGTGACCTTGGGGTTGAATGCGCGGCGGAGGATGTCCCCATCTTACAGCGCCAGATCGTGCGCACCTGCCGCCGCGCAGGCAAGCCCGTGATCGTGGCGACGCACATGCTGGAGTCCATGGTGGACTCGATTTCACCGACCCGCGCCGAGGCTTCCGACGTTTCTACCGCCGTGTATCAAGGCGCAGATGCGGTGATGCTCTCCGCTGAAACGGCGGTCGGGCGCCACCCGCCGACAGCGGTTGCAATCATGGACCGCATCATCGCCGCCACCGAGCGCGATGAAGATTCGGAGAGTTTCAATAATGTGGCGCGGGAGGAAGAAGGCTATACCACCGCCGACGCTATTACATTGTCTGCGCGACGGATTGCAGAAGTACTCGATTGCAAGTTCGCTCTTGCCTATACAAAGACAGGCTCGACGGCGAAACGCCTTTCTCGCGATCGGCCCCACTGTCCGGTCATCGCGGCAACACCGGACGCCGATGTGGCCCGCGAGTTGGCGCTTTACTGGGGACTACGTCCTGTCGTCACGGAAGACATTTCGCATTTTCACGAAATGATTGAGAAAGCAGACACGCTCGCCAAAGCGAGCGGCGGCGCTGACGGCGAGCGGATCATTATTATCGCCGGCTATCCGTTTGGGCGGCGCGGCAAGACCAACACGCTGAAAATCAGCAGGATTGGGGCTGACGATTAAGTTTCTGACTTTGCTGGGAACTAATCCTAGCGAAACATTGTTTACACCACGTAACAGCTCTTGGAAGCGACGATGGTGGACCCTTCGGGACGGCGTGGCCGTTATTATCTTATAACTTCCGACAACAGCATCAGTGCGTTCGATGCCGAGGCCGCTTCAGACAATAACCCCTTAAAGAAATTGTCTCCCCGTCGCGTCACCATTGCTGAAGGCTTTGGGCGCGCGCTTGTGACCGCTCTCAACGATGCAACGAACCATTTCAATCGCACGCAGTGATTTCGTGCGCATCAAGTAAGGATTCAAAGGTATGACCAAACCGACCACAGACACTGCGGGAGGCGATCTTTTTCGAATTATTTTGTCAGTCTTCCTGCCGCCCGTTGGCGTCGCCATGGAAGTGGGTTTTAGTACGCAATTTTGGATTAACGTCGTGCTGACTCTGCTCGGCTACATCCCGGGCGTTATTCACGCCTTGTGGATAATTTTACGCCGTTAAGAGGGAATATAGATAATGAAAATAAGAGACTCAAAATTTCCCGATAATTCCTCGCTAAAGCGCCTTCGCCGTTTTGTGACGAGACAGTTCGGCCGCAATGATGCTTCGCAGGAAGACACTCCTCCACAAAGCAAAGGCGAAGCGGGTGATGCTGTCGACAAGACTGAGGCTGACAAACCGACTTGAGACTGGCAAAACTTCCTTCGCAGCGATTAAATGAGGAGGATGGTTTTATGCCCATTTCAACGCGAACCTTTGACTACGTAATCGATGGAAAAACCTACGAGGCGTTTCTCGCAGCGCCATCGGTCAATCCTGCTCCAGTCGTACTCGTCGCACATGCCTGGGCCGGTCGGTCGGAATTTGAGAACGACAAAGCAAAAGCGCTGGCAGCACTCGGCTATACCGGCGTCGCCATCGACCTTTTCGGCAAAGGCGTGCTGGGCGAAAGCAAGGAAGAATGCCAGGCGCTGATATCACCCTTCGTTGAAGACCGGTCTCTTTTACAAAAACGGCTGGCCGCGAATATCGGCGTCATTAAAGACCGGCCTGAAGCAGACGCCTCGAAAGTTGGCGCCATAGGTTTTTGTTTCGGCGGGCTGTGCGTGCTCGATATTGCACGAATGGGCGCGGATGTGGCCGGCGTTGTGAGCTTTCATGGCCTACTCGGCGCGCCGGGCAACACTGTTGATGCCATCAAGGCAAAAATATTGGCGCTGCATGGCTGGGAGGACCCGATGGCGCCGCCGTCAGATGTAATCGCTCTCGGTGAGGAGTTGACCAAGGCCAAAGCCGACTGGCAATTACACGGCTATGGAAACACCATGCACGCCTTTACCAACCCCAAGGCAAACGACCCGGATTTTGGCACGGTCTATAATGCGGACGCCGACCAGCGCTCATGGCAGGCAATGAAGAATTTTCTCGCGGAGTTGTTTGCCTAAGCCTTGCGCTTTTTTCGCTTCACAGATTTTTCCTTCGGCTTTTTCCCGCGCAGTGACGCCCCGAGCGCAAGTTCCGTCCAGTGGCGAAGCACATCATGGTCGTCAAAGATTTCTTCCGGCGGACAGTAATACGACATCGTGCCTTTCTTGCCGTTCATTTCAATTTCGAACGGATAGAGCCCTGCCTCTTCGAATTCAGCGCGGCTCACATCATCGACTTTAAACCAGAGATCATCATCGCCAATAAGGGCGAATATAGCGCCGTCACAATAAACGCCAGCCCCGCCGAACATCTTGCGGATGGTGATAGCGCCAAATGGCGCGAACAGGTCTTTGATGTAGTCGATGTAGGAGGCGGAAGCCGCCACGCCTAAGCATCCGCCTTTTGCGGAATGATTGTCACGCTTTCGCCGCAACCACAGGCGTCGGTCTGATTCGGGTTCTTGAACACAAAGCGTTGGGAAAGCTTTTCAGTCACAAAATCGATCTGCGTGCCGATGAGAAAAAGGATCGCTTTGGGGTCGATCAGCACCTTGATGCCATTTTCCTCGACGACTTCATCGAGCGGCCCGGCCTCTGTCGCGTAATCCATGGTGTACTCCATGCCGGCACAGCCGCCATTTTTCACACCGATCTTGACGCCGATATAATTTTCATCGGCGCCGGACATGATCTCGCTCATGCGCGCAGCGGCAATGTCTGTCAGTGTCACGACTTTAGGTCTTGGTCGGGCCATCAAAACTCTCCTAACGCGGGGCCAAGATCAGATTTACAATTATAACATATTCGCTCTGGTCTCCACAATCTAATCAAACCCCACCACGCATATCCAACCCCATGAATGTAGAAGAGGTACTTACAATTAAAACACTTGAAGTGAGCCCCAAAAAACATCGTAAAAATAAAAATCGCCGCCGACAGAAAGAGGCAGAATAACACTATGGCAACGCCAATGCTTGAATCTAGAAGCCCGTGAGGAACAAAAAACATTAGAAACATTGGAGCTATACTTGAATAGCCAATTGAGTTGACCGCATACACGAAATTGCGGCGCGCACTACGCCCTTCAAAAAATTCTTTGTCGAACTTTATAACCACCCCAACTCTAATTTCGCTTCGTCGGACATCTTCTCCGGCGTCCATGGTGGATCGAACGTCATGTTCACTTTGACGTCTTCGACGCCTTCAATCCCGCGCACTGCGCCCTCGACCCAGCCGGGCATTTCACCCGCGACCGGGCATCCCGGCGCTGTCAAGGTCATGTCCACGGTCAATAGCCGGTCATCGTTTAAATCCACCTTATAGATGAGGCCCAATTCATAAATATCAACCGGGATCTCCGGGTCGTAAACCGTCTTGAGCCCCCGGATGATATCCACCGTGATCCGGTCGAGTTCGTCTGGCGGGATTGATGACGCGCCCGAGGTTTCCGCCTGCGGCGCCGATTCCGGCTCGGATTCAGGTTTTGGCGGGGTCACATCAATAATATCGCGAGGGTTATCCATAATTCCTACTCAGCCCAACATGTCATGTGTTTTGTGCAAGCCCGAAATCAAGGCCTCCACGTCTTTGTGTGTGTTATAGGCGCCGAATGACGCCCGCGCCGTCGCCGAAACGCCCAATCGTTTCATCAAAGGTTGCGCGCAATGGTGCCCCGCGCGCACAGCGACGCCCGTTCGGTCAAGAATGGCGGACACATCATGGGGATGCGCGCCCTCCACCGTAAAGGCGATAATCGGCGCCTTATTTTTGGCGCGACCATAGACGCGCACAAAATTCAGCTTAGCCAGTTCCTCCAGCACGTGATCGCGCAGACGCGCTTCATGGGCGGCGATGGCGGCGACACCTTTCTCCTGCATCCAGGTGAGCGACGCGCCCAGCCCGATCGCTTCCAAAATCGGCGGCGTTCCTGCCTCGAACCGGTGCGGCGGATCATTGTAGGTCACACTTTCCGTTGTCACCGTGTCGATCATCTCGCCGCCGCCCTTGAATGGCGGCAGCGCCTTTAGCGCGTCCATTTTGCCATAGAGAACGCCGACGCCGGACGGCCCATAAAGCTTGTGGCCAGTGAGCACGTAAAAATCGCAGTCAATGTCCTGCACATCAACGGCCCCATGCACACCCGCCTGACAACCATCAAATAGAATTTTGGCGCCCTTTTCATGAGCGATGCGGGCCATCTCTTTCGCTGGCGCCGGGGCGCCGAGCACATTCGACATATGCGATACAGCGACAAGCTTTGTTTTGTTCGTGAACAACGCCGCGTATGCGTCGAGATCGATTTCGCCATCATCGGAAACTTCGAGCCATTTAAGAACGGCGCCCTTGCGCTCGCGCAGGAAGTGCCACGGTACGATGTTGGAATGATGCTCGGCCAGCGACAGGATGATTTCATCGCCCTCGCCGATTTCGGATATACTCATGGCGTAAGAGACAAGATTGAACGCGTCGGTGCCGCCGGATGTGAAAATGATTTCATCCACCGAGCGCGCGTTCAGGAACGCCGCAACGGATTTGCGCGCCTCTTCATAGGCCGTTGTTGTCTCATTGGACAGAAGGTGTAGGCCGCGATGCACATTCGCGTAGGAATGTTCCATGGCGTGCGACATCGCGTCGATAACCGCGCGCGGCTTCTGCGCTGACGCCGCACTGTCGAGATAAACCAGCCGATTGCCATACGCATCGCGCGACAGAATCGGAAATTCCGCCCGCAGTGCATCGACATCAAGTGTGGTTAGGGGCGCGCCGTCACTCATCGAGCCATTCCTTTACGCGGAACGCAAACACATCGCGCACTTTGTCATCCTCTATGCGTTCGACCACCTCGCCCACAAATGCTTCCACCAGCAACGCTCTCGCCGCCTGCTCTTCCAGCCCCCGCTGGCGCAGGTAAAACAACGCATCGTCATCAAGCGCCCCGACCGTCGACCCATGGGCGCATTCAACGTCATCGGCGTAGATTTCAAGCTCAGGCTTGTGATTGGCTTCGGCATTATCGGAAAGCAGCAGCGCATTCGCCGTCATCTTCGCGTCGGTCTTTTGCGCTTCGCGCTTCACAAAGAACTTTCCTTGGAAAACATTGCGCGCGCGATCCCGTGCGGCGCCTTTATGAAGCTGCCGCACCATGCAATCTTCTGCGAAGTGCCGCACGTCACTGGTGAAGTCCGCATGACGTTCGCCAGATAGCAAAGACGCGCTGTTCATTGTTGCTGAAGAACCCGGCGCCCAGAAATGCACATGGGACTCGTGACGGACAAGGCGGCCGCCAGTGGACAAGCATGTTTGTTCAAAATCCACACCCCCATCGAGCTTCGCCGCGCAGATCGCATTTGTAATGTTACCCTTCCCGGCATCGTGCAGCACAAACCGCTTCACATTCGCGCCGTCGCGCAGCACGGTGTGAAACAGATGCGAATAAAGCCCCGCCCCTTCGCCTTCATAGGTTTCAATCAATGTGGAACGGGAGTTTTCTGAAAACCGCACCATAGTTTGTACGAACGCGAATCCGGCGCCGGTGTTGATGTGGCGAATGTGGATTGGACGGTCGAAGGCGACGCTTTCACGAACCTCAAGACCGAGCGCCTTCTTCGCCATGGCGACATTCAACGTCGCAATGGGGTGGTTTTCGAGTTCCGGAATGGTGCCGACGGTGTCCATAATGCCATAGCGCAGCCCCTCCGGCATTTCTTCCGTCGGCATTTCAATGCGGCCATCAACAATGCGAAACTCGAGCGGGTTACATCCCGCAAACACCGACGGCTCGATAACGGCATCCGGCGCTTTCGTCGCCGGCGCCGGTCCGCTGAGCACCTTGTTGAAATCAGACCACTTCCACCCTTCAACCTTCCGGTTGGGAAATCGCAGTTTTGCAAACCGGTCAAACGCCGCCGCCTTCGCCTCGTTGGTTTTCGAACGCGCATTGAAGGCGGTTTCAATCGCCGCCTCCAGGGCCGTTGGGTTATGAATCGTTGCGCTCGTCATGATTTCCTAAGCGGCCTCGATAAATTGGTCATAGCCAGATTTTTCAAGCGCCACCGCGAGGTCCGCGCCGCCGGATTTGACGATGCGCCCACCGGCCAGCACATGCACCGCGTCCGGTTTTATGTAATCCAGCAAGCGCTGATAGTGGGTGATCACGAGGAACCCCCGTTTCGGCGAGCGCAACGCATTCACCACATCGCCGACCATCTTCAGCGCATCGATGTCGAGCCCGGAATCGGTCTCATCCATGATGGCGAAGCGTGGCTCGAACATGGCCATCTGCAGCATTTCCATGCGCTTTTTTTCGCCGCCGGAAAAACCAACATTGAACTGGCGCTTGAGCTTTGCGTCATCGAGGCCGACGATCTTCGCTTTCTCGCGGATCAACTTAATAAAATCCGCCGCCGAAATTTCTTCTTCACCACGCGCCTTTCGTTGCGCGTTCAGCGCCGTGCGAATGAAGTTCATGGTCTGCACGCCGGGAATTTCCATTGGGTGCTGAAATGAAAGAAAGAGCCCCTTCGCGGCGCGCTCATTCGGATCGAGATCGAGAATATTCTCGTCGTCGAGCGTCACGCCGCCGGACGTCGCCTCATACCCGTCGCGGCCGGCCACCGTATAAGACAGCGTAGACTTGCCGGAACCGTTCGGCCCCATGATCGCGTGCACCTCGCCCGCCGGCACATCCAGCGTCAGGCCTTTCAATATTTCATTGCCGCCAACGGCGACGCGGAGGTCATCTATTTTCAACATCACTTCGTCTTTTTTATAGCTAAGCATTCAATTTCAAGCGCCGCGCCAAGGGCGAGGCCATCGACTCCAAAAGTCGAGCGCGCCGGTTTCGGATCAGGCAGTGCATCGCTATAGGCCGCGTTCATGGCGGCGTATTGCGACATGTCGTCCAGGAACACCGTGCATTTGACGATGTCCGAAAGGTTTGCACCCAAATCGTCGAGCGTGGCCGCGTAGTTTTTGAATATCTGGCGCGTTTCCGGCCCTACGCCGCCTTCAACAAGCGACATGGTTTTGTATTCAACGCCAATTTCTCCAGAAAGATAAATCACGTCATCGACAACCACCGCTGATGAGAACGGAAAGGATTTCGGCAAGTCGGGGTTGCGGTAGTGCATCCGATCATTTGCCAATGCCGCAGAGGTGGTGACGAGAAAAGCGGCGACCACGCCGTAAAACATATTCATGCGTCATCCCCTTTCTGCGGTTTTCGGTTCGACAATGATGTAAACGGTGGTGGTGTCGCCAATATTCACGGCCTCATGCCAGTCGACGCCGTCCGACGTCCACGACGCGCCGGCCGGTGTCTCCTGTTCGCGCGTACCGCTGGCATCCTTAATGCGCATGGTTCCGCCTTCGAGGATGTAACCGAAATGCGGCGCGTGGAAATGCCGCTCGTGTCCGGCGCCCGGCGGAAACGTACAGCGCAGCGCGCGCAGGCTATCATTCTCTTGCAGGACTTCGCAGACTTTTTCGCCTTCCCAACCGGCGGTGAGCGGATCGGGGAGCGAATCGGGGAGCGCGACCGCTTGCAGTAATAGTGATAGCAACAGCATTACATCTTCTCTTTCGCACGGCGGTCAGATTCGGTGAACATGTGAATGACCTCAATTTTTCCTGAGATCATCGCGTTAAATTCTTCAAGTTGTTCGGCTGGTACCCAAAGCTCTTCATGAATGCCACCACCGACAATTTTCCGTTCAAACCGATCGAGATAAGCTTTTGGCAAAGAAAAGCGTGTTACATAACCAACTTTTTCCTCGTTAAATTTTGTGTTCCAATCCCGCGCGATCTGACATGCATATTCCTCGTTCGTCACCGGATAGAATATCGGTTGCTCAGGCAAGCGCGGAGGGAAAGCCGTAAACCCCGACTGCTCAATTAGCGTAAGCTCTTTAGATCCGACCGGGCGAAATAATCTTGAAAGCTCAGTCACCCTACGCTCCCTTCCAAACTCACACTTACAAGCTTTTGCGCTTCAACAGCGAATTCCATGGGCAGTTCCTGTAAAACTTCCTTACAAAATCCATTAACGAGAAGCGCCACGGATTCTTCTTCCGAAAGCCCGCGCTGCTGGCAGTAAAAGAGCTGGTCTTCGGAAAGCCGCGATGTGGTCGCTTCATGTTCCAGGATCGCACGCGGATTTTTACTCTCCACATAGGGCACTGTATGGGCGCCGCAATTATTGCCGATCAGCAGCGAGTCGCATTGGGTAAAGTTGCGTACATTATCAGCCTTGCGGTGCACGCTAACGAGACCGCGATAGGTGGAGTTGGATTTTCCCGCCGAAATTCCCTTCGCAATGATCCGTGACTTGGTGTTCTTGCCCAGATGAATCATCTTGGTGCCGGTATCGGCCTGTTGATGATTGTTGGTGATGGCGATGGAATAAAACTCGCCCTGGCTGTTGTCGCCCTTCAAAATGCAGGACGGATACTTCCACGTCACCGCAGAGCCGGTTTCAACCTGCGTCCACGAAACTTTTGAATTCACCCCGCGGCAATCGGCGCGCTTGGTGACAAAATTATAAATGCCGCCCTTGCCGTCCTTGTCACCCGGATACCAGTTTTGCACCGTTGAATATTTGATCTCAGCGTCATCTTCGATGATAAGCTCAACCACCGCTGCATGAAGCTGGTTTTCATCACGCATAGGCGCGGTGCAGCCTTCGAGGTAGCTCACATAAGAGCCCGGCGCCGCAACGATCAGCGTGCGCTCGAATTGGCCAGTATTCGCTTCGTTGATGCGAAAGTAAGTCGACAGCTCCATGGGGCAGCGAACGCCCTCGGGCACATAAACAAACGTACCGTCGGAAAAGACCGCCGAGTTCAGTGTCGCAAAATAATTGTCCGAAGTCGGCACCACCGTGCCGAGATATTTGCGCACCAGTTCCGGATGCTTGGCGACAGCCTCGGAAATCGACATGAAGATAACGCCAGCTTTTTCGAGCTCTTTCTTGAAAGTCGTCGCAACAGAGACGGAATCGAATACCGCATCGACGGCGACTTTGGGTCTATCGCCAATTGGGGCGCCGTCAGGATGCGTACGCGCCTCGCCCGGGCTTTGACCAGCGCCCTCGACACCGAGCAGCACTTCAGCTTCGCGCAAGGGAATACCGAGCTTTTCGAAGTCCGCAAGAATTTCTGGCGGCACGTCGTCGATGGACTCATATTTCGCGCCAGTCGTCGGCTCAGAATAATAGTAGGCGTCCTGATAATCGATCTCGGGGTAGTGAACCATCGCCCATGTGGGTTCGGTCATGGTCAGCCAGCGCCGGAACGCTTCAAGCCGCCATTCCAGCAGCCATTCCGGCTCCTCTTTTTTGGCGGAGATGAAACGCACCGTGTCCTCATTGAGACCCTTCGGCGCTTTGACCGACTCGATGTCGGTGGAGAACCCGTATTTATAGGTCTCCAGCGCCTTCGCCGTGGCGACGGTGTCTTTCGAAATGGATTCTTTGACTTCGGACATTACTGCTCAGCCTCAAATGCGTTCGCGAGTACGACCGACACGTCAGCGCCCGCATCACGGTGTTTCGCGATTGCCTGATATTCTTTCGACGCCGCCCATTCGATGAATGCACGCTTATTCGGAAACTCCATAACGACAAGCCGATCCGCTTCCCAGTCACCCTGTACGGCTCGAGCGGAAAAATCAGCCGACAATAGCTTGCCTTGGAATTTCTCGAAAACGCCCATGAATTGCGCATCATATTTATCGTATTCCGCGCGGTCTTTAATTTTTATGGTCGCAATCGCGTATACTGTCATGCCGCCCTCGCTTTAATTCTTTCATAGGCTTTCGGCCACTCACGGATGAACGCATCGGCGTCGTCGGACGTCGAATTCCAGCCAAGCGACACGCGAATGGAAGACGTCGCCTCTTCTTCGCTGGCGCCCAAGGCGGTCAGCACATGACTCGGCTTTGTCTTGCCGGAGGAACACGCCGTACCCGCCGAAAGAGATATCCCCGCAAGGTCCATAGTCATCAATTGCGTAGCGCCGGAAAATCCGACTGCGGAAAGACACAACGTGCCCGGGAGGCGGTCCTGATCTGCGCCCCACACCTTTGCGCCAGCGCCCACCGCCGCGGCTTGCATACGATCACGAAGACCGGCGATCTCGTCAGCGCGCGCCAGGCTATGCTTGGCAAGCGCGCTGGCAAGTCCCAGTCCGGCGATCGCCGGTACGTTGTGCGTACCGGCGCGGCGGTTTTGTTCGTGGCCGCCGCCTCGCATGACCGGTTCAAGCGGCAGGTTTGGTCCGGCGATTAGCGCGCCAATCCCCACCGGCCCGCCAAATTTGTGGCCGGTGAGCGACATGATATCCGCACCGGACATGACGAAGTTGACGGGAAGCTTGCCCGCCGCCTGCGCCGCATCACAAAACAACAATCCGCCTGCATCATGGGTGATATCCGCCGCCTCGCGCACTGGCTGCAAAACGCCCGTCTCATTGTTGGCGAACATGAGACAGGTGAGAAATCCACCCTCGCGCTCAATGTCATAGCCCTTCAGGCGGTATTTCATCCAGCCGAGGTCGACAATACCCGAAGGCAGTGCCGGTATTATTTCAACCGCTGCACCTGTCGCCGCCGCATTGGCGCCGACGGCCGTATGTTCAATGGCGCTTACAAATATCCGTTCGATTTTATGCGGATTCATAACGCCGTTCAGCGCATAGTGAATCGACTCCGTACCACCACTGGTAAAGATGACGCCGTTCACCGGCGCATTGACCAGCGCCCGCACCTGCTCGCGCGCATCTTCTACGATCTTGTGTGCGTTGCGGCCTTCTTCGTGTACCGACAATGAATTGCCGTCATGACGCATGGTCTCTGCGACAATGTCGATGACTTCCGGCCGCACCGGAGCCGTTGCGTTGTGATCAAGGTAATAGCGCGTCATTCCGCTGCTCCCGCCAGCACGCTTTCCTTTGGCGCGTTTACCGCCGCCATGCCAAGCACGCGTTTTTGCAGAATGTCTTCGAGTGTCACAGCGTTCAGAAAAATTTCGATTTGCCGTCCAAGCTCGTCCCAAAGATCATGGGTCAAACAGCGGGCGCTCGTGCCGTTACAGCCAATGGTTGATCCGGGCGAGCAGGCGGTCGTCCGGATTTCTTCATCCACAGCGGCGACGATATCCGCCACACGCATCTCAGCCGCCGGTGCTGTCAGTGCATAACCTCCACCGACTCCGCGCGCGCTTGTGACCAACCCGGCTTTCCGCAGTTTGGCGAATAGCTGTTCAAGATAAGAAAGTGATATTCCCTGCCGCAGCGCCACATCCGACAATGAAACAGGGCCATCGCCGCCTGTCGACGCAATGTCTGCAAGCGCTGATACGGCGTAGCGGCCTTTGGTCGTGAGTTTCACGTCGCAATTCCAATCTTGAGTCCGGCGCGGCTTATGACCCGCGGCGACCGGCTCGGCTGGCGCCGCCGAAAAAACGTGCTATACGCGCCCGCCAACCAACCCTTTATGTCGTCGAGATAAGAAATCCGACCAAATCAGTCAACATTAGCGCTGCGAGAAAACCGGCGAAAACATCTGATTTAGCCGATGATGCGACAATTTAGGGCCCATAAAAGAGTAAATTGCTGGGATATTACTTCCCGGCCCGCCAGTTTTGAAAAGGGTGACAATGCCAGAAGTGATTTTCGCCGGTCCGGAAGGACGCCTTGAAGGCCGCTACCAAAAGGGAAAAGGCGAAAATCCGCCGGTCGCGCTCGTACTCCACCCGCACCCGCTCTTCGGCGGCACCATGAACAACCGTGCGACA
This sequence comes from uncultured Alphaproteobacteria bacterium, assembly GCA_942492295.1. Lineage (GTDB taxonomy): Bacteria > Pseudomonadota > Alphaproteobacteria > Caulobacterales > Parvularculaceae > Hyphococcus. The sequence goes on from CALODW010000005.1 coordinate 730,248, forward strand.
TACGAAATGTATCAGATGTTCGTACGGCGCGGCTTTTCGACCATGCGGTTCAATTTTCGCGGCGTCGGCCGCAGCCAGGGTGAATATGACCAAGGTCAGGGCGAACTCGCAGACGCCGCCACCGCCCTCGACTATATGCAGCAGCTGAACCCGAATGCGCCCTTTTCCTGGGTCGCGGGGTTTTCCTTTGGCTCCTGGATCGCCATGCAGCTGCTTATGCGCCGTCCTGAAATTGTTGGATTCATCGCCGGTTCTACGCCCGCCAATCTCTACGATTTCTCATTCCTCGCACCCTGCCCGTCCTCCGGCGTCGTTCTCCACGCGGAGCTGGACAAGATATGCGTGCCGGAGGAGACCAACGGGATGGTTGAGCGCACGCGGACGCAAAAGGGTCGCAAGATTCAGTTTCAGGTGGTGCCCGGCGCGGATCATTTCTTTGAATCCCACATCGAAGACTACATCAAAGCGTGTGAAACCTATCTCGACGCCCGCCTCGCCTATGAAAAGCCGGAAGGTGAATATCACGGCGAAGCTCCATAGGCCCCCGCCGCACCCCAGGTTTTCGGCCAAAATTTTCCCCGGATTAACGAATCCCGGCCAAACTCTGCTAGATTAGATTTGGGCCTCCGGGGGGAATTCGTGCTGCGATCCATCTTGAACACCCTGATGCGTAAAAGCCGCCTCAAAGCTGAGCTTGTCGGCGTCAACGGATTTACGGGCTGCGGCAAAGTTGTGGTGCATCTTGATCAAAACGGCGCCCACACATTCACCGTTCAGCTCTCGGGCGTCGCTGGACGGAACGCCCAAATTTTCTCTGGCGATCAGTGCGTCGCCAGTATCCCCATCGACAAAGGGCGCGCTGGAAAACACTATCGCGCAAAGAAAGAGCAGGCTTCGCCAGCGTTTACCGATGGTAAGCAGATAGAGATACGCCAGAATGGTGATGTAATCTTAAGCGGCCAGCTCTTGCGCCCCTAAATTCTAAACGTGGATTTTGTTTCCCAGTTTGCTAGGCTGACGACATCGGAACGAAGGATGATCAGGTGGCGTTTGAAGAGCATGATGAAACCGCGGAAGACTTCTCCGCTGACAGCGCAAATAAACGCCGCAAATCGCCGGTCGTATTCTATGCGCTTAGCGCAGCGCTGCTATTTCTGGTCGCACTGCTGGCCCTATCATATTGACGCGCTAAGCCAAGCCGACACGCCCGATATTCAGGAATTTCTCCCGGCGCTGACGCTTCAGTTCCTCGGGCGACAAAACTTCCAATTCGCTAATCGCCGACTCGACTGCGTCACCAAGACGCTCAATCGTGAGGCCAATGTCGCGGTGCGCGCCGCCTACCGGTTCCGGGATCACACCATCGATGACGCCTAGCTCCAGCAAGTCCTGCGCAGAAATCTTCATGGCTTCCGCCGCATCCGGCGCTTTGTTGTCGCCTTTACCGGCTGCGTCTTTCCAGAGAATAGACGCGCAGCCTTCCGGCGAAATCACGGAATAAACCGAATGCTCAAGCATCAGTACTTTGTTTGCCGCTGCAAGCGCCACAGCGCCGCCGGACCCGCCTTCGCCAACGATCACGGAAATGAGCGGCGCGGCTAGCCCGAGGCATTTTTCCGTACAGGAGGCAATCGCCTCTGCCTGTCCACGTTCTTCTGCGCCCCGCCCCGGATAGGCGCCCGGTGTATCAACGAGCGTCACTACAGGCAGATTAAACCGCTCCGCCATATCCATCAGCCGCATGGCTTTGCGATATCCTTCGGGCCGGGCCATGCCGAAATTGTGCTCGACGCGCCCCGCCGTGTCGGACCCCTTTTCATGGCCGATCAAAATGATCGAACGCCCGCGAAGCCGCGCAGGTCCACCGAGGATCGCAGAATCCTCACCAAATGCGCGGTCACCAGCGAGCGGCGTAAAATCATCGACGAGGTGATCCACATAATCCGAAAAATGCGGCCTTGCTGCATGGCGCGCGACCTGCGCTTTTTGCCAGCGAGAGAGCTTCGCGTACGCGTCAGCAAGGAGCGTGTCCGCCTTGCCCTGAAGCTTGCCGATTTCTTCATCAACATTAATGCTCGTATCGCCATCCATCTGACGCAAGTCAGCGATCTTGCCTTCCAGCTCGGCGATTGGTTTTTCAAAATCGAGATAGGTGCGCATAACGACTTCCATTGCTGTTCCCGGACACTAAGGGCGGCGGCGGCGATTTTCAAACAGGAATCAAGTGGATTCTGCTACGATTTACCCTGCTTTTTCGCTAACGGGTGCTTGGAAAAGACCAGATCTTTCAAGCGATCCTGCGCCACATGCGTGTATATCTGGGTCGTGGTGATATCGGCGTGCCCCAACATCTGCTGAACACTGCGCAGATCCGCACCACCTTCCAACAGATGCGTCGCAAACGCATGGCGCAAAACATGGGGCGACACCTTTGACGGCGGGACACCCGCCTCGACGGCAAGATCCTTTAACTGCTGCGCAAAGCGCGCCGCTGTAATGTGCCCCGTTTTCCCCCGTGAGGGAAATAACCAAGGCGACGAAACTTTTTTCCCCTGTCTAGTTTCCAGAAAATCATCCCGGCATTCCAGATAGGCTTGCGCCGTGTCGACTGCCCTCTGGGTCAGCGGCGCCAAACGTTCCTTGTCGCCCTTACCGCGAATGATCAACAGTCGCTCTCCCTTGCGTAGCGCCGCCAGCGGCAATCCAACAAGTTCTGATACGCGGAGGCCCGCCGCATAGAGAATTTCCAGCATCGCCAACAGACGCAGACCTTTTGGTCCTACTTCTTTTTCCGCCGCCTCGAATAACGCTGTAACCTCTTCGCTCGTCAAAACCTTGGGCAACGGCCGACGGGTTTTTGGCCGGCTAATGGAGGATGTCGGATTGTCCTGCCGGTATCCCTCCGCATACAGAAACTGGTAAAATTGCCGGAGTGCAGAGACTTTCAATGCCGCCGTTGACGCCGCGAGTCCTTCCGCTTCCAGTGCGGCGAGCCATGCCGCAATATCGTTGGCGCCTGCTGTTTCTAATGTTTCTTTACGTGAAGAGACGAAGGCCGAAAATCTTTTGAGATCTCGGCCATAATTTTTCAACGTGTTGACCGCCGCCGCGCGCTCAACCGCCATCATCTCAAGAAAGGCGTCGATAAAGCCCATATTGCCGGTAGAAAAATCCGATGCGCGCTCGCTCGACATCATTCTCCCGGGCGTGGCTTGAGCCTTGGCGTAATGCCGTCTTCTTCCGCCGTCGACGACGCAAGTGTGGCTTCTATCACGCCGGTGCTCGTTGGCGCATTGGAGGCTTCTTCAACAACCGGCGCAGAGGAGGAATACCGGGCGGCCCAGGCGCGCTCAAACGCGTGCCTGCGTCGCAATTCCGGCATACCGGCTGCGGCAAGGCCCTCACCGACCATGACGGCTTCCACCGCACCGCCGGAATTGGAACGGCCCGCCGACGCTGCAAGTGCGACAAGCCCCGCCTGCCCGATGGATTCATTGCCGATAGCCTCAAACGCCGCTGTCAGAATTCGAGCCGTCACTGCGGGGTCAGCATATCCATTGTCAGCAGCGCCGGCGTTGTCGCTATCGGAAATGATCGCCACACCGGCTTCGCGAGCAATGTGCGCCGCTGTCTGGGGATCCAGAAGCGCCAGAAGATTTACCCGATCGATGAACGCGAGGCCTTCCGTCTCAGGTAGCGCGGCCACACTTTCATTCGCGCCAATCATCGCCGAAAGCCATCTGGCGGCGCCAATACTGTCACCAACCGCCATTCGCGCAATAGCGAAATTGGCCGCTTCCTCGGGCGAGACTATTATCCCCTCCAGCGTCTCTAGGTCATCTGCATAAAGGACGGATAAAGCGTATGCCCGATGAAAACTGTCCGCCAGCGCCAACGCTTGTGAAATTCGCGATGCTTTATCGCGAACAAACTCTGGCGCATCCATGGCGCCAATAGCCTGATACAAAAGTGCGTCCACAAGCGGATCGCTCAGGTTCGAAGCGGCAGCATCCGATGCACCAGCAATAGCAGCGACGTCAAATTCCACGCCCGCCAAAATCGGCCCTAGCGAGCCCGCGTCCATGAGCCCCATGGCGATCGCCTGTTGCGCCGCACCAATCCGTAGCGCCGTGTCGGCGTCGGAATCACGCGCAAGCCCGACAACCACGCCGCCATCAGCCGACTTGAGAGACGCCGGACTTAAGGAAACGCCTGCCAGCCTCGAGGCCGCCAAGTGAAGCGCTGTTTCCGCTGGCGGCAGCAAACCGGCCGGCGTGCGGCCCGTTGAACCCGCAAGCGCGGCCATCAAGTAAGCTTCATCCGTCGGGGAAAATGCACCGCGCTCGCGCAGCAAATTTACTGTCAGATCAAAAGCGTCCAGTTCTCCCGCACTGGCATAGCAAAGCGCCCGAAGTTTCACCCAAAACAACGCTTCGCGACCACTAGCCAGATTGGCGCTGCGTCGGCAGGCGCCAGCAACATCGCCGCTCAACAAATTTGCCTGAACGACAGCTTCAGAAAAAAAGACGTCATTTCGGCCGCTCGTCGCAAGGCTCGATATTCCGCCCGCCTCGTCGACAAAACCGGCGCGCGTCAGCGCTAGCAGCTTTTTCCCGCCGAGCGATGCGTCAGCTCCTGCCGGTTTGTCTCCCGGCGACAATAAGACCCGGCGCATCGCGGTGCCAAGGCTTGGCGTGGCGGGGCGTGTGGGCAAATGCGATAACAGAAAATCCACAGTCTGCGGCGAGCTTCCTGACCACAATGTCTCTGGCAATGCCTGCTCGCCCGCACGAAGCCCGCCAATAGAAAAGGCGTCAGTTGGTAACTGGGCGGTCTCCACCGCCTCAGGCGCCGCGACCTGTGCAACAGCCAACGAGCCGAAAGCGCCCATTCCGATGGTTGCCGCACCCACGAGATAATTGGGAAACTTAGACTTACTGCGCGACTTCATTGGCTTCCACTTCAATCGTCCGGGTTTCTGGCTCAATCATCTGACCATATATGAACAACCCGATCAGCCCCACCAGCACCGCCAGAATAATGATCGCTACAAACCGCACTTGTTTCGACGCTCCTCAAATCTGATCGCCCGCCCAGAAACCACCAGCCCATCGTCCACACTCACAGCTGCTTATCCTGGCCGTTTTGCCCAAACTACTGGCTAGCATCGCGAGGCGTGCTCCCCTACATCTAGCCGCCATGGGCCCAACGCGCAAACACCCTGAATTTCACTGCACCCGCGCCGTCGTTCTGGTTGGAATGATGGGGGCCGGCAAAACCACGGTGGGGCGCCGACTCGCACCGAGGCTGGGATTGCCTTTTTTTGACGCCGACGCCGAGATCGAGAAGGCCGCGGGCATGACGGTTTCCGACCTTTTCCAGCTGCATGGGGAAAAGAGCTTTCGAGATGGGGAAGCCAAGGTCATCAAACGACTCCTGGAGGGACCGGCTCATGTATTGGCCACCGGCGGCGGCGCCGTCACTCATCCCAGCACGCGAGAATTGATCAATAAACGGTCGGTATCGATCTGGATCCGCGCCGATATCGATACCGTGGTAAGACGCGCCACCAGGCGGGGCACGCGCCCGCTTTTGAAATCCGGAGACCCGCGAGAAACCATTCGCCGCCTTGCAGTTGAACGCCAAGAATTTTACGCAACAGCAGATATCCACGTAGACAGCCAACCCGGACCTCATGCAAACACCGTTTCGCTCATTCTTGAGAAACTCGAGAACCAACCGGGCCTGCTTCAAACGTGCAAGGACGCGGATCGATGAACAAGCAAACTGTGCGGGTGCCACTGGGCGAACGTGCTTATGACATCCACATCGGCGCTGGTATGCTCGACCAAGCGGGCGCCCTACTCTCCCCACATCTAAAACGCCCACGCGTCGTGATCGTCACCGACGAGAATGTTTATGCGGCGCAAGGCGAAAGATTGAATGCCGGCTTGAACGCCCATTCTATTGCTAGCGATTTTGTGACGCTGCCGCCTGGCGAGGGAACGAAATCGTTCAAAGCTCTTGAGAACCTAACCTCCAAACTGCTCAATTTGGGTGTCGAGCGTGACGATGTCGTCATCGCCTTTGGCGGGGGCGTCATTGGCGACCTGACCGGATTTTCTTGCTCCATGCTCCGCCGCGGCTGCGGGTTTGTTCAAATACCCACAACTTTGCTGGCTCAGGTAGATAGCGCCGTCGGCGGAAAGACTGCGATCAATACACCGGAAGGAAAGAACCTCGTTGGCGCCTTTTATCAGCCCCAACTTGTCATCACTGACGTAACCACATTGCAGACACTGCCTCCGCGGGAATTGCGCGCAGGTTACGCGGAGGTGGTTAAATACGGACTCATCGCTGATGCGCAATTCTTTGAATGGCTGGAAGCGAATGGAGAGCTGTTGTTGAGCGGCGATCCCGAAAAACAAATTTACGCCGTGAAGAAGTCCTGCGAGGCGAAAGCGGCGCTGGTTGCGGCGGATGAGCGCGAACGCGGCGCCCGCGCGCTTTTGAACCTTGGCCACACCTTTGGGCACGCGTTCGAAGCGGCACTTGGTTATTCGGGCCAGATTTTGCACGGTGAAGCCGTCGCCTTGGGCATGAGCCTCGCTTTCGATTACGCCGTGCGCCTGCGCCGATGTTCGCCAGCTGACGCTTCACGCGTCAAACAACATTTAAATAAGGCTGGTTTGCCAAATGATGTCGGCGATCTCAACGTCAGCCTCTCTGCGGAAACTCTATTCAACTACATGATGCAGGACAAAAAAGTCGAGCAAGGCGCCCTTACCCTGATCCTGGCAGACGCCATCGGCTCCGGCGTGGTTACAAAGAACGCTGATATTGCTGATCTCAATAAATTTCTGAAGGAGAAGACCGGCGCTTAAGCGCCGGTTTTTAGGCCCATGAGTGATCTTGACTACGCATTTATCGTCCCAATTGGGATCATCATATTGCTTCTGCTGCTGTCGGCGTTTTTCTCGGGTTCGGAGACCGCCCTGACCGCAACATCAAAAGCACGCATGCATAAACTGGAAGCCGACGGTGATTTGAATGCGCGCCGCGTGAATGTGCTCATTCGCGACAGGGAACGACTCATTGGCGCCATTCTCCTCGGTAACAACCTTGTGAATATTCTTGCAACGTCAATCGCCACGAGCCTGTTAATCTCATTGTTTGGCGAAGCTGGCGTCGCCAACGTAATTGCAACGGTGGTCATGACGGCGCTTGTGCTCGTTTGCTCTGAAGTAACTCCCAAAACTCTGGCAATCGCGCGGCCGGACGCCTTCGCCATGACCGTAGCGCCTGTCATGCGATGGGTCGTTTTCGTGTTTGCGCCAATAACGCGCGTTGTCCAACTCATTGTTCGTGGATTTTTGCATCTGTTTGGGATCGACGTATCAAAGGACAGTGCAGTGTTTTCCGCCGCCGAGGAACTCCGAGGCGCCATCGACTTGCACCATTCGGAGGGTCGCGTCGATAAAGAATCGCGGGACCTCATTCGGGGCGCCCTCGACCTCAACGAGATTCGCACCGAAGAGATCATGATCCACCGCAAGTCCATAGAAATGCTCGATCTCGACCGCCCCAACGACGCGATCATCCGGCAGGCGCTGAAAAGCACGCATACGCGCCTCCCCTTATATCGCGAGAACCCCGACAACATCATCGGCATCCTTCACGCCAAGGACCTTCTCCGGGCGCTTTGGGATGCGGAAGGCGATGCGGATGCGGTGGATTTCGAGGCGCTAGGCCGTGAACCGTATTTTGCGCCCGAGACCACAACCCTCCAGGAGCAACTCGACGCGTTTAAGCTGAAACAGGAACACTTCGCGCTCATTGTCGATGAATATGGCGCGCTTATGGGCCTCGTAACGCTCGAGGACATTCTGGAAGAAATTGTCGGAGAAATTGAGGATGAATACGACAGCCCGGTGCAGGGCGTCCGGCCGCAGGGCGACGGTTCACTTAATGTCGACGGTGACGTGACCATCCGTGACCTCAATCGTGCAATGGACTGGAACCTGCCCGACGATGAAGCCGTCACGCTTGCCGGACTTGTCATTCACGAGTCGCAATCCATACCTGATGTGGGTCAGACGTTTTCCTTTCACGGATTTCGATTTAAAATTCTTCGGCGCCGGCGCAATCAGATTACCGCTCTGAAAATCACTCCGATTGCAGAGTCAGCCTTCTAACCTGAAAGTTATTTCATGGCGAAAACGCCAGGCCGCAGCGCCCTGTTGTTTATCTTTATCACCGTATTGCTCAACATGATTGGGTACGGCGTCATCATGCCGGTGATGCCGCAACTGATCATGGAAGTGACTGGCGAAGACGTTTCGCATGCGGCGAAATGGGGCGGATACCTCGCGGTCGTTTATGCACTGATGCAATTCATCATCATGCCGATCGTTGGCGGACTATCTGATCGGTTTGGCCGAAGACCAATTTTGCTGATCTCGCTGGCGGCGTTTTCGTTTGACTATTTCATGATGGCCATCGCGCCGACGATTGGCCTCATCGTTGTGACCAGAATGCTCGCCGGAGCGTTTGCTGCAACATTCTCGACCGCAAACGCTTATATCGCAGATATTTCTCCACCTGAAAAACGCGCTGCAAATTTCGGCATGATGGGCGCCGCGTTCGGACTTGGGTTCATCATCGGACCAGCCATCGGCGGATTCTTGGGCGAACATTTTGGGCCGCGGACCCCATTTTATTTTGTCGCAGTTATGGGCGCTTTGAACTTCCTGTTTGGTCTTCTCGTGCTGCCCGAAACGCTGAAGTCCGAAAACCGACGAAAGTTCGACTGGAAACGCGCGAATGCGTTCGGCAGCTTCAAACAATTCGCCCACTACCCCATGATGCTACCCATCGCAGGCGTACTCTTTCTTTCGCAGATCGCCCATTGGACCTATCCGTCGGTCTGGTCTTATTACGCGGAAGAAAAATTCGCCTGGACGCCAGGCATGATCGGCGCCTCTCTAATGTTTGTCGGCCTAATGGCCGCCCTCGTTCAGGGCCTTCTTACGCGAATTGTCATTCCAAAAATTGGAGAACGCGCCGCGGCGCTATTTGCGATGTCGGTCACGGCGGTTGCCTATTGCCTCTTCGCGCTCGCCGACAAAGGATGGATGGTTTACGCGATTATCGCATTCTCGGCGCTAGGCGGGCTGGCGCAACCGGCGCTGCAGGGAATTATGTCCCGCACCATGCCTGCGAACGCACAAGGGGAATTACAGGGCGCCATCGCGGCCGTAATGAGTATTTCGATGGTGATTGGGCCGTTCGTTATGACTCAGCTGTTTTCGGCATTCTCATCGCCGAACGAGCCGTTCATTCTTTTCAACGTTACGCTGTTGCCGAATGGCGCACCATTCTACTTTTCCGGCGCTCCCTTTATCTTTGCATCAATATTGGAAGTATTCGCCGTTGGGATGCTGTTCCTTGCATTCAGCCGTATTCGACGTCCGCGTGAGGAATCCCCTTCACCCGGTTAATGCTTGCGGCTACCGCCTAGATGTAACTGACCTGCGGCGTCAAACAAAAATGCAGCGGAAAGCCCGAACAGCAACAGACCGTTTGCCGCGGTGGCGCCTGAAAGCAAACGCCATTCTTCAGGAAGCAATACGTCCCCAAAACCAAGCGTCGTGTAGCTCGCCGCAGAAAAATACAAAGCTGGCTCCCATCCCACGAACAATTCCAATCGCAAATACGTCCATGCCCACATAGCGATCTCAACCGTATGGGCAAGCATGAGCCAAAGACCCAAGGCCACGAGCACAATACTGTCGCGAAAAAACCGAAAAACGCCGTGCGCAGTACCCTTTGCCGCGCGGAAAATCGCTGCAGCAGCAGCGACAAATACGCCGTGAACAAACGTGGTCATAGCGATAACACCTGCCGACACCAGGAGTTGATGTTGGATCGCCGCATTTTCCATCGGGTAACCCCTTGCTCGCAAATTTATTAGAGCTCAAGCCACGGGCGTGCACAAGTTCGATCGTGGATCGCAGATATTTTATCTATTTGGCGCGCTTAACAGCTTTCATGATGAGCTTAAGCCGACCATTCGCCCGCTTGATGGCGTCATCCAACTCTTTTAGCGCGGCGTCACTGGTGGAGTCCTCATATTCCTCTGCCACCAACAATTCTTTGGCCGCGTTGATTTCTGCCTGCAAAGCAGAAAGAACATCCTCGCCTGGCTTAAGTTTGACGCGCGCCGTACCACTGTTTTTGCGCCCACGCGACATGAATTCGCCAGCCAGGACGCCGACGAAGAACCCGGCCAGCGCAAGCGGCCAACCATTGGCGAGCATTTGCGTAAGGGCTTCCATATCCATATCGGTCCATAACAGCGCGCAGTTTGGGCGCCACAATGGCAAGGTTAAAGCAAACCCTGGGCCATTTACTAAGAATCATACGCTCAACGCCAAACCGCCCGCACATTTCTGGCGGGCGGTGATGATACTTTAATATAGCGACGATGGTTAACGCGGCGCCATGACCATCATGATCTGGCGGCCTTCCATTTTGGGATATTGCTCGACTTTCGCAATTTCGTCGAAATCATCCTGAACACGCTTCAGCAAATCGGCGCCACGATCCTGGTGGGCCATTTCCCGCCCGCGAAACCGAAGCGTCACCTTCACCTTGTCGCCTTCCTCAAAGAAGCGCTTCATCGCTCTGGCCTTAACTTCATAGTCATGGTCATCGATGTTCGGCCGCATTTTGATCTCTTTGATCTCAACGACTTTCTGCTTCTTCTTGGCTTCGGCTTTTTTCTTCTGCTGTTGATATTTGTATTTGCCGTAATCCAATATCTTGCATACGGGCGGCGTCGTATTCGGTGACACCTCCACAAGATCAAGACCGGCTTCAACGGCTATGGCGATGGCGTCTTCGGTTGAGACGACCCCGCGTTTCTCGCCCGTATGGTCAATTAAAAGGACCTGCGAAACATCGATATCTTCATTGATGCGCGGTCCATCGGACTTTGGCGGCGGGGCTGCAAATGGTCTGCGTGCTATGGACTTCTCTCCATTGGTTGCTATCGGACAAATTTCTGCCAGCGTTTCGGTGAGAAACGGTTAACCGATTTCCCGATCTGCGGCTGAAGCGTGGATATATAAGGCTTTCGGCCCATCAATCAACGGGCCATAGGGTTATTGGATCCATCATTATGCATGGACGGTCATGGGGGAATCCATTGGGCCGCTATGGTCAGTTGCAACGAGGCCCATGTTTGTCAGGGTTCTCCAGACAAAGACCGGATCAACCGCGCCAAGATCATCCGGCGCTGTCATCGTCACGATGTGCCGCCCTTTGGCGGAAAATGGCGCCTTCGCGGGTGAAATCACCACGCCTTCGCATCCGACGCTGAGCGCCAGTTCCATTTCCTCTGAGTTATCACTCACGAAAAATGCGGCTTCCTGCGCCAGCGCCGCGAGCTGTAGGTGATCTGTTTTTCCGGTCAGGTCGACCAGTTGGGGCGTCTCGTGAGCAATCTCATCACCAAACGCGTGCAGGGATTTGGAGCCAGCGAGTACGGGCATAAGCCCGACTTGTGTCATCTGACTGGCGAGCCCGGCATATCCGGCGGCGCTCCAGCGGCGCTCTGGCTTTTCACCGGGAAGAAGCAGCCCATACGCCCCTGAAATACCGTACCATGAGGGTTGCATGTTCGCGCTGTCCTTGCGCGCGGAAACCGCCCAACTCAAATCCGGTAATCTGGGTTCCACATCAAGGTGGGCCGCCTCAATTAGTTTATCGAGGACGGGCAAAGGCGCCCTCGCGTCTTTTGCCGAGGGCTTTGCTGCTGCGTCCACTGAATACCATTTCGGTCCGAACGGCCCCATAGCGCCACGCAGCCGTCTTGCGGCGTCGTCGCTCGAAAGATCATACACCTGCTCGAATTTCGAAGACTTAACCTGACGTACGAATTCCTTGCGCGCCTCGCGGTCGCGCAAACTCGGCATCGCCGCTACCTGATCGAAATAAGGTGATGCGCGTGCAATCCGTTGTAGCTGTTGCGTCGTCAAAAGGCTGATTTTCGCTTTGTGGTGTGCGTTTCTGATTGCTTGCAAAACAGGGTCCGCGGCAACGAATGCCGACAGTCCATCTGTTTTGATAACGAGAATATTACTCTGTTTACGCCCTAACATGCCGCCCCGTTATACCCGTTTTGCTTTTGCGTTGGCCGCCAAGAGTTCCCGGTAAACACCCAACGTCGCATCACACATAGCCGCTGAAGAATAGACGCTTGCCGCCCGCGCTCGCGCGACCTCTCCTATCCTGTTCCGGTCGTCTACCGACTGATCCCGCAGCCGCATTATGGCGTGTCCGAGCGCTTGAGTATCACCTGGCGCTACCAGAAAACCTGTCTCACCGTCGATGACCGTTTCCCGGGCGCCGCCATGATCTGCTGCGATCACCGGCCTGCCCATGGCGCCGGCCTCGACGACAACGCGACCGAACGCTTCCGGCCGGGTTGACGGTGCAAGGACGGCGTCCGCCCAGGCATAGGCGGCCGGCATGTCGGCGCATTCGCCAACCAGATGAACCATAGCGCGAACCCCACGTTCGTCGATCATTGTGCGCAAGCGGCGTTCATAGTCCCGCTTCCCGTGCGCACCCCCGCAAAAAACTAGCGTCAAACCGGCGCCTTGGCCAGTGGTCCCATCGATCTCAGCCCCGCCAATGACGGCGGCAATGGCCGCTATCGCCGTCTCATGACCCTTCCAGGGGGTTAACCGCGCGGGCAGCAATAGCTTCAGGCCGGGGTTTTCCCCAAGACCCCAGGCACGGGTCACATGGTTAATCCGCTCCGCCGAAACCTTTTTTGGATCAAAGAGATCAGTGTCCACCCCCCGAGGAATGACCCGAACACGGTCAGCAATTTCAGGCTCCGCCGCTAAAATCCGGTCGGCTGTGAAGTGCGAATTTGCGATGACCCGATCCGCCCGCAACATGGACGAATTGTAAAGGCGCTTTATCGGCCCCCCCGCGGCATAGGCCCCGTGATAGGTCGTGACAAAGGGCATTCCAGTTCCGCGCACGGCCCGTAGGGCGCTCCATGCGGGGGCTCTGGAGCGGGCGTGCAAGAGATCCACATTCTCGTGCTGAACCAGTTTTGCCAGCCTTGCGCCATTGGCGAGAATTACCGCCGGATTTTTGCTGTCGACCGGCATGATGATGACCTGGCCGCCGGCGTTTTCAATCTCCCGCGCGAGGCGCCCACCTGCGGAAACGACAATTGCCCGCCCCCCGGCCCGCGCTACAGCGCTGGCGATCTCCAGGGTGGTCCGCTCGGCCCCGCCAGAATCGAGACGCGGCACAACCTGCAATATGGTACGCTCAAAACGGGTCATCAGCCCGCATCATATTCCTGTTCATGACTTCTCAAAGCGTAAATTGGCAAAGCCACAATGCGTTAACGGTTGGCCTTGATAACGGATTGGACCATAAAATTAACTTGTGGCGGACCGTCCGGAGCGCTGCACGAATAGGTTCACGGCTGTAGAGGATGTTCGCGCAATTATGAAAGCGCTTATTACTGGCGTCGCCGGTTTCATAGGATTTCACACGGCTGCTCGCCTGGCGAAAGCCGGATGGTCGATTATCGGCGTCGACAATCTAAATGACTATTATGATCCAGCGCTGAAACGCGCGCGCCTGAGCCGGCTCGGCGATGCGATTTCATTTCACGAAATCGACCTCGCGGCCGCCATTGCATTCGCCAAGCTGGTCGATCAGGAACAGCCCGATGTGGTAATCCACCTCGCCGCGCAAGCAGGCGTGCGATACTCCATCGAAAATCCCTTCGCCTATGCACGATCAAACTTGCTCGGGCATTTGTCAGTGCTGGAAGCGTGCCGGCACGCGAAGAACCTGTCGCATCTCATCTATGCGTCCTCAAGCTCCGTCTATGGCGGCAATACAAAAACGCCGTTCAGCGAAACCGATCCGGTCGACGCACCGGTCTCGCTTTACGCCGCCACCAAGAAAAGCGACGAATTGATGAGCGCGACTTACGCTCACCTGTATGGCCTCAAACAGATCGGTCTGCGTTTTTTTACGGTGTACGGTCCGTGGGGACGGCCGGACATGGCCTATTGGACGTTCACGGAGAAAGTGCTCAAGGGCGAGCCCATTCCTGTGTTCAATCACGGCGATATGAGAAGAGATTTCACCTATATTGACGACGTCGTCGATTGCGTCGCCGCTATTGCAGAAAAGCCGCCATCATTTGACGGCGAAGATCGCCCGCACAGAATCTATAATATTGGCAATCATACGCCTGTCCCGCTGCTCACTATGATCGCCTCGCTGGAAAAGGCTACCGGCATCAATGCAAAGCTCGATATGCAGGATATGCAGCCCGGTGATGTGCGCGAAACGTATGCGGATGTGTCGCGACTAGCCGCCGATTACGGGTTCAATCCCACGACGCCCATCGATGACGGCTTGAAAAAGTTTGTGGATTGGTACCGCGGCTATTTTAGCATCTAGACCGGTTCAACCTCCCGGGAACCGCTTCTTCGCATCTTTCAATATCTCCCGCGCCGCGTTGCGGCCCGGGAGTCCGGTGACCCCGCCGCCCGGATGCGCCCCCGCACCGCAGTGATAAAGCCCGGACACAGCGCCGCGATAATCGCCATAGCCGAGCGCCGGGCGCGCCGCCCACATCTGATCGAGGCTCATGGCGCCGTGCATGATATCGCCGCCAACTAGGCCGAATTTATCCTCTAAGTCTTTTGGCGATAGGGTCATTCGTCCTAGCACAGATTGTTTAAAATTAGGCGCATACTCCGTGACCGTGTCAATGATGTGATCCGCCGCCTTTTCACTCTCATCATCCCATGAACGTCCATCAGGTAAAATTGGCGAAAATTGCTGACAAAATAGACTCGCCACATGGGCGCCTTTTGGCGCGAGACTGTCGTCAACCGTTGACGGGATCAGCATTTCAACGATCGGCTTTCTCGACCAGCCATATTGTTTTGCGTCGATGAAGGCCCGGTCCATGTAATCAAGCGTCGGCGCTATAACGATCCCGCATTGATGATGTTCCGCGCTATCTTTTCCCGGAAGACAGGTAAAGTTGGGTAATTCCGATAATGCGACATTCATCCTGAACGTGCCTGACTCGCATCGCCACCCTTCCATGCGGCGATGAAACTCAGGGTCAAGTGCGCCTTCCGGCGTCATCTTGCCATAGAGAAGTTTCGGATTGACGTTGGAGATGACGCGCGCGGCGCCAAGCTCCTCGCCGCTTTCCAGCATAACCCCTGTAGCCGCTTTATCTTCAACGCAAACGGATTTTACCGGCGCGTCGAGCGAAATCTCAACGCCCGCTTCAACGCACGCCTTGCGCATGGCTTCGGTAATGGCGCCCATGCCGCCGATCGCATGACCCCACGCCCCCTTAACGCCATCGACCTCGCCAAAGACGTGATGCAGCAATACATAGGCGGAACCCGGCGTATCCGGACTGGCGTAATTGCCGACAATGGAATCAAAACCGAACGACGCTTTCACCGCATCCGACTCGAACCACGCATCCAAAAACCCCCGCGCGCTTTTTGTAAATAAATCAAGCAGGTCCTGATGCAGTGTGCCGCCACCTTTGACTGCCGGCCAAAGCTGAGTGGCCGCCGCCAACGCACCCTTCAGACCCGCGCGCGGGTTCGGAGGTGTCTTCATGGAAAGATCGCGCAAGACATCAGCCACCGCCTCGAGCCGCTCGTAATAGGCGGGCAGACGTTCAGCGTCTTTCGCTGAGAATTTTTGAAACTCCTTCTGCGTCCGCTCAAGGCCGCCGCCAATTTTTAAAAACCGCCCATCGTCGGTGGGCAAAAAATTCGAAATCGGGCGCTGAAGAAATTTGAGGCCGTAATCCTTGAGGCGCATGTCATCGATAACCTGCGGATTCAACAGGCTCACTGTGTAACTCGCCACAGAATTGCGAAAGCCCGGATGAAACTCCTCCGTGACCGCGGCGCCGCCAACGACGGACCGCCGTTCGCAAATACGCACCGACAATCCATCACGCGCCAGGTAGTACGCGCAGACCAGTCCGTTATGACCGCCGCCAATGATTAGCGCATCGTATTTCACTGCAACATCCCCGCGAATCGATTTCCTGATTGGTTCCAGACCTATCGCTGCTGCGGTTCGCTGACAATGGATGCTGAACGACCAAGGCCGCAAAAAAACCGCCGGCGAAAGTCGCCGACGGTTTCAATCGTCCCTCTTGAGGGTGTCAGTTAGCGCCAAACAGCCGCGTAACGATGTTGAGAGGCGGCGCCATCGAAGGCCGTGATTACCTTGGTGCGAAGCCCGGTAGACATTGCAGAATTAAACTCATTTTGCAGTTGCCCGCCATTCATCATGTGCCGTGCCTTTCCGGCGCCGTTTGGCTGTGATGCGAATATCACCGACAGATAGACGTCACTACCATGCTTGTAAGCGCTGATATATTTTGGGAACCGCCCGGCAGCTTTGTTGGCGTTGAAAACAGACTGATAGTCAGCTTCCTTGATCTGCGACTTCAGTTGCCATGCACCGATATTGTCCGACCGGTACAGCGCAGTGTATCGACGCTCGTCATTGACAGAAACAACCGAGACATTCACTGGTTTCAAGCCATCAGCTTTCGCCTGTTGCAAAATGGTGTCGTGCTGCGCCGTCGTGCGGTTTGACTTTACGCGCCATGCGCCCGGTTTTCCTTTTTGATAAACCGCAGCGTAGCGCACCGAACCATTTCGCGTGTAGCTCTCAATCAATACGGGCTGATATCCGGCGGCTTTCATTTCGTTCAGCTTGTTGTTGAACGCTGTCTGCGTCTGGCCGAAGTAGCCTTTCCAGGCGCCCGGCGCGGGCGTCCAGACAAAGTTATAATAGACCTTGCCGCCGACAGAGTATCCGTCGAGAGAGGCAGGCCAGTATCCTGAGTCCGCCAGATGATCGAACATTCGTCCAAAATCTGACTCCGGAAATTTAAAACGGGTATACTCACCGCCGAGACGGCGCGGTGGCCAAATCAATGTCGGTCCCGGCGGAATGATTTCTCCCGCAAACCGCGTCCAGTTGTTCAAATCACTCGCGTCACCCGTGTATGGAGACGCCATCCCGCGGCGGAACCGCAACTGCATGGGATCGCCATTTTTGTCGCGGTGGATATGCAGGTGCGGGCCCGTAGAGTTGCCGGCATTGCCAAGCTTGCCGAGAAGCTGTCCCACCTTGATGGTGGCGCCGTTCGTGACCTTCGTGTCATCATCAGCGCCAGGCGCTGACAAATACTGATCGTTGTGCGGGCACAGATTCGACGGAACGGAGCCTGGAATAAAGTGAGACTGACGGACTGTTGACCCATCGCTCAGCTCGAACTGAATGAAATTGCCGCCGTGGTGAATTTCGTCGCTCTTCAGCTTTGCATGAAGCCATGGTTTGGTCGTTTCACTGTCGCCGGATTCTTTCGGGCGCGGATTTTCCGGCGCATTTCTCCAGCACGCAACAACTTTACCATCAGCCACGGCATAGACGCTCTTGCCGTAGGCGACTTTCTTGTCGTTGGTTGGGTTGTCGTTGTAGGTATCAACGTCAGTCGTAACACTCGTCCAGCGGTCATTTACGCTATCCCATCGCATTCCGGAAATGTCGTATCCCCAATGCTGATAGTGATTTGGATCTTCTGTGTGGATATCTTTAGAGCGATAGAACCGCTCGCCTGACTTCAGGTCATTGGCGAAGAACGGCATATCGAACATCATATTATCCATCACCATGGCTTGCGCCTGAATGGGTTGGGTGCGAACCCGCTGCGGTGCGGCCTGCACGCGGACGGGTTGTGACTGTATGCGCTGCGGTGCGCTGTTCGTTCGCGTTTGAGCGAATGCAGTTTGGGTTAGCGGCGTTGCTAGCGCTGCAATGCATATAAGCAAGCGACTCCGTTTCATGACTTCTCTCTCCTCAATCGATGGGGCGGCACACGCCGGTCCCGGGTTCTTTACTATCCCAGCCGATGAGGAGAATGGGCGCGCGCAGCGAACCGCACTGTGATGCACGTCACTATGGTTAGCCGATTGTTAACTAAGGCAAAATCGTGATGGTCGCCGCCTTGTTTTAGCCTTTTTGAAGGCCTTTTGCCTGACGGCGTCGCTCGTGAAGTACAAACTCCGTATACCCATTAGGTTGAGCGGCGCCTTCAAAAACCAAATCGCACGCGGCTTTGAACGCAACCCCGTCGAAGCCTGGTGCCATGGGCGTGTAGGCCGCGTCTCCAGCGTTCTGACGATCCACGACCACCGCCATTTGCTTCATCGTTGCGAGCACGTCTTCCGGGGTCGTAACACCGTGACGCAGCCAATTGGCGATATGCTGAGAGGAAATGCGCAGTGTCGCGCGATCTTCCATCAAGCCGACATCGTGAATGTCAGGCACTTTCGAACAACCGACGCCTTGATCGATCCAGCGCACCACATATCCGAGTATGCCTTGCGCATTATTTTCAAGTTCCTGCTGAATCTCATCGGGGCTGAAGTTCTTACCCTTCGCCAGCGGCGGCGTCAGCAAGCGCTCAAGATCGCCGGTTCCCTGTCGGGCCATCTCTTTCTGAAGCGCATAGACATCTACCTCATGATAATGCATGGCGTGCAATACCGCGGCTGTCGGAGATGGTGTCCACGCTGTTGTCGCACCTGATTTTGGGTGGCCGATTTTCTGCTCAAGCATATCAGCCATGCGATCGGGCGCCGCCCACATGCCCTTGCCGATCTGCGCCTTGCCCGAGAGCCCACAAGCAAGCCCAATGCCTACATTGCGCGCTTCATAAGCGGCGATCCAGCCCTCGTTCTTGATATCATTTTTGCGCACCATGGGGCCGCCTTCCATGGCGGTGTGTATTTCATCACCCGTGCGATCAAGAAAGCCTGTGTTGATAAATACAACCCGCTCATGCGCGGCATGGATACAAGCGCCCAGGTTGACTGAGGTGCGACGTTCTTCATCCATGATCCCGACTTTGAGCGTGTTTCGCTCCATGCCGAGCATATCTTCAACTCGCGAGAATAGTTTCACCGTAAACGCCACTTCTTCTGGGCCATGCATCTTCGGTTTAACGATGTAGACTGACCCGCTCCGGCTGTTTTGTATCGGCCCGCTATTCTTGAGATCATGCAGCGCAATCAAAGAGGTGACGGCGGCGTCTAAAAAGCCCTCTGGGATTTCGTTGCCGGCGCCATCAAGCACAGCGTCAGTATACATATGGTGACCGACATTGCGCACCAGCATAAGTGATCGTCCCGGCAATGTCAGCGCGCCACCACCCGGCTTTTGGTACTCACGGTCTGGCTCGAGCGTCCGATCAACGGTTTTACCACCTTTTGGAAAGCTCGCCTTCAACTCACCCTTCATCAAGCCGAGCCAATTGAGATAGACGAGCGTTTTATCTTCCGCATCGACAGCGGCGACAGAATCCTCGCAATCAATGATGGCGCTGACCGCCGCTTCAACGATAACATCGGCCACACCTGCAGTGTCAGTCTTGCCGATAGGGTGGGCGCGATCGATCACGATTTCGGCATGGAGGCCGTTGTTTTTAATAAGTATGGCCTCCGGCGCAGTCGCCTCACCACGGAAACCAACAAATTTTTCCGGTTGCGCCAGCGGTGCATCACCTGACGGCGTTGCAATGATCAGCGCGCCATTCTCAATGCGATATGCCGTCGCCTCCGTGTGAGATCCCTTTGCAAGCGGGGCCATAAGATCGAGAAATTGACGGGCGCGGGCAATGACTTTAGCGCCGCGAACGGGATTGTATCCACCAGCCCGTTCGGCGCCGCCGTCGTCTGATACTGCGTCTGTTCCGTAAAGCGCATCATACAGACTACCCCACCGCGCATTCGCAGCGTTCAACGCATAGCGCGCATTGCTGGCCGGCACGACGAGCTGGGCCCCCGCCGTTTCGGAAAATTCCGGATCAACATTGGCGGTCGAAATTGAAAACGGCGCAGGTTCATCAACCAGATACCCGATCTCTCGCAAGAACGCTTCATGCGCCTTTACGTCAAACGGTTTTGCTGCATGCTCGCGATGCCATCGATCCAGCTGCAACTGAAGATCATCGCGCTTTTTCAGCAAGGTATCGTTTTCGGGGCCGAAGTCGGTGACGATCGCCGCAAGACCACTCCAGAACGCCTCAGCGCCGACACCACTGCCAGGCAGGGCCTCTTTTTCGATAAAGTCCGCTAAAAGTGGGGAGATTTTCAGGCCAGAACGTTCAATCATCATTCACAATCCGCAATTTAGTTTCGATTTCGGTCGAGCGAGCCTTGCCGCTCACCGTCTTATGCACGCAAATTTGGTCGCAACAACAGCGCGCCTCACGGGCCTGGCGCACAAGGCATAAATGTCGCGGACGCTTTGACTGACTGCGCGAGAGCGGTATGTAATTACAGCAAGACTAGGCTGGCGGGATTTTTGCGTGATATTTCAGTTGCTTATGGTGACCCTATCAAAACGATGGCGCGTTCCGAGCGTGGCAGCCGGCCTCATCAACATCATTGCGCCTGCCAGCGCTGAACAAGCGACGATCGCCGTCGCCGCCAACTTCATCGATGCTGCACGCCAGCTCGAATCGGATTTCGAAGCAAAAACCGGCCATTCAATCACGCTCGCTGCTGGTTCCACAGGAAAGCTCTACGCCCAGATTGTAAACGGAGCTCCGTTCGACATTTTTCTCGCCGCAGATCAGGCGCGGCCTCGCCTGCTCGAAGAAAGACAAATGGCTGTTCCGCAATCGCGATTTACCTATGCCATTGGGCGTCTGGTTTTATGGAGCGCGGACCAAAGCCGTATCTGCAAAAATGGCGATGCCGTTTTAGCCGAAGGTCAATTTCGCCGGATTGCCATCGCCAACCCGGAATTGGCGCCCTACGGGGCGGCAGCCAAACAGGTTTTGCAACATTTGCAATATTGGGAGATGTTGCGCCCGAAAATCGTCATGGGCGAAAATGTCAGTCAAAGCCTCACCTATGTCGCCACTGGCAATGCAGAACTCGGCTTTGTCGCGCTATCTATGGTGCTTGAGCTCAAACACGGAACAGGATCCTCCTGGGAGCCGCCTGCAGAATTATACGAACCAATCAGGCAAGATGCGGTGTTACTAAAGCGTGCTGAAAGGAACGAGGCTGCAAACGCGTTCCACGCCTATTTGCAAAGCAGTGATGCGCGCGCAACCATAACGCTCTTCGGCTACCGAGTGGAATGAGCATGCCTGATCTCACCTCACTTTGGCTGACTTTAGCATTAGCGTTGGTCACGACGCTAATGCTGCTATTTGTTGGAACGCCGCTGGCATGGTGGTTGGCGCGCACTCGTTCGCCATTAAAGCCAATTGTCGAGGCCGTGACCGCGTTGCCGTTGGTGCTGCCGCCAACGGTGATTGGCTTTTACCTGTTGATCGCGCTCAATCCAAACGCGCCGATTGGCGCTTTTTGGGTGTCGCTTACCGGTGACACGTTGACATTTTCCTTTGCTGGCCTCGTCGTTGCGTCAATGTTTTACTCCCTGCCCTTCATGGTACAGCCTCTGCAAACTGCATTCGAATCCGTTGGCCGAGGCGCCTTGGAAGCGGCGGCAAGTTTAAGAGCGCGCCCGCTCGATGCGTTCTTTTCCGTCGTGCTGCCCTTGTCTGCGCGAGGCTTCTTAACCGCCTGTGTTTTGACCTTTGCACATACAATAGGTGAATTTGGCGTGGTCTTGATGGTCGGCGGCAATATCCCCGGCCGCACGAAGGTCATATCCATCGCGGTATACGAACACGTGGAAACCTTGCGCTATGCCGAAGCGCACATCCTATCAGCCGGTTTGCTGATCTTTTCATTTCTGGTTTTGCTATTCGTTTATACTGCCAACAAACGGTATCCCGTTCATGTCGGCTGAAACGCTCTCACTCGATATTCAGGCGACCCTGTCCGAGTTTGACTTTAATGTCTCGGAGACACTAACGCTTGACGGCGCCACGGCGATTTTCGGGCCGAGCGGCGCCGGCAAAACGATGCTGATGCGGCTGATCGCCGGATTTGAACAACCACGTACCGGCCGCATTTCAATGGGCGACAGCGTCTGGTTTGACGCCGAAGCAAATCTCAGTCTGCCAGCCTGGGCGCGTCCCGTCGGATATATGTTTCAGGACGCACGCTTGTTTTCGCACCTGAATGTTCGCGGCAATCTGACCTACGCCGATACCCGCAGCAGCCGCGCCAACCAGGCTTTTCACATGGATGAAATCATCCATGCATTTGATCTTGCGCCGCTTTTATACCGGCGCACGCACGATCTTTCGGGCGGCGAACGTCAGCGCGCGGCGCTGGCGCGAACGCTTCTATCTCGCCCATCCCTGTTACTGTTGGACGAGCCGCTAGCCGCACTCGATCGAACGCGCAAAAATGCGATTCTTCCTTATTTGAAAAACCTGCCCGAACGCTTCGGCATTCCGACGCTCTTTGTCAGCCACGATATCGAAGAAGTTAGCCAGCTTGCTGATCACATTGTATTGTTAAATTCAGGCACCGTTGAAGCTTACGGCGGCACCACTGATATCGTCAGCCGTATGAACCTCGAGCCGCTCACGGGCCGGTATGACGCAAGTACGCTGTTAGACGCGATCATATCCTCGCATGATCGTCGTCTGCATCTGACTTTTGTACAATTTGGCGGCGCCACAATCTCGTTGCCACTCAACGAGCGACTGCAACTTGGGGAACGAGTCCGGTTGCTCATCCGTGCGCAGGACGTCGCCCTTGCAACCGAAGAGCCGCACCATATCAGCATTCGAAATGCCCTCGCTGGCATCATCCACGATTTAAGCACGGCGGATAACTCACCCTTCGCCGAGGTGGTAATTGATATCCAGTCCACCTTTTTGCGCGCCCGCATTACGCGAGCGGCGCTAGAAGACTTGAATCTTTCGGCTGGGATGGCGGTATATGCGCTCATCAAGAGCGTCACGTTTGACAGCCGGCCAGCCTAATCGCCGCCGCTGATTGCCGGTCGAAAATCCCATGCGAGACGCCCCGGCGCCGCACTAGTTCCGGCCAAACACGCAACGGCGTATTTTCGATTCCGCGAAGTCCAAAGCTGTGGCAATCTCCATGTAAAGAATTCCCGACGCCTCAATTTCGCCTCTGCTTATGTATCCTCGAATAAACCATGGCGCGCCCATTTAAGCCTGTTGTCGTCTGACGTCAGTTGCCCCGCCGGCTCGCTGATGGCGCCGACATCCAGCACCGGCGCCGCATCGAGTCCTTTGGCGTCGAGCAGCGCCGCAGTGCGCTCCAACGCAGCGACCAAAAAGGACTGCTCCCACTCTTCAAGTTTGTTAAAGCCGCCTTCAAAGCGCTGCTGCAAAATGCTGGGCGCGTTTTCGAGGGTATCTGAACCCGCTTGCGTCAGCGTAACGATGACACGACGCTTATCACTCTCATCGGGCGTGCGTTTCAAAAGCCCTTGGCTTTCCAATTTGTCAATGAGCGCCGTCACCGTGGCATGGCTGAGCGAGATGTCTTTGGCTAACTTGCTGGGTGACGCCCCGCTAGATTTCGTAATGAGCTCCATCAAAATGAGCTGCGACGGCGTCAACCCACATTGCTTGGCTAGCGCGCGAGAACTGATTTCGGTTGCGCGCAATATCTGGCGCAGGGCGATAAGAGCGTGGTCAATTCGACTTGTCATGAGACGTGGCAACCGGAAACTGCTTCTGTTTTTATGAGGCCAATTCTTCCCTTAAACCTTTGAAAAGACTGACGCAACACGCCAGTAAGACCACCGTAAACGGTAGGCCGGCGGTAATCGCCCCGGCCTGCAGTGAAGTGAGCGCTGCGGAACCGCCTCCCACCAGCAGGACAATCGCGATCAACCCCTCCATGCTCGCCCAAAAGACGCGCTGCGGAACCGGCGCATGCAGTTTACCGCCCGCGGTGATGCTGTCGATTACGAGCGAGCCTGAATCCGATGATGTGACGAAAAATACGATCAGAAGCACAATCGCCAAAAATGAGGAAACCTCAGCCAGCGGAAGGTTTTCCAGCATTTGAAACAAGACCAAAGAGACATCAGATACACCCGCCGGCAATTCGCCAACCCCGGCTTTTACCTGTTCGATCGCTGTTATTCCGAATGACGAAAACCAGATGACGGCGACAATGACCGGGACGACCATAACGGCGAGCAAAAACTCGCGAATGGTGCGGCCGCGTGATACGCGCGCGATGAACATGCCCACAAAAGGCGACCATGAAATCCACCACGCCCAATAAAATATTGTCCACCCGTGAAACCATTCAGTGTCTTCGCGGCCGATCCAATTGCTGAGACGCACACTGTCGGTGACGTACGAAACAGCGTTGAGACCGTAACCCTTCAATATGGCGACGGTCGGCCCGGCGATAACCACAAATAAAAGCAGCCCTATAGCGAGGAGCACATTGAAGTTGCTTAAAATCCGAACCCCCTGATCGAGACCGCGCACCACGGAAAATATGGCCATGGCGGTAATGCCGGCGATCAAAATGATCTGCGTGCCGAGCCCGCTGTCGACGCCAAACAGAAAGTGGAGACCGCTCGCCGCTTGCTTTGCGCCAAGACCCAATGATGTCGCCAATCCAAAAATCGTGGCGACGACGGCAAGAAGATCAATGATGTGACCCGGCCAGCCCCAGATTCGCTCACCCAGCAGCGGATAGAATGCGGAACGAATTGTAAGCGGCAGGCCCTTGTTGAATGTAAAGAATGCAAGCGAGAGACCGATCACCGCATACACAGCCCACGGAATTACGCCCCAATGAAAAATTGTGGCGCTGAACGCGAGCCGCTCTGCGGCAGGCGTGCGCGCCGCGACATCAAGCGGCGTGCCGAACCAGTCGGTATAATACGCTGTTGGCTCCGCGGCGCCGTAAAACACCATACCGATGCCGACCCCGGCCGAAAACAGCATGGAAAGCCACGATAGCGTGCCGAAATCCGGCCGTGCGTCCGGCCCTCCCAGTCTGACCTTTCCCATTGGCGAAAAGCCCAGAAATGCGCAAAAGAGAAAAACAAGATTGGTGGAAACGACAAAAAACCAGTCGAAATGTTGAAGGGTCCAGTCACGCGCGTGTGTCAGATATTCGCCAGCGCTCACCGGAAAAAGCAGCACTGATCCTGCAAAACTCAAAATGAGCGCGGCACTCGCGAAAAACACCGGGTTATGAATATCGAGACCCAAAAGTTTGATGTTATCCTGTCCCGTCGTGTAATCTGTTTCATAGACAGACTCTTCTGGGGCTAATTCTTCGGGCAACAGTTCTTCATTTTCATCAGTCACGCGCGATACTCCGTCAGCGCGGGTCCGAGCGCTTTTTTCAAGGGTTCAAGAAAGGGTTCAAACCGGCGCCATTGATTGACGCCAGCATCATTGATTGGTTGGCGCACTTGTTCGGAGCTCGCCGTGCGCACGGATCGTTCGGTTTTGTAAAAGCCGAGACAGGCATCTTCAAAAGGAAGTTCGCAAAAATCGAGAATGCGGCGAACCTCTCCTTCAAGATCATCAATGACGTCCTCATGCTGCACGTGAAGTACTTTTCCGGGAAGTGTGGCGTCCCAATGCCGCATCAACTCCACGTATCCGCGATAATAGCGACCAATCTCTTCCAGTCCGTAGGTGAACTCCTGCCCTTCCGCGAACAATTGCTTAAAACCGCTGAAACAACAGGCCATAGGCTCGCGCCGGGCGTCGATAATTTTTGCATTTGGCAAGATCAGGTGAATGAGCCCAATATGCCGGAAATTGTTCGGCATCTTGTCAACAAAAAAAGGCGCGCCAGCGCGATGAATGCGCGTGTCGTCAATATAGGCCTCGCCCATCGCAACAAATTTTTGCGCCGACAGGCCATGCAGAGCTTGCGGATAATCGGATGCGCCGGCATCTCGCCTGCCGCCCCTCAAACTTTGTGAAAGCGACAAAATATTTGGCAGCTCCAGCGTGCCATCCACCTGACTATGAGAGGCCAGTATCTGTTCAAGCAGCGTCGAACCCGCCCGCGGCAAGCCGACGATAAAAATCGGGTCCGGCGCGGTGTGCCCGGATCCGCTACGCTCTTCAAAAAACTCGGGCGTGCACGTTTCTATTTGGGCACGCAATTCCTTTTCCATGTCGTCAGCGCGATACGCGCTCTTCAGGCGTTTCAGCTCATTGCCTCGGACGTAGTAAGAAAATGCTGTGTCGTGATCTCCACGATCCTCAAACGCCTTCCCCAGCGCAAAGCAAAGGTGAAAAAGATCGTGATAGGCAACATCGCTACGCGCTTCTTGAGCACGCATTGCCTCGACCTCCTGATCCATAAACTCATAGGTCTTAAGGTTGGCGAGTGCGTAATAGGCGTCCCCCTGATCCGGTTTGGCGGCAACAGCCGCACGATAAGATTGGACCGCGTCTTCCCGGCGTCCCCACGTTTTCAAAGCGTGGCCGCGTGACGTCAACGTGGCCGGATCGTTCGGCAGCTTTTCCAAAATCTCGTCAAACAATTCGAGCGCCTTTTCGAAATCGCCAGTCTGGAGGTTTTCGATCGCATAGTGCGACTGGAACAATGGGTTGCCCGGATCGCGCCCATAGAGCGCCTTCGCCTGATCCAGCGCCGCTTGAAATTTCTGACGTTTGCGCAAGAGTTGAATGTAATCGAGGCGAAGCTGGATGTTGTCCGGTTCAAATGCAATAGCACTTTCGAGGAGAAACTCTGCGTCATCAAAAATGCCAAGGCGTGCGCCGATATCTGCAAGCAGGCGCATACCCTCAACCTGTTGCGGGTGTTGCTGCAGAAAATGCCGGCAAAGGTTTTCGGCCTTCAGCAACTTTCCTTCATGAAGAAAATTGGTGACGGCGAGCAATTCGCGCGGCAATGCGGCGAGACGTTCGGCCTGCGCTTTTGCTTGCGCCGCCTCTTGCGAACGCCCTGCCCGACGCAAAAGTTCTTCCTGCGCCCGCCAGCTCGCTTCCAGCGCCGGGTTAGCCTGCGACGCTCGCCTATATGCGCTAATCGCTTTTTCAAATGCACCCTCCTCGCGATGGAGGTGTCCCTCCTCCTGAAATGCCCGCCCGAAATCTGGCGCAACACGTTTCAATCTTGCAAGCGCGTCGCGCGCATCGTCAAAACGCTTGTCGTACCGGGCGCAGACCGCCAGCAAGTATAGCGCGTCACTGTTTTCCGGCTCCAACGCCAGAACCGAAGTGACGGTCGCTTCTGCGTCGGCAAAGCGTTCTTCGACCACAAGCTTTTGGGCAGCCTTCAACGCTGTAGGGATGTTGTCTGTTGTCTGAGCCATGACGTCAGGCATCCTATAATCGCAAACGAAAATAGGCGCCCCTCGCCGGGGAGCCTATTCCAGTTTCAAAAGACGCGGTGTTCCGCTTCCTTTATTCAAATTCTACCGAGACGCGCATGCCAAATGTACGCGGTCGATTGATGGTGACCCGATAGCGGTCATAACCGAAGAAATTATTCAAATCGGCGCGCTTGTTGGTGAGATTATCTGCGAAGAAATCCAGCCGCCAATTGTCTTTAGCGATACCGGCGGAGAAGTTCACCAGCATATACGCATCTTGCTTCGCACGGTTAATGGCGACGATGTCGCTCCAGGACGATCCCGAATATGTGACCTGCGGCATGACATGCGCTGTCATGTCATCGCCCACCAGCCATTCATAGCGGGCGCGGATGTTGCCCTGGAACGCTGGAGCATGTGCGAGATCGCTGCCGACCGGCGCAATCGCCGTCGTTGCGGTGATGATCTCTTGAATTTCCGTATCCAGCACCGAAAACGCGCCGGACACAGTTAAACCTTCGATCTGATATGGCGCCCAGATGATGTCGCCTTCCAGCCCTTTGACCTGCGCATTCGCGGCGTTATCAGAGAAGAAAAGGTTGACGATGTTGGGGTCGAAAATCGTGGTCTGCAAATTGTCGATGTTCATGATGAAGGCGTTGCCATTCACCTGAAGCGTGTTGTCGAACAAGTTCATCTTCCAACCGAATTCCCAGTTAGTGAGATCATCGGTTTCCACAAGACCCGGCACGATGGCGCCAGCTCCCGCCGGACGGTTTAGCAGAGGCGGACGGAAGCCTTCGGAATAGGTGAAGTAAAACAACAAATCGTCCGTGGGCGTGACCGTGAGGTTGCCTTTAAAGATGACACCGTCAGCGCTTCCCTCGTCGGGCAGCGCAACGGATTCGCCGCCAATCATGACACTCGTCATGCCGTTATAAAGCGTTGATAAATTGGCTCCGAACACCTGCTGGTCTTCGGTCTGGCCGAAATTGCCAAAGGATGAATTGGCTGACCCCTCCAGGTCGACGCTGATATCGTACCAGCGTGCGCCGCCGGTAAGCGAGACCAGTTCCGGCACAAGGACAAAAGTCGCCTCGCCAAACACTGCAATCTGTTCATCGGTGCGCGTGATGTCGTTGCGGAAAATCACGCCATCCGGGAACGGACCCGGATCAGTCACCAGCGAACCTGGCAGCGGGAAATTCGGTGCAAAACCGAAGACACCCGGCGTGAAGCTTTCAGCAAAGACCGAGCCTGGGTAGGTGAAGTCGTTGCGCTCTTCGATTTTCTGGTCGCTGTAAAACCCGCCAAACGTCGCGTAAACTCGCTTGTCTTTTGGAGTATTAAACCGAAGCTCGTGCGTGAACACCGTGGTGTTGGTAAGCGAGTCCACATACAAGTTCGGCGCCTGACAGTTACCGCTGGGCGCGCCGCCCGGATAGCTCACCGACCCGTCGCAGATATAGTATGGAAGATACTGACCGACGAATAGATAATCGGAATAATCAATCGTCTGCTCGGACTTCCGGTCGAGATACGCCCCCGTATAAAGGGCTTCAAGCGCGCCGAGACGCCCTTCCAGTGTCCAGGAAGTTGACCCGTAATTATCTTCGATCTCATCGTCGGAAAAACGCTGGATGGAAAGCTGGTCTGGGTCAGGAAGCTCCGGATCGTAAAAGAAAACGCCGTCTGATTCGATGCGCTGGCGCGAATGACCGGCAGTCAAGCGCCAGTCATCATTGAATTCATAGAGTGCGGCGATCCGAAAACCGAGATAATCGGTGTCGTTAAAGTCTTCCTCTACAAGCGCGAGATTGTCCGCCTCGATAAAATTGACGCCGGAAAGATCCGCACCGGCTTGGAAACCGGCCTGCGTCGCATCAACTACAACACCATTGCGCCGGACGGTGCCGGCCGGGCGGAAACGGCCGGACTGGGATGCATCGCGCGTGCCGGGAACGTTGTCGATGTAGCCGCCGCGTTGGTCGGAATAGAACACGCCGCGCACCGCCAAACGGTCCGTCACCGGAAGATTGACGACAGCTTCAACCTTGTTCGACATTTCTCCACCTTCCGTGAAAGAAACGCCCGCGCCCAGCGACGCAGAAAAGCCGTCAAGATTTGGTTTGTTCGTAATCAGACGAATAGTGCCCGCCTGCGAGCTTGAGCCAAACAGCGTACCTTGCGGGCCGGACAAAACCTCCACGCGCTCAAGGTCGACGGCGTAAACATCAAGGTTGCGACCGACTTGCGTGACCGGCTGCTCATCCAGATAAAGAGCGACGTTAGGCGCAAGCCCCGCGACGCCGGCCACTGTCAGCGTTGGCGTGGTGGAGGCGACGCCGCGCACATAAATCGTGCCCTGTCCGGGTCCGCTGCCGCCGGCGGTAACGCCCGGAAGTTGTTGCAGATAATCAGTGAACACATCCACATCGAGCTGGTCGAGAGATTCCTCTCCCAATGCCTGAACTGCGATGGGAATGTCCTGAGCGCTTTCCACACGCTTGGTGGCGGTGACCACGATCTGATCGACCTGCGCATGTGCGGCAGACGACAATACGGCGGAAACGGCGATCAAAGATGCGCCGGTCAAAAGATGTCTCACGTACTAAACCCCTCGGATGGTTGGTGCGCCGCCTTGTTTCGGCGGGCTCAAAACGCCGGGCCGCGAAGACGCTCTCATAGCGCCTCAACGCAGCTCGCTCCGGCAAAGAATGGTGGTGAGGGTTGTTATAGAGATTATTTCGAGAAACGAAACATTATACGGCCAACTTTGAGAAATGAGCGTTATTTATTTGATATCACTGGTTTTTTCACACTCATTTGGAAGCCGGTCATTTTTATTTTGGTTTTCGACACATATTGCCAACGGCCCTTCTCCCGCCCGCGGACCGTGGTGGTGCGCTATGACTGGTCCGTAAACCGTTCGCGCGATGGGTCCCAAACGCGCGACATAGCGGCCGCTTCTGACAGGCAGCCATTTGCCGTTGCTTTGAATGTTGGCTTCAGGGTCTGAATGGTGGGCGGTGACGGGTTCGAACCGCCGACCCTCTCGGTGTAAACGAGATGCTCTACCAGCTGAGCTAACCGCCCTAATCCGCCTAGTGGGCGGGCGCAGTCTTTAGCGCGCTTATGCGGCCCTCGCAAGAACTTGGCGCCAAACTATTAGAACAAAAAACGCCGGCCGCGGACTGAGCCCGGCAGCCGGCGTGTTTCGCTTATAAAGACCCTAGTTAAGGGCGTCTTTGAGGCCTTTACCGGCCGAAAATTTAGGCTGGATAGAGGCAGGAATCTGGATGGTTTCACCGGTGCGGGGATTGCGCCCTTCGCGCGCCTTGCGCTGCGCCGCTGAGAACGTGCCGAATCCAACGAGACGAACATCATCGCCTGCTTTCAGCGCGTTTGTAATGGCGTCAAACACAGCGTCGACCGCCTTTGCGGCGTCCGACTTGCTCATGTCCGACATGTCGGCGACCTTGTCGATAAATTCGTTTTTGTTCATTCCTCCGGCCTTTCTATGGTGCTGGGAGTTTTGGAAACTGTACCTTGTGGTTGATTTTACCCGGGGCTCAGGGGCCTTTGCCAAGGAAAAATGGCTTAAAATAAGGGTTTGCTTTCCACACCCCACTTAAACTGTTGTTATTTATGGATATTTTTTTTCGCTTGTGCGTGCTCTCGAGCCCAGATTTCGTCCTCATGGGCGATGCAGCGCTCGATAAGTTCGCGCCAGACTGGTTCTGCGATTCGTTTTGAGAGCCCCATTTTCTCGGCTTCCGCCAGAACTTTGGCCACCACATCCTCGATCCGCCAGGGTACGCGGACCTGATTTTGCTCCGGCTTAATTCGCGCTGCCGCCTCCATGTAGGACTGGCGTTCCGCCAGAAGCCGAACCAGCGCCCGGTCAAGGCGATCCACCTCTGAGCGGACTTCGTCCATGGTCTGGCAGCGGGCTGCGGGAATGGTAGCGTCAGGAAATTCCATACCCGGTAGATAGTCTCATTTACGTCCCGCCAAGAGGGTGAGCGCCTGTAACAAGACGCCGCACCCTTTGGTAGACCAAATCGCTATCAGTGTGTGACGACAGCCGCACCATCGCCGGTCTCGGCGCCCGGCGCAGGCTCGACAGGTTCTGTCCACTCAATCGGCGTCAGTTTTTGCGTCAGCGCGTGGCCGAGCACCTCATCTACCGTCGCAACGGGAATAATCTTCATCTGCTCTTTGACGTTATCCGGAATGTCCGCGAGATCTTTCTCGTTTTCCTCCGGAATGAGCACCGTTTTCACGCCCGCCCGCAACGCCGCCAGCAGCTTTTCCTTCAGGCCGCCGATCGCTAGCACCCGGCCGCGCAGGGAAATCTCACCGGTCATGGCGATATCCTTGTGTACCGGCGCGCCCGTGAGGACGGAAACGATTGCGGTCGCCATCGCCACACCGGCTGAGGGACCATCTTTGGGTGTTGCGCCTTCCGGCACGTGAATGTGGATATCCGTTTTGTCAAAAAGCGGCGGCTCGATGCCAAATTCGACAGCACGGCTCTTCACGTAAGAGGACGCGGCTGAGACAGACTCCTTCATCACGTCTTTGAGGTTGCCGGTAGGGGTCATCTTGCCCTTGCCCGGCATTTTTACCGCCTCAATCGTCAGGATTTCACCTCCAACCGATGTCCAGGCGAGACCGGTGACCACGCCAATCTGGTCAGCGCCGTCGATCTGGCCATGACGGAATTTTTGAATGCCTGCATAATCTGAAAGATTTTCAGCCTTCACCGTGACGCTTTTAGCCGCTCCGGTTTCCAGGTCACGCACCGCCTTGCGGGCAAGCTTCGACAGCTCACGCTCAAGGTTTCGAACACCGGCTTCACGCGTGTAGTGCCGAATGAGGGACATCAGCCCGTCATCTTCAAGAGTCCATTCCTCTTCTTTCAGTCCGTGATTTTCCAACAGCTTCGGTATGAGATGGCGGCGCGCGATTTCGACTTTTTCATCTTCCGTGTACCCCGGAATACGGATGATCTCCATCCGGTCGAGGAGCGGCTGCGGCATATTCAAGCTGTTCGCCGTTGTAATGAACATAATGTCAGAAAGGTCGTAATCCACTTCCAGATAGTGGTCCTGGAATGTACCGTTCTGTTCCGGATCCAGCACCTCAAGCAGCGCAGACGCCGGGTCGCCGCGGAAGTCCTGACCCATCTTGTCGATCTCATCGAGCAGGAACAGCGGGTTGGATTTCTTGGCTTTCTTCATGGACTGAATAATCTTGCCTGGCATTGACCCGATGTAAGTCCGCCGATGACCGCGAATCTCCGCCTCATCGCGCACACCGCCCAGGGACACGCGCACAAACTCCCGCCCCGTTGCATTCGCAATAGACTTGCCGAGCGAGGTTTTACCAACGCCGGGAGGCCCAACCAGGCAAAGGATCGGGCCTTTGAGTTTGTTCATGCGCTTTTGAACAGCTAGATACTCAACAATACGCTCTTTAACTTTTTCAAGCCCGTAGTGATCCGCATCGAGCACGTCCTGTGCTTTTTTCAAATCACTTTTCAGCTTGGAGCGATTGTTCCACGGGATCGCCGTCAACCAGTCGAGATAATTGCGAACCACTGTCGATTCCGCCGACATAGGGCTCATCTGCCGGAGCTTTTTCAGCTCTGCGTCAGCTTTGGTCTTCGCTTCTTTTGAAAGCTTTGTTTTCTTGATCTTGTCCTCGATCTCGGAGACTTCGTCGCGGCCGTCATCGGTCTCGCCAAGCTCCTTTTGGATCGCTTTCATCTGCTCATTGAGATAATATTCCCGCTGCGTCTTCTCCATCTGGCGTTTGACGCGGTTGCGGATTTTTTTCTCGACCTGCAGGACGCTCATTTCGCCTTCCATGAGGGCATAAACGCGCTCAAGACGTTCGGAGACGCCGGCGATTTCCAATAGCTCCTGCTTTTCGGCAATCTTGATATTGAGGTGCGACGCCACTGTATCGGCGAGTTTGGCGTAATCTTCGATCTGTCCGATTGAAACCATGACCTCCGGCGGCACGCGCTTGTTGAGTTTTACGTAGCCCTCAAATTGCGTAACCACCGAACGCGCCAGCGCTTCAAGTTCAGAATCGTCGCCGTCGCCCTCTTCCATATAGGATGCTTCGGCTTCGAAATACTCGTCCTCGCGAACATACTCTTCGATGATCGCCCGCGCCTCGCCCTCAACAAGGACCTTCACCGTTCCGTCAGGCAGCTTCAAAAGCTGTAGGACTGACGCGATTACGCCGACGTCGAAAATATCCTCAATATCCGGATCGTCATCACCGGCGTCTTTTTGCGCGACGAGCAAAATCTTTTTGTCATTCTGCATGACGTTTTCGAGCGCATTGACGGATTTCTCGCGTCCCACGAACAGCGGCACGATCATGCCGGGGAAAACGACGATGTCGCGCAGGGGCAATACGGGGTAAGTGACGTTCTCGCTCATTCAAACTCCTCTGGCGCGAATGCTGACCGCGCGCCTACGGACATTTGGGGGCTCAAAACGCCCCCTTCAACCTGGCCGCAATCACATTGAGCGGCGCTTTGCAGTTCGGCGCAACGGATGGTGACAGCGAATGGGCTGGATCGTGAGTCACCGCCTGAGGCGCAAGAACCGCCGCTGTTGTACAACAGCGGCGGCTGATATGGCGTTAATTTGGGCTATTTCAGCGGGAATTCAAGCGAAGAACCCGCCCCGTGGAAAAGCAATCGCAGCCGGCGATCTTCTGCGGCTACGCGCTGGCGTCCGCCTCGACGGCGGCCTTTTCGCGCTCGGAATAGATGTAGAGCGGTGTGGCGTTGCCATCGACAACCTCGCCGTTGACCACAACTTCGACCACGCCCTCAAGGGTTGGCAGCTCAAACATCGAATCGAGCAAAATGCCTTCCATAATCGAACGAAGGCCGCGGGCCCCGGTTTTGCGGGCGATCGCGCGGCGCGCGATGGCCGATCTGGCGTCTTCGGTGAAAGTGAGCTTTACATCTTCCATCTCGAATAGACGCTGATACTGCTTGATCAGCGCATTCTTCGGTGATGTCAAAATTTGCACCAGCGCATCTTCATCGAGATCTTCGAGGGTCGCAATCACCGGCAATCGGCCGACAAATTCCGGGATGAGACCGAACTTCAACAGATCTTCCGGCTCAACTTCCTGAAGGATAGCGCCAATACGGCGGTCATCCGCACTTTTGACCTCGGCACTAAAGCCGATGGACGAGCCCTCGCCGCGATTGGCGATGACTTTTTCAAGCCCGGCAAAAGCGCCGCCAACGATGAACAGAATGTTCGTTGTGTCCACTTGCAGGAATTCCTGCTGGGGATGCTTTCGTCCGCCCTGCGGCGGCACAGAGGCGACGGTGCCTTCCATAATCTTCAGCAACGCCTGCTGCACGCCCTCACCCGATACATCACGGGTGATGGACGGGTTGTCAGACTTGCGCGAAATCTTGTCGACTTCGTCGATATAAACGATGCCGCGCTGAGCGCGTTCAACA
Source organism: uncultured Alphaproteobacteria bacterium (assembly GCA_942492295.1). Taxonomy (GTDB): domain Bacteria; phylum Pseudomonadota; class Alphaproteobacteria; order Caulobacterales; family Parvularculaceae; genus Hyphococcus. The sequence continues at coordinate 765,118 of CALODW010000005.1, forward strand.
TTGTAATCCGCCGACTGAAGAAGCTTCAGAATAATGTTTTCGACATCCTCGCCGACGTAACCGGCCTCGGTCAGCGTCGTTGCATCGGCCATGGTGAACGGCACATCAAGAATGCGAGCAAGCGTCTGCGCCAGCAGCGTCTTACCCGAACCGGTCGGACCGATCAGCAAGATGTTCGACTTCGCCAATTCGACGTCGTTGTTCTTCGCTGCATGGTTGAGGCGTTTATAATGGTTGTGCACCGCCACCGCGAGTACGCGCTTGGCCTGTGACTGGCCGATGACGTAATCGTCGAGAACTTTGTGGATTTGCTGCGGGCTCGGCACACCATCGCTGGCCTTCACCAGCGAGGACTTCGATTCCTCGCGAATGATGTCCATGCAAAGCTCAACGCATTCATCACAGATGAACACGGTCGGCCCGGCGATCAGTTTCCTGACCTCATGCTGGCTCTTGCCGCAGAATGAACAGTAAAGGGTGTTTTTCCCGTCACCGCCGTTTTTGCCGCCGATCTTGCTCACTATACCTGCACTCCTTCGTCAGCGCCCATAATGGACGCTCCATGGCAACTCATTACCAGCGCACTTGCGAGCGAGCTGGAACACCCCGGAAAAACTGCACGAACGGCGCCATGACGATCCGGGATACCGCCATAGGACCATATTCCGCCCAAACCAATCAAGAAACCATTTCCTTAATGCCTTAACTTTCAAGGTGAATTCTAAGATTCGGACTCCGCCGCCGCCGCGCGCTCGGACAGCACCTTGTCAATCAAACCAAAGCTGACCGCCTCTTCGGCATCCATGAAGTGGTCCCGATCAAGGGTTTTCTCAATAGTTTCATAGGACTGGCCAGTGTGGTTCACGTAAATCTCATTCAGCCGGCGCTTGATTTTGATAATATCCTGGGCGTGCCGCTCGATATCAGAGGCTTGGCCCTGAAACCCGCCTGAGGGCTGGTGGACCATGATCCGGGAATTCGGCAATGAAAAGCGCATGTCCTTCTCGCCCGCCGCAAGCAGCAAAGAGCCCATGGACGCGGCCATACCGACGCACATGGTGGAAACCGCCGGCCGGATGAACTGCATCGTATCGTACATGGCGAGACCGGCTGAAACGACGCCACCTGGCGAGTTGATATAGAACGCGATCTCTTTTTTCGGGTTGTCGGCTTCGAGAAACAAAAGCTGAGCAATTACAAGGGTTGAGACCTGATCGTTAACAGGACCAGAGAGGAAGATGATGCGCTCCTTCAAGAGTCGCGAATAAATGTCGAAGGCGCGCTCGCCCCGGCTCGACTGCTCGACCACCATGGGCACGAGGGTATTCATGTAGATATCATGGGGGTCTTTCATCGACGTCCTCTTTATGTTCGCGTCTTGCATTCGCGCCGTCGCGCGGGTGAGCGGGTGGTTAATTCAATTCCTTAACATGGGGTATGATTTGGCGAGCGCCAGCCCCATTTGCCGACCATAGCGCGGCACACTTAAGCGAGGGTTATTCTTCTGAAATTGCAAGGCGTTGTTTCAATTCAGCCGCGCAAGATCAAAAAAACCGTCTCGAAACGAAAACGGGCCGCAAAGAACACGGCCCGTTTCTTAACATCTGACGGCGGCGGTCGCAGCGCTAGGCAAATGCGCCCTCGCCCTCGGGCTCTTCCATCAATTTTTCTTTAGTGACGGTTTTGTCCTTAACTTCCGCTCGCTCAATTATGTAGTCGACAACCTTTTCCTCAAAGAGCGGCGCTCTAATCTGCTGAATGGCCCCCGGATTTTGCTGGTAGAACTTCAGCACTTCCTGCGGGGAGACCTCCTGCCCCTGCATTTGCATCATCTGGGCTTCGCGCACCGCCTGCTGCTGAATTGCTTGCTGCAGCTCGTTCGACGGTACCTGAACCTGGGCGCGCTTGCCGATTTCCGCCAGCACCAGTCCCAGACGCACGCGGCGCTCGGCGATCTTGCGATATTCGTCTTTCAGCTCGTCTTCAGTTTTGTCTTTGTCTTCTTCGTCGCGCTCGGCGCCCTCGACCTGCCGCCAGATCTGATCGAATTCAGCATCGACCATACCTTTGGGCAGTTCAAATTCATGCGCTTCATCGAGCTTATCGAGCAGCGCACGCTTCAGATGCCCTCGTGAAAGACGTTTGTAGTCTTCTTCGATGCGCTCCTTGAGGCGAGACTTGAGATCATCGAGACTCTCCAGGCCGACTTTTTTGGCGAGTTCGTCATCAATTTCGACTTTCTCGGGTGCTTTGACTTCCACGACTTTGACGTCAAACACCGCGTCCTTCCCAGCGAGATCTGCTGAGCCGTAATCTTCCGGGAACGTGACTTTCACTTCGACGTCGTCATCGGTTTTGGCGCCAATGAGCTGTTCTTCAAATCCGGGAATAAAGGTCGCAGAGCCAAGAATAATCTCCTGACCCTCGCCTTTGCCGCCCGCAAACTCTTCGCCATCGACTTTGCCGACAAAATCAATTACCAGCATGTCTTTTTCTTTGGCTTTCGCCGTCTTGCCGCGGGCGGCGTAGCTTGTTTGCTGCTCGGCGATATTGCCCAGTGCTTCATCGATATCGCTGTCCGGCACTTCCGCGACGGGCTTTGTCAGCTTTAGCGTCGCAACGTCCATCGGCTCGAAGCTTGGCAGGATTTCCGCGTGCACGTCGTATTCAAGATCGGCTTTGCCGTCGATCACATCTTCTATCTTGGTGATGAAATGAGGATGCGGCGATGTTGCTGGCTGAAGATCGCGGTCGGTAAACGCCTTTTGAGAGGTTTCCGTCACAAGCTCCTGAATGATCTCGCTCATCATCCCTTTGCCGTACATTTTCTTGAGAAACGAGACCGGCGCTTTGCCCTTGCGAAACCCTTTCAGATTTACGCGGCCTTTCACCTCGTTCAACTTGGCGACCAGCTTTTCGTCCAGCTCCGCTGCGGTGACTTTCACCTGAAACCGGCGATCGAGGCCCTCAGCGCTTTTCTCAATGACTTCCATTTTTTTCTCGTCTCTTGTTCAGGCCTTGGGGCCGGATCGTTCAATTCGTTGCGCCACCGGCGGCTCGGCATGGTCTAGCCGTCAAAGGCCGAAGCCAAAAGGCTGGTGCGGATGAGAGGAATCGAACCTCCACGGGTCACCCCGCTGGAACCTAAATCCAGTGCGTCTACCAGTTCCGCCACATCCGCGAGACCGCCCAGCGCTGCCATCGCCTCTTGCGAGGCAAATCAGGCGCAAAGCAAAACGGGCCGCGGCGGTGGCTCGCGACCCCTTTCAAAGTCCGCGGCTTCTATACCAGACGATGCGCCCGCGTCCAGCGGTTCAAAGGTGTTTTTCAAACCACATGACGTCGATGAAACGCCCGAATTTGCGCCCCACCTCGTTCAGGGTCGCCACGTGGGCAAAACCAAAGCGCCGGTGGAGAGCGGCCGAGGCCGGATTAGGCGCGGCAACAAGCCCATAGGCCCGGTGCAGATTGGCGACTTTTATGGCATCGAACAGCGCGTCGTAGAGAGCCACCCCAGCCCCCTTCCCGTGGCATGCCGGATCCACAAAAACCGAGGTTTTCACCGAGGTCGCATAGCCAGCGCGCGGGTCGAATGGACTGGCGCTGGCAAAACCGCAGACGGCGCCTGCCGGGTTCTCGGCCACGACAACCGGGTAGCGCAAATCGCCCTGCCGGTCCGCCAGCCAAGTCCGGCGCTGCTCCAGCGTGTGTTCGACGGTTTCAAAAGTGATGGTCGTATCGCGAATGAACGAATTGTAGACCGCGTTGATCCCTTCGGCGTCGTCAGCCGTCGCCCCGCGAATCGCCAGCCCTATCATTGCTGCGGCGCCCATTGCCCGGATGGCGGCGCTGCTGCTTGCTGCTGTGGCGGGGAGAGCAGCGCCCTCAATACCGGCCGAACCGCAGCCGGCAAGTCCTCGGCAATCAGGCCGGGCCCCACCGCTTGCCCGCAAGCGCCATGAAACCATACCCCGGCGGCGGCGGCTTCAAACCCGCCCATGCCCTGCGCCTTTAGCCCGGCGATAAATCCGGCGAGCACATCGCCAGATCCCGCCGTGGCCAGATCCGGCGGCGCATTGGAATTGATAATGGCGCGACCATCAGGCGCCGCAATCACCGTATCGGGGCCTTTCAAGACAATGATGCACCCCGCCTGCTCGCTCGCTGCTCTGGCTGCCGTGAGCTTACCCGTGGTTTGATAGTTCGCTGAAAAAAGTCGTGCAAATTCGCCCGTATGCGGCGTCAGCACATCGTCGGGCCTGAGCGCTGCAAAAAGCTGCGCCGGATCCGCCTCGAAACTCGTCAGCGCATCCGCATCGAGGACGGCGCCGGCATTGCTGTTTAGGATCGCTAGCGCTTTGTCGCGGGTTTCCGCGCCGACGCCAGCCGCCGGGCCAATCACCGCAACGAGACGCGCCTTTTCGCCATCTTTCATGTGCGTAGCAATGGCGCCGGCGCTGTTCGCTTCACGCAGCATGATCGCCGTTAAATGCGCCGCATGCACCGGAGCGGCGGCGCGCGGCGAGAGCATCGTCACCAGCCCAGCGCCGATGCGCAGCGCGCCATCCGCACAGAGCCGCGCCGCGCCCGTATTCAGCGGGCCGCCGGAAACGCACATCACATGCCCACGGGCGTATTTATGCCCCTGCCATGACGGACGCGGCAACAATCCACCCCAAAGGCCGGGATGGTTTTCGTAAGTGTTCGCCGGCGTTGTTTCCGCAATGCCAATATCGGTGGCGTCGATGGCGCCGCACAGCGCCCGGCCCGGAAACAATAAATGACCCGGCTTTTTTGCGTGGAAAGTCACCGTCCGCGCCGCCTGCACTGCCGTCCCCAATACTGCACCGTCGTCTGCATTGACGCCCGACGGTAAATCGACCGAGAGCACCGGCGCTGGATGGGAGTTGATCGTCTCGATCGCTGCTTTCGCGGCGCCTTCTACAGCACGCGTCAAACCGGTTCCGAAAATCGCGTCGACAATCAACCCGGCGCTGTCCAACATTTGCGGCGAGAACGGAGCGGCCGCGCCTTCGTACAGGTCCGCCATCAGCTTGGCGTCGCCCATTAGCGCCGCCCGATCGCCAATAAGCGCGACTTTCACCGGCCACCCTGCTTCAGCGATCAACCGCGCAGCGACAAAGCCGTCGCCGCCATTGTTGCCTGGCCCGCAGATAACCACGACCGGGCGCTGCGACCATGCGCGCAAGGCTATCTCCGCGACATGCTTTCCCGCTCTTTCCATCAGCGCCGCCGAGGCGACACCGCCGGCGATCGCGGCCTGTTCTGCGGCACGCATCTGTGCGGCGGAAAGAATAGCGAGAGGATTCATGCGATTTGCTCGTCTTGACCATTTTATCGGGCGCGCCCAAAAACTAGACTGTTCCTAGCAGACAATCCCGGCTTTCGAAACGACAAGGTGCCATGAAGAAAATCGAAGCGATCATTAAGCCGTTCAAACTGGATGACGTGAAAGAAGCCCTGCAGGAAGTCGGACTGCAAGGCATGACTGTCACGGAAGCGCGCGGATTTGGCCGGCAAAAGGGGCATACGGAACTTTATCGCGGCGCCGAGTATGTTGTCGACTTTCTGCCGAAATTGAAAATTGAACTCGTCGTTGACGATAATTTGGTGGATCCTGCCGTTGAAGCCATCAAGACCGCCGCCCATTCCGGCCGCATAGGTGACGGCAAGATTTTCATTTCCACAATCGAGGACGCGATCCGCATCCGTACCGGCGAACGCGGTCGCGACGCCATTTAACTTGTAGCTTCAGGAGCGTTGTTATCGCCGATCAGGATCGGATATTCGCGTCATTCACCAACGCTCTCGCCACCGCCGAAAGGTCTGAGGAGCCCTATCGCCATTGGCTGATCAGCAATCTGTTTCCCGATGATATCATGGAAAATATTCAGGCGCTTCACCTGCCGACGGCGGGTGTGGGCGGTTTGTCCGGCAAGCGCGAACTCCACAATGACACGCGGCACTATTTCGATGCAGCGAATATCGCGAAATTCGATTGTGTCGCCGACATAGCAAACGTCTTTCAGGCGCCGCGCACGATCCAAATCATTGAAGACTTTTTCAAAACAGATCTTGAAGGCACATTTCTTCGCATTGAATACGCTCAGGACCTGACCGGATTCTGGCTCGAGCCCCACACCGACCTTGGTGTCAAACGCATAACGCTCTTAATTTATGTTTCGGATGAGCCGGGCCACGAAACAATGGGCACGGACATTTATAATGCCGATAAAAGCTGGGCCAAGCGCGCGCCGTTTGCGCCCAACACTGCAACAGCGTTTGTACCCGGAGATAACACCTATCACGGCTTTGAGCCTCGCGACATTCCCGGGGTCAGGAAGTCGTTGATTTTGAATTACGTCACGACTGACTGGCGCGACCGCGATCAATTATGTTTCCCGGACCGGACGGTGACCGGTTCCGGCGTCTGACCCGATGTTGAGTTGATAATCCGCACACGCATCAGGCGAATTGAGACGCCGAAAATACAACCTATGTGATGAATTCTTCAATAAAACCCATATTTGGTGGATAGTTATCCCCCACTTTTGCAATGGCCTTAAGATGCCAACCGAAAGTGAAAGATATGAACCAACAGAACCCTGATATTGGCGGCGCGCCCCTAAGAAAGGCGGCGGCGTATTTCCCCAACAATTTCAGGCGTTGCGTCAATTGGCGCGCGCTCGAACGGCGCCGCGCCCTCAACAAACGTCCGCGCCGCACCCTGTTGCTCCAACTGGTCAACAAACCAGCCCATTTTGCGCGCAAGGCCCGATGGACGCCACACATAAACGCCGCCATCGGAAGCAAGCGCCTCGCTTACCATATTGTGGGAATCGCCAGCAACGATCAGCGAGGCAGCATTTGCAAGAATATCCACGTATGGATTGGCGCCGTCGCCCTCCCACACAAAGCGCCGCTCGTGCACCAAAGCCGTTCGAACCGCTTGCTGGAATGCTGCAGGCGTCCGGCGAGAGGGCGTAACAGCGATGCTGGCAAAGTCAGCACCCGCCGCATTGAGTCGCCGGGCAAGCGCATGCGCATCATCGGCGCCGTACCGCGCACCGCCCGATGGCCCGCCAAGGATGATGCCAAGCATTGGCCGGGGCATTTCAGCAATGATGGCGCACGGGTCGTTGCGGGCGTCTTTGATTTTTTCAGACAAGCCGTGCGGCGACGTCAGCGTAGAGATCGTATTGGAACCGGTGACGCGATCATGTTCTGGCGTCCACAAAATATCGGCTGCATCACGACCGACGCGCGGGTCCTTCATGATCGCAATCCGGGTCGTTCCGCCGCTCCACCGCTTCAACGCGAGCGCGTGGGGAATTGCACGGCGCCCGGAGGCAATCACTACAGCGGGCGGCGAACCGCGAAGCGGGCCGGTAACGACGCCCGGCGCCTCGCGCGGGTCGACCGGTCCCCAAGGCGCCATCCACGACCATGGCGCGCGCGGATGCACCTCACGCTTTTCAAAAGCCGGGTTCAGCGCCGTAGCGACAGCGAGACATTGCACGTCGTCGCCAATCTTGCCGTCGGTCAGAACCCACAGACCACCGCGGCGTTCGATACCGTCTGGGCGACTCGGCGCGAGATCCATTTCAACGCACCGCACCAAAATCATCGGAGGAAAGTGTTTCAAATTTAGGAGATAAAACTGAAATATTCGCAGAATATTCTACATCAATGCAAAAATATGACATATTTCAAACCGTCCGCCGAATTATTTGCTGCGATGCAATATTTTGTTGCGCACCGGGTGAATCTTGTTTCAAACTAGAATGTACGCTGGTTTTGCTTTGCGCCGGAAGGGGTGATTTTCTCCGGCTGCGAAACCACTGCCGAAAACAAACAGGAGCAATTCTCCAATGAGCGCAGACGCTATCCTCAAAAAAATCAAAAATGAAAATATCAAGTATGTCGACCTTCGCTTCACCGACCCTAAGGGTAAGTGGCAGCACGTAACATTCGACCAGAGCATGGTCGACGAAGACTTCTTCTCAGAAGGTCAGATGTTTGATGGATCGTCGATTGCCGGCTGGAAGGCGATTAACGAGTCCGACATGGTGCTCATGCCGGATCCGGCGACAGCGGTTTTGGACCCCTTCTTTTCCGACCCGACACTGACGATTTTTTGCGATATTCTTGAGCCATCCACCGGCCAGCCCTACGGACGCGACCCGCGCACCACGGCGAAAGCCGCCGAAGCCTATCTGAAGTCATCCGGCTTTGGCGACACGGCTTATTTCGGACCGGAAGCTGAGTTTTTCGTGTTTGACGATGTGCGATGGTCCACCGATCAACAAAACATGGGTTACGCCGTCGACAGCGTCGAGGGACCGTACAACAGCTCTAGCGATTTCGAAGGCGGCAACCTCGCCCACCGGCCAGGACCCAAGGGCGGATATTTTCCCGTGCCGCCGGTCGACAGTGCTCAGGACATGCGTTCCGAAATGCTCACCGTCATGACGGAAATGGGCATCGAACCGGAAAAGCATCACCACGAAGTCGCGCCGTCGCAGCATGAACTCGGCATGAAGTTTTCTACGCTGACGACTATGGCCGACCGGCTGCAGATCTATAAGTACATCGTGCATCAGGTCGCCGCAGGCCACGGCAAGACAGCGACGTTTATGCCGAAACCGATCTATGGCGACAACGGCTCTGGCATGCATGTTCACCAGTCTATCTGGAAAGGCGGACAGCCAGTGTTTGCCGGCGACCGGTATGCGGATCTTTCTGAAACGTGCCTCCATTATATCGGCGGCATCATTAAACACGCACGGGCATTGAACGCGTTTACCAACCCGCTGACCAACTCCTACAAGCGCCTCGTGCCAGGATTCGAAGCGCCTGTGCTGCTCGCCTATTCGGCGCGCAACCGTTCAGCGTCCATCCGCATCCCGTGGGTTGGTTCACCGAAAGGCAAACGCCTCGAAACACGATTCCCGGATCCTGGGGCGAATCCCTACCTCTGTTTTGCCGCGCTCCTCATGGCCGGTCTCGACGGCATTGAAAACAAAATCAATCCGGGCGATGCCATGGACAAAGACCTTTACGATTTGCCGCCAGAAGAACTGAAAGACATACCAACCGTCTGCGGTTCCTTGCGCGAAGCGCTTTCGGCACTCGACGCTGATCGTGAGTTCCTCAAGAAGGGTAACGTCTTTAACGACGATCAGATCGACGCCTATATCGATCTTAAAATGGACGATGTGCTGCGGTTCGAAACGACGCCGCATCCCGTTGAATTCGCCATGTACTATTCCGTCTAGGCAACGACCCATTGCAAAGTGACAAAACCGGGCCTTTCGAGGCCCGGTTTTTTTTCGCCACCGTCAATTTCATCGTACGGCGGAAGCCGGTCTCGTCGCCGCCACGGCTGATCCATCCAAAGGCTTTCTCACGGCCTCAGCAAATTTTTCGCGATACAAAGGGTGCTCCGTACCCATCAAACGATCCCACCAGGTAAAGTACAGCCCATAATTCCAACCGGCTTGCGCATGGTGCAGATCGTGGTGGGTCACCGTGGTCATCCAGTCAAAAACCGGCCTGCCGTTGCGCCAACTGGGAAACAGTTCATAGCCACAATGTCCCACCGCGTTGCGAACAATCATGTGCGTCAGAAACAGGATAATTGCCGGCACGGATGTTGGCATGACCATTAAAATCAGCGGCAGAAAGGCCGCGTTTATAGCCGCCTCGCCCATGTCGAACGAGTACGCCGTCCATGGACTGGGATTGTTAGACTTATGATGTGTGCGATGGATGTGGCGAAACAAGCGCGGATGATGGATCAGCCGATGGGTCCAATAAAACCATGCGTCGTGCGCTAAAATCAGTGTCAGCAGAGAGAACCAGAAATATACCCATCCTAATTCGTCCGGCGCCGGGTAGGTATGAGCAATCCCGGCCCCTACCGCCAATACAGTCAACGTCCCAGACAACGTAAAAATGAGTGTAGTGCGCATGGACGTCATAAATTCACGCCGCATTTGTTGAGCGCAAGGCGACGTCCGCCGGATTTTCCGCCCCGCGAGCCGCCTTGAAAGCACCACATTTACTATCAGGAACACTCCTCCCGCCCCGACCAAATAGCGAGCCAGGTCATTGGGAAATATCCGGACGAATGCGGCCGTCGCGGCCTCCGCCACAGGCGCCAAATTTCCGAGGTTTGTTATTAATTCCATTGCGGGTCTCCGAGCTACTGACCTGCGCAATGTCAGAGAAATCACCGGGCTAATCGCCGCAAAACCGAACTAATTCGGCGCGATTTCGAAATCGATCAGCATTTTTCAGATTTGATTACCGCGCTGTCTCCGCGGAGTTTCGATATTCGGTTGGAGTTTGCCCGGTCGCTTGCTTGAAGGCCCGATTGAACGGCGCAATCGACCCATAGCCGAGGTCCAATGCGATCTGCAGGACTTGCTTTCGGGCGTTATTTGGATCCGCAAGAATCACCTTGGCGTCTGCGATGCGACGTGAATTCAAAAAGGAGGAAAAGTTGCGAAATCCAAGTGCTCCGTTAATCAGCTTCCTCAGTTGATATTCTGGAATACCCACCTTTTCCGCCAGCATCGCGACTGTTAGGCCATCTTCGCGATAAACACCGCCGTCCATCAATTCTATGAGCCGATCATAAGCCCGGCGATCAGCAGCTGGCGCTTTGTGAGCTTGCTCGATCGAAGAATGTGTATCCGACGCCAAAGAACCCGCCTTGATTTCCTCGGGATTGAATAGTGAAGTACGCGGCGCGAGCAGCCATGCTCCAAATAGAAGGTTGAGCGCCAAGATCGCCACAGCCTGGAATGTAACCAGCCAGCCGGGAATTTCCGTTGCAGCGTCGGTCATCTCAGCAATGGCAATGCCGATCCCAAAAACCGCCACAACGATAGAAATGACGACACGAAAACGCCGCCGGGGGTTAACGAGATCGTCAGATGCATTGGCAATCGCCAGACGAAGCACGTCCGCGAAAAGTAATGCGATCACCAATAGATGAACATAGAGAAGAACCGCCGCGACGACGCCGTCGAAAATCCCGAGAATGCGCCCCAAAAAAAATGGAGGCATTAAAATGAGCGGTGCGATTCGCCACCAGCGCCATCGGAAATTGTCATCAAAGATCGCCGCGCCAAACCACCAGAAGAAAACAGTTCCCCAGATCGCAACCACAGCCAATAAAACGACAACGGGCGGCGGTAGCGGGATCATTGCGGATCCCGAAATCAACACGTAGATACTTGTCGACAAACAAAACAGCGCAGCAAACAAACTGCTCTGGGACTTCAGCCCATGCGCGCCGAGCGTAATCGCGAGCAATAGCGATACGCCTGCCGCGCCGCCTCTTATGATAGTTTCGATGTCCAAAAGCTCAGTCATAAGTGCGGACGCTGGCGGCGGCGGCTGTTGCTGTCAACGCCGCAATGGCGAGTTGAATGTTTTTCGCGACCTATTGACGAGTTTCATTTTTTATGTAACCTTATTGTTACATATGATTGATGACCGTGACATGGATGCCGTTTTTCAGGCGCTTGCTAACGAGAGCCGTAGGCAGATGCTCGATATCGTGAAGGGAGAACCAGGGATTGGCGTCGGCGCCCTGGCCTCCGAATTCGATGTGAGCCGGATAGCCGTAATGAAGCATCTGACCGTACTTGAGGACGCGAACCTGATCATATCGCAAAAAGATGGGCGAACGAGAAAACTCTACTTCAACGCCGCGCCGATACAGATGATTCATGAGCGCTGGACAACCGAGTACAGCGCCTATTGGGCTGGTCAACTAACGCGCCTCAAGTACCTCGCCGAAGCTCGATCTGAAGACGTTGGACGCAAGAAAAAACAGGGAACCGACTGAGATGAATGCTACGAATTTTGCGGATAAACAATTTTATCGTGTTGTCATTGACGCCCCGATCGAAACAGTTTGGTCGGAATTGGTAAACACGTCTTCGCCGCGCCCTTTCTTCTGGAATTCAAAGTGGGATACCCGCGGCATGGCGGCCGGCAATCGCTATCGCATGGTGTCGAATGACGAAAAGGTTGTGGCGGTCGTCGGAGATATTGTCGAGATGGATCCGCCGCATAAACTTGTGCACAGCTTTCAACTGACATCCCTGCCAGACCCGCCTTCAACGGTGACCTACACACTAAAAGAGGTCGACGGCGGCACTGAGTTTACGCTTATCACTGACAATATCGTTGCCGGTTCGAAGAGTGAAAAGTCTATGGATTCCGGGGCGAAATTTATCGTCGAGAATTTCAAGGCATATATCGAGACCGGGAAAATCAAACTCGGCGCCCGTATCACGCTGGCGATGCTTTCGCTCATGGCGCCGCTGACGCCAAAGGCAATGCGTGCTGAAAACTGGCCGCTCGACTAGATTTCGATAAGGAGAACCCCATGGCCAAGTCCCCCGAAGAAATGGCGAACGCAATGATCGCTAACATGAAGGAAAAGACCGGAAAATCTCTCGAGCAATGGTTGCCCATTGCCAAAAAATCCGGCGAAGAAAAGCATGGCGGCATCGTCAAATATTTGAAATCAGAGCACGGCATGACCCATGGATTCGCCAATCTTGTTGCTCACAAGCTACTGAAAAGCGATGCGGGCAGCGCGACAGGCGGCGACGACGCGTTGGTTGCCGCACAATATGAAGGTGCAAAAGCGGATCTGAAACCAATTTACGCCGCGCTGATCAAGGCGGCGAAAGCGTTAGGCGCCGACGTCGAAATCGCTCCAAAGAAAACCTATGTCAGCCTGCGCCGAAAAAAGCAGTTCGCACTCATTCAACCATCCACAAAGACTCGTGTGGATCTTGGCGTCAATTTCAAAGACGAGCCTGCAAAAGGCAGGTTGGAAAAGTCCGGCAGCTTCAACGCCATGGTGAGCCATCGCGTTCGGCTGGAGAATGCCGCCGATGTGGATAAAGACGTCAAAGATTGGCTGAAAAAAGCCTATTCGCAAGCGTGAAATTTTAATCGGAATCAGAAAGGACGTGTCGCATGTCTAGTCAATCCATCAAGCTTCCTGTGTGGTTTTGGATCATCGCCGCCGCGCTTCTGTGGAACCTTATCGGCGTCGCCGCATATGTTGGTGATGTCACCTTGAGCGAGGACGCCCTTTCAAAATTACCGGAAGCGCAGCAATCGCTGCGTTCTGACACTCCTGCCTGGCTAACCGGCGTTTATGCGATTGCTGTATTCTCCGGCGCCGTTGGTTCCATCCTACTCTTGCTTCGCAAATCGCTGGCGACGCCAATCTTGGTTATCTCACTTGCAGCCATTGTTGTGCAAATGGGGTATGTTCTTTTCGGCACGAACGCGATTGGCGCTTTGGGCGCTTCAGCTGCAATATTTCCCGTTATCGTTATGGTGATCGGCGCATTGCTCGTCTGGTTTTCGGCGCAAGCCAAAAACAAAGGCTGGCTAAACTAAACGCAACGAAAAAATAATTTCCGTTGAACAAAGTTGACCTCGCAGACAATACTGGCCAATCGATCAAACCGCCTGGTTCAAGAACAGTGACAATTGCAAACCGGCATTTTCGGTCAGCTGTTCATTTTTCCCGACGAGCCGAATTTCGTCTTGCAGTGTATAATGAAATACTGGAGCCCATGTAGTAATGGGATACTTTTGGCGAATATCCCTTGACCGCAAGGGGCGTTGTCCATGCAAGCCGGGGCGACTGGTCGAACACTCCAAATTTCGGCAGTTGTCGGCGAGGACATCGTCCTTGTAAAGGTTATCGACCAGCAGGAATCTGACACGACCCCAGTCAAGTCGTTTAACCGGGCTGTGGCGTCCCTTAATCAGGGTGCGACGGCGCAAGCGAATACGCTACTGCGTGAAATCGCAGGGCATTCCCCCGCCAGTCCTTTGCAAAAAATCATCGTTGCGACAGCACGATGCTTATCAACAGCTTCTGGCCTTAGCGGCGTCGAACTCGCACCAACCATTGCCGAAAGCGACGCGCATTTTGATTACTATCTACAGGCGGCAACCCACTTTTTTAACACACGAATTGTCCATGTCGCGCGTCGGCATATCGATCGCGCCGCCGCATCCGTTCCAAACATTGCCGGGCTCAAGGAACTTGTGAGAGCAAGCGTATCGATGAAATTTTATGACGTTGCGGCGCGCGCGATGTCAGAAAACCAGCATGTAATCGCCGGGGACGCGGAATTCTTGTTAGAAAGGGCTCGCATTTACATTGGAACACGAAACCGCGAAGAGGCGCTAAAAGATGCAATAAATGCAACGAACCAATTGGGACTAACGCATGCTACAGCGTTGGTGTTGGGGTCGACTGCCCTAATCAGCGACCGCCAAGACCTGATGGGCCGGTGTTATGAGTTTTTAAATACGTTGCCTGACGACGCGCGCGCGCACACCATGTATCGCTGGGCCATGGACGCGCACACGAATGGGTTCTTCGATCGCGCCGCCTTGTTGCTTAAACCACTCATAGAAAGTGATCCGGCAAATACCAATTTGAAGTTGAAGTTCGTGAGCAGTATGCTTTCGGCAGGACAGCTAACTGGCCTAAAGAGTCTACTGGATGACTTGTTAGCGGCCAATCCGGATGATTCACGCGCCCTAATAGAGCACGCGCGATATTGCTTTTTGGTTGGCGAAGCCCGGCAGGCTCAAACTTTTGCGACAAAAGTTATCAAAACGGAGCCCAACTCGGTTCCGGCGCTCCGCATACTGGCGGATACGCGTGCGAAAAAGACGCCGTCCGATATACTTTCGCGATTTGCAGCCTTGCTCGACGACTCACACCGCAGCCTGCGGGAAAAAAGTCACATTGCCTATAGTCTGGGCGCCTTGAAAGAGCAAAATGCTGAGTTTGAGCATGCGTTTAACTTCTACATGTTGGCAAATCGGCATCAGGAGGAATTGATACAATCACGCGACGCAATCCTCGCCAAAGAAAAAATTGCACGGCATCAGTTGACGAAAACCTTGTTCACCCAAGACGCGTGCGCGCAGTCCGCTACTGATATAAACGCGCCTGTATTTATCATTGGACTGCCGCGCTCCGGTACGACGTTGGCGGAACAAGTTCTGTCGATGCATTCCGGCGTCTGGGCGGGCGGTGAGCGTTCGGAGATTCCGTATTGGCTGGACCAAACCCTCGCAGTGGCGAGAAACAATGGTCACGCGTCGGCGCTATCATTTGCAAACGGGCAACGAGTAGTCTGGCGGCGTGCATTTTTAAATCCGCAAGATGTCAACAAACGTGTGGTGGTTGATAAGACTCCGGGAAATTTGGAACATCTGCCTTTCATCCGCTGGCTGCTGCCTGAAGCGAAGGTCATCTTCATGACCCGTGATCCACGCGATACGACGCTTTCAATCTTCGCGTCGCCAATTCGCGACTCGGTGAGCTGGGCCGCCGGGATGAATAACATTCTGGATTACTACCGCTTCAGCCTTACTTGCCTTGACGAAACATGCGGCCTCGACACGATATCCGTCTCTTACGAATCGCTGGTCGAAACCCTGGAGCGCGCAACACGGCGCATCCTCTCTTTCTGCGGACTGGAATGGGAAGAGAACTGCTTAAATTTCTCGCAAAACCAACGGGCCGTCCATACACTGAGCGCCACGCAGGTGCGCCAACCATTGTACAACACTTCCATTGGTCGATGGCGAAATTTTGAGCACGGTCTAGCCCAATGGGCGCCGCGCTTTCGTGAATTTGAACAGGCGCAACAGGCAATCGCAGACAGATTGAATCAATGACCGTTACGACACAAACCGCAGGGGCCGTCCAAATTGTCACCATCGACAGGCCGGATCGGCGAAATGCGGTGGATGCGCCGACGGCGAATAAGCTCGCCGAGACATTTCGCGCCTTCGATGCGGACTCAGCGTTGTCGGTAGCCATCCTGACGGGCGCCGGCGGAAATTTTTGCGCCGGTGCGGATTTAAAAGCGCTGGCCGCCGGCGAGGAAAAACGCGTTGCGGAGACCGGTGACGGGCCAATGGGTCCAACCCGGTTGCGATTGTCGAAACCCGTGATTGCTGCTGTCGAGGGCTTCGCCGTCGCCGGCGGGCTGGAACTCGCCCTGTGGTGCGATATGCGGGTCGTCACCGAGGGGGCAACATTCGGCGTCTTCTGCCGCCGGTTTGGGGTGCCGCTTGTGGACCTCGGCACGATACGCCTGCCGCGCCTTATTGGGCATGCGCGGGCTATGGACATGATCCTCACGGGCCGGGCGGTTGATGCGCAGGAAGCCCTCGACATGGGGCTCGCGAATCGTCTCGCGCCGAACGGCGGCGCGCTGAACGCCGCGATTGAACTGGCCAATGAGCTCGCCGCCCTGCCCCAGACCTGCATGCGCAATGACCGGCTGTCAGCGCTGGAGCAGTGGGATCTTAGCGAGGCGGAAGCCATCCGCAACGAGATCCGGCGCGGCCTCAGCACCATCCAGTCCGGCGAAACCCAGTCTGGCGCGGCGGCGTTTTCTGGCGGCGCGGGCCGGAGCGGAAAAAAACGCCAATAACGGCACGCCGGTTTTCCCCATGTGCTTTGCGTCGCTGGCGGAACCGGGCTAGATCGTGCGTCCCTGTTCACGATCCAGCATGAGTTGCAAGTTCCATGGCTAAGCGCGCCGCCAAACCAAAAGACGACGACCTTTTCGGCGATTATTCCGCGAAGGATATCGAAGTCCTTGAAGGTCTCGAACCCGTTCGTAAACGGCCGGGCATGTACATCGGCGGCACCGACGAAAAGGCCATGCACCATCTGTTCGCCGAGGTGCTCGACAACTCCATGGACGAGGCGGTCGCCGGACACGCCACCCGTATCGAGGTCGAGCTTTTCGAAGACGGCTATCTGCAAGTCGCGGACAATGGCCGGGGCATTCCGGTGGACCCGCATCCAAAGTTCAAAAAGAAATCCGCCCTTGAAGTCATCATGACCACCCTGCATTCGGGCGGAAAATTCGAGGGCAAGGCCTATGTCACATCGGGCGGTCTGCACGGTGTCGGTGTTTCGGTAGTGAACGCGCTTTCCGATGATCTGATCGTCGAGGTCTGCCGCGCACGCACGATGTACCGCCAGGCCTATGGCGACGGCAAACCGCGCACCAAACTTGAAAAAGTCGGCCCGGCGCCAAACAAGCGCGGCACCTCGGTGATGTTTCACCCGGACCCGAAAATCTTCGGCGCGAACGCCAAGTTCAAACCCGCACGCCTGTTCAAGATGGCGCGCTCGAAGGCCTATCTTTTCGGCGGCGTCGAAATCCGCTGGAAATGCGCGCCCGCACTCATCAAGGACGACACGCCTGCGGAAGCTGTTTTCCATTTCGAGCGCGGGCTGACCGATTATCTGCAGACCCTTGCCGGATCGAAGCCCACCGTCACCGAAGATATTTTCGCCGGCAAAGTCGAACGCAAGGACGATGGCGGCCACGGCAATGTCGAGTGGGCCGTGCTGTGGGGCGCGGCAGGTTTTGGCGATGCCGACGGCTTCGTCAATTCCTATTGCAACACCGTTCCGACTCCCGAAGGCGGCACGCACGAGGCGGGACTGCGCGCGGCGCTCACCAAGGGCATAAAAGCCTACGCTGAAATCGCCGGGGTTAAACGCGCCGCCAATGTCACCGCCGAGGATGTGTTGGGCACGGCGGGCGCCCTCCTTTCCGTCTTTGTGCGCAACCCGGAATTTCAGGGCCAGACCAAAGACAAGCTCGCCACCAACGAGGCGCAGCGCATCGTTGAAAATACCGTCCGCCCGGCCTTCGATCACTGGCTTGCATCGAACCCGAAACAGGCGGGCGCGCTGGTCGACTGGGTCGCCGACCGCGCCGACGAACGCCAGCGGCGGCGCAAGGAAAAAGAAGTCTCCCGCGCCGCCGCCACGCGAAAACTTCGTCTGCCGGGCAAGCTCGCCGACTGTTCCTCCGCCAGCCGCATCGGCACGGAAATCTTTCTGGTCGAGGGCGATAGCGCCGGCGGCTCGGCGAAGCAGGCGCGCAACCGCGCCACCCAAGCGATCCTTCCCCTGCGCGGCAAGATCCTCAACGTCGCCAGCGCCGGCCGCGACAAGATCATGGCCAACCAAGAGATCGCCGACATGACCCAGGCGCTCGGCGCCGGGCTGGGCGCGAAATTCGATCTGGAAAATTTGCGCTATGAAAAAGTCATCATCATGACCGACGCCGATGTGGACGGCGCCCATATCGCTGCGCTGCTCATCACGTTTTTTCATCAGGAGATGCCGGAGCTGATCACGGCGGGCCGACTTTACATGGCGCAACCACCGCTGTTTCGCCTCACCGCTGGCGGAAGGTCCGTATACGCCATGTCTGAAGAAGAACGCGACAAGCTGGTCAAGTCCGAATTCAAAGCCGGACAAAAAGTCGACATTGGCCGCTTTAAGGGCCTCGGCGAGATGATGCCGGCGCAGCTTAAGGAAACCACCATGAACCCGGAAACACGTGTGCTCGCCCGCGTTGTCATCGCCGAAGACAAAACCGCGGAGGCGGATGACCTCGTCAACCGGCTCATGGGCAAAAAGCCCGAGGCGCGTTTTGCGTTTATTCAGGAAAACGCCGCTTTTGCGCAGGATACGCTGGATATTTGATTACCCATTTTTCGTCATCCCGTGCGCGCTGCGGCGTGAAACGCTGCGTTGCAGACTCGGTATCGCTATCCATCCTGGCCATCTCCGCCGGTTTATCCCGGCCCTTCATCCTGAGGAGCCAACATTCCTTCGTCCTTCGAGACGCGGGCAAATGCCCGCCCTCAGGATGAAGGAATGTTGGCGTCTCGAAGGACGTCGGGATCAGTTCACACACACCCTTCCCCCGCCGCGCGCCATTCAGCGCCGAACGTATGAAAAAAAGAGAGGTACGCGAGACGCGAAACATCCTCTTTAATAATAAGTACACGGACGCATCGCGTCTCGCGTGCGGCTTTTTCAGCACCGTCGCCCGTCCATGCGCCGTGCAGCGTCCATGAGCCCTGTTCGGTCTCGGTGAACAGGACTGACCTGCGGCGGACGAAGGGGTGTAACCCTCGCCACAGTCTCCTTTCGAGAGACCGCCCGCGCAGAATCCAGGCGTCCGGCCGGCCGGAACCAGGCTCGAGGTCCGTTACGCCTCTCCTGGCCCGTGCGCGAAGGCGCACAAAATTACGATTCGGCCGCCTTCGCGGCCGGGGCGCCGCGATCGAACCCGAAAGGGACGGTAGGCCTCTCGCCTCTCCATGGTCCGACTGCTGAGCAGCTAGGGCCATCGCAAAAGTGGGGGATAACTATCCACCAAATATGGAATTCCTTTAAGAATTCATCACATAAGGTGTATTTTGAACGGCGCGATTCGCTTTATGCGTGTGCGGAGTTTCAGGCGTTTGCGCGCCCCATGTCCCCACACGACTCTCCACGGCTTGCCTGCCCCGGACGTGATCCGGGGACCGTGGAGTCCATCACCTGCTGCTGAAGCCGCGCTCACGGCGACAACCGGAGCTGGACCCCACGCGTAAAGCGTGGGGAGTCGCAGAAGTGGATGCCACCGACACGCAGACCGGCGTAATCCTTCACAGTCATCCCGACTAGTTTCCAACGTCTTGCACAAACCAGATGAAACACCCTACCCTTATCTGTAAACGGAGGGAGCTTCATCATGTTACGCATCGCAAAAGTTTTCCTGATATTCGCTGTCGCCATGTGGGGGCTGGTTGGCGCGTTTGGCAACGTGACCGACTGGGACGGCACCATTGGCGCCGTGGGCGCGGCGACATCCATGGCCACGTTCGAGGGCGGCGTCGACAGCTGGAAAGCCACGACGAACCCGGCGGTCATTTTCGCTGGCGCCTTATTCATCATGCTTTCAAAAGTGCTTGCCGGCTTGCTGTGCCTCGCTGGCGCGTGGCGCATGTTGGTAACGCGCGGCGACGACGCCGCATTTGCAAAGGCCAAAACGCTCGCCCTCACCGGCTGCGCGGTCGCTGTCTTCATGCTGTTTGGCGGCTTTATCGTGATCGCCGAAAGCTGGTTCGAGCTGTGGCAGTCCGAGGTGATGCGCGCGCCCGTGCTGGAATCGGCATATCGCTACGCCGGCATGATCGCGCTCATCGCCCTCTTTGTCGGCGCGCGGGAGGAGTAACCCCGCTGGCGCATCGCGGTGTACCGATGGCTGGACATGCGCCGCCGCGCTGACCATATGCTTGCGGCATGACAATTTTTCTCGCCATCCTGATCGCCGCCGCCGGGCTTTATGTCGGCGGACGCTGGGCGCTTGAACGGCGCCGGCGCGATGCATTGCTCGCGGCGCCTTTGCCGCCCGCGCATGCGCGGATCGTGCGCGCACGCGTGCCGCTTTACGCCCGCCTCCCCGCCGATCTGCGCCAGCGCCTTGACGGATTGATCAACCGCTTTGTGGCGGAGATGAAATTTTACGGTCAAAGCGGGCTGGAAATTACAGACGACATTCGCGTCACCATCGCAGCGCAGGCGTGTTTGCTGATCGTCAACAAGGAAAACCGCTGGTTCCGCTCCCTGAAAACCATTCACGTTTATCCCGCCGCCTTTAAAAGCAAGCTCACCGGCGTTGAGGACCACGTTCACTCAGAGCGCGAGCAGGTGCGAACCGGCGAGAGCTGGGCGCGCGGCCCGGTAATTCTCGCATGGGACCACGCGGCCTATGGCGCGTTCATCCCCCATGACGGGCACAATGTGGTGATCCATGAATTCGCCCATCAGCTTGACGATCAGACCGGTGTCACTGACGGCGCGCCGCTCCTCGACAAGGACCAGAGTGCGTCACGCTGGGCGCGGGTCTTTCAGGAGGCTTATGAACGATTGCGTAGCGATGCTGCGCGCGGCGGCGACAACATTCTGGACACCTATGGCGCCACCAACCCGGCGGAGTTCTTCGCCGTCGCCACGGAAACCTTTTTTGAAAGACCGCATGATTTGCGCGCGCAAGAGCCGGACCTTTATGGCGAGCTTTCGACCTACTACCGGCTTGATCCGGCGGCGTGGGGCTGAAGGGACGCAACCGCCTTCCGCGTCTCCCCACGCTTTAAGCGTGGGGTCCACTCACAAGCACTGCGCCTGCAAATGGATTCCGGATCAAGTCCGGGATGACGAATTCGATTATTTGTGAGAAAGGACAGAGGACTTATTTCCAAAGTTTTCCGTATCTATTTTCAATTTTTTTCGTGAGATCCTGTGCTACCGCGCGCTGTTTGCTCTCACGCCATGATCGGACAATCGAGAAGGCTTTTTCTCTCGAAAAAAGAGAAATATTTCTCAATGCATTAGGCGTCACCTTTTTGTCGGTGCGAATATAAAATTCAAATCTATCCGCTCCAAGCCACCAAAACCTTACACCATCAAAGCGAGTTTCGTGAGGGTCCATCGTCGGAACAGTTGGCAAGTCATATTCTGCAAGCAACACATCTAAACAACTCGGCTTTTCCACACCATCAAAGAGGTATTGAGTAATGATGTTTTCATATGGTCCCAGATTTACACTTCGAAAGAATTCGGTGTTGCTCCATGAAGCGCGAAGCAAAACAGAAAGAGCAAACTTTGCAATGGCCACAGCGCTTGAGTCTACATATTCAAAGACGAGAGGATTGCCACGGTCCGTTAAGACTGTGGACTTGTTTCCAGATAACAAGGTTTCTTTGGCGGGCTGATCGAACTCATTGAATTCATTATCACAACTCGCGCACAGTATATTCTTGTCATAGACTCCGATTCTCGAGCGCTTTGGCCGCGCGCCAAATGTATCCGTGACAACCATAAGGGGTTGGGCATCGTTTTCAGAGATTTGATAAAAGCTTTCTGGAATGATGTGCGCTTTAATAAGCGACTTCTGTTCCGCGCATTTTTTGCAAATCATTCTAGTATTTATGCAACTACATCAAATATGCAGCGCATGCCCCAGCGTTCTGAGCGCCGATTCCTGAAACGCTTCGCCCAGGGTGGGGTGCGCGTGGATCGTGCCGGCGATGTCTTCGAGCGTCGCCCCCATCTCGATCGCCAGGCCGAACGCCGTCGACAATTCCGAAACGCCAACGCCCACGGCCTGAACGCCCAGCAGTAAATGATTGTCGGCGCGCGCCACGACGCGGATGAAACCGTCTTCGGCTTCCATGGACATAGCCCGGCCGTTGGCGGAGAATGGAAACAGTTGCGTCTTTACGTCGTAGCCGGATGAGTTTGCTTCGTCCCGCGATAGCCCCACGGAAACGATCTCCGGATCGGTGAAACAAACAGCCGCAATCGCCCGCTTGTCCCAAGAGCGATTGTGACCGGCGATGATTTCCGCCACCATCTCGCCTTGGGCCATGGCGCGATGCGCTAGCATGGGCTCACCCGTAACATCGCCGATGGCGTAAATACCGGTCATGGAAGTCTGACACTTGTCATCAATTTTGATGAAACGCCCGTCCATATCAATGACGAGCTTTTCGCGGCCCCAGCCTTCCGTCTTGGGCGCGCGGCCCACGGTGACGAGGATCTTGTCCGCCTTAATGGTGTCCGCCTTGCCGTCCGCCGTCTCGATATCGAGACCCTTTTTCGACGCACCCTTGGCTTTTGCGCCAAGCAGCACATCCACGCCGAGGGCTTTCAGTTTCTTTGCAACGGGCCGCGTCAGCGCATCATCATAAAGCGGCAGGATTTTATCCATGGCTTCAACGACGGTGACTTTCGATCCCATCTTGGCGAAGGCGATGCCGAGTTCGAGACCGATATACCCGGCGCCCACGACGGCGAGCGCTTTCGGCGGCGCGTCAAGGTCGAGGGCTTCGGTGGAGGAAATCACATTGTCGCCAAATGGCATGGAGGGCAGCTCCACCGGAACCGAACCCGTGGCGATGATCACATTCTCCGCACGAATGCGGCAGTCTTCGGCGCCGCCTTTCACGTCCACCGTCTTGCCGTCAACGAACGTCGCCCAGCCGTCGATGGCGCGCACTTTGTTTTTCTTGAGCAATCCGCCAACGCCGCTGGTGAGGCGTTTGACGATGCCCTCCTTCCAGGCAACGGTTTTTTTCAAATCAATTTCCGGCTTGCCCGCCTTGATGCCGATGGCGCTGTCGCCGGCGAAATGCGTCGCTTTTTCAAATTCATCCGCCGCGTGAATAAACGCCTTTGACGGGATGCAACCCACATTGAGGCACGTGCCGCCATGATACTGCCCCTCAACGATGACCGTATCGAGACCCAACTGCCCGGCGCGGATCGCCGCG
This sequence comes from uncultured Alphaproteobacteria bacterium, assembly GCA_942492295.1. Taxonomy (GTDB): domain Bacteria; phylum Pseudomonadota; class Alphaproteobacteria; order Caulobacterales; family Parvularculaceae; genus Hyphococcus. The sequence continues at coordinate 788,365 of CALODW010000005.1, forward strand.
ATGTAACCACCGGGACCGGCGCCGATGACGAGAAGTTTGCATTGAACGTCTTGCATTCCTAACACCGTTTTTCATCTTGCCCGCCCCCCCCTTGGAGGGGAGGCCGAAACTGCTTCAGCAGTTTCGGGAGGGGGGAAATCACTACACTTCCCAAATTTCAGTTACTCATATGCGGCGATGCCCCCACCCGAAATTCGGTTTCACGAATTTCGACCTCCCCTCAAGGGGGAGGTGAAAGGAAACGCCTTCAACCCTCAATAAAAATCATCGCCGGGTTTTCCAACAGCGCCTTGATGCGCTGGACGAACACCGCTGCGTCCCAGCCATCAACGACGCGATGGTCGAAACTCGACGACAGGTTCATGATTTTTTTCGGAATAAACTCCGATCCGTTCCAGCGCGGCAGCACCTGCATCTTGTTGACGCCGACAATCGCGACTTCCGGGTGATTGATCACCGGCGTCGTCACGATACCGCCCATGGCGCCAAGCGAGGTGATGGTGATGGTCGAACCGGACAGTTCATCGCGGGACGCCTTTCCATTTTTCGCCGCTTCGGAAAGGCGCGCGACTTCGCTGGCGCAGTCCCAGATGTCGCGCGCTTCGCAGTGGCGCGCCACCGGCACCATGAGGCCATTGGGGGTTTGCGCCGCGACACCGATATGCACGCCGCCATGCTGGTGAATAACGCCCGCCTCATCATCATAGATTGAATTCAAATGCGGCTGATCGGCGACGGCCTTCACCATGGCGCGCATCAAAAACGGCAGCATGGTCAGCTTCGGCCGGCCTTCTTTGCGCGAAGCGTTGAGTTCGCTGCGCAAATCTTCCAGCGCGGTGACGTCAACCTCGTCAACATAGGTGATGGGCACGATCCGCGCATTCGCGGCTTCCATTTTTTCGGCGATCTTGCGGCGCAAGCCGATCATCGGAACATCCGTAACCGTCATATTGCGCGCGTAGCCGGCCCCGCGCGCCACGGCGCCCTCGCCGCCTGACGCCATGAACGCATCGAGGTCTTCATGGGAGATGCGGCCTGCAGGCCCCGTCCCCGGCACCCGGCGCAGGTCAACGCCTGCCTCTGCGGCACGGTTCCTCACGGCCGGCGAGGCCAGCGGCTTTTCGCCTTCGGCGCGAGGTACAGCAGCGAGCGGTGCGGCGGCGCCATTCGCGGCGCCATTGGTTTTTGGCCTTTCCGCTTTTGGCGCAGGCTTCGGTTCCGCCTTTGGCTTTTCTTCCGGCGCCTTGGCTTCCTTTGCCGCCGGTTTCGGCGCCTCAGCAGGCGCATCACCCGGTTTGACATTGCCCGCGCCATCCACCTCAAGGCGGATCAGCGGCGAGCCCACGGAAATAATCTCGCCTATGTCGCCGCCGCGCCAGAGGATTTTTCCCTCCACCGGCGAGGGAATTTCAACCGTCGCCTTGTCGGTCATGACCGCGGCCAGCACCTGATCCTCGCGGACATTGGCGCCGATTTCGACCATCCATTCCACCAACTCGGCTTCCGCCACGCCTTCGCCCACATCGGGCAGCTTGATGACATGTTCACCCATTATGCCGCCTCCATCACTTTCTTTAATGCCGCGCCAACGCGTTTTGGCCCCGGAAAATAATCCCATTCATGGGCATGCGGGTAAGGCGTGTCATAACCCGTCACGCGAATGATCGGCGCTTCGAGATTGTAAAAACACGCCTCGGATACAACCGCCATCAGCTCCGCGCCAAAGCCGCATGTTTTCGTCGCTTCATGGACGATGACACAGCGCCCGGTTTTTCTGACCGACGCTTCAATGGTTTCGAGATCAAGCGGCAGGATCGTTCGTAGATCGATGATCTCCGCATCGACGCCGGTCTCCGCCGCCGCCGCTTCCGCCACATAAACCATCGTGCCGTAAACCAGCACGGTCACATCCGCCCCTTCGCGCCGTATGGCCGCCTTGCCCAGCGGTACGGTAAAATGATCTTCCGGCACTTCGCCAAGCTCATGTTTCGACCATGGCGTCACCGGCCGGTCATGATGACCGTCGAAAGGCCCATTATAAAGTCGCTTAGGCTCTAAAAACATCACCGGATCGTCGTCCTCGATCGACGCGATCAACAGGCCCTTTGCGTCATACGGATTGGACGGGATCACGGTTTTGATGCCTGAGATATGCGCAAACAGCGCCTCCGGGCTCTGGCTGTGGGTCTGGCCGCCGAAAATACCGCCGCCGGTGGGCATCCGCACCACCATGGGCGACGTAAAGTCGCCATTGGAGCGATAACGGATGCGCGCCGCCTCGGAACATATCTGGTCAAAACCCGGATAGACATAGTCCGCGAACTGAATTTCGACGCATGGGCGAAGGCCATAAGCGGCCATACCCACGGCGGCGCCGACAATCCCGCTTTCGCTGATCGGCGCGTCAAAGCAACGCTGAGGCCCGTATTTTTCCTGTAACCCTTGCGTACAGCGGAAAACGCCGCCGAAAAACCCGACATCCTCGCCAAAGACGACAACATTGTCGTCCTTGTCCATGGCGTTATCCATGGCGGAGCGGATCGATTGAATCATGGTCATGCGCGCCATGGTCTATAACCCCGCTTCTTGACGCTGCCGGCGAAGGTGCAGCGGCATTTCTTTATAGACATCATCAAACATGGTCGCGGCGGAAGAATGCGGTCCGTCATGGAGCGTGCCGTTTTTCTCCGCCAGCTTTTGCGCTTCGGCCACCTGCATCTCGAGCATTTCGCGCATCTGGTGGTGCTGCGCATCGGACCAGACACAGCGCTTGATGAGATAAGCTTTGAGCCGCTCAATCGGATCGCCAAGCGGCCAGTTATTCGCCTCTTCCTTCGCCCGGTAAGCGGAAGGGTCGTCCGACGTGGAGTGGCCGCCCATGCGATACGTGACATGCTCGATCAAGGTCGGTCCGTGACCCGCCCGGGCGCGATCCGCCGCCCATTTGGAGACGGCGTAAACGGCGAGATAGTCATTGCCGTCGACGCGCAAGGAGGGAATGCCGAAACCAAGTCCGCGCGACGCAAATGTCGCCGCCTTGCCGCGCGCAATCCCCTGAAATGTCGAGATCGCCCATTGATTGTTGACGATATTCAGTACCACAGGCGCGCGATATGTTGACGCGAACACCAGCGCCGAGTGGAAATCATTTTCCGCCGTCGAGCCTTCGCCGATCCATGCGGTTGCGATCTTGGTGTCGCCCTTGATGGCCGACGCCATGGCCCAGCCGACGCCTTGTATAAACTGTGTCGCGAGGTTGCCGGAGATTGTGAAAAAGCCGTGGCTCTTTGAGCAGTACATGATCGGCAACTGCCGGCCCATCAGCGGGTCCGCAGCGTTTGAATAAATCTGGTTGATCATGTCGACCATGGGGTAATCGGTCGACAGCAACAAACCCTGCTGGCGGTAGGTCGGAAAATTCATATCGCCCGGCTGCAGGGCTTTTGAACAGGCACAGGCGATGGCTTCTTCACCCAAAGCCTGCATGTAAAAGCTGGTCTTGCCCTGACGCTGCGCCATCAGCATGCGCGCATCAAAGGCCCGCACCCGCATCATGTCCTCAAGGCCCTCTTTGACCGCCTCGTCGGACAATAAATCCGCCCACGGACCAACCGCCTCGCCCTCGCGATTCATCACCCGGATGATGGTGTAGGCGAGGTCGCGAATATCGCCCGCCTCCACATCCACCGGCGGCATTGGGGCGGCACCGGCCTGGGGGATTTCAACATCAGAAAAGTCGGGTTTGTCACCGGGTCTGAACTCCGGCTCCGGCACATAAAGGGATAGCGGCTTGACGTCGCTCATGCGTATCTCCGGTTTCCTCCCGCACGGAACAAGGCTGCCCGAACGAGACCTATTGCCTTGAAATCTGGCTTCTTTCGCGAGGGTTTAGCGCGGCGAAAGGCGCCGCTGCAATGGCCGCGCACGAGAGTCTGGAAAAAGAGCGCGGGCAGGTTTTCAGGCGGCGATTGAAGGTTGATTCTGCCAAATCATCTCGCGGACTTAGCACAAATGACAGCGGCTAAACGGCGGCGATTCATGATGAATGCGCGCGTTTGGCCCAATCATCTTTTGTGAGGCCGTTCTTCTTTTGCAAGGACAGCACGCCCTGACTACCACCCGCCGCCGCCGCCTCCCCCGCCGCCGCCGCCGGAAAATCCGCCACCTCCCGAACCGGACGAACTCGAACTCTGCGGCAGCGCGCTGGAGACGCCCGATGACATGGAGGAAACGAGGCTGCGGTTAAGCCCGCCGAGAGAGGTGTAATGGCCGCCATGCGTGGTCGCCCAATGCGGACGGTAGGCCTTGGCCTCTTCAGGAATCAGTTTTTCGAAATGACGCGTCCAGGGTTGTTCGACGCCAAGCGCCACCGCAAAGGGCAGGAAACGCTCATAACGCTCAACACTCATCATCGGCGCCGCGTCCGTTCCGGGTTTCGCCGCATTGAGCTGAAGCTTTTCCGCTGTTTTGAGATACAGCCTGAACCCTTCGATTTTCGTACGGATGGCCTGACCACGCTCCGTTGGGGCCGGTAGAAAATAGGAAAATACCGCACTGAGAATCACCAGTATGGCAACCGACAGAGTGTGCCATAATGTCCAGCCCACGGAAAAATTAGCGGCGAGAATGACAGTGAGAATGGTCAGCGCAATCCCGACGATCAAAAAGCCGCTGTTCCATTGAAAAAATGGTTTGCCAAAATCTTTGCCGACATCATTTTTGAACGCTGTATATCCGGCGGTGAATTTGGAGTCATATTTGTCACCCAGAGTCATACTTTTGCGGCTTTTAAAAATATCGCGCAGCAATTCTTCTTCTTCCTGCGCCGCGACACCGCCCGCATTGTCCAGATGAACCAGCGTGGTTTTCTTTTTATCCTTGGCGTTAATCTGCAGCCGATCTTTTATGGCGAGATGCAGCAGCGTTGCGATCAGCGCCTTGTGGCCGGCGAAACGCCGGTGAAAGATGTGATGCACTGCGGCCGGCGAGTAACCCTCCGGCGGTTCGTAGCGGGGAAAAACCGGACCTTTCAATGGGTCGCGGCCGACACGATTGTAAGCCCGCACATAAAACAGGGAAAGCAACGCCAGCGCACCCGCTAAGATGAGGATTGAGGCGTTAAGCGCCCACCATTCAGCACGCTTGTCGCCAGCCGATGGCGGATCAACGGCGCCTTTTTCGAATCCGACGGCAATCGTGAGCCCTTCACCGCGCTGAAGCGGACGCGTAGTGCTGAACACGTGAGCGCCGTTGGACGTTGCGTAACTGTAAGCGCCGCCGGCCTCGCCCTGCCTGCCCGTATAGGCCGCAGTGGATTTTACTTCAGCACCAGCGGGAAGCGTAACAACGCCGCGCGCGGAAGCGATCGGAAAATTCCAATAGTTACCCGTGACGTTCCAGTATACTTCGTCATAGTCACCAAAATACCGGATCTGGTTTTTGACGGCGTACTCGATTTCATAAACATGTTCGCCATCGCGCAAAAACACATCCGCATCGCCAATGCGAATTCTATATGCGTTCCCGGCGCGTTCAATGGCGTAGGGTTCTTTGCGGCCATCACGTTGAACACTTTTCACATCATAATCATAGGAGAGCTGCGCGCGGCCTTTCAGATAATAACGCGGCAGATCACGATAGATCCCGCGCCGGATCTGGCCGCCCTCTGACGTGACATTGATTGTTTCCGTGACGGCAATGTCGCCGCTTTTTTGAACGGCGATCTCTACATCGAATTGATTGATCTGCTCGCTAGCGGTCGCAGATGCAGCCCACAAAAGGACGATAAGCGCGGCGAGGAAAATCTGGATACTCATGGCCTGGCGCCAAGATCAATGGCGGGAACCGCGCGGTCTGCCGTTTCAATCTCGAAGTATTCGCGGCTGGTGAATCCGAAGGCGCCGGCGGCGACATTGACCGGAAAGCTTTCAATCAGCGTGTTCAACTCGCGCACGGCGCCGTTGTAAAAGCGCCGCGCCATTTCGATTTTATCTTCGGTTTGAGACAGTTCTTTTTGGAGCTCGAGAAAGTTACCGCTTGCTTTCAGCTCCGGATAATCTTCCGCCACCGCAATCAGTTTCGATACCGGCTTTGACAGTTCGCTTTCCGCCGCCCCGCGCGCCGCCGGATCATCACCCGCCGCCAGCGCTGCATTGCGTTTGGCGACAACGTCTTCGAACAGACTGCGCTCATGATTGGCGTAAGCTTTCACCGATGTCACCAGTTGCGGGATCAGGTCGGTGCGGCGTTTCAATTGCACGTCAATATCCGACCAGCCATTATTGACCAGCTGCCGCCGCTTGACGAGCAAATTGTAAACGACAATCGCGGCGATGGCGGCAATTGCGCCGAACCCTGATAATAGAAACAATGCAATCATGAAGCGCCCTCCCTCTCCATTCGATATAGGCGCGTTCGCTCGATATAAAAAAGCCCGTACGGCTCATTGATTGGCGAGTTTGGCCCATTCCTCTTCAGTAAGGACGGTAACGCCCAGCGACTCCGCTTTTTTCAGCTTTGATCCGGCGCCGGGTCCGGCCACCAGATAATCAGTCTTGGCGGAAACGGACCCGGAAACCTTCGCGCCAAGGGTTTGCGCGCGCGCCTTGGCCTCGTCGCGGGTCATGGTCTCCAGCGTACCGGTGAAAACAACGGTTTTGCCGGCGACAGCGCTTGACGATGACACCGCTTCGACAGCTTCGGGCGTTACTTCTTTCAGCAGTCGATCCACCGCCTCGCGATTATGGGCTTCGTCAAAGAAATCGATGACACCGCGCGCCACCAGCGCGCCAACGCCGTCAATGGACAACATATCCTGATAGGCTTCGCTCGCCTCGTCGCGAGCCGTCACCGCCGCCTCATAGAAGGCTTCAAAGCCGCCATAGTGACTGGCGAACAAGCGGGCGTTGGTTTCACCCACATGGCGAATGCCAAGCGCATTAATGAAACGTGGTGACGCGATCACCCTTTTTTGTTCGATAGCGTCAAAAAGGTTTTTCACGGACTTCGTGTTGGTCGGCACCGGCTTGCCGTCTTTGAGCGCCAGATCGCCATCCGCCTTCTTTTTATAGGCGTAAAGATCAATCTTCCCCGCCTCCTGCCGCGCGCGCAGGGTGAAAATATCGGCGGGCTCCTTGATGATTCCCTGCTCAAAAAACGACACCACCTGTTTTTCGCCCAGACCCTCAATGTCAAATGTTTGGCGCGCCACGAAGTGCTTCAATCGCTCCACCGCCTGGGCCGCGCAGATCAGCCCGCCGGTGCAGCGCCTGTCAACATCCGCCTTGCCTGTCGCCGGGTTGACTTCATTGACCGCGTGACTGCCGCAAACCGGGCAATTTTCAGGAAACTTGAACTTGCGCGCACCTTTTTTGCGCTTGTCTTTGATGACTTCCACCACTTGCGGAATCACATCGCCAGCCCGCTGGATAACCACCGTGTCGCCGACGCGTATGTCCTTGCGCTCAATTTCGTCGGCATTGTGTAACGTCGCATTGGAGACGACGACGCCGCCGACCGTCACCGGCTTCAACCGCGCCACCGGCGTCAGCTTGCCCGTGCGGCCGACCTGAATCTCAATGTCCTCCAGTACCGTTGTTGCTTTTTCGGCGGGGAATTTGTGCGCCGTCGCCCAACGCGGATGCCGCGACACGAAGCCCAGACGTTCCTGAAGATCGAGCCGGTCAACTTTATAGACAACGCCGTCAATGTCATAACCGAGGGACGCGCGCTGTTCTTCAATCTTGCGGTATTGCGCAAGCATCTCGGCGACGGTATTGCACCGCTTTGTCAACGGGTTGATCTGAAAGCCAAGCTTTTTAAACCGCTGCAACGCGTCCCATTGCGTATCCGCCAACGGCTCACTCACCTCACCCCACGCATAGGCGAAAAAACGCAGGGGCCGCGACGCGGTAATCGCCGCATCGAGCTGGCGCAACGACCCGGCCGCGGCGTTGCGCGGATTGGCGAACGGCTCCACGCCTTCCGCTTCAAGCCGCGCATTCAACGCTTCGAAATTTTCGTGGCTCATATAGATTTCGCCGCGCACTTCGAGAATGTCAGGCGCATTTTTAAGGCTTTGCGGAATATCTGCGATGGTGAGCGCATTGCCGGTGACGTTCTCACCCGTCTGACCGTCGCCGCGCGTCGCCGCCACTTTGAGCGCACCCTTTTCGTATCGCAAATTGAGCGACAGCCCATCGATTTTCGGCTCAGCGGTGAAGGCGAGCGCTTCATCGTCGCCAACACCCAGAAAACGCCGCACGCGCTTGTCGAACTCGGCGACGTCGTCATCGCTGAACGCATTATCCAGCGACAACATGGAAACAGCGTGCTTTGATTTTTCAAACTTCGTTGATGGCGCGGCGCCGATTTTGTCGGTCGGCGAATCCTTTCGCTTCAATTTGGAAAACCGCTTTTCGATAAGCAGATTGCGCCGCCGCAGCGCATCATATTCCGCGTCGGAAATCTCCGGCCGGTCGTTTTTGTAATAGGCCGTGTCGGCGGCGACGATTGCGGATGCGAGGCGCGCGAGTTCTGCTTCCGCTTGTTCCGGCGTCAATTTTCCGATGGGGATTGTCGTGGGGTCGGCGGTTTTTTTGTTCATGGCGCCGGTGTACTTCGCCTTATCCGGTTTTGGCCAGTTTTTTCCGCGCTGGCTTTTTCGCCGCCGGTTTTGTCGCGATCTGCGTCGCGCCGAGCAAACGCCGTGCGGCGGCGCGCGCTTCGTCCGTCACTTCCGCGCCGGATAGCATACGCGCAATCTCTTCTTCGCGGTCAGCCGGTTCCAGTGGCGTCACTTTCGTCAGCGTTGTGGATTTCGTCTGCGTCTTTTCGATGCGCCAGTGGGCGCCCGCGCGGGCCGCCACTTGCGGCGAATGGGTGACGACCAGCACCTGCGCATCGGCGGCGAGCCGCGCCAGCCGCTCGCCCACCGCATCGGCGACCGCGCCGCCTACGCCGGCGTCCACTTCATCAAAGATGATGACCGTGCGGTTTTCCTTGGCCGACAACGCCGCTTTCATAGCCAGCACGAATCGCGACAGCTCGCCGCCCGACGCAATGGTTTTTAACGGCCCCGCCGGCGCGCCGGGATTGGTCGCCACCATGAACTCCACCGCATCGAAGCCTTCCGATGTCGGATGCGTCTCGTCGCTGACAATCCGCGTTTCAAAAATCGCTTTGCCGAGTTTCAACGGCGCAAGTTCCTTCGCTACGGCTTTGTCGAGTTTGATCGCCGCGTCGGCGCGCTCTTTCGACAGGACTTTGGCGGATTTCGCAAATGCCGCTTTCGCATCAGCCATCGCTTTTTCCAGCGCACCGAACGCCGCTTCACCCTGCTCCAGATCCTCAAGGGTTTGCCGCGCTTTTTGCAAAAACTTGCAGAGGCCGTCAGGCGTAACGCCATGTTTGCGCGCCTCGGCGCGCAGCGCAAACAGACGCTCCTCTGTGCGGTCAAGTTCATCGGGGTCGGCGCCAAAGCGGGCAATTGCGTCATCAAGCGCCGCGCACGCTTCGGCCGCTTCGTTAAGCGCGCTATCCAACCGCGCCGCGAGTTTGGCCAGCGGGTTGTCATCACCTTGTATTTGCGCGGCGGCGCGTTCAATCCGGCGCAATGCGCCCGCGAGCTTTGTGTCAAAACCGCCATCACCTAAAGCCGATGCGGCGGCGTTCAGATCGTCAGCGATTTTGTCTGACGCCATCAGCTCGGCCCGGCGCAAGGCAAGTTCCGCTTCTTCGTCTTCCTGCGGCGCGAGCTTTCCCAGTTTATCGACCACATGACGCAAATAGTCCGCTTCGCGCACGGCCATGTCACGCTCGCGCTTTTTTTCTTCCAACGCCTCTTCCGCATCCCGCCACTCGCGCCACAGTGCGCTGACGGCATCCACTTTTTTCCTAAGGCCGCCAAATTCATCGAGCATCTCGCGGTGCGCGGCGGCGGTTAAAAACCCGCGCCCGTCATGCTGTCCATGAATCTCGATCATGGTCTCGCCGACGGTGCGCAACATGCCGATGGAGACCGGCTGATCGTTGACGAAGCCGCGCCCACGCCCATCGGCGTTTTGCACCCGCCGCAAGATCACCTGATCTTCGCCGGTGTCGAGACCGTTTTCCTCAAGCACTTTCCAGACCGGATGGTTCGCCGCCGGTTCAAAAATGACGGAAACGATCCCCTGCTTGGCGCCCTGGCGAACAGCGCCGCGCTCCGCCCGCCCGCCAACCGCAAGCCCCAGCGCATCAAGCAGGATGGATTTGCCGGCGCCCGTCTCGCCTGTCAGCGCCGTCATGCCGCGCCCAAGCGAAAGCCGCGCCTGATCGATCAGCACAAAATCCTGTATTTGAAGCGCCGTCAGCATGGGTCCGGGTCACAGCCTAATCGCGGCGCGTGGTGCGCCTGCTTACCCGCCCGGTGTAACGCAGTTTGAAAGCCCGTTAAAGCGGCTCGCGCGCGCCATCGGCCGGCGCGCCGTCCGCCCCTGCGGCGAGGTCTTCAAGCTCGTCCGGCGATGGCGGTTCAATGGCGCGCAGTCTCGCCGGGTCAACGTCTTTAATGTCCGGCGCTGCTGCGGGTTTTTCCGCCGCCGCCGCCTCAGCCGTCCGTCCATTCAGGCGCGACCCGCCAGCCACAATATTGTGGCGTTCGAACAAGCGGTAAGTGTCCTGATACCAAACGCTTCCTGGATAATTATAGCCGAGTACAGCCGCCGCCGAGCGCGCCTCATCAACGATGCCAAGCTCCAAATAGGCCTCCACCAGGCGATGCAGCGCCTCGGGCACATGACTTGTGGTCTGGTATCGTTGCACCACGGTTTTAAATCGGTTGATCGCGGCGATGTGCTTGTTCAGCTTCAGGTAAAAACGCCCGACATACATTTCCTTGCCTGCGAGGTGATCAAAGGTCAGGTCGAGCTTCAAGCGTGCATCACGCGCATATTCCGTATCCGGATAACGCCGAATTACATCGTTCAGCGTTGCAACGGCGTTGTTCGTATAATCCTGATCCCGGCCCACGTCGCGGATGCGTTCATAAAAGCACATGGATTTCAAATAATAGGCGTACGCCGCATCCTTGTTTCCGGGGTGCAGGGCGATGAACTGATCAAGCGCGGTAACCGCTTCCTCGTAATCATTACCCTGGTAATAAGCGAAAGCTTTCATCAGCATCGAGCGGCGCGCCCACGCCGAATAAGGATGTTGACGCTCGACTTCCTCAAAATAAGCAATGGCGAGATCGTATCGCTTGCGGCCCAGTTCCCTGGTCGCATTCGCGTAAAGCGTTTCTACGGGCCGTTCCACATAAGCGAATTTTTTCTTCTTGCCGCCGGAGCTGCAGGCCGCCAACGCAACACAAGCGACCAGAATGCAAATCAATTTACCCAATAACGCGAACCGAATTGTCACGAGATACTCGCCTTTCCGACAGACGGGCCGCCGCCGACCGGCATGGCTCCGTGGCTGCTTTTCTAGTGGGCCGCGCAGATATCGTCAAACGGGCAGGATGCGTTAGGCCGTGGCCCGGATTTCATCGCTTTCAGCCGTCTCGAGCAGTCCGTTAGCGTGGCGCAAAACTTCGCGGGCCGCACGCGTATTGATCGCATGTCCCGGTTTCACAGCCCGGATCCCGCCTTCGATCTGAACCCCCATCAGCCTCAGATCACCGATCAGATCGAGCGCTTTGTGAAGTACAAACTCCTCAGGATGACGCAACGGGCCGTCGTTCAGGAGCCGATCACCGTCGACCACCAGTGAATTGTCCAGAGCGCCGCCCTGAATGAGGCCAGCGCTGCGCAGCCTGTCCACTTCTTCCAGCCGGCAAAATGTGCGCGCCGACGCCAGCCGCAAAAGCGCCTGCTCGTCCGTGAGGTCGATGACGAGAGATTGACTGCCAATCATGCAATTTTCGAAGGCGATCTCGATTTCAAGACGGCGCGGTCCCGGTGAGAATTCAATAAACCTGTCGGCTTCCTCTACACGAATGGGCGCAAATATCACCAAAGGCCGGCGCCAAGCCGCCTGCTCCGCCCGGCCTGCCGCAAGAATATCTCCGACGAACTGTGCAGAGCTACCGTCGAGTATCGGAATTTCCGGGCCGTCTACATCAACGCTGACATTATCCACGTCACACAGCGCAAGGGCGGCCATCAGGTGTTCTACGGTCGCCACAGACACGCCAGCCTCATTGGCCAACGTCGTGCCATGGTCCGCCATCACCACATTCGATGGCGAGGCGACAATCATGGTGTCCGGAATATCGAGGTCAGTTCGGCGAAAAACCACACCCGCATCAGCCTCAGCAGGTCGCAGGGTCACACAACATTCCACACCGGAATGAAGCCCGACTCCCTCAAACCGGACTTCCCGGCCAAGTGTTTTCTGGCGCGTTCGCTCGCTCATCCCCTGCCCACTGTCGCGCCCCATACACCACGCGAACCCGTACCCTGCACGCGGCTTGTCCGCGCGAACGGAGGAACCGTGAGTGCTATGCTGTAACTGAAACCACCTTACAGCCTTTTTGTGATTGCGAAAATTAAGCATGGTCAAGGATTATTGCGGTTTCTTGCACGCACCCCACGAAAAAACCACGCCCGGCGCATGCTGGAGCGTGGTTTCTTGTTTATTTTCAGATGTTTAGCCAATGACTGGCCAGGTTAGCCGGTCTTCTTCTTACGAAGGAAGGAGGGAATTTCCAGATCTGCGTCTTCCTGATCATCGAATAAATCTCCGCGCGGACTGGTCGGCGCAGAGCGCGGCGCCTCGGGCGCACGCGGCGGCGCCATGTCACGGCGATCCTCGTTTCCGCCGAGCGCCTTGAACATGTCAACAGCGGCTTCGAGCGAATGTTTGCCGATGGCCTGCGCGCTTCGAAACGGGTTTGGCGCGGCAGAGGAACGGTTGCCCTCGCCTGCCGGCCGCACAGCCGGACGCTGCGCCGGCGCCCGGGCCGGCGCATGGTTAGGCGCGGGAGCGGCCGATGCCGGGCGCGGATCTGCGGCGCCTTCGGTCAACATCTTGCGAATGCGTTCATGCACATCGCCGACCGGATTTGCGGCGGTCGCGGATGGCGCGGCGGACGGACGGGCAGAAGTGAACGGCGCGGCGCTAGCGGCGGGAACAGCAGCGGGCGCTGGCGTCTGCGGCGCCGAGGCGGCTGGCCTGTCGACGACCACCGGCTCGCGCCATGGTTTGGAGACCGCGCCTGTATTGATTTTGATCTGCGGCCGCGTTGCATCGCGTTCTTCAATGTCGATGCCCGTGGCGACAACCGAGACGCGGACTTTGCCTTCCAGATCCTGATTAAAGGTCGAACCGACAATGATGTTGGCGTCCGGATCGACTTCCGCACGAATACGGTTTGCGGCTTCATCGACCTCAAACAGAGTCATATCCATGGACCCAGTGATGTTGATGAGAACGCCTTTGGCGCCTTTCATGGACTGTTCATCAAGCAGCGGATTGGAAATCGCCGCTTCGGCGGCCTGAATGGCGCGTTTTTCGCCTTCCGCCTCGCCGGTGCCCATCATGGCTTTGCCCATCTCGCTCATCACGGTGCGCACGTCAGCGAAGTCGAGATTGATGAGACCCGGCATGACCATGAGATCTGTGATCCCGCGCACGCCGGAATGCAGAACCTGATCGGCCATGGCGAAGGCCTCGTGGAAGGTCGTGCGTTCATTGGCGATGGCGAACAGGTTCTGATTTGGAATGATCAGCAGCGTATCAACGTGCTTTTGCAGCTCTTCGATGCCGGCTGTCGCCAGACGCATCCGACGCGCGCCCTCGAAGTGAAAGGGCTTCGTGACCACACCAACCGTCAGGATGTCGCGTTCCTTGGCTGCTTTGGCGATGACCGGCGCCGCGCCCGTACCCGTGCCGCCGCCCATGCCGGCAGTGACGAAAAGCATGTGACAATTGCCGACATGCTCGAGAATTTCATCGAGCGACTCTTCTGCCGCCGCCCGCCCGATATCGGGAATGGACCCAGCACCGAGGCCTTGCGTCGTTTTCACGCCAAGCTGAATCTTCTTTTCAGCCTTAGCCAGGCCGACTGCCTGTGCATCCGTGTTGGCGACAACAAAATCGACGCCTTCAAGCTGGCTTTCGATCATATTGTTCACCGCATTGCCGCCGGCGCCGCCAACGCCGATGACTGTGATGCGCGGTTTTAATTCTGTGAGTTCAGGAACGCTAAGATTCAAAGGCATGAATGTCTCCGGTTGTGCGCAAGGTGGAGGGCCGCCCCATTTGGTAACCCCGTTTTGGTTAATTCATTCATTAAAGAATCGTTCATAACCCTTTCCAAAAGGTTAACGCCGCCTTAACGAATAAATGAATCTCTTAAAATTTCGCCCGCAACCAAGCTTCAACCCCGCCGAGCACGGACGATTGTTTTCCTGCTTGGAGTGATTGGCGCAAAACGCCAATAGTGTTTTGCGCATCGCGGCCTAAATTTGCGTAATGCTGAAAGAGCCCGGCGCACACGGCAAAGCCCGGCGCACCGGCCGCTTCCGGTGATCCGGGGATCGCAGCAGGTCGTCCGAGCCGCCCTTTCATCGCGAGCGTTCGCTCCGCCGTTTCACGCGCGCCCACAAGCAAGCTGCCGCCGCCCGTCAACACCACCCGGCGCAGTCCGGATCTGCGCATGGGATCATCCGGCAATTGATCGCCGACAAGTTCAAAAATTTCTTCAAGGCGCGGGAGAATGACTTCGCACACATCGGCGCGCGACGCGCGCGCGGTTTCCCCCGGCTGACCGAGTTGCGGAAAGTCAACAAACCGGTGCTCGTCCCCCGGCCCAGACAATGCCGACCCGTAAAGGGTTTTCACCCGTTCCGCATGGGCCAGCGGCGCGCCGAATATCTGCGCAATGTCGCGGGTGATGTGACCGCCACCCACCGGCACGCCGCCGCATTCCACCAGCGCGCCATCATCATAGACCGCAAAACCTGTCGCGGCCGCGCCGATATCGATCAGCACGACGCCTAGCTCTTTTTCATCTTCGAGCAGCACAGCTTCCGCTGCGGCGGACGGAGCGGCGACAAACTCCTCGACTTGAAGATCACAGCGCTCGATCAGATCGGCCATATTGTCGAGAAAACTCTGCCGCGCGCCCAGCGCGAACATCTGCGTGGAGAGCACGCCGCCGGAAAAACCGATCGGGTCGGCAAGTCCGTCCTCGCCATCGACCTTGAACCCGATGGGCATGGCGTGCAGCGGCGCGCAATCGGGGGGCGTCGCAATTTTGGCGCCCTCCGCAAGGGAATCGTCTACATCCTCCTGCGCGACAACGCCGCCGGCGATTTCCATATCAACACCGATACGGCGGCCACGCAGATGCTTTCCTGGCACCGAAACCAGCACGCGGCGCACATGCTCTCCAGCCATGCGTTCCGCCGCCTCAACGGCGTGGCGAACACCTGTTTCAATTTCATCCGGCGTGGGGCGTGATTTTAATGGAGCCCCGTAACAGCCGACGCCGACGACTTCCGCCTGCGGCGCGAAACCGGCCTCCTCGGAAATACGGGCGATAAAGCACGCGACTTTTGATGCGCCGATATCCAGCGCAGCGGCAAGCGCATCTTCTTTTTTTCTCTTTTTGGTTTTTCGAAGTTGCGTCACGCCCGGCCCTTTTAACGTTACAATGGTCTAGCCGCTACAATTGTTCCTGGAGGCGGCCTAACGGCTCTTCCGCCGGGGCCGCGCCCTTTCGTCTGTAGACGAAGTTTTCAGGATTGCGAAGGTCGACATATTCGAGCGGCTCGTCAAGCAAACGCAGCTCCGTCTGCAGCCGCGCCAGGTAATGCACCGCCTCGCGCTCTCCCATTTCAGGAAATTTGATGTCGACGCCTTCTTTGGTTTTCAAATTCCAGCGGCGATCGCTGACGCGGATCAGCGCCGAGGCACGCCCCCACAAGATCGGCTCCGATTGCAGGGCCTGCAGCATTTTGCTCGCCGCATCCGGCGCGCCAGCGCCGACAATCAATGGCAGGTCAGCATATTCATAAGCGTTCACTTCGCGAATAACGGCGCCTTCATCATCAATCAGGTGCAAATCACCCGACAGTTGCCAGACCGCCGCTGGCTCACGCTCACGCACCGAAACATGCACCGTATTCGGCAACAGCCGCGAGACGGCCGCCGACCGCACCCAGCCGAGCTGTTCCACAGACGCCCGCGCGCGGTCAGGATCAAAATGCAGGATCGACGACCCGATGATCGGCCCCACCGCGTTCAATATATCGTCGTCGCTAGTGCGGGA
Organism: uncultured Alphaproteobacteria bacterium; assembly: GCA_942492295.1. Lineage (GTDB taxonomy): Bacteria > Pseudomonadota > Alphaproteobacteria > Caulobacterales > Parvularculaceae > Hyphococcus. The sequence continues at coordinate 804,620 of CALODW010000005.1, forward strand.
AACGCCTTTAGCCGTGATCCGCTTCACCTCTAATCCGGCCGACACCGCTTGCGCGCCGGCGAACCGGCTGATCTGTTCGCCCGCCAGGCCGAAATAGCCGCCAGCCCACAAAAACCCGATGGCGATCAGCGCGAGCAAAACAGAACTCGCCAGCGCCGCATTGGAAAAACGTGTCCACACCTCGGCGACACGGCCAAAGAAGCCTGGCGGCTTTTTGCGCGTCGATTTTTTGCGCGTTGTTTTCCGGGCGGTTTTCTTCTTCACCTTTGGCATGAGGCGTCCTCCACCATCCAGGCGCAGAGCTGAGGAAATGAAATCCCGAGATGCGCGGCCTGTTCCGGCGACAGGGATGTCGGCGTCAGGCCCGGTTGCGTGTTTACTTCAAGACAGAAAAGCTGTTCGCCGTCGGCGTTCTCGTCATACCGAAAATCCGAACGCGACAAGCCGCGACAGCCAAGCGATTGATGCGCCCGCAAAGCGAGATCGAGGCACCGTTCGGTAATGTCGGCGGGCACATCAGCCGGCAGCACATGTTTGGAACCGCCCGCCGCATATTTCGCTTCATAGTCATAAAACGCCAGCGACGTTGTGATTTCCGTTACGCACAGAGCGCGATCGCCCATAACGGACACCGTGAGCTCGCGCCCCGGAATGAATTTTTCAACGAGAACATCCTCACCAAGCGCCCATTCTTTCGCCGTCAATTCCGCCGGCGGGCGGTTGTCGCCCTCGCGCACGATAAAAACACCGACAGACGAGCCTTGCGCGTTGGGTTTTACCACATACGGCGCGGGCATAACCTTGCCGCCAGCCGCCTCAGCCCGTGAAACGATAACACCATGGGGCGAGGGAATATTTGCGTCTTCAAACACGGCTTTCGCCCGCTGCTTGTCCATGGCGAGCGATGACGCCAGCACGCCGGAATGAGTGTATGGGATACCCATGATTTCCAGCAGCCCCTGCACACAGCCATCTTCTCCCCACTGGCCATGGAGCGCATTGAACGCCGCGTCGGGCTTTGCTTCCGACAGGCGCGCGGCGAGATCGCGATCAACATCGATTTCGTAGGCGTCGTAACCGGCTTCGCGCAAGGCTTTGGCCGCCGCCACGCCGGAGACAAGCGACACCTCGCGCTCCGGCGACCAGCCGCCCTTGAGGACCGCGATCCGGTTGTACTTTTTCGTCATCGCCTCGCCTCACCTATCCGCCGGATCTCCCAGCGCAACTCGACTCCCGTCTTCGTTAAGACATCGTTACGTAAAGACTCTATTAACTCTTCGAGGTCGGCAGCCGTGGCGTCGCCACGATTGATGATGAAATTGCAGTGACGTTCAGAGACCTGGGCATCGCCGATCACGCGTCCGCGGGCGCCAATCTCATCAATGAGCTGCCAGGATTTTCGGCCCCCCGACAGTTCCGGGTCAGGATTGGCGAAGGTCGAGCCGCCGGTGCGCTCGCGGATCGGCTGAGAGGCTTCGCGCTCGGCGCTGATCTTGTCCATGCGCGCAATGATGGCGTCGGGCTCATCCGGGCGGCCCTCAAACGTGGCGCCGGTGAAAATCAACTCCTCCGGCGCGTCGCAATGACGATAGGAAAACCCAAGATCGGCGTTGGAGAGCACCCGGCGATTGCCCTGACGGTCATAGGCGACGGCCTCGACCAATACGTCTTTTACTTCTCCGCCATAGGCGCCGGCATTCATCCGGATGGCGCCGCCGATGGTCCCCGGCACGCCGCGAAAAAACTCAAGACCGGAGACGCCTTCCTGCGCTGCGCGTTTGGCCACCTGCGCATCGATGCAACCCGCACCGGCGGTGACTCGCATCCCCTCCACATGTACCTGCCGGAAGGGCGAGCCGAAACGGATGACGACGCCACGCACGCCGCCGTCGCGCACCAGCAAGTTCGAACCGACGCCCATGACAAAAACGGGAATGTCTTCCGATGTGTTTTTCAAAAATTCTGAAAGATCGTCCTCGTCAGCAGGCATGAACAACACATCCGCAAGCCCGCCCACGCGAAACCATGTGAGCGCGGACAGATCCGCATTCTCTACATATTTGCCACGAACGGTTGGGAGATTGGATGTGGTGACTTTATTACTCACCGCTCGCTCCGCGCTCATCCCTGCCCTTCATCCTGAGGAGCAACAAATCCTTCGTCCTTCGAGACGCACGCATTTCATGCGCGCCCTCAGGATGAAGGATTTTTTGCGTCTCGAAGGATGCAGGGATGAACGGAAATGGAAAATTAACGGACACAACCGACTACCCAAACTCCGCCAGCTTCACCGCCAGCGCATTCGCATGTTTCGTAATATCCCCGGCGCCGAGGCAGATGACATAATCGCCCGGTTCAGCGATCTCGCTGATAACGCGCGGCAGATCGTCAAAACTTTTGAGCGCCCGCGCATCGCGGTGACCGTGACCTTCAAGTCCAGCCACAAGGCCGTCGCGATCGAACCCTTCCAGCTGGTCCTCGCCTGCGGCGTAAACATCGGTGATCAGGGCAATGTCCGCCTCATTGGCGCAAGCGCAAAACTCATCGAACAAATCGCGTAGGCGCGTATAGCGGTGCGGCTGCACCACGGCGATAACCTTGCCTGACGCGATATTGCGCGCAGCGCGCAGGACCGCTGCAATCTCCGCCGGGTGGTGACCGTAATCGTCGATGATGGTGACGCCCTTCCACACACCCGCCGGCGAAAACCGCCGCTTGACGCCGGCGAATTTCGCAAAGCCGGATTTGATCTGTTCGTCGCTAGCCCCGAGGCGCTTGGCGACAATAGCGGCGGGGAGCGAATTCAACACATTATGCGCGCCGGGCATGGGCAGTTTGACGTTGTCGATGCGCCCGATCTCCGTCCCCTGCTCGCGGAAGATAATGTCGTAAACGGACGCGCCATCTTCGAAGCTGATATTCGCCGCACGAACATCCGCCTGCGGATTGACGCCATAGGTGATGAGCCTCCGGTCGGTGACGCGGCCGACCAGCGCCTGCACTTCCGGATGATCGAGGCAGACAACACCGAAGCCATAAAACGGCGTGTTCTCGATAAAAATATCGAACGCGTTGCGCAGGTTTTCGAACCCGCCCCAATGGTCGAGATGTTCCGGATCGATATTGGTGACAATGGCGACCGTCGTCGGCAGACGAATGAAAGTGCCGTCTGACTCGTCCGCCTCCACCACCATCCAGTCGCCTTCGCCAATGCGCGCATTGGCGCCATAAGCGTTGATGACGCCGCCATTGATCACGGTCGGGTCAAGATTGGCTTCATCCAGCAGCGCCGCAACCATGGTCGTCGTCGTGGTTTTCCCATGCGTGCCCGCGACAGAGACCGTCCATTTAAGGCGCATTAACTCCGCCAGCATATCCGCGCGTTTCACCACCGGAATATGGCGCGCGCGAGCGGCCGCGACTTCCGGGTTGTCCCGGCGGATCGCCGTTGAGATGATGACTGCGTCAGCGCCGTCAACATTTTCGGGCGCATGCCCGATCACTATCGGCACGCCTTTATCACGCAGACGTTGCACGTTCGGCCCGTCAGCAACGTCCGACCCGCGCACATCATAGCCAAGATTGCGCATGACATCCGCGATACCGCTCATGCCGATACCGCCAATGCCGACAAAATGCACAACGCCCGCACCGAAGGGCAGCCGCACTTTTATCTTCGGCGGATCGACTTTTGAATATTGATCTTTACGCGTCATAATTACTCAACTCACGCGGCTGCTTTCGCAGCCACAATATCTTCCACCAAATCGGCGAGCCTCGCCGCCGCGCCGGATTTCACCGCACCCTTCGCGGCTTCAGCCATAGCGGTGAGCCGTCCGGGATTAGAAAGCAGCGCTTCCAGCGGCGCCGCCAGTTCGTATTGATTAAACTCATTTTCCGGCAAAATCACGGCGGCTTTTTTATCTTTCAGTGTCCGGGCGTTACCGGTCTGGTGGTCATCCATAGCGATGGCCAGCGGCACCAGGATCGACGGCCGGCCAATGGCCGAAAGCTCCGTCACGGTCGAGGCGCCGGCGCGGGAGATCACGAGATGCGCCGCCGCCATACGTTGCGGCAGATCGGAAAAAAACGGCGCCACATCAGCGCGTACGCTGGCGCTGGCATAGCCCGCTTTCACCGCATCCATGTCGCTCTCACGCGCCTGATGGGTGACAGCAATGCGCACCCGCAATGTTTCCGGCAAGGCGGCAATCGCTCTCACCGGCGCCTCTGAAAAAATACTCGCGCCCTGCGATCCGCCAAAGATAAGAAGATTGATATCGCCTTCCATCGACGGATAGGCGGCGCCCTCCAGCGCGGCGACCGCGTCGCGCACCGGATTGCCGACCTCGATGGTTGAAACGCCGTTGGGCAGTTTGTCGAGCACCGGAAATGCGTGCGCCGTAAAGCTCGCGCCTTTCACCAGCATCCGGTTGGCGCGGCCCAAAACGCCATTTTGTTCGTGCACCCCGTAAGGAATGTTCATCAGCGCCGCCGCCTTCATGGCGGGCAAGGATGGATAACCGCCGAAACCAACCGCCGCGGCGGGTTTTCGTTTTTTGAACTCGCGCAGTGATGTGAACAATCCAACAGCGATTGAAACCGCCGCCGCGCCTTTTGCGATCGGCCCGCCAATAGACGGCGTCGCCGCGGATATTTCAAACCGCTCATCGGCGGGAAAATCTTTTGCGTATCGTGCGCCGCGCGCATCGGTCACCAGCAAAATGCGCCGTCCACGCCGCTTCAATTCCTGGGCCAGAGCCTCCGCCGGAAACAAATGCCCGCCAGTGCCCCCCGCCGCTAACGCGATTGGCCCTTCAACACTCATGGCATGATATCTTTGCGGCGGAAGACGCCCTGATGGGTGCGCGTCAGCGCAAAGATCAGCCCGACAGTCAGCCCTGTCGCCAGCAATGACGAGCCGCCATAGGAAATGAACGGCAAGGTCATGCCTTTGGCTGGCAGCGCACGTAAGCTGACGCCAATATTGATAATCGCCTGAAAGCCAATGAGCGCCGCAAGCCCCGTTACGGCGCATTGGGCGAACATGGACTTCAAGCCCGCCGCCACAACCATCAACCGCGCGGTAAAGAACGCGAACAGCAAAATGATGAGCACTGCGAGGGCAAAACCGAATTCTTCGCCGGCCACCGCAAAAATGAAATCCGTATGCGCGTCCGGTAGCGCGCCTTTAACCGACGCCGCCTCTCCCCGGCCGAAAACGCCGCCATTCGCCAAGGTCTCCACCGCGCGGTCCACCTGATATGTTTCATTGGCACCGGGCTTTAAAAATCCGTCAACACGCGCCGCCACGTGGTCAGAGAACATGTAGCCCGCCGTCAGCGCACCCATGCCGGTGACGCCCAGCCCGGCGATCCACAGCCAGCTCCATCCGGCCACAAAAAACATCACCGCCCAGACGGCGGTCACCAGCGCCCATTGCCCAAAGTCAGGTTGCAACAAGAGCAACACCGCAAAAGCAAAATACAAGCCGATGGCGACCGCGCCGCCGGGAAATTTCGGATCGCGCGCGCCCTCCGCCAGCATCCAGGCCGCAGCAATAACGAATCCCGGTTTGGCGAATTCTGATGGTTGAAGCGAGAATCCGCCGATATAGAGCCAGCGTTTCGCGCCGTTTACCTCGCCTGCGAATAATAACACCAGCACCATGGCAATCAGCGCGCTGGCAAATACGACGACGCCCACCCGGCGGGCCTGCAGCGGTGTTAAAAACGCCAGCGCCATCACCAAAAACAGCGTCGGCGCTAGAAAGATGAGTTGACGCATGGGAAAATGAAATTCCCCGACGCCACGTATGCGCGCCGCTGCAGAAGGCCCCGCCGCCATCAAAACAACGAAACCGATGACGATGATCAGCGACAGGATCGCGAGGCTCGGCCGGTCGATGGACCACCAGAGCCGCGCAAACGGAGATTCATCAAGACGCGACAGACGCTTCACGCAGCTTCTCCATTCGTAGACGACAACTCAGAAACAAGCGCGCGGAACGCCTCGCCGCGCTCAACAAAATTCTTGAACTGATCGTAAGAGGCGCAGGCAGGCGACAACAACACGACCGGCGCAGGCGCATCACATTGCGCCGCATCCGCGCTCGCCGCCGCCACGGCCTTTTCGAGATCACCGCAAAGCACGCAATGCACGCTGCCGCGTAGCTGTTCTTCAAACTGTGCCGCCGCTTCACCGATAAGGTAGACCGTGCGCACACGGTTCATCAGCGGCTTTAAACTTTCAACGCCGCCCTCTTTCGGTTTGCCCCCGGCGATCCAGAAAATGTTTTCAAAGGCGCCCAGCCCACGCGCCGTGGCGTCAGCGTTCGTCGCCTTGGAATCATTGACAAACACGACCTTGCCGTTGCGGCCAACCTCCTCAAGCCGATGCGCGAGCCCCTCAAAGCGATGGGCGGCTTTGATCGCGAGCGCCGGCGACACGCCGAGCTTTTCGCAAACGGCGACAGCGGCGGCGGCGTTTTGATGATTATGGGGCCCGCGCAAGCTGCGCGCGCCATTCAAATCACCCGCCTGCAACGCCTTGCCGTCGAGATTGCAATACATCTTCCCGTCGAGCGCATAAACCCCGCGCCCCAGCGCGCTACCGGATGACACCGGACGAACCTCGGCGCCGTCGCGCGCCATCAATTCAGTGCAAACACTCTGGGCGTAATCGTCATCAACGCCGATGACCGCCAGATCGTCTTTAGTCTGGTTTTCGAAAATGCGTTTTTTCGATTTCAGGTAGCCGTCGACCGACCCGTGACGCTCTATGTGGTCGGGCGAAAGATTTAAAAACACCGCCGCATTCAATCGCAATGTTTCGGTCAGGTCGAGCTGGAAAGAAGAAAGTTCGAGAACGTAAATCGCTTCACTTTCAAAAGCGGGAAGCGACAGCACGGCCTCGCCGATATTGCCGCCCATATAAACGTCTTCACCGGCCTGTTTAAGCATGTGTGTGATTAACGCCGTCGTGGTTGACTTGCCGTTGGAGCCGGTGACGCCAATGATGCGCGGGCGCGCCCGCTCATCAAGCTTGTTTAGCGCCCGCGCAAACAATTCCGTATCGCCGATCACCGGCACTTTTTCCATGCGCGCTTTGCGCACAATGGCGTGCGGTTTGGGATGCGTCAGCGGCACGCCGGGAGAAACGACGACGGCGTCCATTTCCTTCCACGGCCAGTTTTTTGGATGTTCACAGCGATATTCCGTCTGCGATGTTTTGTCTCGCGCCTGACGGTTTTCATCGAAAGAATAAACACGCGCGCCCGACGCCACCAACGCTTCACAGGTCGCAATGCCGGAAACGCCGAGGCCGAAAACGCCGATATTCTTTCGTTTAACGTCAGGAATAAGGATCATGAGCGCCTATCGCAGTTTCAGTGTCGCAAGGCCGATCATCGCCAGAACCATAGCGATAATCCAGAAACGAATGACAATGGTCGACTCTTTCCACCCAAGTTGTTCGAAATGATGATGGATCGGCGCCATGCGAAAAACCCGCTTGCCGGTCAGTTTGAACGACGCGATCTGGATCATCACTGACAAACCTTCAAGCACAAAAAGACCGCCGACAATCGCCAGAACAATTTCGTGCTTTGACGCAACGGCGATCGCGCCGATGGCGCCGCCAAGCGCAAGCGAGCCCGTATCGCCCATAAAGATCGCTGCAGGCGGGGCGTTGTACCACAAAAACCCGAGCCCCGCGCCGATGATGGCGCCGCAAATGACCGTCAGCTCGCCTGCGCCGGGAACGAAGGGCACGCCGAGATAGCCGGCATAAATTGCATTGCCCACGAGATAGGCGATCAGTGCATAGGCGCCAGCCGCGATCATCACCGGCACAGTCGCAAGACCATCAAGGCCGTCGGTCAAGTTCACCGTGTTGGACGCGCCGACGATGACGAACGCAGCAAACGGAATGACCATGAGACCCAACGGCACGCCCGGTGCGTTGAACCAGCTCTGGAACAAATCAAGCGGCACAAAGGGCACGCCGACTGACGTCGCCAGCCCGTGCGGCGCATCTGGCGCGGAGGCGAGCGCGTCCATGCAATAGTAACCCGCCGTGAGCGCCACGGCGAACTGCACAGCGAGCTTCAGACTGCCGACCACCCCGCTGGAGGTTTGTTTGGTGACTTTCAGATAGTCGTCGATAAAGCCGAGCGCGCCAAAGGCGAGCGTGACGCCCATAACGATCCACACATACATATTGTCGAGACGCGCCCACAGGAACGTTGCGACAACCAGCGACAATAAAATGAGCACGCCGCCCATGGTGGGTGTTCCGGCTTTTTCGATGATGTGCGTTTGCGGCCCGTCCGTGCGGATCGGTTGACCGCGCCCCTGCTTGCGGCGCATCCAGCGGATCAGCGAAGGGCCGAGCAGAAACGCAATCAACAACGCCGTCATCACTGCGCCGCCGGTGCGGAACGTTAAATAACGGAACACATTGAAAAGCTGAAAATCATCCGCGAGGGGTGTCAGCAAATGGTACAACATCTAGGCCCGGCTTTCTTCCAAATCATTTTCTGTTTTGCCGCTATCTTTCAACGCCCGCGCAACGGCGCTGACTTTAGACGCGTTTGATCCCTTGACCATGACAATATCGCCCGCCCCAACAGCATCGAGCACCGGCCCCACAAGGCCGACGGCGTCGCCCGCATGGAGCCCGCGCATTGGCGCCGGCAATAGATCCCAGAGGTGGCGCATCAATTGGCCTGCTGCGTAAACCCGGTCAACCTTCGCTGCAACCAACGCTTTGGCAAGGTTTGCATGAAGCGCCGGTCCTTCCGGTCCCAGTTCCAGCATCTCGCCCAGCACGGCGATGCGCCGCCCGCCGCTTGCGGGGTCAGTGGCGCCCAGCAAGCCGATGGCCGCGGTCATTGAGGCCGGGTTGGCGTTGTAGCTTTCATCGATCAGCGTCGCCGCGCCATCATCGAGGGTGATAACCGCCCGGGCGCCGCGCCCCTCGGCGGGCGTGATGGTGGAAAGCGCCTTGATGCAGGGCTCAAGCGGTGCGCCAACGGCATCGGCGGCCGCCAGCGCGGCCAGCATATTGCCAGCCTGATGACGGCCCGGAACACCCGCGAAGAATTCCCGGCGCTCGCCTTTGATCTTCGCCGTTAAATACGCGCCGGCGTCTTGGGCCTGATAGTCAAGCAGCTGAAAGTCTGCGCCGTCCTTTTCGCCGAAGGAAACGAAACTCGCCGCACCCGCCTCCTCCGCGCGTTTTTTGAGCAGCGGAAAGAATTCATTGTCGAACGGCAACACAGCGACGCCACCGCGCGCGAGCCCGGTAAAGATTTCCGCCTTTGCTTCAGCAATCTCTTCGACGGATTTGAAAAATTCCAGATGCGCCGCCGCGACCGTGGTGACGATCGCCGCATGGGGCCGCACCAACCCGGTGAGGGGTGTAATCTCGCCGGGATGGTTCATGCCAATTTCAAAGACGCCAAAGTCGGCGCGCATGGGCAGCTTGGCCAATGTCAGCGGCACGCCCCAGTGATTGTTGAAACTTTTATCCGCCGCATGAACAGCGCCGATGCTTGACAATATCGCGCGCAAAATTTCCTTGGTGCTGGTTTTGCCTGCACTGCCGGTGACGCCGATACGCTTGCCGAAATTGCGCATTCGCGCCGCCACGGCGAGATCTCGCAGTCCTTCCAGCGTATCGCCGACGACGAGAAGCGGCGCACCCTCGGGTGCATCATCCGGGGCGCGCGCCACCAGCGCCGCCGAGGCGCCGGCTTCGAATGCGCTGTTCAAAAACTCATGACCGTCGCGCGCATCGCGCAACGCCACAAATATATCGCCGGGCTTTAGCGTGCGCGTGTCGATGGAGATACCACCCGCCGCCCATTCTTCGGCCATCCAGCGTTTGGGATCACCGCCGCGCGAACAAAGCGCCCCGCCCGTCGCCGCCGCCGCCTCATAAGCCGTCCACAATTTTTCCAATGCAATGGTCATCGCCCGAGCTCCCTCATGCGGTTCGCGATCGCGCGAGAAGCAACCTCCGCGTCATCGAACGGCAAAGTTTTATCACCCACCACTTGTCCGGTTTCGTGCCCTTTCCCCAGTATCAGCAGCACGTCTCCGTCTTTCAGCATCGCGGCCCCCGCCGCGATAGCATCGCCCCTGTCGCCATACTCTTTGGCGTTGGGGCAACCTTCCATGACTTGTTTGCGTATCGCCGCCGGATCTTCGCTTCTCGGATTATCGTCCGTGACGATCACAATATCCGCGTTCTCACGCGCCGCCGCCCCCATGAGCGGGCGTTTGGCTTTGTCGCGATCACCGCCGGCGCCGATGATAGCGATGACGCGGCCTTTGGCGTGCGGGCGGATGGCTTTCAGCGCCGTCGCCACCGCATCAGGCGTATGGGCGTAGTCCACGAAGACGCCCGCATCGCCAAGGCTCGGCACACGCTGCATGCGGCCCGGTGCGCCGGTTGTTTTCTCAAGCATCGAAATGGCCGCTGCGGCGCCGACGCCGGATGCCATGACGATACCCACCGCAAGGGCTGCATTCTCCGCTTGAAAACCGCCGATGAGTGGCGCTGTCACAGAATGTCGCTCGCCATCTGCCGCAAAGGTCAAAGCAAGACCGTTCAATTGCGGTTCAGCGCTTAAAATTTTGACGTCATCACCGGCGGCTCCGGTCGTCAAAACACGAAGGCCGCGCTTTTGTGCGAGTGCCGCCACATCGGCTGCGCCCTCGCCGTCAGCGTTGACAACTACGACGCCGTCATCATCGAGCAGCTCGTCGAACAAACGCACTTTCGCAGCAAAGTAGTCATCAAAACCATCATGATAGTCGAGATGATCCTGTGTGATGTTGGTGAACGCCGCAATTTTGAACTTCACGCCGTCTGCGCGATGCTGCGCCAGGCCATGACTGGACACTTCCATGGCAAGGCATTCGACACCTGCATCCGTCATTTCCTGCAATGTTTCATGCAGTGTCACAGGATCAGGCGTGGTATGAATGAGCTTGCGGTCGTAATTCGCACCGTGGGCGCCAAGCGTGCCGAGGCTCCCCGATGCGCGGCCGAGCCGCGACCAAATCTGCGCCGCAAAGCGCGCTGTCGAAGTTTTTCCGTTCGTGCCGGTGATCCCTGCGATGGTTTCAGGCTGACGCGGAAAAAACCGCGCGGCCATATGCGCAAGGCGTTTTCGCGGCTCTGCGTCGATGACAATCGGTAGTTTCGTGGAAACACCCTGCCGCGCCAGCACGGCGGCGGCGCCGCGCGCTTCGGCTTGGGGAATAAATTTCGCACCATCGGCCTGAACGCCCGGCAGCGCCGCAAACAAAAATCCATGCTCTACAGCGCGGCTGTCGGCGGTCAGACCGGCAATGACGGGGTCGGGCGAGAACGCCTCACCGGAAAGCTCGGAGAGTTTCAACGCGCCGCCTCCCCAGATTGTGCAGATATTGATTGCCCGTCTAGTTGCGCCTGACGGCGCCCTTCGATCAGCCGAATGGCCGGCGGCTCACCGGAAATAAACGATGCAAGCGCTGTCGTTTCGCTCACCTGGCTGAGACCGAGCAACGGCGCCGCGCGTTCAACGAACCGCGCAAATGCCGGTGCGGCGTTCCAGCCGGCGGTCGCGTAACCATAGGTGCCTTCAATCGCCTGCGGATTGTCGAACGAGATGAGAATGGCGTAGCGCGGCGCGTATCCCGGCACGGCGCCCACGAAGCTGGAAATGCGCGCATCCTTTTCATAGCCGCCATGTTCGGAAACCTTGTCGGCGGTCGCTGTTTTGCCGATCGGAAAATATCCCGGCGCCTCGGCGTAAGTCGCCGTGCCGTCCGTTACGACACGCCGCAGCACCCGCCGCATGGAATCGCTGGTGCTCTTTTTAAAGACCCGCCGCCCTTCCGGCGCATGTTCCGACAACAGAAAAGTCGGCGTTCGGTAAACGCCGCCATTCACCACCGCAGAATACGCCGCCAGTAGGTGCAACGGGGTAATCGATATGCCGTGACCGTAAGCAATGGTCGCCGTTTCAACCGGTCCCCACTGACCTGGCAATTGCGGCGCCCGATTTTCATTGAGCTCAATCGGCAAGGCTTCAAACAGGCCCAGAGATTTCAGCACACGCTGCTGCTCTTTCTTGCCGAGCTCAACCGCCATGCGCGCCGCGCCGATATTCGAAGAATGCTGGACCACTTCAGACAAGCTCAAAATACGGTTCTCGCCGTGAAAATCGGTGATGCGCCTGTCCGCAACCTGAAAACTCCCGCGCGCATCATAGGGTGTCGCTTCCGTGGCAAGACCGTCGTCAACAACAGCCGCCGCTGTGAATATTTTAAACGCTGACCCGAGTTCATAATTGTCATAGGTGGCGCGATTGCGGCGAAAATTGTCCGGCGCGGCGCCCGGTTCATTCGGATCAAAGTCCGGCACATTGGCAAGCGCAATAATTTCGCCGGTCTCTACATCCATGACCGCGCCCCATGCGGCGAGCGCGTCGAACTTTTCCATGGTCGCGCTGAGTTCTTCTTCGAGCACCTGTTGCACGCGAATATCGATGGACGCACGCAGCGGTCCATCACCGCGATAGCGATTGGCGGCTCTCTCAAGCCCCATAACGCCGCCCTTGCCAGGTTCATCATGTCCGATCACATGCGCCGCCAGATCTGCTTGCGGATAGAACCGGTCGACGCGCGCGGCGAAACGCACGCCAGGCAGTCCGAGATCAAATATCGCCTGACGCTCGGCTGGCGTAAGATCGGAACGGACTTCTTTGTAGCGCCCCTCTTCCAGCTCGAGCGTTAGACCCAACGGATCGATATCAGGCAGAACACTTGCAAGTTTCTGCGCCGTCTCGCCCGCGTCCCAAACCTCGCGGCCCGCGACCTCGAGCGCGATCACTGGCAGGTCCGCCGCAAGCAGCGCGCCATTGCGATCAACAATTTCCGGGCGCGGGGCGTTTGCGAGCGGCGTGTCGGCCATCTGTTTGAGCGGCGTCAATTCTCCAAAAGAAACAAAAGCAAGGCGAACGCCGAGCGCGCAGAAAAGAAAAACAAACACGACCGTGCACATCATCACCCGTGTGCGGGCGCGCTCGGCGATCCGGCCGCGCGCGCCGGATGCGCGCACATGCAGCGCCATCGCGTCAGGCTCGGAAACGCTCGCCTCTGAAATGACGTAGGCTCTGAGCTTGCCTCGCTTGTTTTTTCTGCCGAACACCTGGCTCCGCCATCCTTTATCTCAAAGTCAACCCTATCGATTTAACGCGCGTTGACTTTGTCTGCTTCCGCCAACTGCGCCATCGCCATGGCGTTCAAAATCAGATCGCTGGGCGATCCATCAACCTCCGGCGTGACGCCCTCTATCCCAAACGCCGCGGCAAATTCCTGCGCATTCAACATTTGCTCGCTCGCAGAAGGCCGCAGTTCAGTTTTTGCGCCGGCGACCTTGGCCAGCCGCTCAGGATTTTCCAGATAGGCAATTTCCGCGCGCAGCATCTGGATGGAGCGCACCTCCTCTATCTGGCTTGTTTCGATCCTGTCGATTTCCTCACGCAACTCTCTAACGGAAACTTCAGCGCGATATCGGCCAAAGGCCGCCGCGGCAAGCACGATACACAAGAAAATCGTAGTGATGCGGATCATTTATATTCCTCCACTCAAAAAAGATAACTCAACTAACTGTGGCGCGCCAAGTGACGCGTCATCAATTGCTATGGGCGCGGCAGTCGTGCGTATGCCTGCACGTAATTTCGCCGAACGCGCGCGCGGATTTTCACGGGCTTCTTCATCAGATGCCGCGAGCGCTTTTGCATTGACAAGATCAAACGCCCGCGGCGCCAATTGTGTCGGCGGCAAGTGGCGCGATCCGGCGTCGTTCGCATTTTCGCCGCCAGCCAGGAACCGTTTAACGATCCGGTCTTCAAGCGAATGAAACGTCACAGCGACGAGCCTACCCGCCGGACGCAACAAACGCTCCGCTGCACGAAGGCCGGCGACCAACTGTCCCAGCTCGTCATTCACAAAAATTCTGAGCGCCTGAAACACCCGCGTCGCCGGGTGAATCTTTTTGCGAAGCGCCGCAGGTGTCGCCCGATCGATAATGTGTGCCAGTCGCCCCGTTGTTTCGATTGGCGCTTCGTCGCGCGCCTTCACAATGACCTTTGCAAGCTGTCCGGCGCGCTTTTCCTCGCCAAGCTTGCGAAAAATCTCAGCCAGATCCTTCGCTTCGGCCTTCGCCACAACATCAGCAGCGTCTGGCTTGCCGCCATCCATCCGCATGGACAAGGGTCCGTCATGGCGGAATGAAAAGCCGCGATCAGCCTCATCAAGCTGCATGGAGGAAACGCCGAAATCGAAAACAACCCCGTCGATTACTTCGACACCGGCCTCTTCGAGCGCTTCGCGCATCTCAGCGAATGGCCGGTTGATGAGGAACAAACGTCCGGCGAATTCCTTCGCCCAATCTTTCGCCCGTTCGATCGCCGTTGGGTCTCGGTCAAATCCGTAAACGGTACAGTCGGCGGCATTGAGAATGGCGCGCGAATAGCCGCCGGCGCCGAACGTCGCATCCACATAGACGCCGCCCGCGCGGGGCATGAGCGCCGTCAGCACTTCCTTCAGCATGACAGGCGTGTGCGCCGCAGCCGTCATGACTCACTCCGCACAGGTGTCGGATTGCGCAACGAAAGCCGCGCATCGCTTGCGTGTTTCTTGGCTTCGGCAAAAGCAAGCGCAAAGCTTTCCGGATTCCATATCTGGAATGAACGCACATGCCCTGCAAACAATGCCTCGCCATTAAGGCCAGCATGTTTGCGCAACTCTTCCGGCAGATTGATCCGCCCTTCCTTGTCGGGCGAGATCGGCGTCATCTGTGTGGCGATGGTGCGCTCGAGGCTGATGCGTTTTGGCGAAAATGGATCCAGCGCGTCGATCATCTCCATCAGATTGTCGACGTAGTCGACGCCGCCGCATTCGATGCAGGGCTCCTCCGTGGAAGGGATGCAATAAATCACATTCTCGTCGGGCAGATTGAGCGCGCGGCGAAACAGCGCCGGCGTCGCCAGCCGGCCCTTCGCATCAATCTTGTTGACATAGGACCCGAAAAACCGGGCCCCGGTCGCACGCCGCATGCCGCACCCTCCGCCGCGATGCGCATCCCGCCGCCATATGCGACTGGGAAAACACCGCCCCTTGCCCGTTTCATTTTGGGCTTAGATGGGATAGCATGGGATTTCATGGGCGGTCAAAGGCTGATTCGCCCCAAACCGCTCTTTTTTCGCCCTGATTACGGAACAGAAATGGAACACGTCGCCCCTTTCCGTATCAGGCTGCCCGAATCATCAATCCGGATTGGTTAAGGAAACGTGAATAAAGAACCGGCCGTGACGCCTGCCCCGACTGACCGATGCGCTCTAAGCCACGCCATCGCGGCTCATCAGCGCCGCCAGCCGCGCCGCCTCGCGTCGCACCACCTCAAGTTTCGACGCGATGCCGGCCTCGCTGCGTTCAAGCGAGGAACCCAGTCGCCGCAAGGCGCATCTACGCTCCACAGCGCCGGCACGAATTCCCTGCAGCGACCTGGCGACGGCGGCGCGCGCAGCGGCGACTTCCCGCAAATCCGTTTGCAACGCCGCTTCGCCTTCCCCTGCAAGACGCAGCAAAACAGAGAGCGCATGTGGATGCGCCGCACCGGCCAGTCCGGCGCCTTGAGTCCAGCTTTTGAATGCATGTTGGGCCATCGCATTACACCGCCTGATGTCGTTTCGCTGACTCTGAGGACGGCGCCGTTTCGGTTTCGATACGGATTAAACCGGTCGTTGCAAACCACAACGGCGGGGATCAATCGCCTTCGGAGCTTAAGAAACATCCTTAACAGCGCCCGCTTAAGCAGCGGTAAACTGGTGAACCAATTTAACTCAGAAAAAAATCATTATGCTTAATGACAGGCGGCGCAAATCAAGCAATCATTGGGTTTGGCCGGTAATGAGTGTGTGCGGAGCCTTAAAGTTTCGCGGCAAAAGCCGCCAATGCCGTTCATGTTGTTAACCATTATGAAAGCTTATCGTCGTTAGTTCATTACGACAAATGATGAAGAGCGCGATCAGGTTTCGAGGGGAACGACGCGCCGAACAGGAGACGGACTATGCGGGTTTTGCTGATCGAAGATGACGGCGCCACGGCACAGAGCATCGAGTTGATGCTGAAGTCGGATGGGTTCAATTGTTACACCACCGATCTTGGCGAAGAAGGCGTCGATCTCGGCAAGGTATATGATTACGACATCATTCTCCTTGACCTCAACCTCCCGGACATGACCGGCTTTGACGTGTTGAAGTCGCTGCGTGTTTCCAAAGTGAACACGCCCATCCTTATCCTCACCGGTCAGGGCGACATTGAAACGAAGGTGCGGGGCTTGGGCTTTGGCGCCGACGACTATATGACCAAGCCGTTCCACAAGGACGAGTTGGTCGCGCGCATCCACGCCATCGTGCGCCGCTCTAAAGGCCACTCACAATCGGTTATCACCACCGGCAAGCTAGTCGTCAATCTTGACGCCAAGACGGTGGAAGTCTCCGGCCAGCGTGTGCATCTGACCGGCAAAGAATACCAAATGCTGGAGCTTCTTTCGCTTCGCAAAGGAACCACGCTCACCAAGGAAATGTTCCTCAACCACCTCTATGGCGGCATGGACGAGCCGGAACTCAAAATTATCGACGTCTTCATCTGCAAGCTGCGCAAGAAACTGGCCGCTGCAACGCAAGGCGAACACTATATTGAAACAGTCTGGGGCCGCGGCTACGTGCTGCGTGATCCTCAGGAGGAAAAAGCCGCTGACGTCGCCTAACCGGCAAGACGTGGCTTAAAACGAAATCTATCTGCGCCTGCTCTAAAACTTGCACAACTGAAAAACGCCCCGGAGAACCCGGGGCGTTTTTTTGTGCTTTGAACGTGCTTCCGCCGTTAGTCCCACCATTGGCGGGCGATGTCATGGGCCTTGAATATCAAATGCCCGCCCGCATTGTTGTTCGCAGCGATGCCCACCGCAACGCCCTTTTTCGGATAAACGATCACCACCGAATATCCGCCAGCGGCGGATCCACCGTGCCAATATGCAGCGGATTTTTCTTCATCGGGAACGTCGGGAAATCCGGGAAAAACATCCTCAGGGAAAACGCCGTACCCCATGGGCGGGTAACTGCCGTCGGCGGCAGCTGGCGTGATCGTTTGCGTCATATCTGCAATGCTCGCCTCAGACAGTAAAACGCCGCGCAGGAGCGCATCGCCAAACGCCGCAAGATCATTCGCCGTTCCAACGAAACCACCGCCGCCGAATTTGCAGCTTGCATCGATATCGTAGGCGGATGTCGTTTCGGGAACCGCGCCCTCATTCTCGGGATGAAGATAAAAAGCCGCCACAGGCCCGGCGACGCTGTCGTCACCTTCGATGGCGATCGAATTCATGCCTGCTGGTTCAAAAACGGTATCGCGCATTAGCTCAGCAAACGGTTTTCGCGCCGCGCCCTGAAGAACGGCGGAAACCAGAACATAACCAAAGCTGGTATATTGCGTTTCAGTACCCGGCTCGTGAATCAAAGGATCGTTGATGAAGTCAGGCAGCGCCTCCATCGGATCGGTGCACGCACGCTGACTGACGGCCAGCCACTCATTTTCCTTGTAATGACGAATACCGCCTCTGTGGGCCAGCAATTGCCGCAGCGTTATACTTTGCTTGTCCGCGGGAAGGCCGGCTAAATATTCACTGATCGGCGCCTCCAAGTCCACAACGCCCTGTTCGGCCATCCGAAACGCGGCGACAGAGGTCAACATCTTCGCCGTAGAGTAAAGCCGGAAACGCGTCTCGGGCTGTGCGGGTTCTTCTTTCTCCAGGTTCGTCACACCGGCAGCGGCGTTAAAAACCCGCTCACCGTTTTTATAGACCGTCGCGGCGACTGCAGGCGTCGGAACCGATCCACCCTCCAGCGCCTCTTGCAAGGTCGCTTTGGCATCATCTGTTTTATGAGTGTCGGCGCCGGGTGCGACCTCTCCGGCTTGTGGCGCCGGGTCAGCGCAGCCCGCAATCAGCGATACCAGTGCTACGATCAGCAAATCAAAGCGGGTCATTGGTTCGTCAGTCTCCGGAGCCTTAAACCAAGACTAAATCTCTTGGGCGGCATACCGAATGTCAACGGACCGGCAAGCCATACGTCGCTGGAATCGACCAGACGACCGAATTCACTGGACCAGTCGTACTCTTACGCTGCGCTGAGGGAGCTTTCCATCGCCAGCACCGCCTTCTTGCGCGCGACGCCCCAGCGATAATTGTGGATCACGCCGGAGGACAAGATCACCCGGTGGCAAGGGATCAGCACAGAGATAAGGTTTGCGCCCACGGCCGAGCCCACGGCGCGGTTGGCGCGCGGCGCGCCGATTTCTTTCGCAATGTCGCCATAGGTAACGCAGGCGCCGTATGGAATTTTCAAAAGCGCTTCCCAGACTTTCAACTGAAAATTCGTGCCGCGCACATGCAGTTGCAGCGGCTCATCCGTCTTGCGGTGCAGAGCAAAGGCGAAAGCCCGTACAGCGAGCGGCCGGACAAATTCGATATCCTCAACAAATTCCGCCGCCGACCAGTCATGCATCATCTCGGACAAATGTAATTGGTCTCCGCCTTCTTCCGCGAAGCTCAACCAGGAAACGCCTTTATCAGTGGCGCCAATAAGCACGCGGCCAAGCGGCCCTTCAATAAATGCGTAGCGGATCGTCAGCCCCGCCCCTTTGCGGCGGTATTCGCCAGGTGTCATGGCCTCGGCGGCGAGAAATAGATCGTGCAGCCGCGACGACCCGGAAAGCCCGGCGGAAAGCGACGCAGACAGAACATCTTCGCCGCTCGCCATGGCGCGCTTGGCCTCTTGCGCGGCGAGGTATTGCAGGAAGCGTTTTGGCGAAACGCCGGCGCCCGCTTTGAACACCCGCTGAAAATGTGCTGGCGACAGGCCAATATGGGCGGCGGTCTCTTCCAGCGTCGGCCGTTCGTCCGCGTGGGCGGTCAGAAAGTCGATGGCGCGACCTACAGGCGCGTAACCATCGAGCCGATTGCTGGTTAATGATCTGGCTGTGGCGGGCGTCATGTTCATATGGGTCATCACGTTCATAAGGATTTGTTAAGGGATGAGACCCTCAACCAACACCCGATTCTTGCGCAAAACGCGCCCGGCTCCGCAAAATCGCGTCGGGCTTTACGCGGTATTAACCCTACTAAGGCGTAAATGCATGTGAAACAATTTTAGGGGATCACCATGCAGGATCTTCAGTACATCGTTGGCATTGGCTTTTCTGGTGCGGATCTGCCCCGCGCAATCATTCTGGCGTTTTTGTTCGCAATGTTCGCGAAAAGTGAAAACAACCTCTGGAAGGTCGGCCTTTTGGCGCTCCTCATCGACCGAACGGTCTGGCCGATTGCGGCCATGGGTTCGTCCGGCGCTGACATTCAATCGATCTATGCAGCCATCGGCGGCATGGTCAGAAGCCTGAAGGACGATCTCGGCATTTATATCGTCCGTTATATCGGCCTTGTACTGATGATTGGCGGATTCCGCTGGCTTCGGTCTAGCATTCACGGATTTGGCGGCAAAACAGCGGCAGCTTAGGGCTTTTCAAACGCGATCACCGCGTTCAGGCCGCCAAAGGCAAACGAATTGGAGAGCGCGACGGAAACGTCGCGCTCTTCGGCGTTATTGGGAATGTAATTCAAATCGCATTCAGGATCAGGCTCGCCATAGTTCGCCGTAGGCGGCACAACGCCATTTGTTAAAGCCAAAATCGCCGCAACGGACTCGATCCCACCGGCGGCGCCAAGCAAATGGCCATGCATGGACTTTGTTGACGATACCGCAAGCGCGTCAGCGTCCGCGCCGAACACGGAACGGATGGCCTTGGTCTCCGTCGGATCATTCAACAGCGTGCCTGTGCCATGGGCGTTGATATAAACTCTCGACGGATCGTCGATCTTTACGGACTTCAGCGCTAGCGACATCGCGCCCGCAGCGCCTTCCACCGCCGGATTAATCATGTCCTTGCCATCCGCATTCATGCCAAACCCGGCGATACGGCAGAGGATGTTCGCGCCGCGCGCCTTGGCGTGCTCTTCTTCTTCAAGCACCAGCACCCCGGCGCCCTCACCGATCACAAGCCCATTGCGGTTTTTCGAAAAGGGCCGGCAGGTTTCATCGGCGAGAATATGCATGGCCCGCCAGGATTCGAGCGCCCCATAGGCAAGGATCGCCTCGCTGGCGCCGGCAAGCCCTACATCCGCTGCGCCGGATTTGATCAGTTCTGCACATACGCCAATGGCGTGCGCGCCGGTGGCGCAGGCGCTTGACACCGCGAAGGCCGGGCCCCTCAAGCCGTGTCGAATAGAAAGCTGACTGGTCGGCGCGTTCGGAATAACTTTCAGGATCGTCAGCGGATGCGGGCGCCGCTCGCGGCAAAGCATGTTGACATAGCCGTCA
The DNA here is from genome assembly GCA_942492295.1 of uncultured Alphaproteobacteria bacterium. Lineage (GTDB taxonomy): Bacteria > Pseudomonadota > Alphaproteobacteria > Caulobacterales > Parvularculaceae > Hyphococcus. The sequence continues at coordinate 825,117 of CALODW010000005.1, forward strand.
TCGAATGTGGTCTGGCCGCCAATGCCGGTGCCGATAATACAGGCGGTCCGCATGCCCAGCGCATCGTCAAACTCGATGCCTGATTGTTCGATCGCCTCTTCCGCCGCCAGCACAGCCAGTTGGGAAAACCTGTCCGCGCGCATCAATTGCACGCCCAGACCCTTGATGCGCTCATCGAGACCGTCCACCGGCGCCACGGGCACTGTCAATGAAAACCGGTCCGCCGCGGAATATTCGCGCTTTACAATCGCGCTTTTGCCAGATGTGAGGCCCGACCAATACGCCGGAACATTTTCGCCATTCGGTGCAACAACACCCAGTCCGGTAACAACGACATTCCGTGTCATGAACGATTATTTCTTGATCATCTTGTCGAGCGCGTCGATGAGATCGCCCACCGTGTTCATATCGCCAAACGGATTCTCGTTGGCGTTAAACGGCACCTCGACGCCGAGCTTTTCCTCCACCTCGTAGATGATTTCCACAACCGAAAATGAATCGATTCCAAGGTCGGCGATCTGCGTGTCGCGGGTGAGCTCACCCGTCAGCCCTACTGCGTGCTCCTTGATGATCTCCAAAAGCGAGGTCTCAAAATCGGCCATTACCGGATTCTCCTTGACTGATACCGGTCATACCCAAAGCCGGCGGCGATTTCTAGGCGATGAAACAGGCGTTAGTCCCGGAAATTCTCATACTGGAAGGGCTGTTCCAATTTCATGGCCTTCACAAAGGCGATCACGTCTTGCAAGTCGTCGCGCTTTTTGCCGGTGACGCGGAGCGCATCGCCCTGGATCGCCACCTGAACCTTCAATTTTTCCCCTTTGATGGCCTTCACGATCTTCTTTGCGGTTTCCTTGTCGATGCCCTGCTTCAGCAACACATTCTGGCGCACCGACTGACCGGCGGCGGGCTCTTCTTTTTGATAGTCAAGCGATCCCGGCTCAATCCCGCGCTTTTGCAGATTGCCCTGCAGGATCTCGTGCATCTGACGCAGCTTCATGTCGTCGTCGGCAAAAATCGTGATGACGCCATCTTTGATTTCAACGGTCGACTTCGATCCTTTGAAGTCGTAACGCGTCGAAATCTCCCGCGTGACATTCTGGATGGCGTTGTCTGCTTCGGACAGGTCCACTTCAGAAACAATATCGAAAGAGGGCATGATTTAAGTCTCCGGTTATGTAGGCGACGCATTGAAGCGCGACTCTTATTATATTGCCAGACGGTCTGTAAGCCGGGTTCTGTACTTCCCGCATCTTGCAACGCGAAAAGCGACGACCATTCCTCTGGGCGAACGCTTGCGCGTCCGCTCAAGCAACCAACCCGGATAGCTGGGCGCGAAGACCCGCCCGCTAAAAGCGCGCTATCCCTATTCGGTCTTGCTCCAGGCGGGGCTTGCCATGCCCGTCTCATTACTGAGCCGGCGGTGCGCTCTTACCGCACCTTTTCACCCTTACCTCTATAAAGAGGCGGTTTGTTCTCTGTGGCGCTATCCCTCGGCTTTCCCTTTTCAGGGTCCTCCGGCCGGGCGTTACCCGGCGCCTTGTCTCCATGGAGCCCGGACTTTCCTCGGTGAGCCAAGGCTCAACGCGGCCGTCCGACCGTCTGGCGGGAAGAGATGTGGCGCTCAACGACGGCAGGGTCAAGTCAGCCAGCGCCGACAGATGGTGCAAGACGGTCCATTCTGTTAGACTTGGCGGCATATCAAGGGGGGCAATCACATGAAGATTCTCGCAACACTCGCCGTCATGGTCGTGGCGTTTTTACATTTCGGCTTTTTGATGCTGGAAATGTTTTATTGGGACCATCCGATCGGTGAGCAGATTTTTTCCATGACGCCGGAGCAATCGGCCAACACCGCCATCCTTGCCGCCAATCAGGGTCTTTATAACGGCTTTCTTGCTGCGGGCCTGGTGTGGAGCGCCATCGGGCAAAAGCGCGATGTTGTAATATTCTTCCTGCTGTGCGTCATTATCGCCGGCGTCTATGGCGGCATCACCGTCAAGCCAAGCATCTTGATGATTCAGGCCGCCCCGGCCGCTTTCGCATTGCTGCTGACTCTCATCGCCGGGCGGCGGTGACGCAAAAACATACTAAACAAATCCTTTCGACTTTCGTTCGGTCTGATCCGCTGAGGCTCAATCCTTTTTAGAAGTGATCCGCTACTCACGCTCAACGACAGTTGAGAGATCATTTCCATGCACCGCCTTTCAAACGCCAATGCCACTCCGTATATCCTTGGCGGCGCGCTCGTTCTTTTGTGGATGATCGTACAATTTCCAACCCTGTCATTCGCCATCGTGTTCGGCGCGTGGTCCGCGCTGCGCTGGCCACATGATGGCCCGACCAACCCTCATGCGGATGTGGGGTCTGCAAAAAACATCCCCGATGCGTTTTATGAAGGGTTGTGGGCTGCGGTACTACTTGTAGGCGGCGTTACGCTCATCGTTCAGTTTTTGACCGATGTAACCGCCGGCAATGCCTGCGCCCTTGGCGTATGCGGTTAATCTTGCATCACCGGTCGGCGGAAAACTGGGCGGCGGAAACCGCTATCAGCGCCGCTTTGGTTCCCGGATCAAACCCCTGCCCTAAGGAACGCGGACAAAACCGGCGCTGAAACGCGACAAGCGCCGCTGCATGATCGCCCGCGGGTGCGTCGTAACCAATCGCTGACAATGCAGCCAGCGCATCAGCATAGGCCACCGCTTCACCGGCCTTGGCGTCGCCTGCAAACGGCGCCAACGCCAGCCCTTCGTCCGCCAGTCGCGCCCATGGAAATTTCTCGCCCGGATCTTCCTTCCGGCGCGGCGCCACATCGGAATGCCCAATCACGCGCGCAGGTGAAATATCATGCCGTGTACAGATATCTTTCAACAGCGCGATGACCGCATCGATCTGAACAGCCGGGAAATCGCGGTAACCCCATTCATGCCCCGGATTGACAATTTCAATGCCGATTGATCGCGCATTGATGTCGCTCTCGCCATGCCATGACCCGACGCCTGCGTGCCAGGCGCGCTTGGCCTCATCAACGAGGCGATACACATCGCCGTTTTCTTCAACGAGATAATGGGCGCTTACTTTCGTCGCCGGATCACAGAGGCGATCCAGCGCTTCTTTTCCGGAAGGCATGCCGGTGTAATGCAGGATGATCGTGTCAACGCTGCGCCCGCGGTCGTCAAAATTCGGCGATGGCGTTTCGATATATGTCATGGACCTATCCGGGTGGTTCTGCGAGCACCCCAGTATTGGGCTGTTTCTTTACATTTCGCAAAAGAACCACGCCAACGCCAGCCAGCGTCATGAGTCCGCCCGCCGCCATTCGGGGGCCAAACGGATCGCCAAGCAGCAATACGGAAAAGAAAACCGCGGTAATCGTCGTCAGCAACACGCTTGGCGCCACCACGCTGACCGGAAGGCGCTGCAACAGCCAGTAATAGGTGGCGTGGCCGATGATCGACGCCGCCACGGCGGAATAAAGCACCGCTCCGATGAGCAGTTTCTTGTCGGCAGAATGGAAAGCCTCCATCTGTCCCGTTTCGAAAATTGTCGTCATCGCCACCAATCCGACGGTTCCAATTACCGAAAACCATGCAAGCAATTGTCTCGGGGTAAATCCCGTCGAGCCTTTGACCAGCACCGCGCCCATGGCTTCAAAAAACGCAGCCCCCGCCACCAGCCCGACACCGAGGCCGATGCGCGCTTCGGGATCCGCCGACGACGCGTCACCGGTAGCGATCACGGCGACGCCGGCGAACGCAACCGCCATCCCGGCAAGCCTGCGCCACCCCGGCCGGTCGCCGAGAAAAATCATGGCCATGATCGTCGCGAAGGGCACATGCAGTTCGATAGCGATCGCCGCCGCAGACGCGGGCGCAAGCTTTACGCCGGTAAACATCAGCGCGTAATTGAAAACGCCAAGGCACAATCCGCCGAAGAAAATCCGGCCCATCTCTCCCGGACGCCAGCGCAGGAAAGGCGCGAGCAATACGGCGACCACGGCGAGTCTGAGCGCGGCGTAAAACATCGGCGGGACTTCGCCCAACACCGTTTTGATTACAACGAAATGAAAACCCCAGACCAGGCACATCACCAATAGGGCGCCGGTTTCGCGCAGACTCACCGATACTCTCCCTTTGATGCCTGATTGAATTGACACAAGCCGCTTACGCCAGAACGCAGCGGCGGATCAATCGACAATATCTATAGAACTATTGAGGCTATGCGCCGGCAGGGCGCCAGCGGCGCGGGGCATGATTTCGCGTAACGACTCCGCTGATCGTCGTGATCGCCAAAACAACAGGAGCCGCCAAAGCGAGGGCGATTACCGCGACCGATGCGCATAGAACAACGCTGCAGAAAATCGCGGCCTCGCCAATGCGGCTGGCCAGCGACCGCTGCCGATCCGTTTCACTTTCGGTTCGCTCTGTCATTTCAGGCAATGAATTCATCCTCACACGAGATTCGACGTTCGTATCTGACCAGACTGCATCCAGTGCGTCCAGCGCCCTGAAGAGACGGACGGCGCCCAAGCTAGGCGTAATCCGTTAATATCTGTTCATAAGCGCCGTTAATCGCCGCCATGCGGCCCTCAGAGATACGCACAAGGTCCGGCGGCACCCCCCGGGCCATCAACGCATCGGGATGATGGTCCCGCGACAATGCGCGATAGGTGGATTTCACCGTCTCCAGGCTAACCCCCGGCTCTATGCCAAGGATCAGATAGGGATCGTCGTCGCCCAGCCCCAGATGCGCGGCTTTCAGGCGGTGATAGGCGGGCGGAGAAACACCAAAGGCCGCCGCCGCCTGATCGAGCAGTTCAAGCTCTCGCGGATGGGCGATGCCATCGGCGACCGCCACATGAAAGAGACAATCGAGCACATCTTCGAGCACCGGGGGCGAGCCCTCGAATATCTTGGCGACCCGTTTCAGATATTCGCCAAAGCCCGCCACATCTTGTTGCGCGAGCTGATACACCATCCGAACCTTGCTGGCCTCTTTCTCCGGGAACTGGAAAAAGTCCCGAAAGGCGTCGATCTCGTCATCGGTAACCACCCCGTCAGCCTTCGCCATTTTCGCTGAAAGGGCGATGAGGGCGATGGAGAACGTAGCCTCATCACGCTTGCGCCGCTGCGCCGCCATCGCCTCAAGGAGCGCCCCGAGCGTCCGTTTGTGTGCCTCCGCGAGACTGGCTTCGATTTGTTCCCAAAAACTCATGGGCGCCTCATAGAACGCAGATGGCGATTACGCCAGCCATCCATGTGATTCGGTCAAAATGGGCCGAAACTCCTGTGGAAAAGTATTCCTGAAAAAGTTTCCTGATAGACGGCAACACCTTAAGCGGCGTCCGGCGCACCCCATGCGCTTATGGTTAATAAACGGGCTTTGCAAAACTGATATTTCCCGGACACAATTTTTTCACAATCAATTGGGCGCGCCGTTAACGCAAAAAATGCGGCGCAGGGAACGAACGCAAAAGGGGCCAGAGATGGAGCGAACGTTTCAAGAGCTTGGCGTTCTGTTGAGTGGACTTTGTTGTGGGGCGGCCTTCACAATTGTCGCCCTTGTCATTGCCGGCGTGATTAACTGAAAACACCTTACGCTGCATGACGCGAGCGCGCCGCCCGGGTCTCATGCTCAGCCGTGCACATCCAGATTTTCACTGTCAGTTTTTCCTTATCGCCGGCCGCGGGCGATAGGGTCTCGACGCCGCTCAATCGCAGGCCGGCCGTCGCGCACCAATCACGCACCTCTTCGTCGGAAAAACCGAGCCGGCGGTGGGCGTGTTCCTCGCGGAGAAATTCCAGATCGTGGGGTGCAAAGTCTGAGATGACGAGCCTGCCGCCAGGTAAAAGCAGCCGTGCGGCTTCGGCGACTGCGGCGCCGGGTTCGGCGAGAAAGTGCAGCACCTGATGCAGACAGACAACATCCGCCGACTGCGTTTCCAACGGCAGAGAAAACAGATCGCCATGACGCGCCTGCGCGTGAACGATCCCCGCCTGGTCAAGATGCGCGCGGGCGATGGCGAGCATTTCATGAGAAAGATCATAACCGATCGCCGATTTATATCGGTCGGCGAAAATCTCCAGCATCCGGCCTGTCCCCGTGCCAAGGTCGACAAACAGATCAATCTCCCGGTCCCCCAAGAGTTCGATCATGCGGGTTTCAATATCTTGCTCCGGCAAGTGCAGCCGGCGAAGGCGATCCCACTCCTTTGCGTTTTGCTCAAAATAGGCCGCCGCCTGCGCCGCGCGCGCCTCACGGGCCTGCGCATATCGTTCCGCGTCCCGCGCCAGCACCCGGTCATCCGCCGCCGCCATTTCGCGCACAGCCTCAACAACCGCCGCCACGGGTGAGTGATCTTCACCAGTCTCCGCCATCCGGTAAAACATCCAGGCGCCCTCGCGATGGCGCTCGGTAAGGCCCGCATCAGCAAGAATTTTAAGGTGTCTGCTCACGCGAGGCTGACTCTGGCCCAGAATTGACGTGAGCTCGCTGACCGTCAGCTCTCCGCGGCAGAGCAACGCCATAATCCGCAGACGCGTCTCCTCGCCGATGGCTCGGAAAATATTGAGAGCTGCATCAAGCGCCATAAGCGGCGGTCCCTCCGTTCGTGAATCAAAAGATAAAGATATCTTTATATGATGGCAATTGCGGGCGGAACGACTAAAATAGGCCCTATGGACGGAGCAGGCACAAAATGGACGCGCCGGTCTCGTGATCGGCGGACATTGTTCCCTGCGGGCAAATTCCTATATCTTTCCCGCGTGGAGCCGAGATATCCGCCGCCTGCCGAAGGGGACTAAGCCGATATGAAACTGTTCGCCATCATCACCGCATTCTGCCTGCCCCTCGCCGGCGCCGCCGAAGCACAGCTTGCCGGTGCGGGCGAGACGGAGGACATCGCGAAAGAATTGGAAGCGGCGCCGATGGAAGGCGACGCGTCGACGGCTGATCCTTGGGAAGGCTTCAACCGCAAGATGTTTGCGATCAACGATACTTTTGACAGCGCGTTGATGGTCCCCGCGGCAAAGGCCTACCGGGCGGTCACCCACAAAAAGCAGCGGAAAGGCTTCCGTAATTTCATCGCCAATCTGCGCACGCCAGTCATCCTTCTGAACGATATATTGCAAGGCGAGTTCGGGCGCGCCGGAGAAACCGCCGGCCGGTTTGTCATCAACTCCACCATCGGCTTTGGCGGCATGGGCGACCCGGCGGAACGTCTGGGCATTGAACAGCACTCTGAAGATTTCGGCCAAACGCTGGCCGTCTGGGGCGTCGACTCCGGTCCTTATGTCGTGCTGCCGTTTTTTGGACCGAGCACCGTGCGAGATAGCTTTGGTTCCGCCGTTGATGTGGCTGCCGATCCGGCAATTTGGGTGCGGACAAAACCGGCGCAATATTTCCGGTATTCGCGCACCGGTGTTGGCCTCCTGTCGACACGCGAACCACTGATCGAACCGCTCGCCGACATCAAAGTGGATTCGCTGGACTATTACGCGTCGATCCGCAGCTTTTATTTGCAGTCTCGCAAACGCGAGATCGAAAACGGCAGAACGAACTTCGACGACCTTCCCGACATCGGGGATTTCGAAGAGTTCGACGAACTCGAATAGCGCCCTTCACATCCAACAACTCCTCCGGGGAGAACCAACATGCGTTCTGTACAGACAAGACGTTCCCTTCTTCGCCGCACAGCGCTTCGCGGCATCACCGCGGCCGCAGCCATGGCGGCGGTGTTTGGTGCAACGCCAGCCTTTGCAGACAAGGCTGCGGAAGAATTCGTACAAGGCATTCTGGATGAGGCGGAGCCTGTTCTCAGCGCACCGACAAAAGATGAATTTTACGCCGGCATCGAAGCCATCGTCGCGCAATATGTGGACATGCGGCGCATCGGCCTTTTCGTGCTCGGTCAGTATGCGCGGCAAATGTCCGATGCACAAAAGGAAGAATACTTCCCGCTGTTTCAGCAATTCGCGACCAACGTCTATCAGACCACCCTGTCGGACTATGAAGGGCAACGAATTGTTGTGACCGGCTCCATCGACCGGTCCGAGCGCGACATTATCGTAAATTCAAAGCTGGCAAACCCCGAGCCGGGCGACGCCTTCGCCAACGCCGTGATCCACTGGCGCATTTACCGCGACCGCGATGGTAATCAAACCGTGGTAGACGCCGGCGCCGACAATGTATGGCTCGCCATCGAACAGCGTAGTCAGTTTACATCGATTATCGCGAACAATGGCGGTGGCGAGCGCGGCATTGATGCGTTGATCGCGGAGCTTCGCAGCCGAGTGAATTAGAGCAAAGACTTTTCAGTTAGCTCAGCAGAAAGGGCCGCCCGACGGGCGGCCCTTCTTGTATTCAGTCTGGAACGCGGGAACGCGCCCAAACGCGCCGATCAGTTTCCAAAAAAGTCATACGTCATACGAAGACCGATCGCACGCGGCGGCAGGATATGTGTTGAGAAGCCGCGCACATAATGCGTGCCGCCCTCAAAATCCATGACCGTCTGGTTGTTCAATGCGGTGCCGACAGCGCCGGTTTCCGCAAACTCGTTGAACAGATTGTCCACGAAGAACGTGGCCGTCCAGTTCCCGGCGTCATAGGTCGCTCTGACGTTCGCAATGCCAAAGCTGTCGAGCGTCAGGCTTGAGCCGCGGCCGCCAGCACGCGTCAGAACATCACCCTGCCATGCATAGCTTGCATTGAAGATGAGGTTGTTGCCGTTGGCGAGCGGATATTCATAGGCGCCAAAGATGGAGAACTGCGTCTCCGGCGAACCTGGCAGGCGATCACCGTCCTGTCCGTCTTCAAATGAAGAGCCAAATCCCGGAGGCGTAATTGTCCGCACGAGATCCGGCACCGGCGCGGTCAGCTCTGAGTTCGTGTAGCTGAAATTACCGCGGAAGCTCAAATTCTCGGTGGCCTGAATAGCCGCCGACATTTCAACACCAATGGATCTCGCCCCGTCACCGTTAACGGTGATCGGGATGTTGGCGTTGACCGTCGCGGAGGCGACCTGCGGATCGGTCCAGTCGACATAGTAGATGGCGCCGTTGAACACGAAGTCTCCATCAAGCCAACTGGATTTGATGCCGAGCTCGTAGTTGCGGGTCTGGTCCGGCGTATATTGGCGCTCGTCACGATCCGACACATTGCCGGGCCCGCCGGGGAAGAACTCCTGTCCCGGCGCCAGAGCACAGGCGCCTTGCGTGTTGGGGTTCATCGGATCGAAGGTAGCGCACTGTCCAACGCCGTTCGTGCCGCCGATGCGATACCCCTCACTAACTGTTCCGTAGACCAGCACATCGTCAGTAAGGTCATAGGACACGTTCGCCTTGAACAGGAAGCCGTTATCCGCCTGGAACAGCATCGGGTCGAAGGCCTGGTTTTTGATCTCGTCAAGCGAGAGCGGAACAAACCCAGCGTCAAACAATGGGAAATCCACCGTGCTGACGGCTTTGAGTTCATAATCGTAATAGCGGCCGCCAAAGGTGAGCGTCAGACGGTCGAACAGTTCGTAGGAAACTTCGCCATATGCGGCCAGTTCCTTGAGGTTTTGATAATCGGTCGAATAATATTCGAGATTATCTGGACGGTCTGCGAGACCAAAGAATAATGGCGCTGCATTCACGTAAGGCACGAAGCCCGGCGTAAACTCCGAAGACGCCGCCCACAGATCGAAGTCGTTGTAGAAACCGCCGATGATCCACTGGAAAGGACCTTCGTGCTTCGACACGAGCCGGAGCTCCTGATTGAGCCTTTGCTCCCGGCCCACTTCGTGTGTGAACGATGTGAATGAAGGGAACAGCTCGTAGCTGTATTCCAGCGTAATTAACAGCGTTGTCTGATCGCGCTGACCATCGTCGCTAAAATTGCTATAGCCGGTCGCCGAGGTCAGCTCTGCGAAACCAAGATCGGCTGTGAGTTCGAGCGCGATAAGGTCATTTTCGATCTCGTTCGGCTCTTCAACCCGGTTGGCGTTTTCATAGCGGCTGACATTCGGCACCAGTCCGCGATAATGCGAAGTGCTACGGCCTTCGATGTCCGACTTTTGATAGTAATAAGTCAGGGTGCCGTCGAGCCAGTCATTAGGCGCCCAACGGGCCGCGATACGAGCCGACAACACGTTTTCACCGTTATTATCTTCAACAGTTCGCAAATTCGCCGCGACATCACCTGGATCAGTGAAATCCGGATCCGGATTCGAAACGCCAATCTGCTGAACCACATTGACGTAGTCGATGAAGCCGGAGTCATGCACATAATCGAGCGAGCCTCTGATCGCGAAGCTGTCCGAAAGCGCCTTGTTGAAGGTGAAGCCCGTGTCGTAGCTAAAGGAATCGGATTTGGCGAGGCGCGAGCCTTCCGCACGGACCGAAAGCGAGTCCTGCCCAAAGTCCGGTCTCTTCGGAATATAACGAATGGCGCCGCCAAGCGTACCGGCGCCGTATAACGTACCCTGTGGTCCAAGCAGCACTTCGACGCGCTCAAGGTCGTTCAGCTTGAAGTCAAGGTAGACGGGGATTTCACCGAGATACGTTGCAACCGTACCGCCGCCATCGTTGTTGCCATCGCCCGAACCAAGCGGATCGACATTCAGGCCGCGAACAATGATCGGGTTGCCCTGACGGCCGCCCCTGTCAACAAGGTTGATGCCAGGCACGTAACGCAGCAAGTCTGATAACTCAGTAAGTCCCTGCTCTTCAATTTGTTCGCCGCCGACAGCCGCAATGTTAAGCGGAATGTCTTGAATGGACTCCGCGCGCCGCGTCGCGGTGACAACAATTCTGTCTTCATCGGCGGTATCGCCCTGCGCGAACGCCGGCGGCGCACTGAGCGCAGCGACAGCCACAACGCTCGCCGATGAAAGCAACTTGCCTGCTCTGGATGAAAATGCTGATTTCTTCATGATTTTAGACTCCTGCAGTCTGGCCCCTCTGGAATTGATATTATTGAATTATTCGTCGAATATTGCACCGCAGAAAAGATGTATTTCCACTCCCGAAGCCGCAATCCATGGTCAGTTCAACTCATTTTAGGGCGGTGTGGCCAAAAAAAGACAGTTTAGCCGCGCCTTTCCGGGCGGTACGGAGCATTACAGGAAGCTCAAAGATGAGACCGCAATCCATGAAGGCGCAACGGTTACTGGACTCAGCTGCAAAGCATCTCGCCACCGGAGACTACCGTGCGTGCCACGCTGATTGCATCGCGGCGATTAAGTGTGATCCTCATCTGGCGGAACCATATTATCTGCTCGGCATACTGACGGCAGACCACAGCAACTTCAGCAAGGCCCTCGAGCTGTTTGATCGCGCCATCGCGGCGGCGCCCACAGATGCGCGCTTCCTCGCACAAAGGGCCAAGTGCCTCACTGCAATGAATCGCCAGCAGGAAGCATCCGAAACGGCGGACAAGGCGTGCGGCGCCAAACCGGAAGATGCGCTCACTCTCGATACAATCGGCGTTGTGCTCAGTCGCGTTGGGCGGCACGCCGAGGCCCTTGAGTACTTCGAGCGCGCGGTGACGTTGGCGCCCAACAATGCAAGCTATCAATATAATTTTGGATCGGCGCTTCAGTTCTCGGGAGATTTTGAGCGGGCGCAGCGTACCCTAGAGATCTCTCTGCGTCTCGATCCGACAAACTATAAAGTCTACACGTCGCTTACCGGACTAAAAAAACAGACGCCTGACGACAATCACATTGAAGTCATGAAGCGTCTGTTTGACGAAAGCGCGGACGGCGACGAGCGGCTGCAATTGGGCCACGCACTCGCGAAGTCTTTTGAAGATTTGGCCCAATATGGAAACGCGCTGGCCTGGCTCACCAAAGGCAAACAGCAAAAGCGCAAGGCGTTGAACTATTCCTTTTCAGAGCATGAGAAGGTCTTTCATGCCGCCGCGAAGCTGGCGCCGCCGCCACTCGCCGATGAGGCGCAAACCGGTGAAGCTAACCCGATATTCGTTGTCGGCATGCCGCGTACGGGAACAACACTTGTCGACAGGATTTTATCCTCGCACGCTTCTGTCGTATCCATCGGGGAGCTGACAAATTTCGGACTTTTACTGAAACAGGCGGCGAAGACGGCCTCGCCCTACGTGCTCGATCCGGAAACCCTGGAAAAGTCAGCACAAACGGACCTGCGGAAGATCGGTACAGCCTATATTGAAAGCACGCGCCGGCTCCGTGGCGATAGCCCTTACTTTGTCGACAAGATGCCTTTGAACTTTTTCTATGCGCCACTCATTCTGGCGGCGCTCCCCTCCGCGCGCATCATCGTCTTGAGGCGCAACCCTATGGACGCCTGCCTCAGCAATTACCGGCAGCTCTTTCGAACGAGTTTTTCCTACTACAACTACACCCACGACCTGTCTGACACCGCAAAGTTTTACGCTGGGTTTGAAGCGCTGATGACAAAATGGCGAGATGAACTGCCAGCCTCGCGCTTCATGGAAATTTACTACGAAGACATCGTCGCGGAGCAGGAAAAACAAACCCGGACGTTGATATCGTTCTGCGGTCTCCCCTGGATGGATCAATGCCTTCATTTTCATGAAAACGCCGCTCCGGTTGCGACAGCCAGTTCAGTTCAGGTTCGTCAGCCGCTTTATTCCAGCTCCATTGGCCGCTGGAAGCGCTATGGCGATGCGCTGGCGCCCTTACGAAACGCACTGACTGAATTGGGTGTGGTGATAGAAGACTAAAAAGCCGCCTCCCGAAGGAGGCGGCTCTGTAATGCTCTTCAATGTAAACGCTGTTTACGAAGAATAGTATTCGACGACGAGGTTTGGTTCCATGGTGCAGGGATACGGCACCTCGGCGAATTCCGGAACGCGAAGATACGTCGCCGCCATCTTCTTCGGATCGACTTCAATGTAGTCGGGGATGTCGCGTTCAGGGCTCTGCAATGCTTCAAGCACCAGCGCCATGTTCTTGGACTTTTCCTTGACCTCAACAACGTCACCCGGCTTCAGGCGAACTGAAGGGATGTTCGTCTTCACGCCATTCAACATGACATGGCCGTGGTTGATGAACTGGCGTGCGGCGAAAACCGTTGGCACGAACTTCGCGCGATAGACCAGTGCGTCGAGGCGGCTTTCAAGAAGACCGATCAAAAGCTCGGCGGTGTTGCCGCGGCGGCGGTCCGCTTCGTTATAGATGCGCTCGAAGTGTTTTTCCGAGATGCTGCCGTAGTAGCCTTTGAGCTTCTGCTTCGCCATCAGTTGCAGCCCGAAGTCAGACGGTTTGCCCTTGCGGCGCTGGCCATGCATGCCAGGTCCGTAATCGCGCTTATTGATGGGAGATTTTGGCCGGCCCCAGACGTTTTCGCCTACCCGGCGGTCAAGCTTGTGCTTGGCGCTAATGCGCTTAGACATAATTCCTCACTCTCGGCGCGGCCCGGCGCGCGGGGCCCATCCCCGGCGCAATCAAAACGGCGGTCCACGCGCCACCCGTTAGAAGGCGCGGGCTATAATGCTGCAGCGCCATAAAGTCAAACCCAACAAAAAGCCCGCCATTAGGCGGGCTTTTTCAGCTTCAAATGGCTCGCTGTTTAAGCGGCTTTTTTCTTGCGGCTCGCGGCGCCGAGACCGCCAAGACCGGCAATCATCAGCCAGATCGCGCCTGGAATCGGAATTTCGGGTGTATCTTCGATGCCATAGAACGTCACATGGGACACAGCCGCGCTGATCCCGAGGGCGTCGAGATCAAAGGTGAATGAGCCTGAGGTCCCGTCACCAAGCATGTCGGCGGCAATTTTTAGCAGTACGAATTCGGTGCTGCCCTTGATGGCCACATAAAGAGCCGTCAGCCCCGTGCCTGTGAAATCGTAAGTGACCGTACCGGCACTGTCGCTACCCATGTTGAAGTCGAGCATGTTCGGGCCGTCCGTTACGTCCTGCCCGTCATTCGCCACGTCAAGGCGGGCCAATTCTGTCAATTGCGTTCCCACGATCGCGGAAACAGAAACATTGATGCCCGGCATATCCAATACGGCGACCGTGCCCGCCTGATCATTACCTTCACAAACGGCCGTCACCGTCACCGTACAAACCGTAAGACCTGCTGGCGAAAGGTCAGATTCTGCAACCGTCATAACGCCCGCCGACGCCGAACCAATATTGAGCGCCGCCGCCAAACCAATGGCGCAGATCGCTCCTGCTAACTTATTCATCGTGAACTTCCCCGTTACTCAAATACCCACAGCCATTTGGATAAAGCACGCGATTTTCCACAGTGCAAGGCGAATTGCGCGTCGCAGCAAAGATCGGCGTAAGAATACAAGTAGCGGTTGCGGCAGTCGGCATCCGCTCGCTTAATCGTGCGCCTCAGACGGCGAGGCAGGCGTAGCCGTCTTTATCTCATACTCGGCGGGATCAACGTCCTTCATCTCCCGCAGGAAGGTCCGCACATTGTGCGGATAGAGCGTGAAGTTTCTTCCGTGCTTGTCCACATACCAGGTGCCGCACCCCGCCGCCCAAACACGCTCCTTCAGGTCCGCCTGAATGCGCCGATCATAGTCGCCCGCCGCCCCTGAGCGCGGTTCAATTAACGCGCCCACGCCTGACTTTTGCGCTTGCCGCAACAATTTGATCACGTAATTCACCTGCGCCTCGATCATCAAGATCACCGAGTTGTGTCCGAGGCCCGAATTGGGGCCGAGCAACAAAAAGAAATTCGGAAAGCCCGGCGCCGAAATTGTTCGGTGCGCGGCAACGCCCTTGTCCCAGGTGTCGTGCAGGCTCCTGCCCGCCGGGCCAACCACATCGATAGAATCAAGAATATCGAACGGCTTAAACCCCGTCGCGAGAATGATGACGTCAACTTCGCGCTCAACGCCGTCTGTCGAACGGATACCCTTTTCTGTGAAGGTCTGAACCCCCTCCGTCACAAGGCTGACATTTTCGCGCTGGACCGCCGAAAGGTAATCATCGGAAATCAAGATGCGTTTACAGCCAATCGGATAGTCCGGCGTCAGTTTGGCGCGCAATGCTGGATCGGAGATTTGCGTTTCAAGGTGCTTTTTGAATTGCCGCCGCACCAGACTTTTAACGCCGTTCTCACCTTTCTTGAACGCAGAGAACCGCCATTCCAGGAGCGAGAAATAAAAGCCGCGATAAGCCCGCGCCAGTAGCGGGACCGCCGCAAGCAGGGATCGAATGAATTTGGGATAGGCGTAGCTCTCACGCGGCATCACCCAATTTGGCGTGCGCTGATAAACATCGAGATGGGCTGCCTTTCCGACAATTTCGGGTATCACCTGGACGGCGCTTGCCGCCGACCCGATGATCGCCACGCGCTTGCCCGCAAGGTCTACATCGTCGCGCCACTGCGCCGTATGAAAGACGGGGCCTTTAAATTTCTTCGCCCCTTCAAATTCGGGAATATTGGGTTCATGCAGCCCGCCAAGGCCGCTGATGACAAAATCCGCATATGCGGCCGAGCCATCATCGAATTCAACGCGCCACTCTTTTCCATCGTGGCGGATCGCCGACACAGTTTTGCCGAACTTGATGGAACGATAAAGATCATACTTTATCGCACAGCGCTTCATGTAAGCCCAGATTTCATCGCCGGGCGAAAAACGGCGAGTCCAGTTTGGATTGGGTTCGAACGAAAACGAGTAAAGATGAGATGGCACATCGCAGGCGACGCCGGGATAGCGGTTCTCGCGCCAGGTGCCGCCAACCTCGTCAGCTTTTTCGTAGATCGTAAAATTGTCGAAGCCTTCCTGACGCAGGCGGATCGCCATGCCCATGCCGGAAAACCCCGCGCCGAGAATTATGATACGCGCGTTCGGCCTATCCTCTTTCGAAGGCGTTAAGGCCTCCACTCGCATATCGTCAGGCATGCGGCCTCGGGGTTCGTTGCGTGCATGGCTTGTTTCGCGGCCAATGTGACCGCGCTCGCACCACGCTGCAAGCGTCAAGGACAGTTTGGCTAAAGCGTCTGCAACGCTATGGCCAAGGCTTCAAGACGTTGTCTGTATCCCTGCATGTCGCGGATGGGCTGTTTCGCAACTCCCTCATCCATCGCCGCTTGCGCCACTGCGCCGGCGACCTCCGGCAATAGGCGCGGATCAAACGCCTTGGGTAAAATGTAATCGGGACCGAACACAAACGACTCTTCAGGATAAGCGGTCCGCACAGTCGGCGGCGTTTCCATCCGCGCCACAGCGCCAATCGCTTTGGCGGCGGCGAGCGTCATCCCCCTGGTGACCGTATTCGCTGAAACATCGAGCGCCCCGCGGAAAAGGAATGGGAAACACAAGACGTTGTTCACCTGGTTCGGATAATCTGAACGCCCTGTCGCAACGATCGCGCCGGGTGAGGCTTTAACAGCATCCTCAGGCCAGATCTCCGGCTCCGGATTGGCGAGGGCGAAAATGACCGGATTGTCCGCCATGGTTTTCACCATATCCGGGGTCAGTAAACCGCGCCGAGACACGCCTAAAAAGAAATCTGCGCCGTTCACGGCCTCGACGAGCGTTCGCTTATCGGTCTTGACCGCATATTGCTGCTTCTGGACGGACATACCATTTTTGCGGCCCTTGTAGACAACGCCCGCACTGTCTGTAAGCAGAATGTTTTTCTTGCGGGCGCCACCCGCCACCAACAAGTCAACGCACGCAATCGCAGCCGCACCGGCGCCGGATACCGCGATTTTTATGTCGGGCAATTTCCTTCCCGTAACTTCAAGCGCGTTTAAAAGCCCGGCGAGAACACAAACGCCGGTGCCATGCTGATCATCGTGGAACACCGGTACTTTCGTGCGCTCGCGCGCCAGACGCTCCACTTCAAAACATTGCGGCGCCTTGATGTCCTCGAGATTGAACCCGCCGAACCCTGCCTGCACTTTAACAATAATTTCCGCGAGCTTTGCCGGGTCCGTTTCATCAACGCAAAGATCAACTGCATCGACGCCCGCAAACCGCTTAAACAGCGCCGCCTTGCCTTCCATGACCGGTTTTGAAGCTTCGGCGCCAATATCCCCAAGCCCAAGAACCGCCGTACCATTGGTGACGATGGCGGCAAGGTTGGCGCGGTTTGTGAGTGTCCGGGAGGTTTCAGGGTCACGCTCGATCTCGCGGCAAGCGGCGGCGACCCCCGGTGAATAGGCAAGGGACAAATCCCGCTGCGTCGACATGGGTTTTGTCGGCACGCATTCCATTTTTCCGGCGGGAGATGCGCGATGATAATCGAGCGCGGCCTCATCAAGCGACCGCGAAGGCGGCGCTTTTTCCTTGGCGCGCGCGTCATAGAGCGCGGCATAAGACGATGAGGCCTCGCCGCCCCGCAGAGATTTGAATAGCTTTTGAAACATTATACGCCCACCCCACACCGCTCATCCTACCCCTACAATAGGCGCATCCGGACGAGCGAAATGCGCACATGAAGTCTTGAGTATGCGCCAGACCTGCAGCCGCCGCTAGTCTGTATGAATGACCGCCTTTTTTAACGACTGGCGGAGCGACGGCTCATACTGAGCGCTGACCGGAATTTCTGCACCGCTATCGAGGCACACAGAACGAATCGCGCCGCCCTTCATCTTCGCGGCGACAACACAATCGGGACGAACAAGATGGGACCGGTGTGCTCGAACCAAACCATAGGGCGCGAGCCGTTCAGCGAGGTCAGAGATCATTCCGCGAAAGAGACGCTCTCCTTCGCCAGTCTGAAGCGCAACATAGTTCCCCTGCGCCGACCCCGCCGCGATGTCATCGATGAGAATATAATCAACACGACCTTGCGATCGCACGGCTATGCGCATGTTGCTGCGCGCGTCCCGGCGGCGCCGGCCTCTCTCATCCTCCTGCGCCGCCCGTTGCCCTGCAAGAAAAACGATAATGAAAATAAAAATGTCCGGAGACCATTGCAGAAGCCGCGCTTTTGAAACGGCTTCGCTCGCCGACATGCCCATGACCGGAGCGTAGAAAAATACGAAATAGAGGAAAATCGCCCCGAACGCTGCGGTAAAGATGACCGCCGCCTCCGACAGCGCCATCAGGCGTGATTGCTTTTTAGTGACTTGCTGACGCGCCAACGCAAACACCACAGGCCCTAAAAAGAGCCATGGTGCAAACCCAAGCGCATAAAGCGCAACGGCCCGCGTAATTGCGGCATCCATGCCGGACCGCAGCGCATCCACATAGGAAAAGCCGCCAAAGACTGCCACCAGAGACAGCCACGCTACCAAAGTCACGCCCGCAAACGAAACGAGCTTTACTTTATCCGCCATTTGAATGGACCTGAATGTCATCGCGCGCCTCCGGCAATTAAAAGACGCTCGCGAAGCCTTCGCGATCGCCCCTGAAGGTTGAAATTCGTACCACGAGCGCTTGATTTCGTCACTTTCACCGTATCGCCATCTGTCGCGTTTTTGGAACGCATTGTAGCAGCACGGGCTGGTTCAATCTCAATGAGGGAAATTTCATGCACCGCTGTTCTTTAAAATTGGTTCTCACACTCGCCAGCGCGGCGGTACTGACGATTGGCCAATCCGCCTTGGCTCAGGAGCCTTATCAGCCGCCATGCGAAAGCGCTCCCTTCACCAATTTCGATTTCTGGGTTGGTGATTGGGTCGCCTTTGACGTGAATACCGGCGTTGTTCAAGGCGTCGACCGTGTTGAGAAAATCAACGATGGATGCACCATCCTGCAGGAATGGTCGCAATTGACGGACCGCTACCGAATACCGGACTCGCCGCTTCGATATTCCGGTGTTTCGTTCAACTCGCTGACCCCCGCCGGATGGCAACAGGTCTGGGTGGGAAGCGGCGGCGGAACCGTGACGCTAACCGGTGGTCTCGATGAAAATGGTACGATGATCCTCAACACGCCAGAGGCCACGGCGCAAACCGGCCAGGTGTTTAAGCGAACCTGGTATTGGGACCCACAAGAAGACGGGACCATCCACTCATGGGGCGAGATCCGCACCAAGAACGAAGACGGCTCGTGGTCCGAACCCACTATTCCCTGGGATTTGCGTTACCTGCCGCGTGGTGACGCGCCCAACCTGATCGCCGCGCCACAAAATGAAAATTAGGAGCGGATGGAGAACGGCGTAAAGGCCGTTTCCTTGTCGTAAACATCAACGCCCTCCGCACGCTTGAGGGCGCCGACGATACGGTAGGTGACTGGGGTCAACAGGGCTTCCCACAGGACTTTCAGCAAGTAATTTGTGGCAAGCACCGTCGCCACCTGTGTCGTTGACCACACGCCGAGAAATGCAATTGGATAGAACAGAAGACTATCAACGCCCTGCCCGACAACCGTGGAGCCGATGGTCCTTTGCCACAAATGCTTGCCGCCGGACGCCACTTTCATCCGCGCCATGACAAAAGCGTTGGACAGTTCTCCCGCCCAAAAGGCCACAATGGAGGCAAGGACGATACGCGGCGTGAGGCCGAACACCGCCTCATACGCAGGCTGGTCGTTCCATCCTGGTGCAGGCGGCAATGATACAACCACCCAGGCCATGAACGCCATGAACAGCACCGCCGCAAATCCCGCCCAGACGACACGGCGCGCACGCGCATAGCCATACACTTCTGTCAGTACATCGCCCAACACATAGGACAGCGGGAAAAACAAAATCCCGGCGCCAAACATGCCGACATTCCAGCTGCCGATGTTGAATTCAAACAGCTGCACCAGTTTGGCGGCGCCGATAAGGTTAGAACATATAAGAATCGCGACAAACGCCGCCATCGCGAAGTCGTAATATTTGAACCGGTGCTCGCGAAGAGCGTCAGCGTGGTCGATACGCTTGATGTTTTGCTGTTGAGTCACCATCGTTCACGCTCCCTGCGTAGAAACTCAGTCCACGCTGGCGCGACCATCCCAGCCCGGTCCGCGCACCACCCGCCCCGCTTTGGCGCCTGTATGCACGCCGTCACGTAAAGTGTGCACCCCATTGACGAAAACATGGTCAACGCCGACCGCCAACTGATGCGGTTCAGCGAATGTCGCCTTATCCTGTATAGCGCTGGGGTCAAACACGACGACGTCGGCATAGTAGCCCGGCGCAAGCGTGCCGCGATCCTTTATGCCGAGATTATCGGCGGGCAGCGACGTCATCTTGCGCACCGCCTCCTCAATCGGAATCACGCTTTCTTCGCGCACGTATTTCGCGAAGACGCGGGCGAAGTTTCCATAGGCGCGCGGATGTGTGCTCTGATTGAGAAAGACACCTTCCGGCGCCATCGATCCGCCATCCGAGCCAAAGCTAACCCATGGTAGGGCGACTTTCTTGGCGATGTTTTCCTCCGACATGGAAAAATAGACGACCTGTACCCGGCTGCCGTCCTCGATGACGAGATCCATCGCGGTGTCAGCATATGATGTTCCGCGTTCCTCGGCGACATCCGCCAGCGTCTTACCGATATATTTTCGAAGCTCAGGATTCTTAAATCCTATGAGCAGCACACCGTCCGGCCCGCCGGCATTCGCGATGCCGCTGAAAAAATCATCGGACGGATTGTTTATGGCGTCCGCAACACGCTTGCGGATCTCTGGGTCTTTAAGGCGCTCAGCCCACTTTTCATAACCGCCTTCTTGCACCCAAAGGGGCATGGCGGCGTCAAGGCCCGTCGAACTTGCGGGGTAAGAATACATATCGGCAGTGATCTGAAGGCCTTCTTCACGGGCCGCGTTGACCTTGGCGACAACCTGATCAAGTTTGTCCCAGTTCGCCTGCCCGCTCGCCTTTAAATGATATATCTCCGCGGGAACGCCAGCTTCGCGAGCGATGTGAATTAGTTCATCGACAGCTTCGAGCAATCCGTACGATTCACTGCGAATATGTGAAATATACATGCCGCCGAACTCCGCCGCCGCCTCGTTCAACGCGACGAGTTCCTCTGTGCTGGCGAAATTCGCCGGCGCATAGATGAGTGATGACCCGACACCCATGGCGCCCTCGCGCATGGCGGTGCGCACGTGGTCTTGCATGCGTTTGATCTCATTAGGCGTCGCGGGCCGGTTGTCGTATCCGACCTCGTTCACTCGCAGGGTCGTGGCGCCCACGAAAGAGGCGACATTGGGCGAAACGCCCTTGCTTTCAAGGAATTCAAGATACTGACCGAGTGTTGTCCACTCAATGTCGTATTGGATATCAACCTGGCGCTCCTTGGCATCCGCTTTTATCTCATCTGTCCACGGACCAAAAGAAATACCTTCTCCGAACACCTCCAGCGTCACGCCCTGATGAATATCACCAAGACTGCGGCCATCTTCGATCAAATCTTCGACCGCCCAGCTCAGCATATTTATGAAACCCGGCGCCACGGCGCGGCCCGCCGCGTCAATCTCAGTTTGCGCCGCCGCATCTGTCAGATCGCCAATCGCCTCGATGCGGTCATTGGCGATGGCCACATCCGCCACAATGCCGGGCTGGCCCGATCCGTCATAGACCGTCCCGCCACGGATGATGACGTCGTACTTCGATACCGCAGCTGTTTGGTTGTCGCCGCATCCCGCGAGCACCGCGAAAGTTGCTGTCAGTAAAAGCTTTTTAATCATGGCCGCACCCCTCAATAATTTCATCACCAAATATAAACACGCTCTTCCGGCGGCAAATACATGGCGTCGCCCGGTTTCACTTCGAACGCCTCGTACCACTCATCGATATTGACCACCATACCGTTGACGCGCAGGTCCATCGGGCTGTGCGGCGCAGAAAGAAGCCGCCGCCGAATCGCTTCATCGGTCTGCTTAAATCTGCGTGCCTGCGCCCTGCCTAAGAACACTCTTTGTGCGCCGGTAAATCCGTCGAGTAACGGCGGCTCGCCGCCATCAAGAGACAAAATGTAAGCGTGATACGCCACCACGACACCCGCGAGGTCGCCAATGTTTTCGCCCAAAGTCAAACGGCCATTTACGTTGACACCCGGTAGCGGCTCGTACTTGCTGAATTGATCCGCCAAACGGTCGCCGAGCGCGTCAAAGGCGGCTCGATCCTGCTCTGTCCACCAGTCGCTCAATACGCCTTCGCCATCGTATTTCGAGCCTTGATCGTCGAACCCGTGTCCGATCTCGTGACCAACAATGGATCCGATTGCGCCGTAATTCAGTGCTGGATCCGCATTCGGATCAAATAGCGGCGACTGGATATATCCGGCGGGAATAAACGCCTCATTGCGCGATGGGCTGTAGAACGCATTGACGGTTTGCGGTCCGGTGAACCACTCAGCCTTATCGACCGCGCCGCCGATTCGCGCCGCGTCGCGCGCGGCGTCAAACATGCGCACCCGCTTGATGTTTCCGATCAGATCATTCGCGCGAATTCTCAATCCGTTATAGTCACGCCATTTATCGGGATAGGCGATCTTCGCCGTCATTTTGTCCAGCTTTTCAAGCGCGCGGACTTTGGTTGCGGGCGTCATCCAGCTGAGATTTTCAATTCGTGTCCGCAACGCAGCGCGCACGTTTTCGAACAACACCGTCATCTGCCGCTTCGATTCTTCCGGGAAGAAACGCTCAATATAGATCTTACCAACCGCTTGATCGATCGCGCTGTTTACCGTGTCGATCCCTCTTTTCTCACGCGAGCGTTGCTCTACCTGCCCGCTCAGTTTCCTGCCGTAGAAATCAAAACTCTCATCGTCTATCGCTGGCGGCAGGTAGCGCGCAAAACTGTTCAAGAGCCGGAATTGCAGATAGGACCGCCACGTTTCTACAGGCGTTTCGGCGAAAAGCGCTGCAAGGGACGGAAACGCTTCCTTTTCCTGAATGACAAACTCTTCGGCGGCGCCAAACCCGGCCCTTTTGAAATATGCATCCCAGGGAAATTCCGGCGCCAGCGCGTTCAAGTCCGACATGGTCATTTTATTGTAAGTCCGGTTGGCGTCGCGGCGCGCCGATCGCTCCCAGTGCAACGCAGCAATGGATTTCTCGAGCTCAAAAACCGCATTGGCTTTGTTGAGCGCATCCGGTACGTCTGCAAGCGTCAGTATGTTCGCAATATGCGAGCGATAATGATCGCGCGTCTCCGCAAGACGCTCGCTTTCACGTTCATAATAGGACTTGTCCGGCAGGCCCAAACCTGAGTGACCAACCCACACAATGAACGTGTCCGGCGCCTTGGAGTCGATCCACACGGAAGCGTCGAATGGTCCATCAAGACCCAGTGCAGGGTCAGCCATAAGGGACGCAACGTCTTCGTGATTGCTGACCCGCTCTATTCTTTGCAGATCGCGGGCAAGTGGTTTCAGTCCGAGCGCCGCTATTCGGTCCGTATCAAGATAACTCCGATAGAGGTCACGAATTCTCTGTGCGTTCGTACCGCGCTTTGGGTTGGCGGCCGCAAGATCGGCGATGATGAGCGCGATACGTTGCTCATTGCGATCACGCATGGTGGTGGAAAACCCGACACCGGAACGGTCACTGGGTATTTCGATGACATCAAGCCAGCCTCCATTGGCGAAACGATAAAAGTCGTCGCCGGGCCGCGTCTCGCGATCGAGCGCCGCAAGCGGGTAGCCCCATGGCTCCACCACCGGTTTCCCCGCATCGATCGCGTCTTGCGCAACCGCCATTTGTCCACTGACGGCGAACCCTGCAATGATCGCCAAAACACACGAAGCCTTCATCATCTTTCTCCTGAAGTTCGATCGTAAGTCGTCCACAACAATAACGATCGTTCTCCTTTATTGGCTTAAGGTCTCGCGCCCCTGCGAACGATAGCCTGATTTTTCTATTGCTCGCGCCGTTTGACAAGCGCCTTGATGACGCCGCGCAATGAACGGGCCTCGGCAACGGTGAATCCCGCGCGCTGTAGCGCCACGCGCAGATTTCGCACCATATTCGTGCGTTTCTCGGCGGGGAAAAAATATCCGGCGGTGTCCAACTCGCGAATCAAATGATCAAACAGTTGCTCAAAATCGCCTTTCGGTGCGGGCGTCACCACTTCGGCGTCAGCGTGCGTGGGTTCACCCCGCGCTGCTTTTCCCCATTCATAGGCAACGACCAGCGCCGCCTGCGCCAAATTGAGCGAGGCGAATGCCGGATTCACGGGGATCGAAATAATCCCGTCGGCACGCATCACGTCGTCGTTGGATAGTCCGGAGCGCTCGGCGCCAAACAGCACGGCGCATTTTTCGTCGCGGGCAATGCGTCGTTTCATTTCAGAGACTGCATCGGCGGGAGAAACAACGGGAAGCAGCGCTTCACGCGGGCGTGCAGTCGTCGCAAGAACGTAATTGCAATCAGCCACTGCCTGTGTTGTCGAGTCAAAAACGCGCGCCTCATCAATGACGATTGACGCACCGGCCGCCATCGCGCCCGCCTTTTCGTTCGGCCAGCCATCGCGCGGATTGACGATGCGCAAACCGGATAAGCCGAAGTTCAACATGGCGCGCGCGGCGGCGCCAATATTCTCGCCCATCTGCGGCTCAACCAGAACAAACAGCGGCGCCGCCGTGATAAATTGCGCCGCGTCACGCCGGCTCTGACGGTCCGACGTCATCGCGCCCTCCCGGCGCGCAAATTCTCGGCGAATCCAAAGAGTGCGGCGATGGCACGACTGCGCGAGCGCCCTCGCGAGAAATGAACAGGCGGGCGACGATGGTAAAAATTCATCAATGATATAGAACCCGCTTGTCCCGCAAATCTCACGGCCCCTGGCGCGGATTGCGCAAATATCCCCATATCCATCAGCATTTGATCGGAGCCATCAGTGACGCCCTGCCCGACAGTATCGAGATGACCCGCTTCAATGTGATCTCCCGCCCCTTTCGCTAGCGCCCAATATCCTCAGCCTCGCTATTTGCGCTGGCGCGGGCCGATGCTATAGCCCCGTGCAGGAGCGCGATCAACGGCGCCGCTTCGTCCCAATTACGAGCTTTTCAAAGGTTTTTCCATGCAGAAAATTAAAGTTGATAATCCGGTTGTTGAAATGGACGGGGATGAGATGACCCGGATCATCTGGCAGATGATCAAGGACAAACTCATCCACCCCTATCTGGATATCGACCTGAAATATTTCGATTTGGGCATGGAGTCGCGCGACGCGACCGACGATCAGATCACCGTTGAAGCAGCTGAAGCGACAAAGAAATATGGTGTCGCGGTTAAATGCGCCACGATCACGCCGGATGAAGCGCGCGTTGAGGAATTTGGCCTGACAAAAATGTGGCGCTCGCCAAACGGCACGATCCGCAACATCCTCGGCGGCGTTGTCTTTCGCGAACCCATCATCATGCGCAATGTCCCGCGCCTGGTCCCTGGCTGGACACAGCCGGTCATCATTGGCCGGCACGCTTTTGGCGATCAGTATCGCGCTTCTGATATGTTGTTCCCGGGGCCGGGCAAGCTGACCATGAAATGGGAAGGCGAAAATGGCGACGTTCAGGAGATGGACGTTTTCGACGCACCTTCGTCCGGCATCTATATGGGCATGTACAACCTTGATCAATCGATCATTGATTTCGCCCGCGCGTGTTTCAACTACGCCCTGCAGCGCAAGTATCCGCTGTATCTGTCAACCAAAAACACGATCATGAAAAAGTACGACGGTCGGTTCAAAGATCTGTTCGCCGACATGTACGAAAACGAATTTAAGGAAAAATTCGCCGAACACGGTCTCACTTATGAGCACCGTCTGATCGACGACATGGTCGCAGCCTGCTTGAAATGGTCTGGCGGCTATGTGTGGGCTTGTAAGAACTATGACGGCGATGTTCAGTCCGACACAGTCGCGCAAGGCTATGGCTCCCTGGGCCTGATGACTTCCGTATTGATGTCGCCGGATGGCAAAACCGTCGAGGCGGAAGCCGCTCACGGCACGGTCACACGCCACTACCGCGCCCACCAGCGCGGTGAGGAAACATCCACCAACTCCATCGCATCCATATACGCCTGGACGCGAGGCCTCGCTCATCGCGGCAAGCTCGACAACAATGAAGCGCTGACCAAATTTGCAACGACACTTGAACAGACCGTGATCAAAACCGTTGAAGGTGGACACATGACGAAGGATCTCGCCTTACTCATCGGGGCTGAACAGAAGTGGCAAACGACCACGGGCTTCCTTGAAAAAGTGGACGAGAACTTCCAGAAAGCCATGTCTGTCTGAGGACTTTAGGCGGCGTTTACACACCGCCAGCGCCTTATTTTAAGCCACTTTTGGCAGGATCTCGCGACCGCCCGCAGATTCCGGGCGGTTCGCCGCATATGCCTCGCCATCCGGTTCGCTGCGTGGCAACATATGTCGGCTAGGGCATGCGTATCATCCCGATTAAGGAGTCCCGCCATGAACAGGTCCGCTTTCATTCTCAGCCTCGCCGCCGGAACCGCGCTAGCCGCGCCAGCGCTCGCCGAAACCCGCGCCTACGACCTGCCGGAGTTTGACAAAATCGATATTTCCGCTGGCTTGATGCTGGTTGCAAAAGCGGGCGGCGCGCAGTCCGTTTCTGTCGAAACGCAGGATGGTGACTTCACTGATCTCGAAATAAAGGTGAAGGATGGCGTACTGATTGTTTCGCGCGAATGGAACCGCCTGCGGTGGCATCAGAAAAAAGCCGACTACAAAGTGACTGTGTCCGCCCGCGAGTTAACTGCGCTCGACGCCTCCTCCGGCTCTCATTCGACGCTCTCCGGTGTAGCGGCGCGGCGGTTTGTTTTGGATCTGTCGAGCGGTTCACATGTCACCGTTGGCGGCCAAAGCGATGATTGCGTTGTCGACCTTTCCAGCGGCGCCAATCTTGATGCCCGTGAGTTTACATGTGACAGCGCGAACATCGATGTGTCCAGCGGCGGACACGGCGAAATTACCGTGCGTGTTTCCGTCATTGGCGACGCTTCGAGCGGCGGCCATGTAGCCGTGTTTGGCAATCCGGAACGCGTCAGCGTTGACCGTTCGTCTGGCGGGCAGATCAGAGTAAAATCTGCGAGCTATCAGGCTAAACGCGATTAAAGAAGGGTCTTAATACCAGCGACCAACGCGCGCCTAGAACAGATCATAATCAGGGTGCGCACTAGAAAAGGAGAAAAAGGGATGAACACGTCCATACGCCGCCTTTTGGCGGCAAGTATCGCTACTGGTTTTGCCTCAGCAATCACCATTGGCGCAGCGCAAGCGGAAACAAAAACTTACGATTTCAGCGGCTTTACCAGCGTCGATGCGGCTGTCGGCGTTGAGGTCGAAGTGTCAGTCGGCGGCGATTATTCGGTCCGCGCGGAAGGTGACGCTGAAGATCTGGAGCGCCTGCGGATCAGACACCGTGGCGATACGCTGGATATCGACAGAACCCAAAAAAATGGCTGGTTTCAGGTCAATCGGCGGGGAGATTTTACCGTCTTTGTCACCATGCCTTCACTGGAGGAGGTGAATGTCTC
The DNA here is from genome assembly GCA_942492295.1 of uncultured Alphaproteobacteria bacterium. Lineage (GTDB taxonomy): Bacteria > Pseudomonadota > Alphaproteobacteria > Caulobacterales > Parvularculaceae > Hyphococcus. The sequence continues at coordinate 852,452 of CALODW010000005.1, forward strand.
CAGCGGTGCTGGCGTCACAGCAACCGCCATTAACGCTGATCGATTCAAAGTCTCTGTCTCCAGCGGCGCCGATGCGTCTCTCAGCGGCGAATGCGAAACTCTGGACGCGGAGGGAAGCAGCGGCGCTGATCTGGATGCACGCGACCTGCGATGCGTCAACGCCACGGTCAGCGTCTCAACGGGCGCGGACATGACGGTTTATGCATCTGAAAGCGTCGAGGCGAAGGCGTCCACTGGTGGTGACGTCACGGTTTATGGCGATCCCGGGCGCAAGCAAATCAACCGGTCGCTGGGCGGAGACGTGTCGGTTCGAAATTAAGGACGAGCGGTTCAGGCTTTGAGAGCCTGCTCGATCAGCTTGATCGCCTCGTCCGCCTTGGCGCCGTCGGGTCCGCCCGCCTGCGCCATGTCGGGACGGCCGCCGCCGCCTTTGCCGCCGACAGCTTCAGCGCCGACTTTGACGAGTTCAACCGCAGAAAGCCGATCCTTCAAATCATCGGTCACGCCGACCGCGAGCGCGGCTTTTCCTTCGTTCACACCGATAAAGGCTGCAACGCCTGAACCCATGGTGGATTTCGCCTGATCCACAAGTCCGCGCAAATCTTTCGCCGCGACGCCATCGAGCACTTTGCCCATAAACTTGACGCCGCCGATCTCGACCGCCTCACTCGTAGGAGCTGCTGCGCTTCCGCCACCAAGCGCCAGCTCTTTCTTCGCCTGCGCCAATTCCCGCTCCAATTTGCGCCGTTCCGCCACCAGCGCTTCAAGGCGCCCGGGCAACTCATCGATGGTTGTTTTAAGCACGTCGGAAGCTTGCTTCGCTTTCGCGCCCTGCTCTTCCAGATAGAGACGGGCCGCTTCGCCCGTCATGCACTCGATCCGCCGCACCCCGGCGGAAACCGCGCTCTCGCCGACGATCTTGAATAGCGCAATGTCACCGAGGCGGCGCACATGCGTACCGCCGCAAAGCTCCACGGAATAAGGCTTGCCCGACCCGTTAAGCGCTTCGCCCATGGTCAACACCCGCACATCGTCATCATACTTCTCACCGAAGAGCGCGACGGCGCCGGAGGCCACGGCGTCATCGTAGGGCATGATCCGCGTTTCCACCGGGCCATTCTGACGGATGACCGCATTGACGTCCGCTTCGACCTTCGCAAGCTCGTCCGCGGAAATCGCCTTTGGGTTGGTGATATCGAACCGCATGCGCTCAGCCGCCACCAGCGAACCCTTTTGCGCCACATGATCACCCAGCACTTCGCGCAAGGCGGCATGAGCCAGATGGGTCACGGAGTGGTTGGATCGAATGCGATTGCGGCGTTCAACATCGATGGCGAGATGCACTGCCTCGCCAGTTTTTATGGAGCCCTTTACGATCTTGCCAATATGACCGTGCAAAACGCCCGCGCGCTTCTTCGTGTCCTCAATAACGATTTCCGCACCGTTCTCGCTTGTGATACGCCCAGCGTCACCAACCTGCCCGCCGGACTCTGCGTAGAATGGCGTTTGATTAACAACGATTTCGACTTGATCGCCAGCCTTGGCCTCGTCGACAACGCCGCCATCTTTAACGATGGCCTGGATGACGCCTTCGGCTTTTTCGTGAATGTAGCCGAGAAACTCACTCGCGCCGAAGTCACTGCGCAAATCAAACCAGACAGACTCATCAGCCGTGTCGCCTGACCCCGCCCAAGCGGCGCGGGCGGCTGCTTTTTGCGCCTTCATGGCGGCGTCAAAACCGGCTGTGTCAACTTCGCGGCCCTCACGTCGCAAGGCGTCCTGTGTGAGGTCGAGCGGAAAACCGTATGTATCGTAAAGCTTGAACGCCGCCTCGCCCGGAAGCGGCGCGCCATCCTGAAGTGACGCGGTTTCATCGGCGAGAAGCTTTAGGCCACGCTCCAGCAGGCTGCGGAACTTGTCTTCCTCTGACCGCAAGGTTTCGGTGATCAGCGTTTCCGCCCGTGTTAGCTCTGGGAATGCACCGCCCATCTCACGCACCAGCACCGGCGCCAATCGAGTCAACAGCGGATCGCGCGCGCCCAGGGAATGTGCGTACCGCATGGCGCGGCGCATAATGCGCCGCAAGACATAACCGCGGCCCTCATTGGAGGGCGCAACACCATCGGCAATGAGAAACGATGTGGCGCGCAAATGATCGGCGATCACGCGATGCGCCGGCGCATCATCGCCCTGTGCCGGTCGGCCGGTAAGTTCAACAGATGCGTTGATCAGTGTTTTGAAAAGATCGACGTCATAATTGTCGTGTACGCCCTGCAACACCGCCGCAATACGTTCGAGCCCCATACCAGTATCGATGGAGGGCTTTGGCAATTCCGCCTGCTTACCGTCGGCAAACCGCTCGAACTGCATGAACACTAAATTCCAGATCTCAACAAACCGGTCGCCATCTTCGTCCGGCGATCCGGGCGGTCCGCCCGGAATATGATCACCATGATCGTAGAATATCTCCGAGCAAGGACCGCAGGGACCGGTGTCGCCCATGGCCCAGAAATTATCATTGGTTGGAATACGGATAATACGCGATTCCGGCAGCCCGGAGATCTTGCGCCACAGATCAAACGCCTCGTCATCTGTGTGATAGACCGTAACCGTCAGGCGATCCGCCGACAGGCCATATTCCTTGTGAACAAGCGTCCACGCCGCATCAATCGCCTGTTCTTTAAAATAGTCGCCGAAAGAGAAATTGCCGAGCATCTCGAAGAATGTGTGGTGGCGCGCGGTGTAGCCGACATTGTCGAGATCATTATGCTTGCCGCCGGCGCGCACGCATTTTTGCGACGACGCGGCGCGCACATAGTCGCGCGTCTCCGCGCCGGTGAAAATATTTTTGAACGGTACCATCCCGGCGTTGACGAACATCAATGTCGGGTCATTTTGCGGCACCAGCGGCGCCGATGGAGCGATATGATGATCGCGTTCCGCAAAAAAATTCAAAAATTGAGACCGGATGTCTTTTAGGGAAGTCATGCAGGCGCCTGTTCATTCAAAAGTAAACCGCGCCGGAGCCAATGCGCCAGCGCGGTTCAGGTCTTAAGGCTCTGCGTTGCGCCCGTCTAGGTGGAAGCGGCGGCGCGATGCAGGCGATCAGGTCATGCAGAAGAAATTCAGCTTGTTGCCATCGGGATCGCGGAAATACCCCGCATAGAAGGTATCGCCGCGAGGGCCGGACGGCCCTTCGTCCCTGGCGCCAAGCTCGATCGCCTTTTTATACATCCGGTCAACGGTCTCCGGCTTGTCGCAAGGGATCGCGACCATGACGCCATTACCCACCGTCGCGGCATTGCCGTCATGGGGCTTGATGACGGAAATCGCAGGTTGCTTGGGGTCGATGGCCCAGGCAATGAAAGTCTCAGCCTCCATCATTCGCGTTGCGCCCATCTCGCCAAGCAGCGCGTCGTAGAATTTCGCAGCCTTGTCCATGTCATTGGTGCCTAAAGTTACATAGCCAATCATGGGTCTCTCCTTTTCCATATTGAGAATTCAATGACAGTTGCGCAGCCGCGCGGCGCGGAAAAGCGCGCCGTGCAGTTCTACACGCAGTTTTGATCCGGGGTTTGGTTTGGCCTTATCAGGCGGCGCAGGTGACCGCCGCCGGATTGTTTAGGCCTCGGCCGCGAGATCTTCTTCGTCGTCGTCACTGGCGCTTTCGCCGGTGAGCATTTCTTCCGCCACAAGGCCGGCATTCTGGCGGATCGCCCGTTCGATTTCGGCGGCCATATCAGGATTGTCCCGCAGGAACTGTTTGGCGTTCTCGCGGCCCTGCCCGATCCGTTCGGAATTATAGGAGAACCAGGAACCGGACTTGTCGACCACTTCCGCCTTGACGCCAAGGTCGATCAACTCGCCCATCTTGGAGACGCCCTCGCCATACATGATGTCGAACTCAACCTGCTTAAAGGGCGGCGCAACCTTGTTTTTGACGACCTTTACACGGGTCTGGTTGCCTACCACTTCGTCACGGTTCTTGATGGCGCCGATGCGGCGAATATCGAGACGCACGGAGGAATAGAACTTCAGCGCATTACCGCCCGTCGTGGTTTCGGGCGAGCCGAACATGACGCCGATTTTCATGCGGATCTGGTTGATGAAGATCACCAGCGTATTGGATTTGGAAATGGAGCCTGTCAGCTTGCGTAGCGCCTGGCTCATGAGGCGGGCCTGCAGACCGGGCAGTGAATCGCCCATCTCGCCCTCGAGTTCAGCGCGCGGCGTCAGCGCCGCAACAGAATCGACAATCAGCACGTCAACGGCGCCGGAGCGCACGAGCGTATCGGCGATTTCCAGCGCCTGCTCGCCTGTGTCTGGCTGCGAGATCAGCAGATCGTCGAGATTGACCCCGAGCTTTTGCGCATAGACCGGATCAAGGGCGTGTTCCGCATCGATGAACGCGGCCGTGCCGCCAATTTTTTGGGTCTCCGCCGCCACATGCAGGGACAGCGTCGTCTTGCCGGAACTTTCCGGTCCGTAGATTTCCACCACGCGGCCCTTCGGCAATCCGCCGATACCGAGCGCAATATCAAGACCGAGCGACCCGGTGGAAATGGATTCGATATCGACGATATTCTTATCGCCGAGGCGCATGAGCGAGCCCTTGCCGAAGGCTTTATCAATCTGGGAAATCGCTGCTTCCAGCGCTTTTGACTTATCCACGTCGCCCGCCTCCACTACTCGCAAACCGCCTTTAATCATTACCGCCTCCGTTGCCTGACCGGGACCGCCCCGTCAATGAGGCGCATATGTACGCTTTTTGTTCTCATTTTGCAATAGGTATAATGCATTGATAATCGGTCTTTTTTCAGTTTTGTTCTAATTTTGTGCCAAGATTCTGGTCACCGAAATTACTAGCGATTCTCCAGTCCTCGCCGCTTCGCGGGGCTGCAGTGTACGAATCGCGTGTCCGGTCGAAAAAGGGTCTGCTTCCGCAAAATTCCGGTCCAGCGGCGTTTCGCACCGGACGCTTAGCGCGCAGACTTGGCGCCCAAGACCAACGCCGGAGCGCAAAGATGACCCACCGCTATTTCCTTGCCCTTGCCGCTTTTGCGACGGCCGTTGGCGTTCTCGCGCGCCCGGCGCATGCGTCGAGCGAACCGGCGCTGCCTGAGCAGGCTGAAATCGTCGCCCATCGGGCGGTGTTGTCGTTCGAGGGGCTGGACGATCTCACACTCTACATCATGGGGCCGGCCGAGCTGGCGCCGCAGGGCCACAAAGTGCTGCTCTATTTTGTTGGCGGTGGTCAGGAAGATGAAGATGTGGAGCGAATGTTCGGCGCGCACATCGCGCATGAGGCCGTGAATCGCGGTTATATTTTTGTTTCACCCGCCGCGCCCTGCCGGGATTGCACCTTTGTTGCGCGCGGAGAACAATATTTTCCGGCGCTCTTCGATCAACTGCGCGAACTTATTCCGATGGCGGAGGATCGCTTTCACCTGATGGGTTTTTCCAATGGCGGGCGTTCATCGCTGCATATCGCGACACGCCATCCTGAATATGTTGCGTCCATCACCACCTATCCGGGATATCTGCGCAATCAAAAGTATGAACTGCTCGAAAACTTAAACGACATATGTGTCGCCATGTATGTGGGCCGTCAGGATGCGGGGTTTTACAGAAATCATCAGAACGTGGTCAGACACCTGAAAAAGCTCGGCCACCCTGTGCATGAAAAGGTTTTTCCCAGAGAAGGCCACAATATTGACGCGCTATGGACGGCCGCGGGCGCCAAAACCCTGATGGATGGCGTGGAAAATGGCCTCGGCTGTCCTGCAAGAAACGCCGTTGAAGGCAGTGAGGACTAGACGGACCGTTTATCGCCTAACCTCGCTCCTCGCCGTTCAAGTAACGCCATGCAACGCCGCCAGCCACTGATGTAAAGCCGTATTGCACGATCAGCGACAACCAGGATCCCGCAATCACCATCCAGAAACTGGGGCTCGATCTGTCCCACATTTCAGCCTGCATTTCGAGAATGCGGCGCTCAAACTCTTCGCCCAATTGCTCCGCCGCCGATGGATCAGCCATGGCGGCGCTGAAAAATTCGCCGAAGACTGAAAAATACCCCCCCGCCATCAAGAGCCACACAGGCGTCATCAGCACCATCATCAAGATCAAGGTGATGAACCAGTAGAAGAACAATCCCAGCGTGGCGCCTTTGGTTTGCTCCCAGCTCTGCGCGACGCCGACACTTCGGGCGCCGATTGCCGCGGGGAAGACCAGCGACAGGCGAAGCGCAAACCAGATTACCGCCACGATAGTGGCGAGGACAAGAATTAACATGCCAAGACCCGCTGCCGCCTCGGATATCGCGCCCAACGCCACGCCAACCACCACGCCGATAACCGATGCGCCCAGTATGCCAACAATAGCAACAACGATCGAAATGATAAAAACAAGAATGTAGGCAAGCAGCATACGCAGTTCATCGCCGCCAAACTGTAAGTAAAACGGCAACCTCGGCGCATCGCCGCGAATGACGTGTTTTAAAACACCCGCCATCATCATCGGGTAAAGCACCAGCGACGCCACAAAGATCAGGCCGGAATTGCGCAGCAGAGGCGCGAGCGCCGCCGCCGCCTGAGCCGGATCGCCTGTTTCTTCTATGGCGACCAACTGAAGTTGAGCATCCATCATGGACGGCATGACATACGCCATGACCGCGGTCAGCAGCAGCGTCGGCAGCCAGATGATTTTAATCAGTGTGAAAAAATGCACGGCGATGTAAGAAAGCAGCGCCCCCAACGCGGTGAAAACTGGCAATTTCATATCGGTCCCCGGCCTTTGGGTTTTGCGGCAAAATATTGCCCCTTATTATAAAACTAACGTGGAACCATGAAGTGAAACAACCATTTAATATGATAAGCGCCGGAACATGCGCAAATTCGCGCCGGGGCGTTCCTATTGCGGTGCAAACATGTTCTCTCGCACCGCGTAATGGGGTATTGAGGGGAGCGATTTCGCTTTCCCGTTGTTTAACGAAAATTGAAGGTTTTCCATGGGCCGTTTTCTATTTTTTATCGTTGCGCTTCTCGCCGTCGTCGTCGCGGTGCTCTTGTTCCTGCCAGGGCTGGTGCCGGTCGCCGCCTTCAAGGACCGCATCGAGACCGCCGCCTCCAATGCGTTGGGGCGCGACGTCACAATTTCGGACAACCTCACTTTTCGGATTTTCCCGCGCACGGCATTCCATGTGGAAGAACTGCAAATCGCCAACGCCGAAGGATTTGAAGGGCCGTACCTCATCCGTGTTGAAGAGGCGGACATTGGCGTCAAGCTGATCCCGCTTTTGTCGGAGTCGGTGGAAATCGACCGCTTTGTCCTCACCAAGCCCGACATCCGTCTGGCGCGTACAAAAAGCGGCGCTGTGAACTGGAACCTCACGTCGAATGCAGCGCCCGCTGAAAGTGAAACGGCGGCGACCAGCTCGGCGCCGCGAGAGCTGAAGCTTGGCGATGTTAGGATCGTCGATGGCGCCGCGCGCTACGAAGACGCAGCGGCCGGCAAGTCCTATGTGGCCGAAGCCATCAACATGTCGGTGGTGCTGAAAAGCCTCGCGGAACCGCTCGAGGCGAAAGGCTCGATGACGTTTCAAGGCGAGCCTTCCAAAGTCGACCTGGTGCTTACCAGCCTTGCAAACATTCTCGATAAAGAACCGGGAAACTTGAAGCTCAATCTTGAGATCGGCGAGACAATCGCCGGGGCGGACCTCGCGCTGAATACAAAAGACGCGCTGCGGTATTCAGGACCTGTAACGCTGAACGCACCTGACCTGCCGGCGCTCGCCGCGCTCGTGGGAACGGAACTCGCCGATGCGCCGGGCTTCGACAAGCTGGCCATCAAAGGCGATGTTGATGGCGGTGAAAACGCGCTCAGACTCGAAAATGCAACTATTGATTTCGATGATATCGCAGCGCAAGGCGCGATGAATCTGAATTGGGCGGGCGTTCGTCCCAAGGCAAGCGGTGTTCTGTCTACGGACAAGCTCGACTTGCGTCCTTACATGCCCCCGCCAGCGGAAAGCGTAGAGGGCTTTCCCGCCTGGTCGGAAGCGAAAATGGATTTCACCAGCTTGCGCAATATCGATGCGCAATTCGATATTTCGACCAATTCGATTTTCGTCAACAATCTGGAACTTGGTGAAAGTCGGATCAAACTAACCGTCGACAATGGCCGCATGACGGCGGAAATCCCCGAGCTTTCCATGTATGGCGGTCAAGGCTCCGGCCGCGTTGTCGTCAATGCCCGCACCGCCACCCCTTCCTTTGCTGGCAATTTCGATGTCGGCGCCGTACAGGCCCAACCGCTCACCAAAGATTTGATGCGGCACGACAATTTGCTCGGCCTCGGTTCGTTCAAATTCAACTTTGACGCAGCCGGCGCAAGTCAGGCGGCGATCATGCAAAGCATTGACGGCTCCGGTGGGTTCGATCTCGCTGATGGCGCCTTGAAGGGCGTCAACATTGCGGCGCTCGTACGCGCTGTCGGCGAATTTCAGGAAGGCTTCAACCCGGCGGCGTTGCAGCGCGCTGTCGCCGAGGCGCGCGGCCCCTCCGAGCAAACTGACTTCTCCGAGTTTTTGTCAAACTTCACCATCAATAATGGCTTGGTGAACGCTCCGACGATCACGATGAACGGCCCCTATCTCACCATGAGCGGGAACGGCACCGTTAATCTCGCCGCACAGACCATCGATATTCGCCTGTCCCCGCGCGGTACGACGACGATGGATGGTGAAGGCGGACGCGCCGTCACCGTTCCCGTACGCATTGGCGGTACGTTTTCCAAGCCAACCATCGGCGTCGATGCGGAATCGCTCGCCCGAACTGGTTTGCAGCGTGCATTGGGGGATGTGCTCAATCGTAATCGCGGCGATGAACCATCTGACGATGGCGAAGCGGAGGAAGAAGATCCGGCGCAATCAATTCTTAAAGGCATTCTCGGCGGGCGCAAAAAGGAGGGCGATCAGGATGCCGCCGCCGAACCATCCGCGCAGGAAACCCTGATCAATGAAGGCCTCAACGCCATCTTCAACCAGCAAAAGAAACAACCGGCTGAAGAAAAAGAACCCGAATAGATTAAAAAAGCCGCCCCGCATTATGCCGGGCGGCTCTAATCACGAAATCCGGCTCTTTGCGGCCGCTTTCGGATCACTCATGCGCGGCCGGATTCGGACAATCTGATTTGCGGCGTCGAAAGAGCATCGCAATTAAAATGATCGCAATGATTGGTGATGCGACGATAAACAAGGTGACTCCCACCGCACCACCGGCGGCCACGAGTGCAATCACCGCGGCAAATATTGAAGCTACCACTGCTAACAATGCCGCAATCATCGCCACGACCAGGGCGGCAAGCCCGCCGAACCCGAGCGCAATCGACTCGGTGATGGTCAACTGCGGATCCGCCTCGACGTAAGCGCCAATCGACATTGCTCCGCCCAGAAACAAAATTAATATAACAGGAGCGTACAGCCATGCTGTGCTCGATCGACTGGATCCTTCATAGGATTCTTCTCGATAATCATTCGTCGCCATTCTCGCACCCCTTTTTCCAAGCGGAAATTCCGCTCGCCTTTTCTTTGGAGTTTTCACTTTACACGATACTTACTCGATAATGGGATGTTCGCCGGTATCGCTCAAGCCAGTCCGGCGCATTTTCCCCGCATCTCATCGCGTTGGGCGTCGCTCTTGAAGGCGCGCACGCTGTTTGCTACGCGGTTCATCCTCTCAGCCCAACGGCTCATCCCAACGGATTATCCATGGCGATAAAATCGACAACAAAAACACAAGCACCTCCGCGCGCCTGGCAACGGATGCTCTCTGGCCGCCGGCTCGACCTGCTCGATCCATCGCCGGTGGATATCGAGATTGAGGACATCGCTCATGGCCTGGCGCGCGTTGCACGCTGGAACGGTCAAACACTCGGGCCGCTTCCGTTCAATGTCGCCCAGCATTCACTCATCGTGGAAGACTTTTGCAGCGAGCTAAAACCCGGATGGCCTGCGAAATGGCGTCTCGGCGCGTTGCTGCACGATGCGCCGGAATTTGTCATCGGCGATATGATTTCGCCTTTTAAAGCGCAACTTGGGGGCCACTATAAGACAATTGAATCACGCCTGATGCAGGCAATTCACCTGCGTTTCGGCTTGCCGCCCCATTTGCCGGATACCATCGAGAAACTCATTAAGCGCGCCGACCGGGCGTCGGCCTATTTCGAAGCGGTGCAGTTCGCAGGATTTGATGAAGCTGAAGCGCGTAAATTTTTTGGCGCCCCGCGAGGTGTCGCCCACCGGACTTTGAAGGTGATGACCTCGCTGGAGGCGCAAAACACCTACCTCAAGCGCTTTGCGTCGCTGGCAAAAGAAGCCGCCGCGTGACGCCTGGATGGCGGATAACAAGCACGCGACCTCAAGCGCCTGTGAAAGTGCTACTCTTCACAATGTCCACCCATAGATAGTATTTCGTTTAGAAACGCCGTTTAATTAGCGGTAAAGCAGCTTTTCGGGCGGAAGAGCGTCATGTCGATGATTATCGTGAGTTCGCTGGAGGCGGTTGAGGACGTTTTCGAACGTTACAATCCCGCTTATGCGATCTCCATTCTTGATTCAGATGACGAAGCGCCTGCCTGCGTTCGAGCCTTGCCGGCTGAACACCAATTGCGTTTGGGCCGCGCAGACTGCGATCAAGGCGATGACGAGGCCTGCTGGTGTCCCGATATTTTGACACTCGCCGCACGCTGGGCGGCCACCGACAGCAACATCCTGGTCCATTGCCATCGCGGCGTCGCCCGGTCCATGGCCATTGCCTACATCTTGATGTGCGTGAAGGAAAAAGGGGTCTGCGAGTACACCATCGCCGAACGGTTGCGTCAGGCGGCGCCCCACGCCGATCCAAACCTTCTGCTTGTTTCCAAAGCTGACGCCGCTCTACAGCGAGACGATCGCATGGTTTCAGCAGTTCTTGACATGTGTCCGTGCTGCTCAACCGTTGCGGCGCCCACTGTGCTCTTGCCTGTTGCGGGATAAATCCGCCATAGACATTGCAATGACCGGAGCACCCGCCTCTTCCCTGGCAACCAACGTGGCCATCGCGCTCAACGCTGTCATCGCCGTTGTGGATGGCGATCGGCCCAAAGTATTGACCGTACGCGGACCAGACGGTGCGCTCGCGCTGCCCTATGGCCCGTTTGATCCCGAGCGTCACCGGACCTTTGAAATCGGTGTTCGCGAGTGGGTGGAGCGTCAAACCCATGTTTCGCTGGGATACGTGGAGCAGCTCTACACCTTTGGCGACAAGGGCCGCGAAGCGCCTGCCGCCGCGCTTGCAGGCGGCGGAAGCGAGCGCGTCGTATCCGTGGGCTACCTGGCGCTGGCGCCGGCGCCTGCAGACTTGTTGGCTGACGATGCGCAGTGGAGTGATTGGTACGCTCTTTTTCCGTGGGAAGACTGGCGCGCCGGCGAGCCGGCTATTCTCCGCCAACAAATCATCCCTGACCTTCTCAACTGGGCGGCGCGCAGTCGTTCGGCGGAGGGTAAGCGCACAAAAAAAGCAAGAATGAACCTCGCCTTTGGCCTTGAAGGCTTTCATTGGGAAGAAGAACGTACGCTTGACCGGTATGAGTTAATGTATGAGGCGGGCCTTGTCATCGAAGCTTGGCGCGATCGCGAAGGGGCCGAACCCGAACAGCGTTCCGGCGAACACCCAATCGGCGACATCTTGGGGCACGCCATGATCTCTGACCACCGGCGCATTCTCGCCACCGCCATCGGAAGGCTTCGCGGCAAACTTAAATACCGCCCGGTTCTCTTTGAGATGGTTGGACAGTCCTTTACGCTCTTGCAGTTGCAGCGAACCGTTGAGGCCATCGTCGGATTTGATTTTCACAAGCAAAACTTTCGCCGAAGTGTCGAGAAATCCGGTTTTGTCGAAAACACAGGCAAAACCACCGGCGATGCTGGCGGACGGCCCGCCGCACTGTTTCAAGTCAATCGCAGCGGATTGAAAGATCGCGCGGCCGCCGGCCTTACTATTCCAAGATTGCGGCGGGGGAACGACCAATCATGAAAGCCATTCAAAGATAAAAGGAATGAACTGATGCGCACTTTATTGACCGCGGCGATCGCCGTATTTTTTTCGTCGCAAGCGAGTGCGCATGACGTAACGGCGCGCGCAACATATCTCGGAAACGAAGGCGTTCTGGTGGCGCGCGGCGAAACAAAAATTCTGTTCGACGCTTTTTACGCCGACAGCTACGGCCAGTACGCGCTCGTTCCAGACAACATTGTGGACGCAATGATGAAAGGCGAGCCGCCTTATGATGGCGTCGACGCGATCTTTGTCAGCCATGTTCACGGCGATCATTTCACCGCTGAACCCGCGATCGCTTACATGCGGGCGCGAGAAGATGTTTCCCTGTACGCTTCCGTTCAGATTCGCGAGGCGTTCTTAGAGGCCGGCGTCGCTGAAGACGACCCGATGATGCAACGCGTTCATACATTTGACATTGCGCCGGACAATGATCCCGTTGCTTTCGAGGTGGACGGCCTCAGCGTTGAAGTGGTCAACGTACCGCATGCAGGCGACCGGCCGGAAATTCAGAACTTTGTATGGCGCGTCACACTGGATGACGAAACAACCGTGATACATCTGGGAGACGCCGGCCCGGTCGTCGCCGACTTTGAAAAACACGCCGACCATTTCGCCAATCGCGAACACGACATGGCGTTTCCGGCCTATTGGTTTTACCTCTCCGATGACGGCGAGAAAATTCTGGAGACCTATATCAGCGCGGCCCAAACCGTAGGCGTGCATGTGCCGGAACGGGCGGCGGGACAAGGCGATGAATGGCGCGCCCAAGCTGGCGGCGATCTATTCACAGATCCGGGTGAAACACGTGAAATCGGCGTTAAAGAATGAGTAATCCGCCGTCCATGCACACATTCATTCCGCCCTTTTGCTCGGCCCAATCACAACCATAGGCTCGCCGGAAAGCTCTTTGACTGCGGCGGCGCGCAGCGGCCCTTCAAAGTATGAGTCGTAATAAACTTCCGTGTAGGCGTCGCCATTCGTGAAGCGATCTTTGAACGGCGAAAAGTCCAGACGGTCAGGAATATCCTGAGGCTCGACCCCATCTGCGATCATTGCGTCACGTTGATCGGCGATAGCCTCAGACGTTTCAATGATAAGGTCGACATATGACGTATCCCGCTGAACATCGCCGTGACCTGGAACGAGGATGTGGTAACCAAGCGCATTTAGCTTTTTCAGCGTCTTCGCCCAACCGCGCGGCGGCACGTTAAAGGCGTAAGGTGTCGGCGCAACGACAAGATCACCGGTCGCCACGATCTTTTCATCAGGAAGCCACATGACGATGTCGCCATCGGTATTCCCATGGCCAAGATAGAGCAGTTCAATTCGGCGCTCGCCCAAGCGAAGTTCATATTTTTCGTCAAACACCACGGTCGGTTCGGTGACCGCAACGCGCTTATATTCCTCCGCAACAATCGGGGCGTCACGCATCATCTGCTCATAGATCCGGCGGTTTATATCGCTTAGAGGCGACTCATCCGTATCCACACCTGTCTCGAGCGCTTTGGCGTAAGGGGATAGGCGATCCGCAATTGTCGGATAGGTTTGTATATAGTCCACACGGTCGCCTTTGATGGCCGCGTCAGTAAATCGGTGGGCGATAATCTGAACGTCTGGAAATTCTTCCGCAAAGCGATAGGCGCCGAAGTGATGATCGCCATGCCAATGGCTGATCACCACATGTGTGATGGGCGCTTCGGTCAACGAACGGACCTTGTCGATAATGATATCCGCCATGGCGGCGACCCCGCCGCTATCAAAGACAAGAACGCCATCATCTTCGATCACGATGACCGTCGAGCCCTGTACCGGGAACCGCGGACCGTCGGGCCGAACGCCGACCCAGACATCTGGCGCGAGCTCATCGAACTCATAGAAAAACGGCGTTTGTGGCTTTTCGGCCGCGACGGCGTTGATCATCACGCCAATCAGTCCCGCCACTCCCATCATCCGTTTCATCATGCCGCCGCCCTCTGTTTTTTACTTACCATCGACATTCTATCCAATGACGCGGGCGCAATGCTTGTAAAAAACGGACAACGCCACAGCAGAATTGATTTCCACTAGTCGATTGAGCCGCCATACTGCTGCAGCACGCCGTCCCAACCTTTGTTGTAGTTCTGACGCCATTCCGCGCCATCTGGACGAGTATCCCAACCGCGATGCGTCAGCGTCAGCGATGATTTGCCGTCGCCTGCCTCTCTGAATTGCACTTCGACTTCGGTCGCTTTCTCCGGCGCCTCAAGGACCCAGGAAAAAACCAAACGTTTTGGCGCGTCGCAAACAAGCACACGGCCCCATTCACGCTCCTTGCCGGATTTTTCAATCTCATAAACACGTCCGCCGGTTTTCGCTTCAAACTTCACAGTTTCGGCATCGGCTTGGGACAATGAATGTGTCTCCGTCGGCCACCACAGATGAATGTTGTCGGTGAAATGACGGAACGCCCTCTCCACAGAAACATCGAGGTTCAGTTTTTTGACGATTGGCTCCAATGACGTTGTTACGCTCATGGGTTTCTCCTTTTCCTCTTCTAAGCATCTTTCATTTCGAGGGACCGCTTGTACGCATCGAGAGCGTCGTCCCAGAACCGGTCGAAATAACCGCGCAGTTCCGCAATCCCTTCTGTATCGAGACGGTATATGCGCCTGACGCCATGGCGTTGCTCGCTCACCAGACCGGCGTCTTTCAACACCTTCAAATGCTGTGACACGGCCGGCCGCGAAACCGGCAAGCCTTCGGCAATGGCGCCGACGGACTGCGGCCCGGCGCGTAGCTTTTCAAAAACGGTTCTGCGCGTCGGGACCGCCAGAGCTTCAAACTTCATTTCGTAAGTCATAACTTACATATGGCAGTAATAGCTCCGTAAGTCAATGCTTACCAATCAGGAAAGCCGCTGAATTTCTCCTGTTTCCCTTAGACAAACTCGATTGACCCATCTCGATTATCCGCTACGTTGCCTCGTATCGCCCCTTGTGGGCGTATATTTTGATCCTATATATGCTCTAGTTGAGCATAACTATGGTTTCTGAGCCCGGCGTTTTCTGGAGGAGACCAAAAGGAGGCGAGCAATGCCTGCATTCGGTGATGAATCTACGCTGGCGCCCCTGCCCTATACGGAGGCAGTGCGCGCGAAGACCGAGCATCTTTATGCGAAAGTCTCCGGCCTGATCCCGGAGATCGAATGGCGCCTGCACGCACCCTACATCGCGGCGATCAACGATCTAAAAAAACAGAAGAATGCGGTGATCCTGGCGCATAATTACATGACGCCGGAGATTTTTTACTGCGTCGGTGATTTTGCCGGCGACAGTCTGCAGCTCGCCAAGGAAGCCGCGAAGTCCGACGCCGATATCATCGTTCAGGCCGGCGTGCACTTCATGGCGGAGACATCGAAAATTCTGTGCCCGGACAAAACCGTGCTGATCCCGGATATGCGCGCGGGTTGTTCCCTCGCTGCGTCCCTCACCGGCGCGGATGTGCGCCTCCTCAAACAGAAATATCCGGGCGTGCCAGTCGTCACCTATGTGAACACCACCGCAGCCGTCAAAGCCGAAACCGATATCTGCTGCACGTCGTCAAACGCCGTTGAAGTGGTGGAGCACGTGGCGAAGGAATTCGGCACGGACACAGTCATTCTGATACCTGATCAGTATCTCGCCAAAAATGTCGCCGCCATGACCGACATCAAGATCGTCACCTGGGCCGGTGCCTGCGAAGTGCATGAGCGCTTCACGGCGGAAGACATTCGCGAAATCCGCGAGGGCAATCCCGGCGTCGTCGTTCTCGCCCACCCCGAATGCCCGCCGGGCGTGCTCGCCGAGGCTGATTTCGCCGGCTCCACCAGCGGCATGTCGAACTATGTGAAAGCCAACCAGCCGAAAAACGTCGTGCTGTTCACCGAATGCTCCATGTCGGACAATGTGGCGCTGGAAAACCCGAAGGTGAATTTCGTCCGGCCCTGCAATCTCTGCCCGCATATGAAGCGGATTTCACTGCCGAAGATTTTGCGCGCCCTCCAGACCATCGAGCATGAAGTGCTCATCGATCCAGAGATCATCGAGAAAGCCCGCCGCCCCATCGAGCGGATGATCGCCCTGCCCCTCACGCGCCAATCCATGTATAATCATCAGCGCCCGCCGGAAGTGCTGGCGGTCGAGGCGCGAGCTTGAGCGAATTGCATGGAGCAAAGCCGAACATCCAAATTTGCCATGCCCGGGCGTGTCCCGGGCATCCAGCAAATTAGGTGTCGTCTTTTCGCAACGACTGGATCGCCGGGACACGCCCGACGATGACAATACTATCGGTGGAGACAGTTCAAAAAATTGTTAGTGACGAGATCACGAAAATTAATCACGAATCTGCAAAGCACTGGATACAGTCCCGTCTCGTGACCCCGGAGCGCATAGACCTGCTTTGTGAATATCGAAATGAACAGCGATTCGATGCTTGGATTATTGGTGATGTCGGCGAACGAAATATGATTATCCAGTATTGTCATGATGGATTCTGTGGAATGGGCAATGACAAGTGGGGGCTAAATTTTAAGGGTGAAAAACACTTCGGCATGGATGCAGGCTGGTATTCGAAACTCGAGTCTATCGCCTTCGAATGGCTCGGATCGCCAGAAGGTTATGAAGTTCCATGAACGACTTTAAAGTTGGCCTCAAAGCACAATGAACTCGGACATCTTCATCATCGGCGCGGGCGTAGCCGGGCTTTACACCGCGTTGAAGCTGGCACCCCGGCCGGTCACAGTCATTACGGCGCGTCCTTTGGGCAAAGGCGGCGCGACGCCGTGGGCGCAAGGCGGGCTCGCCGCCGCTGTCGGTGAGAACGACACGCCGAACCTGCACTTCGCCGATACGATGCAGGCGGGCGCCGGGCTTGTTGATCCCGAAGCCGCGAGCCTGCTGGTCGACGCGGGTCCCGGCGCCGTCGAGGACCTCGTCAAATTTGGCGTGCAATTCGACCGCGATTCCGACGGCAATCTCGTTCTCGGGCGCGAGGCCGCCCATTGCCGTGATCGCATCGTCCACGCCACCGGCGATCAGGCGGGCGCGGCGATCATGGATGCGCTGATCAAAGCCGCCCGCGCGTCCGAACACATCACTATCCTTGAACGGATCGTTGTTGAAGATCTGCTCGTTGACGAGAACGGCGCCGTCGGCGGCGCGCTTGTCTATGACGTAGCGCGGGGCGAACGCGCCGCTTATGACGCCGGGCAAACGGTGCTCGCCACGGGCGGGCTCGGCGGGCTTTACGCCGTCACCACCAACCCGACGCCAGCGCAGGGTCACGGCCTCGCCTTCGCCGCGCGCGCCGGCGCCGTCATTCGCGACCCGGAGTTTGTGCAGTTCCACCCCACCGCGCTCAACATTAGCGTTGACCCGGCGCCGCTCGCTACGGAGGCCTTGCGCGGAAACGGCGCAACGCTCGTCAACAAAGACGGTCGCGCCTTCATGGGCGATTATCACAAGGGCGGCGACCTCGGCCCCCGCGATATTGTCGCCCGCGCTGTGGAAGCCGAATTGAAATCAGGCCGCGGCGCCTTCCTCGATGCGCGCGAGGCCATTGGCGCCAAGTTCCCGGACGCCTTCCCCACTGTGTTTGCATCATGCCAGGCAGCCGGTATTGATCCGCGAACGGAGCTGATGCCCGTCGCCCCGGCTGCGCATTATCATATGGGCGGCGTCATGACCGATAATGATGGCAGGTCCACCGTCGAGGGACTATGGGCCGTGGGCGAGGCCGCCTCCACCGGCGTGCATGGCGCCAACCGGCTCGCGTCAAATTCTCTTCTTGAAGCCATCGTCTTTGGCGCACGCATCGCCGGCCAGCTGCGCGACAAAGAGATTGCGATGCCTATTGAGCCCGGCGCGCCCGGCGACCGCATGGAACTCCCGTCGAAGCCCGCCGACCCTGAGGCGATGATGCGCCTGCGTCGGGCCATGAGCGAAGGCTGCGCGCTGATCCGAACTGAACAATCGCTGAACGACGTGATCGACGTCATCCATATCCTCAACGACCATCCTGATATGACCAGCGGATTGAAGAGCGCCCTCGTCACCGCCGAGTTGATCGCCCAAGGCGCGCTGATGCGCGAGGAATCCCGCGGCGGGCATTATCGCAGCGACTTTCCCGATGCCGATGAAAACGCATTTCACACGGAGATTTGTGCGACAGATGCGTATGACGATGAGGAGGAAGACGAATGACTCTTACCCCTCCGCCGCGACACATCATCGAATCCGCCATCAAACAAGCTCTTGCGGAAGACCTCGGTGATGCAGGCGACATCACGAGCAATGCGACCATCCCCGCTGATACAAAATCAAGCGCTGTCATCGCGGCGCGCAAACCCGGCGTGATCGCGGGCGTTGACGCCGCCATTGCGGCGTTCCGTTTGGTTGATCCAGAGATCAACGTCACGATCGTCAATGGCGACAGCGCGCGCGTTCAAAAAGGCGATATCGTTTTAAAGCTCGACGGCCCGGCGCGCGGCGTCCTTTCCGCTGAACGTGTCGCGCTAAACTTCCTCGGCCACCTATCCGGCATCGCGACGGCGACGGCGGCGCTGGTGAACGCCGTCGAAGGCACAAATGCAAGAATAGTTTGCACTCGTAAAACAACGCCGGGCCTACGTGCGCTCGAAAAGTACGCAGTGCGTTGCGGTGGCGGTCATAATCACCGCTTCGGCCTTTATGACGCCGTGATGATCAAGGACAATCACATCGCAGCCGTTGGCGGCATCACAAAAGCCATCGCCGCCGCCCGCGCCGCTGTCGGCCATACGGTCAAGATAGAAGTCGAAATCGACGGGCTCGATCAGCTTGATGCGGCGCTTTCCGGCGGCGCTGATATCATCATGCTCGACAATATGTCGGCCGGCGACATGAAAAAAGCCGTGGCTCAGGCGAAGGGCCGCGCCATCCTTGAAGCCTCTGGCAATGTCACTGTCGACACGGTCCGCGCCATTGCTGAAACCGGCGTAGACGTCATTTCCTCCGGCTGGATTACCCATTCGGCGCCAAGCCTCGATCTTGGGCTCGACTTCCTGTAATCCTTCCGCTCTCCCGGAGGGCGAAATGAACATATCCATCACAACGATACTTGTCGCCGCTTTGTTGTTTACCGCGTGTGCGCAGCCGGCCGAACAAAAGGCCGCGGCGCTGCAATGCGACGTTTCACTTCTCGTACTCGGCATTGCACAGGATGCCGGCAAACCGCAGATCGGCAACCCCGATGATCCAGCGTGGGCGGATCAATCCCTGCGTCGCCTTGCGGCCTCGATCGCGCTCATCGACCGGCGCGGTGAATCGCCGAAGCGCTGGCTGTTCGAGGCGACGCCCGACATCAAGGCGCAAATACACCGCTTGAACAAAGCGGCGCCGACGGCGCAACCCCTTGATCTTGCCGGCGTGTTTTTAACCCACGCCCATATCGGCCATTATGTTGGATTGATGATGTTCGGAAATGAAGCATCCGGCGCGCAAAACATTCAAGTGTTCGCCATGCCGCGCATGGCGAACTATCTCGCGACTAACGGCCCATGGGACCAGCTTCTGCGAATTCACAATATTTACATCGCTATTATGAGCGATGGTGAAGCGGAACAACTGGCGGAGGGTATTAGCGTCACGCCATTTCTCGTGCCGCACCGGCAGGAATATTCCGAGGTCGTCGGATATAAGATCGAGGGACCCGAAAAATCCGCC
Organism: uncultured Alphaproteobacteria bacterium; assembly: GCA_942492295.1. Lineage (GTDB taxonomy): Bacteria > Pseudomonadota > Alphaproteobacteria > Caulobacterales > Parvularculaceae > Hyphococcus. The sequence goes on from CALODW010000005.1 coordinate 872,268, forward strand.
ATGTTCATTCCCGACATCGACAGCTGGGAAGATTGGGACGGGCAAGGAACGCGCGTTGAAGACAAGATCGCCGAAGTGGATTTCGCCCTGCTCGATGCGGCGTTTTTCGCCGACGGCGAAATACCGGGGCGGGATATGTCAGGCTTCCCGCATCCTTTTGTTTCGCATTCCATGGAACGCTTTGCGCCCCTGCCCACCGATGAGAAATCAAAAGTCTGGTTCATCCATATGAACCACACAAACCCGCTGTTAAACCCGCAGGCGCCACAACGAAAAGCGGTCACCAAAGCCGGATTTAATATTGCAGCAGAGGGTCAGGAAATCTGTCTGTAGGCAGACTATTCCCATCGCCGCCAATCTACATTGCGGCAGGAGCAGCGGACGCAAGTTTCCGATTCGGGAACCGGTAGAACTTATGCGTGCCGATGGTCGCTGTGGGCGTCAGCGTATCCGCCCAGTAAGGCGTCACATAATTGGCGTGATAGTGCGTAGCGTTTCGGCTGATCGGCGCGCGCAACCCGGCAAGGATCGCGCCGGCCAGTTCTTCCGACGCAGCCCATTTGCGTTTGTTCAAACGCGCCTGCATGGAGCCATCACACGTAAATGAAAACTGGCAACCCGTACGGCGCTCTGACCCCTGAAACACGACGCCGCAAATGGTGTTCGGGTAGAGCGAGTTTGCAACGCGGTTCAAAATAACATCCGCCACCGCTAGCTGTCCGATGCGCGGCTCGGAGCGCGCTTCGTAATAAATACCTTGCGCCAGACAGCGCCGTTCATCGGCATCGACTTTTGCGACGGTCAGTTCAGTGAAATCAAATGACGCGAGCGATGCGATCGGATCGGAGTCCATCAGAAGGTCGCCTGTGGCTTTCGCCGGCTTCAGGCGCGGACCATCCAACGCCTCACGGGTCGCCGCCGTTTCAGCCGCAAGATAGTTGGCGAGATCGGCGACCAGCTCCGCCTCTTTTTCAATCGCAGCGCGTTCCTGCCGGTCGGCTTCGGCGCGATTGGCGTTGATCGTCGCGCTCATGGCGCTGGCGACAGCACAGAGGGACAGCACGCCTGCAGCAAACAGACTGCGCAGGGTCCAGTTGGCTTCATAAAAATGTGCGTGGCGTTGCTCGCTCACTTTTTTTCTCTTCGTCACAGGTCGTTTCGTTCTTTTCATGGTCGCGGTTTCGTTTCCCATTTGGGGGCCGGCTCGCGAACGCTCCATTTAGGAGCGGTTAGCTGAGCATCTTAAATATTACCAATTCTTAAGACGCAAAAACGCGCTCTCAGATGCGCGATTTCGAGGGCAATATGGCGCTTCGACAGTGCAGGTGCAAATGAATTCCGCGTGCGTTAAGGCTTTGTTAACCATTAAGGCAAAGCTCTAACCATCTGTTTCTATTCAATCTTTCTAAACGCTTGCCAAAGCTTAACCTTCTAAGCCGTTGATCCTTCGCCAGATTGGGCAAGTTTTGCTTGCGCTGCAGCAAGACGGGCGATGGGCGTCCGGTAGGGCGAACAGGAAACGTAATCGAGGCCCGCCCCCTCTACAAAATGGATCGAATCAGGGTCGCCGCCATGCTCACCGCAGATGCCGAGTTTGATGTCCGGCCGGGTCTGGCGGCCCTTTTCCGCCGCGATCATGATCAGCGCGCCCACGCCTTCACGGTCGATGGTGACGAACGGATCGCGATCGAACACACCCTGGCGCATATAGTCAGGCAGGAACGACGCCGAGTCGTCTCGCGAAAGGCCGAAGGTCGTTTGCGTCAGATCATTTGTGCCGAACGAAAAGAATTCCGCGTCATGGGCGATATCATCGGCGGTGAGCGCCGCGCGCGGCAGCTCGATCATCGTGCCCACCAGATAATCCAGCTTAACCTTGTTCTCTTTTAAAACCGCGAGCGCCACCTCGTCGATGCGGCGCTTGAGCAAGGCCAGCTCTTCGCGCTTGGCGACCAGCGGCACCATGATTTCGGGCGTCACTCGCTCGCCGGTTTCCTTTTCGATGTTACACGCCGCTTCCATGATGGCGCGCACCTGCATCTCGTAGATTTCCGGATAGGAAACCCCAAGCCGGCACCCGCGATGGCCGAGCATCGGATTGAACTCTTTCAGCTTGTGGGCGCGATCTTTCAGCTTTTCCGCATCCATGCCGGAAGATTTCGCCACCTCAACGATCTCACTGTCCGAATGCGGAAGGAATTCGTGCAATGGCGGATCGAGCAGACGGATCGTCACCGGCAGGCCCGTCATGACGCGGAACAATTCTTCAAAGTCCGAGCGCTGCATGGGCAGCAGTTTCGCCAGCGCTGCCTCACGGCCTGCCTTGTCTTCCGCAAGGATCATCTCGCGCACGGCGATAATGCGGTCCGCCTCGAAGAACATGTGTTCCGTGCGGCAAAGACCGATGCCTTCGGCGCCGAAATCGCGTGCCACTTGCGCGTCGTGCGGTGTTTCGGCGTTGGCGCGCACTGTCATGCGCCGCACTTTGTCAGCCCAGCCCATGAGCTTGCCGAAATCCCCGGAAAGCTCCGGCTGCACCGTCGGCACCGCGCCGGCAAACACCTTGCCCGCGGCACCGTCGATCGTCACGATCTCGCCTTTTTCAACCTTGCGGCCCGCAACCGTAAAAAACGTCTCGCTCTTGTCGATCTTCAGATCGCCCGCGCCGCAGACGCAAGGCCGGCCCATGCCGCGCGCCACCACCGCCGCGTGAGAGGTCATGCCGCCCCGCGCCGTGACGATGCCTTTGGCGGCGTGCATGCCGTGAATGTCTTCCGGGCTTGTTTCCACCCGCACAAGGATGACGCTCTTGCCTTCCTGCGCCAGACGCTCAGCTTCGTCGGAATTAAACACCACCTCGCCGGACGCCGCGCCCGGTGACGCGGGCAATCCGGACAACACCAGATCGCGAGGCGCATCGGGGTCGAGCGACGGATGCAGCAATTGATCAAGTGAATGCGGATCAACCCGTCCCACCGCCTCTTCTTCGGTGATCAGCTTTTCGTCGCACATATCAACAGCGATCTTCAGCGCCGCTTTCGCCGTGCGCTTGCCGTTACGGGTCTGCAGCATCCAGAGTTTCTTGTCCTGAATGGTGAACTCTATGTCCTGCATATCGCGGTAGTGGTTTTCGAGCTTTTCAAAAACCTGAATGAGTTCCGCATAGGCGTCCGGCATCGCCTCTTCCATCGAGAGCGCGTCTTCTCCTTGCGCCTCGCGGGCGCGCTTGGTCAGGGTCTGGGGCGTGCGGATGCCCGCCACCACGTCCTCGCCCTGGGCGTTGATCAAAAACTCGCCATAATAATGATTGTCGCCATTGGACGGATCGCGCGTGAACGCAACGCCGGTTGCCGATGTCTCGCCCATATTACCGAACACCATGGCCTGGACGTTGACCGCCGTGCCCCAGCTTTCGGGAATGTGGTGCAAGCGGCGATAGGTGTTCGCGCGGTCATTGCGCCATGAGCCAAACACGGCGTCGATGGCGCCCCAGAGCTGAACTTCCGGGTCCTGCGGAAACGGCTTGCCGAGTTCGTCCTCAACCACCTTTTTGTATCCGGCGATCACTTTGCGCCAGTCATCGGCAGACATTTCCGTATCAAGGAAATAATCGTGTTCTTCCTTGTAGGTCTCCAGCAGTTCCTCAAACGCGTGGTGGTCAACCTCCAGCACCACGTCGGAATACATCTGGATGAACCGGCGGTAGCTGTCATAGGCGAAGCGCGCATCGCCGGATAGTTTGGCCAGCCCTTCGACTGTCTCGTCAGTCAGACCGAGATTGAGCACGGTGTCCATCATGCCCGGCATGGAAGCGCGGGCGCCGGAGCGCACGGAGACCAGCAGTGGCTTGGCCGCGTCGCCAAAGTTCATGCCGACGCTCTTGCCCACTTGAGCAAGGGCGGCGCCGACCTGTTCTTTCAGGCCAGCGGGGTACTGGCAGTCATTGTCGTAAAACGCCGAGCAGACCTCTGTGGTGATGGTAAAGCCGGGCGGCACCGGGAGCCCGAGGCTCGCCATTTCCGCCAGATTGGCGCCCTTGCCGCCCAGCAGATTCTTGAGGCTGGCGTCGCCTTCCGCGCCGCCGCCGCCGAACCCGTAAACCCATTTCGTCTTCTCAGTCATGGATACCGCCATGTTCTTTCGCCGTTTTCCTCGCGCCAGCCAAATTCCGTTCGGCTGGCGAGCAATGCCATACGGCGCCGCAGCACAACAACCAAGCCGGAAATTGCCGCACGCCCGGATTCACCGGAACCCGACCGCAAGGCCCACCATAAACCCGCCAGAAAAGTGGGGGATAACTATCCACCACTTTTTTTTCCGTGTTAGGATGGGCCGCCAGCCGCACTTTGCGCTTTACTTGGCGAAGACTACAAAACGGGGGCCAGGCAAAGCACTGGCGATAAATCCGAGGGGATCGGATGGGGCGGAAAATCCGCGAAAACGCGCGGCGATCAAGCGTAATTTTCAAAATATCCGTTTTCGCCACGGTGGGCGCGACCTCTTTTTGCGCCACTGCAGCGCAGGATGTGGGCGCGCCCGTGGAGATCGCCGGGGTCCCCCTCGCCTCCATCGGCGGCGCGTCCGCCGTGGTCGTTCTCATCGCCGCCGTGCTGTGGTCGGTGCTGACGTCACGCCGGATGCATGGCTCATCACTTTTCAACCGCCTGTTCGTGGTGGTGGCCATCACCGCCGGGCTGTTCAGCGCCATCAGCTCCGCCATCGGCTTTTCGCTAATCACCTCACAGGAATCGGCGGACTTTTTCCGCAATTCCGTATTGCCTCCCGCCTTTGGCGTGTTCGTCTTTTGCCTCGCGGTGGCGATCTGGGTCGGCGGCGCTGAGTTCGTGCGCCATCGCGACTGGTTTCGAGGAATGGGGAATGGGTTCATCGCCGACATCGCCTTCTTTATCGAGCGGGCGATCAAGCTGTTTATCGTCGTTCCGGTGCTCGCCCTCATTCTGTTTTTGTTTCCACCTGGACAACCGTTGTGGGCATTGGCGGCGTTGACGCCGTGCGCCACACCTATTCGGCGGAGATTGATCGCCTCGCCACCGAATGCGCGGGCATCACCGCCTATCGGCAAAAGGATTTTCTGTTTCTGGAAGATCTGCGCCTCGCCGCGCAGGACGTGACGCGCGTCGCGGCGTCCGAGCGTCAGGGCGGGTCGCAATCAGGCGCATCGGGCGCAGGCGCCGTCACCGATTATTTCAACGGCATCGCCACATGGTTCTCAGCGCTTGAGGAAAGCGTTGCAGCGATCATCACCGGCGCGCCGCCGTCGGGCGTTGACCCTTATGATGCGGAAATCTGCGCCAATAAGAGCGATGAATTGAAAAAGCTTCTGTCGCGCAATGCGTTCGAGAACGTCGACCGCTGGAACCGCGAGTTTGAAACCGCCTATGACGATTTCGCCAGCGTGCTTAACCGCTGGCGACATGACAAGCGCATTGAACGCCTGCTCGATGCGCAGCTCGACAATTTCGCGCGCGCAAACCCCAAGCCCGTGGGCGCACGCATCACCAACGCCCAGCGCGAGGCCATTGATCGCTATGCGGAGGAAGTAGAAAGCGCCCTGCAATCCCTCATCCGTTCGCAAAAGCTGCAAAAGCCGCCGGTGCCGCTGAAATCGGCGGCGGAACTATCGCCCGCACGCGGCCTCGATATCTTCCGGGAGATGTTCAACCCGCCGGAACCGCCAGCCGAACCCGAAACCGTGTCGCGGCGCCAGTCCGTGGTGGACGCAGAATTCGTGCCCGGCCTTTCCACCATGACGCCCCGTGACGCCGTGTTGAAACACGCGAACATTTTCTCCGACGTCTGGGCGCTGGCGCTGTCATGGGACTACGCGCCCTACATCTTAATGCTGGCGTTTTTGTTTTTCCCGAGCGCCGAACGGGCGCAAGGGTTTAAGGATTAGTCATCGTCATCCCGTGCGCTGCGCAGCACGTAGTGATGCGCGGCAGACACGGGATCGTTCACCACATGCGCGCCCGATCCCGGATCTGCGAAGCAATGCATCGCATTGCATCGCGTCCGGGATGACGCCTAGCCCTCTAACTTTGAGAAATCCGCAACTTGTCCCGTCGCCGCGCGCAGGCGCGCAAGCAGCGATAGGCGATTAGCACGTAAATCTTGGTCATCGGCGTTGACCGTGACCTTTTCAAAGAACGCATCCAGCGGCGCGCGCAATTTCGCCAGCGCCAACATGGCCGCTTCGAAATTCTCATCCGCGACGGCTTTTGCAGCTTTGGCTTCGGCGTCTTTCAAAGCCTTGAAGAGGGCTTTTTCTTGCGGCTCCACCAGTGCGCTGTCGGTCACCAGTTCGGGGTCAGCCGCAGCTTTGTCGTTCTTCTCTTCGGCTTTCAGAATATTCGCTGCGCGTTTATACGCCGCCGCGAGATTGGCGCCGTCATCGGTTTTCAGGAAGGCTTCCAGCGCGGTGAGTTTCGCGACGATAAGAACGAGATCGTCCTGAAGATTGCCGTCCGCATCGGTGAGTACGGCCTCGATGGCGTCATGCTTGTGGCCTTTGTCTTTGAGGTAAACTTTCAAGCGGTCGTGGAAGAACGAAAGCAAGTCCAAACAAGCTAGTACAACTCGATCGGCCAAATCACCAACCCGTTTCTCAACATCAATACGCGGCGAAAGCATTCGGCCAATTTGCTTTATTTCATCCTCGGATAATCCAATATCAATCAGCGATTTCCTGACATTTTCAACGTCAGAAAAAGCAGCTTCACCGACAACGCCAATAAGTTTGACAGAGCTATGCCGCAACAGCATTTGGAGCGAGATTTTTTGGCTCCGGGAATCGGCTAGTCGAATATAACCCAACGCTGCACGCCGTAGCGCAAACGGATCGCTCGATCCCGTTGGTTTTTTGTCGATCGCCCAGAACGCCGTCAGCGTATCGATCTTGTCGGCAAGCGCGACCGCGACACTGACCGGTGCGGTCGGCACGTCATCATCCTGGCCCGCGGGTTTATAGTGATCGCGGATGGCGTCAGCGATTTCCGCCGGCTCGCCCTGCGCCAGCGCATAGTAGCGCCCCATCACCCCTTGCAGTTCAGGGAACTCATAGACCATGCCCGTCACGAGGTCGGCCTTGGCGAGCAGCGCCGCGCGTTCGGCCAGCGCCGGGTCGGCGCCCACGGCCGGTGCGATCTCTTTCGCCAACGCCGCAACGCGCCGCGCCTTGTCGCCGACGCTGCCTAACTCTTCGAAAAACGTCACCTTGTCGAGGTCGTCGATGCGGTCCGCCAGCGGCTTTTTCAAATCCTGATTGTACAAATACCAGCCGTCGGAAAGCCGCGCGGTCAACACGCGCTCATACCCCGCGCGCATGGCCTTGCCGCCGTCAGAGGCCTCAATGTTCGCCACACAGATGAATTTGTTGGCAAGGCGACCCGTCTCCGGGTTGCGCACGGAGAAATATTTCTGATGCCCGCGCATGGAGGCGGTGAGCACTTCGTCGGGGAGCGCCAGGAATTTTTCGTCGAATGTCCCCATCATGGCGACCGGCCATTCGGCGAGCCCGGAAACCTCGTTCAGCAATCCGGCGTCGTCCACCAGTTCTAACCCTTGCGCCTTGCACAGGGTTTCCGCGTCGCGGGCGATCATCTCCTTGCGCTCATCAGCGTCGATCAGCACTTTCGCATTGCGCAGATCGCGCTCATAGGCTTCAAACCCGCGCGCGTTAATCTTGCCCGGCGCCATGAAGCGATGCCCCTCCGTCACGTCGCCCGACGCGACGCCATCAATCTTGAACGGCACAACCTCGCGATCGAACACACACAACACGCGATGCAGCGGCCGCACCCACTTCAACTCTCCATCGCCCCAGCGCATGCTCTTTGGCCACGAAAATCCGCGCACTATTTCCGGGACAAATTCGCCAATCAGAACCGCCGTGTCGCGGCCTCGTCTGTCGATCACCGCGACGTAATAGGCGCCCTTTTTGTCCTCGCGCTGTTCGCATTCATCAAGCGAGACGAGCCCCGCAGATTTCAAGAACCCCGCCACGGCCTTTTCCGGCGCGCCGACACGCGGGCCTTTTTTCTCCTCGCGCCGGTCCGGCTGACGCACCGGCAGGCCAGCGGCCACAACCGTCAGGCGGCGCGGCCCGGAAAACGCCTTCACCCCTTCGGGCATGAACCCGGCGTCGAGCAGCGCCTTGTTGACGGCGCGCTCAAGGTCCGCCGCCGCCCGGGCTTGCATCCGCGCGGGGATTTCTTCGGAGAATAATTCTAACAGCAATTCGGTCATAACGCCGGTTTCTAGGGGGGCTCATGCTCCTGCGCAAGCCGCCTTGCTTTCGCGCCCTACCCGGTCATCCGGCGCACCTGCACGGCGTTGATCCGCACCGCAAGCTTGTCGTCGCCATTTGTCATGTCGGCTTCCACATGGATCAGGTTTTTCGACGCATTGGTGATGCGCGCTTCAATCATCGCGAGGGGCGCCGTCAGCGGCCGAAAGAAGTTGGTCTCCAGCCGCGAGGTGCGAAAACGTTCCCGGCTGTCGGTCAGCACCGTCATGGCGGCGAGCCCGGCCACATGATCAGCCACAGAGGCGATATGCCCGCCGAACATCACCCCATCGGGCATGAGGAAACGATCATCAATATCCCAGCGCATGGAAAGCGCGCCAAAGCTCCATTTTAGCAGCGTGAAATCACCGAGCTTCTCGCGCGACCAGTCGTTAAAACGGGATCCGCCGGATTTGTATCCATTGAGAATGTCTGCGTGTCGTTCGGATGTGGTTCGCATGGTTAGTTAGCACTGGGAATCGATTTTTGTACAACAGGATAGTCAGCAAACTGAACTAATGACGATAGTTCTTTCTCAAAATAACGATGCGCAATCGTCATGAATGGTGCGACATATTCCATATCTGTTTCAAAGCTATCCGCACACGCCGACCGCGAAATGTAATGAGAAATAGTTCTACTCTTAATTTCAATAGAATATGACGAGGCGTGCAGACAAATTAGGATCGTATCGTCGTCATTAGGCCCAGTTACATCTCGATCATCATCAGAAATCAGTTCCGAAAACCCTTCGAACTCCATCTGAAAGTCTTGAAACTCTTTAAGAGAAATATTTTCTTCAACATGTTTGTCTAAAGTCCCCCGAGTATAGGTCGCATACCCATCATTTGACTTAAGTTCGATTTTTGGGGCTGAGCCAACGGAGTCAGAAAGAATTATCGCGATTGGGTGCTGCCTATTGGCTACCCAGAAAAGCCGATAAACTTCTCCGCTTCGCCGGGCAATGCTTGGCTCTTCAAACATTTTTTGAGAATTGATTACTTTTGGGTTGTGTGTGCTGCATCCTTCTACAAGCATCATGAGCACAACAAGTAGAGAAACAGGGTACTGCATCATCACTTTCCTAGATAGAAACGAAAATAGGGCCTATTGCTGCTCCTCAGTAAATTTCTCGCGCGGCCCCACCCATTTATCGACATCGAGCACGGCGTCCATGGCCGCAACCATTTCTTCAAAGCGCTCACGGCCTTCAAAATCAAAACACCCCTGATAGAGGTTTACCTCGTGGGTAAGACTTTTTGACTCGAACGAAATAATGACGCTCGGCATGTCGGTGGCGACGGCGCCGCAATTGTTTGCCGCCTCATTGGGGTAACGCGGATCGTAGCTTGAAAAGCCGTAACTTTTGGCGATCTTTACGAGCTTGTTGAATGATCCACCGGGAAGGCGCTTGCTGAGCGTCGCGCCCTCCTCCGCCACAAACCGTTCACCCTCAAAATACAATGCATCACTCTGGTCCACGGTAACCCGATAGATCGGGCAGAAACCGAAACAGGCCGTCCGCGCCAGTGTGAATTGTTCGGTTTCGCCTTTTACCGTCGCATACGGACTATGGGTGGACGCCCAGGGCACATTCTTACTCGACCCGCACGCCGCGAGCAGCGTGACGGCAATACACGCAGAAACAAGTTTCAACGAGTTCATTCTACACGCGCCGCAGACTTGATTTCGACCGGCTCTACGAGAAGCTGACCGTTAAACCCCTCACCTTCCTGCGTCGGCGCGGCGTTGAGGGAAGTGATCACATCCATACCTGAAACAACTTTTCCAAACGCCGCGAAGCCTTGACCGTCCGGATTGCGCTCGCCGCCAAAATCGAGCGAGGTGTTGTCGCCCACATTGATAAACCATTCCGACGACGCGGTTCCGGGCTCCACGCGCGCCATGGAAATGACGCCAGCCGTATGCGAGAGGCCGGATGTCTGGGTGGTTTCATGTTCGACCGGCGCATAGGGCGAGACATAATCTTCATCCATGCCCTCTTCCCACGGTTTCCATAACCCGCCCTGAATGATGGTGATCGACGGGTCATTGTCGCTGCGCGTCGCGCGATAAATATGCGATCCGTCATATGCGCCCTCATCCACATATTTCAGAAAGTTGGCGACCGTCGCCGGCGCTTTTTCCGGATATAGCTCCAGCGTGATCATGCCGGCGTCAGTGTCGAGAATAACGCGGGTGGTTTCGGCTTCTTTTTTCGCGCACGCCGCCGCCAGCAGCATGATCGCAATCATCAACACTCTCATGACATATCCTCCCAGTCGGATCATTTCTATCAGTTCAATTCGATGGGCGTAAACGGCGAAAACATTTCCTTCGCCTCCGCCACATCGCCAATGGTCACAAACTCGCAAATTTCGCCAAAGCGTTCCCACATGGAGAGCACCCGCTCGTTCCCATGCGCAGCGTCGATGGCGTCTTTCGATTTCCACTGGAACACTTCCACGATCGTTCCATCCTTCGCCTGACCGCAGAGCGACGGGCCGCCATCAACCAGCCCTTCGGCGCGCAGCAGCGGCAAGTGTTCACGCATAAGCGCCATCAACGCCTCGCCCTCTCCCGGCTTCGGACGATAGCACGCTATGACCATCACGCCCATGGCAAGCTCCTATAGCTCTCCGCCTAGGGTCTAAAAACGCACGCATCCAGCCCATCGCGGCGGACATTATTCATGCGGGCGCGAATGGTGCCCGAACGCTGACGCACGTAAGGCCCCGGCGGATCAACGCGCCATTTATGCGGGTTGGGCAGAACGCTGGCAAGCAGCGCTGCCTCGTGGGCGGTCAGGTCCTTGGCGCTTTTGCCAAACCGCGCCTGGGCCGCCGCCTCGGCGCCGAATAGCCCGTCACCCCATTCGGCGACGTTCAGATAGACCTCCATAATCCGCCGTTTGGGCCAGAACGCCTCGATGACGACCGTCATCCACGCCTCGCCGCCTTTGCGCACCCAGCCGCCGCCGTTCCAGAGGAATGCGTTCTTGGCGGTCTGTTGGGAGATCGTCGAGGCGCCGCGCAGACGCTTGCCGCTTTTCGATTCCGCCAGCGCTTTGTCGATGGCCTGCATGTCGATGCCTTTATGCAGGCAAAACCGTGTGTCTTCAGCCGCGATAACCGCCGTCACGAGATGCGGTGAAATTTCGTCAAGCCGCGTCCATGGGTGAATAATGACGTCACCGCTCATTTTACGTTGAAGCATGAGCATGGTGCCCGGCGGCGGCGCCACCCGATAGGTGGCGGCCCACAAGAGCGATCCCGCGAATAGCGCCAGCGCGCCCAGTCCCGCGAACATGGCGTAGCGTTTAACCCGGCTTTGGGTTTTCTTTTTGCTACGCCGCTTCTTGCGCTTATGCGGCTTTCTCTTGGGCGCTTTCAGAACGCTCATGGCGATCAGTCCGTATATCCCTTCAGGCGGCCGTTCAGCACATAGTCAAGAATATCGACGACCTCCGCCGGAGATTGCGTCACCGCAAGCGCCGCGGCATCCACCTCCTTTAAAGGATGCACCAGGTCCGGGCCGTGCATGACAATCAATGGCTTGCCGAGCGCCGCGGCGTATCCGGCGTCAAAAGCGGCGTTCCATTGTTTATATTTATCGCCAAACCGAACAACGACAATATCCGCTTTCTTGATCAACGTGCCCGTTCGGATGGCGTTGATGTCCGCTCCTTTGCGGTCGTGCCAAAACTTGTTGTCCTCAGGCCCGAGTATGGCGACGCCGCAATCATCGGACGCGGGATGGTCTGTCACCGGACCTGAAAACACCACGTCGAGGTTGCGCGCGGCAGTGCCATCCGCAATCTCGTCGCGCCAGTTGGTGTGAATCTCACCGGATAGATAAACTGACCAGGTCATGGCTTTTCCACTTGCTCGTTTCGCGCCGCGCGCATTGCTCGAGGCTAATGTTTGAAAATACTCTTCGGCACATGCATCGCCACCAGCATGTGAGGGAGGTCGACAACTTCCGCGATCTTCAAGTCACATGCGAGCGAACAGAGCATATAGGCGTCAGCGCGGGTCATGTCGCGCTCTGCAACGAGATAATCAACCATATACCGCGTTGCCTTCTTGGCCGCTTCATCGATGGTCGTCGCGAAGCCTGTGGTTGCGTAATACGCGTCCGTCTCATACTGCGGCTCGGGTATGGGCCGGGCGTCTTTCAACACCTCAATTTTATAAACAACCCGCATGGGCGCCTCGACCGCTGTGCCCGCAACCTCGCCATGCCCCTGCACTGCATGGGTGTCGCCAATTGAGAAAAGCGCGCCCTTCACAAACACGGGAAAATAAACCGTCGTCCCGACCGTCATATTGGGATCGTCCATATTCCCGCCATTGGCGCGTGGCGGGATGGTGGACAGCATTTCATCGGTGTCGGGCGCGACACCCATCACGCCCGGAAACGGCGCCAGCGGCACTTCGATACCGTCGCTAAAAACAACGACATTCCGCTCTTTATCGAGAGAATAAGTTTTCAGCGCCGCCGCTTCTTCCTCGCCGGCGAGGAATCCGAAATCCGGCGTGACGCCGGTCCAGCCCCAATCACCGGGCTCCAGTTCCAGTAGCGTCACCGCAAGCAGATCGCCGGGCTCAGCGCCCTCAACATAAACCGGACCGGTCAGTGCGTGGATCAAATCCCAATCAATGGTGTTCAAATCATCAAGCGTTGAATCGATCGTCAATTGTCCGCCCGTCGCCTCATCCGTATAGGCCTCAATCACGGACCCCGATGGAACCCGCAACACCGGCTCGATCGCATTGCTGAATTTGGAGTGGCGCTGATCGGCCTGCAACACATAGTCCGCCTCGATCGCGCTCTCTTCAGCGGAGACCGACATGACCCGCTGGCTTTCATCGCCGCATGCGCTGACCATCGCCAGCATTCCTAAAGTCGCAATTAATCTCATGCCCGCCTCCCAATGCAAAAAAGGGCGGCGCGAGCGCCGCCCCCTGTCCAACATGATGCGATTTCCGCCCTATTTTATCAAGGACAGGACAACCGCCGAAACAACCCAGCCCACGAGCAGGTGCGAGCCATCGATCAGAAGCAACATCGGATTGTGCGCCGGCAGATACAAATACGCGTAATGCACGAACGGCAACGCCAGAAACACCCACAACAACAACGCGGTCTTCACCGCCTCGCCGATAGACCCCACGCCTTTCCACTTCAGCACAAGGCCGATGCCGATTACCTGCATCAGCGTGATAATGACTCCCCCGGCCATATATATATCGAAACCGCCAGCCTGATCCGCCGTCAGGCCATGACCGGCCATCCAGGCGTCCATGAACACAACGCCATACCAAAGGAAACCGAGCATCCAGAACGCAAGGGTAGCAACTAAAACGGCGACAAGATTGAGACCTAGGATTTTGGGCATTTGACCCTCCGTTTTTGTGATAAGGGAGGACTATACGGTGCGTCGCCCGAAGCGCGCAATTGGAACGCAACCTTCATCCAAGCGCCAGAGAATGCCTCACAACGCGCCGCACAATATAAGGAAATTCGGTCAGCACACTGTAAGTCATCGGTCCGGCGAACCATCCGTGGGCGAAACCGCGTACAACGATTGCCGTTTCGCCGCCCGTAGCCTCGGCGGTTCTAAGAAGCAAACGCCCCGAAGGACCGGAAGCGCTCGATTGCTGGCTGATAATCCGTGGGCTGCCCTTCGAAGAGAAGGTCATCTTCTTCAAATTTGATCCAGCGCTGCGCGCTCTTGGTCCAGATATGCGCCGCCGGGCGAACCCAGCTTGTGTCATCGAACGTACCGGCGCGCAGCGATAACACACCGATGCTCGGCGTTTGCCCATTGGCGATGCGGCAACCACAATCGCCACAGAAATAGCCGTAGCGATTATTGCCGGCGTCAGAGACCCATTCGACTTTCGCGGGCGTGCCTTCGGTAAATGAAAACGCGGCTTCAACAATCGCCGTAGACAACACAAACGCGCTGCCGGTTTGCTTTTGACAGTTTGTGCAATGACAGGCGTACATGGTCAGCGGCGGCGCGGTAAGCTCATAGCGCAGCTTTCCGCACTGACATCCGCCAACCAGCGGCATCGAAATATGCGCCATCGTCAAGCCTCTTCGTAGTCTACGACCCCGGCGCCCTCGCCCCGTCCTTGCGGGCTGGCGAGCCACGCTTCACAGCACGCCTTTGACAGTGTTCGAACGCGCAAAATGTAAGACTGGCGCTCAGTCGCGGAAATCACCCCGCGCGCATCGAGCAAATTGAAAATATGCGACGCCTTCACGCATTGTTCATAGGCGGGCAGCGGATAGGCCTTGCCGTCTTTTTTTCCAGCCTCAATGATCGCCGCGCAGTTTTCTTCCGCTTCTTTGAACTGCCGGAAAAGAATCTCCGTGTTCGCCAGCTCGAAATTATACGCCGATTGCTCGACTTCATTTTGATGGAAGACGTCGCCATAGGTGAACGGCGATCCATCCGGCTTTTTGCCGCCATAGACAAGATCAAATCCGTTATCGACGCCCTGCACATACATGGCGAGGCGTTCAAGCCCGTAGGTGATTTCGCCGGTGACCGGCTTGCAATCGAAACCGCCGACCTGCTGGAAGTAGGTGAATTGCGTCACCTCCATCCCGTCGCACCACACTTCCCAACCGAGCCCCCAGGCGCCAAGCGTCGGGCTTTCCCAATCGTCTTCTACAAATCTTATGTCGTGTACGGAGCGATCAACACCGATCGCATCGAGGGAGCCAAGATACAATTCCTGAATATTTTCAGGACTCGGTTTTAGGACTACCTGAAACTGATAGTAATGCTGGAAGCGGTTGGGGTTGGCGCCATAGCGCCCGTCCGTCGGCCGCCGGCAAGGCTGCACATAAGCCGCATTCCACGGCTTCGGCCCCAATGAACGCAACGTCGTCGCCGGGTGAAACGTCCCCGCCCCCATTTCCATGTCATAAGGCTGCAGGATCACGCATCCCTGCTCCGCCCAATAGGTCTGGAGGGATAAAATCAGGTCCTGGAAAGTCGATACTTTTTTCTCTGTCATAGCGCGGCGGACGCTAGGCGGGCTCCCTAAACCCGTCAAGCTTCAAAGGCGCGCTCAAAGGCTTTTATCGACGGCCGCGAGCGCTCACGGCAAATAGGCAATTCCCGGCGCATGCGTTGGGCGAAGTCACGCAGGCAGATTTCATCACGAGAGATCGGGCCGGGTTCGTAATCGCCGCTGGCGAATCCGGCCTGGGTGCGCTCGATGACGTCCTTGTCTTCCAGGTTAACCTCGCGATTGATCCGCCAGTTGAGATAGCGTGTGGCGCGCATCTCACGGCGTTCATCCGGCAGGGCGTAAGAAATCTCGCGGAGCAAGGTCCGGTCCGGCGCAAGCGGAATAAACTGCATGTAGTCGATCTGATCCGGATATAGGTCGAATGCGAGATTGGGCCAGAGTTTCAGATACAGCCATTGGCGGCGGCGCGCGGGCGGCAAATCCTCTACGTCGGGCAGAAACTTTCGATAGGCCTCCACCGAGAGTGATTGGTGCGGCAGCGTTTCAACACTTGATTCAATGCGATACGCATCGCCGTCAATTTTGAGGCTATAGGTATCGCCGACAAGGCTGTTAAGCCCGTCGTGAATGACCGGCAGATGCAGTTTGTCGATGTAATTTTCTGTGGCGATTTTCCAGTTAACCTGACGCTCGCGTATCGTGATGCGCCCGAGCGCGCGCATGTCGCGCGTGTTGTAGATTTCAAATTCTTCGCGAAACGGCGCCGCGAAATCGTCAAACGATTGACCGTTCTCGCCTGTTTTCACGAAATAAAAGCCACCGCACGCACCAAGCTCCAGCGGCGTTAATCCATATTCGCGCTTATCAAATTCCTCATATCCGTCTTGCTGCGGCACGCCGATCAGGCGACCTTCAAGATCATAGGTCCAGGCGTGATACGGGCAGACAATCCGTGATGAACATTGCCCAAAGGGCTCATCAAACAGGCGCGCCGCCCGGTGGCGGCAGACATTTTTAAATGCGCGCACCACGCCGTCATTGCCGCGCACCACCATCATCAGCGCACCCATGAAATTCAGCGTTGCATAAGCGCCGGGCGCCGCGATGTCGCTGTCATGGCAGACAATTTGCCAGCTGGATGCGAATATTTTCTCGCGTTCCAATGCAAGGAATTCCGGGTCCGTATAGGCCCATGCCGGAAGCCCTGTTTCGATTGCATCAGTTGACGTCATAAAAAGTTACGCTTGCTTGTGTTTCGACCAATAAAACACCGGCAGCCCCGCAGCAAGCAAGAGCCCGCCCAAAAGGAGTGTCTTCACGCCCGCGCCCAACATCGCAATCAAAGAATAGACCACGGCAAACAGAGCAATAGCCGCCCAGCCTTTTGCGCTACGCCATGAGTGTTTAAATTCCGCCAAACCGGAAACCAGATAAGGCGCAAGCGTACCGAGCGTCGACAGGGTGATCAGGAATGTAAACGCCGCCACGAGACCTTCTCGGTAATTGAACGCAACGAGTGAAACTGAAAGCACCGACGACAAAATCAACGCAATTGCCGGCGCATGACCTGCATTGCGGCGCGCCAGCACTTTCGGCGCCAATCCGTCACGGGCGACAGCCATGGGCATCTGGCCGCTCATCAAAATATTGCCGTTGGCCGACCCTGCTGTGGAGATCATGGCGCCAATAGCGATTAGTGGCGCGCCAACGGCGCCAAGAGGATATGCCGCGTCGGCGAACGGCGCCGTCGAGACCGCGAGCGCATCGGATGGCAAAAGAAACATCACCGAGGCTGTTGCGGCGATATATATCACGGCGACAAATATTGTTCCGGTAACGACCGCGCGCGGCATCGTTTTCTTCGGGTTTTCGACATCGCCCGCCGGAATAACTGCGCATTCCAATCCCAAAAACGCCCACATGGTGAGCAATGCCGTCGCCGCAAGCGCCTTGCCGACAGGCGCCTCTGACGGATTAAACGGCGGAAGATTGTCCGGCGACCCGGCGAATATGGCGACAATCATGATGAGAAGCAGAGGAATGAGCTTTAGTATGGTCATCACAAGCTGAATCGATGCGGCTTCGGCGACACCCTTTAAATTGATCAGCGTAAGAAGAACGATCAAGCTTGCGGCGACCACGCCTTGAACCAATACGTTTGCGCCGAGGGCGGGAACAAGCGCGCCAGCATAACCGGCGAAGGCAACGGCGATAGCCGTGGTGGCGAAGACAATGCCGAGCCAATACCCCCAAGCCACGAGGAAGCCGGTAAGATCTCCAAATGCTTCTTGCCCATAAACATAGGGACCGCCTGCGCGCTCGGTACGCCCCGCCAGCCGGCCGAGGCTGAGCGCGATCAAAATCGCGCCAAGGCTGGTTAAAAGCCAGCCGAGAAAACTGATCCCGCCATAATGCGCGAGAGACGCCGGAAGCAGAAAGACACCGGACCCGATCATCACGCCCACCGCCATAGACCAGCATTTCCAGAAGCCGATGGCGCGGGTCGGCGCCGGAGTCTTTTGATTGTTCATCGCTCGACACTCAGCCGCCTTGCCCGCGCGGTCAAGCAAAAGCACCGGAATTGACGGCTTGCTGCATTTCGTGATTGATCGGGCCATGAGCAATGCGAAGACCCTCATAGACATAACGCCGGCGGTGAGCACAAGGACTCCGATGTTTCCCGGCGACACGACCTTCACGGCGACGCGAAGCTGGGAAATCGGCGCCGACTGCCCCGTCAACGTATCAAAGCTCACCATGTCGACCCATACAGGCGCTCACGCCGATGCGCCGCTGCACTATGACGCCAAAGGGGCCGCGATCGATCAAGTGGATGTCAGTGCATATCTTGGCGCATGCGCCGTCGTTCATCTCATGAATGAGAAAATCGTGAGCGTTGACGCGCTAAGCGGCGCCCTTGATCAAATCAGCGTCACGGCGCCGGAACGCGTGCTGATCCGCACCTATGACCGCCTGCCCGTCCTATGGGATGAAAATTTCACCGCTATCAGCGCGGAAGCAATAGACTGGTTGGCGGCGCAAGGCTGCCGCTTGATCGGCGTCGATACCCCCTCCCTCGATCCGGCGACGTCAAAGGCAATGGACGCCCATCACGCGGTGAATCGCGCTGACATGCGCATCCTTGAGGGGTTGCGTCTCGATGACGTAGCGCCGGGCGTGTACGAGCTGATAGCGCCGCCGTTAAAGCTTGAAGGACTCGACGCCTCGCCGGTGCGCGCCTTACTGAGAACAATGGATTGAGAAATCTCGCATGACTATTCGCAGCAGAGCTGAAGCCCAATCCCTTGACGCCGCCGATCCGTTGGCCGCCCTTCGCGATCAGTTCGACTTGCCCGCAGGCGTCATCTATCTCGACGGCAACTCGCTCGGTCCGCCGCCGCGCCAAGCGCTCGCCCGCCTTCAAGAAACCGCCCGCGACCATTGGGGACGCGATCTGATCAAGTCCTGGAACACCGCCGGATGGATCGATTTGCCGAAACGGTGCGGCGCCAAGATCGCCGCATTGATCGGCGTCGACGCAGAAGACGTGATTGTTTGCGATTCTACATCCGTCAACATCTTCAAACTCGCCAGTGCGTTGATAAAGAAATTTCCCGGCGCGTTGGCGTATGAGCAAGATGAATTCCCGACAGACGGCTACATTCTACAAGGGCTCGCCGCTATGTCCGGCACGCCGCTGCATGAGATCAGCAGCGCGGTCCCCGCAGATGCGTTCAAAGATGGCGTCACGGTGCTGATCAAAAGCGCCGTCCATTACAAAACAGCCGTCATCGCCGACATCCCGGCGTGGGAGGAAGCTGCGGCAAAAGCGGGCGCGGTAATCGTTTGGGACCTCAGCCATGCAGGCGGCGTCATCAATCCAGACCTGAAAGCCGCCGGCGCGCGCTATGCCGTCGGCTGCGGCTACAAATATCTCAATGGCGGGCCAGGGGCGCCCGCTTATGTTTATGTAGAGCACGCCGCTGCAAACGATCTTGCACAACCTTTGTCGGGCTGGATGGGCCATGCACGGCCGTTCGACTTTGCAGGAGACTACGCGCCAGCGGCAGGCGTAAAACGTTTCGCCTGCGGCACGCCGCCTATCCTCGCCATGACCGCCCTTGACGCGGCGCTCGACGTTTTTGCAAGCGTCAATATCGCCGACGTCGCGCACAAAGCAAAAAAGCTCGGCGACATATTCCTGACGCGCGCCGAGGCCATGGGACTGGAGACCGTCTCGCCCGGCGTCAATGATGTGCGCGGCGGACATCTAAGCCTCAAATTCGACAATGGATACGCCGTTGTGCAAGCGCTGATCACCCGCGGCGTCATTGGCGACTTTCGAACGCCCGATCTGATGCGGTTTGGGTTTGCACCACTTTATCTGCGGTACACAGATGTTTGGGATGCAGCGGATATGCTTGAGGATATCTTGAAAACCGAAAGCTGGAACGACCCCGCTTTCATGGCGCGTAAGGCCGTGATTTAGAGCCCGTTCATGACCGCAACGATGCGGTTCGATTCCTCAATCGGCGGCGGCGCATTCAACGCGTCCTGGAAATACCGGCGCGCAATGCTTTTTTCACCGGCCTGCATGGCGATCAACGCACGGCCCACATGGGCCTCATAATTATCCGGCGTGTATTCCAGCAATCGCGAAAGAATTTGCTCCGCCTCAGCGGCGTTTCCAGCCGCCGCCTCGCACAAACCTACATCAACCATCTGCTCCAGCGCCCATCCGTCCGCCTGCAGCGCCGCCTTCGCGGAAGCGCACAGACCCGGCGACAGGTTTTTACCCAGCAGCGATTTTATGCTCGCGGCGAAATCAAACTCCGTTTTCGCCGGCGCAAGCGGCGCTGGCGCCTGATCTCTCATCGCCGGCGCTGCATTGGTAGTTTCATGGACAGGCCGAACGGACGCTAACCGCGCGCCTTGCGGCGGCGTCAAGCGCTCCGGCGGGCCGAGCCGGGCGAACCGCGACAGCCGCTCCGGCGCGCTCTCACGCAAATCGGGAATGGCGACGGTTTTTTCCGGGGCAAGTTTCGGCGTTTCGATGCTTGCAGGACGCGGCCGCGCGTCGGCGAAAAAGAGATCCACGCACATGGCCTGCCGTTCCCTGATCCGGCAGGGTTTCGCGTTCGCATACTCGATCAGCCGGGTGGGCTCGATATTCAGAAGACTGCCCTCCGCATCGTGGCGGATCGAGAATCCTTTTATGTTTTCGCTGCGATCGGAAAGATCCAGGGACATTTCCGCATCCATACCGGGCAGAAAAAATGTGTCGTCGCTGCGTTTTTCCAGAGAGCACGGCCCCTCGCAGATCAGCGCAATCCGTGTTTGCAGCTCACGCTCGCCCACCTGAATATCTTCAAGGCCGGGCGCCGCGTTTGCGGACACGCCAAAACCGGCGGCGATAACAGCCGCCGATATCACTGGAACGAAACGACGAGAAACAAACATGCAGAACCGGGTAAGCCCAAGATTGACCTGCCCTTTTCTCCAGAGTCGGCCCCGCCGGTCAATGGCGGCGAATCAGTCACCTGAAAATATGGAGTGTTCATAAAATAACGGGCGCTACGATGAGCGCCCGTTATCCGTCTTTTCGTCACCTAAAGCCTAGTAGTCTCTGTATACCCTGCGGCTACCCGGCTTGATGTAGCCATAGCCCCAGGCGTCGTAGCAGAGCAGCGCGACTTCCTCGTAGCGGCGGCCACGACGATAGAAGGTCTGGGAGACCACGTCGCAATTGCCGATGTAACTGGACGAATACAGATCCCAGCCGAAGCTTACATAAAGCCAGCCGAGTGGGTCGTACCCGTTGCGATAGTGGAAGATGGAGTGCGAGGCACACCAGTATCCATGTCCGCTTCGCGGCCCATGACCGTGGCTATAATGCCGCCCGCCATAGCGAACCCGCGGATGGCTATATTTTCCAGAGCGGTGACGGCGCCGATCCGCATGGCGCTGGTCCCGGCGGCCACTGCGATAGGCGTCGCGGCGGCCACTGCGGTCACGGGCACGTTGATCTCTTCGGCCATTCCTGTAGGCGTCGCGGCGTCCGCTTCTGTCTCCGGCGCGGCGGTCACCGCCGCGATTGCGATTGGCGCCGTCGCGGCGTCCGTTTCTGTCTCCTGCGCGGCGATCTCCTCCGCGATTGTCAGCGGTGCGCCGGCCTCCGCCATCGTTGCGCGCGCCATCGTTCCGGCGATTATTGTTGCTAGCGTCGCGGCGGCGCTCGCCACCTCGATTCCCGGCCCCATCATTTCGTCGGTTGTTATTGCCCGCGTCGCGGCGGCGATCACCACCTCTATTACCGGCGCCGTCGTTGCGGCGGTTGTTATTGCCTGCCTCTCGACGACGATCACCGCCCCCACTGCGAGCCCCATCATTTCGGCGGTTATTGTTGCGGGCGCCATCATTCCGGCGACCAGTCGTGGGGTCGGCGCGACGATCACCACCGCCGCGATTGCGATCAGCGTTTCGCTGGCCGCCATTGTTTCTCCGGGCACCTTCATTATTGCGGCGTCCGCCATTGCGTGCGCCATCACGACGTCCGCCGCCGCCATCGCGCACTCGGCGATCACGGCTGCCACGCCGTTCGGATCGGTCGCCACGATCCTGCAGCATCGCGATCTGTATCATCTCGCCGGGCGCATTGGTCGATATACTAGGTGTTGCTTGCGGCGCCGCGGACGCAGGCGCTGTGAACGCAACCGCCCCCATCGCTGCGCAAAACACGGCTTTGGCAGCAATCACTGCAGTCTTCACATTCATCATTGGTTTAATGTCCATCAAGGGCATTCGCTTCTCCTTGCGAATAGTGCGAGCCCCCTAGCGCCCAGTGCATAATCTGCGCCAGCAAAATTCCCGCGTCAACGACAACACGCTCACATAAGCGCGATAAATGGCTTGAAATAAGGCGAAAACGCGGCAATCGTGACGCAAATGCGGCGACCCTCATGCGTATGCGGATGATTGTGGCTGGAATGGGGCGGCGGCGCGCGGCCCATGCTTTTCGATAAGAATCAGGATCACGTAAAAACCGTGGAAGCGAATCGGACATTTCTGGAATTTTTCGCCGGCGGCGGCATGGCGCGGCTGGGATTGGGCGCTGACTGGCGCTGTCTCATGGCGAATGACATGGACCCGGCAAAATGCGCCGCCTATCGCACCAATTTCGGACGGGGCGATCTTATTGAGGGTGATATCGCCGATCTCTCACTGGATGATTTGCCCAAAGAGACCGCCGACCTCATCTGGGGGTCTTTTCCCTGCCAGGATTTGTCGCTCGCTGGCGCGCGAGGCGGCATGTCGGCGCACCGCTCCGGCGCATTTTTCCCGTTCTGGCGCCTCATAGAACGATTGAATGCCGCGCGACGCGGGCCAAAGATCATCGTCATTGAAAATGTCGTGGGACTTTTGACTTCGAATGGCGGACGCGATTTCACCACTGTGGTCGAGCGCCTCGCCGCTGCCGGATACGCTGTGGCCGCAAGCGTTTACGATGCACGACATTTCACGCCGCAGTCGCGGCCAAGACTGTTCATTATGGGTTTTGCACCGACCACGCGGCCGCCCATCGCCGCCCTCGCCCCAACTGACGACACGGCGCCGCCGGCACTGCTCAGCGCTTATGAACGCCTGACGCCTGCCGCGCGCGCGCGTTGGATGTGGCTGACGCCGGCGCCGCCTCGTGGCCGAAACATTCGCCTCTCCGATATAATCGAATGGGATGCGCCGCATTGGCATAGCAATGAACAAACCCAAACGCTGATCGCCATGATGAGCCCGCATCAGAAAAAACGTCTCGATGCGCTTATCGCCCATGGCGCGCGCCGCGTCGGCGCTGCATTCAGACGCACACGCACGGAGGATGGCGCTTCCGTTCAGCGGGTGGAGGCGCGGTTTGACGGGCTTGCCGGCTGTTTGCGCACGCCCGCAGGCGGCTCTTCCCGGCAGATTATTTTCGCCGTCGAGAACGGTAACGTGCGATCACGGCTGTTATCGCCGCGCGAGGCCGCGCGGCTCATGGGGCTGCCGGAAGATTATGTACTTCCGGCGAACGCCACTGCAGCGTTGAAGCTCGCCGGGGATGGCGTCTGCGTTCCTGTTGTGCGCTGGCTGGCGGAAAATGTTTTCGAACCCTCGCTCGCATCTGCGCGCGCGCGCAATGCGGCATGATCGCGAATAAACGCACTGACGTCTTCACAAAGAAAAAACGCTCGGAGGTTATGCGAGCAGTCAAGGGCAAGGACACAAAGCCCGAAGTGACGCTCCGCAAAGCGCTATTCGCCCTCGGATACCGTTATCGCCTCAATGTCAAAGATCTGCCCGGTAAACCGGACTTGGTGTTTCCAAAACACAAGGCAGTGATTTTCGTCCATGGTTGTTTCTGGCACGGACACAACTGCAAACGGGGCGCGCGCGTGCCGAAATCGAACACCGATTACTGGCGCGAAAAGATATCCCGAAACAAAGCGCGCGATCGCAAGAATGCGGCGGCGCTCAAAAAACTGGGCTGGCGCGTCATCACCGTGTGGGAATGCGAATTGAAATCACTCGATCCCGCAACGATTCCCATTTGCCTCTAATCGCGCCGATACCTATTCGCGATAGGCCGAATGCACGCCAAATCCATCCACCTCATAGCCGAACGCCGCAGAGGCGCCCGGTGTCTTGTGCAACAGGCGCACAGCGCGGCTTTGCGCGCTTAACCCCGTGCACCGGCGTGTGACGCGTTTGAGCGGTTTGCCTTCCGCGTTCACAAGTTCAAATAAAAATGTCTTCCTGCTCATCTGACTTCTCCTTTACGCGAAGATCGCGTTTCGAGTTCAATGTGAGCAACAGCGCGACATAAGAAATGGGCCTCATTTGTTAATGAGGCCCTAAAAACGATCAACTGAACGATGAACTATTCGAAAGCTTGGCTACGACGCTTTTTGCGTTGCGATCCATTCTTCGACACGGCGCTCCAACACAGAAAGGGGCAGCGCGCCGCCGCCCAGCACCGTGTCATGGAATCCTTTGATATCAAACGCGTCGCCGAGCTCAGCTTTCGCCGCCTCGCGCAACTCAAGAATTTTCAGCATACCGACTTTATACGCCGTCGCCTGACCCGGCATAACGATGTAACGCTGCACTTCTGACCGGATCTGACCTTCAGCGGCGGGAGAATTCTCGATGAAATACGCCACCGCTTCTTCTTCAGTCCAACCCTTTGAGTGAAGCCCGGTATCAAGCACCAGCCTGATCGCCCGCCAAATCTCCGTGGTCAGGCGGCCGAAGTCAGAATATGGATCTTCATAGGCGCCCATCTCCTTGGCGAGAAGTTCGGAATAGAGGCCCCAGCCTTCGGAGTAAGCCGTGAATCCGGCCTGCGCGCGAAATTCCGGCACGCCCGTGACCTCCTGCGCGATGGAGTTTTGCATGTGGTGACCGGGATTGCCTTCGTGATAGGCGATCACCTCCAGCTGCGGGATCGGCATGGCGCTCATATCTGAAAGATGCGCATAGAAAATGCCCGGACGTGACCCATCCGGCGTGCCGGAGAAATAATGCTGCGCGCCGCCATCGCGTTCACGGAATTCTTCCACCCGCTTTACAACCAGGTCCGCCTTTGGCAGCAGGCCAAAATAGTCCGGCAGTTTTTGCTTGATGAAATCGAGATGCTCCTCCGCCGCCTGAATATACGCAGCGCGGCCTTCATCGGTATTTGGATAATAAAATTGTTCATCATCCCGCATGAAGGCGAAGAACTCCTGCAATGTGCCTTCAAAACCAACTTGCTCTTTGATGGCCTCCATCTCACCGCGGATGCGCGCCACTTCGTCGAGCCCGAGCTGATGCACCTGTTCCGCTGACATGTCGGTGGTCGTCGCGTATGCCAGCCGTTCTTCGTAATAGGCCTTGCCCTGCGGCAGCTTGTGTACGCCCGTCGCAACCGTGTCGGCGTTTTCGCGATCTTCCTCGAACCACGCAATCAACGCATCATAGGCGGGCTTGAAGTGCGTAACGAGCGCTTCGCGGGCATCGGCCCGCATGATCTCCGCCTGCTCTTCATCGATGGCCTCGTCTTCCAGCAGCTTGGCGATTTTTTTCTTAGCGTCCGTCCATAACGGCGCTTCGCCTTCATCACCAAAAGGGGCGCCGGCAATGAGCGACTGCGACTGTTGAATCACCGCTTCATAGGCGAATTTTGGCGGACGAACGCCTTCCGCCGCCGCCAACTGCGCGCGTTCCAGCGCCTCCCCGAGCGCACGCGATATGCCGCCGATGCGGGTAATGTAGGCGTCCATGTCTTCGGCAGTCTCAACGCCATGAAAATTGATGAGGAAGTTCGGCAAGCTAGAATGCGGACCGCTCATCTGGTGAAAAACGTAGCCACGGCGGCGAAACGGCAGTGACGCCTCTTCCTGCTCCAGTTGGAACGCATAGACGTCATAGGATGTCTTTGCTTCAGGCGTCAGCAATTCGTAATCGAAACTGTCTTTCATTTCCGCAACAGCGGCGCGGCGCCACGCGAGTTGCTCATCATCGGCGGCTTCAGTTCCGTCGTTGACCTTGTCGTTGTCCTCTTTCATGCCGAGATAGGTTTTAAACAGCGGCGAGAAATCGAGTTCCTCTTGCCATTTCTCGGTAAACCACGCGTTGAGACGCGCCGTTTCCGCCGCGACGGCTTCAGCGTTTGATTGCGCTGGCGTTTCGGCTTCGCCCTGCTGAGCCGGCGGTTGCGGCGCCGGATTGTCACTTCCCTGCCCACAGGCGGTCAGCGCCGTAGCGCCCAAAAGCGCCAGATAAATCTTTCTGTTCATGGATATCCCTCTTGTTCGCACACAAATTGCGATTCGCACCAATCTGGCAGACTAGTGATACAGCGCCAGCGCCTGAACCGCTGCTGCGGCAGACCGATGGCGCGCCGCGACGAACCGCGCGCTAAAACGCGTCGGCCGCCAGCGCCATCATGCTGTCGGAGCCGGTTTTGATCTTGTCGAGATGCATGCCCGTCTCCGGGAGGATGCGCTCAACAAAATAGCGGCCGGTGATCAGCTTGTTTTGGTAGAAATCGTCGCCTGAGTCTTTTTTCTCTAAAGCCGCTTTGGCTGACTGCGCCCATGCGTAGGCGAGGCATGTCAAAGAGAACAAACTCAGATAGTCCATGGACGAGGCGCCGGCGTGATTGAAATTCGCCATGGCGTTCGCCGCCATCCATTGGGTCGCTTCCTGGGTGCGCTCTTTTGCTTGCGCCAGCCCGTCGAGAAATGGCTTCAATTCTTCGTTGCCCTGATTGTCGGCGACAAACTCGTCGACCTCGGCGAAGAATGTCTGCCACGCGCGGCCGCCATCTTTCATTAGCTTGCGGCCCACAAGATCGAGCGCCTGAATACCGTTGGCGCCTTCATAGATCATGGCGATGCGCGCATCGCGCACGAACTGCTCCATGCCCCATTCCTGAATATAGCCATGCCCGCCAAGAATCTGCTGTGCGTTCGTCGCGTGCCAATAACCCTTCTCCGTGAGGTAGGATTTTAACATCGGCGTCATCAGGCCCATATAATCGTCGGCCTTTTGGCGGGTCGCCTCGTCTTCGGCCTTGGTGTGCAAGTCGCCATAGAGCGCCGACCAGTACATCCATGCCCGTGCGCCTTCGGTGAAGGCGCGCTGATCCATAAGCATGCGGCGCACATCCGGGTGCACGATAATCGGATCGGCAGCCTTTTCCGGTTCCGCCGCGCCTGTAAGCGCACGGCCCTGCAACCGGTCCTTGGCGTAGGCGGCGCCGTTCTGATAGGCGACTTCAGAAATCGCCATCCCTTGCAGGCCAACGCCGAGCCGCGCTTCATTCATCATGGTGAACATGGCTTTGAGGCCTTTGTTCTCTTCGCCAAGCAGCCAGCCGGTCGCCTCGTCATAGTTCAAGACGCAGGTCGAGTTGGCGTGAATGCCCATTTTCTCTTCAATGGAGCCGCAAGAAACTCCATTGCGTGCGCCCAGCGACCCGTCATCATTGATGAGAAATTTCGGCACGATAAAGAGAGAGATGCCTTTCACCCCTTCCGGCGCGCCCTCGATGCGGGCGAGCACCAGGTGGATGATATTGTCGGTGAGGTCATGTTCCCCGGCGGAGATGAAAATCTTCTGGCCGGACACCTTGTAAGTTCCATCGCCATTGGGAACTGCTTTGGATTTCAACAGCCCCAGATCCGTGCCGCAATGGGGTTCGGTGAGGTTCATGGTGCCGCCCCACTCGCCGGCGATCATATTGGGGAGATATTTGGTTTTCTGCTCGTCCGTCCCGTGGTGATAAATCGCGTCCGCCGCACCGCGGGCAAGGCCCGGATACATGCCGAAAGCCATGTTCGCCGCAGACACCATTTCTGAGACCGCCACCGCCAGAATGTAAGGCAGCCCCTGTCCGCCATATTCCGGATCGAAGCTCAGCCCTTGCCATCCGCCCTGCTTGTAGGTCTCGTAGGCTTCCTTGAACCCGCTTGGCGTCGTCACCGATCCGTCAGCATGACGCGTGCAGCCTTCCTTGTCGCCGGAATGATTGATGGGATGCAGCACATTCGCCGCCAGCTTGCCGCCTTCTTCCAGAATCGCCTCGACGACGTCTTCGCTTGCGTCCGCAAACCCCGGAAGATTCGAGTATTTTGAGATTTGCAGCACATCGTTCAGCACGAACTGCATGTCTTTGAGCGGCGCATTATAGGTGGTCATCTCGTTTTCTCCGTCGAGGAATGTGATTTGGACCCGATTTGGGGGCGTAATTTTGGCTGCAATGTAGTCATGGCGCCGCTGCGGGCAAAGCCCTGTCCGCAGCCGGAACTGCGATCATTCAAATTTGTGCCCGCTGCCTGTGCGAATCACTCTTAACCTAGCCCGCTGAACGGGGAATTCTTTTGTCCGCCAAAGGCTTTGCGGCCTCCGCGAAGCACCTTAACGGTGATGTGTTCGCCTCGGTGAATTTTCGGCGCCTTGCGTCGGCTTTGGACGAAACGGGGAATTTCGCCCCTGCGAATGCCCCTTAGTGAATGACGGTGGGAAGCCATGAAATCGAACGCGCCCTGGAGCGTCAAAGGGATCGAACGCGACGCCCGTGAAACGGCGAAGGAAGCCGCGCGGCGCGAAGGGATGACCGTTGGCGAATGGCTGAACCAGATGATCTACAGTCAGGGCCAGGAAAGCAGCGCTTCCAGCGGCGAAGTCGAGGGACTGAAACTCCGCGACATCGTCACCGCGATTGAACATTTGCGCAATCGCATCGTCGAGACGGACAAGAAAAACGCCTCTGCTGTTACGACCTTGTCGCGAAACGTTGGCGGGGTCGTCGAGCGCGTGCAGCGCCTTGAGCGCATCAAACCGGCTGAAGGCACGTATGAAGATCTCGCCGCCCGCCTTGAAAACGTTGAAAGCGCCAGCGGCGACCGCAATCGCATCGACGCCCTGAAGGCGCTTGAAAAAGCTGTCTCCCAGGTCGCTGTCCAATTTTCCAGTGCGCAGAAAACGACGCTGCTGCGCCTCGATTCCGCCGAACAGCAATTGCAGGAATTTGCCGAGCGCATCGACCGCGTCGGCCTGGACGGCGAACAGGCAGACATCAGCGCATTGAAAACCACAATCGAAGGTCTCGCCTCGCGCGTGGCCCGGGCCGAAAAAGTTGCGAGCGAAGCGGCGGCGTTGCGTGAAGCGGCGGCGTCTTCCGTCGATCCGGAATTCGTTGAGCAAACCGGTTCGAGGTTGCGCGTTCTCGGCGACGAAATCAAACGCGGTGGTGATCAAATTCGCGCTTTTGAAGGCGCCATCGCCAAGCTCTCTAACCAGATAGAGGCAGCGGAAAAACGCAGCTCAGACGGCGTTCAAAAAGTCGCGGAAACCATCACCGAAGTTCGCGAACAATTCCTCTCGGACAGCGATGCACAGGACGACAAACCCGACGTAGAAGCGCTGCTCGCCAGCGCACGTCAGGAAACAGACGAACGCCTGACCGCTCTGCAACGGTCGTTCGAGGAAATGAATGAGCGCGTCAAGCAGCTCAACGAGAGCGCTCAATCACAACCGGCAAAGGTGGACGCCGCGCCTCCTCTGGAGTTGGTCGAAAATGACGCCAGCGAGGAAGTTGCGCCAGGCGCGTCTTCGGAAGCCACGCCGGAGTCTGCGCAGTCCGACGCCGATGAGATTGAAGACGCCGTCGCCGCTCTTGAGGCCGATGCGGAAGAAGATCCGTTTGGCTTTGCAGACGATGACCTGGAAGCGGAAACCGAAGATCAAGACAGCGCCGAAGCCGTTGAGGACTTCAGCTTTCAGCTCGATGAGGAAGGCGACGATGAAGCGGGCGGCGAGTCCGCTGCCGCAACCGAAGAGAATGACGCCGGCCAGTCACGCCTTTCGAAGGTCAGAAGCGCACTCACTGGAGAGGGGTTTTCTGACGAGCCCGACGCTAATGAAAATTCAGAGGCCGACGACGATATCGAATCCATCTTGGCGGATCTCGACGACGCTGCGCCGGACCTCGGTGACGAAGACGACGAGGACGAGCAGGCCCCGGGCACCGCATCACTAACGCCGGCATCGGATGTCGACGCGGAGACCGGCGACGATGTTGACGAGCTCGGCGCCGCCGCAACGGATGATGACGACGCCGAAGCGCCAGACTTGGCTCAGTCATCGGACGCGGCACAATCGGCGCCCGACGACGAACAAGCGGCTGATGAAGAGCCGAAGGAAAATTACCTCGCCTCTGCCCGCCGGCGGGCCAAGGAAGCCGCCGCCAATCGCGAAGAAGAAGCAAAACGCCCAACCCGGCGCAATTTGACGGCAAAACAACGCGCCATTCTCGCGGCCCGCGCCCGGCAGAAACAACTCACGGCGAAGGCGAGTGAAGAACCCGCTGACGAACCATCAACGGACGGCGTGTCCGACGCGCCATCATCAGAACCGGAAACTCTCGATACCGCCATCACGGAGGAAAGCCCTGCGCGCGGACGCTTTTCGAAAATCGCGGCAGCCCTTTCATCGGCACGCAGCCGCTTGGGGCGCGGTAAAAGCGAAACCGAAGCCGAAGAAGCTGACGCTGCGCCTTTGAACATTGGCGCTGCAGAAGACGTCGAAACATCACAACAGCGCAATGGCGATCGGGCGGCGCTGGAAACCCTGAAGGCGACGTCATCTGCGCGTCCTCTCACGCTGGCGCTTGCGGGCGGCGTGGTGCTGGCGATCGCATTACTCGTCTTTTTGATGATGGACATCGTCGGCGGCGGCAATGAGGCGATCACCACCCCTGCGCCACAGCCAGTTGAAACAACAACGCCTGAGGAGCCAACATCCGGCGACCAGACAACACCTGATGCTGGCGAAGATTTGCCGGTGGTGCCGGAAGCGCCGGCCGTCGATCCCGAAGCGCTCTATTTAGAGGCTATGTCTGCACTTGGCGCGGCCGAAGACGAAACCACAGCGCTGGGCGCCGTTAGCCAGCTGCAGGATGCTGCGGCGCTCGGATTTCCACCGGCGCAGTTGCAACTTGGTGAACTGTATAAAACCGGACAGGGCGTTGATCAGGATTTAGGCCAGGCGCGCGTCTGGTTCCGCCGCGCCGCCAATGGCGGCAACGTACTCGCCATGCACCGGATCGGCGTGATGACAGCGCGCGGCGACGGCGGCGCTGCTGACACACAAGCGGCGATCGGTTGGTTTGAGCAGGCAGCAAATTTCGGGCTTGTTGATTCCCAATACAATCTTGGCGCCATTTATCATCCGAGCGAAAATGGCTCCATCGTGCAGAACGCCGTGCAGGCTTATTACTGGTATTCACTCGCGGCGCAGAACGGCGACTCCGCCGCCGAACCGCTCGCGGCTGGCGTCGCAGCGGGCCTCACCACCGCAGAACGCACGGCCGTCGATGAACGTGTTGCTTCCTGGGTCGCCGAAGAGGCTGACCCAGCGGCGAATGCGCTCGCACAAACAAACTAGTCAATCGAACGAGCCCTCTCGCTTGCGCGCGCCCGCCGGGCGCGCCTATAAGGCCAGCCATCCGGCGTTTTTCTAGTTTGGCCCCTTGTTGATGCAGATTTATCTCCCCATCGCGGAGATCCCTGTCGATCCGTTTGTGGTCGTCACCATGGGGGCTGCGGTCGGATTTTTGTCTGGCATGTTTGGGGTCGGCGGCGGATTTCTAATGACCCCGCTGCTCATCTTTTATGGCATTCCGCCGGCCGTCGCGGTCGGCACGGAAGCAGCACAAATTGTCGCCTCATCGGTCTCAGGCGTGCTGGCGCATCTGAAACGCAAGACCGTCGACTTTCAGATGGGCGGATTTCTCGTCGCTGGCGGCGCCATCGGTTCCATCTTCGGCATCCTCATCTTCCGCGCCTTGCGTGCGAGCGGACAGATCGAAACGCTCATATCAGTTTCCTATGTCGTTTTCCTTGGAATAATCGGCGCCCTGATGATGATGGAGAGCCTGCGGGCATTGCTCCGCTCGCCGGAGCAAAAGCGCCAGCGCCGCAAACGCCGCAGTCCGGCCTGGATGGCGTCGCTGCCGTTCGCCATGCGGTTCCGCTCGTCCGGCCTGTACATCAGCCCGATCCCGCCCATTTTTCTTGGATTCTGTGTCGGCGTACTTGCTGCGATCATGGGGGTTGGCGGCGGCTTCATCATGGTGCCAGCCATGCTGTACATCCTGAACATGCCCACCAATGTGGTTGTGGGGACGTCGCTGTTTCAGATCATATTCGTCACCGCCATCACAACCATTCTCCATGCGGCCGCCAACCAGACGGTTGATATTGTGCTGGCGCTCCTGCTGTTAACCGGCGGCGTCATCGGCGCGCAGCTCGGCGCGCGCGCCGGCGTAAAGCTAAAAGCCGAACATCTGCGCGCCCTGCTGGCGCTCATTGTGCTTGCAGTCTGCGCACGTCTGCTTATCGAACTCGCCCTGCCGCCGGCCTCGCTATTTCTGATCGAGGCGGCGTCATGAGGATTCTCATCGGGCTTGTCATTTTGTTCAGCGCCCTCCCCGTACGCGCGGCGGAGATAGACATCGCCTTGACCGACGATCGCGTCGCCGTCGACACCGGATTTGCCGGTGCGCGCCTCACCTTGTTCGGAGCGGTGACAGGGATTGATAACCCAGCCAGCGCTATTGATATCGTTTCCGTCATTCGCGGACCAGAGACGCGGTTTGAAATCCGCCAGATGGAGAAAAGAAACCTCATCTGGATGCCGGGCAAGACACAGGTGATCGACAGCGCGCCGGGACTTTTCCTCACCTACGCCACCCGCGATGTGAGCGACGTGGCGCCGCTCCCGTTGCAGGCCAGTCATACTCTTGATGCTGACTTTCTCAACATCTCTGTGAGTGACGGCGCAAACACGTTGCAACCTGGCGACGAAAGTACAACAACACTCTATCGCAGCGCGTTTCTGACCGAGGCGGAAGAACTTGGTCTCTACCGCGCCCGGACAACGGGTGTTGAATTCAAAAAAGGGTCGCTCTTCACGATTAATGTTGACCTGCCCGCGAACACGCCGGTGGGAGAATATGGGGTTTCGGTGTACCTCTTCCGCGACGGCGTGCTCCTTGATGCAGATGAAGCCGCCCTCACTGTCAACAAGGTCGGCGCCGAGCGGCGTATTTATGAGTTCGCCCACAACCGGCCCGTGTCATACGGCGTATTTTGCGTCGTACTTTCGCTTTTCGCCGGATGGCTGGCGAGCCTCGCATTTCGTAAATGATTTTTTTCATCTATGCTGACTGTCGCACGGGGTAAGCGGGGCGGTATGGCGAAGAATCGGCAACAAGAAGAAATGACCCGGCTGGGGTTTTACGGACTGACGCCCTTTGTCGTTTCCGCCGTCGCATTGTGGCTCAGCCCATGGTTCCTGCCGCAACATATCGCGCTCGACTTTCATCAATTGGCGTTGGTCTATGGCGCAGTGGTCGTCGCTTACCTTGCTGGCGCCAGCGCCGGGGTGACGCTGACGCCAACGCAAAAACTGCGCGAATCTTTTCTGCCAAGCCAGCTCATGGTGCTCGTGGCGTTCATTGCTGTGTTGCCTTCCGGCGTATTTTTCATGGGGCTCGGCGCCGCATGGCGGCACCTGATTATTCTCCTGCTGCTCATTTATCTCCTGATGCGCGACATGAACGCCACGTCAGCCGGACTCTTTCCCAAATGGTACGGCGCGCTGCGCATGCGCCTTACATTCTGGGCCGGACTGTCTATTCTGCTCATCATCTCCCGGCTTCTCGTCTGGGGCTATTACTAACCCAGCGTCTTCCGCAAAAGTGGTCGCGGGTTTGCGGTTCGAGAACGCGGCAGATAAAAATTAATGAACGCAGAATCCCTTGATCAACTGACCATCGCTCTCGATCCGGCGGCGCAGGCGATGCTTGCCGCCGCGATCATCATCATGATGTTCGCGATTGCGCTGGGACTTAAACCTGACCATTTCACATTTCTTCGCAACGAACCAAAACTGTTCTGGGGCGGGCTATCCGCGCAGTTGATCGGTCTGCCGCTCATCACCATCGTCCTCGCCGCGCTGTTGGCGCCGCCACCCTCCATCGCGCTCGGCATGATTGTGGTCGCCGCCTGCCCCGGCGGCAATGTCTCCAATTTTATGACCTGGGGCGCGCGCGGCGACACGGCCTATTCGGTTTCCCTCACCGCCGGTTCCAGCATCATCGCCGCCTTCTGGACGCCCGCCGCCATTCTCCTGTGGTCTGGCATTTACCCGCCAACGGCGGAGCTGCTCGACACCATCGAATTTAGTCGCATCTCCTTCATCCTTCAGACGACGGTGATGCTCGCGGCGCCGCTTATACTCGGCATGCTGGCGGCGCGATACTTTCCGGCAGCCGCCGGCAAGATACGCAAGCCGCTCGCGCTCTTTGGCGCCGGCGTTCTGGCTGTGGTGATCGTCCAGGGCGTTGTGGATTTTTGGCCGATACTCATACCAGGCTGGGCGTTGATTTTAATCCCGGTCGCCGCCCACAACGCCGCAGCGTTCGCGCTGGGCGCCGGCGCCGGGCGGCTTCTTGGCGCGGCGCCAGCACGCCGCCGCTCGCTCACCTTTGAAGTCGGCATCCAGAACGCCGGGCTCGCCGTCGTTTTGCTGCTGGCGCAACTAAAAGGCCTCGGCGGCGCCGCCGCCATCGCTGCTGTATGGGGCGTTTGGCACTTCTTCTCCGGCGGTATTATGATCGCCCTGTTTCGATATCTCGACAGACGAAAGGCCAGCACGCAATGACCTTCGATTTCAAAATCAGTGGTGGGCTCATTTACGACGGCGACGGCGGCGAGCCAGTCCATGCAAATATCGGCGTCAAGGACGGGCGCATCATCGAAATCGGCGCGTGCGCGAGCGACGCCGCAAAGGTGATCGACGCTGACGGCGCCATCGTCACGCCGGGGTTTGTGGATCTTCACACTCACTATGACGGACAGATCAGTTGGGATGAAGAACTAAAGCCTTCCGTCAATCACGGCGTCACCACGGTGATCATGGGGAATTGCGGGGTCGGCTTTGCGCCGGTGAAGAAAACCGACCGCGACCGGCTTGTCCGCCTGATGGAAGGTGTTGAGGATATTCCGGGCACGGCGCTTCATGAAGGCCTCACCTGGGATTGGGAGACCTTCCCGGAATATATGGACGCCATTGACGCCATGAAACACACCATCGATTTCGGCGTGATGATCGGCCACGACCCGGTGCGGGTCTATGCTATGGGCGAACGCGCCAGCGCATTTGAACAGGCAAGTGACGACGACATCGCCGAAATGCGCCGCATCGTGCGCGAAGCCATGGAAGCCGGCGCCGCAGGGTTTTCCATCGGCCGAACGGATGTGCACCGCACCGCCGATGGCGACTGGACACCGAGCGCCGAGGCGGCGGAAAAGGAACTGGTGGCGCTGTCCGGCGCCCTCGCGGACCTCGACCACGGCGTGCTGCAGATCGTCAATGATTTTAATCTCGAACGTGAAGGCGATCAGTTCGCCGAAGAATTCGCCATCGTCGAAAATTTCGTGCGCGCTGGCGGCGGCAAACCCGCGTCGATCTCCCTCATGCAACGGGACATGGCCTCAAACGACTGGCAGCGCATTCTTGACGAGACGGATCGCCTCAGCGCGGACGGCGTTGATTTCAACGTACAGGTGGCGCCGCGCGCCATCGGCGTTTTTCAGGGGCTGCAATGCACCTTCCACCCGATCATGGCGCAGCCGAGCTATATCGAAATCAAGGACAAGCCGCTGGAAGAGCGCGTGACGATCATGCGCGACCCGGCGTTCAAGAAAAAGTGTCTTGCCGAAACACCGGAGAAGCTCGCCGGGCCGGGCTCCTCCGTGCCGCCCATCGCCGACGTAATGATCGCGGCGATCGAAATGGTGGCGAACAAATTTTTCCGCCTCGGCGAGAACCCGGATTACGAGCAACCGCAGGATCAATCTCTGGGCGCTGAGGCGCGGCGCGACGGCGTCACGGCCATGGAAAAACTCTACGACACGCTGCTGGAACTTGATGGCAAGCAGCTGATTTATTTTCCGATCTACAATTACACCGACTTCAACTACGACAATGTCCGCGCGATGCTGACGCACCCCAAAGCCCTGCCCGGCCTTTCCGATGGCGGCGCCCATGTGGGCACGATCTGTGACGCAAGCTTTCCGACATATCTGTTGACCCACTGGTGCCGCGATCGCGACCATGGCCGCATTGATCTGTCGCGCGCCATCCAGATGCTCACCGCCGATGGCGCAGACTATTTAGGCTTGAAAGATCGTGGACGGTTAAAAGTCGGCCTGCGCGCCGATATCAACATTATCGATCACGACAAATTACGCCTCGGCGCGCCGCGCATGATCAAAGACCTGCCCGCCGGCGGTCAACGCCTGTTGCAACCGGTCTCCGGCTATCGCGCCACGTTCGTTGCCGGCGAACAGGTTGTGGCGAATGATGTAGTCACGAATGCGAGGCCGGGTCGATTGGTGAGGTTTGGGTGATATGCGCAAGGTTATGAAAATGGAATTCGAAGCCGAGAAAGATGCAAAGCTCGTACTTGAGCCATGGGGACATGTTGAGAAGGTAATGAAAGGCCAAAAAGTTGATATTGCATATAGAGACTTGAATGATGGAACGAATGGGAACCATTGGCCTGGGGTGGCGCTATTGGAAAATGGTGACGTAATGATCACTATTGCTTCGATAGATATTCGCGCATCTAAAAATGGCGAACTTTTCTACGATTGTTGGGATTAGGAAGGGTTTCTGGTCATGAACTTCACCTTCGACACTGTCCCTCACATTATCTTCCGATCCGGTTCCACGACGGAGCTGGGCGCACTCGTCGCTCCACGCTTCAAGCGGCCAATTCTGTTGACGGACAAAGGCCTCATCGACGCCGGGCTGGTGCAACCGGCGCTCGACAGCCTGAAGTCCGCCGGGCTTGAGGTTTTTCTTTTTGACGATGTGGCGGCGGACCCGCCCGCCGCGAAAGTGAAGCAAGCGGTCGAGGCGGCGCGCGGCCACAATGCCGACGGCGTCATCGGCCTTGGCGGCGGCTCCTCCATGGACACCGCCAAAGTCGTTGCCGTGCTGTTGAACTCCGCGCAAACGCTGGAGGAAATTTACGGCACGAATACGGTGACTGGCAAACGCGCACCGCTGGTTCTGTCGCCCACCACCGCCGGCACGGGATCGGAGGTGACATCGATCTCCGTCATCACCACCGAGGAAGACACAAAAGTCGCGGTCGTCGACAACGCGCTATACCCTGACCTCGCCATACTCGACCCGGAACTGACCATGGGGCTGCCGCGCCATGTCACCGCCGCCACCGGCATTGACGCCATGGTCCACGCGATCGAGGCCTATACCAACATCCACCGCAAGAACCCGGTTTCTGACGCGCTGGCGCGCGAGGCGTTGCGCCTTTTGTCGTCAAATATCGTCACCGCCTGCGAAAAACCGGGCGACAAGGCGGCGCGCGAGGCGATGCTGCTTGGCGCTATGCTGGCCGGGCAGGCTTTTGCGAATTCTCCCGTCGGCGCCGTGCACGGTATGGCCTACCCGCTGGGCGGCATCTTTCATGTGCCGCACGGTCTGTCCAATTCACTGATGCTTGAGCCAGTGCTGCGCTTCAACGCCCCCAACGCCGACCATCAATATGCTGAACTCGCCGATGTCATCGGGCCGGGCGCGCAAGGATCGAACGCGCAAAAATGCGACGCCTTCATCAAGCGCATTATCGAGATCGTCGCAGCGACCGGCGTGGAGCGCCGCCTGACGCAACTCGGCATTTCGCAAAATGATCTGCCGCGCATGGCCGAAGACGCCATGAAGGGGCAGCGCGTGTTGCAAAATAATCCGCGCACCGTCACCTATGACGATGCCCTGGCGATGTACACGGAAGTGCTTTGATTTTCACCTCTCCTTCGAGACGCCCATTCGCCTTCATCCTGAGGGCGGGCGGAGCCCGCGTCTCGAAGGGCGAAGGCGATTGGGCTCCTCAGGATGAAGGTGAAAATGGCTAATCGTTCGCACCGCGCCGATTACAAACATATCCTGCCGCTGCAGACGCGATGGGCGGACAATGATGTTTATGGTCATGTGAACAACGTCGCCTATTACGGGTATTTCGACACTATCGTGAATGAATACCTTATCGGCGCAGGGGCGCTTGATATTCACAATGGCGATGTCATCGGACTTGTGGTCGAGACGGGCTGCAAATATTTCGCCCCACTGGAGTTCCCGCAAAAACTCGAAGGCGCCTTGCGCGTCGCGAAGATCGGCAATTCATCGGTGCGGTACGAATTGGCGATTTTTAAAGCGGGCGACGACGCCCCCGCCGCCGAGGGTCATTTCGTGCATGTCTATGTGGATAGGAAAACACGGCGGCCAGTAAGTTTGCCGGATACGTTTCGGAATGCGCTTGAAAAACTTTCAGCCTAGCGCCCCAATCGTCGTTCGGTGCAACAAACGAGCATGACCGTCATAGCCGCCGGTCGCCATGTGCAGGACCGAACGATTGTCCCACATGACCAGCATGTTCTGACGCCATTTGTGCCGGTACTGAAATTCCTCGCGCGATTGCCAGGCATAAAGTTCCGCGAGCAACGCCATGCTTTCCGTCTCGCCCATGCCTTCAAAGCCGACGACGTAACCGATGCAACCGAAGATTCCCTCGCGGCCGGATTCGGGATGTTTTCGGATAATAGGATGTTTGTGCTCCGCCGTCAGCGCCTCATCCGAAGCGCGAATATCCATGGACCGCTTTTGTGCATCCGCCTCGCCATAAACGCCGCCCTTGGCATAGGGAACCCGCGCGGAATGAATGGCGGATTTGCCTTCCAGTTTTGCGCGCAAGTCATCCGGCATTTTTTCCAGCGCCAGATGCTGATTTGAAAACAGGGTATCCCCGCCCTTGGGCGGAATGGTGATGCCGTAGAGGCACGTTCCCGCCGGCGGCCGAGCCTGAAAGCTCCAGTCGGTATGCCAGTTCTCGGCAAACACCGGCGCGCGCTCATTCGCCTCGCGCCTCACCGCAATGATATGCTTCCTCCCGGCAATGGGAGCAATAAACGGATCGTCTCCAAACGGACCAAAATAGAGTGTAAATCGCTCCAAATCATCGTCGTTCATCTTTTGATCCGGGAATGCAAGTACGTGATGGGCGAGCCACGCCGCGCGGATTTCCCCGACCGCAGTGTCGCTCAAGGGGGACGACAGATCGACGCCCTTTACCACTGCGCCACAGGCCGCGCCGCTCGGGGTTAGTTCAAGCATCTTCGCTCCTGTTCCCTTTCGTGAAACCCTTTGATAGACCGTTCAAAACAAAAGGGAAATGACGCCGGACATGCCTGTTCTCCAGTCGAAGATCGACCCGCGCTCTGAAGGCTTCGCCGCCAATGCGAAGACCATGCGCAAACTCGTTGACGAGCTCCACACGAATATTGACCGCATCGCCGAAGGTGGCGGCGCGCGCTACGCCGAGCGCCACAAGAAGCGCGGCAAGCTGTTGGCGCGCGAACGCATCTCCCGCCTGCTTGATCCGGGTGCGCCGTTTTTGGAAATCGGCCAGTTCGCCGCGTGGGAGATGTATTCCGGCGACGTCATGAGCGCTGGCGTCGTCGCCGGCATCGGCCGTATCGCCGGTGTCGAGTGCATGATCGTCGCCAACGACCCCACGGTGAAAGGCGGCACCTATCACCCCATGACGGTGAAAAAGCATTTGCGCGCGCAGGAAATCGCGCTGGAAAACCGGCTGCCATGTGTCTACCTCGTCGAGTCCGGCGGCGCCTTCTTGCCGATGCAGGATGAAGTTTTTCCGGACAAGGACGATTTCGGGCGCATCTTTTATAATCAGGCGAATTTATCCTCGCGCGGCATCCCGCAGATCGCCGTGGTGCATGGCAGTTGTACGGCGGGCGGCGCCTATGTACCCGCCATGTCCGACGAAGCGGTCATCGTCAAAAAACAAGGCACGATATTTCTCGGCGGCCCGCCACTGGTCAAAGCCGCGACGGGCGAAGTCGTCACCGCCGAAGACCTTGGTGGCGGCGACACTCATACGCGCATTTCCGGCGTCGCCGATCACCTCGCCGAGGACGACGATCATGCGCTGGGCCTCGCCCGAAATATCGTCAAACGCATCAACTGGGTAAAGCAAGGTAAGGTCACGGTGGCGGAACCTGCGCCGCCCGCTTACGACCCGGAAGAACTTTACGGCGTCGTGGAAGCAGACGCACGCAAGCCCTATGACGCGCGGGAAATTATCGCGCGCATTGTCGATGGCTCCGACTTTGACGAATTCAAACCGCTCTACGGCGCAACGCTGGTGACGGGCTTCGCACGCCTGCACGGCTTTCCGGTTGGCATTATCGCCAATAACGGCATTTTGTTTTCCGAAAGCGCCAAAAAAGGCGCGCACTTTATTGAGCTATGCTGCCAGCGAAAAATCCCGCTGGTGTTTTTGCAAAATATCACCGGCTTCATGGTGGGGCGTTCAGCGGAAGAAGGCGGCATCGCCAAAGACGGCGCCAAACTCGTCACAGCCGTCGCCACGGCAGGCGTACCGAAATTCACGGTGGTTGTCGGCGGGTCATATGGGGCCGGTAATTACGGCATGTGCGGGCGCGCCTATGGCCCGCGCTTCATGTTCATGTGGCCGAACGCGCGCATCTCCGTCATGGGCGGCGAGCAAGCGGCGAGCGTCCTTGCAACCGTCCGCCGCGACGGATTGCGTGAGGGCGAAACATGGTCAGCCGAAGACGAAGAGGCATTCAAAAACAAAATCCGCGCCGGATATGAAGAACAAGGCTCGCCCTATTATTCCTCCGCGCGGCTTTGGGACGACGGCATTATCGACCCGGCGCAGACCCGTGACGTGTTGGGCCTTTGTATTTCCGCATCGCTCAATGCGCCGGTGGAAGAAACACGCTTCGGCGTGTTTAGGATGTAGGCATGAGTCTTCCCCGCGTAATTTTCCGAATCCTGATTGCCGTTGTTTTCTTGACGTCGGCGTCCTGTGTGCAACGGCAACAGCCCGCAACTGATATCGAAACGACGCTCCGCAATTTCGCCGAGGCCTTTCGATCGGGCGACGTTGAAACCGTGAGCGCCCATATCGCCGCAAATTACGTGCATGTGAACAGTGGCGGTGCGCCATATGACCGTGCGCAATGGCTTGGCTGGTACGCCGGCTATGCCGCGGAAATTGCAAGCGGCGATCATGTGTTCAACAATTACGGCGTTCACTCTCTTGATGTTACCATGCACGACGACGCAGCCTATGTGACCGGCGTTGTGCGGGCGGACGGCACACGATTTGGTGAAGCCTTTACGCAAAATATTCGCTTTACCAATCTATGGATCGTCGAAAACGGACAATGGAAGCGCGCGGGCTTTCACGATGT
This sequence comes from uncultured Alphaproteobacteria bacterium, assembly GCA_942492295.1. Taxonomy (GTDB): domain Bacteria; phylum Pseudomonadota; class Alphaproteobacteria; order Caulobacterales; family Parvularculaceae; genus Hyphococcus. The sequence continues at coordinate 913,481 of CALODW010000005.1, forward strand.
CGCCAGTAGCGAATAAGGGGAACTGCAAAACATGACCGAACAAGTCCTTATCACCACCATAGACAAACGCGGCGTGGCGCGGCTGACCATGAACCGCCCGGAAATCCGCAACGCGTTCAACGAGGAGCTTGTTGGCGGCATATGCGACGCCATGGGACGGCTCAACAATGACGCGAATGTGCGCGCCATCGTGCTCACCGGCTCGGGCAAGGCGTTTTCCGCCGGCGCCGACCTCAATATGATGAAACGCGCGGCGAATTTTTCCGCTGCCGAAAACAAGGATGACGCCCGCCGCCTCGCCCACATGCTCTCGTCCATTTATCATTCTCCGAAACCAACCATTGCACTGGTCAACGGACCGGCCATGGGCGGCGGCCTTGGTCTCATCGCCGCCTGCGACATCGCCATCGGCGCCGATACGGCGTTTTTCGCGCTTTCCGAAGCGCGCCTCGGCCTGATCCCCGCTGTGATTTCACCGTTTGTTATCCAGGCCATTTCGGTGCGGCAGGCCCGCCGTTATTTCCTCTCCGGAGAGCGTTTTGATGCGGCGACGGCAACAGAACTCGGCCTCTTGCACAAAGTCGCGACCGTAGACGCCCTCAACGACGAGCTCGATTCTCTGCTTGGCGAATTGCTTGCCTGCGGCCCCGGCGCACAAGCGCTGGCGAAAGAACTGATCCGCAAGGTCTCTTTTCGCCCCGTCGGTGACGCCGTTATGGAAGAAACCGCTGGCATGATCGCCAAGACCCGTGCCAGCGAAGAAGGCAAGGAAGGCATCTCAGCGTTCCTGGAAAAACGAAAACCAATCTGGATTGGCGATTAAATGACGCTGGGCCATGTCATCCGCAAAGTGAAGGTAGAAGACCGCGAGGCTGTCTCCGCATTACTTGCCGCCGCCTTCGAGCAGAACGACGAGGCGGCGCTGGTGAACCGTTTATGGGCGGAACACGCCATTCAGTTCGAGCGCGTCGCCGAAGTAAGCGGCGTGATTTCCGGTTATTGCGCGTTTAGTCCCGTCACCTGCAAGCCGGAGCTCGACGGACTGCTCCTCGGCCTTGGCCCGCTCGCCGTGGCGCCGGACCATCAACGTCAGGGTATCGGCGCCGCGCTCGTCGAAGAGGGGCTGAAGCTTTGTCGCGAGAACAATGCGCGGCTCGTCGCTGTTCTTGGCGACCCGAAATACTACGGACGCTTCGGCTTTGAGCCTGCAGCCAAAAGGAAGATGCGTTGGGCCGGTTTCGACGCGGGCGACGCTTTTCGCATCATCGCCCGGAATGACGATGAATTTGGCGATACCGGCCCGGATGATATCCGCCTGATCCATTATCACCCCGCTTTCGACGCCGTAAGTTAACCGCGCCGATGACCCAAGGAGCCGTTATATGACGCAAAGCCTGTTGACCCCCATCATCGCCCTCGTGGCGTGGTCGCTCGTCATGTGGGTGTGGATGCTCGTGACGCGCATTCCCGCCATGCAAAAAGCGAAAATGCATCCGCAAAAAGCAAAACATACGGGCGCCGGCAGCACCGATGATTTACCGTCGGAGGTACGACAAGTCGCCGACAACTATAACCACCTGATGGAGCAGCCGACAATCTTTTACGCGCTCGTCCTCGCCATCACCATTGGCGGGATTGGCGGCATGGTCGATGTCTGGCTGGCCTGGGCCTATGTCGCCTTGCGCATTGCGCACTCGATTCTGCAAGCGACGGTGAACATCGTCATGTATCGCTTTTACCTGTTCGTTGCTTCGACGCTCGTGTTGATCGTACTCGCGGCGCGCGCCGGCCTTGCTTTGTTGACTGCATAACTGGAAAGACCACATGTTTAAGAAAATCCTCATCGCAAATCGCGGAGAAATCGCTGTCAGGGTCGCGCGAACCGCTCGGCGTATGGGTGTTGCAACGGTTGCGGTTTATTCCGACGCTGACCGGAACGCGCCCCACGTACGGGCCTGCGACGAGGCGGTGTACATTGGCCCTTCTGCAGCGGCGGAAAGCTATCTGCGTGCAGAAAAGATTCTCGACGCAATCAAAAAGACTGGCGCCGCGGCCGTGCATCCGGGTTACGGGTTCTTGTCAGAAAATGCGGCCTTCGCCGATGCGCTGGAAAAAGCAGGCGTCACATTCATCGGCCCGACATCTGAAACCATCAACGCCATGGGATCGAAATCTGCGGCGAAAGACCTGATGGAAGCCGCGAAGGTGCCGACAACGCCGGGCTATCAGGGCGAAGACCAGACCGTCGATGTTTTCAAACGTGAGGCGAAGCGCATCGGCTATCCCGTATTGCTAAAAGCGACCGCCGGCGGCGGCGGCAAGGGCATGCGCATGGTCGAACAGGAAAGCGGCCTTGAAGACGCGCTTAAATCCGCACAGCGCGAGGCGAAATCGGCCTTTGGCGATGACCGCTTTTTGATCGAAAAATATGTCACCAAGGCGCGCCATGTTGAGGTACAGATTTTTGGCGATGGCAAAGGCGACGTCGTTCACATGTTCGAGCGCGATTGCTCGGTGCAGCGCCGCCACCAGAAAGTCATCGAGGAGGCTCCGGCGCCGAACATGCCCGCGAAAACCCGCGCGGCTTTGCTGAAGGCGGGTGTGGACGCCGGCAAGGCGGTCAATTATCGCGGCGCCGGCACGGTGGAATTCCTTTACGACGAGACCGCCGACGCCGTTTACTTCATGGAGATGAACACGCGGCTGCAGGTTGAGCACCCGGTATCAGAAATGATTACCGGGCAGGATTTCGTCGAATGGCAATTGCGCGTCGCCGCAGGTGAAGGCCTGCCGCTGACACAAGATGAAATTACCGAGCAGGGTCACGCGTTTGAGGCGCGGCTATATGCGGAAAACCCGGCCCAGAACTTCGCACCCTCTATCGGCACGCTGACAACACTACAATTGCCGCAAGCGACGGCGCGCATCGACTCGGGTGTGGAAGAAGGTCAGGAGATCACGCCATTTTACGACCCGATGATCGCCAAGATCATCACCGGCGGCGCCACCCGCGCCGAAGCGCTTGGCGCCATGCGCGCAGCGCTGAAAGATACGCGGGTTGCCGGGTTGGAAACCAATGCGCAGTTCCTGCACGCCCTCGCCGCCGAGCCAGACTTTATCAATGGCGATGTCTCAACCCGCTTCATCGACGAGCACGAGGCTTCTCTGTTTCCGAACCGCGAGGCGGACAGCCGCGTTTGGGCGGCAGCGCTCGTCTCGCATCATATGGAAGCACGCAAAGACTGCGGTGCCGATCCGTGGGAATCCCTCACCGGGTTTCGCCTCAACCGGCCGCAAAAAGCGGTTTACTGGCTCACCATCAATGACGACGCCGCGCTGGCGACCCTCAACAAGACAAGCGACGGCGTTGACGTGATGATCGAGCCCGATGCGGCCGCCGCCGCCCGTCGCGAAGGCCGGAAATTGCAGGCGCCGATAAAGTTCTCGTTCTCCGGCGGCCCCGACAAATCCGGCGCGCTGCGCCTGAACGTGGATGGCAATAGCTTCACCGCAGATACGGCGGCGCATCATAGCGCGCTGCGCATCTGGATTGGCGCCGATCATTGGGATGTCGCCTTCCCTGACCCACTCGCCGGACTTTCCGCCCATCATTCCAGTGAAGGCTCGCTGACCGCGCCCATGCCCGGCGTCATCACTTTGCTTTCGGCAAAACCCGGCGACACGATAGAAGCTGGCAAACCCCTCCTCGTCATGGAAGCCATGAAGATGGAGCACGCCATCAAGGCGCCCTATGACGGTGTCGTAAAGGCTTACAAATTCGCTGCCGGCGATCAGGTGAAAGACGGCGACTTGCTCGTGGAGTTTGAGGAAAGCGCGTGACCCAATCCATTTCTCTTGTCGAAGTCGGCCCACGCGACGGCCTGCAGAATGAAAAGCAGGTCATTGATGTGGCCACGAAAGTCGAGCTGATCGAGCGGCTCGCGGGCGCCGGCATGAAAACCGTTGAGGGCGGCGCGTTTGTATCGCCGAAATGGGTGCCGCAAATGGCGGCCTCCGACGAAGTGATGGCTAAGATCAAACGCGCGCCGGGCGTTTCCTATCCGGTGCTGACGCCGAACATGAAAGGTTATGAGGGTGCGCGCGCCGCGAAAGCCGATACGGTGGCCGTCTTTGGCGCGGCCTCGGAAAGCTTTTCACAAAAGAACATCAATTGCTCCATCGAAGAGAGCATCGAACGGTTCAAGCCGATTATCGAAGCGGCAAAGGCCGACGGCGTGCGCGTGCGCGGTTATGTTTCCTGTGTTCTCGGCTGCCCTTACGAGGGCGTGATTTCTCCAGCGCAGGTCTTGCCTGTCGCCCGGACACTTTTCGATCTCGGCTGTTATGAAATCTCCCTCGGCGACACCATTGGTGTCGGCACGCCTCGGGAAACAAAAGTGCTGATCAAACTGCTCGCGCAGGAAATGCCCGTCACCGCCCTCGCCGGACATTTCCATGACACCTATGGTCAAGCGCTTTCAAATATCTGGGCGGCGATAGACGAAGGCGTTAGCGTTTTTGATTGCTCCGTGTCAGGCCTCGGCGGCTGCCCCTACGCCAAGGGCGCATCGGGCAATGTCGCCAGTGAAGACGTTGTCTATTCGCTGGAACGCTCCGGTTTTGACACCGGCGTTAGTCTCGACACGCTCATCGAAACCAGTATCTGGATTTCCGAAAAGCTTGGCCGCAAACCGGGCTCGAAAGTCACGCTGGCGCGGATGGGCGGTTAAAACTTAAAAATCTAATTCAAGATGATTGAAGCTTTACCCAATTCGTATCATCCAAATTGCTTTTTCCGAAATTACAGTCTTCGCATAAAACTTGAAGATTACTAATGTCCAGCGCAAGTTCAGGGAACTGTGATCGTGGTTTGATGTGGTCTACATGCAAAACTACACCATCCTGAAAATACGATTTTCCACACAATGAACAACAACCATTGGATTTTCGGAGCACCTCATATCGAACCTTTTTCCAAGATTGCGATTTATAAAAACTAGATGATTTTGCCTTAGATGGATCAATCCTCGGCCGTACAAATTTTTGGCGACTAGCTTCGATTTCTTTTACTTTGTAGGCTGAAACTTCTCGCCATAGGCTCTCTATACGGCGATGAAATCGAAAACCTCTACCTGTAATTGCATCTGGGTGTTCTTTTTCAAACTCCAATACCAACCACTCGAATGCGTCAGTTCGAGACATAGGCCGCCGTACTAAGGCCGAGACTTTTTTCTCCAATGGGCCATCACAGAAAATTCTTGCTTCGGCACATTTCATATCAAGATAAGAAGATAGCAAAACGCGGATTGCCCCTCGCCCAAACAATCCTCGCGCCATATTGTTTCTCCCTCCATAATCAGCTTCGACAGAGTTTCTTTAATCAAAGTTCATCCGCATAAACCGGCTGAATATCCACCGGCAGGTGCGTAAGCGAGGCGATGGCCGCTTCCGCATCTGCATCGAGATGCGCATATTCATCAAGGAAGGCTTTGGCGCCGTCATAGCGACCGTCGCCCTGCACGATCACGACGTCGCGCGTCAGATCAGAAACCGCCTGCTCCAGCTTGGCGAAGTCAAGTCGGTATTTTCCGTCCTCCACCGCAAAGGCGCCCGCGTTCTTGAAGTACGTGTACTGAAACGCCGCGCCGCGCCCATGGGCCTCATTAATGCCGAACCGCATGGCGCGGAACAGACCGACAAAATACGTCGCCAGCAGGTTTTCCTTTTCCACTGCCGGCATCTCGCCGCGCTCCATCATGTAGAGAATGTTGTAAGCGCCCATGACATCGGCCTTGCCTTCTTCAATCGGCGAGTAAAGCTCCTGCAGTTGCGCATTCACCGTGGTCTGTTCGCCATCGACGGTGATTGTGCCCGGCCCGAGACTATGGGACAGCTCGTGAAACAGCGTTTCGCCGGACATGTATTTCTTCATGAGCAATGAAGCCTGATCGGCCACCAGCACATCCTCAGACATGGGCGCAAGAATACGGTCGAACTTGGCGCCAAGCACGTTGTTCAGCAGGACTTTCTTGGCGCCCTTCGCCTCACGCACCCGTTCGTCATTGGGTAGGTTGAACGCAATGGTCTGCACGCCCGGCACGTTGTCGCCGCCGCCATGGACCTGATAGGCCGCGGCGATGGGCGATTCAAATCCGCGCTGGAAATTCTTGTAGCGTTCCTCAACCGGCAGATTCGCCTCCATATCGCGAAGAAAATCTTTGTATTTGGCGAGCGCGGCGCTTTCCTCCGGGTTTTTCACGGTAATGAAGGCTTCAAACGCGGTCTTGTAACCAAACAGACCATCCGTATAGACTTCATACGGGCCGATCGCGGCTTCGATTGGACCGTCGAGATCCATCCACGCCATTTCGGACGCATAGTAATCGTCACTGGTGAATGCGTCCGCACGCAGGGTCAAAAAGTTCTTGAGGCTTTCGTTGGTCGTGATGGCCGCCGCCTCGCGCATCAGTTCCGCCGCCGGCTCCAGCCATTCACGATAGTGCTCAGAATACGGGATCGCTTTGAGCCCGCCCTCACCGTCGCGCCTGATCACCGTATAGCCGCTGGTAAACGACGGCTCGTCCTCCGGATGCGCTGCAATCCATGCGTTGAATTCGTCCTTAGTCATATCCGCCGGATAGAACGCGGCGCCTTCCGGCATTTCCGTCTCGCCAAAGAATGGCCGGTTGTGATCGAGCGTATCCCACGGGCCGAAGTGAAGGTCGAACAGGTTGAGCAAAATATCGCGATTGGGTCCGTCGAGCGCCGCAATCTGCTCGCGCCATTGAGGGTTCATCTCGCTGCGCTGGCGGATATAGATCTCCGACATCAACACACCAACCTGATTCAGTTTATTGATGACAGCGCGTTCTTCATCGGTCAGGAACGAAGTATCCGGATTCATATCCACAACGGCGAATTGCGCGCGCATGGTCTCAAGCGCCGCACGGTCAACCGATGTCTCGCCCGCATCTTCATCACTGGCGTCAACGGAGCTTGCGGTATCTTCCGGCACAGAGACGGCGTCAGGCGCCTCCTCTCGCGCGCAGGCGGCGGCAAGCGCCAAAATGGATACAGCGAGGAACGGACGAAAGATTTTTGATGACATGGATAATCCCTTGGTAATGTAATTCAACGATCCGGCGACGCCCCGCCCGATTGTTAACGCCAACTTAGCCCGCCCAACTTAACCCGCGATCGGGCATTCACAAAGCCCGCCATATTCCGGCCTTGCAGCGGGGATAGGGTTTGAATATTGCTTACATGAGGCCTGTTTTGGCCGATTTGTTGATTCGAAGCGTTTGAAAGGGGATGGCATGAAGCGTTTATTGGCAGGACTGGGTGCGGTCGCCGCGTCATGGTGTTCCCTCGCTCACGCCGATCCGGCTGATTTCGAGCGCTGGGTTGCGGGCTTTCGCGCCGAAGCCGCCGCTGCGGGGATATCCGCCGAAACCCTTGATGCTGCGCTTGCCGGGCTCTCCATCAACGAACGTGTTTACGAGTTGAATGACAACCAGCCGGAATTTTCTCGCGGCATCTGGGATTATCTCGACAGCGCCGTCTCCGACAGCCGCGTACAAAACGGCAAAACAAAATATCTCGAGAACCGCAAGCTGCTGTCGCTGATCGAAGAAGCTTATGGCGTCGACGCAGAAATAATTTCCGCGATCTGGGGGCTCGAGTCTTCCTATGGCGCGATCATGGGCGACTATGACGCCATACAGGCGCTGGCGACCCTCGCGTTTGAAGGCCGCCGCACGGGCTACGGCCGCAGCCAGCTCATTGGCGCGTTGAAAATTATCCAGCACGGCTATGCAGACCGCACGGAACTAAAGGGCTCCTGGGCAGGCGCCATGGGTCACACACAGTTTATTCCGACTACCTACCTTTCCTACGCCATCGACCATGACGGCGATGGCCGCCGCGACATCTGGAACAATCTCGGTGATGTCTTTGCCTCCACCGCAAACTATTTGAGCGTGTCGGGCTACACCCGCGACGAGGCCTGGGGAGTCGAAGTGCGCCTGCCTTCGGATTACAATTATGCGCTCGCCGACAGTTCCATAACAAAGGCGATCGTCGAATGGTCAGCCGGCGGGCTTTCAACCATGAATGGCGCCGGACTGATCGAACGGTTTGACCCGAACCTGCAGGGCCGGTTGATCGTACCCGCCGGCGCGCGCGGCCCCGCCTTTCTCGTGTTCAATAATTTCGAGGCGATCCTGAAATACAATCGCTCCACTGCCTATGCGCTCGCCGTCTCGCTCCTATCGGAGGAGATTGCCGGGCGAAGCGGTGCTGTGGTCAGTGTCTGGCCCCGGGAAGATCGCCCGCTGACCCTGGACGAACGCAAAGCCCTCCAGCAGGCTCTGAAGGACCGGGGGTACGACCCCGGCCCCATTGACGGCATTATTGGCGCGGGCACCAAGCGGGCTTTGCGCGCCTGGCAGCAGGCGGCGGGCCTGCCAGCGGACGGATACGCCTCCGCAGCAGTGCTGAACGCCTTGAAATAAGCCGTTTTTGGCTTTTTTACAGAAAATTGCACAAAGCTCTTGTTGCAGTGCACAAAAACTCCTATATGCCCCATTAATGCTGCGCCGCACAAAAAGCTGGCCGGCCACACAAGTGAGGAATTAGGAGGCCATCATGGCGACCACAACGAAAACCACGGCGAAGAAAACTGCCGCGAAAAAAACCACTGCAGACAACGGCGCGAAAGCGTCTGATTTCACCAATGTCATGTCTTTTGGCGACAGCGCTGAGTGGGTCAACACGGCAAAAGAGCAGTTCGAAACAGCCATGTCATCTTTTGGCGGCAATTTCGAAGACATGCGCGCGCAAGCTGAAGAGCTGACGGAAGAAGTTCAGTCCCGCTTGAAATCCACGCAGGAACGCGCCGCGGAAACCAATGCACGCCTCATGGAAGCTGCACAGGAAGAAGTTTCCGGCGCCGTTCAACTGGCCAACGAACTTACCTCCGCGAAGTCCTTTGCCGACGCGCTGACGATCCAGCAATCTTACTGGACGAAGCTGTTCGAAACCCGCATGGAACGCGCTCGCGAAATCACCGAAACATCGGTTGAAACTGCACGTGAGACCTTTGCACCGGTTGAAGCGCAATTCGCACCGTTTAAAGGCTTTGAAAAGTTTTTCGCCTTTCCGGCGAAAGCCTAAGGCGCAGACAAAAAGCCTTTGATCCGCTAAGCCTGTCGTCATGAACGACCGGCGGATCGATAAAGCGAATTTGGAATGGGGTGCGTCCGACGACGCGCCCCATTCTTTTTTTCCGCGGTCCGTCGCATTCGATGACGTGTATTTCTCCGGCGATGGCGTGGCGGAAACGTCCCATGTTTTCCTAGGGGGAAACGGCCTGCCGGAACGGTTCTCCAACGCAGCGCGCTTTCATATCGGCGAACTGGGCTTTGGCACGGGGCTGAATTTTCTCGTCGCGTGGGACGCTTGGCGTCGCGCCGCCAAACCCGCCGGCGCAAAGCTGCATTTCTTCTCCGTTGAGGCGTTCCCATTAAAAGCCGATGACATGGCGCGCGCCCATAAAGCCTGGCCCGTATTGGCTGAGCGTTCCTCTACGCTGCGCGAACGCCTACCCCCCTCCCATCCTGGCTTTCACCAAATCGCCCTCGATGATGACGTGTCGCTGACGCTTTACTATGGCGACGCGCTGTCCGGCTTTTCGCTTGCCGAAGCGCAAATTGACGCGTGGTTCCTCGACGGGTTTTCGCCGGCGAAAAATCCGGCCATGTGGTCGCCTCAACTATTCACGGAGCTTGCGCGGCTTTCGAGGCCCGGCGCAACGTTTTCCACTTTTACCGTTGCCGGGTCTGTGCGCCGCGCATTGGAATTTGCGGGCTTCATATGGGAAAAGCGCCCCGGCTTCGGCCGCAAACGAGAGATGCTGGCGGGACGTATTGAAGCGCCGCCGCCATCAACCAACCGCGCACCATGGTTCGCCGAACAAAATAAAGCGCTTTCGCCCGGCGCCCGTATCGCCATTGTCGGCGCGGGCATTGCGGGCGCCAGTCTTGCCCATACGTTGAAACAGGCTGGTTATATTCCATCCGTCTACGACGCAAACGGACCCGCCAGCGGCGCCTCCGGCAACCCCGCCGGGCTGATCATGCCGCGGCTTGATGTGGCTGACACGCCCGCCGGGCGGTTTCACGCCAGCGCCTATTTGTACACACTCGCTTTGCTCAACCTGCTCCATGACGACAAGCTATTTACGCCATGCGGCGTGGCGCACCATGCCAACAACGAAAAAGACCGGGAACGGCAAACAAAGCTGATCAAGCAGTCCGCCCTTCCCCAAGGCTGGATCGAACAACGCGACGACGGATTGTACTTTCCTCAGGCCGGCGTTGTTGATCCGCCAGCACTAGTCAAAGCGCTGCTCAGCGATACCTCGGTCATAGCGGCCAGCGTTCAGCGTCTGGAAAAGCATGGGTCGGGTTGGAGAATTGTAACCGAAAACGGAGAAGAGGCGTACGATGCGGTCGTCATCGCGAATGGCCTTGACGCCTTGCGGTTCGCCGACGCGCGTACGCTACCGCTCACCGGGTCCGCCGGACAGATCGACTGGTTCCCGGATGCAACGCCGCTCCCGCATGCGCACGCATTTGGACCCTATGCGGCGCCGTGTCCGAGGGCTGGGCTTATCATTGGCGCGACCTACGCTCCTGTCGCCATTGGCGCCGAAGCGCAGTTCACAACGGAAGCCACTCGATCCAACATCAACGCCGTAGCGCGCGCCCTGCCGGATCTGGCGGCGCTCGATCCGGCAGCGTCACAGCCGCGCGCCGCCATCCGCTGCACCACGCCGGACCGGTTGCCGGTTGTTGGTCCGATACCTGACTGGGGATTTTACGGCGGCGCCTATGACGATCTGCGCCTGGGCAAACGCAAGCACTATCCGCCGGCCGAAATGCGGGCGGGCCTTTACATCCTCACCGGTCTCGGCTCACGCGGGCTGGTCACCGCGCCGCTCGCCGCCGCAATGATCGCCGCAGAGATGACCGGCGCGCCGTCACCCGTGGATTTGGATGTCGCGCAGGCGCTGCACCCGGCGCGATTTTTCATCCGTGACTACAAACGCGCCAAACAAACGAAATAGGACATTTGAGATAAGCCGAGCCCGAATCACCTCGCCTTGCGGGAGAATGGCGCTTTGGGTTAAGTCCCGCTCAACTCAATTTAAGGATATCTCTCATGAAAGAGACGCCATACGGCCCGGTTTACGACAACGTGCTTGAGGGCATCGGCAAGACGCCGATGGTCAAGATTTCAAACATCGATGCAGGGCCGTGCGAGCTGTATCTAAAACTTGAGGCCAACAATCCCGGAGGCTCCATCAAGGACCGGATCGGCGTCGCCATGATCGAGGCGGCGGAGCGCGACGGCAAGCTGAAGCCCGGCGGCACGATCATCGAGGCGACGGCGGGCAATACGGGCCTCGCGCTGGCGCTGGTTGCCGCACAAAAGGGCTACAAGACCATCATCGTTGTCCCCGACAAGATGGCGCAGGAAAAGATATTTCACTTAAAGGCGCTGGGCGCCGATGTGCGCCTTACCCGCTCCGATGTGGGCAAAGGGCACCCGGAATATTATCAGGACATGGCCGAACGCATCGCCGAGGAGACCGGCGCCTATTACGTCAACCAGTTTGGCAATGCGGCGAACCCGAAAGCCCATGTCGATACGACGGGTCCGGAGATTTTCGGCCAGATGGATAACGATGTCGATGCCGTGGTCGCCGGCGTCGGGTCGGCAGGAACGATCACGGGGCTTTCGCGGTTCTTTAAAGACGCGTCGCCAAAGACCGACATTATTCTCGCTGACCCGAAGGGGTCGATCCTGTCGGATTATGTGAACACCGGCAACATTCCGAATGAGCTTGGGAGCTGGCTGGTGGAAGGCATCGGCGAGGATTTCATTCCCGATATCGCCGATTTAAGCCACGTTAAAAAAGCCTATGACATCACTGACAAGGAAAGCTTTGAGGCGGCGCGCGATCTCCTGAAGAAAGAGGGCATACTTGCGGGCTCGTCGTCGGGCACCATCCTCGCGGCGGCGCTCAAATATTGCCGCGAACAAAAGACCAAGAAGCGCGTCGTCGCGTTTGTCTGTGACCGCGGCGACAAATACCTCTCCAAGATGTTCAACGATTACTGGATGTATGATCAGGGGTTCTTAAAGCGCGCGCCCAGGGACGACTTAACGGACCTCATCACCCGACGCCATTCCGAACGCGCAACCGTCACCGTTCAGCCTGATGACACGCTGATGCAGGCCTATGGCAAGATGAAGCTCTACGACATTTCGCAATTGCCGGTGCTGGATGCGGACGGCGCGGTCTCCGGCCTGCTCGATGAAGAAGATTTGCTGTTCGCCGTGGTGCGCAATCGCGACAAGTTCCGCGATCCAGTGAAATCCGCCATGACCTATCGCGTTGAAACCGTCGACGCCAAACAGGATATGCAATCGCTTCTGCCGATCTTCGCCAAAGGCCACGTTGCTGTCGTGTTAAAAGACGGCAAGTTCGAAGGGCTGATTACAAGGACGGACTTGTTGAACTATCTGAGATTGCAGGTGGCTTAAGGATTTAGGAAATCTGAAATGGCAAAGAATAATAAGTATGAGACACTACTTGTTGAAAGCTATAAGGCATCGAACACTTCAGGCTTACATGGTGCTATACATGTGAGGCCTATCGCGGGGCAAGGACATCCAACAACGCTTCGTGTAGAAGGGAATAATTCGATGAAAAATGATTACCCCGTCGGCACAAAATTCAAAATTCGCGCAAAGCTTACCGACAGGAAAGGATCTGGAGATTATTTGTATACCTCATATAAATGGCCATTTGAAGTCATAAAGTAAGCGGTAGTCATGAACCTCTACGGCCTTAAAAACTGTGATACCTGCCGCAAGGCGATGAAGGCGCTCGATGGCGCTGCGGTGCGTTATTCCTTTCACGACGTGCGCGAGGAAACGCCAACAAAAATGCAGATCGGCCGCTGGGCGAGCGCTGTGGGAACAGACAAGTTGCTCAACACCCGCTCGACCACCTGGCGCAATCTTTCCGCCGCCGACAAAGAGAACGTCACCGAGAAGAAAGCCGTCGATCTGATGGTGAAACACCCGACGCTCATCAAACGCCCGATTATCGAGAACGGCCCGACGCAGGTTTTCGTGGGCTGGACAAAAGATGTTCAGGACGCGGTGTTGGGGTAGGCGCGACGCCTCGCTTTCCGTCATCCCGTGTGCTGCGTGGCATGCAATGACGCGCTGCCAGCACGGGATCGGTTTAAAACGCGTCAAGAAAATGATAACGATCCCGGACCAGCAACGCAGCATTTCATGCTGCATAGCATCCGGGATGACGAGAACGGAAATGAACAACCCCATCCAAATCCTCGTCGATGCCGACGCCTGTCCGGTAAAGGAGGAAATCTACAAAGTCGCGTTCCGCCATGAAATTCCGGTGACGGTCGTCGCCAATGCGCCGATCCGCATTCCGCGCCATGAGTTGATCAACCGCATCACCGTCAACGATCATTACGACGCCGCCGATGACTGGGTCGCCGAACACGCCCACGCGCGCGCCGTCGTCATCACCGCTGACATTCTGCTCGCCGAGCGCTGCGTGAAGGCGGGCGCCGCCGTCCTCAGCCCAAAAGGCGAGCCCTTCACCGCTGACTCAATCGGCTCGGCTGTCGCCGCGCGCGCCCTGATGGCGGATTTGCGCGCAGGGGCGGAAGGCTTGGGCGGCGGCCCGGCGCCGTTCCAAAAGTCAGATCGTTCACGGTTTCTTCAGGCGCTTGACGAGGCCCTTGTCCGGCTAAAGCGCGCGGGTTAAGCCCCTCTCAAACATGGGGCCAAGCCTTTGGCCAAACATTGGGAGTCCCGCGCCATGAGCAACGACAAGAACAACCGCCCGGCCTTCGCAACGCGTGTCATTCACGCTGGACAGGAACACGATCCGACCACCGGTGCGGTGATGCAGCCGATTTATCAAACCTCTACCTATGCGCAGGAAAGCCCCGGTGTGCACAAGGGCTTCGTTTATGCGCGCGGCGCCAACCCGACGCGCTTCGCCTATGAGCGTTGCATCGCCGATCTTGAAAATGGCTCGCGCGGATTCGCCTTCGCCTCCGGCATGGCGGCCATCGCCACCATGCTGGAGCTTTTCCCGGCGGGCGCCAATGTCATCGCCATGGACGATGTTTACGGCGGCACGTTCCGTCTGTTCGAGCGGGTGCGCCGCGACTCGGCCAATATGTCGTTCACCTATGTGGACCTGACAAAGCCGGAAAATTTCGAGGCGGCGATCACGCCGGAAACAAAACTTGTCTGGCTGGAAACGCCAACCAACCCGCTCCTAAAAATTGTCGATATCGAAGCCATATCGAAGATCGCCAAGAAACACGGGATTACCATTGGCTGCGATAACACCTTCGCCTCGCCCTATTGTCAGCGCCCGCTCGATTTCGGCGCCGACATTGTCATGCATTCGGCGACGAAATATCTGGGTGGCCATTCCGACGTCATTGGCGGCGTGCTGGTCGTCAACAACAAAGACATCGGCGAACGGCTCGCTTTTTTACAAAACTCCGTAGGCGGCATACAAGGTCCCTTCGATTCATTTCTCGCCCTGCGGGGTTTAAAAACTTTGGCGCTGCGGCTGGAGCGGTCATCATCAAACGCTATGGCGCTGGCCGAATGGCTCGAAGCGCACCCCGCTATCGAACGCGTCAATTATCCGGGCCTTGCATCCCACCCCGGCCATGCCCTCGCCAAGCGCCAGATGAACGCCTTTGGCGGTATGGTGACGATCTTCCTCAAAGGCGGGCTCGACGCGGCCAAAGCCATGTTGGAGCGAGTGGAGCTATTCACCCTCGCCGAATCGCTCGGCGGCGTTGAAAGCCTTATTGAACATCCCGGCATCATGACCCACGCCTCCGTTCCACCGGAAAGGCGCGCGGAACTCGGCGTCGACGATGCGTTGGTGCGCCTCTCGGTCGGCGTTGAGGACCTCGAAGACCTTCGCCGCGATCTCGATCACGCCCTCGCCGGGCTTTGACGACCGTTGCGCGGGTTCACCGTGACAAGCCCGCAAAGCTTGATAGACTGCCGCACGTGAATTTCATGGGCGTCAGGCCCGGGAAGGTTTAATCCATGGCTGACGCCCAAACGGCTGCAGGTCTTGCTGAGCAAATCGACCAGGCCCTCACGCCTGTCAGCAATTTTGTTTCCTCGATCATCTTTTATTCAATCGATGTCGCTGGCGTATCGCTGCCGCTCGTTGTCGTCTGGCTGATGGCGGCCGGCGTGGTTATGACGGTCTCGTTGCGCTTTATCAATTTTCGCGGATTCCGGCACGCTGTTGGCATGGTCGTTAACCCCCGCGACCAAAAAGACGCCAGCGGCGAGATTTCTCATTTTCAGGCCTTATCGGCGGCGCTTTCAGGCACCATCGGTCTCGGCAACATCGCCTCGGTTCCACTCGCCATTGTCATCGGCGGGCCCGGCGCCGTTTTCTGGATGATCCTTGCTGGTTTTTTCGGCATGGCGACAAAGTTCGCCGAATGCGCCATGGCGGTGAAATATCGCAAGATCCTTCCCGACGGGCGCAGCATCGGCGGGCCGATGTATTACATCGAAGCGGAGTTTAAACGCCGCGGGTTAAAAACCATTGGCAAAGGCGCTGCGATCTTTTTTGCGCTGATGACTATTGGCGCCTCGGCAAGCTTTTTTCAGATCAATCAAACCCACGCGCAGTTCGCCAATGTCACGGGCATTTCGGCGCCATTGGCGTTCGGCATTGTCATGTCAGCGCTGGTCGGCTTTGTGGTCCTTGGCGGCATCAAGCGAATTGGTCTGATGGCGAGCCGATTTGTCCCGCTCATGGCGGTTTTGTATCTGGGCGCGGCGCTCATCATCATTGCCCTGAACATCACCGCCCTGCCCGACGCCATTTCAACCATATTCAAAAGCGCCTTTGGCCTCGAGGCCGCGGGCGGCGGGCTTGTGGGCGCATTAATCAACGGCATGCGCCGGGCGACATATTCCAGCGAGGCGGGCGTCGGTTCCGCAGCCATTGCGCATGCAGCGGTAAAAACCAACGAGCCATTGACCGAAGGTTACGTGGCCCTGCTCGAACCGTTTATCGACACGATTGTTGTTTGCACCATCACAGCGCTCGTCGTTATTTTAACCGGCGCCTATTTGCCGTTTCTATATCAACCCGACGCCGTTGGCATTGAGATCACGTCAAATGCGTTTGCCGGAACGTTCTCCTGGTTTCCGATCATCCTGCTGATTTCGTCGACGCTGTTTGCGTTTACGTCAGTGGTTAGCTGGGTGTTTTATGGCGCACAGGCGGTGGGTTATCTCTCCAACGGCTCGAAAACCATGGACGCCGCCTTCAAGATCGGTATTTGCCTGTTGTTGTGCACGAGTGCAGCGATATCGGTCTCATCAATCCTCGACTTTATCGACTCGATGCTGTTCGCCATGGCTATCCCGAACATCCTTGTGCTGTATATGATGCTGCCGGAGATCCGGCGCGACGTGAAAGCCTATGAGAAGAAGTACAATCTCTAATCAGGCTCTGGGATGCGCTTTGTCGAAAACCCGGATCAGGTTTTCGCTGTCTATTTTGGTATAGCGCTGCGTCGCCGCCAGCGATGAATGGCCGAGCAATTCCTGTATGGCGCGCAGATCGCCGCCTGCGGACAGTAGATGTGTCGCAAACGCATGACGTAAAGCATGCGGCGTTGCAGAGGCAGGCAAACCGAGCGCCGCGCGCAAGCTCGCCATGGTGCGCTGGGCGAGCCTTGGCGAAAGCGGTTTGCCGCGCGAAGAGAAAAACAACGGCTCTTCCGCCTCACCGCCATAGGGGCAAACATTGACATAAGCATCGACGGCAGCGCGCGCTGCTGACACGACCGGCACAATGCGCGTTTTCGCGCCTTTACCCTTGATGCGCAGCGCTTCACCCAACGGCGCATCGGACCATTTAAGGGACAAGGCCTCCGAGATGCGCAGGCCCACGCCGTATAGCAGCGTCATCAACGCGGCGTCGCGCGCCTGCTCCCAGTTCTGTTTCCGCGTGGTTGTCTTTAGGGTTTGCGCAGCGTCAATCAACGCATCCGCATCGCTCTGACTGACCGGACGTGGAAGGCGCTCTTTCGCTCTGGGCCCGCGCATCACCGCAATGGCGTCATTATCGACGTCCGCACGCTTTTTTAGGAACGAGAAGAACGTCTTTAGCGCAGAGAGTTCAAGCTTGATCGAGGGTGGCGACAGCCCCTCCGTCCGGCGTTGAGCAAGAAACGCACGGAAATCGCGAGTTTCAAGATCCGCGAGCGCGGCGGTTGAAATGGCGCCGCCCCGATAACCAGTCAGGAATAATTCAAACCGCTCAAGCGTCGCGTTGTAGTTACGCTGGGTGTAGGGGCTCGCACGCTTCTCAGATTTCAAAAATTGCGCAAACGACTTGCGCCAATGGGTCAGTGTCTGATCTTTGATGGTGACCGCGCTCATATTCCCACCCAACGACGCCGATGGTTAACAAAACCTTTACGCAGTGGTTAGCGCGGCAAGTTCGGCACGCAAATACTCAATTCCATCGCCTTTTTCTGATGACGTTGCCCGGATCACCGGATGCGCCGCCGGACGGCGAATTATTCGTTTCATGGTGGAGTCGATCAAAAGTGCGAGCGCCGTCGGCTTGACCTTGTCACTCTTGGTGAGAACGATCTGATAATTCACCGCCGCCTCGTCCAGCAGATCCATGATATCGGTATCGACCGCCTTCAACCCGTGTCGCGAATCAATCAGCAGGCAGACCCGGCGCAGCACCGAACGTCCGCGCAAAAAGTCACGGGTCAACGCCATCCATTGCTCCGCTTCCGTGCGCGAGGCGCGGGCATAGCCATAGCCCGGCAAATCGACAAGATGGAGGACGCCGCCGCCCAGATCGAAGTAGTTAATCTCGCGCGTTCTGCCCGGCGTGTTCGACGCGCGGGCAAGGCCATTCTGACCGACCAGCGCATTCAGCAGCGTAGACTTGCCGACGTTCGAACGGCCGGCGAAGGCGACCTCCGCAGGGCCTTCCTCCGGCAAGCCGTCAAGACTGACGACGCCCTTGATGAAGATCGCTGGTTGCGCAAACAAAAGGCGACCCGCCTCCAGAGCATCAGGCGAGAAATGTTCTTCGTGCGTCACTTCGCATCGCCAGCGGCGTTCTTTTTCAACCAGGAAGGCAGTTTGAACCGCTCGCCCCACTCAACAGAAACACCATTCTTCTTCATGATGAACCATTGCTGAAGAATGCCAAGGAACGTGTTCCAGAACCAGTACAAGACGAGTCCCGCAGCGAATGGTGCAAAGATGAAGACAAAAACAAATGGCATCAGCCCGAAAATCTGCGCTTGTACCGGATCCGTGGGAGGCGGGTTCAGCTTCATCTGAAACCACATGGAAACACCCATGAGCACCGGAAGAAAGCCAATGCCCAAAATCGCGCCAATCAACGGAAGTGCTGTCGGGTCGAAGGGCAGCAATCCAAACAGATTGAAAATCGTCGTCGGGTCGGGCGCCGACAAATCGCTAATGTATAAAAACGGCTGGTGACGAAGCTCGATGGTCACAAACAACGTCTTGTAGAGAGCGTAGAAAATCGGCATCTGCAAGAGGATCGGAAAGCAACCCGCCATGGGGTTCATCTTTTCCTTTTTGTAGAGCGCCATCATCTCCTGCTGCATCTTCATCTTGTCGTCTTTGTAGCGATCCTGAAGTTTTTTGACTTCCGGCTGCAGCTTTTTCATCTTCGACATCGACTCATAGCCCTTGTTCGCCACCGGGAAGAGAATGAGCTTGATGATCAATGTGAGGATGAGAATGGCGACGCCGAAATTGCCGATTAGGTCGCCGAAAAAGTTAAGCGTATAAAAAATCGGCCGGGTCAGAAAAAACAAATGTCCCCAGTCCACAGCCTTGTCGAAATCATAAACGCCAAGACCGCCGTCTTCGGGTGATGCTTCATAAGACTGTAGCAAGTCCACGTCTTTGGGGCCACCGAACATGTAGGACGTTTTTGTCAGCGACTGATCGGGAGCCAGTGTTTCCGACGGCGTCACATAAAACGACTTGAAAACCGGAACATTGGTCTTGCTGTTGTTTGTCAGGTGCGCTTCGATTTCCTGATCCTGTGCGGGAATCACAGCAGCCAGCCAGTTTTTGTTGGTGATGCCAATCCACCCGCCGACGCCTTCTGCTTCCACGGCCTTGTTTTTGTTATTGGCGAGTTTTTTGTATTTTCGCTCGTAAAGCTTCGTCCCGATAACGCCGAGTGGGCCTTCATGCAGAATCATGAAGTTGCGAAAATCTTCCGGAATATTGCGCTGGGTCACATCCGCATAGGCGCGAACAATGCGATCACCGGCGCCGTTGTTGGTGACGGTCTGCGTCACGGTGAACATATATTTGTCGTCGATCGAAATCGTCTTTTCAAGAACGAGATCGCCCTCAGTGCGGGTCAGCGTCACGGGTGTTGACGGCGTCAGCACCGTTCCGTCCGTCACCTGCCACATCGCTTGCGCGCCCGTATCATTACCGACCGCCCAGCCTTGCTGAATATAATGCGCGTGTTCGGTTTCCGCCGGATTGAGCAAACGGATGACCGGGCTCTCGTCGCTTATCTCTTCATGATACTGAAGTAGTTTCAAATCATCGACGCGCGCGCCGCGGAGATTGATTGACCCTTCGAGCGTGCTTGTTTTTATCGGAAGGCGCTCAGGCGATTTGGCTAGCGCCTCATCAATCGAAATATTCTCCGTGGTCTCAGAAAGCGCGCCAGTTAATGCATCGGAGGAATCAACGGCTCCCGCATCTGCGCTTTGCGCTTCCTGCTCAATCCTTGCCGCTTCCCTGGCGGCTTCCTGCGCCTCCCGCTGTGGCCCCAGGATCAAAAAGTCCCAGGCCAGAAGCACGCCCATAGACAGGACGATCGCCATGATCAGATTGCGGTCCATGAATAATCCCGATGTCTTGTTGGAAGGGCGCAGAGCAGCCCGACAATTTCCGTTGCTATGTAGTGTTGCGGCTGAGGCTTAAAAGGGCGCGCTTCATATCGTCAAGGAGGGCGGCGTAATTGCGATCATACGCCGCTTTGCGGGCGATCAGCACATAATCCGTGCCGGACCGGGCGTTCTGGGGAAATATCTCTCGCGCGGCAGCCCGCAGCCGCCGCCGAATGCGGTTCCGGACAACGGCCCCGCCGATTTTTTTTGTTACAGTGAGGCCGAGACGCACCCCACCTTGATTCTCAGGATTTTGGCGCGCCAGCATCAAAAATGAGGCATTCTGGGCTTTTACGGCGCTTCGCATGGCGAGAAAATCACGCCGCTTCTTTATAACGCCCACCGCGAGACTATCGCCGGAAGCGCTATTACATTGATTTTTCAAGGAATTTTAGGCCTGCTTAAGCGGAAAGACGCTTGCGGCCCTTAGAACGGCGCGCCGCCAGCACTTTCCGGCCAGCCTTGGTCGCTTTGCGCGCGCGAAAGCCGTGGCGACGTTTGCGCTTCAGCCGGCTCGGTTGAAAAGTCCGTTTCATCGTTCAATCCTCAAGGCGATATCACCTCAAGGCGATATCATTTATGCGGCGCGCACCCGAAAGGCGCAGCCGGAGCAAGAGGCGGGGAAATAAACCGGCCAATGACGATCGTCAACACCGAAAGGGCCGGAATCCGCACCTTTGCGGGGATTTTTCGTCCCATATTGCCGCTCACCCGTCCTTCGCGCCAATGTGAGCCGCATACTGCCGAAAGTGACCCTCAGCAACGCCATTTCAGGCTAGGTACGCTCGGGAACCCTCTCATCAGGCCTCATTCCCGGGCGCCATCATATATACAGATAGAATCAATAGCGTGACCCTAGCTCCCCCTTCCCCACCCAAGGCGTCTTTCATAATGCGCGCCGCACCGCTTCTCATCATCGCTGCCGCGCTGGCGCTTTTTTTCGCCTTGGGGCTGAACAAATATTTCACCCTCGACGCTTTGCGTGAAAACCGCGACTCCCTGCGCGGCTGGGTCGATGCCGATCCGTTGCGAGCCATGGCATTGTTTGTGGTTGCCTATGCAGCGGCCGTGGCCATTTCCTTTCCCGGCGCAAGCATTTTGACCATCTTCGGCGGATTTTTGTTCGGCCTTTGGCCCGGCACGCCGCTGATCGTTGTAGCCGCAACGCTCGGCGCGACAATCATCTTCCTCGCCGCCAAAACGGCGCTGGGCGACATGTTGAGCCAGCGTGCGGGCGGACTCGCCAAACGAATGGAACAAGGCTTCCGTGAAGGAGAGTTGAGCTACATGTTCATCTTGCGGTTGGCGCCGATCTTTCCCTTTTGGGCGGTGAATATAGCAGCGGGATTGCTGGGCGTTTCGTTCCGTAATTTTCTGATCGGCACAGGACTCGGGATCATTCCAGGTTCGTTCGTATATGCCAGCATTGGCGCCGCCGCGGACGCCGCTTTTGAAGCAGGTGAAGACGTCACCCTGCGCGGTGTTTTGTTCAAGCCGGAAACACTTATACCGATCATCGGCCTCATTGTGCTGGCGCTTATTCCGGTCCTTCTAAAACGAACAAAGAAAATGCAGGAGCCGCAATAGAAATGGCGCAACAGACCATAAAAACGGATTTGTGCATCATCGGCGCGGGATCGGGCGGGTTATCGGTCGCAGCTGGCGCCGCTCAACTCGGACGCAAAGTCGTACTGGTTGAAAAAGGCGAAATGGGCGGCGACTGCCTTAATACGGGCTGCGTTCCATCCAAAGCATTGATCGCCGCCGCGTCACGCGCCCACGCCATGCGGACCGCAAGAAAATACGGCATCGCCAACGTTGACCCGCAAGTGGATTTTGCCGCCGTCATGGATCATGTCCATGAAGCCATCGCCACCATTGAACCCAATGACAGTCAGGAGCGCTTCGAAGGGTTGGGCGTCAAAGTTTTGCGTGATCATGCATACTTCACCGGCGAGCGAGAAATCGAAGCAGGCGGCGTCAAGGTCAGAGCAAAGCACTTCGTTATAGCCACCGGATCGACGCCATTCGTCCCCCCGATTGAGGGGCTGGCGGATGTTCCATTTTTCACGAACGAAACACTATTTGAGAATCGAACGCGGCCAGACCATTTGATCATTATTGGCGGCGGCCCCATTGGTGTTGAAATGGCGCAGGCCCATCGCCGCCTTGGTTCGGACGTGACGATCATTGAGGGCGGCGACATCCTCAATCGCGAAGACCCGGAACTGGCGGCATTCGTTCGCGAACAGCTTCTCGCTGATGGCGTCAACATTCTCGAAAATGCAAAGGCGACTCGCGTTGGAAAAAGCGGCGATAGCGTAACCGTCACAATCGGCGAGCGCATTGTCGAAGGATCGCACCTGCTGATTGCGGTCGGCCGGAAGCCCACGGTGGATGGGCTAAATCTGGAAGCAGCTGGCGTTTCATACGACCAGAAAGGGATCAGAACTGACGCAAGGCTGCGAACAACCAACAAGCGTATTTACGCGATTGGCGATGTCGCTGGCGGGCTGCAATTTACCCATGTGGCGGGTTATCACGCCTCAATCATTGTACGGAATATCCTGTTCAAGATGCCGTCAAAGAACAATGAGCATTTGGCGCCCCGCGTCACCTATTGCGACCCGGAACTTGCACAGGTGGGTTTGACAGAAGCGCAAGCACGAGAAAAGAACGGTGAGGTTAAAATTGCTCGATGGTCGTTTGATGAAAACGACCGCGCAATCGCCGAGAAGGACACGCGCGGCCTTGTAAAAGTCGTAACCGACAAGCGCGGCGCCATTCTCGGCGCTGGCATCGTCGGGCGCGACGCAGGCGATTTGCTAGCGCCATGGACTCTCGCGATGACTTCCGGCTTAAAAATTAAATCGTTTACCAGCGCAATCGCTCCCTACCCCACCCGCAGCGAAGCGGGCAAACGCGCAGCGGGTGCTTGGTACACGCCCACTTTATTTTCAAATCGCA
Organism: uncultured Alphaproteobacteria bacterium; assembly: GCA_942492295.1. GTDB lineage: Bacteria > Pseudomonadota > Alphaproteobacteria > Caulobacterales > Parvularculaceae > Hyphococcus. The sequence continues at coordinate 936,550 of CALODW010000005.1, forward strand.
CCCGGCGGCTGATAGGTTTCCTTTCAATTTTCGATTAAACACAGTGGCATGATCCCGACCAAAACATTTGCAGACCGCTCACTGTCAACGAAGCTGCTGGTGCTCACCGTCATCTTCGTTTTCATCGCAGAGTTTGTGGTATTGGTGCCGTCAATCGCAAAGCAGCGCCATGACTGGTTCTCAATGCGCATCGAGGAAGCCTATCTCGCCAGTCTGGCGCTTGAAGGCGCCCGCTCAGAGCCGCTTGATGAAAATGTTCTGCGCCAGCTTTTTTCGACCGCCAACATTCTCGGCGTTACGATTAACAATGACGACATGCGTATGCTTATACTGGCGCCCGAGGTTAATCCGCATGGATCGCCGGACATAACTCAGGTCCTCCTTGAAGAACGCGACCCCGTCACGTTGATCCGTCATGCTTGGGCGACGATGTTTTCAAGCGGCGATCGCCTCATCCAGGCGACTGGCTCTCCGCGTTTTCAGCCTGATCAAGTCGTTGATATTATCGTGTCGCAACGCGCATTGCGCGACGACTTGCGGCTTTATGCACGAAACATTCTGGCTTTATCGCTGGTCATTTCATCACTGACCGCCACTCTTGTCTATTGGGCGCTGAACCGCATCATTGTGAAGCCCGTGAAAAACCTGACCGCGAATATCACAGCCTTTCAGGCCAATCCGGAAAGTCATGACGGTATATTGCAACCGTCCGGCCGCAATGATGAAATCGGCGCCGCTGAAAAAAGTCTGGCGGCGATGGAAAACAGCGTGAGGAATCTGTTGAACGAACGCCGACGGCTGGCGGCGTTGGGCGCCGGCATCTCAAAGATCAGTCACGATCTGCGCAACATCCTCGCTTCCGCGCAACTCATGTCGGACCGGCTCGCCAAGTCTGACGATCCCAGTGTTCGTAAACTGAGCCCCCGCCTGATTTCTGCGCTGGATCGGGCGATTACCCTAAGTCGCGACACGCTCGCCTTCGGTCAGATGGAACCGCGCGCCCTTGACAAGTCTCCAGTTAAACTTCGTGAGCTGGTGGAAGAGGTTTTTGATGACACGGCGGCGATGGGTGTAGTCACAAACAACAGTGTCCCGGAAGATTTGACCATCATCGCCGATCGAACGCAGCTTTATAGATCCCTCTTTAACCTTGCTCGCAATGCAATTGAAGCGATGGCGCCGACGCCCATCGAAGGAGAGGAAGAAAGTGTTGGCGAGCTGACCATGAGCGCACGCCGGGAGGCGAACCATGTAAAAATCGCCATTTCCGACACCGGACCCGGCGTGCCCGAACACGCCCTGCCCGATTTATTCGAACCCTTTAAGGGCTCGCAAAAACCCGGCGGATCTGGTCTGGGCGTCGCCATTGTCGCTGAAATCATCCGCGCCCATGGCGGCATGCTGGTGCTCGAAAAAAGCGACCCCGAAGGCGCCACATTCTTAATCACATTGCCGCAAGCCTAGTTCGCTCACTCCGCTTCAACGGCGCCCGTGAGCCAAGCACCTTCACGTCGCGGATCGGCGCCGCCCTGATATGAACCATCAGGCAGAACCTTAAAAGCATGCACGCCGCTATTTAGACCGCGCACTGCCACCGCGTGTCCTTTTGCCTTCAAGCCCTCCACAATTTGGGCGTCGAACCCTTCCTCTTCCAGAATAGGTTCACCTCGCGGGTATACGGCGTTCGGAAATTCGATCGCTTCCTGCGGGTTCATGCCCCAGTCGATCATGGCGATTAGTGTTTTCACAACATAGCCGATAATCGCCGGTCCGCCGGGCGAGCCCACCGCAGCCCAAACTTCGCCGTTATCATCGAAAACAATCGTGGGAGTCATGGAACTGCGTGGGCGTTTGCCGGGCGCCACGGCATTGGCCACTGGCCGGCCATCGCGGACAGGCAGGAACGAAAAGTCCGTCAGCTGATTATTAAGGACCATACCGCCAGCCATCAGATGACTGCCGAACGCGAACTCAACCGTCGTTGTCATGGAAACAACATTTCCGTCGCCATCGACAATCACAAAGTGGCTGGTCGATGGCGGTTCGGGCGAGGCGTCGGCGCCATACTGCTTCCAAGCGCCAGCAGACGCATCTGCTGCATACGCAGAGGGATCGCCAGGCGCCACCTCTGCCGCGGCTTGTCCCGGATCGATCAGGGCGGCGCGGGCCTTCACATAGGGCGGGTTCAACAGCCCGGCGATGACGGCTTGCGGTGACAACCCTTCTTCGCCTGACAACATGTCATTGTCCGCAAGATATTGGTTGCGGTCAGCGTAAGCGAGACGACTTGCCTCAAATAAGAGATGCAAGGCTTCGATCGATCCCGCGCCGGCGCCGGACAAATCAAAATTTTCCAACATTGTCAGAATTTGAAGCGCCGTTACGCCGCCTGAGCTTGGCGGCGCCATCGAGCAAATTTGGTACTGACGATAACCGCTGCACACGGGCGCGCGCTTTATCGGCTGGTAGCTCGCCAGATCTTCAAGCGTCATGCCGCTCGGATTGGGCGCGCTGTTCACCGCCTCGACGATTCCTTCCGCAATCGCGCCTTGGTAAAAGGCGTCAGCGCCGCCATCGGCGATCAGTTGCACTGTCTGCGCGTAGGTTGGGTTTTTCAAAACATGCCCGACAGGCCGCGGCGCGCCATCATCACTGTAAAAATACTTGGCGGCGGCGGGGAGCTGTTTCAATCTTGGGATGCGCGTCAGCAACCCATTGAGACGCGGCGAGACAACAAAACCATCCTCAGCGAGTTGGGCCGCAGGCGCCAATGTCTGCGCCCAGGGTAGCTTGCCATGTTCTTCATGGGCGAGCTCAAGCATGCGCACCGCGCCCGGCACGCCCACCGACAGGCCGCCCACCACAGCATCGTAAAAATTCATCGGCTCGCCTGTCTCCGTCAAGAACCGGTCCGGGGTCGCAGAAGCGGGCGCAACTTCGCGGCCATCGTAGGTCTCAAGCAGATTTTGCGCGGCGTCGTAGTGCATCATGAAGGCGCCGCCGCCAAGGCCCGAAGACTGCGGTTCCACGAGCCCCAAAACGGCTTGCGTTGCGATCGCGGCATCCACCGCCGATCCGCCGCTTTTTAATATCTCTGCGCCGGCCTCTGCGGCGTACGGATTGGCCGCTGCGATAAACCAGCGTTTTTCTTCCGCCTCGCCCGCCGAACCTGGGGCCGGCGCCGCGCGCTCCGGCCGTTCACTGTCAGCGGCCCCTGGCGCTGACTCTCGCCCACAAGAAGCGAGCGCCGCCAGCGCAAAAACCCAAAGACACCGCCTGTTGTGAACACTCATGCCGGCCCGCTCCTCACGCTGATTCCCGTTGAACGCCCTACATACGCAACCCCGGGACGGGTTTCGAGCCTCTGGCGCCAGAAATTGTAAATTCGCCGGAGCCAACTGCTTGCATTCGCAGCCCTCTTGGGGTTAAACCCGCGCCTCACGCAGCGGGCTCGCCCGCTTCGGTCTGCGCACCCGTAGCTCAGCTGGATAGAGCACCAGACTACGAATCTGGGGGTCTGAGGTTCGAATCCTCACGGGTGCGCCAATAATTTCAATAGATTAGAGAAACTCAAGAAGTCGGCGATTTGCTCTGGGGTAACACTCGGGGTAACAAATTGCAGGCTATAAACGGCCCACCTTTTAAGACAATAATTTAGCGGAATTTGACGCTTTTGCGGTTCTGACGTTGCAGCGAAAAAGCGACCGCTAGCTTGATTTCGTCTTGCTGCGTTCTTGGCATTAAAAGCATCATTTACTCTAGATGATTCGTGAAGCCACTTATTAGAAACGATTCCATTCGGGCGGTGGAATTCAGTGTACGTTAGCACCCAATCGTAGCTGAATAGTGCTTATGCACTCGGATTGAAAAATTCTGGGTATGCTTCAATAACTATTGACGCCAACCAACCAAAAGCGACAAGTGCGAATGCCAGCAACAAAAATTGCGCTAATGGCTTTAGCGAACGTCCAGAAGTCAGGAGCAATAAAATTGCAGCGACAGTAATCAATGTAAAGTCAATGGCTTTCTCTTTGTCGAAATGTTGTACGTATTCTTTTGGAGAAAATGGCTCAGGGTCAACGGGGATTGAAGGGAAAGGAATCTTTGAAAAAACATTTTCCGCAAGAAAATTTAAACCAATCACAAGAGCCGTTGAAACAAGACCTGATAATATCAGAAATAATATGAACTTAAATAATCCAAGCTGTCTATACAGCGCTACAATCAAGCGGAATTGTTGTCGCAACGAGCTTGGAAAAATAACAACCATAGAATAAACGGAGACGATGCCGCCTACAACAATAGCCCACATATAGAAATCATGTGTGAATGCAATTGTATCAAAAAAAGGCACTAGTATTGCGATCATCATGGAAAATGATGCCGCAAAAAAAGCTATGTATACGGATAAAACGCCTAAAAAACCTAGATACTTTTCACCGGCGATTGCATAGTGTCTTATTGTTGGAAAAAAGAGAGCCTGGGGTTTTTTTCCAAACAACGCACGCCAAAGCCCTCCCAAACTTAAAATGGACACCAAGCTAAGCACATCTTTCTGATGGTCCAAAAGTTCAATTTTTATCGGTAAGCGTTCGAGAACCGTGCTCCAGAGCGTGCGTAACATATCACGCCATCCAGTTAGAAACCGTTCCCAAAACTCTGCAATGCTAATCCAATCCTGTGTGGCGGCCCATATCATTGCCCCACCGACTAAAAGTAACATAGCAGGTGATATTAACGGCTCTCGTATTCGGGAGTTTTCCTGGTCTGCCACATCCCCTCGCTATCGCTTCCCATAATTAGTACATCAAGGCTAGTTGTCGCCGTCAACTATATATTCCAGGCGACTGAAATCATTTCATCAGAGCTTTTATGTATTTCGGAATTCTAGTCGATAAATGAGACACTTGCAGATAAAAAATACCCGCGCCCTGACGAAGCTAAAGGCGCGGGCCAAGTTTTCAACGCTTACAAAACCGCTTAAGAAGCGCTGAATTTGAGGAACTTCACTGCGCGACTATCGGCAAGCCCGCCGCCAACGCGTTTGAACCAATAAGACTTAACGGTTCCGGGCGTTGTGTACGGATCTCTGACAAGCCGAATGCCTGGCCGATCAACAATCGCGTAAGCGCGTCTGAAATCACCGAAAGCAATGCTCAGGCTATCAGCGTTGATGGCAGGCATGGACTCGTCAATTTCAACAGGATAGCCTAACAAGAGCGGTGGTTGTCCTTGTTGAAGGCTATCCGTCCAAATGTAGCGCCCGTCGGCATCCTTCCATTTGCGAGCTACACCGGCGGTTCCCGATGACATGACCCAAGTGCCATTGGCGCGATAAGACGCGTCAAGAGCGAGTGTCAAATCAATGAGGGTATCCGCGGGGCTGCCCGCTGGCGAGGCAGACGAACCGGCAAACGCGCCGCTTGCACCTGTTGCGACATAGGCAATCGTGCCGAACGGGCGCACGGTGTCGTCAAGTTCGGACGACGTGTCATAGGTGACAAGACCGCGAGGCGCATTGCCGCCTTGCCCGTTAATGAACGCGTCGCCTTCAAGTTTGAAAATAGCCGAAGCCACATCTTCGCCAAGCCAGCCCAGCGTGTTCGCCCACACTTTGATGCTTTGCAATGGAAGTCATATTGACAACGCACCGGCAATAGACGGCGAGAAAAATATCGTAAACTACCAGCCGATGGCGCGCGTTGCGGGCGTCACGGTGGCTCGCGCTCCGGTTAGGCGCGCGTGTTTTTCATCAGGCTTCGGCAGTCGCCATGACATGGTTGGACTCCATAAGGGAATTGATCTCTCGACTGGACATCCGCACGCCGTTTACGCGGCGAGTTACGGCGTCATCGAAGAAATCCGAACAACGCCCCGTTATGGAAACATGATCCTGATAAAACACAGGAATGGCGTCAAAACCCGATACGCACATCTCTCAACGTTTGATTCAAGGGTTCACCAGGGACACGAAGTCCGGCAAGGCGACGTCATTGGCATGACAGGCAGCACGGGCAACGCCAACGCGGTAGTGCTGCATTACGAGATTATCGTGAACGGCGTACCACAGAACCCGATGACAATTGGCGACTAGCCCTGAAGACGCATGCCGATACACCAGAATTTGCAGCCGATTTCGTGACTCACCGTTTCGTCTTCTCGAACAGATCGATCAGTTCGGAAAACTTTTCCTGCTGAGCCTTGACGCTGCCGGATTTAATCGCGTCCGCCACGCAGTGATGGGCGTGGCCTTTGAGGATTTCGCTTTCGGCCCGCGATAACGCTGATTTGATCGCCTGCACCTGATGCAAGATATCTATGCAATAGCGATCTTCCTCAATCATGCGGGCGACGCCCCGGACCTGACCTTCGATCCGGTTGAGACGCTTGATGATTGGTAACGAATCTGACATCGGATTTCCTAGCATTGACATATACCCCGCGTGGGTATAGATAGGCGGCCACGAAAGGATGGTCAAGGCGTGATCGCAAGCCACATCAAAGTCATTGTCTTTACAGCGCTCGCGTTGATCTTGAGCGTCGGGCATAGCTTTTGCGCCGAGCTGGCGGCGACAGTTTCTTCACAATCTGGTGCTGAACAATCCGTCATCGATGCGCATCAAGCGCACGAGCAAAAGGCCGAAAGCAGCCATCATGGCGCTCATGGCGGCGAACAGACTGCGCAGGTCGCCGAACACACCCCCTGCGGTCCCGATCAGTCAACATGCGAACACTGCGAAGCCGCCCAGTTTTTCAAAACGGCGTCAGTTAGTTTCATCGCGGCGCTCAATCCGCAGACGAGTTATGTTTCTACTTCCCTGAGCGACATAATCGTTTCGAGCGAACGCATCATTTCAAATGCTGTGCTTGCGGCTCTGCAACGATACGGGCCGCCTGGCGACACGCCGGTTTCTCTGAAAACCAGACTGCTGAACTAGCCCAAGTTTGAGCTCGCACTCGTGAGAGTGCGTGGATCACGTGCGTCTTGAATTTCGATTCATCCGTGCGTGAGCTCAGGCGGCGCCAGTTCGCCATTTCTCCCCCTAGGCCTTCTGGCGCCGCCACTAATTATCAGTTGTTGCTCAGCCATTGGCTCTATCCAAAAGGAACACCATCAATGATGAAAGCTCTATCTGCCGCAACGTTCGTTGTGACTGCATTTTATGCTGCGCCTACCTTTGCCGCTCAAGATCATGGCGGCATGGACCACGACGCCATGAAGCACGGCGAGGCAACCGTACAAATGGACAAATGCAGCCAGCCCATGGGTGAAGGCGTCATCAACGCGCTCGACGTCAAAAAATCCACGGTCAATCTCACCCACAAACCCATCGAGGCAATCGGTTGGCCGGAAATGACCATGGATTTCGCCGTCCTCAAGCCGGTTGACCTGTCGGCGTTTGGCGAAAGCGAGAATGTGCATTTCCTGTTGAAGCAGGAAAAAGACAAGTCCTACGCAATCACTGCCATGTGCTCACTTGATGTCGATGATGGCGCTCACGAAGCCTGCATGGCGCAGATGAGCAAAGTCGCAATGACTGCGGCAGCAGAAAAAGATGCTTCTTGCGCAGTGGATGACATGAGCAAGATGGATCACAGCGGTCATCACTAAAAAAATGCCGGTCCGCTCGCGCAGAGCGGACCGGAGCGCCGCCAATAATTTGAATTTCAGGGAGCACATTTGATGTACACCAGACGCCACCTCTTAAAGGCATCCGCAGCGGGCGGACTAATCGCTGGCGCATCCGGCCTGCTGCCTGCATGGGCGAAAAGCGCCAGCGCCGGCAACCAAGGCATCTTTGAACTGGCAGGAAGATCGTTCGATCTTTCCGTTGGTCACAGCGCTGTCAATATTGGCGGACGCTCAGGTCATGCGATCACCGTCAACGGCACCCTGCCCGGCCCGCTGCTGCGCTTTCGTGAAGGCGAAGAATTAAGCTTGCGCGTCAAGAACATGCTTGACGAAGACACGTCGATCCACTGGCACGGCTTGCTGGTGCCGTTTTACATGGACGGCGTGCCCGGCGTTTCGTTTCCGGGCATTCGCGCCGGAGAGACGTTTGAATACAAGTTCGCGCTGCCGCAAAGCGGGACTTACTGGTACCATTCTCATTCCGGGCTGCAGGAACAGGCAGGCCATTACGGGCCGCTGATCGTCGATCCGGCGGGGCGCGATCCGGTCTCCTTCGACCGAGAATATGTGCTGGTTCTATCGGACTGGTCGTTCGATCATCCGCACAAGGTCTTCACCAAACTGAAAAAGAGCAACGAGCTTTATAATTTCCAGCAGCGCACGGTGGGAGACTTCATCCGCGACTCCAAAGAGAACGGACTGGGCGCAACTATCGAAGACCGTGCCATGTGGGGCGAGATGCGCATGTCGGCGACCGACATCTCCGACGTTACCGCCGCCGCTTACACCTATCTGATCAACGGTCACTCCACCGCCGACAACTGGAACGCTGTTTTCAATGTCGGCGAGCGCGTCCGCCTGCGGATCATCAATGCGTCAGCGATGACAATCTTCAACTTCCGCATTCCCGGAATGCCAATGAGCGTGGTCGCCGCGGACGGGCTTTATGTCCGCCCGGTCGAAACCGACGAATTCCAGATCGGCGTCGCCGAGACATATGACGTCATTGTCGAACCGAAACGCGAACGCGCCTTCCCGATTGTTGCAGAATCCATCGACCGTTCCGGCCAAGTCGTCGCGACCTTCGCGCCGCAACCGGATATGCGCGCGACCGCGCCGCTGCTGCGCGAGCGCCCAATCCTGACTCATAAAGACATGGCCATGGCGATGGATCACGGCGCCATGGGCGGCATGAATCATGGGTCAATGAGCGGCATGTCACGTGACATGTCCGACGGCGGCGCGCAGGAACACAATCACAAGACCGGCGCCGGGGTAGACAGCCTCGCCATGGCGCCGAGCAACCGTCTCGACGAACCGGGTCTCGGGCTTGAGAATGTGCCTCACCGCGCGCTACGCTATTCACAACTGCGCAGCCTCGAACCAAACCCCGACACGCGCGCGCCGGAGCGCGAGATGGAAATCCATCTCACCGGCAATATGGAGCGCTATATGTGGTCGTTTGACGGCGTGAAATTTTCCGCCGTCGACAAGCCGATCTTCTTTCACGAGGGCGAACGCATTCGCGTCACGCTCGTCAACGATACGATGATGACGCACCCGATCCATCTGCACGGCATGTTCTTCGATCTCGTGGTCGATGAGAGCAATCACAAGCCTCGCAAACATACCGTCAACGTCAAACCCGGCGACAAACTTTCTTTCGATGTATCAGCGGAACATGTCGGCGACTGGGCGTTTCATTGTCACCTGCTGTTCCATATGCATGCTGGCATGATGCAGGTCGTGTCGGTGCTGCCGGGCGATGGCGCCTCGCCAACAGAGCCGCGCCCGATGAAAATGGACCACAAAACGATGGGGCATGAAGGAATGGATCACGGCTCAACGAACGCTTCCGACGAAACAATGAAGCCCGTCAAGCCTTCAACTCCCGACCACTCATCCATGGACCATGGGAGCGAACACTGATGTCAAAGTTCAAAACCCTTTCTCTAGCCAGTGGCGCTAGTATTGCTATTGCGGTCTCTTTCTCACCAGCACATGCGCAAGACCAGTCTCCGCCGTGGTCTCAAGCCGACGAGTATTATGATCCATCGGCCATGACGGCGGCGCGGCGCGCTGTGCAGGAAGAGCATGGTGGGAACACAACCTACTATGTTCTCGCAGACCGATTGGAATATCAGAGCCATGATGGCGATCCGCTGCTGCTGCTTGATGGACAAGCCTGGTGGGGCGGCGATCGAAACAAACTGACGCTAAAATCCGAGCTTGAATATGACTTCAACGCGGATGGATTTGAAGAAGCGGAAGTCCAGGCGCTCTGGACGAGGCCCATCGCGCGATATTTCGATTTGCAAGCTGGCGTCCGGCATGACTTTGTCGCGGGCGCTGATCGCACCTTCGGCGTTCTCGGCGTGCAGGGACTTGCGCCGTATTGGTTTGAAATCGATGCGGCGCTGTTCGTGAGCTGCGATGGCGACATCTCTGCGCGGATAGAAGCAGAATACGAACTGCTGCTGACGCAACGATTGATCCTGCAGCCCCGCGCCGAGCTGAATCTTGCGGTGCAGTCCGTTGAAGAAATTGGCGTCGGCAGCGGCCTTTCCACGGCGGAAGTTGGCGCAAGGCTGCGCTATGAAATCACCCGCCAGTTCGCGCCCTATGCCGGTGTTTCGTGGACGCGGTCGGTTGGCGAAACCGCCGACTTCGCGCGCGCCGAGGGCGACGATCCCGGTGGCGTTTCTTTTGTCGCCGGTCTGCGGCTTTGGTTTTAGGGAGGGAAGAAAAATGGAAAACTTGATTGAGCCAAACATTCACCCAATTCTTGTTCACTTTGCATACGCGCTGTCGATAACCGCCTTTGTTTCGTACTTGCTTGCCGCCATGGCGCCGGCGGCGAAATGGCGGGAGACATTGCGGCCGGCGGCGGACTGGATGCTCGCCTTCGGCGCCATCACCATCGTCGCAACAATCGCCGCAGGCTTGCAGGCATATTACACGGTCGCCCATGACGGGCCGTCGCATGCGGCGATGACCGTGCATCGCAACTGGGCGATCCCTTCGGGCGCGGTGATTTTGTTGCTGGCGCTGTGGCGCTGGCGAAACCGTGCGAAAGCGGCCTCAACATTATTCATTGCATTCTTAGCTGCCGCCGCAATTTCTTTATCTGTGACTGCATGGTGGGGCGGAAAAATTGTTTATGGCTACGGCCTCGGCGTCAAAAGCATGCCTGTCGTCACCGGCGAAGGGCACGACCATGAACACGCGCCAGGCCAAGGACATGATGACAACGCCAAAACACCAGCCGCAGATGACCATGACAACAGCGATGGCCACCATGATGCGGGCGCAACGGATGAAGCCGAACACGACAACAGCGATGATCACCACGACAATGACTCGACAAAATCGGAAGTTTCACCAGTCGTCGACGCAGATTCACCGGAAGCCACCGTTGAAGCCTATGGCGCCGCATTGCGAGCGGGCGACGAATCCATGCTGCGCGCATTATTGGCGCCGAACGTCGTCATCGCCGAAGGCGGTGGCGCAGAGCGGTCTGTCGAGGAGTATGCCGGTCATCACATGCCAGCCGACATGGCTTTCACTGCGGCGGTCGAGTTTACGCCTAAAAAGCGCGACGTGATTGAAACTGATGATCTCGCGACCGTCATCACTGAATCGCAAGTCCACGGGACATTTCGCGATCAGACTATTCATTCGCGCATGATGGAAACCATGGTGTTGAAGCGCGACGGGGATCAATGGCGAATTGTCCACATTCATTGGTCTTCTGCGCCAATCACTGGTGAGCACGAACACTGATGGCAGGTGATGATCGCAAAAGCGATTATAAAACAGGAAGCCTAACTCTTACGGGTACGGTCGCTATGGGCACCGGCGTCATGATTGGCGCCGGTATCTTTGCACTCACCGGCCAGGTGGCGGATAACGCAGGTGCATGGTTTCCGGCGGCGTTTTTTGTCGCCGCGATCATCAGCGGCTTTAGCGCCTACACTTACATCAAAATGTCGAATAAGTATCCGTCCGCCGGCGGCATCGCGATGATCCTGCACAAGGCGTACGGGCAATCCCCTGTTACCGGCGCCTGCGCGTTATTGATGGCTTTTTCGATGATCATCAATGAGAGTCTCGTCGCGCGTACATTCGGGGCCTATACGCTTCAACTGTTCGGGAGCGATCAAAACCAGGCGCTGGTTCCAGTACTAGCCGTTGGGCTGATCTTCTTTGCTTTCCTCATCAATCTCGCTGGCAATCGATATATCGATGCGGTTTCAAAAATTACTGCAATCCTAAAAGTCGGCGGCATTTTGCTGTTCGCAGCAACCGCCTTCTGGGCGGCTGGATTTTCATTTAACGCCGCCACCTCGCCTCAAGGCACAGACGTTTCCTTCACAGGATTTCTGGCGGGTGTGGCGTTGGCGATCCTTGCCTATAAAGGATTTACGACGATTACCAATAGCGGTGGCGAAATACAAAATCCAAAACGCAATGTCGGGCTGGCCATAATGATATCGCTGGGTATTTGCCTCGCGGTCTATATGTCGGTTGCGTTCGCGGTCGGTTCATCTCTTTCGATTGATGAGCTGGTAGCAGCAAAAGATTATGCGCTTGCTGAGGCCGCGCGTCCGGCGCTCGGGCGCTTTGGAGTCATATTTACCGTGGCAATTGCCATCATTGCGACGGCGTCAGGACTTCTTGCAAGCGTATTTGCCGTGTCACGTATGCTCGCCATGCTGACCGAAATGAACCTCATTCCGCATAGTCATTTAGGCATGCCGGGACGCATCCAAAAGCACACCCTCGTTTACACCGTAGTGCTGGCCGCGCTTTTAGCGGTCTTTTTCGATCTAAGCCGCATCGCATCACTCGGCGCAATATTCTACTTATTCATGGACATTGCCATTCACTGGGGCGTCTACAGACATTTACGACACGACGTTGGCGCAAAGGGTTGGATTTTGCTTTCTGCCATAGCCCTCGATTCGATCGTATTGGGCGCATTTATCATCATCAAAGCTGCAGCCGATCCGCTAATTATCGTGATCGGCGTTGCGGGCATCGCCATAATTTTCGCGTTAGAAGCTTTTTACCTTCGCCGCCTGCGGGGCGAACAAGGTGTCACCGCAATAAAGCATACTCTCGGCCATTTACTATACCCTATAGGGGTATTAAGTATACATCGCGCAAGACCTTAAATTCGCGCCTTTTTGCCCTTTTTGGAGGTTTTTCATGCCCGATCATCATGCAAACAGTCACGCTTGCTGCGCTACAAAAGCTGAGTTGCCTGCAGTCGCCGGGAAATATAATACCGTTCCCGAGGGCTATACCGGCACGGTTTACACCTGTCCCATGCACCCCGAGGTGCGGGCGACCAGCAATACCGGTTGCCCTATTTGCGGTATGGCATTGGAGCCAGAAACCGTCACGGCAGGCGAAGAGGACACGAGCGAACTCGACGACATGACCCACCGGTTTTGGGTCAGCGCTGCGCTCAGCATCCCGTTGTTCATCTATGCCATGGGCGATCTAATTCCCGGTAAGCCTTTTGATAGTCTGCTGCCGAGCGTCTGGGCGCCGTGGGTTCAGTTTACATTGGCGACGCCGGTCGTGTTGTGGGGCGGTTGGCCGTTCTTTGTGCGCGGCGCCGCGTCGCTTCGCACCATGAATTTGAACATGTTTACCCTAATCGCTCTGGGGGTCGGTGTTGCTTATCTGTTTAGCGTCGTCGCAACGGTCGCGCCTGGTATCTTTCCGACAGCATTTCGCGGCATGCATGGCAATGTCGCGGTCTACTACGAAGCAGCCGCTGTCATCACAACGCTGGTGCTGCTCGGTCAGGTGCTCGAATTGCGCGCACGCAGTCAGACTTCGGGCGCGATTCGCGCGCTTCTGGAATTGGCACCGCCAACAGCGCGCCGTATCGCACCGGACGGAAGCGAAGAAGAAGTCTCTATCGACGAACTAAAAACCGGAGACCGCTTGCGCGTGCGGCCCGGCGAAAAAATCCCCGCCGATGGCAAAGTTGTCGAAGGGAAAAGCGCTGTTGACGAAGCAATGGTGACGGGCGAGCCCATCCCGGTTGAAAAAAATGCTGGTGACGCGGTGACCGGCGGCACGGTCAACGGAACTGGCGGCTTCGTAATGGAGGCGACACGCGTAGGCGAAGACACCATGCTGTCGCAGATCGTCAAAATGGTTTCCGAAGCGCAGCGCAGCCGCGCCCCGATCCAACGCCTTGCTGATGTGGTCGCTGGCTGGTTTGTTCCAGCAGTAATTATTGTGGCGGTCATCACTTTTATCGTTTGGAGTCTGTTCGGTCCTGAGCCCGCAATGGCGTTCGCGACTGTCAACGCTGTCGCGGTCCTGATCATTGCCTGTCCGTGTGCACTCGGCTTAGCAACGCCGATGTCAATCATGGTCGGTACCGGCAAGGGCGCGTCACACGGCATCCTCATCAAAAACGCCGAAGCGCTCGAAACGTTCGAGAAAGTCAATGTGATCGTCGTCGACAAAACCGGCACCTTGACCGAAGGTCGCCCGAAGCTGGTGCTTGTCGAGCCGCAATCGCCCTTCACTGATAGCGAACTCCTTGCGCTCGCCGCGTCCGTTGAAATGGGCAGCGAGCATCCCCTCGCGGCGGCCATTGTCGAAGGGGCGCAAGCACGCCGCGCACAATTAAGGCCCGTCTCAGGTTTTGCGTCCATCACCGGCGAAGGCGTCGAAGCGACCGTCGATGGCCGCAATATCGCACTTGGCAATGAGAAAATGATGCGCCGCGTTGGCGCCGCTGATGATGCAATCGCGCGATCTGCCGAACAACACCGGCGCGAGGGTCAAACCGTGATGTTCGTCGCCGTTAACAGAAAACCGGCGGGCATTATCGGCGTCGCTGATCCGATCAAGGAAACGACGCCTGAAGCTATCAAATCCCTGCATGAAGCTGGCGTCAAAGTCATCATGCTGACCGGCGACAGCAAGGCGACGGCTGAAGCGGTTGGCGCGAAAATCGGCATTGATGAAATTCACGCGGACGTTTCGCCTGAAGACAAGCACCGCATCATTAGCGAACTGCAGGCTTCTGGCTCAAAGGTCGCCATGGCAGGCGACGGCATCAATGACGCGCCCGCCCTCGCCCAAGCCGATGTCGGCATCGCCATGGGAACCGGAACCGACGTAGCTATGGAAAGCGCTGGCATCACGCTCGTCAAAGGCGATCTACGCGGTGTTGCGCGGGCGCGCCGGTTAAGTCAGGCAACGATGCGCAACATCCGTCAGAATTTGTTCTTTGCGTTTATTTATAATGCGCTCGGCGTTCCAATCGCGGCAGGCGTGCTTTACCCATTCTTCGGGCTGCTCTTGAGCCCGATGATCGCGGCGGCCGCCATGAGCTTTTCGTCAGTGTCAGTAATCGGCAATGCGTTGCGGCTCCGAGGGTTGAAGCTGTGATTGGACAGCAGATTTTGACGGAGCGCCTAAGAGTTGTCGCGTCAAGCAAGGCGGAATTATTCGTACTTTCAAGCTCTTAGTCGTGTCGCCTCCCAGTTCTCGATTTCACCCGCTCCTGCGTGCCATTATTTCAACGGCTTAGACAAGCGCGACTTGGACCGTTTACTGGCGGCTTACAGGCGTGTTCCGGTTTTGAACTGCGCGGCTAACCCCTCGGCCATAATGATACTACGTTGGCGATGATATTTTTGGGCGCGTTCCACACAAGGAATGACAGCCCGAAAGCATACAATATAACGACATTGATTCTTCGTATCGGTTTGGTGTGGTTTTGCGCATCATGCCATTTGGAACGAAGCTCTTTAAGGTCATTTTCAAGATCAACATAAACGCGTCCACCGATCGCGGGCCTTGCCGACAGTATGACGTGCGCGAGTTTATCTCTTTCTTTTGGAGTTAGGCCGTGATGAATTGAATGTTGGCTCGCTTTTAATATGACTTGGCGAAAAAGAGGAATTTCTCAAAAGCTCCATATTGATTAGATCAAGTACTTTGTCTTCTCACTCTTCCCTCCGCAGATCGGCGCCACCGCTTGCAGCATATTCTCCGCGAGACTGGTGCTCTTCGATTCTTTCGTAGATTTTTGACTTCTTAGAAACGGGGGGCGGCGCCGGAATTGGATTGAGCCATGTTTCTTTGGTAAACTGATTGACAAATTTAAAAAAACATCTATTTCACCGCGCCACGCGCAGTATGCGCAAATTAATGGATGAGTGAGATGAAACCGGCCTTTTTCATGAGCCAAGCGAACGAGCAAAACGCTGTGCTGCAGAATATGCAGCCCGGTTATGCACGGCTTTCGCGCGCCGATGAGGTGTGTGGCAAGGAGGGATTCGTCCGATTACGGTAGGTTTATCGCATCATCCGGAGACGGAAGTTCAACCCTCCAGGCCCCTGCTGTGGAGGGTTTTTTGTTGCCCGATTTTGGGCGCACACCGCCAACCAATGGAGAATTATTATGGCGGACGTAGAAAATTTTGAAGTGATGGAAACCGGCGGTGCGCCGGTGAAAGCCTGGGTCAAGGGCGTGCCCGTGGAGGAATCCGCGCGCCGTCAACTCGGCAATGTCGCGCGCCTTCCATTCATCCACAGCCACGTGGCCGCCATGCCCGATGTACACTATGGGCGCGGCGCAACGGTGGGGTCGGTGATCGCCACTAAAGGCGCGATTATTCCGGCGGCTGTCGGCGTCGACATTGGCTGCGGGATGATGGCTGTGCGCACCTCGCTCACCGCTGATCAGCTCCCGGATGATCTGTCGATGATCCGGTCCGACTTTGAGCGCACGGTGCCGCATGGCGGCGTCGGCGCGAAAGGCGGATGGCTGAAAGGCGTGCCGACGGCGATTGCGTCGCGATTTGTTGACTCGGGCCTGGCTGATCGCCTGATTGAGATTGAGGCCAAGCACCCGAAGATTCGCGGCGCAAACCATGTGATCCATCTCGGCTCGCTCGGGACCGGCAACCACTTCATCGAGCTTTGTCTCGACGAAGAGGCGCGGGTCTGGGTGATGCTGCATTCCGGATCGCGCGGCGTCGGCAACCGGATCGGGACGTACTTTATCGCGGAGGCTCGTGAGGCGCTGATCAAGCGCGGCTACGGGATGCCGGATATGGACCTTTCCTGGTTCGAGGAAGGCGAAACGATGTTCGCCGACTATGTCGAAGCCGTGCAGTGGGCGCAGGATTTCGCGCGCGCCAACCGCGAAGTGATGATGGAGCGCATTCTCGGATCGCTGCGTTACCGCCTGCCGAAGTCGGTCGCGCGGTTCCGCATCGAAAAGGAAGCCGTCAACTGTCACCACAACTACGTGGAACGCGAACGCCACTTTGGCGCCGATGTCTGGGTGACCCGTAAAGGCGCAGTGCGCGCCGGCGCGGGCGAACTCGGCATCATTCCGGGATCGATGGGGGCGAAGTCCTACATCGTGCGCGGCAAGGGCAATGAACAATCGTTTTGTTCGTGCTCGCATGGCGCGGGCCGCAAGATGAGTCGGACGGCGGCGAAGCAAAGCTTCACCCTCGCCGATCACCGGGCGGCGACGGAAGGCGTCAACTGCCGGAAGGACCGCGGCGTCATCGACGAGACGCCCGGCGCCTACAAGGACATTGCCGCCGTGATGGCCGCGCAAACCGATCTCGTCGAGATCGTGCACACGCTGAAACAGGTTGTGTGCATTAAGGGATAGGATGAGACGGAATCCGCCGTCTCGTCCAATGGGACCGGCGGCGCGTGCGGGAGTCGCCGGTCCCGAAGGAGAAGAAGATGCGCAAAGACATGTTCAAAGTGATTGTTGAGCGGCCGCGTCGAGGCGCGGCTTTTCGCCTTAATCGCTCTCGACATGCGAGCGAAGACGATCTGCCGTCGCGCGTCGGCATGAAGCGTTTTCGCACGCTCAATCGCACCAGATCAAAATGCCTTAACGAGAATCTTGCACCTCTCAAGCGATACCTGTTGAAGCAAGCTGGCCGCCCGTGGAGCAAAGTATACTCTGAAATTTGCGAAAACCTCGACGCCGACAATACGGTAATGCAGCATGTACGCGATCACATACCGGACTTCGTTGTCATCAAAGTCGCCATAGGCCGTGATGGCGAATGGATGAACGGCAACGAATGGCCGGGCTGGCGCGCGAGCGACGCACCCTGGCGCCAACCGCTCTATGTCGATCCGAATGACGGCATTTTGAAACGCAGTGCTAAGCTTTGGAAAAAAATGCGCATTGACCCGACCCCTCTTTGGAGAAAGAAGCGTGAAAGTCCGGGAAACGTCGATCCGAACGTTCTGCGAGTCGATGATAATACTGAGCTGAATCGCATTGGCGGGATTTGGTACGAGGTCAAATTTCGAAAGCGATTGGAGTCGAAGCCGACTGACTTCATCTACGATAAGTTGACTCATCAGCCTGTTTGGCCAGGAAAGCATCATGCCTGGAGCAAAGAACAGCTATCTGCGAAGGCTCTGGCAATGCACGGCCTGGAAAACCGTTCGGATTCCTGATTGTCCAAGCATACCTCAAATAGAGCCGTTTAGGCTTGAAATCTCCCTCGCCACTCAACATATAATAGCCAAAGGAGAGGTGATCGGGGCTGAAAATTCCAATCCAGAGCGAAGATCAATATAAGTATAGTTAAGCGCGCCGTTGAGGTCTTAAAGCTGCTTGCTCTGCTTCCTGCATCGCCGCATGATCCCGCCCTGATTGAATTTTGACAGGTCGATTCGTTCAATAGAATCAGACAGCAACAAGGGGACCGGTAGATGGCGTCAGACGAAAATTTAAGCGATCGCTTTGAAGCAGTCCGCGCCCGGTTGCGCGAAACTCAAACTGAAGCAGCTGAAAAAACACGCCGCACGGTAAAAACCAGCCTTAGTGGCGCCGTCGAAACCACAGAGCGCACCTCCATCGAGGAGACGGAGGCGTTCCGTATTCTCACGGATGCGAGCCTCGATCCGCGCCAAAAAATTGAAAGGTTAACAGCGCTCCTCACCTTTGATGAAGAAGACCTTGAGGGCAATGTTCAACGGCTAAACGAGAACCGCGCGATTGTCGCCGCCCTTCTCTCTGATTTCACTCAGCACAACAAAGAGAGTATCGAACTTGTCCGCGATAACCCGCTTTCACATTTGCGCACCGGCATCAAGGACGTATTCGAAGAATATCACTCCCTCGTCGGCGATCGCGCCGATCTTAAGGCCAAGCTCGAACTGATAGACCAACTCATCGAACAAAAAGGCGGACCGCAAGGGCTAATCGACGCCATGCTCGCGGCGCGCGACAAGGAGCTTGAGAAAAACGCGCTGGAAAAAGCGATGACTGAGGCAACCGGCGCCGTGGAAACACTGAATAGTGATATTGGCGGACTTTCGGCAGACGTAAAGGCGCTCGCTCGCGCCATCGAAACGGACGAGAAAGACGTCTTTCTCTTATTCAAGGGCGAAAAGAAAAAACTTTTAACGCGCCGCCGCGAGCAACGCACAACGAAAGAAGCTTCCATCGAAAAGAAAAAGGTTGAGCTTGTTGACGCGAATGCTGTGCTCGAAGAGCGGGCCGCCTCATATCAAGCGTTTGTCGATACTGATGACTGGCGCATCAATGAAAAGATCCTTGAAATTCTCGATATCGGTAATGAAGAATTCATTGAGCGCGTCAAGGCGCTGTCGGATCTGACGCTGTCTTATATAGACAATACCGAAGAAACGCTCACCGGTGTGAGAGAACAGCTGGATTCTTTGCTCCAGCGCGTTACGGGCGTCCATACGCTGACCCATAACACCAAAGAAAACGTGGCCGTGTTGCTTGATGCCCAGCGTGATGCTCAGGAAAACAACGCTCGCGCATTGAAATCTTTTGAAGCTGCGCCTGAAGCTACCGGCGTCGATGCGCTATCCCGGGAAAAGAAACAGCGCGCGCTGAACCAGCACGTCTCCGCGATCGACAAAACAATCCAGTCGACCGCCGCTGTTTCAGGCGAGCTCGGCAAGATCGAATCCAGCCTCACAAATTTCAAGGACCAAATGGAAGAAGGCCTCGCCGACGCCATTGAGCAGCAAATGCTGGCGGTCGGTTCCGCAGCGGTCTCCGGCAACAACACGCTGATGCGCGTGGAAGGGCTTGCAACGTTCGTGCAGTCCGTGATCACCAAGGGCCAGTACACCAAAGAATCCGAAGCTGCGCTTGGCGACCTCGCCAAGGAGATGGAACGTGCGCTGATGGGGCGAATGGCGAAAAATGCTTCGATCCGCGACCTCAATGCAACGTTAAAGGAAATGGCCGACTCGATCGACGTTAAGAACGACGTCGTACTGGAAATCGCGGAGGAAAGAAAAGCGCTTATCGATAAGCTGATGGAGCAGTCCGAAAATCTCGCCCGCGCCAATGAAGACGCCCTCGCCATCGAAGCGACGGTAAACAAAAAGCTCTATGCGGAGGATGAATAGGAACAGGCGGCCAGCGGGAGGGCATGATGGAAAACAAACTGCTTGTTGACCTCGAAGACTATCTCGATCTGGTCGAGCCCGGTTTCGACTTTGTCGGCGAAGGCGACATCGAGAAAATTTCCAGTATTATCGGCCAGAATCAATATTCGAATCTCATCTATGCGGGCCGTTCGGGCGTCGGCAAGACCGCCAATCTGTACGGCATAATTCAAAAGAAAAAGAAGACGATCGAAGGCAATATCGGGCCGAGTGAAAAGCGCCTGCCACTGCATATGATCGACCGCCGCTTTCTACTGCTCGACACGAACACGCTGTTTGACAGCAACGACCCGCAGAAAATTGAAAAAAGCATCAAGCTGGTTTTTGCCGAACTCGACAAGCCCGGCGACCACGTGCTTGTCGTGGAAGACGGCAACGATCTGTTGAAGGGCATTGAAGACAATCAATGCCAAGGCCTGATCTCAATCCTGGTGCGCGAGCTTAAGAAGCGATCTTTTAACTGCGTTTTGATGGTCCGCGACGATCCGGGCAAGAACAAGCTTGGCGAAATTCTCAATTGCCATTCCGACATTACCGAACTTTTCACCGTTCTGGAGAAAGCGCCGCCAGCGCGCGAAGAGATTCTGGAGATCATGGCGCGCTCCAAGCCGGCGATTGAAAGACATTTCGACAACCTTTCAATCAGCGAAGACGCGAACACGGAAATCGTCAACCTGACGCTACAATTTTCTAACCTGTCGATTTATATGCGGCAACAACCGGCGCGCGCGCTGCGAATGCGTGACCGCATCGCCAGTCAGTTCGTCTCCCGCCGTCAGGCGCGCCCACCGGAGCTTGACGCGCTGGAGAGGAAACTGAACGCGCTTGAGGACAACGCGCAGAATGCTTCCGCGCGCGCTACTCTATCCAAAAAAGTCGCCGACATCACACAGCTTTGGGAGGAGCGCGCCCGTGCGCTTGGCGCCGCATTTCTTGAAAAGCGCAAACATGAGCGCGGACTTGAAGAACTCAATCTCGAACTTGCCAAGGCGAATGACGCCTTGCGCGCCTCTTTCCACGAAGCCCATGGCCGCGAGGCGAGCGAGCGCGATCTCGCCGCCCACAAGACGCAAGATATCAAGGACGCAGAGAAATACATCCGCGAGACGACCCGCCTGTTAGAAGAGGCGGACAAACGAGCCCGAGCCGTCCGCAGCGAAAATAATGAAACGCTGGAGCTTTCCGTAACCGACGTGCGTGATTTCTTCAGCGAAATGTCGGGCATACCGACCAAAGACCTGAATGCGGACGAGGCGACGCGCGCGCTCGGGCTCGAAGACCGCCTGAAAGAAAAAATCTTCGGCCAAAACGATGCGGTAGCGACCATCGCCGATTCGGTTCTGACCGCGAAAGCCGGACTCAATAACCCCGACGCACCGATCGGATCATTTATCGCCGTTGGCTCGTCCGGCGTTGGCAAAACTTATTCCGCCGAATGCCTGGCCGAAGATCTGTTTGACGATGCCGACGCCCTCACCGTCTTCGATATGTCAGAGTTCATGGAGAAGCATACCGTTGCTCGGCTGATCGGCGCCCCGCCGGGCTATGCGGGCTATGGCGAGGGCGGCATGCTGACCAACGCCGTGCGGCGACGCCCCTATCAGGTGATCCTGCTTGATGAAATGGAAAAGGCCCATCCTGACGTTTTCAAAATTCTGTTGCAACTTCTCGACAAAGGCCGTCTGAGCGACGAACTCGGCACCGTGGATTTCAAAAATACGCTGTTCATCATGACGACCAACCTCGCTCAACATTTAAGCTTCGATGCGGCAAGGACGTCGGAAAATTCCGCAGAAGAAATCAAATCCGAAATCCGAAAGATATTTCCACAGGAGCTTATTAACCGCGTCGACGCCTTCCTGCTGTTCAAGGCCCTGTCGCGCGAAGACATTGCCCGCATTATCAAGCGCCTCATCGCTAAGAAGAACGACAACCTAAAGCGTCAGAAAAAGGCGATCAGTATAAACTTGCCAGACCAGGACATCGCCGAGATCGTAGCGAAAAAATACCTTCAGGAGGAAGGCGCGCGACAGGTGCAGAAATTTGTTCAAAACAACCTCATCAACGAAGCCGCAAAAATCGTCCTTGCCCACTCCGGCGAGTCGGCGGGCGGCGCGATCAACGCGACATTCAATCCGAAAGACGACAGTTTTTCCTGGGATTTTGCGCCCGCCCGCGCAGAGGCGGATGAATGAGTGATGACGATTCCCTGAAAGCTGCGCGCGACGCGCTAAAAAAGACCCAGCGCATGGCGACTGAGGAAACAACGGCGCCTAAAGAACAGAAACCGTCGGGGGCCAGCAAAATCGCCAGCGCAACAAAACTGCTGACGTATTGGAGAAAGATTGAAAATGCCTTTGATATTGTCTGGAATGGATGGCTGAAGCCAGTCACCCATTTTGTGTCACCGATCTCCAGGCGCATTGTGAGTTTCTACCGCTGGAGCTTTGCAAGCTTCGCCTATAAGGGCCCCGAAACAGCACGTATTTTCTCGCGCAGTCGCGCCGGTTATACAGTCCTGGCGCTTGCCGCCTTCACCATCGCGGCGCCGTTTGTTCTCATACAACAAATTATACCGACCATGTCGCGCACCATTTATGATGCAGGCATGCTCTTTACGATGAAAGAAGACAAACTCTTTCTTGGGCGCGCTGAATTGATAAACGCTGACCGCCAACTCTATCAAGTGATGGGTTGTCGCGATATAAGCGGCTGCGACGGCGGCGACAATACGACGTACTACCGCCTTCGCGACAACATCATCCTGGATATAAAGTACTGGACAACACGGTTCGAGCCATATGATCCGGCGGAAATCGCTGGCGCCATGGTCAGTGAACTCAACGATTGCACAATTAAATATTACGGACGCCGTTCAAAAGCCTTGGGTTGGTTTCCTTACATCATCAATGCGTCATGCACGCCGGTGTAATAACCATTCCCCCACTCTTCATCTTGGTCCGTCAATTACGCTCACCGGCTTGGCGACGAAGGGCTTTTAGAGTTCTTCAAGGAAAATGGCGCCAGGGGCGGAGTGGAAATAGACGCCTAATGAATTGATAAATATACTGTTTCTCAATTCAAAAAAAATCGATACCCCCAATCCTACCCCCACATTATCGAGGTCAAGATCGAGTTTGGCTCAACGTGAGTTGCAGGGGGTCAGCTTAGCCGATTTCGGGTCATATACGAAATCTGATATCGTTCCGTCTTTGATTTTCTCCACAGCCTGATCAATTGCGAATATCGGCACAAGAAACCATTCGCGCGGGATCACCGGGTTTCCGAAACGGTCCGGGATTTCTATGTCCAATCGTGCCGGTTCAAACACGCGATGAATCAATTTCTCCAGCTTAGTCCTGTTGATGTTGAAGAGGTCGTATGTGGCGACAATCTCAACATCCGCCATGAGATAGGTCGGTTGAAGCTTGGCGCCAGCGATACGCTTTTCAACCTTCGCATTCGTCACGCCAATTTTGTGAACAAGGTCCCTGTTGGCGGCTACAGTTGGGTGATCGGATTTGCTGCGCAAAATATAGATTGTCCCTGCTGCAAGGTCCTCAACCTCTCGAATGTCCGAAAACAGTGGCCCCGCCGCCGGGTCGGTGATCCTTCGACCGTGGTTCTCCGGCTTGTAGAGAGCCCGCTGAAATGAGCGCAGCAATGCGTTGCTTTCCGTACCGTTATCAAAAATAACGCGCATGCGCCTATTCGTCCGGCCTTCAGGCGTTTCAAACTCAGGCCCCAATTCGTGGACATATGCCTTTTGGCCGCCGAGAATAAAAAACTGGCCAGCAAGAATTTCAGTGTCTCTCTTGAACGGACGCGACTCGCGCATGCCCGTATCCAGTTCACCTTGCACCTGCTCAAACAACGGCCTGAATTTCTCAAAATCTTTGCAGCGTTCCCGGTTCGCAATTTCGTCGGCGGCGCGCTTCTCGGTGCTTGATCGAACGTGGCGGAGTTTGGTCAGGTCGGCCGTTTCTGCCTCAACGCCAAGTTCGGCGAGCAGCGCGTCATCATCCAGCATTTCGAACTCGGCTGCAGACGCGCCGTCGCCCGACAAGAGACCTTGATGATCAAGAGGTACGAGAATCGTTCGGCATTCCTCAAGCTCGCGCATGCGATCCAGGCGAACGGCGTAAAGCCGTTCAAAGATATCCCGTTCCTCACCATGTTGCGGCGGGCGTCCATGGTCTTCAACGAACCGCTGCACCTCTTCAAATCCGGCGATAATGCGCTCTTCTCGCGGCGTACGGCTTGCCGCTTTCTTGGTCTCGACCTCGACGCCAAGCTCGTCGAGAAGCGCATCGTCTTCGTCGGTGAACTTAGTCATTAGCGGACTCGGCTTTCATCCGGGCGAGATAGGCGACACCTTCAGCCATTTTCTTTTCCCATGCGTCTGGCGAAGTAATCGAGGGAAGGCGCCCGCGTTCCTGTTTGAACTTCAAGGCGCGTTTGGCAAGGTCTCGGGCTTCTTCGGGCGTGAGTTTAACGCGCTTGGCTGAAATAATCGCCGCAACCTGTTTCAGGCTTTCCTCGTTCATCGTCTTTCCTAGGATGGCGTATGCCTGGCCAAATGGATTTATGCGGTCAATCATATCGATATCGAGTTCGCGAACATCCATGGCAAACTTTCGCACACCGTCGATAAGCGCTGTATTCGCGCTCTCACTGTCGCTGTCCCCCATCGCAACTTCTTTCGCCTTTTGCACAAGATTCAAAGCCGCAACGGCATGCTGGCGAACCGCCTCCTGATCCTCATCGTCAAGTTCAGGAAACCGCTCTTTGATGATTTTACCCATGCGCACTTGCGTGAGTTCTTCAGCCAGCGTCTCGCCACCGGCGTGCTCCCCGTCGAACAAGCCGCGTTCCAGTGCTTGCTTGTCTTGCACAAACGCCGTGACCACTTCGTTCAAATCTTCCCGGCAAATACGTTCGGCTTCTTTTGTCTTTGGTTCGGCAAGACCCTTGATCTCCATCTGGATCTGGCCGGTTTCCTCATTAAAGCCCACATTGCACTTTTTGGGATCGTACCCGCCCTCGCCGTACTCGAAGCCCTCGGCCGCAACGCTTGTCGGCGTCTTTGGCTTGAATTCAAAACGCGGCGCCAGGACCTGCTCCATCAACAGGCTCGCGGCGATGGCCTTCAGCGTATCGTTGACGGCCTCGGTGACCGCCGCTTCGGTGGCGTCCGGCTCGGCGATCAGGTTGGTGAATCGGGCGCGGGTTTTGCCATCGGCGCGTCGCGGGTGGCGCGGCCGATAATTTGCACTATTTCAGTCAGCGAGGCGCGATAGCCGACGGTGAGCGCGTGTTCGCACCAAATCCAGTCGAACCCTTCTTTCGCCATGCCCAGTGCAATGATAATGTCCACATTGTCGCGATTATTCTTCTGCGCCGGGTCTTTCAGCGCGGCGAGAACCTTGCTTCTTTTAGTCTGGTCAGTGTCGTCCACCAGATCGGCGATCTTTAGAACGCGGCCATCGTGCGCTTTAACGAGCTGAAAGCCGGTTTTCGGATCGGTTCCCTGCCATTCGCCGAGTTCGTCGATAATGTGCTCGACTTCCCGGTGCTTGTCTTTCGTACTTTCGCGCGAACTGACATTCGGAATATGCACAATGGTTTTTTCGGATGGGTCCAGCACTTTCAAGATGTCGTCGGCGTAGGAACCGGAATAGAAGAAATAGCCGATGTCGAGCGTCTTGAGATATGTGTAGCCGTTGAGCTGTTCGTAGTAGGTGTAGGTCACGGTTTCGAATTTGTGCTCATCCTCAGGGGACAAAACATATTCGGCGTCGCCGCGAAAATAAGAGCCAGTCATCGCCACGATATGCGTTTTGTCGCGCGTAATGAACTCGCCGAGATGGGCGCCGAGCTTATTATCGGGGCTAGCCGATACATGGTGAAATTCATCCACCGCAATCAGCCGGTCGTCGAAGCCTTCGACGCCGAATTTATCCACCGCAAAGCGAAACGTCGCATGGGTGCAAACAAGCACCTTGTCATCGCTTTTCAGAAACTTTCCGAGCGCATCAACCTTGCCGCCATCTGTTCCCGGCGCATTACAAAGATTCCATTTAGGCTCAACGCGCCAGTCAGCCCAGAACCCGAATTTTGACAGCGGCTCGTCGGCGAAACTGGAGCCTATGGACTTTTCCGGCACGACGATAACCGCCTGTTTAATCCCCTGATTGGCGAGTTTGTCGAGCGCGATGAACATCAGCGCGCGGCTCTTGCCGGAGGCGGGCGGCGATTTGATCAACAGATATTGCTCGCCGCGCATCGCGTAGGCGCGTTCCTGCATCGCCCGCATGCCAAGCTCGTTGGATTTGGTTGAGCCGCCGGTCTGTGCGTAGTTGACGGATACGGAGGGGACTTTGCGGTGCTTTGTCATTATGGCGTGCGTCCTTCGCAAAGCAATTTAAGTTGCTCCACCACGAGACTTCCGCGAGCGGTCAGGAAAGCTTCATAATCACCCGCCATCAGCTCTTCCCACGGAACTAAATGGCTTTCTAGCCGCTTTTTAACTTCACTTTCGCCTAGCTTCGCTGCAGCAGCGCGCTCTTCAATATACTCACGCGGCGTATTCGCTGCGACCTTTCGGTTAGTCTTCCAACTTATAAGCGCGCAGTTTAGTGCGCGATTAACATAGCTGTCGGTTCGATCGGTTCCAAGCACGCTTACCGGGAACACATGATGGTATTCGCGATTTTGAACGTTTTCTGCGCTCAAGGGCGCTCCATCGGCAAAATCGTGGCCGCCAAATCTCAGGCACGTCGCTAAAATCGCACGCGGAAGCCGGTCTTTCCGCTTTGGCCACCCGGCCGTCACAAGCTCTTCGACGGTAGGTAGCGGGTTGATTTCGTCATTAAACAAGTCGCAAGAATCATTCGCATCGCCGGACTGCAGCATTTCCCGAATAACCTTGTAGTCCGCGAAGGCACGCGTTGCGGATGTTCTCAAATACCTATCTGTAAAACAGGCGCGCCAAAGTGTTTTTCGGATTAGTGCGCGGGCGTTTCCTTCATTATCGCATCCTTGCTCAGGTACATTGGCCCAAAGCGCACAAGTAAGGTAGGCGGCAACGTCAGTCGGCATGATGCGCTCATTCAATATCGCTTCACTCCTTAAGAAAGAAATCCCGCGTTTGAACCCATGCTTGACTTTAGGCCAAACCGCGTTCAGTTCACCGCCAAAGCCTTTTTCAAGGTAGGTTTTTTTAAGCGGCGGTTTTCCGTTTAGCAGCGCTGCAACTGATAGAATCATATCCTCGACGCTGCCGAAGTCCCGCGATGCAGGAACTTCGTCAACTAGTTCTTCGACCATATCATGGAGAGATTCTCCTGACGCTTCTTCAAGCTGTGCAACGACAATGTCAAAATCCTTGAGGGGCGAAGCTGACGTGTTCATTTTAATGAAAACGTCGAGTGCGGTTTCTCGGCCGGTTCCAACCGGCAAGGACAGAAAGGGTATCATAAATCCCGCCACGCGCTGGCGCAGTTCATAGATGCGCCCCATCTTGGACCCCGGTTCTTGGCCGGCAGCGCGAACGGAGTCCAACCATTCCTCAAGCTGCTTCTCGCCGGCCCGCCCAGGTCTAAGAAGCGCCGCGGGTATCAATTCTCTTTCAAAACATTGCGCAGGATCGTCAGCCCAAACTGGTTGGCGAACGCCCTTTCGCTCCCAGCGTTTTATCCGCTCAACGACCGGCAAATCTGGTGCAGGATCAACTTCTTCTTCGTCTCCACTTTCTTCAGGTGGCCCGTACGATACAACTATATCCTGATCTTCATAATCTCCAGTCAGTGCGCGCCACAGCGCTGTCATTCGCTGTTGTCCATCAAGCAAGTGCATATGCGGTCGTCCAGCAGGCTCCGGGGCGCCGACAATTGGGCGCGAATGAAACGGTTCCTCGTCTCCAATTTCGAGGATAAGCAACGTGCCGATAGGCAGTGAAGGCTTGCGGAGAATGTTCTCCAATAATCCGACAATTTGCCCGTGCCGCCACGCCTCATGGCGTTGGAATCTCGGCAATACGATTTGCCCTTGTTCGATCATTGAAAACCACTGTTCAACAGTCTTGCTACGTGCTTCCATCTTATCCCCTCAGTGTATTGCCTATAACCTGTTGGTCGCCGTCATCTCGGCCCAAAACTCGAAGAGTCCTTTTCGGCGCACTTCTGAATCACCCGCATTTTTTGCTCGCCTGAATTGGCTATGGCACCGGTTTGGGCGTATCCGGCAAAAGCAGAGAGTAAAGACACTCTTGCGACTGTCATGGCTTTTACTTTCTGTCGATAGAGGCCTTGAGTGCAACACCACGCGCGAATTGCCACGTCTGTTCAATATCTTCTACCGTAGCCGCATAAAACTCTCCGCCTAGCCAATCGCCACAATTGCCTAACCGAGTTTTCATAAAGTTTTCTCCTGCTTCAGCGATTTCAAATCCCTGATACGGCCTATCGCCATCACCAGTCGTTGTGCGGAAAACCTCCCAATGAAACGCACCTTTCGGGAGTGCCTTTTGAAATGTTCTGCGTCGAAGTTCGGGACTCATCGATAGCCCCACCTTAAAGATATCCCGGCCATTTGCCGGCTCGCCAAGAAATGCGGTTACGTCACCTGCTAACTTTAGTACGTAGAGCTCTTTCGGTGTGTCCCGTGGTTCTGCGGGCACATAATAGCCACTATAATTGGGCGCGCCGCCGCCAACTTTCTTTTTGTTCCTATCCGGAACCATTATCGTCGAGCGTTCAACAGGGCTTCCTCTATAAACAGGCACTTCATAGAGAGGCAGAGATTTAAGAAAGTCTACTTTTTCCGGTGTCAGAGCTTCGCCATATTTCGCCACTGCTTGATACCGCTTGCTTGTGCGAATTGTTGGGTCAAGTTCGTCAATTGTCGGTTGGAATTCTGGAACGATTTCAAATGCACGGACAGCCTTGAGAGAATGTCGCCATTGATCCGGGTTTAGCTGATGATTTTGAGGCGCCAGGAACTCATCCCTATCGCCTTCGACATGAGACACTTCGTAGAATCCGGCGACTTTACCCCACAAGTGCTTGAAGTCTGGATCGGCGCCATCCGTCACGTAAACGCACATCAAAAATGGATCTGTTGTCGATTTCAAAAGCGTTTTCCGGCGCCCCTCTCCATTCTTTCCGGTAAACCCGATACAGCCCCAAGTTTCCGGCGACCATCCCCAAAACGAAGTAATATAAACAGATTTGTTGTCCCACACAGTAGCGGGATCGGTTGTTTGGTGAGCATCCTGAAATGCTCTAATGCTCCCATACTTATCGACGATTAGTCGCGGTGCAGATGTCATCAACTTTTCGCCTGATGCATCCCACCCATGTGCATCAAACATCTCGCGATAACCGCCATAATACTTCCGAGCTGTATCTGCGATTGCCGTTGCATCACCGCCCGGCTTAAAGCTAGGTGTTTCGGACATCTTTTCCCGCTCCTCCCCTTTTCAGCTCAGGTTTTTGCTGCTCTGCCGCCGTCATCTTTGTGTAAAGCTCAAACAGTTTTTCGAGCCGTTCGGTGTCATTTTTGAAGCGGCGGCCGATATAGATACGCTCCAGCGTCTCGTCATTGCGGTCATGGGCGGCGCGCAGATTGGCGGGCATTCTCTCCGGGTCATAAAGATCGGCAATGGTGGCGGGAAAATGCGCCTCGCGCGCCAGCAAGATGTCCTCGGCGCAGCGGGTCAAAGTCTCTTTGTCATTTTCGGTGAGCTTGGGAACGGGGAAGGTGTTCCAGCCGAGGGTGTTGGAATAGGAAAAATCAGTACGCATCCGAACGCAGACCGTGCCAATCCAAACCCAATGCAGACGCGAGGCGATGAGCGCCATGTTCCATAGCGGGGCGTCGTAAAGGGCGTAAACTTTGTTGGTAACCGTTTGGTCATTACCCAATACGCCGCAAGGCAAGTATGGTCGGTTTTCCGAAGAAATTGCAGGGATCGCTATAGTATGGGTCTTGCCGATATACATTTCGCGCATTTGGTGTGCGCGTTTGGCCATCTCATTCGCGCTTTTGTCGGGGCTGGCGAGGCGCATTTTTTGAACGCCCTCAACGCGCAAGCGGACTGACTCAATTCGCATTGCATCATCCAGGTGCTGGTTCTCAATCCAAAGGACGTACCGTTCTTTTCCTTGAATAAACTCGGCTGACCCGTATATGCGGCGAATAAGCTTATCACGCTGTACCTTATTTAATCCCAACGCTTCGACTTCATCGGCAGAAAGTAGCAGATTGCCGCCATCAACAGGCTTGTTTCCAAAATTCATTTCCGAAACGTTAGTTAATGGCCTCGCTGATTTTTGGATGACTACGTTTGGAGCGCCTACAAGGTAAGCGTTCACATATGCGACTTCGCGCGAGGTTGATTTGCCTTCATCATTCGAAGAAAAAATGCGGCGCACATTTCCAACGCGGTTTGATATACCCACAATTACAACTGTTACGCCGGCCTTGTGACTGGCCAGATTTGACCACTTGAAACTGGTATGAGCGAACGCAATCTCGTGTCCAGCAGCAAAAATTAACGGCCAAAGAATCGGCACCTGTTGACCTTGGCAGATCGAATTCGTTGATACGAATGCCGTACATGTTTCGGTTTTCATTCCAAAATCGCAGGCTTTCATGAACCACCCTGCTACATAATCGAGTGACTTCCAGCCTTTCACGCGCCCGTCAAAAATATGTCCGAGGTCTTCCTTCTGTTCTTTCGACTGCCAAGTAGAGCCCAAGTATGGCGGATTTCCACAAATATACGTCTCACCACCTTCATTCTCGAAATCGATTTCCGCCTGATCGATCGGTGAATTAAAGAGATCATCGGCGTGGTGTTTCACGCCGGTTCCCGTTGGCGGGCAGATACTCAACCAGTCGAGCCGCAGGGCGTTGCCGCAGGTGATCCAGTTCATGGCGTCAAGGGGCAGGAACTCCGCCAGCGCTTCTTTTTGCCCGCGATAGGTCACGTCGCATTGATATTCGGCGATGATCAGCGCCAGTCGCGCGATCTCTGCGGGGAAGTCGCGAAGCTCAATCCCGCGAAAGTTTGTCAGCGGAATATCCGTGCGCCGGTCGGCTTCGCCGCGGCGCTTGTTGACCTCCGCTTCAATCTCACGCATTTCCTTATAGGCGATGACCAGAAAGTTCCCCGAACCGCAGGCCGGGTCGAACACCCTGATCCTTGACATGCGCTTGCGCAAATTGAGCAAGGTGCGCGGGTTGTCGCCCGCTTCCTCCAGTTTCTCGCGCAGATCATCAAGAAACAGCGGGTTGAGCACCTTCAAGATATTCGGCACAGACGTGTAGTGCATGCCAAGGGCGCCGCGCTCCTCATCATCAGCGACCGCCTGGATCATGGAGCCGAAAATATCCGGATTGATCTTTGTCCAGTCGAGATTGCCGATATGCAAAAGGTAAGACCGTGCGATCTTTGAAAAGCGCGGCACATCCAGCGAGCCGGAGAACAGCCCGCCATTGACGTAAGGGAACACATTCGCCCAATTCCTGACATTTGCCGCCGCCCGCTCTTTGATGGGCGTATTCATGGCGCGGAAAAGCTCGGCGATGATGTCGTGCGTGTTTGACGAGTCGCGCTCGCTCATCTGGTCGATGGTGGCGGTGAACAGATTCTCGCCATTCAAAATGTCGGTGTCTTCGGCGAAGAACAAAAAGATCAACCGCGCCATGAAATGGTTCATATCCGGGCGCCGGTCGGCGGTTCCCCAATCCGGGTTGTCTTTCAAAAGCTCGACATACAATTTGTTGAGGCGGCCCGTCGCCTTGATGTCGAAGGCGTTCTCGCGGATTTGCTTGACTGTGGTGATCCCCGCCAGCGGCAGGAAGAACCCGAAATGGTCGGGGAAGTCTTTATACTCGCATGCGATGGGCGGCGTGTCGGAAACGAGGTCTTCCGCCTCCAGCGTTTCGCCGTCGGTGGCGAGAATGAATTTCGCCTTCGCCTTTGCGGTGGCGTGGCTTTCCCTCAGCGCGGTGATGGTTTTTGAAACCTCGCCTTCGGCGCAAACCTTTATGTGGATGTTGTTGGTCTGAAGAACGCCGCCAAGGTCCGACTTGTTGGATGAGCCTGCGCGCAACCGCTTGATGGTCGTCTTTTTGTTGCCGAACGCCTCCAGAAACGCGAACGGAAACTCTTGCGGCTCGAAAGGCTGCTCGGCAAGGGTGGAAATGGCTTCTTCGATCTCAACGGCGTTCATGCCGCGTCATTTCCCAATGAGGTGAGTGAAAATTCAGAGCTGCTAGTCTTCATATTTTTACCGAGGGTGGATTAGGAGGCAATGCCCGAAGGTGATGGAACATGACTGACTTTAGGTTGGACGAAAAGGGATTCGCCCACGGCGGATTCAAAATAACCCGAGGAACTTTTTCTTTTTTGGTTGTGGTGCAGTTGGCTTTTGGCTTTGTGCCGTTTTAGCGGGCCGCAATTCCGATTCTCGCGTCAAATCGTTTGGACGCTCGGGGCGGACAGGCTCAATATTATCAGATACGTCAATTGGCATCCGTTCGCTCGGTCTTGCGGTGCGTTTAGTTTTTGTGTTTTTGGCATCTGGAGAAAGCTTCGATGAGAAGGCGTCCAACAAGACGGGATCAACGACGAGTCGATTTTTAGCTCTCGTCAGGGCAACATAAAATAAGCGTGCTTCGGAGTATGGGATTTTTCCCGAATCATTTTCAGCTGAGCTAAAATCTTCTGAGAGCCTTACGCTCTCCCATTCTCTACCCTTTGCCTTGTGAGCAGTGGAAATAGCAACGTCTGCCTTGCTTTCGTCCGGTTCAACAGAAAGCACAGCGCGCCAAAGAGCGCCGCGCCCCATTTGCTCCACCAAATTCACAAACTGATTGAGGCTTTCACCTTCCGGGCGTTGCGCATATTCGACAACTTGGCGCCAGTTTGTGAAACCGAAAAATTCCGGTAAACTTCCAGGGACACCCTTCTGCAATTTATCTACATCGTGAAGCAGTGCTTTCATTTCTTCGGTGCCGCCAACGATGTGTGGTTTCCGGTCGTTGTCGAGCGCATCAACGATTTCGCGAAAAAGCATCGCGTTTGTTCTTGTCAGAATTGCCCTAGCTGCACCTTCGGATAGAATTTCGGTCTCGACGTTTGGGTTTCCCTCAAGACGTTTCGTCTCTCCAAGAGCATGCAATATCTTTGTTGCGACAGCTGCCAATGGCGGGCCAAATCGAAACGAAGTTGTCAGAAATGCATCTTCCGCGGCGTCAATGGTTTCCATTGCGTTTTCAGCGCCACGCCATTCGTATATTTGTTGGTGCTTGTCGCCGACATATATAACTTGTGTCGATTGGGCTTTTAGTACTGATAATACGGCTGGATTTGTGTCTTGGGCCTCATCCAGAAGTATAAAGCTGTAAGCGAGTTTTGGTTTGGACAACGACCAGAGCTTCAAATAGCCGTCATGCCCAAGCGGCATTTCTGATTTTTCGCTCGACTTTTCGTCCCATAGTTGTTCTGCATAATGCAGAATGAGTTCCTGTAAGTCTGCCTTACTCTCATCGGACAATCCTAGCGCCCTGCCTGCCAGATGAGCGTGTTTAGCTGAAATGCGGTCGTCACCCGATTGGCAAAATCGTCTCACGGTGGATAATATTAGATGCGCCATCATGTCAGGCTCTAGCGACATGACACCGGCGTCATACAATTCTAGCTCGAATACGCTCGCTAATTGTTTGGGGCCGATGTCTGCGTAAAGCTTTTTATTAGAAAACGCATATTGACCGCGGATTTGTTGCAGGGCGGCTGAGTGTGTAGTCCTGCAATCTGTTTTCGGATTAAATACGCTTTTCGCCTCTTTCGAAATCGCACGATTGAATGCCAAGTAGAGACCACGTTCCTTGTTTGCCGTCGCAGAAAGGAACCGAAGCGTCGATGTTTTTCCGGTGCCGGCAAATGCCGAAACCTTCATGTTCTTTCGAGCGATGAAAATATCGACTGCGATTTCCTGTTCGGATGTGGCGGGAAAAGGGAATAAATGAGCCCAATCCAAGGGGCGAGTTCGCGGGCGTTCAGTGAGCATGTTTTGCTCATCGGCCTCGGGTTCAGCGCCATCAAATAGCTCTCGCTGCTCCAATGGTTTTGGCAAAGGTTTGCCATCGAGTGCTTTGAGCTTTGACAATAAATGTTTGGCTCCCTTCGAACGACGAAAGCCTAATTCTTCTATAAGTTCCGGAATCTCTTCTGGATGAGACCGCGCTCGCGCTTCTATTTGCTGAGCGCCAAATGTGACAAATCTTCTCGACATATCCTCGCGACAAATTTTGGCGTTCTGCAAAGTTACTGTTTCGGGATTATTTGATGCTCCCTGAATAAAATGTAAATGAACATATATAAAGCGCTGAATTCATAAAGGTGGGCGACTGATACTCAATCTGGCAATTGCGCCGCCAACGCCTTGAGTTGTCTGATCGCGGCCCGATCATCGTCCCGCCGGTCCCCCTCGCCGATGCCCGCCAGAATGCTCAGTTGCTCATCTTCGGTCATTTTCGCGTAGTTGGTGGCGGTGGTCATGATCTCTTCATGGCCGAGGTTCTGGCTCCAGGCCTTTAATTCGGCGATGGTGAGGTTTCTCTCAATGGCCAGCCGCCCCAGTGTATGACGGAAGCTGTGCGGGTTTGCGTAGGGTAGCTCAGCGGCTTCAAACGCCTCGCGAAAGACTTTGCGGAGTGATTCGGTGTTGCGCCACGGCGCCCGATCCAGCGCCACATGCTCAAACTTGCCTTCCTTATTCAGAGTGCATTTTGTCTTCGGAAAGAGCGGGTCATCAGGTCCTAACTCCAGATCGCCTTGCAACTCGGAAACCCATTCGCCGACGATTCGCTCGGCGTCGCCGCCGACAGGATAAAATCCGGCTCTAAAGCTCTTGCGGAATTTTGTGTTGACCTCGCCGCCGTCCTGATTGAGTACGCGCGCATCCATATCGATGTGCTTTAACCGAAGGGACGCGGCAGCCGCGCCGCGAGGGCCGACAAGTATTGTCAAAGCGCTCAGCGCCCGATTTCGCCGCTCAATCACCGTTGAATCCGGCATAGTGTCTATGACCTTGTGGACTTGCGCGAGTGTCGGGACGAATTGGCGCCGGGTCGAGCGGGCGATCCTCTCGTCCTGCAGGTTCGGGGTGAAATAGTCCGCATCTCTGAACTTGATGCGCGATTTATAGCCTGGTTGCTCAGCGAGCCATGTGAAGTAGTCACGCAATACCTTCAACGTCGCTGTGATCGTTGATTTGCCTAAGAGCTTTCCGGTCTTCGGGTTTGATTCTTCCTCGAAGCGTTCGCGAAACGCCATAGCTTGTTGGATATGGAATTTCTTCAGCGACTTGTGCCCGTTCATGTCATTGAAGCGGTCAATCGCGGCTGCGGCGGCCAAAACGGTCGCTTCGCTGTAACCTCTCGCACGTTGGAGATGATGGATGTAGCGGCGCTTGATGCGTTCGTTTTCGGGGTTGCGTTTCGCCATGATTTATTGGTCCTCGTTGAAGTATCAAAATAAGAGGGGTTGCGGCCTACCGCTTAGTGTCGGCGCCTCTTTCGCAAATTGATACGTGAACATCCGGCATGGTTTGTCCGATGCGGTCCAATCGGCAGGCACGGAACATTGGCCGCTCGCATACGCTGCAAAGCGCCGTCAGCGATCCGCCCGTCTTGTTTTTGGGAATGTAATCAACCATGCCGAGCGCGGGCACGCGCGGGCGGCGGCATTTCAGGCAATACATTTCACCAGGGCAACTAGGCTGTTTGCGCGATTTGAGCCGTTGCTGATACCACCGCTTGAATTCCTCGCCGACGATGATGTTCGGTCGTTGATCGGTCATGACCGGCAAACCGGCCTTGATCCAGTTTCGTACGGTAGAGCGGCAAACGCCGATCGTTTTGGCTAGCTCGGCGCCTTCGTAGTTGAGATGTGAATGAACAGACCGCCACTTAATTCGGCGTGACATCGCCTAAGAAGCTTCGGTATCGTAAAGCGCGCGAATGTCTTCGACGCGCCAGACGGTCGTGCGCGGCCCCAACTTTTGCGGTTGCGGAAACCGGCCTTCTTTTACGCCAGCCCACCAGGACGATTTCGAAACGGGTATTGGCCCCACGGGCGCGAGAATTTGATTAAGCCGGACGAAGCCGGTTGTGGGGAAAAGGGTTTGATTGGTCATTGTACGACTCCACTGATTAAAGCCGCACAATTAGTTAACGCTAAAACGCCTTTTGGAAACACATGCTTTGGATGTTTTTGGCCAGCATGCCACCAACCAAAGGTTGAAAAAGTCAAGAAAAACGAATCACGGCGGAATCTAATTTTTGATCGTATAAGGATTATTTTTCAGATTTTATTTCAAGCAGTTAGCCGTGATTAACTCCTCAATAAGCAAATTCCATCACGAGACGGAAATTCTACTATATTAGCCGATTCTATAAGCATTTGGGTGGGGGAAAGTTGAGACAAGGTTTTTTGAATTGCTGCCTGAAACTTGGAGTTATTGTCCGATAACGTCCACCAAATCGAATCAACGAATCGCGGTGCACTGATTTCGAGCGGCGCTTATCCAAAAGTTTAGATGCGTTAAACAGAAATGCTTTCAAGATAATCCGCCCACCACTCGGCCATACGGACCCGCTCATCCCAGAATTCACTGCGGGCGTAGGCGGCGCGCACCGCATTGCCTTCCACATGAGCGAGCGCGCGCTCAATCGCGTCCGGATTCCAAAGACCTGACTCATTTGCCAATGTCGAAAACGTCGCCCGAAACCCGTGCGCCGTCATTTCTTCCTTTGCGAAACCCATACGCCGCAAAGCAGCCGTAAAAGTGGCGTCGCTTACCGGCCTTTTTACTGAGCGCAGAGACGGCAGGATCAACTCACCCGCCCCCGTTAGCGCCCTTAATTCCTTCAAGCGCTCAATCGCCGGTTCCGATAAAGGTACGCGATGGGGGCGCCGAGTTTTTGCGCGCTCGGCTGGAATTGTCCAAACAGCTTTGTTGAAGTCAAACTCATCCCACCGCGCCTGCCGCAATTCTCCGGGGCGCGGATACAAGAGCGCAAGCAACTGCAAACCAATGCGAGTTGTGGCCTGTCCTTCATATTCGTCGATGGCCCGCAATAGACCGCCAAGTTGCACCGGATCAGTAATTGCCGCACGGGATTTTTGCGGTACTTGCGTCAGCGCGCCATTCAAAGCGGGCGTCGGGTCCGCATCGATCCAGCCGCACGAAATACCGTAGCGCAAAACCGAGCCGACTATGATCTTCATCCGCCGAGCGGTCTCATAGGTCCCACGCCCCTCGACTTTTCGAAGCGCAGCGAGGATCAGCGGTGCCTTGATTTCCGCGACGGGCCTCTCGCCGAACTCGGCACAGGCCATAGAGAGTAGCCAGCGGTTCTTTTTGAGCGTTGATTCCGCCCGGCCCTCGCGCTCCTGTTTTTGGAGGAAATCATCAACGAGGCGGGAAAACGTGCGCTCGCGTTCTTGGAGCTGCTTTTCTTTCGCCCTTCGGCGTTCCTCCGCAGGGTCCAATCCACCGGCGATAAGCTCCCGCGCTTCCTCTCGCGCTTTGCGGGCCTTCACGAGGCTAACATCAGGAAAGGGACCGAATGATATCAGCTTCTCTTTGCCAAGATGCCGGTACTTCAGCCGCCACAGTTTCGAGCCGTTCGGATTGATCACAAGATGCAGCCCGCCGCCGTCAAACAGCTTATAGGCCTTATCCTTGGGGGCGGCGGTCTTGATTTTGAGTGCCGTAAGCATTTTGGGGGTATCACCTCGTTGCTGGAATCGTCGATACCCCCGACTATACCCCCAAATACCCCCAATTTTAAGACACTTCTCCGGACGCCGCTGGACGCCATATTGACGTAATGCGCTGTTTTTATTTTGTTATTGGACGAATTTGGATGTGGAAAAATATGAAAATGGTGCCCAGGGGCGGATTTGAACCACCGACACGCGGATTTTCAGTCCGCTGCTCTACCAACTGAGCTACCTGGGCGTTTTCCGGCCGAAAACGGGAGGCTCCCGCCCGGCGGAGCGCGGCTTATAGGCCAGGATGGGCGCGCTTGTCCATAACGCGAGCCCCCGAAATTCGCCGCACTTGGCGCCGCACCCCCGCCTCCCGTATGGAGGAGGAAAGATGGGATTGAATTATGGCCCCCCGGGATACCAAAAAGACCAAAAAACGCACCAGCGGCGGCACCGCCAAACCGCTGACCATGCTCGGCGCCCATACGGCCCCGGCGGCGAGCCCCGAAGAGGCGGCGCTTGAAACAGCGCCAAACCCCCATTTGGACTCGCTCTATCTGGTGCGCTTCACCGCGCCAGAGTTTACCTCCCTCTGCCCGGTCACCGGCCAGCCGGATTTCGCGCATCTCATCATCGACTACGTTCCGTCCAGACTGATCGTTGAATCGAAGTCGCTGAAATTGTTCCTGACGTCGTTTCGCAATCACGGCGCTTTTCATGAAGACTGCACGGTCATGATCGCCAAGCGCATCATCGCCGCGATCAAACCAAAATGGCTGCGCATCGGCGGCTATTGGTATCCGCGCGGCGGCATTCCGATCGACGTATTTTATCAAACTGGCGAGCCGCCAAAAGGATTATGGCTGCCGGATACGGGCGTGCCCTCCTATCGCGGCCGCGGGTAAGAAAAGGAAATTCAATGAAGCGATCATTTCTTGCCTTGACGTTGCTGACAGCCGCATGCGCTAACAATACGGCAATCGATGTTGCAACGGACGCACTCGAAGGAACGCGCAGCCCCGCCCAGATTGTCGAAGAGTCGGCGCCCGCTGACTGGCGCGTGCTCGACCCGGAAAACATGTTGGTCATCGAGCTGGAGCGGGGACGCGTGGTCATCGCTCTCTCCGATACGCTGGCGCAAAACCACGTATCCCAAGTCAAAGCGCTGGCGCGCGAGGGGTTTTACGACGGCTTGTCCTTTTACCGCGTCATCGATGGCTTCGTGGCGCAAGGCGGCGATGTGTTCGAGACCAGGGAAATCAAAAACGCAGAAACATCTCTTGCCGCCGAATTTGAAGAAATTGTCGGCGACACATTTCCTTTTGATGCTCTATCGCTCGTCGATGGTTACGCCGCCGAAATCGGTTTTTCGCAAAGCCTGCCGGTGGGCCGTGACCCGGAAACGAACAGCGCCTGGCACCTGCATTGCACTGGCGCGTTTGCTTTTGGCCGCACCAACGAACGCGATTCCGCCAGCACGGAGTTCTACATCGCATTGCAGCCGCAACGCTATCTCGACCGGAATTTGAGCGTGTTCGGCCGCGTCGTCGAAGGCATGGAGCACTTGCAGGCGCTGCGCCGGGTCGCGCCTGCACAAACGCCGGAAGATGACACAGGCGAGACGATCCTTTCCATGCGCGTCGCCGCCGACCTGCCGGAGGGTGAGCGCCCGGCGCTGGAAATCATGCGCAGCGATACCCAGACGTTCACGGAATATGTAGAGTCGCGCAGCAACAGACCGGAAGAGTTTTTTTATTTTCGGCCTGATCATGTGGATGTTTGCGCCATAGCCATTCCGGTGCGCGCGATCACCACCGAATGAAGAAGCGCGATAAAATCGTCGGCCCATGGCGCGTCAAAAACGAAAGCGAAGTCTTCAACAATCCGTGGATCAGACTTGTTGATCACGACGTAACGCACCCAGACGGATCGCCCGGTGAATATGGCGTTGTTCGTTTCAATAATATCGCTGTCGGCGTTCTGCCGCTGGATTCCGACGGGAACGTCCCGCTCGTCGGCCAGCATCGTTTCCCGCTCAATCGCTATAGTTGGGAATTGCCGGAAGGCGGCGGACCCTTCGGCGTTGATCCATTGCTGTCCGCCAAACGTGAACTCACCGAAGAGACAGGTCTCACCGCCGGCTCGTGGTCGCCGCTGACCACCTTCGACATTTCCAACTCCGTGACCGACGAACGCGCCGTTTGTTTTCTCGCCTGGGATTTGACGGCTGGCGAAGCCGCACCCGAACCGTCCGAGGCGTTAACCGTAAAATGGATTTCCTATTCTCACCTGTTAGAAATGGTAATGACCGGCGAAATTACTGATAGTCTCACAATCGTGATGACCCTGACCGCCCATGCCAAGGCCTTGCGCGGCGAGGCCCCCGCGCCTATTTCACAACAGCTTCTTGCAGGACGCGCCAGAACATAGGAAAATGACGTTATGTCCAAGACGTCCGTGAACTCATCAAATGTCGTCTCGCTTTCAAGCGATCAGACGTGGTCGCGCATGCGCGTGGAAGCCGCGACGGCCGCGGCGTCGGAGCCGGTGCTCGCCAGTTTTTTACACGCGACCATATTGAATCACGAAAGCTTCAAGGCGGCGCTTTGTTATCGCCTGGCGCAGAAACTTTCCGATCCGGAAATGAACGCCATGCTGTGGCGCGAGGTTTGCGTTGAAGCTTGCGATGAAGAAGAAACCATTGTTGAAGCCGCGTTGCAGGACCTGCGCGCCGCCTTCAATCGGGATGCGGCGTGCCACGAATACATGCACCCGTTTCTTCACTACAAAGGCTATCAAGCGTTACAGGCGCAGCGGATCGCGAACTGGCTTTGGCGCCATGACCGCCAGGCGCTCGCGCTGTATCTGCAAAGCCGGATGTCAGAACTTTTCGCCGTCGATATTCATCCCGCCACGAAAATTGGCAAAGGCGTTTTTATGGATCACGCCACGGGTATTGTAATCGGCGAGACCGCCGTCGTTGAGGATGATGTTTCCATCTTGCAGAACGTCACGCTCGGCGGAACCGGAAAGGATGATGGCGATCGCCATCCGAAGATCCGGCGCGGCGCGCTGATCAGCGTTGGCGCCAAAGTGCTCGGCAATATCGAAGTTGGCGAAGGGGCGAAAGTCGCCGCCGGCAGCGTGGTCCTGAAAAACGTAGACCCACATTGTACCGTCGCTGGCGTGCCTGCAAAACCTGTCGGTCAGTGCGCGGAGTCGAGCCCGTCAGAAACGATGGACCAGAACTTCTACTACGACACATATTCTATTTAACGCGCGCGCCGCAGACTGATACAGGGTGCGGCTATGCGCGTTGACCTTTTCGATTTCGAACTCCCGCAAGAGCGTATCGCTCTTGAACCCGCCAGTCCGCGAGATGCGGCGCGTCTCCTTTATGTCGGGCGCGAGAGCATCGACGATCATAGCGTGCGCGATCTCGCGACACTGTTGCGTCCCGGCGACCTGCTCGTCACCAACGACACGAAGGTCATTCCGGCGCAGCTTTTTGGACACCGTGAAAGCCGAACTGGCGGTGAACCCGTTTCTATCGAAGCAACACTACACAAGGATCTTGGCGGTGATTGCTGGCGCGCCTTTGTGCGCCCGGCCAAGCGATTGAAAGAGGGCGACATCGTCACCTTCGCAAGCGGTCTTTCGGCAAGCGTTATGCACCGCGATGGCGCAGAGGCGGATCTGCAGTTTGATGTGGGGGGATCGGATTTTTTTGCAGCGCTTGAAAGCGCAGGCGTCATGCCGCTTCCCCCTACATTGCGCGCAAACGGCCGGCAGATGAAACAGACGCCAGCAGCTATCAAACCATGTTTGCGGACGAGCCCGGTTCAGTCGCGGCGCCGACCGCAGGGCTGCACTTTACGCCGGGCCTGATCGACGCCCTTCGGGCACAAGGCGTCGAACAAACGACGATCACGTTACATGTCGGCGCTGGCACATTTCTCCCTGTGAGCGTGGACGACACAACCGACCATATAATGCACAGCGAATGGGGCGAAATTACCGAGCGCCAAGCGGCTCTGATCAATGAGACCCGCGCAAAGGGTGGACGCATAGTAGCTGTTGGCACAACTTCTTTGCGGCTTATGGAAAGCGCCGCCGACGCGTCGGGTGTTGTTCACCCCTTTGCGGAGGAAACAGATATTTTTATCACGCCCGGCTATGGCTTCAAAGCGGTTGATATATTGATGACAAACTTTCATTTGCCGCGTTCAACATTGTTCATGCTGGTTTGCGCGTTTGCAGGAACAGACGCGATGAAAGCCGCCTATGCCCACGCCATTGAGCAAAACTACCGGTTTTATTCCTATGGCGACGCCTGCTTGTTAGAGCGCGCCTCATGAACGAGATCACAATCGAAGACTTCCTGAAGGTCGAAATTCGCGTCGGAACGGTGGAGCGGGTGGAGCCATTCGAAAAAGCGCGAAAGCCCGCCTGGAAATTATGGATCGATTTCGGACCGGATATTGGCGTCAAAAAATCCTCCGCTCAGATTACCGTTCACTATAGCAAGGACGACCTAGTGGGCCGGCAAGTCGCAGCGGTCATCAACTTTCCACCGCGCCAGATTGCTGATTTCATGTCGGAGGTGTTGGTACTTGGGTTTCCCGACGCGGCCGGCGAAGTGGTGTTGATCAAGCCCTCGCACGACGTGCCCAAGGGCGGGAGATTGTTTTGAGCGGCAAGGCAACACTCTATCTCGTTCGCCATGGCGAGGCGGCGGCCAATTGGACCGAGGATCGCGATCCTGGGCTCAGCGCACTTGGGCGAGAACAGTCAACTCAAATTGCGGCGACGCTTTTTCCACTCGGACCACTTCCGATCATATCCAGCCCGCTGGCCCGGGCAAAGCAAACCGCAGCCGCCCTCGCCTCGCTCTGGTCGGCGGGCGTTGCAATCGCCAACGCCGTCACGGAAATTCCTTCGCCGCAAATCGCCATTCCCGAGCGCCGGGCTTGGCTGACAGCACTGATGCAGGGCGGCTGGTCCGCGGCGACGCCGGAATTACGCGCATGGCGCAAAAACGTCATTACTTTCCTGACGGCGCAGAAGTGCGATTGTATAATCTTTTCGCATTTTATCGCCATCAATGCCGCCGTTGGCGCATGCTTTGAGGTTGACGATGTCGTGCCCTTTCGGCCCGCAAACGCCTCCGTCACGCTATTCGAAACCGACGGCACGCGCCTCACCTTGATTCAAAAGGGCGACGAGGCCACAAGCGTGGTCAACTAAGGGCGCCTCTCATCGCACCCTCACCTTATTTGTACCCATAGGCCCATGACTGACCCTGCATTTTCCTTTTCAAAGAACGCGACCGATGGCGCGGCCCGCACCGGTGTTATCTCAACACCGCGCGGCGAGATCAGAACGCCTGCCTTCATGCCGGTGGGAACCGCTGGCACGGTCAAAGCGATGTTGCCGGACAATGTGCGCGCCACCGGCGCCGATATCGTGCTCGGCAATACTTATCATTTGATGCTTCGGCCAACGGCGGAGCGGGTCGCGTCACTTGGCGGACTACACAAATTCATGAACTGGTCCCGCCCCATCCTGACCGATAGTGGCGGCTTTCAGGTGATGTCACTTTCCAAACTTCGTAAGCTGACCGAAGACGGTGTCTCGTTTCAATCTCATATCGACGGCTCAAAGCACATGCTGACGCCGGAACGGTCCATCGAAATACAATGCCTGCTCGGTTCTGACATCCAGATGCAGCTTGACGAATGCCCGGCCATTCCCATCGCCCATGAAGACGCGCGTGCGTCCATGCTTCTCTCCGCGCGCTGGGCGGAGCGCTCCAAGCGAGCCTTTGAAAAACAATCAAATCCCGGTCAGGCGCTGTTCGGCATTGTGCAAGGCGCCAACTACAAAGACCTGCGCCGCGAAAGCCTCGACAAGCTGATGGCGATTGATTTTCCCGGCTACTCGGTCGGCGGCCTTGCGGTTGGCGAAGGCCGCGAAGAAATGTTCCGCGTGCTTGAATTCACGACCCCGCATATGGTGCAGGACAAACCACGCTATCTTATGGGGGTTGGCAAACCAGCCGACATTGTCGGCGCCGTGGCGCGGGGCATTGATATGTTCGACTGCGTGGCGCCGACCCGATCCGGACGACATGGCCAGGCGTGGACACGCACCGGCGCCATCAACATCAAGAACGCGGCTTACGCAGATGACCCCACGCCGCTCGATCCGGCGAGCGCATGTCCCGCAAGCCGGGACTATTCCAAGGCCTATCTCCATCATCTGTTCAAAGCTGGCGAATATCTCGGGCCCATGCTACTCACCTGGCACAATCTACAATATTATCAGGATCTTATGGCGGGGTTGCGCGAGGCGATTGCGGCCGGACGGCTCGGCCATTTCATCACTGATTTCAAAGCCCAG
Source organism: uncultured Alphaproteobacteria bacterium (assembly GCA_942492295.1). Taxonomy (GTDB): domain Bacteria; phylum Pseudomonadota; class Alphaproteobacteria; order Caulobacterales; family Parvularculaceae; genus Hyphococcus. The sequence continues at coordinate 980,841 of CALODW010000005.1, forward strand.
ACCGGAGAAACAGTGGTGTAAAATAAGCGCTAATTCGCCGCGCCGAATCGGTTGACCCCGGCGGGCCTCGCCCCTATGTTCCGCGCCTTCCAAGGCGGTCGCCGCTTCACGGGGAACGTGGGCGGCTTTTGTTTGCCGGGAAATGTCTTTGTTTTGACGACGCGTCTGGCGAGTTTCGCCAATCGTGGGCCCTTAGCTCAGTTGGTAGAGCAACTGACTTTTAATCAGTAGGTCGATGGTTCGAATCCATCAGGGCTCACCACTCTTCTCTCAATAAATCAAAGAGTTACGGCCTCGGGAAAACTTTCACTCCACGCTCTCAACTCATTTTGGGTAACGTTTTGGGTAACTTGTGTTCGGCTTGTTGCCCTGACCTATGAAAGGGCTTGGACGATGAAAACAGTACGTATGACGGAGCGCTGGCTTCGTTCAGTTTCGGTTGATTCCGGAAGAGACGAATTCGCCGATGCAATAGCAAGGGGCTTGCGCATTCGGGTTAGCACGCGGTCGAAAAAGTGGTCGTTCGTGATGCGCCACAACGGTAAGCAACTAAGACTGCCGCTTGGAGATTATCCGACTCTCAGTTTGCTCGAAGCGCGAGGCATCGCAAACGAAGTTCACACCACGAAATCCCGCGACGATCTCGAATCTGCCGTCAAACGGCTCAAGTCGAAAAGCACCCCGCTGCTTGAGCAGCTGTTCCAGGATTACGCTGAGCTACTGAAATATCAGGGCAAGCCCTCTTATCGCGAATATGAGCGAGCGCTGATCACCAGCCCCAAAAGCTTTTGCGCCTTTATGGAACGAAAGCTCGGCGAAGCCGCTGAAGTGGGCGATGTCAAAACGGCGCATGTGGCCGAATGGTTGCGGGAAACGCATAACCGCGCACCGTCTCAGGCGCAGCACTGTAGAGCTTATCTCCATGCTGCATTCGAATGGGCAATCAAAGCTAAATTCGATTACACGACTAAGGGTGGAGCTAAAGATTATGGAATTGACACGAACCCGGTGAAGGCGACGCCAAATTTCAAGACTTCCAATGCACGCAGCCGGGTTCTCACCGTCGAAGAATTAGCACAATTTTGGAATCTGTTGCCGGAAGTCGCCAGCAAGCAGATTGCTACCGGATTGCGTACCGTTGTCGCTATGGGCGGGCTTCGAATTACTGAAATCTTGCACAGTCAGAAGCACTGGTATTCTGACGGATGGATCACGCTTCCGGAGACGAAGAACGGCCGAGAACATTCTGTACCCCTCACCCAGCATGCACTGCCACTATATGAAGCTGCAGCAAACCTGACCGCGGAGGGTTCACCTTTTTTGTTCCCCCACCAATTTGATAAAACGAAACCCGTTCTGATTACTTCCATAGGACGCGCTTCAAGACGCCTGATCGAGAAGTTCAACATGGCTCCATTTCAGCTGCGCGACATTCGCAGGTCGATGAAAACGCACCTACTAGATCGGGGATACGTTGAGGAACGTGAAATAGATATCTGGCATAATCACGGCCAGAACTCTGATATAGCACGCAAACATTACACTTGGGCGGAGTATCGAGACCTGAAAACGCGGGTTTCCTCAAAAATCGACGCGTTTCTCACGACGATTGTCGATGGGGGCTAAATCCTCAAACCGGACATTTGCTCCGGTTTTGGGTGCAAGCTGCCCGGCAACAGATTTCGAAGGAGGCTAAGAGCAGGCTCAGATCTAACTTTCGGGCTAGAGGCGTGTACGTTGTCCAACTTTACTGAAGAATGACGCCGTGCGCCGGATCCCTTCGCACGCTTGTGGTATGCGCCCCGAAAACGAAACAAGGCCATGGATAGTGTTATTTGCACGAAAGATTTCTATTGGGATACTACTCTTTTTCAAAAGCGCCGCATATTTCTCACCTTCATCCTTGAGCGGATCAAGATCGGGCAAGAGGATAAATGTCGGCGGCGCCCGATCGATATCCGGGTTTAAGATAGGAGAAATCCGAGGATCGCCGGGATCGTTTGCATCGCCGCAATACAATGCTGCGGCGCCTAGTATGCCGGCTTCTGAAAGAAAATACTTGCCGGAACCATATCGGCGGCGTGAGCGGTATTTCGCATCAGGACGCAAATCGAGCACCGGATAATAGAGCGCCTGCCCCTTGATGGCCCGCTTAACACGCTCGTCCATACCTATCGCGGCGGCGAGATTTCCGCCAGCACTGTCGCCGGCCAGATACAACGCCCCATCGAATTTCTCATTCGTCCACACCGTTACGGCGACAAGTAAATCGTAAGCCGCCGGGAACGGGTGTTCCGGCGCTTGCGGAAAATCCGGCGCTACAACGCGCATTCCCGTTTCTGCAGCGATAGCGCGGCACAACGGTGCATAACATAGCGCAGAGCCAAGCGACCAGCCGCCGCCGTGAATGAAGAGGATCGAACCAACTGCGGGTTTTTGCACCGGTTCGACGATAAGCGCATTCGTTCGATGGCCGCCTGAAGCGGCTTCGGCCCAGTCTTCGCGCGTGGGCGCTCTGGCACCGGCGGTCCAGGCGCTGAAAACACGATCATAGGTGGCGCGCACGACAGCAATGTCATCGCTGCCGCGCGTCAATGCCGGTTCGGCCGCCAAATCTTTAAGGACCGCGCGCGTGGCTTTATCCGCTCCCACCGGCAGCCCCTAATAATGAACCGAAGCGGCAATGCTCCAGGTGCGCGGCGCGCCGTAGTAACCAAGTTCGTAGCCAAGGCTGTCCGACAGATCAAAACCTTGCTGACGATACCGTTCGTCGGAGAGGTTCTTGCCGACAACGCGGATTGCAAAACGTCCGTCAGCAAACTCAAAACCTGCGGACGCATCGTATAAAGTGTAATTTTTCTGAAACAGAACAGGGCTGGAACTAACCGTCGGGAACACATCTCCGCGATAGACGATTGCGCCAGCAACAACAAACTCGGCGTTTTGCGCAATTGGTGCGCGAAATTCGGTGCCGATGCGCGCGGTCCATCTTGGAGAGTTTGCCGGGGTGAGCACGTCGGATACGTCCAGTCCGCCGGCACCGATAAATTCCTGATACTCAGCATCAAGATAACCAACCGTCGCATCAAGTCGCACCCCATCGGCCGGGCGCGCCACAGCCTCAAGTTCAAATCCGTAGATGCGCGCGGAAGCAGCGTTTGTGAAGATCGCAGCGAAATTCCCCGGGTTATTCGGATCGGCGGTGAAACTCGACACTTGAAGATCGCTATAATCATTATAGAAAAATGCCGCGCCGCCGCTGAGGCGATTTTCATAAAAACTGCCCTTCAAGCCGCCCTCATAAGCCCACAATGTTTCCGCGTCGAACGGCACCGCTTCGAGATCGGAATTTGACCGCCCGTCGAAACCGCCGCTTTTGAACCCGCGGCTCACGGTGGCGTAACCGGTGACATTATCGGTAAAATTATAGCTTATGGTCGCGCGCGGCGAGACATTGAAAAAGTCTTCCGATACGTCGACGTCAGTGACGCGTAAGCCCTGTCCCAAAGGCGGCACAAGCGGCGTCGCCGCGCTGAAAAACTCCTGAATGCGCGCAAAATCTTTTTCTTCATACGTAAGCCGCAAACCAACGCTGATCGAGAAACGGTCGGTCACGTCATAGCTCGCATCTGTATAGGCGGCGTAGCTGCGAGTGGTCTGATCGTTGAGTGAATTGGAAATGAATGCGATATCCGGACCGAAGATGCCGGATTCCGTGATGTCATGTTCATGGAAAAAATAAAGCCCACTGACGACCGCCAGATCGCCGCTCTCGACCGAGAGCTGTAGTTCCTGACTGTACTGATTCTGGTCCTGGAAAACAAAGACACCGAATAGCGGGGCGGCCGTCGCATCAAGGTCAAGATGCGTATCATAAGACATTTCACGATAAGCGCTGATTGAAGTCAGCGTCGCACTGTCCGATAATTCCCATACGGCGCGCCCGGACAGACCCCAGACTTTGAGATCGTTCAGATCGTTAAAGTCCGCATCGATAACGAATGGGTCATCGTTCGGCGGAAAGGCACCAAATACAGCGGTTTCACGCGCGGGCGTGCGCGACGTATCCGGCTTATCGACGGACCCGTCTGTCGACAATTCAAAACTGAACCAGTCGGTTGGTGTCGCCAGTAATGAGGCGCGCCAGGCGATGGTGTTCTTGTCGCCGTCATCTTCGCCCGTAACGGTGTTTTGCGAATAGCCGTCCCTGCGGAGATATGCGACCGCCGCTTTGCCCAGCAACTTGTCGCTCGCAATTGGGCCGCTGAGCCCCGCCTTGATATCAACACGTTCGAAATTGCCATATGTAACCGACGCATAGGCCTCCGGCGTTTCGGACGGTTGTCTGGATACGAATTTAATCGCGCCGCCGATATAGTATTCCGCCCATAAAGCGTTCCTTGCGGCCCTCTCAGGACTTCTATGCGCTCAACGTCGAACACGTCGAGGAACGAGCCCTGCGCGCGACCGAGATAAACATCGTCAAGATAAATTCCAACACCGGGATCTGCGAAAGCGAGGCTATCGAGCTGCCCAACGCCGCGGATATAGGCGACTGTGTTTTGCGCATCCCCCTCATGCAGGACCAGGTTTGGAGCAGCCGACTGAATATCGCCGATTTCGACGGCGTCAAACTGATTAAGCTGATTGGACGATACAGCGGATACCGATCCTGGGACATCCTGCAGCCGTTCTTGACGTCGACGTGCGGTCACCATTATGACGTCGCTCGCCTCGGCGTCAGCGGCTGGTACACCCGCTTCGACCTGCGCATATGCGCCCGATCCCAGAAGTGAGATGGCGGATGCACCGGCCATTAACGAGGAAACGGTCTTTTTACGTGCTGGGGTCATATTTCCCTCCCATCGTTCAGTGCACGGTTCTTTTTTGTCCATGCTTTAAACCGAACTGTGCGGCGAAAGCAGTACCAGTTTAAGGGAATAGATGTCCGAAAAAATAACCGCAAAATCTGCGGCTATCTTTATCCGTGATCTTTGGGCAGGATTTTTTCGCGCGTACGCGTCAAAGTGCGTTGCAAGTGGCCGATGATAAGCGTTTCAAGGTCGGGCGTCGGGCGCACAATCGCCGCGCGGCCGTCATCGGCGCCCTTTTCCTTCACGAGATAGCCGTCGTCAACCGCGCGCTTAATTCTTTCTTCACGGGTTCGATTCGACCCGGACTTCATGCTATGCGCGAGTTGGCTTACCGTCAGTGGGTGGCCGGCCCAATCGGCCCGCAAGCATCCCACAAGCATATACCAGAATTCCTGTGTAAAATAGCTCGGCCGCCCGCCGAAAGACTCGTCCCAATCACGGGCGTAAAACTCAAGGGCGTCCATCCAGGCGACCAATTCCGCCTGCGCATTTTTGCCTAATGATTTTACGATTCGTTTCTTGGTTTGGCTCATCAATCAAAAATAGTATAGCAATTTGTCGTTCTGCAACATTGTCGAAAAGTGGAATATTGATGACTATTTGAAAATCGCGACAAAAGGCCCGCTAAGTTGGGCTAGAAATTGCAACAAAACGCTTCGGTTTTATCCTCAAACCGGACACTGGCGATGCATGCTTTTTTAAAAGATAGAAGACACCTTCCGTTTGGTCGTTGAATGCACTGGCGTGCAGCAATGAATTACTCAGCCACACCCATTGGTTTCCGGAAATACCAAAAAGCCTGTTAATTGACGCTTTTGGCCATCAATTCCTGGCTTGTGATCAGACCGCCGTTCTCTTCAATGAAGGCAACGATATCTGGTAAGCCCTGACGCCGCCGCAAGTCAGTAAAAAGTGTTGTTTTCCCGTCACGCAAGCGCTCAGCATCGCGGCGCATCATGTCCAGGTCAGCTCCAACATGGGGCGCAAGATCTGTTTTGTTAATGATGAGCAAATCAGAACGAGAAATCGCCGGACCGCCCTTGCGGGGAATGTCGTCGCCCTGGCAAACAGAAATCACATACAACGTCATATCTGCAAGTTCAGGTGAGAACGTCGCTGCCAGGTTATCCCCCCCAGACTCGATAAAAATAATTTCTAGATCCGGATGTTCGTTCCTTAGCCCCTCGATAGCACGCAAATTAATTGAAGCATCTTCGCGAATTGCCGTGTGCGGACAACCGCCGGTTTCAATGCCGGCTATCCGGTCCGCCGGCAACGCTTGTAGCCGCACCAATGCTTCTGCGTCTTCACGCGTATAAATATCATTTGTGACTACGCCAATAGAGTAATTTTCCCGTAAAGCAGTGCAGAGCGCAGCGGTTAGCGTCGTCTTACCCACGCCCACCGGGCCGCCAATGCCAACCTTAAGCGGGCCATTTGAACTTGTCATGATATGAAAATCCTTGTGGTCATGGTTTCATGTCTCATGGCCATTATGTCAGCAACGTAAGCACAAGAACCAATATCATCGAAACCTGTTGATGCTGCACGGCTGGCGCAATCCAGAATATCATTTTCCAAAAAAGCCAATATCCTGACACCTTCTTCTTGGCCAAAGCACCCCATGCGAAGCGCCGCCTGAATCTGGTTTGAAACAAACCCGTGAGACTGCGCAGTCAATGTAGCCATTAGAGGAATAGATAAGTGCGCAGCGATGGCGCCAAGGGCTACGGGCAAAGGAAACACCTTATCATGCTTATTTTGTATAGCAGACGACGAATCCAGCCAGAATTTTGCTGCGTCCAAAAGTGCCTTACCTTGTGACATCGTTTCTCGGTGGCGTTCTTTGCTGCTCGCCATCGCTTCGCACAAGCCAGCCAACTCCTGCAAATTTTCGACACTGTTTCCGCACCGCCAGCTTTCAGCGCAAAAAAGAGCGTCGCACCAGGCCGAACCATGTGTCAGAAGGCTGCATATCCACTTTGTGAAATCTTTCGACGTTTTTAACAGACCTTCTGCGAACGCTGCTTCAAGGCCATGACTATAGGCAAAGGCGCCAGTGGGGAAACTTGGCGAAAGAAACGTCATCAACCGAATAAGCGAACGCTGTTCGTCTGCCATATCCTTTTGCAGATGCGATTCCGAACTATGTTTCGTCATGAGAATGATGATGGTTCTGCAGCCTCGCGCCATATGCGCCGCCTTCCGGGTCGAAAGGCGCCGAAATTTCTTCAACGCGTGCGCCAAGACTCTTGAGCATTTCACGGATAACGTGATCGCGTCTGATATGTATCCGATTTTTGAAAATTTGCGCTGCCAGATGCCGGTTTCCAATATGCCACGCCAAAATCGTCAAATGTCGCGCGTCAGTTGCATAGATTGCATATAGTTTTTCAGGCGCTGATTTTACTTCAATCACGCGTCCATCGCTCAGTTCCAGACCGTCGCCATCTCGCAGCAGACGCACTTCCGGCAAATCAAGCAAAAAATCAACGCCGTTATCAGAAACCATTTTGATCCGTCTGCGCTGTCGAGCTGTTTCACCAAGGGTTATGGAGCCAGCGGGATTGGAAAAAGACCGCGTTATCTTTGTTGCGCGCAGCATGCCGTTTTCCATCGTCAAAACAAAAAGTAACGCTGCGCCATAGGTAAAACATCCGCTGGCGGGCAAGTGAGCAGCTGACCGTCCGCGCGAACCTCATATGTCTCGGGATCTACTTCCATCACTGGCGTGACGTCATTGTGTATCATTGAAGCCTTCGAAATGCCTTTCCGGGTGTTTTTGACGGCGACAAGGTCCTTCTCAACGCCAAGCCTTTCGGCCAGTCCGTTTTCAATCGACGCAGCGGATGCAAATGTCACCGACGTGTTTGTGACCGCCTTTCCATAGGCGCCGAACATGGGCCTCATATGAACAGGTTGTGGCGTCGGAATAGAGGCGTTCGGATCGCCCATTGGCGCCGCTGCGATGGAGCCGCCCACCAACACCATTTCCGGCTTGACGCCGAAAAAAGCCGGCGACCAGAGCGCCAGATCCGCGCGTTTACCGACTTCGATGGAACCGATCTCATGCGCAACGCCATGCGCAATCGCCGGATTGATTGTGTATTTCGCAATGTAGCGCCTAACGCGGAAGTTGTCGTTATCTCCGGACTCGTCTTTCAAGCGCCCCCGCTGGCGCTTCATCTTATCCGCTGTTTGCCATGTTCGAATAATTATTTCGCCTACACGACCCATTGCCTGACTATCGGAGGCGATAATCGAAAACGCTCCCATATCGTGGAGGATATCTTCAGCGGCAATCGTTTCCTTGCGAATGCGGCTGTCAGCAAAAGCGATATCTTCCGGGATAGACCGGTCCAGGTGGTGGCACACCATCAGCATGTCGAGATGTTCGTCCACCGTATTAACGGTGTAAGGGCGCGTTGGGTTGGTAGATGACGGAATGAAATTGGGAAGACCGCATACTTTTATAATGTCAGGCGCATGGCCGCCGCCCGCCCCTTCCGTATGAAATGCGTGAATCGTTCGACCGTCGATCGCGTTGATCGTTGATTCAACAAACCCGCTTTCATTGAGCGTATCCGTATGAATCATCACCTGCACGTCGTAGTGGTCAGCAACATTGAGGCAACAGTCGATGGCGGCAGGTGTTGTTCCCCAATCTTCGTGCAGCTTTAAGGACGAAGCGCCGCCTATAACCATTTCTATAAGCGCCTCAGGCAGAGAGGCGTTACCCTTTCCGGCGAAACCGAGATTCATGGGAAAAGCGTCGGCCGCTTCGATCATTCGGGCCAGATGCCACGGTCCCGGCGTGCAGGTTGTCGCCAGCGTGCCATGAGCAGGACCCGTGCCGCCGCCGAACATAGTGGTGACGCCGCTCATCAGCGCTTCTTCGATTTGCTGGGGGCATATAAAGTGAATGTGTGCGTCAAAACCGCCAGCAGTCAGGATTTTACCCTCGCCGGCGATAGCCTCCGTACCTGGGCCAATAGTAATATCCACATTCGGCTGGGTATCCGGATTTCCTGCTTTGCCAATTGCAGCGATGCGTCCGTCCTTTAGACCGATATCGGCTTTGTAAACGCCGTTATGGTCGATAATCAGCGCATTTGTGATAACCGTATCGACCGCGCCGCCCGCCCGCGATACTTGGCTTTGGCCCATCCCGTCGCGAATAACTTTGCCGCCGCCGAATTTCACTTCCTCGCCATAGACGGTAAAATCCCGCTCAACCTCTATAAATAATTCCGTATCCGCTAAACGGACTTTGTCACCGATAGTCGGCCCATACATGGCGGCATAGACGTCGCGGGATAACTTCGCGGGCACTAAAGATCTCCCATGATTTCTTGGCGAAACCCAAACGCTCTTCTTCTTCCGGATAACGGAACAAGATTGACCTCACGCATTTGGCCGGGTTCGAAACGGATTGCCGTTCCCGCGGCGATATCCAGCCGCATGCCGCGCGCCAACTTTCTGTCGAAATCAAGCGATGGATTGGTTTCAAAAAAATGGTAATGCGAGCCGACTTGTATGGGGCGATCCCCTTTATTGGAAACTTCCAAAGTCGTGGTTTTGGCTCCATTGTTCAGTTCGATAGAGCCTTTCTTTGCAACAATTTCTCCGGGTATCATCCTTCTGTTTCCTCTGAGCGGACATCATTCCAGCGCCGAGATTTTGCAGAAATAAACTGTCTTGCGGCGTAAAATAAAAGGATCAGCGCAACGCCCATACCCACAAGGAACAGCAGGCCAGTTAACCCGTGAAAAAGGGCGGCCATGCCGGCTTGATGATCGCCGTGCCCGGGGTGCGCCGAAACCGGAGAAAATATAAGGAGCAGAAAAAATAAAAGCAGTGCGTGAAATTCTGACTTCATGGCAATCATGCGCCTTTCTATCGTATGGGATCGTGGACGGTGACCAGTTTAGTACCATCCGGGAATGTCGCCTCTACTTGAACTTCGCGGATCATTTCTGGAATCCCTTCCATGACTTGATCTCGGGTCAAGACTTTCGCACCATCGCTCATGAGCGTCGCAACGGACTTTCCATCACGCGCGCTTTCGACCACAAAGTCGGCGATGATTGCGATAGCTTCTGGATGATTGAGTTTAACGCCTCGTTCGAGCCTTCGTCGCGCGACATTCGCAGCCATCGAGATCAATAACTTATCTTTCTCGCGTGGAGTGAGATGCATAATTCCAGTGTTCCTCAGATAGTGAAAACGCGCGGGAAAGAACGCGATCCAAGTAGGGCGGCGGCGATGTCGACCAGCAGTTTTCGTAAAGCTGCGCCGCTTTTGGAAATCAGCCGGATCAGCATTTTGTCCTGACTTTCAACGCGCCAATGAGAGGCTGAGCCGCAAACCAGCTTAGCATCGCTGATCAATCTACGAACGTTATGCAATCGGTCGCAAGCTTGTGTGCAAACATGAAGAATTGAAGCGGTTGCAAAGCTCCCTAGCGCAACCGCCTGTTGGTTAAGCAGAACGTCGATCTCACCCGTCAAACGCGTGTCCTCAGCATGGATAGGCCTTCCATTCCGAGTGATGCGCCATCTATCATGGAACTCACCCTGCTTAACTGTTTCACCCATCGCCCGGCGTCCGAAGATCGAGGCTTCAAGGATTGTCGCCTCCGCGTCTGTTGCGAGAGACACATCCATACGCCGATGTAAAATTGCGTCGTCAAAGAAAATAGTTTCTTGCGGCAGCCAAAAGAAACGCCCCCTCTCAGCTACATTGGCGGTGACGCGAACGTTTGCAGGGGCGCCTCTTGACCGGTAAATCTTTTCGCAAGACTGCGTAGTGACGACGAGGCTTGCGTCAGATCCGACTGAAAAAGACCAATCCAGACTGTCCCCATCCGTCAAACCGCCCGCGGTGTTGAGCAGGATGGCCTCTGTATGGGTATCGCTAAAGGGACGCGGTATACGAACTTTCGCCGCGCCCTCCTGATAAAGACTTGTAAGGTGCGTCCGCCGCAATCTAGATTCTACGCAAACAGCACCATAGCCGACAGTTCGCTGAAGATCGCTTTCAGGCTGTTTGCCGGCACCGCCGTCAATGGCCGGATGAAAATTTGAATACATAATTATGCACCGCCAGCTTTTATAATTGTCCAATGATTCGCTGATGGTTAGTAAAAACTTTCAATCAGGGAGCGTCTGGCAAGATAATTGGTCTATGAAGCTAGCGCCTACTTCGAAAAAAAACGATACAGGCTAACATTCGGCATGTCCGCTTTTGCGCACATTCGAGACATATTCGCATTTTGTTACTATGTATCGCTGCCATCAATGAAAATTCCGACTTATGAATAACCTCTTCGCCTGCTGATGCTATTAGATGGCAAGGCGGGCTGTAGTGGATAAACAAAACGAACGATTTTTGCGATAGAATCCAGAGCATGCTGCTTCCGATAAAAGATGCAATTCATAGAATCTCAAAAGTAGCTCTAGGCCTGAGCGATACAGAAAAACGCATTCTAGAGGTCGGGCATCCGTTTAGTGACCCGAATTTTGAACTTTCCCCAGATCAAAAACCATATGTTTATGAAGGAATTAGACGACTGTTCGCGGAGCGCTTTCTATACGCCGTTCAGTTTCCTAATGGCGTTCATCGTGAAATCGGATTTTTCGAGTGGGAGAATGAGCTAGGCGCATTTCAGATATTGTCTGAAGGCTTTTACGTAAACGAATCTATCTACCTCGGTTCCATAGATGTCGAACCCTACCCCATCTATGTGCATGACCTCATTCTATCAGAAACCGAATTGAAAAAAATGTTCCAATTGGTTTTGGCATTCAGCCAGCCGCTGGATGATAGAATATCAATTTTTTCTAATATGTGCGATACTGTTTTTGGAACTTTTGAACCCACCGATCCTGGAATTCCAAAATGGGGGATGCGTTTGTGTGACGCGTTCAATGAATACTTGCAACACCGATTTTCTGATCACGGCAGCCAAGAGCAGTTTGTAAACGACATCCTTCCGTACACCAATGAGCTGGAAAACCAAGAAACAGTCTCTGAAGGCGCTTTTGCAAGTGAAATGATGCGACGGGAAAGTCTTGCGAACAAAGAAATGGTGCTAGCGCTCGCCACGGGTGAATTATCGGTATTAGCGCGCACCAGACAAGCTGTTGATCCTGTGTCAATCCCGCCCGCAATATGGTGGGTCACAGATAGCTTTTCAGATGTTACTGCGCATCAAGTTATCCACGTAGCACCTGAGGATCGCTTATCAGCCTATAACGGGGCTTCTCCATTTTTGGATAGCACGGAGTTTCAATCGTGGCTGCAAGGGGTTTTCGAAACTTACGCTTCGCCCTCCAATAAAAAACGCTCGCCGGGAAGAAAAAAGGGGGCGGTCTATTATTCTAATGATCATAAGCATGTAGCAGCTATAAAATCGCTACTGGATAGCGGCGAAGCAGCTACTTTTGCGGCGGCTTTTCGCATCATAGAAACAGATGTTCTCGGATTGTCATCCGATTCGAAACGGAAACGATTGCAGGCAAAATTCAATGCCAGATATCCGGAATTTAATGGAAATTAGTCGGCGTCCATTATTTTCCATTAAAATTCGTGGTGAATCGGCCTGATTCCTTCTTTTCTTGCTCAGGAGAGGAGCAAGAAAGCCATGACGTCTTCAAAAAATCCCGGAAAGCAGCGTTTCGCGCCAGTACCTAGCAGAGCACTATCTGACAGCAGATTAACGGCTTTAGACCACCGCGTTCTAGAAGCGATCGCATGCCACGACCGATTTAGTCGTAACGGTATCGGATGTTCAGCCTCTCACAAACGAATTGGGGCCCTTGTTGGCGCACATCTTACTAACGTCTCTAAATCCATCGCCAAGCTCATCCGCTTTGGGTACCTCACAGCTCATAAGAGTGGAGGAGACGGACGCCGGCGCATTTATCAAGTGATTTACAATGACGAAGACGCCAACGTGTTCGCTAGCGATTTCACCAACAGGAAACTGGCGCGCCATGCCAAATTCCAGGCGGAATCAAACGAAATAGATGGTGCGGATAAACCGCTAAACCCTTGTAAAGAATTGACATCCAATACCGTAATATATTCCCCTAATGAAGAATATAATAAAATAGATCCCATTAAAAACAGTGCCGCAGCGGGCTACGCAACTTCATCTCAAGCTCAGGGTCGTCAAAGACAACTCGCAACACTTATCACTCAGGCGACAGGCAAGGTCTCCACAAACGCAATGGAAGCAACCGATCGAATTAACCGTGAGATCGATGCTGCCACTGAACATCCGTCTGGTTGTGAAACTTCGACTACGCCAGCGACCAAATCGTCAGCAGTCCCGAGTTCGCAGCTACTGAATTCATCACTTTGCCGAAAAGCACGGAGCGAATCATGACCGGGCAATCATTCAACGCGTCAATTAACGAAGGGACGGAACTTGATCCTGTAGGACGGTTGCTAAAAATTGCGGAGGTCATCGACGAAATCGGTCTCAGCCGGGCGCAAGTCTATCGACTGATGCGTAGCACCCAAAATCCGTTTCCCTCACCGATCAAAATTGGAAGCGCATCTCGCTGGGCGTTCTCAGAGGTGATTGAGTGGAAGCGTCGAGCGCTCCAGAGCCGTGGTCGCAAATAATTCAGCCGACGTTCGGCCCCTATTGGGAGGGGGGGGGTAAATTGCTGCGGGATTGGTTTATCTGTTACCCACGCCCCCATCACGCGCAGATTTTTTTTCGGCCCACGCTATTTTTTCCGATGAATTCGCCGAACATTATGGCGCGGCTTACAACAGACCGACATTCAGGAGCGCGCCGACAAATTTATCCAGTAAAAGCAATGAGATATACACATCCAACTTTAGGGTGGATGCGCCTGCCCCGATTTCGACGCATACTTTTTCCAAGCGGCTCTATTTTTTTTCGGTGGCTAAAAGTTGTGTAGTTGCGCTGACCCGAAAACACTGCCTGCTCGACTACGTCCAAAACAAATCGCTGTAGCTAATCAATGGGCTAGCCTTTTCGCGCAACCGATGAGCGGTCACACTCGATTGCTCTTGAAATCAACCCGGTAAATATTGAATTAACTGCTTCGAGACCGACAAGTAACCCACCGCGGATTGTTTTAGGACGATTTGGACAATTACTACAAAGTTCAACAAACAACCGGCTGGTATGATTTACGCGCTTAAATATCGACAGATGCTTTGTGTTTCGCTGGGTTGAATTACATTTTCTGCGCTAGAAGCATCGTACCATATCTCATAGAAAACAGTGCAAACGCACCGCTCCAAAGAAGAGACGACAATAATATCACCTCCATGTAAAATTGAACGACCGCAGTAGCTCCCAGAACGCGCAACAATGCGCCAGCGACCACGAGTCCGTAAATCGCCGTTGTCCATGCATCCGCGGTCAGGCGCCGCCCCGTATGGCCGAGCGTAGCGCGCGTCATTACCGCGAGCGTCATCGCCCCCATGGCGCCTGCCGTCAACGCATGCAGGGCGGCGTGAGGCGGAATTATCGCGGGCACCAGAACTGAAGCGCCCAACAGAAGAAACGAAAGTGGCAGCCACGCATACCCAATATGAAGAATAAGAACGAGCGGCTCCTCGCCCGTCAACCAGCCTCGCCACCGGACCAACCGTATTGCATGCAATAAACCGGCAATCACCAACGTTATGCCAACAAGATTGTTTCTCGCATCAATCGCCCACCCAAACAGCCCTATACCGGCAGCGGCGAGAGATGTTCTGTCTACCGGACCAAATTGCGCAGGTAGCGGCGATTTCTTTTGCTGACTCAACCAGTTTCTGGTGAAGCTCGGCACAATACGCCCGCCGATCAATGCGATCAGCAAGGCTATGACGCCGATTGCAATATGTTCAGAAAGTTCATGAATTTCAAAACTCGCCGCCCCAACATGAAATCCCACGTTAGAGGCAGCGAGCAAAGTTATTAGAACGCATACTGGCATATTCCTGATATTTTTACCGGCAATAATCTCCCGCCACATCATCAAAGCGAGCACAAAAAGGAATGCGCAATCAACGACTGCAGCCATTGTTGGGCCAATCTGTTCGAGCAGTAACATGGCCGCGCGGCCTGCGGCCCATAAGAAAAACAACATTATCAGCCGCGTCCCCCGAACCGGAAGACGGCCCGTCCAATTCGGCACGGCTGTGAGCAGAAAGCCGGCAATCACGGCGGCGAGAAATCCAAAAAGCATCTCGTGAACATGCCATTCCTGGGCCGACATGCCGCCCAAAGCGCCAATGCCGTGTACATAGGCATATATCCAAAGTGGGAGTGAAAGCGCCGCCCAAATCGAACCAAAAAGAAAGAATGGTCGAAATCCGTAACTAAAGAGCGCGGATCCATCATAGCTTCGCCGGGCCTCGATGAGTTCTTCTGGCGTACTTTTGGCGAACATGGAATCAAATATTCGAAGCATGATGCCCCCCATCTCTTTCTCGCTTTCGTATCGACAATCGGCATACCGATTGCGGTATGCTGATTTGTGCGACTAAGCTCAACAACAATGACCTCCTTCCGGCAGGGTTGGACAACGTACCGAATCTGCAATTGATCATGGACGATAGAGTTTGTATTGGCGTGGTTGAGTAAACCGGTTTCATACACACCTAGCTGTTTGGTCTGGAGATCACATAAATAGCCGCGATAGCCACGGTCGAAGCTGCGATCGTCTTCACCACGTTCGGCGCTTCACCGGCAACAATTATCCCTATGGATGCAGCCATAGCCAAGAGCGCGAAAATTTTAGCTCGTAAAGGAATCGCACCGGTCTCCCGCCATGATCGTATCGGGACCCCAAATCGCGGATGGTTGACCAAATAGCTCTCGAATTTCGGCGACGAGCGTGCAAAGCAAGCCGCCGCCAAGATCAATAGGGGTGTGCCTGGCAAGAATGGCAACACAAGTCCTGCGACGCCCAAAGGCACCAAAAATACGCCAACCAGAAGAAGAACTTTTCGCATATCCAACGTGTACTTAACGCGCCCGGTAGATTTAAAACTGCACTCCATGCGCGCCGAGAATAGCTCCGCCAATAGTAACAAGACTGACGCTCAAAAGCACCCAATGGAAACGTTGCACCAGCGAAATTGCGCCGTCTGGGGCTCTCTCCGCTTTGCTCAGAAACCACGCGTGAAGAAAGAGCGGTTCCGCAATGAACAGAACAAATGTGAAGATCGCCCAAACCAGCACCATGGCATGCATCCACCAGAAGCCCGGATCAAGAAAACGGTCCCACGCATTGAGGCGGTGCGTTAAATAAAATCCCGTGATCCCGGCGAGCGTAACGGATATTTTTGCTTGGGCTGAAAACCTCCCTTCAACCCTTTCAAATAGCTGAATGACCCTGCGGGGAGCTTCGAACTTGGCGATCGCTGGAAGGATAACGGCCGTAACCATAAAAACGCCGCCTATCCAATGAACAACGGAAAGGATATGCAGGGCTCTGGCTATGGTCACGTCAAACATAGGAAACTGCCGCCGATTCTGCTCTTAATATCGTTTGATCCACTCTCAATATTCGGCCGTCGCCTATACGCGGCGCGCCTTGAACATGTCAGACAACATGCGTAGCTGTTGGTCTCGGAGTCGGACACGCGCAATCGGCAGAAGGACGCCATTTTCCAACGCCAGGTGCTGACGAATATGTTCTGCAAATAGACGCAAGCGACGCCTGTCACCTTCTACAATTGAATTTGTTGATATACTGGCAAGAAGAACTGCTGTTACCGCCTCCACGCTCGCTTCGTCTTCGCGGTGTTCATCCTCAAGGCGCTCAAGAATACGGTCCACATGATCTTCGGGCAAACAGTGTTCCCGTAACATGGGAAAAAGAGCAAGTTCCTCATCTCCGATATGGAGCGCAAAGTCAGTTTCCAAAAACTCCAGCAGCGATTTTACGCCTTTGAGGTCATACTCTCCATCCGCAAGCATAGTCAGGATAGACGCGGCTTCCCTTTGCCTATGATGCTCTGCGAATATGAAATTCAACGGACTGTTTATGAGTCGCGCTGGCATTTCTTCAATTGCCCACGGGTCTCGAGGAGCAATTTCATCGCCATTAAAGGGCATAGCGCCGTCATCGGATGACATATTTGGAACGGCCATAACCTAACTCCTGTCGCTAATACTGAAACCGCAGAGAAGCCCAAACGAGATTGCGATCTACAAAGGGGCCTGCGCCGTCAAAATTCGCGCCTTTTAACTCTGCCGACCAATGTTTCTTGAATTCAACCACAAGACCGGCATCAAATTCATGACCAAAATCAGTGGAGCCCTGATCACTCTCGAACTCGTGGTAAGTCGCGAATACTTTAATATTGTCGACGACAGGCAGATCACTCCAAATGTAACTTACGCTCCCATAGAGGTCTTCGATGCCCGCTGCTGGCGTCGTCAGAAAGACGTCGGCGAACCCTTGGAACTTATGTAGCGTCGCTAAGGGCGTGGAAAAGCCGGCAACGCCGTTTCCGCCGAGAGATTCATAACCGAAAATTGCGGCGAATGGAGCAACATGGAGCGCCGCTTCTCCGTGAATATAATCGTCGCTGTAATCGATCGGATTGGCCGCATAGTCCTTTTGCGATGCATATTCGCCAACAACGCCGAGTTTAATCGCTGCTTCGTCATCGATTGTGATTAGGTTCTCGTAGCGCGCGCCCCAGGTCGCCGATGAAAGCCCCGGTGCCTCTTCCAGATCAAGCAGTACGCCGTATCCTTTAATCGTTCCTACCGCTCCAGCGTCATAAGCTACGGCAATAATGTGGCTGTCGCTGTCGAACTCTCCGGCCGGGTGATCGTCGCCGAAAATCCTGTGCACGCGGCTGATATAAAGGTAGTCCACGGTCAGGTTATCAATAAACGTCGACGAGGCCCGCGCAGCGTCAAAAGTCTGCTGGCTCTGGCGGAAATCGACGGCGCCGACAAAGCGGTGATTGTTGAGATTGAACCGTTGACGCCCGATCGTGATCGGCGTTTTGTCGATCCCGGTAAACGTCACCTGCGCGCGATTGATTTCCGTCGCGTCGGGGTCGGCGATGACCGGGAACTGACCGCGTCCATTCTTTGTCGAGTTAAAGTGATCGCCCCCAACAGTGACAACATTTTCGAACTCTACCAGAATCTTGAAGTTGTGGAGTTCGCCAGTTTCGAATCCCAGGCGCGTCCGTAGCGTGTTCGCGTAGGCATCTTCAGCAAAGCCATTCTGGCTTTTGTGCTCATATCGATAGCGTACGTCAATCAACGGCTTGCCGTGTTTGATGGCGCGGATTATCGCGTTCTCACCCGCATGATTTGCCGGTTCTTGGCTAAGCGCCGGACACGTGATCGACGCCGACAGCGCAAGGGCTATTACGAATTCACGAACCGACATTTACACTTTCCTTTTATTTGTTTGCTGGAACACGCTGATGACGTGTTCTAACCAATTGGTATCCGCGCCTGTTGAGGTACCAGATCGGCGCCGACAGCATGTGAACGAGCCGGGTAAAGGGAAAGACAAGAAAGATTGTCAGACCGAGAAACAGGTGTGTTTTAAAGATGGGGTGTGCGTCAGCGACAAGGTCAGCCGCTCCACCCCGAAATGTCAGTATCCTTTGCGACCACTCCATGAACTTGACCATTTCATGGCCGTCGAGATGCTGAAGGGAGACAAAAATCGTCGACAGGCCGAGCAGAAGCTGTGCGAACAGGATCAACAAGATTGACGTGTCACCAAAACTGGATGTTGCCCGGATGCGCGCATCAAAAAGCCGCCGGTGGATGAGCAGCAACATCCCGACAAGACACATGACGCCCGCCAGTCCGCCGACAACAATTGCAAGCAACTGTTTTGCACCGTGCGAGATTCCGATCGCATCAAAGACCCAGATGGGCGTTAACAAGCCAACAAGGTGTCCAGCGAAGATAACAAGAATACCGACGTGAAAGAGAATGCTTCCGAGAACAAGTTGCTTTCGACGAAGTAGCTGACTTGACCCGGATCGCCAGGAATACTGCCCGTGGTCGAAGCGCAATATATTGCCGACGACAAAGACGACGAGACAAATATATGGATAGACGCCGAAAACGAACTGATTGAGGTAATCCGCCATCACTTCAGCTCCTTGCCGTTTTAGCGATATCGCTTGGCGCTCCGCCAGCGTTCATACGGTCCAGCATTTGACTGACTTTCGGGCAGCTTTCCTGCCCCGGCCCGAATGTGACCGGCTCATCTTCCCAGGCGGCATCCAAGGCTTCCAGATCGTTCGGGTCGTCATCCGGTGCCTTTCTGAGATCTTGAAGTTCCTTCTCTGACGGCGCCTCGCCTGCGATCGCTTCGAGAACCCGAAAGACCGCCGTGTAGGGCGTGTTGCGTTTTTCAAGCCGCTCTTTCAGCGCCGCGATGACGCTCAACGGCTCTTTCAACAATGCCTGCGCTGCTTGCGCGGGCCGGGTTGAAAGATATTCAAGAAATAAGGGTAAAAAGTCCGGCAATTCATTAGAGCCGATTTCTAACCCGCCTTGCGCATAAAGCGTTTTGAGATCCACCATCGCCTGTCCGCGATCGCGCGACTCGCCGTGAACATGTTCAAACAAGTGCAGAGAAAGCGACCGTGTGCGATCGAACAGAAAAACATAGCGCTCCTGAAGTTCATAAAGGTCGAGCGTTTCATATTCATCGACCAAACGGTCGATCTGCCGCAACGCCCACGCCGGCGCCAGTTTTTCATCGTGAAAAATCCGCCGGATTTCCGCCGCGGCGTCTTTGATGTCTTGCGTTGGATATGACAGCATCGCGCTCAAAGCCTTGTATGTATTTGACATGCCGTCCTCCTATGCTTTTTCTTTTGCGGCGCTTTTGGCGAAAAGCCCCGTCCATTCGATGGCGCGTTTGGGTTCGCCGCAGCCGTCGCCGAAACTAAAGCCGCATTCGCCGCGCAAGTCGTAGGCGTCTTCAGCGTATTCGCGATGCGATGTTGGGATAACGAAACGATCTTCGTAATTGGCGATCGCCATTAATCGGTACATGTCATCGATCTGGCCGCCTGTCATACCGACTTTACCGGGGATCGATTCGTCGACTTCGCCTTCATAGGATTTGGATCGCATATAGGCGCGCATAGCGATCAGTTTTTCGAGCGCCTTGGCGACCGGCTCTTCATCGCCCGCCGTCAACAGATTTGCGAGATACTGCATGGGAATACGCAGATCGCGCACGTTCGGCATCGCGCCTTTGTCTCCGAACGCGCCAGCCTGAGCCATGGACTGGATCGGCGATAATGGCGGCACATACCAGACCATGGGAAGCGTGCGGTATTCCGGATGCAGCGGGAATGCGATCTTCCACTCCATCGCCATTTTCCAGATCGGCGAGTTTTGTGCTGCTTCAAGCCAGGCGTCCGGCACGCCGTCCGCCCGCGCCTGCGCTTGAACCTCCGGGTCGTTGGGGTCGAGGAAAATATCGAGATGGCTCTGGTAAAGATCCGTTTCTTTCTTGACGCTCGCCGCCTCCTCTATCCGGTCAGCGTCGTACAAAACAACACCGAGATAGCGAATACGGCCGACGCACGTTTCAGAGCAAACGGTCGGTTGCCCGGCTTCAAGACGCGGATAGCAGAGCGTGCATTTTTCCGATTTTCCGGTATTCCAGTTGTAGTAAATTTTCTTGTACGGACACCCCGATACGCACATCCGCCAGCCGCGGCACTTGTTCTGATCGATAAGGACAACGCCGTCTTCCTCGCGCTTGTAGATGGCGCCGGAAGGGCAAACCGCAACACATGCCGGATTGAGGCAGTGCTCGCACAGACGTGGCAGATACATCATGAAAGTATTTTCGAATTGGCCGTAGATTTCTTTCTCGACCTTTTCGAAATTATAGTCAGCCGAACGCTTAGAGAACTCGCCGCCTAAAATCTCCTCCCAGTTTGGCCCTTTGTGAATCTTCTCCATCCGTTCGCCAGTAATTAGCGAGCGCGGACGCGCGGTCGGCGCAGTCTTCAAATTTGGCGCATTTTGAAGGTGCTCGTAGTCAAAGGTGAACGGCTCATAGTAGTCATCGATTTCCGGCAGATCGGGATTTGCGAATATCTTCGACAAAACGCCGAGCTTGCCGCCCATTTTAGGCTGGATCTTGCCGTTCTTTTTACGCTCCCAGCCGCCGTTCCAGCGCGCCTGATCTTCCCAGTCATCCGGGTAGCCGATGCCCGGTTTGGTTTCGACATTGTTGAACCAAGCGTATTCCACACCCTCGCGACTCGTCCAGACATTTTTGCAAGTGACGGAACACGTATGGCACCCGATACATTTATCGAGATTGAGGACCATGGAAATTTGGGCGCGGACTTTCATTCTGCGGCCTCCAGTTTTTCTTGGGCTGGCTCATCCATCCAATCGACCTTCTTCATTTTCCGGACAATGACGAATTCATCGCGATTTGAACCAACAGTGCCGTAATAATTGAAACCATAAGATTGCTGGGCGTAGCCACCGATCATATGTGTGGGCTTCAAAACCGCGCGCGTGACGGAATTATGGATACCGCCGCGTTGACCGGTAATTTCCGAACCCGGCACATTCACGATTTTTTCCTGTGCATGGTACATCATCACCATGCCGGGCTTGACGCGTTGGGATACAACTGCGCGTGCAGTCAATGCACCGTTAGTGTTATAGGCTTCGATCCAATCATTATCCTCAATGCCAACCGACTTTGCGTCATCCTCTGACAGCCATACAATCGGTCCGCCACGAGACAAGGTCAGCATCAAAAGATTATCTGTATAGGTGGAGTGGATGCCCCATTTCTGGTGCGGTGTGATAAAATTGAGAACGATTTGTTTGTTACCGTTATCTTTCGCATCAATGATTGGCTTGATTGTTTTCGTGTCGACTGGCGGGCGATAAACGCAAAGCGTTTCACCAAACGCGCGCATCCACAAATGGTCTTGATAAAGTTGCTGGCGGCCCGTCAGCGTTCGCCATGGGATGAATTCATGTACATTAGTGTAGCCAGCATTGTAACAAACCTTTTCTGATTCAATACCTGACCAGGTTGGCGATGAAATGATCTTCCTCGGCTGCGCGACAACATCTTTAAACCTGATTTTTTCATCTTCCTTGCCTTCAGCGAGATGGGCGTGCTTGCGTCCTGTCGCCTTCGAGAGCGCGTCCCAGGCCTTAACCGCAACTTCGCCATTGGTTTCCGGCGCCAACATTAAAATGACTTCAGCCGCATCAATGGCGCTTTCAATGCGCGGTAGACCTTTGGCGACCCCCTCTTCGGTCACTGCGCCATTGAGAGCCTTTAAATGCTCGATCTCGTGTTCGGTATTCCAGGCGATGCCCTTGCCGCCATTTCCGATGCTTGTCATCAACGGCCCAAGCGCCGTGAATTGCTTATAGAGACTTGGGTAATCTCGCTCGACAACAGTGACTGCCGGCATGGTTTTTCCGGGGATCGGCTCAACCTCGCCCTGCTTCCAGTCTTTGACGTCAAATGGCTGGGCGAGTTCACCCACAGTGTCATGCAAGGTTGGCGTCAGAACCACATCTTTTTCAACACCGAGCGCTTCAGGCGCAATTTCAGAAAAGGACTTGGCAATACCCTTGAAAATTTCCCAATCGCTTCTGCTTTCCCAAAGCGGATCCACCGCGCTCGACAGCGGATGAATGAAGGGATGCATGTCGGAAGTATTGAGGTCGTTTTTCTCGTACCAGGTCGCTGTCGGCAGCGCGATGTCGGAATAGACGCATGTGGTCGACATGCGGAAGTCGATCGTCACCAATAGATCGAGCTTTCCTTCCGGCGCCTCTTCATGCCAGACCACTTCTTCAGGCCTCTGACCGCCGGATTCACCGAGGTCTTTCCCTTGGACGCCATGATTTGTCCCTAGCAAATGCTTTAGGAAATACTCATGCCCCTTGCCTGACGAGCCCAACAGGTTTGAGCGCCATACGAACAAATTTCGCGGCCAATTTTCCGGCTTGTCCGGATCTTCGCAGGACATATTCAAGGCGCCGGATTTAAGCGACTTCGCCACATAGTCCTTGACGTCGAGCCCTTCTTCTTGCGCGTCTTTCGCAATTTTTAGCGGATTGCGCTCCAGTTGAGGCGCAGACGGAAGCCAGCCCATGCGTTCGGCACGCGCATTGAAGTCAATGAATGAGCCACTCCAGTTCCCTTCAGGCGCAAGCGGCGACAGAATGTCATTAATCCCGAGCGTCTCATATCGCCATTGGTCCGTATGCGCATAGAAAAACGACGTTGAATTCATGTGACGCGGCGGGCGCGCCCAGTCGAGGGCGAAAGCCAGCGGCTGCCACCCTGTCTGCGGCCGCAGCTTCTCCTGACCAACGTAATGTGACCAGCCGCCGCCGGATTGCCCAATGCATCCGCACATCACCAGCATGTTGATGATGCCGCGATAGTTCATGTCCATGTGATACCAATGGTTCAATCCGGCGCCGAGGATGACCATGGACTTGCCGCGCGTTTTTTCGGCGTTGTCCGCAAAACCGCGCGCGACCGCGATAACCTTGTCGCGGCTGACGCCCGTGATTTTTTCCTGCCAGGCTGGCGTATAGGGCGTATCGTCGTCATAGGAGCTCGCCGCCCAATCGCCGCCGAGCCCTCGGTCAACGCCGTAGTTGGCAACGAGCAAGTCGAAAACCGTGGCGACCAGCGTTTCGCCCTCACTCAGGCTTAGTCTTTTGACCGGCACACGGCGTTCAAGAACGTCCGGATGGTCTGTTCCATGGAAATGATCGTGTTCGCGATTGCCGAAATAAGGAAAAGCGACATCAGCGACATCATCTCGCTTCTCAATGAGGGAAATCGCCAGATCCGTTTCGTCCCCCTTGCCGGTCTTTTCTTCGAGATTCCATTTGCCCTGCTCGCCCCATCGAAACCCTATCGACCCTTGCGGGCAGACAACGCCTTTGGCGCGTTTGTCATAGGCGACGGTTTTCCATTCCGGATTGTTGGTTTCATCGAGAGAGCTGTCGAAGTCTGATGCTCGCAACAACCGGTCAGGCACAAGCCGCCCGTCTTTTTTCGCAAGCCGGACCAGCATGGGCATATCGGTGTATTGCTTGGCGTATTCCTGAAAATACGCGACTTGCCGGTCAATGTAGTATTCCTTAAGGATGACATGACCGAACGCCATGGCGAGCGCCGCATCAGTGCCCTGTTTGGGCGACAGCCACATATCCCCGAATTTTGACGCCTCGGAATAGTCAGGGGAAATGACGACGCTCTTCGCGCCTTTGTAACGAACTTCCGTATAAAAATGCGCATCCGGCGTTCGGGTTTGCGGAACGTTTGAGCCCCACAGCATTAAGAAACCGGAGTTATACCAGTCGGCGCTTTCCGGAACGTCTGTTTGCTCTCCCCAGGTCATCGGGCTTGCCGGAGGAAGATCGCAATACCAGTCGTAAAAGCTCATGCAGGTGCCGCCGAGAAGCGATAGATAGCGCGAGCCTGCAGCGTAAGAGACCATGGACATTGCGGGGATCGGAGAAAACCCGATGACGCGATCGGGCCCGTATTTTTTAGCCGTGTACGCGTTGGAAGAGGCAATGATCACATTGACTTCCTTCCAATCTGCGCGAACAAATCCGCCGAGGCCCCGCTGACGCACGTAAGACGCGCGCGTTGCAGAGTCCTCGACGATCGACGCCCAAGCCGCGATAGGAGAGAGCATCACGCGAGCCTTGCGCCAAGCCTTCAATAAAGCGCTGCGAATGAGCGGGTGCTTGAGACGATTTCCACTATATAAATACCAGCTGTAACTGGCGCCGCGCGAACACCCGCGCGGTTCGTGATTAGGCAGATCAGGCCGCGTGCGGGGATAGTCGGTTTGCTGGGTTTCCCATGTAACAATGCCGCCCTTGACGTAAATCTTCCAACTGCATGAACCAGTACAATTCACGCCATGCGTAGACCGGACGATTTTGTCATGCTGCCAGCGCTTGCGATAGGCGTCTTCCCAAGTGCGGTCCTCTTTCGTCAGAACCCCATGTCCGTTTGAGTAATCACCGACGCGGTTCTTAAAATATGTAAGTCTGTTCAGAACGTGGCTCATGCCGCGCCTCCCTGAGCGAGTGTTGAAGTTGGCGTTGCTTGTTGTGGAGCCTGTTGCCGGCCTCGCTCTATGGCATGGAGCAGGCCGCCCTTACGGGAATAAACAGCCCAGGTAACGACCGCGCACAAAACATAGAAAAATAGAAAGCCCAACAGGGCCGCTTCGGGCCCGCCAGTTGCGGCGATCGACGTGCCGTAGGACTTTGGAATGAAGAAGGCTCCGTAGGCCGCAATTGCTGACGTAAAGCCGATGATGGCTGCCGATTCCTTTTCAGCCTGGCGCAAGCGTGCGTTGGCTTCAAGTTGAGGCATCAAGCGCGGCATTTCTTCGCGCATCATGATCGGGATCATCTGGAAGGTTGAAGCGTTGCCGACGCCCGTTGCGAAAAACAGCACCATGAACATCGCAAAGAAGCCCCAGAACGCTCCGGCCTGATCCTTTATGCCGAGAAAATAGAGAACGCCCGCAACCGCAATGATCATCAGGAGGAAAACCCAGAAGGTGACACGGGCGCCGCCCCACTTGTCAGAAACCCAGCCAGTCATTGACCGCGAAAGCGCGCCGACAAGCGGACCCAAGAATGCAAACTGGAGCGCGTTGACATCTGGAAACTGGGTCTTCATCAACAAAGGAAAACCAGCGGAATACCCGATAAAAGAACCAAACGTCCCAGTATAAAGGAGGCACATGATCCAGTTGTGTTTTCGCGAAAAAATGACGGCCTGCTCAGCGAATGATGCGCGTGCGGACGCAATATCATTCATACCGAACCAGGCTGCAGCAGTCGCAATCAAAAGGAACGGCACCCAAATGAAACCGGCGTTTTGGAGCCACAAACGCTGACCTTCCTGCGTCATTTGCCCATCACCGCCTAAAGCTCCGAACACACTCGCGGTGATAACCAGCGGTACGGCAAACTGCATGACGCTAACGCCGAGATTGCCGAGCCCCGCATTCAGCGCCAGCGCATTGCCTTTTTCTTTCTTGGGAAAGAAGAAACTGATATTTGCCATTGAGGATGCGAAGTTGCCGCCGCCAAAACCACACAGCAGCGCCAACACCAGGAACAGGAAATACGGCGTTTCAGGATCCTGTACGGCGTAGCCAATACCGAAAGCCGGTATGAGCAAAGACGCCGTCGTCAATGTCGTCCACAAACGCCCGCCGAAGATCGGCACCATGAACGAATAAAAAATCCTGAGAGTCGCGCCGGATAATCCCGGCAATGCCGCCAGCCAGAACAACTGGTCGGTCGTATAGTCAAAACCGATTGTTGGAAGTTTCGCGACGACAACCGACCAGACCATCCATACGGCGAAAGCGAGTAGCAGCGCCGGAACTGAAATCCACAGATTGCGATTGGCGATGCGTTTGCCCTTTTCCTTCCAGAATGTCTCATCATCGGGACGCCAGTCCTCCAAAACGGGACTCGTTTTTGCGCCATGTTCAGCAGTATGTATTTCCTGCAACTCCGGAAATTGCGGCAACGCCTCCAGTTCTGCGCTAAGGGATCTTTCTTCCATCCGGCGAATTGCGAAGTGCATCCATGCAAGAGAAACAGCAACGATAGCGAACAAAAGCATGAAACAGCTGGTCCAAATGCCGGTGAGGTCGTTCATGACGCCAAAGGCAATCGGCAACAAAAACCCGCCAAGGCCGCCGATCATGCCCACCAGGCCGCCTACAGAGCCAACATGGTCAGGGTAATAAACGGGGATATGTTTGTAGACCGCGGCTTTGCCAAGCGACATGAAAAAGCCGAGGATGAAAATAAGAATGACGAATGGGACAAGCCCCATCCGGGTTGAAAATTCAATCGATCCTTCAATCCCGTGTATGGTGTAATCCGTGTGCGGATATGAAAGCATAAACACACAAATAAGCGATACCAGGAATGTCCAGTACATCACTTTGCGCGCGCCGATCTTGTCGGATAAAAATCCGCCATAGGCTCGAAAGATACTGGCGGGGACGGCGTAAAACGCCGCCAACATGCCTGCCGCCTTGATATCAAGGCCATAGACGCCGATCAGATAGCGCGGAAGCCACAACGCAAGCGCCACAAACGCGCCAAAGACGAAGAAATAATAAAGGGCAAACCGCCAGACCTGAAGCTTTCGAAGCGGCTCCAACTCCATCAACGCTGATCTGGGTTTTTCACCGCGCGCCTTCCGAGCGAGTGTCGCCGGATCTTCTTTCGTGGTGATGAAAAACGCCACAGCCATAACCATCAAAATGATGGCGTAGATTTGCGCTGTCTGTTCCCAACCGACAGCGACCAAAATGAACGGAGCGGCAAAGTTCGTAACCGCTGCGCCGACATTGCCCATGCCGAATATGCCAAGCGCGGTTCCCTGTCGGTCGCTTGGAAACCATTTCGATGTATAGGCAATACCTACGGCGAATGAGCCGCCAGCAAAACCGACGCCTAATGCGGCGACAAGAAACATCGGATAAGTTGAAACGGTGGATAGCAGCCATACGGAAATCGCCGAAACGAGCATGACTGAGGCGAAAACTTTTCGACCGCCAAATTGGTCAGTCCAGATCCCTAAAAATATCCGGCTGATAGACCCCGTGAGAATCGGCGTCGCGACCAAAAGACCAAACTGGCTTTCGTTTAACCCGAGCTCTTCCTTGATCTGAACACCCAGAATCGAGAAGATCGTCCAAACCGCAAAACACGCCGTAAATGCGATCGTGCTTGCGCCAAGCGCCCTATTCTGCTGCCCAGACGTTACGCCCGCCAAGTGTTCCATTGCTCCGCCTCCAGGCTGATCGGAAACTTCGTTGGGCTCTTTTTGGGCCTTAATTTTCCGGTCTTAAATTCGGCGTCTCGTCACGGATCACCCAATTGGCGGCTGATGCTCGTTCAATTGAGCGCACTGCGTCACTAATTGAAAACGCTCTAGGTGCGAGATGAAAACTGGCTGGGAGGCTCTTGACTTTTATCAAGACGTGCCGAAAACAATATCAATTCAGGGGAAATCGTCGATTGGAGAGCCGCAATTGCGCGACGAAGACAAACAGATCGTTCGTAATTTGAGCCTTTTCCGCGACATGGACGCGGACAGATTCGATAGTCTCTTGAACGCAGCATTCCTTCAACGGTTTCCGGAACGCGTGATCCTGATTAATGAAGGCGAGCCTTCCGACTTCCTGCATATTGTAATCGACGGCTGCGTGGAACTGTTCGCCACATTGGACGGTCGTGAGAGCACCATGACAGTGCTATCGCCCGTTTCCACCTTCATTCTGGCCGCCGTACTTAAGGACGCTGTTTATCTGATGTCCGCGCGGACGCGAACTGCTTCACGCATTCTCATGATACCAGCAAAGAACGTACGCCAGGCCATGGACGATGACGATGCATTTGCACGATCCATCGTCATCGAACTCGCCAATTGTTACCGAGGCGTCGTGCGCAATCAGAAAAACCTCAAGTTGCGCACAGGCGTTGAACGCCTTGCTA
Organism: uncultured Alphaproteobacteria bacterium; assembly: GCA_942492295.1. GTDB lineage: Bacteria > Pseudomonadota > Alphaproteobacteria > Caulobacterales > Parvularculaceae > Hyphococcus. The sequence goes on from CALODW010000005.1 coordinate 1,009,281, forward strand.
GTTACCTTGCTCATCAACATGTTCGTCAAGGCGCCAACGGCAAGCTCACTTTGCCCACTGATAAAAAGACGCTCGCATCTATGCTTGGTATGACGCCTGAAAACTTGTCGCGTTCGTTTTCGACACTGCGGCGCTCTGGCGTGAGCGTCACCGGACCAGAAGTCGCCGTAGAATCACAGGAAGATCTTATTGAAATCGCCAGGCACGCGCCGCTGATAGACAACTTTCCGGACAAGCCTGCAGAATAGCGAAGGAAGGGATAAAAATGTCAGAAAAACTCCCGTCGGCCGCCGGACACATCGCCAAGAGTTATCCGGATATCTGGAAAACCTATTCTGCATTCGGCAAGGCGATCTCTGAAGCCGGACCGCTCGACGCAAAATCAAAGCGCCTGGTCAATCTGGCCTTTGCAATCGGCGGCCGATCAGAAGGCGCCGCGCATTCTCACGCGAGACAAGCTTTGGAAGAAGGACTTTCCAAGAAAGAAATAGAACACGTCGCATTATTGGCGATGACGACGCTTGGTTTCCCACAAGGCGTCGCCGGTCTTAGCTGGATAAAAGATATCACTGATCAAAATAGCGACTAAGCCTATTTTGACTTGCTCAATCAGCTAGTCAGGTATCTTCCGGATCTACCGACGAATTGCATCACAGAGCAGAGGGCATCACCAACTCATGCCTAGCGCTAAGTGCCAGTGTTCGGCGCGCTAACCTCTCAAAACTGCAATAGCGGCATGTTGCCTGACCCATCGAAGTGTTCCGAGCCATAAGTTAGACTCGGCGGGTTGTCAGGCGGTGTTCATGCGGTCACGCCCTGAACAAAAGGCGGCATGAAGTGCTTTTGGCAAGTTGGCTTTGGGCGCGGGCGATCTGTCGCCAAGCGATGAATGCGGATGGCACGTGATGAAGCGCTCGCGCCACCATTCGATCAGGGTTAAGGGGTCACTAATCTCGCAAACGCAGGAAACTTGATTTAGGTCAGGAACGAACACGCCAAAGCGGATTCTTTCGAAATAATCATCGTCACGGACGAACGCAATTTGATCTAGATCAGTTTGTGCTCATGCTCTTCTCACATACTCGCGGTCATGAGAGACGCTTGGCGGAAATATCTCGACAGTTGTGCGCCCCGTTATACGAGCTACCCTTCGGCGGTGCACTTCGATAGCAGCGTAACTTCCGCTGACTACGCGGACCGGCTGCATCAGATATCGCTATATGACCCGATTTCAGTTTATGTTCATGTGCCGTTCTGCCAGAGCTTATGCTGGTATTGCGGATGCAACATGCGCGTTGAAAACGAATATGGCCGGGCCCTGCGCTATGTCGAAGCGTTGAAAAACGAAATCAGAATAGCCGGCCGTATTCTTTCTGGTAATGGACGTCCGATGTCCGTTCACTTCGGCGGCGGCACGCCAAACTACCTTCATGTGGAAGACCTGGCTAGAATTCTTCAGGTTATTGAACTTGAGTTAGGACTTACGAACGATTCCCGGCTGGCGATAGAACTCGACCCACGCCTTGTATCAAAAGACGACATCCAGCGATTGGTCGACCTTGGGTTTTCGCGTATGAGTCTCGGCGTTCAGGACTTCGATCCTGAGGTGCAGCTGGCGATCAATCGGCTGCAAAGTTTTGAGATGATCGAAGGCGCAGTCAGCGACATCCGCCGCGCCGGCATAAACGATCTATCGTTCGATTTGTTATATGGATTGCCGCGGCAGACAATCTCCTCTTTTGCGCAGACAATTGGAAAGACGATCGCGCTGGCGCCGGATCGCGTCTCCGTATTCGGTTACGCGCATATGCCGGGCATGCTTAAGCGTCAACGTTTGATCGATGAAAAAGCGTTACCGAGTAAAGTCGCCCGCTCGGAGCTTTCCGCCCTTGCTGACGAAATGTTTGTGGCATCGGGATACTCCCGCATTGGCTTCGATCATTACGCTAAACCCGACAATCTGCTGGCGAAAGCACAGCGAGAGGGGCGTTTAAGGCGCAACTTTCAGGGCTTTACCGATGACCTCGCCCTTGCAACGATTGGTTTTGGCGCATCCGCCATCAGCTATGTTGGCGGCTTATATGCGCAAAACGCAAAAACCTTGAGTGAATATTACGCCCTAATCAACGACCAGCAGCTGCCTGTTCAACGCGGCCTTGAACTCAGCGGGACGGAGTTAATCATCGCTCAGGTTATTCAGACGTTGCTTTGTGTTGGAAAAACCGACGTTACGCCGTTATTCGCCGCATTGCCTTCGGAAGAAGTAAATGCCATGTGCGCTCGCCTCGATCAGCTTGAGAACGACGGCGTTGTTTTCTGGCGGGAAAACACGCTTTTTATCGCAAACGCCGCCTGGCCTCTTTTGAGAGCTGTGGCAAAAGCGCTCGATCCTCTGGAAAACAAAGCACCCGCAAAGGCCAACCCGGCCATAGCCTTCGCTGTTTGAGACAGATTCTCAGCCGAACCACTTGTCGCATCTTCACCGCTGGCCTTTGCCCTATGTCGGGACTAGAATCCGCCAATGGACAGCACAACGGACAGATTCATGGTAAGCGGCACAGGAACAGCTAAACGCGATTGCGCGGCGCCGAGCCGACCGCTGACATGCGATGTATGCGAGGTGCGCGAGAACTCGATTTGCGCCGATCTCGAGCCGCGGGAGTTCATCCAGATCGAAAAAATAATGGCGCGCAGGTATGTCGATCGCGGTCGGGCCATCATGGCTGAGGGTGAACCAAACGGCACGTTATATATTATCGTTGGGGGAAGTTTTCGTCTCTCCAAAATGCTGGAAGACGGTAGAAGACAAGTCACCGGCTTCCTGTTTCCTGGCGACTTCGTCGGCGTTCGCTCAACTGATGCGAGCGCCTACACGGCCGAGGCGCTTGAAGAAAGCACCGTGTGTTATTTCCCGCACCGGTTTCTCGACGAGGTCGCTCGTCAAACGCCAGGGGTAAAAGACCGCCTGATTGCCCGCGGCCAGACCGAATATCACAAGGCGCAGGATCATATCGTTCTGTTGGGAAAGAAATCCGCCGAAGAGCGCGTTATCAGCTTCCTGCAGCAAATCGGTAGCATGATCGGTTCACAGGAAGAAAACGGTCAGCGCGTGCCGCTCCCAATGCCGCGACAAGACATCGCTGACTATCTTGGCCTGAGGCTTGAGACACTGAGCCGCACGCTCGCCTCCCTCAAAAAAGAAGGCCGAATTGACGAAGTATCTCGCCGCGACGTTTTGCTCACAAATTGACCTGATTACGAGGCGAAATTGCGCGCTTGCGATCCTGCAGGCATGGACCATGGCATGCGGCTGATCGGTCTTCGGTAGGCTGTTCCTGTGGATCGCCATCTGGACCTATAACAATATAATCTATTGTCCCGTTTGTGCAGATGGGCGCGGCAAAGCCAGAAGCAGGGGAAGCGACGGCTCGCGTACTCCCTGCCGCCCCCGCGGCGAGAAAGCTGGCAAGCGCCAGCCATACGGACAAACGCTCAACGCGACTTTGGAACCGTTGCCTATTGTTGCGAACTCTCAAATTAATATCCAATGGCCGCCTGCGATATTTGGATCATGCTCGAATAACTTTAGATTGCTTTGATCCACATCAAAATAGCGCCGGCAATAGGCGCCATTAGGATGCCAGAATGATGCATCGAAGCAGGGACTGAAGAAACATGTCCGAGAAAACAGCACCTTCTCAAGGAATGGGCGCAGAGGCGACTTTCATCGCCGCGTTTTTGGCGCTTGGCGCGCTTTATGCGCTCTTTGTCGCAGCGCGTGCGGTCGATCCGCTGATTGAGTTTCACGCCTATATTTTTCTGACGGCGTTTGTCGGCGGCATGTTCGCCCTGATCTTGCGCGCGACCGATACGAGCCCCCGCGATGAAAGCGGCTATCAGACGGCAGTCGTCAAGGCTGGCGTCTTCGCCGCTGTATTCTGGGGAATCGCAGGCTTTCTGGTTGGCGTCATTATCGCATTCCAGCTCGCCTTTCCAAATCTCTTCTACTTTGACGATTTAGGCTGGACGAATTTCGGCCGCTTGAGACCGCTACACACGTCAGCGGTGATTTTCGCTTTTGGCGGCAACGTTCTTATCGCGACATCATTCTATGTGGTTCAGCGCACCTGCCGTGCGCGCCTCGCGGGCGGATTGGCCGGCTGGTTTGTTTTCTGGGGCTACCAACTTTTTATTGTCATCGCAGCAACTGGCTATCTGATCGGCGTTACCCAGTCTCGGGAATACGCCGAGCCCGAATGGTATGCGGACCTGTGGTTGACAATCGTCTGGGTCGTTTATCTTCTTGTATTTCTCGGCACGATCTGGAAACGCAAAGAGCCGCACATTTATGTGGCGAACTGGTTCTACCTTTCGTTCATCGTCACGATTGCGATGCTGCACATCGTCAACAATCTGGCGATACCGGTCTCCATCGCGGGGTCAAAAAGCTATTCGCTGTTCGCCGGCGTGCAGGATGCGCTGACACAATGGTGGTACGGCCATAACGCGGTCGGCTTTTTTCTGACTACCGGATTTCTCGCCATCATGTATTACTTCATTCCGAAGCGCGCGGAACGGCCGGTTTACTCCTACCGGTTGTCCATCGTACACTTCTGGTCGTTGATCTTCATCTATATTTGGGCGGGCCCGCACCATTTGCACTACACGGCGCTGCCAGAATGGGCGCAAACGCTCGGCATGACATTCTCGATCATGCTGTGGATGCCATCATGGGGCGGCATGATCAACGGACTGATGACTCTCTCTGGCGCATGGGACAAGTTGCGCACCGATCCGGTCCTGCGGATGATGGTTGTTTCCGTCGCGTTTTACGGCATGTCGACCTTTGAAGGTCCGCTGATGTCCGTGCGCGCCGTCAACGCGCTCTCTCACTATACAGACTGGACCATCGGCCACGTCCATTCCGGCGCGCTCGGCTGGGTCGGCTACATATCTTTCGGCGCCATCTATTGCCTTGTGCCATGGCTGTGGAAACGAAAGCAGCTTTATTCAAACCAGCTTGTTGAGTGGCATTTCTGGATATCCACCATCGGTATCGTGCTTTACATCACGTCGATGTGGGTGTCGGGCGTTATGCAAGGACTGATGTGGCGCGCCTATAACGAGTTTGGTTTCCTGCAATACTCTTTCGTGGAAACAGTAGAAGCCATGCATCCCTACTACATCATTCGGGCGACTGGCGGGACGCTGTTCCTGATTGGCGCCCTGATCATGGCCTATAATTTGTGGCGAACCGCGCGCGGCGATGTTCACGTATCGGAAAAGCAAGCTGTGGCGGCACAAGCCGTGCCGGCTGAATAGGGAGGCGGGGATGCTCAGCAAGCACAAGATTCTTGAAAAAAACAGCCTTCTTCTTACGGTCGGCATTCTCATCACCGTTGCGATCGGCGGTATCATCGAGATTGCGCCGCTGTTTTATCTTGAAAGCACGGTCGAGGAAGTAGACGGCGTCAGGCCCTATTCCCCGCTCGAACTGGCGGGGCGTAACATTTATGTCCGTGAAGGCTGCTATGTCTGCCATTCGCAGCAGGTGCGCCCACTGCGCGACGAAGTCGAACGCTACGGCCATTACTCACTGGCGGCGGAAAGCATGTACGACCACCCGTTCCAATGGGGATCGAAGCGCTCAGGGCCGGATCTTGCGCGTCTTGGCGGCAAATACTCGGACGAATGGCACGTCCAGCACATGATCGACCCGCGCAGCCTGGTGCCGGAGTCGGTCATGCCGCCTTACAAGTTTCTGGCGGAAAAAGAACTCGATTACAGCCAGGTCGAAGGTTGGCTAAAGGCCAATCGCGCTGTCGGCGTGCCTTATACGGACGAGATGATCGAGAATGCAGCCTCTGACTTGCGCGCGCAGGTCGATCCATTCTCAGACAACTATGACGCATTGCTGGCGCGTTACCCGAAAGCGCAAATCCGTAACTTTGACGGCGACGCCCGCAAAATCACGGAAATGGATGCGCTGATCGCTTACATGCAAATGCTCGGTACGCTGGTCGACTTCGAAACTTATAAAGCCGAAGAAAACTACCGGTAGGAGGCAAATATGTATGAATTTCTCGCTTCGCTCGCGCAAACATGGGGGCTCCTCCTGTTTGTATTCGCGTTCGTGCTGGTGCTGATCTACACGCTGAACCCGAAAAACAAAGAACAGTTCAAAAACGCCGGCCTCATTCCGCTTGATGACGGGCCAGAAGATACCGGGAATGAAGACAATGTCTGAAAAAGAAATCGACCAGCATTCAGGCGTCGAGACCACCGGCCATGCGTGGGACGGCATAAAAGAGCTGAACAACCCCCTACCCCGCTGGTGGCTGATCGTTTTTTACATCTCGGTGATTTGGGCTATCGGCTATTGGGTCGTGATGCCCGCATGGCCGGGGATTACCGGCTACACCAAGGGGATCCGCAATCACTCGGAACGTGCGAATGTAGCGGAACAACTATCCGAGCTTGATGCTGCACGCGCCGAAGACACACGGCGTCTTCTGGCTGCGCCGTCGCTGGAAGCAATTGAGAACGATCCTGACCTCCACCAGTTCGCCATGGCCGCTGGCGCATCATTGTTTGGCGATAATTGTGCAACCTGTCACGGCGCCGGCGGGCAAGGTTTCAAGGGATATCCGAACCTTAATGACGACGCATGGCTCTGGGGTGGAACGCTTGACGATATCAAGACAACATTGCTTTACGGACGCCGGTCGACGCATCCGCAAACGACGAATGTTGTCATGATGGCCTATGGCCGCGACGGATTACTCAATCGCGATCAGATATCAGACCTTACTGATTATGTCCTTGGCCTGTCCGGGCAAGAACATGATAAAGTGGCGGTAGAGCGCGCCGCGCCCTTATACGCTCAGCAATGCGCTGCATGTCATGGCGCAGAAGGAAAGGGCGACCAAACGCAAGGCGCGCCGAATCTGACCGATCAGATTTGGCTGTTCGGCGGTGATCGCGAAACAGTTTACGAAACAATCTGGAATGGGCGGGCCGGCGTAATGCCTGCTTGGGAACGGCGTCTGTCCGAAAAGGAAATCCTAGCGCTGGCGGTATATGTTCATTCTCTTGGCGGCGGTGAGTAATCCATGGCCAATCAAGCGAAGTCCGGCGAGGACGGAGCATCAGTAGAACGGTTTGACGTTGAAGCGGTCAACGCGCCTGAAAAGCGAAACCTCTATAAGGCGCGCGCGCCGATCTTCCCGAAACGCGTGCACGGCAAATACCGGCGGCTGAAATGGCTGGTGATGGCCGTCACACTCGGGATTTATTATTTACTGCCATGGGCGCGCTGGCCGCGCGGGCCGGGCGAGCCGGATCAGGCGATCCTCGTCGATTTTGCAGGCTCGAGGTTTTATTTCTTTTTTATCGAAATCTGGCCTGACGAACTTTACTACGTCACCGGGCTTTTGATTCTCGCCGCGCTCGGACTATTCCTTGCTACAGCCCTCTTTGGCCGCGTGTGGTGCGGCTACACTTGTCCGCAAACAGTGTGGACCGATCTTTTCATAGCGGTTGAACGCTGGGTCGAAGGCGACCGCAACAAGCGCATGAAGCTCGCCAGCGCATCATGGACCGCAGATAAATTCCGAAAGCGCGTGACCAAACACGTCATCTGGATATTGATCGGCATGGCGACCGGCGGCGCCTGGATATTATATTTTCATGATGCGCCAAGCCTCGCCCGTGATTTCTTCCGGGGCGACGCGCCGTTTACGGCCTACTTCTATTGCGCCTTGCTGACGCTGACGACCTACATTTTTGCAGGCTCCATGCGCGAGCAAGTCTGCACCTATATGTGCCCATGGCCGCGTATACAGGCGTCATTAACCGACAAGGAAACGCTACAGGTCACCTATAAATATGATCGCGGCGAACCGCGCGGTCCTCACAAAAAAGGCGACACTTGGGACGGTCGCGGCGATTGCGTTTCCTGCCGCGCATGTGTCGTCGCCTGTCCCATGGGTATCGATATTCGCGAAGGCCCACAGCTTGAATGCATCAACTGTGCATTATGCATAGACGCCTGCGACGACATCATGGCGAAGGTTGGCCGCCCTTTAAGCCTCATCGGCTACGAAACCGATGCAAATATCGAGCGCCGCCAGAATGGCGAGAAACCAAAATTCCAGTTCATTCGCGCCAGAACGGCGCTCTACGCAAGCGTTCTCGTTATTGTCAGCGCCGTCATGCTGTGGTCGCTGACCACACGAAGCACTGTCAACCTCAATGTGATTCGCGACCGCACGCCGCCTTATGTGAAACTATCTGACGGCTCCATTCGCAATGCGTATACAGTGAAGATCGTGAACCGAGATAATATCGAACGCGAGTTTCAGATTGATATTGACGGCCCTGAGGGGCTTTCCGTTACCGCTAGCGGGGAAACTGTCGAAGGCGACGCCTTGCTGGTCAACGCAGATGGGGACGCCGTGCGATCGGTCCGGCTGTTTGTTACCTTGCCGCAGAATGCGATCAGCGAACCGTCAATGCCGATTACGATCACTGCCGCAGATGTTGAAACCGGCGAGCGAGCCGTCAATCCGACGGTATTCCTTTCGGAGGATCGCTGATGAATAACGCCAGAACTCTTACCGGCCGTCACGTCCTGCTCGCGCTCATCGCTTTTTTCGGCGTGATCATTGTCGCCAACACGATTTTTATCACACTGGCGGTGAAAAGCTTTCCGGGCGAGTCCGAAAAGAAATCTTACATGCAGGGACTTCGTTACAATGACGTGCTCGCGGAACGCGCCACACAATCCGCACTCGGCTGGAATGCCGCGGTCACGCGCATCAAGCTAGCCGAAACAGGCGGGTTCGTTGAGATAAGCATGCTCGACGGGAACGGCGATGAGCTATTACACCTCAACATTGAAGGCGCATTGAAACGTCCGGCGCATGATGGCGAAGACAGCGATCTTGCATTCGAAGAGCTCGGCGGCGGCGCTTACCGCGCCCGTACAATGGTGTTGACTGCCGGCGCGTGGGATCTTGAAGCGCGCGCAACAAACGCCGCTGGCGAGCAATTCGATATTTCATCGCGTATTATTATCGAATGAGCGCGGTAGAAATCATATCCACCGGCGCAGGATGCCCCAGTAATTTGGAGCCCTCGGTCGACGTCGGAATCGTCGATCCTTCGCCTTTTGTGCGCAAGGACAAGAATGGCCTTTCACACCTTGAACTTTCCATATACGGCGCACGATGCGGCGGTTGCATATCGAAAATTGAGGGCGGGCTAAAAAAACTGCCCGGGGTTGAAACTGCGCGGCTAAACCTCTCCACAGGCAAGCTGGCCGCTGCATGGCGAACTGGCGCCGTAGCGCCAATCGAAGTCACACGCACCATTTCCGGGCTGGGGTATCGCGCGACGCCTTTCGACCCTGAAGCCGCCAAGGAGGAAGAAGACACGGAAGGCCGTTTCCTTTTGCGTTGCATGGCGGTCGCAGGCTTCGCCATGGCCAACATTATGTTGCTTTCGGTGTCCGTATGGGCCGGACATGACGGCGAGATGGGCCCGGCTGCGCGCGCGATGATGCACTGGATTTCGGCCATGATCGCGCTACCGGCCGCCGCCTTTGCCGGACGGCCGTTCTTTCGTTCGGCTTCCCGCGCTCTGAAAGCCGGGCGCGCGAATATGGATGTGCCGATTTCGCTCGCAGTCATCCTCGCGCTATCCTTAAGCGTCTTTGAAACGATCAATCACGGAGCGGACGCATACTTCGACGCCGCCGTAATGCTGCTTTTTTTCTTGCTGATCGGTCGTTACCTCGACCATCGTTTGCGGGCGCGCGCCCGTTCCGCCGCTCACGAACTACTGTCGCTGCGTGCGACCACCGCCAATCGACTCCTTGATAACGGTTCCGTCGAAGCGGTTTCGGCTAACGCCATCAAGGCCGGAGACCACATTCTTTTATCTCCGGGCGACCGTGCGCCAGCAAATGGCGTCATTCTGAACGGCGCGTCGGAAGTGGATGTTTCGCTCGTCACAGGAGAAAGCGCACCTGCAAGGTTAAAAGTGAATGACACAATTTACGCCGGAGTCCTGAATTTATCTTCCCGCCTCGTGATGCGCGCGACTGCGAGAGCGGATGAGTCCCTGCTCGCTGATCTGACACGACTGATAGAGGTGGGTGAGCAGGGAAAGAGCAAATACATAAGGCTCGCAGACCGCGCCGCGTCATTATATGTACCGATCGTGCACACACTGGCGCTCGCGACTTTTCTCGGCTGGTTTTTTATCGGCGACGCGGGCCTTCGCGTTTCAATCATGAATGCTGTCGCAGTGTTGATCATCACCTGCCCTTGCGCACTCGGACTGGCGGCTCCTGCTGTGCAAATCGTCGCCACCGGTCGGCTGTTTAAGGAAGGTGTACTCGTCAAATCTGGCGACGCACTGGAACGGCTTGCCGAAGTCGAGGGGTTTGTTTTTGACAAGACAGGTACGCTTACGCTCGGACGCCTGCGCATCTCTAACCGTGATGACATTCCCACAGAGACGATGGAACACGCTGCGATGCTGGCCCGAGCGAGCCGTCATCCATTGGCCCGCGCTGTTGTCGCCGAATCGGGCGCTGGTCCGTTGGCCGGGGATATCAGTGAAGTTCCGGGCTGTGGTGTTGAAGGCGTCATTGATGGCGCAAAAGCACGATTTGGCCGCAACGACTGGGTTGGCGTGGAAGCAAAGTCCGGCGGCGCAAGCGAAGCCTGGTTCAAGGCCGGCGACAGCGAGCCGGTACATTTCGTGTTTGAAGATGAACTCCGGCCAGGTACCGGAGAGGCAATATGGAACCTTCGAAACGATGGCCTCAATGTTGAAATGCTTTCAGGTGACAACGAGGCACCTGCGCAAAAAATCGCGGCTGCCGCCGGCATTGACGATTGGCAAGCGGGCTTAAGTCCGGCCGAAAAAATCGCACGCCTTAATGCGCTCTCGAAGACGGGCGTGAAAGTTGCGATGGTCGGCGATGGCCTCAACGACGCGCCAGCGCTTGCTGCCGCTCACGCCTCGCTCTCTCCGGGCACCGCCGCCGATGCAAGCCAGGCCGCTGCGGATTTCGTTTTTCAGGGCGACAGTCTTTCGCCAATTATTACGGCGCACGGTGTTTCCAAAAAAGCGCGCCGGCGAATTATCGAAAATTTCGCATTCGCTGCGCTTTATAATGCCTGCGCAATTCCGCTTGCAGTGTTTGGATTTGTTACGCCGCTTATTGCAGCACTCGCGATGTCTGGTTCATCCATAATTGTTACCCTAAACGCATTACGGCTTTCCGCACGAGGAAAGGGCCCACTATGACCGCTTTACTTTTTCTTATTCCGATTGCCCTATTCTTTGGGTGCATGGCTCTCTTTGCTTTCTTCTGGACCGTAAAATCGGGCCAGTATGAGGACCTTGAAGGGGCCGCTGAGCGCATCCTCCTTGACGACGATCTGGAAAACAATAACGAAGGCTAAGCTAAATCCTACGTTGAGACACCCTTGTCTTACTTTATGATTGTTACTTGCAGCACTGCTTTTGGCGCGCTCCGGTGCGCCATATCTTAAGACGAGATCTCCGTTGTTGGGAATTTTCGGCATCACTAATGCTCATTGGTATGTCCGGTTTGCGCACATTTCAGACAATTTGATGCACCTTTGTATAATGTCGCTCGCAAATGCGGGGGAGCTTTGACCTTCATACTCCAACATCTGTGGTGAGCATTATTTGTTGCTGAAACCAAATTTGCGTACATCAAATAGATCAGAACATCTTGGGTCACGATTGGGTCACAAAACCAAGATCAGGCGGCTTGAAAAGCGCACCTATTGCACCGTATTTTTTGTCGACACCTGATGGAGTATCAGTAAGTCGAGAATCCCTTTTTTGGGTCACGTTTGGGTCACACTGCCATGCGCTTCGGAGCGATTTCCGTAGACAACGTGATACGTCGACATTAATAGTTTCAAACACTTGAGACTTGTGGAAACAGCATGAAACATCTCTAAACCGACTTTTAATCAGTAGGTCGATGGTTCGAATCCATCAGGGCTCACCACTTCTAGCGACGCTTCGATCATCTACCGCAGCCGCGAAAAGACGGCTTTTTCCGAACATCTTGGTTTCGCCAGCAGACCCATCGTATATAGAGAATCACTCGGGACGCAGCTTCACATGGAGTCCGCATCGAATGAAAACGGGTTGGACAGCACATACGGATACGTTCGTTCGCGATAACCTGCCGCCTGCGCCGCTCCAGCCGGAATTTTTATTTGACCTGCCCGAACTGAAATTTCCGGAGCGCCTGAACGCCGCCGCTCTGCTCGACCGCGCCATCGACGCGGGGTTTGGCGAGAAAGAGGCTGTTCTTTGGGAAGACGGGTGCTGGACCTACAACCAGTTGCTGACCCGAACCTGTCAGGTTGCGGAAGTGCTCGCCCGTCAAATGCAATTGTCGCCGGGCAATCGGGTGTTAATTCACGGGCCGAACTCGCCCATGCTCATCGCTAACTGGTGGGGGGTATTGCGCGCCGGTGGCATCGCGGTAACCACCATGCCATTACTGCGCGCCAGCGAACTCAAAACGATCATCGACAAAGCGGAGGTCAGTCACGCGTTGGTGGATGCCCGCCTTCAGACAGAATTTGACCTCGCGGCGACAGACTCGCCTTTCATTCGCCAAGTCGCAACATTCAACGGCGACGGTTCCTTTGAAGCGCAGCTGGATAAAGCCAGCGATTTTAACAAACCAGTCGTGACCGCCAGCGACGACCCGGCGCTCATCGCCTTCACGTCCGGCACGACCGGACAACCAAAGGGCTGCGTCCATTTCCATCGCGACATCTGCGCCATGGCGGAAACATTCTCCCGGCACGTCGTGAAACCGTCGGCAAAGGATGTATTTTGCGGCACGCCGCCCTTTGCATTTACGTTCGGACTAGGCGCCTCTGTCGTTTTTCCTGCGGCCTGTGGCGCCGCGACGGCGCTGACCGGCGGTCCGGGCGTCGAGCCACTCACTGCCGCGATTGAAAAACATAAAGTGACGACGCTTTTCACTGCGCCCACCGCCTATCGCGCCATGTCGGCATTGCCCGCCGAACATTTTAAGTCTCTGCACACCTGCGTTTCAGCCGGTGAACATTTGCCACGATCAACGTCTGATCTCTGGCATGAGAAAACCGGCATCCGGCTGATCGACGGCATTGGCGCCACCGAAATGATTCACATATTCATTTCCGCTTCGGGCGATGACATCCGTCCTGGCGCTACCGGGCGGGCGGTGCCCGGTTACGCCGCACAAATCATCGATGAAAATATGGCGCCCCTGCCACCGGGAGAAGTCGGCCGCCTCGCGGTGCGCGGCCCCACCGGATGCCGGTATCTCGCGGATAATCGGCAGGTGCAATATGTTGTCGATGGCTGGAATCTGACCGGCGATCTCTTCCGGCAGGATGAAGATGGATACTTTTGGTATGTCTCACGCTCGGACGACATGATTATTTCCTCCGGCTACAACATCGCTGCGCCGGAGGTGGAAAATGCGCTCCTCTCCCATGACGATGTCACAGAGACCGCAGTGATTGGTGTTGCAGACCTTGAGCGCGGGCAAATCTGCAAAGCATTTGTCGTACTTCGTGATCCAGACGCCGCCAGCGACAAAAAAATTCACGAGCTTCAAGCGCATGTAAAGGCGACCATCGCGCCGTACAAATATCCGCGCCAGGTCGAATTTGTCAGTGAACTGCCGAAAACACACACCGGCAAGCTACAGCGTTATAAACTGAAAGACGGCTAGCCGCTCGACGCGAAACGCCCACACTCACCTTTCGGTGAAGGCTTGATCGAGCGAACGGGCGACCGGCTTTAAAATATACTGCATCAGCGTGCGCGACTGGGTCACAATCTCCGCACGGACCTGCATGCCGGGCGTTAGCTCCCGCGCACGGGCGCCCGTTCCGATTTCCTGGCTCGACAGGGCGACATAGGCGACATAATACGCGTCGCCCGTACGCTCATCGGTAAAGGTGTCCGCGGAAACATGCGCAATGCGGCCTTCGATCTTTCCGTACCGGTTGGGATCGAACGTTGTAATGCTGACATCAGTCTCGAGGCCCACGGCAATATGACCGATGTCTTTCGGGTTAACCCGAACCTCGGCCATCAATTCTGCGCCGGTCGGGGTAATCTCGGCGACAACGCCGCCGGGGCGCACCACGTCACCTCGGCCGTGCACGAGAACATCATTGACCACGCCAGCAATTGGCGCGCGCACCGTCAATCGGTCCGATTTGTCCTTCAGCGATGCGATCGGTTCTTCCAGCTCGGTAAGTTCAGCGATGACGGCGGACCGCTCTTCGGCGATGCGCGTTTGATACTCGGCGACAGCGCCCTCAAGATCCGCTTTTGCACCTGCCTGCGCCCGGCGCGCCTGCTCCAATCGTGATCGGGCGCCGGCTGCCTTCGCTTGCGCCGATGCAACAGCGGATTTCGCTTGCAAGAATGATTGCTTGGACGTGAACCCTTCGCCGATCAATTCTTCTTGAATCGCCAATTGCTCCTGAGCGAGCTGCAACAACTCGGTCTCAGCGGCCAGCTCGGCCTTCGTCTTTTCGACTTCAGATTTTGCAGAGGCTTTACGCTCGTTAAACGTGGCGACGACGGCTCTGTGCTGTTCAAATGTCGTTGAATACACCGTGCGCTGTTCGGCCACCATGGATGACCAGTCACTCGAGAATCTTTCAAAGTCCGGCTTTCGCCCTTCCGCCTGCGCGGACAATCGCTCCGCACGAATTTCAAGGCTTGCCCGCCTCGCGTCGTAGCGATCAAACTCACCGCCAGCATTTTCAGATCGAAGGCGGATGAGAGGCTGACCCTCTTCGACAACATCGCCCGGCGCCACCAACACCGCATCGACGATGCCGCCCTCAAGATGCGCTGCCTCTCTTGTTGAACCAAACGGCGCAACCTCGCCCATGGCGACGGAAAGCTCGCGCACATTGGCGATGTTCGCCCAAACCAGAAGCAGAATAATGAGCCCGCTGATGACCGCCATGGCGGCGCGCGCCAGAAAGGGAGGCGCCCCTTCTTCCAACTCGATGGGCAATGCGAGACCGTGACGTTCGCCAACGTTCTCGTGCTTTTGCTCTTTGCTTTGTGTCTTCGTATTCATTGTATTGCTCGTGGTGTTTGCGTCCATGTTTAAGCCGCCATGATCTTCGGCACGACCTGATCGGGGGGGCCAATATCGCGCACGACGCCGCGATCCATCCAGACCACTGTGTCTGCAAGCCGCATGTGACTTGGCCGCTGGGTGGTCATGATGATGGCGCTGCTCTTGCGCTTTTGTTCCAGAATCGAGAGGAGTGCTTGTTCCCCGGAATAATCGAGTGTCGCTGCTGGTTCGTCCAAGAGATAGATGGGCGCATCCTTGATGAAGGCGCGCGCAAGAATAATGCGGCTCACCAGCGGGTCGGGCCAAGTTGCCCGCGCCATCACAGAGCAACGTGTATCGAGACCTTCATCCAGTGCGCCGCCAAAATACTGATCTATGCCGAGCTTGCGGACCACGGCGTCAATCTCTTCGTCCTTCGCATCAGGGCGTGCAAGCCGAATATTCTGCGCCACGGTGCCGTGGAACAAATCGGGCGAGTGCAACCCGACACCGAGCGCATGACGCCATTCGCCTTTGTCGAGCTGGCGCAAATCAAGACCGTCTATAAAAATCGATCCGGCCTGTTGTTGATAAAGGCCCATTAACACGCGCAACGCCGTTGACGTTCCTGATCCACTTTGACCGTAAAGACATAAAACCTGACCCGGCTTGACCTCAAAAGAGACGCCGCGCAGCGATGGTTCGCGCGCGCCTGGATACCTGAACGAAATTTTGTCGAATACAACATGACCTTTAAAGGTTCGCGGAATGGAGGGACCGGAATTCGGCTCGCGTTCCAGCGGCATGCGCACCAATCTGTCGATCTGCTGCACACTTTGTAACGTCTGACCTAACGTCAGACCGCTCAAGAACAGATTTCGGATCGGCCCCAGCACCCTCCAGGATAGCGCCATGACGGCGATCAGCGCGCCGGCGCTCAAATCGCCCGCGATCACTTGCCCCGTGCCGATGGTCAAGATGGCGACGCCAGCGACCGCCACCATGGACTGCGAAAATGTCTGGACGAGGAAATTGAGCTGGCGCGCCTTCATGTTCGCAACTGACGCTTGTGCTGAAAGCCGGCGCTGACGGCGGAGCCAGATATGCTCGGCGCCAAGATCGCGTATGGCGCGTTGCGACGATATCGCTTCCACGGTCAAATTGTTGAGCTGCGCGCGTACGTCCCCGGCATTGCGTATCAGTTGACTTGTACGCGGCAACGCCCAAGCCGCGACAATCGCGTAAATCGCCACCAGTGCAATCGGCACCCAGACAAGCGGTCCGCCAATGAATGCGATGACAACTATAAACAGCAGCAAAAACGGCAGATCAAAAAAGGCGTTTGCCAACGGTCCGGTAAACGCCTCATGCAGCGACGTCATTTGACGCAGACGCGTTAATTGGGAGCCGATTGGCGCATCTTCCGTATGCGACAGCGACAGGTGAAGCAAATGACGAAAGGCGGTTTCGTTGATCTGTTCATCAAGGCGTGATCCGAGATAAGCCTGAAGCTTCACGCGAAGCTGACGCAACGCAAAGTCTGCCGCTACAACCAGACAGATGCCGATCGCGAGCCCAATAAGAACGTCGAACGACTTCGCACCAACCGCCTTATCGTAAACGGTCATGACGAATAACGGCGGCGCCAGCGCAAACAGATTCACCACAAAACTGATCAGAAATATCTGGCGGATAACCGGTTTGAACGCCGTAAAAACGCCTGCTGACCAGGTCGGCGCTGATGGTCCCGATTTCGTCTCCTGATCTTCAATCGCTTCGGGAAAAATCGCCAGGCCACTTATTTTGTCAGACGCCACGGTGTGACGCTTTCCGTCCACCGGGTCGAACAAGATGATCTCGCCATCGTCACCGGGCTTTTCCGCCAGCAGCACCCGCCCATCGTCCTGACGGATAAAACTTGGCAGATATTCATCGCGCAGATTTTCCGCCGATGCCGGCTCTGCTGTCGTTTTGTAGCCAAGGCGGAACAACACCGAACGGAATGCAGCGACAGAATCGACACTGTCCGCGTGCGGCATCGCCTCGAATACGCGGCGCGGCCCCTGCGCCCATCCGGTTAGTTTCAAAAACCTGTTGATGACGGCGATACAGTCGTCATTCGATGCTTTTTGGGTTCCCGGGGCAGCTTTGAAGGCGGTCCGCAAGCGACTCTGCATGGAGTGTACGGGATGCGCGCCGCCGAACGCAGCCTCCTCGCTCTGAATTTGTGTGTTCGAATCCGTCATGATGCAGCCGCCTTCTGGTCGGGCGTATCAGCGCTGAGCTCCACGACTCCGCCTTCGAGCACCTCGTAGGCCTTGTCGGCCAACCGGATGAGTGACGGTCGATGCGTCGCGAGGATAATGGTTATTTTACCGCGCAATCTCTCCAGCGCTTCCGCGAAGCGCTGCTCACCGGCCAGGTCGAGCAACGTGTTGGCTTCATCGAGAATGAGAACCGATGGACGCATCGCGAGCGCCCGGACAATGCTAATCCGTTGGGCCGTTGGCGCCGGGACATCCCGACCCGCTGCGCTCTTCAATATCGTGTCATAGCCGAGCGGCATACGAACCACTTCATCATCGAGCCCGATTATTCGAGAAGCTGTCAGCGCTGTTTTCGCCGGCAGTTCACCGAACAACGTCAGATTATCCAATATAGTCCCGCGAAAAATCGCCGGTGTCTGCCCCACATAACGCACAGCGCCGCGGGTTTTTTCCAGATCGGATTCTTCGCCGATCTGAATTTCTCCGTCAGTGACAGGCGTATCCCCCATCAGCACGCGCAAAAGCGATGAGCGACCAGAACCGTCGGCGCCCTTAATGGCCACCATGGCGCCCGGCGGAATTTCGAGGTTCAGGTTTTCAAACAAAGGATCGGCGTCGCCATATTGTACCGTCACGTTGCGCATCACGACACGCTTGGGAGATACTCTGCTTTGATACTGCACGGGTTGCGTCACCGCCTCCTCGCACTCATCAAATATCGCCGACACGCGCTCGCGGCGATGCTTTGCAAGTTGAATTTCGTTCCAACTCGCCAGCGAACGCATCAGTGGTTGCAAGAGCTGCGATGATAACAGCATGCAACAGGCCAGCGCCCCAAGCGTAAGCCGCCCATTCAACACCAGTATCGCGCCAATACCGACGATCGCAATCACCGACAGTGACGCGTACATGGCGGAATAGGTCTGCGCTGTTCCGGTCAGATTGATGGCGCGTTTGGTGATCATACTTGCAGCTGACTGCAGCCGTTCAAAACGGCGCATGATCAGCGGCTCCATAGCCGTCGCTTTGATTGTCTGCATGGATCGCAGGACTTCGATGATGAAATCGCTCTTGCGCGATTCATGCTTTTCGCGCTCGGCGATTGTTGCATTGAGCGCGCGCGTGCGCCGAAGCGCAAGATAGCCGAATAGCGCAAACAAGGTCAGTACAACGAAAAAGATCTTTCCGCCCACAAGAATGATGACCGACGCAAAAATCGGAATGAAGAGTATGTCAACAGCGACAATGCGCGACTGGCCGCCCAGATGACTGCCAAGGCCGGAGATCGCATTCAATCGCTCGAGATGTTCACTCGCCGTTGTCCGGCTGAATTTGGAAGGGCGCATGGCAAGCATGGTTGATAATGCGCTAACGGACAGATTGTGGGTAAACGCAGCAGCCGACCAATTAACCACGGCGGAACGAAAATACTTCAGCAAACCGTCCACAATCACCACACCGACCAGCACGATTATCAGCGCTGCAAGGGTGTCAAAAGCGGCGTTCGGCAATACCCGGTCATAAACCTGAAGTATGGTCAACGGCAGCGCGAGCGCGAGCACATTGACAACGGCCGACGCGATATAAATCGTTGGACTCAAGGACGGCTCCGTCATCACAGACTCGTCGGCGTCCTCATTTCTTGCGAACCCGAAAATGTTTTTCAGCGCGTTCTGCAGCATCGGAAGGAACTTCTACTCACAAACAAAATTCACACCCTGTTTATGGTTAAATCCTTTCCAAAGCCTCTAGAAAGCCTGCAATTCAAACGTGATTTACGGGAGATTAACTTAGTTGATAAGTTTCTGATTAAGTCCTTGCACCTATGCTCTGGCCAGTTGTGTACACGTAAAGAGTAATCTCATGGCGCAGAATCCTGGCAAAAAGCCTTCTCCCAAAGCCGAATCCGTATCCGGCGGCGAAGAAATCGCAGCCGTAACGAGCGAAGATTTATCCCTCGACAGCGAACGCGAGGCGTTGAAAAAAGCGCGCGAGGGCGATGTACAGGACGCTGGCGGCGGCGAAGGGCATGCAGGATATGGCAACCTGCATTTCGGCGATCAAAAACGTGGCGATTGGAAAGACAGTACGGGTCATCGCGATGGCGCCGACATTGATCCCGTCCCCGGCGGCGCAGATGACAGAGGCGCCGCGCGCGCGCGCCAGAATGACAAAGGTCAATCTAGCGATAGCCGCGCTGGTAACGAAACCTTAACCAGTGAAGAGAGCGCCGCCGAAGACGCTAACACTGGGCGCGAAGCTTCCGAGGCGTCTCCAGATCGCCGCCCGCAAGATGCACAAACGACTGACGCCACGCCTCCGGCTTCTCGCTCAGCGAAGGCCGCTGCAACAGCGGGTGGCGAAGGGGCAAATCAAACGACCGGCGCTGAGCCAACCGGGGAAACCACAGACGACGACCGTACGCCTGTTAACGAGGCGCCGACAGACATTGACCTGTCTAACGATATCGTCGCCGAAAATGACGCCGGCGCCAGTGTCGCCTTTCTCTCCTCAACCGACCCAGATGCGAATGACACCGCAGTCTACTCGCTGGTGGAAGACTCCTCCGGCCTGTTCGAAATTGTCGGTAATGAACTGCGCCTCAAAGACGGCGCCGTGCTCGATCACGAAGAGCAGGATTCTTATGAGCTACTGATCCAGGTAGAGGACAGCGCCGGCAATATATACTCGGAGACGGTGACCATTCATGTGGCTGACCTGAACGAGGGGCCGACCGATATCCAAATCAGCAATGACTCGGTGGCCGAAAACAGCGCTGGCGCCACCGTTGCGACGCTGAGCTCGTCCGACCCGGACTCCAATGACAGCGCATCCTATTCCATTGCTCAGGACGATTCCGGCCTGTTTGAAATCGTCGGCAATGAGCTGAAGCTGAAGGAAGGCGCGACGCTCGATCACGAAGCACAGGATTCCTACGAAATCACGCTGCAGGTCGAGGACAGCGCTGGCGCAACGCACACGCAAATCTTTACGATCAATGTCGGGGACGTCAACGAAGGTCCGGTTGAGCTCGCACTTATGGGGCAGACGATCGATGAAAACGAAACGGGTGCCGTTGTCGGCACGCTGTCGGCTTTTGACCCTGATGTAAGTGACACACTCAACTACACGGTTTCCGACAATCGCTTCGAAGTCGTCGGCAATCAGCTGAAAGCGAAGGATGGCGTTTCATTTGATCATGAGACGCTGGATGCAATCGACGTTACCGTCACCGCAACGGATCAAAGCGGGCTGGCGACATCGCAGTCTTTCACTATCGATATTACAGACCTCAACGAAGGACCAACGGACCTCGCCCTGTCAAACAACATCGTCGACGAAAACCAGGAAGGCGTTCTTGTCGCTACGCTTTCGTCGACCGACCCCGACGAAAATGACACCGCGAGCTATATGATTGTCGATGACGAGTCCGGCCTGTTTGAAGTCGTTGGCAACGAACTGCGCTTGCGCGATGGTGTAGCGCTCAATCACGAAGCGCAGGATTCGTATGAACTGACGTTGCTAGTGGAAGACAGTGGCGGCGCAGCGCATACGGCAACTGTTACCATCAATGTCGCGGACCTCAACGAAGGTCCGGCCGATATCGCCCTTTCCGCCGACAGCGTGAACGAAAACGATGCAGGCGCAACAGTTGCGACGCTTTCGTCATCGGACCCTGACGCCGGCGACAGCGCCACCTACTCGATTGCTGACGACGCCTCCGGATTGTTTGAAATCGTTGGCGATGAGTTGAAACTGAAAGACGGCGTGACACTTGATCACGAGTCTCAGGATTCATACGAGGTCACGCTCAAGGTGGAAGACAGCGCTGGAGCGTCGTACAGCGAAACCGTCACCATCAATGTCGCGGACCTCAATGAAGGCCCAACGGATATCGCCCTTTCCGCCGACAGCGTGAACGAAAACGATGCAGGCGCAACAGTTGCGACGCTGTCGTCATCGGACCCTGACGCCGGCGACAGCGCCACCTACACGATTGTTGGCGACGCCTCTGGATTGTTTGAAATTGTCGGCGATGAGTTGAAACTTAAAGACGGCGTGAGGCTTGATCACGAGTCTCAGGATTCATACGAGGTCACGCTCCAGGTCGAGGATAGCGCTGGCGCAACATATACCGAATCCGTCACCATCAATGTGGCGGACCTCAATGAAGGCCCAACGGACATTCAATTGTCCAATACGAGCGTTGACGAGAACAGCGCTGGCGCCGTCGTTGGAACGCTGTCGGCCGTCGACCCGGATGCTGGCGACAGTGTCACCTTTGAAGTTTCAGATAACCGCTTCGAGATTGTCGGCAATCAGTTAAAGGTCAAAGATGGTGTTTCCTTTGACCATGAAACGACTGATTCGATCGACGTTACCGTTACGGCCACAGATGCTGGCGGACTGGAGACTACGCAGTCTTTCGCCATTGATATCGAAGACATCAATGAAGGTCCCACTGATATTTCCATCAGCGGCGATACGGTTGCAGAAAACAGCCCGGGTGCGCTGATTGCAACACTGAGCGCCGCCGACCCGGATTCTGGCGATACGGCAACATTTTCCATCGCGCAGGATGATTCTGGACTGTTCGAGGTGGTGGGCAACGAACTTAAGTTGAAGGACGCCGCCGCGCTCGACCACGAGGGGCAGGATTCATACGACATCACCATGCAGGTCGTTGACAGCAGCGGCGCTACGTATACCGAATCCGTCACCATCAACGTCGCCGACATCAACGAAGGACCAACGGACCTTCAACTCTCAAACTCAAATGTCAATGAAGGGGAAGCGGGTGCGAACGTCGGCGTGCTCACCGCCTTCGATCCAGACGCGGGCGATTCACTAACTTTCACAGTATCAGACGAGCGGTTTGAGGTTGTTGGCAATGAACTGAAACTGAAAGACGGCGTGGAGTTGGATTTCAACGAGACCGAATCCATCGACGTTACCGTAACGGCTACAGATATGAGTGGCGTTTCCACAACGGAAGCCTTTTCTATCGGCGTGAACGACACCAACGAAGGGCCTGAACTTGGACTTGCGACGGGCCCCGGGCTGCAGGCTTCCTACTATGATATCGGTCATTCATTGAGCGATCTGGACCAAGTTGACTTTGATGCGACACCGGATGCGACGGGCGTCGTTGACAGCCTCAACTACATGCAGGGCCAGCAGGAATTCTGGGATGGCGCGCCGAATGATTACTTTGCAGCAAAATATGAAGGCCAATTGGTTGTCGATGAAGGCGGATCATACACGTTCCACATGGCCAGCGATGACGGCAGCATGCTCTACATCGATGGCGAGCCGGTTCTCGACAATGATGGCTTGCATGGCACGCGGACACGCTCTGTAACGGTCGATCTGGACGAAGGCCCGCACGACGTTGAAATTCGCTATTTTGAAAATGGCGGCAGCCAGACTTTACAACTTGCATGGAGCGGCCCCGATACGGGCGGCGTCAGCGAAGTGATCGGCGGCGACGCTTTTCAGCACGGATTCACGTCGGACACTCTTTCCGTACCGGAGGACGAATCCGGCGCGGTTGTCGCGCATCTGACCGTCTCTGACCCCGACGCCGGTGACACACATACTTTTTCTGTTGACGATGATCGATTTGAGGTTGTCGAGGACAATGGAGAGTATGTTCTTAAGCTGAAGGACGGTGTTAGCCTCGACCATGAGGCGGAAAGCTCTGTCGACGTCTCAGTGACAGTCACAGACTCGGCAGGCGCCAGCGACACCGAACACTATACGGTCGCCGTCGACGATGTGAATTCAGCGCCGGAGATCGCCGTTGTCGGCGGCGAAGGGCTGCACGCGTCTTACTACAACATTGGCCACTCGCTGAGCGATCTGGATCAGGTCGACTTCAACGCTGTGCCGGATGCCGAGGCAACCGTTGACAGCATCAACTACATGCAGGGCCAGGACGAATTCTGGGACGGGGCGCCAAGTGATTACTTCGCCGCGAAATATGAGGGTCAGATCGTCGTTGATGAAGGCGGCACCTACACCCTCTATTTGGCCAGCGATGACGGCAGCATGCTGTTCATCGACGGGGTTCCTGTTATCGACAATGACGGCTTGCACGCCACCAGCACGCAATCTGTGACGCTCGATCTCGACGCAGGCCCTCACGACGTTGAGATCCGCTACTTTGAAAATGGTGGGAGCCAGACATTACAGCTTGCCTGGAGCGGTCCTGACACAGGCGGCGTCCAGGAAGTCATCGGTGGTGATTCCTACCGCCTCCCCGAGTTTACAGACGAAGATCGTCTTGGCCTTACAGAGAATGTGAGTGGTGAAACCGCTGCGATTCTGGCGATCACAGATGCCGATGGCGACGCCGTCACCTATGAAGTGAGTGATGATCGCTTCGAACTTGTAGAAACTGAAAACGGCGTTGCGTTGAAGCTTAAGGACGGCGTCTCTGTCGACCATGAGACTGAGTCGGAAATCAACGTCACCGTAACGGCGACTGATGAGCATGGTGAGAGCACATCATCTGATCTTTCAATCCCGGTTGCGGATGTCGCCGAAAGCCCAACGGATATTTCCCTCAGTACGGATAGCGTTAATGAAAACGACGCGGGCGCGGTTGTCGCAACACTTTCCGCAACGGACCCGGATGCTGGCGACACCTCAAGTTTCGCGCTAACAGATGATGCTTCCAGCCTGTTTGAGGTCGTCGGCAACGAGCTCAAACTAAAAGACGGGGCGTCGCTGGACTATGAAACGCAAGACTCCCACAGTCTGACGATTGAAGTGACCGACAGCACGGGCAACACCTATTCCGAAACGGTGACCATCAGTGTCGCAGACGTCAACGAAGCGCCCGTTGACATCAGCTTCACGCCTGAACTTCCCTCTGAAGTCTTAACAGCCGGCGTTTCCAACGCTGAGATTACAACCGCAAATGGCGGCGGCGCGGAAACAGCGTCATTCGATCTGTCCGGCGCCAGCGCGGGGTCTGCTGAAATCACCATCGACTTTGCACATGTAGATAACTCACTGGAACTCGTCGTCAATGGTCAATCCTTGGCAGATGGCGTCATTCAACTTGAACGCGCGCACTACGATCCCGCGACAGAAAGCTTTCTGCAATTTGCTGACGGGTCGGAGATTAGCCAGCCATGGGTCCCAAATGCCGATGGCAGCCCGCGCATCCAGGTCATCATCACCGAAGAAGGCGTCACCGTATACGCAACGCGCACGCCGACGTCCGGCGTCATGGAACCGCTCGAGCTGATCAATGGCGAATTCATCACGCCCGACTTTGTTGAGGGCGAAAATTCTGTTCAAATCATCAATCCGGACGGCGGCGGCCCTGATGGCCTCGAAGCGCTGGTGTCAGCCACCTACACATCCGACAGTTATACAGCGAATGAAAATGCTGACGGCGCCGTTGTCGGCACGCTTTCCTCATCCGATCCTGACGCCGGAGACAGCGCCACTTTCACCATCGCTGACGATGCTTCCGGCTTGTTCGAGATCAGCGGCAGCGAGTTGAAGTTAAAGAGCGGCGCGTCTCTGGACTATGAGGCGCAAGACTCTCATGACGTAACTGTCGAAGTCACCGACAGCGCGGGCAATACATATTCAGAAGTTATTACCATCAACGTCGCCGACGCCAATGAGGCGCCTGTTGATTTTGTGCTTGAACCGGAAGCGGCGTCGGGAACATTGTCGCTGAACCAGGATGGCGGCAATGACGACGTTGCCATTGCCGCAAATATGGAGGGCTTTCCGACGCAGGCCCTGACGGTTGAAGTGACGTTTACCTCTTCACAAACGGATGTTGGTTCCGGCGTACCGTTGTTCTCTTACGCCGCCAGCGGCGGGTCGAACAATGAAGCGCTCATCTGGCTGGAAAGCGGTACGGGCAACGTACACATCTATCTTGCCGGCAGCGCGATCAACAC
The DNA here is from genome assembly GCA_942492295.1 of uncultured Alphaproteobacteria bacterium. GTDB lineage: Bacteria > Pseudomonadota > Alphaproteobacteria > Caulobacterales > Parvularculaceae > Hyphococcus. The sequence goes on from CALODW010000005.1 coordinate 1,034,633, forward strand.
GGGCATTCCAAATTCGTCCCTGCTGGATGGCGTAGAGCATCAGGTTTCATTCACCTGGGATCAGGCGTCGAATGAACTTAAAGTCTTTATTGACGGCGATGAGGAATTCGCGACAAGCATCGACATTCGTGACTTGAGAGCCGATGGCACAGTCGCCTTCGGTCAGGAGCAGGATTCTGAAGGCGGAAGCTTCGACACCAACCAGGTATTCGAAGGCGAAATTTCCGAGGCGCGGATATTTGACTATGCGCGGTCCGGAGAGGAAATCGCCGGCAATGCCGGCAAACCTTTGAGCGGACCGGAAGCGCAAACTGGCCTCGTCTCCAACTGGGTGATGAACAACGCCGATGATGGCGTGGTGCGCGATATTGCTGGAAACAATGATCTGCAGCTCGCCAATGGCGCCGACATAAAAGCCGGCGCCGCTTATGACACGCCAACGGTTGTTGAAAATGAAACGGGCGCCGTCGTCGGTACGTTGTCCGCGACCGATGGCGACACTGGGGAAGCGGTATCCAATTTCTCTATTGTTGATGATACTTCCGGTCTGTTTGAGGTTGTTGGTAACGAGCTGAAGGTGAAAGATGGCATTTCGCTCGATCACGAAGCGCAGGAGAGCTATGAAGTTACTGTTCAGGCGACTGGTGCAGGCGGCGAGTCGACACAGCAAACCGTTACGATTAATGTTGCGGACGTCAACGAAGCGCCCATTGATGTTTCATTCGATCCGGCGTCTATGAATGGCGTGTTGTCGCTCAACCAGGATGGCGGTAATGATGACTATGCCGTCGCCAGCAACCTCGAAGGATTCCCAACGGACGCGCTTACCGTTGAGGTCACGTTCACTTCTTCGCAAGCGGATGTGGGCGACGGCGTCCCATTGTTCTCATACGCGGCGAGCACCGGTTCCGACAACGAGGCGCTGTTGTGGCTCGAAGGCGGCAGCGGCAACATGCACGTGTTTCTCGCCGGGCAAAAGATCAATACCGGCATCCCTAACTCCTCTCTTCTCGATGGCGAAGAACATCAGGTGTCTTTCACCTGGGACCAGTCAACGAACGAGTTGAAAGTATTCATCGATGGCGATGAGGCATTTGCAACCAGCATCGATATTCGCGATTTAAAATCTGACGGTACGCTCGTCCTGGGACAAGAACAGGACGGCGAAGGCGGGCGTTTCGATACCGGACAAGTCTTTGAGGGCGAAATCTCTGAAGTACGGATTTTCGATTACGCGCGCAGCGACGAAGAAATCGCCGACAATGCCGGCAAGCCTTTCGACGATCCGGAAACTGAACCGGGCCTCGTTAACAACTGGGTCATGGACGCGGAAAATGGCGGCGTGATCGAAGATTTGGTCGGCGTCAACCACATGCAGCTGCAAGGCGGCGCGAGCATAGTCGACAGCGAGTATGGCGGCGTCCCGACGGTCGCCGAAAATGATGCCGGTGCTGTGGTCGGCACAATCTCCGCGACCGACCCTGGGACGGGCGCAGCGGTCACGAATTTCTCCATTACGGACGACGCCTCCGGCATGTTCGAGATGATTGGCGACCAGTTAAAGCTGAAAGACGGCGCCGCGCTCGATTATGAAGCGCAGGATTCATACGAGATCACCGTCGCAGCCATAGGCGCCGGCGGCGAGGAAACACTGCATACGGTTACGGTCAACGTGTCTGACATCGATGAATTCAACATCATTGTTGGCACTGACGGCAATGACCGCCTGCGCGGCACCGAGAACAACGACGTCATCGCAGGCGGCGATGGCAATGACAACATCCGCGGCGACGCGGGCGCTGATGAACTCTCGGGCGGTGCAGGCAATGACCTCATCTATGCTGACGCCGAAGACACGGTGATCGATGGCGGCGAAGGCACGGACCGCGTCATCGTTCAGGGCGATGGCGACTTCTCTATCGACATGACTGCCTCCAGTGTTGAACGCGTTGACGGCGCCGCTGGCAATGACTTCATGGACGCCACCGGCATGACCGAGCGCGTCACTCAAATCGGCAATGACGGCGATGACACCCTCATTGGCGGTGAAGCAAACGATATTCAGCGTGGCGGCGATGGCGACGACGTCATCGCAGGCGGCGATGGCAATGACAACATCCGTGGCGATGCAGGCGCTGACGAGCTCTCGGGCGGTGCAGGCAATGATCTGATCTATGCTGACGCCGAAGACACGGTGATCGATGGCGGCGAAGGCACGGACCGCGTCATCGTTCAGGGCGATGGCGACTTCTCTATCGACATGACCGCCTCCAGTGTTGAACGCGTTGACGGCGCCGCTGGCAATGACTTCATGGACGCCACCGGCATGACCGAGCGCGTCACTCAAATCGGCAATGACGGCGATGACACCCTCATTGGCGGTGAAGCAAACGATATTCAGCGTGGCGGCGATGGCGACGACGTCATCGCAGGCGGCGATGGCAATGACAACATCCGTGGCGATGCAGGCGCTGACGAGCTCTCGGGCGGTGCAGGCAATGATCTGATCTATGCTGACGCCGAAGACACCGTCGATCACGGCGGCGAAGGCACAGACCGCGTCATCGTACAGGGCGATGGCGACTTCTCTATCGACATGACTGCCTCCAGTGTTGAACGCGTTGACGGCGCCGCTGGCAATGACTTCATGGACGCCACCGGCATGACCGAGCGCGTCACTCAAATCGGCAATGACGGCGATGACACCCTCATTGGCGGTGAAGCAAACGATATTCAGCGTGGCGGCGATGGCGACGACGTCATCGCAGGCGGCGACGGCAATGACAACATCCGTGGCGATGCAGGCGCTGACGAGCTCTCCGGCGGTGCAGGCAATGATCTGATCTATGCTGACGCCGAAGACACGGTGATCGATGGCGGCGTAGGCACGGACCGCGTCATCGTTCAGGGCGATGGCGACTTCTCTATCGACATGACCGCCTCCAGTGTTGAACGCGTTGACGGCGCCGCTGGCAATGACTTCATGGACGCCACCGGCATGACCGAGCGCGTCACTCAAATCGGCAATGACGGCGATGACACCCTCATTGGCGGTGAAGCAAACGATATTCAGCGTGGCGGCGATGGCGACGACGTCATCGCAGGCGGCGACGGCAATGACAACATCCGTGGCGATGCAGGCGCTGACGAGCTCTCGGGCGGTGCAGGCAATGATCTGATCTATGCTGACGCCGAAGACACGGTGATCGATGGCGGCGAAGGCACGGACCGCGTCATCGTTCAGGGCGATGGCGACTTCTCCATCGACATGACCGCCTCCAGTGTTGAACGCGTTGACGGCGCCGCTGGCAATGACTTCATGGACGCCACCGGCATGACCGAGCGCGTCACTCAAATCGGCAATGGCGGCGATGACACCCTCATCGGCGGTGAAGCAAACGATATTCAGCGTGGCGGCGATGGCGACGACGTCATCGCAGGCGGCGATGGCAATGACAACATCCGTGGCGATGCAGGCGCTGACGAGCTCTCGGGCGGTGCTGGAAACGACCAGCTTCATGGCGGCGACGGCAACGATGTCTTCGTTTACGAGATGGGAGATGGCTCCGACCGCGTGTATGGCGGCGGCGGCGGATGGACAGACACGATTCAGCTTGCCGATGGTGAGACGCCGCTCGGTGATTTCGGCGTCGATTGGACCATTGAACTCACCGAAGGCTCGATCATTTCCTCCGATGAGGAAGGCATCATCTTCAGTGAAGATTCCGATGGCATCATCACGCTGAGCGACGGATCCACCATCAACTTCACCGACATCGATGAAGTGGTGATCTAAGCGGATCGCTATTCCGGCTGGACGCCGAACGCTTCCAGGATAAATCCGGTGGCGGCGGCCAGTTCGTATTGCCCAATGCGGACATCAAACTCTGCCTGCGACAGACTGATCTGCGCTTGAACCAGATCGCGCTGCCCATCAAGCACATCAATCACGGAGCGCTGGCCGGCTTCATATTCAAGCTCAAGACCCTTGACGGACTGCATCGCTGCTTCAATACCTTGCTTTGCAGCAATACGTTTCGTTTCAGCTTCCGCCAATTGCCGCCAGTTACGCATCACAGTTTCATCCACCGCCAAACGCGTCGTCACCATCTGCGCCTGCTCCGCACTGACAGAAGCGCCCGCCGATTGCAGCCCGGCAATGTTTCTTCCCTGACGAAAAATCGGCATACGCATACGCGCGACAACCTGATATTCTTCGTCCTGCGCCGCCATGAGCTGGTCTTCACCCAGGCGACGATAATAACTTCCCTCTATGGTCAGACGCGGCGCGAAATCGCCAATGGCCGCATTCTTCGCGTGCTTTGCCGCTTTCCATGAAGCCTCAGCAGCGTTGACTGTCGGATTGAATTCACGAGCAAGGTCTAGCGCTTCATCCAGTGACGCGAGCGCGCCAATCCGTTCGACGTTGTCCGGCGAAAACTCTGCGGGCGCCTGTCGTCCGGTGATGCGCACATAAGCGGCTTCGCGTTCGGCCAAAGACGCGCGCGCCTGCCCGAGGTCAACCTGCGCCTGCGCCATCCGCATCCGCGCCTGTTCCACGCCCGTTCGGCTCTGGGCGCCGGCCTTCTGGCGTTTGTCGGCAACGGCAAGCTGGCGTTGCACCAGAAGAAGATTTTCAAGCCTGTGCGCGACGATCGCGCGCCCGAGAATAACGCCCGCATGGGCGCGCGCGGCGTCGAGCGCGGTTTGTTGCCTCGCCGCGAGAAGCGTGAAATCGGATTCATTCAGTTTCGCCCGCGCCTCGCGGAAGCGGTTGATTGTGGCGAGCCCTTGAAACACCGGCTGCACGGCGGTAACGCCAACAGTGGCGCCATCGCGGTCCTGCAATGTCTGCAAGGTTTGACTGCGCCAGCTGTCGTTCGCGTAAGATGCCGTCGCCTCTATCTCTGGCATGAATTGTCCCAGCGCACGAAACTGTTCGGCCTTTGCTGTTCTTCGTTGCGACTGCGCAAAGTCAATTTGCGGGTTGTGCCCAAGCGCGGCCTTGATGGCGGCAACGACCGTTTCACCAGTGGTACGCCGGTGTCGCGCCGGCGTGCGCTCCTCTTGCACGTCCCCAGCGCGCGCCATCACGCTGACCATTTCGAGCGAATCATTATCAAGCTGAAAACCGCGATAGATGCTGCCGCGAATATCGTCGGCGCCATCGTCCATCGCCACGGCTGCCGGCGCCCAGCCAGCCAGCGCGAGCACGGTTAAACGTTGCCAAGATCTTAACGTCGCCATTACCACCAAACACCACAAAATTTCCGTGATAGTGCGCAATCATGGTTAATACTGCGTGTGCGCTGGGCGATTCAGTTTGCGGTCGCAGCATTCCCGCCACCGACGAAACGAACGAATAGAGCGACGAACCGGAGCCCACGCCGGTCTTGCTTGTGCTAGCTTTTGTGACTTGATCAGGAGGGGTAAATGGCAAGTAAATACTTTGACGAACACAACGACCGCGATCCGGACGGCGCAAGGCTGCCCGTCCGCATCGACACTACGTCAAATGGCGAATTTTCGCCAGTCGCGCTTGAACGTCACAACATCGAGGCGAATGATCTCGCTCATCGCTGGTCAAGTGAAAACGCAAGGCGCACCGGCGCGTCCCGCCGCAGTTTCATGGTGTCCGCCTGCGGCGCCGCGACAACCCTGCTCGCGGTCAATCAGGCGAACGCGCGCGCGGCGAAAATAGGCGCCATGTTCGACGTACCTCCCGACGCCGCCATGGATGCCGAAGCCGCTATGGAAGCGCTTGGCGGCAATGAGTTTATCTTCGATATTCAGGGCCACTACGTAAATCCTGAAGGCGCCTGGGTGGCGAAATCGCCACAAGCGAGCCAAATGTTCCGCTTCGTACAGAAGGCGTGCGTACAGGATGCGGCGGCGAATACGCTCGATCATCTACAATGTCTGCGTGCTGAGGAGTTTATAAAAGACGTCTTTCTCGATTCAGATACGGACATGATGGTGCTTTCTTTCGTGCCATCAAGCCGGGATGCCGAACCGGTCACCATCGAAGAGGCCGATGCGACACGGCGCATTGTCGACGCCATGGAAGGCGACCATCGCCTCATGCTGCATGGCCGCGTAAACCCCAATCAGCCCGGTGATCTTGAAGATATGGACAGGCTGGCGTCGGACTTTCCAATCGCCGCATGGAAAACCTATACACAATGGGGGCCGGACGGAAACGGCTTTTTCATGACCGACGACGCTGGCGAAGCGATGATCGCCAAAGCGAAAAAGCTGGGCGTTAAAAACATCGCGATCCACAAAGGCATCGCATTTGGTCCACAGTCCTATGAACACTCCACATGCGCGGAAATCGGTGAAGCCGCCAAGCGGCATCCGGACATCAATTTCATTCTGTACCATTCGGGCTTTGATCTTTCCGTGAAGGAAGAAGCGTTCACCCCCGGCGCCGGAAAAGCGGCGGGCATTGACCGCCTTTGCCAGTCGCTGATTGACGCCGGCGTCGCACCAAACTCAAACGTCTATGCAGAGCTTGGCTCAACTTGGCGCTTTTTGATGCGCGATATGGATCAAGCGGCGCACACACTCGGCAAGCTCATCCGATATTGTGGTGAAGACAACGTTTTGTGGGGAACGGATTCGATCTGGTACGGATCGCCGCAAGATCAAATTCAGGCGTTTCGCGCCTTCCAGATTTCTAATGAATTTCAGGAACGTTTTGGTTATTCAGCCATGTCGCGCACATTGAAGGCGAAAATCTTTGGCCTCAACGCCATGACGCCCTACAACATCTCCATGGAAGAAGCGAAGAAGCGCGCGTCAAGCGACGCCCTCTCCCATCGCAAACATGCTTATCTTGAGCGGCCCAACCCCAGCTTTACGACTTACGGGCCAAAAACCCGCCGTGAGTTTATGAACCTCAAATCACTCGGTGGGTAACCGAGTTAAAACACACCGATAGTCAGTGGGCAGTCTCTAACAGCAGACCCAGGTTCGCATGCTGAGATTGTCAGGTGGCCGCCGACCAAATTACATGGCCTTCACAATCGTGGGAGATACGGGACTCGAATGGGGACATTATTATGAACGGCAGGTAAGAAAGACCGGGGAGGTCAGCCGTGAGATAACGGGCCGGTATAGCTTTACCTGGGCGAAAACCTTTCAGGGATGGAAAATCGTCTCCTACCATTGATCCGCGACGCCAATTCACGCTCAGCCGGATGAAACTCGAACTCCTTAGTCGTTGAGAAAGCACGCCAGAATATGACGATGAATTTTGTAAGACTTACGGACTCGAGCGATTTTAGGGATCCGGACCTCAGCAATTCGCTTATTCACTCGCAACTATCGCCATCTAGCCTGTCGCAAACGACGAAATTTCCGTCTTTCAAACTCGTTATCAAAGGCGAAGAAACCTACACGATCGGACGCCGCGCCATTCGCGTGACGCCAGGGGAAATGTTGTTCGTGAAGTCAGGCACGACGGCAACCGTCACCACACAGCGAAACAGCGAAACTACTGGCATGTGCTATTATTTTGGCGCACCGGAATATGCTCCGCTGGACGAACTCTATTTCAAAATAACACTCCCGCCGCGATTGCGGCGGTCCGCCTTCGAGACGAGCGACGCCGTTGGCGACGGACGCGCTTGCGCGGCTCTTCTTGAGGATTTCAAGAACGAGCTCGTGCAATATGGCGTCAAGTCGCTCGGCCGATTGTCAAATCTTTCAGAGAAGACAAATCTGTTGCGCCATAGCGCCAGAGCCGACATCGTTGCGAAGCTAGAGCAAACCAGAACCTACATCCGCAAAAATGTTACGCGCGCAATCACATTGGATGAGCTCAGTGAAGTCGCTGGCCTGTCAAAATTCTACCTTGCACATCATTATCGCCGTGTGTACGCCGTTTCCCCTGTACGCGATCACCAAAATGCGCGCATCGATCTCGCGGCACAAATGCTGAAAACGCGCGCGGACCGGCTGGAGGATGTCGCACAGCAGGTCGGTTACGCCGACTTTTCAAGTTTCGCGAAGGCCTTCAAACGGCGATATGGCCGGTCGCCGGGTTTGTACAAAAGACAACATCGGACATAGCGCACGCGCGCACGCCATGAGATGAATTCCACAAGAAACTGAGGTTAGTTTCTGACGGGGCTCATCATGACTTCTCATTCCTTGACCAATGATATTCTCCGTTGGGCCGTCGCGCTGATGGTTACGTTGTCTGGACTTCTTATCCCGTACAGCGCCCGCGCCGAAGCGGTGATGGCGCCGCGTTATGAATATGATGAAATCACCGGTTTGCGCTATTATGACGGAGACGGCGCGACCGAACGTCATGTACTAAACCTCGTCATACCGAAAACCGAAAAACCCGCCCCGCTACTCATGTGGATTCCCGGCGGCGCCTGGGCGTTTGGCGAACGCGCCCGCGAAATGCCTGTCGCACGCCGCCTCGCGCGGGAAGGAATCGCCGTCGCTGTCATCGATCACCGAATGAGTCCGGCCAGCTGGGTCGCCCCGCGCTTTCCTGATACCGGCGTCACCCACCCGGCGCATATAAATGATTCAGCCCGGGCATTCGCCTGGCTTGCAGAGCACGCGGATAAATTTGGATATGACGTGGACAATTTATTTGTTGGTGGATTTTCTTCCGGCGCCCACCTTTCCGCATTGTTGGTGATGGACAACTCATATCTCGACGCCGTTGGCGTTGATCGCAAGATCATTCGCGCAGCCGTTCCCGTTTCCGGCGCCTATGATATGGCGCGGTACTATCAATCGTTCAACGACGACCCGGATTGGACTCAGGAACGCACAGACGCCCATGTACTCGGCGTTTTCGGAACGGTGGAGGCGCTGGGTCCCGCTTCGCCTAACCAATACCTCAATGACGCCACCATCCCAATGCTGGTCCTCTCCGAGAGCGAGACGGAAGGCTATACGAAGTGGTTCGAAGAAGAGGTCGCAGCAGCCGGCCTGGCGGGCCTTATTCAGTTCAAACATTTCCCCGACCAAACGCATCGGTCATTATTTCTGGGTCTCGCTAATGATGACAGGTCATTTGGCCCACGCCGCGCCATTATGGACTACATCAAAGGAATTGCGGCAGCGGAATAAGCCCCCCTTAACCGCTCTTCAAACATTTGGCAGTCTCCTCAATTCCCGCTATGTCGGGGACGTATCAATTTTGAGGACCGCCGTGGGTGTGCAAAATTATAAAAGAGGCGATCCGATTGCAGTGCTCGGCATGTCGGGTGTCGGCAAGACCCGCATTGCCGCCATGATGCGGCGCGACGCGCGATGGTTTCACTATTCCGTCGATTATCGGATCGGCACGCGGTACATGGACGAGGCCATCGTCGACAATTTCAAGCGCGAGGCGATGAAGGCCCCCCTGCTGCGCGAATTGCTGCTGTCCGATTCGATCTATATTTCCTCAAACATCACGTTTGATAATCTCGACCCATTATCCACCTATCTTGGCAAACCCGGCAAAGAGGACAAAGGCGGCATCGCTTTCGGCGAATATGTTCGCCGCCAACGCGAACACCACGATGCCGAAGTCAGCGCGCTTTTGGACACGCCATCATTCGTCGAAAAAGCACGAAACATTTACGGATACGAGCATTTTATTTGCGACACAGGCGGATCGATCTGCGAAGTCGTCGATCCTGATGATCCTAACGACCAAGTGCTTAAGTCGTTGAGTGACACCTGTCTGATCGTGTACATAGAAGGCGATGCGGCGCATGCAGACGCACTGAAGGCGCGCTTCGATAAAACGCCCAAGCCGATGTATTATAACGAAACCTTTTTGCGGCAGGTCTGGGCGGACTATCTGAAGGAATCCGGGTCAAAGGAAAGGGACGTTGACCCCGATGATTTTATCCGGTGGGGGTTCGCCCGTCTGATCGAATGGCGGGCGCCGCGCTACAAATCTATCGCCGACAAATGGGGCGTCACGATCCCGGCAACCGAAATCGAAAAAGCGCAGACGCCGGAGGCGTTTCTGGCGCTCGTGGATAAGGCCGTGATCGCCGGCTAAACTGTCGTGCCTCCTTGCCTCAGCCAGGCGGCGCATTCTTCGCCGAGTTCTTTCAGCGCGCGCGCGTCATAACGCGCGCTTTCATCTGCCGGGAGTATATCTCGCCAGCGCCCGTTCGATCCTTTGTTGATGAAAGTCTTGGCGCCGCCTTTCCATGGAGCGCCGCCAAGCGGCACGACCTTTTCCGCATGGGTCTTCATGTATTCGAAGCTGCAATGCGAAAGGATAGCCTGCCACTTTTCTTCATCAACCGGAATGTCGAGAAATTTCGCAATGCGCGTTATCTCGCCAGACATGTCCTTTTTCAGATCGCTGAAATGCACCAACATGACGTTGGGCAGGTTGCGAATTTCCCACCATGAGCGAACATTCTCCCAAAATGACCATACAGGAAAACCCTTGTCATCAAGCCATTCACGAAAATATTGGCGCGGATCATCTGTCGGCGGTGCGAGCAGCGGACCGTCAAAAGTCCCGGTCGTGTTTAGCATATCGATCATTTCCGGCGTCATGTTCATGTGGTGATTGTGCATCGACCACATCACGTCGCGACCATCACGGCCGATATAGATGTGCTTAACATCTGGATTGAAAACGAATGCGTCAACGGGCAGGTGTGTTTTGACAAATCGCCGATGTGACTGCGCTTCGAGCGCCGCGAGCTTTACCTCCGCAGGCGGAATACGCAGATCCAACCAGGGAGAGGCTTCAGCGACATCGCACCCTTCCTCGCCCGCGAAAATCAATTGCGACACGATCTGCTGCATCCAGGTCGTACCGGACTTGGCATAGGTGGCGATGATGATGTCGTCGTTGCGGAACTTGAAATCGTTCCAGATCGTCGAGTCCATATGGTTGTTATGAATCTCGCGCGTTTTCTTTGGCAGCGCTACCTGCGTCATTCCACCCTCCCCAGAAATGTGAATCGGCCACTTCTACGTGCTTCCGGTCCCGCCGCCAAGCGAATTTGCAGGGTTATCCTGGTCCGAATCGCGTAACGCCCGTCCGAATGCCAGAGCCAAAGGTCAATGCGGAAGCACGAGGTTTGAGACGAGCGAAACAACCTCCGGCAACCGCTTTCCACCGGTTTTTTCCATGATCTTTCGAACTTGCGTCCGCACCGTGTTGACGGAAACGCCGCCATCCTCAGCGATTTGTTCAACCGATGCGCCTGCGCCCAGTGCGCGAGCGACCTTGGCCTCCGCCGCTGTTAAGTCGAAAAGCGATCGTAACAGCTCTGTTGACGGTTTCGCCCGGTCGCCGACGGGGTTCAGCACAAGAACGGCGTAGCCTTTGGCAAAGATATCGTGCGCCGACCCGCTCACCGGAACAATGTGCGCCACATAAGCCGCGCTTCCGTCGTCATCTTTGACGGCAAAGGACTGCACCGCAGAATGTTTGTCGAGAGAGCTGAGCGCCGTCTGAAAGAGTTCATTGGCATTGCTATCTTTCAGGATGATGCGGTCATTCGCGCCCCACACAATCGTATCAGTTAAGTCCTCCGTTTGGTTGGTACACTCAATACCGGTTCCATTGAGGTCCAGCAGGATCGATGGAACCGCCAGTTTTGAAAACGCATCTTTTGTGGTCGTTGCGGCTTGCAGACCCATGCGCGCCGCCACCATAGAGGCGCGCGCAATATGCGGCCGCAACGCATTGAGCATCGCGATATGATCATCCTCGATGGGGCCGCGTTCGTGGTTGCGCTCCACGCTGATGACGATGTGATCGCCCGTGGGCATGACAAGCCCGGTGCCGGCAGACCAGCCGAGGTCGCGCGGATAGAAGAAATCGCGATAAATATCGTTGTTTTTAAGTTCTTCTTCGGTCCAGTAATCGAGTTCCGTCAAGAACGCCGAATGTGCTTGTTCAAGCAGGCAGACACGGCGGCCGCACCGCCGGAACCAACCGCCCTGCAGATATTCGTCAAACGCGCCATAGACGCTATCGCTCGCGGTCCAGTTCAGCTTCTGCTCCCTCGTCGATAACAGCAATCCGCCCTTCGACTCGGTCATCTCCGCTACTTCGCTGAGGATACTGGGCCACAAATCCGGCACGAAAGACGCCTCGTAAATGCGATCGATAAACTCAGAATTCATGCGCCCTCCGGTGTATGCAACGCCATCACCTCTCGTTGTAGATCGACGGGCGCGGTTCGATCAATCATCTCGTTTGAACAACAGAGTCGACAAGCGGGGGCGGCACGCCAAAAAGCGCATTACCGGAGCCGGTAATGCGCCTTTGGATGTATCAGTAGCGAGATTTGGTTTCGGCAAACGGCCTATTGGGCTGTCTCAGCTTCCACCGGTTGCGCCGCTTGCGCTGCTTCTTCAGCAGCCAACTGCGAATCGCAAGCCTTACCCTGATAAAGACCGACCATGTAGAGCCAGCGCTTCTCGGCGATCGCTCGCTCAAGAGCTTCCTGCTCTTTTTTCTTCTTGGAAGAACGGCCGAGGAGACCGCCAACCTGGCCGATGGCGCCAAACGCCTTGCCGCCCACGCCAGCCTCAAGCGCCGCACGCTGCGCCAGGCCGGTACCGATATTGGCCATCTGCTCGCCATCCATTAATGATTGTGACGGGCTGCCGCCGAGACGCGCCTCCATATGGACGACTTCGTCGATAATGGCGGAACAGCTCATGGCCTGATCGCCAAGCTTCATCGGCTGCGTCAAAGGCGGCACGTCGTCATCGGCATAGGCGGCAGCGCCGCCGGCGAGCGCCAGGCTCAAACAAATTGCGAAAGATTTACGCATCAGGAATTCCCCTTCCTTGGCTTACAACAAACTGGGGTCTCCAACGCATCGACCGATGCCAGCGCAAAAGCCCACTCCCCCAACTGCGTCGAAGACTGTGCTCAGGATAAGCAATCGCCACCGGCCGGCATCATCAAAATTGATGACGGGCGCGGCGGCCGCTCAGTTTTTCTGGTTAAATAAACGGATCATACGACCATTGCAGCAAGCCCTGGCGCTGGCGCGGGCGGCAATAGACATCGCCGGGATCGCAATTGGCGCGGATCTGACCGGCGTGACGGGAAAAGGCGCGCCAGCGCTTGATCTGGATCGCGTCAATTTCTGGAAGGCGCCGTCCGAGATAATACCGACAATACCATTGAAACCAGCCGCGCGGATCAGGGCCGTATATCCAGCCCTTCTCTCTCCAGACCGATAGTGGCTGGCGGCTTTTGATACCGAAGCAGTTTAGCGAGGGATCCGGCGTATCGCTGAGCTTGGCTTTCGCAAACCAACTTTTTGGAAATTCATCGCGGCAGTCGTTCATGTATTTGCCTTCGAAGACGCCCATCTCCAGCATCTGTTTTGGCGTGTAGAACGGCTCAAATCCGTCGTCGAACTTTTTGCCCGCTGACGCGACGAGTTTGTACGCGTAGTCCGTCTGCATCTTGTCGTTGACGGTGATGGTATCACCGGTTTTCATGTGCTGTCGTCACTCATGCTCGCGCCAGCTCATTGCCTATTCTTCCCCTGGGGTTTCCAGGGCGGCGAGCGCGGCAAGCGACGCCTCGACATGTGACGTGTAATCGACTCGCTCAGCCGCCCCCAACGCAACCGCGTAAGCCTCGCGCGCAGCGACATCGTCACTTGTGGCAAGATACATATCACCGAGCGTATAGCTGAGGCGGGCAATTCCTACAGGCGAGTCCATTCGTAAAGCGACGACAAGCCCATAAAGGATCGGCGCTTCGGCTTTTTCCGGCTGCCCCGCCCGGATCAGCGTTGAGCCAAGCGTCTGGGCGGCGAAGAGCGAGGCGTCGATAGCGCCGGCTTGCTTTCGGCATTCAAGGGATTGTTCGAAATAAGGAAGCGCCGCATCGAAGTCACCTCGCACGTAATAGATATAGCCCACATGGCGTCCATACTCGCCGCAAAAATGCGCCCGCGCACCACCCGCTTCGTCAAGATCGCGCGAAAGCTCAAACAGCTCGCGCGCGCGCTCTAATTCCTGTTCAGGATTTTCCGTGCGCCGTTGGAAATGGATGAGCCCGAGCCTATGGACTGCATCGGATTGCCCATGTTTGTCTCCCAATTGCTCAAACAGATTGGCCGCGTTTTTCGCATGATGTTCCGCTTGCTCGAACTTTCGTTCGCTCATTTCTGCACGGTAAAAATAATCCGACTTTGCAAGCGCAACGACAGCTTTTGATGCGTCCCCCAATTCGGTCGCCATTTGCGCAGCTTTATCAATCGCTCTTTGAACTGCAGGAACCGGCCGGGTGTTCTGGTGCAGGCCGACGCGATCCTCAATCGTGGCGAGTTCGATCAACAACGCCACGCGGTCCTCTGGCGGCATCACGCAATCTAGCATTTCGTTCGCAGCTGAATGCGCGTCTACAAGCGCGCCCGCCAATCGTTGTTCACGAATGTCCGGCAGATATTCCGCCGGCAAATCGCACAACGTCGCCGGTTCATTTATGACGGATAGACTGGCAAAAAGGGCAAGGAGCATCATGGCGGTAACCATACCCCACTGCGGCGAATTTTATAAGCCCAGCTTCGCCCACATCTCATCCACCTTCTTCACCACTGCGTCATCCATTCGGATCTCCCGGCCCCATTCGCGTTTGGTTTCCGGCGGGAGTTTGTCGGTGGCGTCGAGGCCGATCTTGGAGCCAAGCGACGCTTCTGCGCTGGCGAAGTCGAGATAATCAATCGGCGTATTCTCGATCAGCGTGATGTCGCGGGCCGGGTCCATTTTGGTGGAGACCGCCCACATCACGTCTTTCCAGTCGCGCGCATCGATGTCGTCATCCACGACAATGATCCATTTGGTGTACATGAATTGCCGCAGATATGACCACGCGCCCATCATCACCCGCTTGGCGTGACCGGGATAGGCTTTCTTCATGCTGATCACCGCGATGCGATAGGAACACCCTTCCGGCGGCAGCCAGAAATCGGTGATCTCCGGAAACTGCTGTTGCAACAGCGGAATGAAAACCTCGTTCAGCGCCTCGCCCAATACGCTCGGCTCGTCCGGCGGGCGGCCCGTGAAGGTCGACAGATAGATCGGATCTGTGCGGTGGGTAATCGCCGTGATGGTGAACACCGGAAACCGCTCCACCGAATTATAGTACCCGGTATGATCCCCATACGGACCTTCATCGGCGTATTCATCGAGCGACACATAGCCTTCGAGCACGATTTCCGCCTGCGCGGGGACTTTCAACGGCACGGTTTTGCAATCAACGAGATCAACCTTTTTCCCGCGCAGCAATCCGGCGAAATGATATTCTGACAGCGTGTCCGGTACCGGCGTTACGGCTGCAAGGATGGTCCCGGGGTCTGCGCCGATCACAGCCGCCACGGGCAAGGGCTCGGTCTTTTCCTTGCCCCAACGGGCGTGATGCTGCGCCCCGCCGCGATGCTTCAGCCAGCGCATGATGGTTTTATTCGGCCCAAGCTTTTGCATGCGGTAAATGCCGAGATTGTAGTCATCCTCCCGTTTCGTCCCCGGCCCCTTCGTCACGATCAGCGGCCAGGTAATGAGTGGCGCCGGCTCGCCCGGCCAACAGGTCTGGATCGGCAGTTCGTTGAGATTGATCTCGCCGCCGGTCTTCACCACCTCCTGACACGGCGCGCCCCAATCTCGGCTCGCCGGCTTCATGGCCATGACCGTTTTCGCCAGGGGCAGCATCTCCATCACGTCTTTCAGGCCGCCCGGCGGTTCCGGCTGGCGCAAAAAGGCGAGCAGCTCGCCCACTTCACGCAGCTCTTCGGGGCTTGTTCGCTCCCTGCCTTCCAACGTCACACCCATGGCGACGCGTTTGACTGTGCCAAAAAGGTTCACCAGCACCGGCATGGATGAAATGGAGCCGTCATCCTTCACCGGCTGCTCAAACAGCACCGCCGGGCCGCCCTCCGCCAGCAACCGGGTCTGGATCTCGGTCATCTCAAGGTTGACGGCCACGGGCTCGGCCACCCGGACCAGTTCACCCGCTGTCTCCAGCTTTTCGATAAAGTCGCGAAGGGATTTATAGGACATGTCGTACCTTAGAACGGTTGGGGCGGCGCCCCTATGCGGCCAGTCGGCGCGTGGGTCGCATGCGCCGCCCATTCCTGAAGCAAACGTGAAGCCCTACTTAACCGATTTTTCGCCAGTCCTCTTTACGCTGGGCCGGGCGGAGCCTACCTTACACAACATTGAGTTGTGCTGTAGCCGTTTCGCATTACGTATCGCTGCAGCAGGTAAGTTGTCGTGGCGGTCATCGCCGGGGAGTCGTCGTTCGGCATGTTGCAGTTAATCCATCAGATAACCGGAACCACTTTGGTCATCGCAGGGCTCATCGTCCTGCCGTTGCCGCTGCCGTTCGGCCTGATCATGCTCACCATCGGCTTTGCACTGCTGGCGCCCTATATCCCGGCTGTCCAACGGCTGATTCGCCACATGCGCACCAAATGGCCGGACCTCGATGCGCAGCTTCGCCGCTGGCGTGACCGCATGCCGCCGGTGATCAAGAAAACCATTGACAAGACACACCCCGCCACGCCGGCGGAGTAAGGTCACCCCAGCTTTGAAAAATCCGGCTTGCGCTTTTGTAAAAACGCGGCGCCCGCTTCGCGGAATTCGGCTGACTGGAGCTGCTCGGCGAAAAGGGCGCCTTCTTTTTTCATGCGCGACAACATCTCTTCCATGTCGCCTTTCATGAGCTGCTTGGTGAGGCGCATCGCTTCCGGCGCCTTCTCAGCGATGGCGCGCGCGGCGCCCAGCGCTGTCTCTTCTAGCGCGCCGGCGGCAACGACGTCATTCACGAAACCAATCTCGCGCGCCCGCGCAGCGTCGATCTTGTTGCCGAGAATGAACATCTCCGCCGCACGCTGATGACCGGCGATGCGCGGCAACAACAGGCTCGACGCCGCCTCCGGCACCACCGCCAGATCGGTGAACGGCGTGTGGAATGTCGCCGCTTCCGCCGCATAAACCAGATCGCAGTGAAACAGCATGGTGACGCCGACACCGACCGCTGACCCTTGGACGGCTGCAACCAGCGGCTTCTGCGCTCTGGCGATGGCCTGCAGGAAACGCTCGACAGGCCGGCTGCCATGGGCGTCATCGCTCAGCGCCGCGCCGGACATAAAATCAGCGATGTCATTGCCGGAGGTGAAGAAGTCTCCCTTCCCTTCGAACAAAACCGCGCGAACGGAACTGTCTTCCTCCGCTTCGGCCAGCCCATCGGCGAGCGCCGCGTACATTTCCGTTGTGATAGCGTTTTTCTTGTCCGGGCGGTTAAAGCCCAGCCGCAAAATGGCGCCGTCGCGGCGGTTGGTGATGTATTCGCTCATAGCTTGCTCACTTTGTTGATCCGGATTCAACTTGACGCGATACGTCGGGAAGGATCAAGAACTCTGTACACATTGTCGGCTGACTTGCGTGAACTGAAATGCCTTCAACACCCCGTCGGCGGCCTCCTGAATGGGGTGCGCTTATTCAAATTCCGGATAAATGTTGCTTGTGTTGCAGCGGGGTGCAGTTACGTTGGCGTACCGAAACTAGAACAACGAGGATTAGATGGCCGCTTCTTTCATTCATACTGCATGCATCGCTCTGGCGCTAGCGCTGGCGGCGCTACCGGCCAAGGCGTGGGACGTAGAAATGTATGTTCCAGAAGGCCGCGAGCAAACCACTTCTAGCTCACGTTTTGCGCCAGCCATTCGTGCCGATGATTTTATCTTTGTTTCTGGCGTCGTTGGTGAAATTCCTGCCGACACCGAACGAACACCCCAGGCCTATGCGGATGCAATCCGGAAGGTGTTCCGCGATATAGAAGATATCCTTGCGGCGGCAGGCGCGGACTGGGGCGATGTTGTCGATATGACGACTTTCCACGTTGATATGCGATCTCACCAGCAGATCTTTTTCACCGTGCGCAAGGAATTCATCACAGACGAACCCTATCCAGCGTGGACTGCAATCGGCGTCGACAAATTGTGGTTTGACCCGATGTTCGTTGAGATGAAGGTAACAGCATACGTTGGCGAGTGAATTCTGAATTCTCCCGGCTCCCAACGACTTGGCGCGGGTCGGCGAACCTCACCTGGTAAAGGCAACATGCATATCCGCATCCTCGAGACCGGAGAACCGCCTGCGCCGCTCAATAAGGAATATGGCGCGTACCCAGCCATGTTCGAGCGCTTGCTTGCGCCGTTTTCACCGAAGTTGTCGTTTTCCACCTCTCCCATCTTTCGCGGCGCGCCTATCCCCGCTGTCAGTGAATTCGACGCGCTGCTCATCACCGGGTCGCCCGCCGGCGTCTATGACGGCCTCGACTGGATCGCAAAAGCCGAAACCCTCATCCGCCAGACCGCCAAAGCGGGCAAAGCGCAGGTGGGCATCTGTTTTGGCCATCAACTGATGGCGCAGGCGTTTGGCGGAACCGTCGAAAAATCCGGAAAAGGCTGGGGCGTCGGCGTCCATGACTATCGCGTAACAGGATCGGCGTCATGGATGACACCGCCATCGGGCCGCATCGCCTGCGCCGTTTCCCACCAGGATCAAGTGATGGCGCCGCCCGCCGGTGCACGCGTGTTGGGCGGCTCTGACTTCTGCCCCAACGGCGTCATTGAATACGCTCAAGGCCCCGCCATCTCGTTCCAGCCGCATCCTGAGTTTGCCCGCGATTACGGCGCGGCGCTATTGCGCCTGCGCGCGGACCGAATTGCGAAGGACCGAATTGAATCCGGACTAACGAGCTACAAAG
The DNA here is from genome assembly GCA_942492295.1 of uncultured Alphaproteobacteria bacterium. Taxonomy (GTDB): domain Bacteria; phylum Pseudomonadota; class Alphaproteobacteria; order Caulobacterales; family Parvularculaceae; genus Hyphococcus. Next base: position 1,053,378 of record CALODW010000005.1, read on the forward strand.
GCAAGAGCGACCGCGAACTCATCGGCCGCTGGATCGCCAATTTCTTCCTGCAACATGCGAGGTAAATCATGACCGACCTGACGCTCACCATAGGCGACAAGAATCTTTCCTCCTGGTCGTTGCGGCCGTGGATTTTGCTCACCCATGCTGGCATTCCGTTTACGGAGGAAAACATCAAGCTCGACCGGCCGGACTCCCGCAAAAACCTGAGCGATAAATCGCCCTCAGGTCTGGTGCCGTTTTTGACTCACGGAAAGGTCCAAATCTGGGATTCCCTCGCCATCATGGAATATGTGGCGGAGCTTCACCCGGAAAAACACCTCTGGCCAGAAGAGATCGCCACGCGCGCCGTCGCACGGTCGGTGTCGGCGGAAATGCATTCAGGTTTTTCAGCGTTGCGCACCGTGTGGCCCATGGTGTTCACCCGCGAAGGCTTGCGTCACGTCACTTCCGGCGGCGTCCAGCGCGATATCGACCGCATCAATGATCTGTGGACCAGTTGCAGAAAGGAATTCGGAAATGCTGGCGACTTCCTGTTCGGCGGGTTCTCCATCGCCGACGCCATGTATGCGCCCGTGGCATCGCGCCTTGTCACTTACGGCCCGGTCAAGCTGTCGCCAGAAGCCGCTGCGTATCGCGACATGTTGATCGACCTGCCCGCCATGAAAGCGTGGGGCGAAGGCGCGAATGTTGAGTTGAAACAAGCGACTTAGTTTAGAGCTACACTCTAACTCCCCTCAAGGAGGAGGTGGAGCCCCCCATCCTCTTGCCTCTCTTGTTCCAACCCTCTATCCCGCTGCCATGCAAAGCAATGAAGTCGAACAGATCCTCTCGGCGCTCCTGAAAGACGCCAAGGCCGCCGGAGCGGAAGCCGCTGATGCGGTGTTTTTCCACTCTGTCTCCCATGGCGTCTCCTGGCGCATGGGCAAGCTGGAGGATGTAGAGCGGTCCGAGGCCGCCGATCTGGGCCTGCGCGTCCTCGTGGGCAAGCGGCAGGCCTCAGTCTCCACCACGGACCATTCCCGCGCGGGGTTGAAGGAACTGGCCGAGCGCTGCGCCGCCATGGCCAAAGCCGCACCGGAAGACCCCTATTGCGGCCTCGCGCCCGCTGACCGGCTGGCCAAAGCGCCCTTCATGGACCTTGACCTTGGCGACTATGCCGAACCGACCACCGAAGCGCTGCAGGCGCGCGCTGCTGAATGCGAAGAGGCGGCGCTGGCTGTTAAAGGCGTCGTCAATTCCTCCGGCGCCGGGGCGAGCTACGGCGAAGGTCAAAAATGGATCATGACCAGCCACGGCTTTTTCGGCCAGTCCGGCGGTTCCAACCATTCCGTTTCCGTGAGCGTGTTGTCGGAAGACGAAAACGGCATGGAACGCGATTACGACTACGACTCAAAAACCCATTTCGAAGATTTGGGCGACGCCACATTGATCGGCCGCAACGCCGGCGAACGCGCCGTCAAACGCTTGTCCCCGCAAAAGCTGAAAAGCCGCACGGCGCCCGTTATCTTCGACAATCGCTTGTCCCGTTCGCTGGTGTCTTCACTCGCGGGCGCCGTGAATGGCGGCGCTATCGCGCGCGGCGTCAGCTTCCTCAAAGACAAGATGGGCGAACAAATTTTCGCACCCTCCATTAACATCACCGATGACCCCCATGTGAAACGCGGTCAGGGCTCTCGCCCGTTCGATGGCGAGGGCGTCGCCAATGCGCGTATCGATCTCATCAAGGACGGCGTCTTGACCGCATGGCTCATGAACAGCGCCCAAGCCATGCAGCTCGGCCTTGAAACAAACGCCCGCGCATCGCGCGGCACCGGCGGTGCGCCGGGGTCTGGCTCCACCAATCTAACGCTTCAATGCGGCGACGCTTCTTTCGAAACGCTTTTAAAAGACGCCAAGGAAGGACTCCTCGTCACCGACATGTTCGGACCGCAGGTGAACCCCAACACGGGAGATTATTCTGTCGGCTGCTCCGGCTTCTGGTTTGAAAACGGCGCCGTCGCTGACCCGGTGAGCGAGATCACGATCGCCGGCAACATCCTCGAAATGTTTGCCGGCTTGATCCCGGCGAATGACATCGATTATCGCGGCTCGACCAACGCGCCGAGCGTTCTCATCCCTGCGATGACCATCGCAGGCAACTAACTTCAGATGACGGAGCATCCCATGTCCGACCAACAATTACTGCATCTCGTTTTCGGCGGCGAACTGGAAAGCCCGGAAGAATGCAAATTTCGCGATCTCGATAAGCTCGACATGGTCGGCGTCTTTCCAAACTATGCCGAAGCGGAAAAGGCCTGGCGCGCGAAGGCGCAACAAACGGTGGACAATGCGCATATGCGCTATTTCATCGTGCACATGCACAAACTTCTCGACCCGGATGGGGACGGAAAGTTTTAACGGCGCGTGCCCGCACCCCTCACCCGCGAAGAGTTTGCGACGCCCGAAGGGCGCAAGCGTGCATGGCGGGCGCTGATGCTGGGCGACCATGGCGTGCTGCGCAAATTCTACGACAACACCCACGAGATAAAACCGGGCAAAATGTGGCGCACCTATCAGCCCTCACCTGCTAAGCTCGCCGAATGGAAAGCGCGCGGCGTAAAAACCGTCATCAATCTGCGCGGCGACCGCCCCAGCGGTGCGTTGTTTCTGGAAGAAGATGCGTGTGAAAAGCTTGGGCTGACGCTGGTGAATTTCCGGGTTTTTTCCCGCGAGGCGCCAACGCTCGAAATTCTAAAGAATGCACGTACGCTGTTCGAAGAGATTGAGTATCCAGCCATCATGCACTGCAAGTCCGGCGCGGATCGCGCGGGGCTCATGTCTACGCTCTATCTGTTCTTTCACGAGGGCGTTTCGCTTGATGAGGCACTGGACCAGCTCACATTCAAATATGGTCATGTGAAATCCGCCAAAACCGGCGTGATTGATGTGGCTTTTGAGCGGTACATGGACCACGCCCGGGCAAATGATATTCCGCTCGACAATGCTGACGCGTTTATGGATTGGGCGGCGTCGGATGCGTATGATCCCGTTGCCCTGAAAAAAGAATTCCGGCCCAAACCGCTGGCGAGTATCATTACTGATGTGATCTTGCGGCGGGAGTAAACTACCCCAGCTGCAACGCCGCCTGGCGCGCATAGGCGCCGTTTTTGGCCGTTAATTCTTCGTGGGTTCCGGTCTCAACAATCCGGCCCTTGTCCATCACCACAATCAGGTCTGCGTCCCGCACCGTGGACAAGCGATGCGCAATGACAAGCGTGGTGCGCCCCTCTGTCAGACGCGTCAACGCCTCTTGTATCTTGGCCTCAGATTCGGCGTCGAGTGCAGACGTTGCTTCATCGAGCAACAGGATCGGCGCATCCTTGAGAAACGCGCGAGCGAGCGCTATGCGCTGACGCTGGCCACCGGAAAGCGTCGCGCCGCCCTCGCCCAGGGCCGTATCATAGCCATTGGGAAGCGTACTGATGAATTCATTCGCAGCAGCGTTCTCCGCCGCGCGAATGATATCGGCGCGGCTCGCCTCGGGGCGGCCAAATGCAATGTTCTCCAGCGCCGAAATGTTAAACAGGATCGCTTCCTGGCTCACCAGCGCCATGCGCGCGCGCAATGACCGGAGCGTCACCCCTGCTACATCTTCACCGTCGACCAGAATGCGCCCGGCGGTGCAATCGTAAAGCCGTGGCAACAGATTGATCAGCGTAGATTTGCCGGCGCCAGACGCCCCCACCAGCGCAACCATTTTGCCCGCCGCTATATCGAGCGTGACCTCGTCAACCGCATTCCCATCGCCATAAGAAAACGACACCTCGTCGAACTTGATCGCACCCGGCCCCGGCGGCAGGTCGATGGCGTCCGCCGCGTTCTTGATCGTTGATTGCGTGTCGATGAGGCCGATCATCCGCTCAAAGGCGCCGAACCCTTCCTGTGCGACAGCATTCAGTGTGCCGAGCCCGCGCGCCGGTTGCGACAACAACAGCAAAGCCGTCATAAAGCCAGTGAACTCTGAAAAAGCGATCGCGCCAGATGAGATACGCATAGCGACCACGCCAATGATAATGGCGATGGCGACAGAACCGGCCACGAAAACGAACGGTTCGTTCAGCGCGCGCGTGTAGGCGAGCTTTTTTAAAAGACTTAACCGGTCATCGAATGCGGCGCCGGCCCGCGCGCGTTCCAGTGGTTCAAGCTGATATGATCGCACCATCCGCGCGCCAGCAACGCTCTCGCCAATCAGCGAGGTCACATCGCCTGCCTGCGCTTGTGCATCGCGAGAAGCCGTGCGCATGATTTTACCGATGCGTGAGACGGCGAACCCAACGACGCCATAAACTACCAGGACGATACCAAACAGCACCGCGTCGAACCACAACATCGCCGCGCATAGACCCGCAAATGTCAGCGCATCGCGCACGCCATTGGCGAGCCGTGTCAGGGTTTCACGAAGCACCATGACGTCATTGGTAAAGCGAGAGATGATCTGCCCGGACGCATCCTTGCGCAGCTGCGCAAAATCGAGCGCCGTCAGCCGGTCGAACATATCGTTTTGAACATCGCGCAATACTGATAACGCCGCGCCCGCATTCAGACGGCTGATGGCGTAAAGGGCGCCCGCATAAACGAGACCCAGCGCGATAATGACAACTGGCCCGACTGTGCTGATCCGTGACAGCGGGGCGCCAGCCTCACCGCCGGAAAGGCCAGCGAAAATCCATTCAACCCCGAAAGCGATCGCAGCGTTAGCGCCGGAATAGACAGCCATAGCGCCAAGTGCCAGAGCAAGCCGGGGCCAGTAGCGCCTGAGGTAATCGCGCCAGAGGCGCGCAGCGAGGCCGCGCGTGGTTAAATCCGGCTTTTGGGGATCTGGCTCAGCAGAAGTCACAAGTTCTCTCTCGGGGCGCCATTATTGGACGGGCAGGTGCGAACCGCTATTGTCGCCAACGCCGCGCATTCGTGCAACCTATTGACCTCAGACGGAAATTGCGGAACCCCTCGCCCATGCTTAAGCGCCTCGCCAAAAGCGCCATTGTCATGCGCATCGCCGCTGCGCTCATCGGCGCCTATATTCGGCTCGTCCACGCAACATCACGCTGGACGGTCACGGGGTTTGAGCATTTCGAAGCCGCAAGCAAGGAACGCAAAGGCGTCATTCTGGCATTCTGGCATGGCCGGCTGCTGATGGCCCCGGCCGTAAGGCGGGAAACCGACAAACGTGTTTTTATGCTCATTTCCGCGCATCGTGATGGAGAAATCATCGCTCAGGGCGTGAAGGGTTTTGGCGTCGAGTTCATCCGTGGATCCGCCTCAAACAAGAAAAAGCCCGGCAAAGAAAAGCGTGGCGCTTCCGCCATTGCGCAGATGATCGCGGTGCTTGAGGGCGGCGATGTGGTCGGCTTTACGCCTGATGGCCCCACCGGCCCCGGTGAGCGGGTGAAGCCGGGCGTTATCCGTCTGGCGCAGCTTTCCGGCGCGCCCATTGTGCCCGCCGCATACTCTGTCAGCGGCGGCGCCCGCCTCAAAACCTGGGACCGATTCCTGTTGGCGGCGCCGTTCTCAAAAGGCTATTACCATGCGGGAAAAGCGATCCATGTGCCCGCCGGCGCCGATGACGCAGCGCGAGAACAATTGCGTGTAGAAGTAGAGGCGGCGCTGCAAGAGGTGACCGCGCATGTGGACCGCCTCGCCGGCCGTAAAGACTCGCCACTGGCGAAGAAACAAGATGATGACCACTGAGTTGCGTGAACCATTGGGCCTTAAGATCTACCGCACCGTTAGCCGTGCCGGGGCGCCCGTGGCCGCGTTCACGCTGGACCGCCGCCTCAAAGCCGGCAAGGAAGACCCGGGACGCATCCATGAGCGCAAGGGCCGGCCGAAACGCGCCCGGCCCGAGGGCGCGCTCATCTGGATTCACGGCGCGTCCGTCGGCGAATCCCTTTCCGTTATTCCACTGGTTAAGAAATTGCGGGCAATGCGCCCGGACCATCAGTTCCTTGTCACCACCGGCACGGTGACTTCCGCAAAGTTGATGGAGGAACGCCTGCCGGAAGGCGCGTTTCATCAGTTCATTCCACTCGACCACCCGGACTATGTGGCAAGTTTTCTCGACCATTGGCGCCCTGACGGCGCCATTTTTGTCGAGTCGGAGTTTTGGCCGAATTTGATTTTGACGGCGCGCGAGCACGTAAAATTCATGGCGCTCGTCAATGGCCGTATCTCACCAAGCTCCTTTGATGACTGGAAGCGCCAACCCAACGCCATCAAATTCATCCTTTCCTCTTTCGATCTCATCATCGCGCAGGATCATCAGAATGCAGATCGGTTGACGCTGCTCGCCGCGCGTCCTGTTGAGTCCCTCGGCAATTTGAAATACGCCGCACCCGCACTCCCGAGTGACAGCGATAGCGCGCGCGCTTTGTCAAAGGAGATCGGCGAACGCCGGTGCTGGCTGTCCGCGAGCACGCATCCCGGCGAGGAGGAACAGGTTCTCGCCGCTTCGAGACTGTTGAAGGCAGACTACCCGGACCTGCTGACCATCATCGCGCCACGGCACCCCACCCGCGGCGACGAAGTACGCTCGCTCGCCACCGGTGAACATTTCACGACGGCCAGCCGTTCGCGAAAAGAGCCAATTACGCCGCAGACGGATGTTTATGTCGCGGACACGCTGGGCGAGCTCGGAATTTTCTACAAGATTTGTGATATCAGTTTCGTCGGCGGAAGCCTCACCGACAAGGGCGGGCACAATCCGCTTGAACCGGCCCGCCTTGGGGCGGCGGTGCTGCACGGACCGCATGTATTCAATTTTGTCGAAACCTATGCCGATATGCGCAAAACCGGCGGCGCGGCGCTCGCGCGCAATGATCGCGAAATCGCCAGCGCAGTGCGCCGCCTTTTCGCCGACAGCAAAACACGCGAGGCGATGACCGGCGCCGCAAAGGCCTATGCAGATGCAAATGCGGAGCGCGTTCTCGCAGACGTGTGCGACGCGCTGACTCCGCTGCTCGCCCTGCAGGAGACCGCTGGCTGATGCGCGAGCCGTGGTTCTGGCGCAGCACGTCCCTGTCAGCGCGCGCCGTGACCGGTCTGCTCAAACCCGCATCTGCAATTTACGAATTCGGGCAAACGCTCCGCAGGAAGTTTGCACGCCCTGAAGAGAGCGACGTGCCCGTAATTTGTATTGGCAATGCGAGTCTGGGCGGCACCGGAAAAACTCCCTTCGCCATGTTGGTGGAAAAACTGCTGAAGGACGCCGGTGTCAAAAGCGCCTTTCTAACACGCGGCTATGGCGGTTCGCTTTCAGGACCGGTACTCGTCGACGTCGAACAACACACCGCCGATGAGGTCGGCGATGAGGCGCTGTTGCTGGCCAGGCGCGCGCCAACAATCGTCGCAAAAAATCGCCCCGCCGGCGCCCGTTTCGCCACAGCAAAGGGCGCGCAAGTCATCATCATGGATGATGGTTTTCAAAACCCGGCACTGGTGAAAGACCTGTCGGTGCTCCTCGTACCCGCCGATCACGCGAACGAGCCGCAGCGTGTTTTTCCCGCCGGGCCATATCGCGAACCCGTCCACAAGGCGAAAACGCGCGCCGATGTGGTTGTCTCGATTGGCGCCGATGAGACGACGGCAGGTGAAGCGGATTTTCGCGCCTGGCTGTCGCCGGTCAGCGATATCGAAGAGCGGCCAGTCGTCGCCTTCGCCGGGCTGGGTTCGCCCCATCGGTTTTTCGCCATGCTGGCGGCCACTGGCGTGAATGTCGTTCAGCAATTCGCCTTTCCCGACCACCACCCCTACACCGACAACGAGATCGAAACACTCATTCGAGCCGCGAAACGGGCAAATGCAAACCTGCTCACCACGGAAAAGGACTATGTGCGCGTGCCCGCCAAATTCCGTGAGGACGTTTCGGTGTTTCCCGTGGAAATGCAGATAGACAACCCGGATGCGTTAAAACAACGGCTGACCGCCTGCATTGCCGCACACGAAAAATTTCGCGACAATGACCGCGATGGCTGAGACAAACACCAATAACGCGCCAACGATGGTGAGCCTGCCGGAACCGCGCGCCGATCGGCCGGTAAAGCTGGTGCATCATATAGAACTCGCCGCCATGCGCGGGCTGATTGCGCTCCTGCGCGCGACAAGCGTCGACCACGCCTCGGCGCTGGTGGGGAAGTTTTTGCGGATAATCGGCCCGCTCATCCGGCCAGTGTCGAAGCGCGCCGAAAAAAACCTCGCCAAGATCTATCCGGATTGGTCCAATGCCGAATTGAGCGCTGTCATGCGCGACCTTTGGGAAAATCTCGGCCGCACGTCGGGAGAATTTGCGCATCTTGATAAACTTACAAGCGCCGGCCGGCTTGAGATTTCCGGGGCCGAACATCTTGAACACATAAAATCTTCGGGAAAGCCGGTTATTTTTGTGACAGGCCATTTCGCCAATTGGGAGCTGACCCCGGTGGCGCTGCAAGCGGCGGGCGTAAATTATGGATTTGTCTATCGCCCGGCGAACAATCCGCTTACCGATGAATTTATTATCAATCACCGGGCCACAGTCATGTCGCGCCACCAGATTCCCAAAGGCGGACGCGGCGGACGAGCACTGGTAAAGTCATTTGAAGAAAGCCGCTCGGTATTGATGCTGGTTGATCAGAAATTGAACACCGGCATTTCTGTTCCCTTCATGGGCAAGCCAGCCATGACGGCGCCGGCGGCGGCGCGGCTATCCCTCAAATACGATGTGCCGCTTGTTTATCTCTCACTGGAAAGACTGAACGGCGTGCAGTTCCGCATGACCGCGCACGCACCCATCGCCTTTTCTCCAACTGGCAATTCAAGCGACGATATTTACGCGCTGACGATGCAGGTCAACGAATTGCTCGAGAAAGATATCCGGGCGCGCCCGGCCCAATGGCTGTGGTTTCACCGCCGCTGGCCGAAGAATTAATTGCTGCGGAATTATTTCGCGCAGGCGCCGTCGCTCGCGACACTGACGCCCGCCGCCGCAGCGGAACATGCGTTGGAATAGGTGACACCGTCGCAGCCGCAGACGGGCCGGAAGTCACGGGTGCAAAATGGTGGTGTCGGGGTGCAAATACCCGCTGCATCGGCGACGTCTTTGCAAACATTCGCCTCCATGGCGCAGTAATCACCGTCATTTTCGCACTGAAAGCCGCCAATGCCGCCGCAAAGACCGCCGGTCTCGCCAATGCCCGGCTGGCCATCGTCGCCCGGAGACCCGGCGCACGCGGCGACCATCAAAAACAGCGCGGCGGCGCGCAAGATCACTCGTCGCCCTTTTTGATCTGTGACTGCAGGTAGTTTTTCTCGCCAACTTTGCCGATCAGGCCAAGCTGTGTTTCGAGATGATCGATGTGCTCTTCTTCAGATTCAAGAATCTCCACCAGAATCTCGCGGCTGACATAGTCCTTGACGCTTTCGAAATAAGCGATCGCCTCCACATAGATCGGATGTGCGCGCTGCTCTGCGCGCAAGTCGCACTCCAGCGCTTCCTTGACGTTCTCGCCGATATAAACCTTGTCGAGATCCTGTACGTTCGGCAAACCTTCGAGAAACAAAATGCGCTCGATCAATTTGTCGGCGTGCTTCATCTCGTCGATTGATTCGTCGTATTCGACTTTCGCCAATCGTTCAAAGCCCCAGTCCTTGAACATGCGGGCATGTAAAAAATACTGATTGACGGTCGTCAGCTCGAGACGCAACGCTTTATTCAAATAGTCGATGACCTTTTGGTCGCCTTTCACGCAAACATTCTCCTGTAAGAGTCGGTAGCGCTAAAATAGACCATCGCATCGTCAGTCCAAGACCTTTCTTTGCAAGCGACTATCACTTGCGCAGATTTTTCGCACCCATCTCACAAGAAGGCGCGAATGATAATAATTTTTAAAAAACTATTCGGCGGCGATTGTTTGAGAATCGCACTCAACACGACGCGAATCTTCAATCAGCTGTGCAACATCGGGAAGGCACTTGCCGCATTGAGGACGCCGCCCGCAGCGTTTGAAGACCTCGGAGACCGTGCGCGCATTATCGCTCGCGGCGGCGAGTTCCCGGTCCTTCAACGCATTGCAGATACAAACGTACATTAACGCAGCCATCCCTTAGGGCCGACGCAACCGCCGACCTCTTCTAGATGGTGCAATTAATAATGATTGTCAATTACAAAAGGCTTAATCGGCTGATTCCGGGGTCTTGGGGGCGTTTTGCTCTTTCGGCATGATCCCGGCAGTCAATTGGGGGTCCACCAGCTCACCCGCCCATTTCATGCTCCAGTGCAGATGCGGCCCGGTTACCCGCCCAGTGGCCCCTACCGCGCCAATAATCTGGCCCTTTTCCACCCGCTGCCCCGGTTCCACATCGATGCGGGACATATGCAGGAAGGCGCTTTCCAGCCAGTGACCATGGTCGATGAGCACCAGACCGCCCTCGAAATACATGTCATTTTCCGCGAGGCGGACGACGCCCGGCGCTGGGGCGTAGATGGGCGTGCCTGTAGGCGCGGCCACATCAACCCCGGAATGAGGCCGCTTGGGCTCACCGTTCAAAATCCGCTGCGACCCAAAGACGCCGCTGATCCGGCCGACGACCGGCCATTCAAAGCCAAGCGACCAATCGGCGATGGGCTGGCTTTCCTTTCGGGCGGCTTTTTTCTTTTCCGAATCGACGGCGATTTTCGCCAGCTGTTCTTCGGTAAAACCGGAGACCTTGGACTGATCCAGACCGTCAATGCGCTGCACGGGAAACTCACGGTCCTCGATATCGAATGAGCGGCGCTCTACTTCGCCGTCGGCATACTCAACCACGACAAGCGCCGTTAAGGCGGCGTCGCGGCCAAAGCCCAACAAAAAACGCCCGTCATTATCGACCATGACGTCTTTACCATCGAGGCGCACTTTCGCGTCACGTTCCGTCTGTCCGAACAGGATGCCGCCCTGCGCAAAATCCCCTTCCAGTGAAAACCGTTCCGCTTCTTCATTGAAAACTTTTTGCCGTTCGGCGACCTGTTGCATCGCTTCCGCGAAATTGGCCTGGCGCGCCCTGATGGCGTCGTCGCCTGTAACGGCGGTGTTGCGTACCTTGTCGCTGACTTCAGGCATGGCCGCTTCGGTAGTGGTGTCGGCGCCCGTTGCCGCTTCCTGCGCGAAGGCGCTGGCGCCCGCCATCAAACATCCCGCCGCGAGCAATAAAGTTTTCCTCATGATCGTCACTATCCCTTCATCGCTTTCAGCGCTGCGGCTGCATCCGCATATGGTTCCTGCTGGTCGACGCTCCAATAACGCAGCGCCTTCAGCGGAATGCGCGCGCCCGTCACGGCGCAGATGACATAGGCGCCGGGCTTGACCACATGGAAGTCGCCATCGTCATATTCGATCACGGCCTCGTCTTCCGAGCTGATAGAGTCAAACGGGTTCATGTGAGGATTTCCGGACGCTGCTGTCTGTTACCGGTCTTCAATACCGCGCCTTTAGCCCTCTAGTCAAAAAGCCAAAGCCCGTTAATCAAAAAGTCTGGGCTGACTGGGGGGCCGTCTTTTTCGCCTTTGTTTTTGTTGGCTCTTTCTTGCCGCCATCTGGTTCCGTTACGCCATCAAACCGGAAGCCCCGCGCCCCATCGGCGAACTGGATGGCGCCGCCTTTGGCCCCGGCCGTCTCGCTTGCCCGCCGCAAAAGGCCGCCAGCCTCGTCACGGACCAGCGCGAACCCCCGCTCCAAAATATTCTGGTAAGAAACCGCCGATAACACCCGCACCGACGCGGCGAGCCTCGCTTGACGATCGGCGACCACGCGCTCCGTCCGATCGGCAATGCGCGACCATGCCGCCGCGATGCGATGACCCCGCCGTTCAAATCCCGCAGCGAGCAGGTTTGGGGTCAGCCGGCCGCTCGCCCGGGCAATCGCCGTCAGCGCCGTATCGAGCCGCGCCCGCAGTCCGCTGCGCAATCCATCGCTTGCGCGATCGAGGCGCTGCGTGGCTGCGCCTAAAACATCTTCCGGCCGGCCTAGTCCGCGTGACGCCGATTGCAACGCCGCCCGCCGGGTATCGACGAGACGCGTGGCCGAACCGGTGAAGCGCCGTTCCTTGTTGAGCAGTTCGGTCAACAACTCGCCGCGCACCGGCACCGCCATTTCCGCCGCCGCCGTCGGCGTCGGCGCCCGCCGGTCCGCCACATAGTCAATAAGCGTCGTATCCGTTTCGTGACCAACGGCGGAGATCAGCGGGATTTCACTTGCCGCCGCCGCGCGCGCCACAACTTCCTCGTTGAAGCACCACAGATCTTCCAACGAGCCGCCGCCGCGCGCAACGATCAATATATCCGGACGCGGAACATTGCCGCCCGGCGCCAGCGCATTGAACCCGTCAATCGCCGCCGCAATTTTTTCCTCTGCGCCGCGTCCCTGCACCAAGGTCGGCCAGACAATCACATGGCGCGGAAACCGCTCACGCAAGCGATGCAGAATATCGCGAATAACCGCGCCTGAGGGCGAGGTCACCACGCCGATCACTTCCGGCAGGTATGGCAATGGCTTTTTCCGCTCGGGCGCAAACAATCCTTCGGCGGCGAGTTTCTTTTTGCGTTCTTCAAACAGCGCCATGAGCGCGCCGACACCCGCGGGCTCCAGCGAGTCGATGATCAGCTGATAACGCGACTGACCGGCGAACGTGGTCATCCGACCCGTCGCCACCACTTCCATCCCTTGCTCGGGGTTGATGGACAGCCGCCCCACCATACCTTTCCACATCACCCCGGAAATGACCGATTTTTCATCTTTGAGATCGAGATACATATGACCGGAGGCCGGCCGGGTGACGCGGCCCAGTTCCCCCTTGACCCGCACAAGGCCGAACGTGTCCTCAATGGTCCGCTTAACCGCGCCGGAAAGCTCTGAAACCGAGTATTCGTGTATGTTTCCGACTGTTGAGCCGGTCTTTGCATCTGACATTTTCGTGTTAAAGCACGTTTTGCGGGGTTGTTTAAGCAGCCCCACCCATCGGACAGCGCCATTATGCGTTTCATCGTATGGCGTCCGATAGGTTCCGATTTATGTGATGTGGAACACATGTCTTTGTTGCGTACGCCGGTAGTGAACGCGCCAGCAAGATTTTGAATTTCCGCAAAGGGGAAGAGACTTATGAAAACCAAATTGTTTCTGGGCGCCGCTGCTGCAGCGGTCGCTCTTGGCGGCGTCACCTTGACGTCAACGGTCATTTCTGATTCCGAAAACGCCGCGCCGTTTCTGCATCCGATGATGATCGCCCGGGCGCTGTGCGGTGAAAAAACCGACGGCATCGCCAAACGTCGCGCCGTCTTCGTCTCCGCGGCTAAAGCCTACGCGCAGGCCATGGACGAACCCGAAGACAAAGACTCCATGCTGCGATCTAACCTCGGCGAGATCGCCTATGCGGTAACAACAGCGAGCGACGAGGCGCAGATCTGGTTCGATCAGGGTCTCGCCTTCACTTTTGGCTTCAATCATGACGCGGCGGTCAAGGCGTTCAAACGCGGGCAGGAAATCGATCCCGATTGCGCCATGTGTTATTGGGGCGAAGCATTCGCCTATGGACCGAACATAAACGCGCCAATGTCTGCCGAGGTCGTGACGCCGGCATGGACGGCGATCAACAAAGCCCTCTCCTTGCGCGACAAAGTGAGCGAGAAAGAACAGGCGCTGATCACCGCGCTCGCCTATCGCTATTCGGAAGTCCAGCCGGACGATCGATCAAAGCTCGACAACGCTTTCGCCGACGCCATGGATGATGTGGCGAAGAAATATCCGGAAGATAATCTCGTCGCGTCCCTCGCCGCTGAAGCGAATATGGATACGCAAGCCTGGGATTACTGGACTGATGGCGGGCGCACGCCCAAGGGCCGCACGGCGCGAACGGTGTCATTATTGGAAGGCGTGCTGGCCCGCGACCCGAATTACACAGCGGCGATCCACCTTTACATCCACATTACCGAAGCCTCGCGCAATCCGTATCGCGCGGCGGAACATGCGGACCGGCTGGCGGATTTGACGCCGGGTCTCGGCCACCTCATTCACATGCCGTCACATACCTATTACCGCGTCGGCCGATTCAAAGAATCGCTCGACCACAATGTCGAGGCGGTCGCCGTTGACGAAGCCTATCTCGCCGACGCTGACGCCAGCATTCTTTATGAATATGGCTACTTCACCCACAATGTGCATTTCGCCATGACGTCGGCGCAAATGTCCGGCGATGCGAGCACCGCCCTTTCGATGGCGGAAAAACTGAACGCCAAACTGCCGCTTGAGATGGCGACCGCCGCACCTTTCGTCCAGCCGATCAAGGCCGCGCCATATTACGCAATGGTGCAGTATGCTGACCCGGCGGATATTCTCGCTATGGAAAACCCCGGCGATGCGTTGCCGTTCCTCAAGGGCGCATGGCATTACGCGCAAGGGGAGGCCTACGCCAAATTGGGCAATCTTGTTTCCGCCATGGGCGAAGTAGAGGAAATCAGTGCGCTGATTGACGAAGCTGACCTTTCCCCCCTCACTGGTAACGGCATTCCGGCGATCGACATCTTGAACATCGCCCGGCTCACCATCATCGCCCGCGTCTCAGCGGCGGAAGGCAAGTTCGACACCGCGATCGAAGCCATGGAAGAGGCAGTCGATCTGCAGGAAGGTCTTGCTTATACGGAGCCGCCCTATTGGTATTATCCGTCGAAGCAAACGCTCGCCTCCATGCTGTTGCAGGCCGGCAAGACTGAACGCGCGGAACAAATGTTCCTCGAATCGCTCACCTATTCGCCAAACAACGCCTGGGTGCTTTTCGGCCTTTCCGAAACCTACAAAGCGCAAGGCGACAAGAACGGCGCCAAATACGCCAACGCACTGTTTAAGGATGCTTGGCTTGGCGGCAAGAAAGTGCGGCCATCACTTTCACAACTTTGAACGTCGAGCCGCACCGGCGCCTTCGGTTCGGGTTCGCATTGAATTGAAAATCGCTCTAGGCTTTCATCAAGCTTGGAGCGATTTTTTATGACCGAAGCAGATGCGGACAAAACAGCGCCTTTGATGTCCCGCCGGGCATTGCTCGCTGGCGGCGCAGCATGCACCGTTCTCGGTTTTCCGGTTCCGTTTGCGCGGTTTTTACCTGCCAGCATGCAACCGGTTGCGCTCGCGCAGCAAGCCGCGCTGCCGGGCAAGTCCGGCCTTTCGATATTGAGCGACCGGCCGGTCAATGCCGAAACGCCGCCGCATCTTCTCGACGAGGCGGTGACATCGGCGGCGCACATGTTTGTGCGCAATAACGGGCTGACGCCGGAAGTCTCTGCGGAAGACGCCGCGAACTGGCGGCTCGCCATCGACGGCGAAGTCGATACGCCCCTCGATCTTTCCATCGATAATCTGCGCAATGATTTCGAGCAGGTGACATTGCAATTGCAGATCGAATGCGGCGGCAATGGCAGGCGATTCATGATGCCTGCGGCGCGCGGCAACCAGTGGAGTTTCGGCGCCGTCTCCTGCGCGGAATGGACCGGCGTTCGTTTACGCGATGTACTGGCGCGGGCGGGTTTGAAATCCACCGCCGTTTACACCGGCCATTACGGCGCCGATCCGCACCTTTCCGGCTATCCGGAAAAATTCCCGCTATCGCGCGGCGTCCCGATGGAAAAAGCGCTGGAGCCGCACACCATCATCGCCCACGCCTTGAACGGCGGCGACATTCCGACCTTGAACGGCTACCCGCTGCGCCTCGTGGCCCCGGGCTGGCCGGGATCGTGCTCGCAAAAATGGCTGACGCGCATCCAGGTCCGCGACCGCGAACATGACGGCGCAAAGATGACCGGCCAGTCTTATCGGGTGCCGAAATACCCGGTGGCGCCGGGAACTGAAGTACCGGACGAAGACATGGCGATTATCCAGTCCATGCCAGTGAAATCCATCATCACCGCGCCGCAAACCGGCGCGCGTGTGAGGGCTGGTGAGCGCCTGATGGTGCGTGGCCACGCTTGGGCCGGTGATCGCGCAGTGTCAGCAATGGATTTCTCCATAGATTTCGGCGCTTCTTGGACGCGGGCGGGACTCGACGGTCCAGCTAACCGTTACGCCTGGCAGCACTGGCGCGCCGATATCATGCTACTCGATCACGGCTATTACGAAATCTGGGCGCGCGCAACTGACGACGCCGGTGTCGCCCAGCCCGCCACGCAACCGGGGTGGAACCCGCGCGGCTATCTCAACAATCTGCAGCATCGCGTTGCGGTGTTCGCCCTTTGAGCGGCGCACAACACATACTTGTTCGCGCCGGCATCCTCACCGGCATGAGTCTGACGGTGTTCGGCCTGACGACGCTGTTTGATCGCGCGCCCGATGACATTACGTCCGCATCGCACGTTGCAACCGATGACTCCGGCCGGTCCGCACCCGCCGTCTGGAACGGCGAGATCAACTATGGGCCAGCGTATGCGGCGCTCAACCCGTATCAATCGCAATCCACCCAAATAGCGGGCACGCTGTTTGACCCGAGCGATGACTATTGGGGCCTGCCGCGCTCAGTGGGTCACGATACGGTCTCCGCCTATTGCGCCGCTTGCCATTCTTTGCAGATTGTCATGCAGCAACGACAGTCGCGCGACGGCTGGGACTACCTGCTGACCTGGATGACAGACAAACAAGGCATGGCCGCGCCGCCGCCGGAAACGCGCGAGGAGATTCTTAACTACCTCGCGCGGGAGTTCGGCGGCGAATAAGCGATTCAATTAGGCTGCGGCGAAAACCGCTTTCCATAATCGAGCCGCCCTCGAAATTCACAATGTCAAAAAGCCCGGTCCGGCAATCCGCTTTCACGGCATCCCGAACCCGACGCTGCAAGGACCTTTATTGGATGTTGCGCCGTCCTCTGACTGGCGCCGGTTTTCAAGGCCGCATTTCAACGCGAGGGAAAGTATACGGCCATCTCGAAAGTGGGGGATAACTATCCACCAAATATAGGTTTTATGAAAGAATTCATCACATAAGGTGTATTTTTAACCGCGAGATTCTCTTTATACGTGTGCGGAGTTTCGGCGGTTTGCGGCCTCAAGATTCTCGACTCTCCAAGGCTTGCCGGTGGAGTCCATCACCCGACACAACCATCACCCTGTTGGACGCTACTGGAGCTGGACCCTACGCTTAAAGCGCGGGGAGTCGCGCGTAGCTGGGGCGCAGCGCCCGATCCCCTGTTTGCGCAGCAGCGCGGCGTTACAGATTGCCGGCCTTTTTCGCCCGCTGGGCGAGGTGGAAAATACCAAATCCCGCGCCTGATCCAATTACCAGTGAGGCCACAAACACGCCGAGCGCCGCCGCCGCGCCCATATGAAGCGCTGCGGTGATCGCCCACAACACCGCCTCGGACACGGCGAAGGTTTCCGACGCCACCAATACCACGACCGCCGCAATCGCCAAATTCTCAATCATCGATCATCTCCAGCAAAGAAAACGATGTAGGAATGAGTTGTAGCGTCGTCAATCGTGATCTTTTGCCTGGCGGCGCCAGATCCTAAGACCGGGCTGAAACGCTGGGCGGCGCGGAGGGCTGTTCGAGCGACAAGGACTGCACACGCCCACGGCGGTCGCGCTGGATGGTCAGCCGATAGTTATCAAGCCCCTCCACCAGAAACCGGTCATCGCCCAGCGGCGTCATGCGCTGCCCTGCACTTTCGCCACGCTGGTAATAGAGCACACCATCGATCGCCGTGATCGCGCGCTGACCATACGCACCGACAATGTCCGCATAATCCGCCGCGTCATATTCCGCAGGGTTGAGTTTCGCCGTCTGCGCTTCCAGCGCCCATTCAATTGACGTTTTGTGCCCGGGGTCATCGGCCCGTTCCAGAATTTTCTCATAGGCAAGCTTCAACGCGTGATCGAGCGCTTCCACCGCCGGGACCTTCACATTCGGTACGACGCCGACACCCTCCCAGTTCGTGCCGGTTACCGGGTTTTTCGTCCGGCTCGTCGAAATGAAAACACCAAAGCCTTCGCCGGCGTAAAACATGTCGCCCGGATTGCCCGCGCCGTATGTTGTTTCACCAATAATCGTCGCGCGCTCCATGGCCTGCAGATGATAGGGAAACGCTTCCCCGGCGGAACCGCTGCGGCTGCTGGTCAGAACAAACAACGGCACATCGGGCCGAGCGCCCGCCGGCAAATAGGTGAGCGCCAGCATCTCGGCGGGATACTCCCGCGTACTGTCCATGAAAGTGTTGATGGTGGTGAGGTTGTTCGGATCAAGAAAATGACTGATCAGTAACTGCACCATGGAAGGCGCGCCCCCCATATTCTGGCGCATGTCGAACACCACCGCGTCTGCGTTTTTGACAAAGTTCAAGGCCGCCAGCGCCGTTGCTCCGGCATTTTGATCTTGCACCGGAAAGAAAAGCCGCATGTCGATATAGCCGACATTGCCCGGCAGTATTTTCACTTCGTTGAAACCGTAATTGATCCGTGGGCCGATATCGAAGGGCCCCTGACCTCCCGGCGGGCCTTGCTCGCCGCGCTGTGGTGGTCCGGTGTAACGGACAGCGAAATGCTTATCATGCGGCTGCAATGTCTCGGTCATCATGTCCGCGAGTGTTGCGGCGTCACGGGCAGCGTCATAGTCACCGCCGGCAAGCTTGGCGCGGAGTTCCGCCGCGATTTCTGCGCCCACTGACGTATCGTAAAAGTTTTCGGTAATGGCGTTGGCGACACCCTCCACCACCACCGCGCGCTTTGCGGCGTTCACGGACGGATTATTCTGCGCCCATGCGGCGCAAAATAATACCACCACGGCAGCGAGCGCGCCTGAAATTCGTTTCAACATGTTTTGACCCTTGCCCTTTTAAAACCGACCCGCCCGCAATTTTCCCTACGCGCCCTCCCGCGTTTAATACGCGACGCGTGCAAAGGTGGCGGAAGCACCCCTGTATTACGATTAATAATATCTGCGACTACAGTTGTAAACCCAACTCGTCGCGCGGTGAGAACGGCTAGTCGTCGTCTTTGACGAGATCTTGCTCGATGCGCCGTCTTTCTTCCTCGCTGAGCTGGGTCTCATCCTTAAGCGTCCAGGTCGGTTCAAACGGCTTCGGCCCTATATTCGGGCGGTCGCCCTCGACGCCGCGCATCATGTTGTCGTCACCTGCGTCCGGCAGATTGTTGACGCTGTCCTGACTGCGGCGGGGATCACTCAAGCCTTCGACCAACTCGCGCTCCCGTTCCCTGATGGTTCGTTCAAGCACAGGGCCAGCCGTTGGTCCCATGACGCCGCTTTCGCGCGAGCCCTTCAGCAGTTCCGTTGCCCGCGACCAGTCTTCGCCGCTGGAACCCGGACGCCAGCCGGAGCGAATCTCCCGGCGCCCGGCGCATTCCTTCGCCTTGTCCTCATTGGTGAACTCTTCAGGACAGAAAATCGCCACAACACCGGAGTCGCCCGGCGCAATCGCCGCTTCGCCCAAGGGCAACGCGACACGCGGTAACGTAAAGCGGCGCTGTCCGAATACGGGCTCTTCATCAAACATATCATCACCGGTCAGCTCTTCTTCCGGCTCCTGTTCGGCGAGTTCCTCGGCAAGGGCGTCTTCGCCCTCGTCTTCTTCGCCTTCCTGCGCTTCTTCCTCGCCGTCGGATTCTTCATCGCCCAGAATTTCGTCGAGCCCGGATTCGGGCGGCAATTCCGGTTCGACGGAGATCAGCGGCTCCGGGTCGTCTTCCGCGGGCGCCTGCTCGTCTTCCAATGGATCGGGTAGCAAATTGTCATCATCCGCCACGGGCGCCGGGTCGGGGATCAGCGGTTCAGGCGCATCAGCCGGCGGGGCGAATTGCGGCTCATCGTCGAGATTCAATTGCAGCTCCGGTTCCGGTGCTGGTTCCGGCTCCTCGACTATTTCCGGTTCTGGCTCGGGCTCGGCCTCCGGTTCTTCTTCCGCTGGTGGTTCAGGAACGGGATCGGGCTCCGGTTCCGGCTCAGGTTCCGGTTCTTCAACGATCTCCGGTTCGGGCTCCGGTTCCGGCTCCTCCTCCACGGGGAGTTCTTCCGGCACGGGGTCTATGGCGGGATCGCGCAACGGCAAATCCAGCGGCAGGGTCTCCACCAGCGTTACCATAATCGTATCGCTTGGCGCGTTGGGCGCCCAGATGCGCACCCGCGCAAATGTCGACATGAGCGTCAGGACCACGAGGTTGATGGAAAGCGCCATGACCAGCGCGGCGCGCCCGCGCCTTGCGTCATTTTCAGCGAGATAGTCGAGGAAACGCGCACTCACACGACCCCAGGGGCCATAAGCGCGGCGCCAGAACGCGAAGGCGGGCGCCAGCGCTGACGCCAGCGCCGGCGGCAATGGCGAGACAAGCGCGCTTTTTCTCCCCATTGGCGCCGCTAGTTCCTCGTTTTCCGGCGCTGCCGGTGTTTCACCCTCGTCCGTCATGCCGCTCGACATTGATCGGCGCGCTGAGGGCGCTTAAACGCAGGGAAACTGGAAGGGAGATCGCCCAAGTGAAAGTCCTGTTGGTTGGCGGCGGCGGCAGGGAGGATGCGCTCGGTTGGAAAATCGCGCAAAGCCCCGAATTGTCAAAGCTCTATCTGGCGCCTGGCGGCCCTCGTCTCAATCACATTGGCGAATGTTTGTCCATTTTAGACGGCGATATTGAGGCGCTTGCCGATTTCGCCGCCGAAAAGAGGCTTGATCTGGTTGTGGTCGGGCCGGAAGCGCCGCTGGCGGCGGGGCTGGGTGATATGCTGCGCGCACGCGGCGTTCCCTGTTTTGGCCCAAGCCGCGAGGCCGCTGGCCTCGAATCGTCAAAAAGCTTCATGAAAGAAATCTGCGCCGCAGCCGGCGCCCCCACCGCCGCCTATGGACGATTTGCCGAGCCGGACCCCGCCAAGGCGTTCCTGCGCGAACAAACCGCGCCTTACGTCATCAAGGCGGACGGCCTCGCCGCCGGCAAAGGCGTGGTCATCGCCGAGACGCTGGGTGACGCCGATGCGGCGGTGGACGACATGCTCGGCGGGCGTTTCGGCGAGGCCGGCGCGGTGGTGGTCATCGAAGAGTTTATGACCGGCGAAGAGGCGAGCTTTTTTGCGATCACCGACGGCGAGAACATCGTTCCCATGATCGCCGCCCAGGACCACAAGCGCGCTTACGATGGCGACGAAGGCCCCAACACCGGCGGCATGGGCGCCTATTCCCCGGCGCCGGTATTCACCGATGCTGTTTACGAACGCACGATGAAAGACCTCATCGAGCCTGTGGTTGCCGAAATGCGCAAACGCGGAACGCCCTATGTCGGTGTTCTATACGCCGGGTTGATGATCGAGAATGAACGCCCGCGCCTTGTGGAGTTTAACGCCCGCTTTGGCGACCCGGAATGCCAGCTACTTATGCGCCGGATGCGGAGCGATATTCTTCCCCTGCTGCACAAAGCCGCGACTGGAGCGCTGAGGGGCGCGATGATTGACTGGAGCGATGACGCCGCCGCACTGGTGGTGATGGCGGCGGATGGCTACCCCGGCGCATACAAAAAGGGTTCTGAAATTAACGGCGTTGAACGGGCTGAAGAATTGCCCGGCGTTATCGTCTTTCACGCAGGGACAAAGAACATTAACGGCAAGCTCCTTGCCAATGGCGGGCGTGTGCTCAACATCACTGCAACGGGCAAGGACATTCGCGAAGCGGTGGGCCGCGCTTACGCCGGAGTTGACGCCATCGACTGGCCCGGTGGTTTTTACCGCAAGGACATTGGCTGGCGCGCGCTCAAAAACGACATTGGAGAGAGCAGCACATGAAACCGCTGCAGGAATGGCGCGACGCGGCGCAATATCGTGAGGTCAATGGCGCGCGCATCGCCTGGTGGACAAGCGCCGACCCGAATGCCGACAAGCCCTGGCTTTTATTGATCCACGGGTTCCCAACCTCCTCATGGGACTGGTCCGCAACGTGGGATGAGCTTGAAAAGCATTTCAATCTCGCCGCTCTCGACATGTTGGGCTTTGGGCTCTCCGACAAACCCGCCGACATAAAATATTCAATCTTCAATCAGGCGGACTTGCAGGAAGCGCTGCTGGAATTTTTCGGCGTCAGCGAGGCGCATATTTTCGCCCATGATTATGGCGACACCGTCGCGCAGGAATTACTGGCGCGCGCCAATGAGGGAAGCTTAAGCTTCGCATTGAAATCCGCCGTGCTGTTAAACGGCGGCCTCTTCCCCGAACAGCACCGCGCACGGCCCATCCAAAAGCTGGCGCTCACACCGATCGGCGCATTGCTCGGCGCGGCTATGTCGCGCGAAAAGCTGCGAAAAGCGTTCGACCAAATCTTCGGCGCCGACACCAAAGCCTCCGACGAAGAAATCGACGGCCACTGGGCCTTGTTCGAGCAAGGGGGCGGCAAAAAGATTTTTCACAAGCTCATGCAATATATCCCCGAGCGTAAAGCCAATCGCGCGCGCTGGGTGGGCGCGCTGCAGGATACGCACATTCCCTTGCGGCTCATCGATGGTGGCGCGGACCCCATCTCCGGCAAGCACATGCTTGATCATTATCTCGAACTGATACCCAACGCCGATGCGGTGCTGTTCGAGGAGATCGGTCATTACCCACACACAGAGGCGCCGCAAAATGTGCTCGGCGCTTTTTTTGATTTTCACACCAGACTTGGAACCTTGAAACAATGACCGCGTTTTTCACGATTTTTGTCACCGTTTTTCTCGCTGAACTGGGCGACAAGACCCAACTCGCCACAGTGCTGTTCGCCAGCGAAGACGGAAAATCGAAACTGATGGTGTTTATCGCCGCAGCGCTGGCGCTGGTAGCGTCGACGGGCGCCGCTGTGTTGGCGGGCGCGGCGGCCGAGCGTTATCTCGCCACACTGCCATTGAAGCTTATCGCGGGCGCGGGATTTGTTATCATCGGCGCGCTCATGATCATCGAGCATTTTCGCGCCGGATAAGGAACACCAACATGGCTGACGAAATAAAAGCGGATTTTACGGGCGTCGCCGAAACGCCCGACCATCTGAAATTCGATGAAGCGGCGCTCACTGCTTATATGAAAGATCATGTGGAGGGTTTTGCCGGACCCATAAGCGTCAGCAAATTCAAAGGCGGTCAGTCAAACCCCACCTATCTCATCACCACGCCTGCAAAAAAATATGTGCTGCGCCGCAAGCCGCCGGGCAAGCTCTTGCCGTCTGCCCATGCAGTCGATCGCGAATACAAAGTGATGACGGCGTTGGGCGCGCAAAACTTTCCCGTGCCGAAAACTTACGCCCTTTGCGAAGACGACAGCATTATCGGTACGGCGTTTTTCATCATGGATTTTGTGGAGGGTCGCATCTTCTGGGATGCCGGCCTGCCGGAAGTGACGCCCGCTGACCGCATGCCGCTTTACACCGCGCTGATCGACACGCTCGCAGATTTGCACTCGGTTGATTATGCAGCGGCGGGGCTGAGTGATTACGGCAAGCCGGGAAATTACTTTGAACGCCAAATCGGCCGCTGGTCGAAACAATATGAAGCCGCGGAAACGTCCACCATTGAGGAGATGAACAATCTCATCTCATGGCTGCCCACCGCGATCCCGGCGGACGACGCCACATCGATCGTTCATGGCGACTTTCGTTTTGATAATGCGATCATGCATCCGAGCGAGCCGAAGACACTCGCCATTCTCGACTGGGAGCTATCTACCCTCGGCCATCCGCTGGCCGACTTCACCTACTTTTTGATGGTGTGGCACATGCCGCGCACCGTGCGTGGCGGGCTCGCCGGGCTTGACCTGTCGGCGGAAAACATCCCGACCATGAACGCCGCAGCAGAGCAATATTCAAACCGCACCGGGCGCGACGCCGTCGCCCATATCGACTTCTGCCTCGCCTATAACATGTTCCGGCTAAGCTCGATCATACAGGGCGTCTACGCCCGCTCGTTGCAAGGCAACGCCTCCTCCCCCAAGGGCAAGGAAATGGGCGCGCAGGTGCAACCGCTTGCGGCGCTCGCGTGGAGCTTTGCAGTGAAGGCCGGGGCTTGAGGGAATGGCGTTATATCCCCGCGTTGAATGCGAGAAGAAATGCCCTTCACTCACTCCCGCACCAGCGCCCACACCAATACCGCAATCAACACACTCCAGCCGGTCATGATGGCCAGCGGTGCGGCGATGACGCCGAGCGTGGTGAGTGCGGCACCGAGAGACGCCAGATGCGCCAGCGCGCCTAGCGACTGCCCGGTCAGCGCCCAGCCGGCGCGGCCGCGCGCCAGCACCGCGGATTCAAAACCCAGCGCCGCGATATGAAACACTTGCGCCGCAGCCATCAGGGCGATCAAGGGCGCTGCGGGCAGAAACTCCACGCCGCCCACCGCCTGCGCCAGCTCCCGCCGGAACAGGAAGTACACCCCGATGATCGGCGCGGCGATCAAGATGGCGATGCCAACGGAACGAAACGCCACTTTCGCCATTTCGCCGTGACCGCTTTCCGCCTCGACCTTCGTCAATTCCGGGAATGTCGCCTGATTGAACATAGTCACCGGCTGCGCCAGCAGGTTGGCGAGGTTATAGGCGAGCTTTAAAAAGCCCGCCGCCGCCCCGCCCAATACGGCGCCGACAATCAGTACAGGGACGTTATTGTGCATGAGGTCGATAGAGCTGGAGAGGTTGGTCTTGATCATGAAGGGGAGCCACGCCTTGTCCGCCGGCTGTTCGGCAGGCCCGGTAATCTTCGGCGTTTGCCCGCGCTGGCGAAGTTCGCGCAGGCCCAGCCACCACAGGCTGCCCCCGTGCACAAAGACGCTGGCGATCCAAACCGCCAAAAACGCCGCCAGCCCCGCCCCCGTCAGCCACAAAATGATTGCGCCCACAAACCGCACGATGGGCATCAAGGTCAGTTGCCAGCCGAGCAGCTTGAACTTGTCATAGAGCCGCAACACACCGGTGGGCGTCGCGGCGATCAGGAATGGCGTTGCGAAACAATAAACCGTGATGAGCCAGCGAATATCCTCCGGCCAGCCAAACGCCTTCGCCGCAATCGGCGCGACCACCAGCGCCACAACAACCGAGGCGACGCCGCTGATAAGGTCGAGCCTGATCGTGTAGCGGAGCAATTGTTTAAACCGCGCACCGTCCCCGTCGCGCAGCATGGGGGCGCCAAAACGGATCACCGCCTGCCATGACTGGAAACGCGCCAGCCCGGCGATCACCATGGCGTAGGTGTGGGCCAGCACCAGCGCGCCGAGCCCCTCCGGCCCCAAACCGCGCGCGGCGATGGCGAGATAGGCAAGCGACAAAACCCCGCCCACCGCTTTGCCCGAGAGCAGCGCGCGCGCGTTGCGCATGATCCGCCCGACGGGCCCGGCGCCTTTTGTGTTGTTCGCCTCACTCGATGTGTTCATCGCCCACCCAAATCTGTCGTATCTCCTCTGCTGTCTGTAATAAGGTGCAACACCTCGTGCAGTAAGCGTTAATTGACGCTAATTTCAATCAGACCTATATCCGGGGCGCCTTGGGGAAAAGCGCGCCTTCCCTCCCTTGGGGCTTGTAAGACGGGCTGGCGGTTAAGGCGCTTTTTCGGAATTTCACAATGCAGCACGGGCCGTTGCTACGCCTTGATGACGCTGAAAAGAAGCGTCTGAAGATTGTCTATCTCGCCAAATGGGCTGAGGGCGACGGCACGCCTGACAAGGTTGACGGCACCCATGCGACCTATCACGCGGAAATGCGCGAGACGCTGCGCTCGCTCGGCTACAATGTCGAAGCCGCCAGCAAGTTCGAGCGGCTATACGCTAATCACGATTACGACTTTTTGTTTACCATGCTGAACAGGGGCGGCTTCGTGAACAGCGAAATGCTGGGTCCGCTGCTTTCCACCTACAACAAGATTCCGTTCTTTGGCGCGACGCCGATTTTGCGCGGCCTTGGTGACGACAAACATCTGATGAAATGCGCCATCCGCAATCGAGGTGTGGTGACGCCCGACTGGATGGTGATCCGCCGCGGCGCCGTTGCCATCGAGGCGCCCGAGTTCGACTGGAACCTGCTGATCGTCAAACCAAACGCCAGTTCCGCGTCATGGGGCATTGGCTCTTACGACAACTGGCCGGATGCGAAGGCCCATGCCGAGAGGCTCCTCGCCGAAGGCCATGACGTCATTATCGAAAACCTCGTAGACGGCTATGAGATCGCCGTGCCGATCATCGGATCGAACGGTCCCTGGGTGCTGCCGCCCCTGCGGTTTTACGTGGATGATGCGCGCGCCATTCGCTCCTACGAGCAAAGCGCCATCTCGCCGGTACGGACACGGTAAAGCTGGAACGTCTACCCGACGGCAAGCTGCTCGACCGCGTGGTGGAAACGAGCCTCAAACTGCTTCCGGAAGTGTGGCCATGCGATATCGGCCGGGTCGAGCTGAAATACGATGAAAAGACCGACGCGCTGAATTTCATCGAAATCAATTTGAGCTGCAATCTGTGGTCAAAAAAGGCGACGGCCATATCCGCCGCCACCATCGGCGTGACCCATCCACAATTGCTTGAAACGCTACTCTGCCACAGCCTGCGGCGTCAGGGCGTTGTTGCGCCGGAGGCCGTCATCGAATATCCGATCGCTGCAGCCGGTGCGGGAACCGGCACTGAAAGGTCTGGCGGCGATGAGTGGTGACACCAAAAAGCAATATCATTTCCTCATTATGGCGGCGCAGCGCACGGGCGTTGTAAACCCGCTGGCGGAGGCCGCTGGCGTCAGCCACAAAGCCCTTGTTGAGATTAATGGAAAGTCGCTGATTGAACGAACACTCAGCAATGTCGTGAATAGCGGCCTCGCGCGGCGCATCACAATCTCCATAGAAGACGACGCGCCGCTGCGGCAGGTTGGCTATGTCAGCGCCATGATGGACGCCGGGCTGGTGCGCTTCGCTCCATCTGCGGACAATCTGTTCGACAGCGTTTCGACAGCGCTCGCAGAGGACGACGCCTATCCCGCCATCATCACGACGGCTGACAATGTGCTGATCACGCCGGCGATGCTGGAACATTTCTGCGCCGGCGCCGAACGGTTTGACGCCTGTGCGGCCATGGCCAGCAGAGAAACGCTGGAGTCCAAATACCCCGGCGGGCAAAAGCGATTTCATAGATTCCGCGACGGCGAATTCACCAATTGCAATCTGTTCGGCATCATGAATCCAAAGGCGCTGGCGGCGGCGGAAGTGTTCCGCAGCGGCGGTCAGTTCCTGAAAGCGCCGCGTACCCGGCTGATTAAGGCCTTTGGGCCGCTGAACGCCATCGCCTATAAGATCGCCCTGTTCAAGCATCAAGACGCGTTCGCCCGACTGGGACGCAAGTTCGGCGTCAATGCCGGCATGGTCGAGATGCCATTTCCAGAAGCGCCCATCGACGTTGACAATGAGGATACGCTTCGCTTCGCGACAGACATCATCAACGAAAGAAACCGCGAAACCGCAACCGCTTAGCGGCGCGCCTGAACGATTGGATTGTTCAACGTCACGCAAAGAAAAAGCCGGCCCGAGGGCCGGCTTTTCTAATTCGTACGCTGTCCGCGTGAGAGCTGGTTAAGCAGCTTTCTTGCGGCGTGCTGCAAAGCCAAGACCTGCGAGGCCCGACAGCAGGAGCGGAATAGCGCCCGGGATTGGAACATCGGAAACCTCGAACTGAGCGATGGTGAAACCTGCGCCTGGCGTTACAGCGCGGAACTCAAAGGTCGTTCCGAAGAACACGGTCGTCAGCAAGTCTACTGCTGTGATTGTGTCGAAATACATACCGTCGATATAGAGATCGAAATCACCGCAGGGACCCTCGGTTAGCGGGCCAGAACAATCATTGTCGTCGCCAGCGTTGAATTCGATGTTGGTCAGGTATACCGCCGCCGTGAAAACGAACTCAATCGATTCCATGGAGTCAAACTGGGTTTGATCCTGTTCGGCGTCAGCTTCGGAAAGAGCCGCGAGGCCGGAGTTGGCTGGCGAGATGTCCTGGATCAGCTGGGCCGCTTCGCGATCCATGCCGTCATACGTATATGCCGTCGCCGTAAACTCAACGCCATCTTTCGAATAGGTAAAGCCCGTCGGATCATCGTCGGTGCACAGGTCAGCGCCGAGCGTACCACAGTCCATCGCCACGTTGCCGGTCGGCGTATCAAGGAAACCGCCGCCGCTTTTAAAGATAAACGTCGTCGCATTCGCCGGCGCGGTCAAAAAACCTGCCGCGGCTACAGCTGCTGCGATTAAACGAAAGGTCGTCATAAGGTGGTCCCCCACTCAAAATACTAAACTCAAGTCCGGAACCGCCGGACACCGCGTCATTAACGGACCATTAACAACGAGGCTCAAATTCTGCGCTTTTACTAGGATTGTCAATGCTCCCAGGGGGCAAACACCCGAAAAAATCGCTGCAGCGCAACACATAATCGGATTTTAATTTTCAATGCCCGCATAACGGGAATTGTGGCGAAAATAAGAACCAAAAAACCGCGTTTTTACGGGCCGCCGCGAGAACACGCGTCCATTGTCGAATCTGGATGCAGCGGATATGCAAGCGGTTCGCTTCAGAACACTTCAGCCCGCAATTTTCAGGAAACATTCATGCTTAACGGACACCGCATATTCGCCATGCTTCTCGCTGGTTTTTCAGCCGTCGCCTGCTCACAACAGAGCGGCGAGTCCGGCGCCACAGAAACTTCTGCGACCGGGAGCGAGGTCACGATATTTACTGGCGGGCCAATTTACACCGGCGTGGAGGGCGCGCCGACGGCTGAAGCGGTCGCTGTTTCGGACGGAGAGATCATCGCGGTTGGTACGCGCGAAATCGTCATCGAAAGCGCCGGCGACAATGTGGATATTGTCGATCTGCAAGGTGCGGCGCTCTATCCGGGCTTTACGGACTCCCACGCGCATGTGCTGGGCATTGGCATGCGCGAGCTGACCCTTAATCTTGAGGGTGTCGGCTCGGTCGCGGAACTCGTTTCCATCGTCGCCGCCAATGTTCAGCACGCCGGAGAAGCGGAAACCATCGTTGGACGCGGCTGGATCGAAACCGGCTGGCCGGAAGGACGGATGCCGACCCGGGACGATCTCGATCCGGTCAGCGCCGATCAACCCGTCCTCTTGTTCCGCGCTGACGGCCATGCGCTGGTCGCGAACTCCGCCGCCCTCTACGCAGCCGGGATCTCAGATGACACCGCAGACCCTGACGGCGGCAAGATTGAGCGCGACGACTCTGGCCGCGCCACTGGCATCCTCATCGACACCGCCATGGGGCTCGCCGGCAGCCTGATCCCCGCGCCGACCGAAGAACGCAAACAGACGGCATTTGCGAAGGCGTCGGAGGTTTATGCAGCCTATGGCTGGACCGGCGCCCACAACATGTCCGTTCATCCCGCTAATCTGGAGATGATCGAAACTCTCTCCGACGACGGTACGTTCAAAGTCCGTGCCTATAATTCTATCGACGAGGCCGGTCTCGACGACCTTGCCGCGAACGGCCCGAGGACCAGCGGCAATGGCCGCGTCATCACCCGCGCCATGAAACTTTATGCGGATGGCGCGCTGGGGTCGCGCGGCGCCGCATTGTCAGAGCCTTATAGCGACAGACCAGACACAAACGGTCTGTTGATGATGACCGAAGACCAAGCCGCTGCGTTGTTCGACAAAGCGCTTGACGCGGGCGTTCAGGTGGCGACCCACGCCATCGGCGATCGCGGCAACGAACTCGTTCTCGACTGGTATGAAAGCGCCTTTGAACGCCACGCCGGCAAGAGCGATATGCGCTGGCGGATAGAACACTCCCAGATCCTCCACAGTGAAGACATCCCGCGCTTCGCCGAGCTTGGCGTGATCGCTTCCATGCAACCGAGTCACGCCATTGGCGACTTATTCTTCGCACCGGATCGTCTGGGGCCGGATCGTCTTGACGGCGCCTATGCCTGGCGGTCGCTGATCGATGGCGGCGCTGTCATCGCCGCCGGTTCTGATGCGCCTGTCGAGCGCGGCGACCCGCTGATCGAATTCTACGCCGCTGTCGCCCGGCGTGGCCTCGATGGCACTCAAACGCCGGACTGGCGACCCGACGAGGCGGTGACCCGTGAAGAAGCGCTGAAAATGTTCACCCTGTGGCCGGCTTTCGCCTCGTTTCAGGAAAACACGCTCGGCACGATTGAGCCCGGCAAGCGCGCCGACTTCACGGTCTTTTCAAAGGACATCATGACAATACCCGAAGACGAGATCCGCACCGCAAAGCCGGTGATGACGGTGGTCGACGGCGAGATTATTTTCCGGGCGGCGGAGTAAAGAGGCGGCCACGGCAGGAGCACCCACTTGCCGATCATGCATGACGCACCCATATAAGGGGCGTTATGACGTTTTGGCAGTTTCTGATTTTCTTCGGGCTGTCTGTTTTTGTTCTCTGGAATATCTGGATCGCCATCCGTTCCCTCGGGGACATTGGCGACGACGACTAAGCCCACGGCGACCAGTGAACCATTCTGACGGCGCGGCAATCCGCGCTCCGTCCCCTCAAAAGGAACGGCCGCGAAACTGCGCGCTCCCATCGATCACAACATCAGCATCAAGAAATCAAATCGCGAAAAGCTGGCTCATGTCCTGAAAGCATTTGAACTCGAGCGCGTTGCCCGCCGGATCCAGCAGAAAGAACGTCCCCTGCTCGCCCGGCTCGCCCTCAAAGCGTATGCCCGGTTCGATGATGAACTCCGTGCCCGCATCGGTCAGGCGTCTTGCCAGCCGCTCCCAATCATCGGGGTCGAGCACCACGCCGAAATGTTTGACGGGTACGTTTTTGCCATCGACAGTATTTGTCACCGCACGGCCGCATTCCTCCGGCGCTAGATGAGTGACGAGCTGGTGCCCGAAAAAATTGAAATCAATCCACTGATCTGACCGTCTCCCGCGCGCGCAGCCAAAAAGGTCGCCATAGAACGCTTCGGCGCGCTCAAGGTCATCAACGGGGATGGCAAGATGGAATACCGGCGCCGTCATCGTGAATAGCCTCATTAAATCGCGGGCCTTGCATCGCTGGGCGCCACGCGCGAAAATCACCCTATCGGCCAATCATATTGCAATGCCGGTTGCCTGCCTACGGGGATTGCCCGGCGGCGCCAAAGAAACGGGACCCGATGACGGCAAATTTTATCGCGCTGACGACCGATTACTACGTGGCGCCGCAACTGAGCGCCGCCGACGTCGAGGCCGCCGCTCGCGAAGGCTTCAAACTGGTTGTGAACAACCGACCCGATGGCGAGATGGTCGGCCAACCGCCGGGCGCCGATATTGAGGCCGCCGCGAAAGCCGCAGGCATGGACTATGCCCATATTCCGGTGGGCGAGCAGGGCATTACCCCCGGTCATATTGAGGCCTTAAAATCCGCGTTGGATAAGGTGGATCACGGCAAAACCCTCGCCTTTTGCCGGTCCGGTGCGCGGTCGACATTCTTGATGGCCTATGCGGCCGCGGTGGCGGGGGGCGCTATATCTGATATTGTCGCCGATGCGGCGGCGGCGGGGTTCGACATCAGCGGTCATGTGCAGGTGTTAGAATCGCTCAAGAGCAAGGCCCAAAGCGAAACGAACAGAGACGACGAGTAGTTCATGAGTATGATTGCGGTATTCCTTTCCTTAAGTGCGTTCATGGCCGCTAGTGAAGTACCCGGCCCCAACCTCGTTCCCGATCTAACTGAAGTGCCGGAACGAAACGCGGTAGACTCCTGTGTTTGCCCGGCAAGCATCGAACAGGCTGAGGTGAGTTTTTCCGGTTATGTCATCGACGCGGAGGTCATCCTCGGCAGCGACCGGCGCTCCGTTGAAGACCACATGGCGACCATCTTTGACGTCAAATGGTCAAGCAATGGCGACATCAAAGGGCGCACGCGCCTGTGGCATACAACCAGTCCTGCAAGTTGCGGCGTATCGTTTGATTACGGAAAAAAATATTCAGTGGCGGCGCGCTGGTCCGAAGAGGGCGATCTTGAAACCGACGCCTGCCTCATGCGCACAGCAGAATAAGCCAGCCAGCCTTAGTAATGAATTGTGATGCGCGCGCTGGACGCCGCCGCCGGGATAACGATCGTCTCCGTCAGTGTTACCCCGCAACGAAGGAACGCGACGTCGCGACCGTCTTCGTCAGTCGCGCGCCGGTCCTGCCCCTCCCCGCAATCGAGAAAACTGCCGCGTTCTCTTTCCACCACATAAATGTAGTTTGGCGGCGCCGCCACGAAGGCGCGATCCGTGATGCCTCCGGCGCCGTCGCCAATGGCGATGCCGCCCGCTGACTGGGCGTTCGCCGCACTGCAAATGGTTAATCCTGCGATTGTGATCGCAGCGGCGGCGTTAAATAACTGTTTACGAACGGCACACATGACCGGTTCATCGCAAAAGCCGCGCCGTTCGCCGGAAACCGTGGGTTTTGGCGCTCACCAAGTCTTTATTTCCTTGTCATCGCCAGAAAAGCCATGTTCAAAGAAACAGGGCGTACGGTGTCGGCGGAGCGGGCATGTCTATCTTTGGCGAGTTCAAGATTAACGGTAATGAACTTGTGGCGACCGAAACGGGCGCCGCCATCCCTATCACGCCTGAATTCGCACGCGATGTCTGGCGCATTGCCAGCTTTGTCTGGTTGATAAATGGGCTGCGCGCCACACGCATCGTTCGCGGCCGTGAGCCACGCGCACGCATTTCTTTCTTTCCGAAAAAGCCGCGCTCTTATTACGCCATCTGGCCCGTCTGCCAATTGGCCGACGTAAAGATCGTTGATGACCCGGAAGAGGCCGATCTGCATTTCTATTTCGAGGATCGTGAGTTTCTCACCGCGCCGCGCAACACGCCCACCAACAAACCATCGTTTAATGTCGGGTGCTTTGATATTCGCAAGAGCGTCGTCTCGCGCGTGTTTGAAGAGACATTCGGTTATTCATTGGCAGTTGACCCGGCGTTGCACCACGGACCGTTGGTTGAGAAATCAGAGTCCAACGGCAAGCATGACGGACGATTGATCGAAGGTCCGGTGACCAGTCCGAAAACCGGCTATGTTTATCAGCGCAATATCGAAAACACATTTGACGGCGCTGAGCATGTGGACATCCGCACGCCGATCGTTGGCGGAAAAACGACTCCTTACGTGTTCCTGAAACGCCGTTCGCGCGCCTTGCGCTTTACCAATGACAATCATCGCGTGGATCTTGCGGCGACCGACGCCATGCTGTCCGCCGACGAGCAGCAAAAGATTTCCGCCTTCGCCCGGGGCATGCAACTGGATTTCGGCGGGCTCGATGTTTTGCGCGACCGCAATGACGGCCGCATCTATATTGTTGACGCCAACAAGACCGATATGGGTCCGCCCTCCGCCATGCGCGGCCAGGACAAGCTCACCGCCATGCGCGGCCTTGCCGACGCGTTCGCTGCGATGGTAGACGACGCGCTTACAGCATAAGGCGCGCCGGTTTGGCTTCTATTCCCTTTGTTAAAGACATCGACTTCACCCACGGCGTTCCCGATGTGGTCGCGACCGGCGTGCGCCGCGTGATCGCCAATAATCCGGGGCCCTTCACTTATACGGGCAGCGGGACATACATCATCGGTGAAGGCGACGTGGCGGTGATCGATCCCGGTCCGAATGACGACCAGCACCTGAAGGCGCTGCTACGCGCGACGGAGGGCGCGCGCGTCACCCATATCCTCATCACGCACACCCATTCGGATCATTGCGGTCTTGCGCGAAAATTTGCAGAAGCCACTGGCGCGCCGGTATTCGGGTTTTCCGGGCATCCGGTTCGCAAGAAAGAAGACGACGCCCCCGCACTCGACGAAGGCGCCGACTATTCCTTCAAACCTGATGAGCTTATCGGCGATGGCGCCATATTGGAGGGCGCCACGTGGCGCATGGAGGCGGTGCATACGCCGGGGCATTTATCCAATCATCTTTGTTTCGCGCTTCCGGAACAAAAAGCATTGTTCACCGGCGATCACATGATGGGCTGGGCGACGACCGTTGTGGCGCCGCCCGATGGCGACATGGGCGATTACCTGACGAGCCTCGACACCCTGCTCACCCGCGATGACGAGATTTATTTTCCCACGCACGGCGCGCCGATCAGAAATCCCCGCCGTTTTGTGCGCGCCGTAAAGACGCATCGCCTCATGCGTGACGCGCAAATCATTGAGCAAATCAAAAAGGGCCGAACAACCATCAAAGAGATTGTTCCCGCCATGTATGCCGATGTCGACCCGCGCCTGCACAAGGCGGCGGCGCTCAATGTCCTGGCGCATCTGATCAGGCTGGTTCGTACAGGGACGGTTTCCTGTGACGGCGAACCGGGAAGGGGCGCCGTCTACGCGATTTCAGAGACATAAAGCGCCGTCATCAATCAGGAATTCGCCTTTTTATATTTCTCGTTGAACTTTTGCCAGTCTTCGACCATGTCGGTTTCCAGCTCAACGCTCTTGTTGAAGTCCTTTTGCGCCGCCAGGCGTATTTTGGCGTCAAGCTCTTCATTGTCCATCACCGCATCGAGGCATGTGCGGTACTCGGCAAGCGCCGCCTGGAATTCTTTAATCGCCGCGATTGTTGCATCACGGTCTGCTTCTGTCGCCTCTTTCGGCTTTGGCATTTCCGGCGCACTTGCGTCGAGCGTGCACTCATTTGCACTGGCGACACCAAAAGCGGTAGCGCAAGCGGCGGCGATTGAAACAACAGTTTTATTCATCTTTTACTCCTTCAAAAATTCCCTTGCTCCAAGCTTCAAAGTCGCTGGAGCCGGCGACAATAGACCGAACAACATTTACTACGGAATTTGCAACGCCATCGCAAACCAAGCGCGCTGCATAGATATTAAAATCCTGAAATTTTTTGTCGCCGCGCACGCATAAAATCCGCGTTTATTGGCCGTCCAGCAACACCCGCCGGGTTTCGGCGATCAGCCGCCGCTGAATGTCTCGCGGCGGACCTTCAATCTCAGCAGTGTGCTCGAGCAACTCCACCAGCTGCTGCTTTTCTGCGTTCGTACAAACTTCGGTAACCGGCCGCAGAATTTTTCGAACATTGTTGCCGGCGTCGTTGATCTCACCCACCGCCATCCGCCCAAAGGCATAGAGCCCCTCTGCGGTTTCTTCATCAGCGTCGAACGCGTCGCGCATCTGTTTGACGATGGTCTGATATTGCCGGTCTGTTACGTGCCCATCATAGGCGGCCATCTGATAGAGCAGTACTGCGGCGGCTTCGCGCGGATCGGAAAGGTTTTCGATAAGTCGCTGATCGATGCGGCGGTTCCATTTTCCGCGACGGATAACGCCTTTCACATCCCTCACCGCCTCGCGCCCTTCATTGGCGGCGCCAACAAAATAGGTGAATGCCCAGAACGCCGCCGCCAACGCGCCAAGAATTGCAATGATGATGTGCATAAACGCCCTCCGCTATTGCTCGCTTCGCCGCGCGAGCAGGGCGCGATAGACCGATACATTGAACGCGGCGCCAGTAATGCCGGTGTGTTCGACGGGCACTCGGGTCTCATCATTGAGACCGAGGTCTGTAGCGAGTTCCGTTCCGTTGAGCCCTGTCAGGCCCTGCCCCCATGCCATCGAGGGAATGTCGAGCACATGGTAGAAAAAGAGATCGCGCCAGTTGACACCGCGACGCGCAAAGAGGGCTGTCGTAAAACTCTGGTCGAACCAGACATTGTAGGCAGTGAAGATCACCTGCTTGTCACCGCGCATCTTTTCGTGGAACGCAACGATCTCCTTGACCGCATCTGCTTCACTGACCGCGCCATGCGCACGCCAATAGTCTACATCGAAGGCATTTACGCGCCTTGCGCCTTCATCAATGCGTTCAGGATGCGCCGGCATGATGCGAACGTATAACTGCCCGAGTTCGTGACCATCAAGATCCGTATACACCATGCCGATGTCAATCATTTCGTGATAGGCGGGATCGAGACCGGTGGTTTCGACATCAACATGGGCGAGCACCCAGCCGTCTGGATTTTCCGGCGGCCAGACGGATTGCGCATGTGCAAGCGATGTAAAGAACATCAAGGCGATGGCGACGATGATGATTTGCATGTGCTCTCCCCGGTCAAGGTACACCTAAGCAGATTGGCGGATACGCGCAATCCATTTGCTAACATGCTTCAACCGCAGTGAGATTCATCGTCACAAGCGCACCGGGTTTTGGCAATGCGGTCACGGCCACCACTGATCGCGCCGGTGTGCGACCGCCAAGCTCCGCCGTATAGGCCGCATTCATCGCGGCGAAATTCGCCATATCGGTCAGGAAAATGTTGATATGCAGGATATGGTCGAGATCGGAACCCGCCGCCGCGAGCATTGTTTCCATTGATCTGATAACCTGCTTCGTCTGGCTGGAGATATCGTCGCCCGCCAGCTTTTGTGTTTCCGGGTCGACGCCGGCGATAGCGCTGATGGAAATAAGATCACCCGCCTTGGTGAAATGAGCGTAGGGACCGATCGGTTTCATCAAATTGTCTAGCGTGAATGAACTTACTTCGCGCGCCATGACACCACCCTCAATCTATCGTTCTACGGATAAAGCGTGCGCCTCACCCACTCGCCGTCCTTGCGTAGATATTGCAGCCGGTCATGCAAGCGGAATGGACGGTTGACCCAAAACTCAATCTCTGTCGGTTTTAGTCTGTAGCCGGACCAATGCGCCGGGCGCGGCACATCAGCGCCGTCAAATTCTTTTCCGAGCGTTGCAATAGCGGCCTCGAGGCTTGCACGATCTTTCAGCGGGCGCGATTGTGCCGACGCATGAGCGCCGAGCTGCGCCCCGCGTGCGCGCGAGGCGAAATATTCATCCGCCTCTTCACTGCCTACCGGCGTTACATCGCCACGAAACCGCACCTGGCGGCGAATTGTTTTCCAATGGAAGCAGATGGCGGCTTTTGGGTTCGCCGCAAGTTGACGGCCCTTGGCGCTTTCCACATTTGTGTAAAACGTCAGTCCGCAGGCATCGAAATCCTTCAGCAGCACCATGCGCACATCCGGCAGCCCCGCTTCGTCCACCGTCGCCAGCGCCATGGTGTTTGGATCATTTGGCTCCGTCGTTCCGGCAAGCGTCAGCCACTCCGCGAAAAGCGCGAACGGATCGCCGATGGTGAAAACGTCGCCCTGATCTTCATCCGCCGCATAGGCTTGCGCGCTGGGACTCGGTGGAATGGAATTACCGCTCGTCATATGCTTCCTCGCTGTGGCCGTCTTTTAAGCCATCAGGGCGCTTTTGGCCCGTTAACCCTTCCTGCGACGTTTTTGACCATGATAAGGCTCGCCGCCGAAAACTTGCTGATATAGAAAACGGACATGTCTTTAAACACCTTTGGCAGAGTCTTTCGATTCACCACCTGGGGCGAGAGCCACGGGCCGGCGCTCGGCGTGGTCATTGACGGCTGTCCGCCGGGGATTCTTCTCAAACAGGAGGACATTCAGGCGGCGCTGGACAAGCGCAAGCCCGGCGGCTCGAAATTCGTGACCCAGCGCAAAGAGCCCGATGCGGTGAAAATTCTCTCCGGCGTGTTTGAAGATGACCGCACCGACGGCCCCCGCACCACCGGCACGCCCATCAACCTGATGATCGAAAATGTGGATCAGCGCTCCAAAGACTATTCCGACATTCGCGACAAATATCGCCCCGGTCACGCTGACTTCACCTATGACGCCAAATATGGTTTTCGCGACTATCGTGGCGGCGGACGGTCGTCGGCACGCGAGACGGCGGCGCGGGTGGCGGCAGGCGTGGTCGCCGAAAAGGCGCTGACATCAGTGCTCGGCAGCTCGGTCTCCATCCGCGCCTGTCTGGTGCAGATGGGGCCGCACAAAATTGACCGCGCGCGTTTCGACTGGATGGAAGTTGAAAAGAACCCGTTCTGGTGCCCCGACGCAGAGGCCGCAACACAGTGGGAAGAAAAGCTCGACACCGCGCGCAAGTCGGGCTCTTCCATGGGCGCGGTGATTGAAGTCATCGCCGCCGGTGTGCCCGCCGGTCTCGGCGCGCCCGTTTATGGCAAGCTCGACGCGGACCTTGCCGCCGCCATGATGTCGATCAACGCCGCCAAAGCGGTCGAGATTGGCGCCGGGCTGGAAGCTGCAGCGCTATCAGGTGAAGAGAACGCCGATGAAATCCGTATGCGGAACGGCGCCCCGCATTTTTTATCAAACAAAGCGGGCGGAATTCTCGGCGGCATATCGACGGGACAGGACGTTGTGGTGCGCCTCGCGGTAAAGCCAACCTCATCTATCCTTAGCCCGCGCAGAACCGTCACGACGCAAGGCGAAGAAACGGAAATCATCACAAAAGGCCGTCACGACCCCTGTGTCGGCATCAGGGGCGTGCCGGTCGCCGCCGCCATGATGGCGCTGGTGCTCGCCGATCATGCCTTGCTGCACCGCGCCCAGTGCGGATAGACGTATATTAGCCTACCGGCACTCCCGGTTGAGCCACATTGTGATTTCATGCGCCAGCGCCATTCGATTCCACGAAAAGGAATGGTCCGCATCGAGGCGCCATCCGGTCACTTCAATATCGCCGGCGTCCAAAAACGCCTGCATGTGACGCTCATGAACAGATATATCCACCGCCTGATCACGCTCACCGGCGATCAGGAATAGCTTTTTGTCCGCCAGCTTTGGCGCCAGCAGGCGATTGTCAAAATTGTCGCCAGCGGCGGCAAGCTCCGCGATAGCGCTGTCACCCGAAAAGCCGTTCAGCATCACAAGCTGGTCCGAATACTGCTTGAAGCCTGCCAGTTCTTCCGGCGATGCGGAGGCAATCGCGGCGCGCTCACCAAAATTCGCCGCGGCCATGGTGGCGACACATTGAACATTTTCGTCGCGCGCCCCGCCCTGCAACGCCATGAACCCGCCCATGGAATGCCCAACAAGGGCGATGCGTTCCGGATCAACGCGTAAATTTTCGTTCGCCGGGTCGCGCAAGAACGTCAGCACGGACGCCACATCATCAGTCGCCCCGGTGAATGTAAACATTCCTTCCGATCCCCAAGCACCGCGATAATGAAAGAACAATGCGTTCCACCCGGCACGCCGGATCGCCTGCGCCAGATCGAGGTTTTTTTCATTACCGGGGAATCCATGCAACATTACGACTGTCGGGTGCGGCCCCGGCCCATCCGCGAGATAGATGTGGCCGTTCATTCGGTCGCCATGACTGTCGATCCCAAGCTCGACCACAGCGGGCGGAAATTCGCCGTCTATCACCGTTGGGTCTTCAACCACCGCTGCGTTAAACGCCGCCGGCGCCTCGTCACCGGAGCAACCGGCGAACGCCAGCGCAGCGAGCGAAAT
The DNA here is from genome assembly GCA_942492295.1 of uncultured Alphaproteobacteria bacterium. Classification (GTDB taxonomy): domain Bacteria; phylum Pseudomonadota; class Alphaproteobacteria; order Caulobacterales; family Parvularculaceae; genus Hyphococcus. The sequence continues at coordinate 1,092,705 of CALODW010000005.1, forward strand.
AAAAATGCGCATGAAAATTGTTCCCCGTCTCGTTTAAATGGCAAACTGCCAAAGACGCGGCGGAGTGTCTATGCCTGTTTTTCAAACGCACTGACTTTGGTCAAAAAAGCAATACGGTCACTTTTTACGCGCAATCCCGCTTCGCCGAACAGTGTGCTTAAGTCCGTGTGGCAATAGCTATCGTAATAGGGTTCGTGAAAGCCGCGCGGAAAATTCTCTAGCAATATATCAAAACCCGGCTCGTCCCCATACTGAATGGTGTCTGCTTGAATGAGTGTTCCACCGGGCTTTAACAGGCGGCTGATTTCCGCCGCGACGGTTTTTCGAATTTGCGGCGGCAATTCGTGAAAAAGATAAACGGCGGTGATGATGTCGAATGATTCATCGGCCAGTTCAGTCGCTTCGGCGTTCGCCTGCACGTAGGACACGTCTTTCCAGCGCCCGAGCGTGTTGCGCGCCTTACCAACATAGGCAGGCGAGAGATCCAGCGCCGTGACATTGAGTGATGGCCAATTATCCTTCACATCACCGAGAAAGCGGCCCGTACCGCAACCCATATCGAGTAATGTCGCGGCGGCGGCGTCTTTCCCGGTCAGCGCCTCGCGGATTAGCGGCAACACCTGCCGGCGCATCGGCCCCGCCGCACCAGTGAACAGCGTTTCCACCTGCATGTCGTAGCGCTCGGCGGATGTATCGCTCAGCCAACCGTCAGTCTGGTAATGAAAATTCTGCAGATAATAGCGCGGAAACTTTTCCTTTTGCGCGTCTGTGTAGACCTCCGAGTGTCCGCGTGTGGCCTTGCGCCGAGCAACTTTTTCCGAATCGCGCAGATAATCACGGCTTAACTTCCACAATTTCGGCAGCGATGGCGGTTGGCGCACATCAAGAGGAAGCTTGTATTCGCCCGACTTGATATTGTTCCAGTCCCGATGGAAAAGTTCTCGAAAGGAAGTCTTCAACCGGTCTCGATCAAGCGGGCCGAATTCTTCTGCATAGGGCGCCTCGCCCGGTTCCGTCAGCGGACCCATCAACCGGCGGCCATAGGCGTAGTGACCGGTGTACCAAAGCACCCTCGCCGCCTGCGCCGCCGAATAGACGGCGCGTTTTGCGCCATTGATCATCACCGTAGAGAGCGGCGGCATCGCTTATCCTTTCGTGAAAACCCCAACGAGTTCCACATGGGGAGAATAGACGAATTGATCAACGGGCGTCACCTGCGACAGGGCGTAGCCGCCCTCGCGAAGAATGCGCACATCTCTGGCGAAGCTGACCGGATTGCAGGAAACGCCGACAACGAGAGGAACCGCCGACTGCGCCAGTTGTTCGCTTTGCGCCTGCGCGCCAGCACGCGGCGGATCAAACACGACCGCGTCATAGTGTTTGAGTTCGGCGGTCGTGAGCGGTCTGTCGAAGAGGTTCCGGCGAGCGGCACTCACGGCATGTCTTAGCGCCGCCTTCCTCGCGGCGGTATCCAACGCACCGACCGCCAATTGATCGGAATCAAAAGCATCCACCTGGGCGACTTCTGAAAGCGGCAATGAGAATGTCCCGCAACCACAAAATAAATCGGCAATGTGCGTTGCCTGCTGTAACTGTTTGGTTACAAGCCTCGCAAGAGCTGCTTCACCTTCGCGGCTTGCCTGCAGAAAACCGGCGGCAGGCGGTTCAACGGGGACACCGCCAAATGATACAATCGGTGTTTGAAAACTAACCACCGGTTCGTACGCAATCGATAGCCTGATTACTTCAGCGTCACGCGCGGCGTCGGTCAACGCGGCCAGTTCCGTCCCCGACAACTCATCGTCAGCGTCACCGCCGAGCAATGAAACATCCAGGCCGTTATCGCAAAGAGTCACCATCAGATCGAAAATGCGCCAGCGCGAAGGCGCGGCGCTCGCCAGCGCTCGCAGCCTGCCGAGCGACTCTCCGAGCGGCGGCGCCAGAATCAAACAGGTGGATATATCGACGATTTGAGCGGAAAGGCGTTCGTTGACCCCGAACACCATGCCATTCTGCGTGCGCCGAACCGCAAAGCGCGCGCGCCGCCGCGAAGCAGCCGGACAACTGACGAGCGGCGTCAGAACGGCATCGTCAAACCCTTCACGGGCGAGCGCGGTTGCAACCAGCGAGTGCTTCCAGCGCGAGTAGAATTCATCCTGCACATGTTGCAATGCGCATCCACCACACCGGCCGAAATATTCGCATGGCGCGGCCCGCCGCTCAGGTCCTTTCGCAAGCAGCTCAATAATTTTTCCGCGCCCGCCACTATGTTCGATTATCGCTTCATCACCTGGCGCCGCGTAGGGCGTAAAAACCTTTGCGTCGTCGACGAGAGCAACACCGTCGCCGGCGGCGCCGATATGCGCCACGCGAACCGTCGCCCGCTTCACGGGCTTCTTCGCGCTCTTGCGCGATTTATGTGATCTTTGTCGCGCCAATTAGAAACTCTTCATTGCCATCGCCGCCAGTGATGGGGCTTTTACATACGCCAGTCACCCGCCACGGCGTTTGCGCACCCAGCCATCGCTCAATTTCAGCGGCGACTTCACTTGCGAGGCCAGGCTTCACCAGACCGCCTTTTCCGAGTCCCTTGGGGCCAACTTCAAATTGCGGCTTGATGAGCGCGATAACTTGCGCTTCGGGTGCTGCCAGCGATAACGCAAAGGGCAGCGATTTTTTAAGGCTTATAAAACTGACATCACAGACAATCAGATCGATTGGCGCCGGGACAAGCGCGGCCGACAAATCCTTCGCGTGGGTTTTTTCAAGATTGATCACGCGGGAATCGGCCGCGATCTTTTCATGTAGCTGGCCGTGACCCACATCGACAGCATAGATTTTTGCCGCGCCGCCCCGCAGCAAGACATCGGTAAACCCGCCGGTAGAGGCGCCAAGGTCGAGGCAAATTTTGTCGGCGGGGTCAATTTGAAACTGCGCTAGCGCCGCTTCCAGCTTGACGCCGCCGCGGGAGACATAGGGATGCGCCGCACCTTCGACTGTCACCTCGGCGCCGTCGCTTACTTTCTGCGCGGGCTTTGCGGCGACTACGCCGCCGACACGCACCAGCCCCGCCGCGATAAGCTCCTGCGCGCGAGCGCGGCTGGGCGCCAACTGGGTTTGCGTGAGGTATTGATCAAGGCGCATGCAGCAAAAGTGAACGCTTTTGCTGCATGCGGCAATCAAAAGTTACTTCCCGCGCATCATCTCATCGCGGATGGCGCGGAACTGATTGTTATAGCGCCAGTTCGGGAATCTGCTCGTGTTTGCGATACGATAGCCCGCCTCAAAGAAGATGCGCACGTCCCCCTCAATGCCCCGCATGTCCCAGGTGGCGGCGTCATATTCATCATCAACCTTGTGATATTTGTTCTGACCGTAGTCCATGTACCTGGCGAGAACATCACTGCCCTCGGTGATCTCTTCGAGCAGCGGCGCGCCAACGGCAAACACCGCTGGAACGCCACGCTTGGCGAACGGATAATGATCGGAACGGTAATACGCGCCGACGCCCGGATTGGAATCATCCTGAAGCACACGCCCGCGCCGTTTTGCGGCTGCCGCCAGCTCGTCTTCGACCTCCGAAGAACCCAGAGCCGTTACCGTCAGCGCCGTGAACGGCCCAAACGGAAACAAGGCGTCGAGGTTGATGACGGCCGCGGTGTTTTCAAGCGGACAGATAGGATTGTCGGCGTAATAGTCCGCGCCAAGCAGGCCTTTTTCTTCCGCCGTTGTTGCAATGAAATAAACGCTGCGGCGTGGCGGCGCCGGCAACGCCGCATAGGCTTCGGCAAGCTCCAGCAGACCTGCCGTTCCGGTGGCGTTGTCGACAGCGCCATTGAAAATCTGATCGCCTTCCAGCGTATCATTGCGCCCCACATGGTCCCAATGGGCGGTGTAGATCACACACTCGTCCGGCGCCTCGGCGCCTTCAAATTTGGCGATGACGTTTTTCGACTGAATTTTGCGCAAGGCGCCGTTATAAGTGGCGTTCACTTTGACTGGCAACGCCTTGGCGCGAAACCCGTCTTGGGCGGCGCTGTCGAACTCATCGGAAAAATTGAGCGACGCTGCGGCGAATAGCCGTGTTGTGGCCTCCTCGTTCAGATGCATCACCACGTCGAGATCCGGCTCACCCGCCTTCTTTATAAAGTGCTGCTTGGCGCTAATGCCGCCCATCACCGACCACGGGTATCCGGCGCTTTCTTCCGTGTGAACCAGAATCACCGCGCGAGCGCCATGGGCTTTGGCGGTATCATATTTTGTTGGCTGACTGCCGTGACGGGTCAGCGCCGGACCGGCGAAGAATGTATCATCGCCTTCGCGGTTGGGCTCACCGCGCAGGGCGACAACGACTTTGCCCGTAACGTCGACGCCGGCATAATCATTCCAGCCAAGTTCGGGCGCATCAATCCCATAACCGACGAACACCACATCGGCGTTGCGCAAATTCACTTTCGCAGAGGCCCCACCGGCGAACGCGACGAAATCATCTTCGTAAACGAAGGATTCCGCCGCGCCGCCTTTTACAAACGCCAATGACGGGGCGTCCTGGCGTTCGATCTCTGTGAGCGGTACATCCTGGAAGTAACTGCGCCCATTGCCGGGACGCGCGCCCGCCGCCGAAAATTCTGCTTTGAGATAATTGATGGTTTTAGTCTCGCCCGCTGTTCCGGTGTCGCGGCCCTCGAATTCATCAGACGCTAAAACTTCGACGTGATGCCCGAGTTCCGCTGCAGTGATGGTTTCATAAGCCGCCAGAAACCCTGCGTCCTCTCCCAGCGCCGTGACCGGCGCAACGCCTGCAATCGCGCCCGATGCAGCGCAGAATAGTTTTTTCTTCAATGTCATGAATTCAGACCCCGTTTACGCCAGCGCTTTCAATTCGCGTCGCTTTCAATTTTTCTTATTTAATTTTGGTGTATTTTTTCAACAAGAAAGCGCTGAAGCGAACGCATCCAGCGGCAAAACGAACCAACCGGCGGACCACCTCGTGAATTGTCGAATGCTTGCAACGCCGCTAACAACGGACTGGCTCAATAAGGAATCTATCGACAGATGGCCCAGCCCAAAGCAAAAACCCGGCGCGCCAACCCCTATTACGTCCTTGACCGGAGGCAGCTCAGCGCCATGGCGTCACCGATTCGCCAGGATATTGTCGATCATTTGGCCGCCCATGACGAAATGTCCATCAAGGAGCTTGGCGCATCGATCGGGCGAAACCCGTCGTCAATATACCATCACCTCAACATGCTTCTTGAAGTGGGGTTAGTCGAAGAATCCGGCGCGCGCATCGTCAACCGCAAGACCGAAAAGCTGTACACAACGCCGTCCCGTCGCATGCGGCTCAAAAAAGCTTTGGAAGACCCCGCCAACAACGACATCATGCAGGAGATCGTTGCTGCGCTCTGCCGCCAGACGGAGCGGGATTTCTCCCACGGATTGAACAGCGATGACGCCCGCCGAACGGGTTCCGCGCCCAACCTTCGGTTTTTCCGGCTGGTCAACCGGCCATCACCGAGCGCTCTTGCGGACATCAACGCCAAGCTTGATGAAATCGGGGAAATACTCTGGCGGGAGCCGGACCCGAAGAGTCCCATGGTTGCGCTTACCTGGATCTTGTCGCCCATGCGGTCCACCGAAGGCGAATGACCGTTAAATCCAGCGGCGAACACGCGCTTTGTAGGCGCGAAAATCATCGCCAAACTGGCGTTCCATTTTTACTTCTTCAAACGGAATGCTGATAAAATTCACGAAGAGAAAGAACACAAGAACGGCGATAAAGGCGGGAACGGTTCCGATCAGGAACGCGATTCCTAACATGGCGATGAGAATGCCGAGATACATGGGATTGCGGCTATATTGAAACGGCCCGTTGATAACCAGCGCCGAATTGACCTTGGACGCCGGGTGAATTTCTGTTCTCGCTTTCGCAAAGGCGAGTCGTCCCGATGCGGCGATCGCGAAACCGAGCACCAGAAGCGGCCAGCCCGCCAGAGGGGTGCGCAACGGGGCGCCAAGACCCATCGCCGCGCCGATCGACGCAGCGCTCAGAACAAAGAACAGCGCCCAGACCGGCGGCGGAATAGTGACCAGAAAGGAAGGACGCGGCGCATCATCGCTCATATCGAAGGTCCCGGTAACGGGCGGCGCACAGCATTAGTGCACCTTGCGAACATTCATACATGGGCAGGGGCGCTTGCGCCAGCAGTAGGGGCGCTTGCGCCAGCAAAAGCCAGTCGCTTTTCTTCAGCGGGTTCTTATGGCGCCCATTTATCGACGGCGTCATCGCCCACGATCTTGCGCGCGCGCCGCTCAATCGCTTCAGGCGAAAGAATGTCACTGCTGAGCGCGTCAATCAGCCATTCCTCATAAATGCCGCCGGTTTCCGCAAACCCGGTTTCCATCATGGCGTCATACATCGCCGCCGCCAGCAAGTGCATGCCGTTATCCTGGTCGAGCCAGTACTCGGTCGGATCACGATCGAGTCCGAGGCGTAGGCTGACGACCATATCGAGCGCCTGTGTGGAGTCTTCATCGACAATTGATCGCAGGCTCGTATAGCCGAACGCCGGATCCGCCGTTGCAATGATGTTGTTGATGAGAGGGTCGGCCGCAATTCGCGCCCCTGCCTGCCTTAGCGCCGGATTTGTCGGATCGAAGGGCGGGTGAAACATTTCGTGCACGGCGATGCGTAATGTGTCCGCTTTATCCCAGCCGTGGAACGTCGCAAAACGTTGGCCGTGAACACGAATGCCGTAGGGCCGGTTGTAATTCAGCAAGAGCACTTCGATCCCGCTTTCAAGATCGCGCCCTAGATATTGTTCCTGCAGAGGAATAATATCGTACCCGGACAAATATTTTTGAAAAAGCGCCGAGCGTTCAGCGACGATGGGCGCAATTTCCTTTTCCCAGTCGTCGGCGAACCCGGCGGCGCGCAACTCCTGATAGACAAGGCTTAAATCGCCAAGCAACGCCAAGCGATCCGCACTCATATCGCGGTTGAGGCTTTCAAAAAACGGCGCTGGCGCCGCGAGCACTGCCGAGAGTCCATCCACGGAAAGGTCGGGCGCCGCAGCCAGTGGAAAAACAAAGCTCGGACCGGCAAGTCCGTTGTCAGGGCCGTCAAAGGCCGCACCGATGCGCCCCAGGGCGGCAATTGCCTGGCCACTCATCTGGCTGCGGTATCTTTTTATCTCCTCAGGATATTCGCTGCTTTGCAGTTTGTCCCCTGACATGGCCCCAATGAGAAGAACGGCGTCAAGTCCCGGCGCGGACCTCACGTTCCACTGTGTTTCGAAAACAGGATCAGCCCCGCCCTGCGCGGGATGCGCGCAGGCGGCGACAAACAACAAAACCAGAAACGCAATTTTTCGCATGAACTCGCCTCGAATAACCTTCGGGCGGCACCCTATGCCGGTTGCGACGGACAGGATTGAACAAATCTGATCTGAGCGACGACCGCGCGCTGACACGCACGCGGCCGCCGGTAAGCCGTGGTCGAGTGGTTACCCGTGCAGGTTCACCACGTTCGATTCCATCCCCAACGCCTGTCGGGCGCGCTCGACAATATGCGCCGCGTTCAGCTGGGCGAAGTTGTACATTTTTTCGGGGCTGTCCTGATCCTGGAACACATCCGGCAGGGTCATGGTGCGGATCTTCACGCCACTATCCAGCAGACCGGCATCCGAAAGGAAGTGCAGGACAAAGGCGCCGAAGCCGCCGCGTGAGCCCTCTTCAATGGTGATGACCGCTTCGTGCTCGCGCACCAGACGCATGATGAGATCATGGTCGAGCGGCTTGGCGAAACGCGCATCGGCGACTGTCGTTGAAATGCCCTGCGCTTCGAGCGTGTCGGCGGCCTTCAACGCTTCCTGCAATCGTCCGCCGAGCGCCAGCAGCGCGACCTTTGTGCCTTCGCGCATGATGCGACCTTTGCCGATCTCAAGGATCTTGCCGTTCTCCGGCAGGTCGAGGCCGACGCCTTCACCGCGCGGATATCGGAATGCGATTGGCCCTTCGTCATAGGCAGCGGCTGTCGCCGTCATGTGAACCAGCTCTGCTTCATCGCCCGAGGCCATGATCACCATGTTCGGCAGGCAGCCGAGATAGGCGATATCGAACGCGCCTGCGTGTGTTTGTCCGTCGGCACCAACGAGCCCCGCGCGGTCCATAGGAAAGCGCACCGGCAAATTCTGGATCGCCACATCATGCACAACGGAGTCGTAAGCGCGCTGCAGGAAGGTCGAATAGATCGCCGCGAAGGGGCGCATCCCGTCAGCCGCCATACCGGCGGCGAACGTCACTGCGTGTTGTTCGGCAATGCCAACATCGTAACAGCGGTCGGGATAGACATCAGCGAACATATCCAGCGACGTACCCGACGGCATCGCCGCGGTGATGCCGATGATCTTGTCGTCTTTTTCCGCTTCCTTGATCAAAGTCTTGGCGAAGACTTTCTGATAGGCCGGTGCGTTGGGCGTGCCTTTTTTCTGCTTACCGGAAACGACATCGAATTTCGCAACGCCGTGATATTTGTCTGCGGCCTCTTCGGCGAATGGATAGCCGGCGCCTTTGCGCGTCACGACGTGCACGAGGACCGGGCCTTCTTTCATGTCGCGGACATTTTCCAGCACCGGGATGAGCTGGTCGAGATTGTGACCGTCAATCGGGCCGACATAATAGAAACCAAGCTCTTCAAACAGCGTCCCGCCGGAGACCATGCCGCGGCCATATTCTTCCGCTTTGGCGAGTTGTTTGTAGATCGCTTGCGGCAAACGCTTGGCGAGCTGTTTGCCGAACGAGCGGAAGCCCTGATAGACGCCCGACGATGTCGCCCGCGCGAGATAGGCGCTCATGGCGCCGACCGGCGGTGCAATCGACATGTCGTTATCGTTCAGAATGACGACCAGCTTCGAGCCGAGATGCCCGGCGTTGTTCAAACCCTCATAGGCCATCCCACCGGACATGGACCCGTCGCCGATGACCGCAATTGATGTCGTATCTTTTTTGAGATGACGCGAGGCTTCGGCAAAACCTGTCGCCGCCGAAATCGACGTCGCCGCATGCGCGGCGCCGAACGGGTCATATTCAGACTCAGAGCGCTTGGTAAAACCGGAAAGCCCACCGCCCTGACGCAAGGTGCGGATACGGTCGCGACGGCCGGTCAGGATCTTGTGGGGATAACACTGATGGCCCACATCGAAAACCAGCCGGTCATCGGGCGTATTGAAAACGTAATGGATCGCTGTCGTAAGTTCCACCACGCCAAGCCCGGACCCCAGATGTCCGCCGGTCACCGACACTGCGTCAATCATCTCCGCACGCAACTCGTCAGCGAGCTGGCGCAACTGGCTCTTTTCCAGTTTACGCAAATCGGCTGGGAATTTGACAGTATCGAGTAATGGCGTTTCTAGCGGCGTATCGGCGGCCATGGGGCAACCCCTCATTATTGTTGTGACTTTCCCGCCCGCAGGCGAAGGCCCGTTCTAGCGCCTCATATTCATTTCTCCACCCCCAGCCCGGTGAAATCGAGGCAATCCCACGGCGTTTTGACGCCAAATGTTGCTTAATGGCCGCGTCAGCTAGGGGTCAGGTGCGTTGACGCATCCGGGCTTTCTGTCGCTAAATGGGCGGCGACGGGAGGGCGGCGCGATGGTCAATCACATTACCAGAACATTCTGCGGCATTTTGTGGGGCATGGCGGCGACAATCTGCGTCACCTTCGCCGCGCCGGCCTATGGCCAGTCTGGCGACTATCGCGAGGAGTACAAACGCTACAACGAGGCGATGCAGAGCGGAGACCTGGAAGCGGCCGCCGCACATGGGCGCGCCGCCTGGCAGGCCGCAGAGGCCGAGCTCGGCGATGACGGCCTGACCGGCATCCTCGCCTACAATTATGGGCAGTTCGTTCTTTTTTCCGATAGTGAAGAAGCTCTCGCCGCGCTGAAGCGCGCTGAGACGCTTCGCGCCGCCGGAATCGCCGACCTCCCGGCGGACGAGTTGCGACTATACATCGCCTATTCAGAGTTCGTCGTAAGTGGAGAAAAATGGCGCGAAGGAAATGCGCTTCGCGACGCGTTGCTTGATCTCGGCGCACTCGGATTTCCTCCCAGTGAAGACACCGCCAGAATGTGGTTGCAACTCGCCACAAGCGATCTCGCCAAGCGAGACTATGATGAAGCGCTTGCCGCCGCGATAAACGCCGAAGCAGAATTTCACGCAGTCACGCCGGAGAACTACAGAAGCATAGCGTCGTCAATTCTGGTCATTGGCATATCAAAAATCGCTCCGTTTCCGCGGGGCATCAGTGAAATTGAAGCTGCGCACAATGACTTTATACGTGCGCGAATGTTATTTTCACCGCAGGAAGACATCGCCAGCTTTGATGAGGTCCTCGCCCATGTCGCGGCATGGGGATTCACCGCCGGAGCAGCAAGAATATCGATGGGATATGACGATTATCCCGGTCACGAAGGCAAAACCGAAGAAGAATTCCACGGATTGCTGCCGGCGCTGCTGCAGAGTGGTGATGACAAACAGGAAAACTGCGGAATCGAATGGGAAAAACGCCGCTCCCCGCGCTATCCCGTTGTTGCGGGGATGAAAGGATATATCGGCGCCGTGATGGTTGGCTTTGACTTGAACGACGACGGCAGCGTTTACAATGAGCGCATTATCGCCGAGGTGCCGGAGGATGCCTTCGGTGACGCCGTATTGCGGCCCATGAAAAGCTGGAAAGCAAAAACACCGTTAAACCCGCGGGAAAATTGCCGGGCGGATTTCATCACAACAGTCACGTTTACATTGGGTTATTGACGAAACCGAACGTTACTCAAAGCTCGCCTTTTCAGCCTTGGGCTTCCCGTCGCCGCCGACGACGATTTTCTCGATCTTTTCTTGCGCGGATTTCAGCGTCTTTTCGCAATGGGCTTTAAGCGCCGCACCGCGTTCATAGAGCGCAATGGAATCTTCCAGCGCCGCCTGCCCGCTTTCCAGCTTGGAGACGATCTCCTCGAGTTCCGCGAGGGCTTTTTCAAAGGAGAGCGTTGCAATGTCATCAGGTTTTTTTGCCATGGTGGTTTTTTGCGCGCGCCGGGGCATATTGGCAAGCCTTGGCGGACGCCTTCCTATATTGCAGCGATTGCTTCATTGGCGGCGGCGCGCAGGACCTCCGCCGGAAGGCCGGCGCGGATCATCACCCGCAGGCCAAAGTAAGACGACATGAGGTGTGCGGCCTTCGCCTCTCGCCGGGCGGCGTCTTTGCCGTAGGGGGGCGAGACGCTCAGCGCTTCGGCGAAAGTTTCGCGAATACGATCCATCAATTCCGCCACCAGTTTTTGGGTTTGCACATCGACGGGCGCCTGATCGATGCTGGCGTTACACAAAAAGCAGCCGCGCCGGTCGGTGCCATCGATCGCCGCGTCGATCATATGATCGAACAGAAGCTGGAATTTCTCTTCCGCCGAGCCGCCTGCGCCCAGAATCGCCGCCGCCGCCGCGACATCCGTCCGTCCGTAATGCTCGATGGCGCTCAGATACATGCCGCGCTTGTCGCCAAAGAGACGATAAAGGCTTTGTTTTTTCAGGCCCGTCGCCGCCTCGATGTCCTGGAGCGAGGCTGCCTCGTACCCCAGCCGCCAGAAGGCGTCTTTGATCGCCGCGAGGGCGTCTTCGGGTTCAAATGTTCTCGGTCGAGCCATATCAGCGATCCTCACACCAATGTTACTGATTCGTCCATAATCTATTATTGACGGAACGGTCCGTAACTATATATGACTGTGACTGCCGGGATCAACCGGTGGGAATTGAAACACCCCCCGGCGGGCGCGCTGCCCTAAAGGCCCTTCCCCAACGGCCTCCCCCACGCCCCAAGCGCGCCCGCCGGCATAAAAAGGAGAAGACGAAATGACGAGACTGACCCAAATCACTGACGACGCGGCAAGCGCGGAAGCATCCGCCCTGTTCGGCGCCATCAAATCAAAAGTGGGCATGGTGCCCAACCTCTATCGCGTTGTGGCGAACCAGCCCGCCGCCTTAAAAGGCCTGCTCGGCCTCGGAGAAGCGCTGGGCAAGGGCGCGTTCGACGCTCCGACCCGCGAAGCCATTGCGCTTACAGTCGCTGGCGCCAACAGCTGTGACTATTGCGCCTCCGCGCACACAGCGATTTCGAAAGGCCTGAAAGTCAGCGACGGAGAAATCTCTGCGCGCTTGAAGGGAAAATCCGAAGACGCGCGCGTGCAAGCCATCCTTACTCTCGCTGACGCCATCGTCGAAAAACGCGGGCTGGTCAGCAATGACGACCTCAAAGCGGCGAAAAACGCTGGTCTCACCGAGGCCGACATCGTCGAGACCACCGCCAATGTGGTCCAGAACATCTTTACCAACTACATCAACCACATCGCAGAGACGGAAATCGACTTTCCGGCGGTGAGCGCCAAAGCCGCATAACTGTTCCGTATAGTGATAACCAATCAGGGCGGCGCAGTGATGCGCCGCCTCTTTTTTGAGCGGGTTTTTTGCAGGCTGGCATTGACCCGGCCCGCCATCTCCACCACACCCCGCCGATGGAAAAGTTTGATGTAGTGGTGATCGGCGCAGGCGCGGCCGGCATGATGTGCGCGATCGAGGCGGGCCGCCGCGGACGGCAGGTGCTGCTCATTGATCATGCGGACAAGCCCGGCGAGAAGATCCGCATTTCAGGCGGCGGACGGTGCAATTTCACGAACATCCATGCCGGGCCAAAAAATTTCCTGTCGAACAACCCGCATTTCTGCAAGTCGGCGTTGAAACGCTTCACCCCGGCGGATTTCATCAAATGGGTCGATGAGCGCCATATCGCCTATCACGAAAAGGCCCTCGGTCAGCTTTTCTGCGATGACAGCGCGACGCAGATCATCACCATGCTGACGGACCATTGCCGCGAGGCGCAAGTGACGATGCGCCTGTCCACGAGCGTTGAGGCTGTGGAGAAAGCCGCAGATGGTTTCCGGCTATCCACGAAACGCGGCGCCATCGCCTGCGACACGCTTGTGATCGCCACTGGCGGCAAATCCATCCCGAAAATGGGCGCGACCGATTTCGCCTATCGGATCGCACAACAATTCGGCCTCAACATTGTCCCGACGCGCCCGGCGCTGGTTCCCCTCACCTTCGCGCCCGACCTGCTGGAACAAACCAAAGCACTCTCCGGCGTCAGCGCCGACGCCATCGTCACCTGCAATAATGTCACCTGCAACAAGACGTCGTTCCGCGAAGCGCTGCTGTTCACCCATCGCGGCGTGTCGGGGCCGAGCATCTTGCAGATTTCATCCTACTGGCGTGAAGGCGATGAAATCGAAATCAACCTGACGCCGGACATTGACCTGTTTGAAGTATTGCGCGCCGCCCGCCAGACCCAGGGCAAGCTGGCGCCGCAGACGCTGCTGTCGCACCATCTACCAAAACGGCTTGCTGACGCCATTGCCGCGCGCACGCCCATCGGCGAGCGCATCGGCGACGCGTCAGACGCCAAACTGAAAAGCTTGAGCGACGCGGTTCAGCGCTGGCGCTTAAAGCCGGTGGGCAGCGAGGGCTATCGCACAGCGGAAGTCACCCTCGGCGGCATCGGCACCGACGGCCTTTCCTCCAAAACCATGGAAGCGAAAACCACCCCCGGCCTTTATTTCATTGGCGAGGCGGTGGACGTCACCGGCTGGCTCGGCGGGTATAATTTCCAGTGGGCGTGGTCATCCGGCTGGGCGGCGGGACAGGTGGTTTGAGGGCCGCGTTCCGAAGCCGTTGCCTCTCACCGCTTAATCGGTAAGATCACGCCGGGGTTTCGTGAGGGGTTATCATGCGGACATTGCTCGCCATCATTGGCGCTTTCGCGCTTGGATTCGTCGCAATCATTGGCGTTTTTTTCGTAATCGGCATGCAGCGGGTCGGCCCCTTGCTCGAAGCAGCGCATTCGTACACGGACGAAGCCGTCCCGGCGATCACCACCGAATGGAATGGCGAGGAGCTTTGGTCGCGCGCGGCGCCAGAGTTGAAAGAACTGCTGCAGAATGGCGGGCTCGAACAACTCATGACCGCCGGGTCGTTCCAGCTCGGACGTCTCGTCAATTACAACAAAACAACGTGCGAACTCACCGCATACGAAATGCGCACCGGCTCAGGAGAGCGCGCCCTCGCCCAGTGCGTCGGCAAAGCAGAATACGAAAAAGCCATTGCCGGTTACACGTTGAACATTACAAAGCAAAACGACGAGTGGAAAATTCTCGGCTTTTTTGTGATCGCGGAAGAAGCAACGGATCAGCCGGTGACGGTTTCTTATCGTTCGCAGGGAACGCCCGATGCGAACGGGCTTGGACTGACGGTGAACAAAATTTCCATCGGCGTTTCATCCAGCGAAAAACCGGAAGCAGGCGCGGAAATTCGCACAAACACAAAGATCGAGAATTTCACACCGTAATGTGACAGCGCCAGCCCACCTACTCCGCCAGTGCTTCCACACCCACGTCGCGCGTTTCACCCGCCGGTTCATAGATGCGCCATGACCAATAGTGATTGCCGCCGTCGCGCTCAGTGCGCGCCCAGCCGTCGCGGCGCAGGCGCCGATCAATCATCCAGTTAAGATACCCGTGCGCACAGAGCAGGACGTCGCCATTTTGCGCATGGGCTTCGAGCCGCGCGGCAATCCTCGCCACCCGCTCCCATGTCTGCCCATGATTTTCCACACCTTCCGGCGCGTATCCCAGAATCCAGCAGACGCGGGAGACGACGCCCCACTGACCGGGCCGCAGTTTTAAAAACCCCGGCGCGGGCGGCGGCGGCAATGGCGCCTCCACAAATATCGGGTCCGCCGGAATGTCACGCGCGCTCACAACCGCTTTGGCCGCCGTTTCCATGGCGCGCGGCAAAGTGGACGACAATACGGTTTGCGCACCTTGGGCGAGACTGACCAGGCTTTTCGGCGGGCGTTCATCGGGCGCGAGACCGCTGAGGTCATATTGCGCCCACCAGTCGCCATATTCCTTCGCCGTGATGGTCACGTCGCGCGAAAGGTCTGGACGCCCGTGGCGTGCGGTGATGATGCGTCCCGTCATGGTCTCTCGAAATACTTTGGGCGGCCCTTATGGAGCGGTTTTCAGACTTGCATCAAGGCCTTGACGTGCGCGGCGGCGCTTTGGCCGAGGGCTGGCAGGTCATATCCGCCCTCGAGGATCGAGACCAGCCGCCCTTCCGCCTTGTCCCGGGCCACCGCGGCGATCTCCGCCGTCACCCAGGTGAAATCATCCTCGGTGAGCCTGAGCCCGCCCAACGGGTCTGCGCCATGGGCGTCAAATCCGGCTGAAATCACGATAAGTTCCGGCGCAAAATCCGACAGGGCGGGCAGTAATTCTTCACCCCAGACTCGGCGGAAGGCGGCGCCATCATCGCCCGTCGCCAGCGGTGCGTTGGCGATATTGTCAAAGGCGCCGCGATCGGTCTTGCGGCCCGTGCCGGGATATTGCGGCCATTCATGGGACGAAGCGTAAAAGGCGTGTTCGTCGTGCCAGAAGGCCGCTTCGGTGCCGTTGCCATGATGCACATCAAAGTCGACCACCGCCACGCGCTCGGCGCCATGAGCCGCGCGCGCATGCATGGCGGCGATGGCGGCGCCATTAAAAATGCAAAACCCCATGGCGCGTTCCGGCTCGGCGTGATGCCCCGGTGGTCGCGCCGCAACGAACGCATTCGTCGCCTCGCCTGCATAAAGCGCATCCACCGCTGCAACCGCGCCCCCGGCGGCGCGCGATGTTGCATCCAGAGACGACGGACCCACGAAAGTGTCCGCGTCGAATTGGGCAAGCCCTTCGGTCGGCGCGCTGTCTTCGACAAGGGTGCGAAACATGGCGGAGTGCACGCGCTCGACCTGCTCGGCGCTCGCCCGCGGCGGCGCACGGCGCTCCAATGCGTCAAACTCTGGCGCCTTGAGCGCGCGATCGACGGCGTCGTAGCGGCCGGCATGTTCCACATGACCTGGCGGCACTTCGTGGCGTCCAAAAACCGGATGAGAATAAAGCAGCGTCGTCATTCGTCGCTTCTAGCCAACCGGGCGCCGCATGTCTCGACTTTGTTCGTTGCAACCGTCTATTTCACGTGCGATGTTACAGATGTAACAATTTAAATTTCCGGGAATCAAACATGAAGCGCCGCCCCGCATTTCTCCTCATCTTGTCACTGTTTGCGATCTCCGCCTGTGCGCAGCAGTCGGATATGACCATTGAGAACCTGCTCGACCGAAATGCTGACGCGCGCGGCGGCAAAGCAGCGATTGAAGCCGTCAACACTGTCGAAATTGATCTGCACATTGTCGAGCCTAAATACAACTTTACCGCCAATTACCGCGCCACGCGCGATGGCTTCATGCGCATCGATGTTTTTGCAGACGGCACGCGCGTCTTCACCGAATCGCTTGGGCCAAACGGCGGCTGGCAAATGTTCGGCGATGGTGACCTCGACGCCTTAACCCCCGAAGGGGAAAGCGCACTGGAGCGCGGCGTCATCGGTAACTTATACGGCCTGCATGAACTCCCATCGCTCGGCTACACGCTCGAACTCATCGGCGCCGCGGAGCGAAACGGCGGACAGTATTGGGAGGTCGAAAAGACAGCTCCGGACGGATTCTCAGAACACCTCTTTTTCGACAAGGATACATTCCTGGTGGTGAGCAGTATTGAGACCAGCGCGCTTCACCCCGACATCGACCTGACGGAGGTACGCCAGGAAACCTTCAACATCGAACATCGTGAAACAGCGGGCGTGCTGTTTGGGTCGAAGACCGAAAAACGAAACCTCGAGACCGGCGACATCATGCAAACGGTGACGGTGACCGCGCGGCGCATGAATGAACAGCTCGATCCATCACAGTTCGAGAGGCCGGCGGCGGCGGAATAGAGTACCTTGGCGTAAACTGAATCGACGAGGGCATATGCCGCAATTTGATATGATCGTCATCGACCCGAAGCGTGCGGAAGGCGCCAATGTGGAAACACACACCGCAGGAACGCCCCTGCGCGAAGGCGGCGGCGACGAAACCTATCGCTGTGGCGGCTGTAAAACCAAACTACTGGTGAATGTTGACCATCACGACGCCCACGGTGCGGTGATCAAATGCGGCAAATGCGGCAAGATCAATATCGAACCGCACCACCACTAAGCGACTCTAGTCGCCAAGCATCCCCGTCATCATTGTGTCAGCAACGCCCGGCGGCGGCGTGGCGCTGTCCGGCACGAAAAAATCGGGCGCCAATTTTTTTGATGGATCAACGCGGTACTTTTCAAAGTCTTTGACGCCATTCTCATAAAGAAAATTGTCGTCGATGATGAAGTTGCCGCTGAACTCCTTCGCCGGCTTTGTAAAAATCAGATGCGCGCAGTCGGATAGGATATCAACACTGCGTGACGCCTGCATCATCGCCTCGCCGCCGAGTGCGAATTTCACCGCTGCGGTGGCGATCGCCGTTCGCGGCCACAGGGCGTTAAACGCGATGCCGTCGTTTTTAAACTCCGCCGCCATGCCGAGCACGCACATGGACATGCCGTATTTCGCCATGGTGTAAGCCGTATGGCCGGCAAACCATTTCGGGCTCATGTCGAGCGGCGGCGACAGCATTAGCACATGCGGATTGTCAGATTTTTTAAGATGGGGAATGCAGGTTTTCGACGTCAAGAACGTGCCGCGCGCATTGATAGAGTGCATCAGATCCCAGCGCTTCATCTCAGTCGCTTCGGTTCCCGTCAGCGAAATCGCCGAAGCGTTATTGACGCAAATGTCGATGCCGCCAAATTTCTCGACCGTTGCATCCACCGCCGCCTGCACCTGATCTTCGTACCGGATATCGCACACCAGCGGCAGCGCCTTGCCGCCCGCAGCCTCAATCTCTTCTGCGGCGGTGTAGATGGTCCCCGGCAAATGTTTGTGCGGCTCAGCGGATTTTGCGGCGATGGCGACATTGGCGCCGTCTTTGGCTGCGCGCAAAGCAATCGCAAGACCGATACCGCGCGACGCGCCAGTGATAAAAAGGGTTTTGTTTTTAAGATCCGCCACGAGGAGCCTCCATTTTTTTGGCACCTTACGCTCCGCGCGGCCCGGCGCAACCAAGTTCGGCAGTAGCACCGCCTTGTTACGATGCAGAGAGTCTTACTCGCTGCAATCGCACTGGCAGCCGATGATCTGCCGCGACTCATCGAACGATTTCACCCGCCGGATCGCTTGCCTCTCTCCGCCATCCGCACCGCATTTTTCACAAACGCCAATCGCCACGTGATCTTCCACAATGGCGCTGCCATATCCGTGAGAATCGAAATGGCTTTTTATGCTCAACAGGTTCGGCGGTAGTTGGCGGTCCTCTGGCATCTAGATTTCCTTTACAGCAATCAAGCACGACACATCGCCCGGCAATCGCGAAGATGCGGCCGAATTCGTTGCGACGCAACAGGCGTTAATGGATTGTGGAAAGTTTTTCTGTGTAAAGATTGAATCAAATTTTACGGATTGAAAATTGCAATATCGCGGCGACAAAGGGCGCCGCGACGATTACATTTCTACCACTTACGCTTGCGGCGCGCCTTCTCAACTTCTTCCCAGACCCGCAATGCGTTACCGCCCAGAATTTTCTCGATCGCCACTTCGTCATAGTCGCGCGCCAGAAGGCCATCCACGAGCACCGGGTAGGATGAAGCGTCTTTCAGACCGACGGGCAGGCTATCGCCCACGCCATCATAATCCGTACCCAGACCGACGTGATCAATCCCGGCAAGTTCCACGGCGCGGTCGATGTGATCGAGAACATCGTCAAGCGTTGCAAACGGATATGGGTGGGATTCTAGCCACGAATTGTTAAACGCCTCACGCTCCTCGCCTGTCATCGCGCGGCCTGTTCGCGCCTCCTCCGCTTCGCGCGCGGCGTCACGCGGCTCGGAATAGGTATTCGCTTCTTCAGTCAGAAATGATGACCCGTAATTGATCATGATAACGCCGCCATTGGCCGCGATTTTCCTGGCCAGATCATCTGATAGATTGCGTTCAAAGCCCGGCGTGAAGTGGCGCATCGACGAATGCGACGCCATCACGGGCGCGCGGGTGGTCGCCAGCGCATCTTCGATGGCGGCGTCCGAAAGGTGGCTGACGTCGACCATAACGCCGATGTCATTCATGGCGCGCACAAGCTCGAAGCCGAAAGGCGACAGCCCATCCCACCGCTTGTTATCGTCGTAGGAAGAATCAGAAATGTGGTTCGACTTCGAATGGGCCAGCGTGATGTAGCGAATGCCGCGATCATAAAAATGTTTGAGGTTACCGAGATCGCCCTCAATCGGAGAGCCGTTTTCCATACCAAAAGGCATGGCGATCTTGCCTTCACCATGAATGCGCCGAACGTCTTTTGGTGAATAGGCAATCTCAAACTTGTCGGGATATTGGGCGACGACGCCTTCCATCAATCCGATAAGAATATCCGCCCTCGCCTTGGCGCCGCCTTTCTCCTCGTAATCGGCTGCCACATAGATCGACATGAACGGCGCATCGAGGCCACCTGCCTTGGCTCGCGCATAGTCGAAATCCACCGCCTTATCGCCACTCGCCATGTCGGCGCCAGCCTCTGCAATGGTCAAGGGCGCGTCCACATGGCCGTCGACGATGATAAAGCGCTGCGCCAGCTCATTGGCGCGATCAGAAGGCGCTGCAAGAACCATTGACGGGGCCAAGGCAAACACTGCGATAGGGAGAAGTTTTTTCATGGAATCACCTAGTTTGAGTTACCGCAGTTCTGTCAGACCCGTGCAATTCCCTCAACCCGGCGCCGCGAATTGAGCGCATTCAACGATACCGCCACAACCTCGCCACACTTGTGACGCGGCCCGGCCTTATTCCCACCCCGTTGAAATTAATATGCTTATGCCGCGACGGAAGCGGTGCGCCCATCCGTTTATTCCGTAGCTGAGAAAATTCATGGGCGACAAATATTGAGGGGCCGTCATGCCTTTATTGAAAAGACCGAAAAACCCGCTTCGCCTGTTGGTGGCCGTTGGCGCGATCGGCGCCGCCGCCCTGGCGGGGTCTATGGTCCTGGGCGGTGATAAGGTGCCCGAATTTCAAACCGCGAGCGTGACGCGCGGCGACCTTCAGGTGACCATCTCCGCCTCTGGCAAGGTGCAGCCAAAAAATTATGTTGATGTGGGTGCGCAGGTTTCAGGCCAGCTTGAGCAGTTTCATATTGAAGTTGGCGACAAAGTCGAAAAAGGCGCCCTCCTCGCCGAGATCGATGAAACCCGCGCCGCCGCACAGGTCGAAGCCGACCGCGCGCAACTGAAAGAACTCAACGCCTCTTACAAACAACAGCAGGCAACGCTGGAGCTGACCCGCGCCAATACGGCACGCGCGAAAATGCTGTTCGATGCTGACGCTATCTCCCGCGCTGAATATGAAGCAACGACTGCGGATCTAAAAATTGCGGAGGCGCGACTTGAACAGCTGAATGCGCAAAAAGACCGTCAGCAATCGACGCTTGATGCTGACCTTGCGACGCTGGCCTACGCAAAAATATACGCGCCCTTATCCGGCACTGTTGTTTCGCAGGCCGCTGTCGAGGGCCAGACACTCAACGCCAATCAAACAACGCCGACAATCCTGCGCATCGCTGATCTGTCCGTGATGACCATTGAAGCGGAGGTGTCTGAAGCAGACGTCTTACGCGTCAAAAAAGGTCAGAACGCTTACTTCACGACACTTGGCGGCGGCGACAAACGCTGGCGCACGACCGTGCGGCAAGTGTTGCCGCAACCGGAAGTATTGAATGATGTTGTGCTCTACAAAGTGCTGCTCGACGTAGAAAATGCTGATGAGGCGCTGAAACCGGAAATGACGGCCCAGGTATTTTTCATCACCGGCGAAGCGGAAGACGCCGTGCTGGCGCCCATGGCCGCCTTGCGCGACCGGCCGGCGCGCGAGGGCCGTGGCGATCGCAATCGTGAAAACCGGCAGGGTCTCATGGCCGCAAGCGCCGCAGAAGGCGACGCCGAAACGCAACCGCGACGCCGGGAGCGCCCCGGCATGGACGGCATGCGTGAAGCGAGCGAGGCGAACCCAGATGCGGAACGCAAATTTGTGCTCGTCATGCGCGATGGCGAACCTTCGCCGCAGCCGGTGCTGGTTGGTATTTCGACGCGCGTCCAAGCGGAAATTCTATGGGGCCTTGAGGAAGGCGCCGAAGTCGTCACCAACGAAGCCGTTACAGCCCCGCGCAATCAACAAAGCGGCGACCGCAGCCAGCGCCCACGTGGCATGGGCCGCAGGGGGCCACGCTAATGTCCGCGCTTCTTGAGCTTGAAAAAGTCGAACGGGTCTATGGTGACGGCGAAACGCAAGTGCGTGCGCTCGACGGCGTATCGCTGACGATCAACGCCGGTGAATTCGTCGCCATCGTCGGCCAGTCTGGCTCCGGCAAGTCAACGCTGATGAACATTCTCGGCTGCCTCGATAAGCCCACTGGCGGCGCCTACCGCATTCGCGGCGAAGACATCGCCCGCCTTGATGCGGATGATTTCGCCGCCTTGCGCCGCGACACATTCGGCTTTGTCTTTCAGCGCTATAACTTGCTCACCAACGCCACGGCGCTGGAAAACGTCGAAATCCCCGCCATCTATGCAGGGCTCGATCATGACGCCCGTGCGTCGCGGGCCGGCGAACTGCTAGAAAAACTCGGCGTTGGCGATCGCAAGACCCACCGCCCCAACGAACTTTCCGGCGGACAACAACAGCGGGTTTCCATCGCCCGCGCGCTCATGAACGATGCGGAAGTTATTCTTGCCGATGAACCCACAGGCGCGCTTGACTCATCTTCCTCCGGCGACCTGCTGGAATTACTTGAAGAGTTGCACCAGACAGGCCGGACGATCATCCTCATCACCCATGATCTGTCCGTCGCGGCGCGCGCCAAGCGCATTATCGCGATCAAGGACGGCAAAATAATTTCTGACAGCGGCGCCAGCACGACGGCGCACGCGAGCGCACCCTATGAAAAACAGGAAACTGCGCCAACGCTATTCGATCAAGTCACCGAAGCGGTGAAAATGGCGTTCCGTTCGCTGCGCGCCAATTTGTTTCGTACCTCACTCACCATGCTCGGCGTCGTCATTGGCGTTTCCGCCGTTGTCGCCATGCTTGCCATCGGAGAAGGCAGTCAAAAGCAAGTGGTCGCCAGTATCGAAACCATGGGGTCGAACCTGTTATTCGTACGCCCCGGCGCGCCCGGCACCCGCATGCGCGGTTCGGCGATTGCCACGCTCACCCTTGAAGATGCGGAGGCCATTTCAGAACTCGACAATGTTGTCGCCTCCGTCCCGGTGCGCAGCGGACGCGAAACGTTGCGGGTTGACTCGCTCGATTATCAAACCACCGTTGACGGCGTTTCCGCCGACTGGCCCGTCGCTCAAAGCTGGAAACTGGCGCAAGGAACCTTCTTTTCGGACGGCGATCAGATCGCTTACCGCGCCGTGGTCGTACTTGGCGCCACGGTCGCCAACAACCTCTTCCCCGATGGGGGCGCCATTGGCGGATATGTATTCATTGGCGGCGCGCCCTTTGAAGTCGCCGGTATCCTTGCACCCAAAGGCGCCACTGCCTGGGGACAGGACATGGATGACGTCGTGCTGGTGCCCATCACTACCGGTATGATGCAGCTGTTTGGCCAGAATTACCTGTCGTCGATCACCATTGCTGTCGATGACACCAAACAAATCGCTGCAACGGAGGCCACGGCGCAAGCGCTGGTGCTTGCCCGACACGGAACGGAAGATTTTCAGATCCGCAACACAGCATCGCTCCTGGAATCCGTAGAAGAAACCCAAAGCACTTTCGCCATGCTGCTTGGCTCTATCGCCGCAATTTCGCTGCTTGTGGGCGGGATCGGCGTCATGAACATCATGCTTGTAAACGTTAGCGAACGCACCCGCGAAATTGGCGTGCGCATGGCCACCGGCGCACGCCGATCGGACATCATGGTGCAGTTCAACACCGAAGCGCTGGTGGTTGGCGGCCTTGGCGGCCTGATCGGTCTCGCGTTAGGCCTTGCCATTTCACTGACACTGGAAAGCTTCGGCATGTCGATATCCATCACGCCTGAGCCAGCTATCCTCGCATTCGGGTCCGCCCTCGCCATTGGCCTGATCTTTGGCTACCTGCCCGCGCGCAAGGCCGCCCGCCTCGATCCCGTCGTTGCGCTCGCATCGGAGTAGATGAAATGAAACGCACCGCCATTCTTCTCGTCTGTTCAGCGCTGACCTCCTGCGCCACGCCGCACACATCAGTCCATGACATTACAGCCGTGCCCGGCGCTTATGAATACGCCAGCGATGACATGGGCGCCGCTATCGATGCCGAATGGTGGCGCGCCTTTGACGATACGCAACTTGATTCGCTGATCAGCCAGACACTGACCGCCAACAACGATCTTGCCGCAGGCGTCGCGCGAGTGCGTCAGTCGCGTGCGTCGGTGCGCTCGACAAACGCCTCACTCTATCCAACGCTAAGCGGCGGCGCCTCTTCGTCATCAAACTCCGAAAGCGATTTCGACGACGTCTCTACGTCGGGACGAGTTTCGGCTTCCTATCAGCTTGATCTTTTCGGTCAGAACCGCGCTGACCGCGCTGCGGCGCGCGCCAGCCATGACGCGCAAATCTTTACGCAAAAGTCGCTGGAATTGACCGTTCAATCGGATGTGGCGTTCAACTATTTCTCAATTCTTGCATTGCGGGAGCGGCTGGAAGTGGCCCGTTCCAATCTTGAGATTTCAGAACGCATCTATGACATCATCCAATTGCGTTATGAGGCGGGCGATGTTTCCGGTTTCGATGTGGCGAGTCAGGAAGCGTCGCTCGCGAATGCGCGCGCACGCATCCCCCAACTTGAGCAGCAACTGCTGTCTTTTGAAACGGCGCTTGCGGTTTTGCTTGGCCGTGCGCCTCAGGGTTTTGATGCGCCGACTGGCGATCTTCTGGCCATGACGCCGCCGTCGATTGATCCGGGCTTGCCTGCTGACTTGCTGTTGCGCAGACCGGACCTCTTAAGCGCCGAATCATCTTTACGCGGCGCCGACGCCAGTGTCGCGGCTGCGCAACGGGCGTTCCTCCCTTCCATCGATCTGAGCGCCGGACTTTCCGCCGCGCCGATCACCGGCGGAACAAGCGTTATCGGATCACTCGCCGCCTCCCTTGCGGCGCCAATACTTTCAGGCGGGCGACTGGAGGCTGGTGTCGACAGTGCTGAAGCACGCGTAAATGAGCAGATCGCGCGCTATCGCCAGGCGACCCTTTCCGCGCTTCGCGATGTGGAACTCTCCCTTAACGGATTGACCACTGCCGATCAGCGCGAAGAACAATTGGAAATCGCCTATGCAGCGGCCCAGCGCTCATTGGAGCTATCAGAAGTTCGCTACCGTTCGGGCACGGATAATCTCACCAGCCTGTTGAATGCGCAAACGACATTCTTCAATGCATCCGATAGCCTGGTGCAGGGCCGTCTCGACAGGCTGACAGCAGCGACAGATCTGTTCGTCGCCCTCGGCGGCGGCTGGGCGGCTGAAGGGGATCGCCTCGCTTCGGCCGAAGTATTCTAAATTGGCAATTCCGAGGTGTGTTTGATTTCGCGAAGCGCAATGCTGGAACGAACCTGCCCGACGCCGGGCAGACGGAACAAAAAGTTCTCCAGAAAATTATCGTAGTCCTCAATGTCTTTGGCGACGACACGCAGGGTAAAGTCGGAGTCGCCCGTCGTCGCGTAACACTCAAGCACTTCCGGCCGCTTGGCGATTTCGACCGCCACATCCTCGACCACTTCCGAATAGCGCCGGTCGATCGACACATGCACGAAAGCGCTGAAAGTGAACCCCAACGCCCGGCGGTCGAGTTTTGCTGAATACTCCTTAATCAGCCCCCGTTCTTCGAGCGCCTTCACCCGCCGCCAACACGTGGCCGCCGACATATCCGTTTCATCCGCCAGCTCCTGCGAGGAGCCCCGGCAATGCTTTTGAAGCACCCGTAACAGCTTGATATCAGCGGCGTCCAACGCGTCCTGCATTTTTCACTCTTTGATCAAATAGTATTATTATTTCTCATATTTCTTAATATACTGAAATGATTATATCATCAATGGGGATTTCATCGCCATATTTTGAAACACAATTTCCGGGGGGAAATGCTAGCGTTCCGGCGAAAACCGACAACGGGGATTGCCGTCATGCCAAAAAGCGCCGTCCAGACTTCCAGCGCAACATCTGCAGACAACGCATTTGCCGGGCCTGCGGCTGGCGCCCGCAGTTCCAACTCGATCGACCCCTCCATCGACTGGCGGCGGATCGCTTATGTGACCCAGCTTTCCCGGACGCTTGACGCGCTGGAAGAAACCACCCTCGTGCCGGAAAAGAAGGTGCTCTACCAATTCTCCGCACGCGGGCACGACATGGCGCAGGTGCTTTTGGGCTCGCTCCTCACGCACAAACATGACGCCATCTGCGGATACTATCGCTCGCGGCCCATCCTGTTGTCGTTGGGCGTTGATCTGGTGGAAGCGCTCGGATCTTCGCTGGCGCGCGCCGGCGGCTATTCTGACGGGCGCGATATCGGCGTCGTTTTTAATTACCCAAACCCCAACGGCCCCTCCGCGCTGCCCATGTGTGGCGGCGTTGGCGCCCAATACACACCCACCGCCGGTTGGGCGCAGGCGATAAAGTTCCGGACAGAGACGTTGAAGGACGAAGCGTATAATGGCGCCATCAGCGTTGTGCTCGGCGGCGAAGCTTCGGTCGCTACGAACGGATTCTGGTCAGCGCTCACAATGGCGACGACATTGAAACTGCCGATGCTGTTTTATATCGAGGACAATGGCTATGGCATTTCCGTACCGTCGCATTTCCAGACGCCCGGACAGAACATCGCTGCAAATTTGGCGAGCTTTAAAAATCTAAAGGTGCTCGACGGCGACGGAACCGACCCCACTGAGGCGGCGATGCTGATCAAAGAAGCCGTGGGCGCCGTCCGCGAAGGCGCGGGCCCCGCCCTCCTCCGCCTGCGGGTGCCGCGCCTGCAAGGTCATTCATTTCAGGATACGCAAACTTACAAATCTGAACAGCGCGTCAAAGAAGAGTGGTCGCGAGACCCCTTGCCAAAACTGAAAGCGCATCTGGTCCCGGCATTGCTGGATGAGGCTGAATGGGCGGAAATTGAGCGCCGCGCGCAATCCGACGTCGAGGCCGCCCGTGAAACCGCCGAAGCCTTGCCCGTCGCTGATCCGGCGACCGTCGCGCGCAATGTTTTTTCAGGCGATGAGCCGCAGACAATGGGCGGCCTTCGCGGCGCCTATGAACACTCGCAAGGCCAGACAACTCCCTCCCCCGAAGGGTCGCGCATCAACATGGTGACAGCGATCCGCAAGACCCTCGATCATGAACTGTCGCTCAACGAAAAGATGGTGGTCTTCGGCGAGGATATCGGCCCCAAAGGCGGCGTCCATGCAGTAACGCTCGGCTTGCAAAAGAAATATGGCGAGGCGCGCGTGTTCGACACCAGCCTATCCGAAGAAGGCATTATCGGACGCGCCGTCGGCATGGCGGTGAACGGTCTCCTGCCGGTGCCGGAAATCCAGTTCCGTAAATATGCGGACCCCGCCGTTGAGCAAATCAATGATTGTGGCACCATGCGCTGGCGCACGAATAATCGTTTCGCAGCTCCCATGGTGGTGCGCATGCCGGTTGGATTCTTCAAGTGTGGCGACCCGTGGCACAGCCAGACCAATGAAGTACAGTTTGTGCATTCCCCGGGCTGGAAGGTCGCCGTCCCGTCGAACGCTGAAGACGCCGTTGGCCTGTTGCGGAGCGCCCTGCGCGGCGATGACCCGGTCATGTTTCTTGAGCACCGCGCCATGCTCGACGCCGCCTGGGCGCGGCGCGCCTATCCCGGCGATGCCTATGTGCTGCCTTTCGGCAAAGCAAAAATCACCCAAGAAGGCGAAGATCTTACAATTGTCACATGGGGCGCCATGGTGGAACGTTGTGAAAAGGCGGCGGAAGCCTCCTCCCGCAGCGTTGACGTCGTCGATCTCAGGACGCTGATGCCATGGGACAAGGAAGCCGTGCTTGCTTCGATCGCCAAAACGCACCGTTGCCTGATCGTGCATGAAGATTTGCAAACCGGCGGCTTTGGCGGCGAGATCGCGGCGGTTGTCGCGGACGAGGCGTTCCTTGACCTCGACGCGCCCGTTGCACGCCTCACCATGCCGGACCTGCCCAGCCCCCATAACGCGGTTTTGTTAAATGCGGTTGTTCCCAGTGTGGATGTAATACGCGATAAGATCGAAGAGCTTTGTTCCTTTTAAAGGCGAGATAAACTCATGACTAAAGACATTGATGTTCTCGCGCCTGTCGAGCAGGAAGGCACGCAAGCGATTGTGCGCAGCTGGCTGATCCAGATTGGCGACAGCGTCGCCGAGGGTGACCCGATTGTCGAGCTTGAAACGGACAAGGTGGCTGTCGAAGTGCCTGCGCCTGCAAGCGGCGTACTGAAAGAGATCATCGTTTCAGCCGATGGCGCGGCAGAGCCCGGCGCCGTGCTGGGCCGCATTGGTGAGCGCGGTGCAGCGACGGCCGCCGTTTCGCAAAAAGCGCCAGAACCGGAACAAAAAGCGCCGCCACAAAAGCCAAACGGCGCCGCACAAGTGGCCGCCGCTGCGGTGGCGGATCGCGAGCACCGCCTATCGCCGTCGGTTCGGCGGTTGGTCCTCGAAAATGATCTTGACCCGGCGCAGATCGACGGCACGGGCAAAGCCGGCAGATTGACCCGGGCGGACGTTGAAACTTTCATAAAAGATGGCGGCAAATCAGCCGCCAAACCGGCCTTCACGCGCGCGCCGGGTGCCAGCGGCGCGTCGCAACGCATCCCCCACGATCGTATGCGCCGCCGCATCGCAGAACATATGGCGCATTCAGTATCGACCGCGCCGCATGTGACGGCCGTGTTCGAAGCGGACTTCACCGCGATCATGAGCCACCGCGCCAAAAACAAAAACGACTACGCAAAGCGTGGCGTCAACCTCACCTATACGGCCTATTTTCTCGCCGCCTGTGTTGAGGCGATGCGCGCAGCGCCGACCGTAAACAGCCAATGGCACGACGACTATCTGGATGTATTTGAGGACATCAACATTGGCGTCGGCACCGCACTTGGCGACAAGGGGCTTATCGTGCCTGTGGTGCAGCAGGTCCAGCGGCGTTCACTATTCGATATCGCCAGCGAGATGCAGCGCCTCACCGAAAAAGCGCGCAGCGGCGCGCTGGCGCCGGAGGATGTTCGCGGCGGGACCTTCTCCATTTCCAACCACGGCACGTCCGGCTCGCTGGTTGCCTCACCGATTATCATCAACCAGCCGCAATCGGCGATTCTCGGCGTCGGGAAACTGGAGAAACGCGTCATCGTCAAAACCATCGACGGCGTTGATTCCATGCAGATCCGGCCCATGGCTTATGTGACCCTCACTATAGATCATCGCGTCCTCGACGGCGCGCAAACAAATGCATGGTTGTCTCGTTTCGTAGAGGTGTTAGAGAACTGGCCGCAATAATAAGAACGGACCCCTCCATGTTTGCTGACCTGAAGCTGCTGCCATCTGACTCCATTCTTGGCCTCACCGCCGCCTTCCGGGCGGATACCCGCGAGAATAAAATTGACCTCGGCGTTGGCGTTTTCCGTACGCCTGACAATGTGACGCCGGTGATGCAAGCGGTGCAGCGTGCTCAAACAGAGATTGTGAAATCTGAAGGCAGCAAAAGCTATCTGCCGCCGGAAGGGGCGCCCGGCTTCGATGAGGCTGTCGTCAAACTTTTGTTTGGCGAAAATCATCCATCGTTGAGGGACGAGCGCGCCCTTGCCGTGCAAACTCCCGGCGGATGCGGCGCCCTGCGCGTTGGCAGCGAGCTTTTAAAACGCGCCGGCGCCAGGTCCGTCCATGTGGGCGCGCCTACATGGGCGAACCACAAACCATTGCTCGAAGCGGCGGGTCTCGAAGTTAAACTTCTCCCTTTTTACAATCAGAAAACCTGCAGCATAGACTTCGCCGATTTCATGAGCGGCGTCAGCGCCCTCACCAAAGATGATGTGTTGCTGTTACATGGCTGCTGTCACAATCCCACCGGCGCCGATCTGTCTCCCGCGCAGATCGATACAGTGTTGGACGCCGCTGAACAAAATGGGTTCGCGGTCTTTATCGACAGCGCCTATCACGGCTTTGCAAACGGACTTGAAGAAGACGCGTATTTGCCGCGCGAAGCGGCCCGGCGTCTGCCATCGGCTTTGATAACCTATTCATGCTCAAAGAATTTCGGCCTCTACCGCGAGCGCACCGGCGCCCTGATCGTGGTCGGCGAAAACGCGAACCACGCCATTGCGCTGCGCAGCCATCTGATTTCGCTGGCCCGCGGCATGTATTCCATGCCGCCCGCTCATGGCGGATTGATTGTATCAAAAATACTCCATAACGCCGAACTTTACGCGCTTTGGAAAAATGAATTGGACGACATGCGCAACGCCATCAACGGCAATCGGGAGTTGCTCGCGAAGACCGCGCATGAAATGCAACTCGGCGATCAGTTTGATTACATCGTCGGACAGCGCGGCATGTTCTCCTTACTGCCAGTAACGCTTGAGCAGACCGAAGCGTTCAAAGAGGCGCACGGAATCTACATGACCGGCAATGGCCGCATCAATATCTGCGGGATCAATGCCGGCAATGTGGAAACGCTGTGCGCCGCTTACAAATCGGTCACCCGTTAAAGCTCTCACCCTTGGCGGCCTTGTCTTCCAGCAACTTCGAGATTGTGAATTCCGGACCAAAAGCGCCGGCGTTTTTCTTCAGACCATCGCCGATTGTCTTGAGGCCGATTGTATCCGCCCAGAACATCGGCCCGCCGGTATAGGCTGGCCAGCCATAGCCGTTGAGCCAGACAATATCGATGTCTGAAGCGCGCTGCGCCATGCCTTCTTCCAGAATTTTTGCGCCCTCATTCACCATGGGGTAGAGCAAACGCTCAAGGATTTCCTCATCACTGACGGTGCGCTGCTCTTTGCCAGACTTGGCGGCGAAAGCGGTGATGATTTCCTCGACCTCTTTTGACGGCGATCCGCGACGGTTCTCATCGTAGTCGTAAAAACCCTTGCCGGTTTTTTGTCCCCGCCTGTCACGTTCGCACAGCACTTCACGCACCGTTGAACTTGTCGACTTCTCTTTACTCCAGCCAAGATCCAGCCCTGCAAGGTCCGCCATCTGAAACGGACCCATCGGCAAGCCAAAACCGGTGAGTACACGGTCCACATCCCACGGCTTTGCGCCTTCGAGAATAATCGCCTGCGCCTGCCCCTGGCGCTGCGCCAGCATGCGATTGCCGATGAACCCGTGACAAACGCCGGCGACGACGGCGACTTTGCCGATCTTTTTTGACAGCGCCATGGATGTCTTGAGCACTGACGGCGAGGTTTTCGCGCCGCGTACAATCTCCAGCAGCCTCATAATGTTCGCCGGCGAGAAAAAATGCAGGCCGATCACCCATTCAGGGCGCTTCGTCGCCGCCGCGATTTCATCGACATTAAGATAGCTGGTGTTGGTCGCCAGGATCGCGCCGTCTTTCACGATTTTGTCCAGCTTTCCAAAGACGTCTATTTTGACTTCCATGGTTTCAAAAACTGCTTCGATGACGAGATCGCAATCGGCCAAGTCGTCATAAGAAAGCGATGGCGTTAAAAGGCTCATGGCCCCTTCAACCTGCCCCTCCGTCATGCGTCCGCGCGAGGCCGTGCGTTCGTAATTCTTGCGAATGATGCCGACGCCGCGGTCAAGGGCCTCCTTTTCCCGTTCAATAATCGTCACAGGGATTCCAGCGGAGAGGAAGTTCATGGTAATCCCGCCACCCATTGTGCCGGCGCCCAGCACGCCGACCTTATTGATCGGCACAAGCGGCGTATCCGCTGGGATGTCATCGATCTTCGCCGCCGCACGCTCCGCGAAAAACACGTGGCGCAACGCTTTCGATTGGTCGCCCGAAACGAGTTTCATGAACAGCTCGCGCTCTTTCTTCACACCTTCTGCATAGGGAAGGTCCACCGTGGCGCGCACCGCTTCGATACAGGCTGCCGGCGCTTCAAATCCGCGCAACCTTCTGGCGTTCTTTTCCTTGAAGTCTTCAAATAATTTTGGGTTGGCGGCGGCCTCGCTGATCTTATCTGCACGTTCGCTGGCTTTCGGATGGGAGGTGTTGCCGATAACCTCGTTCGCGAAAGCAATCGCGTCAGCATCAAGCGAGCCCTCTCCGGCAAGCTTGTCGATCAGGCCGGTGTCTGCGGCTTTCCGGGCCCCGATCGGATCTCCGGTAACAATCATCTGCAGCGCATCGGTGACACCGACAACGCGCGGCAACCGCTGCGTGCCGCCAGCGCCGGGCAAAATACCAAGCTTCACCTCTGGCAGTCCCAACCGCGCTGAGGGAACAGCAACTCGATAATGACAACTGAGCGCCACTTCGAGACCGCCCCCGAGCGCCGTACCGTGGATCGCCGCAACGACCGGCTTTTCGCTCGCTTCGATTATGTCGACAACTTCCGGGAGAGACGGCCCGACAGGCGGCTTGCCGAATTCGGTAATATCAGCGCCCGCGAAAAACGTTCGGCCGTCGCATCGAATTACAATCGCTTTGACGCCATTGTTTTTCGCCGCTTCATCAATCGCTGCTGCGAGGCCCGCCCGCACAGCTTGACCCAGCGCATTCACCGGCGGATTGTCGGATGTGACGATCAATAGGTCGCCTTCTTGACGGGTCGAAATTACGGCCATTTCCTTTTCCTTTGCTAATCGGAGTCAATTGAGCACCTGACGCAGCGCTATCTCTTCCATTCGATATCTTCTTATCTATCGACGGGCCAAGAGCGCCTTATCGCCTTGTCTTAAAGGATTTTCAACTCTACCCTGAATTCGATAGCGCTGAATATTTCACTTCCCGGTAGCCGGTATTCGGCAACCTCAATAGTGTTGTCACGAAAGCCCGATAACGAACCCTGGATTGGGAATGAGCGTAGCAGAAACGACAACACCCGCTTCGACGGATCGCTTTCAGGAAAAGCGAGAGCGTATTCTCGACGCCGCAGCGCAGTTGATCAACCTTCACGGCGTCAAAGGCATGACCTTTGTGGACGTGGCGAAGCTCGTCGATCTGAACACCACCAGCATTACTTATTACTTCAAACGCAAAGAACAACTCGCCGCGGCGGTCATGCATCGGTCTATCGAGCAGCTGGAAGGCCTGCTTGTGGAGGCGGCGATTGGCTCAACGCCGCGTGAAAAAATCGCCAATTACATTCACGCATCGTTCGAACTGCACGCCCGCATTCGGCGGCTTGAATCGCCGCCGCTCGCACACCTTTCAGATATACGCACGCTGGAGCAGCCCTTTCGGAAAGAATTGTCTGATCGCTATCTCGATTTTTTTCGTGGATTGCGTTCATTTTTTGGAGAGCCGGCAAATAATCGCCAGAAAAACATGAATGTCGCCCGCACGCATGCCCTGATTGAAAGCATGTTCTGGCTGCCGGCATGGATTACGCAATATTCCATCTCCGACTTTGACCGTCTGAATGGCCGACTATTCGATGTTTTCGACAAAGGCATTGCCTGCGCGGGCGCGAGGTGGTCACCGGAATTGTTACCCCTCGCCAATGAATTTGAAAATGGCGCGGGCGATATGACTGGCGCCTTCTTACGCGCTGCAACGCATCTGATAAACGAACGCGGCTATCGCGGCGCATCGGTGAACCGCATCGCGGAGAAACTCAGTGTCACAAAAGGCAGCTTTTACCACCATCTCGACGGCAAAGACGGTCTTGTACTTGAGTGTTTTGGCAACAGCTATAACCGTGTTTCACAGATACAACGCCGCGCCATGGATGCTGAAGGCAATCATTGGCGACAAGTGTCAACCAGCATCGCCACCTTGATCGATGTCCAATTTTACAGCGATTTTCCGCTGCTGCGTACGACGGCGCTGCATGCGCTGCCGACAGAAATACGCAGCACAATTATTGACAGATCAAATAGAGTGGCGCGGCGATTCGCCGGCATGCTCATCGACGGCATCACAGAAGGGTCCGTGCGCGCTATCGATCCATTCGTCGCCAGCCAGGTGATTATGGCGACGCTAAATGGCGCCTATGAACTAAGGCGCTGGGCAGCCGCCCTGCCGCGTGACGAGGCGTCAACGTTGTACGCATCGACCATTGCCCATGGGCTGTTCACTGACAGATGAGCCTCGCCAAGACCAGCAATCTGTGGGGTTTGACTACGAGAAGTTTTTATTAGACTTATCGAATTTCATCTGTTTAATACGCTTCCCCCTTTCCTCGGAGCTTCACGAAAGGGCTCGAAGGCGTACTGAAAGGTGATTCCTCCTATGGCTGCTCACGGCAAAAACGAACCGCTCCTTGAACGTCACCGTACCGTCATGCCTTCATGGCTGGCGCTTTATTACGAAGAGCCCATTCAGCTCAAGCGCGGCGAAGGACGCCGCGTCTGGGACGAAAATGACCGTGAGTATCTCGACTTTTTCGGCGGCATCCTCACCACCATGACCGGCTACAATACGCCAGAGGTTGTAGCGGCGATCCAGGATCAGGCCGGCAAGATGCTGCACTCCTCGACGCTCTATCTGATCGACTCTCAAGTGGAACTTGCCGAAGAAATTGCTGAACTCTCCGGCATTCCGGACGCCAAGGTGTTTTTCACAAACTCGGGAAGTGAAGCGAATGACACGGCGCTGATGCTGGCCACAGCCTATCGCCGCTCCAACCAGATCCTCGCCATGCGCCACAGCTATCACGGGCGATCCTTCTCCGCCGTCTCCACAACCGGCACGTCGTCCTGGTCGCCATCATCCCTTTCGCCGTTCAACGTCTCATACGTGCATGGCGCCTATCGCTTTCGCAGCCCATTTCGTCAGATGACGGATGATGATTATATGGATGCATGCGTGCATGACCTTGAAAATGTGCTTGAGGTCGCCACCGCCGGCGATGTCGCGTGCCTGATCGCTGAGCCTATTCAAGGGGTCGGTGGCTTTGGCATGCCGCCTGACGGCCTTTACGGGCGCTTTAACGACGTTCTGAAGAAGAAAGACATTCTCTTTATCGCAGACGAAGTTCAGACCGGATGGGGACGCACCGGCGAGCATTTCTGGGGCTATCAGGCGCACGGGTTTACACCGGATATATTGACCTTCGCCAAGGGCCTCGGCAATGGCCTCGCCATCGGCGGTCTCGTCGCGCGCAAGGAAATAATGGATTGTTTCAACGCGAATTCCATTTCGACGTTCGGCGGCAATCCACTGGTGACGCGCGGCTCGCTGGCAAACCTGAAATACCTTCAGGACAATAATCTGCAGGCTAATGCCGCCAAGCAAGGCAAGCGCCTTATCGAAAAACTTCGCAAGCTCGCAGCCGATACGCCGATGATTGGCGATGTGCGCGGCAAAGGGTTGATGGTTGGCATTGAGTGTGTGGGCGCCGACGGCCGCACACCAAACGTGGATGCCGTGGTAAGACTAATGGAAGTGACCAAGCAAAACGGCCTGCTCATCGGCAAAGGCGGTTTTTATGGCAATGTTGTCCGTATCGCACCGCCACTTTCCATCACGGAAGCTGAGATTGACGTAGGTGTCGACATTCTCGCCGCCGCCATAAAGACTGTCAGCGCATAAACACTGGCGTTGCGCCCGGAGGCAAACGGTAGATCAGACAGACACGAAGTTCTTGATAAAGACACGAAAAGATTATATGAATCCTGCCCGTCGGCGTAGCCGATCTGCAGTAATGTTGTTTTTTTCTTTGCAGATCTGGCTCCTCCCACGGTGACGTTAAGGCAACCGGGGAGCGCTTTTTGCGGCATTTCAAGGTAAACAGCGATGGAGTGGGCCCCTCGCCCGCCGATATTGCGGACAACTTTACGGATATTCACCCGCCCCTGTCGCCGGCGCAGGCCGTGGTTGAAGCAGCGCGATGCCTTTTTTGCTACGATGCGCCTTGTATCAACGCCTGCCCCACCAGCATCGACATTCCAAAATTCATTCACCAGATCCGTTCGGACAATCTCGACGGCTCGGCGAAAACCATTCTGTCTGCGAACATAATGGGCGGTACATGCGCGCGCGCCTGCCCGACAGAAGTGCTTTGCGAAGAGGCTTGCGTCGTGAATCACACCGAAGGCGCGCCCGTTAAGATCGGCGAACTGCAACGCCGCGCGGTCGATCATTTGATTACAAAAAAAGGCGCACATCCTTTTGAGCGTGAGGCGCTGACTGGCAAGCGCCTTGCGGTTGTCGGCGCCGGGCCCGCAGGTCTTTCCTTCGCACACCGCGCCGCCATGCTGGGTCATGATGTGGTGGTTTTTGACTCTAAAGAAAAAGCTGGCGGCCTGAACGAATATGGCCTCGCTGCGTATAAAATGGCAAACGACTTTGCGCAGCAGGAAGTTGAATTCCTGCTCGACATTGGCGGCATCAGTATTGAACCCGGAAAAACGCTTGGCGCCAATCTTTCGCTTGATGATCTGCGAAAGAACCACGACGCGGTCTTTATCGGCGCAGGCCTCACCACAACGCGCCAGCTTTCCGCGCCGGGCGAAGAACTCGCCGGGGTCATTGATGCGCTCGACTTTATCGAAGAAGTTCGTTGCACCGAAGACAAATCCACGCTGAAGATTGACGACAATGTCATCGTTATCGGCGGCGGCAACACCGCTATCGACGCCGCCGTGCAGGCAAAATGCCTTGGCGCCCGCAACGTAACACTCGTTTACCGGCGTGGGCCGGAGGCCATGAGCGCAACCGGGTGGGAACAGGATCTTGCCGCTGCAAATGGCGTGGCCATGAAGTATTGGGCAGCTCCAAAATCCTTTAGCGGCAACGGCAAAGTCAAAACCACCGTGTTCGCTGAAATGCATATGGCGCACGGCAAACTCGCGGAGACCGGCGAGACGTTTGAACTGCCCGCCGGGCTGGTGCTGAAAGCTATCGGTCAAACGCTCAATGAAAAAGCGCTGGCAGGCCTGAAAATTGAGCGCGGCAAAATTTGGGTCGATAACGATTACCGCACATCCGTCGAAGGCGTATACGCCGGCGGCGACTGCATCGCTACGGGCGAGGATTTGACGGTGCAGGCAGTAGAAGACGGAAAACAAGCAGCGCACCGAGTCGATGCGGTGCTGCGCAAGCACACAGGCGGAGGCGCATGATGACTGACCTTGGCTGTACGGTTGCCGGCATTGAAAGCATCAATCCATTCTGGCTCGCCTCTGCGCCGCCATCGGATAAGAAATACAATGTAGAACGCGCATTTAAAGCCGGGTGGGGCGGCGCGGTATGGAAAACCCTTGGCGTTGACCCGCCCGTCGTGAATGTCACCAGCCGTTACGGCGTGCACAGATCGTATGATCGCAGTATCATCGGCATCAATAACATCGAACTGATCTCCGACAGACCACTCGACGTAAACCTGCGTGAGATTGAGGAGATGCGCAAAGAATGGCCGGACCGGGTCATTATCGGCTCCATCATGGCGCCGCTCGATGAAGATGCGTGGAAATCTCTCGCGATCAAGGTCGCCAATGCCGGTGTTCAGGGAATCGAACTCAACCTCGGCTGTCCGCACGGCATGTGCGAGCGCGGCATGGGCTCCGCTGTTGGCCAAGTGCCGGAATTTGTCGAAAAGACCACCCGCTGGGTGCGCGAAGCGGTGAACCTCCCCGTCTTTACAAAGCTGACCCCCAACGTCACCGACATCATGATCCCCGCCACCGCCGCCAAAGCCGGCGGCGCCCATGCGGTCTCCTTAATCAACACTGTAAACTCCGTTATTGGCGTCGATCTCGACAATATGGTCCCCACTCCCACCGTCGATGGGCGCGGCACTCATGGCGGCTATTGCGGTGAAGCGGTCAAACCCATCGCGCTGCACATGACGGCGGAAATCGCACGTAATGTTGAAACCGAAGGCCTCGAAATCTCCGCCATTGGCGGAATCACTACATGGCGCGATGCCGCAGAGTTTATCGCCCTCGGCGCCAGCGCCGTGCAGGTCTGCACCGCCGCCATGCTGTTCGGCTTTCGCATCGTTGAAGATATGAACGAAGGGCTCGCCAGTTTCATGCGCGAGAAATCCTACCGTTACATCGAAGATTTTAAAGGCGCAGCCACCTCTCGCACCGTCGACTGGAATGCGCTCAATATGAATCACGATTTGAAAGCGCGGATCGACGAGAATGCCTGCATCGAATGCGGCCGTTGTTTCATCGCCTGCGAGGACACATCACATCAGGCGATTCGCATCGACGCCAAACCGGACGGCGCCCGCAGCTTTAACGTCATCGACGATGAATGCGTCGGCTGCAATCTCTGCATGCACGTATGCCCGGTAAAGGACTGCATCACAATGGAAGCAGTCGATACAGGTCGACCTTACGTCGCCTGGCCGCAGCATCCGAAAAACCCCCTGCGCGACGCCGCAGAATAGTCAAGACCATTTCTATGAAAAAAATTGGCCACATCATTGCTGGAAAGACCTTGGTTACTGACGGGCCGGTTGGAGCCGTCTTTAATCCGGCCAACGGCGAACAAACAGGCGCGGTCATGTTGGGCGGGCCGGATATTGTTGATGACGCCGTCAAAGTAGCGCGCAAAGCGCAAATTGCATGGGGCGCAACACCGCCAGCCAAACGCGCCAGCGTTATGTTCGCCCTGCGCGACATCATGGTGAAGCGCCGGGACGAGATCGCCGAAACCATCAGCAAGGAGCATGGCAAGACCCATGCAGATGCGCTGGGCGAGGTCACCCGCGCCCTTGAGGTGGTGGAATTCGCCAGCGGCGCGCCGCATTTGCTCAAAGGAAATTTCTCCCGCGAAGTCGCCGGCGGCGTCGATACCTACGCCGACCGTGAACCCCTTGGCATTGTAGCTGGGATCACGCCGTTCAACTTTCCCTCCATGGTGCCTTTGTGGATGATCCCCATGGCGCTCGTCTGCGGCAATGCGTTCATCTTGAAACCGTCAGAGAAAGACCCGTCAAGCGCCAATCTCATTCATGACATGCTGACAGAAGCGGGATTGCCCGCGGGCGTTTTAAATGTCGTGCATGGAGACAAAACCGCCGTTGACGCCATCCTCGATCACCCGGACATCGCCGCCGTCAGTTTTGTGGGTTCAACACCCATCGCTGAATATGTTTACACCGGGGGTTGCGCCGCCGGAAAGCGCGTACAGGCGCTCGGCGGCGCCAAAAACCATATGATTGTTATGCCAGACGCTGACATTGATCAGGCGGCGGACGCCTTGCTCGGCGCCGGGTTTGGGTCTGCAGGCGAGCGCTGCATGGCGATCTCTGTCGCCGTCCCTGTGGGCGAAGAAACCGCCGACCGGCTGGTTGAAAATCTCGCGCCGCGCGTGCGCGGCATGAAAATCGGGCCGCACACGGATGAAGACTCGGAAATGGGCCCGCTCATCACCGCCGCCCACCGCGATCGTGTCGCCCGGCTGATCGGCCTCGGAGAAGCGGAAGGGGCGCAGGTTGTTGTGGATGGCCGCGCGCTTTCCATGCAGGGGCTTGAAGAGGGCTATTGGCTTGGCGGCACCCTCCTCGATCGCGTCAAACCCGGCATGAGCGTTTATGACGAGGAAATTTTCGGCCCCGTGCTGTCTGTCGCGCGTGCGAAGTCCTATGATGACGCCGTTGAAATGATCAACGCCAACCCCTACGCCAATGGCACGGCGATATTCACCCGTGACGGCGATGCGGCCCGAGATTTCACCTCGCGCATCAAGGTTGGCATGGTTGGCGTCAATGTGCCGATCCCGGTGCCAGTGGGCTATCACAGTTTCGGCGGATGGAAGCGATCAAGTTTTGGCGGACATGGAATCTATGGCCCTGAAGCCATTCATTTTTATACACGGCTCAAAACCATAACATCGCGCTGGCCGACGGGCATTCGCGCCGGCGCCGAATTTAAATTTCCCACCATGGGCGCGTAAGAATTTTTCGAAGGAGAGACGAAACGATGACGACATTGCGGGGCGGCCTCATTCAGATGGGCCTTAAGCGGTCTACAGACGATACGCCGGACAACATCACCAAAGCCATGCTTGACGCGCATCTTCCATTAATCGACGAGGCGGGCAAGCAGGGCGTGCAGGTGCTTTGCTTTCAGGAGGTATTCACGCAACCCTATTTCTGCCCAAGTCAGGACACGAAATGGTATGCGGCGGCTGAAGATATTCCCGACGGCCCCACATGCAAGCTCATGCAGGAATACGCCAAGAAACACTCCATGGTTATCGTGGTGCCTATTTATGAGCGCACCAATGTCGCCGGCGTTTATTACAATACCGCAGCGGTCATCGATGCGGATGGCTCCTATCTTGGCAAGTATCGTAAAACACACCTGCCGCAGGTCGCCGGATTCTGGGAAAAGTTTTTCTTCAAGCCCGGCGCCTCCAACTGGCCGGTGTTCCAAACCGCTTATTGCAAGCTCGGCGTTTATATCTGTTACGACCGGCATTTCCCCGAAGGCTGGCGGGCCCTCGCCCTGAACGGCGCCGAGTATATCGTGAACCCTTCAGCGACCGTTGCAGGGCTGTCGGAGTATCTTTGGAAACTCGAACAGCCCGCCTCCGCCGCCGCCAATGGCTGCTGGATCGGCGCTATCAATCGCGTCGGCGTGGAAGCACCATGGAACATTGGTGAGTTTTACGGCCAGAGCTATTTCGTCAATCCGCGCGGACAGATCGAGAAAGAAGCAAGCCGCGACAAAGATGAGCTGATCGTTCACGACATGAACATGGATATGGTGCGCGAAGTGCGCGACCTCTGGCAGTTTTTCCGTGACCGCCGGCCTGACACCTACGGGCCGCTGGTCGCAAGCGAGTAACGAAAAGCACATGAATAGTTCAAACCCAACGCCCGGCGACATGAAGACCGGATATGACGCTTCTCTCTGGAACGAGGATCTGGCGCCGGTCGCGCAAACCGCGCGGACGTGGAACGCGCAAGCTTACGCCGCGCTCTGGGTCGCCATGGTCGCTTGCGTGCCGACCTATCTTCTTGCCGGCGGATTGATCGCAGCGGGCATGAATTGGGGTCAGGCGGTTTTGACTGTTTTCCTCGGTAATTTGATCGTCCTGGCGCCCATGATCGCCATCGGCCATATGGGCGCCAAATATGGCGTGCCTTTTCCTGTGTTGCTTCGCTCCGCCTTTGGCCCACAAGGCGCGAAAATTCCCGCGGTTGCGCGTGGGCTCGTCGCCTGTGGCTGGTTCGGGATCAATACATGGGTGGGCGGATCGGCGATTTATGTAATCTTGAATTCCCTCACCGGCGATATGTTTCAAGGAAGCCCTCTACCGCTGCTCGGTATCGACCCGGCGCAGACGGTTTGTTTTCTCCTGTTCTGGGCCATGCATCTTTATTTCATTCGCAACGGCACGGAATCGATCCGCGTGCTCGAAGTGCTCGCCGCGCCGTTTCTACTCGCCATGGCGATTGCTCTGTTGATCTGGGCCTATGTGGCCGCCGGCGGCTTCGGGCCAATGCTGTCGGCGCCGTCGCAATTCATCGAAGGCGGCGCGAAGGAAGGCCAGTTCTGGGGAACATTCTTTTTATCCCTCACCGGCATGGTGGGCTTTTGGGCGACCATGGCGCTCAACATCCCGGACTTCACGCGGTTTGCAAAAAACCAGAAAGCACAGATGATCGGTCAGGCCATCGGTCTGCCGCTGCCCATGGCGCTGTTTGCGTTTATCTCCGTTGCGGTGACCTCAGCGACAGTGACGATTTATGGCGAGCCGGTCTGGAATCCTGTCGACCTCGCAGGCCGCATGGGCGGCATTGGCGTGATCCTCGCCCTCGCCGCTTTGGTCATTGCAACCCTCACCACCAACCTTGCGGCTAATATCGTCGCTCCCGCCTACGGATTTTCAAATCTGGCGCCGTCAAAAATTTCCTTTCGTATGGGCGGCTACATTACTGCCGCCATTGGCATTGCGATCTTCCCTTGGAAACTCGTTGAAGACGTAGGCGCCTATATCTTTACGTGGCTGGTTGGGTATTCTGCGTTGCTCGGCCCTATCGCCGGTATTTTGATCGCAGATTACTTTTTGCTGCGCCGAACCAATTTGAATGTCGATGATTTGTTCAAACGGAATGGCTCTTACGCCGCAAAAGATGGATGGAATATTGCCGGCCTAACGGCGTTCGGGCTCGGCGTTTTGCCAAACCTGCCGGGCTTTTTGCAGGCGGCGGGCTTCGTTCAATCCGTTCCCGGCGTGTTCAGCGGTATATATCAATATGCGTGGTTTGTCGGCTTTATCGTCGCTGGCGCCATTTATTACCTGCTTACGCTCAAGCAATCAAAAGCCTGAGCTAAAAATAAAGGAGGCGTCCCATGTCGCTTTTCATTCGTGGCGGAACCGTCGTCAACGCCGATGCGCGCAAACGCGCCGATGTATACTGCGAAAACGGCGTCATCAAGGCGGTCGGTGAGAATCTCGACGTGCCTGCGGGCGCCGAAGTGATCGACGCGGGCGACCAGTATGTCATGCCCGGCGGCATTGATCCTCACACGCACATGCAACTGCCGTTCATGGGCACAGTAGCGTCAGAAGATTTTTACACCGGCACGGCGGCGGGTTTCGCCGGCGGCACGACGATGATTATCGACTTCGTCATCCCAAACCCGCAGCAACCATTGATGGAAGCATACAAAGAATGGCGCGGCTGGGCGGAAAAAGCCGCCGGCGATTATAGCTTTCACGTCGCCGTCACCTGGTGGGACGAAAGCGTTTCAAAGGATATGGAAACGCTAGTCAAGGAAGAAGGCGTCAACAGCTTCAAGCATTTTATGGCGTACAAGGACGCCATCATGGCGACCGACGAGACGATATATCACAGTTTCAAAAAGGCGTTAGAGCTCGGCGCCATTGTGACCGTACATGCGGAAAATGGCGAGCTCGTCTATCAACTGCAAAAAGAACTGATTGCGCAAGGCGTCACCGGCCCGGAGGGCCACCCCCTTTCACGTCCACCGAAAGTCGAAGGCGAAGCGGCGCACCGTGTCATTAAATTCGCAGAAGTCATCGGCGTGCCGGTTTATCTTGTGCATGTTTCGACGAAAGACGCACTCGGCCATATCGAACGCGCCCGCGCAGAAGGCAGCCGCGTATTTGGCGAAGTCCTTGCAGGACACTTGCTCGTCGATGATTCCGTTTACAAAAATCCCGATTGGGAATTCGCGGCGGCCCATGTGATGTCGCCGCCGTTCCGTCCAAAAGACCATCAGGAAGCGTTGTGGCGCGGGCTCCAGTCGGGCTCTCTCCAGACAACGGCCACGGACCATTGCTGTTTCTGCTACGACCAGAAAGCCATGGGCAAGGACGACTTCACGCAGATTCCGAACGGCACAGCGGGCGTCGAAGACCGGCTTGCTGTTTTGTGGACTCATGGCGTCGGCACCGGTCGGCTGACTCTCGAAGAGTTCGTCGCCGCAACCTCAACCAATGCAGCCAAGATTTTCAACATTTACCCGCGCAAGGGCGCCATCCAGCCGGGCGCCGATGCCGATATTGTTGTGTGGGACCCCGCCGCCACAAAAACCATTTCCAAAAAAACTCATCACCAGAACATCGATTTCAACATTTTCGAAGGCATAAAAGTAACGGGTCTTGCCTCACATACAATAAGCCAGGGCAAGGTTGTTTTTGCGAACGGTGATTTACGCGCCCAAAAGGGTGCGGGCCGTTACATCAAGCGTCCGGCGTTTCATCCGATGTTCGAAGCACTCGAAAAACGCGCGGCGCAATCATAGACGCCGTTTGCAGCAACAAAAACAAACCGAGGAGACGCCGCAGCCCATGCGGATAGAAGAAATTATTCGAAAAAAGCGCGATGGCGGCGAATTAAACAACGCCGAAATCGAACGTTTTGTTACGGCGCTCGCTGACGACTCCTTGCCGCGCGAGCAGGCGTCGGCGCTCGCCATGGCGATTTTCTTCCGCTCCATGACCGAAGATGAAATCAGCAATCTGACACTCGCCATGGCTCGGTCGGGTGATGTACTTGACTGGTGCGATGAAAACCTTCCCGGCCCCGTGGTGGACAAGCACTCTACTGGCGGTGTCGGTGACAAGGTCAGTTTTGCGCTCGCGCCCATTGCAGCGGCTTGCGGATGTTTTACGCCGATGATTTCAGGCCGCGGCCTCGGCCATTCCGGCGGCACGCTCGATAAAATTGAGGCTATTCCAGGCTACCGCGTGCAGCCGGACATTGAAGAATTCAAACGCGTCGTCAAGGATGTCGGCTGCGCGATTATCGGACAGACGGGCGCGCTCGCCCCGGCGGATCGGCGGCTTTACGCCATTCGCGACATTACGGCGACGGTTGAGTCGATCCCGCTGATCACAGCCTCGATTCTTTCGAAAAAAATTGCCGCCGGCAATCATGCGCTGGTCATGGACATCAAATCCGGCTCCGGCGCGTTCATGCCGTCACTCGAAGCGGCAAAGTCCCTTGCTGAAAGCATTGTGGCCACCGGCAACAAGGCGAACCTCAAAACCCGAGCGCTCGTCACCGACATGTCGGAGCCTTTAGGCCTCACAGCGGGCAACGCGGTCGAGATCGATGAAATCGTCAACTATTTGACCAACAAGACCCGCGAAAAGCGTCTGGATGTCGTCGTGCAGTCTTTGTGTGTTGAGATGCTGACCCTTACCCATGTTGAAGACGATGCTGCGGCCGCTCAACGCCGCGTTGAGGAAGCAATCACGTCGGGACGCGCGGCGGAAATTT
The DNA here is from genome assembly GCA_942492295.1 of uncultured Alphaproteobacteria bacterium. Taxonomy (GTDB): domain Bacteria; phylum Pseudomonadota; class Alphaproteobacteria; order Caulobacterales; family Parvularculaceae; genus Hyphococcus. The sequence goes on from CALODW010000005.1 coordinate 1,136,631, forward strand.
TTGCGCAAATGATTTCCGCGCTTGGCGGTCCCGCGGACTTTATGGAACGGCATGAAGCGTATTTGCCAAAACCAAAATTTTCCGCCCCCGTGACGCCGACCGAGGAAGGCTACCTCGCCAGCATCAATACGCGGCGCATTGGCATGGCGATCGTGGACCTTGGCGGCGGCCGGCAGCGGGTTGATGACACGCTTGATCTCTCCGTCGGCTTCACCGAAATCGCACCGACCGGTGCGGCGGTCAGCAAGGATCGCCCGCTCGCGATCGCCCATGCCGCAACCGAAGACGCGCTGAACCAGGCGATAAACGCCTATGTCAGCGCTTGCGTCGTTTCACAAGAAAAACCCGAAGACCGTCCGTTGATATATGAAACCATCTGTTAGGTTGAAAGCGTCTATTTATGTCCTGTACTGACGAAGAGTTATTCGAACACGCCGCCAAGGTGCGCGAACGCGCTTACGCGCCCTATTCGAGATTTAAGGTTGGCGCCGCCATTATCGACGACGCCGGAAATATCCATGCGGGCTGCAATGTGGAAAATGCAGCCTACCCGCTCGGCAACTGTGCAGAGACGTCGGCCATCGCCGCCATGATCGGCGGCGGCGGCAGGGCGATTGTAAAAATCGCCATCGTCGGCGGCGGCGACAAGCTGGAACAATGCATGCCCTGCGGCGGCTGCCGGCAGGCGATCGCTGAGTTTGCGGCCGATAACACGATTATTCTGGTAAAGGGCAAAGAAGGCGGCATTCAGGAAATTACGGTGGGCGACCTTCTACCTCATGCGTTTCGGCTGAAACCCTGACCATGTGGATTAAGGTTTCGCTTCATGCGGGAAGTTGCTAGATTAGGAAACGGTGTTTTGCGGATATTGTCACCATATTCACCGTCAGGCGTAACAATGGTTGCGGACGTCGTTGACGCGCCGAAAGGCCGCCTTTCCCGCTCCGCTTTTTTAAATTTGAACAGGTAATTCACTTTGGCCCGCGCACTCATTGGCATATTGGACTCCTTCGGCGTCGGCGCGACCGAAGACGCCCACAAATTCGGCGATGAGGGCGCCAATACGTTCGCGCATATCGCGGAAGCATGCGCCAGGGGCGAGGCAGACGAAGAAGGACTGCGCGCCGGCCCTCTAAAAATTCCAAACCTGATGCGGATGGGCCTTGGCCAACTGGCCCGAGAGGCGACCGGCGCTGACATTCCCGTTGATGGTCCCGACAAATTCGATGGCGCCTATGGTTATGCCGCGGAACAAAGCTGCGGCAAAGACACGCCGAGCGGCCACTGGGAGATGATGGGCCTTCCCGTTGAATTCGACTGGGGCATGTTCCCGAAAGGCCCGCCAAGCTTTCCCAAAGAACTGCTTGATGCGCTAATTGAGCGGGCCACCCTGCCCGGCGTTCTCGGCGACAAACACGCCTCCGGTACGGTCATCATCGATGAACTGGGCGAAGAACATATCAGAACCGGCAAACCTATCGTTTATACGTCCGGCGATTCCGTTTTTCAGATTGCCGCGCACGAAACCCATTTCGGTCTTGAACGCCTTTACGAAGTCTGCGCCGTCGCGCGAAAGCTCGTCGATAAATACAATGTCGGTCGCGTCATCGCACGTCCATTTGTCGGCGAGCGCAAGGGCGAGTTCGAACGCACGGGCAATCGCCGCGATCTCGCAACACCGCCGCACGAACCAACGCTGTTAGACGTCTATGCAAAGACGGGCCGCCCCGTTATCGGCATCGGCAAGATCAGCGATATTTTCGCCGCCAGCGGCATTACAAAGTCTGTCAAGGCGACTGGAAATGACGCCATCTTCGATGCTTGGCTCAAAGAAATCGCGACGGCGCCCGATGATGCAATTATTTTTGCAAACTTTGTCGATTTTGACTCCCTTTACGGCCACCGCCGCAACGTCGCCGGATATGCCGCAGCGCTGGAGGCTTTCGACAAACGCTTGCCGGAACTTGAAGCGGCGCTGAAGCCCGACGACGTGGTGATATTGAGCGCCGACCATGGCTGCGATCCCACATGGCCGGGTTCCGATCATACGCGCGAGTTTATTCCGGTGATCGCCTTTGGCGACAAAGTTAAACCGGGTTCGATCAAGCGGCGCGACACGTTCGCCGATATCGGACAATCTCTAGCGGCGCATCTGGGTGTAAAGCCGCTACGATATGGTAAGTCATTCCTGGGTTAATGGTGGAAAGAGGGTTCTGACATGAACCAGACAAATGTGATGGATTTGGATAAACGCCGCAAGGCTGAAGCGGCCGGTCATGATGACGATGCACGCAATCCCGGCGTACCGCTCGACGCTGATTGGGTCGATGCCGTACGCGTCAATCTCTCCGCCGCCGAACGGCGCGTGGCGACGCTCTCCGGACGGCGCACGGTCAAGAAAGACTGGCAGGCGGCGTGGCTGTTGAAAGCCATCACGCTGATGGATTTAACCACACTTGCAGGCGACGACACCGAAGGCCGCGTGCGGCGGCTTTGCGCAAAAGCGTTAAATCCGGTGCGTCCCGATTTGTTGAAAGCGCTGGGCGCGGAAAACCTGAACCTCACCACCGGCGCCATTTGCGTCTATCACGCCTTCGTCAAAACGGCTGTCGAGGCGGTGAAGGGCTCAAACGTCGAAGTCGCGGCGGTTTCCACCGGATTTCCGGCGGGACATGCGCCGTTTGAAACGCGCCTGAAGGAAATCGAGGCATCCGTCGCTGACGGCGCCACAGAGATCGACATCGTAGTTAGCCGGAAACATGTGCTGACCGCCAATTGGCGCGCGCTTTATGACGAAGTCAAAGCCTTCCGCGAGGCGTGCGGGCCCGCGCATCTGAAATCCATTCTCGCCACCGGCGAGCTTGGCTCCATCAGTAAGGTGGGCAAGGCGTCCATGGTCGCCATGATGGCGGGATCGGACTTCATCAAGACTTCGACCGGCATGGAATCGGTGAACGCCACCCTGCCCGTCTCACTCGTGATGATGCGCGCCATTCGCGATTATCAGACGCAAACGGGCTACAAGGTTGGGTTCAAACCGGCCGGCGGCATATCCGACGCCAAAACCGCGCTTCAATATCTGGTTTTATTAAAAGAAGAACTGGGCGATGACTGGTTGTCGCCAAAGCTGTTCCGGTTCGGCGCATCGCGTCTTCTTGGCGACATTGAACGCCAGCTCGAGCATCACGCAACCGGACGTTATTCGGCCGCCAACCGCCATCCGATGGGATAAGACATGTCAAACGTCGCAGAAATTTTCGAAACCATGGAATACGGGCCTGCGCCCGAAGAGTCGGCTTACGTGCGCGACTGGCTGAAAGAAAAGTCCGGCGGGTTTCAGCATTACATCAACGGCGCGTTCACCAGTGGTGATAAAACCCAGAAAATTATTGAAAGCCGCAATCCGGCGAATGGCGAGAAACTCGGGAGTTTTCCGGCCGCCGGTGAAGCGGAAGTAAACGCTGCTGTCAGCGCCGCCAAAGCCGCCTTCCCGAAATGGTCGAAACTTTCGGGGCACCAGCGCGCAAAGTATCTTTATTCGCTGGCGCGGCTTGTTCAGAAAAATTCGCGCTTTCTTTCCGTTCTTGAAACGCTCGATAACGGCAAGCCAATCCGTGAAACCCGCGACATCGATATTCCGCTGGTGGCGCGGCATTTTTATCATCACGCGGGCTGGGCGCAGCTTCAGGAAACGGAGTTCGCCGATTACGAAGCGCTGGGTGTCGTGGGGCAAGTGATCCCGTGGAATTTTCCGCTGCTGATGATGGCGTGGAAAATCGCACCGGCTATCGCCATGGGCAACACAGTGGTGTTGAAGCCGGCGGAATATACCAGCCTCACCGCGCTTTATTTCGCTGAGCTTTGCAAGGAAGCGCAAATTCCGCCGGGCGTTGTTAACATTGTGACGGGCGAAGGCGAAACGGGTGAGTTGATCGTCAACCATCCGGACATCGCCAAGATCGCCTTTACCGGCTCCACCGAAGTCGGCCGCATCATCCGCCGCCAGACAGCGGGTTCCGGCAAAAAACTCTCGCTCGAACTGGGCGGCAAGTCGCCTTTCATCATTTTCGAAGACGCGGACCTAGACGGCGCCGTCGAGGGCCTCGTCGACGCCATCTGGTTCAATCAGGGCCAGGTCTGTTGCGCCGGTTCGCGCCTGCTGGTGGAAGAAAGCGTCGCCGACAAGGTGACGGACAAAATCAAACGGCGCCTCTCGGCATTCCGCATCGGCGACCCGCTCGATAAAGCCATCGACATGGGCGCCATCGTTGATCCATGCCAGCGTGATCGCATTCAATCCCTCGTGGAACAAGGCGAAAAGGAAGGCGGCGAAGTCTGGAGCCCGAAAATCGACGTGCCGGAAATCGGTTGCTTCTATCCGCCGACGTTGATCTCAAACGTATCACCCAGCAACATCGCCGTGCGTGAGGAGATTTTCGGCCCCGTGTTGACGTCCATGTCGTTCCGTACCCTGAAGGAAGCCATCGACCTCGCCAACAATACCCGCTACGGGCTTGCCGCGACCATCTGGTCGGAAAACGTCAATCGCGCCCTTGAAGCCGCGGCCATGGTGAAAGCCGGCGTCGTTTGGATCAACACCACGAACGGGTTTGACGCCGCCTGCGGCTTTGGCGGCTATCGCGAGTCCGGCTTCGGCCGCGAGGGCGGGCGCGAAGGCATCTATGAATATGTGAAACTCCGCAAAGAATGGGGCGGCCTAGAAAAGCCCTTGCCCGCCATCGAAGTCGAAGAGGATTCAGGCGTTGAAGGCATCGACCAGACGCCCAAGCAGTTCATCGGCGGCAAACAAAAGCGCCCGGACTGGGCGCGGACCATGCCCGTCGCCGCCCATGATGGGTCTTACGCGGGCCGGGTTTCCTTCGGCAACCGCAAGGATATTCGCGACGCGGTCGAGGCGGCGTTCAAGGCGCAAAGCTGGGGTGCAACCACCGGCCACGCCCGCGCGCAAATTTTGTATTTCATCGCCGAGAATTTTTCCAAACGCGCCGATGAATTTACAAAACGCCTGCAACAGCTCACCGGCGCAACAAAAGCCAAAGCGCGCGCGGAAGTGGACGCGACCGTCTCGCGGCTCTTCGCTTACGGCGCCTGGGCCGATAAATATGACGGCCTCGCCCACTCGCCACCATCGCGCAATGTCGTGCTCGCCATGAACGAGCCTATCGGCATTATCGCAACCGTCTGCCCCGACACGGCGCCGCTTCTTTCGTTCGTTTCCATGTGGGCGCCGGCTGTCGCCATGGGCAACCGCGTGGTGGTGGTGCCGTCCGAACGCTATCCGCTGCTGGCGACTGATTTTTATCAGATCCTCGAAACGTCGGACGTGCCCGCCGGCGTCATCAACATCGTCACCGGCGAGCGGGCAACGCTTGTCAAAACTCTGGCTGAACACGATCAGGTGGAGGCGATCTGGCATCACGGCCCCGCCGATGAGTCAAAATTCGTCGAGCAAGCCTCAGCCGATAATCTGAAACGCGTTTGGACCAACAACGGCCGCGCCCGCGACTGGCACGACGCCCGCACCGGCGAAGGCCGCGAATTTTTGCGCCATGCATCAGAGGTGAAGAATATCTGGCTGCCTTACGGGGATTAAGGAGTATGCCGCAGCCACTTAGCTACTGGGCTGCCCAAACACAAAAATCGCGCCATCTTCAATGATGAGATTTTCAGTATCCAGATGCCGATCTGGTTCACTCAGGACCGGAATTCGGCACTTAGCACAATAATTCTCCTTGTTTTCAAGGAATACAATAACTTCATTGTTTTCGTAATCAGGGTAAGACAAACATGCAGCTACCGATTCAGTCTCCTTGGCCTTCGCAATCAAACCAGATTGTAGATTGTTAATTGCCTCTTTGAGATTTATTTCTTTGTCGTCCAAAGAGAGAAGAACCTCAATCTCGTCGCGCCCCTTCAACAATAACCCCATACAAACCATATCAGCTTGCTTAGAGAGCGTCTTGTTCACCCTCGCCACTACATTCGCGAGAAGTTCTTCGAACTGTTCTTCAGATGAATTCATATAGAACTCAGTTACTTGACCCGCCCAAACAACCGCAACCGGCTCACCCCGCCATCGGGAATGATGTTGAGGCGCACGAAGCGGACAGGTCTATGCTTCGTGATCTCTGAGGTAAAAACATGCTCTCGGTCTGCCTCTAAATTTTGTTCTGGTAAAATCACCGGCCAGCTTTCAGCCTGAGCCAGCGCTTCATCGTCACTCATCTCGTCGCCGACGCCTTGAATGAAACAGCGGTCAGGATAGTTGCCTTTGAAATGCGCGGTGTCGACGATAATTTTTTCGATTACGCCGGGATGCCCAAGTTTCAGCACCGCCCAGTCATGGCCCGGCTCGCGGCGGCGGCGCGTCTCCCACCCGTCGCCCATATTGGCGCCGCGGCCCGGCGCGATCATATTGGCGATGCGCCCGAAATGTTCGTCATTGGCGGCGAGCCCGCGCCCGCCCCATTCCATGGCGGCAAGATCGATCACCTCATCGGCGCCGACCTTTGACCAGTCGATATCGATGGACCCGTAAACGCGCAGACGCGCGACGCCGCCATCGGGAAAAATATTCAACCGCACATGCGTCCACACACTGTCATTACCAACCGCAATGAATTTCTGGTCGTTGCCGTTGAGGTCGGTACGTTCAACCAGCGGTGTCCAAGCCTGCCCCTCGCCCGGCGTTTCACCGCTGCAATAACAAACCTCAATCGCAGCCGCCGGCGGAAAATTGCCCGTGAAATGCCGCGTGTCGATTTCAAAACCCGCGATTCGCCCCGGCCGCCCGAGCTTCACGACACACCAGTCATGGCCGGGCGTGCGCTTGCGGCGGCTTTCCCAGCCATCCATCCATTTGCCATTGTCGTCATACTTGTCAGGCACAAAAATGGGATCGGCCGGTGAAATCAGCCGCGCCTTGTCCGCAAAAAAATCATCGGTCGCATAAACAACCTTTCCGCCTAAACGCGGCTGCGCAAGGTCAACAAGTTTCGTAAAGTCTGGATTCATGGTTATGCTTCTTTACTCGCTAACGCAGACAGTCTGATCGCCGCAATGCGATGGATCTGTTCAAGCGCCATCTTAAATTCTTCTTCCCGGTCGTTTTCTATGCGCTGTCGAAACGCGGCGAGAATGCTTTGTCGGTCGTGACCTTTTACGGCGATGATAAACGGAAAGCCAAACTTCTCATTGTAGCGATCATTGAGCGCCATGAATTCGGCGAACTCTTCCGGGCTGCATTGATCAAGCCCGGCGCCTTTCTGTTCCGACTTCGATTCTTCCGTCATCTCGCCGGCAATAGCGGCGCGGCCCGCAAGCTCAGGATGCGCGCGGACGAGCGCCATTTGCCTGTCGTGACCCGCAGCGTCAACGGCGGCGCGCATCAGACTTTGCAGTGCCTCTAAACCGTCGGCATTGCCTGCCTTTACCTCCGGCCATACGCCTTCCGCCACCCATGGCGAGGCTTCATAAACGCCGCCGAATGCTGCGATGAATGCGTCTTTGGTCATAGCACTCGGCACAGGATTAAACTTCGTCATGATACTGATCGGGGCGCCGGATGCTGTTTGATCCAGTGGTTCGCAATATCGATGCGGCGGCAGAACCAGACGTCTTGTTTATCCGCCGCATATTTCACGAACCGCTCCAGCGCCGCGAACCGCCCCGGACGGCCGATGATCCGCCCGTGCAAACCGATCGACATCATCTTCGGCGATTCCTCCCCTTCGGCGTAAAGAACGTCGAACGTGTCCTTGAGATAAGCAAAGAACTGGTCACCTGAATTAAACCCCTGCGCCGTTGCAAAGCGCATATCGTTGACATCAAGCGTATAAGGTACAACGAGGTGATTTTTATCGCCGACTTTTGTCCAGAACGGCAGATCGTCACAATAATCATCAGCGTCGTAAACGAAGCCGCCATGTTCAACCACGAGGCGGCGCGTGTTCGGACTCGTCCGGCCGGTGTACCAACCCTGCGGCGCGGCGCCCGTCATATCCTTGATGATCTCCACCGCCTCAGCAATATGCGCGCGTTCAACGTCCTCCGGGACGTCCTGGTAATTGATCCATTTCAACCCGTGCGAACAGATTTCATGACCGTCGAGCAGAAACTCCTCCGCAACGCATGGATTTCGCTCCAGCCCCGATGCGACCGCAAATACGGTCACCGGAATTTTGTACTCACGAAACAATTTGATGAGCCGCCACACGCCCGCGCGAGAGCCATATTCGTAAATGGACTCCATGGACATATGCCGCGCGCCTTTCACCTCCGGCGCATTGATAATTTCCGATAAAAACGTCTCAGCGCCCGCATCGCCATGGAGCACGGAATTCTCCCCGCCCTCTTCGTAGTTGATGACAAACTGCACAGCGATCTTCGCCCCGCCCGGCCAGCGCGCATGCGGCGGCGCGCCCTTATAACCGGCGAGATCACGGGGGTATCGAGAGGACGTCATATCGCTCATGTAAAAACCAGTAATCTACTGAAAATAATAGCACATCTGTTATGGCGAGCGCCCGTTATTTTGTCTAGAATGGACGGCTAACTATAATAAAAACGAAGGTAACATGGCCGGCCTCACCACCCACATTCTGGACCTGACCCACGGAACGCCCGCTGCGGGCGTGAAAATCACCCTGAGCGAGAAAAAGCGCGGTGGTTCGCTGGAAAAAATCGCCGAGGCGGTGACAAACTCGGACGGGCGGTGCGACGCGCCGCTGATTGCGCCCGCCGACATGAAAGCCGGCGCCTTTGTCCTCGAATTTCATATTGGCGATTATTTTCGCCGCGCAAAAGTGGCCATGGACGAACCCGCGTTTTTGGACGTTGTGCCAATCGCCTTTGGCATCGCTGACGGGTCAGCGCACTACCATGTTCCACTGCTGGTCTCTCCTTATGGCTACAGCACCTATAGAGGGAGTTGAGCATTGACCGACGCGGTGCGCTTTGTTCTCGACGGGAAAATTATCGAAGCAAGTGACTTCGATCCGGCGACAACTGTGCTGCAATATTTGCGGCGAAACCTGCGCCGCACAGGCACAAAAGAAGGCTGCGCTGAAGGCGATTGTGGCGCTTGTACGGTTGCGATCGGAGAACTTCGCGGCGACCTCATTGATTACCGCGCGATCAATGCATGCATCGCCTTTTTACCGACGCTTGACGGCAAAGAACTGGTCACCGTCGAAAGTCTTGGCGCGGCCGGCGCGTTGCACCCCGTTCAGCAGGCGATGGTTGATTGCCACGGGTCGCAATGCGGGTTTTGCACGCCGGGCTTCGTCATGTCGTTATTCGTGCACTATGAACATGATGCGGCGACGGACCATAAAAGCCTTTGCGACGCACTCGCCGGCAATCTCTGCCGCTGCACCGGTTACGGAACCATTCTTGCAGCCGGTGAAAAGATGAACACGCTTTCATCTGCGCCGCGCCGGCACAGAAACAAACAGACGGTGGAACTTCTCAAAGAGATACAACGAAAGAAATCGCTGTCATTATCTTATGTGCGCGGCGGCGGCGCCAAACGCTACTTTGCGCCGCGAAACACCGAAGACCTCCTGAAGCTTCGTGCGGAATTTCCTGACGCAACGCTGGTCGCCGGCGCGACCGATGTCGGGCTGTGGGTGACGAAACAGCACCGCAATCTCGAAACGGTTATTGCGCTGAACGAGGTCCGCGATCTGGCCTTTATCCGCGAGACTGACGATGGCCTCGAAATCGGCGCCATGGCCTCTTACGCCGATGCACATAACGCGCTCACGCGCTGGCATGCTGACTTCGGCGAGGTAGTGCGCCGTTTGGGCTCCACACAAATTCGCAATAGCGGCACCATTGGCGGCAATATCGCCAATGGCTCGCCCATTGGCGACTCCATGCCGTTATTGATCGCAGGCGGTGCCAGATTGGTATTGCGCAGCCTGAAGGGCGCGCGCGAAATGCCGCTTGAAGATTTCTTCATCGACTACGGCAAACAGGATTTGCGTGAAGGCGAGATCGTCGAGCGCATTCTTTTGCCAAGCCTCAAAAGCGACAATTATTATCGCGCGTACAAAATATCAAAACGCTTTGATCAGGATATTTCCGCGGTCTGTGCCGCATTCTCATTCAAAACAGAAAACAACCGCGTGACTTCCGCACGTATCGCGTATGGCGGCATGGCGGCGACGCCGAAGCGCGCGTCAAATTGTGAGATCGCACTTACCGGGTCCGAGTGGTCAATGGAAGCGATCGAAAGAGCCGCTACGGCGCTTGAAAAAGATTTCAAGCCCATTTCTGACATGCGCGCTTCCGCGCAATATCGTTTGGCGGCCGCCAAGAACCTGCTGCGCAAGGCGTTCCTTGAACATGGTGGCTGCGCAACGCGCGTGCTTGATCTCAAGGCGGCGGCTCATGGATGACGCGCGCCTCAAAACGCCGGAGGATCGCATAGGGGGCGATGTGAATGCCCCAGTTGCGCACGACAGTGCGGAAAAGCACGTTTCGGGCAGCGCTTACTACATCGACGATCTGCCGGAATATCCAAACCAGCTTCACATCTATATCGCCATGAGCACTGTTGCGCGCGGGAAGATCGCGCGACTTGATCTTGATCGCGTTCGTACAGCGCCGGGAGTCGCCGCCGTTTTGACCGCCGATGATATCCCTGGCGTCAACGACTACAGCCCCATCGCCGGCGACGACCCGGTCTTTGCGGAAGGCGAGGTTTTTTACGCCGGACAGCCGGTCTTCGCTGTCGCCGCGGAAACCCTCGCCCAAGCGCGCGACGCCGCAACGCTCGCCCAAATCGAGTATGAAGAGGCGCAGCCCTCAGTCACGATCGCTGAAGCGCGCAAAGCAGATTCTCATGTTGACCGCGCATCGCCGATGCGCCTCGGCGACGCGGAAGCGGCGCTGAAAACCGCGCCCGTGCGTATTAAGGGCGAGCGCAGGATCGGCGGGCAGGATCATTTCTATCTCGAAGGCCAGGCTGCTTTCGCCGTGCCGAAAGAAGACGGCGACGTTCATGTTTATTCGTCGACGCAAAACCCGACCGAGGGCCAGCATGTCATTGCACGGGTGCTGGGCGCGCCTCAGAATGCCGTGACCGTCGAATTGCGCCGCATGGGCGGCGGCTTTGGCGGCAAAGAAACGCAACCGTCGCTGTTTGCCGCCATCGCCGCGCTTGCGGCAGTCAAGACCGGACGACCGGCGAAAGTCACACTCGATCGCGACGACGATATGATCATGACCGGAAAGCGCCACGACTTCGAAGTTGCTTACGAGGTCGGTTTTACGAACGACGGCATGCTTGAAGGCGCATCGTTCAACTTGGAATCGCGTTGCGGTTATTCGGCCGATCTCTCTGGCGCGATCAACGACCGCGCCATGTTCCACTCGGACAACGCATACTTTTTGAAGAATGCTGAGATCCATTCTTATCGCTATCGAACGGATACCGTATCGAATACTGCGTTTCGCGGCTTCGGCGGACCACAGGGCATGATCGCTATCGAATGCGCCATTGACGAAGCGGCCTTCGCCCTTGGAATGGATCCGCTGGATATCCGTTTGCAGAATATTTACGCGGCGCCGGACCGGGACATGACGCCGTATGGACAGAAGGTAGAGGATTCCATTGCCCGCGAAATTATGGAGAAGCTCGCCGAGAAATCTGGCTACCGGGCGCGACGCAAGGAAGTGCATGACTTCAACAAAACGAGCACAATCTTAAAAAAGGGCATCGCGCTAACGCCAGTAAAGTTCGGTATTTCCTTCACCACAACCCATCTCAACCAAGCCGGCGCTCTTGTTCATGTCTATACGGACGGCAGCATTTTCTTAAACCATGGCGGCACGGAGATGGGCCAGGGTCTGATGACCAAAGTCGCACAGGTCGTCGCCCATGAATTTCAGGTCGATCTTGACCGAATAAAAATCAGCGCGACAACGACAGACAAAGTGCCTAACACCTCCGCCACCGCCGCTTCGTCCGGATCCGACATCAACGGAATGGCCGCGCGCGCCGCGGCGATCACGATAAAGAAACGTCTCATCTCGTTTGCATCGGAGGCCTATGGCTGCAGTCCGGCGAGCGTCATATTCCGCAATAACAAGATTTATGCGGGCGGCGAGTGCATCTCCTTTGCGGATCTGGCAAAGGCGGCGTATTTCGCCCGCGTCTCCCTGTCATCGACCGGCTATTATCGAACGCCGAAAATTCACTATGACAAGCAAAAACAAAAAGGACGTCCTTTTTTCTACTTCGCGTACGGCGCAGCCGTCAGCGAAGTCGTGATCGACACACTCACCGGTGAGAACCGCGTTCTGCGCGTCGATATTTTGCATGACGTCGGCCGCCCACTCAATCCTGCAATCGATTACGGTCAAATCGAGGGCGGCTTCATTCAGGGACTTGGCTGGCTCACGACGGAAGAGCTCGTTTACGATGAGAAAGGAGTTCTCAAAACCCACGCGCCGTCGACTTACAAGATCCCGGCTGCGAGCGACCGGCCGGAAATCATGAACATTGAAATCTGGGATGGCGAAAACCGGGAGGATACGATTCACAAATCGAAAGCCGTCGGCGAGCCGCCATTGATGCTGGCAATCTCTGCTTTTTCAGCGCTTGGACATGCCGTCACGGCGGCGGCGGAGAACATGGCGTGCGCGCAGCTCAACGCCCCAGCAACGCCGGAAGAAATTTTACGCGCCATCGGCGATGCGCGGGCGCGAGCAGCACAAGTTTAGGAATGTCAATCGAGTGGATAGAGCGCGCCAGCAAGCTGATCGGTGAGGAAAAACCCTTCGCCGTCATCACAGTATGCGCCATCGAGGGCTCGGCGCCGCGCGAGGTTGGAGCAAAAATGGTCGTAACCGAGCACGAGCAATGGGGAACGATTGGCGGCGGCGCTTTGGAATATACCGCCGCCGCTCATGCACGCGCACTCTCCAAAGTCAGACACAAGGCGTTTCAATTCGAAGAATTTCCACTTGGCCCGGCACTGGGACAATGCTGTGGCGGCCGCGTGTTGTTGAGTTATGAAAATTTCAATGAATGCGATCGTGACTGGCTCAATAATGCGCGCAAGTCCGTCGCAAATGGCCGGCCGGTTTTCTTTGAACGGCGTGTCCCCGATGGCCGGTGGGAGCGCTCAGACATTGAGCCGTCACCCCGCGAGCGAACGATTTCGTTCACCAACGTCCAAGGCGACCTGCTCGAGCAGCCGATTCCAGCACGAGAAACAATCGCCGCCATTCGCGAAGTTATTGCCGACCAAAATATTCCTATTTGTGTTTTCGGCGCCGGGCATGTCGGAAGCGCGATAGTGCAATACCTTCGCCATTTGCCTGTATCCGTTACATGGATTGATCGGCGCGAAAGCTGCTTCTCGGATGACGATGATGAAACCACTATCAAGTTCACGACAGACGAAGAAATCGCTGCGGTCGGCCGCGCGGACGCCAATGCCTGCTTCTTCGTCATGACTCACGATCATCAATTAGATTACAATTTAGTGCGTGAAATTCTCAAACGCGGCGATAGCGCTTACTGTGGATTGATCGGGTCCAAGACAAAGCGCGCCCGGTTTGAAAAACGGTTGCGCCGCGAAGGTGTTGACGACGCGCAAATTGCGCATTTGCGTTGCCCGATCGGTGACGCCGGCATAAACAGCAAGCTACCCGCAATAATCGCGCTCAGTGCAATTCACGAAATGCTGCAATCCTACGAAACACACACTAAGGTCCCTGAATGATAGATATCGACTTTCTCTCCTGGACAAGCATGGGCATTCGCTGGTTGCATTTTGTTGCAGGAATCGCCTGGATCGGCGCATCATTTTATTTCGTCTGGCTCGATAATTCCCTGCGCGCTCGCGGCAAACTCAATCCCGGCGTTGCGGGAGAACTCTGGGCCGTGCATGGCGGCGGGTTTTATCACAATGAAAAGTTCCTCGCAGCGCCGCCCCAACTGCCGGAAGATCTGCACTGGTTCAAATGGGAGGCCTACACAACCTGGCTTTCCGGCTTCGCGTTGCTGATCGTTGTTTATTACGTTGGCGCGGAAAACTATCTTATCGACCGGTCCAAGCTTGATATTGGCCAAGTCTCCGCAATTTTGATAGGGCTGGGAACGCTCATTGCCGGATGGTTCGTCTATGACCTTTTGTGCCGATCGCCTATAGGCAAAAATCAAACGGCATTCAGCATCATCTGGTTCGCTTTACTCACCGCTGCAACCTTTGGATTGACGAATATTTTCAGTGATCGAGGCGCATTCATTCATATCGGCGCCATTATCGGCACCGCGATGGTGGCGAATGTTTTTTTCGTAATCATTCCGAACCAGAAAAGGACAGTGGCCGCGATGATCGCGGGTGAGAACGTGGACCCGGCGCTTGGCGCCGCTGCAAAACAACGTTCTGTTCACAACAACTATATGACTTTACCGGTGTTGCTCATCATGATTTCCAGTCACTATCCCCTGCTGGTCAGCCACAAGCTGAACTGGCTGTTGCTCGCGGGGTTTTCCGCCGCCGCAATTATTATTCGTCATTTCTTCAACCTGAAGCACCAAGGGTCGATGCGACCTGCCCTCGCCGCTGGAGCGGCGGCACTATTTTTAGCCACCGTCCTTATCGCGTCCATAAAACCGTCCTCAGCTGTCGCCAGCGCGCCGGATGATGAGGTGCCTGACAGCGTGGTCAGCGCCATGATGCAGCGTCATTGCGTTTCCTGTCACGCCGCATCACCGACGGATCCCCTGTTTCCCTCGCCGCCCGGAGGGCTGTCGCTGGAGACACTGGATGCGGTTCGGCAAAGCGCATTCGGCATCCGCTTGCAAGCCATCGACAGCGATATCATGCCGCTCGGCAACGCCACAGGCATGACTGAGGAAGAACGCACAACGCTCGGCGCCTGGCTTGACCAGCAAGAAGAAGGTCGGCCATGACGCAGGTCACCTTGCGCACTGTCAAACCGGAGCCGCTGACGCCCGCAGCCTTCACCCCCTTCGGCGATGTCATTAGTACCACCAATGCGAAGCGCGAAATTACAATCAATCAGGGCTATACCACCCGGTATCATGATCTCGCCAATATCAACGTCAGTGATGAAGGGGGCGATACATGCGTCAGCATCTTCCGTTCAACGCCGATGGCCCCCGTCATCATACGCATGATGGAACGGCACCCGCTGGGAAGCCAAGCATTTATTCCGCTCGACCGGCGGCCTTATCTTGTGGTCGTCGCGCCGGCGGGCGAATTTGATGCTGCGGCCGTCAAAGCATTTCGCGCGACCGGCGATCAAGGCGTCAACTACGCCAAAGGCGTGTGGCATCACTTCCTGCTGGCGCTGGGCGACACAAGCGATTTTCTCATAATCGATCGCGCCGGACCGGGCGATAACCTCGATGAGGTCACGCTCGATGCCGGTCAGCAATTCACAATAGAAGCCTAAAAACAATGCCGCTTAGCGCTTACCGATCGCAGATTTTATACACCGTCGATGACCCGCGCATCGTCGGTGAGGACAATGCGGTGCGCTACTTCGAGGACGGTCTGCTGGTTGTAGAAAATGGGCACGTGGTCAGCGTCGGCGCCTTTAGTGAACTTGCGAGAGATTTGCCTGACGACGTGCAACTGGTGCAATTCAAAAACGCGCTAATCACGCCCGGATTCATCGACACACACATCCACTACCCGCAAACGGACATAATCGGCGCCTATGGCGCGCAACTGCTCGATTGGCTGGAGACCTATACCTATCCCGTAGAAGCAGCTTTTGCAGATGCGGCTTACGCCAAAAATACTGCACAGTTTTTTGTCAAGGAACTTCTGCGCAACGGCACCACCAGCGCGCTTGTGTTCGCGACCAGCCATGCGGATTCGGTCGACGCCATTTTTGACGCAGCGCTCGAGAAAAATATGCGGCTTTTAGCCGGCAAAGTGCTCATGGATCGCAATGCGGACGCAGCCTTATGCGATGGCGAAGATCTAGGCCTTTCGGATACGGTAAACCTGATCAAAAAATGGCGCGGCAAAGGCCGTCTCGGTTACGCCGTTACGCCGCGCTTTGCCCTGACGAGCACATCTGAACAACTGAAGATGGCGGGAGAGATATTGCGGGACCACCCGGATGTCTTCCTGCAAACGCATCTGTCTGAGAACCGCGCTGAAATCGAGATGGCCGGAAAGCTGTTTCCAGATGCGTCCGATTATCTCGATATCTACGAGCGCCACGGGCTGGTCACTGATCGTTCTGTCTTTGCCCACGCGCTGCACATGGATAGCTGCGCTTTAAGCCGCATCGCAAAGAAGGGCGCGGCGGTTTCGTTTTGCCCCTCGTCGAATTTGTTCCTGGGTAGCGGTCTATTTCCCATAGAGACGGCGCATCAGGCGGGCGTCCAGGTCTCTCTCGGAACGGATGTTGGCGCCGGCGCCAGTTTTTCAATGCTGCAGATTATGCGCAGCGCCTACAAAGTCGGCCAGCTCAATGAACACAGCCTTGATCCGTTTACGTCATTCTATCTGGCGACACTTGGCGGCGCACGGGCGCTCAATGCCGCCGACAGGATAGGCCATTTGGCGCCCGGCGCGGAAGCGGATTTTATCGTACTGGATTATGGGGCGACCCCGCTGATCGAGCGACGGATCTGCGCCGCCCGCAGCCTGAAAGAACGCCTCTTCGCTCTGACGATTCTCGGCGACGACCGCGTCGTCTCAAAAACATTCGTAGCGGGCGCGCTCGCCCATGACCGGGACGACGCCTGATGACCCTGAAGCTTGATGTTCCCATCGCAGAATTGCACTGCCATATCGAAGCAACCGTTGCGCCAGAGGATGCGCGCCGTCTTGCCGAGCGGCATAAACTCGATATTTCTTCCGTATTTAACGAGAACGGCGCCTATCGTTGGACAACATTCAACGAATTTCTTCATGTTTACGATGCCGTAAGCGAGGTTGTCCGCACGCCGGAAGATTATTTTGAAATCACAGCCCATTATTTCGAGCGCATGGCAGCCAAGGGCATGATCTACGGTGAACTTATTGTCTCGCCTGCACATGCTGAGCGGTTCGGTGTTTCATACGGGGCGCTGGTCGACGCCGTCTCCAGCGCAATGCGCGAGGCAGAATCGAGGCTTGGCATTATCGGGCGGATCATCGTCACCTGTGTCCGTCACTACGGGGCCGAACATGCTCGAAACGTCGCCGAAGCGGCCACCACCGCGCCGCATCCCTTTGTTACCGGGTTCGGCATGGCAGGCGACGAAGCCTTCGGCGACGCGATTGATTACAAACCCGCGTTCGATATCGCAAAAGACGCAGGCCTTGAACGCACCGTTCATTCGGGAGAAATTCTCGGTCCTGAAAGCGTTCGCGAAGCCATGGATCTCTATGACGTGTCGCGCATCGGTCATGGCGTACGCGCCATTGAAAACGCGAATGTCATCGCAGCGCTAGTAGAGCGCGGCGTCACGCTGGAGGTTTGCCCAACATCAAATGTCGCTATCGGGCTTTACCCTTCCATCGCAGCGCATCCGGTGCGAAAACTTGTTGATGCAGGCCTGAAAGTCACTCTTAATTCAGATGATCCGGCTTTCTTCGATACCGACCCCGCCGAGGAATATGTACGCTGCGCGAAAGCGCACGGATTTTCAAAGGAAACGCTTCTTGGCTTTACGCACAACGCCATTGACGCCGCTTTTTGTGATCAAGAGACAAAAGAAAAACTAAAACGCAAGCTGTAAAGCTTTCAATCGCATCTGAGGTAACCCCATGCTGGACGCTATCAACACCGCCGCAAAAGCAATTAGAGAACAGCACGCTGGCGCTTTTCCAAAGACCGTATTGATACTCGGCAGCGGCCTTGGCGGTTTTGGAGAAAAAATCGAAACCGAAACCGTCATTCCCTATGGCGACATTCCAGGGTTCCCTATTTCCACCGTCACCGGCCACTCCGGGCAATTGCTGATCGGCAAAGCCGGCGGCGTTCCCATCGCCTGTATGCAGGGCCGCTTACATGTTTATGAGGGACACCCGATTCAGCAAGTCGCCCTGCCGATCAGAACCTATCGCGCTCTCGGCGCGGAGACACTCATCGTGACGAATGCCGCCGGCAGTTTACGTCAGGATATGGGCCCGGGTTCGCTGATGATCATTGACGATCATATCAACTATTCCGGACGTAATCCGTTAATTGGTCCGAATGACGAAAATGTTGGTCCGCGATTTCCGGATATGAGTGAAGTCTACAATGCCAGCCTGCGTGAAAAACTCCAACAGGCAGGGCAAGCGGAGAACATCGATCTCGCCCGCGGCGTCTATCTCTATACGACGGGTCCGAGTTTCGAGACGCCGGCGGAAATTAAAATGTTTGCGAAGTGGGGCGCGGATGCCGTTGGCATGTCGACAGCACCAGAAGCTATTTCCGCCGTCCATGCCGGCATGAAAGTCGTCGGCGTTTCACTTATCACCAACCATGCGGCTGGCATCGCCACACACAAAATCACCCATGATGAGACGCTTGCCGTTGGCGCACAGGCCTTCGACAAAATGAGCCGCCTTATGCTTCGGTTCCTGCCGTCAATCTGAGGCGCCTATCCTTCGACTGGCTGGCGCATATAGTGCGCCCGCCCTAAAAGTCGCCATGGCGTGAACAGGCTTTTTGGCCAGCAAAACCGCTATCAAGGAAGCTCCGTGTTCAACAGCGCACGAATCGGATCGCCCCTAAAAGCCGTCAACACCGTCAATTTTCTACTGCCCCACCCGCATAGCAGTTTCGACTATGTGATCTTGGGGCAGTCAGGTCACGAGGCGCCCTTCAAGACCAGTCGCCTGCAACATGCTGATATCTTTGGTTTCCACACGACGCACGCAGAGTTCTGCTCCTCTAGAGCAGCCTCAATCTTTCGCTTTGGCTGACCATTGGCGTAGGACCGAAATGCCATATTGACTCGGCGGTGCTGAGGACTAGTCAGACCATCAAGATGTCCCCTCCGATCAACAAATGGAACCATCCGTAATGAGCTCACCATCCTCCACTGCCGCATCATCCCTTCACAGCCGCTCCAGCGCCTTTCACGCTTCGGAAATAGAGCGCCAGCAAAACACGATTGGGCTCATCGCATCGGAAAACTACGCGTCGAAATCGGTGCGTGCCGCCCTAGGGGGCGTCTTCACCAACAAATACTCAGAGGGCGAGCCCGGCAAGCGCTATTATCAGGGCAACAAGCATGTTGATGAACTGGAGTTTTACGTCAACGAGCTGGTGCTGAAGGCGTTCGGTCTCGACAAAGACGAATGGCATGTAAACGCGAAGGCGTTGTCTGCGGCGATCGCAAATTTCTGCGTGGAAACCGGCCTTCTCAACATGGGTGATAAGATCATGTCCATGTATCTGTATGATGGCGGTCACCTTTCCCATGGCTGGGATATGCCGGATAAGCGCGGCGTTACGGTCTCTTCAAAACTGTTTGACGTCCAGATGTACCGGGTCGACGAGGAGACCCACCTGATTAATTACGACAAGCTTTTGCAGGAAGCGAAAGAATTCAAGCCGAGGATGATCATCACCGGCGGCACCGCTTATCCGCGCGCGATTGATCATGAACGTATCCGCAAAATATGCGATGAGGTGGGCGCGCTTTATCTCGCTGACGTCGCCCATGAAGCCGGGCTGATGGTCGGCAAGGCTTTTCCCGCGCCATTTCCGCACGCTGATATCGTGACTTTCTCTACGCAAAAAACCCTGCGTGGTCCACGTTCCAGCGTCATCATTTGCCGGAAAGATTTGGGTCCGAAGATTGACCGGGCGATTTTTCCAGGGCTTCAAGGCGGTCCTTTCGACCACCACCTTTACGCGCTGGCGGTTGCGTTAGAAGAAGCACTTACCCCGGCGTTTTCCGACTATGCTCATCAGATTGTGAAAAACGCCAACGCCATGGCGCAAGAATTTAAAAAACTTGGCTATGCGCTCGTTTCCGGCGGCACAGATAAGCACCTGATCAGCCTCGACCTCAGCAACAAGAACGCATTGGGGAAAGCCGTCGCGCAAGCCCTGGAGGAGGCAAACATCGTTTGCAACTCCAACACCATTCCGCACGACAAACGCAGCCCGTTTAACCCATCGGGAATTCGCGTTGGCGCCGCTGGCATCACCACGCGGGGCATGGGCGAAGACGAGTCACGAAAGATCGCTCGGTTGATCGACGCCGTGGTGTCGGATTCATCACCTGAATCCATTGCCAAAGTGCGAGACGAAGTTCTGCAATTATGCGCGGCGTTCCCGATTCCGGATGAGTATCTTTAGTTTTATCCCGGCAAATCAGTAGCCTGGGCAGGTAAGCGTACGGGCGCTGGCGGCGCATAAAGTCACTTGCAAATGTTCCCTTTTTGTTCTAGTTTGGGGCATGTCGTCCTTTCGCAAGCCGCCCCTGTTTTTGGCGGCGCGAGCATCGGCCCGGACATTCAATAATCAGGTCAGATCCTGCAGCTTTTCACAGTTGCATGAAGCCGTTGCGCGCGCGCCTTTAACCGAAATCATTCCCGCCCAGTATGGTGACTGGACGGCGGCAGCCGGATTCGGCATGGCTTGGATTGCCGCCGCCGCCGCAAAAAATGCAATCGTCTGGTCGGCGCCCGATATCATTTTCCCTGACGCCGGCGCACCCTATGCGGAAGGGTTAGCCCAATTCAACATTCCGCTTGAAACTTTAATCTTTGCACAAACAAAAAACCAACTGGACGCTCTCTGGGCCGCTGAAACCGCACTGACCCTGCCGGGCGCCTTTGTATTGTGCACGGTTACACCGGCAAAAAAGCCTCTTGGCTTGACATCAACCCGGCGACTCCTGCTCGCCGCAGAGAAAAATAATTCGCATTGCATTTTGTTACGCCTTGATGCTGCGACCACAAGCTCCGCCTGGACGCGGTGGCGCATCCAGTCAGCCAGCAGCGGCGGAGAGAAAAGTGAGCTAGGCGCACCAGCGTTTTTGGCGACGCTTGAACGAAATCGTATCGGGGTCTTAGAAAATTCGTGGAGGGTTTCATGGAATGGGTATCAACGTGGTTTCACCACTTCTGAAGAAAAATCGCCAAGCTCGGTGGATGTCGGTTTACCTGCCGCGTCTGCAAACCGAGCGGCTCAAACGCCGTGGCGTAAGGCCATCTGACAACACGCCGCTCGTTGTTTACGCCAAGACGCGTAACGCATTCACCTTGACCGCTATCGATGAGGCGGCGAAAAAAGCGGGCCTGCATCCAGCTATGCCCCTCGCGGACGCGCGCGCCATCAACCCCGGGCTTACCGCCGTCGAGGCCAATCCCGATAAAGATGCGCGCCTTCTCGATGCGATTGCCACATGGTGTGAACGCTTTACGCCAATTGTCGTTATTGATCCCCCACAGGGGCTTTTTCTCGACATCACCGGTTGTGCTCACCTTTTTGGCGGCGAGGAAGCACTACTTGCAAACATCAGAAGGCGATTGCGTGCAAAAGGGTTTACCGCCAGCGCCGCCATCGCGCCCACGCCGGGCGCCGCCTGGGCTCTGGCCCGATACAGCACCACAACGCGCATCGATAAGGGCGGTATGGAAGGCGCGCTTGCGCCCCTCCCCTTATCCGCCCTGCGGTTTGCGCCCGAAACTGTAGCATTGCTCAAGCGCCTTGGCTTGACCACGATCGGCCAAATCATCGATGCGCCTCGTCAGTCGTTAACCGCCCGGGCAGGCGCCGGCGCAATGCGCCGGCTTGACCAGGCGCTCGCACGCGCCAACGAAGTGTTGACGCCGCGACGTCCGCCACCACCGCTTTTTGCGTTGCGCAGACTTGTTGAGCCCATCCATGACCTCGATGGCGTTTTATATGTTGCCAACATTCTTTGCACTGATATTTGCAACGATCTCGAAAAGCGTGGCGCAGGGGCATTGGCATTCCGGTTGTTGTTATTCGGTGTAAACAGGAATGCGAAAATCATCAATCTGGCGGTTAGCCGGTTAGAAAATAACCCGCAAATTCTTTTACGTCTTTTTCGGGAACGGCTACGCGTTGCCCCCGAAACTTTGAATGCTGAATTCGGCATTGAGGCGATCCGACTTGATATGATCGAGATCGCTCCCATCAAGGCCCAATCTGTTACGCTGGATGCGAGCCGCGATAATGCAAACCCTGAAGAAACCTCTCGCTTATTGGATAGGTTGAAAGCGCGCCTTGGCGGAGACCGCGTTGGCATGCTCACGATTCAAGACCGCCATAAGCCGGAGGCCGCCAGCGCATTCGCCATGCCCGATGTCGCCAATAGCCTTACAATATCGCCTGCAATGGACGGGGTGATGCGGCGTCCTTTGCACGTTTTTACGCCCGCACAGCCTATCGAGACAATTGCTTTAATGCCTGATGGCCCGCCAGCGCGCTTCCGCTGGCGGCGCATTCTTCACGAAATCCATCGCGCCGAAGGGCCGGAACGCATTGAGGGTGACTGGCTCAACCAAACTAGCGAACGCGTGCGCGACTATTATCGTGTTGAGGACAAGAAAGGCAGGCGGTTTTGGGTCTATCGAGAGGGTCTTTATAGCGAAAACGAGCCGCCACGCTGGTTTTTGCACGGACTTTTTTCATGACTGAGTTTGCAGAACTGTGCGTAACAACAAATTTTTCTTTTTTGCGCGGCGCATCGCACCCAGAAGAGCTTGTCAATGAAGCAAAACGGCAAGAGCTCGCCGGTATTGGCGTCGCTGATCGTAACAGCCTTGCCGGCATTGTCCGCGCCCACGCGGCGGCGAAAGAAGCAGGGCTTAAACTTGCGGTCGGCGCGCGGCTTAGTTTTCGTGATGGTACGCCAGATATATTTGCTTACCCCACAGACCGTGCTGCTTACGGTCGCCTCACGCGCCTTTTGACTATTGGCAATCGCCGGGCGCCAAAAGGCGAATGCTGGCTCGATTTCAGTGACTTTCTGGAATACGCCGACGGCATACAGGCAATCGTCGCGCCTCTTATTGCCCCTGGAGACTTCCCGGACCAGCGCCTTCGCGAAATGCTCCAAAAAGCGCACGCCAAATGTGGCGCAGTCTGGCTCGCCGCCCGTATTGTTTTCGATGGTGAGGACCGGCGGCGGCTTAGAGTGTTACAGCATATTGCGGCAAACGCCGGCGCGCGGCTGATTGCAACAACAGAACCGCTTTATCATACGCCGGAACGCCGTCCGCTTCTCGATGTCGTAACCTGCATTCGGGAGAAAACAACGCTTGATAACGCCGGGAGACTACTCGCTGCGAATGCCGAACGGCACATCAAATCCCCAACAGAGATCGCGCGATTGTATGGTGATGCAATCGACACAGTCGAGGAAACAATACGTTTTCTCAATGGCATTAAGTTCACCCTGTCAGAGCTGTCATATCAATATCCGGATGAGTGCGTTGAAGGGTATGAAACGGCGCAGGAGGCGCTCGAGGCTCTATCCTGGGAAGGCGCAGCAAATCGGTATCCAGGCGCGATACCCGAAAAGGTTCGCACGACGCTTGAGCGTGAACTCTCTATCGTCGCTGATTTAAATTACGCTCCATACTTCTTAACTGTCGCTGACATCGTAGCATTCGCGCGCTCTACTAAAGCCATCGATGGAAGCCCAAAAGAACCCATCCTATGTCAGGGGCGCGGCTCCGCAGCAAACTCGACGATCTGCTACTGTCTTGGCGTCACCTCCGTAGATCCTGACACGTCAACACTGCTTTTTGACCGGTTTATTTCCACCGAGAGGGGCGAGCCGCCGGATATTGACATCGACTTTGAACATGAGCGGCGCGAAGAAGTCATTCAGTATGTATACTGGAAATATGGACGGCGCCGCGCGGCGCTTGCAGCGACCCTGATTTGCTATCGCAGCCGAAGCGCCATTCGTGACGTCTGCAAGGCGTTTGGCTATTCTGAAGATCGCATTAACGCGCTCTCAAAGACCCGCCAGTGGTGGTCGAAGGGTGTCAAAAAACGCGATCTTGCGGAGATCGGACCTGATGCTAACGATCGGCGTTTGCTGAAATGCCTTAAGCTCATAGAAGAACTGCGGGGGTTTCCCCGCCATCTGTCCCAACATGTAGGCGGCTTCGTGATCACGCGTGACCGGCTTGATGAGTCCGTTCCAATACAAAATGCAGCCATGGCCGACAGGACTGTTGTAGAATGGGACAAGGATGATCTTCAGGAGTTAAAAATGTTGAAGGTCGACCTTTTGGGCCTTGGCATGCTGACATGTCTGAAAAAAGCATTCGATTTGATAAACGACCGCTATCCGGACTGGGCAAGAGACAAGACACCATCATCGGAGAACAACCGTGACGCCATTACAAAGGCGCCGCTCACGCTTGATACGCTCCCGAAAGAAGATCCGCGTGTTTACGCTATGCTGCAGCGTGCTGATTCCCTCGGTGTTTTTCAAATAGAAAGCCGCGCGCAGATGTCCATGCTGCCGCGCCTTAAACCGAAAAATTTTTATGACCTCGTAATTGAGGTCGCCATTGTTCGCCCCGGCCCCATTCAGGGTGGTATGGTGCACCCTTATTTGAAGCGGCGGCAAAACATTGAACCCGTGACATATCCTTCCAAAGCCTTGAAAGAGGTTTTGAGCCGCACGCTCGGCGTTCCTTTATTTCAAGAACAAGCCATGCAGATCGCCATCGTCGCCGCCGGGTTCACCCCGCCCGAGGCTGACCGCCTTCGGCGTTCCATGGCGACGTTTCGCCGGCTCGGTACAATTGGACAGCTAAAAGATAAATTCATCCACGGAATGGTCGCCAATGGGTATGAGTTGGAATTCGCCCAATCCAGCTTTCGGCAAATCGAAGGGTTTGGAGATTATGGGTTTCCGGAAAGCCATGCAGCAAGCTTCGCTCTTCTCGTCTATGCGTCTTCCTGGTTGAAATGTCATTATCCGGATGTTTTTGCAACGGCGCTTCTCAACGCGCAGCCCATGGGGTTTTATGCACCGGCTCAGCTCGTCCGCGATGCACAAGAGCATGGCGTTGACGTTCACCCACCGGATATCAACGCCTCTGAGTGGGATAACACCCTTGAACCGGGCCGGCGCGCCGCAGAGCACATCCTGCCTCGCCATGCTGATATGATGGGCGATATCCGCTCAACAAACGCCATACGGCTTGGCTTTCGGCAAATTTCAGGTCTCAAGAAAGAGGAAATGCAAAACCTTATTTCCAGACGCAATGCAGGCTACGATTCATTACGCGACGTATGGTTGCGCGGCGGCGCTTCACCAACGGCAATCGAAAGACTCGCCGACGCTGATGCATTCCGGTCACTTGGCCTGGACCGCCGCGATGCGCTTTGGGCTGCACGCGGCCTTAATCGCGTTGGCGGACAGGAAAACCTCCCTCTATTCGATAGCGGCGCCGTTCGTTCCAATGAACCGGACTTTTCTTTACCGTCTATGCCTATCGGGGAGCACGTGATTGAAGACTACCGTACGCTTCGCATGTCTTTAAAGACGCATCCCGTTGCATTGCTGCGGGAGAGCTTGAATGCCCGCAATATTACGCCATGCGAAAAACTGACGACAACACGAAATGGTATGCGTGTCAGCGTCGCCGGGCTTGTTCTTGTTCGGCAGCGACCGGGGACTGCCTCAGGCGTTATTTTCATGACGCTTGAGGATGAGGGCCATATCGCGAATATTATTGTATGGCCGAAAGTATTTGAGCGCTTCCGTTCCGTTGTACTGGGCGCGCGTTTTTGCGCCGTACAAGGGACTGTACAGAGTGAAAGCGGTGTCATTCACATCATTGCCCACAAGCTATTTGATTATACCCCGCTTCTTTCGCAACTTTCAGCGGAGACAATGACAGAAATAACGAGCCATGCCGACGAAGTGCGCAGACCTGCGGAGGATGCGCGGATGCACCCCCGCAAAATACGCCATAACCTGCGCGTCCCACCCGAAGCGGTGCTTCCAAAGGGCCGAAACTTCCACTAGCAACGATCTATAAGCGCACGCATCACGATATTAAAGCCGCGGCGCCGGCGACGGTGAAAGCGGGAAATCGGCGCTTAATTCTCGCGCCAGGTTCGAAGCAACGCCTCGCCAGACCGAGCCGCTGAGATTTCCCCGGGGGTTCTGGAAAAACGCGGCGCTGGGGCCGCATGCTGACACCCGTCGCCTTCGATGTAGGTCTTGCGTTCTTTCATATGCGGGTGTTCGATCGATTCCTCGAACGTGAGCACCGGCGCAAAGCACGCATCGGCGCCTTCAAGGATCTCGCACCATTCCTTACGGGTTTTCTTTGCAAACAATGCTTTGAACTGTTCGGTTCGGGCGCGCCAATTACTCTGATCAAGTTGACTGGCTCTCAATGACTCGTCCGCGCCGATCCGGTCTAACAGTTCCGCATAAAATTTAGGCTCGAGCGCGCCAACGGCAATCTCCTTACCATCGGAACATCGGTAGCAGCGATAAAACGGAGCCGCGCCGCCAAGCAAATTCTTGTCCCTTTCAAGCGAAAGAAAGCCGCTTGGCTGCAACCCGGCAAAGAGCGTCATCATGGACGCTACCCCATCGACGATTGCCGCATCGATCACTTGACCTTTGCCAGACCGCTCCCGCTCCCAAAGAGCGGCCATGACGCCAAACACGAGGTAAAGTGATCCGCCGCCAAAGTCGCCCACAAGATTCAAAGGTGGTTGGGCAGTCTCACCCTCGCGCCCGATCGCCGCCAGGGCGCCGGTCAATGCAATATAATTGATGTCATGCCCGGCGGCGTGCGCCAGCGGGCCTGCTTGCCCCCATCCGGTCATCCGTCCGTAAATCAATCGTGGATTTTGGGCCATCATGTCGTCAGGCCCGAGCCCGAGGCGCTCCATTACGCCAGGACGGTTTCCCTCCAGCACCACGTCCACGAGTTGTGAAAGCTCGAGACATTTTTCTCGAGCCTCCTCCGTACGGATATCAAGCGTGATCGGGCTGACCCCCTTGTCCACAACCGGATTGGGAACCCCGTTGCCGCCCGGCCGTTGAATACGAAGCACCTCTGCGCCAAGATTCGCGAGCAACATGGCGGCATGTGGCCCAGGCCCGATGCCGGCAAATTCAAGCACCCGTAACTCCGCTAGCGGCCCTTTGCGTTTCGTTTCGGACACTATTTCCCTTTCCAACCCGGTACACAGTTCTTACGAGTATTGCGCCACCCCGGAAATTTGTCGAACCCGGGAGCCTCCGTCACAAAGAAGCCCTGCGGCGGCGGCTCAACCAGTCAGCTCTTTGATGGTCTCTCTCGCCACAATCAACTGCTGGATTTGCGATGTTCCTTCATAAATACGAAATAGCCGCACATCGCGGAACAAACGCTCTACAGCATATTCGGAGATATAGCCTGCACCGCCATGCACCTGAACCGCTCGATCAGCGACGCGCCCAACCATTTCCGACGCAAAAAGTTTCGCGGCGGCGACGTCAAGAACAACCTTTTCGCCGGCGTCACGCTTGCGTGCTGTTTCCAGAACAAGGGCTTTCGCCGCCATCATTTCTGTCTGACTGTCTGCTATCATCGCCTGAATCAACTGAAAGTCTGAAACTTTCTGGCCAAACTGCTTCCGGTTTGTGGAAAACGACACCATTTCTTCGATCAAGCGGCCCGCGACGCCGACACACAACGCAGAAATGTGAAGGCGTCCCTTATCAAGCACCTTCATGGCTGTGCGAAAACCGTTCCCCTCGACACCGCCGAGCAATGCACTCGCGGGAACGCGGCATTCATCAAAAATCACATCACAGGTGGTGGTCCCGTGCTGTCCCATTTTTTTGTCAGGTTTGCCGAGCTTGAGGCCCGGCGTGTTTGAGTCAACCAAAAAACAAGAAACGGAATCTGCTTTCCGTTCCGGCGCAGTGCGCGCCATCAGCGTGAACAGATGCGCACGCGGAGCGTTAGTAATATAGCGCTTTACACCATTGATCACATACTCGTCGCCATCTTTTACAGCCTTGGTCTGCACGGCGATTGCATCTGATCCCACATCCGGTTCGGTTAAAGCAAAGGAACCAATGATTTCACCAGCGGCAAGTTTCGGCAGGTAGTGCCGCTTTTGCTCATCAGTGCCGCCGAAAACAATCGCCTGAGAGCCAATACCCAGATTTGTGCCGAAAACGGAGCGAAACGCAGGCGATGTCCGCCCCATCTCAAAGACAAAACGGCACTCTTCCTCCATGTTGAGACCAAGAC
The DNA here is from genome assembly GCA_942492295.1 of uncultured Alphaproteobacteria bacterium. GTDB lineage: Bacteria > Pseudomonadota > Alphaproteobacteria > Caulobacterales > Parvularculaceae > Hyphococcus. Next base: position 1,164,857 of record CALODW010000005.1, read on the forward strand.
CGCCATATTCTTCGCCGATGGTCAGGCCAAAAAATCCCAACGCGCGCATTTCATCGACCACATCGGCTGGCATTGCGTCCGAATGGTCCACCTCAGCCTCCAACGGGCGCAGGCGAGCGTCCACAAAACGGCGCACCGTCGATAGCAACAAATCGAAGCTTTCAGTGTCCAAAGGCATGTTCCGTTACTCACGTTGGGTCGATGTGCAAATCGTTGGTCTAAACGAATATCTTCCGCTTAGAAATCACAAAGTGGGCCACGACTCAAACGGTAATAACAGTCAAAATGAGTACGCCAGGTTCCTCGCATTGGACCCTGACGTCGCCTGGAATAATATGCCGCGATGAAAAACAGCCAGCGGAATCTTCACGCCGCCAGCCCACGCCTATCGCTTCGTCAGTTGATAGACCGTCTCTTTGTTGGCGCTGATCCAGACGCCGCGCTCTTCGGAAACAAACCGGAAGCTCGCGCCATTTTCATTCCGGTAGTGATCTTCTCCCACCTTATTGTAGCGCCGCAACTCATCTGTACCAAGACGGCGTAAAATAACAAATGTCTCGCCCTGAGTGATGAATTCGTCGGTAAGAGTACGCCCGCTCACCTCAAAATCCCATAAGCCCAGCGTGTTAATGGCGTCATCGTCGTCTTCAACAGCCAGACTGATCCCCCGATCACAATTGCCACTGCCGGCGCGGTATTTGATTTCTTTGAAATTGTGGCGGAAGCAGATCCGCTCCAGCGTAATGTCTTCATCGTCTTCATCCAGTAATTCATAGTCACGCTTGTCGGTGATCGTGTGGCGCACAAACACCAGACCCTCACGGGTTTCTCCGTCCTTGGTGATGTCGACGATGATCCGTTGCTTGTCACGCTCCAGCACGTTGATGGTGACGCCATCGTCGATAAACTGGCCCTTATCGTCACCGCCTTCATGGACCTGGCGCCATTTGTGGATCGCGCAATCCATATCGTAGTCGCAACGCTGCACCGTAGTTGAGCGCACATACTTGCCAAGGCCAAGGCCCGCGGCCCCACCAAGGGTGATGGTGAACCCCTGATAGTCGCCGACAGAGCCGTCGCCTTCCATAGCGAACCAGAGACCGACAGAGACATCCGGTGCGATAACGCCTTTATATTTCACTTTCTGCAAAGCACCGGCGAGCTTCGGTGTGATCGACGCAATATCCCACAAGCCGATGACGTATCCGTGCGATTTGCCACGCAGATCATTGTAGTCGGACTTCCACATACCGAGATTGAACCCCACGCCAGCGGATGCACCCGCCACCCAAGACAACGCGCCGGCCGAGTACCACTTGGTGTCCGACACGCCTTCGCGATTGGCGCATCGAAACGCCGCTCCCGCTTCGCCTTCGACGCCGCCAACCGGTACGCCCGCGCCACCACCGATGCCGAGGGTCCATGAACGATGACTTTCACCACCCGTGCCGAGGCACAACTTATTATCCGGCATGTCGCTCGGGGTTTCGCCTTCGCTGATCGCATTTTTTACGGAGGGGTTGTCCGCAAGCTCAGTGGCGTAACTCGATGCGTTGAGGAAAACCTCCGCCCCCATCTCTTCGAACTTTTCCGCCGCCTTGGCGCGGGTGATGGACCGAACCGTTTCTTTGCATGAGCTGCCCATTTTCCAATCATATTCGGGTCTGCAGGCCTCGCCTTTGTCCGTAACGCGGCAGGCGCCTGTTCCAGGCGTGCCGCAGGGACGACACACGCCGCCGCGATTGGTGGTCCATTCCTCGCACTGCCGGCCCTGCTCCAGCGCCGGGCAGGCGGGTTGGTTCAGTAAACCACATGGGCGGCACAGCCCGTTGATGTTGCCGAAGCCCGCTTCGCAGATCGTTCCTTTTTTGATGACCGAACACGTTGGCTCATTTTGGCCACCGCAAGGGCGGCAAACGCCGTTCCCGTCCTCATCAAGACCAGCGTCGCATCGCTCGCCCGCTTTGAAAACGCGGCAGGATTTTTGGTTGGCGCCGCCGCACGGTTTACAGATGCCCGCGCCATTCGGTTCATATTTACCTTTGCACGGATAGCCGGGATAGATTTTGGGGCAGGCTTTCTGGTTTGGCCCGCCGCAAGCGGCATAGCACCGCCCTTCGATTTTCTTGCGCCCGCCGCGACACTGCTTGCCTTGTTCCATTGCAGGGCAAGCGCGTTGGGCCTCGCCGCCGCAGGGACGACAAATACCGCCGAGATTGCCTAGCCCGCGATCGCAGACCGGACCGGAATAAAAAACCGGGCACGGCTTCTGCCCTTCGGCGCTGCATTTGTCGGAAGGTTTCGCCTCCGCATTGCCGATGCTGGAGAAAGCAAAAATGAATGCAACAAATGCAGCTTTAAGCAAGAACGGCATTTGAAACAGCGAACAATTCATCGGTCTTCTCCATTCCCATGCGGGGACTCTCAATGCGAACCACCCCTTGAATGGTGCGGCGATCTCTTCATCCCACCATCCCCAATTCGGCTACGTACCTCTATGGGTAGCAATACCCATTCGAGGCAGCGGCCTGATAGGCCGCACCGGAATTTTGCCTGAATGTGGAGTGGCTATCCTTCGATCAGTCCGTCCTTGAGCGCCCGGGCCATAAGCTCCGCAACTGAACGAACTTCCAATTTGTTCATTAGACTGGCGCGGTGTTTTTCCGCCGTGCGCGGACTGATGCCTTGCGTCTCGGCGATCTCTTTTGTCGTTCTGCCGCTAACGATCATCTGCAGCGTCTGTTGTTCGCGCGGCGTCAACGCAACGCGCTGGCCGCCCGCTTCCACCAGCGCCAGACACTCCGGCGCAATGTAGCGCCCACCTCGTAGAATCAGCGGCAGTTTTTCATAAAGCGCCGCATTCGACCCGCCCTTGGCGAACATACCGTCGACGCCCGCATCAATCAGCATGCCAAGAACGCCGCCAGCCTCCACGGAAGAGAAAATCACGACTTTTGTTTCAGGACTCCAGCGGCGGATATCGGTAAACACCTCCGCGCCGCCAGACATGGGCATGGTGATGTCGAGCAGCAAAAGGTCGGGCTGGTGCTCTTTGGCGGCGGCGAGGGTCTCAATCCCGTTCGACGCCTCAGCCACCACGAGAATGCCCCTCTCCTCAACGACGCCTGGCTTTTCGAGCGCCGCTTTCAGCCCTTCGCGCACGATTTCATGATCGTCCGCGATGACCGCCCGATACCGTTCGTCCTGCCTGCCGCTCATGGCCCCCGTCCGCATTGAACAGCGGACTTTAAAGCGCGTCGTCCGCGGGGGAAAGGTTGGAAGACGCCTCTATCGACCATCACCCCATCGCGATCAGCACCGAAAACATCACCCCCCGGCCCGGCGATGAGCGAACGCGTAAATCAAATCCGTGTTCGTCAGCCAGCTCTTTTACAATGGAGAGGCCTAATCCCTCGCCAGCAGATCTCTCGCTCTTGACGCCAGCGGTAAATATATCCGCCGCATGATTTTCGACCGACGACAAGCCGACGCCGTCATCGCCGATGATGAGTTCCAGCCGCTCGCCCCGCCGCCGCGCGCCGATCAGGATTTTTGATGCAGCGGCATGCTGGATCGCATTCGAGACGAGGTTGGCGCCCACGCGCATGAGCGCCGTCGCTGGCGCATCGAAGGCGCGGCTACATTCGACGATACGCAATTCAACGCCGCGCGCATCGGCTTCGGCAGTGAACATGCGTTCCAGCATTTTTAAATACAACGATGCGGGTACGCGCTCTTTTTCATCTGCTCGCTCGTGTAATTCTTGGGATTCGGCCCCGGCAGAACGGGAAAGGTCATCGGTGAGCGCAGTAAAGTGAGCGGCGATACGGTCCAGCCGGGCGATATTTTCGGGCGCGATCTCCTGCTTCAAGACGTCCAGCTCCGCCCGCAAGGAGGCAATTGGCTGACGAATATCGTGCGACATAACGGACATGCGCCGTCCACGGTTCGCCGCGGTATCGCGCGCCCGGGAGTAGTTCTTCTCCATTTCCAGAAGCGCCGCAGAGGTCTCTGCATCCCTACGCGCCGCCGCGAGCGCTGTTTCAAGCGAACGTTCATGCGACCGACGCATGTCGATCAACGCGATGATAATTCCGGCCATCGTCGGTGCCGCGGCAAACGCGTAGACATAACGAAAAGCATGCGCCCCCATAAGAGATTCACGGTCAAAAATCGTGAAATACGCAACCGCCATAAGAGCCACAACACCAAGCTGTGTTGCAGCGATGATCTGGGCGAGGCGATTTGGACGGTTATTCAAAAGTCGCCATGTGGAAGTGGATACAAGATGGGCGGCGAACATACCAAACAGCAGCGCATTCGCCATAACGGCCAAAGCACTTACGGAAAGAACGAAACTCAACGGAATGAGAATGATGGACAACCCGGCAAGCAATATGAATGCCCGGCGTACGTGCCTCATTTTACGTTCCGGTGCGATCGCTCGCTCCGCCGTGAAATAACCAAATCCCGCGCCTGCAAAACCAATTGCAAGGCTGCACGAAAGGGCACGTTCTTCCGTCAGGTCTGTCGCAAACACCCGCAAGCCGCCTTCAAGAGCAAAGACAAGCGCCAGCATTAGTATGAAAAGAACGGCGTAGAAAACACCAATCTTATTCTGGAGTGCGAAATTAATGAGGAAAAATGCAAATACGATGGTGAGGCTCGCCGTATAGAAGACAGCGCCCCCAGTCGCCAGGACGCCCGTCGCGGCGAAAGCGGCGCCAGCGCCGAAGACGACCCAAAGCGAGGTGAGCGCTGCGATGACGCCAGCGCATGTCCGCATGAAACTGTGGCCGCTTCTATCCGCCATCACCGTTTTGTCCGCTCACGATCCCCATAAAGCAAACCTAGCCCGCATTACCATCCCGGGAAAATAGGTAGCTTTACCCATGTGCCGAACGGCGCGACCGCTTTAGAAATCAACGCAGATTAAATGAACGTGTTTTGAAATTGCAGCAACGGGGAGACCGCCGCCATGAAAGAAGCCAAATCGCACAGACCGGCCCGTCACGGAATGAAAACCGGCGCTTGCGCCTTTGTCCTTCTGATGGGAATGTCCGGCGCGGCGACGGCGCAGGACATCGCTGAAGCGCTCGCCGAAGCCGCAGGCGTGCCGCAGATGGATGCGTTTCTACCGGACAAATATTCCGTCTCGGAAACGCAGGCTCTGCCCATCGACGGCGTGTGGACGATTTCCTCGATCCGCAAGAAAATCAGGATCGAACGCGGGCGCGCCTATGCTGTCGATCCGTGGCTGCATATGTTTACGTTGAAAGTCCGCCCCGACATGGTGGTGCTGCAGAATTTTGAACGCACAAGCGCTGGCGTTTACACGGCGGATGACCTGCCGCTTCTTGGCCCCGCCACAATGCAGTTGAAACCCGATGGCAATTTATCCGTACGCGTCAAGGGCGCGCTCGGACCCGTCGCCTATACGCTGATCAAACGCGAAGCCGACGATAAGCGCGCCCTTGATGCGGAAATTTACGCCATGGTCCATGGCGGCGCCCTGCCAGCAGATGCGCCGAGAAGCGATGACGGCGCGCTCCCTCCTTACGAGCCGCCCACCGGTCAAGACGAACAACCGGGGGGTGACGCAGCGTCCATCGCGGAATGCGAAACGCTGGGCGTCGATCCCGTTACGGATGTGGTCATTTGCCTGGACTAGGGTCGTCGCAGCCTCTGACGAACGCCATTACCAGCCGTACCACGGCCCAAACAGGTTCCAGTAGTTGAGGATCACGGCGAAAAGGACAAGGGTGAGAACAACGCCGGTGTACCGAAGACGTCCGAACCATGTCCAATAGGCTTGCCCCCAGGCTGGCACGAGTAATATAGCGCTTACGCCCGCCAGCGCGGCCGCGATCAACGGTAATGTCAGCATCACGGCGGCATTCGGTAGGCCCACATAAATGAGCGTATCCAGACCGCCGGTAAACACGCTCAGGAACATCACCAGGAACACGAGATTGACTGCCGCTGCGCCGACGACCGCCGCACGCGCCAGCTTTTCTCCACCGGACATCGCCAACCATTTTGGCGCGCCCCATATGGATCCAAGGATAACGCCAAGAAAGATAAACGCACACAGTCCCAACACCATCTGGTGCGTTTGTGCGCTCTCCATCGAACTGATTTTATCCTGCGCGCCAAAGGGAGCACTGACGAAATAATGTGTGACTTCACCGCTCTCGTTTTCACCGAAAGCAATCATGTCGTCAGCATCATCAACGCTGCGAAAAACACCATCGCCGACAGCTACGTAGCGTTGCCCGCCGCCACCGCCACTAACAAGAAGTCCGCCTCGCGGTGACGGGCTGACGCTTGCATCGCTTCCAAGGAGCGTCGCAACTTTCTCCCATTTGCTGTATGATCGTCGATTTCCACGATATGTCCCTGCGTATTTCACCAGGTCTTGCATCGCCTCTTGATCCGGAGTCTCCGGGTTGGCGGGCGCAGGGTGCGCATACCCGCCCTCAAGCGGGAAATACTGATCGAAAAATGCATTGACAATTTCACCCCTCGCCTGCCCGCCATCCGGCGCATTCGTGGATACGAAGATTCCAACATTTTCTTCCGGCAACATCAGCATGTTTGTGTGAAACGCGATCGTATCGCCACCATGACCGTAGGCGAATCGCCCATTGATGGATTCCTCATAAAAGCCATAGAGCATCGCCGGCAGCGCTTCGTGATTCACGAACAAACGCGTACGCATCAGCCGTGCCGTGTCGGCGTTCAGGATACGGGCGTTGTTATATTCACCATCGCCTAAATGCGCCAGCATCCACTTCGCCATATCAACGGCCGTTGAAGAGACAGCGCCTGCTGGCCCGGCGTCATGAATAAATTCAAATCCCGCATCTTCATAGTCGCCACCCTTCCGGGCAAAGTTTTCAGATAAATCGGACGCAAACACCTCCTGCACCGGCTCACGAAAAGTCGAATGATTCATGCCGAGCGGTTTGAACATGTTCTCTTCAACATATGTATCAAAATCCACACCCGAAATCTGAGCGACAATATAGCCCGCAAGCGCTGTTCCATAGTTTGAGTAACTGGAGAAGGTTCCCGGGGCGCGAACGCGCGCTGGCATATATTTGATAAGCCAAGGCTCTATTCCCATCAGGTCGTCAGCGCTGCGGCGAAGCAAGTAACCGAACACCCCATCCTCAAACCCGGCCGAATGTGTAAGGATGTCCCGCAAAGTGATGGGCTTGCCAAAGGCTTCCGGAATCTTGAACGCCGTCAGATAGCCGTTGACGTCGGCGTCAAGATCGAGCTTTCCCTGCTCGACGAGTTGCATGACCGCAACCCAGGTAAACGTCTTGGAAGTCGAACCAATTCGAAACAATGTTGTATCCGGATCGACAGGGCGTTTGCGGGCGACGTCAGCAAATCCGTAGCCTTTGGCCAGAACAATTTCGCCATCCGCTACGACGGATACCGTCATGCCGGGTAGATCATGGGTTTCCAGCAATGCGGCGGCGGCGCCGTCCAAAAAGCTATCCAACCCTTCGAGCCGGCTCGACTCCATCGTCATCCCGGTGGAATCGGGCGCCAGCAGATCGTCCGCAGCGAGTTCTCTTTCCACGCCCACATCAGATGGCGAGGGCTCTTGCTCCGGCGCGTTTGACGTCTGCGCATTCGCCGCACCAACGATGCCAAAGAAGATGGCGCCGATTGGAAATAGATACATCCCGGTATTTTTTAGCATTTGATATTCCCCTTGCATCACAGCGAAACTCGCCCTTTTTGTTTCCGTATATTCCTAATTATTCACACTAAGGTTTGTATACCAATCAGCAAAACCCCTGCAGCGATCACGTTTTGAACCGGCGTTCCATACTCGATAATAACTACGGGCTCACACTACCGAGAACTTTGAATATCCCGACACCAACAAAATTTCCGAGAACATAGCCCAAGATTCCGGTCAAAATCCCCGGCGCAACAAGATTTCTCCACTTGAACAAGATGGCGATCGCCGCCGCGATAGGCGGGCCGGCGATGCACGCCAGCGAAGCAACCGCCAGCTCTGCGTAGTTCAGTTTAAAAATTAGCCCGGCTGCAATCATGAAAACCAAATGACACGCGAAAATGAGCAGGACGATCGCAAACATACCCGGCGCGGCCTGGAGCATTCCATTTATATCTGCGCCGGCTCCGATGATCGCAAAGAACAAGTACATGAATATCATTGCGACAATGTCTTCACCGCGCAGGCGTGTCAGAAATCCACGTCCTATCGTTGCAACCGCCGCCATCAGGGCCGTCACAAAAAGCAAACTGTAGCCCGCCATACCAAGCGCGCTTGCGAGTTGGTTACTTGCCGCCACAACAACCGCAGCGATCGCCAGCGCCATCAAGAGATTGAACAACGTCGGCGCTTCTTCTGGCGCAGTCGCCTTGTCACCATCCGCCTCCCAAACGCTATCCATTCGCCAATGAAAGCGGCGTTGTATGATCGCGACCCCTGCAACAAGGTTGATTAAAACGATAAACCCAACACCTAAAATATTATCGATGGCCAGGGCGGCAGAGAGTTTCGACGCATCGGTGAGCCCCACCGCCTCAGCAACAGCGACAAAATTCAGCGACCCGCCTGTATAGGTCGCGCTGAACACACCGGCAATTTTTGCCTCGTCTGGGCCGAGATCAACCAATAACGCGCCCAAAACCGCTCCAATTACCGTTCCGGCCATACCCATCAAGAACGCAATCAGCACCCGGCCGCCTTCGTTGAAGACCTTGACGAGATCTGCTCTCAATAAAAGCAAACCAATCGCCAATGGAACCAAATAACTCCAAATCACCCCGTAGATCGGTGTGACGCGCGGAATAAATTCAAAATGAGAGGCTGCAAGCGCCGTCAGAAGGATAATCCCAGCGCCGGAAATACGCCTCCCCACAGCCGTTCGCTCAAGCCCCGCGCCAAACGCACAAATAACGAGCAGAATGGCAAGCAAAGCGAACGTGTTGTCGGGCGCAATCATGTTACGGCGCTCTCGGTGTAAAACCTGCAGCGCAGGTCATCTGTTCGGTGCAACACGTCAAGATGGCGTGCCCCACAAGCCCGACGCCGGCGCTTCAATAACGCCGCCGCTATACTTCATGCCGTTCGGGCAGTCTGATTTCAGATTCAGCGGTCCATCCAAATCGACAAAATCACAGAGTTGGGCGATCACGAATGCTGGCGCCATGGAAAGCGATGTGCCGAGCATATTGCCGACCATCAACCCCTTGCCGGCTGCGCGCGCGTCTTTCGCCAACGCCAACGCTTCTGTAAGACCGCCCGTCTTATCGAGCTTGATGTTAATCATGTCATATCGCTCAAGAGCCGCGGGCAATTCACCGCGATGAAGACAGCTTTCGTCAGCGCAAAGGGGAATTGGGGCTTTGAATCCCGCTAGGGCCTCGTCGCCACCTCTCGCAAGCGGCTGTTCCACCATCGCAACGCCCAGTTCCGCAAAAGGCTCCAACACCTCTTGCAGCAACGAAAACGAAAATCCTTGGTTGGCGTCGATTATGATCGACGCGTCGGGTCGCGCCTCGCGGATAGCCGCAATGCGCTCCACGGGATCAACCCCATCCAATTTGATTTTAAGATAAGGATATTTCTCCGCGCGCGCGGCGTTTTCGGCCATCTCCGCCGGAGTTTTTTGAATTCCAATTGTGAACACGGTCCGCGCAGGCTTGGGGTCAATACCGGTCAGCTCCCAAATCGACTTTCCGGATTGTTTGACCTGCAAGTCCCACAAAGCACAATCAACTGCATTCCGCCCGCCGCCAGCAGGAAGGAGCTCCTGTATATCTTCGAGAGAAACTCCGCGTTCAATATCGCCTCTCACTGCCTCGATTTGTTCCAGCAGCAATTTTGAGTCTTCCTTCAGGTAGTAAACGCCTACACCTTCGCCAGTTCCGACAACACCGTCAGTCTCAATATTGACGACCACCGCATCGAGACTGTCAAACACATATCCAGTGATGGCAAAGGGTGCTTTCATAGGCCAACCAGCACGATGCACACTCAATTTCATTTTCATGAAGCTATTCCTGCCGAAATGTTGTCGATAATAGCCTGAACGCCGTCGCGTATGGGATCTGTGACCGGTAGCCCGGTTTCACGGGCAATTTGTTCGTAAAGCCCCAACCGTTCATCGTCAGGAATAGCGCTCGAGTTTATGGCTATGCCGACAAAACGGGCGTTTTCATTGACCCGCCGGGCGAGACCCAAGCATTGATCTATGGACTGCATCAGTGAAAGAATGGGAAGGCGTACTGTTTCCTCAGTTCCAAGAATATATTTCCTGGACGGGTCGTGACATAATACCAGCGCATCTGGCTGCGATCCGTGAAGAAGACCGAGGCTAACACCGGAGTAACTCGGATGAGAGAGCGCGCCCTGCCCCTCAACCACATCCCAGTGATTGTCTGGCGCAGAGGGCGAAAGCAATTCCGCCGCACCGGACACAAAATCACAAACAACACTGTCGATCGCAATTCCTGACCCTGTGATCATGATGCCGGTTTGTCCGGTTGCCCGAAAATCCGCATCCCACCCGCGCGCGCGCATTTCTCGCTCAATAGCGAGCGCTGTGTATTTTTTGCCGACAGCACAGTCCGTGCCAACGGTTAGGAGTCTTTTGCCGGTGCGTTTTTCGCCGGTACCAACCGGGATATTTGCCGGCGGCGTGCGTACGTCAATCAGGCGCGAACCGGAAAGACGCGCAGCATCAGCGATGTCAGGAAAATCGGACAGCCGGGCGTGCATGCCGGATACGATATCCAGTCCTGCGCGAGCCGCACACACGAGATCGTCAATCCATGCGCCGGGAATAGACCCGCCGGCCGGTGCAACACCGATGATCAGGGACCCGACGCCAGCGGCCACCGCCTCGTCGATATTCATCTCACGAATTCCGCCGTCCACCCGGCAACCGAAAGCGCGCATCTGGCCGGCGCAAGATTCTGGCCGCCATTGAATTAATCCAAGCCCCGTCTTGGCGTGACCCAAATCCTTGACGTCACCAAAGTAGATCAGGCAAGGAAGTCGAAGCTGCAAGACTGAATCTTGCTCTCCCACACCTCCAATTGCAGATTGGCGTGCGTAACTTTGCCTGGCCAGACTCACTGATCTCCTCCCGGTGCACTTTGTTTAGTGGTGAAAATTCTGTAAACGCCAACGGTCAACAATGGCACGATAACAATCGCGATAAACCCATAAGACAAGGCGCCATATCCTTTAGCAATAAGGTCAATAATACCGACAGCCGTTGCGAGGAAAATCGCCGACCCGAGCATAACAACAGCAATCAACAACCGAGCCCAATCCGGAAACGGCCGGCTTTTTTCCGCAAACACATTTGCGACGCGTTCGTTTACCGCGTGCACAATTCCAGCACCTGTTTCAATGAATGTGCCGAACAGAACGATTTGGAAAACTATAAAAAACCAAAAGGCGTTTAACCCTTGCAAAACTGAAAGCACTGGCACCGGCTGTTGCTCAATACCAGGATACTGCGAGAGCATCGCCAAGAATACGAACACCCCGGGGATAACCCCCAACGCGCCAGCCATAAATCCAGACTTCAATGCGGTTTCTCTTGAATCAAGATAAGGAAGGACGAATAACACCGCCGCCAACGCGATAAAATTGTACGCTGCGTACCGCAGGCCGTCTAAGTGCCAGGCCCCCTCAATCGCCCCGCCAGACAATGCGGCCGATATTTCTCCGCCAAATCGGAGAATGACCCAGACAAAAAAGACACCATAGACCGTATAAAGAATAAGCGACCAGAATGCCAAAGCGCGCTCAATGGTCTTGCTACCCCAATAAGCAAGCGCCCCGACCGCGCCCAGCAAAATGATTGCGCCAACAAACCGGGGAAGACCGAAGGTTTCGGACACCATCTCGCCGGCCGCTGACCCGAGCACCGAAAGTACGAGTAGGGAAATCAATAAATAGAGCACCTCGAACGCCGGCCAGAACGGACCAAGGAGAGCGCCGAAAAAAGTCCGGTAATTATATCCCTTGGTCAACCGGGCGAACTCAAAAGCGATTGCCAGTGTAACGCCCCATGCGATCGCTGCGACCAGCATGCCCAGCAACCCGCCGATAACGCCGTGCGATAGGAAGAATTCAGCGAGCTCACGGCCTGTGCCATATCCACCGCCAATAATAACGGACTGGAAAACCAGACCCGGCAGCAAATATCGTCTGAAAAAATTAGCCATACAGGGTTCGCAAGCTCAGTTTCGTTTTAAATGCCACATCATTTAATCTGGAAGGCCGGAGGCCACGCCGCGTTGGCGAAACACCGGCTTTAACCGAAGCTGTCCAAGCTTTGTATGTAGAGGCGTCCAGCGCCAGGAGGGGCGCGCCGGACACCTCCACACGGGTGTAAAGTCAGTATCGAAGCGTCAGGCTTACCCCGTAAGCGCGGGGACGATTGACGACGACAGAGTTCGGCGACGAATCCAGGACCCCGTCAGCATTGATGAAGTGTGACAAGGAACTGGCGGTAATACCGACCTCTTCAATATCGTTCAGCAGGTTGGACGCAAATACATTCAACGCCCAGACATCGCTTTCAACGCCGACCCGGAGATTAAGGTTCGCTATCGGATCGAGCTGAGTCGCCGGATAATTCTGCACCGAACTTTGGCGCTCGCCAATATACTGCAGCGCCCCACTGGATGTCAGGCGCAACCCATTTGAACCGATGGGGCGCGAGTATGAATATCCCGTCGAGAACGAGAGTGTTGGCGCTTGAACAGGAGAATTCCCATCCATCAGGTCGATGAACGGCGCCATCTCGCCGGCCGGCGGCGCCAAAACCGTTGAAAACCCGCCTGTAAATTCGGCGTCCAGAATTGATGCATTAAAGAATCCAGCGAGGTCGTCATTGAAACGATAAGCCGTCTCTAACTCAACACCCATAATGCGTTGATCGGGACCATTCGTGATATTCGACGCGGGCAATTGCACAAGAATCTGTGTGTCTTTGAACTTCGTATGAAACACGCCGATATTCGCCGTCAGCGCACCATCTAACCAGGCTGACTTTATGCCGCCTTCAATCGTCAGAACGCTATCGTCCTGGAACTGAATCTCATCATTGAACACTGCAGGGTCACCGCCAGAGTTAGATAGCGCTGCAATTGCCTGGCCCAGCCCGCCGTTGCGCGCGCCAGCAGCAGCATTGGCGTACAAAAGGACGTCATCATTGACATCGTATTCCAATCCGGCGCGCGGCAGGAATTTATCCAGCTCGAATTCAAACTGTGAACCAAAACCGGCGCCCACCAAAATATCGATTGGTGAAACAAAATCGATAGGGTCAGACTCTGTCCAGGGTATCAGATTTCCACCTACGTCAAATCGGGGAGAAAGGTTGATTGACAGGTTTTCAACGAGCGTGGCCGTCACCGTATCCTTGACATACCGCACCCCGCCGATAAGGCGCAAACTGTCGGACAACTCGTAAGTAAGCTCAACGAAGGCCGAATATTGAGTCGAGTCCGTCGCTGTAATTTCAGACACGAGGTTCCCGCTGGGCGGGGTCGTGATCGCCGCGCAGCCGGCGCATTGCAACGCTCCAATCGACAACAAATCCTTATCTCTGAAATACAAGCCCGTGGTAAAATTCAACGGGCCATCAAGGTCCGAAACAAACCGGAATTCTTGCGACCATTGCTTCTGGCTCGCGACGCCGGTTTGAAAGGTCGTCGTGTCGATGTCGGAGCCCGGCGTGTCGGATTCAAAAAATGGATCAAGACCGAAAGAGTTTGCGGCGCTAAATAGAGACGAGGATGACGTTCGCTCGTAGTAACCGGTAATGGACGTCAGCTCGCCAGACTCGAAGTCGTATGAAACCCGGCCCGCATACAGGTCGAAGTCATCTTCGAAGGTCCCGCTCATCGGCGATACGGAAAACAGCAGATCTTCTGAATCGGAACCGGGATCAATTTGCGTCGACTCGCCCATCTCGTCACGGGAGATAAAAGCAGACAGCCTGATCTCCAGCGCATCTGTTGGCTGTGCTAGCAAGACCGCCCGGCCACCGAAGCTATCAAAATCATTGACGTCCTCGCCTTCGGAAGGATTATCGATAAAACCTTCATCCTTGCGATAAAATCCTGATACGCGCAGGCCAAGTTTACCGGGCGAGAGAATGAGCGACGTGGCGTTTTGCCCGCTATAGGCGAGGCCGCCATCTTGAATATTCTCGATAAGACCGCTCGCCTCTCCAGTAATCATTGGGCCATCCAAATCAGGATCTTGCGTGAAATACCGGATAACGCCGCCAACGGCGCCCTCACCGAAAAGCGTCGGCTGCGGCCCGCGAATGATTTCAACCCGGTCAAGATCAACCGCACTGTAGTCGCGTTGCGTGCCCGGCGCCGCCACCGATACATCGTCCAGAAAGACGCTGTACACAGAGCTCGTTGAACGCACGCCCGACTTCGCATCGATTACGCCGCGAATTGCGATGTCATTGGAATTTTGGCGAACTTTAACATTCTGCATGCCCGCGACCATGCGCGCTATGTCATCAAAATCTCGAACACCTTGGTCGCGCATATCATCGCCGGACAAGCCGGTGACGCTAGCGCCGATATCCTGAATGGACTCTTCGCGAAAACGCGAGGTGACGATGATCTCGTCGCGCGTTGACTGGTTGTCAGCGCCGTCGCCGGCAGCTTCACCCTGTGCAAACGCAGGAAACGCTACCGCCAGACTGGCGGCGCTCATGAATAGTCCTATTTTTGTAACTTGAGACATAACTGACCCTCCTAGCACTCCCGAAATCGGTATCGTGCGCAAATTATAGCAGCTTTAATTACAGTTACGGCAGTTTTAGTACAATTGGAAGCCGGAGGAGCCGCCCACACAACCAGAACGCGCGGCTGTTGCTCAAATAGCACAATTGCTTGTTTACCTTGCGACTTTTCTGATCAGAACAAGATCATTAAAGGACGCAAAGCCCTAATCCGGTTTGTGATCGGCGGCATCACTGCGGGCGAGGTCAACGTTTGACGCCACCAACCTCCGCCAACCGCAAATCTTGCGTATATAGTTGATCGTGCAAAAAAATCGCATCCAGAACACGTTCCTCGCAAACCGACAGAATCTTGCGTGTCTGCTCCTGAATTTCGGTCGCCTGATCTTTCTTCACAGCATCAAGAAGCGCTCGTTGATGCTCCAACGCATACGGCAAGACGCCCTTCATTTTCACATAGAGCCAATAAATACGCATTGTTGTATCTTCCAACTGACGGATCCAGTGGATTAACAATGGGTACTTTACCTGCTGCGCCATAAACACATTGAAACGCTTATTCGCCTTCAACAGCTTTAGAGCCACAGAATCATTGGTGATCGGCTCTTTATGAGAGATCGCGTCGTTGAGCTTGACGAGCTGACCATAATCGACATGGGCTGTCGCCATCGCAAAAATCTCGGGTTGCAACATTTTTCGCATGGCGAAATTCTGACGGACATCCAGCAAGGTCAGAGGTGCAACGCGGGTGATGCGCGGGGAAACAGAGATCAGGAATTGTTGCGCGGTCAGTTGTTCCATGATGTTGCGCGCTGTAGTCCGGCTGATCTCAAACATCTCGGTCAAAATATTCTCTGAAACCTTCTGGCTCGGTGCGAGCTTTTGGGTCACGATCGCATCCATGATGAGTTCGTAGGCGGCCGCAGAATCGGCGCCGTTTGGTTTTTTTGTTTTTTTGCTGCTGGTCATTTTTCTTTCACCGCGCCTGAATTTGTTATTTCCAACGATTCTCTACATTTATGTAAGTGCTTGTCTAGAAACATCTAAAATATGGGCGCCTTATATAAACTTAAGGCTGCTTTGTTCAGCACCAATTGGCTGGCGAGCTATGATCGCCTTGGTGATCGGGGGAACTACGCTCCGGTCAAAGGCGGCGCCGCTTCGCCCCACAGTTGGCCGCAATGGTCATCGCCCACCACCTTGCTTCGGCTCAATCGTTGGCGTCTGAGCGCGAAGCGGCTTTTTCGCATAGGGCGTAAACAAGGAGCAAATGCTTCGCAAAGGCAGACAACCCGCACGCGATGATGGCTGGATGACAAGCTTTCCGCATTCGGCTGCGTCTGCAACTCTGCCGGGGCGCGGCAAAGGCGATGCGCCATACTTCAATGAGGAAGGCCTATTGTCTCGAAAACACCCCTGACTCTCGGATCTCAGTAGTGTTGGTTCGGCTTATACGGCCTTTTACCATTGAAATTTTAGTTCAACCAACCCTCTTGCATCCTCATCAGGTGACAGGAGGTCGGTTTCCAATCGGCTGGACACTGACATTTTGTCAGACTTCCAAAAATCAAATCCGGCGCCCAACCGCAGCTCGTTTTCATTTCGCAGATCGCTAGGCAAGTCGAATTCAAAGCCCGGCGCATCTGCGAATGTCGCAACAATGCGATCCTTCGCAAGCGGCAGACGACGATTCCAGGAAATGCTCATGCGCGGTGCAATGGCTCCAGCGCGCGTCTCAACGTTCCAACCAAGCCGGACGCCAATTTCACCTTCAAGACCATTTGAGTCACTCCGATCTACACCAAATGAAACATCCGCCAGGCTGGAAGCGTTAAACCCTTCTTCTGTAATGGACGCGTAGCGAAGTCTGCCGAACACTTCCGAGCGTCCCCCGGCGAACGCGAAACTACGGCCGGTCTCAACTGATGCAGACACATTTCTCCCACTATGCTCTGACTGCAGCGAAGAAAACGCCGTTCCGTCGAACACCGGAAGCGTAGTATCATATTCCTGTGCCCCGTAGGAGACGATGGCGTCAATGTACTGGTCCTTGCCGATGCGATGGGAACCATAAAATGACATGATGAAATTATCGACGCGTCCATCCTCACCCGTAAACGGCGCCAGCAAAGAATATGATTTCGTCGATCCGAAACTTGCGCCAATGATGGCGCCAGTGGGGGTGAGATAGTCAAAGCCGGAAATCGACCCTCGGCTTTCACCAAAGCTATTATCCGCCGCGCCGAATTCCGCTTTCCAGGCGCCGAATGTTACACCATCGCCCGCTTCAAACTGCGCCGATTGCGCAAAGCGAAGCGCATTCACACCACGCACAAAGCCTGAGCCTTCTTCCCCTCCCAGTCCAACTTGGCGGAGTTCCGAAAGACGCTGGCGTGCTCCTGATTCAAACCGGTCAACAGTCGCCGCTGTATCGCGCGCAAAGTCACTGAACCGTGCTGGGTTAAGTTGTGCGATTTCCGATTCAAAGTCGGCGGCTTCAGGTAAGTGCTGAATTCTGGCGAGATGCGCCGCCAACGCGCCATTGGCGACAAGCGCTGCATCATCCAGCTGCGATGCAAACGCCTGATCGCTCTGCGCCGACGACGCAACCGTCGCAAAACTGGCCGTATTCGCCACAACCTGTACCGCACTTGGAAGCTGCACGAGATCAAAGCTCAATAACGCCGTTTCTTCCGGCAAGGTTTCGCTCGCGAACGCACCGGTTACGCTTGATCCAGTCACAACATCAAATGTCTGTCCATCCGCATAAAGACCACCGCCATCCAGCACTTCGATGGCGCCGCCAAGCGCCGCTGTTCCATTGGTCGCCAGGCGGCCATGAGCGCCGTTGGCGTTGACAAATGTACTGTAAGCACCGCTGCCGTTGAAGGTGTAGCTCGCCGTAGACTGAAGCGTACCGCCGGTGATCGCCAGGTCTGAAACTGACGGCAGTGAAGGCACAACGAACACGCCATCACCAGTTTTCATGGCGATTTCAAAACTCGAAAAATTGCGATTGAACGAGCCCGCGCCTTCAAACAGCAATGTATCTGCGCCCCCACCACCGGTGGGGTTTGAGTTAGCGGTCGACACGCCACTTAATAACAACGTATCATTTCCGGAACCAAGGCCGATTGATCCAAGGATCGATGACCCATCTAACAATGCCAGCAGATCATTACCTGAACCCAATAAAATCGCTTCGCCATTGCCGGTCGCATTTCCGATCGACGCAACAATCGTTCCGGCGTTTACGACAACATCGTCGCCGCCATTGGTGGAAACGCCGATAGCGCGGCGTCCGTCTGTGTTTGTGTTGGCGCCAGACCCGCCGACTTCGCCACTCTCGCAGACTTCCACGTCGCCAATATCAATGGCGCAAGCGCGGCCAGTGTCACGATTGACGGTCGCTGTAGCACTCGGATTGGAAATCGCCGTTATGGCTCCCTCGTTCCAGACCAGATCGTTTCCTGTGCCGGTCTCGACACCAATCGCAAGAGCATTCAGTGCAGTTGCAGTGGCGCTTCCTGATGCGTCTCCGTCAAAACCCACCCCCCGCGCATCTGCGTTCGCCACTGCGCGCGGAATAGAACGGGCAATGATGTCGCCAGTATTGAAGATCGTGTTATCGCCATCGCCAGCTCTGATCCCATAAGCAGAGGCGTTGGTTGCATTCGCAGTGGCGGTCGCAAAGGCATCGATGCCGAGCACATCGCCGCCAAATCCCGCATCCGCCTCCGCCTGATCGGCGCGGGGCTCGGCTGTTACGTCGATCAACCCGTCATTGACGACGACATCATCGCCGTTGTTAAGCCATACACCCGCTGCTCTAGCATTGTTTACACTCACCGAGGCTGTCGCCCGGGAATCCGGTTGCGCGAATGCGTCAACACCATCGGCGTCGCTGATCGCATCAGCATTTCCAGTTGGCCGTGACAGGACGATGATCTCGCCGGTATTGACGAACGTATTGTCTCCGTTACCTGCGACAAAACCATAGGCGCGGGCTGTACTGACGCCCACCGTGGCCGTCGCCGTGCCGTCGCCATCAACAATGGCGTCACCGTCGGCATTTGCGTAGGCGTAACCATGGCCGCGAACGGCGACGTCAATCACGCCGTCGTTGTAGAGAGTCGTCTCCTCATTGCCGGCGCTGACCCCGCGCGCGTCCTGTCCATTGTTGGAGGATGTCGCCGTCGCCCGTGCATCGAGATCCAACCCGAAAATATTATCGAGAATGTCTCCGTCCGACCGGCTTTCCGTACGCGCCGTACCGAGCGTTTCAATGGTGATATCGCCTGTATTCCAAACAACATTCTCACCAGCGCCGCCATCGATCCCAATAACTCTCGTCGAAGTGGTAGTGCGCGAGTCCGTAACGCCGTCCGTAAAGAAGCCGCCTGTATTGGCCAGATTCGTTGAATCGGGGCTCGCCGATGCCGATACGGTGATAACGCCAAAATTTTTCAGGAAATCATCGCCTGCATCACCAGCCATCCCAACGCTGCGCGCCGTGGAAGCGACGTTAGAGCTCGACTTGGCGCCGCCGATCGTGGCGATCGTATTCCCTGACGCATCTGTCGATGCTGTGGAGCGTACTTCAAGCGTGCCTGTATTTTCGATTTCATCGGCGCCAGCGCCGCCGCCGATACCCAGTGAAGTGGCAGTAGCGTTTGCCGTTGCTGATGAAACTGCGCCGCCAACAAAAGCGTAGTTGGTGCGGTTGATGGTTCCCGACGCGGTTGAGCGCGCGCGAATAAGCCCGGTGTTAAAGAGATAGTCATCTCCATCACCGCCAAAAAGCCCCGTGCTTGTCGCATTAGACGTCGTGGCCGCGCTGGAAACCGCCGCGCCGAAGCTCACGCCAATGGCGCCGCTGGTGGTCAGGGTTGAGTTTGTATCCACAAACATACTGCCGCTGTTGCCTGCGACATCGTTGTCATCACCGGCGTCCAGTCCCGTCGCGGTTGCACTCGAGGTAATGCTGTCATTGCCAACACTGGCCCCGATCAGTGTGAAGGCGAGCGAGTTGAGCTTCGCTGTCGCCGATGCGTCCACATCAGTAGTACCGTTCAATAGCAGCATATCGTCGCCCGCACCGCCCAGAACGCCTGTCGCAGTGCTCATGGCGCCGGTCTGCGCGGCAGACTGGTTGGCGCCAAGGATTGTGACCTGCGTGCCGCCAACCGTGTTTGTTGACGATGCGTTTGCATTGATGCGCCCATCTGTCAGGACGGTGTCATTATCGTCGCCTGCATCGACGCCAATCGCCGTCGATATTCCGCCGACAGTCGGTTTCGTTGAAGAGTACCCGGCGAGGTTAACCGTCACACCTGTCATCGAGAATGTGTTTGTCGACTTGGCGTCAACGAGATCGCCCACGTAGATCACGTCGTCACCTGCGCCGCCCGCAACGCCGGTCGCAGTCGGGCTGGAGGTCACGCCGGAATTGTCAAACGCCGCGCCGATGAGG
Source organism: uncultured Alphaproteobacteria bacterium (assembly GCA_942492295.1). Classification (GTDB taxonomy): domain Bacteria; phylum Pseudomonadota; class Alphaproteobacteria; order Caulobacterales; family Parvularculaceae; genus Hyphococcus. Next base: position 1,185,119 of record CALODW010000005.1, read on the forward strand.
GTGATCGCCGTGTTGTTCAGGGTAAAGTTGGTGGTCGCATCGATATCCGCTGTACCATAAAGGCTGATCAAATCATCGCCGTCACCGCCCGCAACGCCGGTGGACGCGGGCGTAAAGCCAAAAACATTTTTGTTCGATGTGCCGCCGACCAGTTGAATGGTCGTGTTGTTGGCGTTGCCGGTGATGTTGGCGCCAACGACGATTGTCGAGTTTTCAAACGTAATGATTTCGTCATGACCGGCGCCGCCATCAATGCCAAAACCGTTGGTTGCGGCTGTGAGACGAATATCGCCAAGCCCGGCGCCAATTGCGCCTACTGTTACAATCTGGGCATTCACGTTCGCTGTCGTCATCGCGGTGATGGCGCCGTCATGACCGATAACATCATCGCCTGCGCCGCCTTCGATACCAGCGGCGTTCGCGGTCGATGTGGTGTTGATGTCGCCGTCAGCCACACCGCCGAGGGAAACAGAGATCGCGCCCGCGCTGTTGTTTGCGGTCGCTGTCGCGTTGATGACGCTTTCATTCAGGATTGCGTCGTTGCCGCCGCCACCGGCGATACCAACCGCATGGGCGGTGCTGTCTGTATCGCCATCCGCAAAAGCAGCACCCACGATGTTCACATTGACACCCGTGCTTGAGGTTGTGGAGGTGGCCGTTGACGTCAGCGTGCTGCGGTTAACAATCGTATCCGCCCCGTGGCCGCCATCGATCGCGTGCGCCGTCGCATCAGCTACGGTGGAGACATTCGCCGTGCCGCCGGAAATGAGCCCGACCGAGACGCCAACGCCTGTTGTGCTTGCAGTCGAAGTTGCGGTCACAGCATTCGTGTTGAGGATTTCGTCGGCGCCGCCTCCGCCCGAAAGGCCATGGGATGCCGCCATGGTCTGTGTCGAGGCGTCGTTGAAGATCGCGCCGGTCCCAGTCAGTGAAACGCTAACCGCGGGCGATTCCGCCAGCGTGATGGTGTTCACTTCGCCGGAATTATGGATGATATCGTCGCCATCGCCGCCGCCAATGCCCGTCGCATCAGCAAATGCATTGGTGGAGACATCGTTGACCGTGAAACCAACCACTGCGAGCGACACATTAGTGGACGCTGCACGCACATCTGCGTTGGCGGTCACCGCGCCTTCATTGACAAGCGTGTCCGCACCGGCGTCGCCAAAGATACCGAACGCGTCCGCATCGGCTGTGGTGCTAAGATCGCCCACAGCGCCGCCTGCAAGGTTTAAAGAAACCGTGACGCCGAGCACATCGGCGAGCGCCGTCGACGTGATCGTGGCGTCGTTGAAGAGATAGTCATCACCCCAGCCGCCTGTCATGCCGAAGGTATTGGCATAAGCGCGGCCGTCAAAATCGCCGAGCGCCAGCACGGAAACAGACGCGGCGGCGCTGGCGCCAGTGACATCTACATCCGACATGACCGTCAGGTCAGCCATGTTGAAGATCGTATCGTCGCCATAGCCGCCATCGATGCCATAGGCGTCACCGATCGCGGTGTTTTCCGCCGTCGCCAGCGCAAAACCGAGCGGCACGAATGACACAGGCGCCGCAACCGAAACAGCAGCGCCCACGGAATTGGCGACGGCGTCGACATTGATAACGCCGGCATTCGTTATGGTGTCAGCATTGTCTGGACCCGTTGCGGCAATTTCGTCTTCGTCGTCGTTAGATTCTTCTTCTCGGCGCGCCGCATCGTCCCCTGCAATACCTGTCGCGTAGGCATTTGCATGAACGGTCGCATCGGTGAGCGAAACACCCAGCGATGCACCGGCAAGAACGCCCTCCAGCGTAACAGATACCGCGGCGCCGGACGCGTCAGCATTTGCATCCACATCAAGGAACCCGAAGTTTGTGATCGTATCCGCGCCGAGGCTCCCTTCGATGGCGGCGGACGCAGCGTTCGCATTGCTCGACACATCGGCAAGCGCCAGCCCGCCGGAAAATCCTGCGCCGTTGGCGCCGATCTTGACACCGACGCTTGTAGAACTCGCATCAGCCATGGACATGGCCGTGAGCGTGCTCACATTGACAATCGTGTCATCACCGGCGCCGGCGTTGAGGCCCGAAGCATCTGCATTCGCTGTCGTCGATGCTTCCACCAGTGTCGCGCCGAGCGTGACGCCCGCCGCTGTTCCTTGCCCTGATACGGCAACGGAGTCAGCGTCTGCCGTGGCGGTCGCTATGGCATCGACGATCCCGGCGGCGCCAAGTTCATCGGCGCCGTCGCCAGTAGCCACGCCGACCGAACTCGCGTCAGCTGTAACTTTCGCGCGGGTGAGCGCTGCGCCAGCCGCGAGGCCCGCCTCAACAGCGACGGCGATTTCTACGGCGATGCTGTCGGCGTTGGCGTCAGCGTTCGACATTGACGTTAATGTTCCAACGGTAAAAGCCGAATCGGAAAGCTGCCCCGTTGAAATACCTGTTGCGTTAGCAGTCGCCGTTGACCTGCCATCCGCTGCAGCCGCATTGATGGCGACACCGGCAAGCGTCCCGTTTAGCCCGATGGCCAGGGAGGTAGAGTTCACGTCAGCGGTCGCGTCGGCGGTGATCGTCCCAAGGTTGGTAATCTCATCCACGCCGAAATCGCTGACAATGCCTGTGCTCGTCGCAGTCGCATCGGTGACCGTACGTGTAAGCGCTGCGCCGGCCGCGAGCCCCGCCTGCACGACCACGCCTAGCTCTGCTGCAACGCTGTCGGAATCCGCCGTAGCGTTGGATATAGCGCTCAAAGTTTCAAAATTCGTGATTTCATGATCACCGGACGGCGCATCAAAGGCGCTCGCTGTCGCCATCGAAGTTGTGCTGGAATCCGCCAGACTTGCGTTCAGGGTAAAACCCACCAGGGTTCCGCTGACGCCAACAGAAACAGAATCCCCCGTAGCATTCGCCGTCGCGGTTGTTTCGATAGAGCCGCGATTCTCAGCGCCTTGATCATTGCTTGACCAATCAACACCCGACGCATCGGCGGTCGCCGTGGCGCCAGTGATTGACAGGGTTCCCGCGCCTGCAAAACCGCCCATCTGCGCGCCCGTCAACGCTACGGAAACACCTGTCGCATTCGCGGTCGCCGTTGCGTCGGCGTTGAGAGCGCCGTTGTTGATCAACAAGTCGGTGCCGTCACCACCGGTGATCGATTGAGCATTTGCCGTTGCGTTTGCTGATCCGTCAACAGCCGCAATGCCCGCCGCGCCGCCACCGGCAACACCTTCGAGCGCGAATGTGACGCCGACTGTACTTGCACTCGCCGTCGCAGTGGCGTCAGCAAGGCCGTCATTGATGATCGTATCGTCGCCCGCACCACCATCAAGTGCGATCGCCGTTGCTTCTGCGTCTGTCGCCGCGCGCACCACAACGCCTTCGCTGATCACGCCTTCCGCTTCGAAGGCGGCAGTCACGCCGATGCCGGTTGAAGCGGCATTCGCGGTAGCGTCCACAATGACTTCGCCATCTTCGGTATTGGTGAGAACGTCATCGCCATCACCGCCCGATATTCCGGTGACGAAGGCGTCGGAGTCCGTGACAACATCGGCGAGTGTTAAACTTATATCGAACGCGACGCCGTCAGCGCTCGACAAATCGGGCAACTCAACCGACACGCCGACAGCCAACGCATCAGCGAGTGTGCTGAGATCGATCAATCCGACATTGAACAGTATATCGTCACCTTCATCGCCGCTCATGCCGATGGCGTCGGCCCATGTCGCCGACCCCGCACCGCCTAATGTAAAGCCTGGCAAATACCCGGCCGCATCAGGCAGGAAACCCGCAGGCACGCTGACAGCGACACCGACCTGCTGCGCCGTGGATGTCGTCATACCGGTGATGTCGCCGTAATTGTAAAGCGCGTCATCATGAAGCCCGCCGGTCATGCCGATGATTTGCGACGATGCGAATGTATCGAGAGAGGCAAGCGTCTCTCCCAAGAAGATGGACTGAAACCCCGCTTCTGGCACGCCAATGGCGGCGACCGAGACAGTCACCGATTCCGCGTTGGCGCCGCCCGTGAGCATGATCGCGCCGTCTGCGCGATTGAAGAGCACGTCCCTACCGTCACCGCCGGAAAGACCAATAGCCATCGCCTGGATCGGCGGGGCGGCGTCTTCGTCCGTACCGGAATCAAAGCCCGCAGAAATACGCCCGCCAATGATTGTTGCATCGATCAGCGAAAGATTGACGCTGTTATTGAAAGTCTCAGATGTTGCCGTTGAGTTGATCGCTCCACTGTTGTCGAGCAAATCATCATGGATACCGCCATCAATGCCGATCGATACCGCTTCAGGCGTCAGATTGAACGAACCGCCAGAGACGTCGATAAGATTGACCTCGACACTAGTCGACTGCACATGCGCCCCGGCGGTGACTGTAATATCGCCAGAGTTAAACAATCTGTCGTCACTCATGCCGCCCCAAAGGCCGGTATTCATAGCGGTCGCGTTAAGAGAATTGTCGCCAATGCCGCCATCAGAAAGGCTGATCGCAAATGACCCGCGCGATGCGCTGGCGCTAGAGACGCCAATGATTGTTCCGCTATTGCTAATCCAGTCGCGGATTGTGTCGCCTTCGATGCCAATCACCGTCGAATTGGCGTTGGTTGACGAGTCCACCACGGCGCCATTGACGATTTCAATATCGAGCGTCGATGACGTTGCGCTCGCCGTGGCGCCTAGCGTCATCATTCCGCTGTTGTGCGTCTCGTCGCCGTTGCGGGTTCCTCGAATGCCCGTCGTCGTCGCGTTCGATGTGATTTCGACGACTGCGCCTTGTTCAAACGAACTCGGATTCTGACCAATCATCGAAATACCCGCGACAGAATTCGCGAAGATAACCCCCTGGTTGTCGATCACATCCGCGCCGAGACCACCGTCAATGCCGGTGCTGATCACTTCGATATTGGAAGGTGCGTTGAAATTGAAGAAGCCAAACAGGTTGAGTCCGAGATTGACGACACCCGCGACACCAGTGGTCTGGACATTGATATTGCCGCTATTGGTCAACATGTCCCGGCCATTATGGCCAAATAGCCCGATACCTTCCGCACGCACATCCGCGCCGTTCTGAAACGCGCTGAGCCCGGAAAGGACGACAGCATCATCAGCTAGCACATCAACATCAATAATGCCGGTGTTATCTATCCTGTCTGAGCCCGTGCCGGTGGAAACACCGACACCGCGAACATCCGCGGCGCCAGAGACGTTTACCGTTCCGCCGCTTACAGTTCCCTTATCGGCGCCGCCGCCAAGATCCGTACCTGTCTCATCTATGACTTGCGCGCTGGCGCTTGCCGTTAGAACTGGCATCGCTGTCAAACACGTAGTCGCCAAAAGCCTGCGCAGGCGGCGGCGTGTGTTTAACGGTGTGACTTTCTTCATGAGAACTCTCCCGGCGGCGTTGTTTCACAATGTGCACTGATCATGCACAAACACAAATTGACGACCGAAAGACTCGCATCTTCCGTGATCGCTCCGCGCGTTTTCTTTTGAACGCCGGCCTGTTTGGCGCAACACGTCATTTTACGCGTCATTCTCTCCCCCAGAGAGATTGGCTCCGGTAACCGCACGGAGCATCGCCCGTAAAAGTGCGCCTGCATCACGCAAGGGGTCAATTACGTGATTCCGGTATATCCGCGGTGACCGTGTTGTTTTGTTTGCATTTTTCAAATTTTCATCAAATGTTACAAAATCCGAAACACGGCCTCCTTTCGGGCTCGCGTTTCGCACGAAAACATCACTTAGTTTGCGAGCGGCGCTTCAATGGAAAAGCACGAACCTTTTTCTGGCTCGCTTCTCACTGAAAACACCAGCCCCTGCTCGTCAGCGACCTCACGTACGATCGAAAGCCCGAGCCCCTCGCCACCGGGATTTTCATCATCGTCATCCGCTCTTTCATTTCTGCGCAACACACGCGCGACATCAGCCGGCAAAAGTCCGGAACCCGTATCGTAAACCGCAATAACCAAGCGATCGCCGCGGCGGCGGCAGCCAACGAGTACTTTTCCGGATTTTGTATATGCGACAGCATTCGCCACGAGGTTGGTGACCGCACGCATCAACGGAAAAGCATCAACGCTCACCAGCTTTGAATTTGAAACAATTCTCAGCTCCAACCCCTTCGTCAGCGCTTCATTCGAAAACATGCCATGCATCGCCTCGAATATAACGCTAATCGGCGTTTTCGGCCCCTTCAGTCCCGCTTGCACGTCTTGCTCGTTCAGCGCCTGCTTCATGAAATCGTCGACCAACGCCTCGATATAGTTGAGGCTACGCTCGATACTCTTGCTTTGACCGCTCGCGCTCCGATGACTTCCGGAAGCGGCTGTTGATTCCAACTCGCGCAGGGTTGTACGCAGGGCGAAGAGCGGTTGCCTGATGTCATGGGAGGCGTTGGCGAGCACCCGTCCGCGTTTTTCCGCTTCCTCCGCCGCCTGTTCATATCGGTTTTCAACGGCGTTCAGCCGCTCGTGCAGTGCAAGATTGGACTGCAGCGCGTCGACACGGTCGCGCAAGGACTTGTCACGTTCCTGTCTGATATGAAGGATCGCCGCCGTCATGGCGAGCCCCATGAGCGTGGCGTCGAACAGCGTCGCCATGCGCACGATGTCCAGCGTTTCGCTGCGGCCAGGCGAAATGCCCATGACATCGCGGGCTGTCACCAAAATTGTACCAAACACGATGCCAAGCCAGCCCACGAGATAAAGGATTATACGCGCCTCGATGGATTTCATGAGCAGCATCGCCCGGGCGCCAATAACAAGAAACGAAACGGCGCCAAGGGTCACCCAGTAAGTTGCGAGCTTTTTTGCATCGCTTTCACCGATGAAAAGCGCTGATAGTGGTAGCGCCACACAACCGACGATGAAAAACCGAAGAAACAGGTCGGCGCCGGGATAGTCTTTGTGTGTGTTGAGAAATACGCGGGCAAATATTGCGGCCGCCAGTCCTACCAGACAGCCCAGCGGCAATGACGCATAGCCATTGAGTACAGGCGCCGATGGCCAGAAATACTGGAACGCCACGCCATCGCGCTGCCCGATATAGAGAATGACGGCAATCGCATAAAACGAATAAGAAAGAAAAATTGCGCGCGGCATCACCACGAATGCAACCGCGCTCATGATCGCAAAAGCGAACATGAGCGCATAAAAAGCGAAAAGCTTCGCCGTGTAAGACTGCGACCATGCTTCAAAGCTTGGAAGGGTTTCAAAGCGGATTGGCAATGTCGTACTGCCACGTGAAATATAACGAATATATATATCCGCCCGCTCTTGCGGTTCAAATGCAATGGGAACGATGATATTCGGATGCGGTATTGGGCGCGACGCGAAAATCGAATCTGGTTTTTGATCAAGCAGCGTTTCCGCACCGCCCCTCTTTACTCGGTATACAGCCAGCTCCGTCATGAAATTTGTCTGAAATGTCATCCGCATATCAACAGATTCTGCTTGTTGGTTGGCGGCGGATATTTTCAACCAAATCGCTGACGTCGTGTATTGAAAGTCGGGCTCGTGCGTGCGAACCCGCTCGAAGTTCGCCAAACTGGCGACATCGGCGACATCCTGAAGGCGCGTATCATCGAGATGATAAAACACCCGGCCTTCAAGATTTCGCACCGGCTCGCGCCCATCGATTCGAACCACGAAGTCTTGAGCCATGCTCTGTGATGCAATCGCCAAGGCTGGTACAAGCGAAAAAAACACCGTCGCAACTAGCCGATGACAAATTCGCCGGATACCAATATGGTTCAATGTAGCCTCCGGAGTTAACCTGAATTGCCGCAGCACGTCGTCATCGCCGATGATCATGCCATCGTCCGGCAGGGCGTCAAAAGTATTCTTGCAAATTTTTCGGATTTGGAAGTTGTTGGCGAGGCTGAAAACGGTGTCGAACTGGTGACATTGGTAAAACGCCATGCGCCCGCACTGATTTTCGCGGACATTGCCATGCCTTATGCCGGCGGCCTTGAAGCTGTTGACGAAATTCGCCGTTGGAGCCCAAAAAGCCGCCTGATCATCTTGACGGGGCTGACATCGCGAGGGCTTGTAGCGCAGGCGAATGCAGCGCCGGTTGACGGCATTTTCCTTAAATCCGACCCGCCAGAGGAATTAGCACTGGCGATACCAAAAATCCTGAACGGTGAGCGCGTCTACTCAAAGGCCATTGAAAAAGTCCTTGGCGAGACCTCGCCGTCCGACCTTTTGACCGCCAGAGAACTGCAAGTCCTCTCCGGCATTGCCCGCGGGGAGACAAACGCAAAGATTGCAGACCGCCTTGGCGTCAGCGCTAATACTGTCGACAAGCACCGCACAAACATGATGCGTAAACTCAAAGTGCATTCAGCCGCTGCGCTCCTAGCCCTCGCGGTTCGCGACGGACTTCTTGATCCGGCAAGCACCCTGTGAGCACGGTTGCGCTTCCCAATACCGCATTTCATGTTCGGCCTTGCGTAAGAGTGCAGAAAACGCAAAACTTGATGGGCATACTGGATGAAAATTCTCGTTGAGATTCTGCTGGAAATAGTGCGTCCGAAAATGGTCCTATTGGTTAAAAACGCAGCTATAAGGAAACAGGCTTGTCCCTACCAGAACTAGAATCTTGCATATTCATGATGCAATCCGGCAAAGAGTTTGATTGAGGTAACGACTCCGACGTTTTGAATGCGCCGCTCGATGGGGGAGCTCTTCTCCAAAGACAGATGTGTGCGAGCATTATTGTGAGAGAGGACATACGCTCTCATCACTCGGCGAAGGTGCACTTCTCCGAAAATTGGAATGTGGTCGAGACATTCGCTCCTGCCCATACCGAAAATCCGATTCGATGGCGGACCTGCTGTTTCCGTATGATAAAGCCAAGCTCAGCTAATGCTCCATCGGTTGAAAACCTTTATCTTCATGCTGATTGATCTTGCAAAACCGAGATCGGTCTTGCTCGCTGAGATCTCCGTGCTTCGTCGGCAGGTCATCACTCTGCGACGTCATGCGCCTAAGCGTCTCAGTTTGTGTCGCGGCGATCGGATATTTCTCGTGCTGCTATGTCACCTATTTCCGGATCTGAAAAAGGCGATTCATATTCTTCGCTCGGTAACGTTCATCCGATGGCATCGAATGGGTTTTCGAGCGCTGTGGCGATGGAAGTCACGACCGCGCGGCGGCAGGCCAAGAGTCTCAACGCAAATCCGCGACCTCATTCGCGAAATGAACCTCACCAATCGTTTGCGGGGCGCACCACGCGTTCACGGCGAGTTGATGATGCTCGGGATAAACATCGTTCAGTCGACAGTCGCCAAATATATGACGCCACGGCGCGGGCCGCCGTCACAAAGCTGGAATACATTCCTGCGAAATCAGGCAGACGGTATCGCTTCCTGCAACTTTCTTATCGTCCCAACAATTGGATTTAAACTGTTATACGCATTTATCGTCCTTGGGCATGACCGTCGGAACCTGCTACATGTCGGCGTCACATCTCACCCAACATCGGAATGGACGGCGCGCCCAATATGCGAAGCCTTCCCATGGGACAGCGCGCCAGATCATCTTATTCGCGATAATGACCCTATTTACGGACACACATTCAAAAGGCAGCTCGCAGTAATGGGCATTCGTGACGGTCCGACAGTGTTACGCTCTCCGTGGCAGAAGGGCAATGTCGAGCGATTGATTGGTTCTATCCGGCGCGAATGTCTTGATCACTTGATAACTCATGATACGGATCATTTGCAGCGCGTTTTGAAAAAAATATGCAAAATATTATAACGCGGCGCGAACGCATGTGATCGTAGACAAAGACGCTCCAGAGTCGCGACTATTTTCCTGAGCGGTCACATCAGACCGACTCCTCATCGTGGCGGGTTGCATCATGAATATTTCAGAATCTAGTATTTGGTAGGGACAACCGGAGATTTCGGATCTGAAGTCCAAATATTGCAATACAAATTCGACCCACTGAGACGAAAATCTCCCGGACAGGTGATCATAAACAACTGAAAAATCAGCGCATAATCCACGCCAACTTGGAATCATGCCTTTTGATGAGGTCGGATGGCGGTGGAAGCGGACGCGATCAAATCGGTCTCCGGCGGAATTCCCTGAAACACGGGAATTTACAGGGAACTAGCTTGACCTGTAAAGGAATTCTATGTGTGGATTGGGTTCTTGGTTGGAACCGATGCTGTCGAATGGCGCCGTATGGCTTTCAATAGCTCTTGTTGCGTAACTGTCGGCGCCCAGGACCGCCGTATGGTCAATCCAATCGGGCGAGTCATTCCCAATGAAGCGAAAGGTCGCGTCTTCAGCCATCCAGCTTCGGCCTCATAGGATATTTGAGCGTCCGATAGCAGCATCAAGCGATCTGATCGCATCAAAATGACGCGCGCAGCACTCAGAGAATTGCACTCGATGATATCGGCTGGCGCATCACGTTGGTGAAACAACGATTCAAAGCGTTGCCGCAGCGGAGACTCCAAGCGAGGCGCGATCCAAGGAAATCGCGATAAGTCTTTTTTAGTAAGCTTGGCATGCACCAACAACGGGTGATCTGCTCGCATCACGATTGCCAATGGGTCGATGAATAGTTCTTCCTGCACTACATCTTTGGTACTTAAATTCTCACGAATCGCGCCGATAATAATGTCGACATCACCGCGCCGCAGCCCCGCAAGCAGATCATCATACGCGCCCTCAAGAATTGAAATTCGATGGCCGGAATTAACACGGCTGAACTCCTCCGCAGCAACGGGAACCAGTCGGCTTCGCGCAAGCGGCATGGCGCCGATCACGGTCCGCCCCGTCGCCTTCCCCTTCAGGGCAAGAATTTCGGCGTCCGCCTGACGCAATTCCGAAAATGCGAGTGAAGCGTAGCGCGCAAGAGTTTCAGCGTGGCGGGTTGGCCTGACGCCATAGCTGGTCGCTTCGAACAGCACGGCGCCAATCGCACGCTCAAGATCGCGGACGGCGCGGTGTATTGTCGGAGCCGAAACACCCAGCGCCCTCGCCGCAAGCGCAAATCCACCGTAGCGCACTATGGCGGTGAGCGCTTCCAGGCGTTTCGCGGAAACCACGCGGATCGTCTGAACAGACCGCCGCAGAGCAATCCCGGCGCTTTCGCGTAAGCCTTCTGTCAGAAACGCGAGGGCTCGGTCGGCCCTCGCCTTAAGGAGACTCCCCTCAGGAGTAGGCGAAATCGAAACTCCAGCGCGATCAGCAAGGTTGCTTTGATACCGGCGTTCTAGCGCCGCCACAGCCTGACTCACGGCGGACTGCGTTAGCCCTATCTGTTCAGCGGCGCGGGAGAACGACCCAACTGAAAAGGCGGTATTCATGACGAAAAGATGCCAAATATTGGGCATTTTTTCACGTTTTTCTTGGGTCGTAGCGGACATCGTGTTGGCCAATATATTAGCTTTTCCTAATACTAGATTGGATGTTTTAATTACACAATCGCTGGCTGATCACGCATAAAGGGCTGAATAGAAGTCAAAGAGAGAGTGCTCGCATGGCGGTTGTGGTCACCAACATCGCCCGGCCAGATCCAGAGACAGTGGAAGCCTTTCAGGCGGAACGGCACGGAGTCGCAAGCATTCACGAAGCGCAGGGAAGACACGGACTTCTCGGGCCAAGGATCCGCCCGATCTATTCCGGCGCATATGTCGCCGGCCCTGCAGTGACCATTTCAGCAGCGCCTTGCGATAATTGGATGATCCATGTCGCCGTCGAGCAATGTCAGCCCGGCGACATCGTCGTGCTGGCGCCGACTTCTGACTCGGACGCCGGCTATTTCGGCGATCTGCTTGCGACGTCCTTGAAGGCGCGCGGTGTGCGGGCGCTTATCATCAACGCCGGAGTTCGCGACACAAAGGACCTTGCAGAGATGAAGTTTCCAGTCTGGTCCAAATGCGTTTTTAGCCAGGGAACCGTGAAGGAAACGCTGGGAGACGTGAATATTCCCGTCGTTTGCGACGGTCAGCTCGTTAATCCGGGAGACCTAGTCGTCGCTGACGACGATGGCGTTGTCATTGTTACTCGCGAAGCGGCCGGGGACGTTCTCGCAAGATCTCGTAACCGTATCCAAAATGAAGAAAGCAAGCGTCAGCGACTCGCGGCTGGCGAATTGGGTCTCGATATTTACGAAATGCGACCACGATTGGCTGAGCGCGGTTTGAAATACATCGATCAGAAAGATTTGAAGTAATCTATGCTGAGATCGATACCAGCGACATTAATGCGTGGCGGAACGTCCAAGGGGCTGTTCTTCAATGCAAATGACCTTCCTACAAATCAAAAGGATCGCAACGCTCTGCTGTTGGCGGTTATGGGCTCGCCTGACGCGCGGCAGATCGACGGTATGGGCGGCGCCCATCCGTTGACGTCGAAAGTGGCGATTTTGTCGCGTTCCGACCATCCGGAAGCAGACGTGGACTACCTGTTCTTACAAGTCGCCGTCGAGCATAGTGATGTTTCCGACCGCCAGCCATGCGGAAATATTCTCGCTGGCGTCGGCCCATGGGCGATTGAGAACGGGATGGTTGGCGCCGGAAGCGCCGTCACGCCGGTGCGGGTCCGCACCGTGAATAATGGATCGCTCGCAGTCGTAAATGTGCAGACGCCCGGCGGGCAGGTTGAGTATGAGGGTGCCGCCGCCATCGACGGCGTACCTGGAACGGCGGCGCCGATCATTATTGAATTTAGAGATGTGGCGGGCGCCAATTGCGGTTCTATGTTGCCCACAGGCAATGTAGGCGACCGGATCAACGGCGTGGACGTAACCTGCATCGACAACGGCATGCCGGTCGTCCTCTTACGCGCGAAGGACTTCGACCTATCCGGCACTGAATCTCCGGCAGAGCTCGAAGCAAATGAAAGATTAACATCACGAATTGAGGCGATCCGCCTCAAAGCGGGCATGCTGATGAATCTTGGCGATGTCGCGGGCAAGACCGTACCGAAAATGACGCTGATTGCGCCTCCGCAAAACGGTGGAACTGTATCGACGCGCACATTTATACCGCACCGCGTCCATGACGCGATTGGCGTGTTCGGCGCAGTCAGCGTCGGCGCCGCATGCATGCTTTCAGGTTCGCTCGCCCATGAGATTGCGGTCGTTAGCCAATCGGATGATCTGACTCGCCTCGACATTGAACATCCCACAGGTTTTTTCACCGTTGAGATGGCCGTCATGCCCTCCGCCGAGGGGCTGAAAATCACACGCTCGGCTCTGCTTAGAACCGCAAGGCTCTTAATGCGTGGCCAAGTTTATGCGACATCCATATCGGGTCGACAGCTATGAATGATAAGAAGATAGCACTGATTGGCTTTGGCGAAGTTGGGCAAATTCTGTGTCAGGACTTCAACGCGTATGGCGCGCGCCCCATCGCAGCTTGGGACACTAAATTTGCAGATTTGCGCAGCGGTCCAGCGTGCGCGGCGAAAGTAGAGCATCTTAGCGTAACGCGGGATGCCCTAGAGGCAGTTGAGCAGGCGAACATTGTCATTTCCGCCGTTACAGCGGGCCAAACCATCGAAGCCGCCCGTGCTTCGTCTAAAGGGATCGCACCCGGCGCCTATTTCCTTGACCTCAATTCCGCATCTCCCGGCACGAAGATCGCGGCGTCCCAGATCATCATTGATGCTGGCGGAAAGTATGTGGAAGCTGCGGTCATGTCGCCGATAAGCCCAAGGCGCATTAAAAGTCCGATTTTGTTAGGCGGACCATTCGCTGTAGACTTTATCAATCTCGCCCAAGCGATCGGCTTGACCGGATCGACACTGTTTTCCAAAGAATTTGGCGCCGCGTCTGCAGCCAAGATGTGCCGAAGCGTCATTGTCAAAGGCATTGAAGCCTTATTGTCGGAAGCCTTGCTGACCGCACGCCAACATAACGTCGATGAAACAGTAATTGATTCACTTTCAGATATGTTTCCCGGCCCGGATTGGCGTTCCCTCGCTCCCTACATGATATCTCGTTCACTCATTCATGGGGTGCGACGCGCAGAAGAAATGAACGAAGTCGCGAAAACTGTTGAGGAAGCCGGGCTAACGCCCTTGATGAGCCGTGCCTGTGCGGAACGCCAAACGAGAGCAGCGCACTTTCATGAATTTTCTGAACATGGGGAGTTAAGCAACCTGCTGAAGGCAATGCTGGGCGGCGTCAATGGAGAGCGATCACTATGATCATAGATTGTCACGGTCACCAAACTATCGTCCCGAAGGCGCATGCGGAGTTTCGAGACGCCCAGAAAGCGCGATTGAAAGATCCATCTCTGCCCCGCCCTGCTCGACCTGGTATGGCGGATGATGAAATCGCTGAAATCATCGAGAATAATCAGTTAAAGCTACTAAAGCGGCGTGGCGGAGACATGACGATCTTCAGCCCGCGCGCTTCAGCCATGGAACCGCATGTGGGCGATCACGAAACAGCCATCGACTGGTCACAGGCGTGCAACAACCTCATCTATAAAGTCACAGAAATATTTCCGGAGAATTTCATTGGCGTCGGCATGTTGCCGCAGCGCCCGGACGCGCCGCTCGATGACGCAATCGACGAGCTGGAACGCTGTGTCAATGAACTAGGTTTTGTTGGCGTCAATCTCAATCCAGACCCCTCTGGCGGCCATTGGACTGCGCCTCCCCTAACCGATCGCTACTGGTATCCGATTTACGAAAAACTTGTTGAACTTGAAGTCCCAGCAATGATCCACGTTTCGGGGTCGTGCAATCCTGCGTTCCACGCTACCGGATCATACTATATCGCCGCAGACACCAATGCGTTTATGCAATTCATTCAGGGAAATTTATTCAAGGATTTTCCAGACCTGAAACTCATCATCCCGCACGGTGGCGGTGCGGTTCCCTATCATTGGGGACGTTATCGCGGGCTCGCCGACATGTTGAAACAGCCATCACTCGACACCCATGTGATGAAGAATGTATATTTTGACACTTGCGTTTATCATCAGCCCGGCATCGATCTCCTGTTTGAAGTCATCGACGTAGACAACATTCTCTTCGGCTCAGAAATGGTCGGCGCAGTACGGGGCATTGACCCGCAGACTGGTCATTTTTTTGACGATACCAAACGCTATGTCGACGCACTGGACATCTCTGACGCGGACAAGCACAAAATCTTCGAACGCAACGCACGGCGCGCCTATCCGCGTCTCGATCGAATTCTCAAAGCGAGGGGCTTGTGAGCAGCAATACGACTTTTGAGAAAACGCCAGGATGGCTCGACTGGTGCGCGTCCCCGTCGAAACCGAAATTCACGCCGCCACCGGGCGCAATTGATGCACATTGTCATGTCTTTGGTCCGAGTGCCGACTTTCCTTTCGCGCTTGAACGAAAGTATACCCCGTGCGACGCTTCAAAGGACCAACTCTTTGCACTACGCGATCACTTGGGATTCTCCCGCAATGTCCTGGTTCAAGCAACGTGCCACGGCGTCGACAACAGTGCCACGCTTGATGCGATTGCAAATTCGAATGACAAGGCTAAAGGCATTGCATCTGTAAACTCTACGGTCACGGATGCAGAGCTTGAAGCACTCAACGCTGGCGGCGTAATGGGCGTGCGCTTCAACTTTGTGCAGCGCCTGGTCGACCCACTTCCGTTTGACGTTCTTGCGGGGCTTGTTAAGAGAATTAACCGTTTTGGCTGGCATATCGTCATCTATTTTGAATCGGCAGACCTCCCAGAGCTCTATGACTTCATCTCAAGCATCAAGACAAAAGTCATAATTGACCACATGGGCCGTCCAGACCTGTCTAAGTCAGTAGAGGGTTCGGAATTTTCTCTCTTTTTGAAGTTGATGAGCGAGAATAGTCACGTGTGGTCGAAAGTAACGTGTCCCGAGCGTTTGTCGCTTTCCGGCCCGCCCACCTATGACGACTTCGTTCCCTTCGCTCAAAAGGTCGTCGAGGAATTTCCTAACCGTGTATTGTGGGGCACTGACTGGCCGCACCCTAACCTTAAGTCGCATATGCCAGACGACGCATGGCTAATTGATATCATTCCCCGTATCGCCCAAACGCCATTGCTTCAAGAAAGTCTGCTGGTCGACAACCCCATGCGCCTTTATTGGCCAGAGGAATATTGATGATGCCAAAATCTGTACACGAATACCTTGCCGAACTCGACGATATTCCGGGCACACGCGTCTACACTACCGCGCGAGCGAGGCAGGGATACTGGCTCAACCAATTCGCGATGAGCCTTATGAAAGAAAAAAATCGAAAACGCTGGAAATACAATGAGGCAGCATACCTCCAGGACTGGCCAATGTCTGAAGAACAAAAGAAAGCTGTTCTCGCTCGCGATTATAACCGCCTGCTCGACCTCGGAGGCAACATCTATTTTCTCGCAAAGATTTTTTCGACAGACGGTTTGTCGTTTGTTCAAGCAGTTTCGACCATGACAGGTATGAGTGTCGAAGACTACCAGGCAATGATGCTTGCTGGCGGCAGGTCTCCCCATGGCAACCGCTCAATCAAGGAGGGAACCTAGCATGGCCAGACTTACCGCCGGAATCGGAACCAGTCACGTCCCCCTGCTTGGCGTCGGCATTGATCAGAACAAAATGAATGATCCCTATTTCAAACCTATCTATTCTGGCTACGAGTGGACTCAAGAGTGGATCACTGACCCCGCAAACAAGCCCGACGTTATCATTCTTGTATACAACGACCACGCATCCGCGTTTGACATGGATCTCATTCCAACTTTTGCAATCGGATGCGCAGATGAATTCGAACCAGCCGACGAAGGCTGGGGGCCGCGTCCCGTTCCTACCGTCAAAAATGAAGCTGACTTCGCTTGGCATATCGCGCAGAGCTGCATTCTCGACGATTTCGATATCACTATCATCAACAAAATGAAGGTTGACCACGGTTTGACGGTGCCTTTGTCATTGATGTTTGGGCAACCGGACGCATGGCCCTGCCAGATTATTCCGTTAGCGGTAAATGTCGTCACTTACCCGCCTCCATCGGGCAATCGTTGCTACAACTTGGGACAGGCGCTCCGGCGCGCCATTGAAAGTTATGACAAGGACCTGACTGTGCAAATCTGGGGAACAGGAGGCATGAGCCACCAGCTTCAGGGACCGCGCGCCGGGCTAATCAACGCCGCATGGGATCAGCGCTTTCTCGATCGTTTGACTCGGGATCACGCACATTTGCGCAATATTCCGCATATTGAGTACCTGCGCGAAACCGGATCAGAAGGGATTGAAATGGTTATGTGGCTGATCATGGCTGGCGCTCTCGGCGAAAATCCCTTGGAGTTGCACCGGCACTATCATGTGCCGGCATCCAATACAGCCGTTGGTCACATCGTTCTGAAGCCGACAACGTGAAACAATATTCGAAATATGGAGAGCATTTGATGAAAGTGGTACTAGCCGGCGCCGGCGCGTTCGGAATTAAACATCTCGACGGAATAAAAAACATTGATGATGTTGAAGTCATTTCCCTCGTAGGGCGCCGGCTCGAACCCACGAAAAAAATTGCTAGCGATTACGACATCGCCCATGCCTGCACAGACTTGGAAGAAGCGCTTGCGCAACCCGGCGTCGAAGCGGTGATATTGTGCACACCCACGCAATTGCATGCGGCGCAGGCCATCCAATGCATGGACGCCGGCAAACACGTTCAAGTTGAAATTCCACTTGCTGACAGCTGGGCGGGCGCCAATGCCGTGGCCGAAAAACAAATGAAAACTAACCTGGTTTGTATGGTCGGACACACACGCCGGTTTAATCCTTCACATCAATGGGTACACAATAAGATTAAAGCGGGGGCACTGGCTATCCAGCAAATGGATGTCCAGACTTATTTCTTCCGCCGGGAGAATATCAACGCCAAGGGGGAAGCCCGTTCGTGGACCGATCACCTGCTCTGGCATCATGCGGCCCATACGGTGGACCTGTTTCAGTACCAGACTGGTGAACTCGTGACTGAAGCGAACATCGTTCAGGGGCCGATCCATCCCGAACTTCACATTGCGATGGACATGTCAATTCAGCTTAAAACTGAAAATGGAAAGATTTGTACGTTATCGCTGTCATTTAATAATGACGGGCCGCTGGGTACCTTCTTCCGCTATATTTGTGATAATGGTACCTACATTGCGCGCTATGACGATCTCGTCACGGGTAAAGAAGAGCCAATCGACGTTTCTAACGTTGCCGTTTCCATGAATGGTATAGAACTTCAGGACCGTGAATTCTTTTCTGCGATAAAAGAGGGCCGCAAACCGAACTCTTCGGTCGGCCAAGTGCTCGCTTGCTATAAAACACTGCATGACCTTGAACTGCAGCTGTGCCGCTAGTCGGATTGCGCCGGAAGAATGGAAAAACGTCAACTTGGACACTCTGAGGTCGCTGAAATCGGACTTGGCTGTATGAATCTAAGCCATGCTTATGGCGTACCCCCCTCGCCCGATGATGCTGTCCGTGTTTTGCATGAGGCAGTCGATCTTGGCGTCACGCATTTCGATACCGCGGCCCTTTATGGCTTTGGCAAAAATGAATCGTTAGTTGGGCCGGAATTGAAATTTTTTCGAGACGAGATTCATCTCGCCTCCAAATGCGGCATCACCGGCGTTAATGGCAAACGCGTCATCGACGCGCGACCGGAAACTCTCCGCGCGACAATCGACGAGTCCTTACGGCGGCTGCAAACGGATGTGATCGATCTTTATTACCTCCATAGATACGACAAGCTCAATAATGTGCCGATAGAAGAAAGCGTAGGCGAACTCGGGCGCATGGTGGATGCCGGTAAAGTGCGAGACATCGGCCTATCAGAAGTTTCTGCGGATACGCTAAGGAGCGCTAACCGCGAATTTCCTATCGCCGCGGTCCAATCAGAATATTCTTTGTGGTCACGTGATGTAGAAATCGCTTTGCTTGATGCCTGCAAGGAAATTGGCGCGGCTTTCATCGCGTTTTCGCCAGTAGCGCGCGGCTTTTTGACTAGCGCTAATATCATCCCGGAAAACTTCGCCGCGAATGATATTCGGCGAGGCATGCCGCGTTTTAGCGAACCGCACTTTGCCAAAAATTCAGCGTTATTGCCCGAATACCGCAGAATCGCCTGTGAGGCCGGATGCACGCCAGCGCAGTTGGCAATCGCCTGGTTGCTACAAAAGCGAGAATTCATCATCCCGATCCCGGGAACAACGTCGCTGGCACACCTAAAGGAAAATAGTTCCGCGAATGAAACCCGTTTATCGGCCGACATTGTTGATCGAGTCGAGCAGCTGTTGAACCAATATACAATCAGTGGCGGACGCTATCCCGGCGCCACACAGCTCGAAGTAGACACGGAAGCATTCTAGGTCGGTAAACCTAAGTAGTTTTCGGCTATGATGCGAGTAAGCGCTTCTTGTAAGCGACGGCGTTCATATCTACGATGTCTACGCTTATACTTGTGATATTGCGCGCTAGACTAGCAGTTGCATCGCGCAACGCAATCGCCAGAATTTCTTTTTGCTGATCCGTTCGACCGGACAGCAGTCGGCATGTGATATGAATGAAACTGTCGCCTTGACCAACCATCATCCATTCCTGATACGCGGTCGCCCGCAACTTGATGTCAGAAAACTCTATCACGCGAGTATCCGCAGCCGCATTGCGAAGCGATTCTAACAACGCCTTTATATCAACACACTCATCTACGCCCTGTGAAATCTCGACAACTATGTGTGGCAAATGTTATTCCTCCAGGCCCTATGGCGAATGTGTACTCAACGCTCGCATCCACTGCCAAACCAATGGCGAGATTTCTAAAGCCAGTCGCTTCAATCGTCCGGCGTCGGCTTCAACGCATACGCTGCTTTGGATCCAAAGCATCACGCAGACTTTCGCCCAGGAGATTCGATGCGAGGACTACGCACATGATCGACAAACCTGGAAAAATAGCCGTCCAAGGCGCTACTCGTAAGAGTGAGCGCGCATCATTCAACATGCTTCCCCATTCCACGGTTGGCGGCTCGGCGCCGAGCCCAAGAAAACTGAGCCCCGCGGCGCTCAACAAAGCCCAACCATATGACATGCTAACCAGCACCAGGACAGGCGGCAGAGCGTTCGGAAGCACATGTAAGATCATGATTCGAGCATCGCCTGCCCCAACTGACCGTATTGCTTCAATATAAGGCTGTTCGCGAACGGATAGGACGCTGCCGCGCACAAGCCGCGCATAATTTGCGACTCCGCCAATACCCACCGCTATCATAACATTTGTCAGTCCGGGTCCCAACAGAGCGACCACCGTCAACGCCAGCAAGATCCCCGGGAACGCCATTAGCATGTCGATAAATCGCATGATGATGGAGTCTGCATATTTTCCATAATATCCAGCGACAAGGCCTAAAAAAATACCCACGGTCGCGGAAATGGCGACTGAAACAAATCCGATAAACAATGAAAGGCGCGCACCATATAATACACGGCTCAGTACATCTCTCCCGATCAGGTCTGTGCCGAAAGGGTGGGTAGCGCTAGGCGGCGCCAGAGATCGCTCTGGGTAGGCGATGAATGGATCATATGGCGCAATCAGCGGTGCAAACACAGCGATAGCGAAGAAAAGCGCAAGAACGCCGGCGCAAGCTACGGCTACTCTATCACGCGCCAATTGACGCAAGGTGAGCGTCCATGGCGTTTCAGAATCGTGCAGGACAGATTCGCCAACGCCACCTTGAACCCCTTTATTTTCACGGACTGAGGCGGCTTCACTCATAATTAATTTGAGGATCCACCACGGCGTAAATGATGTCAACCAGCAAGTTCAAGAGCACATACATGAGGGCGGAAATAAGTATCGCCCCCTGGACGACCGGAAAATCGCGCTCAATGATCGATGACAACAAGAGCTGACCAATTCCCTGACGAGAAAACACGGCCTCGATTATCACAGATCCGGAAACCAGCCAGCCAAATTGAAGACCAACAATCGTGATGATCGGAATGAGCGCATTTCGTAATGCATGCTTATACAGAATTACACGACGCGTCAGCCCTTTGGCCCACGCCGTCCTAATGTAGTCTTGTTTCAATACATCAAGCATGCTGGTGCGTGCGGTTCTGGCTATTGTCCCAATAGCGCCCAAAGCCATTACGCTCGCGGGCAATACAAGGTGGGAAAGTCCGCCTGACCCAAAAGCCGGAAACCAGCGAAGCCATACAGAAAAGAGAAGAATAAACATTAAGGCGAGCCAAAAGCTCGGCATTGAAACGCCAATGGACGACAGAACAATGATCGCTCGATCCACCCAGCTATGTTTATTAACCGCTGCCACGACTCCCAGCCATGCGCCCACGGGAACCGCAATCAAAAGCGCAGCAAAGACCAGTTCCAGCGTGGTTGGCAGGCGCGACCAGAGCAAGGTCGATACCGGTTCCTGGCTCACGATGGACCGCCCCAGATCTCCCTGCAATAGGTTGCCTATATAATGAAAAAACTGAATGAAAAAAGGCGAATCCAAACCCATGTCGGCTCGTAGCTCTGCGATCTGTTCAGCAGAGGCGCCGGAACGCGCTAGCATCGCTGATGCCGGGTCGCCAGGCAGCAAATACATCAATGCGAATGCGATCGTTGCCACACCGAATAAAACCGGCACGACCATCAGGACTCGCTTAATCAGGTAGCTACCTTTACCGGTCATTGGAAACTGCCGCTCCCTCCAAAGAAAGCTCGTCAAGATTTGGCGCCAAGCCAGCAATTCCCCAACGCAATCCATCAACCCTTTCGTTGACACCGACGAGCAATACGTAGTCGTAGATCGGCAAAATGAGCGCTTGCTCCATGATTCGAATTTGCGCCTGTTGATACAATGCATCACGCGCAGCCGGGTCTGTTACCAGTAAAGCTTGGTCTAAATATCCATCCAGTTTTGAATCGATCCATTTTGACCAAGCAAATCCAGACGGCACATTGTCAGAATGAAAATACCCTTTCAAAGAGTCAGCTGCAGAATGTCCCGAACCACCCATAAAGAGCATATTTTTTTCGCTCCGCCGCCCGGCTTCCATTTGCACTGAAAAATCCATCATCTCCAGCTTTAGATCGATCCCGATGCTGCGCAATTGCGAGTATAGAAGTTCGCTGAAAATTCTGCTTTTTCCCCAGGTCACCATCGACATTTCTATCGTGAGTTTTTGCCCATTCTTTTCGCGAATGCCGTCGCCATTGTCATCGACCCAACCCGCCGCTTCGAGAAGGGCGCGGGCTCTAGCAGGGTCGTGCTTATATAGTGATCGTAATTCGGGCGAATAACTCGGCGTTACCGCGGAGACCGGACCAAAAGCGCGTGGATTGTAGCCACGCGTAATCGCCCTAACCGCGGCATCCATGTCTGCACCATAAAGAATTGCCTGGCGAACACGAATATCATCTGTCGGCGGGCGCTCAGTATTAATGAACCAAAACGCTGGCTGCCCGCTCAAATAGGCGCGAGAAATCGATACATTGTCTGATTTTTCCAACTCCTCAGCGTCGACAGGGTCGAGATCAAAAGCAATGTCAATATCGCCCGACGCCAATGCCGGTGACCGCGTCGATGGCTCCGGCAAAAATCGCCATAAAACTTCTTCAACGGCGACGCCCGTGTCTTCATCTCGTGGCTGATCATGCCACCGGTTATTTTTGTTGCGCCGAAGGCGATAAAACTCGCCGACATTGTAGTCCACGAATTGAAATGGGCCCGTCCCGGCTTGATGATGATGATATTGATCACCCCATTTTACGACCGCCTCGGGCGAGACCATACCTAGGTATGGCAAACTCAACGCATAGAGGAATGAACTATCTGGATGCGCCAACTCAAACCTGATCGTGTAGGCATCAATTATCTCAATATTCTGAAATTCGGGGAGCAGACTTCTGGCCTTTAAAGATTGCGGTCCCAGCCCGAGGATCCGTTCAATGTTAAATTTAACTGCAGCTGCATCAAATTTGGCGCCATCATGAAACGTAGTATCATCGCGTAGATTAAAAGTGTAACGCAAGCCATCAGCGCTGATGCACCAAGACCTTGCCAGGCTGGGTTGAGCATCACCGTTTTCATCACTCTTCACGAGCGTGTCGTAGACCGCAGAGAGAACGTAGATCACTTCCCATTGCGCATCCAGATGAGGATCCAGTCGCACACCGGGTTTGGTTCCCGACAAAACCAGCGATGAAGCCTCCTTGCGGCTACTTCGTGGGTTGTCAACCGAGCAACCGAAACAAAACAGCGCAAAGATCAGCAAGGCGCCGGAGGTCACTCTCTTTAATGTAAGGCTTGGCTGCAAAAAGCTCATCCGTTGCTCTACGACGTTATGTTATCCGCTTCGATGCTCGTCCCGGAGCGGCCGCAAATAATATTCTCAATTTCATTTAAAGAGCCAATGACAGCTCGCTTACCTGTTTGCCGCACAAACCAGCTCGCGGCTTCCACTTTGGGACCCATTGAACCGGACGAGTAGTCCCCATCCTCCAACGCTTGCGGCGTTGCCTTTTTTATCAATCGCTCATGCGGCGTACCAAAGTCGTCATATACCCCATCGACATCAGTCGCTATAATAAACAGATCTGCTGCGATTTCTTTGGCTAACAGGCTGCTTGTCCGGTCTTTGTCGATAACCGCTTCGACGCCTGTCAGTCTTCCGCTCTCAGCATCGCGAATTACGGGGATCCCACCACCTCCGGCGCAGATCAGCAGAGCTTTTTGCCCCATGAGCCAACGGATTGGTCGGTGCCAAACAATACATTGCGGCTCCGGCGAAGGTACCACCCGACGCCAGTCTTGATTATCCCGCTGGAAGGCCCAACCCTTTTCAAGCTCCAATTTCTTGGCGCCGACCGCGTCATATACTGGACCAACAAATTTGGTTGGATTCTTAAAGGCCGGATCTTCAGCGTCTACGCAAACGCGCGTCAGCATCGTCGCAATTGGCACGTCGTAACCCAAACAATTGCCTAGTTCGTGCTCGATCATGTATCCGATCATGCCCGCAGTCGCCGCGCCGATAATATCGAGTGAGTAGGGTTCTGCTTCTTCATATGCGGCGGCCTGAAGTGCGAGTAGTCCGGCTTGCGGTCCATTGCCATGGGTAATGACAAGTTGATGTTCGCCGGCAACGCTCGCAATCGCGCGTGCGGCATTTCGAACATTTCCCCACTGAGCTGCCGTTGTAACCGGCTCGCCTCGTTTTAAGAGTGCATTTCCGCCTAACGCGATAAGAATCAACATTTTCGATTAATACCGTTACCCACCGGATGACTTGCGCAAATACGGCTCAGTCTCACTCAGATGAATTAATTCGTTTTCATAGGCGAACAGTGCCGGCCAACCACCCGTGTGAAGGAAAATGATCGTCTCGTCGCTTCCGATGGCGCCTTTTTGGATCAAATCAATCAACCCCGCCATGCATTTTCCCGAATAAACCGGGTCAAGAAAAACGCCTTCGGTTCGTGCAACCAGTTGAATTGCATTTTTGCACTCATCGGTAATTGCGCCATAGCTGTCGCCAACATAGTCATCGTAGATGGAAAGACTATGCTCTCCGTTAAAGGACTTCATGCCAAGCAACGCGGCGCCATTCTCAACATTTTCCGGCACTTTTTCGAGCAAGTACTCGCGGGTCCGACTGACACTTACGCCGGTAATCTCG
This sequence comes from uncultured Alphaproteobacteria bacterium, assembly GCA_942492295.1. Classification (GTDB taxonomy): domain Bacteria; phylum Pseudomonadota; class Alphaproteobacteria; order Caulobacterales; family Parvularculaceae; genus Hyphococcus. The sequence continues at coordinate 1,209,763 of CALODW010000005.1, forward strand.
TATCCGACATCAGTATTCAGAGCACCAAGCAGCAGCCCGCTATAAGTACCGCCCGACCCGATCGCAACGAACAGCCGGTCAGGCTTGATGGATTTCTCCCGGCATTGCATTTCTAACTCGAGCGTCGCTTCGACATAACCCGCCATCCCTTCGGGACTGGAGCCGCCAAGCGGAAGTAAATATGGCTTGCGCCCATTCGCTTCCAATTTCTTTTTGATATCTTCGAGTGTCGTTCCAAAATCCCACCGCGGTACCGTATTTATGAATGTGATATTTGCGCCGAGCAAATGTTCTAGAAGCAAATTCCCATTGTGATTAATAACCTCTTCCGGTGCGCCGCCGAGAACGAGTTCAACATCAAGGCCAATTTTGTTGGCCAATGCCGCTGTGATTCTGGCCATATTGGATTGATATCCGCCGGGAACAATAAGAGTGTCGCATCCCTCAGCGACAGCCCGGCCCAGAATAAATTCGAGTTTGCGAACTTTATTCCCTCCAAGCGCACTCGCGGTAAGGTCATCGCGCTTGAATAAAATTTTTGGGCCGCCCAGCGCCTTAGACAAATTAGGCGCCTCCTCCAACGGTGTCGGGAGTTGTGCGAATCGTAGTCGTGGCATGTCAGATATATTCATTATGTTGTGCCGTTGTTTTGTTTTTCTTTGAGGCAAGCATATCGACGTCGACCACCTACCCGTTTAACACATCAAACCGATGCCGTCCGACCGTACATCGGATGCGCTCTCGAAACCGCCATCCAGAAGTCTCCTGACAGCATTCGAATGACCCATTCTCTCGTCACGCGCGCCCACTCGTTCAACCGGCAGCCCTGCAATTGAAAGAGCATCGTCCCACTCTTCCGGAGCATCTTCCTCAACTGCTGTTGTAACGCGATCAAATCCGATATCCGCACCGCCAAAAACCCACCGTGGCGCCGACAATACTTCCGTAAGGTCGCGTTCAAGATTCAAAACGCCGGATAATATCTGCGAAAGAATTTGTGGTTGCGCGCGCCCCCCCATGGCGCCGATCGAAGCGGCGACATCGCCATCGCGCAACACGAGAAGCGGCGTCAGCGTATGAGCCGGGCGTGCGCCCGCTTTAATCGCGTTAGGCGCGCCTCTATTCAAGGAAAATCCGCGTGCGCGATTGTGCATAATAACACCAGTTTCCGGTTCGAGAATGCCGGCGCCAAAGGTCTGATACACACTCTGAATCAGAGAGACAGTATTGCCCTGCGTATCCATGGTACAAATTGAGACAGTGTCGCCATGGGCGGGTGCGGCATCCACAATCGTGGCGTCCCCAACTGTAAATGACGCTTTCAAACGCGTTTTAAGACTGGATTTGTTTAGTAATTCCCCCAATGGTATCTCAGTTAGCTTCGGGTCACCAAGATACTGATCTCGATCGCCCGCCGCTAAGATACTCGCCGCTAGCAATAGGCCTGGTCGATCATTAAGCTCCATTGCGCTAACGCCAATTGAATCAAGCGCGGCAAGCGCCTCAAGCAGCACAAAACCTTGTGAATTTGGCGGGCACGTCAAAAGCGTTACGCCATGATACTCGTATTCTAAAGGCGTGGTGAGGTCACTCGTATGCTGACGCAAATCAGCTTCGGTGATCGACGCCCCTAAGGATCGCAACCCACCAGCAAGCGCCCCAGCGTTTGGCCCGGTGTAAAAACTCTCAAAGCCATCAGAAGCGAGTGTTCGAAGCGTGGTCGCCAGTGCTGGCTGAGTAAAAGTGTCTTTTACACTCTTCACCTTGCCACCGGCTGTAAAGATGGCGGACAGTCCTGGGTCACTTTCCACGTGTTTGGCTTGCATGTGTAAACCGCGCGCCAAAGAAGGTGACACCTCCGCCCCGCACTCAGCCAATTCAATAGCGGTTTTCAATTGCTCAGCGGGCGATAGCACCGCACCTAACAACGCAATATCTTGCCAGCCAGCCACCATGCCCGGCACAGTAATCGAGTGCACTCCCGAGGAGAGAACATCTGCGCCCTGCTCGCGCAGATTCTCGACATCAACCGACGCCGGCAATACGCCAGAGCCATTCACGCAGGTGGTTTTTCCTTGACGGTCACGTACAAGCGCAAATAAATCGCCCCCAATTGCACATTGATGAGGATAGATCACCGTCAGTACAGCGGCGGCGCTAATAGCAGCGTCGATCGCGTTGCCGCCAGCCTGAAGGATTTGAATCCCCGCTTCGCTGGCAGCCGCATGCGGCGTCGCTATCGCTCCGTGTGCATTCATTAGCACTCAATTCCTTCAATCAGCACCGTGCGCGCGGGCGCGCCTTCGGAGCCTTTGAGTTTTATCGGGAGACAACAGAGAAAGTAGGTACCGTCCTTGATATTGGCGAGATCAGCATTCTCCAGAATGATCACGCCATTACCACAAAGTATATGGTGCGTCGGCCACTCTTCGCATTGGTCTGGCGCCTCGATGGTCACATAATCGATAGCGACAAACTTAACACCGGCATCAACCAGCGCTTGCGCGCCGTCGTCCGTAATACCTACAAATTTAGGATTGTAGTCCTTCTTCGTCAGAAGTTTTGTAGAGTTTGATGTTTTAAATAACACCCGTGTGGCGCCATTGAGATTGGCTTTTTCAACCATAGCCGCATCAATTTGCGCGTCTTCCGCAGTCGTAGCGTCAACCACGCGCGCGGGACCGATGAATGTTTCGAGCGGCAGTTTTTCTACCGTGTCACCGTCTTCGATAAAGTGCCTTGGCGCATCAATATGCGTACCCGTGTGTGAACCAAGGAGCCACCTCGTTACTTCAGAAGGAGCACCATCTGCAATCTTGAAAACAGACCGCATCTCCGGCTTTTTGCCCTCCCACCAGTAAATCATATCTTCTTCGATATTGATCGAGATGTCGTGAATTATCATTGATCGGTTTTCTCCCTGATTGTCATCACAGTAATGTAATTTCTTCAATTGTGGTTGTGGCGGTGGGGAGTTTCACCAGCAATCCATTACCGGTGAAACTCCTTATTCGTATCGAATTCTAGTTTCGAATAATTCAAAACAGGGCTTAGAAGTCGATAACCGTTCTAGCACCAAACTGTCGTTGCTTTGCGGGGATCAACGTCAGGCTTTGATTGTCGCTGAATTCGAACGGAAAAATGAACCCCGTGTCGGCGCTGAAATCACTCGTCCGACCGCCAGCTAAGTACTGGTCGTTGTTGAACAAGTTCGTCACGAACAATTCAAACCGCAAATTATCTCGCTGAACGCCACCGCGCAGGTTGAACAGCCAGCTTGATCCGATATATGAGAAATTCTGCTCATCCGTATACTGCTTACCGGTAAAAATACCATCCAAGCGGCCAAATAAACTCCAATCACTCACGCTCGAGACCGGCAACGCGTCCATATAGGACAGCGAGAAGGAGCTGCTCCATTTTGGAAACTGCAACGGTGTATTGCCGTTACACTCAACGATGCCGTCTGAATTTGCCGGCGCGTAATCGTCGGTAAACCCACATTCGAAATCCTTAAATTCCGCATCCGAATAGGTGAACTGACCACCGAGAGTAAATGCGTCGGTCAGTTTTGCAGTACCTTCGAATTCAACCCCCATCAACTCCGTGCTAAACCCTTGGACTGCTGAAGTACTCACACTTTGACCACCACCAGGTTCATTGAACAAAACGCCCGTACGTGTCTTCTGATTTGTCCAATCCATTTTATAGGCAACCACAGAAAACGTAGCACGACCGTCAAGTAGAGCCTGACGCCAACCGAGTTCCCAGTTTTCCAATTTCTCTTCATCAAGGAACAGTGTCGCGGTCGCAACAAAGTCCGGATTCAAATCCAACTGGGCCTGACTAAAGCTGGCAAATCGTGAGTTAAAGAAACCAGGGTTGTTGCCTTTCGAGTAGGTTGCCCAGAAATTTGTGTCTTCCGTAGGCGTAACTTGAATGGTGACCCGCGGGAGGAAGGCATTGAACTCTGACCCGAGCTCTGTGCCGTTGCCCGTCGCAAAAGCTTCTGTAGGCGGCAACAGAGAGGTTCTACGCACATCACGTTGGGTCAAGTCGTCCCACTGGTAGCGCCATTCAAAATCAACACCGAGCCATTCATTCAAATCATACCCGATTGCACCAAACACACTGAGGGTTTTGTTTTGACTGACTGGTGGTTCGGCGAATCCGTCAAAGCCACAGGGACAAATTCCGTCAGTCGGCCGACCGAAATAGTCATCCAGCTCAAATGAAGTCGGCGCAGTCATTCCCCCATCATAGGCAACGACGGATTCACCGCCATCAAGATAATAGCCATAGTTCTTTCCGTTGAAATAGCTTCCACCAAGCATCCATGTCAGCGGCTGATCACTCGGCGAAGTAATCCTCAACTCTTGAAAGAAGCTCTGGTTGCGGAACAGGTCTAGGTTTATCCAATTTTCAACACCTGAGTCATCAAGATCGCGAATATTCGCGACACGCTCGTCGTCATAGCTTGAAACGGAGCTGACCGTATATCCGCCAATGTCGTAATCGACGAAAAAGGCTGCGCGAATTTGCTCTCGTTCAAGGCCAAATTCCGTAACCATCGGATATGCACCTGGGACATTCACGTCCGCAAAGTAAGGAAGAATGTCAGGCGAAGAAATCTGCGTATTGCTGTCCGTAAAGTTTACGATTGGCACCTCACCACATATAAAATCTGTGAGACTTGTGCCAGGCACGTTTCTTTTCAACGCAGTCGCTAAACCTGGATTTTGAGCAAAACAGTTAGCTACGTTGGGCCCTGCACCGCGGCGCGAGCTTGAATTACCGAGATGGACTGACGCCGCCGGTCCATCATCGTCCAATGCATACATGCCGCGGAATTTCAACGAAAGTTCGGGCGTCGGCTCGGCATATAGCGTGCCCATATAGGTGCGGGTGCTTTCTTCGCCCAGCGCTCCGCCATCCGACGCACTCCGGTACTGCCCGCCTGTACCATAGTCTTGAATAAACAGGCGACCACTCAATAAGCCTTCGATAATCGGCCCTTCTATGCCGAGCGAAACCCGATGAGTTTCGTCCTGAGCATATTCAAGAGAAGCCGATCCAGTAAATTCGGTAAGGCTCGGTGTTTTTGAAATATAATTAATCGCCCCCGCAAATGTGCTGCGACCGAACAAAGCAGAAGACGGCCCTTTTACAACCTCAACGCGTTCAATGTTATCAGTACCGATGCTCGACGAGCCACCGACGATTGGCACACCATCAAGAAAGACCGAGCCGACTTGCGCGAACGGTTCCACGAGCTCATTGCCGAGGCCGCGAAAACGAACATCTGTATAAATTCTTCCTGGGTTAGCGACGCTGTTGTTCTCAAACTGAACGCCCGGAGTGAATTCAACGATTTCTACAAGCGTACTCATTCCTGCTTCTTGCAGTTGCTCGCCAGAAAACGCGGTAACCGCTACTGGAACTTCAAATAAGTTTTCTTCGCGCTTACGCGCGATAACTACAATCGAATCGTTTGCCTGTGCAGAGGCTTGTTGTGTGCCCTGTGCAAATGCTGGCTGCACGACAGCGCAAGCCATCACGCTAGCCGCACCCAGCAGCGCAGTTCGTATGCTGATAGTCTCTTTTTGAGCAATATAACGATGGTCCATCAAGGTATCCCCTATGCTTTGGCTATTCGCCATTGGATCGCACTGTCGTCGTCGCAACTATCGCGCACCGCCCTACTTCACACTCACTGTTAGCGCTTCCTGTTTTCTTTTTTACACACGAAACTAACCGCGACTTGTGTACGAGATTTTTTTACGGTAACACGCATTCTGCATGTGAACAAGTGTGCTTGATGCGAACTTTTTCTAATTTTTGGGCCGTCATTTGCACGAAATGGCTCAAAGGCGTCGAGATTCGCTAGTTTACAATTGAATTTTTTGAGTAAAGAGGCAGGAAAGTTCAGCATGACTCTCAAGAAACTGAACATCGGCGTCCACTATGAACCGTCAGGGGTCGACCCGCATATCGGGTCTGCGGAACTCGCTTTGCAAATGACCAACGCGGTATTTGATACCCTCGTCAACCGGACATCCGAGGGCGATTATCTCCCGGGGCTAGCGGATTCATTCGAAATCTCGCTCGACGAATGCACTTATACCTTTAACCTTCGGCGCGATGTGAAATTTCACGATGGCGAGCCTTTCAATGCTGCCGCGGCAGCGTTTTCTTTGGAACGCGCCTTTGATCCTGATAATAAGTCTCAATTAGCGCGCGGAATGCTGGGGCCATTCAAGAGTGCACAAGCACTCGACGAATATGTACTTTCAGTGGAGCTTTCTCGCCCCTACGGCTTACTGCTTGACGCTTTAAGTCAAGGCTGGCTAGCGCCGGTTTCTCCTGCGAGCGTGAAACGGCTTGGTCCAGATTTCGCTCGCTGTCCGGTGGGAACTGGGCCGTTCAAATTTCACAAGTGGGATGCAGGGAATAAAATCGTTTTACTACGAAACCCCGACTATAATTGGGCGCCGCCATTAGTCGCCAACAAAGGGCCGGCGAAGTTCGACGAACTCACTTTTACGTTTTTAACTGACGGCAAAGCGCGCGCAGAAGCTCTTGAGAACGAAGAATTGGATGCGGTATTCTACGTACCACCAAGTTCTGCGCAAAAATTACGTGAAGATTCTCGATTTAATGTGGAAACTTGGCCGATTCGTGGTGTGCCGGTTTCATTGATGATGAATATTCAGCGCGCTCCGACGGACAACATTAAGGTTCGCCAGGCAATTAATTACGCCTTAGATCAAGACTCCCTCGTGGGAGAGGTCTTTCACGGCGAATTTGAACGGGCCTATGGGCCCGTTTCACAGTTTACCTTGGGTTTTTCACCCACCGTAAAGGACCTATATCAATATGCTCCGGACAAGGCCCGGGCGCTGCTAGATAGCGCTGGCTGGGTGGTAAATGATTCGACGGGAGTGCGATCAAAAAACAGCGAACAGCTGACCGTCACATTTTATGCGCTGCCCGTGAATTTTTATCCTGAGTTCGGAAAAATTGTTACGCGTCAACTTAAGCAGGTTGGAATTATCGTCAACGTGGTACTGCTAAATCCGCTCGCATGGATCAAGGCGGGAATGCAAGGGCACCATCATATCATACCACAAGGAAAGTACGGAAGTTCCGCGCAGTTGTTGAGTTTTGTTTATCACTCACGGCACAGCGGTCCGACGGGGTATGGCTGGAGCAAGCGAGACACGAATCACCACCCGGGATTCGATACTCTTCTGGAAGACGCGGAAGCTGCTTTGGCACCAGCGGATTATATTCCGCTTTTTAAAAAAGCGCAGGAGATCATCATGGATGAAGCGTTGATTGCACCGCTTCACTGCAATACAAATATCGTAGCCGCTCGACAGGGAGTTCGTGGGATCAAGTTTGATGCGATCGGCGCCTACCCTTTAATTCATGATGTAACAATCGATGCGCCAAACGAGACGCACCAAGTGGAATTGCGCAAGGAAGAAAATAATACATGACTGTGCGCATAACGATCCGCAAAGGCGAATATCACGATTCAGTTCGCTTGATGCAAGCTTCACAGCAGCTTCGACGCCAAACGGGTGTAGAAGAGGCCATCATGATGATGGCGACAGATAGCAACAAGAAAATACTCGCCGCTGCGGGTATGTCCAACGAGGGCGTTGAAACGGCCGCCCGTGACGATCTGGTTATCGGTGTTATTGCAACAGATGAAGACGCGGCGCAGTCCGCTTTAGCTCTGGCGGACGAATTGCTACACAAGGGAGCGAACACGAAGACGCGACAGGAATTTCCATCGCTTGAGGCTGCGCTTGAAGAAACTACCGGCGCCAACTTCGCCCTGATCTCCATACCTGGAGAATATGCATCGGAAGAAGCTAAGCGCGCGCTCGATAGCGGTCTAAATGTCATGCTCTTCAGTGACAATATTTCCATCGCTGATGAACTCGAGCTGAAACAACTCGCTTCCAAGCGGGGATTGCTGTTAATGGGACCTGATTGCGGAACTGCGATTCTCAACGGATGCGGTTTAGGATTTTCCAACGCAGTTCGTCAGGGTAGAATCGGTCTCGTCGGAGCTTCCGGCACTGGCCTTCAAGAAATATCTACGCAGATTGATCGGCTCGGGGCTGGCGTTTCTCACGCCATAGGAGTCGGTGGCCGGGATGCAAAACGAGAAGTTGGCGGCATATCGATGCTGCGCGCGCTTGAAATGTTAGCGGCGGATAGCGGAACGGACATCATTGTTCTGACATCCAAGCCGCCGGACTCTGCGGTCGCTAAAACAGTATTGGCTCAGGCCGCCACATGCGGAAAACCGGTAATTGTGAATTTCCTAGGAGCACAAGCAACCGCTTCCCCCGCAAAGAATTTGACATTCGCAAAGACGCTTTCGGACGCCGCAGTTGAGGCTGTCCGTCTCGCGGGAAACTATGATCAAACTACATCTGATGATGCAGATATATTATCCAATTTAGTGCTTAATGAGGTCGAAAAACTCGGACCGAAGCAGAAGCATGTTCGCGGTTTATACTCTGGCGGCACCCTATGCTACGAAGCGATGCTGTTGCTGCAGGACCAATCCAGAATTTATTCGAACATTTCCATCAGCCCGGACTGTCAGTTGGATGACCCGACACTCAGTCGCGAGAATACGCTGCTTGATCTCGGCGACGACTTTTTCACGCAAGGCCGTGCGCACCCGATGATCGATCCAGAACAACGCAATCAGCGCCTCTTACGAGAAGCAGACGATGAAACTGTTGCGGTCGTCCTCTTTGACTTAGTGATTGGCTATGGCGCACACCCCAATCCAGCTGAGGATCTGACCAATACAATTTTGAACGCTCGACGTATTGCGGCGGAAAACGGTCGGCAGCTCTTATTTGTGGCCAGCATTTGCGGAACACAACAAGATCACCAGGACTTCAATGCACAAAAGTCACTTTTGAAAAGTGCGGGCGTCATTGTTGCTGCAAGCAACGCGGAAGCTGTGGCGTTGGTCAAAACAATCCTCGAAAACATTTCAAATGAGCTGGGTTCATAACTATGTCAAAAAATAAGTTTGCGCTTCTCACAGATGCTCCCAGCGTTATCAATGTTGGATTGGAGCTTTTTGCCGATGCATTGGAAAGTCAATCGACACCGGTCGCACACGTCGCCTGGCAACCGCCAGTACAGATTGAGGACGACCTGAAAGATATTCTCGACGATCTTCTCTGATCGTTATTGCAATACCTCATCGCTGATACGATTTTTTGCGACCATCGTTTTAATTGTTACGGAGAAATGGTTCGATGCTGAAAGAAAAAATTGAACAAGCAAACAAAACGGCATTGGATCGATTCCTGACCGGCCGCCCCACGCTCGTCGATGTTCGCCCAGCTCTCGAGGTTGTGCCCGGCATGACGAAAAATATGGTGCTGCATTCCGCACCACCTGTCGCTTGGGCGGATATGTGTGGCCCCCACCGTCACGGTATTATTGGCGCCGTGTTATGGGAACGCTTAGCCGATAGTCCTGCTGAAGCGGAAGCGCTGATTGAATCCGGTGGCGTGCAGATTGAACCTTGCCATCATCACAACACAGTGGGTGCAGGCACTGGCATTACCTCGGCGTCCACTCCTATGCTGGTTGTAGATAATCTAGAACACGGCAATCGTGCATTTAGCTGCCTTTCAGAAGGCGGCGGGCTCCAATTGCTTAAGTGGGGAAGTTATGACGAGAAAATCTCCGCGCACCTGACTTGGCAGGCCGAGACACTCGCACCCGCGTTGAAGGCCGCTATCGAGGCGGTTGATGGCGTTGATATTAAGAATCTCATCGCTAAGGCTGTGCAAATGGGGGACGAATGCCACAACCGGAGCATCGCTACAAACAGCTTGTTCTTTAAAGAAATCGCGGTGGCGCTTTTCGATACTTGTGACGACCGTGGTGCGCTTACGGATTGCGTGCGGTTTTTGACTGAAGCTGATCAGTTCTTCTTGCATGGAATTATGGCGGGCGTGAAAGCCATGCTCGATGCCGCGGCTAATGTCGAGTACAGCACTATGGTGACAGCTATGGCGCGTAATGGCGTTGATTTCGGTATCCGGGTCTCGGGTCTTGGCGATGAATGGTTCACCGCGCCAGCGAATAATGTCGACGGTCTGTTTTTTCGTTCTGAATGGGGTCCCGACGACGCGGCGCCCGACCTTGGCGACAGCGCTATAACAGAAACTGCCGGTCTTGGCGGGTTTATTCAAGCGGCCGCCCCCACAGTGCAGTCATATGTCAACGGGTCGATGCGCGCCGCAATCGAGAACACCCGTCAAATGGCGACAATTTGCATTGGCTCCAATCCGGATATCCAGATTCCCACACTTGATTTTGCGCCCGCTCCTGTTGGCATTGATCTCCGTAAAGTCGTTAAATCAGGCATTACACCGTTAATTGACACAGCAATCACGCACCGCGAGCAAGGGCTCATCGGTGCGGGCCAAGTCCGCGCGCCCATGGGATGCTTTGAGTCTGCACTCAAAGCCTTCTCCTCACGCTACGCAAATTAGCTCAATTGTCGTCAGATTTCGGAATTAGTATGACGGACCAGAAACAAGCGCTGCGGAACAAAATCGATTCTGCGAACGAAACCGTTCTGCACCGGCTTCAGGCGTGTCGGCCAGTTTGGTTCGATGTACAGCCAGCGATCACCGCATTGCCCAATATGACGAAGGAGACGATTTTACACGCTGGGCCCCCAATCGAATGGGAAAGAATGTGTACTCCGCAACGAAACGGGATTGCTTATGCTGCTGTATTCGAAGGGCTCGCAACGAGCCCAGAGGAAGCTGCGCAGGCGATCCAAGATCACACAATCAATTTAGCTCCCTGTCACGAATTTGGCGCAGTCGGCGGCATGGCGGGTATAACCAGCGCATCAACACCACTTGCAATGGTGCGCTGTGAGACGAGCGGCGCTGTCGGTTGTTCGCAGTTATTCCAAGGGCCTCGTGGGCAATTGCCCAGCCGAGACGCTTATGATCGCGAGTCAACCCGGCAATGGCGTTGGCTGGCAGACGTTCTCGGCCCTGTCCTTCAAGATGCAATCCGGTCCAAGGGCGGGCTGGACGTAAGAGCATTAACGGCCAAGGCGTTACAGATGGGCGATGAGTGCCACAATCGCAATTCCGCAGGCAGTCTATTGTTACTGGCGGAATTGGCGCCGTGGCTTGTACAAAGCAAAATGGATTCGTCGCTCGTTCGCGATAGTCTTTCCTATCTTGCGACAGCTGAACAATTTTCTCTTTGCATTTCCATGGCCGCAGGTAAAGCGGCGACTGAAGCAGCGAAAGACGTGCCGTATAGTACTGTGGTGACTACCTTTGCCAGGAACGGCGTTGATTTTGGCATTCGGGTCAGTGGGCTTGGCGATCAATGGTTTGTTGCACCAGCAAACAAAGTTGACGGCTTGCTATTTTCTTCAGAATGGAACGATGAAGACGTCGTGCTCGATATGGGTGACAGTGCAATAATGGAAACGGTTGGGCTCGGGGGATACGTCCAGGCCGCGGCACCAGCGCTTCAGCAATTTGTTAGCGGCTCGTTTGCACGGGCTAAAAGAATTACTGAAGAAATGCGGAAAATTACAAACGGAACACTCGAAGACTACCGCATTCCAAATCTGGATTTTTCTTCTGCTCCAGCCGCAACCGACATCAGGAAAGTGGTACGCACTGGAATAGAACCTGTAATTGATACGGCTATAGCGCACAAAAAGGGCGGCGTGGTTGGCGCTGGCCAAACCACCGCTCCCATCGCGTGTTTCAATCAATCGCTACGCGCATTCTCAGAGCGCTACGTATGAGGGGGCTGCCAGTATGAATGAAAGCACCGCGTTGCTGGAAGTAAAACATCTAGGTGTGAAGTTCGAATCGCGGGCCGGCGTTGTTGCAGCGTTGTCGGATATCTCCTTCAATGTCGCGCCTGGGGAGACGCTTGCTATCGTCGGAGAAAGCGGAAGCGGAAAGAGTTGTTGCGCCCTCTCTATTCTGGATTTGATCCCATCCCCCCCCGGAACAATGGATGCCGAAACTATGCGTTTCGGAGATGTCGACTTGACCAAAATCAGCGAGGAACAGCTGCGTCGGTTGCGGGGCAATCGCATCGCCATGGCATTTCAGGATCCATTGAGTTCCCTTAATCCGCTACTGACTGTTGGTGATCAGATTTGCGAAGTATTGCGTACTCATCGAAAGATGGATCTCGAAAGCGCTCGCCAGCGCTCAATTGAGCTTCTGAATTTGGTTGGTATTCCTGATTCGTCTGCACGGTTGAAAAGCTATCCACACGAAATGTCGGGTGGCATGCGGCAACGGGTTATGATCGCGATCGCCCTCGCCTGCGACCCTGAACTGTTTATCGCCGACGAGCCGACAACGGCGCTCGACGTGACCGTTCAGGCGCAAATTGTTGACTTGGTCAAAAAGCTACAGCGGCAGAATAAGATGTCCATTATCTGGATAACCCATGACCTCAGTGTCATCGCGGGCTTCGCCGATCGGGTGATTGTACTCTATGCAGGCAGCATCGTCGAAGAGTCGGATTTGGGATCTTTGTTCTTGTCGCCGCTCCACCCATACACTAGCGGGTTGTTGAATTCCCTACCCCGCATTGACAAAGAGCCGGTGAGCCGCCTCCCAGCAATTTCTGGTCTGCCGCCGGATTTGACCACATTGCCACCGGGATGTGCATTTCAATCACGATGCCCTCGCGCCCTTGACCGTTGCAAGCAGGAAAAGCCAATGTTGGAAGCGCAGAGTTCTGGCCGTAGGGTGGCGTGCTGGAACCCAATCACGACCGACGAAGACTCAATCGTTTCCAATCCTGCAATAAAGCGAAACGAAGTAGCATGAGCGCTCTGGTCCGCATCTCTAATTTAGGCATTCATTTTGGTTCGTCGAAGAGTATATTTTCTACTAAGGCCGTAAACACCGTCAAGGCCGTTGATGGTGCAAGCTTTGAAATTAAGAAGGGCGAAACATTTTCCCTCGTTGGGGAATCCGGGTGTGGGAAGTCCACTCTCGCCCGCGCAATCTTGCAACTACATAAACCGACGACAGGCAGCATTCATTTTGACGGCGTAGATCTCGCCAGTTTGAAACCGAAATCAATGCGGCAGCTTCGGCGCCGTATGCAGATGATCTTTCAAGATCCCTTTACCAGCCTCAATCCCAGAATAACGATTGGTGAAATCATCGCGGAGCCGCTGATAATCCACGCGATGGCAACGGTTTCAGAAGCCAAACAAAGAACCGCAGAGCTACTTGAAGTAGTTGGTTTAAGTCGCAAGCTGGCCAATCGATATCCTCACGAATTTTCAGGCGGCCAGCGACAACGTGTTGGAATCGCACGCGCGATCGCCGTACATCCAGATTTTATAATTTGTGACGAAGCGATTGCGGCTCTTGACGTTTCGGTTCAAGCGCAGATCATAAACCTGCTGTCAGATCTGCAAGAGCAACTAAACCTCACCTATTTGTTCATCGCTCACGATCTCGCTGTCGTAAAACACCTCTCGCACCGCATCGCGGCGATGTATGCTGGCAATATTGTCGAAATATCTGATCGGGATTCGTTGTACCAAAACCCACGCCATCCCTATACGCGACTTCTCCTCTCGGCTGTGCCCACCCCAGACCCCCGTATTTCCCGCAAGACTGACGCTTATGACGTTGATGCTACTGATCGCGATATCCCTGTCGACGGTTGCGTTTTCGCAAACCGGTGTCCCCTCGTCACTCAAGAATGCCGAGTCGATGCGCCGCGACTTCGAGAGATCGCGGCGGGACACCAGGTCGCGTGCCATCATGCTGATTAGAGGATTCCCATTATAACGACGCTGAATGTAAATGCGCTGTCTATCAGCAGTTCTGTTTCCGATCGTTTAAACGGTGTGCTCTTCAGCGGCGCCGTCATCCATCAGCATCTACGTTCAATCACCATTGTATTCGAGCCGCTGGCAAATGGAGAAGCTCAAGAACCGCTCGTCATCACCCTCGCTGAACCATCGATCGAAAACGGTCCTCTCAACATAATCATTGAACCCTTCCGCTGCATTCAGACGCGCTGCAAAATAAAGTCACCAGTTTCGCATGACGGCGCACGGTTGAAATTGGCCGACGCTGAAATTTGTCTTACGCAAGCAGTTCAATGGAATCCCAAACCGGACATGAAAGTAGCACGCTCTGCATATTTAGTCGCGCATGAGATGCAACTTCAGTTATTGCGTCAAGCTCGATCCCTTGCGACTCACGCCACGCTCTTAGACCTCCTCGATCAGACGTCGAAGGTACAGTCCTCTAGCGTCGACGACAGAGTATTCAAGCGTTTTGTTGCGATCCTCATTGCAATGGATCAAATAAGCGAAAACTCCATAAACACGGCGCTAGCATTTGGCGCCGAACATCTTGCTGGCCTCGGCGCCGGCCTGACGCCTGCTGGTGATGATTTTCTCTGTGGCGCAATGCTGGCAGTCTGGCTTGCGCGTGATGATGCCGAGCGATGCTGTCAATTTACCGTAAATACCGCTTCGCGGCGCACAACGACGTTGTCAGCGGCATTGCTACGCGAATCTGCCAAAGGGCATTGTTCGATGGCTTGGCAGCTCTTCTTCGCTGAATTAGCCAACGGAAAATTGCGTGCTATCGAGGATGCAATCGGCAAAATATTATCTCACGGCGCGACTTCCGGCGGCGATTGCCTCGCGGGGTTTTTATGGGCGGTCCGAAAAATGGGGGCGATTAATCATGGGTCTTTGTGATGGCTTCGACGCCTGCAATAGCGCACACTTCATCCTGTTCCGCTGTGGCGCCGCCCGCGCCAATCGCGCCAACCACGCGTCCCCCTACCCTAATGGGCAACGCGCCTTGAGCGTAGATCATACGATCGCCGGACAGCTCATTAATCCGGCGCATAACAAGTATATCGGGCGGTATACGCCCACTCGGTGCGCCCGTGGCCACAGATGCAATTGCTTTGCCCTGCGCACCATAGACACCAGCCCAACCAGCACCATCCATTCTTGAAAACGCTAACAAATGGCCTCCTTCATCGCATACCGCAATGCTGACAAGCACGTTCAATTCAACAGCTTTGCAGAGTGCTGCCTCGATGGCGTCGTTGGCTTGATTCATACTAAGGGTCAAAGTTGTTCTCCTGCGCCCTATCGTGTGCAACAAAATGTTAAACTAAAGGACTTTCGCGCCGCACGAAATTTGAATTCTTGCCGTCAAGTATAGCAAGGTCCGGCCGATTGAAAAAGCAAATGATTCAACCAACGGTATTTTTCATTCCCCATTTTTCTACACGAATGAAGTGGTGCGCAAAATGAACTCATCTTACCGAGCCGATGCTCCAATACCTTGCAACACCCTAATTCAGGGAGCAATTTTTCGACCGTCAGATGGCTCAAATTCATGGAGCGAACCGAATCTGTTATCGGATGGTGCTCTGTGCGTCGATCAGGATCGCATCGTCGCGATTGGCGAATTCGCAGAGTTAAAAAAACGCTATATTCCGGCAAATCACTACGGTTCAAGCGAGCATCTAATTTTACCTGGCTTCGTAAATGGTCATGATCACGTTCGCGCACCGTCAAGCGTCGAGCTCGGCATATCTGATGACCTACTTGAGGTTTGGATTTTGGATTTGATGCGCTTGCCTGGACTTGACCCTGAACTCGTAAGTACGCTTGCACATTGCCAGATGTTAGAATCTGGCGTGACGACTGTCGTAAATAGTTTTTATCAACCAACTGCAAAGCTGTATGACGAAACATTGTCAGCTACGCTAATTGGCGCGGAGCGTTCTCAGGCTCGAGCAGTTGTTGCATTGAGCAGCATGGATGACAGCATCATTGGCTCATTGCTTGACAAAGTACGGCCCCGATTGCCGAACGACCTGCGCAATCAGACTGAGCAGTTTCTAGGCTACCGGAGTGCTATGTCGATGCTGGAATATGAGCAACTCGTACGGTCTTGGACCGCGCAGACTAAATTCGACCGCGCTTCATTCTTAGTTGGACCAGTGTCTGTTCATTGGTGCAGCGACGCAATTCTCGAA
This sequence comes from uncultured Alphaproteobacteria bacterium, assembly GCA_942492295.1. GTDB lineage: Bacteria > Pseudomonadota > Alphaproteobacteria > Caulobacterales > Parvularculaceae > Hyphococcus. The sequence goes on from CALODW010000005.1 coordinate 1,225,867, forward strand.
AGCATTTGGGATTTGTCCGCATCCTTGGGATTATCGATACAAACTCACCTATTGGAAAGCGTCTACCAACGAGACACTGCAAATCACCGTTACGGCCGTTCAATCGTCTCTTTCATGGATGACGCCGGTTTGTTAACGGAGCGACTATCATGTGCACACTGCGTGTTCACCACACAGGCAGACATGGAGTTGTTTGCAGAAAAAAACGTCTCCATAATTCATTGCCCGGGTTCCAATATCCGATTGCAAAATGGCGTGGCGCCGCTCCCAGATATGCTTAAGAACGGCATCAATGTCGGGCTTGGCGCAGATAGCATGACGGTCGGTGATGACGGAGATATTTTGAAGGAGATTCAGTTTGCACACACGCTGCATGCGGATGAGTCGTCTGGAGCGCCATTAGTTTCAAAAACCACGTTATTGAGCATGGCTACCCTCAATAGTGCTCATGCAATCGGAATGGGTAATCAAATCGGCTCACTTGAACCCGGTAAAAAGGCGGATATCTCGGTTTATAAACCTCAGCCCTGCAATGAGCGTCGCCATAAACTCCCATCTATCGATGATCTATTTGGTAGTGAACCTGCGTACCGTGTCGATCAGGTCTTCGTGGACGGGCAGCTAGTGGTTCAAGATGGCCGCCATACGAAAATCGACTGCGACCAGCTACACGCGGAGCTCCTTCAGGCGGCTGAAAAGACTCTACGTGACAACGAATCGTTTGGCGAATTTGTTCAAGCCCTTACTCCATTCATCCGTCAACACGTCGATAACAAGCGTTAACCCCGAACAGAAAAACTGCTCTCCTCATGGATTTTTCGGCGTCGTGAAAAAACGCTCATATCAATGCACTGGTCAATATACTTGCACTTATATTGTAACGGTGTCTGATCATGATCGAGACCATTTTCGCATGCATGAACCAATTCGGCCATTATATCTCCGACCGCGCCTGCATTCTTAAACTGATGCCCGCTTGTACCCACCGCCATATAGAAACCGGGCAGATCCGAACGATCGTAAATGGGAATCCAGTCATCTGATACATCATACAGGTCAACCACTCCCGACGCATTATTAGGAATTGGCAAATCTGGAATTCGCCGCGCTGCGCGATAGACCTGAGCATTCCATTGGCTTTCGGTAAAACCGCGATCAAAATCATCAGGATCATCTACCCAGACCTGACCATCACATGGCGGATCACCGGACCCGATGGTAATTTTATTTCCGGTCTCAGGGCGGAAGTAGAGATACAAATCATCATCAGACGTCATGACACCCTTATGTTCAAAATCGAACCTAGGTGGGCTGGGCAGGTGATGAACCTCCCTACGCAGAGCTTTGGTTTTTATCGACATTCCCTCGATCACGCCGGCCATTTCGTTGATCTTACCGGAATAAGGACCAGATGCATTGACAACAATGTCAGCGAGAATTTCTTCTCCTTCATCGAGCACGATTCCGGACACCCTGCCCTGTTTACGATTAATTCCAGTCACGCGGCGACCAAGTCGAAATTCGCCACCGACCTCTTCGATGGCGCACCGCAGGTTGTGTGTCGCCAAAGAAGGGTCTCCAATATAGCCGGCAAGCGGCGCAAATACTCCCCCCGCGACCTCATTCGTGTTCGAGGATTCTTCCCAGAACTTTGGATCATCCACCGGCACCACCGGCCCATGCAAATTCAAATCGAAGAGCGGTAGTCGTTCATTGATCGTAGCATTGTCCCACTCTTCGTACGGGATTCCGAGCGCCTCATAAAATTTCACCACATGCGCTCGATCATCTGGGCTATGTTTCAACATCAGGTGGCCGCATTGATGATATTCCGCCGTTCCACGCTCATCCTTTACGCCAATAAATTCCGGCCAGTTTTTCCAGTAATGGTACCCCTCGAAGGCGAGCGCAGTTGTGGCCAGGCTAGAGTACGAGAACCGAACAACCGCGCACGAATTACTTGTCGACCCGTATCCAACCTCCGGATTTTTATCGACATTGACGGTCTTATACCCTTTGCGGCCCAGTTGCAGTGCGATCGCGCAACCAATCACACCCGCACCGACAATAACGACTGTCCTGTCCATCAATATTTCTCAATCTATGTTTATCTGATTACAAGTATCGACCACGAAAACTGTATGGGTTTTCAATTCGAATTAGTGGATGCCAACTTCGTCACAGAACCACTTCACTGTTTGTTCCGTCGCATCGACGATCTTTTCAATCTCCGTTTTACCGGCGCATAATGGTGGTCCAAATTCCACCACCTGATAGGTGCGCGCCAGGACGCCAAGGTCCATTAGATGGCCATTAAATCGGGCGGGCATCTGGTCTTCAGGACGGAAGGGCGCTCGGCTCTCCTTTTCGCGCACCAATTCAACGGCCGCGAGCAGACCCAGGCCACGGACATCACCCACGATGGGATATTTTTTCAACTCTTGCAGACCTTCAAGCAAATACGCACCCATATCGGCAGAGTTCTGCACCATGTTTTCGGTTTCTATAATCTCGATGTTCTTCAGAGCCGCCGCCGCCGAAGCGGCATGTCCGCCAAAACTAATCACGTGGTTTAATCCAGATTCTCGCCCACCACGCGATTCAAACCTTTCAGTAATCTTCGGCCCAACAATGGCGGCGCCCATTGGCGCGTATCCGCTTGTCAAACCCTTGGCGACCGTCATGATGTCAGGGGTCACGCCCCAATGTTCACAGGCAAACATCTTGCCCGTGCGGCCGAACCCATTGATAACTTCGTCGATGATCAGCAAAATGCCGTACTTGTCGGCAATTTCCCGCAACCGGGGTAAATATTCGTCGACAGGCAAGTAGATCGATGCTGCTGACGGAATTGGCTCAGCAATGATCGCAGCAATCGTTTCTGGCCCCTCGTGAAGAATCATTTTTTCAATCATCTCCACACAGAGCACATTACAGCTCGGATAAGAGAGATTATACTCGCACCGATAACAATTATGGGACGGTACCTGGAGGCAACCCGGAACGAGCGGTGAAAAAATCTTGTTGTTATACTCATGGCTCGCGCCAGTAATGCTCATGGCGTAGAATGTTGAGCCGTGATACGAGCCGCGTCGGCTAATGACTTTTGTTCGCTTCTGATCGCCATTGAACCAATGATATTGCTTGGCGATCTTCATAGCGGTCTCTACCGCCTCGGAACCTCCGGACGTAAAAAACACTCTGTTTAAGTCGCCTGGTGCAAGCTCACTGAGTTTTTCCGCGAGCGCAACGGTAGATTCCGCAGCAAAATTATACGGCGTCACATAGGCTAGCTTTGCCGCCTGGTCCGCATAAGCCTGCCCTACCTCCGCCCGTCCATGGCCAATACTCGTCACAAAGGCGCCACCCGAGAACGCATCAAGATATTCATTACCATCGACATCGGTAAGGTAGCAGCCCTTTCCTTCCTTGAACAACATCATTCCGTGCTCGGAGCGCAATGTCTGAGGCGGCGTAACGTGAAACCAGATATGATCAAGTGCTGATTCTTTAAGGTCAGAGACGGATGTCATCAATAATTCTCCAAATTTCAATGCGGTTACGACAGCGTAAATCGAATGCCATCGCGGGGTATTTATTCGGCCGTCACCAGACACGCTGCGGCACGGGTTTTTGATCGGAATTCATTTTTCCAGCGACATCACTAGTGCGCCTGATGGCAACATTCAGCTTCAAGTCACTCCGGCCCAGCTCTGACCTTTTCGCCTTTCCTCATCGAGTCGCTTCCAGCAATCCGGATCTTGCACATCGCCTAGCGCATCGATGGCCACAGGACCGTGAAACTTCTCAATTCCGGTTTCGCTTGGTCTGCATGGCATATCTTCAACAGAGGTGGCTTGCATTGCTTGCTTAAGCATTCGCCTATACCGCTTGATCCCCACATCCGATTTTCCCAAATGTTCACGAGTGCGATCCTGCACGGGACCCAATGACTCAACCGCCCATTGATCATGCACATTGATATCGAATCCCATGCCCGTATACGTCTGAGTCTTTTGCTCTTCCGCGTTGAATCCGTAATTATTGGATTTGTTCTTGATTGGCCGGTAGTCCGGCAGCGTATGCTCCTTGAGCCGCTGGGCGCGCATTAGTTCGCGATTTACTGGCCCCGAAAAACTGGTAAAGATTGAGTACCAGTAACAATTTTCATTATCGATCGGAACATGCCATTGGGTAATTGTCATTTCATCGCTCATAGGAATGGCGATAGCATTAGGAAAGAGAAGGTTTGTAATGCGATAGTGAACGGTCTGCGCGTCAATTTCGCGCGTTGTACGCAGGCGGAACCCGTAGTCCGTTTCATCGAGATCGATAGTTGGGCGATCAAAGTCACGCAAAATTTTCGTCAAAGGAATATTCGTACCGGCGGCACCGGATCGAAATTGCTTTCCGTAGGAATCCTCAGGACTTTCATCTTCGAAAAACCGGTGAAGAAACGATGCATGCGCTGGGTCGATTCCAACCTCTAGCGCCTGTAGCCAATTACATTCCCACCACCCTTTAAATGCAAAAGTGTGTGACGTCGGCGCCTCAAAGCAATCGAATTGAGGCATCGGCGGAGGGTCACCTTCACCGAGATACGCAAAGATTATTCCACTTCTTTCTACGCAAGGATACGCGGTATGAATAAGCCCCTCACGAAACCGGCTAGCTTGAGGTTCGGCAGGCTGTTCAAGACATCGCCCTTTTTCATCAAAGAGCCAGCCATGAAACGGGCAACGGACACCCTCCTCCTCAATGCGGCCAAAACAAAGGTCTGCACCACGATGTGGGCAATGACGACCAATCAATCCGTAACCACCGTCCTCTTTGCGAAATAGCGTCAACTCCTCACCAAGAAGTTTGATAGGGGCAATGGGCCTTTCTGAATCGAGTTCTTCAACCAGCGCCGCCGGCTGCCAATAATTCCGCAACACTTTACCGGCAGGCGCCCCAAGCTGAACCTCTGTTAGTAAACGGTTTTCCTGTGCACTAATCATTGTACGTCACTTTCATTCATCTGACGCATAAACCAGCTCTCCTGCCAAATAAGTCTGAAGAACGCGCGTATGGCGGAAGTCGTCCAGATCGCATTCGAGAACATCTCGATCAACGATGATAAAATCGGCGAATTTCCCCGCTTCGAGACTGCCGATATCCTCTTCGCGGAACAGAAGATACGCATTGTTCGTCGTGTACATTTGCAATGCTTCGCGGCGTGTCAACGCTTCTTCGGGAAACAGCCGCTGTCCATCGAAGAATCGCGGAGTCCGCGCCATTGCAATCCACATACCTAGAAAAGGGTTGAAGGGATTAACTGCTGTGTCCGGATCAAGTCGGTGCCAATGATCCGACCCGCCACCGAACATAACGCCTTCTTCATACAGCGTGTGAAGCGGTTGAAAATAACGCATACGGTCTTTTCCTAGCTGTTCGACCATCATTGCGCCATCGAGGAAAAACCAGTCCGGCTGGATATCGGCAACGATGCCCTCTTCAGCCATGGTTTTTATGACCTCAGGCGTCATGAAGTTGGCGTGCGTTAATGCTGGGCGGGCCTCTCGAAGCGGCACCTTGTCGCCGACGGCTTGATAGGCGCGCACCAATTCGGTCACTGCGCCATCCCCGACGGTATGCCCAGTATATTGCAGACCCGCTCGTGCGGTGGCCTCAATTATCGCCTCAAGCCGCTCGCCGGATAAATTTAAATTGCCTCGATATGCGGGATCATCAATCGCATACAATTCGCTCTTGCCCCAGGGCTCCAGTAAATATGCTGTGCCGCTGGTGATGCCGCCATCAACAAAAGTTTTGACACCTATTAGCTGCAGATTCGCCCCGTTCATCTCTCGAGCGCGACTCGCAAGAGCGTCAATATCAGCTGTGATCTCGTTTAATGCGCGGTCTCGCGCCGTATTCAGCTCCCCCATCATAGAGAGTCGAACGGTCAATTCATTCTGTGTGTTCAATCGCTCATAAATGGCCATCCACTCCGATGTCGCCTTACGGTCACTGATCGTCGTCAGGCCTGTGGAATTATAAACCGTCATCATGTCGCGAAAGAGCGCCGCCTTCTGGGTGTCATTTGTTTGATCTGCGGATCCGTTATCTGGCGCATATCGGGTGTGGTGACGGATCAATCCAGTAGGCTCACCAGATACCGGGTTACGCTCGATGTCAGCGGGGCTTTCCGCAACAAAATCTTTATCAATACCCAGCGCTTTCAGCGCTGCGCTGTTGAAAGATGCTTTCGGAAAATATATGTACGCCGCATACCCGACCGGGTGATTTGGCGCTGCGGAGTCGAGTTCGGCGCGCGTCGGATAACGCCGTTCCTTCAATCGGTCAGGGTGCACGGTCCGCACCCAAATCCATTCCCCGTCCGGCAGAACGTCCGCTCTTGCGCGCACATATGCGAGCACGTCAGCAATAGTCTGCATGTCAGGAATAGCGTGGTCATGTTCCGAAACTGCAGCCTGATTAGGGTGCATGTGCGAATCAATCATTCCCGGCAGCATCATTTGACCGGCAAGGTCTATGACCTTTGCGTTGGTGCCTGCCAACTGGCGTAACTCTTCGTCACTTCCGACTGCAATGATGCGTCCATCTTTAACCGCCAGCGCCGATACGACGGAAAAATTGTCGTCTATTGTAACGATCTTGCCGTTCAAGAACACACTGTCGGCAACGCCGGTCGCCTCTGGCGCACCCTCATTCGCACACGCATTAATTAAGGCGGCCAAAGAAGCCAGAAACAACCGCAAGGTCAATGTCTTTTTCATCTGGATCACTGCTTAAGCGCGCCGGAAAACATGGGCACCGTTTTTCGCTTTGTTATTTTACACCCGTCATCGGTCATTATATATTCATCGTGATACTCACCCATGAAAAGAATAAAGTCGTTGACGGGCAGTTCGGGCTCGTTGCCCTCGGACGCCATAAACATTGTGAAATACGTCACGCCGGTCGCAGTGTAGTCTGATGTCTGCGTTACCTTGATCGTATTGATCAACAGCCGCGCAAAATTTGCGGACGCTCCGGGCTTTAGCCGTTCCAGAATTTTTTCACGTCCTGAATAGGTCTCCCCCTGCATCGTGAACACCGCCTCTTCGGAAAACAAAGCCACAAACGCTGCCTGATCAGCGTGGTCGCGCGCCAGCGCATAATCGTGATTTAGAGCGGTACAAGCCGCAACCATGCGGTCAGAATAGGGTTTTGCGTTCGCACCTGCGGAAAAAACTAACAGCAAAGGTGAGATTGTCAGCGCTACAAAGTGCGTAACTTTCATCGGTCGCTCCGTTTTTCAGCTCCAATAGAGCATTTGCTAAGCTGCAATCGGCGAATACGGGCCGTGCAGGGGCGAATGCCGACCAAAGTCGACCGTGGCCAGACCACACACCTCCTCGACATGCGTCAGCCCATGGGGGCATCCATACACAAAATTCTCATTAAGAACAAGTATTCATATTGCGCACATTTTGGGCCCGCCGTCAGGGCGTGGCTTTGCCGCCCCTTTTTGGAGGTTGAAAACGGCCAGCCCTTCGCCGGGTCAGACTAATCGACGACCGCGTGCTGAATTTCCGCCGCGGCGGCCTGCATCAGGGGCAGGCATTTATTTATGAGATAATCTTTGTCGATTTTGGCGATGTTCGTCAAAATGTTCAGCGCCGAAACCACTTCATGTGAGTGATTGAATATTGGCACAGCTAAGGTCCGCACGCCAACTTCTATCTCCTGCTCAACAATCGCAAATTGATCACGCTGCGCTTTTTCCACTGCCTTGCGTAACGATTCGATATCTTTCTTTCGAAGTGGTCCGCTTACTGAAGAATCCGCAGCACTAAGGTAACGCTCTATGTCTGTTTCACCTTTCAATGCGATCATCACCCGACCAGGGGAAGTGTAAATAGCCGGGAATCGCCTCCCAATTGTTAAAGTAGGCGCCATCAGGCTTCTTGTTGAATGGGCTCGTGCAATATGAACAACAAACTCATCATCAAGCACAGCAAGTCCTATTGTTTCGCCAGTTCGGTCCCGCAGCTGCTCAAGATATGGCTGAACGATAGCTGTCATGGGTTCGGACGATAAATAAGTATATCCAAGCTCCATCACTTTTGGAGATAACCGGAAAAGGCGCTCGTCGTGATAAACATATCCCAGGTCGGCCAGCGTCAATAAATAACGGCGCGCGCCAGCTCTGGACATGCCGGTGCGCTCCGCAACTTGGGTCAGGGTCATTTCGCGATGCTCTGAGTCGAATGCCTTGATGACATTGAGGCCATGGGCGAGCGATCCTACTGAATATCTGGATTCAGTTTTTGTCTCTGGCGATTGTTTGGATTTATTTTTTTCAGGTACTAAGGCCGGTCCAACCATTTAATGCGTTCCCCTTTCCCGCGCCGACAAATAGTCGTGCAGCGCTCTCCCTTTATATGTCACTTGTATCCCGATAACGTCTGGCGAGGCTTATGCTGCGCCGCTCAAAGCTTTGCCAGCACTGATTCGCAAAATTGCTATAGTGATTTACAGTTTTTATGCCGCACAATTTTGCCAAGCCTTTCTGAACGCCGCCTGTTGGTCGGAATGTAAAATCGGCACCTTAAAACGCCTGAGCCAGTCAAAATGTATTGCCTCCGCGTCAACAAGTCAGTAGGTTGTTCAAAAAAGTTCTCTTTGTAAACTATTGTTCGCATCCGTTACGCAAAGGATAGGCGATTGAGCGATATTCTTGACCTGACAGGCAGTTTTGTCGAACGCTTCGGCATTTGGGATGACGATCAAACTCGGCAAGCTAAGGATATGCTTGGCGCCATCGAACGCGACAAATTAGAAGTCGTGCGTTTTGTGTTCGCTGACCAACACGGCCTCACACGTGGCAAGGCCATCCAGCGTGACGCCGTCGCGTCTACAATGGTTGACGGCTGCACTATGGTGTCAACTTTGATTCTCAAGGACACCTCTCATAAGACCGTGATGCCGGTTTGGGACGCCGGGGCCGGGATCGGTTCTCCGGGCTCGCCGGCGGCGCCGATCTAATCATGGTGCCGGACCCCTCCACCTTCAGGCGTCTACCCTGGGCCAAAACAAATGGATGGGTGCAATGCGATCTCTACTACCCAGATGGCGAACCCGTTACCTACTCTACAAGAAGTATTTTGAGCCAGGCGCTCAGGCGGCTTGACGACAGCGGACTAGAATTTGTCAGCGGACTGGAGCTCGAGTTTCATGTTTTCCGCCTAACGGATCGCAATCTTTCAACACATGACTGCGTCCAACCGTCAACGCCGCCCAGCGTCTCCCTTCTACAACACGGATACCAATACCTTACTGAAATTCGGTACGATGAGTTGGAGTCGCTATTCGAATCGTTGCGGCGTGCGCTAATTGAATTGGGTCTACCTCTACGATCAGAAGAAATAGAGTTCGGCCCAAGCCAGCTTGAGCTAACATTCAGCCCTCGAAAAGGGCTTGCTACCGCCGACAATGCCGTGCTTGCGCGTAGCGCGATCAAACAAATCTGCCAACGCGAAGGGTATCACGCAACTTTCATGTGCCGCCCCCACATTCCAAACACCTTCTCAAGCGGATGGCATCTGCATCAGAGCTTGACCGATAAAAAGACTGGGGCGAACCATTTCGCGGCGGCCGTCGGCGAAGAACCGCTGTCCAAGTTGGGCATGCAATATCTAGCCGGTCTGCTAAAATATGCAAAAGATTCTTGTATCTTGGCGGCACCCACAGTCAACGCATACAAACGATACCGGACAGCGTCACTGGCGCCAGATCGTATCCAGTGGGGCCGTGACAATAAGGGGGCAATGTTGCGCGTTGTCAGCGGCACGCGCCCCTCTGCAACACGAATCGAAAATCGTATCGGCGATCCGGCGGCAAACCCCTACTTGTACTTATCTTCGCAACTGCTTTCCGGTCTTAATGGCATTGACTCTAAGATGACGCCCCCAGCGCCTGTCGAAGAGCCTTATTCCTCTAGCGCGGAACGATTGCCGAAAAGTATAGTAGAATCACTCGCCGCATTTCAGGCAAGCACGTTTTATCGCAAGACCTTGGGCGAAGAGTTCGTCAATTATTACACATCGATCAAGCAAGCTGAAATTGACCGCTTTCTGTCAGAGGTTACTGATTGGGAGCAGCGGGAATATTTTGAAATGTTCTGAGGAGATTGATAAATTATCGTCCGCTGAGTTCGACCAAACCAACTAGGGATGTTTATCTATGCCCGGCCTTTTACCCAATATCGATCCTGACGGCCTTCTGGAGTATTCAGTAGTCTATACTGATCGCTCGCTTAACCACATGTCAGCAAAATTTCAAACTGTCATGCAAGATATTTCAGCGCAGCTAAAGCTGGTCTATAACGCTGATGCAGTGGTTGTTATTCCTGGCGGGGGCACCTACGCCATGGAAGCCGTCGCGCGTCAATTCGCAAAACAAAAACGCTGCCTCGTCATACGTAATGGTTTCTTCAGCTACCGATGGTCTCAAATTTTCGCAACCGGTGCAATTGCCGAAAGCGTTACTGTTTTACAAGCGCGCCGCACCAGCAATGATCCGCAAGCAGCATTCGCACCGGCCCCTGTTGATGAAGTTGTGTCAAAAATCCGCGCTGAAAAGCCAGAGCTTGTATTTGCTCCTCACGTTGAAACTGCGTCAGGAATGTTGCTTCCCGATGACTACATACAACAAGTTGCGGCGGCGACACACGAACATGGCGGCCTTTTGGTTCTCGACTGCATTGCCTCGGGAACGATCTGGGCGGACATGCAGGCAATCGGCGCCGATGTCTTGATTAGCGCGCCGCAAAAAGGGTGGAGCAGCCCGCCATGCGCCGGTCTCGTAATGTTGAATGCTGCTGCGCTGGATGTTTTGGACAACACAAAAAGTGACAGCTTTGCCTGTGACTTGGCAAAATGGCTGCAAATCATGCGCGCCTATGAAGGTGGTGGGCACGCCTATCACGCCACAATGCCGACTGATTCGCTCACGATATTCCGCGATGCCATTATAGAAACTGCAGATCTTGGGTTTGATAAAGCCAAGCAGCTGCAGTTCGAGTTGGGACAACGTGTTCGCACTCTTTTAACAGAGAAGGATATCGTCAGCGTCGCCGCGCCAGGGTATCAAGCGCCGAGCGTGGTCGTCAGCTATACACAGGACCCCACTATCAGCTCCGGCGCGCGGTTTGCGGCCTCCGGGCTCCAGATTGCCGCAGGCGTACCCCTGATGTGCGGTGAGGACAGTACATTCCGCACCTTCCGCCTGGGCCTCTTCGGCCTCGACAAGCTTACAAATATTGATCGAACAGTCGAAACGCTTGAAAAAACGCTGTACGAAGTCTCCGCAGTTTCATAAAAGCTGACGCCATCAAATCTTCGTGCTATCAGCGCGCCTGAACGGGCGACGCTGCAATTCAGGTGTGTCCGATGCTTCATGTTATTACGACCGATATTTTCGATCGTACGCTTCTTGACGAATTGTGCAGCCTTACAACTATCGCTCGTCGGATTGCACGGACACCGCATGGTTTGCGCTTTTTGCAACAGTTACTGCCGGTCCGTCGGGCGATGTTATATTTCACCCAACCTTCTACACGTACGTATCTGTCGATGAATAATGCATGTCATATTCTCGGCGTTAGAACCAGTGAAATTCGTAACCCCGACGTTTCGTCAGAATTCAAAGGGGAAACTTTTGAAGACAGCATCAGGACCTTCGCCGCTTATGTTGACTTGATTATCATGCGCACACCGCAACCGGGCTACGCAGCGCGTGCAGCGGACTTGATGGGGGATATGAACCGCAGAGTTCCGGTCATCAACGCGGGGAGTGGCAAGGATCAACACCCGACACAAGCATTGCTCGATATTTATACACTTGAACGCAGTTTTAGGCAGTCTGGCGGGATCGAGGGAAAAACAATCGCCATGATGGGCGACTTAAAGAGAGGACGAACTGTTCGTTCTCTAAGTCGCCTTTTACGTCACTATGCAGATACCCGCCTTGTATTTATCGCCGCACCGGGATTTGAAATGGAGCCCGATATCTTGGCATATCTTGATGCGCATAACGTCTCATATGAACAGGCCGACCGATTAGAGGATGTTTTACCTTCCGTTGACGCCATCTACGTGACCCGCATGCAGACTGAGCATGATACCTATGGCGAATCCGCACACGTCGACCTGTCCAAATACTCCCTTGGCGCGCCTCAAATAGAGCGCATGAAAAAAGACGCCGTTATCTTGCACCCCTTACCTCGGGGTCCAGAGATTCACCCGGAAATCGACAACGACCCGAGGGCGGTTTATTGGCAGCAGGAACGCAATGGCCTTTGGATCCGCGTCGCCCTCATTGCCAGTGTTCTCGAAGCTTCAAATCAGATTATTTCCGCGCAGTCCAAATTCCTTTAGCTGACACCGCACGGTGCATACTGCGCACCGGTTCTTAAGTATCTTCGATGCTTTAGCGCATTGCGCCAGTGAAAAATATGTGCAAATATAATTGCGAACTATAATTCGCATTGCGCACAATCAGGCGTATCGTCCCTTTCTTTTGCCGACCCGCGCGTTCCTGTTGAAGCTGGCCGCACCCTATAGAACCCGCTGGTTTGCCACGCCCTTTTTATCGACGAAGGAGCCTAAAATGAAAATGCTAATCGATGGTGAGTTGATGGACGGCGCGGAGACATTCCCCGTCATCAACCCCGCAACAGAAAATGTTATCGGTGCTGCCCCACAATGTTCCCGCGAGATGCTGGACACTGCTTTTTCCGCCGCACACACAGCTTTCGCGCAATGGTCGAAAGACATCAATGTTCGGCGAGATGTTCTGACGGCTTGCGCCGCAGCGATGCGCGAGAATGTCGATGAACTCGCACAGCTGGTAACTCAAGAACAAGGCAAGCCGCTTGCCAAGGCGCAACGCGAAATCGGCGGCGCCGCTCGATGGTTTGAATATACAGCTGAGCTCGACCTTCCGGTTGAATCAATTTCCGTGCCGGGGCAAAAGCGCGCCGAAATTCACCGGCGGCCACTGGGCGTCGTCGCGGCAATCATTCCTTGGAATTATCCTGTAATGACAGCTGCGTGGAAAATTGCGCCGGCGCTGTTGGCGGGCAACACCGTTGTTTTGAAACCGTCGCCCTACACGCCTTTAGCGACACTTAAACTCGGCGAGATTCTGCGCCCCCATATTCCTGACGGCGTGTTGAACATTGTCACCGGGGGCGACGATCTGGGAGTCTGGATGACGGCGCACAAAACGCCGCGAAAGATCGCTTTTACCGGATCGACAGATGCCGGAAAATCCGTGGCCGCAGCCGCTGCCAGTGATTTAAAACGCGTCACGCTGGAACTTGGCGGCAACGACCCAGCAATTGTGCTCGCTGACGCCGATCCAAAAACGGTCGCGAAAGGAATCTTTACAGCGGCGTTTGAAAATAGCGGGCAAGTTTGCGTGGCAATCAAAAGAGTCTACCTCCCTGAAAATCTCAATGACTCTGTGGTCGAAGAGATGGTGTCACTCGCCAAAGGGGCAAGCGTCGGAGACGGGATGAATGACGGCGTCGACATGGGACCGGTCAACAATCGTGCTCAATTTGAACGCGTGATAGAGTTGATTGCGGATGCGCGCCAGAATGGCGGCTCCATTGTTACGGGAGGTAATCGCAAAGGCGATGTCGGTTACTTTATCGAACCGACGATAATTACAGGATTAGCCGACGATTCACGACTGGTGGCGGAAGAGCAGTTCGGGCCGGCGTTGCCAATTTTACAGTACACGGATGTCGATGACGCCCTCGCCCGTGCCAATGCCGGAAATTTCGGACTTGCAGGCTCTGTCTGGGGAAGCGATTGTGATTATGCCGCCGAGGTCGCCGGCAAACTCAATTGTGGCACCGCATGGGTGAACCAACACTTGGCAATCACTCCACAGGCGCCGATCGCTGGTCACAAATGGTCGGGTATCGGAATTGAAAATGGCCCCCTAGGCCTAATTCAATACACAGACATACAAATTGTCGAAGTGGCTGAAACACAAAACTGAAACAGGCTAAAATGGCCGACCCATCGCATCCACCCTCCCGCCGGCTGGATACACCCACGGCGATTGCAAGTTTACTTGTACCCGCGACTGTCGGCGTGATGACGCCGTTTCTATCTCCAGTTACGGTAGGCGGGCTGGTCGATGTCGCCGGCTGGAGCGAAAAAGAGGCGGGGCTGTTAGTCGCGGCGGAAATGAATGCGTTCGCTTGGTCCGGGCTTGCGGGCGTATTCTGGCTGAACCGCATTCCGTGGCGCGTTGTGTCGCTTACGGCGTGCTGTCTTTTCGTCTTCGCTAACATCGCCAGTTGTATTTCACCGAAGGAGACACTGCTTGCTTGGCGTGTTGTGTCCGGAATCGGGGCTGGGTCGCTAATCGCACTTTGTTATGGCGCGTTCGCACAGAGCGCAAAACCGCACAGAAATTACGCTTTTTTTTCGATGAGCCAAATGGCGCTGGCTATGGCTTGCCTCATGGTTCTACCCGTCGCCATTCGAATGAACGGAAGTGACACGTCAGGCGTGGCTTCGATATTGAAGATGATTGGGCTCGAAAATGGGCTTGGTATAAACGCCTATTTTGGAGCACTGGCTGGTCTTGGAATCGCCGCAGCAGTCGTTGCTCTCTGGACGCCCCGACGACCGAAAGACCCACTCCAATGCGATAAAACCATCGTCGGTGAACGAGATTTTTTGAAGTTGATTGCCATTATAGCCATGTTGGCGGCGATCTTTACTCTAATGGCATCGCATCAATCTATCTGGACGTATGCCGAACGATTGGGTGTTAGCGCCGGGATTAAACCTGCTTCCCTTGGGCTTGTTTTGTCATTCGGCACACTCGCTGGTTTCATCGGCGCCTCCTCAGCCGCTGCAATCAGCACGCGCATCAGTCGACCGCTTGTCATTACGATCATTTTCGGCCTTCACCTCCTCGCGTTATTCGCATTGCTGACAACTCTCAACACAACCGGTTTTGTGATTGGTATTATTCTACATAAATTCGCGTGGAATTTCATGATCCCCTACCAGTTGGGAATGATGGCCGAGATTGACCGGGGCGGACGCGCCGCGATTTTCAGTACATTTATAACGTCCATGGGAATCTCTGCGGGCGCAGCGATCTCGGCATATTCCATTTCCTATTTCGGCTATGCGGGCATCGTCTTCGCATCTCTGGCGCTGGCCGTTGGATATTTCCTCATCATGCAGATTCTTGATGCGTCTTTGCGTCCGGCAAACCCACTCCACTCCTACTTGCACCGTAACAAAGAGAAACCGCTCTGATGAACACCGTATACGATCTGATAAACGTCGTCCCTGGAGATGCCGAGGTCCTGCGAGCGCCAAACCGGCATCCCCTGACAAACGCGGCGTTACAAGATTTGATGCACCGCACAGCGGAGACGCTGAACACATTCGGTTTGGGACGCAACGATCGCATTGCGATTGTTCTACCGAATGGACCGGAAATGGCGGCGACTTTCATTTCCGTAGCTGCGTGCGCGACTGCCGCGCCCCTAAATCCGGCCTATAAGCACGAGGAGTTTGCTTTTTATCTGTCTGATCTCAATGCGCGAGCGCTTATCGTTGCGAAAGGGTCAGATAGCCCGTCCATAGCGGCGGCGAGATCTGCGGGGACTATAATTCTTTCACTCACCTTCGATGAGTCAGCACCGGCTGGAACATTCTCACTTGAATCCGAAGAGGAAATAACCGCCCCGAAAACTGCGCCAAAAACTGGGTTTGCCGAACCTGATGACGTAGCGCTGGTGCTTCACACCTCTGGCACGACATCACGGCCAAAAATTGTCCCTTTATCTCAGAAAAATATCACCGCGACTGCTCGCAACATTCGTTCAACACTTGGACTAGACTCCTCAGACGTCTGCATGAATGTGATGCCACTGTTTCACATACACGGGCTGATGGCTTGTACGCTGGCGCCATTGAGCGTCGGCGGCGCGGTGTTTGCGACTCCAGGATTTGACGCAATGAAATTCTTTTCCTGGCTCTCCGAAGCGAAGCCCACTTGGTATTCTGCTGTTCCCACAATGCATCAGGCGATATTGACCCGAGCGAAACGTAATCGCGAAAGTATTGCGGAAGCGCCGTTGAAATTCATTCGATCTTCATCGGCCTCATTACCACCTTCCGTTCTGGCTGAGTTGGAGGAGGTTTTCAATGCACCCGTTGTGGAAGCCTACGCGATGACAGAGGCGGCACACCAAATGACCTGCAACCCATTGCCGCCAAAAACTCGAAAGCCCGGAACCGTGGGCCAAGCCGCCGGACCAGATGTGGCGATCATGAGTGAAGAGACTTCTGAATTACTACAGCCGGGAAACAAAGGGGAAGTCGTCATTCGTGGCGAGAATGTTACAATCGGCTATGAAAACAATGAATCAGCAAACGCTGTTTCATTCGTTGATGGCTGGTTTCGCACTGGCGATCAGGGTGTCATGGACGATGACGGCTATTTGACGATCACCGGTAGATTGAAAGAGATCATCAATCGCGGCGGCGAAAAAATTTCGCCGCGCGAAGTCGATGAAATTCTGCTTGACCATGTCGCAATCGCTCAAGTCGTCACCTTCGCCATTCCGCACAAGATGCTGGGCGAGGAAGTCGGCGCCGCAATCGTATTGCATGATGGGCAATCTGTTGAGGTTGACGATATTCGCGATTTCGCAACCAAGAGGCTCGCGGCATTCAAAGTCCCGCGCAAAATTCTTGTAGTCGGTGAAATCCCAAAAGGCCCTACGGGTAAATTACAGCGAATAGGCTTGGCGGAAAAACTTGGGCTCACCACATGAGAATATGTGTCTATGGCGCCGGCGCTATCGGTGCATGGCTTGGCCTCGAGCTTGCGAGAGCTGGTGAGGACGTCACGCTCATCGCCAGAGGTCCACACCTCAAAGCGATGCAGGAAAACGGCGTTAGAATTCTAATTGGAGATGAAGAACGAATTTCACATCCACGTTGCGTCGCGAACTCAGCGGAAGCCGGACCTCAAGATGTTGTCATCCTGACTTTGAAAGCACCTGCTTTGCCGAAAATCGCTGGTGAACTGCCCGCGCTTTTTCATGACCGAACGACGGTAGTGACTGCCGTGAACGGGCTGCCTTGGTGGTATTTCTACGGACTTAAAGGAAGTATGGAAAATCGCACGCTCGAGAGTGTCGATCCGGAAGGAAAGCTCTGGTCGACGATTGGGCCCGAGCGAGCAATCGGCTGCGTCGTTTACCCAGCCACCGAAATTGTCGAGCCTGGTGTGATCCGGCATATTCAGGGTGATCGTTTCACACTTGGCGAACCAGCTGGCGAAACAACTGATCGCATTCAAGCCCTGTCACAGTCACTCAAGAACGCGGGCTTTACAGTGCGGCTACGCGAGCGGATTCGCGACGAGATTTGGGTAAAGCTCTGGGGCAATCTTTGTTTTAACCCGATCAGCGCTCTTACCGGCGCGACCCTGGATATGCTTGTCGCCAATCCTGGCACTGCCGCGATATGCCGCGCAATGATGCTCGAAGCACAGGAGATCGGCGAGGCGCTTGGCGTGCGCTTTCCCATAGATGTCGACAAACGACTCGCGGGCGCTGCGAAAGTCGGCGCACATAAAACTTCAATGCTGCAGGATCTGGAACGTGGGCGCACGATGGAGATCGACGCCTTGGTCACGGTCGTTCAAGAGCTCGGCCGCATGATCAACGCGCCCACGCCGACCATCGACACGGTCTTAGCTTTAATCCAGCAACGCGCGCGTTTCGCTGGATTATATTAGAATTCGCGGAGAAGGATCTTCCCGATGCCCATTAGCCGCTCCTGCAAGTCATCGATAACCAACATAGGCCTTACTTTGATGTTGGCGGCGGTACTCATTTCGCTCAACATTTCGAGTGCTACCGCAGTCCAGATGCCTGCCAGCCGCATGATTGTATGGGAGAGACTTAGACCTCTGGATCATGACCCCAAACTCGATTCCGGTAAGGCGTTGAACCGACCATGCATACCGGGAGAAACGGTGGTGATGCGTCAGTCAAAAGGTAAAGACACCGAAAGCAAACTCGCTCTTCGGAGTGGACAATTTGTTGTATGCATCAAAAATTCACATGCACGCGAAATTATCGTCGCTGACGGAACCGGCGCCAAGTGGCCGGTCGGCCAAGACGAGGTAAATGCGACTTCCGGCTTCCCCGCCAATTGGCAAGCACATGATCGCGATTACCTTGTCTGGGCATACAGCCGTGACACAATCGTTTTTCGGGAAAGCCTTGGCAATTCTTACGAGGGAAATTTCTTTTATCTTCTATTGGACTTTGCCAAAGATGGCGCGATTAGCGGCGGACTCTTGATCGACTCCGGCACCGGCTACGCCGACCTGAAACCATACCTGCTCCCGCTTATTAACGATAAACCACTAATCATCGCCAGCACGCATAGTCATTGGGATCACTTCGGCGGACACCGCAGCTTCTCCGGACTGGGGAACGTAACGCTCGTTGGATACGCACCACGCGAACAGTACAACCCCTATCCCAAGCCTCCCGAATATGATTTGGATGGTTTGAAAGACTTTTTTTCGATCAAAGATTGGCCACATCAGACCGCTGATTTTATGATTGGCGAACGGAAAATCACGGTGATTCCGACGCCTGGGCATACTGCGGATGCTATCGCGTTTTACGATTCACGTGAAAATCTTCTGTTCACCAACGACACGCTTTATCCGGGTTTCCTTTTCATCGAAGATTGGCCCTCATACAAAAGCAGCATTGAACGTCTCGAGCGCTTTTCGATGGCGCATCCGATAAAGTGGCTCCTCGGCGGTCATGTCGAAATGTCGGAAAAGCGCGACTGGAATGGGATGCACGAATTTTTCTTTTTTGGGACAAACACCCATTTCAAAGAATTGCCGCCGAATTTATCTCCCGATGCGTTGTCAACCGTGCGTGGACTTATTGTGACGCAGCTTGAACAATCTGGAGGCGACACGCCGCACTATGATGCGCGTGTAATTGATCGAGAGTTTCACGCCATTCCCTACGTCCCCGTCCCCTTTCCTGGAATTCCTTCATATTTCCGCATAAACGCCCAACGTCTAGTGAATCAACTAATTGAACGTCAGCGCGCCTATGATTCAAACAATGTGGAATCAAACTAGACTATTGATGAGTAGGTCGACACAAGCCGCGTCCAACGAGACTAGTGGAACGCATCAGGCTCAGAGGTCATTTTCAATGCGGTTCGCCGAGCCAACGCTAGAATTGTAAAAGTCGGCCCCGCTGAGCCACCGCTTGGAAACAAACTGCTGCCAGCGACGACTACATTCGCCGCCTCATGCAGGCGACCGTAAGAATCGGTCACCGACGTCGTTGGATCATCGCCCATGATCGTGCCGCCTAACGCGTGGGCTATCGCCGGGTTGGGCGAGGCCCAGGCATCTTCGGCACCCGCTGCACGCATCGCCGCCATACCTTTTTCAATGGCGCGCCGCCACATCGCAGAAGCCTCATCGGTGGCCTGATAAACAATTCGCGCGATGGCGCGTCCTTTGTCATCACTACGACCGGTCAACTCAATGCGGCTTTCTTGGAGAAACTCCGTTTCGCAAATGCCATTCGCCAGCGCGATGTGATGGCTAGCTTTCCGCATAAATTCATCCAGCGCACGACCAAATAATTCCGGCCGTGCAATGGCGATTCCCATAAAATCATTTGGCTTGACTGCCGGCCCAATCCCCCACGCAACGGTGCCGAATGGGTTTCCTGAATCCGGGCGCCATCGATCATAGCTCATCAAGGTACCCGTGCTGAGCCCCATATAAGGTTCTGTATCTTCTTTGAATAAACCGTGCGTGTTGGCGATGAAATGGCTGCCAAAATATTTTCCAAGCAGATTATTTTTATTTCCGAGCGCCTCCCCATTATGGCCCGGCGACGAAAGCAATAAACGAACGTTATGGATTGCGCCGGCTGCGAGAATGAACGTCGTCGCACGCACGCGTATCAGTCGCCCCGCTGAGTTCGCATATATAATCGCAACAATGCGACCCTGTTGATCCATCTCAAAATTACGGACATCGCAATCCGCATGGAACCTAGCGCCAGACGCTTGCGCTTCCGGCAAATATGTGACCAGTGGATTGGCCAGAGACCCTATCGGGCAACCAGCGTCACACCAGCCATCATAAATACAAGCCGGTCTATTTTTAAATGAGACGGAGGTTGCTGCGATGGGCGTTGGAAATACCTTTTGACCTAATTTTTGAAAACCTTTGGCCACCAATCGCCCTCCGGCGAACGATTTTAGCGGCGGCATTGGATAATCAGCACCAGGAGCGCGGTATTCTTCCTGAGAGGCGCTCCCGGAAATGCCGACCTCGGCTTGAATCTCGTCATAATGAGGACGCAGATCGCTATACTCCAGCGGCCAATCCCGCCCTCTACCATATAAGGAAAACGACTTGAATTCAGTCTCGAACAATCGCGGCCATTGCGCATAGTGGTGCAACGCCGCACCGCCAAAACCCCATCCCATGTTGAAGTTATGTCCAAAACGGGGGGCGCCTTCGCTTTCAACTTGAGGACCTGCCCATTTAAGTCGTCGCGCCCAAATTTGTGAACTAACAAGCTCGTGAATTGTTCGCACCGGACCGGCCTCGAAAACGTCGACCTCTCGACCTGCCGCCGCAAGTTTGGCGGCAAAGTAAGAACCCGCAGCACCCGAACCGATCACCGCAATATCAGTCTGAAGGTCACGATTCGTCATAATTTTACATCCAAAAACCTTCCATCCTATAGATGGTTTTGCTAGTATGACGGGTAAGGAATACTTTTCATTATCAACACATAAATGTAACAAAAATTCGAATTCGTGTCAAAATTTTCACGCTCGCAAATCGCGCGGGCAATAGCAACGGTCTACCAGAAAATGGCGGTGGGAGTTAACGTCAGTCCGGCTTAACTGTATGCAATTGCGTTGCGATATTTCCGCAATTTGATATGCTGCTCTTATAAACTCAGATTCTGAGTAAGGTACAAAACACCATGCACACAACAAGACGCGAAATGCTTCAAAAAAGCGGAACGACGTTGATCGCAGCCGCCATCGGTGGTTCTTTAGAATTTTTGACGCCCCGCGAGGCACGCGCCGCCTCTGCCCCCCTACGCGTATTGAGCAATCAACGTACCGCCACCTTACTGGAAGATTTTTGTGACGCATTGGTGCCTGGCGCCCGCGAGGCAGGTGTTGCATATTTTATTGATGACCAGCTCTCAAAGTCGGCTAAGGAATGCTTGCTCATAGCGCGCTATCTGAATGTGAAGGCGCCTTTTGAAGAGTTTTATCTGAGCGCAATCAGGTCACTGGCTCAAACCTCCCTAAGTGAGTATGGCGCCCCTTTCTCCGCGCTCGAGGATAATCAGCAAACTGACTTCATTGAGAGACTGCGTGATGGCCGCCTTCCATCGTGGCATGGGCCACCGGCGTCTCGTGTTTATTTCATATTGCGCTCTGATGCCGTGGATGTGGTTTTCGGCTCAGTGGAAGGGTTTGAAAATTTGGGCGTACCTTATATGCCCCACATCTGGCCGGAGGATAGGTGGTAAGGTTTGATTCTTTAACGTTAGCGTATTCATCAATGCCATCGTAACGAGGGTGGCGCTGGCTTGCCCTCTGGAAGTGAGCCAAGGTGATTGTTAGCATCGCTGTCCATACCAAAAACCGGATCGTTGAGGATCTTGTCTAAGCAATCGCAAAGAGCGATGCTCTTTTCATGCTGGATTGGCTGAAACTTTTAATTCTGTTAATATCGGACATTGCGAAACCACGTTCCGTTCTTGAGGCCGAGATCACAGCGTTACGTCAGCAAGTCATTACGCTGAGGCGACAAGCTCCCAAGCAACTCACTTTGCGACAGAGCGATCGGCTGATCCTGGCAATTCTTTTTATCGTTTCTTCCCCGAAGTCAGAAGAGCAATGCATATTGTCCAGCCAGAAACGCTGGTGCGTTGGCATCGCATGGGGCTTCGGGCGCTATGGCGTTGGAAGTCGAGGCCTCGCGGCCGGCAGCCTGAGGTTTCAAAAGAAATACGCGACTTTACGCGAAATGAGTCTAGCCAATCCGCTCTGGGGCGCGCCGCGAATCCATGGCGAGCTGAAGATGCTCGGCATCGATATCGCGCAGTCAACGGTCACCAAATATAGGGTCAAACGCCGCGGACCGCCTTCTCAAAGCTGGAAGGCCTTTATCCGCAATCATGCTGACGGCATCGCCGCCTGTGACTTTCTTGTCGTTCCAACAATCGGTTTCAAATTACTCATCGCCTTCATTGTCATGGGGCATGGGCGAAGGAAGCTACTGCACATTGGCGTTACTGCGCATCCCACCGCTCAATGGACGGCGAGACAACTCACTGAGGCCTTTCCTTGGGACCAAACGCCCGAAACACTCATTAGAGATAATGATGCCATCTATGGCGCCGTCTTCAAGAATAGACTGAAATCAATGTGCATCTGGGACGGACCAACGGCACTGAGGTCCCCCTGGCAAAACGGATATGCGGAAAGACTGATTGGTCCCATTAGGCGCGAATATTTGGATCACATCATCATTCGTGATGAGAACCATTTGCGCCAGGTGCTAAAGGCTTACGCTGAATATTATAACTCGGCGCGGACGCATCTCGGTTTAGAGAAGAATTCGCCTGTTCCACGAAAACGCCAAGCCCGCGGTAGGTTAGTTTCGGGTCCTCACCTTGGTGGATTGCATCATGAATACGCCAGAATCGGGTAATCGGTAATAACAGGGTGGAAAATGACAACGGGTTCGTGGGAATTTACTGGCGGACAGAGTGGGATTCGAACCCACGGGACGCGCAAACGCCCACACGCTTTCCAAGCGTGCGCCATCGACCACTCGGCCACCTGTCCGTTCAGGAGCGCCGGACTATACCCATGCGGGTGCCGGGCGCAAGGCTTGAAAGCGCCTTAAATTGTTGGAATGCGGGCCTGATACATGGGCGGCGAACGATCTATTTGCAGGGCGCGCCCGGCCGGGTTAGTGTTGAAGGAGTTAAGTTTGCGTTAACCATTCGAGGGGGCCGGTATGGCGGCGTTTCGTTTTATTGCTTGGGTGCTGGTGGCGCTCGCTATTGCATTGCTCGGCGCTGACGGCGTTTCTTCGCTTGAGAGCGGCGAGCCGGTGATGCGCACGACACAATCTGTATTGGAGCTGATCGGCGTCAACGGCGCAGCGATCGTGGAGAACTCACCGGGCGGGGTCTCCCAGGCATTGGGCACCATCATGGGATTGCCGCTCTGGGGCGTTGTCGGCGTCATCGGAATTGTGCTGACATTGATCTTCCGGCCCATGGACTGATCGGGCCCTAAGCCTACTCACAGCGATTGAACGATACGGCGTCCATCAGGACGCCGCTTGTTCGTGCTCCTTCGCGCGCAAGGTTTCGAGCTTGTTCCGATAGCGCGTCTGCACAACCGAAACGATCACCATCACAAAGATCACAAAGTAGAAGCTCGCTTTCGACATAGCGACGACCTCGAATGTGAACAACTTCATATGCGCCAGGTGCCCGCCTTCGGTGATCAGCAATACGCCGACGATAAACAGGATAAACAGGCCGATGACCTCAAACATGCGGTTCTTTTTCAGGAACACCGACACTTCATCGGCGAGCATGATCATCATGATCCCGCTGATGATTATTGCCGTTGCGATCACCCAAACCACATGGGTCAAAGCAATCGCCGACAACAGTGAGTCGAACGAAAAGATCAAATTCATAAAAACGATGGTGGCGATCGCCACAGGCACCGATCTTTTTGGCGTCTCATTCAAATTCTCGATATGATCGACCGCCAGCAGATGCATGATCTCCTTCGTCGCCGTGTACATGATGAACCCGCCGCCAAAGATCGACACGATTGCGTGAAAGGTAAACGACGCTTCAAAAATCCCGGTGTAGTGAATGCCAAACAATGGATGGGTCAAAGAGTTGATCAGGCCGAGCAGAGCCACCATGAGGATAAGCCTCAACACGATCGCCAGAATGATGCCCACTCTGCGCACATATCGCTGGCGATGTAGGGGCACGCGGCCGGACTCGATTGATATATAAAGTAGATTGTCGAAACCCAGCACCGCCTGCAGCATAATCAGCATGAGCAATGTGAACAGGTTTTCCAGTGACAGTAACGATTCCATAGCGCGCCCTCCTCTTCCGGCGGCGCCTAATGGGCCATGTTTCGCGGGCGGATGGCAAGTTTCATGTTGGCGATGGGCGAGACAGCAGCGCAGACGTTAACGATTGCGCGCGCCGGGCGGCGAAATGAGATCAGCACGCGCCAAAGCGACAAAGGGAAAAACTCATTCGACGAGTGGTTTCGCCAGTGCGCCGAACCGCGCCGCCAACGCCTTTTCAACCCCAATCGCCGCGCCTATCTCCCGCTCATAACAAGAAACGGAGAGAAACCCATGACGAGATTGATCACAGCTCTGACCACTATCAGCGTTTTAGCGGCAGCAGCGTATCCGGCGATCTACGCATTCACATCCCTTGCGTAAATTCGCCAAAGGCGCCGCCGGCGGACACACCCCCACTGTACCCAACCGTCAGGCGGCGCCGCCTTGCATTCTTTCGACGAACAAGTCGTAGTCTTCGCGTGTATCGACGCCGGGAGACGCATTATCGACGAGCCCCACTGCAATTTTCTCACCCATTTCAAGAATGCGCAATTGTTCCAGCCGTTCGGCATGCTCGAGCGCGCCTTCGCTAGCGCTCGCGAACAACTCCAGGCTTCTTTTCGAAAACGCATAGATGCCCACATGCAAAAAATAGCCTGACGGCGCCGCAATTTTGCCATCAGCCGCACGCGGCCAGGGGCAGATATTTCGCGTAAAATAAATCGCCTCAAAGACGTCCGGCGCCAGCGGCGCGCCAAGGATTGCTTTCACCGCCGACTGATCGTCCGGCGAACCCGGTCCAGCCGTTGCATGGGATGAAAACCGGCACGCCAGCGTCGACGCAAAAGGAAGAAGGCCAGCTTGCATCTCAATCAAGCGGTCGAGATGCGCCGGATCAATCTCCGGCTCGTCGCCTTGCAGATTGACCACAATGTCGGCGTCAATGTTTATCGACGCCTCCGCCACACGCGCGCTGCCAGACGAGTGCGACGCCGCCGTCATCACCGCGTTGCCGCCAAACCCCGCCACCGCATCCATGATCCGCCGGTCATCCGTTGCAACGATGACATCACTGGCCCGCTTTGACCGCTGCGCCTGTTCATAAACATGCTGGATGAGTGGTTTGCCGGTCTTCGCCAGCAACGGCTTTCCCGGAAGGCGGGTTGAAGCGTAGCGCGCCGGAATGATAATCGCCGCCTTCATCACGCGCCCGCCTTAAACAATCGTCGCAGCATCATGCCTCCCGCGAAACCACAGACCGCGCCGAGGCTATTGGCGACGGCGTCAGCGATTTCAGGCGAGCGCACGCCGCCGAAACCCTGCAGGATTTCCAACAGGACGCCGTAAAGCGCCAAGGCAGCGACCACCGTCCATTGCTTTGAAAACAGATCGAACCGCGCCCAAAACGCTGCAAAACCTAACGCACCATAGGCCAGAAAGTGCCCAACCTTGTCGGCGTTTTCAGAGTCTCCAAAAAGCATCGAAGATAGAAAGCGCGTCAATGCAAAGCCCGGTTCGGATTCAACCGGGTTCGGCGTCAACGTGAGAAAGGTGATGACCACAAACAACGCCCCGAACAAAAGGCGCGGCCAGAAATGAGACGATGACATCAAGTGCGTCCCAAACGTGCGGCGAGCTGGCGTTCCCAAGCGAGAGCCGACTCCACGATGAAATCGATATCATCATAGCGCGGCCGCCAGTCGAGAACCGTGCGGATTGCCGCATTATCGGCGATCAATTGCGCCGGATCACCCGCTCGCCGCGGCGCGAGCTCAAATGGCAATCCTTCACCGCTGACGCGGCAGAACGCTTCCACCACTTCGTAAACGGAATAGCCGCGCCCATAACCGCAATTCAATGTGATTGACGCGCCGCCACTGCGCAGCCGCTCCAGTGCTTCAAGATGCGCCTGCGCCAGATCGCTCACATGCACATAGTCGCGAATTGCGCTGCCGTCGGGGGTCGGATAGTCACCGCCATAGATTTGCAGTTTTTCCCTGCGGCTCCCGAGCGCGATCTGCGCCGCGGCCTTGATCAGATGTGTGGGCTTTCCGATCTCGCCAGCGCGGCCGTCGGGGTCCGCCCCGGCGACATTGAAATAGCGCAAGGTTACATAGGAAAGGTCATGCGCCGCCGATGCATCCTCCAAAATGCGCTCGCTCATGGCCATGGAGGCGCCGTAGGGCGTAATCGACCGGATCGGCGCCTGTTCGGAAATCGGCACCCGTTCCGGAACGCCATAGACAGAAGCGGTCGAAGAAAAAATAAAGCGCTTCACTCCGGCATTCTTGCAAGCACGCAAGAGCGACAGGGTGTTCGCGGTATTGTTCGTGTAGTAGTCAAGCGGATGGCGGATGGATTCATTGACCAGTATCGAGCCGGCAAAGTGAATCACATCCTGAATGTCATGGTCATTGAAAATTCGCGCCAGCGTTTCTTCGTCGCCCGCATCTCCTTCAATGAAGGGTATTTCTTTCGGCGCGAGCCAGCGTTCGCCCGTAGACAGGTTATCGAGCGCCACAGCGTGCTCGCCGGCGTCCTGCAGCGCAAGCAGCATATGCGCGCCAATATAACCCGCGCCGCCTGTGACCAGAACGCTCATAAACCCTGGCTAACCCTCCTCAAACCGTCACAAATGCTTTGTAATGATTCTTTGTCAGTTTTTTTATAGCCTTTTTGTATAGTCCATTGCACCTGTGTTTGAAAAAGTTAACGTGAACGATGCTGGATAAATTCTTCAACAGAAAAGGCGATGAGGCCTCGATTCCCGAGGGAAAGCGGGTTTACGCCATTGGCGACGTTCACGGGCGCCTTGACCTTATGGATGCGCTGCTCGACGCCATTGCAACCGACAGCCGAGAGACCGCCAATACGCAACTGGTGTTTTTGGGCGATTATGTGGACCGGGGTGAGCACAGCCGCGGCGTGATCGAGCGTCTCGTTGAACTCAGCAAATCCAAAGCCGAGACCATCTTCCTGAAGGGTAATCACGAAGCCAGCATGCTCGACTTTATGAGCGATCCAGACGATCTGCCCCACTGGCTCGATTGGGGAGGACTGGAAACGCTTGAAAGCTATGGGGTTGATACCGCCTTGCCGAATGAACTGCTGGCGAACGAGCTTCGAAAGAACATGCCGGTAGAGCATCTGAAGTTCATCAAGTCGCTCGCTATCACACATCGCGAAGGCGACTATCTGTTTGTTCATGCGGGCATCCGCCCCGGCGCGCCCATGGAAGAGCAAACCGAAGAGGATATGTTGTGGATCCGCTCACGGTTTTTAAATGCGCCCGCATCGGAGCGCCCGGATTTCGTCGTTGTCCACGGCCACACGCCGGAAGACAAACCTGTCGACGCCGGCTGGCGCATCGGCGTTGACACCGGCGCATGTTATGGCGGACCGCTCACCGCCGTGGTGCTTGAAGGAACGCAGCGCTGGTTTTTGAGCGTTCGCGACTGACACTACTCGCCTGCGGCGACGTCCGACACTGAAAATTGTAGTGGTACTAGCTGTTCACGGTCTTCGCGACATCCGGATTGTCCGCGATCAAACGTGGGCCGCCCGCAGCCGCGAGAATGGTGCGTAGTGTCTGCGCGCCCGCCGGACCGTCACCAGCATGAATGGCCTTGCCATATTCGCCCGCGAAACTTGCGGCGGTAATAATGTGCGGCGTTGGGGTGATGAAGATCAACCGGGCACCCAACATGATCGACTCGCGCCAGCGCTCCAAAGTTTCGCGCTTGTAGCGAGAGGAGGCAATTAGAAAGTCAGGCTCTGCGGCGCGGCATTCGGTTTCAGAAATGATCCGCGGACCTTTTTCGCCAAGACGTTCCATTTCGCGCGCGGCGCCCGTATCAACGGCCGCGGTCACGGCTTTCGCCGCTGGTCCCGCCCATTGCAGAAGCGCCTCAGTTTGCGGCTCAGCGCCCAGTATGTGCGCGCATTCCCCTCGTTCACCGATGTCCTCCAGAATTTCAATAAAATCGCGCTGTACATCTTCGGCGCGCTGTTCGAATGACTGATAGGGCTGCAAGGCGCGCATGGCGAGCGCATTTTCTTCGTCCCATAAGCGGGCAAGACGCTCATACCACGGATCAAAATCATACTCGTCAAAGTCCGCATGAGTAATGAACAGCCGGATCGATCCGCCCTCCTTGCCGGTGAGCGAGCCTTTGAATACTTTAAGGCCAACATCGCGCAGCATCCACTCAAGAACAGATAGCGAATACACGGCCGTTACACCCGCTTGCAGGGTTTCGACGCATGTGCGCGTCAGCACGATCGGCGCATAGATGGTTTCCAGCGCGAACACGCCATCATCGGTAAGCAGTGACTTTACCTTCGCGAGAAGCGCCTTCGGGTCGTCCAGATGCTCAAACAGCGACACTGCAGTAATGATGTCAAAGCGCTTGTCGCCGAAAGCTGCATCAAGCTCCGTTGACGGAAATACTGACTTGCCCGTCCACGCCCAATCGCCGATCTCTTCGATGTGGTCAGACGGATCGACCCCAAAGCGGTCCACCCAGCGCGGATAATAAGACAGCAAGGTCCCGTCGCTGCAGCCGATATCAAGCGCGGCGCAGTCCCGGCCGGAAATCATTTCCAACGCTTCGGTCGCCACGGCGCGTAGCTGATCGCGCGTAGAAGAGTGCCTGCCAGACGGAATGTGCGTCGTTTGTGCATCCGCCGCTGCTGACTGTAACAATCCGCAGGCGCGTGCGTCACGTGAAGGATCACACAACATATAGTCCGAGGAATGCTGGCGCCTTTTTGTAA
The DNA here is from genome assembly GCA_942492295.1 of uncultured Alphaproteobacteria bacterium. GTDB lineage: Bacteria > Pseudomonadota > Alphaproteobacteria > Caulobacterales > Parvularculaceae > Hyphococcus. The sequence continues at coordinate 1,254,910 of CALODW010000005.1, forward strand.
AGGGCCTCGGCGCACCGCCAAACGGCATCGAGAATGCAGGCGTCAGAGCCTTCGATCCGCATGCGCGGCAATGGGAAATCTGTTTCACGAGGGCGTCGCCTTTCATCGGGAAAGCGGTTCGAACTTTCCCGAAGGCTCGCAGCACAGCGTAAACACAATGTAAAATTTACCGGAAACCCCTTATAAAATGCGGGGTTCGATACGCTCCGTTTACGAAGCTTAACGGGGTCTTACTATAAAGCTGCGAGATAAATCAGCCAAAGCCCGGTCACGAGCAAAGACAACATGGTGATTGCTGTGCCGACGGTCCGCCCCATCGGCCAGACGCCCATGCCCAGACCCAAGAGATGGGCGATGCGGCCAAATAAAAACGCACCGCCTAGAATGTGGATCAGCAAGAGCGGCGCATTCAGCAGAGCCAGCAAAACGAGCCCGCCAAGCGCTGCCGGCGCATATTCAATGTAATTGCCCTGAGTGCGGATCGCCTTCACCATTTCTGGATCGCCGCCATCGCCAAGACTGACCTTGGCCTTGCCACGCGCCATGCCGACGCGGGCGCTCAAATAAATCAACAGCAGGGCGTTCAATCCGACCCACAGGCCTGCGGCTTCTAATGATGTCATGAGACTCTTCCTTTTTTGAATTAGGCGCTTAATCGTTCGATCAGCTTGCGCATGAAAATTGTCCCCTCTCGCACCTGATCGATAGTGATAAATTCATCGGGCTGATGCGCCTGGTCGATGGAACCCGGCCCGCAGATGACAACAGAAAGTCCCGATTCCTGAAACTGGCCTGCCTCCGCTGCATAGGCGACCACGTCAGTGCTATTGTGACCGGTGATCGCCTTCGCAAGATCAGCCGCCGGATTATCCGCTGACGGGGCCAGAAACGGTGCATTGGTCAACTGCTGGATTTCAACGCGGCAGCCCGGCGCCTTGGCGCGCATTTCGGCCTCAACGCCTTTTGCAAAATCGGTGAACTCCTCAACGATATCTTCGCGGCTGTCGCCCGGCACCACGCGCATGTCCCATTCAAACCACGCCTCGCCCGCCATGATGTTGAGCTGCGTGCCGCCCCGCACAACATTGACGGTCATGGTCGAATAGGGCGGATCGAACGGCGAGCCTTCTTCAGCCCGCGCCGCACGAGCGGCGCGCATATCCGCGATCTTGGCGATCATTCGCGCCGCCGCTTCCACTGCGGAAACCCCGCGATCAGTCTGACTGGAATGGGTGGTGTAGCCGGTCACCGTCACCCGGAACGAACCGATGCCCTTGTGTCCATCAATCACCTTCATGGATGTGGGCTCGCCAACGATCACCGCTGCAGGAGCCGGAACCTTGTCGGCGATCTCGGCGATCATGCGCGGGGCGCCGATACAGCCGATTTCCTCATCATAGGAGAGTGCAAAAATGATTGGGCGCTTCAAACCCGCTTTGAGCATGTCTGGAACCAGAGACAGGCCGATGGCGGAGAAACTCTTCATGTCGGCGACGCCCCGGCCGAAGAGCTTGCCGTCCTTTTCAACCACCGCCCATGGATCGGTGGTCCAGTTCTGGCCCGTCACCGGCACCACATCGGTGTGCCCGGAAAGCACAACGCCGCCTTCGACCTTGGGGCCGACGATGGCATAAAGGTTCGCCTTTTCGCCGTCGTCGCTTTCGACCCGGCAGGTCTCAACGCCGTACCCGTGAAGATAGGTCTCAACATCTTCTATGAGCGCAAGATTCGAGTTCGACGAAGTCGTATCGAAGGCGACGAGGCGGGAAATCCATTCAAGCTGATGGGCAATATCTGTCATGGACGGAAATTGCGCAGGATCGCCGGAATGCGCAAGCGCCTGCCGGGATCAATCTTGAAAAAATGAAGAAAATGAGGGGGTTCGGCGTTACCAGCGCGCCGGGCGATGGTCAAAACCGCTTAAACAACGGCGTCTAAAACGTGGATGTCCCGGCGCGAAGGCCGGGACATCAACAAGAGTCACAGAAAATGGACTTACGCGGCTTTGCGGCGTGTCGTCGTTTTGCGGCGAGCCACAACGCGCTTGGCCGGCTTCTTTGCAACGGATTTCTTCGCTGCTGATTTTTTCACCGCAGTCTTTTTTGCGGGCTTCTTTTTCGCGACGGTCTTTTTTGCAGTCGTCTTTTTCGACGCGCGTTTCGCTGCCGGCTTTTTGACGACTTTCAGTTTGACTTTTTTCGCCGTCTTTTTCTTGGCGGCCGTTTTGCGCGCAGCCGGTTTGGCTTTGGCTTTCACGGTCCGTTTTTTGGCTGCTGGTTTTGCAGCTTTTTTGGTGGCTTTTCTCATTGGAGAGATCCCCTAAAACACTGACCCATTGTCAGCACCAGTTCCCCTTAAACTGATGCGAGTAAATGAAAAGTAAAAATTGTTAACCATGCAAGCGGCTGATCTTTCTACTGACGGAACGCAAAAGTGCGGAACGGACACGAAAAAACCCTCGCCTATAGGGTGAGGGTTGTAGAGATTTGTGGTCAGCGCAGCGCCTATTTGACGGCGATGAGCTCAACTTCAAAAATCAGGGCTTCGTTCGGGCCGATGGGGCCGCCGGGCGTGCCGCCTTCGCCATAGGCGAGTGCAGGCGGAATGAAAAACCGGTACTTGTCCCCTTCACTCATCAGCTGCACGCCTTCCGTCCACCCCGGGATGACCCGGTTCAAGGCAAACTCGATGGTCTCGCCGCGCGCGTAAGAGGAATCGAACTCCGTACCGTTCAGCAGCGTACCCTGATAGTGCACCTCAACTTTGTCGGACGCGGCGGGGCTTTTGCCATCGGCAGCGCCCTCGTTCAGCACTTGGTACTGCAAGCCGGAGTCGGTTGTCTTGATGCCGGACTTCTTTGCATTCTCAGCCAGAAACTTGTTCGCGGCTTCGAGATTTAGGGCGGGGTTTTGCACTTTGATAAGCTCCACATCGAAAATAATAGCTTCATTCGGACCGATCGGACCGCCGGGGGTGCCCTGCTCGCCATAAGCAAGCGACGGCGGCATGAAAAAGCGATAGCGATCGCCTTCACTCATCATCTGGACGCCCTCGGAAAGGCCGGGCATGTCCAGCGCCAGCGCCCCGACCTGAACTTGGGGCGCCGCGCCGCGCGCACGAGACGAGTCGTACTCAACGCCGTCACTTTTTGTGGCGGTGTATTCAAAGATTACGAGATCCGTAGAGACCGGCGAAGCGCCTTTGGTTTCGCTCTCTTCAAGCACCATATATTGCAGGCCGCTGTCGGTGACGTTTACGCCCTCACGCCCGGCGTTCTGGTCCAGAAACGCCATGGAGGCCGCGAGGTTTTCCGCCGCCAGTTTCTGGAAGTCAGCCGCAAGCTCAGCGCCGGACTTTGCCTCGTCGGGCAAAACCGAGTCCGGGTCCGTCGGGTCAACGTCCGTCGGCGCCTCGGGCTGGTCCTCCGGCTCACCCGGACCGGGTTGACCGCATGCTGACAGCGAAACAGCAATCGCCGCCACAGCCGTAAATTTCAGTAATTGTCGCAAAGGGTACCTCCTCAAATACAGAATTTGCGCGCGAACCTAGCCCAAGCCCTGCGTGGCGCCAAATTACCAGATTGATGGGTTTTACTGGGCGCCGGTCCGGATCATCACATAGATCGCGTAGACCGCGCCCCAAGCCACAACCAAACCGATGCCATTGAATCGCGCGACGCCAAATCGCTTCGCCAGAGCAAAGCTCAAAGCGGCGAGAGAAATCACGACCGAAAAGCGAAGGAGCCGCGCAAGGAATGAAACGAGCGCAAATGCCAACGGATTGATCTCTGCAGCAACCGCTTCCGCCGCATAAATCTTGTAAGGCGCACCGGTTATTGCGCCGAACATCAAATTGAATGGCCACGCTCCCTGCACCTCCGTTTGCACCCGCAAAAGGAGGTCGTCGCCAATAAGCGGGACGGACAATAGGAATGCACGCGACGCTTCGGCGGCGCTGGCGCCCCACCGCATCATCAATAGCCCACCTGCAACAGCGGCGAGCGCCGCAACCAACGCCAGACGCAGCGCTTTGTTAACGCCACAAAAAAGTATCGCCGCTGTGAGCAGTATATCCGGCACGATGAAAAAGAACGTTGCTTCTGCAAAACCCCAGAGCGCGGCGGCGGCGAGCCACAGACGCGGATCTTTCATTCCCATGGCTGGAAATGCCCCTGCGCGGCCAGCACGTTCATGCTCGCTTCAAGCGTTTCCATGAACGGACCGGTGTCGCCCGCGTACCTGATCGCCTCGCCAGCGATGACGTCGCAATTGAACGGCACAAGGATAAGACTGCCGCGCGGCAGCGCCTTGCCGAGGCCGTGCATGAACACAGGATGCACCGGAACGTCTGGCCGCGCCTTAGACAAATAGGCGACGCCGCGTTTGAACTCCGCGCGCTGTTCCGGCTCGCCGCGTGAACCCTCCGGGAAGAGAATGAGAATTTCATCGCGATCCAGAGCGGCCTCAAGATCGGCGAGCGGGTTTTTGCGCACGCCGCCGCGCGCCAGCGGAATAATGCCAATGATGTTGGTGGCGAACCACGCCAGCCCTTTGTTCGACAGAAAATAATCCGCCGCCGCCACAGGCCGCAGACGGTGCAAATCCTTCAGAGGAAACAGCGCCATCAATGTCAACGTATCGAGATGCGAATTGTGATTGGCGGCGATGATTGCCGGCCCTTTTTTGGGCAGATGTTCGCGCCCGCGCACATTCATGCCCAAAATGATCAGCAGCACCGGCCGCACCACAAGAGCAAAAAACAACACCTGCAAAATGCGCGTCATCAGAGTCTTCCGCTGAAAGCGAAGAAGTGCATGGCGTGATAAAATACCGGGGCGGCATAGGTGAGACTATCGACCCGGTCGAGGATGCCGCCATGGCCCGGAATGAGCCCGCCGGAATCCTTCACGCCCAGGTCACGCTTGAACGCGGAGATCGTGATGTCGCCGAGAAATCCGGCGATGGCGATCATCCCGCCGGCCAGCGCCGCATAGTTCGTTCCAAGCGGCGTCAGAAACGGGCCCGCAATCGCTGCCAGCGCAATGGTTGAAACGAGCCCCCCAAGAAACCCTTCCCAGGTTTTCTTGGGGCTGACCTTCGGGACGATCTTGTGCTTTCCGAAAAGCTTGCCCCAAGTGAACTGCGCCACATCATTGAACTGCGTCAGCGCCACGAGGAAAAGCAAAAGCCCGGCGCCGCCCGCCGGTCCCGCCACTTCATCATCCGCCGCCAGCAGCATCGCCGTATGGCTGAGCGCAAAGACGGTGATCATCAGCCCCCAGCTTAATGTTCCGACCGCACGCAAAAATCCTTCGGTCTTGCCAGTGAGCGTCATCGCCATGGGAAAGAACAAAAACATCCAGACCGGAATGAAAACGAGAAAAAGCCCATAGCTGTTCATATGGGCGAAGGTGAATTGCACGGGGATGGCGAGGTAAGCAAAAAGCAGGATCAGCCGGTCGACGCGGCGCGTGGGGATGAGCGAAATATATTCCTTGAACGCCAGAAACGTCATGAAGCCAAGAAACACTGTGGAAACAATCGGGTTGGTGACAATGGCCACTGTGAAAATGGTGATCATGAACCACCATGACGTGACGCGGCGCGAAAGCTCCGTTGTCCCCTCGCCCGGCGCAGTACGTTTCAACACCGCAACAATGATGCTCGCGACGATCAACAGCGCATAGATAGCGCCTATGGCCCAGAGCACCTGTTCCGACAAGCCGTCAGGCGTTTCCATGGTTGACTTCCTTCAACGCGTTTCGCGCGCGGTTGACGATGGTTGCAAGGCCGAGCGCCGCAGCGAAGGCGATCAACACCGTGCTCCACCGCCCCGGTTCGAAAAACAGGAGCAATACGGCAAACGCGCCAAAGAAAAACGCGCGATCTGACTTTCCGAACGGGCCGTCATAACGCCGCGACGCCCCGATCTGAACGCCGACAACACCGGTCATTTCCGCAACAACGCCAAAGAAGACCAAGCCGACAACCAATACCGGCTGCAGGCCCACGATGAGCGCAAAAGGCAAATACAGCGCTGCGTCGGACAACACATCGGTCAATTCGTTGAGAATGGCGCCAATTTTTGACTTCTGCCCGAATTCACGCGCCAGCATCCCGTCCACCGCATTCATCGCCATACGGATGAACAGAACAATCGGCAGCGACCACAGCGCCCAGTCCGCTCCTCCCGTCGCCGCATTCGCAACACCGTGCGCAAGGCACAATCCGAACGCTGCAAGCGTCACCTGATTGGCGGTGACGCCGGCCTTCGCCAGCGCGCCACATAACGGGCGCAGCAGGGATTGGAACTTCGGCTTGAGGTCGTAGATGCTAGGCAACGGATCGCTCGCTTTTCATGATGGAAAAGGTAGACAGATTCCGCCGCAAAATGCGAGCGCCCTTCGCTAAAGGGACACGGTTTAGTGTGTCAGCGGGCGCTTTCCGGGATCCGGATGAATTATTGCTCGATGTCACGAACGACTTTCCAGGCGAGACTGAGATTTAAAATATCAACGCCAATGTGAAGGACGATCACCGGCCATAGAGACCCGGAAACCAGATACATGACCGTCGCGATCGCTGCAAAAATCGCGACCTGTATGAGACCGGCCCGCTCCTGGTAAAGATGTAAAAGCACGAACAATGCGACCGACAGCGCGCCAGCCGCCCAGGGATGCACGAACATACTGAGCGCCCAGATGATATACCCGCGGAAGATAATTTCCTCAGTAATGCCTGCGGTGACGGCTACAAGCATGCTGCGCCGGTATTCCTTACCGGTTCTTGGCATCAGGAGCTGGGTTAGCGCTCCAACGTCCTCGAGCTGCCCTGCAATTTTCTCCCGCACCTTGCGGCTGAAAAAAACCTGCAAGAGCTGCACCGCGCTGAACAATAGCAATAGCGCGGCGACCACCCAGGCGCCCATGGTTTGCGCATCCAGCGTGTGTTGAAAGCCGAGCGTTTCAAACGGGCGATCAGTCCATATCCAGACGGCGAAAATGGCGGCGGTAAACCCCCAAAGCTGCAGCATCGTCGTGTTGTAAGACGATAGCCGCAAATTCTTCTCGCGGCGCAACTTTTCCAGCGAATTCAATTTCAAATGAATGAAGCTGTATATGGGCCAAACGACGGCGAGCGCGACGAGTATGAACAGGTCGATAGCGGTCAGGCCGCGCCAGTCGATTGCCATATCTGATCCAAGAATTTCCAATGGATTCCCCAATTCTCCTTGCTTCACGTTCGCCATATGGCATATCATGAATATGAATTCAAGTTCATATTTAAAAAACCACAAATGGCGATAAACAGCTGCCGTGTGTCTCCGCAACGACCACCGCCTGGTTGGCCGTGGCGGCCGGCCTTACATCGCGGGGATTGCAAAACATCCATCGTTGAAGTAACAAGCGGACATCATGATCCTTTAATCATCGCCCAGCTTTACCCGAAGTAACGCCAAGCCATTCGCTGGCCGGGCCTTGTGATTCAAGATCATTGAAAGCTTTTCCCATGTCTAAACATGTAAGTCACAGCGCTGTTTTACGGCGTTATAGACTCGTTATCGCTGGTACGCTGACGCTCATAGCGCTGGAAAATATCCTACGCGTATTTGAACCATTGATGCTCGGACTCGCTATAGATGGGTTGCTGGTTGGAAGCCGACGAGAGCTATTCTTGTTTGTTATTGTTGCCGGCGCGGGACTCGTTACAGGCGTGGCCCGACGCCTCTACGATACGCGTGTCTACGGCCGTATCTTTCGCGAAATCTGCACAGAAACCGTTGCGCGTGAAAATCAGCGGGACTCACCGGTCTCACGAATATCCGCCCGCACCGGCTTCGTTGCTGAGTTCTCAGAGTTTTTTGAATATTTCTTACCCGCCGCACTTACTTCAATACTTGGCCTCGTCGGAGCCGTCATCATGCTGTTCACGCTTTCAGCAACTGTCGGCGCCGTTGCGCTCCTGGCGGGCATATTCGCCGGTTTGGTCTTTTATTTCACAAGGCGACGCGTCGAAATGTTCAACGTAGGTCTCAATGACCAAACGGAGAAACAGGTGGACATTCTTGCCACCCGAAATCCACTTTCCATACAGGAACATTTCTCCTCGATTGTACGGTGGCGGATACTCTTGTCGGACCTCGAAGCGTTTAATTTCGGCGCTATTTTCGCCATGACGATAGGACTGTCCGGGTTTGCCGCATATCAACTCATTGCGATCGAACAGGCCAGCGAAGGAACAATATTTGCGTCGCTGACTTACATTTTACAGTTCTCGGAAGCAGTAATCATTCTGCCTTATACGTACCAGCAATTCATCCGGACCAAGGAAATCGGCCAGCGGCTGTCGGCGCAGACAACCTAGAGTGCGCCTAGTTCAACCCAAACCCACTGACGCTCTTTAACTCCGCAGCGCCAATGATCTTCTTGCCCGCGAGGCGTACGGAGTAAATCGGCCCTTCCAACTCACGGGTCCAGAAGTCGAGAAACCTGGAAAGCACTGGATAAGACGGTGCGATGTCATAGTCCTGCCAGACATAGGTCTGGAGGAACTTTGGGTAGTCCGGCAAGTGGTAGAGAATTTCCGCCGTGGCCAGACGATAGCCGAGCATTTGCTTTTTCAAGGCTAATTCCGTCCGCATAACGCACTCCTTTACTGACTCAAGACACACATTATGAACCTCGAGATTTTGCGATTTGGCAAGCTCGATCGCGTGCCTTGTGCTGAAATTTTTCAAACAAATTCAATATATTAGCAGCCTTTCAGTGAGGCTGCTGACAGATCAGCCCCAGCCCGGGGCGTAAAAACCTTCCGCTGGGCCAATTTTTTTCTTTACAGGCCCGTCATTCGTTCTTATGTGGCGATTTCGCCAATCCCATGGGACCTCTCCGCAAGATTGGCGCTTGGTTGAAGCAGCTTTTGCGAGGTTCCATGAGATGGAAAGGCACACTTCAGCGCTTGCGCTGGTCGTAGGGTCTGACAACGGCGCATTTGGGCCGGACCTTCCCGTACATTGTCTCCGCCCCCACGCAGCCCACAAGGCCGCGGACTGGTTCGTGCGCCATTTTCCCGGCGACGTTCTTTATGCGGTGAAAGCGAACCCTCACCCGGCCATTATCGACGCGGTGTACGCCGCCGGCGTGCGCTGGTTTGACGTGGCGTCGATCCCCGAAATCGAACTCGTTTTCGCGCGCTGCCCAGGCTCCACGCTTGCCTACATGCATCCGGTGAAAGCCCGTTCGGCGATCCGCCGCGCCTATTTTGATTTCGGCGTGCGAATCTTTGCGGTCGACTCGACCCAGGAACTTTCCAAGTTGATCGAAGAAACTGATGGTGCAAAGGACCTGCATATCATTGTGCGCCTCGCCGTATCGTCGGACTACGCGCAGCACAAACTTGCGGGCAAGTTCGGCGCCGCCGGACCAGAAGCCGTGCTGGTGTTGCGCGAAGCGCGCGCCACAGCGGAAGAGCTCGGCATTTCGTTCCATGTAGGCTCGCAATGCATGCGTCCCGAAGCCTGGCGCGTCGCCATGCAGTCGGTCAGCGAACTTATCCGCGCTGCCGGGGTCACCGTGGACATTGTTGATGTAGGCGGCGGGTTTCCGTCCGCTTATCCCGGCCTTACACCGCCGCAGCTCCTCAATTACATTGATGAGATCAAAGCATCGTTTGAAGAAATGCCGGTGCTTGAAAACGCGGATTTGTGGTGCGAACCCGGCCGCGCGCTGTGCGCCGAAGCTGGCAGTCACATTGCACGCGTCGAATTGCGCAAAGGCAACGCGCTCTATTTGAACGATGGCGCTTATGGCGCGCTGTTCGACGCGGCCCATGATGGGCTTGTTTTCCCGGCGAAAATGTTGCGCCGGAAATCCAGTCCGCGCCGTCCGCTAAAGCCGTTCAAACTTTTCGGCCCGACCTGCGACGCGATCGACGTGATGGAAGGCCCGTTCATGTTGCCGGCCGATATTAGTGAAGGCGACTACATCGAATTTGGCCTCACCGGCGCCTATGGCGCTGCTCTCGCGACCAAGTTCAACGGCTTCGGCGAATATATCGATGCTATCGTCGATGACGCGCCGATGATGACCATGTATGGCGAGGATAGTGTCGAGCAGGGCGCCGAAATTATCGCCCTTGGCGAGGTCTCCATCGAACTTTGAATTCGGCGCGCCTTTGCGCTGGAAAAACCGGCGCTGATCGTATAGGCCAGCGTCACCTTACGGCCCTCCGCGCGCCATTCTGGCGCGGCCCGGATCCGGTAACCCCGGCCCTGAAACATGAAAAGGCCGGACAACCGAAAGGACCGCAGCAATGACTTCAACCGACAATCGCAAAGCCGAACTGCTCGCGCAGCCGGTCGAACATATCGACATTACAAAGTTTGACGCCCGCCCGATCATCGATGCCTGGGGCAAGATGAGCTTTACGAGCCGCGACGCTGCGCGCGCCGCGCAGATTCTCAACATGGCGCTCGAAGACGAGAAGTGCTCAACGTGGCTGATCATGGCCGGATCCACCGGCGCCGGCGGCTGTCTGCATGTCTGGCGCGACATGATCGAATACAACATGGCGGACGCCGTGGTCGCCACCGGCGCCTGCATCATCGACATGGATTTCCTCGAGGCGCTCGGCTTCAAGCACTATCAGGCGAACGATATCCCCGACGATAACACGCTGCGCTCGCTCTATATCGACCGCATATACGATACTTATATCGACGAAGAAGAATTGCAGCATGTGGACGGGACAATCTACGAGATCTGCGAACAGCTGCAGCCGCGCCCCTACACCTCGCGCGAGTTCATCTATGAGATTGGAAAATGGCTGGCGGCGGGCAATGCCAAAAAAGAAGGCTCACTGATCCAGCGCGCGTACGAAAAAGGCGTGCCGATTTTCGTGCCGGCTTTTTCCGATTGCTCGGCGGGATTTGGCATCGTCAAGCACCAGGTCGAGCGGCGTAAAGCAGGCAAGCCCTATGTGACAATTGATTCCGGCGGTGACTTCCGTGAACTGACAGAAATCAAACTCGCGGCCGGCACCACCGCCCTCTTCATGGTCGGTGGCGGCGTGCCGAAAAACTTTGCGCAGGACACAGTCGTCTGCGCGGAAATTCTCGGTCACGAAGATTGCGAGATGCACAAATACGCCGTGCAGATCACCGTCGCGGATGTTCGGGATGGCGCTTGTTCTTCATCGACGCTGAAAGAGGCGGCGAGCTGGGGCAAGGTGTCAACCGTTTACGAACAGATGGTCTACGCCGAGGCGACGTCCGTGGCGCCGCTGATCGTTTCAGACGCCTGGCATCGCGGCGGCTGGAAAAAGCGTGAAGCCCGCAACTGGGCGAACCTGTTCAGCGCATAAGGACCCGCAACCTTAAAGTCTGTTTACCTTCGTTACCAATTTCAAGCGCGCGCGAGGCAAAAAACCGCCTTCGCGCGCGTTTTTCGTTGCAACTGCTCGTCGTTCATTAACCAGATATTTTCCGCCCGCGGCCAAAATCACAAGAAAACCAGCGCATCATTTGCGCTTTGTAATGGGTGTGTAAATGGCGTTTGCAGCGCGGCGTTTGGGCAAGGCGATCAGTGACAATGCGCGTACGAAAATTTCGGCGCTGCGTGAGTATCCTGCTCTCGACACTTGGATGAATCCATTGACGCGCGGCCTTGCGCGCCACTTTTCGAACCAGGAATGGTTGAAGACCCACGATGAACTCGACTTTCCATACCGGCTGACCGATCTCGAAATAGCCGGGCGCCCCTGCCTTCGCTATGAAACGGAGACAACGGGCCGCGAAGACACGCTCATTCTATATGTGCATGGCGGCGGACTGGTGAGCGGATCACCGCGTGTGAACGCGTCCATGATCCTGCCCACTTGTCAGTTAAGCGGTGTTGGCGCGGTTGGGGCTTCTTACACACTGTTGCCCGAAGCGCGATTTCCGGTTCAGATCAATGAAGTCGACAAGGTCTATCGCGCACTGATCGATCAACACCCAGATCGCCGTATCGTCGTCTTCGGCGATTCGATTGGCGGCGCTATAAGCCTCGCCTGCATGTTGCGCTGGCGTGATGAAGGCGTCACCCTGCCCGCTGCGGCGGTGCTCGCCTCGCCCGCGCTCGATGGCGCAGGCGTCAGCGACACCCACCGCACGCTGGATGGTCATGATCCGCTGATCCGTTCAAACGGCGGGCGCAATGCGCGCAAACTTTTTCAGTATTACGCGCCGGGCGAGCAGCTGACCAATCCCATGGTTTCCCCAATTTATGGAGACTTTAGCGGTCTGCCGCCGGTCCTAATTCATGCTGGTCTGCGCGAAGTGTTGCTTGGCGACGCCGCACGTTTTGCCGAACTGGCCCGCAGCGCTGGAGTCGACGCGACATTGCGCGTTTATGACGGCATGTTTCATCTGTTCCACATGCACTGGTCCCTGGCGGAAACAAAAGCAGCGCACGCCGATATCGCAGATTTTATCAAAAGCCTTTAGGGGCGGCGGCGCGCCGGAGGATGACAATCCGGAATGTCGCGCAGCAAATCACGTAAAGAATTTCAAGTTCAAAGGCGCGGTTCAACACCGCCTGTATCCAGTAATAACTTTCCGGGATAACCGTCGTACTCAAATGATAGATGCTCAAAGCAATATGTAGAAAGCAGAGTGGCGCCGGAAACCATCGCTCCTTCGACATGGCGAAGAACGCCGCCGCCGTGAAGACATCCACCAGAAAGAATGAGCAGCGCAAAAGATCGCCATTAAAGATTAGCCAGAACTGTAGTGAAAACGCCCAGTTCAATGCAATCAATCGAGCGGCCGCCGCGATTTGCGGCGACCGGGAGTGAAACGCAACAATGAGGGTGACGCCGACAATGGCGGCGTAAAAGCTGATCGTTATCCAAGCCCAAGAATCGATTTCACGGCTCCGTCCGGATCAATCTTCGGAAGGCCGCCGCCGGCTGCTTCAAACAGTTTCGCGCCGACTTCTAGCGCCTTCGCATTGAGGACGTCATGGGCTTGGCTTGTCACCTCCGCCAGATTCACCAACGCGGTCTGAATATCCGCATACGCCTCCGTGCCACTCGATGCATGAAGCTTGCCATCAACGCCTTTGGCGACCACCACGCCGGCGGCCAGCGTGGCGGCTAGGCCCGCAATTTGCTTTTCAAAACGCAACAACGCCAACTGTTCCTTTCGGAGATCCTTCATCATGTTTGTCCTCGTGTTGTGAATATGTGTTACGCATACATCGACACAACCTTAACGCGAGTTATGGTGAAATCTACACAAAAACACAACCAAAACGGGAATTTTGGTCTTGACGAGCGATGAAGACAATTACGCAGCGCGGCTGGGGCGCACCATGTGGCGGGTCGCCAAGCGCCGGGCGGGCGAGATCAAGCGTCAGAATCTGACGCTGGAGCGCGCCGCTATAGGGAGCGCTGGCGCTCTGCTGACTGGAGGTAAAGCTGGGCCGCCAGATCCGCTCCGCGATCCAGCGCCGACGGACCAGGAAGGCCCCCAAACTCTTTCAGAATTTCTTCGAGCACTGGCCGAAGAGCTTGCCCAAGACGAGCCGGACCCTGACGGGTCGTGACTTTGGACAGAGCGGCGTATGTGCTGATGACCGCTTCCGCCGCAACATCCATCATTTCTGGCGCGGAAATTGACGCCTCGTTCGGGCGCAAATGATTAATGACCACCGCGATAGCGAGCTTTAAGCGTTCATGGTCGAGTGCTGGTTCATCTGCGCGCGGGTTGAGATTGATGATCTCCGCGGATCCCGGCATGTCCGCGCCATAGAGCATGCCAAGCGTTACCGCCCCGCCTGTGGCCTCGACAATCCGCCGCGCCAACGCTGGTTTTGGCGCCTGTGCGCCGCTGAATATCCGGTAAAGGGTTTGCCGGGACGCCCCTACCCGCTCCGCGAAGTCACGGACAGGTTCTTCGACCTCGGACAAATACTGCTTCAACGGGTGCATCGGGGGCTTAGTGATATTGCATTGCGCTGACCATTCCTGAAAAAGCTGTCACGAGACTCGCAACATTCCGTAAAGAAATGCGGCGCCGCAACAAGGTGACCGCAAGAAGAATCGGCCAAACGACCATGTCCGCCCTGCTGCTTTCCCTTTCTGATATTAACCTGATCATTGGCGGCGACCCGCTGTTTGACGGCGCGGGCCTCGCCGTACCGGAGCGGGCGCGCATAGCATTGGTGGGCCGAAACGGGTCTGGCAAATCGACTCTCATGAAAATCGCCGCGGGACTGGTGGAACCGGATAGCGGCGAGCGCTTTATCCACCCCGGCGCGACTGTTCGTTATTTGCCGCAGGAGCCGGACACTTCCGGCTTTGAAACAATCGGTGATTATGTTTGCGCCGGACTTGACGAGACGGGCGGACGCCATCTCGCCGAAGCCATGCTGGAGGAACTGAGCCTCAACCCGCGTCTTTCACCGGCGGGTCTTTCCGGCGGAGAGATTCGCCGCGCTGCCAATGTGCAGGCGCTGGCGGCGGCGCCGGACATTCTGATGCTTGATGAACCGACTAACCATCTCGACCTGCCGGCGATCACCTGGCTCGAAGAAAAACTGCGTTCGATTTCGTCATCGGTCATTCTTATCAGTCACGACCGGCGGTTTCTCGAACTGATCACCAATGACACGGTGTGGATCGATCGCGGCGCCACGCGCGCCACCGGCAAGGGCTTTCGCGAATTCGAAACATGGCGCGATAAATTTTTGGAAGAAGAAGAACTGGCGCTGCACAAACTTGGCCGCAAGATTGTCGCCGAAGAACACTGGATGCGTTACGGCGTCACCGCCCGGCGAAAACGCAATATGCGGCGTGTCGGCGAACTGAAAGACATGCGTAAAACATTGAAGGATACGCGCCGGCCGCAAGGCGCGGCGAGTTTTTCCATTCAGGCTGGCGGTGCATCCGGAAAGCGTGCGATTATTGTAGAGCATATCTCAAAATCATTCGGTGAACGGACCATCATCGATGATTTTTCCATCGAGATTGTACGCGGCGACCGCATAGGCATTGTCGGGCCAAACGGAGCGGGCAAAACCACGCTCGTCAATCTCCTCACGGGAGCGCTGGCGCCGGACACCGGCGCGATCAAACTGGGAACCAACCTCGACGTCGTTTCCCTTGACCAGCGCCGGGCGACGCTGCGGCCGGAAATGCGCGTCGCTGACGCGATCAATGATGGCGCGGGCGACTGGGTGACGGTGAACGGCGCCAAACAGCACGTGGCGACCTATCTGAAGGACTTTTTGTTCGAGGCGGAACAATGGCGCCAGCCCGTCACGGCGCTGTCCGGCGGCGAGCGCGGTCGGCTCGCTCTTGCAGCAGCCATGGCGCAACCCTCAAACCTGCTGGTGCTCGACGAGCCTACCAACGACCTCGATCTCGAAACACTTGAGATGCTGGAAGAGCAACTGGCCGCCTATGAGGGCACGCTCCTGCTCATCAGCCATGACCGGCAATTTCTGGAAAACCTGGTTACATCGGTGGTCACCACCGACCCGGATAGACCGGGCAAATGGCTGCGCTACGCGGGCGGTTATGACGACATGGTAAGCCAACGCGGTTCCGCGCCCGGCATCGAAAAAACAAAAGCGGCGCCAAAAGAAAAAACGGCGCCGCGCGCCGTCAACAACAAACCGGCGGCAAACAAATCAAAACTGTCTTACAAGGAGCAATACGCACTGGATAGTCTTCCTAAAGAGATCTCCGCACTACAGGAAAAAATAGACGCATTGAAAACGAAATTGAATGATCCGAAACTGTTCGAACGTGACGCGGCTGAATTTTCAAAAACCGCAACGGCGCTTTCCGACGCAGAGGAAAAGATCGCAGCCGCCGAAGAAGAGTGGCTACGCCTTGAGTTGAAGCGTGAAGATATCGAAAATCTATAAGGAAAGTATCAAGTAACGGCGATTGACTTGAAATCAGGAACTTGGAAATGATCCCTCACTTGGAAGACTGGCAATGTTTGGCTTTTGGATTTGGCCTTTTCCTAGCTACACTTTCTGTCGGATTTCTCAGGGACAAAGGGATCAAGAAAAAATATTTTAGAATCCCTTTTGCCGCTTCTGGTTCGGCTATGGTCGCCTATCTCTGTACACTTATCGACGAATCTCAAGCTGAATTCGCGCTTTGGGAATGGGCCGTCGTGTGGTCGGTAATTATCTTATTGCTATATACTGCGGCGTTTGGAAAGTTTGGCGCCGAAGAATAACCTGCGTGGCGGGGCTATTTTTTTACCTCAAGCAGGTCCCATTTATTACCGTAATGATCACGAAACACCACGACTTGGCCGTAAGGCTCGCTGCGCGGCGCTTCTGTAAACTCAACACCGGCGGCCTTGAACCACGCATAGGCGCCGCTGAAATCATCCGTATAAAGAAATAGAGCGACACGCCCGCCGGTTTGATTTCCGATTGCAGCGCGCTGTTCGTCATTCGCGGCCTTCGCCAGCAGCAGATCAGCGCCGCCAGCGCCCGGCGACACCACCACCCAGCGCTTTTCCGGTGAAACCACACTGTCTTCTACAAGCGAAAAACCAAGCATATCACGGTAATAGGCAATTGCTTCGTCGTAGTCGCGAACAACCAGCGTAATCAGCCCAATGCGCATGACGCCCCTCTAAATGAAAATCGCTACAGACTGGCGGCCCGCGATGACAAACTCGCCATCAGCATTCCAGACCAGCATATCCTGACTGGAATATCCTTGTGACGCATTTTCACCGCGTGACTGCAACAACCACCAGCCATCTTTCGTCGCGGGTTTGTCGCTCAGCATGTTCACCATCCATGTCATGGAGGATATCGGCGCAAATTCCTTGAACATCGGGAAAATCGCCGGCGGCGGCATGTCAGCAAGCGCCATGAGCCCCACAATGCCAGTTGCATTCACATCCGCATGACGCACCCATAGGTAAAACTCATGCTCGCTCGCGCCGGTAACTGGCCGCGCGCCTTTCGCAAGGCGCACGTCGAAATGATCGGTGAAATGACGCGGATCGTCAGGCGTCGCTTCACGCGGAAAAAATGGCTCGCATGCGTCCGGCGGCGGCATTGTGGGCGACGGCGTAAAAACCGTGTCGAACGCAGACTCCCGCCCGACGCCGAACGCAAAATTGCAGCGCGTTGCGATACCGGCCTCGCTTGAAAGCTCCGATTCCACAAAAGCGACTGACTTACCGCGTCTCAGCAGTTTGGCCCTGCCCTCCACCGGGCCGCCCGCCGGGCCGATGAAAGAAACGAGCGCGGAGCGTAATGGCGGCAAATCCGGATAAGCACGCATGGCCGTTTCAAGGCAAAGCGCCGCTGAAAGTCCGCCATAGGTGGTGCGGCCCTGCATCCACCCTTGCGGAATAGAAACGGATAGTGCGCCGTCCTGAAATTCAGCGCTTTCAATGAGGGAAGAAAAGTTCACAGTCATACCCGTTGGTATTTGCGCTGCGCCGCGTTGAAAACAAGCTTCTCTTGCAGCAGGAAATCTAAGGCGTCGCCCACAATTACTGGCCCCAAATGGCGGAATCCGGGGATTTTCCGCGGGATTAACGGGGCGGGGATTTTCGTCTACCATGGCGCTTCGGGGTTGGGGTACGGAGCAAGGGGGCTCTTGGGAATGAAGGCTAGCGGAGAAAAGGGCGGCATGTTGCAAGCGCTGCGCAGCAGCGCTGACGCTGCGCTCAAGCGCCTCGCGCCATCGCCGAGCAGGCCGGAAAAAGCCGCCCAAGAGGCGCCGCCGGACCGCCCTGTATTTGCCGACCCGACCACGACCCTGTTTCCTTCTGGCGAAGGCGCAGATGACGAAGGCGGCCGCCGCGCCCTACCCCTTTCCTCGCTGCTGGAAGATTCATCGCGCGCCATGGTGCGGCGCGCCGTCGATCTGCGTGAGCGATCAGGCAAGCTCGCAACATTGATCAGCGCCCGGCGCGACGCGGAGGTGACGCTGGCGGCGCAGGTTCTGCGCATCGCGATCGGCCTCATGTGGTTCGGCGTCGCGGTCTGGCTTTTTTACAGCATTTTGTCGGCGCGCGCCGATGGAGTCGGGGTGATCGCCGGTGGCGTTCCCATTGCCGACGCCAAAATATTGCTGCGCAGTTTCCTGCTGGTGGCGGCGACCGGTCTTGGGGTGGGTTTCGGATTCGCCGCGCTGGTCATGTTGTTCGGCAACACCGACAACGGCCGCATCACCCGCGAAGCCGAAGCGCTGGGCGGCGAAATCGCCAAGGCGTCCGGTGAGTTTGACGAAACCTTGAGCATGCTGCGCCAGTCCATGGACAAGCGCCAGCGCCCTGCGGACGCCGTTGACGAGGTCTCCCGCGCGCATTTGACGGCGCTGGAAGCGTGGGCGTTTTTTCGCGAGGTCAGCTTTTTAACAGACGGCGATCAGGACAAAGCGCAACGAATGTTCAACGGGTTTTTGAGCAGCCGGGGGTATCGCCGCTCCTCCTCCTTCATGGACTTTCTCAATGGCGCTCTTTTTGGCGCACTGATCGTCTTCATGATTGCTGTGCCAAAGCCGGCGCCCATTGAGATTCTGGAGCCAATCACGACGCTGCCTTATCCTTGGGCGGTGCAGCTCATCCTGCTGGGCGGCCTGATCTACGCCCTTGCCGGGGTGCTCACCTCCGTCTTCGCCGAACCCCTGTCGGAAGGCGCCGCCAGACGCGCCCGGGCCGACGCGCTGATCGCCCTGCGCAGTGGATTTTCCTCGCACGAGGCCCTGCGCAAGGACGATCTGATCCGCCGGATTGAAGACACGGTGGACGTGTTCCGGGCGCGTGTTGGCGGGACCGGCGCAGCCTCTACCCGTCCCGGGTCGGCAATAACGAATCACCCGAACGCCGATTTCGACGGAGATGGGGAAATTCCCGAGTGGCGGCGCCGCGATTCGTCGGCAAAATTCGTCGAAACGGCGTTTGCCGGCGCGCCACAGCAGTGGCGGACCGATGCTTATGCGAAAAAATTTGAGGGCGAAAAGAGCGGCAAAACGGAATCGAAACGAGAGCCGAAAACCCCTTAAAAACCTCAAATTGCGTTAAGCTTTGTGGCGCACTTAATGCGCCCCGTTAACCGCTCCTTAACCAAAAACTTTTGCCCAGCGACTAACTTCATATTGACGTTGGAACCGTCCTCCATCACTATATCTTGTGTCGATGGGGACCCATCGGCGATTCACAAAAGAAACGAAACGCCGCGCCGGATGCGGTCCCATTGGGGCAATCCGGAGCAAGGGAATTTGCGTGTCTGTTTTGGACGCGAAACGGGAAAAAACGGGGTAGCGATGTCGTTCCAAGAAGCCGCCAAGACTACGGAAAACGCCAATCTGGAGCAGGTTCAGCCGGCTGACACGCCCGCTGTGAATCCGGCGGCGAATTCTGCAGCGAATTCTGGCAAACCGGCGCTGAAAGTCGTCCGCGATATCGTTGTCGATCGCTCCCGCGATGCTTTGCTGACCGAATTCGGCAAGACCACCATGGAGGACCGCTACCTTCTGGCCGGCGAGTCCTTTCAGGACATGTTCGCCCGGGTGGCGCGCACCTATGGCGACGATGCCGACCACGCCCAGCGCATCTATGACTATATCTCAAAGCTCTGGTTCATGCCGGCGACGCCGGTGCTCTCCAATGGCGGCGCCAATCGCGGTCTGCCGATCTCGTGCTTTTTGAACGGCGTCAGCGACTCCCTCGACGGCATTGTCGGCACCTGGAACGAAAACGTGGCGCTCGCCTCCAATGGCGGCGGCATCGGCACCTATTGGGGCGGCGTGCGCTCCATCGGTGAAAAAGTGAAACATGCTGGCGCCACCAGCGGCATCATTCCGTTCATTCGCGTGATGGATTCCCTGACGCTGGCGATCTCCCAGGGCTCGCTTCGCCGCGGTTCGGCGGCCTGCTATCTTGATGTGCACCACCCGGAAATCGAAGAGTTTCTTGAGATCCGCAAACCGTCCGGCGACTTCAACCGCAAGAGCTTGAACCTGCATCACGGCGTCAACATCACCGACGAGTTCATGCTGGCGATCCAGAATGACGAAGAGTTCGGCTTGCGCTCGCCCAAGACCGGCGAAGTCTTGCGCACCATTTCCGCTCGCAAACTGTGGCAAAAAATTCTCGACGTGCGCCTTGCCACCGGCGAGCCATACCTCCTGTTCTCCGACACGGTGAACAAGCAGATGGCGAAACACCAGCGCGATCTCGGCCTGAAAGTGTCAACGTCCAACCTCTGCTCGGAGATCATGCTGCACACTGGCAAGGATCACCTTGGCGAAGACCGCACGGCTGTCTGCTGCCTCTCTTCCGTCAATGCAGAGAAATATTGGGAGTGGAAAGACGAGCCGCAATTCATCGAGGACGTCATGCGTTTCCTCGACAATGTGCTGCAGGATTTCATCGACCGCGCGCCGCCGACAATGGCGAAGGCTGTCTACTCCGCCAAGCGCGAGCGCTCGGTTGGCTTGGGGCTCATGGGCTTCCATTCATTCCTGCAGTCCATGAACATTCCGTTTGAAAGCGCCATGGCGAAGTCGTGGAACACGCGGCTGTTTAAACATATCCGCATGGGCGCGGATGCAGCCTCTGTGGCGCTGGCCGAAGAGCGCGGCGCCTGCCCCGACGCCGAAGAACGCGGCGTCAAGCAGCGCTTTAGCCACAAAATGGCGATTGCCCCGACGGCCTCCATCTCCATCATCTGCGGCGGCTGCTCGCCCTGCATCGAGCCGATCCCCGCCAACGTTTTCACCCACAAGACGCTTTCGGGCTCCTTCACGGTGAAAAACGTGGCGCTGAAAAAGCTGCTGGAAGAAAAAGGTCAGGACACGGATGAGGTCTGGAACTCGATCCTGGAGCATGAAGGCTCGGTCCAGCATCTCGATATTTTGAGCGCGGATGAAAAAGACGTTTTCAAAACCGCCTTCGAACTTGATCAGCGCTGGGTTATTGAGCTTGCCGCCGACCGCACGCCCTATATCTGTCAGGGCCAGTCGGTGAACGTCTTCCTGCCCGGCGACATCGACAAATGGGACCTGCACATGCTGCATTGGATGGCGTGGGAAAAGGGCTGCAAGTCGCTTTACTATTGCCGCTCGAAATCAATCCAGCGCGCGGGTTTCGCCGGCGGCACCAAAGCCGCCAATGACGAGGCCGCCGCGGACGCGCTCGCCGAAGCTAATGCCGCCGACCCCATGGCCGCCATGATGAACGCCGCCGCCAAGACGGACTATGATGAGTGTCTCGCTTGTCAGTGAGGTGATGGATGGCCCTAATTAGAAGTTTCGAATTAAAAAGTATGGAGCGAAACTCTGTCCACAAAGAAATTGGTGCTACCTACACACCATTTCATAAAGACGGCAAAACATTTATCCAAATCGACTCTTATGGCACAAGCGACCGACAAATCCCCGGAAAGAAAAGCCAATCGATTCAATTGGACGAAACAGGCGCAAAAACTCTATTTGCAATATTGAAACGAGAATTCCAGCTTTCCTGACGTAACTCGTCGACTCACTACATATCGCTTCTTCTGCATTATTCCGTCATCCCGTGCGCGCCGCGGCGCGCAGCGCTGCTGCGCAGACACGGGATCGGGTGAGGGTTGGCGCCATTGCAACCGATCCCGGATCTGCATTGCATCACATCGTGCTGCAACGCGTCCGGGATGACGACAAACTCAAAGTTCGCCTACGCCGCTTGTTTAATCTCCACCAGGGTCACGCCGAAATGCAGATCTTCACCGGCGAGCGGGTGGTTGCCGTCGGCGGTGATCGCCGTCTCGCCCACATCGACGATAACGAGATTGACCGTGGAGCCGTCCTGCGCTTTTGCGGCGAGCGACATGCCCGGCTGCGGCGGCTGGTCGGCGGGCAATTGCTCGCGCGGGATCTGTACGACCATTTCCTCGCGGCGCGGGCCAAAGGCTTTGTCCGAAGGAATGGTGATCGCCTGTTCAGCGCCGACTTCCATGCCGTCGAGCACATCCTCGATTTGCGGGAAAATTTCCGCCTTGCCGATGGTCAGCGTCTGCGGGCCTGCCTGTTCGGTGCCGCCCACAACGCGCCCGTCGCCCGTGCGCACAGTATAATCGATGACGACAACGTCGCCTTTCTTTGCCGTAGTCATGAAGTGTCCTTTTTGTCACCGGCGGGGCCGGTCTGAAAATGAGCGGCGCAACGCTGCGCGCCGAGGGCTGGCCAGAAAAAGCGCCGCGTTGATCGGCGCGCGCTATGTGACAGCCAGCCAGATGAGCGCCCAGACCTCGCAAAACCGGCCCGGGAGGTCAACCGCCGGCGGCGCCCTTGGGAAAAATTCCAGTGATTATCCGCCCGCGAGCACCACATTCAGATACGCCGCCGTGCGCACGCCGGCCTGCGACAGGCGCAGTTTGACCGTGCCGATGTGGTTGAACACGTAGGCATAAAACAGATCCGGATCGTCCGGGTAGATCGTATCACGGATCGCCGCGCTTTCGGTCGCCCAGACCACCGGGTTGAGGTCACTCCAGGCGGCGACTTCTTCTGCGGTGATTTTCGCGCTGAGCCATTCGGTCATCTCCGAATAGGAAAGCTGTTCGCCATCGATCATCGCCGAGTCCCACACCGAGTGGAGATTGGTCTCACGCCCAAAGTACGTGACGTCGAAATCATTGCCGCCGCGATCGGTTCCGTTGCCCGCATGCAGCGGTTGATGCAGATCGCCGATAAGATGCACGATAAAGCGCAACGCCATCGCTTTGTCTTCGCACGAGGCGGCGGGGTCTTTCAGCACTTCCGCAAACCGCGCCATGGCGGTGATCGCATCGCCTTGTGGCGGGGCGCCGGCTTCCGCATAGGTTTGACCCACAGGGATTGTCACATAGTGAAACGGGCTTGATTCATTTTGCCAGAAATCTTCCGGGCTCGCGCGCATGAAATCCGCCCATGTGGAGCCCTCCGCCAATCCTTCCGGACCCAGAATATCTACAATGGCGGTGCGCGCTGTATCAGACAGATAGAGGTTGGCGATGGCGCCCGTGACCCGGTGGCCGATCTTGCCCCAGGCATGGGCCGGCGCGGCGGCGAAAAACGAAAATGCGACAAGGCAAAAGACGCGAAACATAAAATCTACTCCCCAGCGCGCTCAACTCATTTGAGAGAGACTGGCGCCAACTGACCGGATGAGTATAGACGAATTAGGTGAAAAAGCGCTTATTCCCATACCGCGCGAATGCCTCGGCTCACCGCAACCGGAGAGATTTTCATGCCGCACCTCACCCTAGCCGCCGGAATATTGGGCTTTCTCGCCGTGGCGCTCGGGGTCTTTGGCGCGCACGGTCTTGAGGACCGGCTGTCGGCGGCGGCCACCGGCTGGTGGGAGACGGCGACATTCTATGCGCTGACCCATGCCGTTGCGGCGATCGCCATCGCCCTTTCGGAGCGGAAGACGCTCCGCACCGCCGGGTGGGCGTTCGTCACCGGCGCGGTGCTGTTTGCGGGTTCCCTTTACGCCCTGGCCCTTGGCGCGCTTTCGGCTGTCGGCGCGGTCACGCCGTTGGGCGGGCTCGCCTTTCTCGCCGGTTGGGCGATATTGATCGGGAACGGCTTGCGCCGCTAACCGCCCAAAGTCAGCCGCCCAAAATCAGCCGCGTGGCCGCCAGAACAGGCTGGCAATGCCAAGCCCGGAATTAATGGCGATGAAGCTTATCAGTACAATTTCCAAAACGCCCATCGATCTCTCTCCCCAGATAAGATGCCTTAAGCGACAAGCCCATTGGGTGCGGTGTTGATGGTGGATTTGGGGCGCGGCGGCGCCGGGACAAGGGTATTCGCCCCTCACGCCGGCTCACAAAGTGGCGAGATTGTGGCGAACAACGCCTTGCGCGCTACTTGGTGCCTGGGGTCATGGCTTTCACGATGACGCGGCCAAAATCCGCCGTCATGGCGAATAAGCCAAATCCGACCCCGCGGGGGAACATGCCGGTCATCTCATAGGTGTCGTAGCCGAACTTCGCCACCGCCCCCATGATGATCAATCGGGCGAGAAACGTGGCGCCGAAATTCATGGTCTTGGCCGTGAGGCGGCGCTTGCGGTCGTCATCGGTTTCTTCAACGCCGCGGGGACGAATGCGGGAAAGATCAGGCTCGACCATGACCCGCCGCGCCGGCCCCGCAGATGATGGCGCAGCCTCTTCCACATACGCAGCAGAAGCGCCGCCGGCGACGCTCGCCAGCCTGTCCGCACTGATCCTGAGCGCCGCCTGGTTTTGTTTGCCGCCGAACGCCATCGCCCTCACCCGCCTGAAGTTAAGGATTTAACATTGCGCCAAGCACTGTTTGCGTCCGGTGAAGGGGAAAGCAGCAATTTTAATGAACAACCCCGAAAAGAAAACGGGCGGCCAAAAGGCCGCCCGCTTCTTCGTCCCCTCTTACGCGCCCGGCGTTAGAAAGTTGCTCCAACAGCGATGCCGTAACGGCGAGGCTCTTGGAGGAAGATGTTAGTGATTAGGCCCGCAGACTGGTCTTGCAGGTACTGACCCGTGATCTGCTCGTCATTCAGTACGTTCTGCATGAACACGCGTACATACCAGGGTCCGTCGACGCTGTTCAGCGTGACCTGAGCATTCATTACGTCCCAGCTGTCCACGCGGTCGCCATCAGTATTGAACACACGCGTGAAGAAGTCGTCCTGCCAGTAGTAATCAACCCGTGGCGTGACTTCCATGGAGCCGCCAATAGGCAATGTGTATTCCGCCCCGACACTGAACGAGAACTCCGGCGCACCCGGCAAGCGGTTGCCTTCGAGGTTCTGCTCGATACCGGCAAGCAGTTCGTAATTCGTCATCAGCAAGCCGTTTCTGGCGGCGATCGCTGGGTTCAGAATAGCATCACACACGGTGAACGGCGTGATCAGCGGATTGGTTGGTCCGGGCGCCGCAAGCGGATTGGCCAACTGGCCGATCAGTGTTGGCGCGCCATTGTTCTTGACGACGCAGTTTGCAGCGTTTGTGAGGTCCTTGAACAGATCAGCATCCGGATCACCCGCAGTTGGATTGCCCGGATCGAAGCTGAAGAATTCGCCTACTTCGGTGTTGAGGTACGAAACCGTGCTGTTCAAACGCAATCTGTCGGTTGGGCGCAGGATGAATTCACCCTCCAAACCCCAGATCGTTGCATCGACATTCTCGTTGACCGACGTACGGTTGATGATCTTCGAAACCTGCAGGCCGGAATAATCATAGTAGAAGCCCGTAAGGTTGGCCTGAAGGACGCCATCAAGCATGTTCGACTTAAGGCCCAATTCAAACGCATTGATGAATTCGGGATCATAAGACGCCGCCGCGCCGAGGCCGACTGACGCCGGGGCGTTGAAGCCGCCGGGCTTGTAGCCGCGGGAATAAGAGAAGTAGAGCAACGAATTGTCTGTAACCTGCCAATCAAGAACCGCGCGGCCTGTGAATTCGTCAAAGTCGACGGTTCCCGTGCGATGCGGGTTGATGGCGTCCAGCGCAGACGTCACGTCCGTTGTGCCGAGTGGCACGACAACAGGCGCAACACCCATACCGAATGGCGGCGCCAGATTCGGATTGCCGCCCGCCAAAGCGAGGAAGCTGTCTAACAGCAACGCCCGGTCACGAATGGACTTCTCGTCATGATTGTAGCGCATGCCGCCAGTAAAGCGGAGCGTATCGCTGATATCGAAATAAATCTCGCCAAACACCGAAGTCGAGTTACGGCTTGCCTGACCATCTGACCGGAAGAACGGCGAATAAATGCTCGTTCCATCAGCAAACGCCACACTGCCAAGCGTCGCCGACAAATAGTCAAGACTGTTGCCGGCCGTGAAGAAATCAGCAAAGCCGTCAGATTCCGAATAGCTACCGCCGAGCAGGAAGTTAAACGGTCCTTCGAAGCTGGAATTGACGATGCCTTCGATCGACCAATAATCCGTCTCGCCAATCGAACGCTCGACGGTCGAGAAGAATCCGGATTCACCAACAACATTGCCGCCGATAAAGCCAGTGCTGCCCGCGTCAAAGTCGGAGATCGGCAACAGGCCGTCAGCGTAGAGCGCACCGTAGGTTGTTGGAATGGTGAAGCCCAACGCCAGATCGTTCAGCGTAATGGCCGCGCCGAAATCATTCAGCTGGTCCTGATACTGACTGATCCGCGAGTCGCCATAACCACCGGTCAGTTTCACACTGAAGTTTTCAAAATCATGACGGATATTCGCCATGATGATGGTTTCCTCAGCATTATACTGCGGCCGGAAATTTGTGTTGATGACGCGATTGTCAGCAGAGCGCATCGGCTGGGTGAGGTTCGGATCTGTGGCGACGGAGAAGAGACCAAACGCCCCTAGCCCCGGCGCGCCAAGCAAACCGCCCAGTGTTTCAAAAGTTTCTGCGGAAGAAAGAATATGGGTCGTACCCGCCAGATGCGGCTGATCATTGCCCTGCACGCCCGGCAGACATCCGCGCACGCCGCTAGGATCACGGGTACAGGTTGTGTTCGAGTGGCGCAGTCGCGAATCATCTTCACGCATGTGGCTTACGACGACATCGACCGTCGTATTGTCCGTCGGATACCAGCGCAGTGATCCGCGGGCCGACCAGATATCGCGGTCGTCAACGTCGGAGCCGTCAAATTCATTGGTCGTGTAGCCGTCGCGCTGAATAACCGTGCCGGCCACGCGAACTGCAAGCGTTTCGGAAAGCGGCAGGTTCAGGGCGCCCTTGAACTTCATTGACTGGTAGTTGCCGTATTCCGCTTCGGCATTCGCCTCAACGGCATCGGGATTCGCTTTCGCGGTGATGACGTTTACAACGCCGCCAGTCGCATTACGACCGAACAGCGTGCCTTGTGGGCCACGCAGCACCTCGATCCGTTCAAGATCATAAAATTCAGTTTCAAACAAACGAGGCGCGTCAAGCGGCAGGTCGTTCATGTGAATTGAAAGCGCCGGTTCTGAGTCCGCGCCAACCGCCAGCGCACCGATGCCGCGAATAACGATGGTCGACCCGGTGAACTGTGATCGCGTGAACGCAAAGTTCGGCGTGTTCAATTGGATGTCGGTAAAGCTTTCAATCTGCTGCGCTTGCAGATCAGCTTCCGAAAATGCGGAAACAGAAATCGGAACGTCCTGCAGCGACTGTTCTGTACGCTGTGACGTTACGACGATTTCATCGCGGCCTTGCGCAGCGGCGCCGCCCGCAGCGACAGCGCCCAGCGCCACACCGGTGAGCAGTCGCGTTGCAAAGGCGGTAAGAGCGGAATCCTTTTTCATCATCTAACCCCTGATTTTCGCCCCTCCCTGAATTGGGGCCTGGTTGTTTCGGCGTATTTTGCGCTAGCCGAATGTGATCATTAACTATTTGCCTACCTGAACGGCGTCGTCCAGTGAACGTTAGAACCGGAACTGCGCTCCGCCAGCGTGCGTTACAAAATTACAACAAACAAATGCCCGCCTGCGAAATGCTGCACCGCAATGACGCAGCGATGCTTTATGGTTAAGGCTGGCGGTAATTGTTCAAGAAACGGTTAATTCCAAAGACACCAGTGGGTAACGCCGCCACAAAGCCTCGCGTCAGACGGTCAATCCAGCGAGTTCGTCGGGTCAGGCGGTGTTACGTTGCGCGTGCTCTGCGCCAGCGCTGCGAATGCGCGACGATGGAAGTGAGATGATCGCCCGCGTTCCTTCGTCGACCACGGAATCGAGCTTTAATACGCCGCCATGGGCGGCGGCGATCGCCTGAACCAGCGGCAGACCGAGCCCAAGGCCTTCGCGCGAACGCTGGATAGACATGTCGAGCTGGGCGAAAGGCGCCAATACGTCGCCCAACATCTCGGGCTTGATGCCAGGCCCATGGTCTTTGACCACAATGGCGAGGTCCCCGCTACGGGTCAGTGCGGCGCCGATGAGCACCTTCACACCAGCGGGCGAAAACTTGACGGCGTTGTCGATGAGCTTCCTGATGGCCCGGGCGACCAGTATCCGATCGCAGGTGACTTCGAGTTCGGGCGAACAGAGGCGCACCACCGGCTCAACACCGGCGAGCTTCAGCGTTTTTTCCATGCCGGAGTGCGCTTCCTCCACAAGATCGCTCAAATAGACGTCGACCTCATTGATGGCGACCGGACCGGACCGGGCATCGGACGCCAGCAACATATCCGACACCGACGTCAGCAAGCGCCGACCGCTATCGATGATGTATTCTGCGTACTCGCCGTGAAGATTGTCATGCTGCTTTTCAAACTGCTCTGAAATGATCTGCCCGAAGCCGATAATCGCGTTCAACGGCGTGCGCAGTTCGTGACTCATCACTGACATCAGGCTGTCTTTAAATTTCGCACCCGCTTCGGCCTGGTCGCGCGCCACCTGCAACGCCTGCCGATCATCACTGGCGCGCAACACAAACTTCACGGCGTGATTGAAGAGCGACCAGTTCATCGGTTTTGCAAGAAATGAGGTTGCACCGGCGGCAAACGCGCGATCAACAGCGTCGCTCTGGTCACTCGCAGTAATCACCATGACCGGAATATCGCCAATCGCGCTGTCATTGCGGATTGCCTCGGTCAGCTCAAAACCGTTCATGACCGGCATATCGATGTCAGAAATAACGAGAGACGCGCCGTGTTTTTTGACGATCGACAAGGCTTCTGCGCCGTCACAGGCGGTCTTTACCGCGTAACCCGCCTCTAAAAGCTTGGCGCTCGCCAGCTCCCGCATAACAGGATCATCGTCTGCAAGGACAATTGTCGTTGCTTCTGCCACGTCTAAATTCTCCCTCTTATCGCACGCCCGAATCCAGCGGCGACAGCGCGCATTAACGCAAAATTACCTTAACAAGCGATTTCCACCCGCTTTGGACGCGGCAAGAAATTAAATTTCAAGCAATTGCGGTCATCATGAACGTTAGTTTTTCGTTACGGTGATTGTCGCGGCATCAATGTCCAAGCGTTCGAAATCATTGCGCAGCCGGCTGACGGCGCTGGTTGTGGTGGCCATTTTTGGCGCCGTCGCCATTGCGACGGCGTCATCCGTGTGGCGTGAAACCGCACAATATGGCGATGGAAAACGCGCTGAGCTTTACGCATCGGCAAACGTTTTTGCGTCGGCGATTTCCGCGCATGTGCGCGATGGCGACAAATCATCGACCCTGAATGCGCTGCGTGCAATTTCGTATATTTCATCGATTGAATATGTTCGAGTCGAATTGCTTGACGATTCACTTTTTGTAGAACTTGGCAGTGCGACCGCCGTCCTACAGGATGAAAAGACACGCCTGTTTCCCGAGCATTCCGCCCTCGACATGCTCACCTCAAGCTCGACGGCGGCGTCCGTGCCAATTGTTCACGGCGGCGAGACCATCGCTACACTGACTATTCATGCTGATACGGGTTCGCTGTCGAGCCGGATCGGCATATTGCTGTACGACGCTCTTGTCGCGGCGATTTTCGCCGGCGGAATCGGCGTCTTGATCGCGCTGAAAATGCAGCGGGCTATTACCGATCCCATCATGTCGCTGGCGCGCGTCATGGGCCGGGTCCGCGAATCCGGTGATTTCAGCATGCGCGCCGCACCCACCGGCGACGACGAGACAGCGCAGCTAGTGGATACGTTCAACACCATGCTGGATCACATTCAGGAGCGGGACGGAAAACTGCAAGCGCACCAGCGCAACCTGACCAAAACTGTCGAAATGCGGACGGCGCAGCTGAGAACCGCCAAGGAAGTTGCGGAAGCGGCGAACATGGCGAAATCGGACTTCCTGGCCACCATGAGCCACGAAATTCGAACACCGATGAACGGCATGCTCGCTATGGCCGATTTGTTGAGCAAAGCGCGCCTCGCACCACAGCAAAAACGCTACGCGGAAGTGATCGCAAAGTCGGGTCAAAGCCTGCTCGCTATTATCAACGACATTCTCGACTTCTCGAAGATCGAGGCCGGGCGCCTCGAACTGGAAGAAATCGCCATTCAGCCCGCCGCAATTGTCGACGACGTCGTCAGCCTGTTCTGGGAGCGCGCCGCCTCGAAGGGCATTGATCTCGTCGCTTATGTCTCGCCCGATACACCGGAAGAGATCGAAGGAGACCCGGTCCGCCTCAGTCAGGTCTTGTCGAACCTGGTCAACAATGCGCTTAAATTTACCGAAGAAGGCCACGTCACGGTCGCTGTCAAATGCCACAAACCGCGTAGCGCAAAGGCCGGTGCAAAATGTACGATTGAGTTCTCCGTCACCGACACGGGCGTCGGCATCGCGGAGGATAAGCAAGCGGCGATTTTTGAGGCGTTCTCGCAAGCCGACCAGACCACGACCCGCAAATTTGGCGGCACCGGTCTCGGTCTCGCCATCAGCCGCCGGCTTGTAGAAGCGATGAACGGCGAACTGGGCCTTACCAGCAAACCCGACAAAGGCTCGCGATTCTTTTTCACTGTCCCCACGGCGGCGTTGAAACCCCCGACGGAAATCCGCCGCATTCACGAAGAAAAACGCGCCATCATCGCTATCGAGGGAGATGCGACACCCAAAATGCTCGCCAGATATATTCGCGAAACCGGCATCATTCCGCAGCTTGTCGGCCCGGAGGAAAATTTCGGACCGCATATCGCCTGTGCAGATATGATATTTGCATCCGTGGATTTCTTCGACGCTTATCAGGAAGCAATCAGCGCTGGCGAGGCGCAATGGATTCCGGCGCGGATTTGCGTTTGCGAGTTGGGCGACACGGCGCCGGAGCGCATGCTGGAAAGCGGCATCGTTGAAGATTTGCTGATGGCGCCGCTTTCACGTCGCGACGTCATGGAACAGATCAACCGGATTCTCGATGACAGAATGCGCGGCATGGCGGCGCTGCAAGAAGAAGCCAGCAATGAGCCATCGCAAATCGCCTTCACCGGACAGCATGTTCTCGCGGCGGACGACAGCGCCGTGAACCGCGAAGTGGTGCAGGAAGCGCTCTCACGCCTGAACCTGAAAGTGACGCTTGCCGCGGATGGCCGGGAGGCCGTCCACCATGCACAGGACCGCAATTTCGATCTCATCTTGATGGACTGCTCCATGCCTGAAATGGACGGCTATGAAGCAACGCAAGCCATTCGGGCGCTGGAAAAACGCGGCGGCGGCGGCCGGGTGCCGATTGTCGCCCTGACGGCCCATGTCGCCGGCAAAAACGATGTCTGGCGCGACGCTGGGATGGACGACTACATCACGAAGCCTTTCACGCTGGACTCGCTTGCTGCTGTCATCGGCAAGTATCTCGAGTTCGCCCCGGATTCAGCAACACCGGGCGAAACGAAACAAAAGGGCGCGGCTGAGCCCGACACCCAGACACAAAGCGTCGCTTTCGACCGGACGGTCCTCGATCAGATCGCCGCCATGCAGTCGGGCGGAACGAATTTACCGTTGCGCGCACTTAATCTGTTCGATCAACATTCTCGCGAAGCCATGCGCGGGCTGGCCGAAAGCCTGAAGTCCGGCAGCAACGAACAGATCGCCCGCGCCGCCCATGCGTTGAAATCCATGAGCGTGAATGTGGGCGCACGTGCGCTTGGCGGCGCTTGCGGAAACATCGAAGCGCAAGCGCGCGCTGGCGCCAATAGCGCAGAACTATCGGCGCTCTGCAAAGTCGCTGCGATGGAGTTCCGCGCGGTGCATAAAGCACTGCCGGCGCTTCTTGGTGAATACGAAAAGTCCGCCGCTTGACGCGCCCCAGAACGCTTAGTGCACGCGAATGGAAACGCGCACGCAGCCAATAATGGTGACAGCCGATGTCATCGCGATCGTGGGATGGCCGCTTTCGCTGGACAAGGACTCAAGCCGTGATGGCGATGCGCGAAATCGCCTTACCACCGGCGCATCACTTACTTGCGCAAGGCAATAATCGCCATCGTCAGGATTCCGGTCTTCATAGTCGACGATCACAACGGTGTCCGGCAGGAACGCCAGATCAACAGCGGCGTCGTTAATAAACACCGCAAACAATTTCGACGGTCCGAGCGTGACTGGGATATAGTCTTCGGCGATCGCATGGGGATCGGCGTTCGGGTCTTGCGCCATGAGCGCCGCAGCGCGCAGGCTAATAACCGGCACATGCCGGACCGGACGCCGGATATAGGCTGCCGCCGCATGTTTATCGCTTTCCGCATCTGACCGGTCGCCAGCGGCGAGCCAGTCCAGCGGCGCCTCGAGCGCGTCCGCCAGCTTCGCCAGGGTCAGGCGCCGGGGATCGTGCACACCGCTTTCCCAATTGGCGATGGCCGGCTGGCTAACGCCAATTCGCGCGGCCAAATCAGACTGGCTTAAACCGGATGTTTTGCGGGCCTGACGGATACGTTCGCCAATGGACCGGGCGGCAATCGCGAAGCTGGTTTCCATGAGTCCTCCGAAAATATAAGTTATTCTTATATAATTCGCGCTCATCGCGCTATAAAATTTCGCAGTGACCGAAAATTGGACACCGCGCTGAGCATATTCTGTGAATTTATAACGATTTTCCAGTAAACTCAGCAGTGTAATAATTATTTGCTTTGGGCTTGAAAAAATCAGATTGTCTTATATTCTCACGCTCGGTGGAAACGTTCATAGGTGAAAATCGGGGTAATCGATGACAGACCTGTGCGATAGCGACGGCGCCGGCCGTCTCGCAGCAAAGATCCAGGATTTCTGGCGTAAACGCGGCTTTGATGTTGTGGTTGAAACAAAGGACGAAGGCTTCGTCTCAACCATGCGTTCAGCGCGGACAGACGTCCGTAGCAACATGATCAACGGCATGCCGACGAAATTTCAGGGCGCAGAGGCCGGTTAGCCCGGCGAATTTCAACCCTGCAACTTGGCGTCGATCAGCGTCGGCAACTCCCGGTAGCTGGAGAAGATGGCTGTCGCCTTACTGGCGAGCGTCAACGGACCGTAGCCGAAATCAGCAATGAATGACGGCAGACCCGCCGCTGCGGCGGCGAGGATGTCTGTGTCGCTGTCACCGATGAACACAGCGCGCATCGCTCCGGTTTGCTCAAGGCAAAGGCGCACCGGCGCGGCGTCGGGCTTCGCCGCTTCCGCGGTGTCCGCACCCACAATCGAATCGAAGAGATGGCTTAGCCCCAGCGCCTCAAGGAGCCGCCGCGCCAGAGCCTCACGTTTGTTGGTGCAAATCGCGAACCGGGCGCCGCGTTGCTTCATGGCGACGATCATCTCCACCACATGCGCAAAAGGCCGGGAATGATCGGCGATATGCGCCTGATAGTGATCAAGAAACCGAGTCATGGCGAGATCCAACTCGTCGGCCGCCGCCTCGCGCCCCGTTGAGACAACATAGCCGCGCATGAGCATCCGGCGCGCGCCGTAACCGACAAGATGGCGCACTTCCGCCGCCGGTACGGCGCCATGGCCCGCCGCCGTCAGCGCATGGTTCATGGACGCGGCAAGATCGTCGGCCGTGTCCACGAGCGTGCCGTCGAGGTCGAATAGCACCGCAGCGCCGGTTAAATCCATTTCGGTTGGACCATTTGCCTTAATCTCGGTCATGCTGAAGCCTAATTCCTGAATGATCGTTGAACGCGCTGAAAAGAGCGCGAATCGCGCCACATCTGGCCGGGAAGGACATAGGCTAGTTCCCTGCATTCATGATAGACGCAGCGGCGAAATTAGCGGGCATTTTGAGGATAAGACCACCAGCATGAAAGACCCAGCGATCGCCGCGATTGTTCTCGCCGCCGGCCACGGCACGCGTATGAAGTCGGATCTGCCGAAAGTCATGCACGAAATTGGCGGCCGCGCGATGATTGCGCATGTGATTGACACCGCGAACGCGCTGTCGCCCGAACGCCTCAGCGTCGTGATCGGCGATCATGCGCCGCAGGTGGGCGACTTCGCAAAAGCAATCGATGCGCGCGCGTTGGTCGCCGTTCAATCGCCGCCGCAAGGCACCGCCCACGCCGTGCAACAAGCGCTTCCGGCGCTTGCGGGCTTCACCGGTGTTGCGCTCGTCCTTTATGCGGACACGCCGCTCGTCACGCCAGAAACGCTCCGCGCCCTCGCCGCTGACGTCGCGAAGGGCGCAAGTGTCGCCGTGCTTGGCTTTACTCCGGCGGACCCTGGTGGATATGGCCGGCTGAAGCTCGACGGCGAGAGCGCGCTGGCCGCCATCGTCGAAGCAAAAGAGGCAACGCCGGATGAATTGGCGATCACTCTCTGCAATTCCGGCGTGATGGCGATCGACGCGGCATTTCTACAACAGCATTTGAAAGATATCGGCAACGATAACGCCAAGGGTGAATATTACCTGACCGACATCGTCGCACTTGCACGCAAGCATGGGAAATCCTGCACCGTCATCGAAGCAAACGCTGACGAAGTGTTAGGCGTCAATTCCCGCGTTGAACTTGCCGAGGCGGAGGCGGTGTTCCAGAACCGGATGCGCAAACGCGCCATGGAAAACGGCGCCACGCTCGCCGATCCGGCGAGCGTATATTTTTCTTTTGACACCAAGCTTGGCCGCGACGTGACCATCGGCCAGCATGTCGTGTTTGGGCCGGGCGTCGCACTGGCGGACAACGCCGCGGTGAAGCCGTTTTCGCATCTGGAGGGCGCCAGCCTCGCCGCTAACGCAAGCGCTGGCCCATTCGCCCGCCTGCGCCCCGGCGCGGACCTCAAATCCGGCGCGAAAGTCGGCAATTTCGTTGAGATCAAGAACGCTGTGATCGGCGACGGCGCCAAAGTGAGCCACCTCACCTATATTGGCGACGCCGAAATCGGCGATGGCGCCAATATCGGCGCGGGAACCATCACCTGTAATTACGACGGGTACGGAAAGCACAAGACCACTATCGGCAAGAACGCCTTTATCGGGTCGAATTCGTCGCTCGTGGCGCCCGTGACCATTGGCGATGGCGCCTATGTGGGATCCGGTTCGGTCATCACCAAAGATGTGGCCAAAGGCGACCTCGCCGTCGCACGCGCGAAGCAGTCCGCCATCAAGGGATGGGCCGCGCGCTTTCACAAGTCGCACTCCGCGAAAAAGAAATAGGAACAAAGATGGACAAGGATCGCGGCAAGCGCCTCGCCGCTGAAGAAGCAGCGAAATATGTTGAGCGTGGCATGACGCTGGGGCTCGGCACCGGCTCCACGGCCGCGCATTTTGTCGACATCATCGGCGCACGAGTCGCGGAGGGCTGGCCGCTCAAGGGCGTCCCCACTTCCGAGGCCACCAGACGGCAAGCCGAAAGCCTTGGCGTTGAAATTATCGAACCGCATGAAACGACAATCATCGACCTTGCGGTGGATGGCGCCGATGAAGCGGACCCGAACCTCAACCTGATCAAGGGCGGCGGCGCAGCCTTGTTGCGCGAAAAGATCGTCGCCCACGCCGCCAGGAAATTCATCGTCATTGCGGACAAGTCAAAACGCGTCGCAGCGCTCGGCGCCTTTCCTCTGCCTGTAGAAATATCGCCTTTCGGCTGGGCCTTGAGCGTCGCCGCCATGCGCCGGGCGTTCACGGAACAGGGCTTTTCCAGCGCAACCCTGGAACTGCGCGCCATCGATGGCGCGCCGGTGAAAACTGATGGCGGTAATCTCATCATCGACTGCAGGCTTGGACGCATCGATGATCCGGCGAAACTGGAGCAAGCGCTTGCAGCCATCCCCGGCGTTCTTGAGTGTGGCCTGTTTTGCGGCATGGCTGATATGGTCATCTATGGCGACGGGGATGGAGTTTCGGTCGACACGCCCTAGCCTTTGCGCTTTGCCGATCGTCACGCTAGCTTGGCGCCGGTCCCGACAATCAGAAAAATCCACATGGCGCAAACGCGATTTCAAAAACTTCAGGAAGCGATCAAAACTTACGGCGCGGCGGCGTTTGAGAACCTTCTGCGCTGTAAGGGATTCGGCGAAGCCATCATAAAGGGATTGCCGGATTATCTGGAGTGCAAGCCCGAATGCGTGAGCGCCGTGCCTCCCGGCGGGCAATTCGACCCCCGCAAAAACTATGGCGAGGAGGCGTTCAGCTATCATCATCGTGAAGTGATCGTGCTTGAACCGATCCAGTTCGGCATCGCGCTGACTGTAAAGAATTTTGAGGATTCCGGCTCTCTGTGGCTTCGAACCGCGATTGCAATCGAAGTCACCGGCGACAGTTTCGACGTTTTTGTCGCTCATCAACCCATGCTTCGCGTGCCGCTGGACTATGACGGCAAGCTGGAGCCGGTATTCGAGGCGATTTATCGCGAATTCTTGAACACATTTCAGCTGGAAGTGCTTGAGTTCAATGATAAGCGCTTCTCAACCGGCATTGGGTTCGTCCCAGAAAAATAAGAGTCATTGATGTCAAAATATGATTACGACCTGTTCACCATCGGCGCCGGGTCCGGCGGCGTACGCGCCTCGCGGCTCGCATCTACTTACGGCGCGAAAGTTGGCGTAGCGGAGGAATATCGTGTCGGCGGCACCTGCGTTATCCGTGGCTGCGTACCAAAGAAATATCTCGTTTACGCAAGCGAATTTGGACACGGTTTTCATCACGCCAGGGGATACGGCTGGTCTGCGGACAATGTCGCGTTCGACTGGACGAAGCTGATTGAAAACAAAGACAATGAGATCGACCGTCTCAACGGCATTTATATCCGAAATCTGAAAAACGCCGGCGCGGATATATTTCAGTCGCGCGCCACCGTGAGAGACGCCCACACCGTACACCTCGAAGCGGAAGGCCGCGACGTCACCGCTGAGCGCATCCTGATCGCCACGGGCGGCGCGCCCAGGGTGGACGAAACCGTGCCCGGACACGAGCTGGGCATCACGTCGAACGAAGCGTTCCATCTGGAAAAATTGCCGAAGCACGTTGTCGTCGCCGGAGGCGGCTACATCGCCATAGAATTCGCCTGCATCTTCAAGGGCCTCGGTTGCGACGTCTGCCTCGTCTATCGCGGCGAAGACGTCCTGCGCCATTTCGATGCGGATGTATCGGTGCAGGTGCACACAGAGCTACAACGTCAGGGCATTCGCGTCATTACGCAGGCGGTGTTTGAAAAGATCGAGAAAGCTGGCGGCGATCAAAAGCGCGTGCACCTATCCAATGGCGAACATGTGGATACGGGGCTCGTTTTCTGGGCGGTGGGCCGCAAAGCCGCCACTAAGGGACTCGGCCTTGAAGACGCGGGCGTCGAGTTGGACAAAAACGGCGCCGTCAAGGTTGATGATCAGTCGCGATCATCCGTGGGCAGTATTTTCGCCGTCGGCGATGTGACTGACCGGGTAAACCTGACCCCCGTCGCCATTCGCGAGGGCGCGGCCTTCGCCGAGACATTTTACAACAATAACCCAACGACAACCGATTACCGGTTCATTCCAAAAGCCGTCTTCTCCCAGCCGCCGGTGGGCTCTGTGGGTTATGCGGAACATGAGGCGCGCAAAGAGTTCAATACCGTCGACATTTACAAGACGGACTTTCGCTCCATGAAGCATATTCTCACCGGATCAGAAGAACGGGTGATGATGAAGCTGGTTGTGGATGGCGATACGGATCGTGTTCTGGGGTGTCATATCGTCGGCGAGGACGCCGCAGAAATGATTCAGTGCATCGCCATCGCCGTGAAGGCCGGCCTGAAGAAAAAGGACTTCGACGATACGGTTGCGCTGCATCCCACCATTTCTGAAGAGCTGGTGACCATGCGGGAAAAGTTCGTTCCAAACGTATAGCGTCATATACATATTTAGCGCCCTGCGCATCGGCAGCCGATCCCGTGTTAGCGGCGCGTCATTTCATGCCGCGCAGCGCACGGGATGACGGTGGGGCAAACGATAACATTCCGCACACGTATAAAGCGAATCGCGGCGTTCAAAATACAACTTATGTGATGAATTCTTCAAGGAATCCCATATTTGGTGGATAGTTATCCCCCGTTTTTGAGATGGCCCTATACTGCTCAGCAGTCAGATCAAGGAGAGGCGAGAGGCCTACCGTCCCTGTCGGGTCTGATCGCGGCGCGCGGGCCAGGAGAGGCGTAACGGACCTCGAGCCTGGTTCCGGCCGGCCGAACGCCTGGATTCTGCGCGGGCGGTCTCTCGAAAGGAGACTGTGGCGGGAAGACCCAAGGGCGCTGCGTTGCCTTGCGAAGTGCGCGGGTGCGCGGTTCCCTCTTTCCGTCCGCCGCAGGTCAGTCCTGTTCACCGATACCGAACAGGGCTCATGGACGCTGCACGGCGCATGGACAGGCGGCGGTGCTGAAAAAGCCGCACGCGAGGCGCGAAGCGTCCGTGTACTTATTACTAAAGAGGATGTTTCGCGTCTCGCGTGTCTCTCCCCTTTTATTTATACGCACGGCTTTGAACGAAGCGCGGCGGCGGACAGGTGCGCGTGTCTCTCCACCGTCATCCCGGACGCGTTGCGGCGTGCAACGCTGCTGCGCTGATCTGGAATCCATGGCGGAACACACAAGGCGTGCGGAAGCTCGAAAGTTCAGCCCCGGAATGACAGGTGAGAGTGGGCGTGACCGGAGATGGACCCCACGCGTAAAGCGTGGGGAGACGAAGGACAGATGGATCGGAGTTTGTTGACGTTCCCTGATCCGTAACGCAGCGATACATCGCTGCATCGCGCACGGGATGACGAGAAAGAAACGGGCCAGGAGGTAACGCCGGTACGCGGCTCAGCGGCACTCCGCCGCCGCGCGATCGAGCGCCGCCGATACGCCGCGCAGGGAAATCACATAGCTGGTGGCCGTGCCGCGCTGGGACAAAGCCGAAACCCGCATATCCGCCCCTCGCCTCATGGCGCGCACAAGCCGGTTTTCCTCAGCCGCCTCTTCAATGAAGGCCTCATTTTCAGAGACATACATATCCCACTTGTCCGATCCGATCCGCAGCGTGGGTTCTGGCTTTCCATTCAGCGCATAGCCCGTCATGAGGCTCGGCTGCTCCTTCGCGGCGCCCGACGCCCAACTGGCGATAAGAAAGAAAACGTCCCCGTGATTCACCGATTTTGGCGATTTATCGCTGGCTTCCGTCGCGGCAAAGCAGATTTTTTCGCCATTAACCTCGCGCACAAAGACGCTCCAGTCCTTGTAGGTCGCCTTGGCCTCAGGTTGCTGGGCAAACGCGCCCGAGGACACGGCCCCGCTGACGGCGAGCCCGGAAATGGCGGCGAGAACAAGGGGTAAGGTCGAACGAAACATGGGATACAAGGCTCCTAAATTCTGTCAGCTAGGCGCGCCAGCGCTGTCGATACAGCCACATAACATAGTTCGAAATTTGTCGCGAGCGCGACAACAAGATGAATTGCATGCGTCACGCCCATGCGCCATAACGGCCCGGAATTTCACAGATTTTTATCCCACCGGAGGAGCCAGATGATTCCTGGACGCGATTCACTGAAGACGAAAAAAAACCTCAAGGCCGGCGGCGCAAGCTACGCCTATTACAGCCTTGCCGAGGCGGCCAAGCAAATTGGCGACATTTCACGGCTGCCCTTTTCGCTAAAAGTGCTGCTGGAAAACCTGCTCCGCTTTGAAGACGATCGCTCCGTCACCGTCGACGATATCAAGGCGTTTGCTGACTGGCTGGCCGAGGGCAAGTCCACCCGCGAGATTGCATACCGTCCGGCGCGCGTCCTCATGCAGGATTTTACCGGCGTTCCCGCCGTGGTCGATCTCGCCGCCATGCGCGACGCCATGAAAAAGCTCGGCGAAGACCCGGAGAAGATCAATCCGCTCGCGCCGGTCGATCTTGTCATCGACCACTCTGTGATGGTGGATTATTTTGGCGGACCGGACGCGTTCAAAAAGAACGTCGACCGCGAATATGAACGCAACGGCGAGCGGTACAAATTTCTGAAATGGGGCCAGGGCGCGTTTGCCAATTTCCGCGTTGTGCCGCCCGGCACCGGCATTTGCCACCAGGTCAATCTTGAATATCTCGCGCAGACGGTTTGGACCGCTGAGTATAAAGGCGAAAAGTTCGCCTACCCTGACACACTTGTCGGCACTGACAGCCACACCACGATGGTCAATGGTTTGTCCGTACTCGGATGGGGTGTCGGCGGTATCGAAGCCGAAGCCGCCATGCTCGGTCAGCCGGTTTCCATGCTGATCCCCGAAGTGATTGGCTTTAAGCTTACAGGAAAACTACCTGAAGGCGCCACCGCGACTGACCTCGTTCTCGTCATCGTCGAAATGCTGCGCAAGAAAGGCGTCGTCGGCAAGTTTGTGGAGTTCTACGGGCCCGGGCTTGATCATCTGGCGCTGGAAGACCAGGCGACCATCGCCAATATGGCGCCGGAATATGGCGCGACTTGCGGTTTCTTCCCTATCGACGACGAAACCCTGCGATATATGAAAGCAACCGGGCGTTCTGACGAGCGTATCGCGCTGGTTGAAGCCTACGCCAAAGAACAAGGCATGTGGCGCGACAAGAATACGCCCGATCCCGTATTCACCGACACGCTGGAGCTTGACCTTCCTTCCGTCACGCCTTCACTCGCCGGTCCGAAACGGCCTCAAGACCGGGTCGATCTTGCAAAGGCGCCGCAGGGTTTTGCAGCAGCACTGGAAAAAGAATACGGAAAAGGAAGCGAAGCCAACAAGCGCTTCCCCGTAAAAGGCGAAGAGTTCGACCTCGGACATGGCGATGTCGCCGTCGCGGCGATTACATCCTGCACCAACACGTCGAACCCTTCGGTGTTGATCGCCGCCGGCCTGGTGGCGCGAAATGCGCGCGCACGCGGGTTGACCGTCAAACCATGGGTAAAGACATCATTGGCGCCGGGTAGCCAGGTCGTGACCGACTATTTGGACGCCGCCAATCTCACTGATGATCTCGACGCGCTCGGCTTCAACCTTGTTGGCTATGGGTGCACCACATGCATCGGCAACTCCGGTCCGCTGCCGCAACCGATTTCCGACGCCGTGAATGAAAACGATCTGGCGCTGGCGTCTGTTCTTTCCGGCAATCGGAACTTTGAGGGCCGCATCTCTCAGGAAGTGCGCGCCAACTACCTCGCCTCGCCGCCGCTCGTCGTCGCTTACGCCATCGCCGGTTCCATGAACGTCAATCTGACGACCGATCCGCTCGGCAAAGATTCAGACGGCAATGACGTCTTCCTGAAGGACATTTGGCCAAGCAACAAAGAAATCGCAGAAGTTGTGCGCGAGCATGTGACGGCGCAAATGTTCGCCACACGCTATGCCGACGTTTTCAAGGGCGACGAAAAATGGCGCGGCATCGATGTAAGCAACGAACAGACTTATCAGTGGCCGCCGTCAACCTATGTAGCCAACCCGCCCTATTTCGAAGGCATGACCAAAGAGCCGAAGCCGGTTCAGCCGATCAACAACGCGAATATCCTTGCGCTGTTCGGCGAGTCCATCACGACGGACCACATCTCGCCTGCTGGCGCGATTAAAGAGGACGGACCCGCTGGCGAGTATCTGAAGTCACATCAGGTGCCAGTGGCCGAATTCAATTCCTACGGCTCACGCCGTGGCAATCACGACGTCATGATGCGCGGTACGTTCGCCAATATTCGCATCAAGAATCAGATGCTGCCGGGTACCGAAGGCGGCGTCACCAAATACGCCCCCACCGGCGAAGAAATGGCGATCTACGACGCCGCCATGAAGTATAAGGAAACGAATACGCCCCTCGTCGTAATCGCGGGCGAGCAATATGGCACCGGTTCGTCACGCGACTGGGCGGCGAAGGGCACAATCCTGCTTGGCGTTCGCGCTGTCATCGCCAAAAGCTTTGAGCGCATTCACCGTTCGAACCTCATCGGCATGGGCGTGCTTCCCTTGCAATTCACCAATGGCGACGGTTGGGAGTCGCTGCGTCTTACCGGCGACGAACAAGTCACTATCGAGGGCGTAGACTCAATCGAACCGCGCTCAACGATCAAGGCGTCCATCAAATTCGCGAATGGCGACGAGAAAAAAGTGGATGTCCTTGTGCGCATCGATACCGCCGATGAACTCGACTATTATCGCCATGGCGGCATATTGCACTACGTCATCAGGAAACTGGCGGCGTAAGCAACTGATCGTAAAGACGAAACGCAGCCGTTACTTTGTAGCGGCTGCGTTGTGCAGAAAAGTACTGGATAGATTTTCTTTTATCTGGAATAGTCCTGTCCCGATAAAGACCAGAATGGTTTTCCGGGGGGCGGGGCGCTGTTTCAGCAGACACACAGAAGAATTCTGTATGCAGCCATAGTTGCATTCGGCATTGCGCTAGACGGCGCAAACGCATCGCCATGGGCGCGCGACGAGGGCGCGCTTCTGGTCATCTCCCGGGGTGAATATTTTCGAACTGAACTTGATCCATTCCTAACACCCGCGGGGACGGTGCAGTCTCGCTTCGACCGCTTCGAATCAAATACTTATTTTGAATACGGTCTTACCGACAAAATCACCGTTGGCGGCAAGGCGCTATACGGCACGACATGGTTTCGGCGCGACGCTGAAGTGGATACTGCAAATGGCTTTTCCGAGATTGAAGGATTTGCGCAGTATCAATTCCGCCGAGACAGTCGACACGCCGCTTCCGTTCGCGTGGCAATCTCCAAGCCTGCTCACTTTCGGTCCGGCGCAAGAACCATCCTTCAGGGGGACGGCGTCGATGCCGAAGTCGCGGCATTGTATGGGCGCAATATTGTATTCGAGCCCATCAAAATATTTACCGCCATCGAAATCGGCTACCGGAAACGCTTCGGCGATTCCGCTGACCAGATAAAATCTCAGGCGACCATCGGCGTTGAGCCAAGCAAACGCTTGTTGTTTCTGCTCGAAGGCTTCTCAACCGTATCCTTAAGAAACGAAATTAACGCCGGGGTCGACTACGACGTCTTGAAAGTCCAGCCGTCCCTGGTTTATCGCGTAGGCCGGCAATGGCGCATCCAGGCCGGCGTCACCGAAGAAATCCACGGGCGCAACCTCGAACTCGGCCGCACCTACTTTATCGGCCTGTGGAGCGAGTTTTGACCGGTCGCTCAAAGCGCGATGATACGCTTAATGTTGGCGCGCCCGAAGCTGGCCTTCAAAATTTCGTCCATATAAGAAACTACATTCGTCGCGGGCGATTGCCTTGGCGCAGACTGTCTGAACGGCGGCGCGCGCGGCTGATCAACGAAGATGTCGTCTCTCGCATGGCTGCAGGCGAATCCAATGGCAAACCGTTTCCGCTTCATGACAATTTGTTTGTCGATGGGCGCAGGTTTCAACAGGCGGTTTACTCGGTCTTCGAGCGCGAAATCGCTCTCGCCGCCGTTGAGGGTTTGAAGACATCACGCCCGGTCGAATCCGCCTTTCAACTCCTCTCTCCATTGCAGAACATTTTTTTCTGCGTTGCGATAATGTCGTTCGCTTGGTCGCTATGGCGTTGGCCGACAATGTCGCTTGTTGCCGTAAACATCATCACGACGGCATATTTCCTAAGCGCAATCGTTTTTCGGCTTTGGCTATTGTTCCTAAGCCGCGGCGAGATCATCAATATCTCAAAACCCAAACAACTGCCCGAAGATTCACTGCCGGTGATTACAATATTGCTGCCGCTCCTTCGCGATGCAGCCGCATTGCCTACGCTCGTTCAAGCGATTGATAATTTGGATTACCCTGAAGCGAAGAAAGATGTGAAACTTTTGCTTGAGGAGGATGATCCGGAGACCCTGCAGGAGGTTGGCCAGCTTCAGCTGGAAAAACGCTACGAAGTGATCGTCATTCCCAATATTGGCCCGAAGACAAAACCAAAAGCGTGCAACTTCGGACTCTATCTCTCGCGCGGAG
Organism: uncultured Alphaproteobacteria bacterium; assembly: GCA_942492295.1. GTDB lineage: Bacteria > Pseudomonadota > Alphaproteobacteria > Caulobacterales > Parvularculaceae > Hyphococcus. The sequence continues at coordinate 1,298,662 of CALODW010000005.1, forward strand.
AACTCATTGTTATCTACGACGCCGAAGATTTGCCCGAACAGGACCAGCTACGCAAAGCCGCCGCTGCTTTTCACCGTGCCGATAGCCGCCTCGCCTGTGTGCAGGCCCGCCTCAACTACTACAATGACAAGGACAACTGGCTGACCCGTCTTTTCACTCTTGAGTACTCGCTTTGGTTTGATTGGCTCTTACCGGCGCTGCAACGAATGGGCGCGCCTATACCGCTCGGCGGAACCTCAAATTTTTTCCGCACGGATATTCTGGATAGTGTGGGAGGCTGGGATCCGTACAATGTGACCGAAGACGCTGATCTGGGGTTGCGTCTCTCGCGTCTCGGCTACCGGGTCGAGGTGCTTGACTCGACCACGTTTGAGGAAGCGAATTGCCAAACAAATAACTGGATTCGCCAAAGGTCCCGCTGGATGAAAGGGTACCTGCAGACCTGGCTGGTTCACATGCGTCGCCCGCATAGGATCATCAAGACGACCGGATGGAAGGGCTTCGTCGCCGTTCAGCTTTTCGTCGCCGGCAACCTGTTCAGCGCCTTGATCAATCCGATTATGTGGACTCTGTTTCTCCTCTGGGCGGTCATAAAACCACCCTTTGTGGAGACTTTATTTCCTGATCCGCTCATGCAAGTAAATCTCATTGCGCTTGTATTCGGTAATCTGTTTTTTATCTGTATGATGATGGCGGCCCCCCTGAAACGCAGGCGCGGCGATCTGTGTTTATATGGCTTGCTCACGCCAGTATACTGGTTGCTAACTTCCATCGCCGCCTATAAAGCGATGTTTCAGGCCATTACCCGGCCGCACTACTGGGAAAAGACTGACCATGTCATTAGCGGCGCTGCGAAGAAAAAGCGCATGGAAGCCTTGAGAAAACACTTTTAGTACACTGACGCTGACGTAGATGAGCACACTAGCCGGATATCCATACAAGAAAATGAACGGTCTCGGAAACGAGTTCGTCGTTCTCGACTTGCGCGCAAAGCCCGCACAGATCGATACAGAAATTGCGCAAAAACTCGCGAATCCTAAATCGGGCCCTGGTTGTGATCAGGTGATTTCCATCGAGCACCGGCAAGGGCATGGTGACGTATTCATGGGGGTGTGGAATGCTGACGGGGCCGAAGTCAGCGCCTGCGGAAATGCCGCACGTTGCATTGGCTGGCTCTTAATGGAAGAAAATGCATCTGATACTGTTTCGTTCCTGACTGGCGGCGGGAAGTTGCACGCGACACGAATTGGAGATCATCGTGTCGCCGTTGATATGGGCGAACCAAAATTCCATTGGCGCGAAATCCCTCTTTCCGAACAAATGGACGACACCCGATTTATCGATGTAAAACTCGGCCCCATAGACAGCCCGGTTCTCTGGGGACCATCAGCAGTGAATGTCGGCAACCCGCATTGTATTTTTTTCGTTGACGACATCTACAAGCACGCGCTTGACCGTTTTGGACCGATGATTGAGCATCACCCACTGTTTCCTGAACGAGTGAACGTCTCGATCGCACAAGCAACCAGCAAACATGCAATTCGCCTGCGTGTTTGGGAACGCGGCGTCGGTATTACCAAAGCATGTGGGACGGCGGCGTGCGCAACCCTTGTGGCCGCGAATCGACGCCGGTTGACGGAACGCAAAGGCATAGTGACGCTTGACGGCGGCGATCTTGCGATTGAGTGGCGCCAATCCGATAATAGAATAATCATGGCCGGTGCAATAGAACTTGAAGGCGATGGCCGGTTACCGGAAGACTTCTAATGGCCAAACTTTATTTTAATTACGCGGCCATGAATGCCGGAAAATCCACAACGCTGTTGCAAGCGAGCTTTAATTATCGCGAACGCGGCATGCGCACGATTGAATTCACCGCCAAGATCGATGACCGTTTTGAGGCGGGCGCCATCACGTCACGCATCGGCCTGAGGCAAGACGCTCATTTGTTTGATGTAGGTACAGATTTATTCGCCATCGTAAAGAAAGAATGCCAAGATAAGGCGGCCGCTTGTGTTTTTCTTGATGAAGCGCAGTTCCTATCCGCTGAACAGGTCACTCAACTTGCGCGGACTGTCGATGAATTGAACATACCGGTTATCTGCTATGGGCTGCGCACTGATTTTCGCGGTGAGTTGTTTGAGGGTAGCGCGCGTCTCATGGCGCTTGCTGATGACATTCGTGAGCTTAAAACCATCTGCCGCTGCGGACGGAAGGCGACCATGAACCTGCGTATCGATGCACACGGAAACGCGGTAAAGACCGGCGAAAGCATTGAGATTGGCGGCAATGATCGCTACGCGCCATTGTGCCGCAAACATTTCTTCGAAACGCTTGCCGAAACAAAATAGGCTATCTGTTGCCTACCCAAACGCGCCATAATGGTTGCTGATCGCTTGGCTTAGTTTGCGGGATAGCGCGGAAATTTCTTCCAGCGGCTGCACAATTTGCTCATGAATTTCGGGATAGGCGCCGCCTTCGAAGGCCTTACCATCGACGGTTTCGGTCAAGTTGTTAAATGCATCACCCGCTTCGCTCTTTTCAGGAAATATCCGGCGCACGAGTGCAATAGTTTCGTCAAGCTTCCAATCAAACGCCAACTCTATCAGGTCTTCATTGTCGACATCATGCCGTCGAGAAAACGGTGGTACGCTGGCGACAAGCGACACCGCTTTCGCCATCAACGCCTGGCGAGCGGAATGAAGGACCGAAATCTGATCTCGCTTGACGGTAACACTATCGCTCGGGACAATTCCTTTTGACAACAGAGCGTCGAACCGACGCATGTCTTGAGCGACAAAGTTCGCTAACTGGTTAAACGCCGCTGCGGTGGCGCCATCGCCGAGCACGGCTTGTACGTTTTCATACGTATCCGCACCCCTACCCGTTTTTGCGGCAACAGAAAGCTCCGACCAAAATGCTGGGGAGAAAACCTGTGCGTAGGCGCGCAATACAGATAAATTTGTCAGCTGACGTGCGTGGGCGGCAAGTAAAGTCAGCTCACTCATGCGGGACGAGCACCGGATGTGATCAACAAGCCGGTCCGCCTCTTGTCCGGCCGCAAACCCGAAACCACCCGAAACGTTTACCGGCACGCCAAGCTGTTGCAACACCGCATTGTGCGGAATCGCCCGCAGCGCACTAAGATCAAACCCGTCACCGCGTCCACGTTTTGTCTGCCGAGAACCAGTCTTGTACAAAAACTGCAACGCGAATCCCGACAGCGCTCTGCGATAGTCGCTGCGCCGAAACAGGTCTTCCTGCCAAGATTTCAGGCTGCGATAGAAATCCCATGAGTAGTTAATATCGGTGTAAAAACAGTCGAACTCGTCGGCGGCATACTCTGTCAGGGAGCGATCCCAAATCATGCTGATGGTTTCGCGCGCCAAAGTTCGGGACTGAAAATGCAGATAACCTTCTCCTCCCTGGAAGCTACATTCACAGCTAAGTGGAATAGCCTTTTTGGCGAAAAGCGACCGCACCCAAGGTGTCGTCAAATGGTTCAGCCGTTCGGTAAATGAGCCGGAATGCGCGCCCCGCCCCATGGATTCCCCATGAGTATTAAAAATCAGAGCTTCGATGCCAGTCAATTCCGCCTTGGCAAGCGCGCGCGCAAACAAAACATGCAACCGCTCTATGGCGAGTTCGGCTGCACACTGCCCCATAAATCGGCCGGAATCTGAAAATCCTAGTTGAATGCCAATTCGGCCTCGCGCCGTTATGTAATCGCGAAACCCAGGCTCGCTTAACAGCCGCTCAATGAAACGCCCGCCACGTTCAATTGCTTCGGGTGATTCAAACAACGGTGAAATGTCAAGCTTGTGGTCGACACCATAATGCCGCGCCAGATAGACTGCGCCCATCACGGTCGCAGGCGCTTCACACTCCGCAATGAGGTACCGAATAGGTGCGTCCGCGTCGATATGTTTCAGAATCTGCGCGCACAACATAAATTGGCGCCGGGCAGTCATTTTTTCGAGAAATACAGAACCAAAGTTTATGGTCCGCGGTTTCGCGGTCTTAGCCATTTTGGCTGCAATGTCGAGCGCAGAACGACCAAGAAATCCGGTATCTGGGTCAAGACCAAAGTCCGCGCGCAATGCGGAGCGCACTTGTGCTGCGTTCACACGGAGGTGAATTCGCGCCAAACCCAACCCGTACGCCATCATATCTGCACGCAACAAAATGAGCGCTGACTTTTCTTCAACTGACTCCGCGCACTCAACAAGCGCCGATATCGTTTCGATCGCTGGTTCCAAGCTGGTGAGGCGCCCCGGCGCCTCCTCGGTAAGCAAATTCGCGGCGAATACAACCGTATCGGGGTCATTCAGGTCGCCTGCGAACGCTGCCGCCTGCTTTTCCGAAAGCTCCGTAGCGACTGACAACTCATCACGCAACGAAGAAAGTTTTTCATTCTTGGCGTTCACCGTCATGTCATCAATCTGATCAACATAACGTCGCAACTGTGCAGCCTTCTCTGCAATCCGAATTCGGATTGTCTCCCCCCAATGGATATCGGTTCGCCCATCCAGATCGTAACCAACCCAACTCGCGACGCTGACGGGGTTTAGCCTCAAAGAGGTCCAACGCTTGGGGAATCGTTCACGGGCAACCGCGAGAACCGCCGTATTCAGTTCACGCAAGGCGTGCTGTGCATTAATGATCGCGTGTTGGGCTTCGCCATGCTCATAACGAAGTGTGATTTCATCGCCTCCTGACTCCGCCAAAGTTTTTAGCTTTTCGCGCCAAGCGCTTGTGTTGGCCTCAGTTCCTTCCACGGGAAACGCCGCCATTATTTCTCGACGCGCAGCGCCAAGCGCAAATGTAGGATGCGCCGTGAAGACAACACCCGTTTTTGCGCCTTCTACGGCCGTACGAAAAGCTTCGAATCCGCGCTCAGCGAGTGCATTCAACGCGCCGTCAAGGTCGATGGCGCCCGCTAGACGTTTCGCGTGAAACGCTTGCGTACGCGCTTCAAACCCTTGGTCATTTAAATCACCAACCACGTCGGCGACATCGGCGACAGTGACATCGCCACGCTCGAGCGCCATAAAAAGGTCGGAAGCGAGCCGCGCCACAGGATTGAGGTGTGGATCTGCGCTACTTTCTTCATCGAGGTCTTTAAACGCCTCGATCAGCTTTGCGGCCTTCACCTTGTCTGATTTGCTTTTGATATTCACGCATGCTCCTTCGTGGGATCGTTCGCCGCGCTGCAGCATAGAGATCGCAAAGCCCTCGTAAATACCGAATTTCCAGGCGCCGTAGCAGAATCAACTATTTGCAAGAATTGACGCGTCGAAGCGATCGAGTGTCGCCTCCTCACACAACACCTCCCGTGACCAATGCGAGAGCAATTCCAGAAGGTCAAAAGCTCCTATAGCACACCGCTATTCTTCCAGGCTTGGAAGATTGAGGCCGTTTTCTCGAGCGCATTCTTGTGCGATTTCGTAGCCCGCGTCCGCATGACGCATGACCCCAGTCGCCGGGTCGTTCCAGAGCACCCGCTTCAGACGTCGCGCGGCGTCGTCTGTGCCGTCGGCGCAGATCACCATCCCCGCGTGCTGGGAAAAGCCCATGCCGACGCCGCCGCCATGATGGAGCGATACCCAGGTCGCGCCCGAGGCGGTGTTCAAAAGGGCGTTCAACAGCGGCCAGTCGGAAACAGCGTCGGAGCCGTCCTTCATAGCCTCGGTCTCCCGGTTGGGGGAAGCGACGGAGCCAGAGTCGAGATGATCGCGGCCAATAACGACGGGGGCAGAAAGTTCGCCAGACTTCACCATATCGTTGAAGGCGAGCCCCAAGCGATGACGCTGGCCCAAACCGACCCAACAGATGCGCGCCGGCAGCCCCTGAAACGCAATGCGCGCGCGCGCCATGTCGAGCCAGTTGTGGAGATGCGGATCGTCGGGGATCAGTTCTTTCACCTTCGCGTCGGTTTTATAGATATCTTCCGGGTCGCCGGAGAGCGCCGCCCAGCGGAACGGGCCGACGCCGCGACAGAATAAAGGCCGCACGTAAGCCGGCACAAATCCCGGAAAGTCGAAGGCGTTGGCGAGGCCTTCTTCTTTCGCCACCTGACGGATGTTGTTGCCATAATCGAGGGTCGGCACGCCTGCGTTCCAGAAATCGAGCATCGCCTGCACATGCACTTTGATGGACTTGCGCGCGGCGGCTTCGACGTCTTTCGGCGTGCGCTCGCGCTTTTCTTTCCATTCAGCGACGGTCCAGCCTTGTGGCAAATAGCCGTTGACGACGTCATGGGCTGATGTCTGGTCGGTGACGATGTCGGGCCGCGCGCGCGGATCATCTTTTGCGCGGTTGACGAGTTCGGGAAAAATATCAGCGGCGTTTCCAAGAAGGCCAACGGACTTCGCCTCGCCCGCTTTGGTCCAGTGTTCGATCATGGCCAGTGCCTCGTCGAGGGAGGTTGTTTTTGCGTCCACATATTTCGTGCGCAGGCGGAAATCGATGGAGTCTTCGTTGCATTCGACCGCGAGGCATGACGCGCCGGCGAGAACGGCGGCGAGCGGCTGCGCCCCGCCCATGCCGCCAAGACCGGCGGTTAAGATCCATTTGCCCATCAGGTCGCCGCCAAAATGCTGGCGGCCCGCCTCTTTAAAGGTTTCATACGTACCCTGAACGATGCCTTGCGAACCGATATAAATCCATGATCCGGCCGTCATCTGGCCGTACATCATCAGGCCTTTTTTATCGAGCTCGTTGAAATGGTCCCATGTGGCCCAGTGCGGCACGATGTTGGAATTGGCGATGAGAACGCGCGGCGCATCCTTGTGGGTTTTGAAAACGCCCACCGGTTTACCGGACTGAACGCACAAGGTTTCGTCTTCGTTCAATTCCTTCAACGTCGATACAATCTTGTCGAAATCGTTCCAGGTGCGCGCCGCTCGGCCGATGCCGCCATAGACCACCAGTTCATGCGGATTCTCCGCCACGTCCGGGTCGAGATTATTCATCAGCATCCGCATGGGCGCTTCGGTGGTCCAGTGCTTTGCAGTGATGTCGCTCCCGTGGGGGCTGCGCACGGTGCGCGTGTTATGGCGTGGGTTGGTCATGAGTTGTATCCCGATTATTCATCGATATTTAGCTTGAGCATCCATGGCGAATTTGTGACTGCGATCCCTTTCATTTTGCCATTCAGCACCTTTAGATCGCTCCTGCTGAAATACCCGCTCGATGCTTCTGAGATCCATCAATTTGGATTCGAGCTGATGATCGTCTAAATCATCGAATGTACGCTTTTTCGGCTCCAGTTGTTTAATGGCTGCGTCTAATTTGACTCCGTCATTGGCCCACTCTGCTTCGTGTTCTTCATACGCACCTGATCCAACTCTACCCGCGTCAGAAAACATGGCGCGCATTTCATTTCTTCGGCGCGTATGTAACTTACGAATTGAGCCGATATCTTCGTTCAACGTGCGGTTTAGGTTTTGAACTTCAAGACGCATGTCTCTACGGGCCAATCGTTTTGTTAGTTGGTTTGAGGTAAGAGCGGAGTATGCGCTGTACGCGGCTATTGCTGTCGCTATCACCGTAATTACGATGTTCAAATTCAGTTCCACTTGTGAGCCCAAAATTATTCGCTTAACCGTATTTTGGTGTTTAAGATTCCATCCACTAAGCAGTCGGTATTTACCATCTCTCCCGCGGTCGCCAAATCATCCGCCATAAATCGATCCGCTTCGAGCGTCGGGATGTGTTCGCGCAGTTTGGCGATCACGCCTTGCAATGCCGGGCTCGTCTTTAACGGTCTGCGGAACTCAACGCCCTGCGCCGCCGTCAGCAATTCGATGCCGATAATCCTGAACAGGTTTTCGTTCATGGGGCCGAGGCGGCGCGCGCCGTGGCAGGCCATGGAGACATGGTCCTCCTGATTGCAGGAGGTCGGCGTTGAGTCAGTTGAACAGGGGTTCGCCCGTTGTTTATTCTCCGCCATCAGGGCAGCGGAGGTCACCTCCGCAATCATAAAGCCGGAGCTCAACCCCGGTTCGGGCGTTAAAAATGCCGGCAAGCCATGCGACAGGGTCGGGTCGACCATGAGCGCGATGCGGCGCTGGGCGATGGAGCCGATCTCGGCGATCGCGAGCGCGATCTGGTCAGCTGCAAACGCCACGGGCTCCGCATGGAAGTTGCCGCCCGACACAATCGAACCGTCGTCGAACACCAGCGGGTTGTCGGTGGCGGCGTTTGCTTCGATCCCCAGCGTTTTCGCCGCCTGCCGCAGCAAGTCGATGCACGCGCCCATGACTTGCGGCTGGCAGCGGATGCAATAGGGGTCCTGCACGCGCTCATCGCCCTCGCGGTGACTTTCACGGATCTCAGACCCTTCCATCACCTCACGCAGGAACGCGGCGGCGTCGATCTGGCCCTGATGTCCGCGTACGGAATGAATCTCCGGCCGGAACGGCGCGCCCGACCCCATGGCCGCATCGGTAGACATGGCGCCGTTGACCAGCGCCGACTGCGCCGCGCGCCAGGCGTCAAACAAGCCGGTGAGCGCCAGCGCCGTTGAAACCTGCGTGCCGTTGATCAGGCCAAGCCCTTCCTTGGCGCCGAGCGCCAGCGGTTTCATGTTAGCGGCGGCCAGCGCGTTCTTTGCGGGCATGCGGTCGCCGCGATACCAGGCTTCGCCTTCGCCCATCATGGCGGCGGCCATATGCGCCAGCGGCGCCAGATCGCCCGAGGCGCCGACGGACCCCTGACAAGGGATGACGGGCGTTACGTCCTTCGCCAGCATTTGTTCGAGCTGGCGGATGACCTCCATGCGCACGCCGGAGGCGCCGCGCCCGAGCGAGATCAGTTTCAGCGCCATGATGAGGCGCGCGGTGGGCGCGTCGAACGGCTCGCCCACGCCCGCGCAGTGCGACAGGATCAGATTGCGTTGCAGCGTCTCGACGTCTTCCGGCGCAATGCGCCTGTTCGCGAGTTTGCCAAAGCCGGTGTTGACGCCATAGACCGGTGCGTCGCCCTTGGCCGCCTTCGATAAAATTTCCGCCGAGCGCTCGATGGCGGGGTGGCAGGCCCGATCGAGCGCGGGCGCATCCCCTTTGCGCCAGATCGCTTCCAATGTTTCGAGCGATACCGATCCGGGGGTGAGGCTAGTGGTCATATTTTACCGTCAAAATTACATGTTTTCAGCATTTCAAAAACTTGGCGTCATGCGTGATCTCGTGGTATTGAAACTTATGTATGCACATATTGGATGTGGGCTCAACCAGTGAAAAGCCAAACATTATCCGCCAAGACGATGCTGACGCCCGAAGGCTGGCGGACGGAGATGCATCTGATAATCGGCGAAGACGGAACGATCGAGTCCGTTGGTGAAGGATGTGTGGCGGGCGGCGTCACCCTTGATGCTCTCGTTCCGGCGATCGGCAATGTGCATAGTCATGCTTTTCAGCGCCTGCTCGCGGGCCTGACCGAACGCCGCGGCAGCGAGCGGGACGACTTCTGGTCCTGGCGCGAGTTGATGTACAAATGCTTGGACTATCTGCAGCCGGAGCATTTTGAAATCATAGCCGCGATGGCGCAAGTGGAAATGCTCGAGTCTGGGTTCAGCGCCGTCGGTGAGTTCCATTATGTTCATCACCAGGCCGATGGAACGCCCTATGCACAGCCAACCGAGATCACTAATCGCATTTTGCAAGCAGCGTTGGAAACAGGGATCGGCTTAACGCATTTACCGACATTGTACATGCAGGGTGGACTTGACGGACGCGCACTGTCAGGCGGACAAAAACGTTTTGGCTGCTCAGCCGAAGAATTCGCCGCGCTCTACGCAGATATAAAAGCAAGCTTTAAGGATGCGCCTGCCGACTTCGTTCTTGGCGCCGCCGCGCATTCGTTACGCGCTGTTTCGACGGACGGATTGTCTTTTTTGACAGACCTCGATACAGGCGCGCCTAAACATATTCATATCGCCGAACAAACTGCGGAAGTCGACGAGGTTGTTTCGTTTCTCGGCGCGCGCCCAGCACGCTGGCTGCTCGACCATCATGATATTGACGCACATTGGTGCCTCGTTCATGCAACGCACCTCGACACCAGCGAGGTCAGAGACCTCGCCGCCAGCGGCGCCATCGTTGGCGTATGTCCCGTAACAGAAGCCAACCTCGGTGACGGAATCTTTGACGCCATCTCCTTTGCCGCCAAGGGCGGCGCATTCGCTATTGGATCCGATTCGAATGTAAGAATCTGCGCCGCTGAGGAATTACGCATGCTGGAATACAGCCAGCGTTTGCGTGACCGGCGACGCGTTTTGCTCACTGAAGACGGCAAGTCTTGCGGTCGTTACCTCTTTGAAATGGCCGCGAAAGCTGGAGCGCAAGCGCTCGGACGCAATGCAGGTACGATTTCTGCCGGCGCCACTGCCGATCTCGTAGCCCTTAGTACTGAGTCTCCTGTTTTGTGCGGCCTAAGTGATGACAGCATATTGGATGGATGGATTTTTGCCGGCGACAGCAAATGCGTAAAGGATGTATGGGCGGCTGGTCGCCATGTTGTGAAAGATGGACGGCACATTCGCCGCGATGACGTCGCTCCCCGGTTCTCGACCCTGGCAAAAGCGATAAGGGCCGCATTGTGACGTTGCAAGGTCACCTTTCTTTGCGCGAAGAGATCAAACGGCGAATTACCACAGGGGAATGGTCGCCCGGCGCCCTTATGCCCAACGAAATGCAACTCGCCGAAGAATATGGTTGCGCCCGAACGACCATCAATCGAGCGTTGCAAACGCTTGCCGAAGACGGGCTGATCGAGCGCAAGCGCCGAGCGGGAACGCGTGTTCGTGAGCTTCCCATACGGCAAGCCAAATTCAAAATTCCGCTCATTCGCCGTGAGGTCGAGGAAAACGGGGGCGTCTATCGCCCGCTCGTCACATTGCGAAAAACTTCGGCGGCGCCTGATCATGTTGTACGGCGACTTCACCTGCCACATGCGGCGAAAGTACTGCAACTGCACACGACACATCTTTGCGATGGGCGCCCGCTCGCCTTTGAAGACCGGTGGGTCAACATCGCGGCGGCGCCCGGTATCGTAAAAGCCCCCTTTGATAAAATCAGCGCGAATGAGTGGCTGCTGCGACAGACGCCATATTCCAACGGCGACGTTTCTTTTTCCGCGGAAAACGCAGATGAAACACAGGCAAGCGCGCTTGGCATTACGCAAGGCGATGCGCTGTTCACGGTCGATCGCACAACCTGGCTCGCCGAACGCTTCATAACTTGGGTGAAGATCTATTACCGGCCCGGCTATTGTCTGAAAAGTGATCTTTAAGAGCCCGCTACGAAGTTGTGCCTGTCGATTTTTCTGACTTTGCAACAAAGCGATCATTTTAAATCCGCACGCGCGGCGCACAAAACTCATCGCGAGGGTTCGGACAAACTCTATCGCGGAACGGCTCGTTCTTGTCCTTTCGGGAAATACTGGCGGAGAGAGGGATTCGAACCCCCGCGCGCCTTTGGCGCGCAAATTTCCAATCGAGGGTTCGGACAAACTCTATCGCGGAACGGCTCGTTCTCGTCCTTGTGGGAAATTCTGGCGGAGAAAGAGCGATTCGAACCCCCGCGCGCCGTTGGCGCGCAAATTTCCAAACGAGGGTTCGGACAAACTCTCTCGCGGGATGGCTCGTTCTTGTCCCTTCGGGAAATACTGGCGGTGGAAGCGGACAGCTTCAAACCGGTCTCCGGCAGAGTTCCCTGATAACAAGGAATTTGCAGGGAATTTTTCGCGCTTTGGACCTCTTCCAGCAAATCGAATGTAAATACTGTCCTAAGCTCAAATGCTTACAGGGGAATTGCCTTATCATAATTACAGCGAATTCTTACTTCTGAGCAGGAAAATAAATTGATCTATCAGGACGCATTATCGGTGAATGGAGTATTTGGCACGGACAGGTCGTACTCAAACTATCCAAACCAACTCTCGACTTCCAGGTTTTGTCTACCGATGTTATTGCGGCCCTCACCAATCCCAGAAGAAATTCAAAATCTCGGCCGAGCTTCACCGGCGGCGCCGCAGTTCCGCCGCACTGGTATCGCTGTCGCTGGCAGGAGCGCCTTCGGCCGCCCCTGACAGGTCGGTTGCAATAGAAACCCGCTCTGATCCTTTATATTTTCCAAAGACGAGGATTAATCGGTCGTCCTCAAAATGCTGGACACGGTCGATATCCAGCCGGATTTGCAGTTGCTCAGTTTTATCGAGCGTACGGCTGATATCATGATAATTGATCTCTCCGGCAACGTCGAATTCAGGCACGGTGCGGTCGAGAAAAAAAGCGACCGCGTGGGAATAGTTGCTCAAAAACCCGATATTGCCGCTGAACTCCGCCTTGCGTTCCATTTCACCGATCGCGTTGCGCGCTGCAGTCACCCACGCGCCGCCGGATTCATAGTCTTTCACCGCATAAAATGCGGGAAACACGCCACGGTCTAGCTCCGCGCCGGTGATGCAAAGCGCTATATCTGAATGAGCGGAAACCTTCGTTTTCCATGCTTTATAAGCGGCGATCACATTGGGTCCGAGTTCGAAATGCGGGCCAAACCCGAATTTCGGAATCTCCGAGCCTTCGAAATGAGCTGCACCAAAGGGAAACACCGCATTACGGTCAATTTTCAGACTTTTTGCCGCTTCCGCCTCACGCATTGCTCTGTCGCGAATGGCGCTGTTGCGGATAGTCTCGACAATCTCGTCCAACAAAAGGCCTTCACGATTCTTGGCGCTACCATCGAAACTGATCAGCTGGCGCAAAGTGAAGATATCGTTGCCAAGGCAGGACGTTGCTCGCTTGCGTGTCGATGCAGCACGCGTCTTAAATAGGTTCGCCGCCGCCATGTCGCGCGTGGTGACGGGCAGGATGAAGTCACGGGCGGAATTCGTTTGGATCGTCTGTGTCGTGCGTTCGACCATGCGCGCAGGGATGTATTTTTTGAGCCCACGCTTGGCGAGAAAGTCGCGATGAAAGAACTGTTTATTTGCGACGGAAATCGAGGAATATCCCGCGTGTACGCTATCCGAATAATAGTCGGTGCCCACGGCGCGCTCTTCCTCAGGGGGCGCAGGGCATTGGCGCAAAAAGTGATAATGGGCCATTCCGATAATCGAGGCAGGCGTGAATTCGTAAGAGCTCACCTTTGTATACTCGAGAATATTGTCATATTTGAATCCATCATCGAAGCGAGGGCTTGGCGATTTTTGAATAATCGTCGCATGATCGTAGCCCTTCTCGCCGATAAAGTGGCCGCAGACTTCGGTGTCTGAGAACTGGCGGGAAGTTGCGCCGATCATGTTTGTAACGCTCGTATCCTTGAATACTGCGCTATCAAGCCCTTTAACATCCGTGAATGTTGCGCCGTTGAGGAGCGCGCCGGTAAAATTCGCGCCCGCGACATTGGCGCCGGTCAGGTCGGTGTAAACTAGGTTGGCATTGGTGAAATCCACGTTGGAAAGATCGGCGTTCCGGAATGACGCATATAGAAGATTTGATCGCGAAAAATTCGCACCTGCAAATCCGCCGTCATCATAATTGGCGTATTCATGATGGGATGCGGGCGCATCCGCGCTCTGCATTTGAATTCCGGACGCGACGGCGAAGTTGAAAATAGCGCCGGACAAATGCGTTTTATGCATGATCGCGCCGTTGAGTGTCGCAGCGCTGAAATCACTCATTGAGAAATCGAGACCGTCGAGCCGCGCCCGGTCGAGATAAAATCCCTTAAGGTCAAGTCCTGCTAACGGCGCGCCGCCTTTGGCAATTGATTTCAGCGCCGCCACTTGCCCGATATCAGACGCAGGCAGCATCTCGCGAACGCGTTCGATAACAGACAGCGCTTGATCCACCGCTGCAACTTGAAGTTCTTCGCCGGTGATCCACGGCCCAAAAGCTTTCGCTGCGAGCTCGATATCATAGGCAATCTGGGCGCTATTGTCGGCGTCGGTCGACAGGCGGACAACAAGGCCCACCAGCTTGCCGCCCCACATCACCGGCGCGCCGCTCATTGATTTCATTTGTCCAATAGCGGTATCTGAAAATTCGAAACTCACGGTCTTGTTCGGTACGCCAAGCATGTCGATGCGGTAAATCTTGATATCGCCTTTGCCATCGGCCGTTGTGATGAACGAGCGGCGCTCGTTTTCGAAGGGCTGCAGATTATCCGAGCAGAGTTCGCGCTGATTGGCGGTGGCTCGCAACAGCGCCAGGTCTTCGCGCACCTCCTCGCCATCTGGCAAGGTAACCAAGAGCTCACTCACCTCAACTAGTTCGAGGGCGGTGGGGCCTCGGCCGGGAGTTATTGCTTTCGATTCGAAAGCATCGCCGACCACATGTTTCAGCGTTACAACAAAGCAATTATCACCCCGCGCGACGGCGAGGCCATGGCCGACTTCGCCGGCGCTTTCCAGCCGGACTACAGATTGCGCCAGCGCATTTGATGCGGAGACGACAGAAAAAGCAAAAGCAGCGGCGAACAGGATTGATTTCATGACACCCTCGAAGGACGAATTTGCAACAGACCGATGATAAGGCCCGCAATCACCGTGAAAATCGTGCCAATAATGACAAGTGCGGGATCGCGGAAAAAATGGGCGGCAAGCGGCGCATCGAGCCGTATCGGATCACGCGACAGCCGGTGTAGCCACGCGTCGCCTTTGCTGACCGTCAGAGCAACATCAAAAAATTCGCCCGGGGTGACCTGAAGCAGCCCTTGAATATAGTCCGGCTCTCTGCCTTTCAATTCGACAAAATCGCCGAGCGCAAGCTCAAAACGCTCCGACGAGAACAAAATGTCGCCAAAAACACTTTCCCTGATCAGGGAGATGCTGCCGTGCTGCAAAACGGGGTGGGCTTCCAGTGATTGCCACTCCGTCGCTTGGCCGACCCACACAGCCTGGCTGATGACAGGAAGCACAAAAGATGGCTGCGCCGCATCAAGAGATAGTTTTGCCCGCCCAGAAATTGGTGTCAGCGTACCGTCGCGCCGCCGAAAATTCAGCGTCGTTTCTTCGCTCTCGTTTTGCGGCGTGAAAAATATATCAACACCATCGTCGGCTGAGCGGATCAGAACTTCAACTGCCGGCGAAAACCAAATACTTCCTGTAAGAGCATTCCCACCGTCAATACAGTCCCAATCCGTATTTTCTGCGTCGAGAACAAAGTCACGAGAGCCGCGTTCGAGGCACAACAAACCTTGCCGAACGGGCCATGAGATGCGACCGCTGATCTCCCGTTCCTTCGGCGTAACATAAGAGAGCGCACCTGTCGTTGCATAAACGCGTGCCGCCGAAGGCGCACGCACATAAAAAAACAACGTGATGAACACAACCGCCAACAACAACACTCCGAGCACGCGCATGCTTGCGCCTATTACTGTGCGAAGGAACTCAGGTTTCATTTCGTCGCCATGCAGTAAGCGCCTACGGAAGAGAGGGGCAATTCTTCTAGATGAATTCGTTGATTTCGATTCCGGATTTCTACGAGGATCCGATCCGAATTCGCTAGCTGGCAAAGTGGAACGTTACAGCTTGAATCATAAACGCGGTTCTCGCCTGTTTCATCGAGAATGGCGCAATCATGGGTCGAGTACATGAGCGTATCTGCAGCGCGCAATGCGATTCTTGCGTGAAGCCCCGTACTGTTGATGAGGAAACGCAGCGAGACTGGAGGGTTTGCTGAAGACCACGATGTCGGCACGATCTTGCGTGTCGCTGCATCCGAACAAGATTTTTCCGCCTCAACCCATGCGATTAGAGAAGCGGCATCGTTGTCGCGCACCAGACGGCGAAACTCCTTACCGTCCAGAGAAAGCTGAATCTGCGAAACTGCGTCCAGTGAGCCGGCAAGAGAGCCGCGCCCGATATAGGAGCCATCACGAGCATCGATTTGAAAACAAAGTGTTTGTTCAGATGTCAGTCCATCCGGCAAAAGGATGAGGCCGCTACGTTCGTCAGGTTCGTCGCTGCTATACATCACCCCGCGCACGACGCTTCCACTTACAGGCGTATATGAAAAGATTTCTTCCTGCAAAGCGACCACCTCGGGCCAGGAATATGGACTGGGCAAGTATGCTTCCGTCTGAGGGCTCTTTGCCGCTCCGGGGGACAAAGCGCACAATGTACTGAATATAAGAAGTAATTTCAGATGTTGCTGCACGCGCACCCCTCAGCGAAACGAGAGTAATAATTGCCAAAAACGGGGCGGATTACAATTGTTTGCTCTATATTTATTTCGTCGACGCAAGGATTGATCCGAGATTCTGAAACGCGGGCATTCTCTTGGGGTAGCGCACCTACCCAGCTCATCCGCAATAATGACGCGATTTATGGACTGGCGCTTAATAGGCGGCTCACCGCGATAGGGTTTCGTCAGCGATGGCCCGCTCTGACCTTCTGCCCGTAAACTAGACCACCGGCCAACCGCCCACTCTACAGTGGTTGAAGCGCTACCCGAAGTTGGGCTACCCGACTGGAGGGTTTCCGGGTTTCAGTGAGCTTGACCCGAAGCCTGGACCAACGTTGAGCTGAACTTCTCAGTCTTAAGTCGGTGCGGGCTGGCTGTGGCACCCGACCGATTTCATATACTCCATCGGCGTTTTATTGCCTAGAGAGCTGTGCGGTCGATGTTCATTGTACTTTTGTCTGAGCGCCTCGCATTTCGATTGCGCGTCTTCGAGCGACAAGACCCAATTCTGATCGGTGCATTCGACTCTGACCCTTGTCTCTACCGAAAAATCCATCCGCTTGCGATACTGCGGTGAAAGCCACCGAATCGATTCCGCCTGAAGCGTGTTGATCGCATCTCACTCACTCTTCTTTATCGTATTTTTCCTGAATTGCTGTGCGCGATTCATATCGTCAAGCCTGAAACTGTCATTCGATGGCATCGATTGGGCTTTAAAGCTTTGTGGCCCTGGAAATCTCGGCCGCGCTGCGGCAGACTGAGAGTCTCAAAGGAAATCCACGACCTCATTCGCGATATGAGCCTCGCCAATCCGTTGTGGGGCGCACCACGCATTACGGCGAGTTGATGATGCTCAGGATAAACATCGCTTAGTCGACAGTCGCAAAATAAATAACGAAACAACGACTGCCGCCATCACAAACTTGAAAGACATTTCTGTGCAATCATGTGGATGGCATCTCCGCTTGTGACTTTCTCATTGTTCCAACGATTGGATTTAAGCTGCTTTATGCATTTGTCATCCTTGGCCTTGGGCGGCGCAAGTTGCTCCATATCGGAATCACAGCGAATCCCACTGCTGACTGGGCCGCTCGGCAAATAACGGAAGCGTTTCCTTGGGAGAGCGCGCCTATGGCCGCTGGCTCACTTGGCGCTGTCGTTTCAATGACGATCTCACCGTTTTCATCGACAATGCAAATTGCCGTTTCTTCCAATGACACGTCTAATCCGGCATAATAGTCCATGGCTGTTCTCCGTCTATATCCTGGGACTCCCCGGAGATCCCGTTTCCAGCATTGCTAAGCCGGGGAACAGCCACTTTGCGGCGATCCGCAAGCGGATTACCACATCTACCGAAAACTCAACTCCATGAGGATAAGTCGAGATTCGCGTCTCATGGTCGCTTGCCGCTATTGTAGAAATCATTCGGCCTGAGACGATTGTTCCTTCGCACAGAGTGAGCTTTCGAGCGTTATGGCTGTGCCTACCAAAAACTAGATTCTGAGGTACTGATGGTGCAACCCACCTAGGTGTTTCACTGATTGGATCACGCCCTCAGCGTTCACTCCTCGTTCAACCGGCGAATTCTTCCCCAATGACAGATGCGTTCGCGCGTTATTGTAATATTCGACATACGCTCTCATCACTCGGCGGAGGTGCACTTCACCAAAGATAAGGATATGATCGAGACATTCGCGCCTGATGGTTCCGTTGACCCGTTCCGAATAACCGTTCTGCCAGGGCGATCTCGGAGCAGTCGGGCGATCTCTGATTCCTATGTGTCGCAATCTTCGCCGAACAAAGACGTTAAAGAGCGGGTCATTATCGCGGACCATGTATTGGGGCGCCTCATTCCAGGGAAATGCTTCGATTATTTGCTGCGCGACCCAAGCGGATGTCGGTACCGTTGTCACGGCACAGTGAATAATCCTTCGGCGCGTGTGATTGATGATGATCAGGCAATATAGCAGCTTGAACTGAATCGTCGGAACAATAAGGAAATCCATCGAAGCGATGCCCTCCTTGTTGTTCTCAAGGAATGTCTTCCACGTCTGCCCGCCGCCATAGGGTTCGTGCTTCACCATATATTTGGCAACTGTCGTCTCGGAGACCTTGTAGCCGAGTAATAAAAGTTCTCCGTGGATTCGTGGAGCTCCCCACAGCGGATTTTCGCGGCTAACCTGTTGGATCAGTTCTCGTAACTCGACGTCGATCTTCGGACGCCCACCCTTGCGCCCAGATTTCCAGCGCCAGTAGGCGCGGAATCCTTGGCGATGCCACCGCAGTATTGTTGTCGGCTGCAGGATGTGAATTGAGTATAGAACCGTTGGAAAACACCGATAGAGCGCGATGAAAATCATCTTGTTCCAAAACCCTACGCGAACACGCTTTGGACTGCGCACCCGCAAGACTGCGAGTTGATGCCGCAACACTAGATTTTCAGCTTCAATCGATCGGCGCGACCTGAATTGAAGCCGAACCCAGCGAATTATGATCAATATGATCCTGAGCATCGCATCTTAGCATGCGCCGATTCCTTCATAATGCATGCGGATAGAGTTTTGGTAGGCAGAGGCGCAAATGGACTGATATTGCCGATTTATCGGCCATTTAGCGCCACTCCTGAGCGACAAGCTATTTTTAGGCGTCATAATAACTATTAAAGCCGTTTTTTATGAAAATATGGTAATACTCGTAATTATTTTACAAATTATACCTTGCAACTTCCATAGATCTACCTAAATACATGCATAAGGAATTTAGGAAAGAATCCATGGCTGCGAAACGCTCTAATAGACCGGCAAAAGCTTCCAATGTCGATATGGCCAACGCGTCGATGGCCGAACTTATTGAGATCCAAAGGCAAGCCAAGGCTCAGATTGAGAAAAGAAAAGACGGTGAGATACAGCGCCTTCGGGATAAATGGACCGAAGAAGCGGCAGATTTAGATCTCACCCCGGAAATAGTCCTCGGGCTACAAAAACCAGCGCAGCGGGTACATCGCACAACGGTCTTTTCGCCAATAGGCGATGACGCCAAGGCATATAAGAAGGGGCCGTATCCCCATTGGCTCAAGGATCTTCTTCAGAAACATGGGAAGAAGAACGTCTCTGAATTGGTGGAATTAGGCGTAATGCGCGCAAAAACTGAATAAACATGCGGGTGCAGTTGGTTTATCGAATAGCTGGAAAGAGACTAGAAGTTACTTTTAAAAAACTACCTGTTTTTCCAAAATAGTTGTTGACATACTTCTTTTTTATCTGCTATGATCCAAAATGTAATCGGAATTATTCGATTAACGCGCTTTTTTATAATTTTCTACGCCCATATATGGGCGCGACTTATAAATAAGACCAGTAACAGTTTTCCTCGGCGTGACCCCGGTGTGGGTTATGTTGCGGGGCGGAGATGGACCTGACCTTCGGGGAAATCACCGCAACAATTATTGTATAAGCATTTTTTTGACTATAGCGGCGTTTTAAAGCCCGCTGATCATATCAACAAGAATGCAACGCAATCCGCTGTGGCTCGATCATCGAGCCGCATCGGTACGCGACCGGCGCAGAATGGTCAGTGTCGCGAGCATTGCCCTATGGAAGGGCGCCTTAAATATACTCACGAAAGGATTTTTAAAATGAGTAATGAAATAACAAAAGCACTAAACGAGCCGGAAACTTTTCCAATACACGTGGACATGATGTTGACCGCATTGGATAACAAGATCGAAGTCTACAAAAAATATGTAGCGAATCTTGAAATCCTCATGGCGGTCATAAAAAACCGTGCTGAAAATTTTTACGAAGGCGACCAGAGCGTCCAAGAATTCGCCGGTGATGTAACGCAATACATCATGAATTCCATAGAGGGCGCGCAGCATGCTGCGGCGTTTACGCAAGCACAGCTGAGCGAAATTCAATCACAAGCGGATAGTTTTATCCAAATCGAACGCACTGCGCCGCAATCCGGCGTAACATTATAGTGCGAGCCCGCGATAAAGCGGGCGGCGTGACACGAAATAGATAAATAGTACGCGCATCTTGTTGGTGCGCGAACGGAGCCTTTTGGTTCAAATCGTAATGAAGGATGCAGCGGGTGATAGCGCACGTTGTGACCGAAGACATTTGAGTTTCTTTTTTCACTCAGCTGAGGGCGCTTGCGCCAAAGCAAGTGAAAATCGAAAGACCTGACGTTTGCGGAATAACCCGTAAGCGCCAGTTTGAAATCGTTATTAACACACAAGGATGATTATGAAAATTAACGATACAATCGAAAAACAAAATGAAGAACGCCACGCGGTGGGCAATAACCAGTTGTTCTACGGGAAGCTCACGGAAGAAGAAAAAAGAGACTTCTGTGACTGCCTGGCGCATGCTTATCACTACGGCCAAGCGAGTAGAGAGTGCGAGGTTATGAACCTTATCTTCGATCTGCAGGCGCAGATCAATGCGAAATCGCGCGGATACAAAGATTCCGTCGATCTGCCGGAGAATTGGTTTCACGGACTTACGTTTCTTCAACAAAAAATCACAATGGATGGTCAAATCAGGCGAAAAAAACACGGTGCCGAGACTTTTAAGAACAGCGCTGATGAGTTTTACACGCTCTATTTTGACGATGATGAAGCGGCCACTGCAGAGGTCGTTTCTCACTGAGGCTATATTTGAGTGCGAATTGACGCTTTATGGCGCTAACGCCACTCGATGCGCAGATATTCAAGCGCGTGTGGAAGTATTAATTCCGCAGGACCAGCCATGCGCTGGCCCTGCGGCGGCAAACTAAGAACACCGCGTTTGTATAAATAGATGCAAAACCAATTTTTTGCAGCGCCGACGCTCTTCAATCAAGCGCTGCAAATATTGAAGAATACCAACCGGCCATGACGAATGAACGTCATGGCTTGGAACTAAACAAGGACAACAACAGGAAAGGCAAAGCCAATGTCCATAAAAGAAAATCAAACAACCTACACACTTGACGAAGTCAGAACCATAGCACGAAACGCGCTACAAACCGGCCGCGAGCATGCGCTCGTAGAAATCGCAGATTTCTTTGATGGCGTCGGTGATCAAACCCGCAAGGGTTTCATAAATCATCCGGGCACGAAGGATCAAGTCCGAGACGCCATGAGCACGGATTTGGCATATACAAGACTTCGCATCACGGCCGAGATGAACCAAGAAAGAGAAACGGAGAAAGCTGAAGCGCTCGTTGAAGCGATCATCGCCGATCTCGGCGCAACTGACGACAACAAGCGGTTGAAGGGAGCTGCGTAATGTTCGGTTCCGACTCCAAACTGAAAATCATTTACCGCAAAGCTTCGGATCTGCAGCCTTACGAGGCCAATGCCCGGACCCATTCGGATCGTCAGATCAAACAGCTTGCGCAGAGCATCGACACCTATGGCTGGACCAGTCCGATCCTGGTGGATGAAAGCCTGACGGTGCTTGCCGGTCACGGCCGGCTGGCGGCCGCGAATGCATTGGGGCTCGATAAAGTCCCAACCATTCTCGTTGCAAACCTCACTGACGCCGAAAAGAAGGCCTACATCATCGCCGATAACAAGCTTTCTGAGAACGCCGGCTGGGACAAGGATCTCCTGGCGGCGGAATTCTCGGTGATCGCCAAGCTCGATGCTGACTTCAATTTTGACGCTACCGGGTTCGCCGCGCCGGCCGTCGATTGGCTGCTAAGCCGCGGCGACAATGACAATACAGGCGACGATGATGAGGTCCGAGATAACGACGCTGACGCGCCCGTGATCAGCCGGCCTGGAGATCTATGGCAGTTGGGCCCACATCGGCTGTACTGTGCCGATGCCTCAGACCCTGACGTCTATGACGATCTTCTGGGCGGCGATAAAGCCTCGATGATCTTTACAGATCCCCCTTACAATCTGCCCATTGACGGCTTTGTCTCGGGGCATGGGCGGCCGAAACATGACGACTTCGCCATGGCGGCCGGCGAGCTTGACGAAGCGGGGTTCGTCGCCTTTCTCAAATCCGTCATGGGCCATATGCGTGATGCGAGCCTCGACGGGGCGCTGCACTATATCTGCATGGACTGGCGTCACGCCTTTGACGTGATGACCGCGGCGCGCGATGTCTACGCCGAACAAAAGAACTTATGCGTCTGGAACAAATCCAACGCCGGCATGGGCTCGTTTTACCGGTCCAAGCATGAGCTTGTCTTTGTCTTTAAAAATGGCAAAGCGAAATCCATCAACAATATCGCCCTTGGCAAGGCGGAACGCTATCGCACCAATATCTGGGATTATCCAAGCGCCAGCGCGTTCGGTAAAACCCGCAATGAGGACCTTGCGTCCCATCCGACCATCAAGCCTGTCGATATGGTGGCGGACGCCATCCTGGACGCCTCCAACCGGGGCGATATTATCCTCGATCCGTTTGTGGGCTCGGGCACAACCATCCTTGCGGCGGATAAGACCGGCCGCCGGGCGGCGGCCATGGAGATCAACCCGGCTTATGTCGATCTCGCCTTCCGCCGCTATGAGAAGGCGACCAACCGGGTCATCCGCCATGCGGGCACGCGAAAGCCGTACGAACAAATCGCCGAGGAGCGCGGCCATAAAACAAGACAAGCCGCGGGAGGCAGCCAATGAGCGATCCCGCACGAAATGAAACCAATCAGCCGACGGGCTATAAGGCCCCGCCCAAAGCGGCGCAGTTCAAGAAGGGCCAATCGGGCAATCCCAATGGACGCCCGAAAGGCGCTAAAAACAACAAGACCGTATTTGAAAACCTCGCGGCCACCCTCATCGACGGCCAGATGCCCGGTAGTGATGATCAAGCGACGTTGCGCGAAGGGGTGATCACCAAGCTCGCTTCCAAGGCCCTTAGCGGCGACACGCGCGCCATAAACAAGTTCATCGACACCATGGAAACCTATGATAAACAAAACGCCGCCTATTGCCGTGAGGCCGAGCAATTGGTGATCCACAAGATCTTTACGGTTTACCGCATTGCCCAGCTCAACGCCGGGCTTTCCTTCAAAGCCCATGAAGTAAAGCTGATCGGTGCGTATCTTAAAAAAGTGCACGACGAGTTCATGAAGTTCGGCCCCCAGCTAAACGCCATGTTCGACAAAAATGGCTTTGCGCGGACGGACATCCTTGAAGAAGGCGATGACAGGGACGACGGGGCCCTTGTGTCTGATACGGCCAACAGCCAATACTAATGCCCACCGGCGCCGTCAAAAGGATGGGCTGCGATAGAGACAGGCGTGCTCGTGATCACCGCCAAAAAAACGAATTCCCTGTAAATTCCCTGTATTTTTGGAATTTGGGACCAGAGCGGCGAAATATGACAGGCGCTATGTAAGTCCCTTCGGCTGGGCGCCTGTCGTGGCGGCGCCATAGTAACTGGAATAGCAACTGCTTTTTAATCGCTATAGGGCTGATGAGTGAGCCTGGACATGGCGGCAGTGCAAATCCGCCGGAAACCCGCAAGAGTGAGCGTGTCATTCAAACAATAGTCTGTACGGAGACGGTTTTTGCTGGACTTCGGTCACCATCGGAGCGATCAGGTTGTCCGAAAGGACGGATGAATGCATATTGACGATCAGATCGCCGCTATTGAGGCTCTACCCCTCGCGACACTGAAACAGCGATGGCGCAAACATTTCCGGCGCACGCCGCCAGCGGGCCTGCCGCCAAAAATGATGCGTGAAGCGTTTATCTACGACATTCAGGAAGGTGCATTTGGCGGACTGTCGCAAAGCACTCGCAGGCGTCTTGAACGCTTGGCGGCGAGGCTCGAGCAGGATCCAAACGCCGCCATCGTCAATGACGCATGTTTGCAACCGGGATCACGGCTTGTTCGCGACTGGCGCGGCGAGCGCTTTGAGGTCGAAGTGCTCGAAAAGGGCTTTGGTTTTGACGGCGAAACCTATCGCAGCCTTTCTGAGATTGCCCGCCTTATTACCGGCGCGCGATGGTCAGGTCCACGGTTCTTCGGCTTAAAACAGGCTGCCAGCACATGACGATCAAAAGCGCCAAGTGCGCCATCTACACCCGAAAGTCATCCGAAGAAGGTCTTGAACAGGAATATAATTCCCTCGACGCCCAAAAGGACGCGTGCCGCGCTTATATCCAAAGCCAGAAGGCGCAAGGATGGAAAGTGCACGAGGGGCAGTTTGATGATGGCGGAATCTCTGGCGGCACTATGGAACGGCCAGGCCTGAAAGAGCTGTTGCAGCTTGTCGAGCGCGGCGATGTTCAGGTTATTGTGGTCTATAAAATCGATAGGTTGACCCGTTCCCTTGCCGACTTTGCGCGAATTGTTGAGATCCTGGATAAACACAATGCATCATTCGTGTCTGTGACCCAGCAGTTCAACACCACAACATCCATGGGCCGCTTGACCTTAAATGTGCTCTTGTCGTTCGCCCAGTTCGAGCGGGAAGTGACATCAGAACGCATTCGCGACAAGATCGCAGCGTCAAAACGAAAGGGTTTGTGGATGGGCGGTCACCCGCCGCTTGGATACGATATTTTAAACCGCAGATTGGCCGTAAATGAAAAAGAGGCCGAAACCGTCAAACTTATATTTGAAACGGCGCTCAAGGCGCGGTCGCTAACGCGGCTTGAGACGAAATTGAAAGGCATGGGCGTGCGATCAAAGTCGTGGCGCACGCAAAAAGGCAAGCAAGCTGGCGGGTCGGTATTGATCCGCAGCATGCTTGGCCGGATATTGCGCAATCCCATTTATATTGGAAAGGTCAAGCACGGCGACAAAGTATATGATGGCGAACAACCCGCCATCCTGGAACCTGCACTCTGGAATGAAGTTCAGAATATGCTTGACGGTGCGCGCGCCGAGCGCATCAAGACCATGAATGAGTTTAACGATACGCCCTTGCGTGATTTGGTGTTTGATGACGCGGGACGGCGCATGGTTCCCCACTACGCCAAGAAAAAACGGAGTATTATTTATCGCTATTATGTGAGTGCGCCGCTTGTCAGGGGCGATAAAGCCAACATTGGCTCAATATCGCGCGTCAACGCTACTGTGCTTGAACGACTTGTGGCTGATGCGTTGCAGCGGGAGATTGGCGGTGCGCCAATTAATCAAGAGCTGACCATTGATCGAGCTCGAGTCAAACGCGTAACCGTCTACAAAAACCAAATCGTCCTGAGAGCCCTTAACGCCGCAGGCACGCTAGAAGTGACACACCAAATTGAAGCGCAGCTCGAAAAGCCTTCTCATCGCCGCCAAATCTTAAACAAAGGCGGAAAGAACAGTCAAAATGAGGGTCTGATCAAAGCTGTCGCCCAAGCCCACGCCTGGCGGCGCGCGCTGGAAAAAGGCGAGCACGCATCTGTCAAAAATCTGGCGATCGAAAAAAACCTATCTGAACGCTATGTCTGGAAAATCTTACGCCTAGCCTATCTTGCGCCCTCAATCATTGAGGCGATCCTTGACGGCAAACAGCCGCCAAACTTGTCGTTGCGTCAAATCAACCAAACGGCGCTGTCTCCGAGCTGGAGTTCGCAAGTCCGCTTGCTTGGTTTCGGCGCCGCCGCTTAAATCGTCTCCGGGCGCCTGACTGAATCACCTAACAACCACCAGAGACTTCGGGTCTGAAGGTCGTTTTTTGCAATAAGAATTCGCGCTACAGAGACGCAACTCCCGCGCCCAACCTTTCGTAAACATCTGAAAACTCAGCGCATAATCCGCATCAGATTGGAATCGCGTTTTTCGATGAGGTCGGATGGCGGAGAGAGAGGGATTCGAACCCTCGGAACACTTGCGTGCTCAACGGTTTTCGAGACCGCCCCATTCAACCACTCTGGCACCTCTCCGTGAGGAAGCGCGTATCTAGCGTCACCGCCAGGCACTTGCAACCAGCCAATGCGTATCAGAAGTGATTGAATAATCTGATAATTGCCAGCTTCGCTGGCGGGCAACCACTCTGGCACCTCTCCGTGAGGAAGCGCGCGTCTAGCCTCAGGGCTAGCGGCTTGCAACAGTCGCGATCCTAAAGACGACGGCTGAACAATCTGATAATGGCCCGGGACGGCGGTCGAGCCCGCCAGGGCATTTTTGCGCCTAAAGCCAGCCAAATGGCCAGAAATCGGCTTGACGGCTTGGCCCCTGCGGGCTAGAGACCGCGCTCCATAAACAACCGGGCGGCAGAAACCGGGGCGAAAAAGGACATCGGGGCCAAATAGAGCCCTACGGAGTCGGATATGTACGCAGTCGTGAAGACTGGCGGTAAGCAGTACCGCGTTTCCAAAGATGACATTTTGAAGGTTGAACGCCTGCCCGGAGAGGCGGGTGAGACTATTACGCTGGGCGACGTCCTGATGGTCGGCGCGGACGGCGATGTGACCGTCGGCGCGCCTATGGTTGACGGCGCCTCGGTAGCGGCCGAAATCCTTGAGCAAAAGCGCGACAAGAAGATCATCGTCTTCAAAAAGCGCCGCCGCCAGAACTACCGCCGCAAGGCTGGCCACCGCCAGCACCTGACGGTTCTGCGGGTCACCGACATTCTCACCGGCGGCGCCAAGCCAAAGCCGGCGGCGAAGAAAGCCGCAAAGAAAGAAACACCCAAGGCCGAACCCAAAGCCGCCGCCGCTAAAGGCGCGGATGATCTGAAATTGCTTTCTGGCGTTGGACCTGTCCTCGAGACGAAACTCCATGAGGCGGGAGTGACGACATTCGCACAAATCGCCGCCTGGGGTCCGAAAGACATCGAAGCGATGGACGAAAAGCTCTCCTTCAAAGGCCGGATCGAACGCGAAGGCTGGGTTGAGCAAGCAAAAGAACTCGCCAAGGGCGAGAAGGAGTAAGAGATGGCGCACAAAAAGGCAGGCGGTTCCTCCCGCAACGGACGCGACTCGGCTGGACGCCGGCTTGGCGTGAAAAAATATGGCGGCGAAGACGTCATTCCGGGCAACATTCTCGTGCGCCAGCGCGGCACGAAATTTCACCCCGGCGACAATGTCGGCATCGGCAAAGATCACACGCTCTTTGCCAAGGTCGCTGGCCAGGTGAAGTTTGCTGAAAAGCGCGGCAAGAAAAACTTTGTCTCCATTATTCCTGGCGACAACAGCTAATCTGCGCCGGGTTGAGACGCGAGAGCGCGCTCCGGTTTCGAGCTTTGAAGGGAAGGCGCGCAAGCGCCTTCCCTTTTTCATTTGGGGCGGATTTTGGTAGAGCTGGGCATGGCAATCATTCACACCAAGCGATTTACCTTGCGACCCATCACTGAGGCGGATGCGCCGATATTCGCGCGCCTGTGCAACGACGTCACGATCGCACACAACACCGCCCGCATCCCCCACCCATTCTCGATCGATGACGCACTTGCTTTCGCCCGCCATCTCAACGACGGATTTGCGGCGGGAACTGAATTCGCCTTCGCCGTGTGTGCAGGCGAGGAAATTCTCGCCTGCACGGGGACGGATTTTGATGAAAACGCGCACATCTGGGAGATCGGCTATTGGGTCTCTGCGCCGGCGCGCGGGCGACAGGTCGCGACCGAGGCTGCGGGCGCCGTCACACACTATACGATTGAGGCGTTGGGGGCCGAAACCATTGCCGCCAGCTACTTCGCTGACAACCCGGCTTCCGCGCGGATTCTCAAAAAACTCGGTTTCGTCG
Source organism: uncultured Alphaproteobacteria bacterium (assembly GCA_942492295.1). Classification (GTDB taxonomy): domain Bacteria; phylum Pseudomonadota; class Alphaproteobacteria; order Caulobacterales; family Parvularculaceae; genus Hyphococcus. The sequence goes on from CALODW010000005.1 coordinate 1,326,475, forward strand.
AGACCGGCGACGTCAGAAAAATCTTTTCCCGGGGACGTGGCTGCGACGTTGATGCGGTAAAAATGTTTCTGCGCGCGGCGGACTTCACGCCGCCTGGAAACATCCGCATCGAAATGACGGACTAATCCACAGTCGAATATGTCATGATCTGTATGGTGCATCGTGGTTTTCAAAAGCCTGACGGTCTTGCCTCAATTCCAAACTTAAAAGCATCATAAGCCCTTGCCTGAAGTGGGGGATAACTATCCACCAAAAGCGGGATTCCGGTCGATTTTCGCCTAAGAGGATATATTTCTGCATCTCGCACTCAACCTATTGGGGCGCGAGTGCTAGGCTAAAGAAAAGCAATCCGAGGCGCTCATGACCGGCATTACCGAATTCATCGTTCAAAAGAACGATCTGAGGAAAACCAGACTCGCTGAACGCACGGCGGCGGCGCTTAAAGATGGTGAAATACTCGCCAAGGTCGATCGTTTCGCAATCACCGCAAACAACGTCACCTATGGCGTCGTCGGTGAAAAAATTGGCTACTGGAAATTCTTTCCGGTGCCGGAAGAAGGCGACGGCATCATTCCCGTCTGGGGATTCGCCAATGTCATTCAGTCGAACCATCCCGATGTTCCCGTGGGAGACCGGCTTTACGGATACTTTCCCATGGCGAGTCATCTCGTGATGGCGCCCACGAAAGTCAGCGATACGCGCCTGCTGGATGGCGCCGCGCATCGTTCCAGTCTGCCGCCGGTGTATAACAGCTATGCACGCGTAAAAGCTGAGCCACACTTCGACAAGGAGATGGAAGATGAACGCATGGTGCTCTTCCCACTCTACGCCACGTCATTTTGTATCTACGATTTCCTGAAGGACAATGACTGGTTTGGCGCGCGGCAGGTGATTATTCCAAGCGCCTCAAGCAAAACGGCGATCGGAACCGCTTATGCGATCAAGAATGATGCGGAGGCGCCTTTGCTGGTGGGGCTCACTTCGCCGCGCAATCAAAAATCGGTGAAAAAACTGAACCTCTATAACAGTGTGTTCATATACGATAACATCCGCACGATAGATGCCGCCACGCCTGCGGTTATTGTGGATATGTCCGGTAATGGCGGCGTGCTGGGCGCCTTGCATAAGACCCTTGGCGACAACATGAAATTTACATCGAATGTCGGCGTTACGCACTTCGATGCAAACGACAGGGGTCCAGACTTTATCCGCGAACGCAGTCAGATGTTTTTCGCGCCCGGCCATATCCAAAAACGCGCGCAGGAGTGGGGACCTGGCGCATTCGAACAACAGGCGTTTTCGTTCTGGAAAGACGCCGCCATAAAATCCCGTGACTGGCTGATTATACGGCGCGAAAGCGGCAGCGATGCAGTCGTAAGAGCTTGGAACGAAGTCTACGAGGGCAAAACGCCAGCGGATGCGGCCTGGGTCGTCGGGTTTTAGGTCGTCGGGTCTTAAACCCGCCGCCCCTTCCAGCGCACATTATAGAGATCGAACCGGCGGTTCTTAAGATTCTGCACCGCCCCTGATTGACGGCTGATAAGAAGGTCCTGCAGGCTCAGATCAGCAAGCGCAATCGTTTCCGTATTGGGCGCCGTATCCGCGGCGACACCATCGCGCGCAAATGCAAAATCCGATGGCGTCAGAATACAACTCTCAGCGTAGTGCACATCCATGTTTTCAACATTAGGCAAATTACCGACCACGCCGGAGAGCACGACGTAGCATTGATTCTCCACCGCCCGCGCCTGGCAGCAATAACGCACGCGCAAATATCCGCGCCGTTCATCCGTACACATCGGAACGAACAAAAGCATCGCACCTTGATCGACCAAATGCCGCGCAATTTCCGGAAACTCGGAATCATAGCAGATCATTACGCCAATCGGGCCGCAATCCGTCGGAATGACGCTGGCGCCCTCGCCGCCTTTGATGTTCCACCATGTGGCTTCCGCTGGCGTCGGATGTAGCTTCTCCTGTGTGTACATGGAGCCGTCGCGCAAGAAGACATAACAAATGTTATGAATGTCGCCATTGTCTACCTGCGTCGGGTGCGAGCCGCCAATGATGTTGATGTTGTAAGAAACCGCAAGCTTGCCCATGAACTCGCAATACCGGTCTTTATATTCTGCGATCTTTGCAATCGCCGGAGCTGGCGCCAGCTTTTCCGTTTCAAGCGATAGAAGCTGCAGGGTGAACAACTCCGGAAAGACCACAAAGTCCGACTTATAGTCGGCGGCGACATCAACGAAATATTCGACCTGCTCTTCAAATTCGGCGATGCGCGTAATCTTGCGCATTTGAAATTGCACCGTGGCGACGCGCACATTCTCCGGCAGGCGTGAATCTGGCCTGGTTGACTGCTGCGGCGCCACTTCCGGGGCAAGCGGATTTCGCCAGATCATATGCGCGGCGTTGCCTTTCGACGCATGATCGTCAGGCAAATAATTTGGTAAAATTCCGATCGGCTCGAAGCCTTGCGCAATATGAAAGTTGACCACCTGATCCTTGATCTTCTTTTCAAGAACGGCGCTCACGTAATCCATCGGATTGGGGAATTCTTTTTCGCGGCGGGCGTAACCCGGCATGCGTCCACCGAATACGATGCCTTTCAGCGCCATATATTCGCACAACTCGCGCCGAAGCTTGTAAAAACGTTGTCCGATGCGGAGCCGCCGCGCTGACGGATCAACGCTCACCTCCATCCCGTAAAGATAGTCACCGTTAGGGTCATGACGAGACGCGAAGCCGCCGCCCGTAATCTCCATCCAGGAGTGCGGCCGCATGACCGGCTCTTCGGCAATGACAAACGTCGCGCAATAGCCCACCATTTTGTCTTCGTATTCGGCGACAAATTGACCTTCGGCAAAGTTGTTAATCTGTCCGCGTATTTCATCCTCAGAGGAGCCGTCCGCGTCGCCATATACGCGCCGGGAAAGCGCGGCGATGGCGGCGACATCGGCGAGCTCCGCATTCCGGACAATTAAGGTTGGCTTCTGGTCGGTGGCTGACATAACGCCCTGGTGGTTAGGATGCGGGAAAACGCGTAGCACGCCGTGCGACATGGCGGCAATCACACAAATCGCCGGTTGCGCGCCGACCCGGTTAGACAATAGGGCCGCACGCGTTATCATAGGTCCCGGAATGGAAAATCAATGAGCGCCCCGCCCGACACTCGCCCACGCCTGCTTGTGGACATCGTATCAGATCCGGTCTGTCCATGGTGCTATGTCGGGCTAAGATCATTCGAGCTGGCGCGCGACCGGCTGGCTAAAGAGTTCATTGTCCTGCCGCGCATCCGCGCCTACCAGCTCAACCCCGACACGCCGCTGGAAGGCGTCGACCGGCGCGCATATTACGCAAAGAAGTTTCCGGACGAGGCCCGACGGGCGGAAATGGTGCACCAGCTTAAAGCGGCAGCGTTAGGGGCGGGATTTTCTTTTGATCCGCTCCTTCCGACGCACCTGCCGAATACGCTGAAGGCGCACCAGATCATTCGGCTCGCCCATTTCGATGGTGCGCAAGAGCCACTCGCCACCGCGCTTTACGCCGCATTCTGGGATGAGGGCGCCGACATAGGCGATGCAGAGACACTTATCGCAATCGCCAAGCGCGTTGGACTTGATGCGGACAATGCCCGGCGCGACCTTGCTGATGAGAAAAGCGCCTTGGAAGTGAAATCTGAAGCTAGCGCTTTCAGACAAGCAGGTGTAACCGGCGTTCCCACCTACATCGTCAACGAGCGGACCGGCTTTTCGGGAGCTCTGCCCCCTTCGAGACTGGCGGATACGCTGCGCCAAGCGGTTGGTCAGGTAACCTAAAGCACCTACCCAAGAAGGTGGAATTCAGGCTATGCTTTCGGCTTATGAAAACAGTCGCCATAATCACTTTCTTGATCTCCGTCGGCTTAACGCCGGCATGTGCGGAAACCACGCGAGACTCTGCTGAAACGGACACAGTCAGCACCACTGTCAATGGCGATACAGCCGCCTTACGTCAGTCGATAGCCAGCGCCCAAAACGCACAAACCATTTCGGTCGCCGCCGGTCGATATAATCTCGCCGACTTGAAGCTCTCTCGTGACATCACCTTGGTCGGTGACGGAGATGTCGTGTTCTATTCTACATACCCGTTGGCGAAGGGGCTTATCAATACGCTGGAAGGCACATCCGTTCGTATAGAGAATATTATATTCGAGGGTGCTCGCTCGCCAGACCTCAATGGCGCGGGTATTCGTCACGACGGCAAAGACCTAATGGTGGTAAGTTGCACCTTCAACGGCAATGAGAATGGCATTCTCGCTACCGGCCGTGATGACGGACAGGTTTCAGTGGTTGAGTCAGTCTTCATCGGCAATGGCCATGGAGACGGATATTCTCACGGTATCTATATGTCTAGCGGCAATACGCTTACAATTGAAAGCAGTAAATTTATCGGTACAAAAATTGGTCATCACGTCAAATCTTTGGCCGGGAAAACGACAATTACAAATTCGTTATTCGACGACGCCGATGGACGCACGAGTTATGCCGTGGATGCCTCCCGCGGCGGCGCCGTTTCCATCAGAAGCAATACTTTCGTGCATGCCGCCGATGGAGATAATTCGACGCTGTTTAATTACGATCTCAGCCGTGGCGGGGAGGCCGTATCTCTCGAAATCACAGGCAATACAATTACCAACAGCAACAGGAACGGCCGTCTGTTGAGAAATGACACGGCGCTTGCGCCAATCCTGCACGACAATAAAATTACGCACATCAAAGGCGGTGCATTTCGGGAGAGGTAGGTCCGGAACGCTCTGTTGCAAGGGAATTAGGTCGTCAGAGTTCGCACAACGGCAAGGCTTTTCGTATTTGAGGCGACGCGCTTTTTACCGAACACGGCTCGTTAAAAGGCGCACCGGGCGCACTCCGCGCAGCCTTGACGCCGCGCCATAGCTGTATTCTAAATTGCGAGCGACTTTGTTTTGACATTCACTAGCCCATCCCAGATCGGGTAAATGGCCGACGCTGAAATCCCAAGACATGGTTGCCTACCAAGACCCTGCGTGACGGTTTATGACCGACATGCTAGGGGCGACGCCATGAATAGGAGATCGACGAATGGCTACAGGCGCTGTAAAATGGTTCAACGCCACCAAAGGATACGGATTTATCGCACCAGATGATGGCGGCAATGATGTGTTCGTTCATATATCCGCAGTGAAAGAGGCGGGCTTGCCTGACTTACAAGAGGGTCAACGCCTTTCTTACGAACTCGTGGATCAGCGCGGCAAGACGTCCGCCGGAAATCTGAAGGCGGAATAAATTCCGCAAACAGATGAATTACAAAGCCGCCGCAGCAATGTGGCGGCTTTTATTTTTGCGGTCAGCGAACTGGGCCGGTAGATCATCGTACACCGCCAACTTGAATTGATCCGGAAGGCCGGCCTCTCAGCTTGGACATTTTTGGAAATGGCGGACCCGAGAGGATTCGAACCTCTGGCCTCTGCCTTCGGAGGGCAGGCGCTACACACTTATTCGCATTCCTAGCGATACACAGACATTCCATAACAGATTATAATCACTCAGTATTTTTTCATTCGCATAGACACCGACCTCTTGAAAACCATGACCGGTGGTTACTATGTGCTTACTGCAAAGCCCACCAGCAGGACTAAGAGACATGCCATCCAAACTCACAATTACAGACTTAAAAGCAGCGAAGCCAGGGAGCGCTGACTATTTCCTCTGGGACAAATCCTTGACCGGCTTTGGCGTTAAAATTTGTCGGGGAGGTCGCAAGACCTTTGTTTGCCAGTACAGACAAGAACGAGGCCGCAGGGGATCGACACGTCGCCTGACAATAGGTCAATTTGGAGTTCTCACATTAGACCAAGCTCGGCAGCGTGCACGATGCATCTTAGGCGCGGTGGCACATGGCGATGATCCCGCCCAAGAAGAGCAAACTAAACGCGTTGAACCGACTGTTGGCGAACTGTGTGACCTCTATCTGGCTCATGGAACAGGCCCCAAGAAGCCATCCACAATTGCGACCGACCGTGGACGAATTGAACGGCACATCAAGCCGCTTCTTGGGTCACGGAAGGTCACTGACATCAAAAAAACAGACATAACCCGCTTCATGAATCAGGTCGCCAATGGGAAAACTGCGGCAGATATCAAAACCGGCAAGCACGGGAGGGCTCGAGTCACTGGCGGAAAAGGCACGGCAAGTCGAACTGTGGGGTTACTAGGCGGAATATTCTCTTACGCCAATGACGCTGGATTAATTTCCACAAATCCTGTTCGAGGAGTAAGACGCTACCGCGACAAAAAAGTAGAAAATTACCTGTCGGTCGGTGAGTTCAGAATTCTGGGAAAAATAATGGACGAAGCTCTTGCTTCTGAAACAAACCCCAACGCAATTGCAATCATTAAACTCCTAATCTTGACCGGCGCTCGACGCGGAGAAATCCAAAGCCTGAAATGGTGCGAAGTTGATCTAGAGCGGGGATTCTTAAGACTTCAAGATTCGAAAACGGGACAAAAAATCATTCTACTAAATCGATGGGCTTGTGAGGTCATCGACAGTCAAATGAAACAGACCGGAAGCGAGTACGTATTTCCGGCGGCTCGCGGGAATGGTCACTTTACTGGAACGTGGAAGGTCTGGTCCAAGCTCCGCAAGGACACGTCATTGGAACGGTACCGTATACATGATTTTCGACACTCCTTTGCCAGCTTAGCTGTTCAGAGCGGTGCAAGCCTACCATTGATTGGCGGCTTGCTAGGACAAAAGGATGCGGCAACGACCCAACGCTATGCCCACCTTTCCGACAATCCTATGAGGCAAGTGGCGGATATGACTGGATCGGCGATTGTGAAGGCCTTTGAATACTCGGGGGGTCAAACTGTTGACGCCGCCGCATAAAGTGCGTGCCCACGTCCAACGTAAGTCAAGGGTCTGCAGCTTTTCCACACGTCGTTACACAAGCCCTCTCTACCGCTACCGCTGACTCCCGCCGGTATCGCCACCAATCAAACCTGACCATGTAGGTTATCAGGCAGGCCCCCTCCAACAGGCAGAGAGGGAGGGTAATAACTACTAAATGTCAGATAGTTCGCCCAACCAGCCCTCAACCCACCCCACATGATTACGTAGTTTTCCAGAGCGCCTACAAACAAATCACATTTCACCTTACCCTCGCCTTCTTAAATTGATGTCGGCGTTAGACCAACTATTCGGCAGTTCAGTCTTCCTACTATCTATTTAGTAGAAAACACTTCAACATTGACAGTATCGTTTGCATACAATGTTGTGAAAAGGAAAAATCCCGCCCCCATTAAAGGCAATATCAAATCCTGAACAATGGAAATGCGGCAGCTTTGAGAGCCACGTATGCATATCGAAGATGAGACGCTCGACAATTTGATGCGAAAGGTTTTGCAGGCCATTTTGGAATTGGGCGAAGAGGTAGAAGCGAGCAGAGGAAAATCCATTGAACTTTATGGAGTGCAACTTCATCTCACAAATCCCAGAGCTCGCCTCAGCCTGACAGAAGCTCGTGGTCTGTTATTTAGTTGTCTAGGCGAGCTCTTCTGGTATCTCTCAGGTACAAACAGCCTCGATTTTATCAAATATTACATTCCAAAATACGCAGAGGAATCTAGTGATGGGGCCACCATCTACGGAGGCTACGGCCCTCGCTTTTTTGACGCCGGGGGTATTGACCAGATCAGCAATGTTATTGGGCTGCTGCAAGAACGCCCAAGAACTCGGCGGGCCGTTATTCCAATTTTTTACCCGCCTGATATCGAACGGCAGCGACTAGAAGTTCCCTGCACATGCTTGATTCAGTTTCTCATGCCAGACGACAAGCTTTCGATGATCGTTTACATGCGATCAAATGATGCCTTCATAGGCTTACCTCATGATGTATTTGCGTTTTCAATGCTTCAGGAAATTGTTGCCAAAAGTCTAAATCGGGAGCTTGGCACTTATCGTCATTTTGTCGGCAGTTTGCACTTATACTCCAGTCGGAAGTCGGACGCTCAAGCCTATTTGAACGAAGGCTTCCAGCATACAGAGTTAGCAATGCCTCCGATGCCGAACGGCGACCCATGGGCATCCATTGAAATCGTTCAAGCCGCCGAAGACTCCTTGAGAATGTCAAATACAATCCCAGCAGAAGTAGACGCGCTTGAACCATATTGGCGTGACTTAGTGCGGTTGTTTGAGGTACATGCAGCTAGGCGAAAAAGTGAGTCGGCACTTCGAGAGATAGCTTCACGCATGGAATGCAGCATATATACGGAATTCATTGAGGCAAAGATTTTTGAGCGCGCACTGCGAAAGGATCATCAGCTTTCGCTTAACATTCCCTAGACTTCGGACACATTAAACCATCATGCTTCGACCAAGAGACCGAAAGAGAGCCTCGACCCTAAACGCATCCCTTTTAGAATTCTCGTCCAGCGACAGGCAATTATTGGGTATACAGACCGACGCGGCGCGCGGCGTCTTGGTAGCCCAGCTACTCGAAAGCGTCCGACGTGTTGAGTATGTTAAATCAATAACTGCGAAACCCGCAACAATTGCTTCTACAAATCCGCACAGTAGTGGTTTTAATCCTCTTAGGGCGGCATGGTACCATCAGTCCCAAGGTAATTCTGATGAGGCTTGTTGGCTTATCTTTCTTGCTACTCACTTTGGAAAACATGCAGTTGATGGTTGGCAACTCTTGCAAGCTGTGTACGGAAAGCTTGGCGACAATCCATACTGGACGTGGAAAAAAGTCAGTAGTGACGTTCCCAGCTTTAGGGCTTGGCTGTCTCTGAATCAAAATAGCTTAAACGGTTTGCGCTTCGGCAATCACCGTAAGTACGAGAGTCTGAGAGCGGAAAGTGAAAAAGGGCTAGCAAAAGTCGTCGAGTCTTATGTTGAATGGATTGGCCCACCACAAACCCATGAGCAGAAGTTTAAATCTGTGACTAGAGGGATAAATGATCCGACTAGTGCATTCGATGCCTTATACCGGGATCAATCCAAACTTAGTCGATGGGGCCGACTTGCAAAGTTCGACCACCTAACCATGCTAGCGAAACTAGGCATTATTCATATTACACCCGGCACGACATATTTGAGGGGTGCCACTGGCCCAAGGCGAGGTGCGGCGCTACTTCTTACGGGAAGCCCGACTGGCCAGATAGATATAGATACCGCCGAGGCCATCCTAATACGCCTCGGCGAAGCGCTTAGCGTTGGCCAACAAGAACTGGAAGACTCATTGTGTAATTGGCAAAAAAGTCCCGAGAATTTCATTCCGTTTCGTTAGAGAGAAACTGAGAGCTCTTCCCATGAGAATCGGCGTTTAAGTTTGTTGAGTTGATTGTAGCCTATTACACCGAGGTGTTGAAGTTGGCCCACGACAACCCCGGGTGATATGCCTAGGCGAACTGCAAATCGAATTACTGGCTTTGCGCGTCCGGGTAGAGAGTTCATTTCGTCTTGGTATTCTTCCGGAACAATAATCTTTGACGCGAACCTATCAGCTTCTAATTCCTCCTTAGAGGTGACTTCGCTTCCATCCTCCAGAAACAATGCGTTCTGATCATGAAGTATTAGGTGCCCAGCCTCATGAAAAAACGAGAACCAAAAATGGTCTTCTGAAAGATGTCGGAAACTTAGAACGATAACCGCTTTTGTTTTGTTGAGAAAAAAAGTAGCTCCACTTGCCTTGCATCCCTTTGGAGCTTTAGCGAAAACCACAGCAACACCGCACTCTGCGCAATAGTCTACCAGCTTAGGAAAAAATGAGCCGGGTTTTCTTGAAAGTGTCATCTTCCGAATTTCACAGAGCGCAGCTTTAAATGCTTCCTTATTCCATGGCTTGCAGTTTACTGATTCCGCAATTCGTTCCGCCTGGCGCAACCACACCAGCGTGCTGATTGGCTCCGCTTCAAATGTTTCTGATTGTCGAAACGCCACGACACGCTGACGTTTCTCATATTTCTCTTGCCATTGAGAAAGATTTCTAACGCCTAAAAAAGCCAATAGCCCCGAATTTATATCAGAACTTTCCGGAAGCCAGCCATTCGCTTTCATATGCTTAATCGGTAGCGCTTTTAGTATTTCCCTAAGCCCACCTTCCTCCATTGAATCAACGCAGCGCAGGATACTGCTGTCATATTCTTCCTGCCTGCTCATCCAAAACTCAGGCGATGCACCCACCGCTTGGGAGAGCTTGGAAGCCACCTCCGGGTCTATTTTTTTTGCTCCAATAAGCAGACAATTCAACTCTGACCGTGACCATCCGATGCGATCTGCTAGTTCAGATGCCGTGATACCCTTCTGTGTCAGTGTCGCCATTATGGTATTGGTTGGGGGCGAAAACCAATCAGGCGTGAGATTCTCATTCGTCATTTTCTATCTCCACAATCCTGACGCGCCGCACCCGACTCCAATCAACATTTTTATTTGGGCTCTCATTATTTTCCCTGTGATTGCTCACTAGCAAAATTCGGTGTTTTGTCGATATCGGAATAACCATCACGTCAGGCTTAGCACCAATTCCAGGTTCAATTTCACTGAGAAGAACGTCTGTAGCAGTAACGGCGGCCATAAGGTCGGCAATTCGGCCAAACAGGTTGGCCGCTACCTCGCTGCCGAGTACGCTCTCGGCCACATCCGCCTTGAGGCAGGTGTTGCGAAGACTTTCTGTCTCGAATGCTATTATCAAGCTGGCTTCCAGTCATCCAAGGGAAGTGTTCCTTGACCATTTCGGTTACTCTGCTTTTATTCATTACTCCACAGCTTCTTACGAGTGTTCGATTTCATTGTACAATACGTTGCGCACAGCACACTTGCCAGAGCAGTATTACTTATGTTGATGCAAAAAATGCATCAAAGCAGGAACAGTTAATGAAAATCCCGGCTCACAAATAACTTCGTCGCTTGCTGGCGAGGGTGCATTGCAGGAGCGGATGTTGGCTTGTTCTTAAAGCGTGAGCTTTGGCGGCTATCGGGAATTTGCTTCTTCACGTCGTCGGCGGAACCCCACGTCATGTCTATCGAACTTTCGGCCTCTCCTGGTTCATTAAAGAGATATGACAGGTCTTCGATGTGTTCCGATATCACATGAATCACTCGTCCTTCCCGTTGGACTTTACCCGGTACCTTTAACAGCCGCCCTTGCATGACTTGGGTTCGGTATTTTGTGAACGTATTTTTCCAGACAATCAGGTTTGCCGATCCTGTTTCGTCTTCTAGCGTAATGAAAACAACTCCGCTTGCGGTGGCGGGACGTTGCCGAGTGATGACCGCTCCCAAAACCGTCACCGGTCCATTTTCAGGCATGTCACGAAGGGCATCAATTTGAGTAATGTTCTTTCCTGTCTGATACCTTACGAGGCGAACTGGATGATCTTTTAGTGACAATCTTGTGTTGATGAAATCGTCGAAAACGTCTTCAGCATGTGAGAGCGTTGGTAAGTTTGTAGGAAGCAACGGTTTATTGATATTGAGATCATCAAGCAGAGGCATTGGAGCGCCGTCATCAACTGCCTTGGCGTGCCAAAGAGCATCACGACGAGAAATGCCATTTTGTATCAGGCGCAACGCTGTGAGTGAGTTTATTGACTATCAAGTAGCCCAGGGAAGTTCCGATTAGCGTCATAAGTTGTACCCGCCTGATATCTATATTCCGGGAGTTTTTTCGACAGTGATGAACACGGTCACTATTCCTCCAGATTACAACATCGACTCAGCTGCCCGCACGGCATTCGTCTCCAAAGGGCAAGGAACGTGGAAAGTAGCGTAAGGGTCGAAGAAATGCCCGTCAGTTTCGGGATGATAGGCCGCGTCCAGCCGAGGCGTGCCGCAGCGCAAAATCAAACCTAGACGGGCAATCAGGAAAGCAAAAGCAACTGCGCTCGCGCCGCCTAATTCGTGAGCCAGGCCCGTCGGAGTTTCGGCGGATAGACAAATGTTTCCGTTGTGTCCGCGACTTAAAATCAGTAGTTTAAAGATACTGCGTCAAGCACGCGCCGTGAAAGTTTTCAGTGTAGCAACGCTGACGATAGGCGTCACGCGGATTACTGTGAGGATTCCAAACAAAGCACTCAATGTCACGTGGGTTTCAATTTAAGAAACTTTTGAAAAAACAGGAAAAATGAAATGAGGGTAGAGCATGCGTTTGCACTAGTAATGGCCGTTCTTGTGTTGGGCGTAATACTATACGCGCTCGCAAATACCACCTTTTCAGAATCGGAGAGCGCCGCTGTACAATCAGGGCCTAATCCCTAACAGCCTAAACCGAGCAGCGAGTTAGTAGAATTACTATTCCGCATACATCGCTAGTTGATTTTCGAATTCTCGTAGAATGGCGGGATCAAATATTTCCTCATCTGGCAGGCTAGCGAGTCTGTCGGCCATAACATCCAATATTTTATTCTCAACAGTGAATCGATGCGGTAAACCCAAAATCGAAACACATAGCCCTGCGACAACGTAAAAAGTACCGGACATTGTCATGATACTTACCGCCAATGGATATTTGGCAATCGGAAGCTCTATGGCGTCCTGCGCATTGGTTTGTCGTTCCGCCAATCCTGAAGTGTAAACGTCAATAACAGGCATAAAAAACTGCGCCACGTCAGCTATGCTACCCATGACAATCAGCAAGCTGCCGACACCGAGACTACCGAGAGCGGCATCACGGTTGAAAATTATTTTTCTCAGCATAGACCTGGAATTAGAAGAATGCGGGTTAACAAAGCTTCTTATTTGAGTTGCATAGCCAGCATATTCCACCAGTAATCTCGAATAGTCAGCAACATCTCTCATTAACTCGCTGTGCTTGCTTTGGTGATTTAATCGCCATTTTATTTCATCAATTCGTTTTCGAATATTTTTATCATAAGACGTAATTATTTCGTACACTTTCACAGTAAACTTATCCAGTTCGCGTTGCCTGCCTCCCCTTGTTAACCGCATCATGATGAGCGGCAGAAAGGTTCCGCTAAGCGCAGTCAGCCCAAGAATTAAGAAGGTACGAGCAAGAATCGCGTAGTCATCAGTCAAATCACTAGCGGCAGATGCAGCATCTCTAAGATGGTTCAAATAGAACCACGCCGCGCTTCCGACTAAGGCTAACGATATAATGAATCGAATTGATTGGGTGGTAATAAACCTCTCATCTTCCTGAAATTCTTTTCGAAGGCCCTGAAGCCCAAGAAAGCTCCGCTCCAATTCAGACCGAAACCGGAGTATTTTGGATGCTGATTCACTAGCACGGTCGGACAATGGCGATAGGAAACTCTCAGATATTTCCCTCAGTCTGTTTTCAGACGAATAAAGTCGTGCAGTAGATCGCTCAAGTATACGTTTCATTTAACCCCACCCAAAGTCACCAGAACAATCTGTCATATAATTGCCATCGGCAAATGTCCATTATTTGGTTTTGATGAAATTGGTGCACTGCCTCATAAAGCCCTTCTCTCATTCGGTTTTCCAAAATATGCGTTCAAGGAAACCCATTTCTCACCAGTCCGGCCCCCGTTATAGCCAAGTCGGAAACTTTGTATTTCTCTACGAAATTGTTGAATTAGTTGGATAGTTCGGAAACGTTTTAGCGACGAAGACGTATTGAATTTGCTACGACGGATAGAATTGAACTTAGCTTCATGCAGTGACGCAGCATCAGTGTGTCGCTCTACCGGTGCGAGCGATGCGAGTTACTATAATCGGCGCAAGCGTTATGGCGACGTGGCACCACAAAAAAATTGTTCATTTGCGATAAACGTCATGAAAAAGGGTGTGAGATGAAAGAATGCGACAACCGATGTTTCAGAAACAAAGACTGTCTCCGGTGCGAATCAGCAAACACTCGTCAACCGTATACTGAATACAGTTACTTGGTTAAATAAACTGTGACGGTGCCCTCGGGATTTCGCGCGGGGTTTTTGTCCATAGCCCACTTTTCCAAACTAGGCTGCGGTGAGCGCAGGCCTTGTGGCTCTAAGGATAGCTCTAGTCGACGGTCTCACCTTTCCGTTCTGCAAGGAATAAGTGGCAGAACAGTCCATGCTTGACAAAAATTCAGATGTATTTTGTCATAATGTGTGAATGAAGACAGTGATGAATCTGGTTCGCCACCTGGAACCGGCAACCCGTATGGAGCGCCGCCGCCGTATCAACGCCATAGCCGACTGGTGGTCGCTCAGGCTTCGCCAGAAATACGGGGACGATTTAGCCCTTTACTACTGCCGCCAGCGCCAGATCGCCACCTGTAACGGAAAGGCACCGTTCAGGAACCATATTTGGTGTCGGGTGGCGGCGATTTTGAACTTGTGATTGTTGGAGCCTGCACCCATCGAACTCATGCAGAACAGCAGCGCTCCTGGCGTCACGCTCGGGCGCATAGTACAGTTGTCCTAGATGTCTGCGTGATTGTCCTATATCGGAAAGCGCTAAGCATTTGGGGCGATTTTAATATCTTATCATTGCTCTTCAATAGGTGTTCTGTAGTAGAAACTCTTGTTCCGGCTATAATGGTCTGATTGTTAAGTTTGGTAGTTCGTGTGCGTACCTTATATGCCCTTGTTAGACTGGGAGGTATGTGGTGCTAACCCGTTTCATATTGGTTTTCATTCTATCTGCAGTTTCTGCAGCGTGCAGCACGTGCCCATGCATTGAGAACGCTAATCTGAATCTAAGCCAGCCGCTATCGATTGAATTGCCCGACGAAGCATTTGATGGGCCGCCATTTGAAGGTGTAAAGACGTCCTTTGGTACACTTAAATGTAATTTGCTTACCGCCAAACAAGAGGTCTCGCTGCTTGAGACTCACACCTACGGCGGAGCCCCCTCAACGAATAGCGTTCTGATACGACGAGGCTATGTAACTGAGTTCGATGAAAAGCATCGGATACCGAGATGGGCATTCTGGCTGGAGGAGCCCGATTATCGCTGGACTCCAACAAGAAGCGGAAGGTGGGCCTCGTTTCGTGAAGACCCTGACATTGAAAACCCGGTAAACGATGATGATTACGATGGCTTATTTGAAACTCCAGACAACTTTGCTAGAGGTCATCTGACGCCTTATTATATTTCAGGTGGAGATCGTGACTATGATGGCGATTATGCCGTTACCAATAATGGAAAAACGCTGGATGATCCATATGATGCATGTACCGTTTACGAAATTAATTACATGTCCAACATCACCCCGCAGTATCACAGAAATTTCAACGGAAGTGGCGGTCTTTGGTATGAACTTGAGAGTACATTACGTGACTTAGTAGATAGCGGTCATGTTTTTCATGTGGTTGCGGGCACAATATTTTCGGAAAGCGATATTCAATATGTGGGACCCAAAAGCGACATTGGTGTGCCGGATATGTTTTATAAAATTATAATTACCGACGACGCAGCAATTCCATTTCTATTCGCTCACCGAAAACGACTATCGAGCGAAGCTTGTCGCCTGTCAGAGCAACTGGAAGACTGCATTACAACCATTGTAGAGATCGAAAAGTGGTCAGGTTTGGATTTCTTCCGAGAATTTTCGAGAGACGATGAGAGATTTTATGAAGAAAGTGACGGCCTTGCTGCGTGGAGGCGATTGGTCGGAGGTTTTGCCTTTTAGTATCAAGCTCTCATTCACGACAAACTCAGACTAACATGACCTGCAACGTCCATATTCAACGCAGTAAACCTTCCACAAAGGAAATACTTCTTGTTGCGAAGCCAATCAATTGTCATTGGTATTCTGTGTTGCGCCTGCTCTCTAAGTCTAGAATTGTAGCATAAGTACGCCAATTTCCACCGTATAGACTCTCTCTCCATTTTTTCAAAGACTCGCGGCGAGCTTTAGAAAGCCTGGAGTATTTATTCGAAATACTCGTGAATCGTTGGCGAACTTCGGATTCTCTGATCATTGGCGATAGATGCCCGTAGGTTCTAACCACTTGCATTACGTTTGCATGTCCGAGTTGATCCGCCACGACAATTAGCGGGGCACCAGATTGAATCAGTTGGCTCGCATATGTGTGACGAAGGCCATGGAACGTGAAGTCTTTTGGAACGCCAGCCGCGTCCTTAGCTTTATCAAACTTGTACCGGAAATTGTATTTCCAGGAAGTGCCTGTATCTTGGACAAACAAAAGTTGATCGCTATGTTTACCCCTAGCCATTTCTAGAAAAAAGCTCATTCCTTCATCCGGCAAAAATACAAACCGTGAGCGAGTTGTCTTCACCGGAGGGACTGAGATGCCGTACCCTTCGCGCCCTACTTGACCTGCACGCATCGTCACTAGCTCTGATCGCCGACACCCTGTATACAATGCGCCCAGAATTAAGTTGCGCATGCTTGTCTGGCAAGCACCTAATAAGGAGCGACACTCCTCGCGACTTAGATGCAAAGTGCGCGGGTGATCAACGTTTCGAAGCTTCTTAATTCGACGAAACACCTTGTCAGATTTAATTTTGTCATTTTCCCACGCCATTTCCAGCGATGACCGCAATATTCCCAACGAGGTGTTCGCGGTTTTTCGACGCTTCCGTCGTTCTTCTTCACCATAACTAGCAATAGGTCGCCGTGGCCCGAGTGGACGATTTCCCTTTTTGGGCGGCGTTTCCAAAATTTCCTGTACAAATGATTGGATATGATCCTGATTCACATCATCAGCCTTGAGGTGTGCCAAGCGTGGTGCGATGTGATAGTTACAATGGGAAATTAGAGTGAGAAAATAAGACTCCGCCGAAGCAAGTTCTTTCCATTTCACAAAGTCTCTTAGTGCATGACCAATAGAGTATTCGTCTCCAATTGGAGAGAACTTCAGAGACCGGTTATTTCCAATGGGGTAATGTGGTCGGGCATGGCTTTTAACGTTGGGGTTTTCGAACCATTCCCACGCCTTTTCCACCGCCTGATCGTAACTTAGATATTGATCTCCGTCGGCGCTGCAGTGAGTGTCTGTTTCCCCAAGGCGATGTTGTCGATAGGCCTGTGTCTTCTCGACTCGATACCGGGCAACCCAATACAATTCGTGGTGAGATTTCTTGTGCAACCCTATCAAACGGCAGTATTCAAGAACTCGCCAATAGATTTGTGACTTTCGTGGCGGTAGCTCTATTCGAACCGATTGTTGTTTCAGCTCTGGTCTATAGAATCTCCGAGTAGCCATTTTGTGTTTCCTTGGTTCAATTGTTGGAAGGGATTTCTCCTATGTTTCGGCGAGGCTTATCCATTGATACCACCGATAGCCGTTTTTCCACTAGTCGTTACTCATTGTGGCAAAGAACAAGCGAGCGAGTAGTGCTAGCGTGAGCAACAGCTTTTCGTTGGTTTCCGGGTGAAGCTATTTGTTTAATGTTTTTGTAGGCAAGGAATGAGCTGATGGCAAAAACGAAGGGGCACGGAAACCCCAGTTGGACGAGGGAAGAAACATTACTTGCGCTGAATCTCTACTTTCAGAGCGTTGATAAAATCCCAGGCCCCAACGACCATCGCGTCATCGAGCTATCTCGGGTGCTTCGGGAGCATCCTCTCCACGAAGCAGCAGCTCGAAAACTGACGTTTCGAAATCCAGATGGCGTAGCGTTTAAACTCCAAAACCTGCGTAACGTCGCGACGGGTCAGGGACTTGGCAACACCTCTCAGATGGACAAGCTCATTTGGAAAGAGTTCGGTCATCGTCCAGACGAGGTAAAGCGTCTCACCCGGGAAATAGCGGCGGCGATTCAGAGTGATGAATCGGTGACCGAAATATCCGTTGAATATGAGTTTGAAGAAGGGAGGCTTCTGACGAGTATCCATCAGAAAAGAGAGCGTTCACAGCAGTTACGAAAACAAGTATTTGCGGCGCGCCGTAATGGTGTTGGAATTTTTTGTGACGCTTGCTCTACAACTGCAGGCGAAGTTGCTGCGGACTTACGCAACGCAATATTCGAGGTTCATCATTTGCTACCAATATCGGCTAGTGGGAGCCGGAAAACAAAAATATCTGATACAGCCTTGCTATGCGCTAACTGTCATCGATTGACTCATAAGGCAATTTCGCTGCGCAAAGAATGGTTGTCTATAGAACAGATAAGAGGTTTGCTGCAATATTCGACATAGGTACAAAAGATATTAGATCGGGACGCCTGCATTGAAGGACTAAGAAATGTATCGCGAGTATTGTTGACGTGCTTCCCGAAGCTATATGAGAAAATGGCCTATCTGATTGGGGCTGGACAAGGGTCCAGAGTGCGTTGAACCTGAGAGTAATTAATAGCCGGAAGTTCAGGATTTTTGGATTTCTTTCAGTATCTCGACTGGGTCGGCATCCATCCTTTCACACAACTCTACAAACTCGATCAAGTCCAAACGGCGCTCCCCCCCTTCCACTTTGGCGACAAAAGATTGAGGCCTGCGTAGCGCGTCGGCAACCTGTTGTTGGGTGAGCCCGGCTTCATGACGAGCTTCCACCAATAGCTCACAAAGCAATTCTTGCCGCTTTGAATAGATGGATTTTGGCATGAAGCACGTCAACAAGAGGAACTTGTCTCAGCGCTAATCCGATTATAGAATTATCCCATATTCGGATATTTAGGCCTATTCCATCGGGCTTTTGAATAAATGTGGCGGGAAGGCGATAAAAGAGGGTCGTATGGGTTGGATATTGCTGTTGTTCTTTCTCGGCGGGTTGATCTGGATACTCATGCAAGCCTTTGAGAAGCTCCTAGAAAAACTGCTACCCATATTTGGTGGCGCTTTAGTGTTGATGGCTATCCTCGTAGGCATCCTATTCGGCACCATGCGCCCCCATTGTGAGTCGCTCTATAATGATCAAATGACAGAGACAGAGGAGTACCAAAATAAATGTGTAGGGCCAGACGGAAAATCGTTTTGGAAATATGACAAAGAGAAGTGAGGAATTCAAAACATCGAAAGATTGAACCATTTGTTATATTCAGGGCCGAAATTTCTCTGGGTGGCGGTGACTATAATCCAGCATTGCGTCAGCGACTCGATACGCCCTCTCCGCGACCGCCTCAGGCGCAAGTGAGAAATCATTTCCGGAAAACCCGCTTATATACATAGCTGCGTAGTGATCCCGGATCGTCAAGGACTCGGACGTACGTGGCGTCCAGTTTCGTGGCTCTCTCCTCAACGTCCTTTGGAGGCTGCTTTTGAGTTGAACTCAAACATCAATCGTCACCTTTTATGCTTGTTGCTACCGTTCGACCGTACAGCTATGGCAAAAGTCGTTTGAGGTAAATTATCAAAACGTCATTTAAAGTTCAGTGTCAACAGAATCCTGCTTTAGGCGCTCATCTAATTGTATATCCGATAATGGGATAAATAGAGCAGCGACATTGTATGAAGCGCCTAATTCTATTGGCTATTTTTACTATCACTTTGGCACCATCAATTAGCTGGCGGATGACTGGAGGCACACCGCGAATCTTGATCCGTTTTCGGATGGGAAAGTGGCCTTGATCAGAGAGATCAGTCAGGGGCTTTTTGGGGACTGGTCACCATGTCATGCACCGATGCGCTTTGGTTTTATGTTGTCTCCAAAACTCGATCCGGGGATCAAAGAACGTTTAACACTGAATTTAGGCAAAACCCTCTTTCATACGAGTACGAACAATTTACAGACATTCAATACAAGTCGTCAAAAAATATCACTAGGACTGCGCAAGTTCCCCTAGCGGAATACGAGAATGAAATTGAATTCGTAACCGTTCAAGTCAGATCTTTCCGTCACGAAGTATGAAGATGCTTTGCCAATATTGTTCGGCTTTGAATATCTTAATGGCCGAGGGATTTTAGAGATACCTGCTGATCCTGAGGTTAATAGCTATCTATCAAAGTGTTCGATTTCAGCAAAATTCTAATGCTCCAAACGGTGTGGAACATTCAGAAACTCAAGGTGTCCTCGGCTTTGACAGTTCACCACTCTGGATTTAGGTCACTCGAATTGCTTTCACATTCGTGCAAGCAATTCACTTGCCTTCGGCTCGTCAAATAGACAAAACAGATATCAAACTAAACGATATCCCAAATTGAGCTTTTATAGAGGTGTGTAGAAGTAGTAATTTCTGTTCTTGGACCGTAGATGAGGTTTGATCCGGCTTGCGCCGCTAGCGCATTTTTGATCAAGCGTTCATCTTACAATCTCATAAGCTCAATCTTCTTTTCTTGAATTGCTAATAATATAAAGGCTTCTACCTATTAGATACACTTTAACCTCTGAAGCCGTTTCACGGTGTGAATGCAGCTCCCTGAGCAATCCAATACTCAGCAACCAATTCATAACTTCGCAAAGCAATGAACCGCCACACCTCGAAGAGTTTAAGCTTCGTAGTATGGTAAGTTGGTAACAAAATTCTCAGTCTTCATGGGGCTAAACTTTTTGAGAACATAAGCCTTCCAGCCATCGCCGTAGCAAGGTTGAGCAAACGTGTTGCGATAACCCCACTTTCCTTTTTCCCACTCCTGTTTCATCAATTTTGAAAACCAGATCAAGTCGATTTCAGGAGGGATTCCCGACACGCCAATATGAAAATGCATTCTTGGGCCGCCGCAAGTATTTGCCATGGCTCCACCGTGAATCATTCCGGCATAATTTAGGAGTTGACCATTTAAAACCCTCCTTGTTCCAAAGAGTTTTCGAGACATCTTTTTAATAAAATAGTCGATGCTTTTTCTTACTGTCTCAGGATCAATTGATTCATAAAAACCGGAATCGTACTTACTTGGGTCACGCCTTCCAAGCCTAACATTTCCATTGAAGATAATTTGCGCCGACAATTTATCCGACCAACTATGATAAGCCCTCCATAACGCGTCGTAGCTTTCGAATTCCATTAACATTGGCGGACACCGTATCCGCGCTCTTCTGCGTATTTTACAATCTCATCGTGGGGCAACGAGCGCCCTTTAGAGGCGGCTCCATACTTTTGTCCGGGGAAGCCTTTATAATAGCTGAGCTGAATCCCGCCGTGCTTGTTTATTGCTAACCCTCTTAGGTCTCGCGGCAAGTGCTTTTGCGTCGTTGGCACTTTCCGTTTTGTATTTCCTTCGTGGATTGAGTTTTTTAGATCACTCACACAGTTTTCCTTTTAGGTTATAGCTCTCCCTGAATCCTGCGGCAGCTAGACACTGGCCGCATTCTTTCGAAAGCGCTGATTGATGGCGCGAGGCACATCCCGGGAGTCGATTCCTCACGGGGCAGAGCCGCATTACTCAGCCCTTCAAACGGGCTTCTTATTTATCTTTGCGCAAAATTAGATCGCTCCCAGCATCAAACAGCACCTCAGTTTGAGAGCCGTCTCCTAGAAGCACCCAAATAAAGGGTCATTGCGTCGCAATCTTTTGCTAGTAGAGGCTACGTTGTCTCTTGTGCCAACTCGACCATCTGACCATTTTCGTAGATCGATTGCTGGGTACCGAATTGAATTTCCGACACGAAAAAATGGTGGACCTCCGCCACGCTTCCGCAGGCGGAAAAGCGTGCTTCTTGAAATATTCAGGACTTTACTGGTTTCAGTAATTGTTAAAAAAGTGGTCAAGCTTGGAACCTTTCGACCTTTAATTGCCACTAAGGGCATCGAATGAATTTTGCTGCACTACTATTTATATGCGGCTCGACTTGTCCGGCGAAAAAAAGTGTTTCCGGCTTAATTGCTGGCTCGATAACGCTCGGCGGTGGATTTTTGGACGTGTTGTTCGGCAAATGCTTCTAGGTCGCTTCTGCGGTAACGCACCGCCGCGCCAATTTTGACATAAGGTATTTTGGGTGCGCCGGTCATCCGTGCCTTGGCCAAATACGATTTGGACAGGCAAAGAATTCTTGCTGCCCCCTCTGTGTCCAGCAGAATTGTGTCTTCGGTGTTTTTCATAGAGTAGTCTCGCTTTGTGAGACTAATAAATTCACGAAACTTGTTGGGTAAAAGGGGCACTAATAAAACAACTGTTGTCAAATGGCGCTAAAATAGTCCAACAGCGTATCGAGTGACAAAGCAGCCCCACCATCATTAAGAGCCAACTCTAGGAGTTGTTGCCCTTCTCAATGAAGGCAACACATCAAACCAATCCGGATCAAGGTTGTACTCTGCCTCAAGCTTTCCATCCGCAAATTGCTTCGGCCACTCATTTCCAAAAACCGCACAGTTATTTTGGTTGTATTCCGACAAAATATTGATCTTTTTCGCCTTGTAATACCGTCCCCTTAAATCATTCTGTGAAGGCAGATGACCCTGCAAATCTGGTACTTTCTCACATACACTGGTGACTGAGAGGCGGGCGTTTACTCTAATCTTCATCTCGATCCACGAGTAAAGCAAGGCGTAGTGAAACGGTTTCCATTCTTCTGGACGCCCCGGCTTGCGATTTCCACCATCGAACTTCGGAACGAATTTCAGCGCCAGAACAAGCGAGAGGGCAAAAATGCCACTATTGTTGTATGGGAGTCCAAAGTGCTTGAGGAGCGATTTGTAGTTCTCCTCTGAAAATGGGACCTCGGAGGCATCGACACCTGCATCCGCCATAACTAGCTTGTCGATGGCATTTTGCGAATTCAATTGAAAGGCTGGAAATTCTTTGTTCGATTCAACTGCGTCCCGAATCGTTCTAGCCGATACTACCTTATGCGTTCTTTGTTTCACGCCGAAGACTCCCCATTGGAATTCAGATTGTTGCCTCGCCAGAAGCTTTTCGCCCGAACCGTGTTTGATTAAGAAACTTACAGGAAAAGGACGAGAAAATTCGATTCCGGTGCTTACTATGTGATTACTCCACACATATGACGCCAGTCCACAGAACACTAAGTCATTGAAAAAATGGCGGACCCGAGAGGATTCGAACCTCTGGCCTCTGCCTTCGGAGGGCAGCGCTCTATCCAGCTGAGCTACGGGTCCATACCGGAAGGCGCGGTTTACGCCATCGAAGCCAAACCGGCAAGGCCTGCGCCCCGTTCGTTTAGCGCAGCCAACAAAGCAATTTCCACCATGCCAAGAGGCATGCGCGTCAGGTAGCGATACCCAACCAGCCTGGAGAAGAAATATGAAACGCCACTTGCATCTCGCCGCCCTCACCCTAGTGGCGGCGGCTTGCGCACCAGACAGGGGTACGGACCCCGCCGCGACAGCATACAAAAATTTTGCGCCGGATATCTCGCCAGATGGGACCGACGTTGCCTTCTACGCCTATCGCAACGAGTTGCCGGATATTTTTCTGCTCAATCTGGAGACGGGGGAAGAAACCCAGCTCACGAATACGCCGGATATTTGGGAGATCGAACCAAAGTGGTCCCCTGACGGAACAAAGCTGCTCTATGGCGGCGGTCCCAGCATGCAGACGCTGCGTCCTCGGATTTATACGCCATCCACCCGTGATGATCGCATTTTCGTCGCGCTGAATCGGAATATCGGTCCTGCGGAGTGGATGCCCGACAACGCGTCTTTGATGTATGTCGATAAGAGCAGCCTCTTTGACGCCCACCGGTTTGCCATCGTGCGCGCCGATGGCGTGGTCGAGGAGATTCCGGTGAACCTCCCGGCCGGAGACAACGTTTCACCGAACGTATCGCCCGACGGCAAGCACGTAGCGTTTCAGAATAAACATATGGGGCGGACAGACATTTATGTGCTGGATGTCGAGGCTGCGGAGACTTGGCGCCTGACCGACAACGAAACTGAAGAAGTATTTCTAACGTGGACGCGCGACGGCCGCTGGATCACCTACACAGCAGAATCGACAAGCGGCGCGGAGCGTGTATTCGGCCTTGCTATCGATCCCGTGCAACGGACCAGCGAAGCGCCGATCCAGCTTACTCAAGGGCCAGACGATCAGGTCCATTTCTTCTCATCGATGTCCGCCGATGGAATTTGGCTATATTATGACGGCAGCAATGCGAACGGCATTGATATTTACCGCCAATCCCTGATCACACCTGCCTCCCCGCCCGAAAAGCTGACCGGAGCGGATTGATGCGCGCACCTTGAAACTGTTATTATCCGGGCTCAGTCAGCAGGTGCAGTGAAAGGCCCATTCATGAAAAACGGATTTCTTGTCGCGACCATTGCGGGCCTAGGCCTCACCGCGTCCATGGCGGCGGCGCAAGAAGCTGCACCAGTTTTGGAACCTTCGCCGGAAACAATGGCGACGGCTGCAACACCAGCCATGTGGCGCGTTACTGACGAAGACTCCGAATATATATTACTGGGCACGTTTCACATCTTGCCGGCAGACCTTCAGTGGAGAACGGACTCGCTCACAAAAGCGTTCAATGACGCGGAAACGGTCTATTTTGAAGTCGAAGCGGACGGGCCAGACGCCCAGTCGGTCGCCATGAATGTTGTTATGACCCAAGGCTTCAATGCACCGGGAACAACACTCACTGGCGTTCTTAATGAGGCGGAAGGTTTGAAACTGCAGGAGATATGCAAGGAGCTGGGACTGCCATTCGCTGCAATCGACCCAATGCGTCCCTGGAATGCTTTTTTGACCCTGAGCGTTCAGTTTATCATCAATCAGGGATTTGATCCTGGCGCCGGCGTTGATGCAGCGCTTATGAAAGAAGCGCGGGTTCTGGGTAAGGACGTTCGTTACTTCGAGACGTTAGAGGAGCAACTCGCGCTATTTACGACGCTGGAGCCAGAGGTTGAAAAGCAATTGCTGATCGTCACCATCCGCGACTGGGACGACCAACAGGCGGCGTTTGATGAGCTGTTCGCCGCGTGGGTCGCTGGCAATACAGAATTCATAGACGAACAGATGAATGACGCCATGCGTGAAGAGGCGCCGGAAGTCTATCAACGCCTGATCGTCAACCGCAACCTTGCCTGGGCGGAGGAACTGGACGCCGCGCTAACAAATGAAGCCGGAACCGGCCTTGTCGCTGTTGGCGCAGGACATCTCGTCGGCGGCGAGTTCTCTGTCCCCGCGCTCCTTGCCGCCAAAGGTTACGACGTCACGCCATACGGCGAATGGGCGGCGTCGGCGGCGAATGACAACGTCAGGCAGACAGAAGAATAAGCGCTATACGTCCAGCGCCGCCGACAATGCATTGTCCTGAATAAAGGCGCGGCGCGGCTCAACGATGTCGCCCATGAGGCGCGAGAATATATCGTCCGCCTCGTCGGCTGCTTTGACCTTCACCTGCAACAATACGCGGGCGTTTTCATCAAGCGTCGTTTCCCACAGCTGATCCGGATTCATTTCACCTAGGCCTTTGTAGCGCTGCACGGAAACGCCCTTCTCGCCAGCGGCGAGTGCGGCGCGCAGCAAACTGTTCGGTCCCGTAACCTGCACGCGCTGATCTTTGCGACTCCATGTTGCAGGTTTGGCGAAGGCGTCGGCCAGCTCATCCATTCGAGATTGGACTTTCTTGGCGTCTGCGGACAAAAGCAGATCACGCGTCAGCGCATGCGTTTCCAGCACGCCGCGCAGTTCGCGCTCGAATATATATCCGCCTTCACCATCCGGCGCGCCCCTCCAGCCGCGCTCGAACTCGTCAGCGATCATATCGAGACGGTCGGCGACTTTGCTGGCCAGCGTTGCAGCCTCCTCGCCATCCGGGGCTTCACTCAATGCCCGCGCCAGCGCAGCCTGTACGATGATATCGCGCGAGAACCGCAACGGAAACTCTTCGATTGAACCACGCACCTTGCGCGCCTTCGCGATGAGATCGGCAAGGTCCGGACCGGCGATCGTTTCGCCGCCCTCGAGCACGAGTGACGCTTCCGTTATACCATCCGCGTACAGGTGATCTTCAAGCGCCGCATCGTCGAGCAGATACTGTTCTGATTTTCCGCGCGAAATTTTGTAAAGAGGCGGCTGCGCGATATAAAGATGGCCGCGGCGTATGATCTCCGGCATTTGCCGGAAGAAAAACGTCAACAGCAAGGTCCTGATATGCGCACCGTCGACATCGGCGTCAGTCATGATGACGATCTTATGGTATCGCAGCTTATCAGCGTCAAAATCATCTCGCCCGATGCCGGTGCCGAGCGCCGTGATTAGCGTCCCTATTTCCTGACTGGACAACATTTTATCGAAGCGCGCGCGCTCGACATTCAAAATTTTGCCGCGTAACGGCAAGACCGCCTGATTTTCACGGCTACGCGCCTGCTTCGCCGAACCGCCAGCCGAATCGCCCTCGACGATAAAGATTTCAGACTTCGCCGGATCGCGTTCCTGACAGTCGGCCAGCTTGCCGGGCAGCGACGCTACGTCTAGGGCGGATTTACGCCGGGTCAATTCACGCGCCTTGCGGGCGGCTTCGCGAGCGGCGGCGGCCTCGACAATCTTCTGAACAATACGTTTGGCCTCGCCCGGCGTTTCCTCAAACCATTGGCTGAGCTTCTCGCCGACAGCGCCTTCCACGACGGGACGCACTTCTGACGAGACCAGCTTGTCTTTCGTCTGCGATGAGAACTTTGGATCGGGGACCTTCACCGAGAGAACACAGGTCAACCCTTCACGGGCGTCATCACCCGTCAGAGAAACCTTCTCTTTCTTTGCGATGCCTGAACTTTGGGCATACCCATTAATGATACGCGTCAATGCCGCACGAAAACCGGCGAGATGGGTGCCGCCGTCGCGTTGCGGAATGTTGTTGGTAAAACACAGAACTTTTTCGTGGTAACTGTCGTTCCACCACATGGCGACATCAACAGTCAGCCCGTCCCGCTCCGTTGAAAAGGAAATCGGCGCACTCAACAATGGCGACTTTGAAGAGTCGAGATACTGCACGAAGGCCTCAAGCCCCCCTTCATACATCATTTCCTCAGTGCGCGTTTCGACGTGGCGCTTGTCGATCAGCCTGATGGTCACGCCGGAGTTCAAGAACGCGAGCTCACGCAGACGATGTTCCAGCGTATCGAAATCAAACTCCGTACCCGTGAAAATATCACCCGACGGCAGAAACGTGACCTCGGTTCCCGTGGCGTCCGTGTCGCCGACGACTTCCAGGTCCGCTTGCGGCTCGCCCATGCGGAAAGTCATAAAATGCTCCTTGCCACCCCGGCGAATTCGGAGATCAAGCACCTCGGAGAGCGCGTTCACAACGGAAACGCCAACGCCGTGTAGACCGCCGGAAACTTTGTAGGAATTCTGATCGAATTTCCCGCCGGCATGAAGCTGGGTCATGATAACTTGCGCAGCCGAAACGCCTTCTTCGGTGTGAATTTGCGTTGGAATACCACGGCCGTTATCAGTGACGGTGACGGACCCGTTTTCATTGAGAATAACTTCAACGGTGTCACAAAAACCCGCCAACGCCTCATCAATGGCGTTGTCCACAACTTCATACACCATGTGGTGCAGGCCGGACCCGTCATCAGTGTCGCCAATATACATGCCCGGACGCTTTCGAACGGCGTCGAGACCCTTTAGCACTTTGATCGAGTCGGCGCCGTACTCATCATTCGGCGCGGCGTTATTCGCCATGGTGGTTTTCTTTCTGTTACGTCAGTCGTGTTTCCTGAAGCGCGTTATCGCTAACTTCGAAATGTTGGGCGCGGGCGCCCCAGGCGTCGAACAAGGATTTGTCCGTACCTGTCATAAATGTTTGAAACCCAAGATCATCAAGAATCACAAACAGCGCCGCCCGGCGGTCCGGATCAAGATGCGCTGCGATTTCATCGAGCAACAAAATCAACGGCGCGCCGTCATCTTTTGCCGCCAGCGCCCGCGCATTGGCGAGCACCAGACCGATCAGCAATGCTTTTTGTTCACCTGTGGAGCAAAGCCGCGCGGGGCGCCCTTTGGCGCGATGAACCGCCACCAGGTCCGACCGATGCGGTCCGGCGAGCGCGCGCCCAGCCTCTGCATCAAGGCGGCGGCGAGATTTCAGCCTGTGGGCGAATTCCTGTGCGACAGCTTCTTTAGATTGGCCGCCAAGCGCCTCTTCAAGCTCGCCATCAAGCGAAATGTCCGCCGCCGGAAAGACACCCTCATGCTCTGCCACTTCTGCCGCTGCCAGCCGGACGGTCATCTCCCGGCGCGCTTCGGCAATGGCGGCGCCCGCCTCGGCCATTTGCACCTCAACCGCGCTCAACCATTCATCATCGCGCGCGCCCTCGTCCAAAAGGCGCTGACGCTGGCGCATGGCTTGTTCATAAGCGTTTGAACGTTTGCCATGCGCTGGATCGTGGGCCAGCGTCATCCGATCAAGAAACCGGCGACGGTCGCTGGCGCCTTCCATAAACAAGCGATCTTGCGCAGGCGTCAGCCACATGAACCGCAGGTGATCCGCGAATGCACCCGGGCCGGAAGCATCTGCGTCATCAATCCTGCATACGCGCCGTGCCGGATTTGATGCGTTAGCGCCAACACCGTAACGCCGCTCGTCGTCGCCATCGTCAACGCGCGCCGAAACCGCCCATCCGCCCGAGCCGCCGATACGCGGTAACTCATCTAGTTTGGCGCCGCGAACACCGCGACCGGGACCGATCAGGGAAGCGGCTTCAAGTATATTGGTTTTGCCAGCGCCATTGGCGCCGGAGATTGCGACCGGCCTGCCGTCAAATTCGATTTCAGCGCGTACATAAGAACGAAAATCCGTCAGCGTCAGCCGCTTAATACGCGCACGCTTGCCAGGCTTCGTCTCGGGCCTCGCATTTTCCTGTTGCCAGATTTTGACCGCCGCTTCGCTCAAAACATTACACCCTTAACGGCATCAGAACGTAAAGCGCCCGCACGTCTTCTTCGTCGAGAATAACGGTTGGAGATGACGGGTCGGCGAGCTGGAATGTCGCCGTCTCGCCATCGACCTGCTGCGCCACATCAAGAAGGTATCGCGCATTAAATCCGATCTCGATCGGATCACCGCCATAATCGACCGATAGCTCTTCAAGCGCCGATCCTGCCTCCGGGTTGTTCACCGCCAGCCGTAAACGATCCGCCTCAAGCGCCAACTTCACTGACCGAGTGCGATCCGCCGACACGGTGGAAACGCGATCCACCGCTTGTGAAAAATCTTTCGTCTCCACCCGCAGAATATTGGTGTTTCCCTTCGGTATGACACGCTCATAATCGGGGAAGGATCCGTCAATAAGCTTCGACGTCAGATATCCAGCGCCAAAGCCAAACCGAATCTTCGCAGTCGATACGCCAATCTCAACATTCTCTTCGGCATCTTCTAACAGCCGGCCAAGCTCGGCGATCGCTTTACGCGGGACAATGACACCCGGCATTGCAGCCGCGCCGTCAGGTAATGGCGCATCGATGCGCGCAAGCCGATGCCCGTCCGTCGCCGCCGCCCGGAGGCACGGAGCATCGCCATCGGTTTGTGCATGCAAATACACGCCGTTCAGATAATAGCGGGTCTCTTCTTGCGACATGGCGAACCGCGCCTTTCCAAGCAATCGGCGCAAATCCGATGTCGGCATGGAAAAGCGCGTCTCAAGGTCATCCGTCGACAGGCTCGGAAAGTCATCTTCCGGGAGAACCGCAAGCGCAAAACGCGATCGCCCGGATGAGACCTGCAACCGCCCTTCTTCTTGTAACAGTTCCAGCCGCACCTGCGCGCCATCGGGTAGGCGCTTGACAATCTCAAACAAGGTCAATGCCGACACGGTGGTCGCGCCCTTGCCCGAAACATCCGCGACAGCCTGTTCGGAAATCTCAATGTCGAGATCAGTCGCCGTCAGGGTCAGTGCGCCGCCATCGGCCTGCAATAATACATTCGATAGAATCGGAATGGTGTTGCGGCGCTCAACAACACTTTGCACATGCCCTAACGCCTTGGACAAGGCGGTCCGTTCGATTGTGACTTTCATTCGGAATGCTCTCTCGAAATGATGTTCAGCGCGTTCAATTTGCGCAGCCTGTCTTTGCTCATTGATCCTGGCGATCCAACCCAAAAAATGCTGAAGAGCACTCTTACCTGGCCATGCCGACGCAGCGAATCGCCGTGCGGAATTCCATCTCGGATTATAGCCGAAAGACCCCTCAAAAAGCTAGCGCCGGCGCTGATTTCCAGCGCCGGCGTGTAATGTCTAGCAGGTTGATTTTAGAGTGTTTTTCGCGAGGTCAAAATTAGCCTTCAAGGGCCTCGCGAATCCGCCTGACGCCGTCCTGAAAGGTCTTATCCCGCTCCAGCAGAGCCTGCGCCCGGCGGTAGGAGCTCATGACCGTGGTATGGTCGCGTTTGAGCGCCTTTCCGATGCGCGGAAATGATTCTTTCAGCACTTCGCGGGCGCACCAGACGACGGCGTGGCGGGCGCGCACGATGCGCTGTGGCTGTGATCGGCCGGTCATATCCTCAAGCCTTAGGCCAAATGCCTCGGCGCCGGCCGCAATAGCGTCATCAATAGTGGAAATCCGCTTTCGGTCCTCCATTCGGGATTTGAGGATGGATTTGGCCTCATCAAGATCGACCACAACGTCCTCGCCGCTGAACATCAGCAAAAGCTGATTAAGCGCACCGATTGTTTCCCGGGTGCTCTGCGAGAATGTCCGCGCCACAAACGCAAGCGCCTCATCGTCAACTGAGCACTTCGCCGTGCTTTGTTCCAGCCGCTTCTTCAGCACCGCTATGCGCAGCATCTCATCGCCCGGATGGATGGGCGCACAAATACCGCCCGCCAACCGGTCAGCAATGCGCTGATTGATGCCTGCTTCAGCGAGTTTAGAGGGCGGAAGCTCTCCGGCGATGACAACCTGTTTGCCGCTGTCCAGCGCTGCGTCAATCACGATTAATAATTCCTCCTGCGTACGGTTTTTTCCTGATAAAAAATGAATGTCGTCGAAAGCGATATAGTCGTGCGCCAACAACGCGTTGTGCAGCGCTTGCGTTGAATTAGCCCAAACAGCGCTAACACAAGCGTTGACAAGATTGTTGTAGGTTACATAGCCAGCAGCGCCGCGCGCGCCGTTTTCAACCCAGGCATGGGCGATGGCCTGCAAAAGGTGGGTCTTGCCCACGCCTGACGGCCCATAAAAGTATATCAGCTCCTTTGGTCTGCCTTCCGATAACGCTTCCTGCGCCGCCGCCCAGGCAATCCGATTAGAAGAATCAACCGCGAAACCGTCAAACGTGCGGCGCGCATCAAGCGGCGTCGCCAACCCTTCAAACGCCAGCTCTTTCGCGCCGCCTGCTTCCTGCGCCTTGAAGGCGCCGGGATTGGCTTTCGGCGACGCATATGCGGCACCCTTCGCCCGCTTTTCCTCTTGCGCGTCCACCTTTGCCGCGTGGGCGCTCAAGTTTTTCAACACAGTGAGCCGCATGCTCCGAAAGGGACCGACTTCTTTGCGCCACGTATCGGCAAGCACTGGGAAAAAACGGTGATCAAGCATGTCACGCTTAGCTTCTGATCCGGTCGAGAGCGTGACACATTCCTCGCTCAACTCCGCGAGCCCTAAATCCACGAACCAGGATTTGTATTTTGCGTCCCCCACGCGCGTGCGAAGCGCTGCGTGGTATCGTTTAAAAATTTCGGAGTGATTTTGCCGCCCAAAAGAATGAAGACCGCCGTCATTGTTTTCGTTATTCATTTTTATCCGCCCAAAAAGTCAGTCAGTTCCACCGCGCGCGCAAAGGAGCCGTGCAACGCCAGAGTGAAACATAATTAGATTATTCCGACGAGACGCCGCCGGAGCGTTTAAGTCGTTGGCCTAAAGCAACAATGCGTCAGCTTCCGAAGTCGTGCATATGGTGACTAAAAAACGGAAGCCGTTGCTCATCATGTTGCCTATCCCCGGTTATACAAATTATCAATCGCACGCTTAAGCGACAGTCCCCTCACCTGAGGCAAATCGACTGACGAACAACGCTGACCAAACTGAAACTTGATTTGCGGAAATCGTCCGCATCCGTCTTATTGACGTTAGGCAGTGTAGTTAAAATTAACGATGAGCGTCAAGCTCTGATTCGTGATTTGTGTCGAATTTTTTACAGGCGTTTGCATTGCGAATCCTCAATAAAAATCACGCGTGCAACAAAAACAAAACGTTAGAGTTCGAAGCGTACAGGACTTGGCAACGCGCATTTTTTGCTCTCGCAATATGTGCGCCTGATGCAATTATCATTAACAACAAAAAATGCGCGAACGCAATTTATACGAACGCGCAACTATAAAAAAATGAGACTGGAAAACGGAAGAAAAAGTTAGGCGCTGAGTGCTTTGATGCGCGACGATAAACGCGACAACTTACGCGAAACAGTTTTTTGGTGATAAACACCTTTCGACACTGCACGGTGCACTTCTGGCTGGAAACTCTTCAACGCCGCTTCCGCGGCGGATTTGTCACCAGAAGCAATGGCTTCTTCTACTTTGCGCAAAAATGTACGCACTCTCGAACGGCGTGATTTGTTCACAAGCGTGCGTCGCGCAATCTTGCGCACCATTTTTTTAGCGGAAGTCGTGTTGGCCATTGTTGTCGTCACTCAAGGTTTATTGCCACCCGGCGGCGGCGCGAGCGGCGGTATATAGCTGCGAGGCATGGGGGCGTCAACACGCCAGAGCGCCTTATTTTCCGGGATTTTCTATCGCTGGCAACCACCACAGAAAAAGGTCGACCGCCCGGCTTGAACAATCCTCGCGATCACGCCCCCGCACGCACCGCACGCCTCGCCTTCCCGGCCATAAACGTCGAAACGGTGCTGAAAATAACCGAGCGCCCCATCAACGGCGGCAAAATCCTTCAAAGACGAGCCGCCAGCCTCAATGGCGTCCCTCAGCACGTCCACGAGAGCCCTGTGCAGGCGTTCGCCGCGCTGTCCCGCGACAGTGTCAGCTCTACGCCGCGGCGATATCTGCGCTCTATAGAGCGCCTCACACGCATATATGTTACCAATCCCGGCGACGACCCGCTGATCGAGGAGCGCTGCCTTAATTGGGGCGCTCTTACCCTTGAGGGCGCCATTCAGGACGGCCGCCGAAAATCGGTTGTCCAGAGGTTCAGGCCCCATCCCTTTAAAATGCTTACAATTCTCGACATCGCTAGCAACAATATCCATGAATCCGAAGCGCCGCGGATCATTATAGATAATGCGCGCCGAAGACGTTCCAGCGACATGAAACACCACATGGTCGTGCTTGGCGTCGCAGGACTCCGCCCGCACCAACCCGCCCGGTTCGGCCTCACCTGCCCCCTCAACCGCTATGGTAAATCTGCCGGACATGCCGAGGTGAACAATCAGGCTTTCCCTCGTGGAGAGCCCTATGATCATATATTTGCCCCGGCGATCAAAGGTTTCGGCCCGCGCTCCCGTCAGCCGGTCAGCAAATCCAGGTGGAAATGGAAACCGAAGACCGGGGCGCCGCATCTCCACACGGGTGAAAACGCCGCCCTCCATAACCGGGGCTAATCCACGCAAAACCGTCTCAACCTCGGGTAATTCAGGCATTTCGCAGCTTCCCAATCACGGATGATTTATACGAAAAACCCCGATGCAATCGCACCGGGGGTTATTTGTAGTCTCGAATGAGCGTTGCCGCTTATTCTTTGGTTTCTTTTTCTTTCAGGGCCGCGCCCAGAATATCGCCGAGCGAGGCGCCGGAATCCGCTGAGCCAAACTGCTCAACGGCTTCTTTTTCTTCAGCGACTTCACGGGCTTTAATGGAAACATTAATGCGGCGTGTCTTGGAATCGATGGTGGTGACACGGGCATCTATCTTATCGCCAATCGCGAAGCGTTCAGGACGCTGCTCGGAACGATCTTTGGACAGGTCTGACTTACGGATGAAGGCTTTCGGCCCATCCGATCCACCGATCTGCACTTCGATGCCGCCACTCTCAATGGCGGTAACCGTGCAGGTCACGTCGCTTCCGCGCTGGATGTCGCCGATGGTTTCCATCGGGTCCGAGCCAACCTGTTTGACGCCCAGTGAAATCCGCTCTTTGTCCGGATCCACATCGAGAACTTTGGCCTGAATGACCTGTCCTTTTTCGTAGTCCTTGATCGCATCCTCACCAGAACGGTTCCAGTCGAGGTCGGAAAGGTGGACCATGCCGTCCATTTCCTCATTGAGACCAACAAAAAGACCGAACTCGGTGATGTTTTTGATCTCACCCTCAATCATGGAGCCGATTGGATGCTCTTCAGCGAAGCGCTCCCACGGATTGTCGGCGCACTGTTTGAGGCCGAGCGAAATCCGGCGCTTGGTCTCATCAACTTCAAGCACCATAACTTCGACTTCCTGTGAGGTCGAAACGATCTTGCCCGGATGCACGTTCTTCTTGACCCAGCTCATTTCAGAGACGTGGACCAAGCCTTCAATGCCATCTTCCAGTTCTACAAACGCACCGTAGTCGGTGATGTTTGTGACCTTGCCGGAAAATTTCGCGCTAAGCGGATATTTCGCTGCGACGCCTTCCCACGGATCAGGCGAAAGCTGCTTGATGCCGAGCGAAATACGGTGCGTTTCCGGGTTGATCTTGATGATGCGAACCCGAATGGTGTCATTAACACCAAGCACTTCAGACGGGTGGTTCACGCGCGACCAGGACATGTCGGTGACGTGAAGGAGACCATCAACGCCAGGGGCAAGCTCAACGAACGCACCATACTCGGTGATGTTCTTGACGATACCTTCGCGTTCATCCCCCTCGTTCAGTTCCTTGACGACTTCCTGACGCTGCTCGGCGCGATCTTCTTCCAGAATGGCGCGGCGCGAGACAACGATGTTGCCGCGGCGTTTGTCCATTTTCAAAATGCGGAATGGCTGCGGGATGTTCATAAGCGGACCCGCGTCGCGCACAGGGCGAATGTCCACCTGGCTGCCCGGCAAGAACGCTACGGCGCCGCCGAGATCAACAGTAAAGCCGCCTTTAACGCGATTGAAAATCTCGCCATCAACGCGTTCATTTTTCTCATAAACTTTTTCGAGACGGTCCCAAGCCTCTTCACGGCGCGCTTTTTCGCGGCTGATGACGGCTTCGCCTTGCGCATTTTCGACGCGCTCAACAAAGACTTCAACTTCGTCGCCAACTTTGAGGTCAGCAGGCTTGCCGGGCTGGGAGAATTCTTTAAGGGCGACGCGCCCTTCGGTCTTGAGGCCCACATCGATGACAGCAACGTCTTTTTCGATGGCGGTGATTTTGCCTCTGACGACTGTTTCTTCAAAATCTTTACGGTCGACGAGAGAGGCTTCAAGCATTTCCGCGAAATCGTCGCGGGACGGGTTAAGTGTTTGTGTTGCAGACACGAGTGTCAGTACTCCAGGGTTTCAGCTTTAAGTGCCAACCGGTTGATCCGGTGGTCTTTCCGGGAATTTGCTCCCGGACGATTGAGCCGAGTTAAAGTTATGACGGCGCAATTTCCGGATAGACGGACACAAAATCACGTTTTCTCTTAAGTGAAACTTCGGCGAAGGCGGCCCGAATATTCAGCCGCAGCGCCGGAAAACGCCGTCAATCACGCGGCGCGCCGCCGCGAAGGCCGCGTCTATAGACAAATGAGTCGTATCTAGCAACTCCGCGTCCGCCGCCGCCGCCATAGGCGCATGGTCCCGGGCGGCGTCACGGGCGTCGCGCTCCAGAAGGTCTTGATATATCTCAGATTCTTGCAGGCCGGGCCGACCCGGCGCCAATTCCAGCCAGCGGCGATGGGCGCGCACTTTTGGCCCCGCGGTCACGAAGAATTTCACCGTGGCGTCAGGGCATACCACGGTGCCGATGTCACGGCCGTCCAAAACCGCCCCCGCCGCGTTTTTCGGCGGGCGGGCCGCGAAGCGGCGCTGAAAATCCAGCAAAGCCGAACGCACTTCGGTGTTTGCTGCGACAACACTCGCCGCAGCGCCCACTTCCTTTGTGCGAATGTCCGCACCGGCGATTTTGTCTATCTCGAAAGAACGCGCTGCCGCCGCCGCCGATACCGGGTCAGTTGGATCGCCACCCTCCTGGAACACAATCCAGGCAACACCACGATAAAGCGTTCCCGTGTCGAGATGCGCGAAACCGTAATGTTCCGAAATGAGACGCGCGAGCGTGCCCTTGCCGGAAGCGGCTGGTCCATCAAGCGCTATAACAATAGATTGATCCACGGCGGCTCCCATGGGCGCAGAGTGTCGCTATTCGTGGGCTGTGTGGCAAGCCCTGACATCCATTGTCAATCGCGGATTTCGTTTCAAGTTTCCCTTCGCTCAGCGCCAAGGTGCGTCATGCTGTCGAGAAAAGCCGGAAAGCTGGTCGCAATCATCGATACATCATCCACTTCGATCGGACGTTCGCTCGCACAACCCGCGATGAGAAAACTCATGGCGATGCGATGATCATGCGCCGTCTTGATCTTGGCGTCCCCTGCAAGACCGCCATCACCTTGCACTGACATCCAATCCGAACCACTCGCCACGTCTCCGCCGCACGCAACAAGCCCGGCCTCTACCGCCGCGATGCGATCGCTTTCCTTGACCCGGAGCTCTTCAAGGCCGCGCATCTTCGTTTCGCCCTGCGCAAACGCCGCAACAATTGCGAGAATCGGATATTCATCAATCATTGACGGTGCCCGCGCTGCTGGCACATCGACGCCGGACAATACGCTATGACGAGCGCGAATGTCGGCGATCTTCTCACCATTGACCTCCCTTTCATTCTCGAAAGAAATGTCTGCGCCCATCTCACGCAAGGTTTCATAAAATCCTGTGCGTAGCGGGTTCATGAGAACACCCGCCACGGTGACATCGGAATTGGGTGTAATAAGCGCGGCCGCAATGGGAAACGCTGCCGATGACGGATCACCAGGCACGTTTATATCCGTTGCGGAAAGTCGTTGGCCGCCTTCCATATCGATAAAACGCCCGCCTTCTCCATCAGGCGTGACCGACAATGCGACTCCAAACGCGCCCAACATACGTTCCGTATGGTCGCGGCACAGCACCGGTTCATGGATCCGCGTTTTTCCTTTGGCGCCGAGCGCCGCAAGCAAGATGGCGGACTTCACCTGCGCGGAAGCCCTCGCCATCCGAACGGTTACCGCCGTGAGCGGGTTGCCGCTGGCGACCCTGACTGGCAGTCGCCCATCCTGGCTCACCGCGTTGACACCCAGCAAGCGCAACGGCTCAAGGATCCGCCCCATCGGCCGACTGCGCAAAGAAATGTCGCCGTCAAACGACGCCTCGACCCCTGCGCCGGCGACTGCGCCCATGGCCAGCCGCACGCCAGTGCCGGAATTTCCAAAATACAAAGGGCGGGCCGGCGCCGTCCAAGCACCGCCTTTCACGCGCCACACCGCCGTCTCGCCGATACCATCCTTCGTCACCGCCGCCCCAAGCGCCCGTAGGGATGCCGCGGTTCTCAACACATCTTCCGCCTCCAACAGGCCCGTAATCCGGCTTTCCCCTGAGGCCAAAGCCGCGAGCAGCAACGCCCGATGCGATATGGATTTGTCCCCTGGCGCATGTATCACGCCTGACAGAGGGCGGGCAGCCTCAAGCTTGAGCGGACCGGCAACGGCGCTCACCCCTTGGCTGGTTGAGTTGGACTGCGTCATTCCGGCTCCGGTAAATGTGCATAAAATGCGGCAATCCTTTTGACACTCGCCTCCGCCCGTGGCAACAGGACGCCTTTCACAAGCACTTTCTCTACGGACGGACGGCTCATGTCGAAACCTGAACTTGGCGTCAAGCGCGACTGCCCCGATTGCGGCGCTCGCTTTTACGATCTCAACAAAGAACCAGCGCATTGTCCGAAATGCGATCATGAGTTCATTCCCGAGGCGTTATTGAAGCCGCGCCGGGGACGGAAAGAAGACGAAGAGCCTGCGGCGGAAACCGAAAAGAAGGCGACCGACAAAGAGACTTCTCTTGAGAAAGCGGAGAAAGAAAAGCGCGCCGCCAAATCCAACAAACGTCCATCCATGGACGACGACGACGATGATGACGACGACGATGATGACGAACTGGCCGCAATCAAAGATATCGACGTCGACCTGGATGATGACGACGATGACGAAAGCGACGACAGCCTTCTTGATGATGACGAGGACGACGATGTCTCCGCCATTGTGAAAAAGGGCGGGGACGACGACTAACCCCGCAAAACGGACCTTGCATGGCGGTTCTCGCCTCGCTAGGTTTCGCGTCCCATAACCGGGAACACTGGCGCACCAAAGTTCGAGGCCGGTTTCTTTCGGGGCTATAGCTCAGTTGGGAGAGCGCTTGCATGGCATGCAAGAGGTCGTCGGTTCGATTCCGACTAGCTCCACCATTTCGCAAACACCGCCGACCTTACGACGCCCAGTCTTTTTTCAGGCGTGGCGCTGTGACAATGAACAGCGCCGCCGCAATCACATAAAAAATGATGCCCGCGAATATCGCATAGCGCAGTGATTCATCGCCATACGCGGCCTTCAAATTGTCGGAGATGGCGCCGATCGCTAAATTGCCGAGACCGATGCCAATCAAATTATTGATAAACAAGAACACGGCCGACGCCGTGGCGCGCATATTCGGCTGCACCAATTGTTGAAACGCGGTCAGCACCGGCCCCAGCCACACAAGGCTAAGCGCTTGAAGCACAAGAAACGCCGGGAACGCCACCCACAATGATGACGCCAGCACGCCCAGGGCAAAAAAGGGAATCGTCGCAATAAACGCGAACGCCGGAACCAGCGCATAAGCCGACTTACGTTCAGGACCGTAGCGGTCGGCGATCACGCCCCCGAACCAAATTCCCGCCACGCCGCCAATCAGCAAAATCGTCGCGTAAAAATAGGATGCATAAAGCAACGGTCCGGCATTCGCCGGAATCAAAAACGCCGGCATCCAGGAAAAGAAACCCGGAAGCGCATCGCCAAAACTTCGCACAAAGAAAGACGGCAACCAAAAAATTAGTCCATATCCCATCATTGAGGAACTGGCTGCACCAAGTGACAATCCCCAAAAACTTGGTTTACCGATAAGCGTTTTCACAACCGTCGAAATATTTGCCGGCACAGTTTGGGCGCCATCGCCATCCAGCCCGCCACGCTTTGGTTCGCGCATCGTCAGCCGGAACACAGGCGCAATGGCAAGTCCGGCAAGCCCAACAATGACAAACGCAGAGCGCCACCCGAGATAGCTGGTCAAGACGCCGCCCAGCAATATGCCCAGCGCCGAGCCAACCGGAATGCCAAAAGAATAGATCGACAAAGCACGCGCGCGCTTTTCCGCCGGAAAGTAATCCGCGATCAAAGAGTAGGCGGGCGCCACGCCGCCAGCCTCGCCAATGCCAACACCGAGCCGGGCCAAAAACAACTGTACGAAATTCTGCGCAAAGCCACACGCCGCCGTCATGGCGCTCCAGATCGCTAACGCCGCAGTCATGATCCAGGTTCGGTTCGATCGGTCCGCAAGCATGGCGATGGGAATGCCAAGGAAAGTATAGAACAGCGCAAAAGCTAGCCCGCCCATCAGACTGAGTTGCGTGTCCGTCAACGCCAATTCGGTTTTGATCGGCACGGCCAAAATACCGACGATTTGGCGATCGATGAAATTAAAGGTGTAGACGACGACCAGAATGAAGAGGACATAGCCTCGGTACAATGGTGACGCTGTCTGCGCGCTCATTTACTCGCCGCCCATAGCGTGAATGGTTTGCAACGACGTCAAGAATGCAATCGCATCCGCAACCGTTTCTTCCGGCGCCTCTTCCTGCGCCGCATGGCCGACGCCGGGATAGGAAATTAATCGCGCACTGGGAATGATCTGTTCAATCTGGCGCCCTTGCTCGATGGGAATCAAAATATCGCCCTCCCCCCACATGATAAGCGTTGGCGCTGCAATGCTTGAAAGCGCTTCAACGGGATCGGGCAGTGTAAATTCCTCTAGCGATTTGATCATGGCGGGGCCATTTCCCTCGCGGCGGATCATGTCGCGCATCACCGTCACCCGCTCCTCTGTGATTTTGGCGTCGTCAGCATAAACCAGCTCTGCGCTGACACGGACGCCCGCCTCCGGCGCGGTCAGCAAATACGCTTTCATGGGGGCGGGTATCTTCGCTGGCTCGTCGCCGGCGCCATTCAACGGAAAGGCGCCCGGAGAAATCAATATGAGCGCATCAACGCGATCCGGGTTTTCCGCTGCAAACCGCCACGCAGCGAGTCCGCCAAGCGAATTTCCGGCGATCGCGGCATGATCAATATTTAAGGCGGTAAGCACGTCGCCGATGAACGCCGCGCGCTCCACTGGAGAATAACGCTCTTTAGGGTCCGGCCCGGTCAATCCGTGTCCGAGCAGATCATAGCGAACCACGCGGAAGTCGTCCTTTAGCGCCTCGGCCCAGGCGTCCCAGGTTTCAAGACTATGCGTAAAGCCGTGCACGAGCAGAACTACGGGCGCATTCGCCGCGCCTTGTTCTCGAACCCGCACCCGGGCGCCGGCGACATCAACAAATCGGTCATCTGGCGTAAGGTAGGATTCTTCCAGCGCGCTCGAATCCGACCCGCCAATTGCGGTGAAATATAAGTATCCTGCACCCGCTACGGCGAGAACGATGATTGTTATGATTATTCTTTTCATTGCCGAGCGTGCCCTGAAGCCTGCGGAAAAAAAGGCGGCGACGCGTTTGAAGTGCGCCGCCGCCAGAAGGGGAACTCTAAACTACACCCCTGCTGCTTAAAACCGTACTTCGATCGTACCCATAACGCGGCGCGGATCACCGTAAAACGCTGTTTGTACACCAGACAAACCCAGCGGATTATTGCCCAATTCTGGAACAGACGTGACAAAATCATACCCGGCGACAATGTAACGCTGGTTGGTCAAATTCGACCCATGTACCGAAAGGCGCAGCCCACCATCAACGGAGGTCCAATAAATGCCCGCGTTCAATAGGGCGTACTGCTCCTGATCCAGCGCCGGAATCCGGTAGCTGAACTGATGCGTCAAACTGCGATAGGACATCGAAGTATAAACACCCAGATCACCTTCTTGCCCAAACAGCGTTTTAGGTTTGGCGTAAGTGAGTTGGCTGAATGCTGTAATTTTAGGCGTGTTTTGGAAAACAACAATCGTGTCGGCGATGTTCGCGCCTGTCCGACCGATGAACTCGTCAAATTCCGGCTTTATATAGCCAAGCGAGAACTGGTAATCTAACGAATCGCCCGGCTTGATCATATCTTCAGCCAGCGTGGCGACTCCTTCAAACTCAAGGCCGTAAAGCGTTGCTTTAGCAGCGTTGGTTGTCACGCCAGCAAAGGTTTCTGCAATGCCATCCATATCGGCATCGACACCAACCGATCCCGGCACCTGAACGTCTTTATAATCGCTGTAAAACAACGCCAAGCTCGAGCGGAAGCGCCCATCAAAAAGGTTGTTCTTCCAACCGATTTCGTAGGTATCGATATTTTCCGGCTCGAACCGACAAAACGCTATCTGATCGTCAACATCCGTCGCGCCCGTCATTCCGTCGCCGTC
This sequence comes from uncultured Alphaproteobacteria bacterium, assembly GCA_942492295.1. GTDB lineage: Bacteria > Pseudomonadota > Alphaproteobacteria > Caulobacterales > Parvularculaceae > Hyphococcus. The sequence goes on from CALODW010000005.1 coordinate 1,367,794, forward strand.
GAGATCGGGCGCCGCATTCGCGCCGCAGCGCGGATCAAAGCTGCCGCCCTTGAAGCCCTGAGAATAGGACCCATAGAACGTATGCTCCGTCGATGGCTCCCAAGTGATGCTGGCGCGCGGGCTAAAATCTGTGAAATTCGCAGTCGCGTCAATATCTGCGTCGACAATGCTAGGTGGACGATCTGGGCCGCCAAAAGCTGGCGTAAAGCCGGCCGTAAAGTACCTTTGACGCAACAGATCCATTCTACGATCGTCTTCGGTGTAACGTCCGCCAACCGAAACGGAGAGATTATCACTTAGGTCATAAGTGAAGTCGCCGAATACGGACCAAGTCGAGGTGTCAACATCGCTCGACGTAAAGGCGTTTAGACCCGGAAGCATCAAAAAGGCGCCTAGATCGTCAAGCACGACGTCAAATATATTTAAGGCATTCGCGTCGAGGTAGTAGAAACCGATAAGTCCATCGAGTCTGTCGCTTTCATAAAGGATCTGAAACTCTTCGCTGAACTGACTGTTTTCGTAAATAACCGGAACGTCGAGGTCAGCGAGCGGCAAGCTATCGAAGTCAATCGGAGATTCAGTTCGGTCCTCACGATAGGCGACAATATTCTTTAGCGTAAAATTGTCATTGACGTTCCATTCCGCAACACCGGAAATACCCTTAGCGACAACATCTTGCTCAGGCGTATTCAAACCTGCGCGCGTGTCATACACATTGTCGAGAACGGGAAAGCCCGGAATCGCCAAGAGGCGATGGCCTTGCTTCGGATCGGAATTATCGTCGGTCCAATCGCCCGTAACACGGAATGAAAGGTCACTTGATGGATTCCATTCCAGAGCCAAACGACCAGCAAGCTGATCCTTGTTATAATTTTCAAGTCCATTAGTCAGATTATCGCCAAATCCATTGCGCCGCATATAAGCGATAGAACCGCCTAACAACAATTCGCCCATGGCAGAGTCCGTCGAGAGGGGCAGATTAAACGTCCCGACTGCATCAAACTGGCCATAGCTTCCGCCAGTCACACGCAGCTTTGCAAATGGCTCACTGCTCAGGCGTCGTGTTACATATTTAACCGCGCCGCCGATTGTGTTGCGGCCGTAGAGCGTGCCTTGAGGACCACGTAAAACCTCAATTCGCTCGACATCGTAGATGTCGAGAAGCGCCGCCTGCGGACGATTTAGGTACACATCGTCAATATAGATACCGACGCCGGCTTCAAATCCGGAAACGGGGTCTTGCTGACCAACGCCGCGAATGAATGCCGTCAGAGTGGTGTTAGTACCGCGCGAAGTCTCCAACGTCACATTTGGCGTTATGGCTTCAATATCGGTAAGGTCGACTGCGCCAAAATTGTCGAGCTGGTCGCCGCTAAAAGCGGAAACCGCAATTGGCACATCTTGGAGGGATTCATCCCGGCGGCGAGCCGAAACGATGATCACGTCATCGCCCGCCGCGGAGGCGGCATCCTGCGCTTGCGCGACTCCACCCCCCGCGGAGAATGAAAGTGTCGAGCAAAATGCAAGCAATGCGGCCTTGTTTCCGAACGAGCCCTTAGCGGACTGCGATTTGTCAGCCATGATACGCCTCCCAATGTTTTTCTGTATCGCTTGAATCTAAGGCTAAGCGCCCTTGAGCAATCGCATAATGACGCCATGGCTCATAAAAAGTGTACAATTTCGCTCAACACGCGTCGGGGTGGGCACCACAAGCCGCTTTAGGGCTGGCGGCGCGATTGCGCCTCACGCAGGAATGCTTTCGGGGTCAAGCCGTTCCAATCCTTGAATGCGCGATTAAACGCCCGGAATTCAGAGAAACCGAGCGCCTCGGATACGTCCGCCACGGACTGCTGAGAAAGCAGAAGTCTTTGCGCTGTTTCGTTCAATATCTCTCGGCGCAACTCGCGAAAACTTACCCCCTCTTCGCTGAGCCGGCGGCGTAATGTGGCGACGCTGATTCCCATTTGCGCAGCGACATCCGCCTGCTCCACGACGCCGCGTGTCAACGCGTCCCGCACCAGCTTAATCGAGGACTTTGGCGCGTTTCGCTGAGCCCTCCGGCCCGCGACTACATCGACGATTTTTTGATAAACTGCGTTTGACGTCAACGCTTCTGCGGGCGGCATTGTTATAGGATGCAGCGACGTTTCCAGATCAAGCGATACGCGGTAATTATCAGCGCCAAACCGGATCGGCGCTTCCCAGTACCCTAAATGAGCACAATCGCCGCCGGGGGATGGGCGGCGGATGTACAAACTCCTGACGGCCGTCGTCGCAAAAGGAGAAACGGTCATAAGCATGCAGTGCAGAAAAATTACAAGACATTCAATTGAGAAAAATATGTACTCTGTTGACTGAGTATTTATGTAAGGGAAGTTTCGGTCATTAATGATGTAATCCACTGACGCACGGCGTTTCACGACAGAATTGTACTGCCCGCCATGCAGCATATTGTACGAACGTGCGATGACACGCATAACCTCATACAGGTTTTCGCAGTCGTGCACATGTTGCAGCACAAAATCAGTACTCCCGGGCAACAACTGGCGCGACGAAAGATGAACTGTCTCGTCACCGAAAAGAATCGATAAACGGTTTTGTATGCGATAGTAGTCTGCGAGCGATATTTCATTGCGACCGCCAGAACTCGCCAAATCTTCAGGCAGTCCCAAGGACTGTAGAAGCGGCTCAATTTCGACACCGGCGACACGCGCCTGCGCCAACAGCGGTGCGATTCGCTCTATTGAGACGGCGATTGGTTCTTCCAGAACGTTGTTCATAGCCCTCAATGATAACCGCAAAAGCACGGGATGGCACAGCCTGTTTGGCGCCGGCGAAACCTGACGCGGCCGCGCCTTGAACCACAAAACGGCGCAAACCGTCAAAACCCACGCATCAACGGCAAAAGTAGATTTTGTTAACCATGCAGCGATGACCAGACCGCAGCTGTGTGTTACCAACCCGCTTCGGCGCAATATTTGCTAACGATTCAACTGAATTACGGAGAGTTATCCATGCGACTCATGGTTACCGGCGGCGCCGGGTTTATCGGATCAGCAGTTGTGCGCCAGGCCATCGCTCGTGGAGATGATGTCCTCAATGTCGACAAACTCACCTATGCGGCCAATCTCAACAACGTCGCAAGCATCGCGGACAACTCGCGCTATCATTTCGCGCAAAAGGATATTTGCGACTTGCCGGCCATGACGGCGCTCATGGACGATTTCAAACCCGACGCGGTCATGAATCTCGCTGCTGAAACCCATGTAGACCGCTCAATCGACGGCCCCGGCGCTTTTATTCAGACCAATATCATTGGAACTTACGCCCTGCTTGAGGCTGCTCGCGGCTACGTACAGGCGGGTGCGGCCGAAAACTTTCGCTTTCACCACATTTCTACCGATGAGGTTTATGGCTCTCTCGGTCCAACAGGTGAATTCACGGAGACCTCCCCGTACCAACCTAATTCGCCGTATTCTGCGGCAAAGGCCTCATCAGATATGCTCGCGCGGGCGTGGGGCGAGACATTTGACCTTCCTGTCATCATCACCAATTGCTCGAACAATTACGGCCCGTACCAGTTTCCGGAAAAACTCATTCCAGTGGTCATTATTGCAGCGTTGGAAGGCCGCGAAATCCCGATCTACGGAAAGGGCGATAATATTCGTGACTGGCTACATGTCGAGGATCACGCGGACGCGCTGCTGCTGGCGGCGCGCGAGGGACGCGCCGGAGAAACCTACAATATAGGCGGGCGCGCGGAGCGCACAAACCTCGAAATCGTGAAGATGATTTGCACCATTCTCGACGAAGAACTGTCTGATTCACCGCACCGGCCGCACGCGGGTCTTATTCAGTTCGTTGCTGATCGGCCCGGTCATGACCATCGCTACGCAATCAATTGCGACAAGATCGAACGCGACCTTGGATGGAAGCCGGCGCACACAATCGATGAGGGCATGCGCGATACGGTGAAGTGGTATCTTGAAAATCGCACATGGTGGAACGCCATCAGGGTCGGCGGCTTTGACGTGTCGGCGCGTCAAGGTCTGGGCAAGAAGGACTAAACACTCATGCGCGTTCTCGTTTTCGGCAAGAATGGTCAGGTTGCGCAAGCCCTGCGGAATGTCGCCGGCGAGAGCGGGAAATTTGATTTTCTCGGTCGCGACGATGTTGATTTGTTGAAACCTGGTGCCGGGGCCGATGCAATTTCGGACCTCCAGCCCGACACCGTTATAAACGCCGCCGCTTACACCAATGTTGACCGGGCCGAATCGGAAGAAGAAAGCGCTCACCGTCTGAATGCGGAAGCGCCGGCGGAAATAGCCGTCGCCTGCGGAAAATCCGGCGCACAGTTTATTCACCTCTCCACAGATTACGTCTTTGACGGCGTCAGTGACAGCCGTCCAAACGAAAGTGCTACACCTAACCCGCTCAGCGCATATGGCCAGACCAAACTACGGGGCGAGAAAGCGGTGCTCGCCGCCCTTCCCGGCGCCATCATCGTGCGCACCTCTTGGATTTTTTCCGAGTATGGAACGAATTTTGTGAAAACCATGCTGCGCCTGGCCAGCGAACGAGCAGAAATTTCCATCGTTTCGGACCAGATAGGCGGGCCGACCGACGCTCTTGATATCGCCAATGCAATCAAAACCATCGCCGCAAAAAAATTGCGCGGAGCGCCAGGCGAGGGCCTCTATCATTTCCAAGGCGCCCCTAGCGCGAGCTGGGCGGCGTTTGCGGAAAAGATCTTTGAGCTGGCCACCAAAGCTGTCATCGTCAAACCCATACCCACCTCGGAATATCCTACTCCGGCGCGACGTCCGCTACAAACGGTGCTCGATTGCGCGAGGCTGGAGCGGGATTTTGGCATTGGTCAACCGGACTGGCGGATTGGCCTCAGGCGCGTTATCGCAACGCTTCAGAAATAAGGACGAGGTCCAATGAAAGGCATTATCCTGGCTGGCGGTTCCGGCACGCGGCTGTACCCGGTGACCCGCGGCGTCTCAAAACAACTGATGCCCATCTATGACAAGCCAATGATCTATTATCCGCTCAGCGTGTTAATGCTCGCTGGAATTCGGGACATTCTAATCATCACGACGCCTGAGGATCGCCCATCCTTTGAACGTCTGCTGGGCGATGGCGGCGAATGGGGTGTTGAGCTCACCTATGCCGTACAACCAAGCCCCGACGGTCTCGCCCAGGCGTTTATCATCGGCGAAGACTTTATTGCTGGCGACAAATGCGCGCTCGTTCTTGGCGACAACATTTTCTACGGCCAGGGTCTGACAAAGCAACTGCGTGACGCCGCCGCACTGACCGAGGGTGCGGAAATTTTCGCCTATCAAGTCACCGACCCGCAAAGATATGGCGTGGTGGAATTCGATGAGCACGGTGGCGTCATATCTATTGAAGAAAAGCCCGCAAGACCGAAGTCAAATTACGCCGCCACAGGTTTATACTTTTATGACGAAACGGTGGTTGAGCGCGCCAAGCAAGTAAAACCTTCGGAACGGGGCGAGCTTGAAATTACAACGCTGAACGAAATGTACCTGCATGACAGCGCGTTGCGCACAAAGATCCTCGGTCGTGGCTTTGCCTGGCTCGACACTGGCACACACGAATCCCTCCTCGAAGCGGCGCATTTCGTACAAACGATCGAAGCGCGGCAAGGCCTGAAGATTTCCTGTCTGGAGGAAATCGCGTACCGATCCGGTTTTATTGACCAGCATCAGCTAAGAAAACTCGCAGAGCCTTTGAAAAAAAATCAATACGGACAGTATTTGCTACGGCTTGCCGGCGACTAGGTTATTTTTTGGACGTGAGGTTTTTCGGGGTATGAATGCCACACTCGGTTTTGGCCTGACCGGCCCACCGCCCGGAACGAGAGTCATTTTCATCGACGACTTTAGAAGTGCACGGCATGCAGCCGATGGAGTGATAGCCCTGACGGACCAGGGGATGCGGGGGCAAATTATGCGCGACCGCATAGGCAGCGATGTCCTTGCGCGTCCAGCCGGCGAGAGGATTGAGTTTGTATTTTGCGCCATCGAATTCGAGCACATCCATATCCTGTCGAAAATCCGTTTGATGACGTTTGCGGCCGGTCACCCAGCAATCGAAGTCCTTTAGCGCACGGGTTAACGGCTCACTCTTGCGTAGCACACAGCATTTGTCGGGATCGTGCATCGACAAAGTGCCTTGAGGATCGTGAGCGTCCAGATCGCGTTTCCGCGGACCGATCACCCGCACGTCCTCCAATCCGAACTGGTGCTGTAACCGGGAGCGATACCGCACCGTCTCACCGAACAGCTTGTGGGTGTCCAGGAACAATACCGGAACTGACGGGTCGATCTGCGCCAGCAAATGCAGCAGCACGGCCGATTCTGCGCCAAAGGATGAGACAAAGGCGATCCGCCCGGGAAAGGCCTCGCCCACGGCATGTGCGATAACCCAGCTCGCCTCCCTGTCGTGGTACAGGGCATTCAAATCCGCAACTCGCTCTTCAACCGCCCTCAATTTATTGATTCCTGACGCTATTTCGGGCGATTGCCCGGATTGCCGTCCTATCCGCCACAGAGCTAAGATAGCGGCGCACACGCCGTCAACAAGCGCGCGCTCCCTCTTCCTCGACAGTCGGGGGTTGCACAGCTCGCCTGAGGCGCACTAAGACATCGCAAACGAGCGCATTCTTGCCATATCGAGAGAGCGTGGATCTCTTAAAATAGGACGAAATATGAAAATCCTGGTGATTGGGGGAGATGGATTTTGCGGTTGGCCAACGGCGCTGCACCTTTCCAATGTTGGGCACGATGTTGTCATTGTCGACAACTTGTCGCGCCGCAAGATCGATATCGAACTGGAAGTGGAAAGCCTGACGCCGATCCAGCCCGTCTCGACCCGCCTTGCCGCTTGGGAAGAAGTGTCCGGCCGGCGCATCATGTTTGAGAACATCGATGCGGCGAAGAATTACGCCCGGCTGATGAACCTGATGAAGGACTTTGAGCCGGACGCCATCGTTCACTTCGCCGAGCAGCGCGCAGCACCCTACTCGATGAAGTCGTCTTATCACAAGCGCTATACGGTGGATAATAACCTGAACGCCACCAACAACGTGCTGGCGGCCATTGTCGAAAGCGGCATTGACGCGCATCTCGTTCACCTCGGCACCATGGGGGTTTACGGCTACGGCACGGCGGGGATGAAAATCCCCGAGGGCTATCTGCCCATCAAGATCGAGACCGATGACGGGACGGAGATCCATCAGGAGATTTTGTATCCCGCCAATCCGGGCTCGATCTATCACATGACCAAGACTCAAGATCAGCTGCTGTTTGCGTTCTACAACAAGAATGACGGGCTGAAGGTCACTGATCTGCATCAGGGCATCGTCTGGGGCACCCAGACGGAAGAAACCAAAAAAGACGAACGCCTGATCAACCGGTTCGACTATGACGGCGACTATGGCACCGTCTTGAACCGCTTCTTGATGCAGGCGGCGGTCGGCTTTCCCATGACCGTGCACGGCACGGGCGGGCAGACTCGCGCCTTTATCCACATTCAAGACACCGTCAAATGTATCGAGCTGGCGATTGAAACGCCGCCGCAACATGGCGAGCGCGTGCGCATTCTCAATCAGATGACCGAGACCCACCGGGTGCGCGATCTCGCCAAGCTGATCGAATCAAAGACCGGCGCGAAAATCGAATACGTAAACAATCCGCGCAAGGAAGACGCCGAAAACGATCTCCATGTGGAGAATGAGCGGCTATTGGGACTCGGCCTCGACCCCATCACCCTGGAAGCCGGCCTTCTCGAAGAAGTCACCGAGATCGCCAAAAAATACGCCAATCGATGCGACAAATCCAAAATCCCATGCATCTCATATTGGACCAACGAACAGCAGGGAAAAGCGACGACATAACTTAACTGCGCTCGAAAAACAGCAGGTAGACCAATCGTCCATTTTCAGTTGAGTCGCCGAAGCCCGGCCCGGCCGTGTGCCAAAGCCACGGCCGGAAAAGGATCAGCCGGTTGAACTTCATGGGAACGGTCATGGTATGCTCCCACTTCGTTCGATCCGCGCCGTCTTTTGAAAGTACGTTGTAAAAAAAATTGTTCGCTTCCTCGCGGGATTTGATCCCGAGGCGTTCAAAGTCGTCCGGCGCAAGATTGGCGCCGTCCGTGCCTGTTTCAATATGGCGGAAAAATTCGGTCCCGCCCGCGCAATCCTCCGGGCGCGATAGAAAGTAGATTCCGGACCAATGACTGTCATCCAAGTGAATGTCAGCACGCCCCTTATCCTTTGCGAGTGTTATTCGAAACTTCGCATGACCGGAGCCTTCCTTGGGCTTTAGCGGCTCACGCAGAATGTGCGAGACCTGTTCATGCAGCCGCGGAATATTGACTCGCTGACCTGAATTGCGCCCCGGGTAAGCCGTTGACACGTCAAGCTCCGGATAGGGCAGGCGGATCGCCAAATCGCGCAACTCTTTCGCATTGTCCAAAAAATCATCGATGATCACCAGCGAAGTATCCATGACTCACTTCCCTAAAAAACAAATCGCATCACCTATTGGCGGGCGGCGTAGCGTCCGAAATAGTCAAGCGTTTCATCATATGGTTTTGAATCCGCCGTGCGCCAATCATGAACGCTGTCGCGATTCAACAAGGCCCCGTCAGGCGATAGAATAAGCACTGTCGGCGTACCGCGAAGGTCCATCACACCAAACCGGCGCGCCACATCCAGATTGCGGTCGCGGTGACCGACATCAACCCAGACCAGTTCGTAACCCATGGCGAGCACCGCCGCCAATTCCGGCTGGGTAAATTTCGCCGCCAGTCCGCGGCTGTCATGGCACCAGTTTCCGCCGAGCACCAACAGCACATTGCGCCCGCTCGCGCGCGCGGCGGAAAGCGCTGCATCGACATCCATCATCGCATTGCGACTGGAATCGAACGGCCGCGGATTATCATCATGATGTTTCCCGTGATCCGCATCGCCGTCGGAGACGGCCGCCTCCACCACATCACCGCCCACATTGGCGGTTGTTTTCACTGCCGTTTTGCCGACGCTTGCCGCCGCGCCAACGGTGGTCGTCACCGCTTTGACGCAGCCGGAAACCATCATCAACACGCTGGCGATCAGCAGATACTTCACGGCCATCAAAACTCTCCAAACCGGCGGCTTTACCCGGCGCCGACATAGGCGCGCAACCGGCGCACAGCTTCGTCAATGATTTCAGGTTTCTTGCAGAAACAAAACCGCACATAAGATCGGGGGGCGTTTTTCTGCGACGGATGGTAAAACGCGGAGATCGGCACGGCTGCCACTTTTGCTTTTTCCGTGATCTCGCGACAGAAGGCCGCGTCATCATCGCCGCCCACAGAACGGATATCGACGGTGATGAAATAGGTGCCGACGCAAGGCAGCACGTCAAAACCCGCCGCGCGCAGCCCCGCACTCATCAGATCGCGCTTTCGCTGCATGTCGGCGACGAAGCGTTGATAGTAGTCATCGGCCATACCGAGACCGAGCGCGACCGCCTTTTGCAACGCCCCGGGCGATGTATAGGACAAATGCTGGTGCGCCTTCATCACGCCGGTGACCAGGCTTTCCGGCCCCGTCACATAGCCGATGCGAAATCCGGTGAGTGAAAATGTCTTTCCCGCCGAGCCAATGCGGATGCACCGCTCAAACATGTCGGGCAGCGTCATCAGCGGCACATGCGCGGCGCCATCGAACACGAGATGTTCATACACCTCGTCACAAATCACGATGAGATCATGGCGGCGCGCCGCGTCAGCGACCACCTCCAACTCTTCGCGCGACATGACCTTGCCCAGCGGGTTGTGCGGCGTGTTGATCACGATCAGTTTTGTCTTCGCCGTAATCGCCGCTTCAAGCGCTGACACATCAAGGCGCCATTCCGGCGGCGCGAGGTCAACGAACTTGATCGTTGCGCCTGTCGCTTCAATCTGCGGCGCGTAACATTCGTAAAACGGCGCCAGCAGCACCGCCTCGTCGCCCGGCTGCAAAAAGCCGTAAAACGCCGCCGCGAGCCCTTCCGTGGCGCCGGAGACAATCAGCGTTTGCGTTTCCGGATCAATGTCGAGATCGTAAAAACGCTTGTTGTCGCGCGCCACCGCCGCACGCAATTCCGGCATGCCTTCGACCGGCGCATATTGGTTCGGCCCGTCGATAATGGCGCGCGCCGCCAGGTCGCGAATTTCCAGCGGACCGTCCTCGTCGGGAAAGCCCTGTCCCAGATTGATGGCGTCGTGTTTTCGCGCCAGCCCCGACATGGTCGGGAATATCGATTGCGGGCGGGCGGAAAAGACGGGGTTTAAGGGTCTGGTCATCCCCCCTTCTAACAGCGCCCGGCGGTTGCATCCACAGGCTCTTATCGCCGCAGTTCCACCGAACTCGAGCGTATAAAGTGGAGAGATTGCGCGAGACGCAAAACTTCCCAGTCAAGTATAAATGCGGAGGCTCTGCGCCTCCCGCGGCGGTGTTTTATGCAGCCGGCTGGCCCGGGCGTAATGGCGACCCCTGTCGGATTTTACCCCGCCAGGGTTGCGCCGCCAGAAGGCCCCGATGGTGAAGCGATCTTGCCCCACTACCGGCGCGCATTCGCGCTCTGACAATCAGCGCGCATTCGCGCACTCACATTCAGCGCGCATTCGCGCGCGGGCGATCGGCGACCGGCGTGAAAGGAAGGCCTCCGTAACGCGGCCCTCAAGCAGCGATCACGCGCACCGCAATCCGGATCGATAAGGAACGGAAGCGCTTACCGTCTCTCCCTATCCGGACCACCAAGCAGTATAGGGCCATATGAAAAGTGGGGGATAACTATCCACCAAATATAGGTTTTATGAAAGAATTCATCACATAAGGTGTATTTTGAACGGCGCGATTCTCTTTATGCGTGCGACGATATCCGCTGGGGGCGCGGCATGAAGGTCAGCGCGTCAATGCCCCGTTCAGTTCAATGATCATGATGCGCGAGTCACCACCTTCGTCACGGTTAAAAATGATCGATTTCCCGTCGGACGCCCAAGCCGGTCGCACATCTTCCGCGCCCGGCGGCGGATCCGTCAGGCGCGTAAGGCCGGAACCGTCCAGGCGCATCGCATAAATTCTGAATGTATCGCCATCGCTGTCGCGATTGGAGGAAAAGACAATCCAGTTTCCGTCAGGTGAGAATACCGGATAGCCGTCAAACGCCGGGTGATTGGAAATGTTATGTGGGTTGGCGCCGCCGGCGTCGGCGATAAATATTTCGGAATTTCGCTCACCCTCCTCGAGCACGCGGCGCCACAACAGCGTCCCGCCATCCGGCGATAAGGAAGGATACGTATCCCAGCCCGGCGCCTCAAAAAGCGGTCGCTGATCGGAGCCGTCGGCGTTCATCACCCAGATGTCGTAATTCCAACCATAGTTATCAAATTCTTCGTCGCTTAAGGACGAGAACGGCGTAGCGCGGCTCGAATTGAAAACAATCCGTTTGCCGTCGGCGCTGTATCTGTGATGGTCGTCCTGTGCATCGGGCGTGTTGGTGATATTGCGCAGATTGCCGCCGTCGCGATCCATGGCGAATATATCGAGATGCGCGTCACGCCCCTCGCCCAGCTTTCGCGCAAAGAGAATGGTTTCCCCGTCCGGCGAAAAGATTGGCGTTTCATCATCCTCCTGAGCATGGGTAAGCTGGCGCAATTCCGACCCGTCACGGCGCGCAATGAAAATATGATCAATGCCGTCGGCACGCCGCGATTCGAATGCGATCCATTCCCCGTCTGGAGACAGAACCGGATACTGATCCTCAACCCGAACGACAATCTCTTCAGGCATGGGATACTTCCCAGCTTGAGCCGGTCCAAAGATCGCACCGATTATCAGGGCGGCGAATATATAACGCATGGAACCTTCCTTTCGAGCGCGCACTTTATGGCGCATGGGCGGCCGCAAGCGAGGGCGCTGTCGGCAAGGCGAGTTTTCCGCAGGACGAAAGGAACCGCCTCTTTGCGATTGTCCCTGGCTTGACCGCGAAGTCCATCACCTTTCGCCGGCACCGCGCTCGCGGCGACAACCGGAGCTGGACCCCACGCGTAAAGCGTGGGGAGTCGCAAGGTGAAAAAATTCCGCCACCCCTCCTTCGCTAAAAAACTTGTCAGGGCCGCCAGAAAACACCCTCCGCCGGCATCTCGTTCGCCAGCGATGACAGATAAGCGTACAGCGCATCAACCTCTTGCGTCGTGAGGTTGGGGAACCGGTCGGGCGCCACAAGGCCCATGAGCCCGAGCTCTCGCCCGCCGAGACCCACGCCGGTTGTTATCAGCGTTTCAAAATCTTCGCGGGAAATCGCAGCAACCATGGCGAGGTCGGGCGTTGGTGGCGGAAACATCGTAGACCCGCGCACATCGAGCCCGTGACATTCGTTACACATGGTCATGGCGAGATATTCACCCGCCGCAAGCTGCGGTTCCGCGGCTGCATCAAAACGCAAAGGCGGAACCCGGTCCGCCCACCAGGCGATGTGCGTTTCTTCGCCCGTCACAAACGTCCAGCGCACGGACCAGCCGAGTTTCGGTTTCGGCAATTTGTTTTCAACGACCGACGCGGACTTCAAAAATGCGATCAGCGCCGCCGTGTCGTCATCGCTCAAGCGCGCAAAGTTGAACGACGGCATAGAGACAAGCGCCTTGCCGTTTGCGCCGACGCCCTGGCGGATCGCCGCCTCCAATGTGGCGGCGTCATGGTCGCGCGCAAAGGCCGCAAGGTTCGGCGCCACGGCGTGTTCCGGCCAATCCCACTGCTCGCCGAAATCCTTGCCCTCAAGCTGTTGCCCGTGACAGCCGAAACAACCGCGCGTGCGAGCGATATGGCGGCCATGTTCGATAGAGGCGGCGTCCGCCGGGATCGGATGATCGAAAGGCGCATCCAGCGAAACATCTCGCAGGCGCGCCTCGCTCATCACATAAACACCGCCGAAACCGAGCGCGGCAATGCCCGCGATCGCGGCGGCGGCAATCATCAAAATGCGCAGCATTGGTCTCTCCCCTTGGCCGCAGTCCAGTTTAACCGTTCATACGCCGCCACGAAAGATACGAATTCGCCTGCACCAGTCGCGCCCTTACCATATGAGATTCTCCACGGCTCGCCCGTGGAGAGTCGCCAGATAAGAAGTTTGCGCCACGTCCCAGCCGTCATCCCGGACGCCATGCAGCGTGTAACGCTACGTTGCAGATCCGGGATCGCCAACCTTTTGCGCGCGCACGGAATGACGAACCGGGTTAACCCCCGCCCTAGTCGCCAGACAGCGAAAAATGCATGAAGTCCTTTTGCCGGCCGGAAAGCTCCCCGCCCCATTGCCAGCCAATCCCGACCAGTTCCTCATAGAGCGGTGTGTCGGGCGAGATCCCGCCGGTCTCAAACGGGCGCCATTCGCCGCCGCGGATCAGGCGGCAGGCGCCGGAAAACTCCGTATAGCGATCATATAGGCCGTTCGCCCCGGCATTGACGTCAATGGCGAGGCCGAAGGAATGGTTTGAATATTCGGTGCGGCGGCCATCAGCATCAAGGACGCCCTTGGAGCGCCCCACGCGATAGCCGGTGATGGTCTCAATCTTGAATCCAGCGTCCATGGCGCGACGCAACGCCGTCTCCACATCATCGGCGACCGCCTTGCAGACTTGAAAAGGCGCAACGCCGGGCAGCACAATCGCCACCTGATCCTCGCGGCAGAGGGAACAGCCCGTGGCCGCATCGCGCTCATCATCCCTCAGCGCCGTATAAGGCTTTTCAACCTCGCTTATATCGACGGCGCGGCGCTCAGCGGCTGACCACGTCCAATCGGAATAGGTGCAGGTTTGGGATTGGGCGGCACTTGCGTTTGATAGCACGTAAGCCATGACAATTGCGTTCAGGGCCATCTGCAACCCAAACCGGCTGACGGCGCCATTTGTTTTGGAAACTCTCAAGATCAGGTGCACGCTTCCAACAAGTCGACAACAATTATATCCGAGCCAGATATTCTTCCAACGCGCTTAGCAAAGTCATCTCCAAAATATTCAGGCGCCCAAGGCGCAAAGGAACCCGCGAGCGCAACATCGTTCAGCGTCGCAGATGTCAGCCCAACGTCATGCAATGATTGGGAACCTGCCGCCGATTCTCTTAAGAGTTCCGATAACTTACACGTGTCCATCGCGGAATTAATTCGCCCTCTTCCACTACCCGGTGCAGAAACACAATATTCACGTGTAAACAGGAGGATGTTGTCAGCGTCTCGGAAATCGAATGCAAACTTGCCGGTAGCGTCATGGGGCGCAGTCAGCTTTCCTACCACTTCTCTGCTAGATGCGCTGATCAGAAGACGCGCTCCTTCGAGCCCAATGGCTAGAGGGGGCTCTATGAGCTCCGCCATGCCTTCCGTAGTCTCAATAAGTGGATGTCCACTTTTGCTTTCGCCCCGGTATGCAAACAGACTCGGGTCACCACACGGCCCAAAAGTTGTATAGCTCCTAAGCGTCCTTTCCACGACATCCTTGTTTGCAAGTCGAACGCGCACATTGATATCAATCGCACCTTCATATGGCTTGGGCGCCAACTTGTCGCCTTTCGCATTCCACGCTGACAGGCTCTTGCATTCACTCAGTGTGATCTGAAGCTGCTTACATATGTCCGGAGCGTGAACCATTAAGCATGCGGCTTCTGTAGGGTCACATGCAGGATTTGCAATCAACAACTCAGGGCCGCTGACTTCGCCATGCGTAGCGACCATTGATGTGAGTAAAGCTATCCAACTAGTCATGCGGTATCACAACCCCTCATTCGCTTTCTTCACCGCATCCGCTTCGAGGTAAAGCTCCGAGCCCATTTCCTTATATTTCTCGCTCATTTCCGCCATGCCCGACCGCGCTTCTTGCGTGGCGCGTTCGAGGTCTTTTTTCTCATTATCACTGAGGCCGCTCGCATAATCGCGCACATCCTGTGTGATTTTCATGGAACAGAATTTCGGCCCGCACATGGAACAGAAATGCGCGACCTTGTGCGCCTCTTTCGGCAATGTCTGATCGTGATAATCGCGCGCGGTTTCAGGATCGAGCGCGAGATTAAACTGATCCTCCCACCGGAAATCAAAACGCGCGCGGGAGACGGCGTCGTCCCTCACCTGCGCCGCCGGGTGACCCTTGGCGAGGTCGGCCGCGTGCGCCGCGAGTTTATAGGTGATGACGCCGACTTTCACATCGTCGCGGTCAGGCAGGCCGAGATGCTCCTTCGGCGTCACATAGCAAAGCATCGCCGTGCCGAACCAGCCGATCATCGCCGCGCCAATGCCCGACGTAATGTGATCGTAACCGGGCGCAATGTCAGTCGTTAGCGGACCTAATGTGTAAAACGGCGCCTCGCCGCATTCGCGCAATTGCTTGTCCATGTTGATCTTGATCTTGTGCATGGGCACATGGCCCGGCCCTTCGATCATCACTTGGCAGCCATGGTCCCAGGCGATTTTCGTCAGCTCACCGAGCGTTTCCAGCTCCGCAAATTGCGCGCGGTCATTGGCGTCGGCGATGGAGCCCGGACGCAGCCCG
The DNA here is from genome assembly GCA_942492295.1 of uncultured Alphaproteobacteria bacterium. Classification (GTDB taxonomy): domain Bacteria; phylum Pseudomonadota; class Alphaproteobacteria; order Caulobacterales; family Parvularculaceae; genus Hyphococcus. Next base: position 1,383,388 of record CALODW010000005.1, read on the forward strand.
TCACCCAGCGAGAACGACACATCGTACTTGCGCATGATCTCGCAGATTTCGGCAAAGTTCGTGTAGAGGAAGCTCTCGCGGTGATGGGCGAGGCACCATTTCGCCATGATCGACCCGCCGCGCGAGACAATGCCCGTCACGCGGTCAGCCGTTAAGTGAATGTACGGCAGCCGCACGCCGGCATGGATGGTGAAATAATCAACGCCCTGTTCGGCCTGTTCGATCAGCGTGTCGCGGTAAACCTCCCACGTCAGGTCCTCCGCGACGCCGTTCACTTTTTCCAGCGCCTGATAGATCGGCACCGTACCGATGGGCACCGGCGAGTTGCGGATGATCCATTCGCGGGTGTTGTGAATATTGCGGCCCGTGGACAAATCCATGACATTGTCGGCGCCCCAGCGGGTCGCCCAGACCATCTTGTCGACTTCCTCCTCCACGCTAGACGCGACGGCGGAGTTGCCGATATTGGCGTTGATCTTCACCAGGAAATTGCGGCCGATGATCTGCGGTTCGATCTCCGGGTGGTTGATGTTCGACGGAATGATGGCGCGGCCGCGGGCGATTTCCTCGCGCACGAATTCCGGCGTGATGAAGGGCGGGATGTCGGCGCCGAACGACTCGCCCAGCGCCACGCGCTCTTCCGCGCCGTCGAGCATCTTTTTGCGGCCGAGATTTTCGCGGATGGCGACGAATTCCATCTCCTCGGTGATGATTCCCGCCTTGGCGAATTCATATTGCGTGACGGGACCATCACCCGTGCCGCGCAAAGGGCGATTTTTGATCGGGAACTCGCGGGCGAGATGTTTGCCGCTGGCGCCGCCATTATCTTCGGGCTTGACCTCGCGGCCGTCATATTCCTCGACATTGCCACGGCGCTTGATCCACGCGGTGCGCGTGCGCGCCAAACCCTTTTCAACGTCAATCGCGACATTCGTGTCGGTGTAAGGACCCGACGTGTCATAGACCGGTACGGGCGGCTCATTGGCGCTCGGATGCAGATCAATCTCCCGCACGGGCACGCGGATATCTTTGTGAAGATCGCCCGACACGTAGGTCTTGCGCGAAGCGGGCAACGAACCCGTGGTCACTTCGGGCGTTTTAAATTCAGATTGGGGGACGTGTTTGTTCATTTTAAAAACTCTCTTTGAGAAAAATTGGATTTGGCGGTGGCGGTGCGATCAGACGATGCCCGCCGTCCCGGTGAGGCCGAGCAGCAACAGCACCGCGCCCAGCACCATCGCAAACACCGCAAAACCGAACACCGCGCCGGGCCGCAGAAAGCTCGCCGCCCATTTGAGCAGCGGTTCGGGAAAGGCGATCAGGATGAGGCCCTCAATCGCCGCGACCCAGCCGATGAGGCTGATGAGGATCGCCAGCGGGTCTGTCCAGATGTTGTGCACAAGGATGATCGCTGCGCCGAGCGCAAACACCAACACGCCGGAAATATAAGTAAGCCCCGCCTTCTCGCGAAAGTTCGTCAGGATCGCTTGCCAGCGCTCGCGCGCCACCAGGCCGGAAAGGCCCGCCGCGATCATGTAAACGCCAATGGCCTTGGCCAGTGACAATGTCAAAACTGTGGAAGTGGTAATCATGCGTGTCCTCCGTCCCTACGCCGGTTTTAACCGATCAGGTTCAAAGGGTGCCCTTGTGACGCTCCCCGCCGCGACGCTTCCATCGGATTGGGAAAACAAGGTCTCAGCGGGTAACGCCCGCGCCCCTCGGAATGTGGTTGGGTTCTAGCAAAGAGGCGCGAAGGCGGCAAGCACCCCTATTCCACCGCGGCCACTACGCCGACAATCGGCCCCATAGCGAGGCCGGGGTCGTTTCGCCCTAGTTCGGGCGCATAAAGCCGCGAAATGGTTCCATCGAGATAAAGCGCATTGGGCGTTTGCAGTTCGTCGCGGAAGAACATGGCGAAGTCGTAAAAGCGCACGGGCGTGTCGGCCAGAACAAAAATCACCTCGCCAGCCGCCGTCACGCCGACGCCGTTGCGACGTTTGAGAGACTCCGACTCTGGCAGAAAACGCGGATGAATTTTCCCATCGATCACCAGCATGGGACCGGATTGGGTGGCGTGATAAATCGCGTCGGGCGCTTCCAGTTCGAAATTTTCCGAAACGGAAATACCCGCCACTTTCATGCCATGTTCAAAATAGATCCAGAACACCCCGTTCGGCTTCATGTTAAAATTGCCGGGTCCATCATTGTCGTTCAGCGGCGCAAGCGCTTCGCCGTTTTCAATATAAAGCCCCACCGGCGCACGATCTTCATGATACATGCCGGCGTTCATGGCGAAGGTGAGGCGCTCGCCCTTTTCCGCCAGCGCGTCGTTCACTTTGTTGAAATGTCCGTAGGGCTCACCCGCGCTGTTGTTCAAAAACAAACGAATGTCGTTCGCGTCGGGATCGGCGCGACAGACGACATAATCGGTCTGTTCATAGGTGACGTGCTCACAGGCGTCACTGTCGGCGCTTTGCGCGGCCTGCGCCAGCGCCGAACCGCCCGCGAAAATGAGTAACAACAAGAACACCCGCATACGCGAAAGCGTATAACGGCGAACACCCAAAACCAAACGCAACTTGCTGACATTCCGGTCCCCTCACCGCAGCCTAAGCTGTTGGGATCCCGCGATGAGGAAATCGGCTTTGACGACCTATCGGCCGTTTGCTCCGTCCCTGCGCCGGAATGACCCGGATCAGGTTCAAAAGGGTACATCTCAGTCCCATGCGCCCAAGCTCGCTCTAACCTCGTTAGTATGCCGCACATTGCTCTCGGCGGCGTTCTTCAAGAAGAGGCATTGAAGATCCTCGCCGGGAGTTGCGCGCCGCGCGAGCTGTCAAACAAAGTCGACAGGCGGGACGCCCCTCGGAACAGGCATATCGTGACTCAAAATCTTGCATTCCGCAAGTTAAATCGGCCCCAGGTGAAATCGATATTGGGATCAATTTTAAAGAGTGCGGCGCGCGGATTATATGACGCCGAAAGCAGCGCGCGACATCAATCTATTTGTATACGGACAAACAGTTGATCAACGCTGATGCAACTCGGCCCGCTCAATCGCCTTGCGAGGCAAGCGCAATAGCCTGCGCGATCGCTGCACGCATCGCTTGCTCATTGTGGTTGATCGTCAGGCTGTCGAGAATTTCGCCGGTTTCGCGGTCCACCAGCAACGTAAACCCGGTCGCGCCCTTAAAACGCGGATAAACATCGCCAAGCCCTTCCGCCTCCGCTTGTTCTTCAATGTCTCCGCGCTGGCCGAAGGTGAAATCAAGGGAAACGAACTTCACCGGCTTGTCCGCGAAATCCGGAATGACCCGCGCCAGCCTCGGCTTCAAAATCTTGCAGGACGAACACCACGCCGATTCAAAGGTTGCTGCGACGATCTGCGGTTCGCCCGCATACACATAGTCCGCATCAGTCGCCGAGGTGCGGCTCATGAGTGCGAATGCAGCGACGCCCGCAACGACGATAACTGGAAATAGAAACTTTTTGATCCGGCCCATATGCACTCCATTCGTCGCCACAACATAGCCTGCCGAGACGCACGACACAAAGCGCACGGGCGCTCAATTCCGCGCGATTTCCTAGTCCTGAAACGGATCGCGCATCAAAATAACGTCATCCCGCTCGGGGCTGGTGGAGACCATGGCCACCGGCGTCTCGATCAGCTCCTCAATGCGGCGAACATATTTCACCGCCTCAGCGGGCAGGTCCGCCCAGGAACGCGCGCGCTCTGTTGAGCCTGACCAGCCGTCCATGGTTTCGTAAACCGGCTCCGCCGCCGCCTGCGCATCGGCGCCGGCGGGAAGGTAGTCATACTCGGCGCCGTTGATGCGATATCCGACACAGACCTTCAATTCGTCAAACCCGTCCAGTACGTCGAGTTTTGTCAGGACAATGCCGTCGACCCCGGCGATCCGCAGGGACTGACGCACGAGGCACGCATCGAACCAGCCACAGCGCCGCTGACGGCCCGTGACCGTACCGAACTCATGGCCCCGTTCGCCAAGGCGCTTACCCGTCTCGTCATGCAGTTCGGTGGGGAACGGACCTTCGCCAACGCGAGTGGTGTACGCCTTGACAATCCCCAGCACATAATTAACGGCGCGCGGTCCGAGCCCGGCGCCGGTCGCCGCCTGTCCCGCCACCGTGTTCGACGATGTCACATAAGGGTAGGTGCCGTGATCGACGTCGAGCAAAATGCCCTGCGCGCCTTCAAAAAGAATGCGCTTTCCGTCCCGGCGCGCCTGATCGAGGACCCGCCATACAGGTTGTGAGAACGGCGTGATTTTCGGCCCGATATCGCAAAGCGTATTGTACAATTCATCCGCATCAAAATCATCAACGCCAAAACCACGGCGCAGCGCGTTGTGATGAATAAGCAAATTTTCGATCTTTGCCTTAAGCGTTGTTGGATCAGCGAGATCAACCACCCGTAAACCGCGTCGCCCGGCTTTGTCCTCATAGGCCGGGCCGATACCGCGCTTGGTCGTGCCGATCTTGACACCCGTAGCGGCGCCCTCGCGCAACGCATCCAGCTCCTGATGGACAGGCAAAATCAGCGTCGCATTTTCCGCAATGATGAGATTTTCGGGCGTTACATCGACGCCCTGGGCCTTGATGCGATCAATCTCTGCAAATAATGCGATCGGATCGACCACGACCCCGGAGCCCACAACGCCAAGACATCCCTTGCGCACAACACCGGAAGGCAGCAGCGACAGCTTGTAGACCTTGCCGTCAATCACGAGCGTGTGCCCGGCATTGTGACCGCCCTGAAAGCGCACGACCACATCGGCGCGCGCCGACAGCCAGTCCACAATCTTGCCCTTGCCCTCATCGCCCCACTGGGCGCCGACGACTGCAACGTCCGCCATAAATCCTCCGGCCCTTGAATTCAGGAATTGACGCAGTGCACCATAGGCGGTTCCAAGACCGGGTCAATGCGGCTTCTGGGAGCCCTCTGGTCGTGAAATCAGATCGGTTTGTCGTATAAAGATTGCGTGCGCCGCCGCTGCACGGGTCTACTCAATCCCGGTATAATCTGGGGAAAACCACACCAGAACAATCACGCGCCATCATCGCGATCAGGGGCGCAATGATAAGGGGATAACATCATGCGAATTCTCGCCTCCGCCGCCGCAATGCTTATGGCGCTCTCACCCGCAGCAGCGCAAACGGACGATCAATCCGCCCAGCAGGCGCGTACAAACCCCTGCGACGCACCGGCGTATCGCGCTTTCGATTTCTGGATTGGCGAATGGGAAGTTTTTACGCCCGACGGGAATAAAGCCGGCGAAAACATCATCAGCCGCGAAGAGTATGGCTGCCTGCTCGTAGAGCGCTGGACCGGCGCCAGCGGCTCCACCGGACAAAGCTATAATTTCTATGACCCGGGCAAAAAGAAATTTCGACAGGTGTGGGTCAGCGTCGGCGCCACCATCGACTACGCGGGCGGCCTGAATGATGACGGTGAAATGGTGCTTAAGGGCGACATCGATTATCACAACGGCACATCGGCGCCGTTTAAGGGAACCTGGACGCTGCAAGATGATGGGAGCGTGCGCCAGTATTTCCAGCAATACAACGCCGAAACAAAAAACTGGGACGATTGGTTCACGGGCATCTACAAAAAGAAGACCGCAGAGGAATAGCCTCCAACCAAAAACCAGTACACAGTGTAGCGGCGCCGGAAGCGCCCGCGCAGGATTGATTTAGGGGATACCATGAACAAGCTGATTTTCGCAGCGGCCGCTGCGCTTATGATGACGTCTTGCGGAGACAGGGGCGCCAACAATGGTGATCGAACAGCGCCAGGCGGCGCGGAGCAGCTAGTCTCGTTCGAGGAGTTCACGCTCGACAACGGTCTGAAAGTTATTTTCCACACGGATCGCTCCGACCCCGTCGTAGCGGTCGCCCTCACCGCGCATGTGGGCTCAGCGCGCGAGAAGGAAGGCCGCACCGGTTTCGCGCATCTGTTTGAACACCTTTTGTTTCTGGAATCGGAAAATCTCGGCAAAGGCGGTCTCGACGCCATGTCGGCGCGCATTGGCGGGTCGGGCGCCAATGGATCGACCAGCCGCGACCGCACCAACTACTTCCAGACGGTGCCCAATGACGCGCTGGAAAAAATGATCTGGGCGGAAGCCGACAAGATCGGCTTCTTCATCAACACGGTGACCGATCCGGTGCTCGCCAAGGAAAAGCAGGTCGTCAAAAACGAAAAACGCCAGAGCGACGACAATCAGCCCTACGGCCATACGTTCTATGTCATCGGCAAAGCGCTATATCCCGAAGGCCATCCCTACAACTGGCAGGTGATCGGGTCACTGGAAGACCTTCAGGCGGCGACCCTTGACGACGTTAAAGAGTTTTATCGCGACTGGTACACGCCGAATAACGTCTCGCTGGTGATCGCCGGCGATTTTGATACGGCGCAAGCGCGCGCGTGGGTCGAAAAATACTTCGGTGAAATCCCGCGCGGGCCGGAAGTTGCGCCGCTGGCGAAACAACCCGTAACACTCGATGAAACGACGCTGTTGTTTCACGAGGATAATTTCGCGCAATTGCCGGAATTGACCCTCGCCTGGCCGACTGTGCCGCAATACGACGCCGATATTTACGCCCTTGATGTGCTGCATGATTTGCTCACGGTCGGCAAGCGCGCACCTTTAAACGAGGTGCTGATCGACGAGAAGAAACTCACCGCCAGCGTCGCGGCGTTTGGTTACAATTCAGAACTCGCCGGCGAAAGCATGTTGCAGGTTCGAGCATTCGATGGCGTCGATCTTGATGCGGTCAAAGCCGCACTCGATGAAGGCTTTGCGCGCTTTGAGGCCAACGGTATCGCCGATAAGGATCTCAACCGCGTGAAGACGTCGCAAGAAGTGTCGTTCTATGGCGGCATTCAGAGCGTGCTCGGCAAGGCGTTCAATCTCGCCCAATATGAAATCTTTGCAGGCGATCCGGGCTTCATCAATCAAGACATCAAAAATATTCAGGCCGTCACCGCCGAAGATGTCATGCGTGTCTACAACACATACATCAAAGACAAACCCTTCGTGGCTACAAGTTTTGTTCCCAGGGGTTCCGCCGAACTGGCGCTGGAAGGGTCCACGCGCGCGGAAGTCGTGGAAGAAGCAATCGTTGAGGGCGCAGAAGAAAGTTTCGACGCAAGCATCGCAGCCGAATATGAACACACGCCGTCAAGCTTCGACCGGACACAAGAGCCTGCCTATGGCGAAAAGCCGGTGGTCGAGGTTCCCCCCATCTGGGAAACAGCGCTCGGCAATGGATTGAAAGTCTATGGTATTGAGAACCGCGAGCTGCCGCTGGTGCAGTTCGAGCTTTCTTTTGACGGCGGTCATTTGCTGGATGACCCGGCAAAGCCCGGCGCCGCCAATATGCTCGCCGAAATGATGGACAAAGGCGCGGCGAAGCGATCAACCGCCGATCTTGAGGAGGCGATCGCCGCGCTCGGCGCAACCGTAGGCATTGGCGCGGGCGGTGAAGGCTTTACCATCGCCGGGCAAACCCTGACGCGCAATTTCGATGAAACGATGGCGCTTGTTGCCGAAATCTTGCTGGAGCCGCGTTGGGACGAAGAAGAATTCGCTCTCGCCAAAGCGCGGGTCGCCAATGAAATTCAATCCTTAAACGCCAATCCAAACGCCATCGCCAACCGCGCCTATAGCGAAGTCACCTTTGGTGAGGATCACATCCTCGCGACACCGGTTCGCGGCACGCAAGAAAGCGTCGCCGCCATGACAATGGATGACCTTAAGGCGTACTACGAGGCGAACCTGTCGCCGGCCGCCGCAAACTTTCGCGTGGTCGGCGCCGTGTCCGAGACCAACGTCAAGGCGGCGCTGACAGCGCTGGCGAGTGAATGGACTGGCGGCGATGTCGCCTATCCTGATTTTATCGCGCCAACCGCGCCCACAAAAAGCACAGTCTATTTCTATGACGTACCGGGCGCCAAACAGTCGGTAATCCGCTTTGGCTATCCGGCGTTAAAGCGCACCGATGACGACTTCTACCCGGTCGCCGTCATGAACTATCGCCTTGGCGGCGGCGGTTTCGCCTCACGCCTGACGCAGGAATTGCGCGAAGGCAAAGGCTACACATACGGTATCGGCTCGGGATTTTCCGGCTCTGCGCGCTACGGCAATTTCTTGATCTCCAGCGGCGTTCGTTCCAACGTCACTTTTGAAGCGACCGCGCTGGTCAAGGAGATCCTCGAAAGTTACGGCGCGACTTTCACCGAAGAGGACCTCGATGTTTCAAAAAGCTTCCTGCTCAAGAGTAAAGCGCGCGCCTTTGAAACGCTGGGCGCCAAGCTCGGGGCGCTTGAAAACATCGCCGACTACGGCCTGCCTTATGATTATGTGCGCCAGCAGGACGAGATTGTCGAAGCCATGACGGTCGAGCGCATCAAGGAACTGGCTGAAACCTATCTGCGGCCAGACGCCATGAATTACGTGATCGTCGGTGACGCAGAAACACAAAGCGAGCGGCTCACCGAACTTGGGTTCGGTGCGCCGGTGATGCTGGGCGAGTAAACGCGCCTAAAACGCCAGCGATGTCGCCTGGATCACATGCGGCAGGGCGCGCACTTTTTCCAGCACCGCGTCGTCTATCGGATCGTCAACGGCGACCAGTGCAATGGCGCCTTCGCCGGGCGCCGCACGGCCAAGATTGAAGGTTGCGATGTTGACGCCCGCCTCTGCGAGCGCCTGACCCAGTGCGCCGATGAAGCCCGGCTTGTCCTCGTTTGTGGTGTAAAGCATATGCGGCGCGAAACCGGCTTCCATCTCAACGCCCTTGATCTCGACGATACGCGGCAGCGCGCCGAAGATGGTGCCGGAAACCGTGCGCTCATGCTTTTCCGTCACAATGCGCAAACGGATGATGCTGTCATAGCTATCGGCGTCATCGCGATAGGTTTCAGCCACGGAAACGCCGCGCTCCTTGGCAATCACCGGTGCATTCACGACATTCACTTCAGACAACATTGGTTTGAGAACGCCGGCGACTGCGGCGGCGGTCAAGGGCTTGGTGTTTAGCGAAGCCACGTCACCTTCATAGGTAATCTCGATTTTCTTCAAACCGGTATGCGTTAATTGGCCGGCAAACAGGCCGAGTTTTTCAGCCAGGGAGATAAACGGTTTCAATCGCGGCGCCTCTTCTGCGGTCACAGAGGGAGAATTCAACGCGTTGGAAACCGCACCGCGCATCAGATAATCCGACATCTGTTCGGCAACTTGGATTGCTACGTTTTCCTGCGCTTCGCTCGTTGAAGCGCCAAGATGCGGTGTCGCCACCACTTTGGCGTAGCCGAACAGCGGGTGTTCCGTCGCCGGTTCTGTCGCATAAACATCGAGCGCGGCGCCAGCCAGACGATCCTCGTCCAGTGCTTCTTTCAGCGCCTCTTCGTCGAGCAGCCCGCCGCGCGCGCAATTGACGATATAGGCGCCCTTCTTGAGCTTTGCGATGTTTTCTTTGCTGAGAATATTACGTGTCTGATCCGTCAATGGCGTATGCAGGGTGACAATGTCTGCGCGTGCGAGCAGCGTTTCGAGATCGGCTTTCTCAACGCCAAGCTCAACCGCACGTTCTTCGGTGAGGAACGGGTCAAACGCCACCACGCGCATTTTAAGGCCGATCGCGCGATCAGCGACGATAGAACCGATATTGCCGCATCCGATGACGCCGAGCGTCTTGCTGAACACCTCCGCGCCCATGAACGCCGATTTTTCCCACTTGCCCTGATGGGTGGACTGGTTCGCCTGCGGAATTTTCCGGACCAGCGCGAACATCATCGCGATGGCGTGCTCCGCCGTCGTGATGGCATTGCCATAAGGCGTGTTCATAACGACAATGCCTGCCGCCGTGGCCGCCGGAATATCAATATTGTCGACGCCAATGCCGGCACGGCCAATGACCTTCAGGTTTTTCGCCGCCGCGATAATAGGCGCCGTCGCTTTTGTGGCGGAGCGCACCGCAAGACCATCATAATCACCAATGATGGCGGCGAGTTTTTCTTTGTCTTTACCGAGTGACGGTTGGTAGTCGACATCAACGCCGCGTTCTTTGAAGATGTTAACGGCGGTTTCGCTCAAGGCGTCAGAGACGAGAACTTTAGGCATGGTATTTTCCTTCTGCCACGCACTCCGCGGTGACCGGGATGGGCGGCATTCAATAATTACTGGAGAGATTTCTTTGCTTCGGCGAAAGCCCAGTCGAGCCACGGCCCGAGCGCTTCGATGTCGGACGCATCAACCGTCGCGCCGCACCAGATGCGCAGTCCTGGCGGCGCATCGCGATAACCGCCAATGTCATAGGCCGCATCCTGCACATCAAGCAGCTTTTCCATGGCCTTGACGAAGGCGCGCTGTCCGGCGTCATCAAGGGTGGAAATTTCCGCATCAATGATTTTCAGACACACGGATGTGTTCGAGCGGATCGCCGGATCGGCGCACAAAAAATCAGCCCACGGCGTGTTCTCCACCCATGCGCCGAGCGTCGCTGCGTTGCGATCTGCGCGGGCATGAAGCGCATCCAGCCCGCCAATGCTTGACGCCCAAGTGAGCGCATCGATGTAATCCTCGACGCACAGCATGGATGGCGTGTTGATGGTCGCGCCCTCAAAGATTCCTTCAATGAGTTTGCCGCCCTTGGTCAGGCGGAACAATTTCGGCAGCGGCCGCGCCGGCGTGAAACTTTCAAGTCGTTCAACCGCACGCGGGCTGAGGATCAACACCCCATGGGCTCCCTCGCCGCCGAGCACTTTTTGCCATGAATAAGTCACTACATCGAGCTTCGGCCAATCGAGCGCTTGGGCAAATATCGCCGAGGTCGCATCGCAAATCGTGACGCCCTTGCGGTCGGCGCTGATCCAGTCCGCATGGGGCACCCGAACGCCAGACGTGGTGCCGTTCCATGTGAACACCACGTCGTGTTCAGGATTCACCGCGTTCAAATCCGCAATCTCGCCGTAGGGCGCATCGAGCACCCGCGCATCGAGACCGAGTTGTTTGACGGCGTCCGTCACCCAGCCCTGTCCAAAGCTTTCCCAGGCAAGCATATCCACCGGGCGCTCGCCAAGCATGGACCACATGGCCATCTCAACCGCGCCGGTGTCCGACGCCGGCACGATGCCGATGCGATAATCGTCCGGCACGCCGAGCAGCGCGCGAGTGCGGTCAATGGCTTCGCTCAAACGCGCCTTGCCAACTTTCGACCGGTGCGAGCGGCCGAGTGGCGCCGTTTTCAAATTTTCAGGAGACCATCCGGGGCGCTTAGCACAGGGTCCGGATGAAAAATGCGGGCGCGCCGGGCGCACCGCTGGCGTAGTTTCAGTCATGTCATCCATCCTTCCAGATGGTTAGCGCCCCGTTGGGGGGGCGTGGCCCGCGCGAACCTTTGCGCAATCAGCGGCGAGTCGTCAACAGGTTTTTTGCGCTGCACAAGGTTAATAAAACTTGCGCCCATAGCAGATGGCCGATAGCGCCATGAAGATGAACAAAACTGTTAACGCGCCTCCCGACGCAAAACTCTATGACTGGGGATTGCTCGCGCTGATCGTTGCTTTTGGCGGCTCATCCTTTGTCATGATCCGCGCCGCTGTTGAGTCTATCCCGCCCATGGCTGTCGCCGTTGGCCGCATCTGGGTCGGGGCAATCCTGCTTTACGTTTTGATGCGCGCCGCCGGACGGCGCCTGCCGCCATTTTTCGTGCGCACCAAAGACGGATTGCGCGTGCGCCAAAGCTGGCGATGGATGATCGCTGTTGGCGCTATTGGCAACTTACTCCCGTTCTTCCTTTTTCCGTGGGCCCAGCAATTTGTGGAGAGCGGCCTTGCAGGCGTTTACATGACATTCATGCCCATATGGACAGTGGCGCTTGCATTCGTGTTTGCGGGCGAAACATTGAACGGCCGCAAGCTGGTTGGCTTCGCCCTTGGCTTTGCGGGCGTGATGATCCTGATGGGGCCGGACGCTCTGAAAGGCGCGCTGTCGAGCGATATCAAGGCGCAGGCAGCGTTGCTGTTCGCGACATTTCTTTACGCCGCATCCGCCGTGATCGCCCGCCGGGCGCCGCCGATACGCCCGCGCGTGTTTGCCACGGGCATGATGATCGTGGCGGCGGTGCTGGCGACACCGGCGATATTTTTTGTAACTATCGAACCCGGTCAATGGTCGGCAGCGAGCATTGCAAGCGTTGTTGGGCTTGGCATATTTCCCACCGGATTAAACGGTGTGCTGATTATCATGCTGATCCGCCGCGCCGGCGCCGGGTTTATGTCGCTGACCAACTATGTAACGCCTCTATGGGCCGTCGCCATGGGCGCCGTCATCTTTGGCGAGCGGCTGGAGGTGACGGTATTTGTGGCGCTGGCCCTGATCCTGTCAGGGGTCGCCATCAGTCAGCGGCGGCGCGCCACAGAAGTTGCACAACCCCTTGGGGCGGGCGGCCCCGCCGCCGCGCTGGTTCCGGTGTCCAAAGACGGCGGCAATCAAACGAAAATCTGACCACGCTGCATGGCGATCGCGTCACCGCCGATCCGGACGGACACAACCGCACCGTTTTTCGTTTCAATCGTTGCTTTTATCCGGCTCGGGCGGCCCATTTCGAACCCTTGCTCAACAATCCAGCGGTGCTCGCCATCAGCAAGGCGTTCGCTCAACGCTACTTGGCCGGGCAACGCCGCCGCCGCAGAGCCGGTCGCTGGATCTTCCATAATGCCGGCACCGGGGGCGAACATGCGCACATGATAGGTCGCATCCGCCGCCTCTCCCCCATCCGCATAAAGATAAACGCCAACAACCTCATCAAGACCCAATGCGTCCCACGCCGCACTGTTCACCTTTGCCGCCCGGACGTGATTGAGCGACGCCCGCACATAAATGAATTCAACACCAGCCCCCACTCGCCGGGGCTTGTGCCTTTCACGATCAATACTTCCCGGCGGCAGCGACAGCGCTACTTCGATGGCGTCGGGTGATGGCGCCGCGCCTTTTTCTTTCGGCAGGTTGGGGTTTTTAAATTCCGCAAAGCCCCCATGCTCTGAGAGACTGACCTCGACCGGGAACACGCCAGCGTTTAGTTCCAACTTTACCTGACCGCCAAACCCACGTGTTTTCGCCAGTGCAATGGCGCTTCCAACCGTCGGATGCCCGGCGAATGGCATTTCATAGCCCGGCGTGAAGATGCGCACGCGCGCGGTGTTCGACGGATCCTCGGGCGGCAATATAAAAGTTGATTCCGCCAAATTGAATTCACGAGTAATCGCCTGCATCTCCGCGCCCGACAGCCCTTGCGCGTCGAGCAAAACGGCGAGCTGATTGCCGGCGAAGCGCTCATCGGAAAACACGTCATAGGTGACAAAATCATAGGCGCGCATGGCGGCCTCCATACTGATGATCGTCTGTCATGTTGGCGTCATGGCGCGCTGCTGCAATCGAAAAATTCTTCGCGCTTCACCAGCAACGCTAACAGCCGGAACTATTCTTCAAGCGGCCATGCGTGGTTAAGCGGCCCGTGTCCGCCGCCATAATCCGGCGCGGTTTTGATGGCTTGCTGCACATAGGCAATCGCGCGCTCCACCGCTTTTTCCAGCGCCATCCCTTGCGCCAGCCCCGTAGCGACAGCCGAGGCGAGCGTGCAACCCGTACCGTGGGTGGATGTGGTTTTAAGGCGCGGATTTGCAACTAGGCACACCCCTTCAGACGTCACGAGAACATCTTCGACAATCTCATCTGGCATATGGCCGCCCTTCACCAGCGCAGCGGCGGCGCCCATGGACAAAAATTCTTGCCCGGCGCGCTCCATCCCAGCTCGGTCGCGAATGGATAATCCCGTCAACGCTTCCGCTTCGTCCTTGTTTGGCGTCATTACCGCCGCGAGCGGCGCTAGGCTCGTCCGGATAAATGTTGCAACGCCATCTTTTGCGAGCGCATCGCCGCTCGTCGCGGCCAGCACCGGGTCAAGCACCACCGGAACATTATCATAGGCCTTCAATGCGGCCTCTATTGTCTGCGCCGTCGCGAGATCTCCGATCATGCCGATCTTGATGGCGTCAGCGCCGATATCGTTCATCACGGCGTCGATCTGTGCGGCGACAATATCGGGCGAGACACCGTGGACAGCGCTGACGCCATGCGTGTTCTGCACCGTGATCGCCGTGATCGCCGTCGCCGCGTAGGCGCCCAGCGCGGTGACGGTTTTGATATCCGCTTGGATGCCGGCGCCGCCAGACGGGTCCGACCCGGCAATGATAAGAACGCGGCCTTTCATGAAATTCCTGTTTTCGCCTCAACTGACTTTGTGTCGCCGCAGTGTTTTCCAACAAGCGCCGAATTTCCGCACTACCCGCCTACGAGCACAATGCTGGGCCGGGGCGCTTGGGAGAGATATCACAATGGTGAAGAATAATCTTATCTGGATCGGGCTTTTCTGCTGTATCGCGGCGCTGGCGATCCAGGTGTTTCCGAACGCTGCGTTCAATATGGGCGTCGATGTCGGCGCATCATGGTTGGTTTTCGGGTTTGGCGTGTTCTTGATTCTGGTCGCCGCCCTGATCAGCACCGCCGGCGGAAACGCCTGCGGGCGAAACGGCCACCGATAAAAAGGACGGATTGACATATCTAAAGCCGCCGCCCTATTGATGCGCTCCGGGTGAAGGCCCCCGCCGCTCGCAAGCGATATCGCTTTGGTGAAGCCCTTCGTAATTTTGCACTGGTCAATCCGCTTTTGCGACATACGGACCGATGGCAATGCGAGCCCCGTCACATTCATCCCGTATGCAAATGCATGAGGCGCAAGATGACTGTCGAAACACCGATCCCCTCACTAGAGGTTTTAAAACAACAGGCCAAACGGCTGCGCGCCGGTCTTGCCGATGATGGCGACTTCATTTCACACAGCGAAAGTCTTGAGCTGATCGCCCGCCAATTCGGATTTCGCGACTGGAACACACTGCACGCATCGGCTGGCAATCGCCCGCCCAAAACCCGGTATTTTCCGGGGGCGCGCGTGCGGGGCCGTTATTTGGGACAAACGTTCGCCGGTGAGATTATCGCCGCCCAGTCCATGAACCAGCACACGCGATTGTCGATCAAGTTCGATGAACCGGTCGATGTGGTCACATTTGACAGCTTTTCCGCTTATCGCAGCCGCATCAACGCCACTGTCAACGCAAGCGGCGTCACCGCTGCGAAAACATCAAATGGCGAGCCTCAGTTGGTGATCGAAAAGGGCTAGCGCCCTCAGGACGCCATTCGGAATTGCGCGTGACGCAAATCCACGGGTCGTCCGTCTTCGCTGATCAGCCCGGCGTGCAACGGTGCGCCGGCGCCGCGCTCCACGAGCGACGTCGTGCCTGGTGAATTCAGCACGTGCTTTTCGCCCCATTGCATGAGCGCGATTAACGGCAGGGCCAATTCGACACCCTTTGACGTCAACACATATTGATGGCGGGTGCGTTGTCTGTCTTCTTTATAGGGGCGTTTTCGCAACAGGTCGTTCTCGACCAGTTTTTTCAACCGGTTCGACAGCACCGTGCGCGGCAGACCGAGACCCGATTGCAATTCATCGAAGCGGGTGACGCCGTAAAGCGCGGCGCGAATGATCAGCAGCATCCATCGGTCACCCACAAGATCCACCGCCGCCGCAAGCCCGCAACGCTCCAGCGAGGGCGCATTTTCGGGTTCAAGCTGCTCTGAATCGCCATCTGCAAATGCCATGTCGAATCACTAAGGTGATTTGCATACGCTGCGCAATAATGACCGCCGGCAAGCGTCTCGATCACCTTCGCCTCACGTTTATTTGTGTCCAAAATTCAAATGTGACGACTTTCGGACCAAAAACCGCGCCATTCTCGCCCCATTCCCCCTCCATCTTCGGCCTCATGGAAATCCCGCTGGGGCAAGCACGGAGAACCAGAATGAAAATGTTTGTTAAAACTATGATCGCCGCAACGATTGGACTGGCCACTATGGGCCTCACCGCCGCTTCGGCGGCGCGACCCGATATTTGCCGCGCTGATCACGACCACCGTTCGCACGCAGCGAATTATTACAACTATTACCCAGCGGATCGTTATTCCCGCGCCGGTGACTATCGCCAGTCGGGATTGAGCTTTTCTATCACCTTTGGCGATAGCTACGACAATGATCGCCGTTATGACCGCAGCCGCCGGAATGGCTACCGCAATGATCGCGGCAGGGTCGTTAACCGGGAGGTTTTTGATACGCGCTATCGGGCCCGTATCGTCCTTGTTGAAGAAGTCGTTCGCACCCGACGCGGACCGCGCCTCTTGTGCACCGTCGACGCTCGTGGCCCGCAGTCACACTATGTGCCGAGAAAACGCCTGAAGCGAGTTGCACGCAATAATTGTTCACGCCGAGCCCAGGTCCGCATCGTCACCTAACAGCGCTCAGTTTCAACGCGTGAACGCCCGCCGGCATGCGCATCTTGCCGGCGGGCTTTATTTTTATGAAGCCTTTTCGATGGCGGAGACGATGTCATCCACCACTTTCGCCACCAGCGAGTCGTTCTCACCCTCGCCCATGACGCGGATCAGTGGTTCGGTGCCGGACTTGCGGATCACCAGACGGCCGTTTTTGCCAAGCTGATCCTCGCCCGCCTTGATCGCCGCCTTCACCGCCTCGCCAGCAAGCGGGTCGCCGCCCCCATAGCGCACATTGCGCAAAAGCTGTGGGAACGGCTCGAAGTTGTGGCAAATCTCGCTCACATTGCGGCTGTCGCTGGCAACCACAGAGAGCACCTGCAGCGCTGTTACGAGTCCGTCACCGGTCGTGCCGTAATCGCTCAGAACCACGTGGCCGGACGGCTCGCCACCGATATTCATGCCCCGGGCGCGCATCTCCTCAACCACATAGCGATCGCCGACTTTGGTCCGCTCAAGCGTCAATCCCTCACCGCTGAGGAATCTCTCCAGGCCCATATTGGCCATGACTGTCGAGACAATGCCGCCGCCGTTTAGGGCGCCGTTCTTTTTCCAGGCGCTGGCGATCAGTGCGAGGATCTGGTCGCCATCGACAATGCGGCCTTTTTCGTCAGCGATCATGACCCGATCGGCATCTCCATCGAGCGCGATACCCACATCCGCACGATATTCCAGCACCGCATCCTGCAGTTTTTTCGGCGCCGTCGAGCCGACGTTCTGGTTGATGTTAAAGCCGTTCGGCTCGATGCCGATGGCTTTGACTTCGGCGCCAAGCTCCCACAGCACTGTTGGCGCAACCTTGTATCCGGCGCCATTGGCGCAATCGATGACGACCCGAACGCCATCGAGTGAAACACGCCGCGGGAAGGCCGCCTTCGCAAACTCAATATACCTCGCGCCGGCGTCGTCCACACGCTTGACCCGCCCAAGATCCGCCGGCCCTGCACGCCCGACGGCCGGGTCGTCTTTCATGAGCCGTTCAATTTCGAGCTCTGTTTCGTCAGAGAGCTTGAACCCGTCAGGGCCGAAGAATTTCACGCCATTGTCGTGATAGGGATTGTGGGAGGCGGAAATCATAACGCCGAGATCGGCGCGCAGGGACCGGGTCAGCATGGCCATGGCCGGGGTCGGTAAGGGACCAAGCAGAAACACATCCATACCGGAGGCGGCGAAACCCGCCGTCAGCGCAGGTTCGATCATATAGCCGGAAAGGCGGGTGTCCTTGCCGATCACCACCCGATGACGATGGGCGCCATTTTTAAAGACGCGTCCGACGGCCATGCCGAGGCGCAACATACTCTCCGGGGTCATGGCCCCGGTATTCGCCAGACCGCGCACGCCGTCCGTTCCAAAAATCTCGCGCTTTGCCATCGCTGGCTTATTTGGCATCTGATCATCGCCCCGCATGGGCCCAACGCTCCTTAACAATTGGTGACTTAAGCCTAGCACAGGAGGCTCGCCAATGCCTTAACGTGCAAATTGCGGAATTTCTATGACGTTGCGCCGATTGCCGCTAAAACCGACGATGCAATCGCCAGCGCCTGCCGGGTCGCCGCGACATCATGCACGCGGAAAATCGAAACGCCCTGCGATAGGCCACCACACGCCGCTGCAAGCGAGCCGCCCAACCGGTCTGCCGCCGCGCCGTCACGATCAAGCGCGGCGATAAACCGTTTTCGCGACGCGCCAAGCAGCACCGGCCGTCCCAAGCCCCGAAACCGGTCAAGATGAGCGAGGAGCGCCAAATTATGATCGACGGTCTTTCCAAACCCGATGCCCGGATCGACAATCAGCCGCGCCTCGTCAACACCGGCCCGCACGCAGGCTTCGATACGGCCCGCCAGATAGCCGTACACATCTTCTACCACATCATCATAATACGGATCATTCTGCATCGTTTTCGGATCGCCTAGCGCGTGCATCAGCACTATCTCACAAGGAAGCGACGCCGCGGTCTCAAGGCTGTCCGGCGCATAGTTGAGCGCTGTTACATCGTTCCAGAGGGAAGCCCCGGCGTTCACGGCGGCGCGGGCGACGCCGGGTTTGCGCGTGTCGATGGAAAGCCGCGCCGCGCATTTGGCGCGGACCAGTCCCTCGATCACCGGGATCGTGCGTGAAATCTCCTCAGCCTCTGGCACCGTGTCGGCGCCGGGCCGCGTGGACTCCCCGCCAATATCGAGCATATCGGCGCGCTCCTCTACGAGCCGAAGCCCGTAATCAATCGCATCTTGCGCATCATGAAACTTGCCGCCGTCGGAAAAGGAATCCGGCGTCGCATTGACGATGCCCATGATGGAATACCCGTTCATCGCAATGCCTTTCCCCATCCGGGCTTGTTCGGTGCGTCTCACCGCGCCGCAGTCAGACAACGCTTCATCGCAGCCTTGGCTGTTTCTTTATGATAAACAATTTAGACTGCCGCAATGGAAACACTGTCCTCACTCGACATCTGCGATTCCGCGCCGATTCACCGGCTGGGGCAGTACAGCGCCTGGAGCCCGCCAGGCAGCCCGAACCTTCCGGTAGACCTGATCTGGTGCAGCGTCGCCCATGACCACAATCCGATGTCGCACCGGGTCCTGCCCCATGGCGAGCCCAGCATCGCCATTCTTCGCCGGTTCGACGCGGCCGGTGATGTGTACCATGTCGAGCTCACCATTTGCGGCTCCTATCTCAAGTCGCACTGGTATCATCCAGCGCCCAAAGAACAGCTGTTGGCCTTGAGACTGCGTCCTGAAATATCCGCGCAGGTGTTTGGCCTCGCGCCTCGTGAATTCATGAACACCGGACTGGTCGCCGCCCCGCGCGCTTTGACGGAGGCGTGCGAACGGTCACTTCGCGCTGCAGAAACGCAGCCCGCCTTCCCCGCATTGCGCATGCTGGCGGATGATCTGATGCGATGCGCAGGATCTGCGGTGGACAACAGAAAACCGGAAATCTACGCGGCCGACCTCATTCGCCGCACCAATGGCGCCATACGCTGCCGGCACGTGGCCGACCAGCTTGGCCTGAGCGAGCGGCACTTGCGCCGGCGCTTTCGCGACGCCACCGGCTTTTCACCAAAAGAATATGCGCGCCGCCATCGCCTGTCTGCCACGGTCATCGCCGCCGAAGCGGAGGCGGCGCCCGACTGGGCGCAACTGGCGACGACCCATGGGTTTCATGACCAACCTCATATGATCAACGACTTTAAAACGCTTCTCGATATGACGCCCCAGCAAATCCATGTGGAGCGGCGTGCGCTGTCCGGTTTTTGCAATACAAACGGCCCGCACTGACACAATCTGCTGTGCTCGAAAGCGCCGGAACCGTCCGGCCTTCATGTGGAGCATCCAATGCAGAAATTTCTAATCACCGCCCTGTTATGCCTAGCGCCAACCGCCCTGCTTGCCCAGGCCGCGAACGCCCCTCAGGCAATTGAATTTGAAGGAAAGACATGGCGCATTACCGCCCAAGACGCCCATGTTGAAAAGCATCTGGGCCGTGACGCGCTGTTTCTGAAAGGTGGCCGCCTCTGGCGTGATGATATCGACTTTGGTGATGGTGTTATCGAATTCGATGTGACGTTCGATGAAGTCCAAGGGTTCATCGGGCCGATGTGGCGCGCCTCCTCGGACAATCGTTTTGAAGAAATCTACTTCCGCTCCCACCTCTCCGGCAAACCTGATGCCGTTCAATACACGCCGGTGGAACACGGCCTATCCGCCTGGCAGATTTTTTCTGACCAGAACGCCATTGCCCCTATCGATTTAAAACCCGGCGAATGGAACCGGCTGAAAGTTGTTGTCCAAGGCGACGCGGCCGATTTTTACTTCAACAGTAACGAACCGCTGATGCACATTCCGGACTTGAAAACCGACATCGTATCCGGCCACGCCGGATTGCGTTCAACCAGTCCAGCCGGTGGTGCGGCACTGTTTTCCAACATCACCTTTCGCCCGTTGCGGGACGGCGAAGGCGTCGTCGGAAAACCAAAGGAGACGCCACCCTTGCCAGACGGTCTGATCTCCACCTGGAATGTCTCGTCGACCTTTTCCGAAGAAATGGTCGCGAACAATTTGTCGCTGACGGCGGGCGATCACGACAATCTCGATTGGCGCAAGCTCGACGCCGAAACCAACGGCATCGCCAACCTGGCAAGGCTCGCCGATTCCGTTGACGGCGCAGACACAGCCTTTGTCCGACTTTCCATAAAGTCAGATCGCGCGCAAATGAAGGAACTGCTCTTCGGATATTCCGATCGGGTGAGAGTCTACCTCAACGGCAAGCGCGTCTATTACGGCGACGCCGGCTGGCGCACACGGGACTATCGCTTCCTCGGTACAGTCGGCTTTTTCGACAGCGTCGGCCTCGATCTCAAGCGTGGCGAAAACGAACTGCTTGTGGCGGTCTCCGAAACCTTCGGCGGCTGGGCCTGGGCCGGCGCCATGGCGGATCAAAGCGGGGTCACGTTAAGCCAATGATTTCCTCAGCTTAGGTGATGCGCCTGAGATGTGCTAGCATTTGCGTCTCAGGCATCATGCATCAATGGGGATTTTCATGCATAAGCAATCTACATTAGCGGCCGTAGCAGTGGCCGCACTTTCCGCCCTTACCGGAGGCGCACAAGCACAGGATCGGTACATAGGCGAAGTCTTTATGGTCGGCTTCAACTTCTGTCCGCGCGGTTCTGCGGCCGCCGAGGGGCAGCTTTTGCCTGTGGCGCAAAACAGTGCGCTTTTCTCGCTATTCGGTACAATCTATGGCGGCGATGGACGAACCACATTCGCACTGCCGGACCTGCGCGGTCGTACGCCCGTCGGCGCAGGCGCTGGCCCCGGTCTTTCTAATGTGCAGCAAGGACAAAAGTTCGGCACGGAATCACATTCCCATAGCGGTGCGGCGGCCGGCACGGTATCAACAACGACCGTCGCCGTGCTCAACCCAAACATCATTTCAAACAGCGCAACCGATATCAAAAAAGTTGATGTCGCCGCGACCGCCGGCGGCTCAGCAGGTTCAGCCAGTAACACCCGCCCGCCTCAACTGGTCATGCGGTACTGCGTTCAGTTGAACGGCGTATACCCGTCGCGAAGCTAATCGAAAGTGTAAATTTCAACATTGCGTCGACAAAAAAGCCGCGACACTGCTGCTGCGGCTTTTTCAGTTGTTGCTCTGATCTAGGCGCCTTGCGGGCTTGGCTCCATCCCGCCGGATCCATCATCGCTTTTCTTGCCGCCGGACGGCGCGCCTGCCGTCGGCACCGAGGAGGGCGGGGTATGATCTTTGGGATCGAGCGGATCTTCACGAACGATCTCGCCGCCATCAAGTAACTTCTTGATCTCATCGCCGGTCAGCGTTTCGAACTCCAGCAACGCCTGTGAGATTTTCTCCCAATCGTCGCGTCGCTCGGTGAGAATGCGTTTCGCTGCATCGAAACCTTCGGTCACGAAACGCTTAACCTCATCCTCGATCAGTTTGGCGGTTTCCGAAGAGACTGATTTGTTGCGCGCAATGGACTGGCCGAGGAAGACCTCTCCTTCGTCCTCTGCATAGGCAATCGGACCAAGCTTTTCGGACAGGCCATATTTCGTCACCATGGCGCGCGCCAGACGGGTCGCGGATTCAATGTCTGACGAAGCCCCCGACGTTACTTTTTCTTTGCCGAATTTCAGCTCTTCGGCCACCCGTCCGCCCATGGCCATAGCGATGCGGGAGGTCATCTGCTCAAGGGTCATAGAGTAGCGGTCACGTTCCGGCAGATACTGCACCATGCCGAGGGCGCGTCCACGCGGAATGATGGTCGCTTTGTGCACAGGGTCAGACGCCGGCATCGAAATGCCAACCAGCGCGTGCCCCGCCTCATGATAGGCGGTGAGCATTTTTTCTTCGTCGGTCATGACCATGGAGCGGCGTTCCGCGCCCATCATCACCTTGTCTTTTGCGTCGTCGAATTCCTTCGCCGTCACAAAGCGCTTGCCGCGCCGCGCCGCCAGCAACGCCGCCTCGTTCACGAGGTTGGCGAGATCAGCGCCGGAAAAG
The DNA here is from genome assembly GCA_942492295.1 of uncultured Alphaproteobacteria bacterium. Classification (GTDB taxonomy): domain Bacteria; phylum Pseudomonadota; class Alphaproteobacteria; order Caulobacterales; family Parvularculaceae; genus Hyphococcus. The sequence continues at coordinate 1,405,880 of CALODW010000005.1, forward strand.
CCCGGGGTGCCGCGTGCAATGGTGCGCAAGTTCACATCCGGCGCCAGCGGTACTTTTTTGGCGTGCACGTTGAGAATTTTCTCGCGGCCAATCACATCGGGATTTGGCACCACGACCTGACGGTCGAAACGGCCGGGGCGCAACAATGCCGGATCAAGCACATCCGGACGGTTGGTCGCGGCGATCAAAATGATACCTTCATTCGCCTCGAACCCATCCATCTCCACGAGGAGCTGGTTCAACGTTTGCTCGCGTTCGTCATTGCCGCCGCCAAGACCGGCGCCGCGATGACGGCCAACGGCGTCAATTTCGTCGATGAATATGATGCAAGGCGCATTCTTTTTCGCCTGCTCGAACATATCGCGCACGCGTGACGCGCCAACGCCCACAAACATTTCAACAAAGTCCGAACCGGAAATCGTAAAGAACGGCACGTTTGCTTCGCCGGCGATGGCGCGGGCAAGCAGCGTCTTACCGGTTCCGGGCGGGCCGACCAGCAACGCCCCCTTCGGGATCTTGCCGCCAAGACGCTGGAACTTCATGGGGTCTTTTAGATACTCGACAATCTCTTCGAGTTCTTCCTTGGCTTCGTCGATACCGGCGACGTCGTCAAAGGTGACGCGGCCCTGACGTTCGGTCAAAAGTTTGGCCTTTGATTTGCCAAAGCCCATGGCTTTGCCGCCGGCGCCCTGCATCTGACGCATCACGAAAAAGAAGAACGCGAGGAAAATCAGCAACGGCAGGATGTTGAACAGCAGCTGAAGCAACAGCGGCAACTGCTCTTCTTTTTTTATTTCCGTATTGACGCCAGCGGTGTCGAGTTTTTCTGCGATCGACGTCTGCCCGTCTTCAGGGATTGTCGTGACATACTCACCGCCGCCGGAGAACTCACCTGTCACTTCGCCCTTCGCCACGGACGCGGTGCTGATGCCGCCCGCCTCAACCCGCTGGACGAATTCGGAATAGTTAAGCTCGGTCGGTTGCGGTCCTGGCGTGTTAAACTCGAACAATTGTGTTGCGATGACCAAAAACCCGAGCACCAGGCCCCAGATCAGCAGTTTACGTCCGTTCATTCCAAATTCCTCATGGCCACAGTTTCGGGCCTCATAATTTCGTCGCTGGCGGTTCAGGGCCAATATGGTGTGCGGGGTGAATTTTAAAACCCACGCAGATTAGTAGATAGGCGTTAAGAAATGCCAGCGCCATCTTTGCCGCTGCATTTCGCCAGACCTTTAAGAAAACCTAATGATTCCAGCATGAAAGCGTTCCTGTGTCAGCGCACGCGCCACGGCGCGATTGTCACCTATAAATGGGAGCGCAGGCGCGCCAATCAATTCGCCATCAGAAAACAAGCCCGGCAGCGTGGCGAGCGCCTCCGCCGGCCCCTGAAACAACGTTTTTCGTGCGCCCAAAAGCGTCTTTCCGCCATTTCCCACAGGACCGATGCTCAGGGCGGTGTCTGACATGGGCGTGACGACGAACCGCCCGTCCCAAAGCAGCGGCCCCGCCAATGGCAAAAGACCCAATGGATTCACCCCGGCTCGTCCCGTGAGCGCCGATGGCTCGCGCAGGAACCAGAGCCGGCCGTCCCAATGTTTGATGAGCGCACCGGAAAGCGTCGCCGCACCGCCGGCGGACAGCCCGCTAACCGCATCACCGGCATGCTTTTCATCGCAATAATAGTCAGACCCACTGACAGCAAAGACAGCGCGGCGCGCCAGACCGGCCGCGCTGGGATCATCCCGCCAGCGCTCGAAGGAAATACCGCCCCAGCCATGGAAACACCCGCCGAATTGATCGAACAGCGTGTCTTCCTGCGCCCGCAAACACCGATCCGCGGACGTCAGCTTTCGCGCCGTCTCAACAAGCGCATCGGTCTTCAACAAATCCTGCTCGCCAAGCGCCGCCAACAGCGCTCGGACGCGAATGCGTTCGTAGGCGGGATCGAGATTTGATGGATCGTCAATGAAGTCTTGCCCAGCGGATTTTAAGAACGCCGTGACCTCGCTCCGGCTGACGTCGAGCAACGGCCGCAACAGCCTGATCGGCGGCGCGGCCTTTGCACTTGCCAGGGTTTCGCGACGCATACCCGCAAGCCCCTGAACCCCGGCGCCGCGCGCCAAGCGCATGAAGACAGTCTCCGCCTGATCGTCAGCTGTATGCGCCGTTAAGAGCGCCTCGCATCCGCCCGCTTGCGCCGCCTCGATCAGCAAGCGGTAACGCGCTTGGCGGGCGGCGGACTGAAACCCGGCGTCAGGTTTGTCGCCTTCCCAGATCAGTATTTGATGTTTAAGGCCAAGCGCTTCGCACCAGGCGCGGGCTTGCTGCGCCTCGTCTCCTGACTCTGCGCGCAATCTGTGATCAACCGTCAACGCAAGAACATCGCCGCCGTTCTTGCGAGCAAATTCGGCGCACAACACCGCAAGCGCCATGGAGTCCCGCCCGCCCGACACGGCCACTGCAAAACGCGGCGGCGGGTTTAGCGCGGCAAAGCGCGTTTGAAATGTCTCAAATGAAAGCCGTTCAGCCATCGACCGTTCGTCTGGCCTTGCGTGGGGCTGTGCGCCTGGCCGTTTGGGCAAAGCCCGGCTATCTGCAGTCAATGCGCGCCATTTCAAGTTCAGCCCGCTGGAGCACGGCGCCGGGTGCGTTGGGATGCTTGGATTTCATGGTTTTGAAAACCGTGCAGGCCTCCGCCGGTTTTTCAAGCCGCGCAAACGACGTGCCAAGCTTTAGATAAGCCTCGGCGGATCGGCCATTATTTGGATAGTTGCGGATATGGGCGATAAACGCATCCGCTGCAGCGGCGTTCTCTTGCAAGGCAAGATGGATTTCGCCGAGGCGGAACTGCGCATCAGGCGTACGCGCGTGATTTGGAAAAGCTTCGAGATAGAGCGTGAAGGCCGCCTTTGCGCGCTGATAGTCACCCGCCAGAATGAAACCGGACGCATAATCAAAGGCTGCATTCGGATCGAGCGGCAGGGCGATGTCGCCGCCGCCCACGGCGTCGCCGCCAGGGTTTCGCGATTGCTGTGCAATCTGATCCGCAATCGGATCATCACCAGCGGGTCCGCGCGCCATAAGGTCTACCGGGCCATCGGACGGCCCAGCCGGGGACAGCGCGTCATACCCGCCCGCTCCGGCGTCGCTCATCATGGTCGAGTCGCCCGCGAGCGCCGCGCTGATCGCGTCGAGGCGCTGGTTCGCCTGTTCGAGGTCATAGGTGAGCTGTTCAACGCGGCCCGTGAGTTCCTGATTTTGCCGTTCAAGATCGGAGATTTTGAGCAGGGCCGCACGGTGGCCGGCAAGGGCCTGTTCCACTTGCGTCATTTGCGCCTGCAATGCGCGCACGTCGTCCTTCGTACCGGCCGCCGCCGGCCCCGCCAATGCGCCCGCCATCAAGATTGCGCCGCCAAGTACGAAAAGACCTGCTCTGATGCTCCGCATGACTGTCACCTCTTACTTCAAGTCCGGCGTGCTATTTGCCGGATACGCCCGAAGGGCGCTTAAAATCACGAAACGGCATTATGGCACGAAACTGGGGCGAAAAAACGCCTTTGCCCACCAACGCTAAAAGAAAAAGGCGCGCCAGCCATTTCGTGCCCGCGCGCCCTTTCTATTACTCGACTTTGCTCAGCGGCTTATGCGCCCGCGGAGCGAACTGTCGTCGTAGAGTTCCGATTCATCGACCATGCCTGCTCGGTAGAGCGCGGATCAACCGGACGCTCTTTGCCGTAAGACACTGTCGTGATGCGCGAAGCGTCGACGCCGAGGCTTACAAGGTAAGACTTGGCGGCTTCCGCACGGCGCGCACCGAGGGCCAGGTTGTATTCACGGGTGCCGCGTTCATCGCAATTGCCTGCGAGCATAACGCGCACTTCCGGATACTCTTTCAACCATGCGGCTTGCTTCGCCAGCACTGACTGCGCCTGCGGCGTCAGCGTGTACTGGTTATAGGCGAAGAATACGCGGTGTTGCCCGGCAGCGTTTTCCAGATCTTCCTGGCTGCCCGGTACAGGACCGACCGGACCCGTCGTCGCGCCCGTGTCCGCTCCGGATGTTGTATCGAGACCAACAGTGTCATTGCTGGCGCAAGCGGAAAGCAGCGCCAGTGACGCAACGACCCCCGCGATCTTTATAATTGTCTTCATAACTTCTGCTCCACTTCCCCAGCCGTGGTTCTAACCATCGTGCTGTCATTGTCCGGCCTAACGGGACCGCCCCCGCCTCTAGCCAATTCGCTGCATTCATCCGTTGCGCTTGCGGGCGCACAATCGCTACGGAATACTTATTTCCCCCGCCTTACAATTCAGTATCGGTCAAATTCAAAAGTTTAACCAATGTGTGAATCGTAGCGATACACGCGCCTGCAATCAAGAACGACTGTTCCGGCGCAAAAATGAAATTTCAGTTACGATTGCTACGGATTTTCTCCCAAATTCGAGTGACTTAAGGCAGCAAGGGCGACCATGCCGGGTCAGACGCGTCTCCTGGCGTTCGCACTCGCCGCAAATTTCTGCCGGTTAAATCCACCGACCAGAGCGCAGATTCGCCGCCGGAGCCGTCCCGGCGGGTCGGCGACTGGCGATAAAAAAGCAGTACACGGCCATTTGGCGACCAGGTCGGCCCTTCATCCAGATAGCTCTCCGTCAGCAACCGCTCGCCGCTGCCATCGGGGCGAATGACGCCGATGTAAAACCGTCCCTGATGCATGCGGGTAAAGGCGATCAGGTCGCCGCGCGGCGACCAGACCGGCGTCTGGTAGCGCCCGTCACCAAAGGAAATGCGCTTTTGATCAGAGCCGTCCGCGTTCATGACGTAGATCTGCTGCGAGCCGCCACGGTCAGACGTAAAGGCGATGCGTCGTCCGTCCGGCGACATGGTCGGCGACACATCGATAGCGGTGTTGTTGGTCAGCCGAGTCAATTGCCGGGTCGACAAATCCATCTTGAAAATATCGGAGTTGCCGCTGCGCTCCATGGACATGATCACCTGACGGCCGTCCGGTGAAAAGCGCGGCGCGAAGGTCATCCCCCGGAAGGTGCCAAGCTGTTCCTGTTCGCCTGTTTCGATGTTGAACAGATAAACCTGACCCGGCCGGTTATCGAACAACGCCATGTAAGTGATCTGTTGCTGGGTTGGCGAAAAGCGCGGGGTCAGCACCTGATAGCCAAGTCCGTCCGTCAGCGGGATGGGATTGGCGCCGTCCTGATCCATAATCATCAGCCGCTTCACGCGGGCTTCTTTCGGGCCGGTCTCGTGCACGAAGACAACGCGTGTGTCGAAATAACCATCTTCGCCGGTGAGCGTCTTATAAACAAAGTCGGAGACCTTGTGCGCCGCGCGGCGCCAGTTATCCGCGGGCGTTTTGAACGCTACGGCGCCGAGCTGTTCGTCAGAATAAACATCCCACACGCGCGTGGCGACCTGAATGCGCCCGTCCGGCAACTCCTCAACCTCGCCAACGATCAAAACCTGCGCGTTGATGATGCGCCAGTCCGCGAAACGCGGGCGCTCATTCACGCTTTCCGGCTTTTCAATGTAGGCGCGCTGATCGATCACCTGAAAAAGCCCGGACCGGTCGAGATCGTTCATGATCACCCCAGTGATGTCGCGCCCCAGCGCCTGTGTCTGATCTTCCGCGCCGAGGAAATTCGGCGCCGCGACAGGCATCGGGTCGACATTCCCCTGGGTGATGTCGATTCGCACCTGCGCCGCCGCCGGCAGCGCAATTGCCGCAAAAAGTACAATCAGGAGCGTCTTCAAAATATTGGTCATCATCCTACTCTTCTCTTTTTCAGGCCCCCTGAAATGTTTCACGACTGGGTTGGTTCACGGTCACGGGCGCACAAGCCAACTTCCACTGCTCCGGCTTCATGTCAGCGTCCCACCATCTGACTGGGATCAAAATTCAGCAAAAATGACTGCCAATCCTGATAACGTTCTTGGGGGAAGAAGTCATAAGGCGCACAGGAAACAACGGCGCGTAACGCATTTTGTTCCGCCACCTTCCAGAACCTGTTACCGGACAGATTAATTTGCAGGGCGTTTTGAACCTTGGGCTGAAACGCCAAGGTGCCATCCCGGTTTAATTCAATCAAAATTTCCACGCGCAATTTTTCAGGCTCCGGCGCACCGATGATGGAACCAGCATTCCAACAGCGTTCCACGGCGGCTTTCATCTTGGCCTTATCGCTCGCCGTCAGCCGGTCGCCGGCGCCGACGGCAGCGCGAGCGCGATCGGCGGTCTCCGTTGTTTGCGACGGCGCCTCACGCGGTTGTTCCGCCCGCTCGTTCTGTTTTTCTTTGTCGATCAGTTGCGACAGCGCATCAAGATCGAGTTCCGCCGTTTGCTCTGGCTTCGGCGGCTCCGGTTTTGGTTCCGGCTTCACCTCGGGTTCTTTGGGTTCTGGCTCCGTAACCATTGGCGCCGGCTCCGGTTCTGGTTCCGGCAGCGCTTCCGCAACGCGCTCTTCTACGGGCGCGGGCGGCTCTTCTTCAATTTCCGGTTCCGGCAAATCCGGCTCGATGATTTCTTCCTCGACCGGTTCCGGGCGTGCCGCCGGAACGCTGGTTTTGAGCGCCAGCTCCGCCTCGCGGATAAGCTCCAGCGGGATATACGGCTCAGGCGTCACATCGGGGAATTTGCGGAACTGCGGCGTCACGAACGCAGCCCCGACAATCGCCAGGTGAAACAAAATAGAAGCGATGACGCCAAAACGCATGAAACCAAAGGACCTTGTTTTACAAACCGTCCGTATACGCCACTTACGATTCCTGCTCGGTCACGAGACCGATTTGCCGGAACCCTGCAGCGTTAATCCGCCCCATGACGCGCACAACGTCGCCATAGGCCCGGTTTTCGTCGCCACGAATAAAAATGCGCTGATCGTATCCGGCGGTCGCCACCGCCTCGAGATGCGCCACGAGGTTTTCGTATTCCACCGGCGTTTCCTGCACATAAATCGTGCCGTCGTTGGAAACAGTCACGGTCAGCGGCTCACCCTGATCCTGCATTGGTTTGGCGGCGGTTTCAGGCAGATCCACGGCGACGCCCACGGTCAGCAGCGGCGCCGCAACCATGAAAACAATCAGCAGCACCAGCATGACGTCCACGAAGGGCGTCACGTTGATTTCCGCCATATGGCGCGTGCGGCCGGGCCGATGACGCCCGCCGCCGGGGTTGAGATTGCTCCCCATTAGCGCGCCCTTTCGTCGAGCTGGCGTGACAGGATCGCCGAGAATTCATCGGCGAAACCTTGCAGGCGCACGGCAAAGGAATTGAGCGATGACGAATAGCGGTTGTAACCCACCACCGCCGGGATCGCGGCGAGAAGGCCGAGCGCCGTCGCGAACAACGCCTCAGCGATACCGGGCGCCACAACAGCAAGGTTGGTGTCTTTGGTGAGCGCAATCGCCTGGAACGCATTCATGATGCCCCAGACCGTACCAAGCAGCCCGACAAACGGCGCCGCCGAACCGACTGTCGCCAGAACGCCTAGATTGCTTTCCGCTTTTTCAAGCTCGCGCGATACAGACACATTCAAAATCTTGTCGATGCGGTCGCGGGCGCTAATCGCCAGCGCATCGGAACGTCCACCAGACTTTGCCTGGCTCCACTCCTCCATGGCGGCGGCGAAGACCCGCGCCATGGGATGATCCTGCCGATCGCGCATTTTGCGATAGAGCTCATCCAGCGGCTTGCCGGACCAGAACATATCCTCGAATTTGTTGGACTTTGATTTCAGGCGCCCGAAGGTGAGCGACTTGTCGATGATCACCGCCCATGACCAGATCGAGGCGATGACGAGAATGCCCATTACGGTCTTCACAACCGGGTCAGCGCGCAGGAACAAACTCCAGAGGCTAAACTCGCCTCCCACACCCGCAGCCGCGCTAATGACTTCTGTTTCCATTATCCTTTGTATCCCTTGATACTTTCCGCTGACCCAGCGGGACTTCAAACCAAAATTTCAGCCGCCGCCGACAGCGATTCACGCCCAATTCGACGCAGCAAATTCGACACAGACAGGCCCGATGCGCGCTTCGGCCGCGCGCAAGGCAAAGCATGGTTAACACCGAACGGGTTTTCTTTTAATCCCCTTTGCCCGTGAATTTGGGCGAATGCGAGGCTTTGAAAAGCCCTGAGGAGGGCGATTGCCAAAGTTTAATCCCGGCTTAACAAAAGCTTAACGCCTGCTGCGGGGCGCTCCACCCCCTCCGAACCGCTCCAAAATCTCTGTTGGCAAACGCCGCGCCCGTCCCGAAAGGCTGATGCAGGCGGCCTCAACCTCCGCGCGCGCGATCAGCGTTTCTTCCCGCCAGACCTCCTGGGCGAGGAACATGCGCGCGCCTTTGGCCGACAAAAACCGCGTTCTGACCTCCAGCATATCGTCGATCCGGGCGGGCGAGATCCATTCGGTCGTCATTTTGCGCACGGCGAAAGCCAATGGCTCATCCCGTTGAAGCATTTGGGAGTGATGGACCCCCACGGCCCTTAACGCTTCCGTCCGGCCCCGCTCAAAGAATTTGAGATACGCTGCATGATACACCACGCCGGAAAAATCGGTGTCTTCATAGTAAATGCGGATCGGCAGCAGATGCGTGCGGGATTCGGTCATATCTGCTTTTTGGCATCACTTGCGCTTGCCCCGCAAGGAAAACGCGCTACGCCATCCGCATGAAGGTCATGGGTAATCTTGATTGGCGTCATCCGCTCGTGCGCGCCCGGGTGATGATCGCCGAACCGCTGCAAAAAGCGCTGGCTGCCGCCGGCCGCTGGGAACCCCTATCCCGCGAAGAGCGGGAGACCATCCAGACGGACGCTGTCGAGGTTTTCGGCGACCGCCAGACCCAGCGGCGTGTGGAATACAAAAATCCGCGCCCGGAGTTTGTGGACGTCAGTGATGTTACCTACACGCCGGCGGGGTTGGCGCTCGTGGAAGGGCGTTATCGCGCGCGTTACTCCCTTCGGTCGCCATCAACACTGGAAATTTTAAGAACGCCAAAAAGTCCGACGCCAAAAAGCCTTCCGCAAGGCACGCTGATTGAGACGGAAACACCCTACACCTATGGCGATTGGGTTGGCGACTTCGTGCTATCACTGATCACCACGGACAGCCTGATCGAACCGCTGGTGCTGCCGGCGTTTCTGGCGCGCAAACCTTATGTCATCCGCGATGTTGAGGCGCTCGGAATCGACTACATAGTGGCGGATGAAATGGTCGCCATCGAAAAGGCGCGAATCCTCCGCAAGCGCGTGCCAAGCTATTACTGGAAGCCTGATCATGTGGCTGCTTACCGCCGCGCCTTTAATGTAACGCCGCCGCCCGCCCGCGCCGGATCGATCGCCTATCTCGGCCGCTTCGACACGGTGAGCGAGGCGGCGCAGCGTGAATATCCGTCCGAAGCGGTGGCGCGCATCACGTCCTCCCTAGGCGGCGAGGTTTTTGACACGCGCGCAGCCTCGCCAACAAAGTTCAACGAATTGGCGCCGGGCATGAAAACCGTGATCGCTGACCAGGGTTCAGCTTTGTTTGGTGTCATGCACAGCCAGACAAAAAATGTCATCGAACTCGCACACAAGGATTGGTGGCATAACGCCAATTTGTTCATCGCCAATGGGGCGGGCGTGAAAAACTACGCAGTTATTTCTGTGAACGGGCTTGATGAAACAGCGCTGCGTGATCGCATTGAAGGACACTTGCGAGAGTTTGGCGTATTACCTGCCGCTTGAATAAATGACCATGTTGTCCAGCAAAGCGTTTGCGCCCGACTCGCTCAGCACAAGCATCGAGGCCATGCCCAGTGTAAACATGGTCCATACGGCCCCAAACAAAAGCAGAAAAATAATCGACCGGTTGACACCATGGGAAAGCACGGCGCGCTCCGGCTTTGACGGATCGTAGCGCACCGCCACCTGCGCGCCGACCGAGAGCGCATCGTAGATTTCACGATGATAGTTTTGGCCCGAACTGCCCGAATAGCCAAACGCGATAGTCTTGCCCGTGCGTTCAATATTGTCCGGCGTATAGCGGTATTCCACCTTGACGTTATAGGTCGTGCCGTCGTCATCGGAATTCACCTGAATGTCTGAAGACGTGATCGTGCCCGGCACGGTCGGCCAGTGTTCAGCCTGTTTGCCGAAATGATAGGAGCGCACGCCATAACCCAATATGGCGACGCCAATCGCCAGAAACAGCCCGAAAAACAACGTCAGAAAAATCGATCCGCCCATGACGCGCCTCCCCGATAATGGACGAGAACAATGCTAGGACCGAATGGTCACTGAAAGGTGACCGCATTCGTTAAACCACGCTTACTCATCTCGGCTCTTCATCCTGAGGAGCAAGAAATCCTTCGTCCTTCGAGACGTTCCCCCGGACCAAGTCCGGGGTCACCCTCAGGATGAAGGATTTCTTGCGTCTCGAAGGACGCCGGGATGAGCGTCGTGAATTTAGAATTCTACTCAAACAATTCTTCGCCGACACCCTTCGGCGCCGTGAGCCCCAGATGCGTCCAGGCGCCGGCCGACAACATCCGCCCGCGCGGGGTGCGCTGAATAAGGCCCTGTTGCAGCAGAAACGGTTCGATCACGTCTTCCACGGCGTCGCGCGCTTCGGCCAAGGCAGCGGCGATGGTCTCGACGCCCACCGGCCCGCCGCCAAAATGCTCCGCAATCAGACGAAGATAGCGCAGGTCGAGCGGGTCGAGACCGAGCCCATCAATCTCCAGACGCTTCAGCGCTTTGTCGGCGACATGCGCGTCGATGACCTTAGCGCCCTCCACCGTCGCCACGTCGCGCACCCGGCGCATAAGCCGTCCGGCGACGCGGGGTGTACCCCGCGCGCGCCGGGCGATTTCATTGGCGCCGTCGGCCGACATCTCAGCGTTCAGCAGCGCGGCGCCGCGCGAGACGATGTGCGCCAGATCCTTTTGCGAATAAAAATCGAGCCGCACCGGAATGCCGAACCGGTCAAGTAGCGGTTTCGCCAGCAACCCCGAACGCGTGGTGGCGCCGATCAGCGTGAAACGCGGCAGATCAATCCGCACCGACCGCGCCGACGGCCCCTCGCCAATGATGAGATCAAGGGCGTAATCCTCCATGGCCGGGTAGAGCACTTCTTCCACCGCCGGCGACAGGCGGTGAATTTCGTCGATGAACAGCACGTCGCGCGCTTCCAGATTGGTGAGCAGCGCCGCGAGGTCGCCCGCCTTGGTGATCGCCGGACCGGAAGTGGCGCGAAAACCAACCTCCAATTCATTGGCGACAATCTGAGCCAGCGTCGTCTTGCCTAATCCGGGCGGCCCGTGGAACAGCACATGATCAAGCGCCTCGCCACGGCGCTTCGCCGCCTCCACAAAAACGCGAAGGTTATCTTTAGCGCTTGGCTGACCGACAAAATCATCAAGCTTTTTCGGGCGCAAAGCGGCGTCGGCGTCCTCCACCTTGCGGTCGCCGTCGATCAGCCGGTCGTCATTGTATGCGGGTTCAGTCATGAAGAAACGCCCCTCTCCCCTCTCCCGCCCTGCGGGAGAGGGGGAAGTAGCACACTGTCTCAATCAGTTGGACAACATTGTAAGCAGGTTTAGCCATTATTCATGCTACGTTTTATTGTTTCTTCCAGACGGTTAAAAAACTCATCGGTCTTTTTCTTGTTGTTCATCATTCGCACCACAAAGAAAAAGAACGCCAAGAAGATAATCAAGGGAAGGGTGTTGAAAAACAATGATAACCAAAGCGGAAGCTCTTCTTTCTTTTCTTCATTCCAGTGAACAATTCTAACCGGAATGCCTGCTTCATATAGATGATCAGCAATTGGCGTTTGCGGCGTCACTTGGGCGTAATAACGCGATCCGTCAGCTGTGCTAACATTCACCCACCAACCGTCACCTGTCACACTAGCCGCCTCAACGGCGCCATCATCGACTAGTTTGCGTATTTCTGAGTATGTAATTTCTTTTCTGTCTTTCGAAGCACCCGCATCGGACGTTTCTTGTGCGAGCGCTTGACAACAAAGCAGCGCCACCAAAACAAAAGCTACAACCAGTCTATTCATTTCATTGCCATCACGCCGCCGCCAGTTCTTTGAGCGCCGCCTTGATCAGCGCCTCAACGCCCGGACTGTCTAAACCTTCCGCCGCGCGCGCCACGGCGCGGCGCGCCTCAACCCCGTCATAGCCGAGATGCGACAGCGCCGAGACCGCATCGGCTTTCGCCGCAAGCGCCGGATCGGACGACGCCGCTTGCGCGGCTTTTTTTCGCGCCGCCATGGCGATCACTTCACCGCCGCCGGTCAGGGCGCCAACTTTTGACTGCAATTCCGTAACGATGCGCTGGGCGAGCTTTTTGCCGACGCCATGGGCGCGGCAGATGGCCGTCACATCCTCCACCGTCACCGCATCGTAGAGTTCCGACGGGGTCAGCACCTGCAAAATACCAAGCGCGTGTTTGGCGCCGACGCCCTGCACCGTCTGCACCAGCCGGAACGCCGCGCGCTCGTTCTCCGACGGAAAGCCAAACAGGCGGATCAGATCCTCGCGCACCAGAGTTTCGATGGAGAGCGTCGCCTCGTCGCCCGGCGCAAGGGTCTGCAACACACGCGGTGCGGCGTAAATTTCATACCCGACGCCGTTCACGTCAATCAGCGCGGTTTCTTCCGCAACGGAAATGACCAAACCTTTCAGCCTACCAATCATCTAAGACGCCTTTAACTTATTGAATTTTGCATGATGCGCGTGACAGATCGCGACGGCAAGTGCATCGGCTTCGTCGCTCGCCAGTTCACCACATTTGGGGAGCAGCACTTTCACCATGGCCTGCACCTGCCGCTTATCCGCATGGCCGCGCCCGACCACGGATTTTTTCACCGAGTTCGCCGCGTATTCGGCGACGGTGAGCCCGTGGAGCGACGGCGCCAGGAGGGCGACGCCCCGCGCCTGGCCCAAGACCAGCGCATCGCGGGGGGAGGCGTTGACGAAGGTCTCCTCCACCGCCGCCTCATCCGGGTCGTACTCGGCGAGCAGCGCCTTCAACCCTTCGAAAATAACGCCCAGCTTTTCCGGATGGCTGGCGCCGCGTCTGGTGCGGATCACACCGGACGCCACAAGGACAAGCCGCGTTCCGGCGCAATCGACCACGCCCCAGCCGGTCGCCGCCGAACCGGGGTCAATGCCAAAGATGCGAATCACTGCGCTCATGGCCGGACCATAGGGCTGTTCCCGGCGGAAGGAAACAAAACGTGAATCAGTCCAAGGGTCAGCGGCGGCGCTTCAGGCGTTTTTGCAGTGTTTGGGCGTTTTTAAGCAGCCCGGGCTCCAACCGGTCAGACGCCGCCAGCAACCGGTCAAGCTGCGCCAGCGCGCCCGCGACGTCTTTCGCCCGTCCATCCCCTTCGGAAAGGGCGATGGCGAACAGAAACATCCCTTGCGGGTCGCTTGCTTGCGCCGCCCGCTCAAATAGATCGACAGGCAAAACGCCAGGCATATCCGCCGCGCCGTCGTGGATCAGCAGCCCCAGCCCCACCAGCGCCGGCGGAAACCCCGCATCGGCAGCGGCGCGCATGTGTTCGACGACCTGGTCTTCATCCGCCGCGCCAATTTGGCCAGACTGTTTCAACAGCGCCAAATTATAATGCGCGACCGGATCGTCACTCGCCGCCGCTTTCTCGAACCAATCCGCCGCCAGCTTGTAATTCCTGGAAACACTGTCGCCGGACATATGCGCGATGGCGAGATTTCGCTGCGCCTCCGGCTCACCCGTCTCCGCCGCCTCGCGAAAAAGCGCAATGGCGCGCGTTTGATCCTGCTCAACGCCCTCGCCTTGCGCATGCATCACACCGAGGCGCAGCTTCGCCAGCGAATGACCCTGACGCGCCGCCAGCCGGTACCAGCCCGCCGCCGTCACGGCGCTTTTCTGCACGCCTTCACCGGCGTAAGCCAGTTCGCCCAGCGCAAACTGCGCGTCGGGTTCGCCCGCGCGCGCCGCTTTCGCGTATAAATCAACCGCATGCTGAAGATCAGCTTCAACGCCAAACCCGTTTTCGTAGAGATAGCCGAGCAGATGTTGCGCGACAGGATCGCCAGCTTCCGCCAGCGGCACCGCCTGCTCAAACGCGGCCTCATAGTCGCCTGCCAGCAGATGCTGAAACGCCGCCGCAACATCATCCGCGCGTGCCGATGACGCCATCAAAAGCGCGGAGCAAAAGACAGTGGCAAAAATTCTCACCATGCAGCACATGGTATGCTGCTTTGCCGGCGACGCCTAGCGCTCGCGATCAGCCGCTTCGATTTCAGCCCGCTCAATTGCCTGATGGGCGCCATCAAGGAACGCCAGCGCGAACCCAAGCGCCACCACGGCAACGCCGCAACTCACGATGAACCAATTCCAGCGCATACCCGCTATACCGCGTCTCGCGCGGCCTCCCACTACCCGCATTTCTTGACGCAAGAATCGTTCCGGATGAATGAGCCGGGGCGGCGCGCCGATTACGCAGCCCGGATCGCCACGTTGAACGCCTTCACCGCCGCATCGGGGCCGCCAGGATGGTCCCAGATCGCGGCGGAAGCCGCCAGGAAATCCGCCCCCGCCCGCACCAGAGGCCCACAATTTTCAGGCGTTATGCCGCCAATGGCAACTGCCGGCGCGGTCGTTGCGTAGCTCCACCATTCCAGTAGCCCAGGCTCCGCCTTCGTCGCCGCTTCCTTGGTGCGCGTAGGGAAAAACGCCCCGAACGCCACATAGTCAGCACCATCCTCACCCGCCGTCAGCGCAAGGTGTTTCGAATTGTGACAGGTGACGCCCACTGTCGCATCATCGCCGAGCACTGTTCGCGCCTTTTTGCAGGAACTGTCCGATTGGCCCACATGAACGCCGTCGGCGCCAGATTTTAGCGCCAGGTCAGGCCGGTCATTGATCAGGAAGGCAACGTCATGTTTTCGCGCGATGGGTCCCAGCGCTTCCGCCGCATAAAGGATATCATCATCGCTCGCTGATCCTTCGGCGGTTTTCAATCGCAACTGCATGCAGGCGACGTCACCGCCATCAAGCGCGCGCGCAAACATTTCACGAAACACGCTGAGGTTTTCAATCTTTGGCGGCGAGATCAGATAAAGCCGGCACCCATGTTTCATTTTATTCCTTCGCCAGAAACCAGCCGGTCACCGAAAGTCTCGGTCCGCCGGCGAAAGGCGCCACAGCCGACACCGCATGCAACTGCCGCACGGCGAAAACCGTCAACGTATTGTAACTGGGGGAGTAGCCCCGTGTGACATCGCCACGATCATCAAAAAACTGCAATTGGCCGCCCCATTCTGGCCGCCAGGCGGGCGTAAAGCCCATCACATAGGCGGCGCGACGGCGCGTCACCTGATGATCGTCATGGGCGGTAAGATAATGTCCGGCGATGTATCGCGTCGCCTGCCCATCAGCCTCGACAATATCGTCCATACCGGTCAGTTCGCGGCCGATCTCTACGAATCGTTCCGACTGAATAAACGCCGCGATGTGGTCGAGTCCGGTTTGTCGCAGCTGAGCGTCATCAGCCGCCAGCATTTCATAGTGCTCGAAAATATAATGAAATCCTTTTTGCGCCGCCGTTTTGGCCGCCATCAAAATTTCACCCTGCTTCGCGGCGCCGAGCGTCCGCCACTCTTCCGGCGAATACAACCGTCCTTCGCCATTCACCAAGATGGCGAGTTTCCACGGCACATGCTGCACCATGGACAGCATGATTTTTTCAGCGGCGGGCAATTGCAGGAAAGAATCGACGCGCACGCGCCTGTCCGCCTGGAAGGCGTTATTCGCCGCCGCCCAATCAATGTCGGGGTTGAGCATATCGCCCACATTCGCCGTGGCGGTTCCCGTCGAATTCGTCATCGATGCTCCATGTATTGCCGCCGCCGGACCGGGCCGCTTTCCCGCGATGACCCGGACTTCGGACCTACAGCCACCGGGGCCGGTTGCGCAACCGGATGCGCGCAAAATCCGCATCTCAGTCGATGGCGCTTACCAGTGCACTAATGATTGGGCGGATCAGCGCGCCTCCTGCAGTGCGGCCCGCTCCCGTTCAGATTGAGTCGCAACTATCTTCGGCTTCAGAAGGCTGCGCTTAACCTCGTCGGGAATGGCGTTGTACAACGTTGGTTCGGCGATTTTGAGTCGCGCGCGCGCTTCAGCCAGCGGGAGCGGCAACAACTCTTCAACATCATACTCCAATATCCAGTTGGACCGGCGCGCATTGCGTTTAGCTTCTGCCAGGGCTTTCTGGATCGGCTGAAACGGCTGCTCCAGCTTTTGCGCAAGAAACCCGATCCCGACAATAAGCTTAAAGCCGGGATTTCTTGTCTGCTGGCGTGTAAAGACAAGATTGCAAAGTTCGCCCAGCGCGTCGCGTCCGTAACCGCTCAACACATGCCAGAGATCATGACTGACCTGAAGGTGCAGGAACAAGCGCATATATTCGCGAAACTCAGGGTACGCATCATAGTCAATACCCGCTTCGCTCGCCGCCTCCAGCAGCCCGTCCGGAGTCAAATCTTCCCCTTCCATGAAAGCAAGATAGGCGCGGCCCAGACTGCCTTCGGGATATTGACGCAGGCGCTCGCGATCCCCCAGCAGTTCTTCAAGCTTTATCGGCTCGCTGACGACGCGCCGCCCATAGGGAACGGACGAAAACCGTCTAAAGAGGTCCAGTCCCGAACTGCCGGAGAGGGCCTGCACGACCTCAAAGACCTGCCGCGTGTCCTCCTTGTTGCGCACCAGACGAAGAACCGATGCCAGGGCATGCAGCGGACGGACCGGCGAGGCTGGCGGAGCAGGAAAACCGTTGACCCAGATGTAGTCTTCGGGCGCAACTTCAATCCGTTGCGGATGCTCGTTTACGGATGGAGCCGTCGCTTCTGTCGCCGTCATCACCGCCTCATTTCCCGATCATGTTATGCGATAGCATTACACTGAGCAGTTTACATTCCACATGTTGCGCTCATTTAATCCTTTTTCAAGGGCGCAACTGAAAAAGCCCGGCATCGGCCGGGCTTTTCACCTGTTTCGGGAAGGCGCTCGTTTAGACGGCCCTAACCGGCGCGGGAAGCTTCGAAAATACTGTCGATGGACGAGGCCAGCATGGCGTTGAACTCTTCATCGCTCTGCTTGGCCGATAAGCCTTCTGTCAGGGCGCGCGAAAAGCTGGCGATCATGCCGGTATTTTGCGCAAGCTTTTCATTCGCCTCAGCGCGGGAATAACCACCTGAAAGCGCGACGACCCGCATGGTGCGAGGGTGATCGATCAGCGGCTTATAGAGATTGGCCTTTTCTGGCAGCGTCAATTTCAGCATCACCTGCTGGCCTTCCGGAATCGTGTCGAGTTGTTTAACGATTTCCGCCAGCAGAATATCCTCGGCTGCCGCTTTGTCGGAAATTGAAATCGTCACTTCCGGCTCAATGATTGGCACGAGACCATGGGCAAGGATCTGTTTGCCCACTTCAAATTGCTGCGCCACATTCGCGGCGATGCCTTTGGGATTTGCAGCGTCGATCACGGAGCGCATTTTCGTGCCGAAGATACCTTTCGAAACGGCGCGCGTCAGCAAGGCATCGAGATCCGGCATCGGATTCATTAACTTCACGCCGTCTTTTTCGTCCGCGAGTCCCTTATCGACTTTTAGGAACGGCACCACATGCCGGTTTTCCCACAAATATTGCGCCGTCGGCACACCGTCGATATCGCCATCCATAGTCCGCTCAAATAGAATGGCGCCCATCACTTTGTCGCCGGTGAAGGCGGGCGATTTTATAATCCGCGCGCGCATCTGATGGATGAGGCCGAACATTTCCTCGTCGTTCGCCCATTGGCCATCATCAACGCCGTAAAGTTTTAGGGCTTTCGGCGTCGAACCGCCGGACTGGTCGAGGGCGGCGATAAAACCGTCTTTATGTGCGGCCTGCTCCGCCATCTTGGCATTCGTCATCGATACCTCCCGAGTGTCGATCAAATTTCGTGTTAAGCCTTAAGCTGATGAATCCGCCAGCGCGGCAACGCCCGGCAGTGTCTTGCCTTCGAGCCATTCGAGAAACGCACCGCCCGCTGTTGAGACATAGGTGAAATCACCTTCCACACCCGACGCAGCGAGCGCCGCTACGGTGTCGCCGCCGCCGGCGACGGCAACCAGGCCAGCGTCTTTCGCCTGTTTTGCGGCAAAGCGCGCCGCCTCAACCGTCGCTGTATCGAACGGCTTGATCTCAAAGGCGCCGAGCGGGCCGTTCCAGACCAGCGTTTTTGCATTTTCAATTTTGTCCGCAATCCGGTCGACCGTGTCCGGCCCGAGATCGAGAATCATGTCGTCGGCTTTGACCGCGTCCGCCGCCACAACCTCGCGGTCAGCGCCTTCCTTGAATTCTTTCGCCACAACGACATCGGACGGCAGCACAATTTCGCAGCCAGATGTCTTCGCCTGAGCCATGATGTCGCGGGCCGTGTCAGCAAGATCGGGCTCGCATAATGACTTGCCGACCCCGACGCCATTCGCAAACAAAAACGTATTCGCCATACCACCGCCAACCACGAGAATGTTGGCGCGCTTCACAAGGTTCACCAACAGCTCGATCTTGGTGGAGACTTTCGCGCCGCCAACCACCGCCATCATCGGGCGTACAGGTTCGGACAGCGCGGCTTTCAGATAATCTAGCTCGCGCTCCATGGCGCGACCTGCCGCCGACGGCAACAATCGCGCAATCGCTTCCGTTGAGGCGTGGGCGCGATGCGCCGCAGAGAATGCGTCATTGACGTAGAAGTCGCCATTTTCGGCAAGCGCTTTTGCAAACTCCTGATCGTTTGCTTCCTCGCCCGCATGAAAACGCGTGTTCTCAAGCACTGCAACGTCGCCGTCGAGCATCGATTTAACGGTTTTCTTCGCCGCGTCGCCGATGCAGTCCTCAGCGAACTCCACTTTTCCGCCCAGAAATTTTTCCAGCGCTTTCGCGACGGGCTGCAACGACATTTCCGGGTCGGCTTTTCCTTTGGGGCGGCCAAAATGCGACAAGAGCAGCACTTTGGCGCCCTTTTTCGACAGTTCCTGAATGGTCGGCAGCGCGCGTTCAATACGGGTCACGTCGGTAACCTCACCGTCCTTCATGGGGACATTGAAATCGACGCGCACCAGCACGCGCTTTCCGGCGACATCGAGATCATCGAGTGTTCGATACTGAGCCATGACTTATCCCTAGCCCTCACCATCGCCGCAAGCAACAAATGTCACCGGTTCACCGCCGTTTCGGGAGACGCGCAGGCGCTCGCCATCAAGGTCTACGTCAAAAATTTCATCGACGGTTTCACCTTCGCCGGTGCATCGTGCTTCAAGGCGCCAGCCGCCTTCCGTTCCCTCTTCCGACGATAGAATGTCGCAAGTATTTTCGTATCCGAGAAACTGGTCTTTCGTGAATTCCACAGGTCCCGGCGCCCCGGGCGCGACATTGCACGACGCTTCGTCCGCCGCCCACACGCCAATATAGAGCGGCGGCGTATCGACCCCGACAATCGCCTCTTCGCCTTCCGCTGCTCTCGGTTCTTCCACAACAACTTTTTCATTGCACGCCACCACACCGCAAAGGGCGAGCAGTGTGATAAATTTTATCGGCCTGGACAAAAAGGTCATTGTGCGTCTCCGCTGGAAACCATTCCCGTAGAAACGGATTTCAGCGATGTTCGTTCCTTTTACAGATACCGCGCCATTTCGAGCGCTGTATCGGTCATGCGCGTGGAAAAGCCCCATTCATTGTCATACCAGGTGAGAATGCGCACGAGCTTGCCTTCGAGAATCTGCGTCTGATCGAGTGCGAAGATAGAAGAGTGCGGATCATGATTGAAATCCGACGACACAAGCGGCTTGTCCGTATAGGCGAGGACGCCCTTGAGCTTGCCGTTTGCAGCTTCCATGATCGCGTTGTTGACTTCTTCCTCCGTGGTGTCGCGCTTCGGCGTAAAGACAAAATCGACAACGGAAACGTTCGCCGTCGGCACGCGTACGGAAGAGCCCGCAAGTTTGCCATTGAGCTCCGGCAGGACAAGCCCAACCGCCTTGGCCGCGCCCGTCGAGGTCGGGATCATGTTCATAGCCGCCGCACGGGCACGATAAAGATCCTTGTGCATCGTATCGAGCGTTGGTTGATCGCCCGTGTACGAGTGGATCGTCGTCATGTAGCCGCGCTCGATGCCGATGACGTCGTTCAACACTTTCACCACCGGCGAAAGGCAGTTGGTCGTGCAAGACGCGTTCGAAACAACCGTATCTTCCACCGTCAAAGAGCCGTGGTTGACGCCGTAAACGATGGTTTTGTCAGCGCCAGACGCCGGTGCGGAAACGAGCACGCGTTTGGCGCCGGCTTCCAAATGCATCGCTGCTTTGTCGCGCGCCGCAAAAATACCAGTGCATTCGTAAACTATGTCGACGCCCATCTCGCCCCATGGAAGCGCTTTGGGATCGCGCTCAGCAAGCACTTTGATTGGCCCCTGACCCACATCGATGGTGTCGTTACGAACTTTCACCTCATTCGGGAACTTGCCGTGAACGGAGTCATATTGAACGAGATGTGCGTTGGTCTCGACCGGGCCGAGATCGTTGATCGCCACCACATCGACGCCCTTGCGTCCCGTTTCCACGATAGAGCGCAGCGCCAGCCGCCCGATTCGTCCAAAGCCGTTAATTGCGATTTTGATCGCCATCGAAAATCCTCCTAACCAATCAACCGTTTGGCCTCGGCGGTGACCGCCTCAACCGTGATTCCAAAATGTTTGAAAAGATCGCCCGCCGGCGCCGATGCGCCAAAGCCGTTCATGCCGACAAAAGAGTCTTTAAGGCGCAGGAACTGATCCCATCCCTGGCGCAGCGCCGCTTCAATGCCGATTCGCGGTTTCTCGCCTAGAACCTCAAGACGATAGGCGTCCGGCTGCATGGCGAAAAGCTCAAAGCAGGGCGCGGAGACCACGCGCGCCTTAACGCCGTCCGCCGCCAGCGCTTCGCGCGCTTTCAGCGCCAGCGACACTTCTGAACCTGACGCGATCAGCGTCACGTCATATTCGCCTTCGCCAGCGATCACATACGCGCCGCGGCCGCTTAAATTTTCATCGGACGGGCTCAGCCGGGCCTGTTCAAGCCCTTGCCGGGTCAGCGCAATAACGGAAGGCGTTGCGATATGTTTCAGCGACAGCTCCCAGCATTCCGCCGTCTCAACGCCATCGCACGGGCGGTAAACGTTGAGATTGGGGATAGCGCGCAACGCCGCCAGATGTTCGACGGGCTGGTGCGTCGGCCCATCTTCGCCAAGACCGATGGAATCATGGGTCATCACATAAACAACACGAATGCCCATAAGCGCCGCAAGCCGGATCGACGGACGGCAATAATCCGTAAACACCAAAAACGTGCCGCCATAAGGAACTACGCCGCCATGCAGCGCCATGCCGTTCATGGCCGCCGCCATACCATGCTCGCGAATGCCGTAATAAACATAACGCCCGGCGTAATTTTCCGCAGACAGAACATCAATGTTCTTTGTCTTGGTGTTGTTGGAGCCGGTCAGGTCAGCCGATCCGCCAATCGTTTCCGCCACGACTTCATTGACGACGCCCAGCGCCATTTCCGACGCTTTGCGCGTCGCCAGTTTTTGCGGCGCGGTCACGAGGGCGTTTTTGTATTCACCAATAGCTTCGGTCAGCACGCCGGCATAATCGCCCGCCATCGCCGTTTTGAAAGCCTCGCACTGGTCGCTTGCACTGGCGCGCTTGTCCCACGCTGCATATGCTTCTTTGCTGCGAACACCGACATCGCGCCACTTTGCGAGGACCTCGTTGGGAATTTCGAACGGCGCATACGGCCAGTCGAGGCTTTTTCGTGCGGCGGAAATTTCTTCCTCGCCCAGCGGCGAACCATGCGCCGCAGAGGTGCCGGCTTTTTTCGCCGCGCCATAGCCGATGACGGTGCGGCAGGCGATCAAGGTCGGCCGGTCAGAGTTTTTTGCTTTTTCAATGGCGCCCGCGATCGCTTCAGGATCATGACCATCAACGCGAACCGTCGCCCAGCCGCTGGCGGCGAAGCGTGCAAGCTGGTCAGTCGAATCGGAAAGCGACAATGGTCCGTCGATGGAAATATTATTGTCGTCCCATAAAACGATCAGCTTGCGGAGCTTCAAATGTCCCGCGAAGGCAATCGCTTCCTGACTGATCCCCTCCATCAGGCACCCGTCGCCGGCGATCACATAAGTGTGGTGATCAACGAGACCATCGCCGAATCGGGCGTTCAAATGCGCCTCCGCGAGCGCCATACCGACGGCGTTGCCAAGCCCCTGCCCCAACGGGCCGGTGGTCGTCTCGACCGCTGGCGCATGACCATATTCAGGGTGCCCGGCGGTCTTGCCGCCGAGCTGGCGGAAATTTTTGATCTCCTCAAGAGTCATGCCTTCATAACCGAGGAGATAGCCGAGCGAATAGATCAGCATCGAGCCGTGCCCCGCCGACAGAACGAAGCGGTCACGATCGGGCCAGTCCGGTTTTTCCACATTAAATTTCAGAAAGCGGGAGAACAGCACCGTCGCTACATCAGCCATCCCCATGGGCATGCCCGGATGGCCAGAGTTTGCGCGCTCCACAGCGTCCATAGACAATGCGCGAACGGCGTTCGCCATCTGTGGAAAATCGTCCCGAGACGGGCCGGTGTTGGTCATGCGGGAAGCCCCCGATTGTCCTGGTAAAACGCGGAAATAATGCGAGCGTTCATGCATCGCGATATGGATGCGGTCAAGGCTCGCCGGGTCCCCGCTGGACAGAATCGACGGCGAGGGCCAAATTGACGCGATAAAGCCGCAATGCTGGTAAGGAGCGCTCATGACATTGTTAGAAAAATCGGTGCGCAATCTGGCGGAAGCGCTGGAAACGCTCGAATCAAAACTTGATGATCGCCTCGACGACCTGTCCGCCGGCAGCGACACAATCGCCGCCGCCAAGCGTCAGGCGCTGGCGGCCCGCAAACAGACGGACAACGCCAGCCGGGGCATCGCCGCCGCCATTAGCGACCTGAAATCGATCCTTTCAGATGATGAAGACAAAGAGCGAGGCGCCAATGAGCCAAGTTGAAATCCGCGTCAACGGACGCGAATACAAAGTTACCTGCGAAGAGGGGCAAGAAGATCGCCTGCAGCGGCTCTCGGCCTATTTTGACAAGCGCGTATCGACCATGTCCGAAGACCTTGGCCAAATCGGCGAGGCGCGACTGATGTTGCTCGCGTCTCTCACTATTTGCGATGAGTTGTTCGAAGCGCGCGACGCGGCTGAGGATCTGGAAACCGCCGGCGACGCCCTTGATCCGGATACGGTCGGCGGCGCCAGCCGTGCAATTGATGCGGTGGCCCATCGCGTCACCGAAATGGCGGCGCGTCTCGAAGACGCTTAAGCTGCAATGATCTATTTGATCGGTGGCAAATCCGTCGCGCGATCCGCATCGAGATATTTCGCGCTCACCGGCGAAAGCGATCCTTTCGCCGTCTCGATAAGCAATGGATTGCCGGTAGGGATTTCCACGCCAACAATGTCGTCATTGGAAACATCAAACAGAATTTTCACCAGCGCGCGCAAAGAATTTCCGTGCGCGGCGATGATCAGCGACTCACCGGCTTTGATGCGCCGTGCGATTTCCTTTTCGAAATAGGGCTGAACCCGGTCAAGCGTCAGCTTTAACGACTCTGTTGCAGGCACGTGAGCGCTGAAGCGCGTATAGCGGGGATCGCCGCTCAAATCGAACTCGCTACCCTTTTCCAAGGGCGGCGGCGGAATGTCATAACTGCGCCGCCAGATCTTCACCTGGTCGGCGCCATGCTTTTCCGCTGTCTCGGCCTTGTTGAGGCCCGTGAGGCCGCCATAGTGGCGCTCGTTCAATTCCCAGGCGCGCGTCACCGGCAGCCACATACGGTCCATTTCATCGAGCGTCAGCCAAAGCGTGCGAATTGCGCGCTTCAGGACAGATGTATAACAGGCGGAAAACTCAACACCGGTCTCGCGCAGTAACACGCCAGCCTTTTTCGCTTCAGCGACGCCCTTTTCAGTAAGTTCCACATCAACCCAACCGGTGAACCGGTTTTCCAGGTTCCATTGGCTTTGGCCATGCCGGATGAGCGCCAGGCGAGTCATTGCTTTCTCCTGATTAATTGGTCTCACAACCTCTTAAAAGCTCCGGCGCCCATTGGCTAGGCTTGGTCGTCAGCTATACAATGAACGCGTAACCACATCCGGGATCACCGAAATGACCAAGAAGCCGAACGTCGCGCTGGCGATCCACGGCGGCGCAGGCGCACGCGCCGGCCGCGATTATTCCAAGGCGGAAGCGCATCTGTTGGAACTCGTCAAGCGCGGAGAAGCGATGTTGAACGATGAGGCGCCCGCCATCGACGTTGTCGAGGCGCTGGTCGCGGATATGGAAGCCTCGGGTCTCTACATCGCCGGCAAGGGCGCAGCGCCGAACAAGGCGGGGTACGCCGAACTGGACGCGTCGATCATGGCGAGCGAGTCCGGGAGCTTCGCTAGAAAGGCCGGTTCCATCGCCGCCGTGAAACATCTGATGCATCCGATCAAGGCGGCGCGCGCCGTGATGGAGCAAACGCCCCACGTCATGCTGGCCGGCCGGGGCGCGGAAAATTTTTGCGCGCGTCAGGGTTTTGCTTTCGTTGACCACCCGGAAACTTATTACGTCGTGCCGGTGGGCGTCGATCCGGCGGAAATGACCCAAGCCGAACTTGGACATGGCACGGTCGGCGCCGTCGCGCTTGACGCCGCGGGCCGCCTTGCCGCCGCGACATCTACTGGCGGTGTTTTTGGCAAGCTCGAAGGCCGGGTCGGCGACACGCCGCTGGTGGGCGCGGGCACCTGGGCCGATGAATTTGTCGCCGCTTCCTGCACCGGGCTTGGCGAATATTTTATCCTCGCCGGCGGCGCGCAAGATGTGGCGAGCCGTGTTCGCTACCAGGGATCCGATCTCAATCAGGCGACGGCTGGCCTCATCAAAGACGTGGCCCGGCTTGGCGGCGATGGCGGGGTCATCGCCGTCTCGCGAGACGGCGATGTTTCCTTTGCATGGAATTCCGAAGGTATGAAGCGCGCTGGCTTCGGTCCCAGTCAGGAACGTTTCGCAGCGACGTTCTAAGTTGCCTTCATTGCCCGCGCGATTTGGAGCTCAAGGCGTTTGACTTCGCGCAGGACGCGGTTCGACTCCATACGCATCCAAAACCATACCTTCATGAATGCGACCATGGTCGCGAGAAACCATGCGCCGCCGCCCCACAGGAGTCGCGCATCAATGTCAGCAACATTGAAGAACTTCCACGCGGCGTAAAAGAACGCGATTGTCAGAACCGTTCCGAAAAGCATGCTCATCACGCTGACCCACGCCATACTGCCGTGAAACACCGATTTAAACTGCCCGATCAGCCCTTGCTCCGGAAACTGATCCAATAGCGCACGGTCCTGCTCATTCAGGGCCTCTTCAATTTTTCGATCAAGCTCATCCATTTTATCTTCCTCCTTCCAACGCCGCGCGCAATTTGAGCCGGGCGTGCATCAGGCGGGTCTTGACGGTTCCCGCCGGAACCTGAAGCGCGGCGGCGATTTCCGCCACGCTTAAATCTTGTTGATAGAAAAGCGCGATGGCCGCCCGCTGCTCGCGCGGCAGTTCGCTGATGGCAGCGTATAATCGCGCATCGCCTGCCCTCAACTCCGTTTGCTCCGCACTATTGTCATTGGGCGTGGCTTCTTGCGCGTATTCGTTCGACAGCTTTCTGTCCCGCTGGTTGCGCCGAATGACATCCGCCGCACGGCGTGAAATAATGCGGAAAGCCCAGGCGGGAAAACGCGTACGTCATCGAGTCGCTTCAGTCCTTTGACGATATCGGCCCATGCTTCCTGCGCGATGTCGCGGGCGGCCTCACGTTCGCCGATCAAGCGATAAGCGTGCGCCACCAGCTTTGGTTGCCAGCGCGCCGCGAGCCGGCCGAACGCCCTGCGATCCCCCGCCCGCGCAGAGGCAGCGAGATATTCGTCAAATAATCGGTCCGCGCTACGACTCATGGGTTTCCCCGCTTGTTTTCTGCTCGCTTGTCTTGTGTAAGCAGTTATCCCTTAAGTCGCTTCGGGTCGGCTTTTGGTTCAATCGTGGCCAGAAAAACGATAACCTCTTGATTGGCAAAGGAATATACATCCCAAATGGCTGCTGCATTCAGCGCTAAGGAACTGGAAAAACTAAAAACCGCGGCGGATTTGCTCCGTAGCGCGGAAACCCGCTTGCCGGTTTTGCGCACGCTCAGTTGGGACCGGGGGCTGGCGGATACGTTTTTCAAAAACGGAGAGCGCGAACCGCCGAAACCGGAATACCCCAAAATTGATCCGGACCCGTCTCTTGAGCTCGTCTTTGAGGCGCGTGCGTTGATTGACGGCGACAGCGAGGTGCATACTTGGCTGAGACGGTTCGCTGACATAACGGAAGAGACCGCGTTGCTGCTCAGCGTAGCGGGCACCTCCATATTCCACGGACATTCCCGCGCGCTCTATGGCGGGCCGACATCCCCCATCGCTGACGGCAAATCGACAGCGCTCGATCTTGCGCTTCGACTTGATCAGCTGCTCACCGATTTTGACACGCCGTCACAAAAGCTGGACGCCGCCGCCGAACTGACAGCGCAACAACTCAAAGCACGGCTTGACCAGCAATTGCCGGAACATTTTGGCGCCAGCGCGCCACGGGTGGAAATTACGCACAACGTTTCGGCAAAGGCCGCCACCGGGCGCGATTACATCAAACTGCGTGAGGACGCGAAATTCTCCGACGTCGATGAAACGCAGTTGCTGCAACACGAAGCGCTGGTGCACATCGCCACGGGGATGAATGGCGCGGCGCAGCCACATTTCCCGGTGCTCGGCGAGGCCTTTCCGGGCAATGCCCGGACGCAAGAAGGCCTCGCTGTCTTCGCAGAATTCATTTCCGGCTCCCTCGATCCCCGCCGCTTCAAACGCCTCGCGGATCGGGTGATCGCCATCAATATGTCAGCCGAAGGCGCAGACTTTCTCGAACTATATCAATTCTTCCGCGATCAGAGCGAAGCGGATGCGCCCTTTGAAGCGTTTGAGAGCGCACGCCGCGTGGTGCGCGGCGGCCTGGTGAATGGCGGCGGGCCGTTCACCAAGGATTCAATCTATTTGCAGGGCTTGCTCGAAGTGCACAATTATTTGCGCGCCGCTATCCGTACTGGCGACGCGGCCTTCATCCGTCTTTTATTCGTCGGGAAGATTGACCTTGAAGATTTGAACGCCATGAAATTTTTGCGCGACGCCGGATTGCTTGCGGAGCCAAAGTTTCTGCCGCCATGGGCGACGGATTTGCGATATCTACTGTCCTATCTCGCCTACTCAACATTCCTCAACGAGATTGATCTGAAATCGGTCGCCCAGCGATATGATGCGTTGTTTGCTGACTAGCCGAAACCAATCAGGCCAATAGCCCGACAATTTCTTTTACTTCCTTGACCGTTTGATCGGCGACCACGGATGCGCGCTTGGCGCCCTGTTCGAGGATGCTCTCAAGATAAACGGGATCGCCTTCAAGGCGTCGAAGCTCGTTGCCAATCGGCGCGATTTTTTCAACCACTAACTCCGCCAGCGCGGGCTTGAACACGCCAAACCCCTGCCCGCCAAATTCCGACAGAACGTCAGCTGGAGTTTTTTCCGTCAGCGCGGCGTAAATGCCCACAAGGTTTTTCGCCTCCGGCCGGCCTTCCAGTCCCGCCGGTTCAGAGGGCAGCACATCCGCGTCAGATTTCGCCTTCTTGATCTTTTTGGCGATCACATCCGCGTCATCCGCAAGGAAAATACACGCATTTTCCGAAGGATCTGACTTCGACATCTTCGCCGAGCCATCGCGCAGCGACATGATGCGCGCGCCCGCTTCTCCGAACTGACCTTTGATCAGCGGGTCGGGCAACGGAAAGAATTCCGGCGTTTTGTAATCGTGATTGAATTTCGCTGCGATATCGCGCGACAGTTCCAGGTGCTGCTTTTGATCTTCCCCGACCGGCACATGGGTTGCCTTGTAGATCAAAATATCCGCAGCCTGAAGAACCGGATAGGTATAGAGCCCAACGGACGCACGCTCAGAGTTCTTGCCTGCCTTGTCCTTGAACTGCGTCATGCGATCGAGCCAGCCGAGACGCGCGATGCAATTAAAAATCCAGGCAAGCTCGGCATGAGCGCGCACGCCCGACTGGTGAAAGATCGTCGCGATATCAGGGTCAACGCCCGACGCGATGTAAGCGGCGGCGATATGACGGGTCCGTTCGCGCAGCTTTTCCGGCTCCTGCCACACCGTGATCGAATGCATATTCGCCAGGAAGTAAAAGCATTCGCATTCATGCTGTAGCACGGCGAATTTCCGGATCGCGCCCAGATAATTGCCGAGATGCATCGAACCGGATGTCTGAATGCCGGAGAGAACGCGCATGGAAGTGTCACTATCGCTCATGAAACCGCTCGAATTTGAACCCTGTTGCGGGGCGGCCTTAAGCGCCGCCCGGCGGCCGCTTGTAGTCCGAGAGGCGCGCGGCGCCAAGCACGAACGCCAAAACGCCGTAAATCGCGCCACCCGCGCCCGCGAGCAGGACCGTTGCGATCCATGCGCGATTCCAAACCACTGCCGCGGCGGCATCGATATGCGGAACCGCCCACGCCAGAAACGCCGCCATGCCCGCCGTGGCCACGAGAATGCGCGCCAATCGTCCGGCGAGATGCGCGCCGGGAATGAATAATTTCTGCCGGTACAGCTTTTGCGCCAGCAAAATTACCTGCACCCAGGCGGCGACCACCGTCGCGGCGGCGACCGCAATGAATCCCATGACCGGGAAAAGCATCAGCGCCAGACCGGTATTCACCGCGATAGAAACCAACGCGTAGTTCATGGGGGTGCGCGTATCCTCCCGCGCGAAATACGCAGGCAGAAAAATCTTGTGCCAGACAAAAGCGGGCAGTCCGGCGCCAAAGATCGCCAGCGCCGCGCCTGTCATGGCGACATCGTGCGCCGTAAATGCCGAACCGCGCACGCCGAAAAATGACAACGCGTCACCGGCGATGCCGCGGAACAACGCATCGCAAATGGGCGCCCCCATGACCACAAACGCTGCAGCGGCGGGTATGGCCAGCAACGCAGAAAGCTCTAGCGAACGATTGAGCGCGCGAGCGGCGCCTTTTTCATCGCCCGCCTTCACCCGCTCCGACAACATGGGCAATAAAACGACCGCAAGCGCAATCCCGATCACCGCGAGTGGTAATTGATAGAGTTGATCTGCATTCATCAGCCAGGAAACGGCGCCCGGCTCGCGGCTGGCGATGTTGGTGCCGATAATCAGGTTGATCTGCACGGCGCCCGCGCTGATAAAGCCCGGCGCGCCAAGCAAAAATAACCGCTTTACCGAGGGCGTCAGCCGCGGCATGCGCAAGCGAAGCAAGAAGCCCTGACGATGCGCGCCGTACAGCAAGATGGCCAACTGCACGACACCTCCGGCAAACACGCCCCACGACGCCGCCTGCCCCGTGACTTCGATATCCGCGTTAGCATAGAGCAGGATCGCCGCGATAAGACAGACATTAAGGGCTAAAGGCGCGCCAGCAGATGCTGCGAACCGGCCAAGGGAATTGAGTATCCCGCTCAATAGCCCCACCAGCGACATCATCATGAGATAGGGAAACATGATGCGCGTGTAGAGCGTTGTCAGGGCAAATTTTTGTGGATCATCCCCGAAGCCGGACGCGATGAGATAGACAAAGGCGGGCGCCGCGATTTCCACCAGCGCCGTCAGCAACGTCAGTATAAAGATGAGCCCCGCAAGCACTTCTTCAGCGAACACTTTGGCGGTGGCTTCACCCTCGTCAACCTTGCGTCCCTGAAACATCGGGATAAAGGCGGCATGAAAGGCGCCCTCGGCGAACAGCCGCCGGAACATATTGGGCAGACGGAACGCCGCCCAAAAAGCGTCCGCCACAGGATTGCCACCCGCACCGATAACGCCCGCCATAAAAACCTGACGCACAAAGCCCAGCACCCGGCTCAATATGGTGAGGCCGCTTACGGTCGCCAAAGATTTAAAAAGTTTACGGCTCATGAGGGTGCGTTGTGGGCGGAATTTATGGTGAATTGACGGCTTAACTGCGTTCACTCATCCGAGCCAGCCGAAAGGACGGCCATCAGCGTTTTTTCGATACGCCTCAGCGTTGCGGGGTCCGAGAGCTTTTGGCCCGCCTTGTTGTGAAGATAGAACGCATCCACCGCCCGCTCGCCATAGGTGGCCACATGTGCAGAGCTGATCGTAGCGCCTTCCGCCGCCAGCGCCGTCGTCAACTCATAGAGCAAACCCGGGCGGTCAAGGCCTTCTGTTTCAACGACCATAGCCTCTTTTGACGCGGTAAGCTCAATTTTGACATTGGGCTCAACGTCAAAAATCTCCCGGCGGTCCCCAAGACGCCGCCGCAGTTTTGGCGTGGCTTCAGGCTTAACTGCTGCTGCAGCGAACAGGGCCTGATGCAGACGACGAGACTGGTCGGCGCCGTCAACGGCAACCCCGTCCGGCGACTGAACGATGAAAATATCGATAGCCTTGCCGTCATCCGTCGTTAGCGCCTGCACTGTTCTAACGCTCATGCCCGTGGAAGCGGTCGCGCCAGCAAGGTCAGCGAGCAGCCCCGAACGGTCGTCTGCATAAACAATCGCCTCAAGATCCCCCTCCCTGGGCGTGACCACGACAGCGGTATTCGCCGCATCTTTTTCCGCCGCCCGCGCGAGTTTTGCAAAACGCACAATGATCTCAGGGTCGACAGACCGCAGAAGCGAATCGTCAAGACGATTCAAGAAATCATCTTTTTCCTTCTCGCTCCAGCTCGATAGCCGGGCGCTGGCTTGCTCGCGAATGTCGCGGGTGTTTTCGTCCAGTTTTTTGTCGAGCGCCTCTTCGCCGTAGTCGAGCCAAAGCGCGGCGGAGTCGTAGAGTTTGGAAAGCCGTCGCCGCGTTATTTCATCCCAGGACTGCAGGCCCACCACGCGTAAATGGCACACCGACAAAACCAGCATCATATCAAGTCGCGCGCGCGATCCGACGGTTTTCGCAAACGCCGAAATCGCATAGCTTTCCGTCAAGTTGCGCCGCTCCGCCGTCCGCACAAGCATCAGGTGTCGCGCCGCCGCCCACCCCGCAAGCGCCGCATCCGCTTCATCAAGCCCAAGCCGTTTCGATACGCGTGTCACCAGCTTTTCGCAGGCCGCAACGGATTTTTCTTTCAACGACCATGCCGCCTCGTGCAGCAATACGCCAAGGAAAAAAAGCAAAGGGTTTTTGGTTTGCCTAACAATTTCCGTGGCGATCGGGTGTTCGTTTGCCAGCTCTCCATTGCGAATCTGATGCAATAATCCGACACACCGAAACACATGCTCATCAATCGTAAACCGGCGATAAAGCCCATAATCAATGCGCCCGACAAGCGAACCAAATGATGGAATGTACTTTCCAAGCAATCCGGTCTCTTCCATGATCCGCAGCACCCGAACCGGATCTACAGAATTGCACAACAACCCCGAAAACAACGCCGCAATCACGGGGTCCCGGCGAGCTTCGAGCGTAACGGACGGCGTCTGCTCAGCGACAATCGCCAATGCGTCAGGGTGAAAATCGAATTTTGGCTGCTTGCCATAGGCACGGAACAGCCGAAACAGATCACGGGGGTTCTTACGCGCGCGCGGCGCGCTTTCGAAATCAAGGCGCCCATTGCGAATACGCAAATTGGGTTTTCCGGGCGCTTCGTCAGACTGCAAATCGCGAGGAAGCAATTTAGGAAGGCGCGGCAAACGCTTTGTGCGCTCCTCCTCAAGCCGGGCGCACAAGATTCGTGTCAGACGGCCAATCTCAACTGCGTTGACGAAATAATGTTTCATCAACCGTTCCGCGGCTGTCATATTTTTGCGGTCCGCATAACCAAGCCGAGTGGCGATCTCTGGTTGCACGTCAAAGGTCAGCTTTTCATCGGCGCGCCCGCGAAAATCGTGAAGGTGTGAACGAACGGACCACAAAAATCGCTCACATTTCGCCAGCGCCTGACGTTCGGAAGGCTCCATGATGCGATCGATATCTTTGCTTTTGCCAATGTCGCCGCCATAGGCGTATTTGTAGAGCCATCGGATGGTTTGCAGGTCGCGCAACCCGCCTTTTGCTTCTTTGATATCCGGCTCCACCAGATATCTGGTCGCAAACATCGCAGTTTGCCGCTCGCTCTGCTCTTCCAGTTTCGCGGAGACAAACTCCGGGACCGACTTCTTGCGCAGCTTGTTAAATCCTGACGCAAACTCCTCGTAAAGCGGCTTGGCGCCGCATAGGAATCGCATGTCGAGATAAGCGGTGCGCGCAACGATGTCGTCCTTGGCGAATCGAACCGCGCTTTCCGGGGAATGCGCCGCGTATCCGATTTTCATGCCTGAATCCCAGAGCGGGTAGAGAATGTTGTTCAACTTGTCGCGCAATTCCTCACCGGCTTCAGGCCCGTGCAAAAACAACAGATCGACATCGGAATAGGGCGCCAGTTCCGACCGGCCAAATCCGCCAATGGCGCAAATCGTCAAATCTTTTTCCATCCCCTCGCCAGCATGACGAAAGAGTGAGCGCACCATGGCCTCAACACCCTTTGAAAGACGCATGGCGATGCGGTCTCCACGCACCACATCGCGCATGGTTTGCCGGCGAAGCTGCACAATTGCGTTTTTAAGAACTTTTCCTGTGGCGCCGTGATCCTGACCGGCGCGTTCAGCAGCAACGGCGGCGCGCAACGCTTCGTCGAGCGAATCGCTGGCGAGATAGGAGTGGTCGCCTGCCGGCGGTGTCTTCTTTGTCACAAGGACGCTTTATATTCGCGAGGATGACTGGTTGGATACGGGCCTTGCGATCATCGCGCGACACGGTCACAAATTCAACAGTCAGAATTGCGCCTATTTCTCAAGCTGCGCGATACGCCTCAACATAATCGCAGCGCCGGCGTGGCCACGCGCCGCAGCCCGTGCACACCATTTCTTGGCTTCACCCGATCCCGTCTCGCCTTCGACCGCTCGCAACTCACAGAGGCGAAACGCGGCCTCACGAGATTTTGGGAACGTTTCAGCATCGGTGGCGGCAACCACGCTGAGCCATTTTGTCGTCTCAGTCCGGGAGACTTCAACGCCTTCGCCTGTCTCGTAGCGATTGGCGAGGCGCCAGGCCGTGACCGGATCGCCACGCTCCGCCCTGACCTTTTCGATGTCAATGATTTCTGAAAGCTGGAGCGCGTCACGGTGACCCTCCCGGCGCATCTGTTCCAGCTTTATCAGCGATACATAATCGCCTGCGCGCGCCGCGGCCGCGAGGAGCTTAACGCCAGACCCGATTTCTCCGTCGGCGTCATGCGGCGGCTCATCAGACAGCAGCATAAGGGCGACATAGCGCTGCGCCTTTAAGTCTCCAACAGCCGCAATTGGTTTTAACAGTCGCCAGGACGCCGAAAAGTCACCTGAACGAAAAGCAGCAACGCCGCTGTCAATTTGATTTGAGTCTGGCGCCGCCTGCGCGCAGGCCGCACCATGCACCGTCATTATGCTGATCAATACGACCACAGCGGATTTCAACAAACCGCTCATCGTTAGATTTGTCACAAAACTGTCGCCTTTTGCCGGCGCCTAGGGCGCGTACGGCGCTCTCATAGACGATCCAAAATGGATTTCAACCGGTAAAGTGAATCAAGCGCTTCGCGCGGCGCCATCGAATCAGGATCAAGCGCATTCAGTGCACCGATCAATTCATCTTGCGGCGAGTTTTGTGAAGGTTTTTCGACAGTCCCGTCGCCGGGCGCGGCGGCGAACAGCGGAAGGTCAGTCAGTCCGCCAGACTCCTTGCGCCGTTCTTCGAGCATGGCGAGCACCGCCTCCGCGCGCTTGATGACTGGCGCCGGAAGACCCGCCAGTCGCGCAACTGCAACACCGTAAGACCGATCGGCAGGGCCGGCGCCAACCTCATGCAGGAACACCACATCACCCTTCCACTCGCGCACTTTCATGGAAACATTCGACAAACGCGCAAGCTTTTCCGCCAGCGCCGTCAGTTCGTGATAATGCGTGGCGAAAAGCCCGCGACAGCGATTTACGTCGTGGAGATGCTCCACCGCCGCCCAGGCGATGGACATGCCGTCAAATGTCGACGTGCCGCGTCCAATTTCATCAAGAACCACCAGCGACCGCTCACTCGCCTGATTGAGGATCGCGGCGGTTTCCACCATTTCGACCATGAATGTTGATCGCCCGCCGGCAAGATCATCAGACGCGCCGACCCGGGAAAACACTCGATCAACCACACCGATCTCAGCCGCTTGGGCGGGAACATAAAGCCCAGCCTGGGCGAGAATGGCGATCAGAGCGTTCTGGCGCAAAAAGGTGGATTTACCCGCCATGTTTGGCCCGGTCACAAGCCAGAGATAGGCATTGTCCCCTTCGCCAAGTAAGCAGTCATTGGCGATAAAAGTCTCGCGGTTCGCGCGCTCTACCACCGGGTGCCGCCCGGCGCGAATATCGAAAGCAAGGGTTTCATTCACGCTGGGACAAACAAATTGCTGTTCCAGCGCCAGAACCGCGCCGGCGGCGGAAACGTCAATCTCTGCGAGCGCCGCTGCGGCGTCGGTTATCGCGGCGCGCCGCGACATCACCGAATCTCGAAGTTCCTCAAATAACGCCAGCTCCCGCGCCAAAGCTTCGTCCCGCGCCCGAGCGATTTTCGCGTCAAGTTCCGCCAGTTCTCCAGTCGTGAAACGCACAGCGCTGGCGAGCGTCTGACGATGAATAAAAGTGTCGCTGAACGCCTCCGCCATCAGCTTGTCGCCATGTGCGGGCGGCGTCTCAACAAAATACCCAAGCACGTTGTTGTGACGCACTTTGAGCGCTTTGACACCGGTCAGGTCGCGATATTTTGTTTCCAACCCGGCAATAACACGCTTTGATTCATCACGCAGCATACGGACGGAATCAAGGCCGGGGTCAAACCCTTTTGCAATGAAACCGCCGTCCCGGGCCAGCATCGGCAAATTGTCGCCCAGCGCCTCTCGCAGATTTTGGATGAGTTCTGAAAAACCGTCGCCACCACGATCTTCAAGCGCCTGAACTGCAGAGTGTAAAACTGCCGGCAACGGCTCCAGCTTTGAACTGTCCTGGAGCAAACCGGCGATTTTGCGCGCGCAAACAAGCGCGTCACGCAACGCACCTAAATCGCGTGGACCGCCCCGCTCCATGCCCAGCCGCGACAACGCGCGCGCGGCGTCCGGCGTTTCTTTCAAGGCGTCGCGTACGTTGTCGCCCAGGTCGCGCTGAATTTCGAAATATCCGACGCCGTCCTGCCGCGCTTTTATGGCGGCGCATTTGGTCAACGGCGCTGAAAGTCTCGCCGCCAGCAGGCGCGCACCCGCCCCCGTGACCGTTCGATCAACGGACCAAAGCAGCGAGCCTTTTCTTGCGCCTTGTTGCGTTTGCAGGATTTCAAGGGAAACCCGCGTCGTTGCATCGATGACCATCGCCTCACCGGCGCTCGCTCGGCGCGGCGGATTGAGCGCTGGCATTCGCCCCGCCTGCGTCAGAGAAACGTAGTTCAACAAGGCGCCCAAAGCGCCACATTCAGCGCGGGAAAATCCGCCAAAACCATCGAGTGATGCGACGGAAAACGCCTCCATGACCCGGCGCTGCCCAGCTGCTGAATCAAAATACTGCGCGGCTTGCGACGTTAGCGTCGCCGCGATCGGAAGCGGCTGAAGGGCGGCCCGCCATGAGTGATCCTCGGGCAACTCCGGCGCGATCAGCTCTTTCGGCGATATGGCAACGAGATCAGCGGAAATTCGCTCAAGGTTTGTCTCGCGCACCAAAAGTTCGCCAGTTGAAACATCGACCCATGCGAGCGCCGCCTCTTCCCCGCCGCGCAACAACGCCAACGCCGCCAAAAAATTATTGGAACGCGCATCGAGAAGCGAATCCTCAACGATGGTGCCCGGCGTCACCGTGCGGACAATTTCGCGGGCGACCACAGATTTCGAACCGCGCTTTTTCGCCTCTTCCGGGCTTTCCATCTGTTCACAGATCGCGACATTGAACCCCGCACGAATAAGCTTCGCCAGATATCCCTCATAGGCGTGAAAAGGCACGCCGCACATGGGTATGTCTTCACCGCCATGCTGGCCGCGTTTTGTCAGGGCGATATCGAGCGCACCCGCCGCCTTTACCGCGTCATCGAAGAACAGCTCATAAAAATCCCCCATCCGGTAAAAGAGCAGCGCGTCGCGCGCATCTTTTTTGATGGCGAGATACTGCATCATCATCGGCGTCGGCTGCGCGATAGATTTAGCCGTTGGGGTGTTTTTACTTTTTGTCAGAACAGAAACCCTCGGAAGGCGCGTTTTCGCCCGCCATTTTACGCATTTGAAAAGATTCTTCAGCCCGCCGTGAAAACAAATTGATCTTTCTGCAAAACCAGTAAGGATGCATCCGTAACCTAGCTCAAGCGAATGCCGGTAACTCATACAACCAGAACTGAGATCAATATAGGCGAGCGGCCAACGCCGTTGATCGCGCGCGTCAATCGCCGGGCCAAACGGTTGATTCTCAAGGTTGATCCGGTGGCTGGGGAAATTCTGGTGACCGCCCCGTCAAAACGCGCCATCCCCGAAGCCATTCGATTCGCGCAAGACCGCATTGACTGGATCGCCGAGCAGCTTAGCGATCACCTGCGCGGAAAGCCTTTTATCGCGGGCATGCGGGTACCCTATGCAGGGGTTGAGCATATTATCATCAACGATCCGGCATCGCGGCGGTCGATTCGAATTGACGACGAATTTTTCCCCACCATCCGGGTCGGGGGACAGTCGGAGCATCTCAATCGACGGATTTCCGACTGGCTCAAGCGCGAAGCCCGGCGCCGAATTACAGAACGGGTTGATGAATATTGCCAGGCGCTCGGCAAGACACGCGGACGGATAAACATTCGCGATGCGCGCACCCGCTGGGGCTCATGCAGCTCAGACGGCGCGCTGTCATTTTCATGGAGACTGATTCTCGCCCCGCCAGAAATTCTCGACTACGTCGCCGCTCATGAATGCGCCCATTTGATTCACATGAATCACTCGCGCGCGTTCTGGAAAGTGGTGCGCGGTCTGGGAGTCGATGCCCGCGCGGCGGCTGACTGGCTTACCGATGAGGGGCCGAAACTTTTCACCTATGGCGTCGCACAACCAAAATGATCAACCGCCAGCTTGCAATAGCGCGGCGATGGGATCCGTAGATGTTGCGGGCGCGACATAACTCGGCGGCGGCAGGGCGCGCGCCATCATCTCCCGCCAGATAATCGCCGGTGCTCTCCCGCCGGTGACGTTGCGCATCGGTCCGTTGTCATCGCGGCCAATCCAAACAACACCAACCAGACCGCCAGCGTATCCGGCAAACCACGCGTCGCGGCTTTCCTGAGTGGTGCCCGTCTTGCCGGCGGTGACATAGCCCGGAATCTTCGCTGCACGTCCGGTGCCCCACATGACCACGGATTGCATCATGTCATTGACACCCGCGATCGCCTCCGCTGACGCCGCTTCTGCAATAAGCGCACCTTTTCGTTGGTAGATAACGTCGCCGTCCACCGTTTCAATTCGCTCAACCACATGCGGCGCCACGCGAAAACCGCCATTGGCGAAGGGCGCATAAACGCCCGCAAGCGCCAGCGGCGAGATCGCATCGACCCCCAGCGCCAAAGATGGACCGGCAGTAAGCTCCCCCGGCCAGCCGAGCCGTTGCGCCGCCGTTCGGACATTCGCCCTCCCTGTTCGTTCCTGCACACGAATCGCTGCGCTGTTGAGTGAACGGGTCAACGCTTCGCGAAGTGTCACCTCGCCAAAATATTTGTCCTCATAGTTGCTGGGCGCCCAGGCGCCAATGCTGACCGGGGCATCGAGCACCGCTGACGCCGGCAGTTCGCCGACGCTCAATGCCGCGAGATAAACGATGGGCTTAAAGGCGGAGCCGGGTTGGCGTTGCGCCTGGGTCGCGCGATTAAATTGACTTTTCGCATAGTCGCGCCCGCCCACCATGGCGCGCACAGCGCCCTCACCGTCGATCATTACCACCGCAGCTTCCACTTCCGAAAGCCCGCCGCCACTCATGGCGAGGCCCGCGACGAGGCCTGTTTCCGCCGCCGCCTGGACGCGCGGATCGAAGGTTGTGTACACGATGAGATCCGCATCGATGTCGCCCGCAAACGAGCGCGCCTCGCGCAAAGCGTGATCGATGAAGTACGGCGCCGCTTCAAATCGCGGCGCCGCCAACAGAACGGGATCGGCAATGACGTCATTTGCGCGAGCGCGCGTAATGAATCCGGCCTCCACCATTTGCTCGACCACTAACCGTCCGCGCCTTCCCGCATCATCGGGGTTGTTTGTGGGCGCATAGCGCGACGGCGCCTTCAGCAAGCCGGCGAGCACCGCCGCCTCGCCCAATTCCAATTGCCGGGCGCCCTTGCCAAAATAACGATAGCTCGCAGCATCAATGCCGTAAGCGCCGGCGCCGAAATACACGCGGTTCAAATATAGGGTCAGAATTTCTTCCTTGGTGAATTTTTGCTCCAGCCAAACCGCGAGCATCAATTCCTGAATCTTTCTCTTGATCGTCTGCTCGCCGGACAAAAAGACGTTTTTCGCCAGCTGCTGCGTGATCGTCGAGCCGCCCTGCCGCACCGCCCCTTCGTTGGCGTTGACAATCAGCGCCCGAACAATCGACACCGGATTGGCGCCAAAATGGTGATAGAAATTGCGGTCCTCCACGGCGAGGATCGCGTCAGGCACATAGGACGGCAAATTCGCCATCCGCACCGGTGCGCCTTGTGAAACACCCTGCATCATGATCGGCGCACCGTCGGCGGCCAGGAGCGTAACCCGCCGGGCGCCGCCTTCATTCCAGAGCGCTGACGTGTCGGGCAAATCGCTGGCGAAGTGGGCGAAAACAGCCGCCAGCCCGATCAATACCGTGATGGCGAAAACCCCAATCTCTCCAAGCGCCCGGGAGAATGGCGCAAGCAGGGCTCGTTTGCGCGCGACCCTGCGAGCGGAGGTGCGTGTCCGCTTGCGGCTCGCGGCGCGTTTGGCCTTTCTTTTGGGTTTTCTTTTCGGCATCGCAATATCCATCGAGTCTTGTGGTTAACGCGGAGTAAACGCGGCATTTGCCGGGACGCTTTCATTTCGCTTTAGCGTGAATTCCGCCATAGTGAGGTGAGCATTCAGGGATGGAACGAATGAGCGAGGCGGCGGCGATCGCAGACGGCGGCATGGACGAGAAAACCCAGGCGATCGTCAAAGCAGCGCGAACGACATTTTTATCCCGCGGCTTCGACGCCGCGAGCATGGATCAGATCGCGCTGACGGCCGGCGTTTCAAAGCGCACCGTCTACAACCGGTTTCGTTCGAAAGAAGAGCTGTTCGGCGCCGCCATTACCGAGACCTGCAAGAATCTGCTGCCCGTTAATGTCGATGACATTGAAGCCAACTTACCGCCTGACGAAGTGGTCCGGGCGGTCGCCACGCAGTTCCTGCGCGGCGTGATGCAGCCGGAAGCACTTTCCCTGCGCCGCATCGCAGCCTTCGAAGCCGAGCGAACGCCGGCCATCGGAAAAGCCTATCTTGAACATGGGCCGAGCTGGATGGTGAAAATTTGCGCGCCGATTCTGGCACGGCTCGCGGCGCGCGGCGCCTATAAAATTGCCGATGCAGAGCAGGCGATCTGGCAGTTGGGCGCGCTTTTAACCGAACCGCTATACACGCGTGTCCTCATGGGTGACGCGCCGCCCGATTTGCCGGCGGCCATCGACGAACAGGTCGATCGCGCCGTTTCCGCCTTCAAGAAAATCTACGCTGACTAGCGTTTCGGTCTTTTGCCTGACGAGCGAACCCGAACGCTCGCCATCGTTGCTTGCAGGCGAAACCCATAAAAAAACCGGCGCAGCAGATGCTACGCCGGTTTCAAATTCACCAGTTAATGACGTGAGGCGTTCTATTCGAACGTAATCACGACATCCGCACGGCGGTTGAGCGGCTCACGCACGCCGTCAGCTGTTGGCGTCGCAAGGTTGTTCTCACCGTTCGCTTCCATACGGACACGATCAGCAGGAACACCATTGGCAATGAGCGCATCGCGAACAACGCGGGCACGACGCTCGGAAAGCGCCTGGTTGTAAGCAGAACCACCGGAAGTATCGGTGTTACCGGCAACAACGACGGTATCAATGTCGTTTTCAAGAGCGCGCGAAGCCGCTTCGCTGATCAGAGCGGATGCAGCAGAGCTGAGGTTGGATTTGTCATAGTCAAAGTAAACCGTCAGCTCGAGCGGATCGAGATCCGCCGCCGTTTGGTCAACCATCTGCGGCGGGCACTCAGCCGTCACAGGAACGCTGGAACCGTCCCAGCAATCCTTGAAGGTCGGCGCAACCGGTGCCGGCGCAGAAGCGCCGAAGTTCCAGCGGAGACCAGCAAACGCGCTGTGAGATGAATTACCAACGTCAAACTTCGCCGGAGCGCCGTTCAACGTGCCAGCGAAGTCCTGCTTCGCGGTGCCGAAGTAACGGTATGAAATATCCAGCATCAAACCATCAGCCAGACCAAATGCGAAGCCGGCAATCGCCTGATAGGCAAAAGTCGTTTTCGATCCGCCATAAGCGATGCTCAAAGGCGAAGTCGGCGCGCCTGCAGCGAGCGATCCAGCGATATCCGGATCAATGAACGCCGCGCCAGCGCCAGCGCCGATATACGGCGTTACCGAGCTGTTCACGTCGAAATCATAAATGATGTTGCCCATCACAGCGAGCGTCGTCATGTCACCCGCGATTGAGCCTGTCGGCCAACCCGAGAACCCGGCGCCGTCAGCCGCAACGGAATCGATGTCGTTGTCACGGTAAGAGAATTCGATCTCTGTACGCCAATTGTTGCCCCAGGCCTTACCCAGAGCGGCGTAAACGCCGATGCCGTTATCGTGATCGGTAGAGCTGTCAAAAACGAATGGGCCAGCGGGTGCGTCGAGACCGTCATTGCTGAGGTCGTTGTTCGAACCCATGTAATTTAGGCCAGCGCCGATCGCGCCATAAAGACCTTCATAGGCGTGAGCCGCCGGCGCAATAGCCGTCACTGCCGCAGCCGCTAACAACGTCGTCTTAATTTTCATATTCCCCTCCTCAGGTGAACCAATGCCATACCGCAGCCCATGCGCGGTTTACCGGTGAATTTCACGAGTTCCGTAACGGTTTTACCGCACGAAATATAGCCTGTTCCTACCGAATTTCTCCAAATCAATTAATATCCCATTAACGATGTTGCAACAACGCATCGGCGCCCGCAAGGGTTCCCCTGTTTTCACCCGCAGGGGTTGCGCCGGGGCAACACTTTGGCCCGAATGGCCAGCGGGGAATGAGGAGCACCTGATGCGACTGTTTTTTACGATTTTGGTATGTTTTGCGGCCATTCCAGCCGCTGCGGCGACCGGCGCCGACGACACACGCATCAGGCGATTGCAAGCGGCCGTTTCAGCCGATCGGATCCGGGCGGACATTGAGCGGCTGGTTGGTTTTGGCACGCGGCACACCCTGTCGGACACCCAATCCGAGACAAGGGGCATTGGCGCCGCCCGCCGCTGGATAAAGGCGGAATTTGAAGAAATATCAACGGATTGCGGCGGCTGTCTTGATGTTTTTTATGTCAGCGACTTTGTTGAAGGAGAAGAACGCATACCGAATAGCACGGAGGTCGTGAGCGTCATCGCCGTTCAGCGCGGGCGGCTGGATCCTGACCGAATTGTCATGATGAGCGGCGATATCGATTCCCGGGTCAGCGATCCTCTCGACGGAACGTCAGACAGCCCCGGCGCGAATGACAACGCGTCCGGCATGGCGGGGGTTCTCGAGGCGGCGCGCGTGCTGTCCAGGGAAAAATTCGCCGGGACCATCGTTTACGCAGGCCTTTCCGGCGAAGAACAAGGTCTGTTCGGCGGTAAAATCGTCGCCCAATACGCCATCGACAATGGCTGGCGCATCAAAGCCGTTTTGAACAACGACATGATCGGCAACATCGAAGGCGTGGACGGCGTCATCGAAAACTCCACGGCCCGGGTCTTTTCAGAAGGGACACGCGCCACAGAAACGCCCGAAGAAGCGAAAATTCGGCGATTTACCGGTGGTGAAGTCGATTCGCCTTCGCGCAACCTCGCCCGCTATATTGATCAGCTTGCTGATCAATATGTGCCGAACCTCGATGTCTTGATGATTTACCGGCTCGATCGGTTTGCGCGCGGCGGTCATCACCGCCCCTTCAACGAAGCGGGGATGCCGGGCGTGCGCATTATGGAAACGCACGAACATTACGAACGGCAACATCAGGACCTGCGCACCGAAAATGGTGTCGCTTACGGCGATGTCATTGAGGGCGTGAACTTCGATTATGCACGCAAACTGACATCGTTGAACGTTGTCACGATGGCAGCGCTGGCGGCGGCGCCGCCTATTCCCGCCAACGTCGAAATTTCCGGCGCCGTATCGTCCTCAACGACCCTGAAATGGACGCCGCCCACCGGCCGCGCTGCGCGAAACCTCGCCGGGTATCGCGTCCACTGGCGGCGAACCGATGCGCCTCAATGGACTCACCACGTCGATGTGGGCGACGTCTTCGAGTACACATTGGAGAACATCGTTATCGACAATTTTTTCTTCGGCGTGTCGGCAATCGCCAAGGACGGCGCACAAACACCGGTTGTATTTCCTGGACCCGCAGGCAGCTTTGGCGAGTAGAACGCCGAACTATTTCGCACACGCAACATCCCGCTCAACACCTTTATAATTGCGGCGTTCAGAGAAAATTTCAGCAGCTTACACAAAAATTGGGCGCTGCTTGCGTCAACAGGTTTCGCACTCGCGCATGTTTCTGGTAGCCATCAAGTTTTTAGTCGGTTAATCTCCGCAGCGGGGAAACCGATTTCACAACGTGGGGTGTCCAAATGAAAGCAATTCTCTGGTTGATTATTCTTGTGCTGGCGGCTGTCGGCGTTGCCTCTATCGTCGAGTATTTCGATCTTTATGACGTGCCGATGATCGAGGTCTCAAAGCAAGATGCTGCATTGACCGAATAAGACTGAATTCCAATTCAACGCCCCGAGCCAGCTTGCCCTGTCTCGGGGCGTCGTCTATCTACGCCTCAGACGGTGCCCTCTTAACCGAGGGAGAATAGGGAACGCGGTGTAAATCCGCGGCTGTGCCCGCAACTGTAAGCGGTTAGGCCTTTCGCCAAACGCCACTGGAAATTTCCGGGAAGGCGGCGACAAGGCCAGCGATCCGCGAAGTCAGGAGACCTGCCGTCGACGTCGTCTCTCGCTTGACCGGGAACAGTCAGGACGAGCGGTTGATCCGTCATGGCGACATCCAACACGCAAAGGAGTCGCCAATGACTATTCGTCTATCTGTAACCGTTATTTCATCACTTTCCGCCTTAGCGCAATTTCCAGTTTTTGCTCAGTCAGCGGAGGAGTCCGTTTCTGACTCTGACGTGCTGGTCGTATCTGCAACAAGAACGCCGAATCGACGCGAAGAAATTGGCTCGACCGTAAGCCTCATTCGCGCGGAGGATATTGAGGTGCGACAATACACCTTCGCTGTCGATGCGTTGCGCGACGCACCCGGCGTCACCATTGCGCAAAACAGCGCCTTTGGCGGCGTCGCCAGCGCCCGCATTCGCGGCGCGTCGAGCGGACAATCGCTCATTGTTATCGACGGCATCGTGGTCAATGACGCCTCGGCCCCGCAGGGTGGTTTCAACTTCGCCAACCTCGACGTGGCCGACATTGAACGCATCGAGATCCTGCGCGGCCCACAAAGCCTGCTTTACGGCACCGACGCCATTGGCGGCGTGGTCGCCATCACCACCAAAAAAAGCGGCGCGGGGTTGAACGCTTACATTGAGGGCGGCTCACGCAATACCTTCCGCGGCGGCGCGTCAGCGCGCGTCGGCGACGAAGACCTATACGGAAGACTGAGCGTTTCAGGTGTTCGCACAAACGGAATTTCGCGGGCCGCATCAGGGATCGAATCCGATGGGTATCGCTCCATTGCCGGCTCTTTTCGTGGCGGGGCCGCCTTTAATGAACATTGGCGAACTGAAATCATCGCACGCCTCAGCGATTCCCATGCGGAAATTGACGGCTTTCCACCGCCCACGTTCTCTGCGCTCGCCGACACAGACGAAACCG
The DNA here is from genome assembly GCA_942492295.1 of uncultured Alphaproteobacteria bacterium. Lineage (GTDB taxonomy): Bacteria > Pseudomonadota > Alphaproteobacteria > Caulobacterales > Parvularculaceae > Hyphococcus. The sequence continues at coordinate 1,450,250 of CALODW010000005.1, forward strand.
AAGATACTTTGGATTATGCAGTCGCCGGAAAGCTTCTGCACGATCATAGCCGCATCGATGGCGTGCTGACGCTTTCTTATAACGCCATTGACCGGGTCAATCGTGACGCAGGTTTTGACGCCTTTGCCGCTGAAGGCGACCGGTTGTCGGCCGACTACCTCGGCTCCGCGGAACTTTCAGAGCATGTGCGGCTTATCGCCGGAGCCAAAGCGGAGCGCATAGCCGTTGTTGTTTCCGGCGTTGACGAAAGTGCGGAGGCCGGCGCCCTTTTCGCCATGGCGGAATTCAAGCCGTGGGATGGATTGACCGTTTCCGCCGGCGCGCGCCACGACGCGTTTTCCAATTTTGACGGCGCCACGACCGCGCGCGCCGCCACAGCTTGGTCCGCGCCCGGCGGCTGGGTATTTCGCGGCAGTTGGGGACAGGGCTTTCGCGCGCCAACATTGTTCGAGTTAAACTTCGACCAGTTCGGCACGATCCCAAATCCCGATCTGCGCCCGGAGCGCGCCAACGGATTTGATATTGGAGTCGAAAAGAAATTAGACGGCGAAGACGTGTCAGCGACCTTGCGCGCCACCTTGTTTCACACGCGGGTTAAGGACCAAATTGACTTTGACTTCGCCGGCAGCGGTTATTTCAACATTGACGCCACGCGGTCACGCGGCGTGGAGTTTGAAGGCGACGTTGAGCTGACGAAGAGGTTCACCTTGTATGCGTCGTATACTTATGTTGAGGCTATTGACCGCGCAACAGGACTTCAGCTTTTGCGCCAGCCGAAACATAGCGCCTCAACCATCCTTACCCTAAAGCCAATCGACCGATTGTCAGTCTCCACGAGCATTGTCTTCATCGGCCGCGAAAATGACACGCCGGCGCCAAACGAGTCGTTCGTGCGCGCCGATATACGCGCCGCCTATGCCTTCTCCGATACGCTCGAATTCTACGGCCGCATCGAAAACCTTACCGATACGGCCTATCAGGATGTCTCCGGCTATGGGGAAGCGGGTCTGTCAGCCTTCGGCGGCGTGAGGGTTCGACTTTGATTAGATTGCTCACCCTAGTTTTCGCAATGGCGGGCATGTTAGGCGCCGCCATTGCAAAACCGCGCGCGGTTTCTTTGGATTACTGCGCCGATCAATATCTATTGCAGATCGCAGCGCCCGATCAGATTCTGGCCGTATCGCGTGGCGCCGACGAGGACTATTCCCGTCACCGTGATCGCGCAGCGCCGTTTCAAAAAATACGCGCCACGCCGGAAGAAGCGCTGTCGCTGGAGCCAAAGCTCGTGCTGCGGCAGTGGGGCGGCGGCGCGAATGCAACAGAAACGTTCAACCGCTTTGGCGCGGATGTGGTTTCACTGGGATATCCGGTGGATTTTGAAGGCGTTGTTGAGAATATTCGCATCACCGCCACCGCGCTTGATCAACAAGAACGCGGAGAGCAACTTGTCACTGCACTCAGGGAAAAGCTCGATGCAATCGCCGCAATGCCGCCGACAAGAGTCAGAGCCCTATATGTAACGCCCGGCGGCGTGACCGCCGGAAGCAACACAATGATCGATGCGATTTTCACCGCCGCAGGCGTTGTGAACATTACAGCAGCAGAAGGACAGTCTTTTTGGCCGCCGCTGCCGGCGGAAGCGTTACTCCTTGATCCGCCGGAATTCATTGTCGCCGGCTTTTTCAATGATGCCGATGAACGCATCAATTATTGGTCTGCGGCGCGACATCCTGCGCTCGAAGCGCAGCTCAAACAAACACCGACTCTTCATTTATCGGCTGACCTGATCAGCTGTGCGGCATGGCACTCGGTCGAGGCGGCTGAACGTATCGCTGACGCGGTTCAAGGCATGGGCCATGAATAGCAGGCAACTTGTGGTGTCGGCGATTCTGGCGGGCGTCGGCGCCGCCGGCATTTCGATCTCGTTGTTGACCGGCCCGGCGGCGATCGCACCGGGCGAAGCGGTGCACGCTTTGTTGACTGATCAGGGGGCCGTTTCTGCGATTATTCGCGAGATACGTTTACCGCGCGCGCTGGCGGCATGGCTGGCAGGCCTGTGTCTCGGCGGCGCGGGCGCTGCGTTACAAGGCTTATTGCGCAACCCTCTAGCCGACCCCGGCGTGCTCGGCGTGTCGGCGGCGTCGGCCCTTGGCGCAGTGCTCGCCATCTATTTTAACATCACCGCGTTCGCCTTCTGGGTGACGCCGCTCGCCGCCATCCTTTTCGCCTTCGCCGCCACGGCTCTACTCTACACGCTGGGCGCCGGCCGCGTTTCTACGGCGCGGTTGATTTTGATCGGTGTTGGTATCTCATCATTCTGCGGCGCGATGATTTCGCTCGCCATGAATCTGGCGCCCAACCCGTTCGCCCTGTCAGATCTCATCAACTGGCTTTTCGGCACGGTCGCCAACCGCAGTTTTCGCGACATCGCGATTGCCGGCCCCTTCGCCGCCGCTGGGCTCGCGATGATACTCTGGACGGCGCCGGGCCTACGTGCGCTGACGCTCGGCGAGGAGACCGCCGCAAGTATCGGCGCTAACCTCAACCGGACGCGGTTACTTGTCATCGGCGGCGCCGCGGCGCTGGTTGGCGCCAGCGTTTCGCTCGCAGGGTCTATTGGGTTTGTGGGGATAGTGGCGCCCCATCTCGTACGCGCTTTTTTCGGACACGACCCGGCGCGCGTTTTGTTGCCGAGCGCCTTGCTCGGCGGCGCCATGTTGACCCTCGCCGATCTTGGCGTGCGCCTCGCGCCCTTTGATCAGGAGTTGAAGCTTGGCGTCGCCGCCGCACTCATCGGCGCGCCCGGCTTCATTTGGGTGGCCGCCACCACAAAAAGGATCGCGTCATGAGTGCGCAGCTTACTCTTTCCGGCGCTTCCGTGACGCTTGGCAAACGTCCCGTCCTGCACGATGTCTCATTGGAAATATCGCCGGGAGAATTCATCGGACTTATCGGCCCCAACGGCGCGGGAAAATCGACACTACTAAGAGCGATGGCGGGACTTCTCCCGCTCACGAATGGAACATGCCGTCTCGACGGCGATAACATCGCGGCGATAAGCGTTCAGCAGCGCGCCAGGCGCATTGCTTATCTGCCGCAGGCGCGGCCAGTATTCTGGTCCGTCACCGCCCGTGACATTGTGGCGCTTGGCCGCTTCGCTTACGGGTCGCCGCTGACCGAGGACGCGAACGACACCGCTGCTATTGACAATGCGCTCCGTAACGCAGACGCCGCGGCTCTCGCAAACCGTCCGGCGGCGGAGCTTTCCGGCGGCGAGCTCGCGCGTCTCCACCTTGCCCGCGCCCTCGCCAGCGAAACGCCGCTGCTCCTCGCTGACGAACCGATTGCCGCGCTTGATCCGGCGCATCAACTGGCCGTCATGGATCTTCTTCGCAAAAAGTCAGGCGCCGAGCGCGCCGTCATCGCCGCTCTGCATGATTTGCCGCTGGCGGCGCGCTATTGCACGCGTCTCATCATCCTTGACGCGGGGCGGATTGCAGCGGATGGCCCGCCGGAACAGGTTATGACGCCGGACCTGATGCGCAAAACATTCAATGTCCTTGCGGAAATCACAGGTGGGGAAGCCGGTGTGGAACTCAGTCTGCGCCCCATAAACGGCTAGCCGCCGCCGAGTGAGTTCTCCTTGCGCCAATAGACTTCACCGATTCCTGTTCGCTTTGCTTCAGTGCGGGCGACGATGAATAAAAGATCGGAAAGACGGTTGAGATATTGGAGCGCGTGCTCCGCCTCTGGCGCAGACCGATAGAACGTTGCCATGGCGCGCTCCACCCGGCGGCACACCGTCCGCGCCACATGACAGAACGACAGCGCTAACGATCCGCCCGGCAGGATGAATTCCTTAAGCGGCGCAAGTTCTTCATTGAGACGGTCCGCCGCTTCATCCAGTCGCGCCACGTGACGATCAGAAAGGAGTGGCGCGCCGGGAAACGACAATCCACCGCCAAGATCAAACAAATCATGCTGTACGTCGCGCAGCAAACCGAGCAACGCATCGCCGGTAACATGTGCGGCGACAACGCCGATCCAACTGTTCAACTCATCCACATGGCCCAGCAACGCGACGAGCGGATCATCTTTTTCGACACGCGCGCCATCGCCAAGGGACGTCTGTCCCTTATCCCCGCCACGGGTGACGATTTTGGTTAGACGGTTCGACATCGCGGTCACTCACAAAGACTTGGTGCAAGCCTAGCACAAAAAAACGCCCGGCGGTCTGAAACCGCCGGGCACGATACATTTGGGTTGTCTTCCCGCCTACTCTGCTGGCGACGCTTTGGCGCCCGTGGGAAGTCCCTCATCCAACTTGGGTTTATCAAGCCGCATCCAGCTTTTGACTATTGGCGAGATGAGGAACATGACCACGCCCACACCAATCGCGACATAGGCGACATTGGTGTAAACTGACACATAGGTCGCCTTCGCAGCGGCGACATCCGTGAGCTGTCCGCCAATCGTTTCCGCGCCTGTTCCCCGCGCAATGACGCCTGCCAGATAATTGGAAAGGCCTGAGTAAAGGAACCAAGCCCCCATACTCATACCCACGACACGGGCCGGGGCCATCTTCGTCACGGCAGACAGTCCGACGGGCGAAACCATCAATTCCGCCATGGTGTGAATCCAGTAGATCAAGAAGATGAAATAAACAGCGGTCAGCCCTGCAGAGCCACTCGATGTCATCCCCGCAACCAGCGCAAGGAAACCAAGCCCCACGCCGACAACGCCTATGGAGAATTTAACCGGTGTGGATGGCTCCATCTTGCGTTTTGCAAGTGCAATCCACAACCACGCCACCAAAGGCGCAAAGAGGAAGATAAACCCGGCGTTCAGAGCCTGGAAAACAGGTGCAGGAACTTCGACCCCGAACATGTTCTTATCCACCAACCGGTCCGTGAACAGGTTCAAAGAAGAACCGGCCTGTTCAAACAGCGCCCAGAACGGAATTTGCGCGAGCACAAAGTAAATCGCCGCAAACATCCGGCTACGCTCGTCGCCTTGTAGTTTGACGATTGAATAACCGACCAGAAACACGAATACGAGAATGCCGAGCATCCCAACAAACCAATCGGGAATGATGTGGGCGTTCATAACCAGCAACATAGAAACGGCGATAATGATCAGCCCTGTCAAATAACAAGCCCACTCGATGTTGATTGGCCCCAGGAAGGACTTTTTCAGCTTTTCAGGGTCAGGCGGCTCAGCATGGCCGTCGAGATATTTTTGCCCCCAGATAAACACCATAAGCCCGAGCAACATACCAATGCCCGCAAGGCCAAATCCATATTTCCAACCGTAGACGATGCCCAGAATGCCGCAGGTGATGGACGACAGGAACGAGCCGAGGTTGATCCCCATGTAAAAAAGCGTGAAGCCGGAGTCGCGGCGCGGGTCTTTGAAGTCATAGAGCGCACCGACGATGGTTGAAATATTCGCTTTCAGATAGCCCACGCCGGCAATGATCAGCGCTAGCGAGAGATAGAGAATGTTGACGTAAAGAGGGTCTCTCTCAATGCGGGTCGTATACTCCGCTGTCGCAATAGTCGAAGGCAGACCCACAGCCGTCGGGTCATCAATATTCATTTGCGTGGCGCCGTCGTTGAACGAGATTGTCGAGGCACCGCTATCAGAAATAATAATCTGATTAGCCGTACCGCCACGTCCGTCAAGCGTCACCTGATATTCAGAACCCTGATAGGTAAGAATTTCTTTTGAGCCTTCGCCCTCGAACGCCATGCCGAAATGGCCGAGCACAAGAAGAATGGCGCCAAAGGTCACCGCTTTTCGTTGTCCGAGATACCGGTCAGCGAGCGACCCGCCAATGATCGTCATGACATAAACCAGCGCCGTGTAGGCGCCGTACATCAGCGCCGAACGCTGGTCTGAAAACAGAAAATGCTGCGTCAGATAGATGATCAGCAGGCCGCGCATTCCGTAATAGGAAAAGCGCTCCCACATCTCCGTGAAAAACAGGATCGCCAGCCCGCGCGGATGGCCAAAAAAGCCCCCCGCCTTGGCGACATTTGGCGTCGTGGTGACGTCAATCGCTTCGCTCATAATAACTCCCTGAGGCGGCGGCCAGCATGGGGCCCCGCCCGGTTAATCGCCCTTTGCAAGCCCCCTCCGGGTTTTGCATTAACGCGCACCTTAAGCCAAAAACTCACGCAAAATCCAGCCGTTAGCCGCGGGGCGCTGGCTTGGATCACTGAAAGGGGATTTCTTACGGCGGATTATCTGTGGGATCGGCGCGCGTTCCTGTTTCGTCCACACACCGGGACCGTCAACGCGCGCGCAACGCCCTGACCAGCCCGATCACTCAGGCTTTTAGGCGCTATGCCTGCATGGTCCAGCCTTCGACCCCCATGGCCGCCTGACGCACCGCTTCGGAGCGTGTCGGGTGGGCGTGACAGGTGCGTGCAATATCTTCTGAGGCGCCGCCAAACTCCATGACGCTGACGGCTTCGGCGATCAGTTCACCCGCCTCTACGCCGACGATATGTACGCCGAGCACCCGGTCGGTTTTGGCGTCCGCCAGCACTTTTACAAAACCGTCCGTCTCATGATTTGTTTTTGCGCGGCTGTTGGCGGCGAACGGAAACTTGCCAGTCTTGTATTCGATACCGGCTTCTTTCAGCTGCTCTTCGGTTTTTCCAACCGACGCCACCTCCGGATAGGTGTAAACCACATTCGGCACGGTATCGTAGTTCACATGGCCCGCCTTGTCCGCGATGAGTTCAACACAAGCCGTCCCATCATCTTCCGCCTTGTGCGCCAGCATCGGTCCGGTGATGCAATCACCGATGGCCCAAACGCCCGCAACACTGGTTTTGAAATGGTCGGTCTCGATAAAACCGCGCTTGTCCGTTTTCACGCCAACAGTTTCAAGCCCCAATCCTGCCGTATACGGACGGCGGCCGATCGCGACCAAAACGGCATCTGCATCAATGGCCTGCGAATCGCCGCCCGCTGCCGGTTCAATGGACAACGACACGCCATTTTTTGATTTCTTCGCGCCGGTCACTTTCGATGACAACATGAATTCAACGCCCTGTTTCTTTAGGATACGCTGGAACTGTTTCGACACTTCGCCATCCATGGTGGGCAATATGCGATCAAGAAACTCAACAACCGTGACCTTCGCACCCAGTCGCCGCCAGACAGAACCGAGCTCCAGCCCGATCACACCACCGCCAATCACCACGAGATGTTCAGGCACCTTCGCAAAGTCGAGCGCGCCGGTAGAAGAGACAATCTGCTTTTCATCAATCTCAACACCAGGCAGCGGCGTCACCTCCGAACCTGTCGCGATGATGATGTTCTTGGTCTGAAGCTCCTTGTCGCCATCGGGGCCGCTTACACGCACGCGATTGGCGGCAAGAATCTCGCCGGCGCCGAGAAACACCTCGACCTTATTTTTTTTCATCAAAAACTCGATGCCTTTGGTCAGCCCCTCAACCGCATCTTTTTTTTGCTGCAGCATCTGTTTGAGATTGAGCTTCAGCCCGCCGGTGGCGATGCCGAGGCCTTCGAAATCTTTTTCGGCAATCTCGTAGAGTTGTGAAGCGTGCAAAAGCGCTTTTGACGGTATGCAGCCGACATTGAGACATGTGCCGCCGAGCTTTTTCGTGTCGCGCTTTTCGATAATCGCCGCTTTCAGACCCAACTGGCCCGCGCGGATCGCCGCGTTATAGCCGCCGGGACCGGCGCCGATGATGACGACGTCGAATGAATCGCTCATTTCGTATCCTTATCTGGTTCAAGGGGCCGCTCGGCCATATCATGAACTAGAGGTCCAACAACAGTCGCTGCGGATCCTCAAGATTTTCTTTAACGCGCACAAGGAAAGTCACGGCGCCTTTACCGTCGACGATGCGGTGATCATAGGACATTGCGAGATACATCATCGGACGAACGAGCACCTCGCCGTTACGGGCGATGGGGCGTTCTTCGATCCGGTGCATGCCGAGAATGCCCGATTGCGGCTGATTGAGAATAGGCGTCGACAGAAGCGAGCCGTAAACGCCGCCATTTGAAATGGTGAACGTACCGCCCTGCATGTCTTCCAGTTTGAGATCGCCGTCCCGCGCCTTGCGGCCATAGTCAGCAATCTCAAGCTCGATCTCCGCCATGCTCTTCAAATCAGCGTCGCGAATAATCGGTACGACGAGACCTTTATCCGTGCCCACCGCAACCCCAATGTCGTAGTGGTTCTTATAAATGATATCCGTCCCGTCGATCTCGGCATTGACGTCCGGCACCTCTTTCAGCGCATGAACGCATGCCTTGACGAAAAACGACATGAACCCGAGCTTGATGCCGTGCTTCTTGTCGAAGAGATCTTTGTATTCACGACGTAGCTCCATTACCGCCGTCATATCGACGTCGTTGAACGTCGTCAGCATCGCCGCACTGTCCTGCGCTTCTTTCAATCGGCGGGCGATGGTCTGGCGCAGTCTCGACATTTTAACGCGCTCTTCGCGCGGGCCAAGATCGCGAGGCGCAGAAGGCGCACGCGATTGTGCAGGTCTTGCCTCAGCGCTAAGCGCATCAGCTTTAGTCACACGCCCGCCCTTGCCGGTTCCTTCAATCGACGACGCGTCAAGCCCGCGCTCCGCGACAACGCGACGAGGCGCAGGAGACAAGCCGACTTCAGAAGACGGGTGCGGCCTTGCGCTTTCTATGACGCTTTGCCCCGATGCGACGACTTCACGCGGACTTGGGCGGTTTTCGCCGCTCGACGTCGTTGAGGCGCCATTAGCTTTTGCGGGCGCGGCGGCGCCAGCTTCAATGATCGCGATCAACGCCCCGACCTCTACGGTCTCGCCTTCTTTGACTTTAATTTCCTTCAGCACGCCCGCCGTCGGCGCCGGCACATCCATCGCCGCCTTATCTGTTTCCAGACTGACAATCGGCTCGTCCTGGGTGACAGTATCGCCTTCTTTTTTCAACCATTCGCCTATATCGGCTTCCGTGACGGACTCGCCAGAAGCAGGCACGCGAACTTCAACCTCTTCACCGGCACTTGCCGCCGGCGCCGCCGTTGCTGGCGCCTCGGCCTTTTTAGCGGGCGCGCTGCCGGCCTCGATCGCGCCAAGCAACGCATTAACTTCCACCGTGTCGCCTTCCTTTGCGGAAACGCTCGCGAGTACGCCACCCGCAGGAGCCGGCACTTCAACGGAAACCTTATCCGTTTCAAGTTCGACCAACGGCTCGTCCACGGTCACCGCATCGCCCTCGTTTTTCATCCACCGGGCGATGGTGGCTTCCGTCACGGACTCACCAAGGGTCGGGACACGTATTTCGGTGGTCATAATCTTTTCTTCTCCACTGGTGGCGGCTGTCCTTAAATAGACAGCGCCTCATCCAGAAATTCATCGAGTTCCTGCTTGTGCCGGCTCATCAACCCTGTCGCCGGAGACGCAGCGGATGAACGGCCAACATATTTTGGTCGCTTGTGTTTCGCGTCGATCTGATCAAGCGTCCATTCGATATTCGGCTCCATAAAGAACCAGGCGCCCATATTTTTCGGCTCTTCCTGACACCATACCATCTCTGCGTTCCGGAATCGTTGCAGCTCATTGATGAGTGAGTGCGCCGGGAACGGGTAGAACTGCTCAACACGCAACAAATAGATATTGTCGACGCCACGCTTTTCTCGCTCTTCGAGCAGGTCGTAGTAAACCTTGCCAGAGCACATGACGACGCGCTTGATCTTCGCGTCCGCCACAAGCTTCACTGTCGATCCCGGCTGGGACTCTGCATCATCCCAAAGCACGCGGTGGAACGACGAACCGGGGCCCATCTCTTCCAGCGTTGAAACGCATTTCTTATGGCGCAGCAACGACTTCGGCGTCATCAGCACGAGCGGCTTGCGGAAATTACGGCGCATTTGCCGGCGCAGAATATGGAAATAGTTGGCCGGCGTCGTACAGTTCGCCACCTGCATATTGTCTTGCGCGCAAAGCTGCAAAAACCGCTCAAGCCGCGCAGACGAATGCTCCGGCCCCTGCCCTTCATAACCATGCGGCAATAACAGGACCAGCCCGCACATGCGCAGCCATTTGCGCTCGCCGGAAGAGATAAACTGGTCGATGATCACCTGGGCGCCGTTGGCGAAGTCGCCAAACTGCCCCTCCCACAACACCAGAAACTTTGGATTGGCAAGCGAGTAGCCGTATTCAAAACCCATCACCGCAAATTCTGAAAGATTCGAGTCGTGAACCTCGAACGTCGCATTGCCGTCATCGAGATGGCGCAACGGCGTATAGGTCTTTTCCGTTTCCTGATCGATGAAGACGGCATGACGCTGTGAAAACGTCCCGCGCCGTGAGTCCTGTCCGGAGAGGCGAACGCCAAACCCGTCCCCCAGCAAAGTTCCAAACGCCAACGCCTCAGCTGTCGCCCAGTCGACTTTCCCGCCCGGCTCGAACATCTTTTTCTTCTGCTCGAGAATACGCGCCAGCGTTTTATGGATATTGAAGGTCTTGGGATGGTGGGTCAGCGCGGTGCCGATCCGTTTCAGACCTTCGATATCGACAGCCGTATCGCCCCGCCGATCATCGTCAACCGGTGGGACAAACCCCGACCACTGGCCATCAAGCCAATCCGCTTTATTCGGCTTGAACGCTTCCGCCGCAGCGAACTCTTCGTCGAGGAACGTTCGAAATCCGCTCGCCTCTTGTTCCGCATCCGCCTCGCTGATGACCCTTTGCTCGATCAGGCGATTGGCGTAGACTTTCGCCGCTGTCGGCTGTGTACGAATTTTTTTGTACATCAATGGCTGCGTAAAGCTTGGTTCATCACCCTCATTGTGACCAAACCGGCGATAACAGAACATATCGATGACAACGTCAGAGCCAAACCGCTGCCTGAATTCCGTTGCGACTTTGGCGGCGTAAACCACCGCCTCCGGGTCGTCGCCATTAACGTGGAAAATCGGCGCCTCGACCATCTTCGCCACGTCAGACGGGTACGGCGATGAGCGTGAGAATTTCGGACTGGTTGTAAAGCCGATCTGATTATTGACGATGAAATGGATGGTGCCGCCTGCGCGGTAGCCGCGCAACCCTGAAAACCCAAAACATTCCGCGATGATGCCCTGGCCGGCAAACGCCGCATCTCCGTGCAACAACAACGGCAAGACATGCGTACGCGGAGCATCAAGGTCAGGCGCTTCGATGCGGTCCTGTTTCGAACGCGCCTTGCCAAGCACAACCGGATTCACTGCTTCCAGATGCGAAGGGTTCGCCGTCAGCGATAAATGCACTTTGTTGCCGTCAAACTCACGGTCAGACGAAGCGCCGAGGTGATACTTCACATCGCCGGAACCGCCCACATCGTCCGGCGTAACAGAGCCGCCCTGAAACTCATGGAATATGTGGTGGTAAGGTTTACCCATCACCGCCGCGAGCACATTAAGACGGCCCCGGTGCGGCATCCCAATCACAATCTCTTTTACGCCGAGCGCGCCGCCGCGTTTGATGATCTGTTCCAGCGCGGGCACCATGGCTTCACCACCATCTAGTCCGAAACGCTTCGTGCCCGTATATTTCGTGTTCAGAAAGTTTTCAAAACCCTCCGCCTCCACAAGCTTGTTGAGGATGGCGCGTTTGCCCTGGGGCGTGAAAGAAATATCTTTATCCGGACCTTCAATGCGTTGCTGCATCCACGCCTTTTGCGCCGGATCCGTAATATGCATGAACTCCACGGCGAACGTGCCGCAGTAGGTGCGCTTTAGTATCTCCAGAATCTGCCGGAGTGACGCAGTCTCCAATCCCAAAACGTGATCAATGAAGATTGGACGGTCCATGTCGGCTTCGGTAAACCCGAGCGATGTTGGGTCGAGTTCCGGGTGCACTGTTTGATTTTGCAAACCCAACGGATCCAGATCGGCGATCAGATGCCCGCGAATACGATAGGCGCGAATGAGCATCAGCGCCCTGAGGCTGTCTTTTGTCGCCTGCTGGACTTCATGAGCGCTCACGGCAGAATTGCGATCGCGAGCGCGCTGTTCAATTTTTGATTTCAATTGCGGCTCGAGGGAGCCCCAATCGCCGTCGAGCGCCGCGGTCAGCTCGCCGTTGACCTTTGGCGGCCAGTCTTTGCGCGCCCAGCTCGGGCCTTCAGCGCCGGTATTGTCCCCGCCTGCATCCGGATCATGTTCAAAGAATGCCCGCCAATCCTCGGAAACCGAGGAGGGGTCAGCCAAAAACCGCGCATGTTGGGCTTCGAGATAGAGCGCGTTCGATCCCGATAAAGCTGAATGTGAATCTGGCCTCGAAGAAGCCTTGTTTGCCGGAGCGCCGCCGTCCTTGGCCATTACCTTGTCCGTCATTACACTGCGTGACGATAGTCTCTTTAGATACGCCAACCGCCGCATGTTTCAATCGTTAAGGAACCATCCATTAACGATAAAACCGTTTATTTTTTGAGAACCTCTAACAATGTCCGCCCCATGGCGGCAGGTGTAGGTGAAACGGCGATCCCGGCGGCGTTCATGGCCTCGATTTTCGCCGCCGCCGTATCGTCAGCGCCGGAAACCAACGCCCCCGCATGACCCATGCGCCGCCCCGGCGGAGCTGTAACCCCGGCGATGAAGCCTACAGTGGGCTTTTTAATCTTATGGCCTGCCAGGAACTTTGCCGCATCCGCCTCCGCAGAGCCGCCAATCTCCCCAATCATGATAATCGAGTGGGTTTCATCATCATGCAGGAACATGTCGAGAATTTCGATGAAATCGGTTCCCTTCACCGGGTCGCCGCCGATCCCGACACAGGTCGACTGACCCAGCCCCGCGACCGTCGTCTGGTGCACCGCCTCATAGGTCAGCGTCCCAGATCTCGAAATGACGCCCACATGGCCTTTGCGATGAATATGGCCGGGCATGATGCCAATCTTGCACTCATCAGGGGTGATGACCCCCGGACAATTCGGCCCCACAAGCCGCGTACCCGAACCATCAAGCGCCCGCTTCACCTTGACCATGTCCAGGACCGGAATGCCCTCGGTGATGCAGATCACCAGCGGAATTTCCGCAGCAATCGCCTCGAGGATCGAATCCGCCGCGAACGTCGGTGGCACATAGATGACAGATGCGTCGGCGCCGGTTTTTTCCTTCGCCTCGGCGACCGTGTCGAAGATCGGCAAGGTCTTGCCTTTCGCCGCATCCCCCGCCTCCCATGTCATGCCGCCTTTGCCTGGCGTCACGCCGCCGACCATCTTGGTGCCATAGGCGATAGCCTGCTCCGTATGGAAAGTGCCGGTGTTGCCGGTGAGGCCCTGGCAGATGACTTTGGTGTTTTTATCGACGAGGATGGACATGGGTGCTCCGGTGCGCGGCGAGAGGACGCGCTGCAGATGGTTTGAATTTCATTGGGTCATAACGGCGCCGCAACCAAGGGGCAACTCTCCCCAGCGTCGAAATCGCGCCCAAAGCCGTCGAATACGCCGAACGCAATAAATCACTATTCCGCCGCCATTCAGCAGGCCTCACGGTGCATGCCCCGTCGCCAATGGGCGCGCCAGCGCGCCAATCCGCCCACGACCCGTGTGGATACGCACACCGGCTCGCCCAACGCCACGAATCTGTCACGAAACGGTCGTCACGGCGCAACACTTTCTTGCGAGGTTACGGGGCGCTTTGACCCGCTGTGCGTCAAATGCCCCTCTCGACTTCTGGCCGCGCGTTTATCGCGCGGCCTTTTTAAAGGTCGCAGGGGAGTTCAGGCAGATCGCGCCGGGTGCGATCAGACTCATGCGCGCCGGTGTTCAGCGTGCCGGCGTTCTCGATCATCATGATCCAGCATTCTTTTTCCGCCACCGGCATATGCTCGACCCCGGCTGGCACAACGAGGAAACCGCCCTCAGATAATGCAACGGTCCACTCTTCTTCGTTGGTGCGAAAATGCATGGTGAAGCCGCCCCTCACAATGAAAAAGGCTTCTTCGACTCCATCATGATGATGCCATTCAAAGGCGCCTTCAATTTTCGCAAGGCGAACATCCTGGCCGTTAACATTGGCGGCTATATGTGGCGACCAGTGATCACGAATATGATCGAAAGCTTTGGGGATATTCAGCTTCTTTACGTGCCGGGTCATCTTGATTTCCGTTCCGGCGGCGTCCGCTCAAAAGCAAGGATTTGATCGATGAACGCCTGCGGCAGTGGCGATGTGTTTTGCGTGCCCGGTTCCGCATGGACATATGTCAGCGAACCCTCTGTGAGGAGTTCATCACCGCGAAAAATCGCCGCCGCCACCAACATAGATTTCGTCCCGAGCCGGGCGCAACGGATGCCCACGTCAATCTCATCGTCAAACTTCGCCGAGCCGCGAAAATCCGCCTCCGCATTGACCGTGTAAAACTCCAGAATGTTGTCGCCCTGATAGCCCAAGGCGCGCATGTACTCCGTAATGCCCACATCGAAATACAGAAAATAATTGACGTTGAAGACAATGCCTTGGCCGTCGCACTCGCCCCAGCGTACGCGGAGAGGGTGGAGGAAAGTGAATGCCGCCTTTGTCGTGTCCATCATATTAGAAGAAATACTTACTACCCCTGCACCGCCGCGACGATTTTCTGCGCTGCGTCTTCGAGGTCGTCGGCGGGCGTAATTTTCAAGCCGGAATTGGCGAGAATTTCCTTGCCCTTCTCCACATTGGTCCCTTCAAGGCGCACCACCAATGGATCTTCGAGGCCAACTTCCTTCACGGCGGCCACAATGCCTTCGGCGATGATGTCGCATTTCATGATGCCGCCAAAAATATTGACGAGAATCCCTTTAACGCCCGGGTCGGTAGTGATGATCTTGAACGCTTCGGTGACTTTTTCCTTTGTGGCGCCGCCGCCAACGTCGAGAAAATTTGCCGGCTCCGCGCCATAATGCTTGATGATGTCCATGGTCGACATGGCGAGCCCCGCCCCATTGACCATGCAACCAATATTGCCGTCGAGCTTCACATAGGAAAGGTCGTATTCCGACGCTTTCAATTCCGCCGGGTCTTCTTCCGATGTGTCGCGCATTTCAAAAATATCGTCATGGCGGAACAATGCGTTCGGATCGAACCCGACTTTCGCATCGAGCACTAAAAGCTCCCCTGATTTCGTCACGATCAACGGGTTGATCTCCAGCATTGACATGTCTTTTTCAACGAATGCTTTGTAGAGCGTCGGGATGAGCTTGCCGCATTGCTTCGCCGCCGGGCCTTTGAGCGCCAGCGCCTGTGCGATGCGCCGTGCATGATGCGGCATGCAGCCTGTCGCCGGGTCGATATGAACGGTGACGATCTTTTCCGGCGTTTCTTCGGCCACTTCCTCGATATTCATGCCGCCTTCGGTGGAGACGATGAACGCGATGCGGCCCGTGCCGCGATCCACCAGCGCCGAGAGATAGAGCTCGGTCTCAATGTCCGAACCATTCTCTATATAGATGCGGTTGACCTGCTTGCCGGCCGGGCCCGTTTGTTTGGTCACGAGGGTTGCGCCCAGCATCTGCTTGGCGAATGCCGCCGCTTCCGCCGGTGACTTCGCCAGCCGCACGCCGCCAGCCTCCCCTGCGGAGGCTTCCTTGAACTTGCCCT
The DNA here is from genome assembly GCA_942492295.1 of uncultured Alphaproteobacteria bacterium. GTDB lineage: Bacteria > Pseudomonadota > Alphaproteobacteria > Caulobacterales > Parvularculaceae > Hyphococcus. Next base: position 1,465,842 of record CALODW010000005.1, read on the forward strand.
TGCCGCGTCCGCCAGCGTGAATTTGCGCCTTCACCACATAGACCGGTCCGGGCAGCGATTTCGCCGCCGCCTCGGCCTCGTTCGCCGCGTAGACCGGACGGCCTTCGGAAACCGGCGCGCCGTATTCTTTGAGGAGGCGTTTGGCCTGGTATTCGTGGATGTTCATGGAAGGGCTCCTGCGACGTTTCGATATCGCCGGTTATAGCCGGGCCCGCCCGTTAGACAACCACAAGCTGACGCCGGTTAATCCAACGTCGCAAGATGCGCCTTGCACCGCTCTTTGTACTCGCCAACGAGTGTTTCATGGGCGGCCCAGAACGGTTTCGGCATCGCCTTCTCCATCTTATCGGCCATGATGTCGAGATGGGCGTGCCACCCGGCGATGGCGCCAACAAACGCGTCAACGCTGGCATCGCCGCGCTGAATAAGCTCCAGACGAACCTTGCCGGCATCTTCCGTCAACCTGATGTCGATTTCGGCAATCGCGCCACCGTCTCCCGGCCAAACCATTACAAGATGATGCGGGGGATCGCAGCGCTTAATCTCAACATCATAAGAGACGCCGTTCTCCATGTCCTTGTAGCGATCCGGAGTAGCTTCATTGTGCGGCGTCAGGTTTTCATGTCGGAAATCGAATCTGACGGTTTGCCCGACCGACGTGATATCGCCGCCGCCACACAACCACTCTGCGCGCTTGCTCCCATCGGTTAGCCAGCGCCACGCTGCCTCAACCGACCCCGGCAGCAAACGCACAAATCTCATCGACCCGTCCTCGAGCACCTCTCCATATTTATTCATTGTCATATTCCTCCGACATTAGCGCCTCGAGCTTGTCGAGGCGTGCGTTCCAGAATCTGCGCTGAGCATCAAACCACGCGGCGGTTTTTTCGATCGTCGCCGCATTAGCAATCAGAAAGTGCTCGCGGCCTACACGGCGCCGGCGTATCAGCCCCGCACGCTCCAGAGTTTTCACATGCTTGGAAACGGCGTTGAGCGACATATTGAACGGCGCGGCAATATCCGTAATGCGCCTTTCGCCGCCGCTGAGTGTTGTCAAGATCGCCCGCCGCGTCGGGTCGGCGAGCGCCGACAAAGCCGCGTCTATTACATGATCATCCGTAGCACAATATTCAACCATTTGGTTGAATATATAGATCTGCGTATGCGCTGTAAAGCGTCAGAAGAAAAAATCCTTTTGTCCGGCTAGAGCGCAGCCCGTATGGCTTGCAGAGAATGCCGTTGGCGGCTGTCACCATCGAAGTTTTCCGGCGCGAGCCAGCTCTCAAACGCCGTTTTGGCTTGCGGCCATTCGGAATCGAGCATCGAATACCAGGCCGTGTCGCGGTTTTCGCCTTTCAGCACCATGTCTTGACGGAACACGCCTTCGAACGTGAACCCCAGACGGACGGCGGCTCGCTTTGACGCTGCGTTGGCGTTGTTGCACTTCCATTCATACCGCCGGTAGCCGAGATCGTCGAAAATATGCTTCGCCATCAGATACATGGCCTCGGTGGCGGCGGGCGTGCGCTGGAGTTTTTTCGAAAAAACGATGCAGCCGACTTCCGCTGACCCCGCTTCCGGCCGGATGCGCATATAGCTCGCCATACCCAGGGGCGCGCCACTGGCGGCGTCGCGAAACAGGTGCGTGACCCAACCGCCTTTTTCGCAGACGAATTTCATCACTTCGCCGAACGCATCGGCGCTGTCGAAGGGACCGACAGGAATATACGTCCACAGATCGCCATTCGCCGCACCGCCCAGAACGGAATACAGTTTCGCCGCGGCATCGGGGAATGTTGCGGGCTCAATGGTTACATGCCGTCCGCGCGTTGGTTTGAGATCAGGCGGCGCGCGCCATTGCCAGTTAGAAAGATCGTCAGCCATGGAAACTCCCGCTTGACCGGGACGACCTTATGCCAGCCGCGCCAGTAAATCAGCTGCAAAAACTGAAAGCGTGTCATCGCGCGCACCCATGACGACGATCCGGTCGCCGGGCTTGGCGAGCTCGAGCAGCCGGGCGCCGCAAGCCTCGCGATCCGGCAGGGCTTCGGCCCGCCGCCCGGCGCCCACAACGCCGGCCGCGATGTCCTTGCTGGATACCGAACGGTCCACCGTACCGCCAAAATAGACCGGCTCGGGCATCAGCAGCACGTCATCTGCGGAGAGGTTTTCCGCAAAAGTGGCGATGAATTCATTTTTCATTTTATTGAGCGGTCCGAAACCATGTGGCTGAAACATCACCAGCAAACGGCCGGGAAACTCATGCAGGGTTTTTAGACTCGCGGTGATCTTGTCCGGGTTGTGCCCGAAATCGTCGATGACGGTCACGCCGCCGGATTCTTCAACATATTCGAGACGACGTCGCACGCCTTCGAATTCGCCAAGCGCCGTAGCGGCGGTTTCAAGAGAAACGCCGCAAGCGCTCGCCGCCGCCATCGCCGCCAGTGCGTTCGAGACGTTGTGACGGCCGGGCATTTTTAGCGAAACACTAACGCGTGCGCCGTCGCACGCAACCGTATCAAACGACACGCCGAATGGCTCTGGCTTTATGTTTTCCGCGACCAAGTCCGCTTTGTGGCCAGCTATTGAATATGTGATTTTTTTTCCGCTGTGACTTTTGGCCAATCGCGCCGTCTCATCATTGTCGAGATTCAACACGGCCACCGCTGCATTGGCGATAAAGCCGCCGAACAGTGCACGCAGCTCGTCCATGCTCTTATGGTCGAGCGCGATATTGTTCAAAACCGCGATGGCTGGATGGAACATGGCGATAGAGCCGTCGCTCTCGTCTACTTCGGAAACGAATGCATCCCCTTCGCCCACCACTGCGCTGGCGAATAGAGCATCGGGGGTCACAAAGTTTTTCATGACGGCGCCGTTCATCACCGTCGGCGATTTTCCGGCGTGGTGCAAAATCCAGCCGATCATCCCCGTGGTGGTGGACTTCCCGCTGGTGCCGGCGACGCCAATGGATTGCGGCGACTCATTGAAGAGCTGCGCCAATAACGCCGCCCGCGACAGCCGTGACGCGCCCACTTCTTTCGCGGCGACTACATCCGGGACAGTATCTTCCACCGCCGCCGAGGCCACGAGGATTTGCTGAGGCCGCTTGAGACCCGAACCATCCTGAGCGTGCAGATCGACCCCTAGACTTTTCAGATACTCGAACTTGGCGCCCGTCCTGCCCTGATCGAGCGCCCGGTCGGACCCCTCCACATGGGCCCCGCGCGCCTTGACGATCATCGCCAGCGGCAACATGCCGGAGCCGCCGACGCCACAGAAGAAATAGTCTTTTGTTTCACTCATAACCGGATCGCTGTAACCGAAATTAAGTAATAAGTGGTAAGCATTATTCGATGACTGAGGCCACCAAGCATATCGCCCTCGTCTGCCCCGGCGGACCGATCACCCGCGATTTGGCGGAAAAAACCGCCGGAATTGCGGCGGCGCGCTTGGGCGGCGCGGTGAACTTGCATTTTCACGATCAATGCTTTCTGGAAGCCGGCCACTTTGCGGGTAGCGACACTGTGCGATCCGCCGCTTTTCTGGACGTCGCCAATGACCCGAAATTCGACGCTGTCTGGTTCGCCCGTGGCGGCTATGGCGCCTGCCGTCTCGATCCGGCGCTATTCGGCAAGCTGAACGAACATGCGCGCGCTAAAACCTATCTCGGCTATTCCGATGCGGGTTCATTGTTGGCGCGCCTTTACAAAGAAAAAATCGGACGCCCTGCACACGGACCGATGCCGTCAGACCTGCCGCGCAGTAACTGTGAAGAAGCCATCGTCCGCGCCCTAACATTCCTGACCGGCGACAAAGCTGCCATCCTTGAGCCAACCGTAAATTCCGGCAAGAAATTGGCTGCGTTCAACATCACCATCCTCGCCCATCTTTGCGGGACGGACTGGATGCCGGATCTCGCTGGCCACATCATCATGCTTGAGGACGTGGGGGAGTATCTCTACCGCCTCGACCGTGCGATGTTCTCGATCATGGGCGACAAGGGCGTCCGGCATGCCGCTGGAATCATGCTCGGCCGCGTCAGCGACATTCCCGAAAATGACCGGCCCTTTGGCGCAAGTGAAGAAGAAATTATCCGGGACTGGTGCGCACGTCACGCCGTCCCCTATCTCGGCCGCGCAGATATCGGTCATGACGCCGACAACAAGATTGTCCCGTTCGGGGCAACGAATACCGTTTGAGCGGGTTGAATCCGCCGCAAGGCCGCATAGTTAGAAACCCTATCAGCATATTTAATATTTATCCGGGCGCCGCCGGGCGTTTCGCGCGCCGCGCCGCTTGACAGGCGGGGGCTAAACATCGTCTCTCGCGCCCGACCAAAGGAGTTGAAAAATGGAAGTCAATGTCGCGATTGTCGGCGCGACCGGCAATGTGGGTCAGGAAGTCCTGGCCATTATGGCGGAGCGTTTGTTCCCCGCCAAAGAAGTGTTCGCCCTCGCCTCGCGCCAGTCCATTGGCCGCGAGGTATCTTATGGCGACAAAACACTCAAATGCCGCGACCTTGAGACATTCGATTTTTCCAAAGTTGATCTTGCACTGTTCGCCGCTGGCGGATCTGTAGCGAAAGAATGGGCGCCGAAAGCGGCGAAAGCCGGCGCCATGGTCATCGACAACTCTTCTCATTTTCGCATGGACCCGGACGTGCCGCTGATCGTGCCGGAAGTAAACGCCGACGCCGTCACCGGCGCGCGCAAGAAAAACATAATCGCCAATCCGAACTGTTCCACGGCGCAGCTCGTTGTCGCGCTCAAACCATTGCACGATGCGGCGACCATCACACGAGTGGTGGTTTCAACTTATCAGTCGACCTCCGGCGCCGGCAAAGAGGCCATGGACGAGCTGTTTACGCAGACAAAAGGCATCTTCGTCAACGACACGCCGTCGCCGTCAAAATTCACCAAGCAGATTGCGTTCAATGTCATTCCGCATATCGACGTCTTCATGGAAGACGGCTTCACCAAAGAAGAGTGGAAGATGACGGCGGAAACAAAGAAAATTCTAGACCCGAAAATAAAACTCACCGCCACCTGCGTACGGGTGCCAACCTTTGTCGGCCATGGCGAAGCGGTGAATGTAGAGTTGAAAAACCCGCTATCTGATGACGAGGCCCGAGAAATTCTGCGCGAGTCGCCCGGCATTCTGGTCGTCGACAAGCGTGAAGACGGCGGATATGTGACGCCGGTTGAATGCGTTGGAGATTTCGCCACGTTTATCAGCCGCCTCCGTGTAGACCCCACCGTCGATAACGGCCTGTCCTTCTGGTGCGTTTCCGACAATCTGAGAAAAGGCGCCGCGCTTAACGCTGTACAAATTGCTGAACTCGTCCTCAATCGCGGCGTATTGAAGAAGGCCGCCTGACCGACCGCACATTCCGGGTGGCTTCGCTTCTCCGGCGGAGTTAATGAACCGATTTACGGAACATCCGAATGAGCACCAGCAAAGACACTGACGTCGCAGACAGCGCATTACGGCTTGGCCTGATCGCCGGAGTCGCCGCCTATATGTTGTGGGGCGTCTTTCCCGTATATCTGAAAGCCCTTTCAGATGTTTCGGCGCTGGAAATTCTGGCCCACCGCATTTTTTGGTCGGTCCCGTTTGGGACGCTCATCTTGACCATGCGAAAACAATGGGCGGAGGTATTCGCCGCATTCGTCAATTGGCGCGTTCTCGCCCTGCTGACGATTTCAGCGCTCGCGATTGCACTCAACTGGTTCATCTATGTCTGGGCGGTCATCAATGACCGGGTATTGGAGGCGAGCCTCGGTTACTACATCAACCCGCTCATGTATGTGGCCGCCGGAGTCTTTATCATGGGCGAGCGTTTACGCTTGGCGCAGATCGTTTCCGTCGCCCTGGCCGCGACGGGCGTGCTTGTGCTCACATTCGGCGCCGGGGTTTTTCCTGTTGCCTCCGTCGCCTTGGCTATTCTCTTCACCGCCTATGGATATATCCGAAAGACGACAAATGTCGGCGCTATGCCGGGCCTCTTTATTGAAGTGCTGCTGCTTTCGCCCATCGCACTCATTTACGTCCTTTGGCTGATGCAAAACGGAAACGCCGTCTTTCTTTCCAGCGGCATTGGCATGGATGCAATGCTTATTCTTGCGGGGCCGGTGACGGTTATCCCTCTTGTTTGCTTTGCACTGGCGGCGCGCCGAATGCGCCTGTCCACCCTCGGATTTTTACAATATATCGGGCCAACCCTGCAGTTCGCGTTAGGCATTTACTACGGCGAGGCGTTCACGCTGTTTCATGCGATTTGCTTCGGGCTGATCTGGACCGCATTGGCGATTTATAGCGTTGACGCAGTACGCGCAAATCGGGCGGCGCGCATCAATCGAGCCGTTTAAGGCTGCCGGAGAAGCTAAGCACCGCCTTTCCCCTCGCGGTCACCAGCCCGCGCGCAAACAGCATTCGCTTGCCGACCGCCAGGGTCTCACCAGTCGCCTCAATAAAACAACCCGAAGGGCCGGGACGTAGAAACTCGGCGTTCAACGTTACGGTGACCCCGCGAAACGAGCCAACCTTTCGCCGGCAAATATCCCACAGGGACATATCCGCCAGCGTCATCAACGCGCCGCCGTGGGTAACGCCGCCATAATTCATATGGTGCGGCTCGGCGAAAAATCCGACGCCCGGTACTGGCCCCTCTTCACGAAAGTAATAAGGACCGGCGCGACCGCTGAACGTATCCGTATGCGATTGCAGCGACCATCCTTCGGGCGGCTTAAAATTGTCACTCTCATTCATTCAAAAACCTTTACCTGATCTGGCCATGTTCACAACGATGGAAAACAGTGATTAGCGCTGACAAAAACCCTTGCCCGATCAAATGGAACGCCCGAGAGTTCGCGCATGACAAAATTTCCGGATGCGCGCAGAGTAAAGGCCGGCGACACCACACTCGCGATCTACGAGGCCGACGGCGATACGAAGCGGCAGCGTCCGCCGATTATTCTGGTCCATGGCTGGCCGGAGATCGCCTATTCCTGGAAGAATCAAATTCACGCGCTCGCGAGCGCCGGATTTCGAGTGATCGCCCTCGACTTGAAGGGATTCGGTGGTTCGGATGCGCCAAAAGACCCCGGGCTCTACGACGCCGAGCACATGACCGCAGATTTTTGCCAATTGCTCGATGCGCTTGAAATAGAAATGGCGATTTTTTGTGGTCACGATTGGGGCGGCGCGCTTGTCTGGTCCATGGCGCAACGCCACACAGAACGCGTTTCAGGCGTCATTAGTCTGTGCACGCCAGTTCTGCCGCGCCCGCCTGCGCCGCCGCTTGCTATCATAAAAAAGCGCCTTGGCGAGTTGCATTATTTCGTACAGTTTCAGGAAGCGGAGGCGCCTGAGCGCCTATTCGAATCCGATCCTGAACGTTTCTTCAGGCTGATGTTTCAACGTCCGCCGCCGCGAAAGATCTGGCCGCGTCTGGTTCCGCGTGTTTATGACCTGCCAGGCCGTTTCAAAAATGCGCCGTCCCCAGCCGAAGACAGCGCGCTCATCCCGCTCGAAGATCTTGCCGTCTATGTGGACGCCTATAAACACAGCGGCTTTCACGGCGGCGTAAATCTCTATCGCAACATCGACAACAACTGGGCGCATATGCAAGACCGCGATGAAGCGGTGCGGGCGCCTGCTTTGTGGATCGGCGCTGATCTCGATTTATTTCTGCCGCCAGAAAGCGCCGGCGCCATGAGCACAATCGTTCCCGATCTTGAAAAGCATGTCATTGCCGATTGCGGGCACTGGATGACATGGGAAAAACCCGACGAGGCCAACGCGCTGATGGTTGACTGGTTGAAACGTCGCTTTTCAGACTAATTTGATCGAAATTCATTCCTGCGTTTGAGCTAAATTCTCAGTTGCGAAATCACTTTTCGGTTATCCGCCCCTGCCACGTTTTTGGTGCAATAGAAGTGGAGGGTCAGGTGCGAACAATGATCGCAATAATAGCGTTTGCCCTGTGTATATGGGCGACACCGGCGGCGGCGAATGATCTGGAACATCAAACGCCGTTCAACGCCAAACCGAAACCTGTGGCGGCGTTTGTCGTCGCTAATCGCCGCATAGAAATGGTTGCGGTTTCAAGGCGCGCGCGGGCAGACACCATCATCCGCCGGGCGCATTTGGACGAGTGCCAGAACATGGCGAAAGTCATGCCGGGCTACCCGCAACCGGCGTTTGTAAGTGTCGACTTTCGAGTCAAATTTTAATGAAAGACTCGCTTGTCAGAGGCTGGAATAAACCGCGTCAAGCAGTCTCACCGCACGCGGATCACCCACAAGATAAGGTGACATTTTGTTCATGACATACGCGGCGGTGAGATTGTTTTCGGGATCGACGACCACGCACGATCCGCCAAAACCCGCATGGCCAAACGCACCTTCGTTCGGTCCGAAATGGCGATTGATATTGCGCATCAACCCGGCCGACCACGAAAGGTGAAAAGGCAGCACGAGATCGTCCCTGCGAATGCGCTCCTTCAGCGCGGCGGCAATCGCGTGTTGATCAAGATAGGGATCACCGCCCCACTCGCCGCCGTTAACGAATGGGTGGACGATCGCCGCGAGTGATCGCGCATCCGCATGCATGTTGGACGCGGGCAGCTCCGCCGCCATCCAGTCCTCCCTGGAAATCCGCGCCGGTGCAGACCACGGTTTTAAAAACGCCAGTTTCGTGAACTCGTTCAGCTCGCCCAGATCGGGCGCTTTGGGAGGCTTTGGCATGTAGGATGCGCGCGCCGCCTGATCCGCCCTCATGCCGCAAAATATCTGCAGTCCCTGCTCTGCCGACAGCGCAGCGATCAAACCGCCTACGGACTTTCCCGTCACCCGGCGCAGCAATTCGCCAGCAATAAACCCTACCGTCTGCGGATGATATCCGTTCGCCGTCCCGGGCGTCCACAACGGTTCCATGGCGGCAAGCTTCGCTGTCATCGCATCCCAGTCCAGCCAGGTTTCCGGCGACATTTCTTCGGCGATGCCCGGCAATCCTGCCTGATGCGACAATACTTGCGCCAATGTGACGGCTTCTTTTCCAGCGGTGGCGAATTCCGGCCAATATTCTGCAACTGGCGCATCATAACTTAAGCGTCCGCTCGATACTTCATGGGCAACCAGCAGCGACAACACCGCCTTGCCGCTGGAATAGATACAGGCCAGCGTCGTTTCATCCCAAGCCGCTTCTTTTGCACGGTCCGAATGGCCGCCGCGGATATTCACGACGAGCTCATCGTCAATCATGACGGCAAAAGAGGCGCCGAGCTCTAACCCTTCGGCAAAGTTTTGCGCGAAGGCGTCACCAACGCCGGCAAAGGGCGCGCGAACATCACCGCTCGCATTGGCAACCCGCGCATCAGTCCAACTCATTATTTCACTTTCAATTGTCAGGCGAAGGCGCAAGCGATTGAAGCGCGCGCAATCGCGGTGGCGGCGCTTGAGTTGTCGATACTGAGCAGCGCATCCAACCCTTCGCCGGGCGATGAAGCTGCATTGATATTACCGATAAAATCCGCAACGTCTTTCAAGTCACCCCGGCTAAGCCGATCATCCAGCTGGTTGCCCATACATTCCGCCTTGTCATCAGACAAACCAAACTCGACAAACCTGTTTTCAATACGTTTGCGCGGCGACACCGTGGCGCATGACGCCAACGCCAGTGCGGCAACCAACAAAATAATCGCTCTCATCACAACCCTCCGCGTATTCTCACAAAACAATAAGCCGATTGCAGCAATGGGTCCACGGGCGTCACGCCCGGCTCAGTCCCAATTTCTCGAGGCGCCACAGCAAAGAATCGAGCCGGTCTTGTCCAAAAAAAGGCTCGCCGTCGAGCACCATCAACGGCACGCCCCAATGATGCTCTAGCTGGGCGGTCTCATTTGCATCTATTGTGCGCTTGACGCCTTCGGTGTTGGCTCGCAGCCACCGATCAAGCGCTGCAAATTCGAGCCCGCATTCATTGCAAGCCGCCGCCAATGCGTCAGCGTCAGCCCATGGTTTGCCCGTCCATACCCGGTGCGACACCGACCGGGCGAACGCCAACCCCTTATCGTGTTCAACGGCGGCAACCGCCAGCGCCATTATGCGATTCATATTCGGCTGCTCAGGCGCCACTTTGCCCGTCTCCATATCCATGACAATCGGGTCCGGCGACGGAAGCGCAAAAGGAATGCCAAGGCGTTCTGCTTCGCGCATCACATCCCTCATCAAGTACGGCAAGAACTGCTTGCGCCCTTTTTCGAAAAAATCCGGCTCGCGCAGCGCTAACGGGCGAACGGGCCGAAAGCGCGCATCGACCGCAAACTCAGCCGCGATGTCGCTAAGGCGATCAATGGCAAGGTATGAGTAAGGACTGCGAAACGACCAGTAGATATCAAGTTTGATCGTGGAATCTGTCATTGGTGACCGGTCTTTCTACTGTGATGGATTGAAACAATGACGCCCTGTCGCTATGCGTCAAGCAATTCATGAGGACACAAGGTTCCGGAGACCCATATGGCCCGCACTTTACGCATCGCCGTACTTCAGGCTGCTTTTGGCGACGACATGGCCGCAAATATCGCCAAGGTGGAAGCACTGACCCGCGCCGCCGCCAAAGGCGGCGCACAAGTCATCCTGCCGCCGGAGCTGTTTCAAGGGCCATATTTTTGCAAAACCGAAGACACGGCGCACTTCACCGGCGCTTATCCCTATAAGGAGCATCCGGTTGTAACCGCCCTCGCGTCACTTGCGGCGGAACTTGGCGTCGTCTTGCCGATCTCCATATTCGAACGCGACGGACAGGAATATTACAATAGTCTTGTTACCGTTGATGCAGACGGCGCCATATTGGGCCTTTACCGAAAAAGCCATATCCCCGACGGGCCGGGTTACGAGGAGAAGTTTTACTTCCGTCCGGGCGATACGGGCTTTAAAATCTGGGACACAAAGTTTGGCCGCATCGGCGTCGGTATATGCTGGGACCAGTGGTTTCCGGAGGCCGCGCGCGCCATGATGCTCATGGGCGCGGAAGTTCTTTTATATCCGACAGCGATTGGTTCAGAGCCGGAAAACCCGTCTCTTGACACACAAGCGCGCTGGCGCCGAGCCATGACGGGGCATGCAGTGTCGAATGTTGTCGCTGTCGCAGCGGCGAATCGGATCGGCGATGAAGGCGGACAGGTTTTTTACGGATCGTCCTTCATTGTCGACGATGGTGGGGATGTTCTTGCTGATCTTTCCCGAGAAGAAGAAGGCTTCGCCATCGCAACGATCGACCTTGATCATCTCGCGGAGCGCCGGGCGAGCTGGGGGTTTTTCAGGGACCGCCGGCCTGACCTTTACGGACGCCTCGCTGGAGGCAACTAACGCACTTGGTCGGTGCTGCGCTTCTTGTCGAGCTGCGCTTGTTCCTTCGCTTCGAGCGCCCATGCGGTGCGATCAATATCGAGATCGGCATAATCTTCCGGGTCAAACACGGGATCCAGCTCGCGCTTATGCTGCCGCTCAAAGTCGGTCATCAAGCGCAACCCTGTTGGAAATAACAAAACGAGCGCAAACAGGTTGAACAGCGCCAGCAGCCCCATGGCCACATTGGCGAAGCCGAAAGCGCTCGCAAGGTCACGTGTTGAACCGAATATAATGAGGCCGACCGTAACGATCTTGAATACATTGAAAACGCGCTTGTCATCCTTGGCGAAAAAATCAAGCGCCGTCTCACCAAGAAAATAGTTGTACATAATTGAGCTGAAGACGAACAACAAAAGCGCAACGGCGATAAACTCATCCGCCCACGCCCCGACATGGTCCCCCAACGCGGTCTGCGTCAGGATAACGCCGTCCGTCGCCGGGTTACCGTAGTCAACTCCGGACAGCAAAATGATAGACGCCGTGCAGGTGCAGATGATTGCCGTGTCGATAAACACCGATAGCGCCTGAACCACGCCTTGATACGCCGGGTGCGGAACATAGGCGATCGCCGCGACGTTCGGCGCCGAGCCGAGACCCGCCTCGTTGGAAAACAACCCCCGCTGGACACCAAGCATGATCGCGCCGCCAATACCGCCCGCTACAGCCTCGTTGAAACCAAACGCACTGCTAACGATTAATGAGAACACCCCCGGCAAATCTGCAGCGCGCGTGGCCAGGATGAATAACGCCAACGCAACGTAGCTTAGGGCCATGACCGGCACGACAATTTCCACAACACCGGCGATGCGCCCGATGCCGCCAAAAATAACCACACCAGTCAATACGGCGAGCGCGAGGCCCGTCACCAGAGGCGGCACGCCGAATGCGCTTTCCACCGATGCCGAGGCCGCGAAACTTTGCAGAATATTGAACGATACGCCGAAAGCGATCAGCAGCAAGATGGAATAGATTCCCGCCATGACCGGCGCCACACCACCGAGGCGCTGACGAAGCCCATGGGTAATATAGAAAGCAGGCCCCCCACGAAAATTACCGTCCGGCTCAAGCCGTTTATAGAGCTGTGCAATTGAACACTCGAAAAAGCTCGTCGCCATGCCGAGAAGCCCGACAATCCACATCCAGAAAATCGCACCTGGCCCCCCGAGCGTGATCGCTACGGCGACGCCTGCGATATTGCCGGCGCCCACGCGCCCCGCCACCGAAAGCGCCAATGCCTGAAAGGATGTCGGCTTGTCGCCCTCATGGCGGAACGCCTGCCCGAGAATGGCAAACATGCGCCCAAAAAATCGAAACTGAACAAAGCGCGACCGGACAGTAAACCAAAGGCCGATCGGAATAAGGACGAATATTAGAATTTTGCCCCAAAGAAGGGCGTTGAGTGTTGCGATCATTTAACTCGTTGCGTTGTCTTCAGTTCAGGCTAAGGCCGCAATCGTAGAAGAGCTAACGTGAAATGTCGAATGCACGCAGACACTGCACAATCCGGCAGCGGTCGCGCCATTCCAAGGCAAAGGATCTAGTGAAAGACGGAAACGCTCAGTCTTTCTTGACGAACGTCACGGCGAACAGCGGGGCGCCGTCAAACATATCCTTCGGCGCATCCATGCCTTCAATCATTTTGAAGACGCGCGGCGTGATCGACCCCTCCATGCGATAGCCTTTTTCCGCCATTTTACCGCGATGAAACTCAAGCGCGGCGGCGGTAAACTCACGAGCAAGAATGGTGATGCGTTCGGGATCGTTGGACATGTCAGGCCTTCTTCATGCGTGAGGACGCAGTGGAGCGAATTTGTGCGGAATATGCCGATCTGCGTGCGGCTTGTCCACCACCGGGGCTCTTTGGTTCGCAGGAACTAGTCTGAAGGCGCTATCATGAAATATTTCACCCGCTCAAGCGCGCCATCAGTCTCCGCCGGTTCAATCCCGAGGATCTCCGCGATGATGCCATATACTTCAACATTATCGAATGACTCGGCAACAACCCCGTCGGCGAAACGCGGCCCGTCGGCGATAAAGGTCGCCAACATTGCCGGCGAATGACGATCATACCCATGCTCGCCCCCGACCGGCCGTTGCGGATAGTCGGCCTCCAGCTCGGAGCCAAACAACAACCACCCCTCATCCGCCACTGCGACGATATCGCCGGTACGGTCGGCATTGTTCATGTGCCAGCGCGACGGCAGGTTTTCACGCCGGTAAACTTTGAAAGGCGCACCCAGCGAGGCCTTGGCAAGCGCTTCATAGACGCCGTCTATGTCGCCATTTTCAACAAAAATATGGGCGAGCTCACTTCTATCCGCGCGGTCCGGGCCTTCAAATTCCGGAATCATGACATCATCGAATGAAATAAAATCATCGAGATTGATTATTTTTCCCGCCTCAACGTTGGTCATGCCGTGATCGGATACAACGATGAAATTGGATCGATCACCCAGGCCCAAGGCATCCACGCCGGCGATCAGCGCGCCAATCTGTTTGTCGACTTCGGTGATGGCGTCGCGCTCCTGCGTTGAGCCAACGCCGAAGACATGCGCCGCAGAATCGACCGCGTGGAAGTAGATCGTGACCAGGCGCGGACGCTCATCCTGCGGCAAGGCGAGCCATCCCAGCACTTCGCTTGTGCGATCTTCAAACGGTTTTACATGATCATAAGGCAGCCAGTAGGTTGGGCGAATGCCATCATTTTCCGCTTCTGAACCGAGCCAGAACATAGTCCCTGTTTTCACGCCCTGCTTTTCCGCCGTGGTCCAGATCGGTTCGCCGCGCCACCAATCGGAAACCGAATGTTCCGCACGCGCCATAACCCGGCCAAGGCTGCGGCTGTATGTCGAATTCGAAACAACGCCGGTGTTTTTCGAATAGAGCCCGGTTGCAATCGAATAAAAGTTCACAAAGGTGACGCTCGGCATCGCAGGAACCATGCCGGCGCTGCGCACGCCGCGCGCGGCAAGCGCGCGCAAGTTCGGCGCTGCATCGGGAAAACGGTCGATGGCGTCACTGCGCAACCCGTCGAGCCCGATCAGAATGACATACTGGTCGCCCAGGTTGCGGGAAGTCTGGTCTGGCGGAGAAGTCTCAACGGTTCGGTCTGATGACGATGGAGAACTTGCGCAAGCGGACAACAGGGAAATGCACAGAACACTCGCTGTGACGATGCGCAACCCGCTAAAAACCCAAGATCTACTGATATCCGCCATACATCACCCCTATTCTGCTAAAGTGACAATATGACGAAAGCGGCCGCGCCGCCATAGGGCCGCAATCGTGCGGAATACCGGACGAAGCGAACTAAATCGCCGCTTTGCGCTTTTCCATCAGGGAATCGAAATTCGACCACACGCCGTCGTCACCGTGCCATTCGCCACGAGTCGCCGCTTTCGAATATTCGGTCGCGCGCGCCTCGAAGAAGTTTGCATGCTCGACGCCGTTCAAGATTTCCGTCAGCCACGGCAGCGGATGTTTTTCAACGCCGTAAAGTTTCGGAAGATCAAGCTGGTCTAGCCGCCAGTCGGCGATATAGCGGATATATTGCTTGATATCATCCGCCGTCATGCCCTGCACCGGCCCCATCTCAAATGCGAGATCGATGAACTTGTCTTCCAGCCCCACTACGGTGCGGCAACACTCGACGATGTCGTCCGCGACCTTCGTTGTGACGCATCCCGTTTCGCGCGCAAACGCATGGTATAATTTGATCATCCCCTCGCAATGCAGCGACTCATCACGGATCGACCAAGTGATAATCTGGCCCATACCCTTCATCTTGTTGAAGCGCGGAAAGTTCATCAGCATGGCGAAAGAGGCGAACAATTGAAGCCCCTCAGTGAAACCGCCAAACATCGCCAGGGTGCGGGCAATGTCTTCATTCGATTCAACACCAAATCTCTGCATGAAGTCGTGCTTGTCGCGCATCGCTTCGTACTCAAGAAACGCTGAGAATTCAGAATCGGGCATGCCGATCGTTTCAAGCAACAACGCATAAGCGGCGACGTGAATCGTCTCCATATTGGAAAACGCCGACAGCATCATCTTCACTTCGGTCGGTTTGAAGACGCGCGCATAGCGCTCCATGTAATTGTCGTTCACTTCGATGTCTGACTGGGTGAAGAATCGGAAAATCTGGGTCAGCAGATTGCGCTCAGCGTCGTCGAGATTGTTCGCCCAATCCTTGCAATCTTCACCAAGCGGAACCTCCTCCGGCATCCAGTGAACCTGCTGCTGGCGTTTCCAGAAATCATAGGCCCACGGATAGCGAAACGGCTTATAAGCAAGAGACGGGGTCAAAAGTCCTGTCTGTGACGGGGTCGTTTCGGCAGCGCGAAGCATTTATAAAGTCCTTAAAAGCAGCAGATTTTGGTAGTATGAGTCGGCGCTCAACACATCATTTTGTGCCTCCGTTTCGATCCGCACGCAAGATATCGTAGGGCTTCAATTTTCCACCTGTGGGCATTTCCGGGGAAAACCTCGGGAAACTGGCCCGGCGGAGGCCCGCAAACGATCGGAAAACCCAATCCTTGCAAACCACCGGCGGCTAGGGTTGATGGGCGATTGAAGCAAAAGGTCGCCCGATATGGATGTCACCGCCCTCGCAATCCCCGACGTCAAACTGGTTACGCCTAGACGATTCACCGATGATCGGGGATTCTTTTCAGAGACCTATAATGCGCGCGCTTTCAAAGAGGCAGGCATTGACTGTGATTTCGTACAGGACAATCACTCCTTTTCCGCCGCGAAAGGCACGGTGCGCGGACTGCACTATCAGGCGCCGCCGCACGCTCAGTCGAAGCTAGTGCGCGTCATTAAAGGCTCGATCATCGATGTGGCGGTCGACGCGCGTAAAGCGTCGCCAACATTTGGAAAATGGGTGAGTGCGACGCTAAGCGCGGAAAACGGCGTGCAGATTCTTGTACCGCGGGGTTTCCTTCATGGCTTTGTCACGCTCGAAGCTGACACTGAAGTGGCCTACAAAGTTGACGCATTTCACGATGGTGCCAGTGATGGTTCAGTAAAGTGGAACGACCCGGCGCTTGCCATTGATTGGGGCGTTAGCGCCGCCGAGGCATCTCTGTCCGATAAGGACGCCAAGGCGCCGTTATGGTCCGAATTTCAGTCGCCATTCTAGTGTCGCATTAAGCGACCCACCGCACGCCTAACAGTCGTGCGGGGCGCTCGCCGGCATTCTCCAGCTCAAGGATAACCGTTTTGCCCGCCGAAACAGGGGGGTCAAACTCAACCTCGCCGCCGTGCGCACCGGAAAGGTCGACCCACTCTCCGCCGACACGGGCTTTGACCACGCCGCCTCCCGGTTTTAGCGTTATAGCGAGCCCCTTCGCATCCTTCGTAAGGTAGTGCGCGAGCGGCATTCTCGCTGTTCCGGCAAACCTGCCCAGACGATCAAGCCCGCCAATCGTATGCATCCTGCGTATGGGTAAACTGCGCACCATGTCTGCAATCTTGGGCGGCGTTACATACTCAAACAGATAATGCAGCGCGAACCCGACGCGGCTCTTCAGGCGCCGCGTCAGCCCGGAATTTGCGCCAATGATGCGCTCCAACTCCTCGCGGCGGCTGCGGTTAAACCCGCCCGTCTTCGCATCGCTGCTCCACAATACGCGTGAAAGAACATCCTCCGTATACGCAAAATGCGCGCCGGCCCGCCACAACCGCACCCACAAATCCCAATCCATCGTATAGTGCAGATCGCGATCAAGACCGCCGATTTCATCGACTTTGGCGCGCCGAAAAAAGCAGGACGGCTGTGATATGATGTCGCCAGCGAGTATTGCCACGCCCGGCGCTTCGACCGCCCAGTGATACCCCTTTATGGTCTCATCATCTTCAACAATTGTGCTGTGGCCGTAAAATACATCTGTAGTCGGCGCTTCCCTAAAATGCGCCGCGACCTGCTGAAGTGCGCCGGGATAAAGCGCATCATCAGCATTGAGCCAGCCCAGAATGGCGCCGTCCACATGCTCCCACCCTTCAATGATCGCGTCAGACTGACCTTTATCGGGACCAGCTCGATGATATGCCGCCAGGCCGGAAAATTCCTTGATCACGCTAGCCACGCGCTCGTCACCCGAAGCATCCAGAATGGCGACAGCAGGCTTCGGCTCCTGAATGGAGAGGCTCAATAAGCACTCCCTCAATAGCGGATGGTACGCGCCGATTGGTACAGAAATAACGATTTTGGGATCAGTCATGCGGTGCGTGTTTCTGATTTACGAGAGCCACGACTTGAAGATCGGCGGACTGCAAGTCAATAGACTTTGGGAAATCACAGGCGGCGGTCATGTCATAATGCGCGGCAGGCGGCATCTAGGAATAGCGTTCGATTCCGTCACTTTGCAGACAGGCCGACAGCGGAACCATGAGTCTCGCAATACCATTGATACATTCTCGCCAGCCCGTCATTCAATGTTGTTTTGGCTCTCCATCCCATTGCAGCAAGCCGGCTATTGTCCATCAGTTTTCGCGGCGTTCCATCGGGCTTTTCCGCATCCCAGATAATCTTTCCCTGGTAGTCCACAACGGTTGCGATCAGGTCAGCGAGGGCGCGAATTGAAACTTCATCGCCCGAGCCGGCATTTATGACTCCACCGCTGTTGTGATTGTTCATAAGAAACACGCACGCATCCGCGAGATCGTCAACAAACAAGAATTCGCGCAGCGGCCTTCCAGTTCCCCATGCAATAACTTCATGTCGCCCCGAAACTTTCGCCTCGTGCAAGCGCCGCATAAGCCCGGCGATGACATGACTTGCATCCGGGTCGACATTGTCACCGATCCCATAAACATTGCAGGGCATTACGGTGACGGCGTTGAACCCAAACTGCTTTCGGTACGCATCGCACATTTCCGCGCCAGCGATTTTCGCAACAGCATAGGACCGGTTCGTCGGCTCAAGCGCTCCTGTTAGCAAACTAGATTCCTTTACCGGCTGCTCAGCAAATTTTGGGTAGATGCAACTGGACCCCAGAAACATCAACTTTTTGACGCCGTGGCGATAGGCAGCATCGATGACATTGGTTTGAATGTAGAGATTTTCACGAATGAAGTCGGCGCTTTGGGTGTCATTGGCGATAATTCCGCCGACTTTCGCCGCCGCCAGAAAAACATAGTCGACCTTTTCTTTTGAGAAAAAGGCTCGCACCGCAGCAGGATCAATCAAGTCCAAGTCTCGCCGGGAGCGAAGAACCAGATTCTCGTAACCTTGATGAGCCAGCGTACGGCATAGAGCGGCGCCAACCATTCCCCGATGGCCAGCTACATATATTCTATTGCTCTTTTCCATCCCGGCAGACTTTTCATCCGATTGCCGCTTCAGGCATGTGTCGAAAACCACTCATAAAGGGCGACAATGTTGAGCTGTCAACAGAGGAACCCCACAGCTCACGCCTCACTGTAAATAAATATTCTCGTCGACAACAGGCCGATTTGATTGCTATTTAGTGGTGGAATTTCCAATTGCAGGGCCCAAAATTATGTGGACATACGTTGTAGGCGGCAAAGACGGCTTGGCGCAAAGCATTATCGATATGGTGATGGCCGTCGTCCAGGACGCCGCAGAATATTGGGGGCGATATATAAATTTCGGGACGGGCACGCTTGATATCAAGGTAAACTTTGCCCCACTCGGAGATACGACGCTCGCTCAAGCGGGGCCGACATTCTTTTTTCAAGAAACAGGACCGGGTGGCGCAGATGTTTTTCAAGCTGGCCCAATTTTGGAGTTACAAAGCGGCATCGACCCGAACGGCGGGATTGAAGACATTGAAATTGACATAAACTCCGACACCATCCGCAGCGGCGAATTTTTCCTTGGCGGCCTGGATAATCCGAATGTTCCATTCAGTGAATTTGATCTTTTTACCGTGTTGGTGCATGAGATTGGCCACGGATTGGGATTCCTCTCCTTTGATGGAGATCCAAACGGTGATTTAGCCGTATACGATCTTTTCGTGGAGCAAACGGGGCCAAATTTCTTCTTTACTGGCGCCAACGCAGTCGCTGTGTTTGGGGGAGATGTGCCGCTTGATACTGGCCCCAGCCATATCAGCCTTTCCATTGAGGATGTTTTAAACGCCAGCCTCGCAAACGGACAACGATTATTCGTCTCAGCGCTCGATATCGCAATGCTCGCAGACATCGATTTACCTATACTTGCGCCGACGGAGAACGATGATGTTTTATATGGGTTTCATGATGATTTTGATACGATCGATTATATTGGCGGTGACGATTCAGTTTCGTTACTCGGCGGAAACGATTGGTATGACGGCCTAAGCGGCGCCGATACGGTCAACGGCGGTGATGGCGACGACTATATCCTGGGTGGACTGGATGACGATTCTTTGAGCGGTGGCGCCGGCAACGACACGCTCGATAGCGGCGAAGGGTTTGACCGGTTGTTTGGCGGCGCCGGCGACGATCTTTTGATCATTTACAACCAGATCGAAATCAATGGTGGCTCTGGGTTTGATACGGTCAGCCTGGAGCGGCTCGCCGCAGGCGGCCAAAACATAGATATTACCTTGGCTAACCTTACAAGCATCGAAATGGTCATCGCAGGAGACGGCGATGATACAATCCACGCCAATGGTTTTGACATCATTGTCGATGGTGCAGCCGGAGATGATTTGCTTTCTGGCGAAAGCGGGTCGGACACGCTCATTGGCGGGGCCGGCGCCGATACGTTGAATGGCGGCGCTGATACGGACACGGCTTCTTACGAGACCGCATCATCCGGCGTTTCGGCGAGTTTGTCGGCCGGCGGCGGCAGTGGCGGTGACGCTTCGGGCGATGTGTTTTCGAGTATCGAAAATCTCGCCGGATCAGCCTTTTCGGACACGCTCACGGGCAACGCCACGCCTAACGGCATTTCCGGCCTTGGGGGCGCGGACTTGCTCGACGGCGGCGGCGGCGCGGACACGATTTCCGGCGGCGCGGGTGATGACACGCTAAACGGCGGTTCGGGCGATGACACGATTGGCGGCGAGGCCGGACGCGATTTTATCGCTGGCGGTGACGGCGCTGACACGTTACATGGTTTTGGCAGTCATGACTCCTTGTACGGAGGAAATAACGATGACGATCTTCGCGGCGGCTTCGGGCGCGACCTCTTAAACGGCTCCAGCGGCAACGACACCCTGCGAGGTTTTGAGGGCGATGACCGCCTATTCGGCGGTGGCGGTTCGGATACGCTGTTGGGCAATGACGGGAATGACTCGCTGACCGGCGGCGGCGGCGTTGATCGCCTCAAGGGCGATGCAGGCGAAGACACGCTGAATGGCCGCTTCGGCGACGACCTCGTCACCGGTGGGGCGGGCGACGATTTGTTTGAGTTTCGGCAGAGCCACGGCAGCGACACTTATGACGACTTCGTTGCGGGCGCGGGCACAGACGACGCCATCGAGTTGATTGCCTTCGGAACGGCCTTCGATACTTTTGCCGAAGTGATCGCCGCAGCATCTGATAACGGCAATCACACCACGATCGATTTCGGCGGCGGTGACTCCATCCTCCTCCTCAACGTCACCGTTGCCGACCTCCATGAGGATGATTTCATCTTTAGCTGAGACGCTTGACGATTTCCCCATACGTCACTGAATCGGCTGACCCTCCGAGCGAAAGCCGATATTGTCGATCTCGCACCGGCATTCAAATAGAAATTGCTTGACGCTCCGGGCAGATATCGCTCTGTTTGGGAGGCAAATGCAGCATTGTCATCAAGTAAAGCGTCAGGAGATCAAATGATTATCGATGGTACTCTAGGAAATGACTCGCTGGACGGAACTGTGGATGATGACACCATCAACGGCCTTGATGGCGATGACACGCTTTTCGGGGACGCCGGAAATGACGTGCTGGATGGCGGCGTCGGAGACGACAGCCTGGATGGGGGAATCGACGAAGACAGTCTGAGCGGCGGAGACGGCGCAGATATTATCTTCGATAATCACGGCGTCGATACGCTCAATGGAGACGCCGGTGACGATTACATCGTCATAACGAGCGGCGTCGGCACCGATGAATTTAACGGTGGCGACGATGAAGATTTGATTGACTGGAGCGCAGCGCCAGTTGTGAGCGGTGTTTTCGACATGGAGGCCGGCACGGCGACCGCAGGCCCATTCACCGAAGTGATGATCAATTTTGAAAACTTATTCGGCACTCATAATAGCGATGACATTACCGGCAGCAGCGGCGCAAACTTTTTGCGGGGTAATGGTGGAAACGACGCCATTAACGCTGGCGCTGGCAACGATACGATTTATGGAGACGATTCACTTGGCACATTGATCGGCAGCGACACCATTAACGGCGGCAGCGGAACAGACATCATCTTCGGACAACGCGGTAGTGACTTGCTCCAAGGCGGCGAAGGGTCTGATACGATCGAAGGCGGAGACGGAAACGATCTTATTTTTGCGCGTACCGAGTCTGAAGCCGCCGGTTCTTCAGCGGGCGACCTTTTAAGTGGCGATAACGGAAATGACAGCGTTACGGGATCTGACGGCGCTGATACGATCTCCGGCGGATTTGGCGACGATACGTTGAGCGGCGGCGCGGGCGACGACACGATTGGCGGCGAGGCTGGGCGAGACTCGATCCTTGGCGGCGACGGTGCCGACACGTTGCATGGTTTCGGCAGTCACGACTCGCTTTTTGGCGGCAATGGCGATGACGATTTGCGCGGCGGTTTCGGCAGGGATTTGCTGAACGGCTCCAGCGGCAATGACATCCTGCGCGGTTTTGGGGGCGACGACCGTCTGTTTGGCGGCGCTGGCGCGGATACATTAATCGGCAATGACGGCGACGACTCGCTCACAGGCGGCGGCGGTGTTGATCGCCTCAAGGGCGATGCTGGCGACGATACGTTGAACGGACGCTTTGGCGATGACCTCGTTAGCGGCGGCGCGGGCGATGATCTGTTCGAGTTTCGCCAGGGCCACGGCAACGACACCTATGATGACTTTGTTGCGGGCGCAGGCACCGATGACGCCATCGAACTGCTCGCGTTCGGGACGGACTTCGACACTTTTGCAGAAGTGATCGCTGCGGCTTCCGACAATGGTACGCACACCACCATAGACTTCGGCGGCGGTGATTCCATCCTGCTTCTCAATGTGGTGGTCGCCGACCTCCACGAGGATGATTTTCTGTTTGCTTGAGATGGCGGATTTAAGGGTTGAAGGCTCCCATTCTAATTTCCATTGGCAGCAATTGGTGGCGGACGGCGCCTCAACTCTTGGACCACCTTCGATGGAGACGCCAATATGAGAATGAAGGACAACAGTCTGCGTTTTGGTCTCGAGCCCGGCGCCCGTAACCAATTTGACGCGCTCACCGCGCATGTGGCGATTATCACAAAGGCGGCTGTGACTGGTAACCCCATTCAAGGAACGGATAGTCATGAGAGTCTCGCTGGCGGCGACGGCGGCGATCTGATCGAAGGACTCGGCGGGCGCGATACGCTCGACGGTCGCGGGGGGAATGACACGCTCGATGGCGGCTTCGGCAATGATTTTCTTTTCGGCCGCAGTGGCGACGACGTGCTGGAGGGATGGGCCGGTCGTGACGTCCTTTATGGCGAAGACGGTGACGATTTCATGCACGGTTATGGGAGCCATGACACTCTTATCGGCGGCGCCGGCAATGATGATATGCGGGGCGGCTACGGCCGGGATCGCCTGGATGGCGGGGACGACAATGATATCCTCCGTGGTTTTGATGGCGACGACCGGCTTTACGGCGATGATGGTGAGGATACGCTGCTCGGGAATGTCGGCGACGATATTCTGACTGGCGGCGAAGGGAATGACCGGCTCAAAGGTGACCCAGGTGATGACACCCTGGAGGGTTCCGCGGGAGACGACAGCATCTCTGGCGGCGATGGCGACGACTTTTTCAAATTCGCTAAAGGCGATGGCAATGATGTATTCGATGACTTCGTCGCTGGCGCAGGCACTGACGATCTTATCAAACTCAATTCCTTCGGGTCGGCGTTTGACACCTTTGCGGAAGTGATCGCGGCCGCAAGCGACAATGGGAACCACACTACCATCGATTTTGGCGGCGGTGATTCCATTCTACTCCTCAACGTTACCGTCGCAGACCTCCACGAAGATGATTTTTTGTTTTCGTAAGACCTCGATAATGGCCGCTTGTGGACAGGCTCAACCCGATGGATTCGGTAATCTACAGAGATCCCCAACATTCCTGTAATAGGGGGGCGGAAAAATGCACACTGAGCATATTGGCGTTGTAACCGGACTGCCGGATTTGGCGAATTTTTTGGCTGCGGCGAACCGTTATGCGCCCGAGCGAGACAATGCGCCACGACATTTGAAGTCGGTTCTGTTTGGCGCAAAAAAAAGCCTTCCGGATAAGCTGCAAACTGAGTTCGTCCAAATCGCAAAAAAAGCGTTCCCTGCAATTGAACTATTTGATGCGCCTATAGAGCGGATATCTAAACGCGTTTTTGATGGCGAGGGCTATGAATTTCCGCAAGGGGAGAAGGGCGTTCAGAGAATTGTTTATGGAAATGCGCTCCAAAAAGCATTCCATATTTCTTATTATGCGCTGTTACGACCGGACGAATTTGTGTTCTTTGACAACGGTCTTTCCTCCTACTGGCAGCACGACATCAACGTCACTCAGGTATTTCAAGACCACGGCCTTCAACCGCCTGCCGCCGCCTACCTCACGCTTTCTCCGCCCCTGCCTCCGCCTCCTTATCTGAATAGTGTGAAACAATTCTCGCTTCAGGCCGACGATTATGCGCCGATATTTGCGGCTATGCGCAGCGCGGTAAGTCACCCGCCAGTATCTGGATGGTTGCCACAGCATGTTCTAATTGGCACCAGCCTGTTTCGCACCAACCGGATTAGTTGGGAGGAAGAACGCCACGCCTATTTGCAAATAATAATCCGGCTGCAGCAACAGGGCGTCAGTCGCATTCTTTTCAAAGCGCATCCGCGCGCTTCCGAGCGCCCGCTCGTAACAGCTTCGGATGGTGTTGAGATTTTGGAAACACCCGCGCCTGTCGAAGCCTTTGTGAAACCGGGGGCGACGGGCGCCGCTTACAGCATTTCATCGACATCGCTCTTCAGTCTGACGAGCATGTTTGGCTGGCGCTGTGAGCGCATTGCAACCCCTGCGGCGAATAAAGTGATTGATAGCCTTCCCCATTTGGGGCTCGCCAGATCCATTCTCGCCTTTGAGATGGAACGTTGAACAAAACGTCAGGACAGAATGTAGCGCTTGAAAGTCTGCATGACGAACGCCACTGACTCTGGCCGCGGATGACGCAAATCGACGCCCATCGGCTCTTCCAGAAACGCGGTAATGATCTCGTAAGACGGAAAATAATGAAGCTTTTCGTCTTCCGGGAAGGCGCGCATCAATTCATCAATTGCGACACGAAGCGATGCTTTGGAAACGGCATTCGCCGTTATGCAGGAGACCGGCCGGAAGGTAGCGGCAAGTGGCACCGGTGAAAGCGTAAAGATAATCTCCGCGTCAGGTCTGTGCTTTCGAATGATATCGTAAACGCGCCGGATATTTTCCAGATTCTCGTTCGCCCCCAGCACCCGGAACCCATGGGCCTCATCGTCAAACTGGTGCTTAGGTATTGCGCGCCAGAAAACCTCTTCTGTTTTCTTGTCATACCAGACCTCAGAGAGGCCAAGTGTAAATATAAAAACTTCTGTTTTTGAAAATATTTCCAGCGTCAAATCACGAATCCGATCCGTAACCTCAGCTTTTGATCCATCCTTTTCGTACCAGATGTCCCCTTTTGGCGCGGACTTGTTGTATGCCCAATCGAACTGTTGCCAGAGCGCAGCCGTGCTGACGATCCCCTCGCCGGAACGCACCACATGCGCCGCCATATTCAAGTCCTTCCCAAAAACCTTATACCCCTCCGCATAAAGAAACTTTGTAACCTCATGCGCAAAGCACGATCCGAACGCGGTGATGTAATGCTGCTTTGTGATAAACGGACGCGGGGGAAACCAGCCATGACCTATATATTTTTCGACGGCATCTGGTTCCGCAAGGCTAGAACGAAAGGGGTGAAAATTGGTGTTTTCCCCGCGGTGCCAACTGCCGTGGGCGCGGCGTTTTTTGCCAGCCATCTCATAATAGATTAGATGCGGCTTTTCAGGCGCATTCTCGTTGACCGCAAAATCTTTAGGCTGATCTTTAGACGTCATGACGGGTCCATAAACATGAAGTTAGAAAACAATACCAAGTCTTGAACCGCAACTCCAGTCAGCTTCGATCAGAGGGAAATACCGGCGGCGGCAAGCCTTGATTTGAGCGCATTCGATAAAATCGTCTTCGCTGGCCCCAAATCGACAGGGGGCGGCGCCCAGTTAATTTGTTCGACCTCGCCAGGCGTATAAATATGCGTCAAACGCTTTAAATAGCTGAAGCGACCACCGGTCTTTTCTCTGACCATGATAACTGGAATGCCTAACGCCATGCACGGGGCCGCCGCATGGTGCAATGGCGTGAGCACAAGAGTCGCCTGCTGTCGATACCTTTCAAGCAATCGCTCCGCTTGTCGCTCAGCGGCGATACGATCCTCCTCCATTAGCGGAAAGTGGGCGGCGGGCCATCGCTGATATACAAATTCCGCAGACTGAAGCAGGGCATCTGGTGCAAAACGTAGCGCATTGGCTTGCAGGCCGCCAACACCCGATCCGTATATCACAAACATTTTTGGAACTGCCGGCGGAGATTCTCGTTGCGGAAAGCCGAGTGTCAAACACCCTGTAACTTCTGCTTCAATCCCGTGGCGGGCAAGCACCTGACATTGATTGAGATCGCGACAGCCGATCGGCCCGTGTTTACGAAGATACTCACAATTTTCAGCCACTACTTTTTCGGTGGCGAAGAAGCCCACAAACACCGGCTTCACTTGTTCAGGAATGGGAAATGAGTGGGCGGGAAATACCGCATTCATGACAAGGGCTACAGGCGGTCCACTGTACTGCGAGAGCGTGTCGCGATTGATTGAAATTATATCGTCGTCGGGCACGCCCAATGACCGGAGCAGGCTGCGCGCTGCAAGCGACTGCATGTTGTCTCCGATATTTATGTCGAATAACCCGGTGCGCTTGTGCTCCTTTTCAAAGCCTTCGAAATTCTCGTACCCAAATGTTAATACGCCAATTTTCACTATCCGAGCTCATCATTATTCGGCGGGGTGCGACGGCTCAAAGCGCTATTGGAGTTTCGATCAATGTCGCGGATACAAGGCGTCTTACCAATCCAGGTCATCCGCATACCCCATCTGAATCAATGCTTCTCCGTAGCGCTCCTTGAAGACTTCGCGAATTTTTGGCGTGAAGTGAGCTTTCCATGTGCTGCTATCCGGGTTGGCGAAGGTATGCTGCAGATCAATACCCGCCACATCTGGAATTTGCAAAAACGCCGAAATCTCAATAAGAAAGGACTGTGGATTTTTCGCAAAATTTTCCAGCTTGACCGTCATGACGCGGTCATCATCGAAGGGCGCGAGCAACTGTTCCTCAATAACGCCCTTTGAAATGTTGTCCAACTCATATAGCAGCCCCTGCTCTTCTGGCAGCTGCTGGAGAACAGGCTTGTCGATTTTCAATTGGTCCCAAACCCAGCCGCCAAATTCGAACCCATGATCCCCTTTGTGGTGAAAATAGTTTGACACCAGAACCTGGCGTGGATCACGCAGGATCCGCAATCCGCGCCAGTTTTGCACTGCGTCTTGAATACGGCTTAGGGATCTTTCCGATGAATTCGCGAAGACGACCACATCGCGGGAGCCTTTGCCGAGCCCATCAAAATCAATGTTCGACAAGTCCAGCTCATCCATTCGAGTGTAGTGGAATGGCGGATTATCAATCTTGTATTGACGCAATCGCGCGCCGGTCATCTCTGCAATCATCGAGAATATTTCGCGCCGGAAAAAACGCGACGCGCATTTGTGATGTCCGAACAACACCACACAGTCTGGCGAATTTGGATATTTTAGTTCTCCAATCTGCCGCTCGCCAGAAGCGACGCGCTCCCGAAGACGCCGCTCGCTGACACCTAGTTTTTCCACTTCGGCTAACAGTTTTTTCTTATTTTCAGTCGCGGAGACCTGCGTTCTCTCTATCGTTTCACGTATGTTCGCATTCGCCGCCTTTACATCCATTCGAATATTCTCGAAATTTTTCTTGATGGCGTCTTTGGCTGCGACTAGCGCCTTGTGAGATGTGGCGACCTCATTGCCGAGCTGAGTGCTAGTCGCGTTTAGTTCTCCTATGTGCATTTGTAACTTGGCGGCCTTCGCATCCGCCTCGGATTGTGCAGTTTTAAATTGCGTAATTATTGCCTCATCGCCCGCTTGCGTTGCGACGAGCGCATTCGTCGTCGTTGCACGAAGCAAACTCTCCGTTTCTCTTAGGTCTTTGTTGAACGCCGCAGTCATCCGCTCAATCCTACCCGCCAATTCCTTGTCGAGTTTTTGCAACTTCTTATTTAGTAGCTTTCTTTCAGATACCGCGCGATCTGCACGTTTCTTTTCCCGCACCGACCGGTTCCGCAAATCGGTAACCTCCGCCGTGATGGCAAGTGCGAAACTGTAGACGCGTATACCGAGGTATAAAATTACCGCGAAAACAATTAAGAAGGCGGCGGTGCCGAGCATCAGCATGCGGTGGTCGCTAAATTGCGGCGTCAGGCTGAGTACGGGCAACGCTACCAGAGCTAAAAACGCAGGAACCGTCCAGAGTCGGCGGCGCCAAAGGCCGGCAAGCACACGCCGAAGAATTCGAAGAACGAAGAACAACCGCGGCGCACGATGAAAGATCTTTTCGCCGAACGCGGCGTAGAACGGCCGTGCCGGTCGGTCATCAGCTTGCACAAGGCGCCGCTTCACTTCATCTGACGATGCTGCTGGGCTTTTTTCTTCCGCCCGTATGGTGGCGCGAGAAAGCAATTCCGGCGGGAGATAGGCGGCGGATACGGATGATCGTTGGATGCGTTCGTAGTCCTCTTGCAAGTGGCTACGATTGCGCTCTAACGCGGCCTCAAAATACTCCAGAACATCACCCTTCTGGATGTCTACTTTGCGCCTGAAATTTTCCAATATGACCAGGTTCCGCCGCGCTGCTAACGCGTACTCGCGCGGCGCGGCAGAGCGCTCATCAAGAAACTGATATGTGTCAGCCCGCATCTTTTCCCACGCATCGATGTGCCCGCGCGTTATTGATTTGCTGAGCGAGTCGGGACGCTGACGCCAGAAATAAATGTAGTCATCTATAAATGCATGCGACGAGCGCCGAAGGATTTTATAGGTAAAAAACAGATCTTCATGCGGAATGCGATCTGGGAACCGAACGCCGGAATTGGTGACAAGGCTTTTTCTAAAAAGCCTCGCGCACGCCACCGACGGCGATAACACTCCTAGAACTTTTTCATAATCACTCAGCGGCGGTTTCAATTTCGGCGGTTCGTACTCCGTCTGCCTTGGCAAAACCGCACCCGCTTCAGACATTCGTTCAAGCCGACCGGAAACGACATCGTAGTTTCCTTCTGCTTGTTTATGACGCAATTTTGAAACGTGGTCGCTCGTGACAATGTCGTCGCTGTCGACAAAGATAATAAACTCCCCGCGCGCCTCCTTTACCCCAGCGTTACGAGCGCCACCCAGCCCCATATTCTGCTGTTTGTGGATACCAAACCGCTTGAATCGCTCCGCGTAGCGCTCAACGATCACCATGCTTGAGTCGTTGCCGCCATCGTCCACTATGATGACTTCAAAATGGTCATCATCCTGCGCCGCCAGCGACTCGAGACATTTTTCGATATACGTCTCGACATTATAGACCGGCACAATAACAGAAATCAGCCTTGGCTCGCTTTGACCCACATCACTGGTTGCTGGCAGCGCGTGCGTAACGGATCCCGTACTCTCACGGCCGTAGAACGGGCCAATCCTGTTGGCCTCGTCGGAAAGTGATCTTCGTGTTTTTAGATAATTCGCCCTTGCGAGAGCGCCAGCAAGTTGTGGCGACGGCGCGGCGGCGGCGTCAACAATCTGCTTCAATATCTGCGTGATTCTGTCGCCGGGCGCCTTGCCTTCGTCCAGACCGGTATGATTTTGCAGAAACAATTGCGCTTCGCGTTCTCTCCAGAAGAATCGCCGTTCCTCGAGAATAATCTTTAATTCATCTCGAGCCTCAGCGACTAAATAAGACGCTTCAGGCGCCGCAAATTTATCTATTTTTTCCTTGTGCGGATTGAAATAGATGACAGGCACGCCCGATGCGAGAGATTCAAGTATACCAGATCCAAAGCGCTGTATGCTGACCGCGCATTTTGGCAATGTGTCAAAAAAGCTCTCTTTTGTCTGATACTCCTGATAGCCAGTACCGAGGTCAAAGGGATGCCGCGACAATACAGGCTCGAATCCAGCCTCAAGACATGCCTCAACAGCATCCTCGACCCACGCATCCCGGTGATCGATCAAAACGCCATAGGAAAAATTACTGTTGATCAGAGCTTTCGGCCGAGCGTTTTCCGGCCGCACGGGCTCACGATTTTCCCAGAGCGATCGAATGCGGACAACCTCGCCAGCATGCACTTGCTGGCCGGTGCCCTGGAAATACTGCGTATCAAAAGCGCCCGGCGTGATGATGTGCCGCGAACGCAGATAGGCATAGCGTGAACGGCCCGTGTCGGCGTCGTGGTAGTCGTTGACGCCCTCAACCCAGCCAACAGTTTCAATCCCCGAGTGATGGCAAAATCTTGAGATCACCCGCATCAGCGGATCCCAATCGTTAAAGAATACAGCGCAACGAATCGACTTTAGCCGTTCGGTGAATTCTTTCAGAGGAACGATGTCGATATTCTGTTCCCGGGCGGCTTTTCGAACCTCCTCATTACCTTTTCGGTAATCATCCGTATCAATCATAATAGCGCTGGCGCCATTCTGGCGAAGCGCGTCAATCACCGGAAGACAGTCGCGCAAATGATAGGCGCGCAACGGAAAGAACGCGATGTCGAAATTCTCTCCCTGTTTTGACACAGCAGGCGCCGGATCATCATGTTGTCGTAGTTGCGTAGCGCGTTTTGCGCCTGCAGAAATCCGGCGAACGGCCCTTTTCGCCTCCCGGCCGCAAGCCTCGCCAAGAAGTCGCTCAGCTTTTTCAACAAGCTGGTCATCATCGGGGAATTTTAGCCGGGAGTATCGCTCAAGATCCTCCATTATTTCCGATTGCCGCGCCTTTACCGATTGCAAAAGCCGCTCACGCGTTTCCGGCTCCGCTCGCCGGGCTTTTACACGAAACCAGGTAACAAGACTGAGGTTCCTTCGGGCGGCAAAGCCAAATTCCCGCTCACTTGCGCCCACGTGCTCCAGAAATTTATAAGTGTCATCTCGTAATGTAGACAGCACATCAATATGCGCCGTGGTCAGGCTTCTGCCCAACGATCCCTGCCTCTGGCGCCAGGAGTACACACACTCATTGGTGAAACTGTTCGCCCTGCTAGCGCGCAACACTTTGTAGGTAAAGAACAGATCTTCATGCGGAATTTTTTCCGGAAAGGTAACACCACTCCGTGTCAAAAGATCCTTGCTGTAAAGCCTTGCACAGGAAACCGACCGTGATAAGGCGCCGAGCACACGTTCGTGAGCGTCCACTGGCGGATTAAGCGCCGGCGCCGGTGGTTCATGAGTGAGCCGCATGAAATCAAGCGTTTCGGATACCAATTGAAAACGCGCGGTTACAATTTCCGCTTCCGTTTGCCACTGATTTTCGCGCAGAATGGAAACAAGGTTCGGCGTAACCACGTCATCGCTATCCACAAAAGTGACGTATTCGCCGCGCGTCAACGCGATGCCCGAATTTCTGGCGCCCCCGAGCCCCTTGTTTTCCTGACGGTGAATTCGCAAATTCTTGATGCGATGCGCATAGGAGGCGGCTATGTCTGCACTACTATCAGGACTTCCATCGTCAACAACCAGCACTTCAAAATTGCCGTCATCCTGACGCGCCAGCGACTCCATACATTGGCGAATATAATGTTCAACATTATAAACCGGGACGACGATCGAGATCAGGCTGTTATTTTTATCTTTTCGCTGCGGTTTTGTCTTAATTTTGGCCCTTACCGTCGGTGGCGGTGAGTCGTTTTGTTTGTTTTTCGACGAGAGTGGCTCAAAGGACATTAATGGCGGCGTTTTGCGCCCTTCCACACGCGCCTTTGCATACTCATATAACTCAAAATCCGGTCCAAAAATGTCGTTAAATTCTTTGTCCAACTCCGGCTGGCAAAACGCACGCCACTTTGGAACAAACCCCACCCTCTTAAAATTCTCTTTCAAAGCCTTTACCGGCGTCTCGTGCGCCGGTTTGCCGTCGTCTACATATTGTAACGAATGACTTCTAACGTTGGCGGATAAGTCGCCATAATGATCGCGCAAGCCCGGATGCGTTGAAAAATGCTCCATGGGAACGAAGTCGTATTCTATTCCGCCGATCGGGTGCAGATATTGAGGCATCCAGTGTTCATTGAACGACTCGAGTTCCGACCTCGCCAAAGCGCTGATAAAGTCCGCAAATGTCCAATCGTCGATGCCCTTGCCGCCGCCGAATTGTTCGATAAGTCTGTGGGCGTACCCTGGCAATTTCTCGCTTTGAACGAATTTATCGAGAAACGCGCTGGCGATTCTCGACCGGGGTTCGCGAACGATGCAGAAAGTGTAATGATTACTTAATGTACTAAGGTCCTGCTTGGCTGATGAATGCTCCTTCGCTAACACATGGATACGCGCATTCAATTCATCTTCAGAAATCGCCGCGCCTGCTGACCGAAGGTTCTTCTTCAGAAAGTGAAACTTCACCGTCGAACACGCATTTTTCGCAATGTAACAATATAAGATACGATTATGGGGATCGATGAGATGATGCGATCGTCTGTATTGGTCAAAAAACACGAATAGTTTCCTTGGCCTGTGGTGTGCTCAAGATGATTGTAGGGGTTCGCTCAAGTTGTCAGAATTTCCTTCTACGGGCTAGCGCCGGTTTTTGACAACATTTTTAGGCTTTTGACCGCGCAAGCATGAGGATGATTTCCCACTCGGCCAATATTGACCCCTACATCTGACTAGGCAATTGACCGGTCGTTTTATAGGGTCCGAAGATGCGAATATCGCGTGAAAAATGCGGGCTTGCCCCACATTTGTAAGCGTGTATGAGGTTCTCATTTCCGCCCGTCCGCCTTAGGTTGAGGATGGTTTCAACGGTCCGAAAGGTATGCGATGACTTCCCGGCAAGACGTGAGTGTAAGCGTCATATTTCGCGCCCTGAACGAGGAAAAGTGGTTCGCGGACGCGCTTGAGGCGTGCCGAAGCCAGGAACTTGACGGAACCACAGTCGAGATCATCCTTGTGGATTCCGGGTCAACCGACCGCACGATCGAGATCGCTGAGTCCTATGGCTGCCGGGTAGTTTATATCGACAAATCAGATTTCACCTTCGGCCGTTCTCTCAATTATGGCTGCGAGGCCGCCACAGGCGATTACCTGGTCTTTATTTCCGCGCATTGCATTCCGGCGCATAACCGATGGCTGGAGAATCTGATTGCGCCGCTTAAGAGCAGCCAGGTGGATTATGTTTACGGTCGCCAGATTGGCCATGAAGTGACGCGATTTTCAGAACACCAGATTTTCGCCCAATATTTTCCGGACCACGACAAAATCCCACAGGATGACTTTTTCACCAACAACGCTAACTCAGCGATATCAAAATCACTCTGGGCCGATCACCGGTTTGATGAAGCCGTTACGGGTCTCGAAGACATGGTGCTTGCGAAGGCCGTACAAAAAGACGGCGGGCGCATCGGCTATGTCAGCGATGCGCCAGTCTATCATATTCATGAAGAAACCTTACGTCAGACCCGCCGGCGGTACTTTCGCGAAGCGTTGACCTTGCGCGAAATCATGCCGGAAGTGCAATTCCAGCTCGGCGATTTTTTCCGGTACTATTTCGCTGCTGTACTCCATGATTATTCAGAAGCGCTGAACAGTAAGCAGTTTTTTTCCAAGTTTCCGGAAATCACCATGTTCCGCCTGATGCAGTATTGGGGCGCCTATCGCGGCCACAATGAACATCGTCTTTTGTCGCGGGAACAAAAAGAGAGCTATTACTATCCGAAGCCACGGAAAAATAATGTCGCCTCCGGTGAACCGGGTTCATCTTTAAATCGCAAAAAATCACCCGCTGAATAGAAGGTCTATCCAAGCGATGCCGCTAAACAACAAAAAATTGACAGCTCTATTGCCCATGAAAGCGCACAGCGCGCGCGTGAAGTCTAAAAATTTCCGCATGATCGGCGGAAAGCCTTTGTTTCGATGGATTCTCGATACACTTGCGTCGACTGAAGCCATCGATCAGATCGTCATCAACACCGATGCACGCGCCATCCTTGCTGATAACGGCCTCACACATGGTGATTACGACGGCAAGGTTGTGATCCGGGACCGTCGGGAGGAAATATGCGGTGATTTCGTTTCGATGAATCTGGTAATCGAAGACGACGTGGCAAACGTCACCTCTGATTATTACCTGATGACGCACACGACAAATCCGCTACTGTCCTCACAAACGATCAACAAACTTACACAAGCCTATCTTGAGGCGGAAAAAAGCGCGGGCACCGATTCTCTTTTTACCGTAACACGTCACCAGACGCGGTTTTACACGTCCGAAGGCGCACCCATAAACCACGATCCGAACAATCTAATCCGTACACAGGATTTACCGCCCTATCTTGAGGAAAATTCTGTTTGTTATCTCTTCACCGCCGACAGCTTTGCGAAGACCAAAGCGCGCATCGGCGACAAACCCATCCTTTTTGAAACACCCGGCCTTGAATCTGTCGATATCGACGACCAAACTGACTGGTTTATAGCGGAATCATTGCTAATGCGCGTCGCCGCAGGCGAGCCTCTGCCGGAGACAGTATGATGAACCAGCCGACCGTTCTTGTTACTTGTCCGCCCATGCTGGGACTGATCGATGAATTCGCCGAAGATTTCGCCAAACATGGCCTCGCCTTCGAGGCGGCGAAAGTCACTCAAATTCTCTCCGTTGATGAGTTAAAGGAACTTGTCCCACTCTATGACGGATGGATCATCGGCGACGATCCCGCAACCCGCGCCGTAGTCGAGGCCGGCGTCAAAGGCCGTCTTCGCGCAGCAGTCAAATGGGGCGTCGGCGTCGACAATGTTGATTTTCCCGCATTCAAAGATGCTGGGGTTCCGGTTGAAAACACGCCCGGCGTGTTCGGCGGCGAAGTCGCCGACATCGCGCTCACCTACGCCATCGGCCTCGCCCGCGAAACCTACCGCATCGACCGGGAAATCCGTTCAAATAACGCGTGGCCGAAACCAAGCGGAGTTAGCATCAGCGGCCGCACCGTCGCCATTGTCGGCTTTGGCGATATTGGATCGCAGACAGCGAAGAGGATTATCGCTTGCGGCGGTAAAGTTGTGGTCTATGACCCGTATTACAAGCCTGTGTCCGGAGTCGATGTGGAGACGGCGACGTGGCCCCAGCGCCTTGATGAGGCGGATTTCCTTATCTTCACCTGCCCATTAACACCCGACACCAATGGCATGTTCAACGACAAAACCTTGCCCGCGCTGAAAACCGGCGTGCGCGTGGTCAACGTGGCGCGAGGCCCCGTCATCAGGGAAAACGCACTCCTGAAAGCACTTGAAACAGGCGTCGTACATTCCGCCGCCCTCGACGTGTTCGAGACAGAGCCGCTCCCAACCAATTCACCCTTACGCACATTCGATCAATGCATCTTCGGTTCACATAACGGATCGAACTCTGCTGACGCAGTGAGGCGAGTGAGCAGGATTGCGATCAAAAAAATCTCCGGATTTTTGGGGCCCCAATGAGCGAAAAGCACACCGTTGTCATCACCGGCGTCGCGGGTGGGATTGGTGAAAGCCTTGCCCGTGCGTTTCTTGCGGATGGCTGGCATGTCGTGGGCGTCGATCTCAAACCGCCCCAAACCATCAAAGGCGAAGCATTTGTCAAAGCGGACCTGTCTAAACTTGGGATAGATGCTGGCGCCATTGAACGCATTACGTCAGATATCCGAAACAAGGCTGGCGCCACACCGATTAAAGCACTCATCAATAATGCGGCGGTTCAAAATCTTGGCGCACTTGAGGACCTTTCGACCGACGACATTGTTGAGACCTTCAATGCAAATGTCATTGCGCCGCTTCTGCTTTCAAAAGCCCTCCTGCCGGACCTAAAACGCAAAAAAGGGCTTATACTGAACATAGGTTCTGTTCACGCGCAGGCGACCAAGCGGCGTTTCGCGGCTTACGCGACTTCGAAAGCCGCCATTCACGGCATGACCCGCGCGCTCGCAATCGATCTGGGGCCGGACGTCCGCGTCCTTACACTGGCGCCGGCAGCGGTCGCCACGGACATGCTGAGGGCCGGCTTTGAGGGAAATTCAAAAGGCTTGAAGGAGCTTGCAGATTGCCACCCCGCCGGTCGTATCGCAGAACCACAGGAGATCGGAGAAATGGCCGTGTTTCTTGCCTCTGAAAAGGCCGCCTTTCTGACGGGCTCGACGGTTTACGCCGATGGCGGCGTGCTCTCGCGGCTACACGACCCAGACTGACAATGACAGCGCTTTCCTTTTCACTGCCGCAATGTGTCGCTCCGGTTGAAGCAATACTGGGCGAAAGCCCAATCTGGGATCCGACATCACGGCGCCTCTTCTGGCTTGATATTAAAGGAAAGCGCCTTTTTTCTTATGATCCGGCCGGTGGCGGCGTGACTGAATTTGAAACACCCGCAATGGTCTCCGCGCTTGGATTAGCAAAAGGCGCAGACTTTATATGCGCCCGTGAAGATGGTCTGTTCTTACTGGCGCTTAAGGGCGACAGTCTTGAGTTTAAGAAAATTACTGATCCGGAAGCAGACCTGCCAGGCAATCGTTTCAATGACGGCAAAGTCGATCCGTCAGGCGCGTTCTGGGCTGGAACCATGGACAACGCCGAAAAAGAAACAACCGGCGCATGGTGGCGGATTACATCTGACGGCTTGAGCGAAAAACTGCATGACGGCTTTCATGTCACCAATGGACCGGCCTTTGACCCCGGCCGAAATCGAATATACCTGACAGACTCGGCCAAGCGCACGATTTATATTCGCGAAGAAACCGCTGGCGCAGCGCCACGCCCGCATGTGGTTTTTGACCCTCACCGTGGCTACCCGGACGGCATGGTTGTGGATCGCCACGGCTGCCTGTGGGTGGCTTTTTGGGACGGCGCCTGCATCCGGCGCCTCTCTCCAGAAGGCCAGATACTCAATCAACTTGAGATACCCGTTCCCCGCCCCACCAGCCTCACTATTGTCGAGAGCAAGATTTACGTGACCTCCGCCTCCATTGGCCTATCAGCTGCCCAACTTGAGCGCCATGCAGACTCGGGCGGCCTCTTCCAGATTGACGTCAGCGAACCTATCGGTCGATCAGATCACTACTACTTTGATGCACGGCAATTTGTTTAAAATAAAGCCTGAGCATTGTAGGCGATATATTAGCCAACCGGCTTTGTGCTGAAATTGGCGAGGTCCTCTTTCACCATTTCCGACACCAGTTCCTTGAACGTCGTTTTGTGGCGCCACCCCAACTTTTCGCGTGCTTTTGAAGGGTCAGCCCGCAACAAATCAACCTCAGTCCGGCGGAAATAATTGGGGTCAATTTTGACAAGTGTATTTCCGGTTTTCCGGTCAATCCCGACCTCATCAACGCCGGCGCCCGACCAATCAAGCGTAATGCCAGCTTCCTTGAAGGCCAGCATCGTCAGCTCGCGAACGGAATGAGTCTCGCCTGTTCCAAGAACATAGTCATCGCCCTTATCCTGCTGCACCATGCGCCACATACCTTCAACATAATCGCGGGCGTGCCCCCAATCCCTTTCCGCATCAAGGTTTCCAAGATAGAGCGTCGATTGCGCGCCATTCACAATGGCCGCGACGGCCCGCGTTACCTTGCGCGTCACAAATGTTTCGCCGCGT
This sequence comes from uncultured Alphaproteobacteria bacterium, assembly GCA_942492295.1. GTDB lineage: Bacteria > Pseudomonadota > Alphaproteobacteria > Caulobacterales > Parvularculaceae > Hyphococcus. Next base: position 1,503,370 of record CALODW010000005.1, read on the forward strand.
ATGGGGCTTTCGTGATTAAACAGAATGCCATTAGACGCATGAATGCCATATGCCTCGCGGTAGTTCACCGTGATCCAATAGCCGTAGAGCTTCGCCGCGCCATAAGGCGACCGCGGATAGAATGGCGTGGTCTCCGATTGCGGTGTTTGTTGAACAAGGCCAAAAAGCTCCGACGTTGAGGCCTGATAAAAGCGTGTGCATTCCTCAAGCTTCAATATCCGAATGCCTTCGAGCAGCCGCAAAACACCGATCGCGTCAGCATTCGCCGTATATTCCGGTGTCTCAAAGCTTACCTGTACGTGGCTTTGCGCGCCAAGATTATATATTTCATTCGGGTTTGTTTCTTGAATCAGGCGAATGATGTTGGTCGAATCCGTGAGATCTCCGTAATGCAGGTAAAAATTTGAAGGCTGCTCATGTGGGTCTGTATAAAGACTATCGATGCGACCTGTGTTGAACGATGATGACCGGCGCTTGACGCCATGGACAACATAGCCCTTTGACAAGAGCAACCTCGCCAGATAGGCGCCATCTTGCCCAGTAATGCCCGTGATTAATGCTGTCTTGGACACGCCGCCTGCTCCTTCAAATCCAAACTTGCCGACATAAATCTTTTTCGGAAATTAGATATCTACAACCCAGCACCGTGCATAAACAAGCGTGCCACACGGCGCTTCAAAACCATTATTCAGTCCTGATCTGATCGAGGCAATACACGCAGCACATCCCTCAACGCCGCCTCGGTGCGTTCCAGTCTAGCGTCCTGAACTCGCATATGTGCAATTGTTGTGGACCGCATATAACACACCGCCACAAACAGAAAATAGAATATACACAAGGTAAGCAACCACAAGCCGCTTCCCATCCCCATATGCGTTAAGGCAATACCAGACGCGCATGCGAATAAAAATCCCGCGAGAAGAACTCCAAAGTGCGCCCGAAAGAAGCGCACAAAGCGGATCTTTCGGGTCGCCGCAGCCGCGAACGCCATATCTTCGCTAACGGCCTCGGTTGCGGGAGCGAGCACTGATCCTCCATTCAAAAGCTCCGCCAAATCAATATACGGAAATACTCGGACAGCTGACGATGGGTTGCCGTTAAAGACAGCGACTTTTTTGTTTTTCAAGAGCGCCGCAACTTCCCTCCAAGCATCGACATGAAGTCCGCGCATCGGATTGGGTAAATGATAACGATCTCCCGGCCGTTGGTAATCGTCAAAAAAATAGTTCGGGTTCTCCGACTTTTCTACAATTTCAACCTCTATTCCGATGGAGCGGCGCGCGCCGGATACAATTTCTGTGTACTGCGCATCGATGCCAAGCAGAACAATTTTATTGTACCCCATCGAAGAGGCCCATAATGCGGCATGGCTTCCGGTCGTGACATTCGGCGACCGTAGCAAAGGTATGTGAAATCGAAGCGCGTCAAAGTTGATGACGCGCCCGCCGCTGGCTGGCCCAAGCGTTTCAATCAGATTCTCCCGCAACAGAAATTTTTCAATGCGGCCTTCTTCAATCAATTGCCGGATTTCATTTTGGTGAGATAGGCCAACGACAGTGTCCAAACAGGCGTAGTAAGTTGGCCGCCAGTTAATCTCTCTCCAATAGCGATATGCAGCATTAAGTCCAATCGTCGAGTACTCGCTCAGAGATTTCAGATCGACGTGACGAAGCGAAGGACCGTTTCCCAAAACAAAAACTGTTTTACTATCTGCGCTGACGCGTCCGGATGAGGCTGCACTGTCCATGATTCCCAATCAGGCCTTTTTTTTCTTTCGTTTCTTTCTCCCGCTGTTCTCATACTTGGTCAAAAGCGGTTCAGCATCGCCGATCGCAATGACCTTTCCCTTATCGAGCCATAACGCCTTGTTACAGTTTTCCTCGATCAGTTTTCTACTGTGTGACGCCAACACAAGTATGCCGGCGTCTCCGACAAATCCTTGCATTCGCGCACTCGCCTTTTCACGAAACGACGCGTCGCCGGCGCTGATCCATTCATCCAGAATCAATATCTCAGGCTTGAAAGCCGTTGCGATAGCGAAACTTAGCCTCATGCGCATGCCCGCGGAGTAAGTCTCTACGGGTAAGTCCAGAAATGATCCCAGTTCAGAAAATTCCGCTATCTCGTCCCGCTTGGATTCTATCAACTCACGCGAGTGTCCCGAAGCGAGGCCGCGCAGCAATATGTTTCTATGGCCTGTCGTATCCGGCGCCATTCCAAAGCTGAGATTGATGAGATTCGTCGTCCGGCCTCTCACGGTGATCGACCCGGCGTCCGGAGGGATAATACCCGCGAGCGCTTGAAGCAGTGTTGTTTTTCCAGAACCATTTCGACCGATTAACGCGAGCCGGTCGCCACTTTTCAATTCAAACGATATGTCTTCCAGCGCCTTTACGCCGACGATGCCGCCGCGGCTATCCACAATTAATCGCCCCGGCTCCACGGTGCTTTTTTTGAGGCCGCTATTCACCGCCCTCGTATGCAGTGGAAAGTTCAAAGAAAGGTTTTCGACTAACATCTGCGCCATTGGCTCACACCCAAAATGGCAATCGTCGCTGCATAAGGCTCGCGACGGCAAGTGTTACAACGATACCGGCTATCGTCCAGATAAAGGCAATCGTCCAGCTTTCTGGTGATGTTGGCTCTCCCAGAAGCGGCGCTCGAAATATTTCCAGAAAATGCGTCATTGGATTAAAACTGGCTAGTTGCTTTCTCAATCCAGTGCGCTCTGTGTACACCCACAAAATTGGAGTCGTAAAATACATGAGCCGGCTCGTGGCCCCGATGAGATGCGTGACATCTCGCCACCGGCTCGCGATTAACCCGAAAAACAAATGAATCCAAACAGAATTAAGCAGAATAAGCAACAATGCGGGGAGCGCCTCGAGCGCGCCCCAGCCCGGCCTCCATCCCAAAAAAAAGATCGCAACAAAGCCCGACGTAACCTGAACCACAAATACGAAAAGCAATCGTGTAATACTACGGTAAATATGCACCGAGTATGGAAGCGACGTGCTTTTTATCCAATTCGCCGCCGTCTTAAATACAACGCAACCCTCGGTAATGCTGCCCAACATAAACATGAACGCAGCATATCCGAGCGCTACATAGCTAACAAAACTGGACGGATCTCTGGAGGTAAACCCCCCAAAGAATACTGATATTGTACCAACAAAAAAGAAGTATGTAATGACAATCCACAAGAGGCCAAGCACGCTGCGCCGGTAGCGTTGATTGATTTCATTCCAGGCAAAAGCGCGCCAAATTGCGGAATGATGGAGCCCTTCGAACAGGTCTTTCAGGACCGCCGTAAGGCCAAGTCCCGAATTTGCTGAATACACGACGGCTTCGTCTTCGCGATGGTTACGTTCATTCATAGTCATTATAATAGAGCAACGCCGAATTATCCTGCAACACAGTTCTCAGCACTGAAGAAGCGCCGCCGGCCATCGACCGGGATGGAGATCATCCGGACTGATGGTGCGCATCATGGAAGATCAGGTGGGAGCATTTTTTGCAGACAGGTTTATGCTTTGAACCCGCCTGGTAGCACTACGGCGAGTTGCAGACCCATCGAGCTTTGGCCCTTGGCGAATTCCCTATAATAGTGCGCCACCGCACGCAATCTCTGCATTTCATTTAGTCCGATTTGTTCTCTACATATTGTCAGCGCGCCGGCCATCCGTCATTCGGCCCGCCGAAACCCGGCGCAACTCGCGCATGTGCTTATGCAAGAGCGCCAGACATCAACCACGCTTCTTTTTTCGGAAAGATCTCGTTCATCGAATAACCGTTTAATATAAATTGCCGAGCTGCTCGGCCTAGTGCGTGGGCGGCCTGTCGATCTTCCAGCAATTCGATAATCGCTTCTGCGATCTGATCGGGATGACGGTGGTCTACCTGCCGCAATGTCGGCTCTGCACCGCCGGCCACCTCGGAAACCGGCGCCACGTTTGATGAAACGATCGCGCAACCAGTGCTCATCGCCTCCATCATCGACCATGACAGAACAAAAGGAATCGTGAGGTATGTATGAACGGAGGAGGCTTGCAGAACCCTGAGATATTCGTTGCGTGGCAGAAGTCCTGTGAAATGAACTCTATCCGTGTCCAACTTTAGTGACTTCAATGCACGCGATTTGTAGCTGTCGCCCTCTGCCAGCTTTTTCCCATAAGCGACACGGTCCTCCCCCAGAATGACAGCATGCGCGTTGGGGCGTTCTGCAAGCACGACCTCGAGCGCCTTCATGAATTCAGGAAAACCTCTATAGGGCTCCATGCCACGCGCAACGTAGGTGACGATTTCATCAACATGAGCAAGGTCAAGATCGCGCAAGCGCAGCTTCGCATCTGAAACCGGTTTATACGTATCCGTATCAATACCGTCATGCATGACAGTAATTTTGTCCCGGAAAACCACTGGAAATTGTTGTTTTTGAAAATTTGTGGGACACAGGGCAAGGTCGCAGGACGTCAAGTCCAACTGGATCGCGGAATTCCGAATGCGCGTTCGCAAGGCATCATCCATGCCGCGATCCTTGCCGCCAAGAAACGCCATATCCGGCGCGTCACTCGCATAATACCATTCAAAGTAACCGACATATTTCGCATCAGGCCAGATATCTTTAACAAACAGCCCCGGCCCCCAACCAGAATGCGCCATGACAATATCAGGAGAAAGACCCTTCGCTTTCAATTGAAGACCCGCACGAGCAACCGCCTGACCGTTCAGAACAGCTTTTTCAAAACCACCAGTATAGGGATGAACCTTTTCAGAGACTTCACGATGCGGTGCATAATTGAATACTTTCAGCTCTTTAGAGCTCGCACCCTTTCGTTGCGTTCCGAACCAAACCTCCCAATCGTTTTTGGCTAAATATTGCCCGAAGACGCCAAATTGCGCTGGAAAATTATCATGTAGAAAAAGAATTCGCACGGCGTCGCTTTATTAGTCTTCACGCATCGATCGCGCAAGGGCGTCAGACAATGGTTTTAGAAAATAGCTGATGGCGGATTTCGAACCCGTTTTAATAAATGCCTCGACTGGCATTCCGGGAACAAGCGGCTTATCACTCAGCACTTTATCTAACTCCTCCCCCTGCGGAATATCTATCATAACGAGATAATACGCCACACCCGAAGTTTCATCCACAAAATTGTCCGCGGATACGGACTTTACAATGCCGGTTGCTTCCGGGGTCATACGTGCTCCGAACGCTGTAAACCGCACCAGCGTATCCTGCCCGGCGCCGACCTTATCGACATCTTGCGGCGAAACACGCGCCGCCACCTGAAGCTTGTCGCCGCGGGGAACGATCTCCATCAATGGCGCACCGGGAGCGATCACCCCTCCCACAGTATGCACGGCGAGCCCTAGCACCCGCCCGGCCTGCGGCGCACGAATTTCCGTGCGTCGAAGCTCCTCCTTCGCCGTGATCCGGCGCTCTTCCAATTCCGCGATAGATACTTCAACATCGCGCAATTCGGTTATTGCCTCCTCGCGCGCAGATTCATGCACGCGCTCAATTTCAAGCTCTGCTTCTGCAATAATGCTTGTCGCCTCTGCGACGCCGGCGCGCAGCGCGCCGCGCTCTCCGGCTAGACGCCGGGACGCCCGCTCCAATTCACGCACGCGTGTCATGGGCGCAAACCCCTGTTCGTGGAGTGCTTTCACCCCCGTCAGTTCGTCCTCTATCAATGCGCGCTGATCTCGAAGCGAATCAATCTGCGCCGTTAGTCCGATGATCTTCTCATTTTGCTGCGTCGCGCGCTCCTGCAAGAGCTTAATTTGCGTTGCACGGGTTGTGCGCCGCGCCTCGAACAGCTGCTTTTGCCCGGCAAGTTTGCTGGCAAATGCATCAGTGTTCAACACCTCGGCCTCCCCATAGGGACGATGCAGTTCGTCAATCCCGTCGCGTTCAGATTCCAGCCGGGCGCGGCGCGCGTATAATTCTGTAAGCTGACCATCCACAAGTGCGAGATTCGCCGATGGAACCGTATCATCCATCGTAGCGAGCACCTCTCCGGAACTCACTTCGCTACCCTCACTAACGAGGATGGATTGTATCACGCCGCCCTCAAGATGTTGCACGGCCTTGCGATTGGTTTCGACAACGACCTGCCCTGAGGCGATTACTGCGCCGTCAATTGGCGCAACGATGGACCAGAAGATGACGCCCCCGAAAAGCACCAGGATGGCGACACCCCCCAATTTCATGAAAAAACTGGCGCTGGCTGGCTTCGCCTCACCATCGTTATTCATCGTTGGAGACCTTTTTATACTTCGCCCGCGCGTCGGCATCGAGCGCGGTAACCTGACGTGGCGCTATCTTTTTCAAAATTTCGTCACGCGGCCCGAACGCGCGCACTTCCCCATCAACCAGCAACAGAAGTTTATCAACAAATGCGACTGCCGTCGGACGGTGAGCGACAATGATTGACGTGGCGCCCCGCTGCTTTGCCGCCCGCATAGATTTCACGAGCGCCGCTTCACCTTCAGCATCCAGATTGGCGTTAGGTTCGTCGAGAACAATCAGCTTCGGGTCGCCATACAAAGCTCGCGCAAGCCCTAACCGCTGGCGCTGCCCGGCGGAAAGGTGCCTTCCACCGTCGCCGATTTGCGTGTCATAACCGTCCTGAAGGCTCAATATCATTTCATGCGCGCCGGCATCCTTCGCCGCAGCGACGACCGCTTGATCGTCAATTTCCTCGTGGAAGCGCGCGATATTCTGAGCAGCCGAGCCGGCGAACAACTCAACTTCTTGTGGAAGAAATCCGATATACGCGCCAAGCGAGGTGGGGTCCCATTGCTTGATGTCGCCGCCGTCCAATCGAACTTCGCCTGCGATGGCCCGCTCGACGCCGACGATCGCGCGAACAAGTGTAGATTTTCCCGCCGCGCTGGGACCGATGACGCCCAGCGCCTCTCCAGCGGCAAGTTCAAAGGTGACAGCTTTCAGTACCGGGTTTTGCGCAGCGCCGGGCCGACAATAGAGCTTTTCGATAGATAGCGCGCCATTCGGCGGCGGTAATGCAGTACGGGGGGTATCATCTTTTGCGATGCGCACGAATTCGCGCAAACGCCGATAGGCGACGCCCGTCGATGCAAACTGCCGCCAGTGGCTGGTGACAATTTCAACCGGAGCGAGGGCGCGCCCCGCGATGATCGAAGCCGCAATCATGACGCCGGGGGTAACTTCGCTTTGAATTGCCAAGAAGGCGCCCGTGCCGAGTATTGCAGATTGCAGGAAAAGCCGCGTTGCTTTTGTCGCCGCAGTCAGGCCGCCAATGCGGTCGGTCGCCAAGACTGCATTGCCGCTCGCCAAGGCGCTTTTGGCGCGCCACTGGCTTTTGAGCCGTTCGCGCATGCCCATCGCGTCCGCCGCCGCGGCGTTTCGAATGGCTGCAGTCGCCACTTGATCCGCACCGCCAGCAATTCTGCTCGCGGAAGCATTCGCCTGTCGCGAAGAACGTTCGTTTATATACGCCAGCACCAACAGCACCAGCAATCCGAGTAACGCCACAAGCCCGAGCAACCAGTGCATCATGAATACAAGCGCGAGAAAAAACGGCGCCCAGGGCGCATCAAACACTGCTGTTAATGCAGGGCTTCCGACAAACTGCCGGATCATCCGCAGATCTTTTATCGGTTGTTCCGGCGACTGTGCTCCGGACCGGCCCGCGTCCATCGAAACGTCAAAGGCGACATCTTGAAGGTTGCCCTCGAACTCTTCACCCGCCCGCGCCAGCAAAGCCCCTCGCGCGAAATCCAACACCGCCATTCCCGCAAACAATGCGAATGTTAGAAGAGAAAGAACCGCGAGCGTTTCGTAAGACCGGCTGCTGATAACCCGATCATAGATCTGCAGCATGTATAGCGGGCCGGTTAACATCAAGAGATTGACGAAAAAGCTCAATCCGCCAGCAGCCAACAGCAAACGCCGCGCACTAGCCAGCGCTGCCGACATTTTCGACTCTGCTGCCACATCCGAACGCTGCACACCGGCCATCCATCACCACCATACGCCGGAAAACGGCCCGCCTGAGCAGGCCGTTTAACCTTTGTTCCGATTTATATCAGCAAATATCAGGCCAGTGTACAGCGCGAGGCAAGAAACACATTTCGGGCCGCCGGAAGGGCCATTTTTGGCCAAAAGCCTAATGGGTCCGGCAGCCCGGGCCTCGTCTGATTAACTAAAGACGAAATCGGTTTGGTGGAGGTCAGCGACCACCACATTCAGGAGTAGAATGGAATCTCCGCCGCCAAAGTCGATGGTTGTGTGAGTTCCATTGTCGCTGGCCGCCGCGATCACTTCGGCAAATGTGTCGAAAGCCGTTCCGAATCCGATCAATTCGATTTCATCCAGCGATGAGCCCGCGCCCGCGACAAAGTCATCATACGTATCATTGCCGTGACCCTGGCGGAATTCGAACAGGTCATCGCCGCCGCCGCCGCTGACAAGGTCATCACCAAAGCGACCGTTCAGCGTATCGGCGCCGCCATCGCCCCTCAGGCGGTCAGCACCGCCGCCACCGGTGAGCGAGTCATTACCGTCATTGCCGATAAGCGTGTCGGATCCGCCGCCGCCGAACAGTCGGTCGTCACCCTCAAAGCCACGAAGCGTGTCGTTGCCGCCGGAGCCGTTCAGAAGGTCGCGTCCGAAGCCGCCGCGCACATCGTCATCTCCATTTCCGCCGTACAGCGAGTCATGACTGCCGAAGCCGTGAAGGAAGTCGTCACCATCACCGCCGAGAATGGAGTCACGCCCGGCCTCACCGGTAAGCGAATCGGCGCCGTCGTTGCCGTTCAGCGTATCATCGCCCGCGCCCCCGGTTATCGTGTCAGCGCCCTGTGCACCGAATGCGAGATCGTCGCCATTGTCGCCAGATAATACATCGCCCACCACTGATCCTGTTGGGTTTGCTTGAGTCATCGCGTAAATGGCATCGTTGCCGTCGCCGCCGTAAATCGTGTCACTGTCGAATCCGCCCTGAAGCAAATCATCGCCGCCTTGGCCATAGATCTCATCGTTTAGGCTTCCGCCGTCAATCGTGTCATTGCCCGTGAAAGTTCCGAATGCACCATCGCCAAAGAGGGTGTCTTCGCCGGAAGCGCCATCGATAATGTCGTCACCTTCATTGCCATAGAGGTTATTGGCGCCAGAAGTACCGGTAATGGTGTCATCGCCGCCCGTGCCTTTGAGATTCTCAAAGTTGGTCATGGTTTCGGTGAGCCCGCCTGCCGTTGCAGTACCGGCGGCAAGATCGAAGTCGCCACCGTTAAATCCGGCGCCGCCCCAATTGATGAGGTCTATTCCATCACCGCCGTCAAACTCGTCAGAAGATATGCCGCTGGTGACAACTATGGTATCGTCGTCGTCACCACCCTGCAGCGTGTCGTTGCCGTTACTGTCGGTCAAGAAGTCTGAGCCGGATCCGCCAAACAAGCTGTCATTGCCATTCTCTCCGTCGAGGGAGTCACTCCCAGCGCCGCCGAAAAGCGTGTCACCCCCGCTGCCGCCGGTAATGGTGTCATCGCCACCGAGTCCTTTGAGCGTGTCAGAAAATCCACTGCCGATGACTGTATCGTCGCTCGAATCCAGCATTTCTTCATAAAAATCGATGGCGCTATTGACCATATCGACAAGGCTGCCGTTTGGTATACCGCTTATGTCGATATCAGTTGTGCCGTCATTATCGAGGTCAATGGTGCCGCTTGTCACCGCGCCGCCGGTGACATTCGCACCGCTATAGGTAAATCCAGTACCGATCAGGAATATGTCATGGCCGTTGTCGGATAACCATGAATAGCCCGTCGAGCTCATTGCGCCGTCTTGCGTGTTAAAATTGACGTCGGCGACTAATTGCATGTCGAATCCTTGATTCGACCCTGAAAGATCAAAAGTTGTCATAGGTCTCTCCCCAGAGTGTATAATCCTCACTGAAACCGGCACGAACGATCCGTACCGGCCGTGAACCCCAACCAGTGACAGCAAACAACCCTACGATCACCGACTGGCGCCTTACCCCGAGCACAACAGTGCGTAAATCGGGCCTAAATGCGGCGCTCTCATGTTTTCCATAGGGCGCTGCAAATGCTATGTGATGGATATCACAGCCGGAGCTGGATTTACTAGTGAATTCCTGGATTAACCCAGTTTTTCTATGTGGTTTTCAACCAGATCCGTGATGCCCACCCGCAATGGCCGCACACGCCCATCTTTGTAAAAACGCTTCGCATACGCCGCCTTGCGGCCCACCAGGTGATGACGGATCTCCCGGAGATTAAAGCGGTTTATTTCATTGGAATCGGCCGCCCAGGCGTTGATCACCATACAGTCTCCATTCACGCAGTCCGCCGAGCTTAAGTCTACGTTTTTTGAGAGCCACGCTTGAGCATTTTCTTCACTGACGAGCGCCCAGCCGACAAAACCAACAATGTTTTTCGTGTCGGTTGTAAGAAAATAATGCTGCCGGTTAATTTGACCTGCCAGGGTTCTGGACCAAAAACCGAATTTAAGATCCTTGAAGTTTGGCTTCGTCATCAAGTAGCCCACTGCACGCCCCAGGGCCGCATAAGGGTTACTATCCTTAATTGCTTTTAACGGAGTGTTCGTCTGTGTTGGCATAGGCGCATAAATTTTTATTCGTGCAAAGGCAGAAAATTACCACGCAATTTATTGTACGCACCTTACGCGATGTGGCAACCAGTGGACTGAAAACATTCGAGAATTCCAGTCGATACTTACTGACGAATTCTCAAAAAATACCGTGGATCGACAGCATATCCCGACGCAGCGGGATATGCTGTCAGAACTAACTTCAACCCGTCACGGGCTTACGAAAACACAAAGTCGCTCTGGTGGAGGTCGGCGACAACCACATTGAGAAGGAGGATGGAATCGCCACCGCCAAAATCGATGGTGGTGTGATTTCCATTATCACTCGCCGCCGCAATCACCTCGGCAAATGTATCGAATGCGGCGCCGAAACCGATCAGCTCAATTTCATCCAGTCCGGAGACGCCGCCAGCGACAAAGTCATCATAAGTGTCATTCCCATGGCCCTGACGGAATTCGAATAGGTCGTCGCCGCCACCGCCCGAGACAAGGTCGTCGCCAAAACGCCCGTTTAGCGTATCAGCGCCCGCATCGCCTCTCAGGCGGTCGGATCCGCCGCCGCCTGTCAAGGAATCGTTCCCGTCATTGCCGACCAGCGTATCGCTGCCGCCGCCGCCAAACAGCCGATCGTCGCCTTCAAACCCGCGCAGCGTGTCGTTTCCGCCGGAGCCGTTCAAAAGATCACGCCCAAAGCCGCCGCGCACATCGTCATTTCCGTTGCCGCCGAACAGCGAGTCGTGGCTGCCAAAGCCATGCAGGAAGTCGTCATTGTCTCCACCGAGAATTGAGTCGCGCCCGGCCTCTCCCGTCAGCGAGTCATTGCCATTGCCGCCTTCGATCGTATCGTCGCCAGAACCGCCGGAAATCGTATCGGCGCCCCCGGAGCCTCGCGCGTAATCGTCGCCAGCGTCGCCAAAAATCATATCTGCAACGCCGGACCCATCGGGGTCCGCCTGGGTCATGGCGTAAAGCGAGTCATTGCCGTCGCCGCCCACAATCGTATCGGCGTTAAAATCCCCCTGAATGAGATCGTTGCCGCCGAGACCTTGCAACAGAGTATCGTCACTATCAGTTCCGCGGAGCGTCGTATCACCGGTTCTGGTGAAAACCGGCCCGGTGTTGTTCACGAAATTCACGAGGCCTGGCCTATAATCCGAAGCGTCAATCGAACTACTGCGACCATCGTAAATCGCCGCCTGCATTTCACCGTTTTCCTGCCAGGCGAACAGGATACGGCCGTCTGCAGTGACGCCAACGGCGCTATCAGCGGTGTTTCCGCTAACAACATCTATTACCGAGCCGTCGGGCGTACCGTCGGCCAAAAAAGCCTGCGCTCGTTGACCGAAAGACTCGTCGTCCCAGTGAACGACGAAGCCGCCGTCCGGCAGGGCGGTGATACCGATTTCATTTTCACTGCCAGGCGTGCTGGTGATGTTGAACTGGCTGACAACCGTACCGCCAGTGTTGTTGTAAATTCTCGCAACAACGTCGTTCTGTTCCTCCCAGACGACCACGAAATTTCCATTCGCCAGCGCCGCAACTTGTGGATTTGTCGCATCGTTGGCGCCGTTACTACCGGCAACTAGCGCAATCTGAGCGCCTGCCGACGTTGCGATAAACACCTCAACACTGGTGGTGCCGGAATCATCTTCTTCATAGACCGATGCGAAATTTCCGTTCGTCAGTATGGCGACATCGCCGTTACGGTTGAAATCAGCGCCATTCTGAGCGATATCAAACTCAGCGCCAGCCACGCCCGAAGAATCCACATAGACAGCGCGAAGATCGGTGTCGGCGCCGACGTCATCCGTAAAAGTAATAATGAAACTGTTGTCAGACAGATCAACGGCTACCTGCGGGTTCGCGAGAAAGTCCGCAGCAACATTTTCGATCGCGACAGAATTACCCGTTACGAAATTGCCATTCGAGTTAAACATCTCCCAAATGATTTCCGTCTGATTCGGACTTGAGATGTCGTCGTCGACGTGGACCAGCACAAATCCGCCATCATTGGTGGCCGCGATATCAAAGTCACCTTCATCATCAATTGCGCGAAGGGCATTGATCTGGAATGAATCACGGACAACATTGCCTTCCGCATCATAAATCTTGCCGACAATATCCGTTCCGGCGCTGCCGCCAACACCTTCGGATAACTCCTCCCACGCGATCAAAAAGTTTCCGTTTGAAAGGCCGATGATTTTGGGTTGATCCTGGGTCCCCGTCTCCGCAGTACCGGTATTTGCTTGAAACTGGTCTAGCCAAACTGTTGGTTGTGGCATCTCTTACTCTCCCTTAAGAGGTTGCGCGCCGCCTTGAATGACGGCCCAAAATTTCGACGACGTAACTCGAACCATGATTGATCAGATCTAGAGCGGCGCTCAATACGGTCATTCATCGCATCAAGCGGCAATGCTCTCGCACCAACGAGTCAAATCTCAGGAGAAGGAATAACCCCCTCCGAAATCCCCTATATCATTGATTTATCGGGCTGTCACACCCAAACGGCGCGCCGAAGAATGGCGAGTCCTTTTTGCCAATTTTCGCCCAATAGCAGAATCTTCAAGACTGAAAGTTGCTGGCGATTGCAGCAGACATCGCATCACATTGCGAAAATGTACGGCAGCAATTCCCGGACATGTAAATGTCGTTCGCTGGCGCACTATTAAATGTCAGTAACCTAGCGGCCCATCAAGCAAACAGGAAATCATTTTCGTGAAGGTCTGCGACGGTGACATTGAGGAGAAGGATGGAATCGCCGCCGCCGAAGTCAATCGTTGTGTGATTGCCATTATCAGACGCCGCAGCAATGATTTCTGCAAAGGTGTCGAAGTCCGTCCCGAACGCAATCAACTCGATAGCGTCGTCCGTGCCCGCTCCTGCAACAAAGTCATCATACGTATCGTTGCCATGGCCTTGACGGAACTCAAACAGATCATCACCTGCGCCGCCGGTGAGGCTATCATCGCCGAAGCGGCCATTCAGCGTGTCATCACCGCTGTCGCCCTTGAGGCGGTCAACGCCACCGCCGCCGGTCAGCGAATCGTCGCCGTCATTGCCCAGCAGCGTGTCGTTGCCGCCACCGCCGAACAGGCGGTCGTCGCCCTCGAACCCGCGCAAGATGTCGTCGCCACTGGAGCCGCTCAGCAAATCCCGGCCAAACCCGCCGCGCAGATCGTCATCGTTGCTTCCTCCGTACAAGGAGTCATGACTGCCGAAACCATGCAGCGTGTCAGCGCCGTCTCCTCCGGCGATAAAATCGCGTCCGGCATCGCCGCCAATCGTGTCATCGCCCGAACCGCCGTTCAGCGTATCGTCGCCAAATCCGCCGGAGAGCGTGTCAGCGCCAAGGCCGCCATCAAGAAGATCCGCGCCTCCCAGGCCGGATAAAACGTCATCACCGCCGGCGCCGATTAGCGTTTCACCGACGCCGCTGTTCGATCCTTCAAGCGTGTCAGAAAACGCCCCACCCACTACTTCCTCGATGTTCATCAAAACGTCGCCGTCAGCGATGTCGCCCGCGCCAGACTGGCTCCACAGAAATATGGTCACGCCCGCCCCGGCATCTGCATAGGACGCGGTATCAATCCCGCCGCCGCCATCAAGAGTGTCGGCGCCAAAACCGCCAATGAGCGTGTCTGCGCCGCTCTCCCCGCCAAGAAAATCCGCATCGCCCATACCGGCGATCATATCGTCGCCTTGAGAGCCCTCAAGGAAATTACCACCCGCGTCCCCTACCATCGTGTCATCGAAAATTGTTCCCAACACGCTCTCGACACTGGTAAGCAAATCGCCGGCGGCTATACCTGAGAGCCCGGCGCCGGCACTCAGATCGATACTCACGCCCTCCGACCCAGCGCCGGAATAACTGACTGTATCGTCGCCCATGCCGCCATCAAGAACGTCTGCGCCGACGCCACCTGCAATAAGATCATTGCCCATGCCGCCAACGGCCGTGTCGTCTCCATCGCCGGGATTCAGGTAATCATCGCCATCGCCGCCGTCTAATGAATCAGCGCCGGCTCGGGACTGAATTTCGTCAGCGCCATCGCCACCCTGGATGGTGTCATCGCCGTCGCCAGTATTGATGAGATCATTTCCGGCGGCGCCATCAATTAGCTTGTCGCCGCTAAGCACGCCCGATGACGGGCCATTAATGGTATCATCGCCGACACCGCCGGTAACGGTATCGTCGTTGCCGCCAATTTCGAATAGCGTGCTCATCGCATCAATCGCGACAAGCGACTCTGCTGAAGATGAGCCCAAGACCAATCGAATGTCGCCGTCCAAAAACGACACCAGCTCAATGTTATCAATCGTTGTCTGAGCGCCGTTGAGTTCGAAACCGAACAGGGCGGATGGGTTAAATTCGTTCCCAAAACTTGAGACGTCGCCCCTGTTGCGCTCAATGACGAGCGTATCTTCGCCCCCGCCTCCATTCACGAAATCGGTAGAAGTAAGATTCGTCAGAAAAAAGTCCGCACCGCCGCCGCCATTGAGCGTATCGCCGCCGCCGCCGCCGGTGAGCGTATCCTGGCCATCATTGCCATTCAAAACATTTCCAGCGTCATTGCCCGTTAGCAAATCATCTCCGGATCCGCCTGATGCATTTTCAATGACTACGCCTGACGCAATGGTGAAGCCGCCGGCGGTTGCGCCAACCCGGGAGATATACCCGCCGCCGCCTTCGCCAAGCAGAAGCGTCGCCGGTCTTAAATCT
This sequence comes from uncultured Alphaproteobacteria bacterium, assembly GCA_942492295.1. Classification (GTDB taxonomy): domain Bacteria; phylum Pseudomonadota; class Alphaproteobacteria; order Caulobacterales; family Parvularculaceae; genus Hyphococcus. The sequence goes on from CALODW010000005.1 coordinate 1,518,708, forward strand.
ATAACGGCGTTCTGCGCGCCAGCGTATTCAATACTGTCGACGCCGCCGGTGTCCCAGATAGCTGTGAAAAATTGACCCGCCTGATTGCCGCTGGTCAGGGTGTATATGGTTGCTCCGTCGTTATGATTTGAATTGGCGCCGTATTTTTGTTGCAGTAGCGCGATGTCGAATGCCGAGGGCCCGCCCTGTTGTCCAAAGGCGTGGCTCGTTGCGGCGTCATCAGGAAAACCGGAGTTATACGTAATATTCGTGTAAACGCCCTGGTTTAGACCGAACACACCATAAGAGTCGCGATCGTCAATAACGCCCTGCAACACCTCCGATGCGCCGCCATTATCGTGAGGATGCGCAAATCCAAGACCATGAAGAATTTCGTGCATGATCAGTGCAAAGCCGGAAGTCCCGGGTGAAGGGTTGTTGCTCCACAATGAGGAATTCGTATTGAATATTCCAACACCAGCATTGCTCGTGCCGGGTGGGCCCATTTGTCCTGCAAAATCGAGATCCGGATCAGAACTCCGCACGAGGCGAAACTCAGCGCCGGCGGCGGAAAGAACCTGGTTGAACGTCAAGTTCGCGACGTCGGAAATCGTCTCCAGCACCGCCATAACGGCGCCAATTTGAAATTGGGTCCAACCGTCGGATTCGTACCCGCCGGCGCTTTGGCCAGAAGGAACAAAGAATACATCGACAATATTGCTCGCTAACTTCGTACCCCAATCAATTGCATCGAGAGGATTCTGGGGCGGCCCCAAGTCAGCGGTAAGTGTGTACGAACCTGCCGTTGGCGACTGGTTTTCATCCGAATATGATTGGGCAACTAGAAAATAAACGCCCGTCGTTGGCGCTGTAAATCGCAATTGTGGATTGAGTCCCGGGCCGGCGTCGTCGTCCTGCGCAAGATTGACACCCTGCTCGCTGCGAATTTCGAGAAACGGATCAAAGAGTGCGTTTGCGCCGGTGCCTGTAAGCGTAAACACATAGGATTCCCCTGCGATCAGCTCGACGCGAACCCAGTCTTTGTCGCCAATTGTTTCCAGCGAATCGACGAGAACGCCCCCTATATCAAGCGTTGTAGTCGAACTGTTGTTGCCTGGAATATCCATGTGTGTTGGCGCACCCTCCCTCGAGATCACCTGTGCGCTAAAACTGCGCCGATGCACCTCGCGTTATGTTCATGAATTCAGCATCAGGCAAGTTGCAATTCAGCAGGATTCTAAAGAGCTCAATAGAATCAATGGATAATCCCCGATTAGCTGAACAGGAAGTCATCCTCATGGAGGTCGCCGACCACCACATTGAGGAGGAGGATCGAGTCTCCGCCGCCGAAATCGATCGTGGTGTGATTGCCGTTATCAGATGCTGCGGCGATCACTTCGGCAAAAGTATCGAAGGCCGTTCCGAAGGCAATCAACTCGATGGCGTCGTCTGTGCCCGCGCCCGCAACGAAGTCGTCATAAGTGTCGTTGCCGTGGCTCTGTCGAAACTCAAACAAATCGTCGCCCGCCCCACCGGTGACGAGGTCGTCGCCAAACCGGCCATTTAGCGTATCGTCGCCCGCATCACCCTTAAGTCGGTCAACACCGCCGCCGCCGGTGAGTGAATCATTCCCGTCATTGCCCAGCAGCGTATCCGCGCCGCCACCGCCGAACAGACGATCATCGCCCTCGAACCCGCGCAAGATGTCGTTGCCGCTGGAGCCGTTCAGCAAATCCCTGCCGAAGCCGCCGCGAAGATCGTCATTGCCATTACCGCCGAGGAGCGAGTCGTGACTGCCGAAACCATGCAGCGTGTCTGCGCCGTCGCCGCCGAGAATCGAGTCGCGCCCAGCCTCCCCGCCGATCGTGTCGTCACCAGCGCCGCCGTCCAGCGTGTCGTCGCCCGCGCCGCCGGAAATCGTGTCGGAGCCCCCAAGGCCCGATATATTGTCGGCGCCGCCCAGGCCGAACATGTTATCATCACCGCTCGTACCCGGCAGGCTGTCGGGGCCTTCTGTGCCAATAATGTCGCCGATCTCAAAGGCGCCAATATCGATCTCGCTGCCGACGACCCGGGTCGCGTCGCGCGCATCGACAGGAAGCGGCTCAGTGGTGTTAGCATCATCATCAAGATTAAATCGGTCCGGAGGTAGAATGCTATCGTCGCCGGCGTTTACCGCAACACCGGTGGACGAAATCGCAACTGTTTGAACTGGCCCGCCATTATCTGCAAGCACGCCAAAGATGTTACCGCCTTCGTTGACGGTCGATGCAAACACCGTCGTCAGATCAAAAACCAGTATATCGTCTCCGTCGCCGATCCCGCCTTCCTGGTTTCCAAATATGTTTACCCCATCATAAAAGTCGCCGCTCGCGGATTCGATTTCATCCGTTGTCCCGGCGCCGCTCACCCAATTGCCGGCAATAATCGAATTCCCAATCGCCATCAGTCCGAGATTTCTCACGCCTCCGCCGCTGTTGACGGCTGAGTTGCCTGTGAAGGTGCTGTTGATAATCTCCGTGTCAATCGTATTCGCGGAAAGCCCGCCGCCAGACTGTGCCGCAGAGTTTGAATAAAACGTCGAGTTAACGATGTTGGCGTAATTCGCGCCGAGGCCAAAATAGGCGCCGCCGCCATTGTTGAGCGTAGTCGAGTTGCCGCTCACCGTTGAGTTATAGATCGATGAAGTAAAGCCCGTGCCAAAAACACCGCCGCCAAAATTGCTCGCCATATTATCGCTGATGGTCGACGAAATAATCGCCAAATTATTTCCAGTGGTGATAGCGTTGTCACCAAAATGGGCGATCCCGCCACCACTGTAAGCCGCGATGTTTCCCGATATCTGGGAATCTGCGACAAACAGCTCGCCCCGAGATGCGATAGCGCCGCCACTGCCGGCCTCATTCCCTGTAAATGTGCTGCTATAAATTAAAAGCGTCGTGTCTAGATTGGCGTAGATACCGCCGCCATTGCCTTCCACAAGTCCGTCAATGATGTTGAGCCCATCAATCGACACATCGTTTGCGTCCGCTTCCGAACCCGCCATCAGCTCGAACACGCGGCTCGCGTTATTTCCACTTACTGTGATGTCTGCGTCACCGTCATTATCCAAGTCACCATCAATGATCAGATCATCTTGCGTGATGACCAATTGAGAACCGCCGAGCATGATCGTGCCGCCGGAAAGGCCTCCCGCAAACGTAATGGTGTCGTTATCTTGCGCCAACGCCAGCGCTTCCCGCAGGGAGAGGCCCGCGCCGTCGGGCGAGCCGACGGTTTCACCGCCATCGAAGGCTTCATCTATTAGTGTTGTCACCGTCAGCGTCGTCATTTCACCACTCCCACTTCAATACTCTAACATTGGATGCACTATTTACGCCGGGCGCGCACATAAACAAGGCCTCAGCAATAGCTGAGGCCTCGCTGAGGCCCAAATTATCATTCTGTAGGGACGGGGCGTCAGTGACGCCGGTAACACATATGGAGGTTGTGTATCGGGCGGCGGCCTCAACTAATATATTGGTATATTAGTTGAGGCCGAAACAGAGGGTTAACTCTGCCCAATAGACCCGAAATCCCCCACCGAGCCTTTCCGTGGCCCCTATGAGAACAAAAAGTCATCCTCATGAAGGTCAGCAACGGTGACATTCAGGAGGAGGATGGAGTCTCCGCCGCCGAAATCGATGGTGGTATCGGTTCCATTATCACTGGCCGCCGCGATGACTTCTGCAAAAGTATCGAAGTCCGTCCCAAACGAGATCAGCTCGATGGCGTCGTCCGTGCCAGCCCCTGCAACGAAGTCATCATACGTATCGTTGCCATGCCCTTGACGGAATTCGAACAGATCGTCGCCAGCACCGCCGCTGACGAGGTCGTCGCCAAACCGGCCATTCAGCGTATCGTCGCCATCGTCACCCTTGAGGCGATCAACACCGCCGCCGCCAGTGAGCGAGTCGTTGCCGTCATTGCCCAGCAACGTATCCGCGCCGCCGCCGCCGAACAGACGGTCATCGCCTTCAAAACCGCGCAATACATCATTGCCACTGGAGCCGTTAAGCAGATCCCGGCCAAAGCCACCGCGCAGATCGTCGTTTCCAGCGCCGCCGCCGAGCGTGTCGTGACTGCCGAAACCATGCAGCGTATCATTACCATCGCCGCCGGCAATGAAATCCCGGCCGGATTCGCCGCCTATTGTATCATCGCCCGCCCCGCCGTTCAGCGTATCGTCTCCCGCTCCGCCGGAAAGCGTATCGTTACCAACCGATCCCGAAACCAGGTCAGCGCCGCCTTCGCCGCTGATATCATTCGAGTCGGCGTTGCCGATGAGCACGTCGTCGAACGCCGAACCGATAATATTTTCAACATTCGCAATCGTGTCGCCAGCGGCGTCGCCGCCAGACCCAACGCCAGCGCCTAACTCTATCGTGACGCCTGTAGCTGACGTAGCGTAAGACACAGTGTCTGTCCCATCGCCGCCATCAATGAAATCCGCTCCAGCGCCGCCCAATATCACATCGTCATTTGCGCCGCCCTCGAGAGAATCGGCTCCAGCACCGCCGACAAGGGTGTCATTACCGTCACCGCCGACAAGGGTGTCACCCAGAAGACTGCCGGACAGCGCATTGTCGCCATCGCCTGCGACCCAATTGAAGTTGCCGTTAACGAGGTCGGTTCCCGTCAGCACGGAGTTGCCAAACGCCTGAACGCCCGTCCCGCCTGTGATGGTGTTTCCGGCAAGGAATTCGACATTACTGGTATCGGAGGAGTTAAATCCAACGAATACCCCCGTCGTATTTCCCGAGAGCATGTTGTTCTCAAATGTAGCGTTTGTTCCGCCTCCAAAAAAGGTTGTCACCAGGAATGCAGCGGATTGAGAGCCATCCGACGCCGCCACGCCACGATTGTTTGTGACCGTATTGCCAACGACGTTAATCGTCGCACCAGCGCTAATATCAAGTGCGTAATCGAGGAAATCCCCCACGCCCTTGCCTTGATAAACATTGTTAGTGAAGTCTCCGGTAACGCCGGCGCCGAAATAGAGCACGCCAATACGGCCAATATCACTGAACATGGAATTCGTGACATCGACATCGCTGACTGAACCAAACACAGCAATCGCTGTGCCTTGATAGGGCGAGCCGGTCTCCTGATATTCTATATCTGTAAAGGCGACACTATCGAATTCACCTGACCCGAGATGCCGGAACGCCTGCCAGATATTGTGGCCGGCCCCGTCAAATGTGATGCCAGAGACATCCAGACTGGTCCCTTCGGTCACCAAAAACCATCCGCGCGAATCCCCGGACGTGCCGGTGTCAAATGCCGCTTCGACGGTCGTCAAGTCCTTACCTGCGCCGATGATGGTTAGGTCCTTGTCGATAACAATCTGCTCGTCATCATCGTCATAAACACCTGCGGCCAGCCGGATGGTGAATCCGTCACTAGCAGCGTCGACCGCTTCCTTGATCGTATCAAATGTTCCGATCAGTTCATCCGACCCATCGAACAACTGTACCGCTTGGGTAAAGTTTAGGACAACCGCGCCCCCAGCGAAAGAAAGCGTTTCGACGCTTGTCAGAACGTCCGTCCCCTCGTCGCCATCGCCGACATTATTGTCGGTGACTCCCGTGACTCCGGTAATGAACCCGTTGGCGTCCGTTGTTGCGGAAAGTGTGAAATCGCTTCTGACGCCTGCATAAACACCGACATCTTCGCCGGAGCCGCCATCAAGCGTGTCATCGCCAAGACCGCCGACGAGAACATCATCCCCACCCATGCCGGACACATTGTCATTGCCGCCGTAATCTACGCCGCCCTCCGCGAAATCGTTCAGGAGATCATTGCCATTCGTTCCCGTAATGTTGTCGTCGCCGTCAGTGCCGCGAACACGGCTGTCGACACCAAGCACATCTGTCGAATCTGAGTTAATCGTAACGCCAGACAGGTCGAGAGAATTAGCGCCGCCGGTCAACAGATAATTGCCCGGATATCCCGCACTGCCCGGCGCATCGGCGCCCGTGCTGCCAATCGGGTCAATAAACAACAGGTCCCCCCAGGACGTACCGCCCGAAAGCTCGACTCCTGTAAAGCTCAAGCCATTCAAATCGGTAAATCCCTGCACGACAAATTGTGGCTTGTGATACCAACCATCTACAGTCACATTATTGACAACAACATTGCCGATCGGCGTGTCGACGTCGTAGGTGCTGGGGTCAAAACCGGAAATTTGTATAGCGGTATCACCACGCGCGCTGACGGCCGTTGCTTCCGTCGCCGTGGAGGTAATTGTCAGATCCGACAATGTGGCGTCGCCATGGAAACCGAACAGCACGATGTCGCCGGAGCCATTGGCGCCGCCCTGACCGTTATCAGTAAAGGTCGAGTTCGTAATTGAAATCGCATCAAGATCGAAAGCGCCGGATCCAGAGCCAATTCCGTGCGTTCCATTGTTTGAAAAGTTGCTGTCTGTGACTACAAGATTGGAAAGATCGGTCGAGCTTGCGATGCGGAGCCCCACACTCGAGGCGCCTTCCACAGAGAAACCACTGATTTCGACGGTTGCAGCGCCGCCAGCATCGATGTCGCCGGAAACCTCGATGCCATTAGATCCGGTTGGGGTCAAAATTACATCGGGCACGCCGTCATCACCAACATCAACACCTTCAAGGGTGATTGCTTTGCCGATAGTCAGACTCTCATTGTATGCGCCGTCAGCAACGAGGACCAAATCACCGGCGTCAGCGGCGTCAATCGCCGCCTGGATGGACATGCCCTCAACCACGTAGAAGAAAGCGTCGTCCTGATCGGTCGTAGCTATTTCTAGCGTTGCCCCTGTAACATCGCCGTTGTCGATGGCTGTCTTGGCGTCATCTATCGTCGCAAACGACGCGATGATGGTATTGCCTTCAAAGACCTGTACTGGGTTATTGTCCTCAGACAGCAACACGGCATTGTCCACAAGAATACCACCCGAAACATCGATATTCGTAAACCAGCCATACCGGTTGCCGCCAAATTCCGTCGCAAAGTCTGTATTGTTGTCATCCAAAACCTGCGTGAAGACAACATTGCCCAATTCATCGCGCACGCGCATTGTCACCGTGAGCGATCCATCGCTGAGATCTTGCGCAAACACATGTTCAAACGTGTACCAACCAGCGGTGAGAATGGTGCCGTGATTGCCGAGCTCCAAATCCTCGCGCGGGTCAAAGTTGGTGTTGTTGCTGGCGCCGATCAGCAACTCGCCAGTCGACGTGTCGGCGGTCACGTGAAAGATGAAGTCCTGAATGTGACTGCCATCTTGGCCGTTCGCAGCGACGGAATAATCAAACCCCTCGCCAGCCGCCATACTCGGGTCGAGGTAAATGGTGACCTGCGTGGTGAACCCTTGATCGTCGTCTAGGCTGCGGTAGCCGTCGAATCGGGTGAAGGGGCCTGTTTCATCGCCAGGGTCACCCGTCTGGGTAAATACCGCATGCGAACTTCCGTCAGGCGATACAACGCCGCCGGTGCCCGAGGGAACGATTGTGATCGTCCCTTCCCAGCCGTTCGTTGAATCTGAAAATCCATCGAAATCTGTTTCGAAACTTTGGTCAAACCGCACAAAAGTATTTGGCATGGTAAATTCCCCGATCTGATTACGTTGCAAAAGCCTCGCGACGTGTCTCGACGCGCCGGCAACCCCATTCAAATCGCAGTGAAGTCTGATCACTTATTTTATCGACAGACACAAAATCTCGGCTTAATGCCCCAAGACCCTGGCACGCCATCACGGCGCGTTTGTTCTGCTCAAAATACGAGAGTCGCCTTCCCCTGCGCTGTCCCTCCCCAAAGGGAACATTACGCGAATGTTAACTTGGGGTTGCGTGAGCGTGAATACACCGATCGGTGTAGGGGGGCGTCCTAAATTTTGTGCGTAATGGCTAGTGACCAAGCCGGTTTTGCAGGGCGATTAAGAGCGCGCCCCGATGATGCGCGGCAAGCTTGGCGCCAAGCGCTTTAATTTGCGTCTGCACAGTGGATGCGGAAACGCTCCGTGCTTTCGCAATCTCCCGCGCTGACTGACCGTTGAGCAATAGCTTTCCAATTTCAGATTCTGCTGGAGTCAATGTAACGGCGTCAGCATATCTACTGGTCAATACTCTCTCATCATCCAGCATTATCACAACTGCACCACACTGAAAGACGTCTTGTGTCTCTTTGTTCTCATACGGTGCGACCAACATCGTTCGAGCACGTTGGCCAGTTTTATTTTTTACCAGAATGTTCGAACTTCTCCTTGCGTTCAAATAGGATGTAGCCGCCCCAACGCAAGATTGCAGCTTCGATCGCTGCGTGGTCGCTGCAAGACAAAGCGCTCCCTTGTGCGTCGTGACGTAATCCCCTTTATCAAGAGCCGCCTCGCCAGCCTCCGACATGCCCAAGATACCCATATTGACGTCACAAAAAAACACAGGCGCGCCGATCGCGTCCCAGCCCCTTGCCGCGATCGTAATAGCCCTCAGATCGAGAAGGCTTTGGGCCATCACAGCCGTGCGAATACTTGGCAGTAGACGTTGCAATATGGATTTATCGCGCGAGTTAGCGTGCCCCTGTGTATTGGATCTCAAGACCATCACGGTAGTGGCTTCACCGAAATCATCGAATATCTTTGCAAATACCGAATAAGGCGCATCTACCTTGGCAAGAAACTCCGTGTAGAAAGGACTTTTTTTCCAGGTGCTCTCATCTGTAAAATCGGCCTCTGCCGCAACACGCATGACAGGTGCGTCATACACCGCAGCAGCCCGTAAATTAACGCCCTTGCTAGCGCCATTGTGACGAGCGAACGCTCCAACGATATCCATGGAAATGCCGCCGGTCAGACTCGCAAGCAAGCCCCTGTCTGGACCCATTCGGTTAAGATGACAGCCCCAACCGCCGGCCGCCAAGGCTACCTTCTTTAATGCCCCGTTCCAATCGCCGGTATGCCAGACGCGCGCCAGCGCCTGTTCCGCTGCTGCGATCAATTCCCCAGAATTGCTGGTTTTTCCCCGCATCGTCCCGCCGATCCAAAGACCCCCCAAAAGGTTAACATATAAAACACCTCCGGCAAACGGGCGTATATTCGCTGTAAAATCAGCACATTACGACTATACTCGAAAGTTTTCTTGGGCCCTCATAGTATGGATTGACGGGATCTGAAGAGTTCCGGGTGTCTTCCTCATGCTCACCGGCTTGTTAGCTGAACAGGAAATCATCCTCATGGAGATCGGCAACCACCACATTGAGGAGGAGGATCGAGTCTCCGCCGCCGAAATCGATCGTGGTGTGATTGCCGTTGTCGGAAGCCGCAGCGATGACTTCTGCAAAGGTGTCGAAGGCGGTTCCGAATGCGATCAGTTCGATCGCGTCGTCCGTGCCTGCGCCCGCAACAAAGTCATCATAGGTATCATTGCCGTGACCCTGACGGAATTCGAACAGATCATCGCCAGCGCCGCCGGTGACGAGGTCATCGCCAAACCGGCCATTTAGCGTATCGTCGCCCGCATCACCCTTGAGGCGGTCAACACCGCCGCCGCCGGTGAGTGAATCATTCCCGTCATTGCCCAGCAGCGTATCCGCGCCGCCACCGCCGAACAGGCGATCATCGCCCTCGAACCCGCGCAAGATGTCGTTGCCGCTGGAGCCGTTCAGCAAATCCCTGCCGAAGCCGCCGCGCAAATCGTCATTGCCGGCGCCGCCACCCAGCGAGTCGTGACTGCCGAAACCATGGAGGAAATCGTCCCCGCTGCCGCCGACCAGCGAGTCGCGTCCCGCATCGCCGCCCAATGAGTCATCATTATCGCCGCCGAATATGGTATCGTCGCCTGCGCCGCCGGAAATAGAATCTCTGCCGTCCTCGCCGCTTAAGTCATCGCCGCCGCCAAGGCCATTTAGCAGCGCTGAAAATTCTCCAGTCGAAAGTACATCGGCGTTTTCCGTGCCATCGATGATCGCCAACTCGACAGCGCCGACGTCAACCCCAGCGCCGGTGACGCGGTCGGCGCCGCGCCCGTCAACCGGCAGTGTTTCGCCAGCGTCCATATCACCATCAATGTCGAGGAAGTCCGGTGGCAACTGCCCCAGATCGCCAGCATCAATCGCAACACCAAGCGGATTGATCATCGCAGTCAGCACCAGCCCGCCATTATCGCGCATGCGACCGCTTGTTATACCTGTGTAGGAGTTCGAGATTGTTTCATTAAACACAAAAGCAATGTCCGTCGTGTAAAGATCATTGCCGCCCGCCAAGCCCGACTGGCCAAATATATTGCCGCCAAACGAGTAGAACGAACTTCCGCCGCCTGCGTGCACATCATCATCTGAGTCGTCACTGTCATTACCGGAGAAAATGGTGTTTGCCGCGTAACCGTAGGCAGAGGCTCCGTACAGCCTCCACGCGCCACCTGGATCTTCTGCGTAGTTGCCTGTGAAAGTGCTGCTGTATACGAACAGCTGGCCGCCACGCTGTGACAGTCCGCCTCCACCATCAAATGCGTCATTTCCGTAAAACGTGGAATTCGTGACCGTTCTGACGCCCGTTCCCGCCATGTCGATCCCGCCGCCGGTATCGCTGGCGTGATTGCCTGCGAATAGAGTGTTTGCGATGTCGACATTGTTATTGTTCAGCGCCAGTGCGCCGCCGTTACTGGCTGCGTTATTTTGAACAAATGATGATTCAGCGATTTGGCCGTCCGTGCCGCCTAAATAGACTGCGCCGCCCCGACCGCCCTCCGACGAGTTTCCGGTAAAGGTCGAATTGATAATTGAAGAGCCTTCGCCGCCTTCTTGAAAGATTGCGCCGCCGTCAAACGAGCTGACATTGCCGGTAAATGTCGAGTTTGCGACACTGACTGTCGCACCGCTCGCACCTGTATAAATAGCCCCGCCGCTGCCAGTTGTGGTGTTGGCAACGAAGTTGCTGCCGTCAATAGAAATACTCGCGCCTTCGCCACCGTAAATGGCGCCGCCCTGATTGGCGTTGTTTCCATAAAAGTAGGAGTTCATAATAGAGACGTCGGAATAGTATCCGGCGTTTATAGCGCCGCCATATTCACCGCCGTTATCCAGGAACTGCATGTTCGAGATCAAAGCGGTGGTGGCGCCACCAAGGTCAATTGCTGAGTCGCCGAAATTTTCGATCGTCGAATTCGAAATGGTCAAATTCGTATCCGCGCCGGTGCTTATTCCCTGACCGTTGCCATATGCTCCGGTAAAGTTGACGCCATCGATGGTGACATCTTGTGCGTCGCTACTGCTGCCGCCGCCCAAATTAAGCGCCGAAGTTGAGTCGTGAAGCTCTATCGTGATGTCAGCAGAACCGTCATTATCGATATCGCCGTCGATAATGAGATTGTCCTGATCTACGGTCGGCAACGAGCCGAACTCTGCTCCAGTACGGATTGTCGCGCCAGAAAGCCCTGCATCGAACTCTATGGTGTCGCCGTTCTGCGCGAGCGCCAACGCTTCGAACAACGACAGGCCGCCGCCATCCGCCGTTTCGGCCGCCAGGTCGCCGCCATTATACGCATCGGCGCCGCCGCCCGATGCAGCGGTGGTGACGAGAAGCAGCTGTGTCGGCGCTGCTTCAAAGGCGCCTGCATCCACCGTTCCGTCCTGAATGCGGTCTTCACCGCGCGCATCGATTGGCAAGTCTTCGCCCGTGAGGGAGTCGTTGTCGAGGTCGAACGTGTCTTGCGGCAGATTGGCGTTGTCGCCTGCGTTTACAGCAACGCCGACAGGGTTGAGCGCGACCGTATCCACTGGCCCGCCATTGTCCGAAAGCTCGCCGCTCGCAAACCCAGTAGATTCGTTGACGATGACATTGTCGAAAATCGATTCAATATCGGCGTTATTGACGTCGTAGAGACCGCCAAGTCCGGAGTCGTCAAATACGTTGCCGCCGTAATTGTTGTTTACCGATGTCTCACCGGGATTGGAAATGTTGTCAGGTCCTTCGCCAATATTCCCGGCGAAAACGGAATTGCCGACATTAATCGTTGCGCCGCCATAGCCGCGGATCGCACCGCCCGTACCGCCGCTCACTCCGTTGCCTGTGAAAGTGCTGTTGTAAACGCCTACACCGGCCGAAACGCCGACGGCAATGGCTCCGCCGCCGCCGCTGGCGGTGTAGTTGCCGTAAAACGTTGTATTGACGAAATCAACAGACGAGCTTCCGGTCACATGCGCGCCGCCGCCCGGGCCCGATTGATAAAGTCCGTTACTGCTGATGGTCGAATTGACAACGATGCCGGTTTCAACGCTGTCGAACATCAGGCCGCCGCCGGAACCTTCACTCACGCGGTTACCTTCAACCGTCGTATTCGTAATGATTGTCGAGCTATTGTCGTTCGAATAAACGCCTCCTCCGAAACTGGAAGCGTAGTTGTCATTGATGCTCGAATTATTGATGGTTAAATCGCCGCTCTGATTGAAAATCCCGCCGCCACGGTAGTTCGATGAATTCCCGGTGATAAACGCGCCGTCGAATTCAGCCGTTCCTTCGATAAAGACGCCGCCGCCGCTGGTGGACGCCGTATTCGATCCAATAGCCGAGCCGCCGTTTACGGTCAGGTTGCCGCCGCTCATGATCCCGCCGCCATTAAAGGCGTCATTCATATAAATGAATGAACCTTCGGTGATGGTCGCCGTCCCCCGACTGTAAACGCCGCCGCCATTCGCCGCTTCATTATGCGTAATATCGGTTCCGGATATATTGATGACGGCCGAGAAAGAAGCCGTTGCAACGCCGCCGCCGTAATTTGCCGCCGCGTTATTCGAAATGTCAGAATCAACAATATTCAGCGTCGAATTTCCGCCCACATAAACGCCGCCGCCATGCCCTTCGGATGCGATCGTGTTGCCGTAAATATAGCTGTTCTGGATGGTGACGGTCGCATCCGTATTCACAAGGACGCCGGCGCCGTTCGACCCGTCGGAGAGATACCCACCGGTAATATTCAACCCATCAATGTCGACATCATTGGGAGTGGCTTCATCGCCGCCCACCACCTCGAACACGCGGCTTGCATCGTTTGCGTCGATGGTAATGTCTTCGGAGCCATTGTTGTCGAGGTCGCCGTCAATTGTAATGCTGTTCGATATCGTCAGTTGCGTCCCCGCAAGCGTGATGGTCATGCCGGAAAGAGAATTGTCGAACGTGATCGTGTCGCCGTCCTGCGCCAGCGCCAGGGCTTCGCGCAAGGAAAGACCGCCGCCGTCGCTCGCCTCTTCCGCAAAAGTTCCGCCGCCAAAATCATCGTCGCCGCCATCAAGAAGAGTATCGACCACAAATGTCTGAGGCATTTCCACCGCGCCGAGATCTACCGCTCCATTGGAAACGCGGGGAAGTCCGCGAGCATCAACGGGCAGGTCCTCCGCGGTGTCGGCGTCGCCATCAAGATCAAACGCATCCGCAGGCAATTCGTTGGCGTCGCCGGCGTCAACCGCATCGCCGCTCGTATTTAACGCGACCGTTTGCACCGGCCCACCATTGTCAGCGAGAATCCCGGAGGAGACGCCAGTATCCGGATTAGCCCCAACATCGCGGAAAACATCCGCAAGCGTCGTATCGCCAACATCAGACGCGCCATCGAAAATATCCGTGCCGATGATATTTCCCCCGGAGAGCGTTCTCGCGCCTAAAATATCATCGGCGGAGCCCTCTCCCGTATTGCCTGTTACCAGGGAGTTGATGATCTCAACATTTGTCGTGCCTTCAATGGTGTATAACCCACCCCCATTCGATCCCGCATCATTGCCGGTCACGGTGGTGTTGATTAGGTCCAGATACCCACCTCTGTTGTAGATGCCGCCGCCATAACCAGTCGTATGGTTACCCACAATCGTTCCGTTCGTGACGCCGACATCCCCCCGGTAGTTGAAAATGCCGCCGCCATTGTTGCTGCCGGCATTTCCACTCACCGTAGAATTCACGACGTCGAGTGTCCCATAAGAATTGAAAACGCCACCGCCGCGAACGCTAGCGTCGTTGTTGCTGACGGTGGTGTTGAGGACCGTTAGAGCGCCACCATTCCAAACGCCGGCACCGTACGAAGCTTCATTGCCGGTAACATTCACATTGCGCAAGGTCACATCGGTGTCTGAAGCAGCGTAAACACCCCCGCCGGAAACGGCGCTTCCGCCAGTGATAGTCAGTCCAATGAATTCCACATCGTTGAAGTCGGCTTCAATACCAGAAGCGATAGAAAACACGCGGCTGGCGCCATCTGCGTCAACTGTAATGTCGCCAACGCCGTCATCATCGATATCACCGTCGATGGTCAGGTCATCTTGCGTGATCGCGAGCTCGTCGCCGTCAAGCGTAATCGTCCCGCCGGAAAGCGACGCATCAAATGTGATCGTGTCCCCATCTTCAGCGAAGGCGAGTGCTTCGCGCAGCGACGTTTCACCATCGAGAGAATCAACAACGTCATCAAGCGTCGTAACAATGAGCGATCCCGCTTCAACCTGATCGAGCTGGATTTCATAGGCGCCCACATCCGGCGTTGCAGGGACGCCGTCAATGTCCACATCGCGGTCGAAGCCTTGCCCTCGCGCGTCAAAGGGAATGGCCTCCGTCGTGTCGCCGTCGCCGTCCATATCGGTGATGTCGGCCGGCAGCGCGCCGTCGCCCGCCTCTAGCGCCGGATTAAAGTCACTGGCTTTCAGCGCAATTGTTTCTACGACACCGCCATTGTCCGCGAGATAGCCCGTGTCCAGTACATCGAGATAATCGACGCCGGTTATGCTGTAGGCGCCAGCGGAACTACTTTGGGTGAAGATGTTTGTACCACTGTAAGTCGCACCACCGCTTTCATCCGTCAGGTCTGAGCCTGCCGCCCCCGTGCCGCCGTTATTATGCGTATTGTTAACAAGGATGGAGTTGGAGAGCGTGAGGCCACCGCTGTTGTAGATGCCGCCACCATCGCCCAACAGCGCGTTGTTGCCCGCAAGCGTGCCGTGATAGAGGGACAGTGTGCCCGAGTTGTGGATGGCCCCGCCGTTGCTGAGGGAGAAATTGGTCCCGAACGATACGTTAACAAGCTGCGCGTTACCGAGATTGAACAAGCCGCCACCAGTGCTGCTCGTGGCGGTATTTGAACTAATGGACGTGTTCAGTACTGTTAAATCGCCGCCATTCCAGATACCTCCACCGGCGGCGCCGGAATTACTGGTGATCGTACTGTTTGCGATCGTCAGGACAATGCCCGCGCCGAAATCGACCGCGACGCCACCGCCATCAACGCCGGAGTTGGCGCCGCGTATGGTCAGCGCGTAAAGCGAAGACGTTCCGCCAGTGGTAAAATGGAAGACACGGCCCAGCCCGCCAGCATCTATGGTGATATCAGCAGCGCCGTCGCCGTCCGTATCACCGCTGATATTCACGCCTTGGGTGAGTGTCAGCTGGCCCTCTGTCAGGACCAGGGAGCCGCCCGCGAGCGAGCCATCAAACACGAAATTGTTGCCGTCAGCGCCAAGCGCCAGCGCTTCGCGCAGCGAAAGCCCGTCGCCATCAGCCATCTCAGCCGCGAGATCGCCACCATCAAAGGTTTCATCGTCGAGCGTTGTGATTGTGTAGGTAATTTCCGACGCCTGCGCTTCGAAGGCGCCGATGTCTGGCCCGCTGTTTGATGAACGGTCAAAGCCCGCGCCACGCGCATCGAAGGGTAGGTCTTCCGACGTATCAGCGTCATCATCCAGATCGAACGTGTCTTGCGGCACCACGCCGGTTCCGCCGTCTATCGCCACATTCGTTGCGTTTGAATTCAGCGCGACCGTTTGGACGTCACCGCCATTGTTCGAAAGCTGTCCAGAATTAACGCCGGTGTCGGGGTTAGCGGCGACTACATCGAAAACTGTTGTCAGGTCAGCAACATACATGTCCTGCGCATCGCCTGCGCCCGCCTGTGAAAACAAGTTCGTACCCAAGTAAATGGCAGGGGCGCCAGACGCGGTATAAATGTCATCACCACCCGATGAAGACTCGTTTCCAGCGACGATCGAATCAGAGAGCGCAAAGAAATTACTGTCTTGCGAAATGCCGCCGCCATAGCCGCCCGCCAAATTCCCCGAGAAAGTGCTGTTGTAGATTCCAAGAATATTTGTTGACGACAGACCGGCGATCGCGCCGCCGTCATTGGATGCATAATTTCCCGCAAATGTACTATTGGAGATACGCGTGTCGCCGCTGTTCGACGTTGCAATGGCGCCGCCATTAATCGCTTCATTCCCGCTAAATGTCGAATTAACCACGCGGTTGTTGCCGCCAAACAAACGAATCGCACCGCCGTCTGCAGCCGCGATGTTCCCCGTGAACTCAGACCTGAGAACTGAAATGTTCCCACTGTTGAAGAAAATGGCGCCGCCGGAACCCGCGCTGTAGTTATTTGAAAAAGTTGAGCCATCGATGAACAAGGACGTCAGACCAATAACCGCACCGCCACTATCGGCCTGATTGCCAGAGATCTCGGAGTTAATGATATACGATTGGCCAAAGTTGGAGATCGCGCCGCCGTAACCAAGATTTCCGCCGCCGGCATATGCAGCGTTATTCGAAATCACGGAATCATAAACTCTGACGATGGAAGAAGTGGTCGAACCAAAAATGGCGCCCCCATAAACTCCTCCTGTAAGAGCGGTCACTTGGTTGCCGTCGATCACGCTATGGCTAACTACTACATCCGTGTTCGCCGCCAAGTAGATAGCCCCGCCATTTCCATCGGTTAAGGCGCCATCTGAGATGTTCAGGCCATAAAGCGTCACGTTGTTGGGATCAGCCCCCGAAGCACCCGCAGTGATGTTGAAAACCCGGCTTTGGTCGTTGCCAGATATGGTAATGTCAGCGACGCCATCATCATCGAGATCGCCATCGATGGTCAGGTCATCTTGCGTGATGGTGAGTTGCGTGCCACCAAGCGTTATCGTTCCCCCGGCGAGCGAACCGTCGAACTCAATAATGTCCCCGTCCTGAGCGAGCGCCAGCGCCTCCCGCAACGAAAGACCGTTCCCGTCCCCTGTTTCAGTGGCGAGATCTCCCCCACCAAAAGCTTCATCATCAAGTGTGGTGATTGTCAGCGTCGCCATTGCGTCTCTCCCAAGACAAGGAGCCGCCAGTCAGACGCCCCCACCCCGCGCAAGCAGCTCGCTCACGCCAATATTCCCCAAGACAATGAAAAGCTTAGCGCAGACGGCGAAAACCGCAATGTTTATAAGTCATTTTAACTAACTGGCTTCACTCCCATCTTGCGATTGCAGCGCTGCGTTGCAAAAGTGCGAGAAAGTGCTACGGAAACCAACGCCTTAGTCGTGAAGCGCGAATAGTGCGCCTACGCATTAACCATGGGGATACATTTTGGCGAAAAGAGCGAAATCGACAGCCGCAACCAAGTTTCACTTTATTTCCGGCTTGCCGCGCTCCGGCTCCACGTTAATGGGGGCGTTGTTACGTCAAAATCCGCGCTTTCACGCTGGTATGTCGAGCCCGGTAGCGAGTCTCATGGAAGGCGTCATCTCACAGGTTTCCGCCGGAACTGAGTTGTCCTCCATGGTTAACGAAGAACAACGCGCGGCGATCATCCGCGGCCTTTTCGACACTTACTACCGCGACCGGAAAGAAAACGTCATCTTCGACACGAACCGCGCCTGGACCGCGCAATTGCCCGCGCTGATGAAGCTCTTTCCTGAATCAAAACTGATCTGCACCGTGCGCAACGTGGCGTGGGTGATGGATAGTCT
Source organism: uncultured Alphaproteobacteria bacterium (assembly GCA_942492295.1). Lineage (GTDB taxonomy): Bacteria > Pseudomonadota > Alphaproteobacteria > Caulobacterales > Parvularculaceae > Hyphococcus. Next base: position 1,536,444 of record CALODW010000005.1, read on the forward strand.
TGAAAAGCAATATCGCAGCAACGTCTTTGAAAACACGCGCTTGTTTAATACGCCGGCTGAGCGCTCAACCGTTTACACACGCCTCGAAGCGCTTGCCGGACCGAACCGGCTCGTGGGATTTGCCTGGCACGCGCTGCAGGAAGCGGTGTGGAGCGAATACGCTGACCGCATCGTCATCGTCGATTATGATATTTTCAGCGCGCGACCGGATGAAACCATTTCGCTGATCTATAAGTTTCTCGATGAAGAGCCCTTCGATCATGATTTTGAGCATGTCGACTATGACGCGCCGGAGTTTGACAGCCAACTCGGCGTTAAAGGTCTTCACAAAGTGCATGAAAAGGTCGAGCCCCGCCCGCGCAAGTCTGTCCTGCCGCCGGAGCTGTTTGAGCGTTACGCCAAATTGTCATTCTGGTCAGGGCTTAAGGGGTCAAAGGCCTTTCGCATCGTTCCACAGAAAACAGAAACCAAGCCGCCAGCAGCCTAATCACCTCGCACGAGGTCGAGCGGGCCGTCCTTGCCGTTTTGCTTTGCGCCATTTTTCTGTGACCGTCCCTGGCCGTTCGGTTTGAAGCCGACATTGAAGCTGATGGACACGCGAACATCATCAGATCGGTTCGGCTGAACCGAGTGCTGCAGCCATGATGGAAAAATCAATAGCTGTCCGGCTTCCGCTTTGTACTCCACCGCCTGTAGGTTAATCGGCTTGCGCTTCTTTACAGGATACACATTCATCAAACGCGCCGGCACGGGGTCATAGAGTTCTATATTTCCCGACCCTTCCGGCGTTTTCACATAATACGCGCCAGAAAGAATGGCGTTTGGATGAATATGCGCCTTGTTGAAATCGCCTTTGCTGTTTTTATTGAGCCACATCTCTTTAATGACGAGATCGAAATTATCGAAATCAAATTCCATAAACGTCGCGCAGCCGACACAAGCGGTGCCAATAACCTTCCTGATTTCCGCGAGGTCTTCACGATGGTGGATTTGGTCGTGTGAGTGCCAGCCGCCGACATTAGATCGGGTGATCGGATCGGTTTCCGCCTCGAGAGTTTCCAGCACCTTCAAGATATGTGCGTTGATCCGTTCGTGCGCGACAACTTTTCGCGACCAGACTGGCGTATGAAACCAGACCTCCGGCACAAAACCTTGAGCCGTCGCTGTAGAGCTTTGTGGGTTTTTGTCCAATGAGTGCATTCCGGCGTTTCTGCGCGGATACCCTAGCGGCAAATTCCGCCTTTAGACAAGCATTGGCGGTTTGCCGGGGACGTATGCTTAACAGGCATTTCTAGGAGATTGCCTGAAGACGTGATCTACCATAAACCCGCCGGATGCGGATCGATATTACTGTCATTATTGTTAACTACAATTCCGGCGCGCGCCTCGCGAAATGCATTGCGCATCTGAAGGCGCAACAATTCCGGCATTTTGAGATGATTATCGTTGATAATGCTTCGAGCGATGACTCAATTGATTTTGCGCGTGATGATCCGGCCACTACCCTGTTGCAGGCCGAAACGAATCTTGGTTTCGCCGCCGCCAACAACCTTGCAGCGCGACAGGCAACGGGAACTTGGCTCGCTTTTCTCAACCCTGACGCCTATGCGGCGCCCAATTGGCTCGCGGAACTGATGGCGGCGGCGGAGCGGCATCCATCCGTAAGCGCCTTTGGCTCAATGCAAGTCGATGCGCTGGACCCCAGCCGCCTCGATGGCGCCGGCGATATCTTTCATGCGGCAGGGGTCGCCTATCGCGGCAATCTGGGGACACCCGTTGAAGATGCGCCTGCGGAAGGCCCCTGCTTTTCGCCGTGCGCCGCGGCGGCGCTCTATCGAAAGTCAACCTTCGACGAGCTTGGCGGTTTTGATGAACGCTTCTTTTGTTACTGCGAGGATGTGGATCTCGGATTCCGCCTGCGCCTCGAAGGCGGCGAAGTCATCCACGCCGCAAAAGCAATCGTGTACCACGAGGGCTCAGCCGTTACGGGACGCCACAGTGCATTTTCCATATATCATGGAAACCGCAATCGCATCTGGACCTATCTCATGAACATGCCGGCGGCGTTGCTGGCGCCAACCCTGCCCTATCACCTCGTGGTCAATCTGTTGCTCCTCATCCGCTACGCGCTGATGGGGCATGGCAGCGCTTATTGGCGTGCGGTTATTGACGCCTTGAAAAACCTTCCGTCAATTTGGAAACAACGACGAAAGCGGCAACAAGATCGCATTGCCACGGCAAGAGCAATTGCCCGCGCCCTCGTCTGGTCACCAGTAAAATTGTTTAAACGTACGCCTTAACGCCAGTCGCGAGCGGCGGGTTTGCTATTTATCCCTCAGCGCTTTTTCATTCATATCGGCCACGGGCTTGATGATATAGGCGAGCACCGAACGCTTGCCGTTGAGCACCGCTACTTCCGCCGCCATGCCGGATAGAATTCTAAGCTCGCCGCGCCGGCTTTTGAGAGACTCCGCCGAGGTGCGTACTTTGATATTGTAAAAACGCTCGCCGGATTTTTCTTCTTCGATGGCGTCAGGGCTGATGGTCTCAATGACGCCGTCGAGTGATCCGTAAAGTGACGAGTCATAGGCTGTGATCGAGACTTTCGCCTCCTGACCGATCCGCAAAAACCCGATATCGGCGGGCTTGATCTTCGCTTCCACCAGCAGGGTGTCTTCGCTCGGCACTAACTCCACGATGGTCTCGCCCGGCGCCACAACGCCGCCAATGGTGGAAACCAGTATGCGATTGATGACGCCCGCCACCGGGGCGCGAACATCCGTACGCGCTACCTTGTCTTGCAATGCTGGCAGTTCGCCCTTCAGTTCTTCCAGATCCGCTTTTGCGGTTGTGAGTTCGTCAGCAGCCTTGGCGGAGAATGTCTTGCGAATGCGGTCGATCTCGCCTTCCGCCTCTTCGATCTCCAGTTGCAGCCGGCTGATGGCGATTTCCGCACGCTGCGCCTCGCCCTTTGCTGCGGCTTCGCGCTGGCGTGCGCGCAAAAGCTCGACCTGCGGTTCAATCCCCTTGCTCACCAGGCGGCGCATGATGCTGTGTTCTTCGGCGGCGAGGTCATAGGCCTCATTCGCGGTGATGAGCGCTACCCGCGCATCGTCAACACCCTTGCTTTTTTGGTCAAGCTTGTTCTGTTCGATACTAAGTGACGCCGCGAGCTCTTCCTGTCGCGCCTGGTAAAGCTGGCGTTCGTTCAGGACGACATTTGGCGCCGCAGCCGTCAGTTCCGCCGGAAAGGCGATCGGCGCCAGCGCTGTCTCCGCTTCGAGCCGCGCAATGCGCGCCGCGAGCGTGTTGAACTCATCCTGACCTTGGGCATACGCCACATTCATCTGGGTCGGATCGAGGCGTACAAGCAACTGGTTCGCCACAACCTTGTCACCGGTCGAAACCAGTATTTCTTTGACGATGCCACCTTCCAGATATTGCAGTTCCTGCAATTGATTGGTTGTCACCACCCAGCCTTGCCCGCGTGTGACGCGATCAAGCTTGGCCAGCGACGCCCATACCAGCGTCAGCACCACCAGTCCGGCGATGATATAGAGCAGATATTGCGCCGCCTTCGCCGGTTCCACCGGCATGGCGTCGTCAAATTCGGACGTCGTGAGTTCTTTTGATTCGGTCACTACGCCGCCCTCGTCGCAACAACTTTCGGACCGGCGATACGTTTTGTTTTGAGATCGCGCGCCGACGACATGGCGCGCAATACGGTGTCGCGCGGACCGTCAACGATGATCCGCCCCTTATCCAACACGATGATCCGGTCGACCAGCCGCACCATGGACATGCGGTGCGTCACAACCAACAGGGTGCGTCCTTTGGTGGCGCGCTCCAGCCGTGCGATCAGCGTCGCTTCGGACTGAGAATCGAGCGCGCTCGATGGCTCGTCCAGCAACAGGATCGATGGTTTCGGGGCCAGTGCGCGCGCAAGGGCAATAGCCTGGCGCTGACCGCCGGAAAGTCCCTCACCGCGTTCGGAAAGCCGCTGGTCGTAGCCGCCAGCCGACGCGCCCACAAACTCATGAACGCCGGCAATCTTCGCCGCCTCCAAGATGTCCTCGTCGCTGACACTTTCGAGGCCGAGCGCGATATTCTCACGAATGCTGCCGGAAAAGAGGCACACATCCTGAAGCACGGCGCCGATGTTGGAACGCAAGTCCGCTGGTCGAAGCTGGCGAATATCCGTATCGTCAACAAGCACCGAACCTTCTGTGGGCTGATAAACACCGGTGATCTGCCGGACAATGGTGCTCTTGCCGGAGCCGTTCTTGCCGAGGATCGCAACGCGTTCTCCCGGCTCAATGGTAAATGCCAGTTCATCCAGCGCACGCGTCGTTTCACCGGGATAGGAAAAACTCACATCGCGAAATTCGATTTTGCCCAACAGTTCCGGCCGGGGCAGATACTCTCGCGAAGGATCCGTTTCGCACTGCGCCGTCATCAACTGGTTAAGCGACTTATATGACGCCCAGGCGCTGTTGACCCGGCTTAGGAGCGACGCGACCTGGTTTAATGGCGCCATGGCGCGGCCCGTCAGTATAACGCTGGCGATTAGCGCGCCGGTGGTGATTTCATTGGCGCTGACCAGAAAAACACCGATGACAACGACGCCGACCTGGCTTGCCTGTTGCGCAAAGCCCGACGCATTCACCGCAAATTGATTGAGCAAGCGTCCGATTGTTGAAATCTTCGCCTGGCGCATGACGCCGTTGCGCCAGCGCGAACGCATCATGCCGCTGGCCTGTACGCTCTTCACCGTTTCCAGACCGCCCAAGGTCTCGATCAGCACTGCATTCTTGTGATGCCCCTCGGCCATGGCCTGCTGCGTGCGTTTCATAATCAGGGGTTGAATGATGACGCCGGAACCCAGCGCCAAAAGAATGCCGATCAACGGCACCAGCGCGATAGGACCGCCCACGAATCCAACAACTGCGATAAAGAGAAAAATAAACGGCAGGTCGACGATGGCGACCAGCGTCGCCGAGCTGAAAAAGTCGCGCAAATTTTCAAACTCTTTGACAAGCCCCGCAATGGCGCCAGAGGCCCCGCGCCGCGCATCCAGCCGCATCGCCATCAGATTATCGAAAACACTTGCGCCAACCGTCGCATCAAGGCGCTGGCCGGCAATGTCGATGAAATACCCGCGCAGCGACTTCAATAGAAAATCGAAAATATGCGCCAGCAATACGCCAATGGTCAGCGCAATCAGTGATTCAATGGCCTGATTGGGAAGCACCCGATCATAGACCGTCATGATAAAAAATGACGACACCAGCCCTAGCAAGTTTACGACGGCGGCGGCGAGAATGGTTTGTCCGTATATCTTGGCGTTATCGCGCAACGGCGCGTAAAGCCAATGCGACGAGGGCGCGAGGTTTTTGAAGAACTCCCGCTTGCTCATTCGCCCGCCCCGGACAACGCATTTTCATATTCAAGCTGCGGCGAGAACATACTCAGCAGACCGCCGGTGTGTTCCATCAGCGCAAATACAGCCATGTCATGTCCCGACAGCGCCGTCAGATACGAAACCGCCGCATCAAAATAGTCACTTTCCGCCTGCAGTACGTCAATCAATTCCCCGCGCGAGAGTTTATAACGCTCCAGCACGAGATCGCGTGTTTCATTGTGGGCGATGACCGCTTCCGCGAGAGCGTCCATGCGCGCAGTGGCGCCATTCATGCGCTCAAACGCCATGGCGGCATCACGGGCAACCTCCTGGCGTACACGGGTTTCGTTGTAGGCTTCACGCTTGGCCCGCGACTTCGCGATGGCGATGTCCGCGGCGCGCGCGCCGCCGCCGAAAATATTGTAGTTGACGCTCAACCCCGCGCGCACGTCAAAGTCGTCGCCACTGTCAAAAATATCGTACTTCACTGCGTCGACGGACAACCGCACCTCAGGATAGCGGGCGCCCTTCGCGGCTTTGAAATCGGCCGTCCGCGCATCAGACCGTGCCTCAGCGGCAGCGAGTTCGGGGTTGTGCTCGAGCGCTTCCGCGACGGTTTCATTGCGCGCACCAACGCGCGGCGGCGCAATGTTCGGCCGTGACAACATTGTAGGAACCTCGCCAAAGAATTCCTCATAGCGAATGTCGGAGAAGTATTTGCTTTCTTCAATCTCTGCGAGGCGTGCACGCGACGCGGCCAATCTGGCGCGGGCGCGGGTCACGTCCGCTTTTGATCCTGCGCCCAACCGCTCGCGCTCCTTGACGCTTTCAAGAATTTCCTCGTGACGCTTGATAAATGTGCGCCCAAGCGCCACCAGCGCCTGATGGGCAGCCACGTCGTAATATGCTGTGAGACCGGAGATAGCGAGATCGTTGATCCGCGTGCTCAATGCGTTTTTATATTCCTCATCCACCGCCCGCGCGCTGCGGATGCGCTGGATGGTTGCGCCGCCGTCAAAGATCAACTGGGACGCAGAAACCCCCGCCGTAAATTGCTCTCGGGGGCGCAGGGATTCAACGACGTTATCTGTTGTTGCAGAAAAATCCCGCTTCAATGAGTAATCGCCGCGCAGTTGCCCCGAAAGCTGCGGCAGCAAAGTCGACCGGGCGCGCTTTCGCCCCGCTGATGACTCACTCAAATTGGCCGCCTGCGCGTGAAACGCCGGATGGCGCCCTATCGCCCGGCGCACCGAGGCTGCAAATGCAGATTGATCTTGCGACTCAACGACGATGTATCCCGCCGGCCCGAGCGCCACTTGCAATTCGGCATTTTCTCTCGCGGATACAGAGCGCACTGCGGTGGGCTGTGTGTGCACATTCGCCGCTGCTGGCATGACGCCTGTCGCCGCTTTTGCGGTTTCATCTGGATAAACGGAGCCGTAATATTTTTGATCTTCGGGCGTTACCGCTCCCGCAGTCGTGACAACGAAAACCGCCAAGGCGCCAGAAAGAAAATTGATCTGAAGCCTGAACATTTACGCACACCCGTCAAAAGAATGGTTGCCCGCTTTCACCAGCGAGAATTGTTAAGGTTAACCAAAACCTTAATAGGGCGAGATCACTGATAAAGACTTAACCGGCAAGCCATCGAACAGCGCCGACCGTACAAAAAGGAATGAAACTTTCTTAAAAGTTCCAGCTCCGAGATTTAATTAGTTTTTAATAAATTCCGCAGGAAAGGAGTGTGCGGGCGATACGCCACGGCTATCTGATCGTAAAAATCAAAACGAGCAGCAGCGCGATAGCGCCCAGCATCCGCGCTTCCAAAAGTGGATCAAAGCGAATCCATTTTGCCCCGATGCGCCAAATTATCGGCAACGACACCATCTCAATCAGTGAGAAGGTGACAATGGCGGCCTTCTCGCCGAACACGGAAAACACGAGCGGCGTCAATACTAGCATCGCTATCCCGGCGAGCACCGTCACGGCGGTGAAGTTCTTGCTGTCCCCGCCAGCCAAAACAATCGTATTGATGAGCCGAAAGGGTGATAGCAACAAGAATGGCGACAACAATTTCACAAAGTATCCAACCCCGGCATAGGTTTCCGAGTACAATATGTTGAATACCGGCTCCGCCAGAAAATAGGCGCCAAACGCCAAAAATACGGACGCTCCATCGATCAACAATCGAGATTTTCTGTATGCGCCTGTAAGGTCATCTGGCCGATCCCTGATAATTTCGCTGAAAGCCGGGAAAAATATTCGGGAGACAATTGTTTGCATAACCGTCGCTGCAGCGGCGATCCACATGGCAGCGATGGCGTAGAGGCTGAACCGCTCGCCTGTCATATAACCGCCAAACAGTATCTGGTCTCCGCGATTGACCAGAAAGCCAAAGAACGAAGCGATAATCAGCCATTTGCCGAAATTGAAGATCTCAGAAAAATGACGGCGGAAAAAACGAAACCGCATTCCTGGCCCCGGGAAAGCAAAATGGCTTGCAAGGGCGCTCATGCCCGCGCTCGCCAGCATGCCGATAACGAGCGCCCACACGCCATATCCTGCAACGGCGAACCCTATGGTGACCGCCATCGCAAATAATTGTGTTCCAATCTCGAGTGCAATGACCCGCCCCATGGCGAGTTTGCGCTGCGCAAGCGCCCGATTGATGGAAGCAAAGCCGCCTATAAAAACCTGCGCGCCAGCGGCGGCCATAATCCATGGCAGCGCAGGGTTCGCGTAAATGCTGTTTTCCGGAAAAACGCCCCGGCGGACCAAAACAAAGACGGCCAGAGCCGCGCCCAGAATGAGTAGCCATACCAGCCCGTTGCGGACCAATTGCATCACCCACGCTGTGTGCACGAAATCTACATCGTCGCTGTTCTTGCTGCGAATGACGCTCGAACCGATGCCGATATCAGTCAGCATGACCGCCCAGATATTGATCGACACGGCCACTGCCATCAGGCCAAACGCTTCTGGAACAACAAGGCGTGTCAAAATCAGGTTTGACACAAGCCGGAGCGATTGACTGACGCCGAAGCCGCCCAGGGCAAAGGCGCTTCCCAATTGCACCCGCAGCTTCAAGGTCCGGCCATCACTTTGGCCGCCTGCAGGAAAAATCAGGGAAATGAGTTCGGTTAACGTCTTCATATTTCAATATCAGCTAGGCTATGCCACTAAGCTGATTAGCCGCCGAACGCCATGGTTAACATCAATTGGATTTCCGATGGGCGCTCCATGGGGCGAGATGTAAAGTCGACGAAGGATGCAAGGCCATGGGGCCACATTTTAAAGCCTTTATCGCGGTCTTTATCATTTCCGCCGCAGCGCTGGTCTTTTTTCGCGCAGGCTTTTCGCCCTTGCTCGGGCAGAAGCGCGCGACACAGTGGTCGATCATGTGGCTGGCGGTCACAAGCTGCGCCTTTATCATCACAAACTACTGGCTGTTCCTGATCCTTTCCGCCGTACTGGTCTTTTTTCTCTCACGTCCCGAACCGCTCAAGCCCGCAATCTATTTGCTATTGCTTTCTGTCGCGCCAACGCTGGGCGAACCGATCCCTGGCTTTGGCGGAATCAATAAATTCATCGAAACAAACCCGCAGCTCATTGTATTGTTCGTCATTCTCTTACCGGCGATGTTTGTCCGCGATCACATGAAGCGGTTGGGCGCGGTTGGGCAAAAAGCCGATCTGTTCTTTCTGTTATTTCTCGGTTTGCAAATCCTTTTGACGGCCAGAGCGCCGAGCTTCACGCACATGCTGAGGACCGCCATAGAACAGTTCCTGATGATCGCGCCGATCTATTATGTCCTAAGCCGCTACCCGAAATCCTTTGATGACATACGCGTCATGTCAGCGGCGCTTGTGTTGCCGGTGATTATTCTGGCGGCGACGTCGATCCCGGAATTTTTGCGCAACTGGCACTTTTACAACTCAGTGACCACGAATTGGTTCGGACCGATGCCCTTCGGCTATTCCATGCGGGAGGGATATCTGCGTGCGACGGCCTCCGTGTATAACCCAATTGTGTGGGGCTATGTCTGCATGTGCGCCCTGGGCATTGGGCTGGCGGTACTCAACGACAAGATGGGTCGCCTTTATCGGTATGCTGGTTTTGCATTGCTAGGCGCTGGTCTTATCGTTTCGCTGTCGCGCGGCCCATGGATCGGCTTCGTGTGCGTTATCGGCGCCTATCTGTTGTTGAGCCCCCGAATGTTCACAAGGATGATGCAGGCGGGTATCGGCCTGGTTGTCGCCGTTGCGATCTCACTTGCCACACCGTTCGGCAAAGACGTTGTGGGTCTGTTGCCATTTGTTGGCGGGCGCGCCGACGACACAATCAGCTATCGTCAGCAATTGTTAGAGAGCGGCTGGCAGGTCATGCTGGAAAACCCGCTCTTCGGATCCGGCGACTATCTTGCCAACAGCTCACTTCAAGCCATGCGACAAGGACAAGGCATCATCGACATCGTCAATACCTATCTTCAAGTAGGCCTTAAGAGCGGCCTTGTTGGGCTCGGATTGTTTCTCGGTTTTTTTATCTGTGTGCTCAGCTCACTATTGAAAGCGCACAAAGCAACAAAGGACACAAATCCGCTCTTGGCGAATTATTGCCGCGCATATTTTGCTACGCTTGTCGGGGTGCTGTTGACCATTTTCACTACAAGCAGCGAAGGACAAATTCCTTACCTTTACTGGTCGATGGGCGCTCTCGGCATTGCGTTGTCACGCACGGCGTTTCAGCCCGCCTCTTCATCTCCAGCCGCCTCCGGTGTCGGTGAACAACCGCATCAGTCAAACGCTTTCAACTGGAAATAAATTCCCGAAATACGCATCATGAACGCAGCAAAAAGAAACCTACGCGTAAACTTCCTCGTCCATAATCCCGACCTTGGCGGGGGCGACCGTGTTATCGCGATTTACGCAAAATATCTTCAAACAAATGGGCACGCCGTTTCAGTGTCTGCACTAAAAGCTCCAAAACTTTCACTTATTGCGCGCGCTAAACATTTTCTACGCACGGGAAAAGATCTTTCGACCGGATTTACGACCACGCACTTTGATAATGCCGGTGTCAAAATTTCTGTCGTTGAAAACAAACCTTATCTTGACGACCATGACGTCCCGGATGGAGACGTTCTTATCGCCACCTTTTGGAAAACCGCCGAGTGGGCCAATAACATGTCCGCCGCGAAAGGCGCCAAAACCTATTTTATCCAAGGATATGAAGCCCGATTCCCCTATGCACCTGCAGAGCGCGTGTACGAAACCTACCGGGCGCCTTTAAAGAAGATTGTTATTTCAAACTGGCTCGATGAGTTGATGCGTGAAAAATTTCGATCCGCACCCATCGCCAAGGTCGCAAACAGCGTTGATGCCGCACAGTTCCATGCGCCACCCCGGCAAAAAAATAAAACTCCCTGCGTTGGATTCCTCTACAGCGACAGCACCAACAAAGGTGTCGATGTGACGCTGAAAGCCATCGAACTGTTGCAACAAAACCAACCTGACCTGAAAATAATATCATTCGGTTCAAGTCAGGTCAGCCGCGCGCTGCCATTGCCGAAAAACTGTGACTTCCATCACAAGCCCGCCCAAGATAAAATTCGTGATCTATATGCCCAATGCGATGTCTGGATGTGCGGTAGCCGGTTCGAAGGGTTTCACCTGCCGCCGATGGAGGCGATGGCGTGTCGCTGCCCGGTAGTTTCCACCGCCGTTGGCGGCCCGGAAGACGTGATAGAAAACGGTGTTCAGGGACACATCGTGCCCAAGGAAGATTCTAAAGCGCTCGCCGAAAAAACGCTTGCCATTCTGCAATCAAGCGATGCTGATTGGCGGCGGATGTCTGACGCCGCCTACGAAACTGCAACACGTTACAGTTGGGATGACGCCGGTGCGCTTTTTGAGGCCGCCCTGTATGAGATAGCAGCAAGTGACGGGCGATTGTAGCGTCCGCCGCCTCCGAGCAAAGTCCCTCATCTGTGATTTTTCGTAGCCTAAAGCGCAATATCGGTTAGACTGACTTCTGTTCCTTGAAATAGCGATCAGGAGATTGAACGATGCCCGTTACTTTCAGCGTAAATGGTGAAGAGCGAACGGTTGATGTCGATCCTGACACGCCGCTCTTGTGGGTCTTGCGTGACGAATTGCGCCTCACGGGAACCAAGTTCGGCTGCGGCATCGCCCAGTGCGGCGCCTGCACCGTTCACCTCAACGGTCTGCCGCGGCGCTCCTGCGTCACGCCAGTCAGCACCATCGAAGGGCAATCGGTTACCACCGTCGAAGGGTTAAATGGCCCCGAGGCGGATGCTGTGCGCGAAGCCTGGGCCGAATATGACACGCCGCAATGCGGATATTGCCAATCCGGTCAGATCATGACGGCGGCGGCGCTGCTTGCGCGTAATTCGAAACCTACAGACGAAGATATCGACAACGCCATGGCCGGCAATATCTGCCGCTGCGCCACCTATGTCCGTATCCGCAAGGCGATCAAAGCGGCCGGCGAAGCGTTGGAGGGTTAAGATCATGGCTCCTTTTGACAATACACCCGCCCCTTCCCGCCGTGCGTTTCTCGCCGGCGCCAGCGGCCTGCTCATCTCGGTTGCGCTGCCGGTCAAATCCCGCGCGCAATCGGGCGCCGAATCCATTCTTGGCGGCGCTGGCGACAACAAGGCTGTGTTCGCACCGAACGCATTTATCCGCGTCAGCCCCGACAACCTTGTCACCGTGCTGATCAAGCACATTGAGTTCGGTCAAGGCCCGTGGACGGGTCTTGCAACGCTTGTCGCCGATGAAATGAACGCCGATTGGACGCAGATCCGCGCCGAACACGCGCCGTCCAATGCAGAACTTTACGCCAACGCCGCCTTTGGCGTTCAGGGCACCGGCGGGTCGACGGCTATGGCCGTTTCTTACGATTTGATGCGTAAGGCGGGCGCTGCGGCGAAAGCCATGCTCGTCAGCGCCGCCGCCGAAAGCTGGGGCGTGCCTGCATCTTCGATCACCGTCGCAAAAGGCCGGATCACGCACGCCGCCAGCAACCGCTCCGCAAGCTTTGGCGAGTTCGCCGAGGCTGCCGCATCGCAAACGCCGCCAAGCGAACCCGTACTGAAAACACCGGATCAGTTTATCTATATCGGCAAGGACGTTCCCAAACTCGACACCGGGTCAAAGTCCACCGGCGAAGCCATATTCAGCCTCGATGTTTATCGCGAAGGCATGCTGACGGTTGTCGCCGCTCATCCGCGAAAGTTCGGCGCAACACCTGCCTCTTTTGACGCCAAAAAGGCGCTCGCTATCGCGGGTGTTGAAGACGTTAAAAAAGTCGGCGACGGCGTCGCGGTGTTTGCGCGCAATACCTTCGCCGCGTTGATGGGCCGCAAAGCGTTAGAAGTTAAATGGGATGAAAGCGCTGCGGAAACCCGCTCTTCTGACGCCATCGCCGATGAACGAATCCAACTCGTGCGTGAGCACGGAGCGATCGCCGGTGAACATGGCGATATTGACGCCGCGCTCTCCGGGGCCGCGACGACGCTCGATGCGGAATATGTGTTTCCATACTTAGCCCACGCGCCCATGGAGCCGCTCGACGCCGTCATTGAGCGCGGCGCAGATGGCGGCGTTGACGTATGGATGGGCAGCCAGATTCAGACGGGCGACCACATGACCATCGCTCAAGTTTGTGGGCTGGAACCGACAATGGTCAGGCTCAACACTATGCTCGCCGGGGGCAGCTTTGGCCGCCGGGCGCAGCCCATGTCGCAATTCGCCGCCGAGGTTGCTCAAACCTTTATGGCGGCTGGAGGGCAAACGCCGATCAAACTCGTATGGACTCGCGAAGACGATATTCAGGGCGGGTTTTATCGGCCACTGACCGTCCACCGCATTCGCGGCGGCCTGGACGCGGATGGTCAGATCACCGGCTGGGAGCAGGTGGTCGCCGCGCAATCTTTCCTCGCCGGGTCTGCGTTCGAAGGACTCATCCAGAACGGCGTCGATTCATCTATGGTCGAGGGCGCGGCGGAGCTCCCCTACAATGTGCCGAACTTTAAAATGTCGGCGCATATCATCAACAATCCGGTGACAACGCTTTGGTGGCGGTCCGTTGGTCACACTCATACGGGCTACGCGGTCGAAACGTTCATCGATGAGCTTTTGGAAAAAGGCGGCAAGGACGCGGTCGACGGGCGCCTCGCGCTGATGGATGACAAACAAACCCGCCTCGCTGCAACCTTGCGCAAGGCCGCCGAGATGGCGGGGTGGGGCCGCGCCGCGCCAGCGGGACATGCTTTTGGCGTCGCGTCTGTCGAATCCTTCCGCTCTTACGTTTCACAAATCGCAGAGGTCTCTATCGAGAACGGAACCCCGCGCGTGCACAATGTCTGGTGCGCGGTCGATTGCGGCGTCGCCGTTAATCCGGAAATCATTCGCGCTCAGATGGAAGGCGGCATTGGTTATGGTCTCGGCGCCATTCTTTACAATGAACTTACGCTCGACGAAGGCGGCGCGGTTACGCAGTCAAATTTCCACGACTATCGCTCGCTGCGCATCAGCGAAATGCCGAATGTCGACGTGGAAATCATTCCCTCAAGCGCGCCGCCCACCGGCGTTGGCGAGCCCGGCGTGCCGCCCATCGGCCCCGCCGTCGCGAACGCCGTGCGCAAGCTCACCGGCAAAACGCCGCGCCGCCTGCCCATGATCAAAGACCTGCAGGCGTAAGGAGACATGAAAATGCGCATCACTCATCGCCTACTCTCCGCCTTGTTCCTTTCCGCCGGCGCGCTGGCGCTCAACGCTTGCGGCGAGAAAAGCAAATCCGCTAGCGGCGCCTCATCTGCGCTTGAAGTGAACGGCCTCAAGACCACCGCCGCGTTTGCTGACATCACAGATGCGGACGAGCGGGCCGCCGCGATATTTTCCGAAATGTCGAAAGTCATGCAGCATCCACGCTGCGCCAACTGCCACCCGAAATCAGGCGGGCCGACACAGGGCGACGACATGCACCCCCATGAACCGCCGGTGGTGCGCGGTGAAGGGCTCGGCGCCGCGGGCATGGAATGCTTCACCTGCCACGGCGAAGCCAATGCGGAATTCGCCAGCATGGAAGGGTCGATCCCCGGCGCCACGCCCTGGCATCTGCCGCCCGAATCCATGGGCTGGCAGGGGTCAACCGACGCTGAGCTTTGTGCACAAGTGAAAGACATTGAACGCAATGGCGGGCGCTCGCTGGAAGATTTGATCGAACACAATTCCGAGGATCACCTGGTCAATTGGGCATGGAACCCCGGCGAAGGCCGCACCCCTGCGCCCGGTGACCAGGAAACCTTCGGCGCGCTCACCGCCGCCTGGGTCGAGGCGGGTGCTGGGTGTCCTGCGGGGTAAAGTTATAAAACAAGAGAATGGTACCGCCTGGTGGTCTCGAACCACCGACCTCTAGATCCACAATCTAGCGCTCTAACCAACTGAGCTAAGGCGGCCTGTTTGAAGGCGCGGAACCTACGCGCGGCCCTCGCGCTTTTCAAGCGCCGGAAGCGGGGTTTTTGCGTTCTTTATGCGCCGCCTTTGAGCAGCGCGATTTCGCGCTTCAACTGGGCGATGCGGGTGGCGTCGTTGGGGTGCGTGGACATGAACTCCGGCGGCTGACCGGACTTTTTCGCCGACATGCCTTCCCAGAACCGCACGGCCTGCTCCACATCGTAGCCCGCCCGATGCATGTATCGCAGGCCATATTGATCGGCCTCCAACTCGTGCTGGCGTGAGAACGGCAGGATCACCCCGTACTGCGCGCCGAGGCCAAGCGCCTGAAGCGCCACCTGTGAAGACTGGGTGTCGCCGCCGATCACCACTTGCGCAACACCGAGCCCAGCCTGAGCCGCCGCGGTGCGGCCGTAACGCTGACCGGCGTGGTTGAATTTCACATGGGCGACTTCATGGCCCATGACCGTGGCGATTTGCGAGTCATTTTCCATGATGTCGAGAATGCCGGTGTAGAAGCCGATTTTGCCGCCCGGCAATGCAAAGGCGTTAAGGTCTTTCGAAGCGAATACCTCGACTTCCCAGCCGGCCGGATTTTCATTGGCGGCGTTAATGATCTTCGGCATGACGCGGCGAACGCGGGAGGTGTATTTCGGATCATTGGTGGTCGGCTGTTTCGCTTTCAAATCCGTCCACGCCGAACCGGCGAGCTGCGCCATTTGCGCGCTGTCAGGCGTAAAGGCCTGGCTAACCGTTTCACAACCCGGCGCCAATACGACGATGGTGCCCGCTGCGGCGGCCTTTGCAAACGCCCGGCGCGACATGGTGACCTTCTGATCGAGAACCTGATATTTTTCCGCCATGTGGAGAACCCCTTAATCCCGAGTGCAATCCGCCGATCATATGCCACGATGGGGCGCAGCACAAACCGGCCGGACAGAAAACACGTGACAGGGGGTTAAGGTTCCAGTTCGGAATCCCAGTAGAGAAAATCCTGCCAGCTTTCATGCAGGTAATGCGGCGGAAACGCCCGGCCGCGCTCGTTCAGCTCGAACATGGTCGGCCGTTCGGGCGCTCGCGAGGGAAACATCTTTGCTTCGCGCGGCGTGCGCCCGCCTTTTTTGATATTGCACCCGCTACAGGCGGCGACGATATTCTCCCAGGTGGTGCGCCCTCCTTGAGAGCGCGGCACGACATGGTCAAAGGTCAAGGTATCGCGCGCCGTCGACGTGCAATACTGACAGGTAAAACTATCGCGCAAAAAAACATTGAACCGGGTAAACGCCGGCGCCCGCGAATGGTTGACATAATTGCGCAGCGACACAACGGACGGCAGGCGCATTTCAAATGTCGGACTGTGCACGCGCGTTTCATATTGCGCGACCACATCAACGCGATCGAGGAACACGGCTTTCAGCGCATCCTGCCACGACCAGAGCGATAAGGGAAAATAGCTCAGCGGACGGAAATCTGCATTCAGGACAAGCGCAGGACAGGCATCGGGAGAACGTAACGCAGGAGTCATCGCTGATGCCTCCGCGAATAAGTTTCAACAAAACGCCAATGCCTACGCAATAACCTGAAAGCGGGTACTCCCCTGCTGGATCGAAATTATAACCAAAACTACGCGGTAAATCCTATAGCTGATTCTCCATGACAGAATTTTGAACAAAAAGGCGATATTTTCGCAACAGCATAAAGTCCTTCGTGCACGAGTTTTCTTACGGAAAACCGGTGACCGCTTTTCCTGGAAACGCTTAAATCGGCGTTCTTCCCCGGATATGGGCATAGTAAGTCCACAGAATATGCGCCGCGACGCCGCGATACGGCGCCCATTTTTGCGCGCGGGCGTCGAACTGTTTCATTACGGGATTGGGCCCGCGCTTTCGACCAGCGCAATAAGCGCCGAGCAGCGCCACGTCCCCCGGCGGCCAGATATCAACACGCCCCTCGCAAAACAGGAGGTAAATCGCAGCCGTCCACGGACCGATTCCCCTGACGCTTTGCAGTATGGCGGCGGCGTCCGCATCGCTCATCTGCGCCAGTGCATCAGGATCCATCCGTCCCGATTCCACATCATTGGCGAGCGCCAACACATAGCGGATTTTCGGCCCTGACAGGCCAAACCCGCGCAATCCGTCCTCACCCTGACGAAGGGCGGCGCGCGGCGAGGATACGTTCATACCGCCCTTGCATCGGCCCCAGATCGCCTGCGCGCTGGCGACGGAAACCTGCTGCTCGACAATGATGCGAAACAACGCCTCGAACCCGCCGGGGCGCCGACGGATGTAAGGCGTCTCAATCGCCTCCAGCGCACGCGCCAACACCGTGTCCCTTTTGGCGAGCACGGCGCAGGCGGCGGACGGATCGGAAAAGACGTCAACGCTAAGAGGCGTCGCCGATCTTGTCCTGGGTTTTCGTATCGAAGTCACTTGCGTCATGCCGTTCGTGCAATTGCGTTTCCGGGTCGCCAAAGGTTCGGTTCACCATGCGCCCGCGTTTCGCCGCCGGTCGCGCAGCAATCTCGCTCGCCCAGCGCACGACATTTTTATATTCGTGCACTTGTAGAAACTCCGCCGAGTCATAAAGATACCCGAGCGCCAGCGCGCCATACCATGGATAAATCGCGATGTCGGCGATGGTGTATTCGTCGCCAATCATAAATTGACGATCCGCCAAGTTTTTGTCGAGCACATCGAGTTGGCGTTTTACTTCCATGGCGAAACGATTGATCGGGTATTCAAATTTCTCCGGCGCATAGGCGTAAAAATGCCCGAACCCGCCGCCGAGATAGGGCGCGGAACCCATTTGCCAGAACAACCATGACAACATCTCTGGCCGCAACGCGGGATCGCCCGGCAAAAACGCATTAAACTTTTCAGCAAGATACAAAAGAATAGCGCCGGATTCAAAAATCCGCACAGGCGTTGCGCCGGATCTATCCACCAGCGCCGGAATTTTCGAGTTTGGATTGATGTCCACAAAGCCGCTGCCGAATTGATCGCCGTCGCCAATACGGATGAGATGCGCGTCATACTCAGCGCCGGTCTCGCCGCGTTCCAGCAGCTCCTCCAACAGAATGGTCACTTTCACGCCATTGGGCGTGCCCATGGAATAGAGCTGAAACGGATGGCGCCCTACTGGAAGTTCTTTTTCGTGGGTGGCGCCGGAGATGGGGCGATTGATGCTCGCCCAGTTGCCGCCGTTTTCGCGATCCCATGTCCAGATCTTCGGCGGCGTGTAGCTGTTTCCGTCTGCCATTTGCAGCTCCTGTCACTTTGTCGGCGTTTGTACTGGCAGGCCATGTAGGCGACGGCGAGCAAAATGAAAGTCGCATTTGCGTGAGGCGTTTGATTTCAATATTTGCACTCTTCAAACAGGCGCTTCACGTCGCCGTTCAACTCGCCTTCAAACATCTGTACCGTTAACTCACCCATGGTCACGCCGGATTTTGCAATCTTCACCAGCGGGTCAAGATAGGTGGTTTCGTCTTCTTTCAAGTTCCCCATGCGCTCCCGGCGCTTGAGACCCTCGCGGGAAATCGCCAGCACGTCGAGCGCAACATCCTGCACCGTGCGGCCGCCGACTTCCGCCTGCAACCCGAATTTTGCGGCGTCATCGCGCAATTGCTCGCGCATTTCCGTCGTCCAGCCCTTCGCCACATCCCATGCGGCGGCGAGCGCATCGTCGTCATACAACAATCCAACCCAAAACGCCGGCAGCGCGCAAATGCGCGCCCAGGGACCGCCATCAGCGCCGCGCATTTCGAGGAAGGTTTTAAGCCGCACTTCTGGAAACGCCGTAGACAGATGATCTTCCCAATCATCCATGGTGGGAATCTCGCCGGGCAGCGCCGGGAGTTCGCCCTTCATAAACGCGCGGAACGATTGCCCGGCCGCATCGATATATTTGCCGCCGCGCCGGACAAAATACATGGGCGTGTCGAGCATATAGTCAACATAGCGCTCAAACCCGAAGCCGTCCTCAAAAACAAAGTTCAACAAGCCGGTACGGTCGGGATCTGTATCGGTCCAGATATGCGCGCGCCACGAGGCGTATCCCGATGGCTTTCCCTCGACCAACCCGGAGTTTGCAAACAACGCCGTTGCAATCGGTTGCAGCGCCAATGATGTTTTGAACTTCGCCGCCATGTCGGCTTCGGATGAAAAATCCAAATTGACCTGCACGGTGCAGGTCCTGTGCATCATGTCGAGGCCGAGATTGCCTTTCTTCGGCATATACCGGCGCATGATGTCGTAGCGCGCCTTTGGCATTTTCGGCGCCTCATCGCGGGTCCATGTGGGTGCGTGCCCCATGCCAAGAAACGCAACGCCCAGCGGGTCGCAAACTTTCTTCACCGCCTCAAGGTGACGATGCACCTCGTCGCAGGTCTGGTGCACATTATCGAGAGGCGCGCCGGAAAGCTCAAACTGCCCACCGGGCTCCAGCGATACGCTCGCGCCCTCACCCTTCAGACCAATTGGCAGGCCGTCTTCGGCGATGATTTCCCAGCCGGTTTCCTGCCCGAGCTTTTCTAAAATCGTGCGAATGCCGCTGTCGCCTTCATAGGGAACGGGTTTCAAATTCGTGCGGCAGAACACAAATTTTTCGTGCTCTGTGCCGATCCGCCACTTGTCTTTCGATTTTGATCCGGCGGCGAGATACGAAACGAGCTGATCTTTCGATTCAACACGCGGTGCATTGCCGGTTGATGCTTTGGCCGTCGTCAATGTTCTGTCTCCCAGCCGCGTTGCGCCGCATATAGCGTTTGCTCTATCGCGCAGTTCGCAAAACGCCAAGCCTCGATCACATCACGGCTCCGCGACGTCACGAACGGGTCCAGTCGCCAAGCGCCGCCTGCCACAGGGTTAAAGCGGAAATCACCGCCGTATCGGCACGTAAAATGCGCGGCCCGAGCGTCGCAGCAATGACAAACGGTTTTGCACGCAGCATGGCTCGCTCGTCCGGCGTGAAGCCGCCTTCAGGCCCGGTCAGCACCGCCCATGAGACAGCATTGCTATTCTCATCCTTTAGGGCGGCTAACACAGGTTTTGCGCGCCCCTCTTTGCCGCCCCATTCTTGCGCGTCGTCATCGCCCGCCTCATCACAAAACAGGAGGCGCTGATCGGACGGCCATTCATCCAGCGCAGCGCCAAGCTTCACCGGTTCGCCCACGGAGGGTATCGAGAGCCGGCCGGACTGCTCCGCCGCCTCGATGGCGATGGCTTGCAAGCGCTCGACATTGATTTTCGGCGCGACCGTGCGTTCGGTGATGACCGGCACAAATTGCGCCACACCGATCTCGGTGGCTTTTTGGATGATCGCTTCAAGCGGGCCGCGTTTTACCGGCGCGAAATAAAGCGTGATGTCGGGTTCGGCGCCCTGCTCACGGGTTTTCGCATTTAAGGCAACGAGCCCACCTTTCTTTTTCAACTCGGCGATCTCGGCCGCAAACTCTCCATCCCGCCCGTTGAACAGGCGCACTTCATCGCCCGGCGCGCGGCGCAGCACATTTTTAAGATAGTGCGCTTGGCTTTCACTCAACGGCGCGGCGTCACCAGCGGCTAAAGGCGCATCGATGTACAGACGGGGGATCATGACGCTGTGCGGTCCAAACTCGACGGCACAGCAAAGACGTCAGAAACACAGATCAACCGTTTAACGTAAAATATAAATCTTCCCATGCCGGGTTCTCTTTCTCGATCAATTCTATCTTCCATGCGCGGTTCCATTTTTTCATAGCGCGTTCGCGTGCAAATGCGCTTTCCCTGCGATCACGCCCCTCATACCAGACAAGCATATTGACGTCGTATTTGGAGGTGAAGCCTTTGTGAACTTTCTCCTTGTGTTCCCAAACACGCTTCGCAAGATTATCCGTCATGCCAATATAAAGCGTGCCGTTTTTCTTGCTCGCCAGGATGTAAACGTAAAACGCCATTGTACCTGGAAAACCCCTCCACCGCTCATCCCCGCGAAAGCGGGGACCCATAGCAACCCAAATTCATATGACGGACAAACTGTTGCGGTTTTATCTGATTCCTGGGTTCCCGCTTTCGCGGGAATGAGCGGGGAGATAGATCTTGCGTCGCCATCACGTGCGGACGGCCTTGTGGGATAGGACGTTTCGCCCGTTTGAAAGCGCACATTCCACCGCTATGCTGCGGCTATGACCAACCCATCCACCGCTCAACATCAGGCCACTCCCGACGCTGTGCCCGGCAACTGGGTCGACCGCGCGCCGCGCGCTGCACAGCCCTATCTGCGCTTGATGCGCGCTGACCGGCCCATTGGCACATGGCTGCTGCTCATTCCCTGTTGGTGGGGCCTCGCACTTGCGGGCGCGACGGGCCATGGCGGCCCTATCTCGCTGTGGTACGCAGTGCTGTTCGCCATTGGCGCTTATGTCATGCGCGGCGCGGGCTGCACCTATAATGACATTGTCGATCAGGACATCGACGCCAAAGTCGCGCGCACCGCGTTGCGTCCGCTCCCCGCCGGCGCGATCACCACCAGACAAGCGTGGATGCTGCTCATCGCGCTTTGCCTGATCGGCCTCGCCGTGTTGCTGCAGTTCAATCGCGTCGCGATTTTTACCGGCCTCGCGGCGCTGGCGCTGGTCGCGGCTTACCCCTTCATGAAGCGCATCACCTACTGGCCGCAGGCGTGGCTTGGCCTTACCTTCAACTGGGGCGCGCTGGTGGGTTTCGCGGCGGCGGCAGGCGCGCTCCGTGCAGAAACCTTCGCCCTCTATGCCGCCGGGTTTTTCTGGACGCTGGGTTACGACACCATCTACGCCCACCAGGACAAGGAAGACGATGCGCTGATCGGCGTGAAGTCGACAGCTTTGCGGCTTGGCGATGCAACGCGCATTTGGATCGCCGGGTTTTTTCTCGCCACGCTGGCGCTGTTCGCGCTCGCTGGCGCATTGATTAGCGCCGGAGCAGCGTTCTTCATCGGCCTTCTTCCAGCGGCGATGCATTTCGCCTGGCAATGGCGCAATCTCGACATCGATGACGGTCACAATTGCTTGACCTTGTTTAAATCCAACCGCGATGCGGGGCTTTTGCTGTTGCTGGCGCCGGTTTGTGAACTGATTGTGCGTTCTTTATGAGGCCCAAGACCGATATGTAGCGTGTTGAGTTTTGCTCGTAGCAGATTGAAGGATGTATTATGCCGACATTGACCCGCCGACATCTGACGCTCGGACTGCTCGGCGCCGCGGCGGGCTGCGGCGTTCAGACAAAGGAAAAAGCCATGGCGAAAAATCCTGATCCATCCGAGATTCCCGATTACGACAAATGGCAATTGTCGAACGCGGAATGGAAAGAGCGCCTGTCGCCGGAGGCTTATGCGGTGCTCCGCAAGGAGGCGACCGAACGCGCCGGCACAAGCCCGCTGGACGATGAAAAGCGCGACGGGATTTTCGCCTGCGCGGGCTGCGGCTTTGATCTTTTTAAATCCAAGACAAAGTTTGACAGCGGCACCGGCTGGCCGTCGTTTTACGACTTCATTCCCGGCGCACTCGGCACCAAGACTGACATCAAGCTGATCATCCCGCGTACGGAATATCATTGTGCGCGCTGCGGCGGCCATCAGGGCCATGTGTTCAAAGACGGTCCGGCGCCAACGGGTCTGCGCTATTGCAACAATGGCGTCGCGCTGACCTTCAAGCCCGCCTAAACCTACGCACAACATCACCGCCGCCCGGCCGGTTCCACCGCCTTGAGGCGCGCGTTCAACTGCTCGATAAGCACCGCCTGGATTTCGACCGTTTCCACAAGCCGTTGAATCCATGCACCGGCGGACATGCCTTCGGCAGGGTCAAACGACGCCTCATTCGGCATGGATGTGAGGTGACGCTTTTCCCTCCAGTGTTTTGCATAGCCGTCGAGTGTTAGCGGATCGTACGCCCCGCCAATGCGTGCAACGAACCTGCGCAGTGGCGCATGCTCGCGTTGTTCCGTTTGCGCCGGCCGGTTGTCAATCTTTCCGGCCCGGTCAGTCTCGCCATTGCCGCCGGGGATGATCCGATCTGGAACCTTCCCATCCCATTTTGCAATATTGATCGCGCCATCGACCGCTTGGTCAAAAACATAACAGCTCAACAGCGTGTTATCGTCGTAAACCGCTTTGGCGTTGATTGTACCTGCGCCCTTGCCGCCGCCCGAAGCGCCACCGAGAATCAGGGCCCCGGCCATATTGGTTTCGTCGTTCAGGTAATCGAACGATAGCAAATCGTGCCATGCCGCGGCGGACTCGTCGCGCACCGTCAACAAAAGATCGGCATTGTCGCCCCGGAAGTTAAACCGGAAATAATCATCGGCGTTGCCGGAATATCCGGTGACGAGATCAAATCCGACGCGGCCCGAACTTGTGTTGGTGGTTTCCAGAACAAAGCCGTCATTATTGTCGGCGGACAGGATATGGAGTTTCTTCGCGGGGGCCGACGTGCCGAGGCCGATATCGCCATTGTCCTTGTCAATCCAGATCGCCTCCGTCCAGCTTGATCCGTTGGCGCTGACCTTTACGTGAAAATCATCATCGCCGGTGAGGCCAAATTCCGCCCGGCCGGAAAAATTCGTCTGAAACAGATGCGAGGCCGTATCGCCCGCCGCCGCCTTGTTCACTTTCACCTGCACGTCGCCGCTGCCGGGCGTCACGTCATCATGGCTGAACAGCACCGCATCGGATTTCACCGCCAGACGGTTCGTTGCATCCGCTGTGGCGTTAACGCCAAAGAAGGCCGCGCTGCTCGCTGCGCCGCTAATTTGCGACCACGCTGCGCCATCAAAGACCACAAGCTCTTCGTCATCAGCCACCCAGGCGCGTAGGCCCTCCATGGCAACGATACGGGTCCAGGCGCCGTCTTGAAAAACCGCAATATCGCCTTCGTCATAGTCGTCCCAGATGGAACCACTCGCGCCGGAAGGCATTATATATCCGTCGCCCTCTACCGGCGACCCGGGTTCGCTGGCTTCCGTCCGTGAACGAACGGACAATTGAGTCAGCGCATCAAGGCGCCGGAACGTCTCGTTCACGGTGACATGCTTTTGCGCCTGACTGGGCGCCACATAAGACAAAGCCAAGCGAGGGGATTGATCCATTTTTAAGGCCTCCAATACGCAACAAAACAACTTGATGCGCATCTTAAGGCCGTTCTGAAAGTGGGGGATAACTATCCACCAAATGCGGGATTCATGAAAGAATTCATCAGATAGGTTGTATTTTCGAGCCGCCTGTTCAACTAACAGGTGTGCGCTCACGGCCATGTTTGAGTGGCGTTTGGCGCGACACCAGAAATCACATTAGAGCCGCCCCAGATTAGTTCAGGAGACAATATGCAAGACGCAACACAAACCACAGCATCGGGCGATCAAGCCGCCAGCAACATCGATTTCGCTTACACCTTTTTGCAAGGGCTCGTCGAAAAGGCCGTCGCGTTCTTGCCAAGCGTTGTTGGCGCGCTGGTGGTGCTCATTCTCGGCTTGTGGGTGGCCGGGCGGATCAAAAAAATTGTTGAGAACGGATTTTCCCGCACCGGCCGCATTGACGCCACCCTCGGCGGGTTTCTTTCGAGTCTCGTGCATTACGGCCTGATCGCGCTTGTCCTGATTACAACGCTCGGCATTTTCGGCGTGCCGACGACCAGCTTCGCGGCGATCATCGGCGCCGCCGGCCTCGCGATCGGCCTCGCGCTACAGGGCACGCTCGGCCACGTCGCTTCAGGCGTGATGATGCTCGGCTTTCGCCCTTTCGATGTGGGCGATTTCGTTGAAGCGGCTGGCGTATCCGGTACGGTGAAACACATCGGTTTGTTCACCACAGAAATGGCGACCGTCGACAACAAGAAAATCATCGTACCCAATGGAAAAATCTTTGACGACGTCATCACCAATTTCGCCGGATATCCGACGCGGCGCGTCGACTTTGTGTTCGGCGTTTCCTATGGCGATGATCTCGACAAGGCGATGAGCATCATCAAGCGGGAAGTCGAAAAGGACGAGCGCACAAAGTCGGATCCTGAACCGGTCATCGCTGTCGATAGCCTCGGGGATTCATCGGTCAATATCGTCTGCCGAGTATGGGTCGAACGCAGTGATTATTTCCCGGTGAAATGGGCGCTGACAAAGACCGTGAAAGAAAGCTTCGACGCAGAGGGCGTATCGATCCCCTTCCCGTGCCGGTCGCTCTATATGGAAAAGGCCGCTTAAATCGCAGATTTCAAATTGCGGAATGCGTTTCACAAATCGGAACCAGAACCGTTACGTGAAACGCATTTCGCCTTACGCAATTATATCCATAAATTCCGTATACTGTTTGAATTTGATTTAACATAAACCAACTAGCCTCCGGATTTATCAGAATTGGCATCAAGTTTGCGGATCTCTTGCAAACTTGAAACAACCGGAGATTTGGCATGTACACGGATAAAAAATTCAAACTGGCGCTGGCGTTGTCGGCGTGCATTCTATTCACCCTGCCCGCCTGCTCATCTAACGGATCGCATCGCGTGGCATCGGTGGGCCCGCAAGGCCCGAAGGGCACGGATGGCAAGAACGGCGACCAGGGTCCTCAAGGACAGCCCGGACCACAGGGCGACCAGGGACCCGCAGGCCCACAGGGCGCGCAAGGCCCACAAGGCCCCCAAGGGGAAACCGGCCCACAGGGTGCAAGAGGCGCGAATGGCAATTTCAACCTGGGCGGCGCCGGTGCGATAAGCACAGGCGGGCTCATCGGACCGAACGGTCTCGGCGGTACTGGCCTGCTCGCCAACACCGGCGATCCGGATAACACGCTGCCGATTATCGCGGGCGTCGAGACCAAGACCGGCAAACTCGTCAACGTCATTGCGCACAAGAATTTTAAAGTCGCCCGACAAATCGACGACAAATTACCTGGAGACATAGAACTTGCCGGAACCGTATTGGGCGTCGTCGATACTACGGGTCATGCGCTGGTGGACGCTGGCAATGGCAATATATACCTCATTGACGGCCTTACCGCCGCGCCGGGCGAACTGATTACCGCCAATATTGGCGAGGCGTTCCTTCTCGGCACGCCCGAGGGTGAAACGCTCATCGGCGCGAGCATTCTTTCCGCTGCAGGGCAGCCCGGCGAGTTGCTCACCGTCGGCGTCGGCAGCGATGGCGCCCTGGTCAATCTTGAACTTGATGGCGTCACCGGTGCCACCGGCGGTCTTCTTGATCCGGCGCTTGGCGCACTCTCTCCTGTGACCAACGGACTTGGCGCGACTGGCGTGGTTACCGTCGGCGCCGGCGCGGGCGCAGATTCTGGAGCTGGCGGCGTACTCGCTGGCGGCGATCTCGCGGCCGGACTGAACGGAGCGCTTGGTCAAAGCGATGACGGGCTTCTCGCCGGCGGTCTTCTTGACGACGGCATAAGCGGTGTTGTCGACGATACGGTGGGCGATGTTCTCGGTGGGGGAGAGGACGGCTGCAACCTCGTCGGCGGCCTGCTTGGCGGCGGCTGCTAACGCCGCTGGCGACCGGGCGCCACCTGCCCTACGCCGCGCCCGGTCGCACTCTTTTTTGACGACTCCTCTCTACTCCTGCCCCTTCTTATTTAGCAAGAGCGTTCCTTATGCGGATCTTTTGGACTTTGCGCGTTACTGTCACAGCGGCGCTCTTGCCTTTTTTTCCCTCAATGACGGCGCACGCTGCAACAGCCAATTCGCAACCGACCTCGTTTGAAGAGCGCTTGATGCCCGGCGAGATCATAACCCCTTCACAAGCGCCACAAGAAAATACGGCGCCGGCAAATGTCACTGTTAGCCTCGAGACGGACGCGGCGCCGACAGTTCTCATTCGCGCCATTGATTTTGAAGGCGCCGACGTCCCCGCCAGTGTCGCCGACGCCGCGCGCCCCTTTATCGCCAGCACGACATCCCGCACCACACTGGAAAGTCTCGCCGCCGCCATGACACAGGCCTATCAGCGATCGGACGTCGCGCTATTCACCATTGTCATTCCTGAACAGAGTTTTGAAAACGGTGTCGTGCGGGTTCTGGTTGCTGAAGGTCATGTGGAGTCCGTTGACCTCACCGGCGAAGTAGAAGGCGGCAAGCACAGACTTGTCACCGCTTTCGCCGGACGGCTAACCTTGGAAAAGCCGATAACGCGCAAAACCATGGAACGGCGCCTGTCACTTATCCGCGACATTCCCGGCCTCAAAACCACTCCCGCCTTTGCTTACGGCTCGCAACAGGGCGCTGTCCGATTGTCGCTAGCGCTTGATTATCAGCGCCCCACTGCGACCGCAGGATATTCAAACCGTTCGTCGCGCTTCGTCAAAGACGGGCAGTTCACCGCAGAGGGAAAAGCCTATCGCCTGCTCCGTGACGGCGATTTCACGTCGCTGAAACTGGCGGCGGCCGTGAATTTCGAAGACTCGCTTTACGCGGGCCTGCAACACACAACGCCTCTCGGCGCCAGCGGCGCGCGCGGGGATATCGGCGTTGCCGCTATACGATCACGGCCGAACGGCGCCTCAATCGAAGGGGACGCACAACTCTATGCCGCCGGTATCAGCTACCCGGTTATCCGTTCCTACAATCAAAACCTCTCCCTTCGCGCCGGGTTTGACGTAGTCAACAGCGACAACGCTGCGTTTGGTTCGCTGATCGCAACGGAACGCACCCGCGCCGCCGGGCTGGCGGCTGTGTATAGTCATGTCTGGAAAACTCGCAGCGGAAAACTAAACGCATCCGTCAAGCGCGGCCTTCCCGTATGGGGTGCGCGCGTGTCCGATCTCATCGGCACGCCGGAATACACCAAACTGCGCATTGATGGATCGTTTGTTCAGCGCATCGGCGGTGATATGCGCGTAACGCTCAACGGCGCAGGGCAATGGACCGATGACAACCTTCCCGCCAATGAGCGTTTTAACGTCGGCGGCGCCACGTACGGCCGCGCCTTCAGCGCCGGCCTCATCAGTGCAGACCGGGGATACGCTCTGCTATTGGAACCCGCCTGGCGGCCGCTAAAAGGCGGCGACTTCGCAAAAAGCGAGCTCTACGGTTTTGTTGATTATGCGGATGTGCGCGTCTTCGCGCGCCCCGGTGGCGGCGGCCAACACTATGATCTCGGCTCTTTCGGCGCGGGCCTCCGCGCCGCCTATAAAGACAATGGTTATCTGGAACTGGAACTCGCGCATCCTTTTGACCAGCCGGCCCCCGGCTTTGATCAGGACTGGCGGTTTTCCGTCAGTTGGCGGCTGAATATCCAGCCATAGCCCGCCGCATCGGCATTGATCGCATTCCCATTCGCGCTTACATTTTACGGGCGAATAACCGGGAATGGTGAGCCATGAGTAACGATGATCTGAAGTCACGCCTGACGCGCGGCAACACTGGCCGGACATTGCTGCAGCTTGTGATCGTCAGCATTGTCGTCGGCGCCGTATTTTCGTTCCTGGGTATCGGTCCGCGCGAATTCTGGCGCGGCGTCATTCGCAATGTGAGCAACCTGATCAGCTCTCTTGGCGAAAGTTTCGGCGAGATCGTCATGACCCTTGGCGCCTATTTGCTGATCGGCGCCGCCATTGTCATTCCGATCTGGCTCATCTCGCGACTGCTGTCATCGCGTAAATAACATGGTCGTCCCGAGTCTCTTCGCGCCCGATATCGCAAAAGCGCTCGATTTTTACACTGGCGTCCTCGGCTTCGAACAAACGGGTACATACCCAGATAAAGATAGCGCCATCTGGGTCGAGGTCACGTTCAAAAACGCAATCACGCCGATCAAAGTCTGGTTTTTTTCGCAACCCATCGCCGACCGGCCAACCCCCGTCATGAGCGGATCGATTTATATCTATGTGCCGGATGTGGACGCCCATGCGGCAACGCTTGCGGGCAAGGTTGCTTTCCGATGGGGCCCAGATGATATGGATTACGGCCAGCGTGAAATCGGCATTGAAGACCCTTTCGGATACCTTCTTGTATTCGCGCAAGAGATTTAACCGATCTTTCGCTGATCGCCCGCGCTATTCTGCCGCCCTCGGTCTCAAGAACTCTTCCATTCGCGCGATATAGGCGATCCACGCACCGCGGCCTTTTCTCGTAAGCTGGCAAATGGTCTGCGGACGGCGGCCGCGAAATTGCTTTTTCACCTTTACATATCCGGCGTCTTCAAGCTTGCGCAGATGCACCGATAAATTGCCATCGGTGCCGCCCACCTTGGCCTTTAGTTCATTGAAATCCGCCATATCCGCACCAGACAGATACGCCATCACGGACAGGCGCACCCGTCCGTGAATGACGTCGTCAATATCGCGATAGTCGAATTCGGTTTCGTCGCTCATCTCTTAAACGATATTGCCCGGTTCGCGGCGCATGAGAAGCACGCCCGGTAACGCAGCCGTCGCAAAACAGCCAACGCCGCCTGCGAGAAACTGATGCGGACTGGTCAGCAGGAACAGACTGATGACGGAAAACCCCCAGGCCAGATACGCGAACCAGCGCAACCAGAGCAACTTCGCCGCCGTGGCGGTTGCGAAGAACGCCACACCGTAAACGCCAAAGGCAACGGGAAACATCAAACTGAACAGGAAGTATCGTGGCACGCCATAGGCCGTGAAATTGTCATGCACAACCATCAGCGTCACCCAAAGCAACGTCATGAATACGCCGACAGAAAACCAGACCGACTGCGCCGTCCTGTTACCGATCGTCATGGCGCCGGGCTTTACCGCCGCGCGCCGCCCCCAGGTGAATGACAACACCCAACCGATAACGCCAGCCACGATCCAGGGAAGAAAATAACCGATCCGGCCGGCCGGCAGCAGATCGATGGCGAATGCATACACCAACAGCGCCGCAGCGCTCATCAACCCGCCCCAAAGCACATAATAAAACCCGCCCACCAGCGGCGCGGTTGCACCCTCTTCAGCCAGCGTGCGCACATAGGCGAGTTCGCTCGCCAGATCATGGCCTTCAGCTTTATCAATCATAATATTGCTCACCGTTGTGTTTTGAAAATTCACTTTACAATTTAAAGTTACTTGGGTGAATTTCAAGGGGTCACAAAAAAGCCAGCAGCAGCCATGGCTCGATGACCAGATTGATGACCAAATGCGCGGCAATCACCGGCCACAGGGTGCAGCGGCTCTCAAGGAACGTGAATCCAAGAGCGAGCCCCAGAATAAACGTCCCCCAGATCGGGCTTAGTGCGAGAAACAGAGTTTCGATTGACAGATCACTCCATGAAATCCACCCCATGTGATTGATTGCAAACAATGCGGCGGAGATCAGCACGACCGACGGCGCGGACCAGCCCGCGCGCAGCAAGATCAGTATGACAATGCCGCGATGGACAACCTCCTCCACGACCCCGCCGCCAATCGCCGTCACCAATGATCCGTGTACGTTGAACAAGGAAAGTTCAAATATCAGTGATCGATCCGGAATGAAAAACCCGACGATCATGCCGATCTGTATCGCCGCCGTGATCGCGGCTGCAATCCACCCTCTGGCGGGCGCGCGCCTCCATAGCCCAGCGAACCCGGCGCGTAAGGGCAACAAGAGCATCAAGACAGACAACACCGCAGCGGCGATGACCATCGCCAACAAAGTCCTGGTGATTGAAACGGCAATCGCGCCGCGCGGTGGCTCATACATCTCCGTGAAAGACGCGAAGTCCGGCATAAACGGCGTCAAAACGTTCAGGGCGCCGTAAAATCCGAGCGCCGCAGCGATGGCGAGGCCCAAGCCGAATAATTTACGCGTAATCATCAACCCTCGCGCCTTTCGTCCAGCAGCGCCGACATGATACCAATTCACTTTATTTTATAAAGTACTTTTAGTCAATGCCCGAAGATCGAATAGACAAGGAAATCGCCGGATCAAATTTGTTCAACACATTTTTCAAGACCTAAGGAACGCACAACAGGTTTTCCGCACAGAAAACGCGAAAGGGACGCCCTGCACTATGAACGGCGTTGACGCATCGTCGCGCATCATCCTTGCTTGTGTTTTTGGAGGGTTACATGCGTTTGATTGCTGTTTTTATTGTCCTGCTTTCTCCCCTTACCGTCTCAACTGTCGCGGCGGACAGTCTGCGCGGTGACCCGGAAGCAATTGTCTTGGCCGAAAAAATGATCGAGCGGCTTGGCGGTGCTGAAATCTGGTCACAAACACGCGCGCTGTATCTCGAATATGACGGCTGGCGCGCGGACACATCGCAAGCCGTTGAGGAACGTGCGTGGCGCGACCTTCAAGAACCGCGTCAACGAGTGATATTTGAGGGCAGGCGGTCGGACGTTATCTTCAGCCTCACCCCGGAAACATCATGGCTTGAAATTTCAGACCGTGAGCCGCGCCTTTTCAACAAGGACGAACATGAAAGCAATCTGAGCTTTTGGAACTTTGATTTCTATACCATCATTCACAATCTTGCCCGTGGCGACCAGCGCATCCGCCTCGAATTCGAAGCACCGCAAATCGTCCGCATAAAAGGACCGAACGGCGCCGATTGGGGTTGGTTTCAAATAGACGACCCCGGCCAGCCCGTCCGTTGGGGCGCCAAATTTGGCGATGATGTGCTGGAGTATATTTACGGGCCGGTCAAAGCCTTCGGTAATGTCAATTTTCCCGCCTGGGGAACAGCCGCCAACGGGTTTTGGCGATTTGACTACAATAAAGTTGATGTCAGCCGGAGCCCGATACCTATCGCGATTACGCCGCCGGAAAAGGGATGAGCGGTTATGGCGTCGCCGCGTCCGCATCGTTGACGAATGGAATACGGGCGATGACCTCGCCCTTCGCGAGATCATACACCACGACAGTGACGCCATCCTGCCCGTCCAGCCTTATAGCGAGACGGTCGCCATCAAGTGCGATAGCGCCCGGCGCCGCACCAACAGGAACCGCGACGGAGCCCGACCCGTCCTGTGTTGGATAGGCGTAAACGTTTGCGCCCTCCGGAACCCCATCAGGGAACAAGAGTGTTTCATCGTCCAGCGCGACAGGTTTGCCGTCATTCGGGTTGCCGAACAGCGCGATAATGCCCAGCACAACCACCAGAAACACGAATGGCATGGCGATAATGATGATCAGCAGGTTCTTTGCGCCAATAGCGCCCGCCAGATTGCCGAATTGCGCCGGCGCGGGCGCCGCGCTGGGTTCGCCTTCATCTGATCCGTGATTCGCCATGAAATCGTTTCCTGCCCTGTCGCCCCGTTAACATTCTAATTGTCCGGCGGCTCTGGCGCATGGGCCGCCGGGCCGCTAAACCGCAGCCCTTATGACCGGTGACGCAAAATCTCTCAAGCCTGCCCTCGAACCTGATGAGGACGGAGTCTACAGCTTTGCAGTGGAAGAGGCCGACATTGGCGCGCGCATCGATAAATGGCTATCCGCCCGCATCGAAGCTGTCAGCCGTTCGCGCCTCAAAGCGCTGATCGAAGAAGGCGCGCTCATGCGCGACGGCGCGCCGCTGACCGATCCGTCGTGGAAAATCCGCGAAGGCGAGACCTACCGGTTGCAACCGCCGGCCATCGCCGCGCCGGTGCCAGAGCCGGAAGACATACCGATCAATGTTGTGTTTGAGGACGGCGACCTCATCGTCATCAACAAACCGGCAGGGCTTGTGGTCCATCCCGGCGCGGGCAACTGGTCAGGCACGCTCGTCAACGCGCTGCTACATCATTGCGGCGACACCCTTTCGGGTATTGGCGGCGTCGCCCGACCCGGCATTGTCCATCGCATCGACAAAGACACATCGGGGCTGTTGGTCATTGCAAAAAACGACGCCGCGCATCAGGCGTTGAGCGCTGCATTTTCCGTACACGACATAGAGCGCGTTTATCAAGCCGCCGCCGTCGGCGCCCCGCGACCCGGCTTTGGCACGGTCGACGCCGCACTCGCGCGCAGCACCACCGACCGCAAAAAGATGGCGATCTATACGGAAGAACAACACACCGGCGCGCGGCGCGCCGTCACACACTACAAAGTGGTGGAAAGCTTTGGCCGCACGCGGGCAAAATTAAAAGGCGACGCCGTTGCATCGCTGATTGAATGCACGCTGGAAACCGGCCGCACCCATCAGATCCGCGTGCACATGGCTTCTATCGGACATCCGCTTGTGGGCGATCAGACCTATGGCCGCGGCCCCGGCCTTTCCGGCCTGCGCCCCGGCGATGACGCCGCCGACCACGCCCTTAAAATATTGAGCAAATTCCGGCGGCAGGCCCTGCACGCCAAAGTGCTGGGATTTACCCATCCGGCCACCGGCGAAGCTATGCGGTTTGAGTGCGCCGCGCCGGAAGATTTGCAAGACCTTCTCAGCGCATTGCGAGCGCTTTAGCGCCGTTTTAGCTGAACAGGAAATCATCCTCGTGGAGGTCGGCGACCACCACGTTGAGGAGGAGGATCGAGTCTCCGCCGCCGAAATCGATCGTGGTGTGATTGCCGTTATCAGATGCTGCGGCGATCACTTCGGCAAAAGTATCGAAGGCCGTTCCGAAGGCAATCAACTCGATGGCGTCGTCTGTGCCCGCGCCCGCAACGAAGTCGTCATAAGTGTCATTGCCGTGGCTCTGTCGAAACTCAAACAAATCATCACCCGCCCCACCGGTCACCAGGTCGTCGCCAAACCGGCCATTTAGCGTATCGTCGCCCGCATCGCCCTTAAGGCGGTCAACACCGCCGCCGCCGGTGAGTGAATCATTCCCGTCATTGCCGAGCAACGTATCCGCGCCGCCACCGCCGAACAGACGATCATCGCCCTCGAACCCGCGCAAGATGTCGTTGCCGCTGGAGCCGTTCAGCAAATCCCTGCCGAAGCCGCCGCGAAGATCGTCATTGCCATTACCGCCGAGGAGCGAGTCGTGACTGCCGAAACCATGCAGCGTGTCTGCGCCGTCGCCGCCGAGAATCGAGTCGCGCCCAGCCTCCCCGCCGATCGTGTCGTCACCAGCGCCGCCGTCCAGCGTGTCGTTACCGAACCCGCCGGACAGAGTGTCAGCGCCATCGAGTCCGATTAGGATGTCTTCACCGCCAAGGCCATCGAGTTGGTTTGGGCCAACGTCACCGGTCAGCAGATCTGAAAATGACGATCCGATAAGGTTTTCGATGTCATACAGAACATCGTTTGAGGCGATATCGTTTTCGCCTAACCCAGTCGAAAGATTAACCGAAACCGCAGCTGTCGCAGCGGCGTAAGTTACCGTATCGATATCATCGCCGCCGTCATGCGTATCGGCGCCAGCGCCGCCATCTAGTGTATCAGCGTCTGCACCGCCCGACAGATAATCATCACCATTACCTCCAAACAATAAGTCGTTGCCTTCCCGTCCGACTAACGCGTCATCGCCTTCCTCGCCATACAAAATGCTGTCACCGGCTGTACCGTTCAATGTGTCGTTGAATGCAGAACCAATTAACCCTTCGATACTAATAAGAAAATCCCCAGTGGCGTGAACGCCGTTATAAGTATTGTGGCGCATATCCACCAAATTACCTCCGGGCGAAGTTTCATACGACACGAAGTCAAGTCCCGGGCCACCATCAATATGGTCGGCGCCAGCGCCGCCAATCAGCGTATCACTCCCCTCTCCGCCGAGAATTGTGTCGTCGCCATTCAGGCCGTCATACCAATCATCACCCTCAAGCAATGAAACTTGGTCATGCCCTCCAATGTAAAGCAGACCATCAAAATGTTGCATAAACCCGTAGAGATGATCATCAAAATCCGTCGGGACCGGGAGCGGCGCACCAACATCCTGAATAATCGCAAC
This sequence comes from uncultured Alphaproteobacteria bacterium, assembly GCA_942492295.1. Lineage (GTDB taxonomy): Bacteria > Pseudomonadota > Alphaproteobacteria > Caulobacterales > Parvularculaceae > Hyphococcus. The sequence goes on from CALODW010000005.1 coordinate 1,571,076, forward strand.
ATCTAATGCTGACACAAATATTCGTGTATCAGACGGCAAAAATGCATTCATCAAATCGCTTATGTCCGCATTGATATGACTTTCATCGCCAGCAAGTGGAACATTGCCTCCAAAGGTTGCCACAGCGTTGGCGCCGGTAAAGGAAAATCCGTTTGCGGATACAAACAATTCATACTCGCTGACATCACCACCTGGGCCTTCCTCAAATGAAAGAATGCCCAGTCCGTGACCCAGCTCGTGCATTAGCACGGTGAACAGATCAAATTCGTCGGAACCGATATTCGAATCGTCCAGCCCGCCCAGATGGAACTCGCCAGCGTTCAACGCATCCAAATTTACATCAACAAAAATATCGGGATCGGCGCCGTTCGGATCGCTTCCAGTCTGCAATTCGAGAATCGGGCCGGCCTGATAAACATCGGCGCCGCCGGGCCCGACCCGATCAAAGAAAAATTCCGGCCCCGCCTGCGCCAGCACGTCATCGCCAAGTGAAATGAAATTGATTTCAATATCGAGGGTGGCGATCCCGAAATCGATATAGCGGCCCCAATAGTCAGCCGCGTCCTCGAGCACATCCATCACCATGTCGATAAGGCTTTGGGAAAGCCCGCCCGACTGACCGATTGTAAATGTCCACATCTGCAAATTTCCCCAGAAATGCTCAAATACTGACCAAGCGTAGTTGAGCGTAAGTCGCCTGTTGCACCACGATGCCTTAATAGAGACGCCAACGCCAGCATGCGCCGGGGCCCGCCTTCACCGGCCGCTCACTGTCTCCTCGCGCGGTTTTGAGTGGATTTTCGCCCTATTTTCGGCGAAAAGCCCTTGTATCTTAAGCGGATAGAGTAAATCCGGCCGAAACGCCGGCCAAACCTTGGCCAACCCTTGGGATGACGGCTTCGGGCGCCTATATGTCCTCGATGAGCGCCCGAAAGAGGCGACTTTATCTGGGGATTTCATCGAGACGCCCGAACGAAATGGAGCTCAGCGCTGTTATAGTGCTGAGGAGAGAGAAAGAGACGCACGCGCCATGAGTAACGCACTGACAACCACCGCTTCCGCCCTCACGCCAGAGGGAAGCCTGTCACGCTATCTCGCAGAGATCCGCAAGTTTCCCATGCTGGAAAAGGATGAGGAATATATGCTGGCGAAGCGTTTCGCGGAGCATGAAGACCCGGACGCGGCGCACAAGCTGATCACCTCTCACCTGCGCCTCGTGGCAAAGATCGCCATGGGCTATCGCGGCTATGGCCTGCCCATCGGCGAGGTCATCTCCGAGGGCAATGTCGGCCTGATGCAGGCGGTCAAGAAATTCGATCCGGAAAAAGGCTTCCGCCTCGCGACTTATGCGATGTGGTGGATCCGCGCCTCTATTCAGGAATATGTGTTGCGCTCGTGGAGCCTTGTTAAGATCGGCACCACCGCCGCACAGAAAAAACTGTTCTTTAATCTGCGCAAGATCAAAGGCCAGATCGAAGCCGTTGACGACGGCGATCTGCGCCCGGAACAAGTCGAACACATCGCCACAAAACTGGGCGTCACCAATGACGATGTGATTTCCATGAACCGGCGCATGTCCGGGGGCGAGGCCTCGCTTAATGCGCCCATGAGCAAGGACGCCGATGGCGGCGGCGAATGGCAGGACTGGCTGGTGGACGACAATGCCGTCAATCCGGAAATGAAACTCGCCAATGAAGATGAATATGACCAGCGCATGGGTCTGCTGGAAACCGCGCTGGCAACCTTGAACGAGCGCGAGCAGCACATCCTCACAGAGCGGCGGCTAAAAGATAACCCCGCAACATTGGAAGACTTGAGCCAAGTCTACAACGTGTCACGCGAGCGCGTCCGCCAGATTGAAGTGCGGGCGTTTGAAAAGCTGCAAAAAGCCATGAAGCGCATGGACAAGGAAGCACGTGCCCGGCCGACGGAATCGGCCGAAGAGCACATCAGCGCTCAATAGCAATTCGTGATTTGCGCCTAGCCCGGCGCCGCAGCACTGGCGCCGGCGGCGCTCTCGTCTCGCCTGCCTGGCGGCGAAGGCAGTCTGACGCCAGCGCGCACCCGGTCAGCGCCTTCGGAGACGATCACATCACCTGCGTGGAGCTCGCCATCGACCAGCACAATATTGTCCGTACGCTGCAAAATTGAGACCCTCGCGCGCGCCGCCGACCCGTCGAGACTGCGCTTCCAGACAAACGGGCCGGAGCGATCCCACTGAATCGCCAGTCCCGGAACAGACACCGCCGGCGCACCGGCGCTGGTGGTCGAAATGGAAAAGATGGCGCCGGGCAACAGCTCGCCGGTCTCGTTTGCAAAGGTCGCTTCCATTTTCAACGTACGGGTGGCCGGATCGACGCGGCTGTCGATCCCGGAAATTAACCCCTCATGAATACCGCTTGCGCCATTCGCGAGCCGCGCCTCCACTGACTGTTCCAACGCGACGGCGCTCGCCACCTCTTGCGGGACCGAAAATTCCACGACAATCTGCGACGTGTCATCCAGCGTCGTCACCATGTCGCCCGCCCGCACATAGTCGCCCGCCTCAATCTCCGTCAGACCAATAACGCCATCGAATGGCGCGCGAATGGTGCGTTGTTGAACAGCAAACTGCGCGGCGCGCATATCCGCCTCAACTGTCTTAAAGTTATTGTACGCCGCTTCCGCCTCCAATGCCGAGGCGGCTTCCGTTTCCGCAAGTGAGGCGTAACGGTCAGCATTTTCTTTTGCGATCGGATACTGTGAGCGGGCGCGGTCAAGCGCGATGCGTTGCTGTTCATCGTCGAGCCGCAAGAGCACGTCGCCCTTGGCGACTTTCTTGCCGGGTGCAATATTGACGGTTTCTACAATCCCTGTGGCTTCGGAAGTCAGCGACACGCTTTTGACCGCTCGCGCCTCACCGATAACGTCGAGACGTTTGCCAAGTTCCGCCGGATTCACCACGGCCAGACTCACGGCCGGCGCGAAGCCGCCCCGCTGACGGCCCGCCTCTTGTTCGCCAGCGCGATCAGTAGCGGCGCCATTGCCGCCTGGCGTGTCACCGTTCGAAAATCCGCCAACAGCCAACACAACGCCGGCGCCGATGAAAACACCCGCGGCGAGCCCCGCCAGTACCGATTTCGAAAAGATCACCCGCTAATTCTCCACTGCCGACCATCTTCGGCTTACGCGCCCGTTACCGCTAAAGAGTTTAACGTACAATTGCTTACGATCCGTCGACGCCGGCCGCTTATTTCCGGGCGATGACTGGTCAAATCAAGCCAAGCCATTATTATCATTAAAAAATTCTCCGCCAATGCGCTGCTTCCATGCCCTGACGCCAGAAGATTTTTGCGCTAGCGTTGAGACTTAAGGAAAGCTTCAGGAGAAAATTATGCCCAAAAGCCTCGCAAGCGCCACTCGCCGCACTGTCCTCGGCGCTGTCCCCGCCATGGCGGCGGTATCGCTGGCGCCCGGCATAACCGCCGCACAGGAGATGTCGCGCGAGACGTTCGCCGGACGCTCGGTTCTGATCACCGGCACGAGTTCCGGATTTGGCCATCTGACGGCGCTGCATCTGGCGCGGCTGGGCGCCACGGTGATCGCCTCCATGCGTAATTTCGATGGCGGGAAACGCCCCGAAGCGAAACTGCTACGCGATCATACGGACCACGAAAAGCTCGACCTGCATGTCGTAGAAATCGATGTTCTGGATGAAGAGCTTATCGCATCTGGCGTCGCCCGCGCCGAAGAAATATCAGGCGGCGCAATCGATGTGCTGGTCAATAATGCCGGCATCGGCCTGGCGGGTCCGGTGGAAATCAACGACGCAGAAGCAACGCAGCTGATTTTTGAAACCAATCTCTTCGGCTATTTGCGAATGGCGCGCGCCGTGTTGCCGAAAATGAGAGCCAATGGCGCCGGCCAGATTTTTAACGTCTCATCACAGCTGGGACGCGTGCTCATTCCCAATCTCGGCATGTATTGCGCGACAAAATTCGGCGTCGAGGCGATGTTTGAAACTATGGCCTACGAACTGGCGCCCTTTGGCGTTGAGGTGACGATTATTCAGCCGGGCGGTTACCCGACGAAAATCTGGGAAAGCGGCGCCCGAAACGCGGAAGACTTGCTCGCCCGCGTCGACGCAGAACGCAAGGCCGCCTATCAAGGCCATTTGCAAATCGCGAGCGGCATCATGTCGGGCGGGTCTTCGACGGATCCCATCGATGTTCCAAACGCCATCGCAGAAATCATGGCCATGCCCGCCGGCAAGCGTCCCTTGCGGCGGCCCGTGCACCCCAACACACAAGCAACGGACACCGCCAATAACGCTATGGCGCAAGTTCAAGCGGGCGTGCTGGGCAGCGGCACATTCAAAAGCTGGCACGACGCTGTCACAGATTAAATCCGCAATAACCGGGTGGCTTGCATGGGTACGCACGCTAGCAGTTCGTATCACCAATTCGGAGAATCAGATGAGCGCCAATGCAAACGCCGCAAAGTTCCGTTCGCTCCATAAGCCGGGCGCGCCCTTCGTTATTCCGAACCCATGGGATGCCGGTTCTGCGCGGATGCTGGAGGGTGTCGGATTTTCGGCGTTGGCGACCACCAGTTCCGGCTTCGCTATGACGCTCGGGCGCCGCGACTATGGCGTGACCCGCGAAGAGGCGCTCACCCACGGCGACGCCATTGCTGCGGCGGTGAATATTCCGGTGACCGCCGATCTGGAAAATGGATTTGGCCTGTCGCCGCAAGAGGCAGCAGAAACAATATCTCTGGCGACGCAAACAAGCCTTTGCGGCGGGTCAATCGAAGACTCCACAGGCGACAGAATCAAGCCCGTTATCGAGGATGATGCGCTCGCCGTTGAACGCGTTGCAGCGGCGGCGGAGGCCGTGAAGGCGAGCGGACGTGATTTCGTTCTCACCGCCCGCGCAGAAGCTTTCCTGTATGGCATTGGCGAGTTGGACAAAGTGATAACGCGGCTCAACGCATTTGCTGACGCGGGCGCCGATGTGCTCTATGCGCCCGGCCTGCCCGATATGAATGCGGTGCGGGCCATCTGCAAAGGTGTATCAAAGCCAGTGAACATTCTCATTCTTGGCGCACTGACCGAGCACAATGTTGAAGAATTCGCCGATGCGGGCGCGGCGCGCCTTTCCATTGGCGGCGGGCTCGCCTGGTCTGCTTACGGAACGATTGCCGCCGCGGCGGCCATGCTCACCGACGGGCGTTTCGACATACTGGGCGCCAATCGCGAGGGCGCGAAAATCGTGGCGCCGTTCCTCAAAAATTGATCGACCTGCGAACTTAACGGGTTTCATTTCCCGCACCAGATCGGCTAGAGACTTCGAAGTGCGCCGGAAACACGGCGCCGTTGAGGGAATTCATGACCGCTGCATCAGATTCCACGCCAACTGGCCGCTGGCCGGCATGGCGGCGCGAGTTTATCGCGCTGATGGCTATCGGCTTGCCGATGGGGCTGACCCAGCTCATCCAATTTTCCATCAACACTGTCGATGTCTTGATGATCGGCCGGTTGGGCGCCGACCAGCTGGCGGCGGCCTCGCTCGGTCTGGTGATGTTTTACGTCCTGTTCATCGCCGGCATGGGTCCCGCCATGGCGACGTCGCCCATGGTCTCGCAGGCCCTCGGCGCCGACAAAGACGATGTGCGCGAGGCGCGGCGATCCGTTCGCATGGGCCTTTGGGTTGTGGGTTTCACCGCGCCCGTCCTTTCCGTCATCTATTTCTTTGCAGAGGAAATCGCGCTGGGACTCGGCCAGCCGGCGGCGACGGCGAAGCTGGCTGAACCTTATGTGCTGGCGCTGGCGCCGGGCCTGCCCTTCGCGCTCGGCGTGATCATCCTGCGTAATTTTCTTGCCGCTATTGAACGTACAAATGCGCCGCTGGTGGTGATCATCTTCACAACGGTGCTCAACGCGTTGCTCAACTATATTTTGATCTACGGCAACTGGGGGGCGCCGCGGCTTGAACTGGTGGGCGCGGGTATCGCGTCATCAGTTTCGCACGCTTTCGGTTTTTTTGCGCTCGTCGCCTACATCAACTGGGAGAAAACCGCTCGCCGGTTCGAACTCTTTGTGAAATTCCTTAAACCCGACTGGCCGCGCCTGATCGAAGTTGTGAAACTGGGCTGGCCCATCGCCATCACCTTTGGATTTGAGGCGATGTTGTTCAACAGTGCGGTTTTCTTGATGGGCCGCATCGGCGTCAATGAAATGGCGGCCTATCAGGTGGCCCTCAACGTCGCCGCCCTCGCCTTCATGACGCCGTTGGGTTTGTCCATGGCGGGCGGCGTGCGGGTTGGGCTCATGGCTGGCGCGAAGGATCACGCGGGCGTGCGCCGTGCGGCGGTGGTCGCTATCGGTTCATGCGTGGGCGTCATCATGTTGTTTGCGATCCCCATGATGTTTCTTCCCGCACAAATCGCCGGGCTGTATCTCGACGCGGACGAAGCCGTTGTGCTGTCGCTCGTAGCATCGTTTTTACCGATCGCCGCCGCATTCGCATTGTTCGACGCGACTCAGGTCGCCGCCGCACAAGCGCTACGCGGATTGAAAGACGTGCGCATCCCGATGTTTTTAACGGGCGTCAGCTATTGGCTGATCGGCTTTCCTGTCGCTGCCGGGTTGGGGCTGGCCACATCCGTCGGCGCCGTTGGCGTCTGGTGGGGTCTTCTCGCCGGGCTGTCGAGCGCCGCCATTTTGCTGAGCGCGCGTTTGTGGTTTGTAACGCGCGATGCAATGGTAATCGCGACGCCGCAAAGTTAGGCGCGCAGCTTGTTCCACGGCCCCTCAATGGCAAAGGTCAATCCATTTCCCTGAGTGTTGACGAACATGACTGAGCCATCAGGTGAAAAACAAGCACCACAAAATTCGTCATTTCCCGAATGCGCGTTGCGCGCGAGGTCATAAATTTTTCCGCGCGGCGTCAGGCCGCGCAGATACTGCGTACCGCCGCCATCCTCGCACAAGATGAGATCGCCCCAAGGGGCGAAGGCGAGGTTATCGCAGCTATCAAGTACGTCCGCGCTCGGAGATTCATAGAGCAAGGTGAGTTTTCCAAAATCGCCGTCCTTTTCGGCGCCCGGCGTGTACCGCCACACCTGCCCAGCACCTACGGCGCCACCTTGCGTGCAATTGAAATAGATCGCCCCCGGTTCGCCTTTCCGCTTGCCAAAGGCCATGCCTTCGCCCCGGCAGAAGCGGGCGGCGCCTTTATTGTAGCCACGCTCCGCAAGATCGCCATCCGGCGATTCCACTTGCTCCATGTCAATCCACTCGACGTCAAAGGTCTGACCCACGGCGATACTGCCGGCGCCGCCTGAGCCCCAATCTCGCGGCCAGTTGCGGGTGTCGGCCGACGCCCAACCCTTGATCGCCAGCGCCTGAAGTCGCCCGCCCTTGGCGAGTTCGCGCTTCACCTCGGGCAAGAAGCGATAGAAGAGCCCAGTGCGGTTATCCTCAGTGAGATAGACAATATCCGTATCAAGATCGACGGCGGCAGCCTCATGGGCGAAGCGCCCCATGGCTTTTAACGGAACCGCGTCGACCGGCCCTGTCGCCGCGATCGGCACTTCAAATACGAAGCCGTGGTCCTTTTGCGACGCGCCGGGCGCCAAAATTGCCGACTCTTCACAGGAGAGCCATGTATCCCACGGCGTTGCGCCGCCGGCGCAATTGCCGGCGGTACCGGCGAGCGACAGAAAATCACGCTCGAGTTTCTTGTTTTTGAGATCATAAACAAGCGTCGTCACGCCGCCATAAAACGGCCGGCCGTTAAACGGTGAAATTTCCGAACGCCGGTCGTAAAGCTGCTCGGAACTGAGCTTCAGCACCAGCGCATCGTTTTCCCCAAAAGGCGACCCATCAAACGTGTCTGGCCAGTTTTCATGGTTGCGCGTCAAAATACATTTGTCGCTATCATCGGGATGCGCAAAACACGCCATGCCATCAGGGCGTCCCGGCCGGATGAACCCATCGGACATGACGCCGCCGCTGGTGGAGACGAGCGTGTAGGAAAACCCGTCCGGCAAATCGAGCAGGCCTTCGGGATCTGCAACCAAATTCATTCTGCGATTGTCTGAATAAGCGTATGCGGAACCGATAAGCGGCAAGGAAGAAAATGTCAGACCGACCCCGTAGGCGGATTGCAGCAACATGCGGCGCGAGAGTGACATGCAAGGGCTCCTGAAGTACTAATCGAATGTCTTCATCTAACCATGCTCGCGCATGAGAAGAAAGGTCGCTTCGCCGCCCATGAGACGCAGCCCGGCGCGCTTCATTCATCCCACAAGCGAAAATCTTCGAGTGAAAACCCAAGAACGAAAAACCGGCAAACAAACCCGCCGGGCTTGGTTTTCGCCACGAACGTCCATAAGTGAATTCTAATTCATCTTTCTTCACTTGAAAGAAGCACCATGAGCAAGGGCGAACTGCCAGCGCATCAGGCGCGGTCGCGCCAAACCCGCGAAAAAATCGTCCACGCGCTCGATGCAGCGCTGGCGGAAAAACCGTTTGATCAGGTGAGCGTCGCAGAACTGGCGGAACGGGCCGGGGTCGCCGTCGGCTCCGTCTATCAGCGCTTCAAAAACAAGGACGCCCTCATTCCTGTCATTCTGGAAATCTATCAGTCGAAAGTGCTCGCGTGGATGGAAGGCGACGGGCGGATTGAGATTGATGATGATGACGATTTGCGCATGGCGTTACGCAAAGCCATGCGGCAAAGCTGGAAAATCATCTCTCGCGAGGCGCATTTGCTTCGCGCCGTGCATCTCTATGCACGTCTACGGCCCGACCTCGCCACGGGCGCTGAATGGGCGAAATACGAAAAAGCATCCGTACAGGGCATAAAATCGATCATATTGCACTATGAGCGGGAAATACGCCGCGAGAAACTAAACCGCGCCGTACAGTTCGCTGCTTATTTCTTTAACGCGATCATGATCGAAAAAGGCCTGTACCCGCAAGAGTCACCAGCAACAATCTACAAACTAAAAGGAATCGCGTTCGCCGATGACTGCGCCGACATGCTCTGTGCATTTCTGCAAATGCCGGACAGTTAGGCAGCAAAATCGGGGCGATGACCTAGCGCCCGGCGGCTCGTTGCTCTACCGCCTGTTTCGACAGCTTCAATCCTAATCCGGTCGCCTCCCGCAGGATCTTAATCGCCGCAATTTTCTTTCGGTCCTGAAGCAGGCGATCGATCTCTTCCCATTTCGACATGGGAACGTCTGCAACGGCGCCGGCGATCTCCTGTTCATCGGCCAACCTTTGGCTTTCTGAGACACCGCCGCCAACGCCCGCCGTCATGCGGCCGAGCGAAAACGCGCCATAGGCGATGATCGCGATCAGGATCCAGCCGCTCAAACTCTCAGGTGTTTCCATGTCCTGTACGCCTTTGGGTGAACATTCTTCTGCGTCGTCAAACGGGTACGGTTTGTGTCAGCGTAACCCGTCGCGGTTAATGGCTTCTTGAGGTGCGCCGTCAGGCGTTTCTGCGATCGACGACAGTGCTAGACGGGCGTTTAGCCAGCCATATTATCTATTAAATCCGCATTAACTGCAGCCGTGTAGGGCTGTAGGGACCCTGCGCTTGGGAGAGGGCGTTCGGTAAACAAACAGTAACCGCAAGCGATGCAAGGCGCATATGACCTCTTCAAGCGTACTCCGCAAAGTCGATACCGAACCGTCACACTCTCTCGCGCCCGACGCGAGCCAGACTGAGTATCGTTCGCAGATCTCTGCGCTTTCCAGCCGGCTCGCGCATGTGGCGGGTACGGAATTTCTGACCGAATACGCGCTGGCGGCGAGCGAAATGCTGTCTGCGGATTATTTCGTCATCAGCAGGCTAAACCCCAATTCTAATCTGATCCGCAGTGTGGTCTTTGTCGCGGATGGAAAGATTGCAAAAAACATTACCTACAGCCTGGACGGAACACCTTGCGCCCGCGCCGTCGATGGCGGTATTGTTGTTTATGCGGATAATGTGGCTAACCTGTTCCCCCGCGACGCTTTCCTCACCAACTATGGCGTAAAGGGCTACGCGGGTGCGGCGTTGCGTTCGACATCCGATGAAACACTCGGCGTCGTCGTGGCGTTAACAAAGTCGCCCATCGCCAACGAAGCGTTGGCCCGCGCCATCGTTGAGCATTTTAGCGCGCGAATCGCAGTGACACTTGAAACCATTGAATTGCTAGAGCGCTATTCGTGGGTAATTGATGAAGCGGCGGATGGCGTTTGGGAATGGGATATCGCCACTGGCGGCACCGTCGTGTCAGACAATCTGATGGACTTGCTTGGCCGCGACGAACGCCGGCCGTTCGATCTCGCGAAAATAGAATCCGCAATACACCCGGACGACAAGGTAAAACATACAACGGCGCTGCAAGGCCACCTCAGCCAGCAGTCGCCGTATAATTTGCGCCTGCGCCTGCGCGATAAGTCGGGCGAATTTCGCTGGTATCATTCACGCGGCAAAGCCGTGCGCAATGACACCGGTAGGCCGGTCAAAATGATCGGCTGTTTCAGCGATATTCACGACTTGATCGAAACAGCCTGCACAAAATAGAAAGCGCCTGCTGCTTTTTTGGCGGCGCGGATCAAACCGCGTTCGAATATTTCTTGAATTCAATCCGTGAAATCGCCCGGCAGTGGACTTCATCCGGGCCGTCCGCCAGCCGCAATGTGCGCAACATGGCGTAAGCGCGCGCAAGGCCGAAGTCAGACGATACGCCTGCGCCCCCATGGGCCTGAATGGCGTCATCGATCACGCGCAAGGCGACGCGCGGCGCGGCGACCTTGATCATGGCGATCTCACCCTGGGCCACCTTATTGCCAACCGTATCCATCATCCACGCGGCTTTCAGCGTCAGGAGGCGCGTCATCTCAATATCGATGCGCGCCTCGGCGACCCGCTGCTCCCAGATCGAATGTTTGTAGATTGGCTTGCCGAACGCTTCGCGCGTCAAAATCCGCTTGACCATTTTTTCAAGCGCCACTTCCGCCGCGCCGATGGTGCGCATGCAGTGATGGATACGGCCCGGCCCAAGACGGCCTTGGGCGATTTCAAAGCCACGCCCTTCGCCGAGGATAATATTCGCCGCCGGCACACGAACGTCTTTTAATTCCACTTCCATGTGCCCGTGCGGCGCGTCATCGTAGCCAAACACAGGCAAGTGCCGCAGGATTTTCACGCCCGGCGCATCAGCGGGGACGAGAATTTGCGATTGCTGCTGGTGACGGGCGGCTTCCTTGTCGGTCTTACCCATGACAATGAAAATCTTGCAGCGCGGATCGCCAGCGCCGGATGACCACCATTTGCGGCCATTAATAACGTAATGATCGCCATCGCGTTTGATCTCAGTTTCGATATTCGTCGCGTCCGATGACGCCACCTGCGGCTCGGTCATCAAAAATGCTGAACGGATTTTGCCGTCCAATAGCGGCTTCAGCCATTGTTCCTGTTGTTCCGGCGTGCCGTATTTTATGAGCACTTCCATATTGCCCGTGTCCGGCGCGGCGCAGTTAAACACCTCCGGCGCAATGTGACAGCGGCCTGTCATTTCTGCGATTGGCGCATAATCCGCATTGGAGAGCGCCGGTCCCCATTTCGGATTGGTGTGGAACATATTCCACAGGCCTTCAGCTTTGGCCTTGTCCTTCAGTTCGTCGATGATCGGCGGCACTTTCCAGCGCCCTTCGCCCGGACCAAATTCTGCATGCTGACGTTCGTAGATTTCGTTTCCCTCATAGACATATTTATCCATGAAGTCGGAAACGCGTTTTAAGTAATCGTTGCAGCGGTCAGAATAGGCGAATTCCATCGGGGTGCTCCTTTGTGTGCGCGCATGATAGCGGCGCAAACGGTGCTGAAAAGCGCCAATGACAGTTAGCGGAAAATACGATCCAGCGCGAAACGCCCGCCCCCGGCCGTTGCGAGATAGAAACTGACCGCAATAAGGATGAGCGCCGGAAACTGCGCCCGGAAATCATCGCCCAGATGCACCATTAAAAAGCCGACAATGAAGTTGAAAGCCATCAGCAGCCCCGCCCACCGCGTGAACAGCCCGAGAATGAACAAGACGCCGCAGCCGAACTGAAACCAAACCGACAGGGGCGCCATAAATTCCGGCGCCGGGAAGCCGAACTGCGTCATGAACTCTACGAACTCATCCATCCGTGCCGGATCGGCGATATTGTCCCAAACGCCCCAGATCAAGAACGCCCCGGTCAATACCCGCAACGCCAGCAAAGCCAGATCCTGCAAGCCCGCCAGGCTGTCGAGGAAAATGAATTTTTTCATAGGGCCTCCCTTTGACGGAGAGACTACCGCCTTGCCCGGAAAAAGTCCCGCAGGAGCGTGGTGGATTCCTCTGCAAATGGCCCTTCCGCCAATTCCGGCCGCCAGTGGCAGGTTGGTTGCTCGAAATATCGAGGCCCATGCCAGACCGCGCCGCCTTTCGGATCGCTGGCGGCGATCACCAACCGCTTGACCCGCGCGATGGAGATCGCACCGGCGCACATGGCGCAGGGTTCAAGCGTCACATAGAGCGTCGTTTCCGGAAGGCGGTAATTGCCGAGCTTTTCCGCCGCCGCGCGCAACACGCGGATTTCCGCGTGGCCCGTGGGGTCATGGGTGGCGATGGGCGCATTGCCGGCCGCCGCGATGACCGCGCCATGTGCATCGGCCAGCACGGCGCCGATGGGCGCTTCGCCAATCGCAGCCGCCGCTTGCGCCTCCTCGAGCGCGCGGCGCATCAATACGTCACCTGATTCCATCAATGGACTATCGCGCGAAGGCGCATGCAATGCTAGGACCCACGCCATGAACACAGATCCACAAGAGCAAGATGGCGAGCGCATCGCGAAGTTTTTAGCGCGGGCGGGCGTCGCCTCCCGGCGCGAGGCGGAAAAGCTGATCGAACAAGGCATCGTGACGGTCGATGGCAAAACGCTGACAACGCCGGCGTTCAAAGTAACGCCTGAGATGGACATCCGCGTCGACGGCACGCGTATCGGCAAACCCGATGCGCCCCGGCTGTGGCGGTTTCACAAACCCGACGGGCTAGTCACGACCCATAAAGACCCGCAAAGGCGCCCGACCGTATTCGAAGCGCTGCAGGGCCGTTTGCCGCGCGTCATTTCCATCGGGCGGCTTGATCTGACGACCGAGGGGTTGCTGCTGCTCACCAATTCCGGCGACCTCGCCCGGCGGCTGGAGCTGCCGTCCACCGGATGGACCCGCCGATATCGCGTGCGCGCCTATGGCCGGGTCAAGCAATCAGCGCTGGACCAGTTGCAGGACGGCGTCGAAATTGACGGTGTTCAATATGGGCCGGTGCGGGCCAATCTGGACCAAACCCAAGGCGGCAATGTGTGGATCACCATGTCCATCAACGAAGGCAAGAACCGCGAGATCCGCACGCTGTGCCGTCATCTCGATCTGCAGGTGAACCGGCTCATTCGCACCGCCTACGGACCATTTCAACTGGGCAAACTCGCCAAAGGCGCGTTCGAAGAAGCGCCCGGCAAACAGTTGAAAGAACAGCTAGGCCGCAAGATCTGCGAAGAGATTGGGCTGTGAACAACTCAGTTGCACTAACGTTCAACGAAAGCTGCTTTTAGTTATGAAAAAATGGCTTTTAATTGGAACGATTTTGGCTGTTTTTGTCGGATTAGGTCAACTCGGTAATGAGCATTATAAAAACCCCACCACAGCATTTTTGTTGGCCTTTTTCTTCATGATGCTGATTGTTGCAGCACTACCAATTTCGACTCTAATTGCAAATCATCAGTCTGGCTCATGGAAAAGGCTTTCATATGCTGTATCAGCCAGTTTGCTCGCTGGAATTTTGGCATTTGCCGCATTTCGCTATTCAGTTAACAGTGACAAAGTTGGCGTTGAATTTGTAAGTGGTCCCCATTCTGATGTCGCATTTGTACTGCCGGTATCAGGTTCCCAATTTATAGGCATATGCATTTTTATCGTGTATTTCGCCATGTCAGCTGGCTTAATACTTTTATCTAAACACCCTAAGAATCGAAACTAACTTCTGCGGATCAACCGGAACTCTAACTCAAACCACGAACAACGTCACCAAACTTAACCGTCATCTCGACGGCCACAAAAATGAAAACAACTAAACGCTCATGCGCATTATCGGCGGGAAATTTCGCGGGCGGCCTATCGTAGCGCCAAAGGGCATGACCTCACGGCCGACCACAGACCGCACGCGCGAGGCGCTGTTCAACATCTTAAGCGCCCGCGAAGATGTTGAACTGGAGGGCGCGCGGATTATCGACCTGTTTGCAGGCTCCGGCGCCCTCGGACTGGAGGCCATGTCGCGCGGCGGGGCTTGGTGTCTATTCGTTGAAACGGATGCGTCGGCCCGCGGCGCCATCCGCGATAATATCGAAGCATTTAGCCTGTTTGGCGTCACCCGCATTCACCGGCGCTCGGCCACTGACCTGGGGCCAAAACCGGCCAATGACGGCCCGCCCTTTACGCTGGCGTTTCTCGACCCGCCCTATCGCAAGAACCTCGCGGAACCAGCACTCGCCATGCTTCGCGACGGCGGCTGGCTAGCGGAGAATGCGCTGGCGATTGTGGAACAGGCAAAAGACGAGCAGCCCGCCAGTACAGTCGGTTTTGCCGAAGCGGACCGGCGCATCTATGGCGACACGCAAGTCGGTCTGTATGTGTATACAGGCGTTTAATTTGGCCAATAATCGCGCCCAGAGACGCGATCATTCCCACACAAATTAAACCGACATTAATTTCAGTTTATTAGTCTTGTTTGGTCCCAAAGGGGGAAACCTTATGTTTACCATCTTCGACGTGTATTCATTGATGCTGCTGCTCGTATCGATGTCGCTCTTTGTAAAGCGCTACATCACCACCGATCCGCCTGTTTACCCCTATCTTATCATCGCTTGCACGTGCCTCGTGGCGAACTGGCTGGGCGAGGCTGGCGGCGGCATATTCGCCATGGCCTTGCTGGTGGCGGCGTCTTTTTCATTCCTTGGCTGCCTGCTCTATCCGAGCTGGCGCAATATGAACCCGGGCGACGCCAAAAAATCAGCACACACGACCCGCAAGGCCTAATTAAGCGCCCCCTTTACGGCGCCGCTGCGGGCGCCTATTTTAACCTTGCTGCCCGGCCCGTCAGGACGCAATTCCCCGGGGCCTTACCTCTTCTATCGGGAGCTGTCTCTGATTTGGGCCGTGGCCCTTATCACGCGGCGCCCACCTGGTCCTTAGGGTCCAGGGCGAATAAAAGTCCAACGGCCAGGGCGGCGCTTATTTAAAGTCTACTGACGGACCTGAAACAGACGCCATGCTGCCGCCGATCGCCTCTTTCCTCGATCCAAAACACGTGCTGCGCGAGCGGATGAAGGGTGAGCGCAAGGCGGCCCATAAGGCGCGGCCCGACGCGGGCGTTCACGCCGCCAGTAACTTCCTTCGCGACATAGACATTCCTGACGGCGCCATCGTCTCGCTTTATCTCCCCATGCGTTTTGAGCTCGATACCGAGCCGCTGGCCCAGGCGTTGTTTGAGCGCGGCGTCGAAGTGGCGCTGCCGGTGGTGACGCGAAAAAGATCACCCCTGACATTCCGCAAATACCTTCCCGGTGACGATCTGGTGGACGGTTCGTATGGCGAGCTTGTGCCGGCAGAGACAGCGCCTGAACAGACGCCCACCATCCTCGTCGTGCCGTTGCTGGCGTTTACGGCGGCGGGCGGGCGCCTTGGCTATGGCGGCGGCTATTATGACAGGACGCTGGAAGCCTTGCGCCAAACCGGCGCGCCGCTGGCCGTCGGCTACGCCTATCGGGCGCAGGAAGTTGACGCCCTGCCCCTCACCCGCTTAGACCAGCCCCTCGATTGGGTCGTGACGGAACGCCGTGCGATCAAATGTTAGAGATCGGGGCTAATTTTGCGGATTGCGGTTTTCGGGGACGTCATGGGACGCAGCGGGCGAACAGCCCTGCTCGATCAATTGCCCGGCCTTAGAAAAAAGTTCGCCCTAGATTTCATTGTCGTCAATGTTGAAAACGCCGCCGGCGGCTTTGGCGTCACGGCGCGCATCGCCGAGGATTTTATCGACGCGGGCGCAGACGTGATGACCACCGGCAATCACGCTTTCGACCAGCGCGACGAGATTGAAATCTACGACCATGAAACCCGCCTGTTGCGCCCGGTCAACTTCCCCAGCGACAATCCGGGGCGCGGCAGCGGCGTCTTTCAGTCCCTCGATGGCCGCAACGTATTGGTCGTGCACGCGCAAGGCCAGATCGGCATGCACCCATGTGACGATCCCTTCGCCGCCGTTGATCGCGAGCTGGCCGGCGCGGTTTTGGGTTCTGACGTCGATGCGATCATTGTCGATTTTCATGCGGAGGCCACTTCGGAAAAATGCGCCATGGGGCATTTTCTTGACGGCCGGGCGAGCCTGGTGGTCGGCACGCACACTCATATTCCGACAGCGGATGATCAGATTTTGTCGGGCGGCACCGGCTATATCACCGATCTGGGAATGAGCGGCGATTATGACAGCGTCATCGGTATGGAAAAATCAGAACCCCTTCGCCGCTTTACCACTAAAATGACCAGCGGACGGTTTTCACCCGCGGCGGGTGAAGCCACGATCTGCGGCGTCGTGATTGAAACCGATGACAAGACCGGCCTTGCCGCATCCATCGATCCGATCCGCATTGGCGGGCGCTTACGGCCTGCAGCGCCCGCGCTTAGGCAGTCGCCGAAAAAATAACCCGCCACGCCACCAGCATGACCGAAAGCGCCGCCAGCGCCAGCACAAACAATGTGTGGTGCGCCTTGCGCCACAGGCTCCATCCGGAACCCACCCATGCAAGCGGCGCGCTGACCAGCAACAGAAGCGACAGCGCGAATACCGCCAGTCCGGCGAAACGCATCAGCGTAATGGTGGCCGGTGGATAGTCGAGCAAATCGCTCGCCGATGCTGACGACAGCGCCACCATTGCGGCGGTCAACAGACCGATGAAACCGAACACAACGCCCGCGGCGACCATGTCGCCGCGATTGAGCCAGACGCCGAGCCGCTTGTGGGCCACCGGACGGCCCTGACGCCGCCACGCCCCTGCAAATGTTGTGATGCTGAGCAACGCCGCCGCGCCAAACGCAGCATTGAGTACTCCGGCATTGTCGAAAAATCCGGGACGATCAAACGAATGCACGCTCGACTCATCGGAAAGATGAGTGACCTTGCCCGCGTCATTACGGCCAAACACAATCCGGTCGCCGCGGCGATTTTCAAAAGTATCTGTTGCCCCCGCCACGGCGACGTAGCGCATCGCTTCGCCGCCGCGCGCCAGCGTTAGCCCGCCATTTTCGGCAGGCGTGGCGGAATAAGAATCCGACGCTGAAAACAGTTTTTCAAACTGGGTGAATGACCGCCGGTTGGTGAAATACTGACCCGCATAGTCCGCCGCGTTGATTTGCGGCGGCGCCGGCACAACTGGCGCAGACCCCTCTTCTTGCGATTTCACATGATCGATCACCAGCCCCGGAAGTTCTGTCACCAGCGTCCGGTCATTGGTTGCATTTTGCGAAACAAAGACGCCTAGATTGAGTTCAGGCATCAATACCATATTTGTATAAAAGGCCGACGTGGCGCCGCCATGTCCGAAGGTTTCAACACCGCGATAGTGATTTGTTTGAAACCCATGGGCGAGATCAGCCCCCGCCGCCCTGTCGTTAAAAGCGCGCGACCACATCAACTGATGGCTTTCCGGCGACAATATCCGGGCGTCTTGCGTCGCCCCGCCGCCAAGATGCGCCAGCATCCACTGCGCCATATCTTCCGCCGTCGCCTCCATGGCCCCGGCGGGCGCGAACGGACCAATTTCCATATAGTCGACGCTTTCATAGGCGCCATTGGCGAGTTCCACCGCGTCAGCGAGATTCGCCCTCAATCCTCGTGACATTTGCGACGGCCCATCAAGCGTCGTGTTCAACATGGCGAGCGGCCCGAGGATTTCGCGCGTCAGAAACGCTTCAAAGGAAACACCCGAAACATCCTCGACAATCATTGCCGCCAAAGCGGCGCCCCAGTTTGAGTATGACGTCCGTGCGCCGGGCGGATACACCCGCATGGGCATATGTTCGTTCAGCGCGTCGGTCAGCGAAACGCCGCCATCATCGCGGAGCGTAAAAACGCCAAACGCATCTTCAAATCCGGCCCGATGCGCCATCAAATCATTCATGGTGACGGGCGCACCAAAAGCGTCGGGGATTTTCACGCCTTTCAGATATTCATTGACGTCCGTGTCGAGATCAATGAGCTCGCGCTCGTGCAGGATCATCGCTGCGGTCCAGATAAATGTCTTGGAAACCGAGCCGATACGAAAGAGCGTTTTCTCGCCATCTACCGGACGCGCGCCAGCGGCGTCGGCGAAACCATAGCCTTTCGCAAACAGCAACCGGCCGTTCTGGACAACGCTGACGGTCACTCCTGGCGTTCCATGCTCGCGCCTGTGGGCGGCGACAACGCCATCCACATAGGCTTCGAGTTCCGCCTCTTCACGAGTCGGTTCAAATGCTTCCAGCGCCACCGTTTCCACGGGAGTCGACGGCGCCGGATCCGGCGCCTGCGCCAACGCTGGTGAGGCCATGACCGGCGCAACGAGACACGCCGCGAGACGCACAATAATGGAAAACCGCATTCAACTCTCCTCAGTTCCGGGCGGAACGTAGCAGGGAATGCGGTTTTCCTAAACGTCTGAGGGCGAGAAAGCATTGTCTCTCAGGCGCGATTGTCGAGTTGGGCGCGCACGGAAATTCGCCCCAGCATGGTCGCCCGATAGGGGCCGCCATTGCGGGAGGCGATAAGCCGCCGGCGTTTCAGCCGTTTAAAAATCGCGAGTGTGCAGTCCTCAAGGGTCCAACCCTCTCGCGTCGCACAGTTGACCGCGATGATTTTTCCGTTGTCGTCCTTATCGACAATGATGGCGCCGCCGCGCGCCAAGGCGTGGAGCGTTCTTTGCTCCGCTTTAGAGATGTTCATTTTTTGAAGATTCCGAGTTGTCAGCCAAACCGGGCGCTAAAACGCGAGCCGCAACAGCGCTCGCCGTTCCGTCATGCGCCGCTCAATGCGGTTTAGTTGATGACAATCTCAGACATAAAACTCTCGTTAGACACGCTGCATACCAAGCAAAAACACGTTTTGCAACAATATCAGCGCACGTAACTCGCGCCGTTAATATCGATGGTCGCGCCCGTGGCCGACGGACAAGCGCCGCTTAAAAGAAACACAATTGTCGACGCAATTTCCTCCGGCTGCGCCACGCGCCCGAGCGGTATTTCATGAACAGCGGTTTTGCGCGCTTCAATATCCTGCGGCGCCATGCGCGTTTCCACCCATCCAGGCGCGATGGCGTAAAGCAAGATGTTTTCACCAGCGAGACCGCGCGCCCAGGTCTTCGTCATGGCGAGCACGGCGCCTTTTGACGCCGCATAGGCGGCGTTCTCAACGCCATCGCCGCGATGACCGGCGCGGCTGGCGATATTGACAATAGTCCCGCCACCACCGCCATTCTCACGAAAATGCCCGATAGCCGCGCGGCAGATATCTGCCGGCGCCTGCACATTGACGGCCATTATTTTTGACCAGCCATCATCCCATGCGCCCTTCGCACCGCCCAAGGGAGAGGAAAGAAACAACCCGGCATTGTTGACGACCGCATCGAGCCGCCCCGCCCGCTCGATGGCCCGTTCGGCGAGCGAAAGTCCCGCATCGGGCGCCGTTAAATCCTGATAGATAAAGTCGCCGGCCGTTTGCCCGACAGACGCCGCTACTTCTGCGGACGCCGTGCTTTCTTTGTTGGCGTGCAGGATGACGTTCGCGCCCGCTCCATGACAAAGCCGCGACGCCGCAGCGCCGATGCCCCGCGACGCACCCGTGATAAGCATGGTTTTGTTATGTAGCCCGAACGTCATGTTACCTTCCGCCGGAGAGAAACCCGGGTCCCAAATTGAACGACGGCGCCGCAGTCTGCACCTCGCCGCGAATATGCCGTAGTAACTCGTATTGGCTCGGCAAGGCATCTACAAACTGTTTCGCCCGTCCAACCCGCATGTTCAAATAGTTTTCCCAATCCGCCTCGTTAAAAATCGCGGTTTGCGCATAATCTCTGCCCTGACAATATCGCTTTCCCATCAAAGCCGCGCGATAGGATGTGGGCGTGAAAAACGTATCGGATTTCAGATCAAGCTTATCGGGGAGCGTGTGCTTCCAAAGTTCCAGATTTTCTCTTAATGAATCAGGAATTTCAAGATCATGGCGCGCCGCCTTCCAATAGGGCGTATCCTGCCGATTGTTGATGTGAAACAGCAATGAAATGAATTCGACAATTTCGCCGTAAAGCCCGTCGATCAATTTGTTGTATCGGTTCGTCACCACCGGCGCGAACTCTGCGTCGGGAAAATAGAGCAGCAACCATTGCATCGCCACTTGCACGGAATAGATCGCGGTCGCCTCCAGCGGCTCCACAAATCCGCTGGAAAGTCCGACCGCAAGGCAGTTTTTCACCCAGGACCGTCGCACCTTGCCAATACGCATCCGAATGATCCGGGGCTCCAGATCGTCAGGAACGCCCGCAAACGCTTTAAATTCTGCAACAGCGTCATCATCGGAAATAAACCTGCTGGAAAAGATATAACCTGTTCCCACCCGGTTAAATAACGGCACGCGGAACGACCACCCGGCGCCAAGCGCGGTCGCCCGCGAGGCCGGTTCGAGATCGGTGGGATCGACATGCGGCATTTGCACCACGGCAGCGCGATCATTCAGCATATATTTATCGTAAGGCTCGAACGGCTCCTTCATCACCTTGCCAATAATGATGCTCGCGAATCCAGTGGCGTCGAGAACAAATTCGATTGGGTGAACGCCATTTTCTTTTAAAGACAATTCTTTGACAAAGCCGCGTTCGTCGAGGCGCACTTCCTCTACGTCGTCGAGAACTTGTTTAACCCCAAGTCTCTTACCGTGTTCCTGCAGCATTTTTGCAAGCTCCACGGCGTCCATATGGTACGAGTACGGAATTTCTGACTGATAGTCTTGCGCCGAAATCGAACGAGGGCCTTTTGATGCGTGAATAACAGCGGGGCAAACGGAAACAGATTCCGTATAGTCTTGATTTATCGGGCCGCCGCCCTTCTTCATGCCATATTGCGCGAACAAATAGGCGGGGTTAACGCCATGCAAGTCAGTTTGAGAGAAAAATGGATTGACCCAGGAGACGCTATTGCCGTTTTCATCGCGGTCCCAGTCGACAAACATGCCGCCCAATTTAAACGTCGCGTTGCATCGTTTGATAAATTCGGATTCTTTGATGCCAATCATGCGAAGGAGGTCCGCCATGGGCCTGGCGGTCGATTCCCCAACACCGATAATGCCGATGTTCGGGCTTTCTATCAGCGTAATTGAAAGCGCGCCCGCCCGGACCTTGTGGTGAAAAAAACGGGCCAGCATGCAGGCGGAAATCCAGCCCGACGTCCCGCCGCCAACGATCGTGATATTGCGAATTGGCTCAGCCATGATCACTCTCCCTCCCCGTTTTGGCGGTTTGAGACCATATTGGTCAAGTTTGACCGCAGCGCTCGCGTGGTGATTACCGTTGCGGTCTTGAAATTTCAGGCCCGCGCGGCATAAGAAGCGCTCTTCCAGCGCAATCATCGAGAGGACAGACCCCCATGGCCGGGCACAGTAAATGGGCGAATATTCAGCATCGCAAAGGGCGTCAGGACGCCAAGCGATCGAAAATGTTTTCAAAACTCTCGAAGGAAATCACCGTCGCCGCAAAAATGGGCGCTGCGGACCCGGAATTTAATCCCCGGTTGCGCCTCGCGATTCAGGCGGCGAAGGCCCAATCCATGCCGAAAGACAATATTGATCGCGCCATCAAAAAGTCGACAAGCGTTGATGAAGCGAACTTCGAAGAAATCCGTTACGAAGGATTCGGCCCCGCCGGCGTCGGCATCATCGTCGAAGCCTTGACTGACAATCGCAATCGCGCCGCTAGCGAAGTCCGCACGGTTTTTTCGAAAAACGGCGGCAATTTGGGCGAGACGGGATCGGTATCATTCATGTTCGATCTAGTCGGCTATATTGAATACCAGGCGAGCGTCGCATCAGAAGAGCAAATGCTTGAGGCCGCAATTGAGGCCGGCGCGGAGGACGCACAATCTTCGGAAGACACGCACGAAATTTATTGCGCATTTGATCAGCTTGCGGAAGTCAGCTCAACGCTTGAAAAGAAATTTGGCGAGGCCAACTCCGCGAAGCCCATCTGGCGCCCGCAAAACACGATCGATGTCGACGGCGACAAGGCCGCAACACTGATGAAATTGATCGAGGCGCTCGACGATTGCGATGACGTTCAAAACGTTTACGCAAATTTTGAAATCTCTGATGAAGAGATGGAACGTCTCGCCGGATAACGCACGACCGGTTTTTACAATAGAAATATTTACAGACGGCATTTGCGACGAGCGGCGCACAATGCGCGACGAACGGCGTGGCGGAATGATTGGGCGGCGTTAAGGTCACCTTAGGCGACTTTTGTAGCACGCAACGCCGTTCGGATCGAAATCCCGCCAGAAAATGGCGGAAATTCAGGGCTTTGAAAGCTTTTTCGAACACCGTGGGCGCGCTTCTCGTATAGGGGTTCAGATGCGTAGTTTGGGTTTCGCCGCCGCAATGATCGCGGTTTTTGGCACGACGTCAGCATTTGCCAACGTACAAAGCACAAGCAGCACCGAAACCGCCGCAGGTTCAGTAACCGATTTTGCGCGATATATCCCGCGCGCCACTGCATTGCACATTTCATCAGCGGACGCCCCAAAAATTGACGGCGATCTTTCCGACGTCGTGTGGGCGCGAGCAGAACCCATTGATCAATTCTACCAAGTGCAACCGGTGGAAGGCGCAACGCCCAGCGAGCCCACCCGCGCCTATATTCTTTATGATGAGAAAAATCTTTATATCGGTGTTTACGCGTATGACTCCAACCCGGAGGGCATTCGCCGCTCACAAATGCAGCGCGATCCCGCCCTGCAAGATGACGACTCCATAAAAATCGTGATTGATTCTTTCGGGTCTTTTCGTGACGGCTATTTTTTCGGCGTAAACCCCAATGGCGCGCGCCGCGACGCGTTGATCGAAAACAACAATGGCTTTCGTGACGAGTGGAACACCATTTGGCGCGCCAAGACCAGTATTGTCGATGATGGCTGGATCGTCGAAATCGCGATCCCCTTTCAATCGATCTCGTTCGACTCATCGCTTGAGGAGTGGAACCTCCAGATCAGCCGCTTGATCCGCCGCCATAATGAGGATGTGCGCTGGTCCAATATCGATCAAAATTACGGCTGGAACGATGTCACCAATCCCGGCAGACTTTCAGGACTGAGCGATGTGCGAAGCGGTGTCGGCCTGGAAGTGCAAACGTTTGTGACCGGCGCTGGCGCCTATGACTGGGAAACGGACCAGACGGATTTCAGCCTCAACCCCAGCGGCAATGCGTTCTATAAGGTGACGCCCTCCCTCACCGCATCCCTTACGGTCAATACGGATTTTTCTGACACGGGGCTTGATGCACGCCAGGTGAACACCGGACGATTCTCCTTGTTTCTTCCCGAAACCCGAGATTTCTTTTTGCAGGACGCCGCCGTGTTCGAGTTTGGCGGGCGCATTTTCACGAATGGCCCGGTGAACGGATTGCCTTTCTTCACGCGCAATATCGGCATCGTCAACGGACAGCCCGTCGACATCGTGGCGGGCGCAAAACTGAGCGGAAAACTTGGCCCCGCAAATGTTGGCGTTATATCCACGCGCACGGGCGCCTCTCAAAGCGCCGGTGTGGACGGTCAATTTTTGTCCGCGGCGCGTGTCTCCCTCCCTGTCCTTTCGGAATCCAAAGTCGGTCTTGTTTTCACCAATGGCGACCCAACCGGCGCCAGCAACAACACCGTCGCTGGCGCGGACTTCCAATACAAAAAATCGAACGTTTTTGGCAATGGAACAATCCACGCGGACGCCGCCTATGTTCAAAGCTTCAATGGCGGAAACAGCGACCACATGTTCGTATCCGAAGCATCATACCGCAGCCAGAAATGGAACAGCACGGTTCGTCTCCGCGACATCGGAGAAGGTTATGCCCCATTGCTGGGCTTCGCCAACCGGACCGGCATCCGGCGCTATACGGCCAATTTCTGGCGCACATACAGACCGGCAAACAGCTTTATCCGTTTTGCGGAAACCGGCGCATGGACAAACCTGATTACTGACCGCGAGAACGACGAGCGGCTTGATCATTATTCCGGCGTCTGGGTTGGCGGCGGAAACAACGCCGGTGACGAGTTATGGCTCAACTACGAACGGGGCTTTGTTGACATCCGCGAACCGTTTTCGATTGCGGGCGAAGTGCCCGTGGCGATGGGGCAATATCGCTGGAACCAGTATGACATTCGCGCCATCGCCACCAATTCCCGCACGGTCGGCGCGGAATTGCAAGTCCGCTGGGGCGGCATTTATGACGGCGACCTTCTGGAGATCCGCTCAGAACTCAGCGTCCGTCCCAGCCGGTTTTTCGAAGTCGCTGCTGGCCATGAATATCTGGAATTCGATCTGCCTTCCGGCGAGATTGGCATTCACATCGCGTCATTCGACTCGACCATTGCCTTCACGCCGGACATGACGATCAAGACGGAAGTGCAATACGACAATATATCCGAGGCCTTCACGTTCTTCTCCAGATTCAGCTGGGAGCCTGTGCCGGAGCGGGAGATATTTCTCTCTTTTGGTCATACGGCGATCATCGACCGGCAGGATTTCCCGCGGGATTTCGTCTCGCAAGGTTCAAGTCTCGCCCTGCGCCTTGGCCACACATTTAGAATGTGAGGCTTCGGCGATAGGCCTCGTCACGCTTGCCACCATGGGGGCCGCCTGCTAGAGCGGCGCGAAATAATCCCCTTCGCCAAGCGAGTATTCATGAAGATCAACGGCAACGAGATTCGACCCGGCAATGTCATCCAGCATCAGGGCGGCCTGTGGGCGGCGGTGAAAGTCGGCGCCGTGAAACCGGGCAAAGGCCCGGCCTATGCGCAGGTCGAGCTGAAAAATCTGGAGACTGGCTCTAAACTGAATGAGCGCTTCCGCGCTTCCGAAACCGTAGAACGTGTCCGCCTTGAGCAGAAAGACCACACCTATCTTTACGAAGAAGGGGACATGCTGGTGTTCATGGATCAGGAAACCTATGAGCAGGTATCGATCCCGAAGGACCTAATTGGCGAGCGCGTGGCGTTCATGCAGGACGGCATGGCCGTCGTCGTGGAAAGCCATGAGGGTCGCGCTATCGGCGTTCAAATGCCGGAGCAGGTGACGGTTGAAATCGTTGAGACAGAGCCAACAGTTAAAGGCCAGACCGCATCGTCTTCATACAAACCGTCGATCGTCGATAATGGCCTTCGCATTATGGTCCCGCCGCATATGAGCACGGGCCAAAAGATTATCGTCAACACCGAAACGATGGAATATGTAAAGCGGGCGGACTAAGCGGGCGAGTCATATCAATGCCGCATGCGCCCTCTTAGCGTGCATATAGGGCAATCACGCCGATACCAAATCTGCCGCGATGAAACGAGGCGTAACGCCAGCCGCGCCTCACCAATATCGTGGCGCCCGCAACCCCAGCGCAGAAAATATTAACCCGAACCCGGATTTTCCAGTCGAACAGGATTACAGCCGTCTGGAAGCTTCTAGGTATCTATAGTGTTGATCACGCTACGCGTGGCTAATCGCGTCCCGGATCAACTTCATGGGCGCTCATAATAATCATAGGGATCGCCTGGGTAATCTTCCTTCAGTTCGACATCCGCCTTTGTCTTGTCGCTGAAGTAACATGTTTCATCACTTCCTCGGTAATCAAAGGACTTGCAAGCGCTATTATCAAGGCATCGCTTGGCGCATGCAAACACCGAAAGCCCGGCAACCGAACTGATATTATGGCCGGGTATTCCTGCGTTCTCAGTTTTCTTAAAGCCTAGCAACGTCTCGTACACCTTGTCGGTCAATAACTCTGTGTTGTTCCCATTGCGACTGTCGATAACGCTCGCGGTCATCTGTTCGGGATCAAACGTAACCTTCAGGTATTTGTTGTACATCGCGCCGCCGCCAAACAGCACAGGAATCGTGCGCACATGTGTGCCGGTTGAAGTAAATTCATCTGGCCGGTTTGTATAATGCGACTTGAGAGTAACTGCTTCAGTACGGCCAAGAAACCCTTGAAAATCGCCGAAAATATAATTGCCAACCCACTCATGAATATGACCGGCGAAAATGCCGACAACATTGGGATGCTCACCGACGATTGACTGAAGCGTTTCGTAGCCTTCTTCGTATTTGGTCCTGTTTTCAGGCTTCAGCGAAGCGCTGCTAACACTATCATTGAGACCGTCGCCCGTATGCAAAGCGTGCATGTTCAAAATGACATTCTTATCTTTTGACTTGGCCAGGACAGCGCGCAACCAGTCAAACGATTGTGTTATCTTGTAGTCTTCATGGCCCGAACGGTTCGACATGAAGACGCTCCACGCGTTTTCAAATGCCGGATGATTTTGAAGCTGGATGAAGCGGTAGTCGCCGATGTCAAAGTAATACGCAAGACTGCCTTCCCTGCTCCATTTGCCTTCTGTGTAGTCAAAATCTTTTATTGCCGGATTTGAACGCGCGACCTCGACGATATAGTCAACCATCTCCTTGGCGCAGTAGTGCTTGGCGACCAGGATGCCCACATCTGAGCAATTCTTGGAGTCGTCGCGCGCTGGCGTGTAATTTTCGTAATCATGATTGCCAAGCCCGGGATAGGTCACGAACTTGTTTGCGTAATTTTCGCGATAATTGTCGAGTTGTTCATCCTCCATGGTGTTTGTCAAATCACCGTTGACAATGACGCCCATGAAGTTCGATGAGGCCGCTTTCAATTTTTCTATGCTCGCAGAGTGCCACTCGTTTGCTTGAGCGCTATTACCTGCGTTTTTCTTGCAATAGTCGGATTCGCAAAAATCATATTGCGGATCAGACATCACCGCCATTGTAAAGCCGGTCTCGAGATTTTCGGCGGCGTCGCTCACTTCATAGTGGAGGGTGTATTCGGCGCCATCGTTCCAACTCGTTGAATGCGTGCCGTTCTCGGTCGCAGGCAAATCGATTGGAACAAATCCAACGTCCACCTTGCCACCTTTGGCGAGAATTATCGCTACACCAATCGTATCGTCTTCGGAAGAATCATCCTCCTCCCTCACGGTCACTATCATCTTGTCTTCGACGGTATAGACCGCGTTGAGCGGCCACGTATCAAGCCCGCTATCCTCGTTCATGCGTTTGAAACTCGTTGACGGCAAACGATGTGACTGGCCATCCACGTCGATCGTGAGGTAGATTTCATCCTCTCCACCTTCAGTTGTTTCCGCACAATAAAGCTTGGTCAGCTTGACTGTTTTCGCCGCCTGCGCTGAGGAAGCAATCGCACAAAGGGATAGCGCTAGCCCGCCAACCAGAATTTTGTGAATCGAATTATGTGTTAGTTGCATGGCCCCCTCCGAACTATTGGAGTTGAAGCGTTACACAAATAGATTTCACAAACAACATAGTGACGGCACCATAAGCCGGTAGCCAAAAAAGTTCGGACAATTGATGTTGTGAGGCACAAAAAAATAGGCGCGAACAATAAATTCGGCATGAAAGCGGCTATATGGTCAAAACCATCGTTTGTGCCGACGGCTAACGTCTCTAGCTGTCGATCTTCAGCGCCTTGATGAACGCTTCTTGCGGGATTTCCACGCGGCCGAACTGGCGCATCTTTTTCTTACCGGCCTTTTGTTTGTCGAGCAGCTTGCGTTTGCGTGAGGCGTCGCCGCCATAGCATTTCGCCGTCACGTCTTTCCGCAATGCAGAGATGGTCTCGCGCGCAATAACGCGCCCGCCAATCGCCGCCTGGATCGGGATTTTAAACATGTGGCGCGGGATTAAATCTTTCAGTTTCTCGCACATGCCGCGCCCGCGCGCATCGGCTTTATCGCGATGGACGATCATCGACAGCGCGTCCACTGGTTCGTCATTGACGAGCACCTGCATCTTCACGAGATCGCCAGTGCG
This sequence comes from uncultured Alphaproteobacteria bacterium, assembly GCA_942492295.1. Lineage (GTDB taxonomy): Bacteria > Pseudomonadota > Alphaproteobacteria > Caulobacterales > Parvularculaceae > Hyphococcus. Next base: position 1,599,273 of record CALODW010000005.1, read on the forward strand.
GTGATCGATAATCTGATAATCAAAACTGGCGTAGCCTTTCGACACTGATTTCAGCCGGTCATAAAAATCAAACACCACTTCGTTCAGCGGTAGTTCGTACACCACCATGGCGCGGGAACCGGCATAAGTGAGGTCGCGCTGTATGCCGCGGCGCTCTTCGCACAGTTTTAAAATGCCGCCGAGATATTCATCGGGTGCCATGATCGTCGCCTTGATCCACGGCTCTTCCATATGATCGATCTTGACCGGGTCCGGCAGGTCCGCCGGATTGTGCAGCTCGATCATCGACCCGTCAGTCATGTGAATGTCGTAAACTACGCTCGGTGCTGTCGTAATAAGATCGAGGTTAAACTCGCGCTCCAGCCGCTCGCGAATAATCTCCAGATGCAGCAGGCCCAAAAACCCGCACCGAAAACCAAAGCCGAGCGCCGCTGAAGTCTCCATCTCAAACTCAAAGCTGGCGTCATTGAGGCGCAGCTTGCCCATCGCTTCGCGCAGATCTTCGAAATCATTGGCGTCGACTGGAAAGATTCCGCAAAATACAACGGGTACGGATGGCTTAAACCCGGAAAGCGCTTTTTCAGTCGGGCGGCGATCATCGGTGATGGTGTCGCCGACGCTGGTGTCCGCCACCTCTTTGATCTGGGCCGTCAGATAGCCAATCTCGCCGGGGCCAAGCGTATCGACCGGGGTCTTCTTGGGTGTCGAAACGCCCACCTGATCGACCGTGTAGACGGCTTTGGCGCCCATCATGCGGATGCGCATGCCTTTTTTTAGGACGCCATCCACGATACGCACCAGCACCACGACACCGAGATAAGGGTCGTACCAAGAATCAACGAGCAACGCTTTTAACGGCGCCGTCTCATCGCCGCCAGGCGCCGGGAGACGCGTGACAATCGCCTCCAGCACATCCGGCACGCCGAGCCCGGTCTTGGCGGAAATCTCAATGGCGTCGGAAGCGTCGATGCCAATGACATCCTCAATCTGGGCTTTCACCCGGTCAGGTTCGGCGGCCGGCAAATCAATTTTGTTGAGGACCGGCACAATCTCGAGATTCACGTCAATCGCCTGATAGACGTTGGCCAGTGTCTGCGCCTCAACGCCCTGGCTGGCGTCCACCACCAGCAGCGCACCCTCGCAGGCCGAGAGCGAGCGCGAGACCTCATAGGTGAAGTCCACATGCCCCGGCGTGTCGATGAGGTTCAAGACATAGGTTTCGCCGTCCTTCGCCTTGTAGTTCAGCCGGACGGTCTGCGCCTTGATGGTGATGCCCCGCTCGCGCTCCAGCTCCATGGAATCAAGGACTTGCTCCTTCATCTCGCGGTTGGTCAACCCGCCCGTCTCCTGAATGAGACGGTCAGCCAGCGTCGATTTGCCATGATCGATATGGGCGACGATGGAGAAATTTCGGATGTTTTTGAGCGGCGTCATTGGGCGATAATCTTGTTACGAAAAACAGGGTTGAATGGGGCGTATAGACGGGGCGCGCGCCATGCACAACTGGACCCGTCCCTCCTTTGTTATGGGCCGGATACCTAGTAGCCTTCCCAGCAAGTGAGAGGGACACATGACAGAAAAGCCGAAAAGTCCATGGGTTTCTTGGTGGCTAAAGCCGCGAGAGACAATTCAGCGGATCATCGACCACGACACTTCTTATTTGGCTGTGCCTCTGGTTCTGATCGGCGGGGTGTTCAACACATTAGACCGGGCGTCTATACGCAGTCTGGGCGACAGTTATGACCTCACGACAATTATCTTGATGGCGTTAATTATCGGCCCAATCGGTGGATTGATCGGTTGGTTTATCTTCAGTGCGCTATTGAAATGGACCGGCAGTTGGATTAGCGGCAGGGGAGATAGCGAAGCTATTAAGGCCGCTCTCGCCTGGGCGAACGTCCCAATCATCGCTGCTGGATTATTGTATGCTATCGAGCTTCCGTTATTCGGGCATGAACTCTTTACCACGCAAACTCCAAGAATTGATTCCAATCCCGTTCTTTTGGCCTCCGTCCTCGGACTCAGTTTAGTTGAGATTGTCATCGCTATTTGGGCGTTTATCTTATTTCTTCGGGCGCTCGGTCAGGTCCAAGGGTTCTCGGCGTGGAAAGCGTTGCTCAATTCAGTCATGGCTGGCGCGGTCTTCTTGGTTCCGTTAATCGCATTGGCATTCACAGTCGCGGGCTTGTGGCTAACCTAAAAAAACCCGGCCCCTGATCACGCAGGGGCCGGGCTTCTTCTCACTGGGTAGGGGTAGTTCGTGTAACGCTGTTAGCGCGCCCTCAGGGCGTCGCGAATTTCTTCCAGCAGGACTTCAGATTTCGGCGGCGCGGGTGCTTCGGCTGGCGCCTCTTCCTGTTTCTTCTTCAGGCTGTTCATGCCCTTCACCAGCATGAAGACCGCCCAGGCGACAATCAAAAACGAAATAACGTTATTGATGAAAACGCCGATATTCATGGTCACCGCTTCGGTGTCCGCTGTCGCTTGCTGAAGGGTGATGACGATTTCTGAAAAATCGATGCCGCCCATCAAGATGCCGATCGGCGGCATGATGATGTCGCTCACCAGTGATTTGACGATGGTGCCGAAGGCGCCGCCAATGATGATGCCGACCGCCATGTCGACGACATTGCCCTTGACGGCGAATTCCTGAAACTCTTTAATCATGCCCATAGTGTGCATCCCTTCTATCTCTTGCCGGCCAACAATAGCCACCGGATGATTCGCACCGCCCCTGCTCGCCGGATAAACGCGCAAGACGAATCAAGTCGATAAAAACGCTAGTCTGATTTGCAAACCCGGCAAAGGTGTAAAGCGGTTGGGAAAGCCCGCTTAATAGACCTTCATGATGTCTTTAAGTGGTTTTTTGATCATCGCGTGGTGAGGCACGGCCGCGTGTTTTTGCGCGCGGCCCGTGACGATGAGCAGATAGGGTTTTTCCGTCACCGGACGGTTCAACTTCTTGGAAAGGAATGACATGGGATTGGGCGTGTGGGTCAGCGTGCCGAGCCCCGCATGGTGTAGCGCCGCAATGAGAAAACCGCAGGCGATGCCGACGCTTTCGTGCAGATAGTAGTTCTTTTTGTCCATCCCCGCTTCAACGCCGCCGCGACGCTGCGCAAACACCGCGATGAGCCAGGGCGCCGTCTCAAGAAACGGCTTCTCCGGCCCGGTGCCAAGCGGATCGAGCGCTTCCAGCCATTCTTCACCCGCGCGCCCTTCATAAAAGGCGCGTTCTTCTTCCTCGGCGGCGATACGAATGTCGCGCTTCACGGCGGGATCGCCCACAAGCGCGAAAAACCACGGCTGATGGTTGGCGCCGGACGGCGCCCGGCCCGCCGTTTCAATACACTTTTCAACGACTTCGCGCGGCACTGGCTCATCGGTGAAATCACGGATTGTGTGCCGGCGCTTCAGTTCATCAAAAAACGCATTTGCGCGTGCACTCATGTCAGCGTCACTACGCAGTTGATAATCGCCTAGCTGGTCGAGCGGCGTGTATTTATATTCAGTCATTTTCGTCTTCTTTGTGGGTGATCCTGCGGTAATGTTTCAACCGTATGAACCTGCTTACCGCCGGCCAAACAACCGCTCAATATCCGCCAGCTTCAATTCGACGTAAGTGGGCCGGCCATGGTTGCACTGACCCGAATAAGGCGTCGCCTCCATCTGGCGCAACAATGCATTCATTTCCTCGCCAGTCATGCGGCGCCCGGAACGGATCGAACCGTGGCAGGCCATGGAAGAACACACTTCTTCGAGGCGTTCCTTGAGCGCCAGCGTTTCTCCCAATGAGGAAAGATCGTCCGCAAGCGATTGCACCAGCCCTTTAATGTCAACTTCGCCCAGCATAGCAGGCGTTTCACGCACCATCACCGCATCTTCGCCAAAACGCTCCATGGTAAGACCCAATTGCGCGAACGCCTCGAAATGCTTTTCAAGCCGGTCCGCCTCGTCGCTGGTCAGATCCACCACCTCCGGCAACAGCAAGCCCTGGCTGGCGACCGCGCCGCCTTCCAGCGCGGATTTCATTCGCTCGTAAACCAGCCGCTCATGCGCCGCATGCTGATCAACAATCACAAGGCCGTCCGGCGTCTGCGCAACGATATAGGTCTCATGCAATTGCGCACGAGCCGCGCCCAGCGGACTGTCCATCGATACGGGCGCTTGTTCCGGCGCCGGCTCCGCCCGGCCGCTAGGAGCGTTCACATCCTCGAACGCCGCCTGCCGGTCATGCAGCCCATCAACCGGCGCAAAAGCATCACGCAAATAGGGATTAGGCGCGGGCGCAGGCCGGTAGCCGGAACGCATAGGCGTCACCGCGCCAGATTGCGGCGCCATTCGCCCCAGGGCGTACGCGCTTGTGGTGGTCGCCGCCCGGTGACCCGCCTCCGCCAGCGCGTGACGAAGCGCGCCGACCAGCAGACCCCGCACTTCGGCGGCGTTGCGAAACCGTACTTCTGTTTTCGCAGGATGCACATTGACGTCCACGAGCGCAGACGGAATATCCAGAAACAGCGCCACAGCGGGATGACGATCACGCGCCAGAAAATCCGCATAGGCGCCGCGCACCGCGCCAACGATCAGCTTGTCGCGCACCGGCCGTCCGTTCACGAACAAAAACTGTTTGTCCGGCAGGCCGCGATTGAAGGTCGGCAATCCGGCGAACCCCGTGACCCGCGCGCCCTCCCGTTCGGCATGGATCGCCAACGCATTCTCCCCAAACTCCTTGCCCATAATCGCAGCAAGACGTTTCAACCGGCCGTCCTCAGTGGGCGCTTCAGCGCTAAGATTGACGATCTTGCGGCCGGATGAGGTGAGCGTCACGGCCACGTCATGACGCGCCATGGCAAGCCGCCGCACAACCTCGCCAATCGCCGTCGTTTCCGCCTGATCGGATTTCAAAAACTTCAAGCGCGCCGGTGTTGCGTAGAACAAGTCGCGCACTTCGATGCGCGTACCGTGGCCGCCGAACGCGGCTGGCCGCGGGCCGTCCAGATCGCCGCCTTCAACGCTCAAACATTGCGCGTCACCGCCCGCCACGCGCGTGGTGATGGAGAGCCGCGCCACCGCGCCAATCGACGGCAAGGCCTCACCGCGAAAACCCATGGTGGCGATATTCATCAGGTCGTAGTCACCGTCGGCGCCGGGAGAAAGTTTCGATGTGGCGTGCCGTTCCACCGCCAGCAGCAAATCATCCGCCTCCATGCCGCAACCATCGTCTGTCACAACCAGCCGGGTTTTGCCGCCATGCTCAATCTCGATATCGATGCGCCGGGCGCCCGCGTCGAGGGCGTTTTCCACAAGCTCTTTGACCACGGCGGCAGGCCGCTCGATCACCTCACCTGCCGCGATACGGTTCACCGCCCCCGGCGGCAGCCGGTGAATTACATTCGCTTTGGTGGATTGTTGTGCCGCCCGATTCGCCATGGGTGATTATCGCAAGCGTAACCCACCAGCGCAAACGACAATAAAAAAGCCGCCCTGATAAGGCGGCTTTTTTCGATGACTATTTCGCAACCTTAGAATACGCCTGGCAGCTTCAGCCCTTCGGACTGCTTGATTTCAACCTGCGCCTCTTCGCCCAGCACAGCCTTGATCGCACGCTCACGCTCGGCCATCCACGCATCAGGATCGTCCACACGCAAGGGCGCCGCGGAATCGTCAACCTTGCCGTCGATAAAGTTCCAGAACATCAGCTGGTTGGCGAGGCTGCGGTCTTTTTCAGCGCGCCCGCCCGCCTCAGCGGCAAGCAGAGTGCGAATGGAGCCGTCAGATCCGAGGGCGCCAGCCTTGCGCAGCAGCAATTGCTCGCCAACGGTCGGCGGCGCGGAATTTGAATCGCCCAAAAGGACCTGTTGCGCGCGCTCTGACGGCGACAATTCCTGTGGACGCGTTTCACCGGGGCGCGGCGGCTGGAGCCCATAATCAGGCGGCACCACCAGCGGGGCCTTGGTCGCAATAGCGAATTCATCAGGGGCGTTCTTGCCACCGCCCAGCGCCTTGCTGATGCCGCAGCCGGCGGTCATCAGCGAAATCGCCGCCATGGCGAGCGCGAACCGCATCGCAGAAGCATTTATCATCTTGTCACTCCAACTTATTTTCGGACGCCGCCCCGCCGAATGGGGCGCACTATAATCATGGGTCACCGCCCACGCAAAGCCGTTTATGCCCCGTCTGACGCCTTGTCTTTTTTTGCGCCGGTTTCGGGGCCGTCGGCGGCGTCGCGGGTGAGCCAGGCGTCCAGCAGTAGACAGGCGATGCCCACATTGATTGCGGTATCCGCCACATTGAACACCCAGGGGAAATTGAGGCCCGAAAAATCGAGAAAATCGACTACATAGCCGTAGGCGACCCGATCATAGAGGTTACCCAGCGCCCCACCGATAATTAAGGCGACGCCCGTGGCGGCGACCACCCGTTTCAAATTTCCAAGCCACGCCACCAGCGCCGTGGCCACAACGAGGGAAATCAGCGACAGGATTACGCGCATGCCCGACAGCATACCGAAACTGGCGCCGCGATTCTCCACATAGCTGAGGTCAAAAATCCCGGAGATTTCGATCTTGCCGAGCGCCGGCAGCCCGAGCCCGTGCACGATCCAGAGCTTTGACGCCTGATCGAGGGCGACGATAATTGCCGCCCCAATGAGCCCACGCCAAAACAGTTTGTTCACGCGCGCGACGGCCCACCATTCCTTGATGCGGCTCATATATGTTCGCGTCGCGCTCATGCGCCCCTCTTGTCTGCAACGTCCACTGCATCAGCGCATCGGCCGCAAAGATCGTCATGGGCTTTGTTGACGCCCACTTCGGGAAGGATACGCCAGCACCGGCGGCATTTATCGCCTTCCGCCTCAGACGGAACCACAGCAACGCTTTGCGCTTCGCCTTCAAGGCGGAAGGCGCTGTCCGGCGCTGGTTTGTTAGTCAGGGTCGCGCCGGAGGTGATGAACAGCTCTGCTGCATCGAGTCCCGCATACGCTTTCAGCAACTCCGCATCGGTCACATGAACCACTGGCGCAGCCTCAAGGCTGGCGCCAATGCGTTTTTCACGGCGCTCGACTTCGAGCGCGCCGGTCACCACACGGCGCACCTCGCGGATTTTCCGCCATTTGGCGCCGAGCGCGTCATCGCGCCAACCAGCAGGCGTCTCCGGGAACTGCTGCAAATGCACTGAACCATCCGTAGACGGATAATGGGAAAGCCAGGCCTCTTCCATGGTGAACACGCAGACAGGCGCAAGCCATGTAACCAGCCGGTCAAACACTTCCGCCATCACCGTGCGGGCGGCGCGGCGGCGCATATCGTCCGGCCGGTCGCAATACAACGCGTCCTTGCGGACATCGAGATAAAACGCGGAAAGCTCAAGAGAGGCGAAGTCAGCGCATTTTCGCCAGACGCCTTTGAAATCAAACTTGCCGTATCCGGCGCGCACTTCCCCATCGAGCACCGCAAGGCGATGCAGCACATAGCGTTCAAGCTCCGGCATTTCCAACGGATCAACACGTTCAGCGTCAGAAAAATCCGCCAGCGCGCCCAACAAGTAACGCAGCGTGTTTCTGAGCCTTCGATAGGCGTCTACTGCCGATCCGATGATTTCATTCGAGATGCGCAGATCTTCCGTGTAATCGGAGCTTGCGACCCAGATGCGGATGATCTCCGCGCCATATTGCTTGATGACCTCGTCCGGCGCCATGACATTGCCGATCGACTTCGACATTTTGCGCCCTTCACCGTCGACAACGAAGCCGTTGGTGATGACATGATTGTAGGGCGCTCGCCCGCGCGTGCCACAGGCCTCCAACAGCGATGACTGGAACCAGCCGCGATGCTGGTCCGATCCTTCGCAGTACACATCCGCCGGCCATGCAAGGTCGTCGCGCTCTTCAAGGCAGAACGCGTGGGTCGATCCGGAATCGAACCACACATCGAGAATATCTTCGATCTTGTCATAGTCGTCTGCGCTGTAGTCAGACCCGAGAAAATCCTGGCTACTGTTTTCGAACCACGCATCGGCGCCGCCCGCCTTGATGGCGTCGGTGATGCGTTTGTTGACGGCGTCGTCCACCAGAACATCGCCGGTTTCCTTGTGGGCGAAGATGGTGATAGGCACGCCCCAGGCGCGCTGGCGCGAAATCAGCCAGTCGGGCCGTCCCTCTACCATGGCGCGAATGCGATTGCGCCCGCCTGTAGGCGTAAAGCCCGTGGCGTCGATGGCGGCGAGGGCGTTCTCGCGCAGGGTTTTGCCGTTTGCCGTGGGTTTATCGAGGGCGATGAACCATTGCGGCGTGTTGCGGAAAATCACCGGCGCCTTTGAGCGCCATGAATGCGGATAAGAGTGCGTCAGGCGCCCACGCGCCAGCAGCTTGCCATGGGCGATGAGCTGTTCGATGACCGCCTTGTTGGCGCCGCCATCCTTGCCCTTTTTCTTGCCCTCGATGACCAGCACCTGCTCGCCGATGAAGCCGGGGGCTTCGTCCGTGAAGGCGCCGAACTCATCCACCGTATGCGGAATTTCCGCCTGCGTACCGAAGGCGGAAACCCAGGCGATATAGTCTTCCTGACCATGGCCCGGCGCTGTATGCACAAAGCCCGTGCCCGCTTCGTCGGTGACGTGATCGCCCGCAAGCAGCGGCACCTCGAAATCGTAACCGCCGGAAAAACCTTTGAGGGGGTGATCACATAGCGCGTTTGCCAAAAATTCAGCCGGGACGTCCCGCACGCGTTTCCATTCCGCAATCAGCCCGGCCTCGCGCACGCTGTCAGCAAGCGCGTCAGAAAGAATCAGCTTGTCACCGGGCTTTGACCAGGGCTCAAAATCGGTCTCCTTCATCGAGACGACTTCATAAAGCCCGTAAGACATTTTTGGTCCGAAGCAGATCGCGCGGTTGCCGGGCATCGTCCATGGCGTCGTGGTCCAGATGACGACTGATGCACCTCCAACAAGGTCAGAGTGCTCAATCGCTGTACTTCCCGAGAATCCCTTGATTGGAAACTTCACCCAGATCGTCGTCGACTGGTGATCATGATATTCAATCTCGGCTTCGGCCAGTGCTGTCTGCTCCACCGGCGACCACATAACGGGCTTGGACCCGCGATAGAGAAGACCGAGCTCTGCGAACTTCAACAGCTCCCCGGCGATCTTCGCCTCTGACGCAAACGCCATGGTCGTGTACGGATCATCCCAGTCACCTTCGGGGCCGAGGCGTTTGAATTCCTCGCGCTGAATGTCGAGCCATTTTTGCGCATAGTCGCGGCAGGCCTTACGGAATTCGGTTGTCGGCACGTCGCGCTTTTTACGGCCTTTTTCGGCGAACTCTTTTTCCACCTGCCATTCAATGGGCAGGCCGTGACAATCCCAGCCGGGCACGAAATTGGCGTCATACCCCGCCATCTGTTTTGAGCGGACGATAAGGTCCTTCAACACTTTGGTCAGCGCCGTACCCATATGGATGTGACCATTGGCGTAGGGCGGGCCGTCATGGAGAATGAATTTCTCCCGGCCCTTCGCCGCTTCGCGCAGGGCCTTGTACATGTTCATCTCCGCCCAGCGGGCAAGGAGTTCCGGCTCGCGCTTCGGCAGCCCGGCGCGCATGGGAAAATCAGTTTGGGGTAGGAACAGCGTGTCTTTGTAATCGCGTCCCTTTTCCGAATTGGCGGAACCGCCATTCGATGCATCTGGCATCGTCAAATCTCTTCTTTTGCAAAGGTTGTCTTTGGGGTGCAGCAAGGCCCGGTCCCGGGCGCCTTTGTCAAGCCTTGGAAAGGCTCGCCGCGCACCGACCCGGGCTAATAATTCGGCTGATAATTCGAATCGTGCCCGAAGAGATTATGAGGGTTTCAAAGGTCATGCGGGCTTCATATCAGGTGAAACGCTGCACGTCACGCGCGCGGGGTTTGAATATGCGGCGCGTTAGCCAAACCAATAGGGCCGCGGCGGCGCCTCGGCGCGCTGTGCTTCGGCCCCGTTGGGCGTGGAGAAACCCACGTCGAACAATGCGCGCGCTGACACCCGCCAGCCCACACAAATCCTCATCACAATCACGCCCCGAACAACGCCGCGCGCTCCTGGATGGCGGAATCCTCAGATGATGAGTGAACAATCACTCATTCTTCGATATGCGGATTCGCCGCTACGCGGGCGCGGAGAGGGAGGAGTGCGTCCGCGTCAAGCGGGAAGCGTTTGATTGAGAGCGCTTGGGCGGCAATGGCGCGATGCAACGCGCGCGAATAATTCCCGCTTGATTGTTCCGAGTGAATATTGGGAGGTCCGAACAAGCGAACCCGCCAGCGCCGCTAAATCAGCTCCATCCGATAGACCCGCGTTTCGCTTGCTTCGCATGACATTGCGCGCGCCCAGCGTTCGCCGCCGCGCTGCGCCGTCACCGTCGCCGTCATCAGCACAGCGCCGCCGCGCGCCTCCACCGTATCCGGACGATAGGGCGCAGAGATGACAAAGCCACGCTCGCCCAGCGCCGTTCTGGCGTGCCGCAGACAGGTCTCGTAGGCGGCTGCTGAAGAAACCCGAATAGGCTCAGGCCGAACGGCGGGTGCGCCGCCATCAAGCTCTTCTTCGTAAACGCCGTCATAGGCGCCGGCTTCAGCGTCGCTGTCATATTCTTCGTCGTAATACTCGTCCTCATAATAGTCATCATCATAGCCGCGACTGTCATAGCCGCGGTTATCATAACCACGGTCGTCATAGACATTGGCTGGACGCGCATAGCGGTCTTCATAATAGCGCTCGCGCGCGTAACGCTCCCGCTCACGGTCTTCGGCGATCTCGTTGAGAATGATCGCGCCGCCGATGACGCCCAGCGCAATCGCTGCGGCTTTACCGCCTCCCCCGCCGTGACGGTGATGGCGCCGACCGTGTCCGCGATGATGGCCGCGATGGCTCTTGTATCCGGCGGCGTAATAGCCTCCGCCGTAATATCCGCTTGAATATCCGGCGCTCACATAACCGCCGCCCGCCGAAGCGGTAGCGCCCATGCCAAGCGCAACGGCCGCCGCGCTGGCGCCAAACACCGCCTTGCGAAGGCGCGAATTACGGGAAAGCTTTTCAATCATCACACAACCTCAACAAAGCGCCCACAGGCGGGGGGCGCACGATTCCTTCATAGTGATAGTTGCGGGCAATCTTGTCGAGAATGTGGCGCGCCACCAGTGCCGTCCACACGCTTTCGCGAGCGAAATTAACCAAGCAATGCGCGCGCTTTGACGCAATCCTCGGCAATTTGAGCCTTCAACGCGTCAAGACCGTCAAACTTCATCTCATCACGCATAAACGCAACGAAGGAAACTTCGATCTCTCGCCCGTAGAGGTCGCCATCGAAGTCAAACAGGAAGGTTTCCAGCAAAGGCACATCGGCGCCGACCGTCGGCCTGCGCCCATAATTGGAGACCGCATCGTAGACTTTGCCGTCGAGCGACACGCGGGTTGCGTAGACGCCCTCGCGCGGGGCGACGAGATCGCCCAGCAGCATGTTGGCGGTCGGAAAGCCAATCGTGCGCCCCACCTTGTTGCCAATCGCAACGCGCCCGCGCACGGACCAAGGCCGGCCCAGCATCTTCGTTGCTTCATCGACAGCGCCGCGCTGTAACGCGTCGCGCACGGCGCTTGATCCGAACTTGCCATCACGCGCATCATCATCAAGCAATCCGACGAGCTTTACCGCCAGGCCCGCTTTGGCGCCAAGCGCTTCAAGTGCGGCGCCATCGCCGGCGCGCCCGGCGCCAAAATGAAAATCGGCGCCTGCGACGATCCCGTTTAAGGATAGCTGATTTTTCAAAACTTCCGAGACAAAATCTGCCGCTGTTTTTGTCGCCATCGTTTCGTCAAATGTCAGGACAAGGATTTCTTCAACACCGCACTCTTTCAGCAGTGCGTCCCGCTGCGCTGAGCTGGTCAACAAAAAAGGCGCGTCATCGGGGTGAAAATAACGGCGCGGATGCGGCTCGAACAAAACGACCCCGAGCGCCGCTTCATGCTGACGAGCGAACTGCGCGGCTTCTTCCAGCAAGAACTGATGGCCGAGATGCACGCCGTCAAAGTTGCCGATGGCGGCCACAATGTTTTTTGTCGCTACCATTGCAGCCCTTCCGACACCGCCATGGCATGGGCGCCGGCCGCCGCCAGCGTCGCTGCAATCGCCGTCTCGCCCTTGTCGCCGGTATGCACGCCGCCGTCACCGGTAACGTAAAGCACATCAATCCCCTGAACATTCGCTCCCTTGATGTCGGTGTTCACGCCATCACCGATCGCCAGTATGCGCGACCGGGCAATATCGGGCCGGATCTTGCTGATCGCTTTATAGGCGACGTCATAGATCGGCGCGTGCGGTTTGCCGCCATAGACCACCTTGCCACCGAGCGTTTCATATATCTCGGCCAGCGCACCGGCGCACCAGATGATTTTGCCGCCCCAGTTCACAACGATGTCGGGATTGGCGCACACCATAGGAAGGTTAAGTGACGCCGCCTGTATTAGCACATCGCGATAGTCCTCCGGACCTTCGCGATCATCGTTTTCCAATCCTGTACAGACAATAAATTGCGCGTCCCCAAGCGGCGCGAACTCAATCGCCAGCCCTTCAAACAACGGATCGTCCTTGGCGGGACCGAGCCGAAACGCCGGCGCTGGGAGATACGCCTCTATGGCCGCGCGCGTTGCATCGCCAGACGTCACCACCACGTCATAAGCCTCGCGCGGCAGGCCGATCTGATCGAGCTGCGCCGGAATAATTGAGGACGGGCGCGGCGCATTGGTCAGGATGACAACAGGCCCGCGATGTTTACGAAACTGAACCAGCGCCTCGCCGGCGCCCGGAAACAAATCAACGCCGTTGTGAATGACGCCCCACGCATCACACAGCAACGCGTCATATTGAGAGGCGAGGTCTTTGATGGATGATATGAATGCAGGGCCTGTCACAGAGACCACGCCGATAAGGCCGATAGGCCTAACGGTCAAGCACAAGACGCCGCCGCAGCTTCACCATGGCGCTCTGGTCGTCATTTTTACACCAGCTTCGCGCTTCATCCACGTCCCGAAAAGTTCGGGCAGACCAACTCGTCTTGCTGATCAGCTCGACATAAGTCTCCAGCGCCTCGTCAAAGCGTCCATCAGGAACGACAAATGCGACACGCACCCACGGCACCGAAAAGCTGGCGGCGCCGTCAATGGCTGCGCTCAAACGCTGATCAGGTTCCGGAAAATCCAACTGCGTAACGTCACGCAGGTCGACCAATTGATACTGCGCGTGATCGGAACGCGGATCACTGTAAAACGCCTGATCTGCTGCGCGCGCTTCATCAGGGGTTACATGACCAAAGTAGCGCCACTCAATGCCGCGATCCGCCCAATCTGTCTCATGGGGCATAGCATTCGTCCTATGACGCGACGGCGAGGTCCGCTTCTGGTTGAAGGTAACGGCTGGCGACTAATGGCGCGCCGAACAGGGCGCCTTGCCCATAGTCAATGCCGAGTTCCAATATGTGTGGAATTTGCGATTCAACTTCGACTTTCTCAACAATGAGATCGATGTTGTTCCGGTGCAGGCTTTCTTTAAACGCCTTCACGCGCGCGCGGCCTTCCGCGCCCTTGGCGCTTTCGCTCAACAAAAGCGCGCTGGACGCCTTTACGAAACGGAAGTTCCTCTCTGAAAGAGACTGCCAGTTCAGATCGAACCGGCGAATATGATCGACCGAAAACGAAAAACCCCGCTTGGTGACGGCGTTCATGTTTTCTCTCACCCGCTCATGCATCATTTCTACCGCCGGATAGGTAAACTCGAAAACAATGCGCCTTGCGAGGTCTGCATTTGCGTCGAGATAGTCTGTGAACCGTGTAAAAAAGTCCTGGTCGAAAATCGTCGCCGGTGAGATGTTGCAGAAAATCTGATATTGTGAACTTGCCGGACCCAGCTGACGCAACGCCTGGACGGCGCGCAGCAGGATCATGTTGTCGATGACGCCAATACGGTTGGCCCGCTCAGCGGCCTCCAGATAATCACCCGGCTGCAGGATCGAGCCATCGCCCTGACGCAATCTTGAGAAGGCTTCAAAGCATCGAATCTTTCGCTGCGGCAGGCTGACAATCGGCTGCAGATAGAGATCAACCCGGTCATTTTCTATGGCGCTTTGCACGTCCGCAAGCCTTTCCGCGTCGCGCTGATCCACGTCTTTGACGGGCTCAAACTTCAGGCTTGGCAGAGACCTTTCCCTTGCGGGTTTTATTTTGCGGACGAGGCCGCGCAACATTTCAAGCTCTTGCTGCGCACGACTGAGGGCAAAGCTCGCGCGCGCATGCAGGATCAATGACACGACCAACCCGCTGGCGAGCCATATTTCAATGTCCGGTTTGAAGCCGGTGCGCACCGTCGCCAGCACAAGAAAGGCGCCGGCAATACCGGCGGCGAACAACACCAGCGCGTTATATCGCGAGCTTTTCTGCCGTAAATTCATCCCTACGCCCTATTCCAGAAATTCACTTCCAGACACCATGCTTTGCGGCGCGCCCTGGCCGACGCGCACACTGCAAAAGTTTTAGGAAAATTCTCTTTAAAAGCGCTTAAGAACACCGCCGCCGCGCTGCTGACGGTTATCACAACTGTACCATTTTGGTGCAAAAAAAGCCCGCCCGGCGACTGCCGGGCGGACTTTTAGAAACGTCAGTAGACCGTAGCGAAGATCGGTCTAGCTGTTGAACTGACTGTCGATCGGATCAATGACGATCTCAACCCGGCGGTTCGCGGCGCGGCCATAGTCAGTGCTGTTGTCAGCGATGGGGCGGGTTTCACCGAAACCGACCGACCGCAAACGCGCAGGAGAAACGCCCTGAGCAGCGATGTAGTTTGATACCGACAGAGCCCGCCGTTCAGACAAACGCTGGTTGTAATCTTCGGGTCCGGTTGAATCAGCATGGCCGTAAACGCTGATGGTTGTCTTGTCGAACTCCTTGAAGACAACCGCCACAGAGTTCAGCGTCTCATAAAAGCCGGGATTGATGTCCGACTGATTGACCGCAAACGTAATGTCCGACGGCATCAACAAGATCAGGTTATCCCCGTCCCGCTGCACTTGAACGCCGCTGTTCAAAAGCCGCTCGCGCAGTTTCGCCTGCTGGCGGTCCTGATAAACGCCGATTCCGACACCCGCCGCAGCGCCAATGGCAGCGCCGATGGCGGCGCCTTTGCCGGGCCTGCCGGCGATGGCGCCAGCGATCGCACCCGCTGCAGCGCCCGCCGCCGCGCCGCCGGCGCCGGAGGTTACGGTCCGGCTGGCGCGCCGCTCGCCGGTATAAGGGTTGGTTGAACAGCCGACAGCGAACAGGGCGACTGTCGCCAGAATGATTGCTTTGCGCATGGTTCGTGTTCCTTTCACGCGTTGCCCGGGTAATTTAAAATCGGTCATCGAAAACTCTTTCCTCTATCGCAGTGTCCGGCATGCAGGCTACCGCCGGATGACCACGGCAAGCAGCGCCGCCAATATGGAGCTATTGCGGTTCGGTCGGAATTAAAAACACGTAATTGCGGCGAAAGTTGCGCGGGGCAGTCCACAAAAAATTACCTTCCGGCAATGGATTTCAGGCCAAGCCGCGCCGCCTACCTCTTGACCCGCCGCCATGCGACGCCTAAATCCCCGCTAGCACTCACTTCTGTTGAGTGCTAGCGGAGCGAAACCGCTTTCCGCTTTGTGTTTAACCGGTTGTTTTTATTGAAAAACTCAGCCTAGGGAGACCTTCATTATGGCTTTTCGGCCTCTCCATGACCGCGTGCTGGTCCGTCGCATCGAAGAAGACGAGAAAACCGCAGGCGGCATCATCATCCCCGACACCGCGAAAGAAAAACCCCAGCAGGGCGAAGTTGTCGCTTGTGGCTCTGGCGCACGCGGCGACGACAACGAAATCGTGCCGCTCGACGTTAAAGCGGGCGACAAAATCCTGTTCGGCAAGTGGTCGGGCTCGGAAGTGAAACTCGACGGTGAGGATCTCTTGATCATGAAAGAATCCGACATCCTCGGAATCCTCAGCTAACCCAGTAGTTCTTATATTTAGGAGACGCATACATGGCTGCTAAAGAAGTCAAATTCGACGTTGACGCGCGCGAAAAAATGCTGCGCGGCGTCGATATCCTCGCCAATGCGGTGAAGGTCACCCTCGGCCCCAAAGGCCGTAACGTTGTTATCGATAAATCCTTTGGCGCCCCGCGCACCACCAAAGACGGTGTTACGGTCGCAAAAGAAATCGAGCTTGAAGATAAGTTCGAAAACATGGGCGCACAGATGGTGCGCGAAGTTGCGTCCAAGACCAATGACGAGGCCGGCGACGGCACCACCACCGCAACGGTTCTGGCGCAAGCCATTGTTCGCGAAGGCTGCAAGTCAGTCGCCGCCGGCATGAACCCAATGGACCTGAAGCGCGGCATCGAACTCGCCGTCTCCAAGGTCGTTGAAGACATCAAAGCCCGCGCAACCAAAATCGCTTCTTCCGATGAAATCGCCCAGGTCGGAACGATTTCATCGAACGGCGAGCGCGAAATCGGCGAGATGATCGCAAAAGCGATGGACAAAGTCGGTAATGAAGGCGTCATCACCGTTGAAGAAGCCAAGTCGCTGGAAACTGAACTCGACGTCGTTGAAGGCATGCAGTTCGATCGCGGCTACCTGTCGCCTTACTTCATCACCAATGCTGACAAGATGGTTGCGGAACTTGAAGATCCGTACATCCTGCTGCACGAGAAAAAGCTCGGTAATCTTCAGTCGATGCTGCCGTTGCTCGAAGCTGCAGTTCAGTCAAGCCGTCCGCTGCTGATCATCGCAGAAGACGTCGAAGGCGAAGCGCTAGCGACCCTCGTGGTAAACAAACTGCGCGGTGGTCTGAAAATCGCTGCTGTAAAAGCGCCGGGCTTTGGCGATCGCCGCAAAGCGATGCTTGAAGACATCGCCATCCTCACCGGCGGCCAGGTTATTTCTGAAGACCTCGGCATCAAGCTCGAAAACGTCACGCTCGACATGCTCGGCACGGCGAAAAAAGTATCCATCAACAAAGACGACACGACGATTATCGATGGATCCGGCGAGAAGTCAGACATCGAAGCACGTACGTCGCAAATCCGTCGTCAGATCGAAGACACGACGTCCGACTATGACCGCGAAAAACTGCAAGAGCGTCTGGCGAAACTCGCCGGCGGTGTTGCCGTGATCAAAGTCGGCGGCGCTACTGAAATCGAAGTGAAAGAACGCAAAGACCGCGTTGATGACGCCCTCAACGCCACCCGCGCCGCGGTGGAAGAAGGCATCGTCCCCGGCGGCGGTACAGCGTTGCTCTACGCGTCAAAAGCACTCGACGGTCTTGAAGGCGCCAATCCTGACCAGACGGCAGGCGTCAACATCATCCGCCGCGCGCTTCAGGCGCCGATCCGCCAGATCGTCCGCAATGCGGGCGGCGAAGGCTCGATCGTTGTTGGCAAACTGTTGGAGCAGGACAACTTCAAGTTCGGCTTTAATGCGCAAACAGAAGAGTATGGCGATCTGATCGCAACGGGTATCGTCGACCCGGCGAAAGTTGTTCGTCACGCATTGCAAGACGCCGCATCTGTTGCAGGCCTGTTGATCACCACCGAAGCCATGGTTGCTGACGCACCAAAAAAAGACGGAGCCGCCGGCGGCGGCATGCCTGATATGGGCGGTATGGGTGGAATGGGCGGCATGGGCGGCATGATGTAATCGCCCCCGGCGATTGCTCTATTCGACCAGGCTCTCATAAAGCTTTAGTTGCGTACCAAAGGGCGGCTCCTCGGAGCCGCCCTTTTTGTGTCTTAGGTCGAAAAACTCAATACAATCAAGATGATAATAGGCCATTGCCATAGCCCGCGCCCGCATGGTTGACTTAGTAGTTATTGCTACTAATATTTTTGCATGGATGACGGACTCGCCAAATCGAAACTGCAAGCGCTTGGTTTCAGCGAAATCGAGGCGCTCGTTTATTGCTTCCTGCTGCAAGAATCTCCCGCCACCGGCTATCGGATCAGCAAAGGAATCGGCAAAGCCGCCGCCAACGTTTACGCCGCCATTGAAACACTGGCGCAAAAAGGTGCGCTGCTCGTCGACGACAGCGAGCGGCGCCAGTGCCGCGCTGTTGATCCGAAAGAATTGATCGCAAGCCTCGAACGTCAGCTTAAAGACGACTTAAGCACGGCGGAACACGCACTCTCCACCATAAGCGCCGCGACGCCCGATCAGCGGATCTATAAGCTGGAAACCGCCAGTCAGACCTTCGCCAGAATCCGTCAAATGATCAAAGAAGCGCGCGAGTATATTCTTGTCGATGCGTTTCCCATCCCGCTCTCCATGGTCGTTGATGATTTGCGCCACGCCGCGGATCGGGGCGTCACCGTTGCCGTGGAAAGTTATGGCGACAACACGCCAGATCTTTCTTTCGCCGTCAGCGTCAACTCTCCGGATGTTTTCTCGGCTGATCTGGTCTGGCCCGGAAGCCAGATAAACATCGCAACAGATGCGAGGGAACACTTGCTCGCCTTACTGGACCGGAATTGTGAACGCGTGTTGCAGTCCGTCTGGAGCAACTCAGCGTACCTATCGTGTTTGCAGCACAGCTATATGGCAGCGTCGCTCATCGCCCGGCATGTTGAAAACACGCAGGCTAACAGCGCGATGGACGGCCTTGAAAAACTGATCCTCACAACCGCCCGCCCAAGTGGGTTAGGCGACTTACTCAGCCTTTATGCAAAACCAAAACATGAGTTAAAAAATGACGCAGCGTAACAGTCGCCTGCCTATCTCAATCCTTGAGTTCGCCGCCTTGGCTGCAATTTACCTGCTTTTGGACGTCGCGCTCGATGCAATTGGATTTGATAAGCAATCACTACCGTCCCTTCCCATCCTGAAGCAGTCCTGGATCGGTTTCGTCATCGTCCTCGGCATCATTGCCTGGATCAAAATGCGCGGCGCCAGCTTGAGCGATTTTGGCGTGAAGCCATTGCGCCCGCTGTGGCTCAGTTTATTGCTCGGCATCGTTGGGGTGGTCGTCGCCATTGTACTCAGCAGCGTAACCACGCCGCTCATAGAGGCGCATTTCGGACCGACGGACCTAACCGCCCTTGAGGGGCTGGAAGGCAATTTGGGGGCATATCTGTTTTGCCTCCCCTTCATTTGGCTGTTTGCCGCGTTTGGCGAAGAATTTTTCTACCGCGGATTTTTAATGTCAGGCATCGCTGTCATTCTCGGCGGCGGCCGCGCCGCGTGGTTGATCGCGCTTGTTGTTCAGGCCGTCATCTTCGGTCTCGGGCACGGCTATCAGGACGCCTCCGGCATGATCGGCGCCGGACTTTATGGTGTTGTCTATGGCGGCCTATTTCTCGCCGCGAAAAGAAACATATGGGCGCCGATGATTGCGCATGGGCTGCTGGATACGCTCGGCTTTACACTCTTGTATCTCGGCATGATGTAAGGGGCTTGCGCCGCCCCTCGAGGACGGGCAGAAGGCGAATTCAAGGAATTGCCCATGCTCGCCGACCTTCTACCTGTTTTCGTCACCGCCTTCGTCACGCTGTTTATCGTGATCGACCCCATTCTGGTGACGCCGATTTTCGCTTCACTGACGAAGAGTGAGCCGCCGCGAGAACGCCTGCGCATCGCACTGATGGCCGCAGTTTATTCCGTGGCCATCTTGATGTTTTTTGGGTTTGTTGGGAACGCGTTGCTGCACCATCTGGGCGTCAGCCTCGCTGCCTTTCGCGCCGCCATGGGCATTATTCTGTTCATCATGGGCTTCCGGATGTTCTTTGATCCGGACAGTGAGACCCAGGCGAAAACACCCGGACCAAAGGCGTCCGCCCGCGATAACATCGCGTTCTTTCCGCTGGCGATCCCCATGCTCGCCGGCCCTGGCGCCATCGCCACCATTATGCTGGTCATGGGACCGGACACCGCAATGATTGAAAAAGGCGCCGCCATTGTCGCCGTTGCCATCGTGCTCGCCATCGCCGTGTTGATGATGGCGTTCGCCAGCCGCATCGGCGATGCGCTTGGGCGGACCGGCATGAACGCCATCACCCGTATTCTCGGCATGCTGCTGATGGCGCTGTCAACGCAGTACGTTTTTGATGGTGTTCGCGTGGGAGTTCTTCAACAGGCAGTCGCCGCTTAGGCGTCAGCGTTCCAAAACGGCTTTGGTGTCGGCAAATCCATTGTCGCCGGGGCTCGCGCCATAACGCAACGTGCCGCCGCGCAAAGACGCGCCGGACCCATCGCCTGCGCACACAAATCGCGAAACACGAGGGGCGTTTCCGCGACGGCAAACCGCCTCAAGCGCGCCAAGGGCGCCGTCGCAGGCATTTGCAATGCTCGATCCGTCCGGCCAGTTTGACACTGTGCGCCAATCGATCATCACATCGAAATTCATGCCGCATACGGACTGTGTGAACGATGCTTCCTGCTGGAGCGCACGTTCTTCAGCCTGCTGCGCGCGGATCTCTTTCAGTGACTGTGAGGAGGCTGAAAAGGGAAAGGCAAAGGTTGCAACGCCCACAACCAGAATCGCGGCAAGGCGGCGCCCCGACGTGCAGCGTTGCGTTTTACGCGCGGTAAATGCGGCGTTCTCCATAGCCAGAAAGCTTCTCTTTCCTTTGCGGCCCTTTTAAGACGAAATATCGCAAAAAACCTTAATCGCCGCGAATTTCGGCGGAAGATTAAAGGGATTCTTCGAGAAATTGGGCCACCTGCGCCGAGGACGGGCGCCCGGCGATGTCCAGATTCGGCACATAGCGGATTTCCAGCACCGATCCGCCAAGCGATATCTCAGGATCAGTGGAGGGCAGGAAAACAACCCGGTTCAGCCGCGATGCAATGGCCTGGGCGCCGACTTCATCCTGCGCAACGCGAGCGAACCCCTTCGCTGTCGTGACGATCGCGTCGGCCAGCACAGCCGCGTTTGCGCCGGGCGTCTTGTCGGCGGCGCCAATATCGAAAAACACCGGCACGCCGACGGCGGCGCTGATCTGCGCCGCCGCACCCTGCGCGCGCCTGATCGCCGTTTCCCGGTCCGCAAAAGCGAGCGTCAGCGAATGATCGTCGCCAAAAGATTTTGATGCTGCGGTGCCGCGTGTGTCTCCCGGCCAAAACACCGTGGCGCCGCCATAAGCGGCGATCCGCAACAGCGTTTCATCAAGGGCGTTTTTATAGATCACATCGCCTCGCGGCGCGCGGGTTGCGGAAAGATCGTATATTTCCGGCGCGGGTCCCTCGATATCCAGCATGCAGTCGATACGCGGATCATTCTGTCCGCACAGAAACTGAACGCGCGCGCCATCGTCACGCTCCTCGAACAAAAACATCCGGTCATCGCTGGTCAGCACATAGCGCTCCACAGCACCGGGACGGCGGCGTTCATTGGAGCGCTCGCGCTTCTTGCCCACGAGCGCGGAGAAGGGATTGTCCGACTGTGCGCCAGCGGCAAGCGTTGCGCTCACAACGACGTCCACGGTTTGGCCGACCGCAACCGTCGCCATTAATGGCTGCGCTACGACGGCAATCGCCGCCAGCAATCCAAATCGCGCAAAATGAGCGGGCAAAAATCGTCCTCCGGTGGTCATGACAGTTACGGAGTGTAGTCAGACAATTTGGTGAAAAAAGGGCTTTGCGGCGGGAAAACGCCAGCAAAGCCCGAGAAAACCTTCAATTTTCGTCGCTTACGCGGCGCAGTATTGGCCGCCATTGGCGGACAGGACCGCCCCGGTGATAAACCCGGCATTGTCGTTGGCCAAAAAGGCGACGCAATCGCCAATCTCTTCCGCCGAACCGAGCCGGCCGACCGGGATTTGGGCGGTGATTTTTTTCAACACGTCCTCGCTCATGGCGGCGACCATTTCCGTAGCGATATAGCCCGGCGCGATGGCATTGACGGTAACGCCTTTGAAGGCGCCTTCCTGCGCCAGCGCGCGCGTGAAACCGAGCATGCCGGCCTTCGCCGCGGAATAATTCGTCTGCCCCATCTGGCCTTTTTGACCATTGATGGAAGAGATGTTGATGATGCGGCCAAAGCTGCGCTCGCGCATGCCCGGAAACACCTGATGGCTCATGTTAAAAACGCTATCAAGGTCCGCACGCATGACCTCGGCCCACTGTACGGGCGTCATTTTGTGGAACATGCCGTCGCGCGTAATGCCAGCGTTGTTCACCAAAATGTCCGTTGGTCCTTGTACGGATTCTACTTCGGCGACGCCCGTCTTGCATCCTTCGTAATCACCAACGTCCCACTTGAAAACGTTGACGCCGGTTTCGTCTTTGAATTTCGCCGCCGCTTCATCATTGCCGGCATAAGTCGCCGCCACGGTGCAGCCGCTCTCCTTTAGCGCCAGCGAAATCGCCCGACCGATACCGCGCGTTCCCCCGGTTACAATTGCAGTTCTACCCATGACGGTTCTCCCTGATTATGCCGGTACATGCTCCGGCTCTTTATACGGTACCCAAACAAGCCGCCGACCGCAAAGCCGGCGGCATTGCTCTAGCGCTCAACGCAAAGCGCAACGCCCATACCACCGCCGATGCACAAGGTCGCAAGACCCTTGGACTTGCCGGACCGCTGCAATTCATAGAGCAGCGTGGTCAAAATCCGCGCGCCTGAAGCGCCAATCGGATGCCCGATGGCGATGGCGCCGCCATTGACGTTCACTTTCGACGCGTCCCAGCCAAGCTCCTTGCCGACGGCAAGCGCCTGCGCCGCAAACGCTTCGTTCGCCTCGATAAGATCTACATCATCAAGCGCCCAACCGGCTTTTTCAAGCGCCATGCGCGACGCCGGCGCCGGACCTATGCCCATGATCGACGGATCGACGCCGCAATGCGCCCAGGAGGCGATGCGCGCCAGCGGAGCGAGACCACGTTTGTCCGCTTCTTTTTCTGACATGACGATCAATGCTGCGGCGCCGTCATTGAGGCCGGACGCGTTCGCCGCCGTCACCGAACCGCCGTCGCGTTTGAATGCAGGTCTCAATCCTGAAACGCCATCGATCGTCGCGCCTTCGCGAATATACTCGTCATGGTCGAAGACAATCTCGCCTTTGCGAGTTTTGATGACGACCGGGACAATCTCGTCCTTAAATTTTCCAGCCTTCTTTGCGGCTTCCGCTTTGTTTTGACTGGCGACAGCGAACGCATCCTGTTCTTCCCGGGTGATCTGATATTTCTCCGCGAGATTTTCAGCCGTTTGGCCCATGTGGTAATCGTTGAACGCATCCCACAGTCCGTCGGTGATCATGCTGTCCGTAAAGTTTTTCGGACCCATCTTCACGCCATCGCGCAGATGCGCCACATGCGGCGCCAGGGACATGTTCTCATGACCGCCAGCGGCAACGATGGACGCATCGCCCAGCCGCACCGCCTGGGCCGCCATGGCGACGGCGCGCAAACCCGAACCGCAGACCTGATTGATGGAAATGGCCGGACGCTCCTGCGCAATGCCAGCGCCGATAGACGCCTGCCGCGCTGTGTTCTGGCCCTGACCCGCCTGCAGAACGTGGCCCATGATGGTTTCTTCCACATCTGCGCCAGAAAGCCCCGCGCGCTCCATGGCGGCGGAAATCACGGTTTCCCCAAGTTTCGCCGCCGGCACGTTCGCCAGTCCGCCGCCGAAAGAACCGACGCCTGTGCGCGCCGCCGAAACGATTACTGCCCCGTTCATAGAGCCTCCTGATCAATGGTTATGCGCTTTGCGGCCGTGCGGCCCCCGGCTAAAAACCCGGCAAAAAGCGCGAAGAACAAACAATCTCAACGGCTTAAGCGGCCAGAAATCTTGCCGCCTACGCGTATGCAAATCTTAATTTCATGCTATAGCAGGATTAGCAAGTGCACAAAAAGAGTGCGGCGCACCAATTTCGCGCCGACCGGATGCACGGGAGGGTTTACTTATGGCAGACAAATCAAAGGGCCGGTCTAAGGCCGACGGCGATGCAATCGTCATCAAGAAATACGCGAACCGCCGCCTCTACAACACGGCGAGCTCGTCTTACGTAACACTCGATTTCTTGGCGGAAATGGTGAAGGAAGGCGAAAATTTCGTTGTCTACGACGCAAAGTCCGGTGAGGACATCACCCGTTCCGTACTCACCCAGATTATCTTCGAAGAGGAAAGCAAAGGGCAAAATCTGCTGCCTATTCAATTCCTGCGTCAGCTCATTCAATTCTACGGCGACAGCCTGCAGAGCTTTGTGCCGTCCTATCTCGAAATGAGCATGGATGCGTTTTCGAAAAACCAGGACGAAATGCGCTCGCGAATGCGAGATGCTTTCGGCGGCGCGCCCGGCTTTTCAATGTTCGAAGAAAGCGTCCGCAAGAACATGGAGCTCTATGAGCAAGCCATGAAAATGTTCTCACCCCTTGGGGCCGCCTACGCGCCGCAGCAGGCGGGCGCCGCAGAACAGCGGACTGCCGGCAACGACGACAGCGACATTTCTGCGCTAAAAAATCAGGTTGCCGCGTTGCAAAAGAAGCTGGACCGGCTGGAGGGCGAGGACGACTAACCGTTCTCGGCACTGAGTTCGCAACGAGCCGCTTAGCCCTTACATCCGCTCCGCACGCTGGGGCGGATCGTTCGGCGCGCCCTCCGGCAGCCAGCCCGGATTGGTTTCCGGCTTGCCGAGCAAATAGCCCTGCAGGAAATCAACACCAAGGCCCTTAAGCAGCATGGCGTCGGCTTCGTTGTCGACCCATTCCGCCACAGTCTTCATGCCAAAGTTGCGCGCCAGATCGAGCAGTGTGCGGACAAAGAGCTGGTTCTCGCGGGATGCAGAAACGCCAGTGACGAATGAGCCGTCGATTTTCAAGATATCTATGTCCATGGCCTTGAGGTTTCGGAACGAGGTATAGCCCGCGCCGAAATCATCAATACCGAAAGAGCAGCCGAGCTTTTTGATTTCCGATACAAACTCGATCGACGCATCAATCGCGTCAATCACCTGCGTTTCGGTCAACTCAACGGTAATGCGCTTGGCGAGGTGCTGATTGGCGCGCAGCAGCGCAATATAGCCCTCCGCCCAGACAAAATCCTTCACCGTCTCCATGGAGATATTCACGTTCAGATGAATATCCGGGCAGACAGCGAGCGTATTAGTCGCGAGTTCCAGAACACGGCGATCGAGAAGATGTACAAGCCCGAGCCGCTCGGCGGCCGGGATAAATTCGGGCGCCGGAATAATCTGTCCGTCTTCGCCGCGCATGCGGATCAGGCATTCGAATTTTGTCGGGGACTCGTCAAGGTCGCTCACAATCGGCTGAAAGGCGAGCTGAATCCGGCGCTCGTTCAACGCCGTCAAAATAACATCTGACATATGCGAGTTTCGCCGGCGCATGCTGACAACGTCTGTTTTGTCAGTGAACGCAGACCAGCTGGACCGGCCAATACGTTTCGCGGCGTCAAGCGCCGCTTCGGCATGGGTCATGGCGGTGTTTGAATCTTTTGCCTGTTCAGGCAACCGTACAGCGCCGAGGCAGATCGATGCCGCCACCGCACTGCCCTTGGCCTCAATGACATGCTCGCGCACGACATTCAGCAAGCGCACGCAGATCTGGCGCAGATGATCGACGTCGCTGTTTGCGATCACGATGCCGAACTTCGTACCCGCGACGCGGCCAATCCGGTCATCAGGACCGATAACGGATTTCAATCGGTTGGCGACTTCAATGATGACAGTGTCCGCCGCATCGAAACCAAAATCCGAATTAATCGCCCCCACGTCATCAACGCCAGCCAACAGGTAGGCGCCGCATTGATCGCCGGAAACAAAAGCAGCGATGGTGTCATCCAGCGCTTTACGCAGATGCGCGCGGTTTAAGAGCCCGGTCAGGTCATCGTTGACGGCAAGCCGCGATAATTCCTCTTCGTGACGCTTGCGGCCATCGATGGAACGAATAACGCTGATCAGCCGCTGATTGGCGCCGGCGCCAATCCAGCCGCCACGCTCTTCCACCCAGTGACCTGCGCCCCCGGCGCGTTTCAGTCGGTATTCACAAGCATAACTGTCGCGGCCATGCGCAAATGCTTCTGCACGCGCAGGCGCGACCGGGCCGTCTATACTGGCCGCGAGGCCTGCGCCGGTTGCAGCCAGCTCACCCGGCGAAACTCCAAGAATTCGCGCCGCGGCTTCTTCGTCGGACCAGCTGAGGCTGTCGCCTGCCTCACGATACTCGAACATGGTTTGCAAACCCTGCTCGCTCGACACGTGCGCACCGTCAGACACATCGCTGTGACTGGCAACGGCGTTTTCGACCGTAGCTTCGGACTGCTCGATATTCGGGAACGCCTTCGCGTTTTCTGCCATCAAACCCACTCATTCTTTTACGGCGCAACCCTACACGCCAAGCCGTAAATAAAATTTGAAGCGATGCCCTACGGTGTGATAAAGTTTAGCGGACCCTAAACCGGCGCCCTTTTTGCCATGAAGGCATGGTATGAAAGAAATTGTTAACCTTCCTTCGCGTGTAGCGGCAAAGACGAAATCGTCAGTGCCTATGCGGCGGTTTACAAAGAACAGTCGTAGCCTGACCGTTAACAACGGCACGGAACCAACGCTGGCGCCCTCAAATATGGCGGGCGGCTGGCGACCGTACTCGAACGGTCAATCGGAGGCGTTACGCCTTTATTCTCAAAACGAAACGCGCGCGTCCCAAAATGGGCCGCACGCGCTTGATGTCTATTACTAGCTTTAAATTTCGACTGGGCGTTGGTTCAATCAGCGTCGCCTTAATCCAGACGTGACATCAGCTAACTACCGACGCCGCCGCCAACCGCGAGGTCGCGCCGGGCGGTCACGGTGGTGACAATAAAGCCCGCCATGAAGTCAAGGAACGTCATCGACATAAAGAGGAAGAACACGGAATTTCCGAAACCCTCAACGATGATGAACAAAAGCAACGCCACAACAAAAACGACGACGGACAGTGCGTGGTTCATGATCGACTCAGAGCCGGTCTTTGTTGAGCGCAGCAACTCGACGAACAAGAGCCCCATACTCGCCAGCAGGAACAAGTCGCCCCAGGTGACATCCCAAATGTCGCCGGACACCATCGGCAATTGTATGAACGACATTTCATACCATGGAACCGTCGAGGTTCCGACCGCGCCGGTCAGCGCCAGCACTGCGAATACGATCAGGCTGATCGCCAATAATGGAAACATTTGATACATGGCTCGTGGATCCTTCCTCTACCGCCGCCCCCCGAAGTCAGCGGCCCCAACCAGAATAGCTTAACACGGGCGCCGCGCGGCGCAAAAACTCATTTCCGGCGGTCTTCCGTGACTTTTCCGGGTGATTTTGCGCGCGCGAGAAGCCAGACCACGCCCAAGATATCCCGAAATGCAACCAGCAGGCGACCAAGATTTGAGTATTTCGACGCGCCATGCGCCCTCGCCCGATGGCCGACAGGTTCAAAAATTACAGCGAGGCCTTCACGGCGCATGAGCGCGGGCAGGTATCGATGCATATGGTCGAAATAGGGAAGTTGCAAAAACGCCTCCCGCCGGAACACCTTCAAACCGCATCCTGTATCCGCTGCGCCGTCGCGCAGAAGACGGCGCCGAACGGCGTTGGCCGCACGGGATGCGAATTTTTTGGCGATTGAATCCTGCCGCCCACGCCTTTCCCCGGCGACCATCGCGGCGTCCGTTCCCTCAAGCCGCGCTAACAGTCTCGGAATGTCAGCGGGATCGTTTTGTCCATCGCCGTCAAGGGTGGCGATCAATGGCGCTCGCGCCGCGCGCACGCCGGTACTAAGCGCTCTGCTTTGACCGGCGTTATTTTCATGACAAATAACACGAAGTTGCCGCCGCTCGGCTGCAGCGGCCCGCAGCACGCGCAATGTGTCGTCAGTGGATGCATCATCCACAACAATGATTTCATGGACGACGTCTTTGAGCGCGTTTGCAATCTCATCCACCAGCTGCGCCGCGCCGCCAGCTTCATTGTACATCGGCGCCACGACGCTAAGCGTCGGCGCCGGTTCGGCCGATGTTGTCTGTTCAGTTTCCGCCATCGCCAACAGCACATATACGAACCGCACGCGCCGGTCACCCGTTCAATCGCGCAAGGACACGAGACAAACCGGCCGCAGCTCGGTAAGCTTTGCGGCAGGAGGGGCTAAAACCGTCATGACGAGCTCAGCGCCCGGGCGCCACAATTTTCGCTTGATGATCGTCGTGATCTTCGCCCTGGCCACAGGGCTCGCAGGTCTTTGGTCCCTGCCGCCCCTTGACCGCGACGAGGCGCGGTTCGCCCAAGCCACCGCCCAGATGCTCGAGACAGGCGATCTCGTCACCATCCGGTTCCAGGATGCGGAACGGAACAAAAAGCCTGCAGGAATCCATTGGCTACAAGCCGCGAGTGTCGCTGGCCTGTCTCATGTTGAGGCCCGCGCGATCTGGTCTTACCGGATTCCATCCCTGGTGGGCGGCGTGCTGGCCGCCATCTTTACCTATCTCGCCGCCGTGAAGCTGTACGATGCGCGTACCGGCCTGCTGGCGGGTTTGTTGCTCGCCAGCGCACCGGTGGTGGCGGCTGAAAGCACCATCGCAAAAACTGACGGCATGCTGCTGGCGCTCATCTGTCTGGCGCAATTGGCGTTTGTTCATGTGTACGGCGCACTGGCCGAAAAGAGGCCAGCGGGCTGGAGATGGCCAGCATTGTTCTGGATCGCCCAAGGCGCCGGCGCGCTGATCAAGGGGCCGATCGCCCCACTCGTTTCGCTGCTGACGGGGCTCGGGCTGTTCGCAGCGACCCGCCGGATGAGCTGGGTCGCGGCGATGCGGCCGCTCACTGGCACACTCATCTTTATACTGATAACGGCGCCGTGGCTGGCGGCGATCGGTGTTGCGACCGAAGGAAGATTTTTCACGGACGCCATCGGCGGCGACATGCTGGGCAAGGTTGGCGATGCACAAGAAGGACATTCCGGCCCGCCCGGCTATCACACAGTGTTGTTGTGGCTGTTGTTCTGGCCCGCGGCGGCGCTGATCATTCCCGGTCTGTTGCGAACATGGCGTGAACGGCGCGACTGGCAGGCGAGATTTCTTTTAAGCTGGCTTATTCCCGGATGGATTGTCTTTGAAATCGCGGCGACGAAATTGCCCCACTACACGATGCCACTTTATCCGGCGCTCGCCATCATGGCGGCGCATGCGGCGGTTAAGGGCGCTAAAGACATTCACTGGCCCCGCCGAATCGGCGCCTTGGTTTACATCGCTATAGGCTTTGTGGCGGCGGGGTTAATCGCAGCGCTTCCGGTCTATCTGAGCGAGGCGCCCTTAAAGCCTGTTTGTTTCACAGCCGCCGGACTGGTTGCATTGGCATCGCTCCTCATTGGCGTTCTCTTCTGGCGCGGCCGCGCTTATCACGGCGGTGTCGCCGCAGCCTGTCTCGCTTCACTATTTGCGTGGATCGTGATGACGGGCGTCCTGCCGCGCCTTTCGGATCTGGCTGTTTCACCACGCCTTTCGACTGCGCTCGAGATAGCTGACTTGCATCCGATCCGTGACGGCGCCGCGCCAGTCGCCCTTTCGGGCTATAACGAACCGTCAGCGGTCTTTTTGCTTGGAACCCATACAGCCCTCACGACACCGGCATCCGCCGCACGAATGCTCTTGTCGGGCGAGGTCAGCACTGCCGTGATCGAAGGACGGTTTCAGGCGCCGTTTCTCGCAGCCCTTGGTGATGCGGCTGTGCATCCGCTTGCGGTCATTGACGGCCTCAACTACTCAAATGGCGATCAGGTTTCACTGACCGTCTATATTCTCCCCGACAGCGGTGACGCGTCCAAGGCTCATGCAGACACCAACTGACAGCGCAGCGTTCGATCCGCCGGTCTGGCGATCATTTTGGGTGATTGCAGCGGCGATCACGCTATTTCGTATTTTTGTACTGATGTTTTCACCATCGGACCTTGGTCCTGATGAAGCGCAATACTGGTTCTGGTCGCACGATCTCGCCTATGGATATTTCTCAAAACCACCTTTGATCGCCTGGGCTATCGCACTCACCACCAGTATTTTCGGAAATGCCGAATGGGCTGTGCGGCTTTCCGCGCCGCTATTTCATCTTGGTACCGCATTTTTTCTGTATTTTACTGCGCAGAGTCTTTTCGACAAGCGTATCGCCTTTTGGACCGGCATCGGATGGCTGACCATCCCGGGCGCAATACTGTCGTCTTTTATTATCGCCACCGATGCGCCATTGTTGTTTTTCTGGTCTGGCGCATTGTTTTTTGTGGCGCGCATTATCAATGCTGATGGCAATGCGGCGATAAATTTCGCCCGGCTTGGCGCCATGATCGGTCTCGGCCTAATGGCCAAATACGCCATGATCTATTTCATTGTCGCGTTGGGGATCTCGCTGGTATTCCAGCCCCTGCGCAAATCGCTGCTGCGCCCGGAATTGCTGCTCACCGCCCTCGTTGCCGCCATCATATTCGCGCCAAATATCATCTGGAACCTCCAGCATGACTTTCAAACCCTTTCCCACACCGCCGCCAATGCAAATTGGGGCGCCTCGCTTTTTAAACCCGTCAGTCTCGCCGCGTTTTTGGGCGGGCAGTTTGTGGTGTTCGGCCTCGTGCCTTTCGGCGCACTCGCCTACGCGGCATTTCGCTTCGTTCGGGGTAAAAAGCACGATCGAACAATGCTGTTGCTTTTCATCTTCGCGGTGACGCCGTTGCTCATCGTCGCTTCGCAGGCGTTCATTTCGCGCGCCCATGCGAACTGGGCGGCGGCGGCGTACCCTGCGGCCACGATATTGGTGACGGCGTTCTTATTCCGGCGTGATGCAGGATGGCTCGCCAAGACGAGCATCGCTGTGCACAGTTTTGCGTTTTTGGTGTTTTCCGTCGGAGTGGTTAATTTAGGTGTTGTCGATCAGCTCGGGCTTTCCGGCGCGGTTAAAGACATACGCGGATGGGAGGACCAAACCACTGCCATTCTTGGACAAGGCGACGGCTATGACGCGATTGTTATTGACGACCGCTACTTAATCTCGGAAATGCTCTATTACCAACGCGATGCAGATATAGATATCGTCGCCATCGACCCTAACGCCAATACTGACAATCATTTTGAAGCGTTTGTGGCTTTTGATCCCGACCGCCACAAAAAAGTGTTGTTTGTGACCACACGCGATGACGCGGCTCATGTGGATTATCGGTTCCGGTCCATCGAGCCCGTCGGCGCCGTGCGTGCAGAGATCGGCGAAGGTCAATCCCGCCGCTACACGCTGTTTGCGCTTGGAGGATACCACCCACCCGGCGCCAAATGAGCGTCGCCTATGCTGCCGTTTCGTCCACTACCGCTCCGATTGACGCCGGGATATCGCCCTGGCGCGCCTGGCGCCCCGGCTGCCGGCGCGAACGCGGAAACCAGCCATGCGCATCGCCTTCAACACGCTTCGCTTGACGAACAACACGCCAAAGCCCGTCCAAAGTGCGCCGCCGACGAGCCATAAAAACGGCTTGGGATAAGCGCCCGCAAAATGAGTGCCGAAATAGCGGATGATCCCCGAAGTCTTCCGCGCTTCAATCTTTACCGGATTGGCGCGGCTCGAGCTTTTGTAATGCAAGACCGCAACATGGGGATTGAAAAAAACCTTACCCCCGGCTTTTGCAAAACGCAGGCAAAAGTCGACATCTTCCACATGCAAAAAATACCCTTCGTCCATGCCGCCGACGGCGTTGAAGTCCGCGCGCGGGAGAAACATCACGGCGCCGGAGATGGTCGGGACTTCCGCCAACTCCGGAGGGCATTCCTCTGCATGCATATTAAAGCGCTGAAAGTAGGGGGGTTGCGGCGCAAGTTTGTAAAGACGGGTGGCTTCGACAAATGCGCTCCAGGGCGTCAACACCCGCCGTCGCGAGCCTTGTTGCTCAATGCCGTCAGGGCCGACCAGCTTGGCGCCCATCAACCATGGCCGTTCTAACGCCGCACTATCGGCCAGCATGCGCCGGACGCCGCCCTCGGGCATCACGGCATCGGGGTTTATGATCAAAAGATAATCGCCCTTCGCCGCTTCTGCGCCGAGGTTACACGCGGCGGCAAAACCGATATTGCCATGGCCGGACAACACCGTAACGGCGGCGCCTTCTTGACTGCTCTCGCTGGCGCTTTCAACATCTCCGGGGAAGTTGCCGTTATCGACGAGAATAATTTCACTGATGTCCCGCTCACGGCGCAGCGCATCAAGCGACCGCACCAGCAGCGGGCCGGTATAATAGCTGACAACAATTGCCGTTACCGTCATCGCTTTTCCAGAGAATGGGTCAGCGCTATGCCGCTAGCCGCAAGCGCCATGGCCGCAAGCCGCCACACCTGCCAGAAACTACCCTCCACCGTAACGGAGATCAAAATCGCCGCAAATGCGCCGACGCACGCCGCGCCGACAGCCTTTGAAAGGCTGGCCCGCAGCAGCGCTGCAAACCCGAAATAGATAAACAGCGCCAGCGCCGCAACGCCGGGAACGCCAAGCTCCAGCCATGATTGCAGGAAAAGATTGTGGGGATGCACCGGCATAACCGACAATGGCACGGGTGCGCCGGGCACCTCGATCATCGGCGCCGTCTGCCCCCAATGGCGCGCAAAGTCCGCGCCAAACCCGAACGGCAGGCCTTGTATCGCTTCAAGGCTCACGGACTTCCAGATCGCCAGCCTGTGCAGCGACGAGGACAACGCCGCCTGCTGGCTTTGTGAAAAATTTTCACGCACAAAATCATAGATCCCATCAATGGGCGTCAACGCCGCAGCAATGGGAAAAATCAGCAGCGCCGCAATTGCACCCCATCCGGCCAGTTTGAACATGAACCGCTGATGTTGAAGGGCCAGCATCGCCGCCGCCAGCCCGGCGCCAATCGCCAGAACATTCGCTGCGACATCGTTGGTCATGGCGGCGGCGGCGCCAAGCGCCAAAACGCCGACGGCGGCGGTTCGCGACCAAATGCGTACAGCGATCGCCGCCGCTGGGAACAGCGCAGGCGTAAGCGCCGTCACGCCGCGCCCCAGAGCGACCATGTCGCGCGTACCGTCAGGGGACGGATCATGCGGCGGAATAATACCGCGCAGCATGCCACTGGTTACGCCTTCAAACGCCAGAATGACCATGCCGCCAACCACCGCCAGCGCAAACGCCTGACCCAATCGCCACGCCCATTCGCGCGAGAGGTTGAGCGAGAACCAAACAATGCTGCCGCCGACAAGACCCGGCGCCAGCACCCATAAAAACAGACTGTAATGATGTTCCGGCGACCAGAACCCCGACAGAAAGATCCACAAACAAAAGCTCAGCAACGCCACGAAGCCTGCGAAAACCGGATCTTTCAGGCTTGGGTGATCGAGCAGCTTGCCAATCGCCGCCTGCCAGAAGTCGCCGCGAATGAATGCCGGCAGGCTGGCCAGCAGCAACCACGGCGCGATACCGCGATGACCGAACACCACAGTGACCGGCAGCAAGAAAAACAGGCCGTAAAACCAGCGGCGGCTCGCCTTGTCACGCTTGTCTCGCCAGGTTGATCGCATCAAATACCGCTAAGTGCGTTTTTGATCGGGCGCCAACGCTTCATCTGCGAGGGCCGCGACAGCATCGACAAGCGACATGGTTTCCTGATCTTTCGAACCGAGGCGCCGCAATGACACCTGCTTTTCCTCCGCCTCACGCGCGCCGACGACAGCGATCACTGGAACTTTCGCGTGCGAGTGTTCGCGCACCTTGTAGTTGATCTTTTCGCTGCGAATATCGAGATCAACCCGAAGGCCCGCAGCCCGAAATGCTTCCGCCGCCTCCCGCGCATACTCATCCGCCGCCGATGTGATTGTCGTCACCACAATTTGCACCGGCGTCAACCAGAGCGGCAACCGTCCGGCGTAATGTTCGATGAGCAATCCGATAAATCGCTCGAACGTCCCAAACACCGCCCGATGCAGCATCACCGGCCGCTGGCGGGCGCCGCTTTCATCCACATAAGTCGCATCGAGCCGTTCCGGCAGCACGTAATCAAGCTGATAGGTGCCCGCTTGCCACGTACGGCCGATGGCGTCGGTGAGATGGAATTCAAGCTTCGGCCCGTAAAACGCGCCCTCGCCTTCGGCGATTTCAAATTCCAGCCCAGCAGCGGTCAACGCATCGGCGAGCGCTTTTTCGGCGCGATCCCAAGTGGCGTCATCGCCCGCGCGCATTTCCGGCCGGGTCGCCAGCTTATAGGCGATGTCGGTCATGCCCATGTCTTTGTAGACGCGTGCAAAAAGATCGAGAAAGCGTTTGGTTTCTTCCGTAATCTGATCTTCCCGGCAGAAAATATGCGCATCATCCTGCGTCATCTGACGCACGCGCAGCAAACCGTGGAGCGCGCCGTGGGCCTCGTTGCGGTGACAACAGCCAAACTCCGCCATGCGGATCGGCAAGTCGCGATAGGATTTGATACCCTGTTTGAATATCTGCACATGGGCCGGGCAGTTCATCGGCTTTAACGCCATCAAATCGCCCTCACCCGTCAGTACCGGCGCTTCGTCTTCCGTAGACGGAATTTCGTCAGGCACAACGAACATATTTTCACGGAACTTGCCCCAGTGACCGGACATCTCCCATAGCTTCGCGTCCAGCAGCTGCGGGCTTTTGACCTCTTCATACCCGTCTGCATCAAGCTGCCGGCGGATGTAAGCTTCAAGCTGGCGCCAGATCAAAAACCCCTTGGCGTGCCAGAATACAGACCCCTGCGCCTCTTGCTGGAAATGGAACAGATCCATTTCCTTGCCGAGCTTGCGGTGATCGCGCTTTTCCGCTTCTTCAAGGCGCGTCAGATAGGCTTTCAAATCCTTCTCATTCGTCCAGGCGGTGCCGTAAATGCGCTGCAACACCGCATTTCGGTGATCGCCGCGCCAATAGGCGCCTGCCAGTTTCATCAGTTTGAACGCCTTACCGATATGCTTCGTAGACGGAAGGTGTGGCCCCCGGCAGAGGTCATGCCAGTCGCCATGGAAATAAATCTTTATATCTTCGCCTTCCGGCAAATCCTCAATGATCTCGGCTTTGTAATGCTCGCCAATCTCTTTGAAATGCGCGATGGCTTTATCGCGCGCCCAGACTTCTTTCCGGGTCGGCCGGTCTTCTTCGACGATCTGGTTCATGCGCTTTTCGATGGCGGCGAGATCATCCGATGAAAATGGTTCATCGCGGGCGAAATCATAAAAGAACCCGTCTTCGATGTTCGGGCCGATGGTGACTTGCGTACCCGGAAATAATTCCTGCACCGCCTGCGCCATCAAATGCGCCGTGTCATGGCGGATAATGTCGAGCGCATCTTCATGCTCGCGGGTGACGATCTCCACCGAGGCGTCCGTGTCGATTTCCCCGAAAAGATCGCGCACCTCCCCATCGACCTTCACCGCCAGCGCCTTTTTGGCGAGGGATTTGGAGATATTCTCGGCGATGGCGGTCCCCGTCACGGCCCCGTCAAACTGGCGTACGGATCCGTCGGGAAGAGTAATGGCGACCATGAGTTTCTAATTTCGTTTCTTGCAAAGCGTTTGGTTAAAGGCGTTCGGCGAGCGCGGCGGCGAGCCGGTCCGCGCCCTCAGGGCAATAGGTGAAAAAGAGTTCCGGCTCAATGAGTTCGACTTCCATAAGCTGCAACCTCCCGTCAAGGAGAATGCCGTCAATTCGTGCGTAGAGTGGCGGTTCCGGGAGCAACGTAAGGATTTGGCGCGCAGCATCGACGGCCCAATCGGGAGGCGACGCCAGCTCGGTGACGCCGCCAAATTCAGCCTGACAGCGGATTTCGCCGGATTTCGGCCGCTTGGTCACCGCATGGCTGTAAGCGCCATCGAAGAAAATGAGGGATGTTTCGCCAACATTCGTGATCTCGGGCACGAGCGCCTGAACGAGTCCCGGCATGGCCATTTTTTCCGCCGCCGCTGCAATCCCGGCGGGATCCGAACGGGCCACCGCCGACAGGCCGCTCGCCGTTGCGCCATATTCCGGCTTCACCACCGCCTCAGCGAGTTCCAGCGCATCCATGGCGGCCGTAATCGCCGCAGCGTTTGGCTCAACCAACTGTAGCGGCGGCATGGCGACGCCCGCTTGCGCCAGTTCCACAAGATACCGTTTCGACATATTCCACCGCATCAGCGCCGGGACATTGAAAACCCCGGCGGCGCCCAACCCATCCAGCCATGACGCAAATGCCTGCGGCGCCTTTTGGTAATCCCAGGTGGAGCGGATGATGATGGCGTCAGCCTCGATGAACGCCGCCTGATCGCCATTCCACGGGGCGGCGCTCACGGAGACCCCGCGCGCACAAAGCGCCGCCGCTAACACCGCATCACTTGGCTGCAAGTGAGGCTGCTCGAGGCAAGTAGCAATTGTGATCTGCTTCATCTGTGTGTCCAAATTCAAGGCCGCAACGATAGCGGGCTTTGCCTGCGTCGCAATTCAAACACCGCGGCGAAAAGAATTTGGCGCCGACGGGTGGACATCCGTACAGGCGCCTTTATAAGCCGCCGCCGGTTTTCATTGTTTCGTTGGGGTTTTTCCGCCCCGCGGGCGCAGGCGGCCCTGCCGATTTCTGTGTTCCACGATGAAGGCTTGAACGATAGCCAAACGGTAAGGCACTCGATTTAGGTTCGGGCATTTGGTGGTTCGAATCCACCTCGTTTCCTTGGATAGCTCAGTTGGTTAGAGCACTAGCCTGTCACGCTAGCTGTCGCGGGTTCAATTCCCGCTCCAGACACCACGGTCTTGAAAACCGTTTCAGATGACGGGAAGGCCGGACACTTTCAGCCCAAAGGGCGCGCCAACGGCTTCGGCTGGCGGCAAACTCTGCGGGCGCCTGAAGACAGACTTCGCGCCGGTGCGGATACCGGCGATGGTCAAAGGCGAGAAGCCACGCGGGATACGATCGGGCCACGGTCCTGTCGCAAGCGCAAGCGCCAAACGCCGGAGACCACCGCCTCAAGCGCTGGCCCGTCTCGTTCTGCGGGGAATTTGTCCGGCT
This sequence comes from uncultured Alphaproteobacteria bacterium, assembly GCA_942492295.1. Classification (GTDB taxonomy): domain Bacteria; phylum Pseudomonadota; class Alphaproteobacteria; order Caulobacterales; family Parvularculaceae; genus Hyphococcus. Next base: position 1,636,304 of record CALODW010000005.1, read on the forward strand.
GACCCTTTTCACCTCAACGCATCAGCACTCCATCACACGAACTGCCAAATTTTTATTCGATCTTTTTTCCATTTTCTCTTTACACAGAAGAATGAAGCGCCTACATGGCGCGTCCTTTCGTCGGCGCAGGGTCGGCGATATTTAACAGAGCCTGATTTGAACGCTGGCGATCTACATATGCAGTTGATGAGACGATCTCACGTCGCACAACCGGCGCCGCTACGGCTCTGTTTCCCTATGAAATAGAGCCTTTAAGGCTCAGGTTCGCCGTCCGGACCGTCTGATCAGCGCTACAAAGGCGCAAAGTTAAAATCAGGCGAGACAAGGAGGCGAAGCGATGCGAAAAACTTTTGTAATCGCCGAAAACCAACGCGGCCTCCTGATTGAGGATGGCCGCTTGATCAATGTGCTCGAACCGGGACGGCACGCGTTTTTGGACGTGTTCGGACGGTTGCGCGTGGAGCTGTGCAATGCGCAGGGCGTGTTCGCTTCGGCGTGGGCGCCCATCATGGAAAAGCGTCACCCGGAACTCGCGGCGCGTTACCTTGAAACCGTTCGCGTCGGCGAAGGTGAGGTGGCGGTTGTCTCTCTGGACGGCCGGGCCGCGATGATCGTGCGCCCGGGACAGACTGTCTATGTCTGGAAAGTCCTGGAAGACGTCACCGTGACGCGCCTCAACGCGCTCGAAAATCCACGCCTGACGAAAGCGGAACTCGTCGCCTATGAGAAAATCATCACGGCGAGCGAGGGGGCGTCAGCGCCGATTGCGCCGGTCAATGTAGGCGAGGCCGAAACCGGTCTTGTATTCTTTGACGGCGAGCTGTTCGAAACCTTGACGCCGGGCCGTTACGGCTATTGGCGGATTGGCCGGACAGTGACGGCGAAAACGCTCGACATGCGTCCGTTGCCGCTGGAAGTCACAGCGCAGGAAATCCTGACCAAAGACCGGGTTTCCCTGCGTGTTACGCTGACTTCCTTTGTGCAGGTGACGGATGCGCGCAAAGCCGCGCTCTCGACGCCGGACTACATGAACCATGTTTATCGGCTCGTGCAGTTCGCTTTGCGCGAAGCGGTTGGCGGGCGAACGCTCGATGAAGTCCTGAACGACCGGGATTCGGTTGACGGACAAATCGTGGCGCATGTCCGCCGGGCGCTGGGCGATAATGGCGTCGCTGTCACCGAGCTTGGCGTCAAAGACGTCATCTTGCCGGGAGAGATGCGTGAGTTGATCAACCGGGTGGTCGAAGCGGAAAAAACCGCTCAGGCCAACATCATTCGCCGCCGGGAAGAAACGGCCGCCACGCGGTCGCTTTTGAACACGGCGAAGCTGATGGAAGACAACCCGACGCTGTTGCGCTTGAAAGAGCTCGAAGCGTTGGAGCGGGTAACGGAACGCGTCGGCCGTATTGACGTCCACGCAAGCTCAGGCGAAGGCCTGAACGCCTTGCTGGATCGTCTGGTCACGCTGCAACCGCGCGCGTAAGAACGCGGGATGCGAGATCATCAACTGACCGGGCGGCCGAATAGCCGCCCGGTTTTTCCTGTGCGCCAGCTCCGGCGGTTGTGAACCCTTGTCCGCAAATCTCCCTGAATTGGTCGCATTTGGACCAACTTCTCCCGCCAGTTTTTCGTTGCCCGCATCGCGGGTGAACAAACAGGGGGAGATATCCAATGTTCAAACAGCTATTAGCTGCGGGAACCGCAGCGCTTTTCACCATCGCATCCGCCAACGCCGAACCGCTGAACCAGTGGCTCGGCAATTGGGATAAAAATTCCGGCGGCCTCGACAGTCTGTCCGTCACCAATGCTGGCGGAAATCTCAAAGTATCCGTCAAAGGCGCGTGTTCGCCCAACCCTTGTGATTGGGGCTCTGTTCCGGCGACGGCCTATTCACCTTCCGCCGCCACCGACCCGGCGACAGATACGGAAACCATCATCGCAACGTTCAATCAGGGCTTCGCCACCAAAACAGTTGTGCTGGATGGCCGCGCGGGAAACACATTGCGCGCGCATGTCTATACGCATTTTGTCGATGGCAGCGGCCGCAATGATTATGTGCTCCACGCGTCCATGAAAAAAGCACAGCTGACGCTGACCCCGCTACCGGGTGGACCGATTATCGCGCAACCTGCCCAACCCACTGGCCCGATTATCACGCAGCCGCTGAAACCGTTCACAGACGATTGCATCGCCTTTAACCCCGACAATGTGTCGGTCGCCCGGCGCAATGGCTCGTGGAAACTTGTGCAGGGGAATATGTGGATGCTCGACGCCGGTGCTAACCGCAACGAAATGTTGCGCGCCAGATCCATTGTCAAACATTACGGCATGAACAAGCAGTGCTTTGTCGGCCGTCCGGACGCGTCGCTCAACTACTGGCTCGTTGACAACAAAGCGCCCGCTGGCGCGCTGCCGAATGAAGATTGCATTGGGATCAATCCCGGCAACCTAACCGTCCGCAACTCAGGCGGCGGGCGATACACCGTTGTCTCAAACGGTAATCACCTTGCATTCTCCGCGCCGAGCCAGGCGGAAGCTGAAGAGATCATCAAAGTGATCAAGTATTACGGCTTCACAAAGTCATGTTTCGTCGGCCGGCCGGACCCATCCATGTCTTATTTGCGGAAGTAATTTCACCAAATGAAACCTAGACGGAGCGGCTTTACTGGCCGCTCCGTTTTTCATTGTCCGGAGTTGTATCGCCGCGCTCTGTCCACGCCCAATCCCCCAACCGCCAAAACCGCCAGCCGACATCTGGCGCATCCTCCGGCACTGGATCAAACCCGCTGCTACCGAAGGGGTGGCACCGCAACAATCGAGACACCGTCAGCCAGAACGACCGCCCCAACCGGTGACGCCGGAACGCATCGGCAGCGTAGGCCGAGCAGCTCGGTTGGTGCCGGCACCTGACGCCGAGAAAATAAAAGACCGGAGACAACGACCGCTGATAGACCCAGATTGACCCGAGCGCCAAACGCGCAATGAGCGTCCGCCTCACACTATCCGCCCCGCGTGTCTGCATTATGATTAACAACCTTATTTTTTCAGGCATTCCGTGTACAGAAAACACCCCATCGGCGCGTTAACCAAACCCATTTCGCGCGACAAGCGAACTCGTTTGACTCACGCTTTTTTCTGCCATAGCGAAATCATTACCGCATGTAAAAAGCGCAAACCGAAAGCGCCATTGCGGCATTGTAGAGTTTGAGGTTCGTAAATGAAACGCGTATTATTCGTCGCCGCCGCTGCCGCCTGTATGGGTGCCGCCGCACAGGCTGCACCAGTCACAATCGATTTTAACGGGCTTTCCGAAGGCGATCTCGTGTCATCGCAATATGCTGGTGTCACGATCTCGGGCCAGCGCAATGGCGCGCCCATGGGGTTGAACTCGGCGATGGTGTTCGATTCCACCGACTACACAGGCGGCGACAACGACCTGCAGGGACCGTTTGACAACCCCACAACCATGGGGGATGAAAATCTTAACGCCGACAACATCCTGATCATCTCGGAAGACAATGACGCGTCTGACCCCGATGATGCGGTGCAAGGCGGCGTGCTGACGTTCATATTCGACAGCGCAGTGGAAATTCTCAGCCTGAACGCCTTCGACATCAACGACAATGAAAGCGTCACATTCGATTTCTATGACGTAAACGACATGCTGATCGCCTCGATCTCCAACGGCATGACGACAACCGACGACAATGAATTCCTCGCATTTAACTTCAACGTTTCCGGCGTCCTGCGTTTCGTGGTGAGCCTTTCCGGCTCCGGCGCAATCGATGATTTGGTTTACGAAGTTGCAGAGGTGCCGGTTCCCGCCGCGCTGCCATTGTTGCTTTCCGGCCTCGCCGGTATTGGCTTTGCGTCGCGCCGCAAGAAACGCAATAGCGCCAGCGCCTAAACACTTTTGGGGGGCATATGTGCCTGTGGGGAACGCCCGGCGGAAGCCGGGCGTTTCTTTTTTGCCCGGCAGATGCTTGCATTCCGCCGCTGGCGCGCTAGGCAAGCCGCTTCGCGTTCTTCGCCTGAAGGCCCCCGTCCCGTATTATGTCCCGCATAAAACCCCTTTTTGAACGACTGACGGCTGAAGACCGCGCGGCCTTCATTCCCTACATCATGGGCGGCTACCCGGATTACGAGACGTCTCTGGCGCTGATGAAAAAGCTCCCCGGCGCGGGCGCGGATATCATTGAACTCGGCGTGCCGTTCACCGACCCTATGGCGGACGGCCCGGCAATCGAGGCGGCGGGTCTTCGCGCCCTCAAATCAGGCCAGACCCTTGCCAAAACCCTTGAGATGGTTCGCTCATTTCGAAAAGAAGACGACCTGACGCCGGTCGTTCTCATGGGCTACTACAATCCGTTTTACGCTTATGGCCCGGAAAAGTTCGTCACAGACGCCAGCGCAGCAGGGGTCGACGGACTGATTATCGTTGATTTGCCCGCCGAAGAGGATGCGGAGCTCTGCCTCCCCGCGAAAGCCGCCGGCATCGACTTTATCCGCCTGACCACGCCAACAACGGACGACCAGCGCCTGCCCGCCGTAATCAAAAACAGTTCGGGCTTCGTTTATTACGTCTCCGTGGCCGGGATCACTGGCAAGGCAAGCGGCGAAACCGAAGCGGTTAAAGCCGCCCTGGCGCGCATCAAAGAAGCGTCTGGCTTGCCGATGGCGGTTGGTTTCGGCATCAAAACGGCTGAAAAGGCGAGAGAATTCGCCAAATTCGCCGATGCGGTCGTGGTCGGCTCGGCGCTGGTGGACGTTTTCGCCAAAACTTACCAGAAACCGGCCCTTGAAGCCCGCCCCGGCGAGGCCGATAATGCCATTAACGCGGTTTTGACGCTGGCGCGGGATATTTCGGGGGCAGTCCGCGCCGCGCGAAGGCGTCAGGCGTAAACCGAACACCAGACGATTAACGCTAGCCAGATAATTTAGGCAAGAAAGTGTGAGTGGGACATGAGTTGGCTGTCAAACATTCCTCCGGGCATCAAGAACATCTTCAAGCCGAAGGACGATGCGTCCGATACGTTGTGGACCAAATGCGGCGGGTGCGGCGAAATGATCTTTCAGCGCGACCTCGATGCTGCGCATCAAGTCTGCCCATCTTGCGACCATCACCTCGCTATCGGGCCGGCCGAACGGCTCGCGCTTGTTTTTGACAATGGCGCTTATGAAAATGTCGAACTGCCGGAACCGGTCATCGACCCGTTAAAGTTCCGCGATGAAAAGAAATACACCGACCGCTTAAAAGAAAACCGGAAAAAAACCGGCCAGCAGGACGCCATGCAGGCCGCATACGGAACAATCGATGGCGCAGGCGCGGTGGTGCTGGTGCAGAATTTCAAGTTCATGGGCGGCTCTATGGGTATGGCGCTCGGCGAGTCGATGCTTAAAGCCGCCGAAGAAGCAATTGCCCGCAATGCGCCGCTGATCGTCTTCGCCGCATCAGGCGGTGCGCGCATGCAGGAGGGCATTCTTTCTTTGATGCAAATGCCGCGCACCACGATCGCTGTACAGATGGTGAAAGAAGCGGGGCTTCCCTACATCGTCGTTTTGACCAACCCGACCACGGGTGGCGTCACCGCGTCCTACGCCATGCTCGGTGATGTAAATATTGCCGAACCCGGCGCGTTGATTTGCTTTGCCGGTCCGCGCGTGATTGAGCAAACCATTCGCGAAAAGCTTCCCGAAGGATTTCAGCGTTCAGAATTCCTCGAGGAAAAAGGCATGGTCGATCTGGTCGTGCGCCGCAGCGATATGAAGGAAACGCTGTCGCGCCTTGTCAGAGTTCTCATCAAAGAACGCCGCCAGGCAGCGCCGGTCGCGGCGACGCCTGCGGTGGTCACGACGGCGACAGCAGTCAAGACCATTGAAAAGCCAAAGAAAATAACGCGTCAGCCTGTCACCAAACTCGACAAAGCGGCTGAATAAGCAGTCCGCGCACCACAGATTTAGGAATTATTCGCTTGAGTGACGTTGAAGCGGTTCTTGCCGCTATTGCAAACCGTCGCCCCACGATCATCGATCTATCTTTAGACCGTGTTCACGCCGCTCTTTCGCGGCTTGGCGATCCCCACAAAAAATTGCCACCCATATTTCATGTCGCCGGCACCAACGGTAAAGGGTCAACCGTGGCCTTCTTGCGGGCGATATTGGAGCAAGCCGGAAACCGGGTGCACGTCTATACGTCGCCGCATCTCGTCCGCTTTAACGAGCGCATCGTTGTCGCCGGCGCAGAGATTTCCGACGCTGCTCTCATCAATGCACTTCAGCGGACCGACGCCGCCATGGGCGAGGATATGCTCACCTATTTCGAAACGACGACTTGCGCGGCGTTTCTCGCCTTCGCCGAAACCCCTGCTGATTACGCGATCGTTGAAGTTGGGTTGGGCGGACGACTCGATGCGACAAACGTATTTGAAGATGTTGCGGCGGCGGTCGTCACACCCGTTGATCTCGACCATCAACAGTTCCTTGGAAACAGTCTAGCTGGTGTCGCCGCAGAAAAAGCCGGCATATTCAAGCGCCGCTCGCCCGCTGTAATCGCCCCGCAAACGCCTGACGCTATGTCGGTGCTGCAAGATCATGCCCGCAAGGCCGGGGCGGATATCTTCGCCTTTGGAGAACAATGGAATGTATACTCCGAACACGGACGGCTGATTTATCAGGACGACAATGGGCTCAGCGACATCGATCCGCCGCGCCTCGCTGGCGCGCACCAGATTGAGAACGCCGGCGCCGCCATCGCCGCCATCCGGGCGGCGGGGCTGGATATCGATGACGCCACGCTTTCAAATGGCCTCACCGCCGCCCATTGGCCAGCGCGCCTGCACCGGCTGACATCCGGCCCCATTGTGGACGCCGCGCGGGCGGCGCTCGGCGAAGAGCCGGAACTCTGGCTTGATGGCGGGCACAACCCCCATGCGGGGCGCGCCGTCGCCCGTACAATGGCCGACCTCGAGGCGCGCTCATCCAAGCCACTGGTGATGATTTCCGGCATGCAGGCCAACAAAGATGCCGCCGGGTATTTTGCGCCGTTTAGCGGTCTTGTCCGCAAGGTTTACTGCGTCGCCGCCGATCATGAGGGTGTCATGGCGCCCGTTGAGGTTTGCAAGGCTGCGGCGTCTGCGGGGCTAAGCGCGCAAATATGTGCAACCGTAGAAGAGGCGCTCGCGTTGGCGTGTGCACAATCCAACGAACCGCCGAGATTGCTCATCAGCGGCTCGCTTTATCTGGCAGGTGAAATCTTGCGCGAGAACAATTAAGCGGCGGCGTCTTTCAGGACCTCATCAACCCATGCTGCAAGCTGGCTTTTCGGCGCCGCGCCAACGCGCGTCGCCACATGCTCTCCGCCGGAGAAAATCATCAGCGTAGGAATGCCGCGCACGCCATAACGCCCTGGCGTTTCCGGATTCTCATCGATGTTCACTTTGGCGATGGTAATCTTGCCCTCATATTCACCAGCAATTTCTTCCAGCGCCGGGGCGATCTGCTTACACGGCCCGCACCATTCCGCCCAAAAATCAATAAGAACGGTCTCGCCGGAATCGATGACGTCTGCTGAAAAGCTGGCGTCGGTGACAGTTTTGATAGCCATGGTGCGGATACTCCTGATCTCGCTGATGCACGAAACAGGGAAGATAAACCGAAAGCCGCCGGTTTCAACCCATCAAACCCGCACGCACGGCGGCGTGATCGAGCATTTCTTCCGGCAAGACCATCAGGCGCGCATCATAGGTCCACAACAGCGCGCAGCGAACCTGACGGTCCGGATAGATTTCCTGAAGCAGAGCGCGATAGGCGGCCATTTGCGCCACATAAGAAGGGTCTGCATCCGCCGCCTTTTCCGGCGGCGGCCGATTTGTCTTGTAATCGACCACAAGCACATCGCTCGGCGACACCGCCAACCGGTCAATCTGCCCACTGATCGTCATACCACCGGCATTTCTTTGCGCTCCCGCAATCGAGACTTCAGCCATGGACCCTGGCGCAAAAACATCTGCGAATGCCGGATCACGCATCACACGCAACACTTCATCTCGCCAGCGCGCACGTTCTTGCTCATCGATGCCGCCGGCAAGGCGCGCCAGCAACCGATCCGCGGCGGCGGGCCGTTGCGCGTCCGGCACATCCGGCAACAGCTCCAGCATCCGGTGCAACACGCGTCCACGAAAATACCTGTCATGCCCGCGCAAGGGGGAATAGGCCGGACCGGCAGGGCCATCCGTCGCTTGGCTCGCCCCTTCTTCGTCCTCTCCGCCTAACTTTGACGGCGACACTTTCTTGGGCGCCGTTTCTGCTTTTGCTTTGGTGAACAACCACGCTGGCGGATCACGAACTGCCATCGCCTCGACAGCCTCATTCGTTTTCACTGAAATCTTTTGCGGACAAACAATGCGCCGAACCGCGCCTTGGCCGCCCTCCCAAAATGGCGTGCTTGCCTCTTCGACATCGTCCAGCCGCCCAAATGCATCCTCCGCGAGCGCATGCCAGGTTTTTTGATTGACGGGTTTGTCCTGCGGCTTCTTGTTTTTCCCGCTCTCCACGCCGCAAATGTAGAGCCGGTCGCGCGCGCGCGTGGCCGCGACATAAAAAAGGCGCCGGTATTCTTCATACTTCTTCCGGACCAATTCCGCGCGCGCCGCCTCGGTCAATGCTACATCATTCCCCTTGGCGCCTGCCAAGACTGGGAACACGCCCTTCGGGCTTTCAACATCAATTACCGGACCGATGTTTTGCAAATTCACTTCGCGGTGGGCATCGAGCAGAAAGACAATCTCCGCCTCCAGTCCCTTGGCGCCATGCACGGTCATCACCCGAACAGCGTCGTGCTGACGCTCCATTTCGCGCTTGATATCGGTCGCCGTGCGGTCAAACCAATCTACGAACGCACGCAGACTGCGCGGATTGCCGTTCTCAAAATCAATCGCCTGCCGAAGCAATTCGTCAATTGCATCACTCGAAGCTTTACCCATACGATCGTAGAAACGTTGTCGGCCAGAACGGGCGCCGGTCTCCAGAATATGGGTAAAGAACGCAAAGGGGCCTTGCGTCGCTGCGACTGTGCGCCCGCCGCCGAGTTCATCCGCTGCGGACGCCCAATGGGATTGCTCGCCGCCGCGCCGGCGCAGAGAAGCCCAAAGGCTTTCGCTTTGGCCGCGCTCATAGCCCAACGGAAAGAGGTCGCGGTCGTCATCAAATCCGAACAACGGACTCTTTAAAACTTCCGCCAGTGATAAATTGTCGGAAGCGCAAAGCGCAAATCGCGCATAGGAAATAAGATCTTCCACTGCCGGGTCTTCGTTGAGTTTCAATCGATCCGGCCCTGCTACGGGAACGCCTGCGGAAGAAAGTCGCTGTATCACCTCAGCAAACAGCGGGCCGCGGCTTTGCACTAGGATCAAAACATCACCGGGCGTGATCGGCCGGCCTTGTGACGGCAGAACCTCACTCGTATCCAGCCATTGCTTGACCGTCGCGGCGATGCGTTCACTTAAGACGCGCACTGGGTGATTACTGATCGGCGCATCGACCGGCGCATCCCATGGATTTACGTCCGGCTTTTCCGGTCTCGGCGTCAGCGGCCAAAGCTCCACCAGACCGGCCTCGCCTTCGCGCTTTACGCCGTGAGCGGGAACAACATCACCGAGACCTTCGGCGGCTTCCTTGTTGGCGAAAGCCGCATCAACAAAGGAAAGAACCGGCACCGTCGTGCGAAAGGAAAGATCGAGCGACACACTCTTGAAATCCGTGACGCGCGCCAGCCGCTCACCGATATCCTGCTCTTTTTGTTTAAACAGTGTGACGTCAGCGCCCTGAAAAGAATAGATCGACTGCTTCAAATCGCCCACGGCGAAAAAACTGCGCTTTTTCTCACGCGCACCGTCGCCGCTGAAAAATTCTTCAAACAGGCTCTCAATCACCGCCCATTGGTGCGGACTGGTATCCTGCGCCTCGTCAACAAGGATGTGATCAATCCCGTCGTCCAGCTTGTACATGATCCACGCACTCTCTACGCGCTGGAACAGCGCCCGCGCACGCAAGACAAGATCATTGAAATCGAGCGCTGCACGCGCCGCTTTTGCGTTCTCGTAAGCACGACGCACCGCAAGAGAGAGGCGCCAGAAAGCCGCTGTATCGAGGAACAGTTTTAGCGCCTTCAGTTGCTGAATAACCGTCATGAAACGCTCTTGAAGGGCCACAATGAACGGCCTAACCCACGGATCATGTTTGTCCGTCGCTGCGGAGGCGTGTTTTGTATGGGGCTTTGATCCGTCAGATGTCAGCAAAAACGCTTCCAGCGCCGCCCACTGCTGTTCGAGAGTCGTCGCAGAAAAAAACGGTGCGAGACGAACGGCTGCTTTTTGCGGCTGAGCGCCCTCGGCCGCGAGACCGTCATGAGCGCGTTTCAGCTCGTCAGCCGAAATCGTTTTTATGAACGCCGCTTTGACCGTCTCCGCATCGTCAGCCGGATTGACGCCGAGCGCCGCTGCAAGCGCAGCGACCATCTCCTTGATGTCTGGTTGTCCTCCTAAATTCGGATTCTGGGTCGCCCCGCCTAACAACAAATCTCGCAGGCGATCCTCACTATGTTCGGCGCTAAGACGATCAAAAGCCGCAACAAGCGAAGCGTCCAGATCACGACGGCTCGCCAGCGCATCAAGCGACGCGTTGAGCAGCGCGGCGGACTCCGCGTCCTCGATTACCGTAAAGCCCGGCGGCGCACCCGCCTCCAGCGGAAAACGCCGCAGCACGCTTTCGCAGAAGGAGTGAATAGTCTGAATCTTCAATCCGCCCGGCGTTTCCAGCGCCCGCGCAAAGAGCCGCCGCGCCTTGGTAAGCTCCGCGGCATCGCGATAGCGCGCTGCGCCCTCCAATTCCGTCAGTGCGGCATCAAGATCGGCGTCACTCGACAAAGCCCACGCGCCGAGTACGTTAAACAACCGCTCAGCCATTTCCGCCGCAGCCGCTTTGGTGAACGTGATGCAAAGAATTTTCTGCGGCTCAGTGTCGGCAAGCAACAAGCGCGCGACGCGATTAGTCAGCACACGGGTTTTTCCTGACCCCGCATTCGCCATTACGAATGCAGATCGGGAAGGCGTCGCCGCCTGACGCTGGCTTTCAACGGTGACTTCAAACGGCGTCATTCGTCACCGCCCGGCTTATCACCACCTTGCGCCTGGCGCTCGCGGCGGCGCGCCAGATGGTCGAACGCGCCAAACCGGTTGGCGTATTCGGCGCGCGGCTGTGAGGGATAATCAGTTGCTGGATCGGCGAAGTGGCGCAGAATGGCACGCAACCCGTCGCCAGCGTCGCGGATGAGTTCAGCGGCGTCGGCACCATCCTGCCTGACAATTTTTGTTTCTTTCTGAGAGCCACCAAACACGCGGAAAAACTCAAATCCCGCCACAGATTTTTCACCGAGATCTTCGAACCCACCGTTTTCGGCGATCAATCCGGTCAGCGGTAGCTGCGGACTAAACGTTGATTGTTGCTTGAGGCTGGGCAGCGCGCCGGTTTTGTAATCGATGATATAAACGCCGCCACTCCCCAGCACATCAATCCGGTCGGCCTGTGCGCTCAGGGTGAATTCTGCGCCATCCACATCGAAGCACCAGACGCCTTTGCCTTCGATGATCGCCGGTTCGCCAAGCTTTACTCTTGCGTCAAACCAATCCGCCACGCGCGCGAATGCGTCTTCGACTTGCCGGCGCCGGAACCGCATATGCGTCTCATCAAGTCCGTACTCGCCGGCGTAGTCATCGAACAGCGCCATCAACCGTTGAGGACCAACTCGCGTTCCCTCGATTTGCTCGCGAGCCATGGATTCCAGCACCTTGTGAAATAGATTACCTGCGTCGCGCGGGCCGAATGCTTCTCCTAGCGCATCCATGGCTTCAAGGCGCAAAATTCTACGCGCATAAATGGCGTAAGGATCGCGCAGCAAGGTCTCCACTTGCGTGACCGAAAGCCTCTTCGGGCGCGCCTCAACAGGCGGCTTTGGCGACGGCGCTGCGATGGGTGCGGCAGATGCCGGCTCATCCAAAGCGCTGGCGAGCCCATCCCATCGCGTCGTGACATCGACACGCCGCAGGGCATCGGCGCCTTCCAGAATGTTCCTGAGGCGGACGATCCACCGCGAAGGTTTCGTTGGCTTGCCGACAGCGCGGGTAGAACGCGTCAAAAATACTTCGCCAGCAGACGCCATCTGCGCGAAGTCATGAGCCGCCAGTCCGATGCGCCGCTCGGGCGAGGGAAGGCCCAGCTCACGACGCATGGGGCGCGATAAAAACGGATCAATCGCGGCGTCGCGCGGCCAAACGCTTTCGTTCAGCCCCGCTAAAATAACCACATCCGCGCACTGCAATCGCGCTTCAAGCGGGCCGAGGATCGAAATACGAGGATGCGCCGGAACACGCCGCCGCACAATGCCACCTGCAATCAGGCGCGTAAAAATATCAGGATATTCCGCCGGCGCATCACGCACAATCAACGACAGCACGTCGCCTAACTGCGCCAGAAGCCCGGCGCCCGCCTCACCATCGTCACCACTCCATAATCGAATGTCACCGGGCAATTCATTTGTTGCGCACAGCATTTCCGCCGCGCGAAGATGTGCCCGATGCCGCGCCTCAAACCCCTCGTCGTCGTGCGGCCACAACGCCGCCGCGCTTTCCAGCGCCGCAACCAGATCGGCTGGCGACCCAGCGAGCGGTTGATCCTTTTCCAGTTTCCGTTTGAGTCCTGCGATCCCCTTGGCCGGCCGCAACCCGCGTAGTGCGTGATCCATGGATTTTCTGGCGCGCCGCAACGACGCCGTAGATAAACCACCACCGAACAGTGGATGGTCCAGCAGCGCCATCAGGCGCACGGGGTCGGAAACATCTGCCAGCCAGAGCGCGACCAGCCGCAAAAATACGCCGCAACGTGTATTTGCAAACGGCGTGCCCGCAGAATCGTCCACGTTGATATTCCAGCGCTGCATCTTAAGCGCCACGCGCCGCGACAAATCCCGGTCGGGCGTTACCAGCATCGCGGTGCGTCCGGACGTTTCGATCGTCTCGCGCAGTTTGAGTGCGATAATCGTCGCTTCGCGTTCTTCGTCGCTTGCTTCAACGAGCCAAAGACCGTCGATCGCGTTCGGAATATAGCCTTTCGCCGCCTTCGCCTCCGCCGCCCAGTCCTTCCACCCGTCGGAAGCGTCAGCCGGGCGCAGCGCCACCGAAATGAGGTCAGCACGCGAATTCTCGCCTGTCTCTGCCGGACCGGGCCAGCAACGAACATGTTCGATGGACGTTTCGAGCGACGCGAGCAGCGCTTTTAGCCCGCTTTGCGGATGCGGTTCATCAATGGAGTCCCAAACCTCGGCCGGCGCCGCGAGATCAAGCCCCGGCAACACCACCGCCCCCGCTGGAAGGTTTGAAACTACACGCATCATACGCGCTACCGCCGGTGTGGACCCGGTCGTGCCCGCAATAATAACCGGATGCTGCGGAGGCTGTTGCACCCAGCGCGCTGATTGCAAATCAATCAGCGCGACGCGACGCGCCGCCGGGTCCATTAATTCCTGAGCCGCCAGGATAGAAGGCCATTCCGAGGTGATAATAGACAGAAATTCCAGCGAGTCCCGCCAATGCTGCGCCAGCCCCTCAGGCACGATCGCAGCCAATCGTTCAAGCGATACTTCTTCTGTATAAAGAGAATCGAGCAGTTTTCCCAATTCATCGGCGGCGGCGATTGCGCCCGCCCAACGCCGCTGTCCGTCGAAATACGCCTTTTCCCGCTCCGCAATAATCCGCGCCAGCGACAAACGCCGCTGATCACTGGATATCGCCGGCAGCAGCGATGCTTCGTCTTCGGCTGTCCCGTTGAACAGCACGAATTCATCTTCATCAATATCGCCGAGCGCGCGAATGCGCGGTGTCAAAATCGCGTGCGCATCACTTACCTCAAGAAAAGCGTTGTTCAGCGCCCGCATGGCCCGCCGGGTCGGCAAGTAAATCGTGGTCTCCGGCAAGGTGAAGCCGCTGTCCTGAACGGACCGGGTGATGCCAACGGCGAGGTCGTGTAAAAACGGACGCCCCGAGGGAATTGAATAAAGCCGGGGGCCGGGATGGGTGAAGATATTTTCTTGCGCGGTCATCTCATCAAGTGATCTGCGGCGCCGAGACGTTTCTCCGCCGCTTCGAGACCTTGGGGATCCCCCACATGCAACCAGTCGCCGCTATGGACGGCGCCGAACAACCGCCCACGCGCCGCCGCCAAATCCCACAAAACCCGCGTTGAAAACGCACCTTGCGGCCCCTCGTCGATCAGCGACGTCGAAATAATTTGCAGCCCCGTAAAAACAAGCGGCGCAGATTGGCTGGACCGAAGCGAAATTGTTCCGTCATCAGCACGCTCGAAATCCCCGGACCCGTCATAGCCACTGGTCCGTTCGATGGGCACGAGAAGCAATAGCGCATCCATTCGCCCAGCGTCCCATACATCCGCCAATCTCGCGCACGCCTCCGCGCCATCGCCATCAATCAGAATTGCATCGGTGTTCGTACAGAAAATCGCACCATCGCCGAAATGGTTGCGCGCCTTTTTTAAGCCGCCGCCGGTTTCCAGCCGCTCGCCCCGTTCGTCTGAAATGACTACTTCAAGGCGATCATAACCTTGAACATGCGCTTCGACTTGTTCAGCTAGATGATGCACGTTAACCACCGCGCGCTTTACGCCTGCTGCAGAAAAACGATCAAGCGCATAATCCATGAGCGGTTTTCCAGCAACGGGGATCAGCGGCTTGGGCGTCACGTCCGTCAAGGGCTGCATGCGCGTACCAAGCCCCGCCGCCAGCACCATGGCGGTTTTCGGCATGCCGGTCATGACGCCAGCTCCGGCAGGTGTTTCGTCACAAACGCCGCCAAGGGCGCAACGGCGTCACGCGTCAGATCGTTTCGGAAATGCGCCTCAACGCGCGGCAACAGGTCTAGATATCGCGGCTTGTTGTCCCGCTTGGCAAGGCGCGCAAAGATACCGAGAATCTTTGCGTTTCGCTGCGCCGCCAAGATAGCGTAGTCACGTTCAAATCCTGCACGATCAAAACCGGCGCCGGCATGACCCACATAATGTTGCAGCATCGCCGCCGCCAGCGCGTCCGGCACATCCCGGCGCGCATCCTCCAGCAGCGACACGAGGTCGTAGGCGGCATGGCCAAACAAAGCGTCCTGAAAATCGATGACGCCAACGCGCGCGGCTTTCGATCTGTCCGGCAGCCAGAGCAGGTTTTCCGCATGAAAGTCCCGCAATACAGGCACATGCGGCTTTGACAGTTCCGAGGCCAGCCTCCGCCACAGCTCAGTATATTCTCTACAAAGATCTTCCGGCGCCGCCGCGCCTTTTTTAAGGGGCCAATACCATTCCATGAGCAATGCCGCCTCGGCCTCAATCGCCAGCGCATCATATTCAAGCATGGTGTAATCGTCGCTCACTGGCGGCTGAATACGCGCGCCATGCAGAAGCGCAAGAGACTCTATCGCTGTACGATAGAGCATCTCTTCGTCCACTTTGCCGACAACCCGCGCAAACAAATCATCGCCGAGATCTTCAAGCAGCGCATATCCCGTCGCCGGATCCACCGCATAAATCGCAGGCGCTGAAAGCCCGGCGTCGCGCAATGCGGACGAGATCGCCACGAAAGCGTTGAGGTTCGGCCCGGCGAGCCGCGCCATGGCGTTATACCCGAGCGTCCGCCGCTCCTGAGCGTCAGCGTCTGCCGGACAGCTTGGCGCCTCCGCCGCCGGTGGGGCGATCATCAAGACAGCCGGCCGGCCATTCTTTGTCAGCCTCTCATATCGGCGCGTGGATGCGTCACCGGCGAGCGGCGCCGCCACCGCTTCAAGCCAGCCAGCGCGCTTCAGGAAATCATCTCGTGCTTCGTCGTGGTGCGTGTTCATCGAATTCACTTTACGCGATTCCCGCTTGCGACAGGCGCGCGCGCCAGTTTTCGTTGGCGCCGATAGCGGCCCGACAAACATCGCCCTCAACGTCCATCCGCAGCACCAGCGCCCCCTCAGGCATCAATGCCGCCGCCTGCTCAGGCCATTCAATCAACACGACGCCATCCTCCAGCGCTTCTTCAAATCCCAGCTCCCATACGTCGCTTGGTTGTTCCAATCGGTAAAGATCAAAGTGCCAAAGCAGAAAATCTGGCGTTTCATACGTCTCAACAAAGGTGAATGTGGGGCTTGGCGCATCGTCAACGCCCGCGATCGCCGAGATGGCGCCGCGCGCCAATGTCGACTTTCCCGCACCAAGATCGCCGGAAAGCAACACAACATCGCCTGGCCGCAGGAGATGCGCCAGCTTTGCGCCAAATGCCCTTGTCGCCTCTTCGTTTCTTAACCGGACAATCGTCACATCCACCTTCGCTGACGGCGCCGAAGCGCTTCCAATCGCCGCGTAGCATGAAAAAGAGCTTGCCCTAGCCGCTCAGTTCCTTACATCCACCAGCTATCTTTCCACAGCCCCAAGCAGCCGAGTAACATGCCAAAAATCACCTACATCGAACATAATGGTACCGAACACACAATCGAAGCCGAAGAAGGCGTGTCGGTGATGGAGGCGGCTGTCAAGAATATGGTGCCCGGCATTGATGCCGATTGCGGCGGCGCCTGCGCCTGCGCCACCTGTCACGTTTACGTGGATGACGCATGGCGTGAGAAGGCGGGAAAGCCTGAATCCATGGAAGAATCCATGTTGGACTTCGCCGCAGAGCCGACCGAAAATTCGCGGCTGTCCTGCCAGATCAAGGTGACCTCGGCGCTCGACGGGTTGGTGGTTCGCCTGCCGGAATTTCAGGGGTAAGCGTTTTTCGGCGCATATTCCGCCAGCGTCGGACTTGACGAAGTCGCGTCTAGAGCGTTTCATGAACAAATGCAGAACACCCATTTCGCGCCTCAAGCGGCAACACCACAAACCGACCTTGAGCCTGCTCGTCCTGATCGCACTCTCGCCCTGACGCGCGGCGTGACGCGTTTGTTTCTCGATATGGGCTTCAGCCCGCTCTGTGAGTTTCGCCTCGCCAATGGCCGCCGCGCGGATGTGGCGGCGCTCGACCGGCGCGGACGGCTCACCATTGCTGAAGTTAAGTCTTGCCGTGCTGATTTTGAGGTCGATGCAAAATGGCCTGACTATCGTGACTATTGCGACCAGTTTTATTTCGCAGTCGATCCTACTTTCCCGCTGGACATTCTACCGCAAACAGAGGGGTTGATCCTGGCTGACGAGTTCGGCGCGGCCATCTCTCGGCTTGCGGAAGAGCGCCCGCTCGCCTCCGCGCGGCGCAAAGCCGTGACTTTGCGCTTCGCGCGCCAGGCGGCAGGGCGTTTATTTGCAGCGCCGATAGAAGACTAAAAGTTTACTGCGGCGTCAGGCGAAGTACTTCGCCCACCGGCGCACCACTGCGATCCTCGGTGGTCACGTAAATGGCGCCATCCGGCCCCACGCGCACATCGCGAATCCGCGCAGCGCGATCTACGAGGTAGCGTTCTTCACCCGCCGGTTTGCCGTCTTCGATTGTGACGTGATGCAACGCTGCGCCGCCAAGAGCACCCACCAACAAGTCCCCGTCCCAGTCAGCGAACACATCGCCGCGATAAACAGCAAGGCCCGAGGGGGCGATCGACGGCGTCCAGTATTTCACCGGCTGAACCGTACCTTCATATTCCGTAAACGGTGTAATTTTCGCGCCATTGTAATCAATACCGTAAGTCGCGATAGGCCAGCCATAATTGGCGCCGCCTTCAACAATATTGATTTCATCGCCGCCACGGGCGCCATGCTCCGTCTCCCAAAGGACGCCGCGCCCGGCGTCATAGGCAAGTCCTTGCGGGTTGCGATGGCCCTTTGAATAAAGCTCCGGCAGGGATCCCTCTCCGAAGCTC
This sequence comes from uncultured Alphaproteobacteria bacterium, assembly GCA_942492295.1. GTDB lineage: Bacteria > Pseudomonadota > Alphaproteobacteria > Caulobacterales > Parvularculaceae > Hyphococcus. Next base: position 1,654,240 of record CALODW010000005.1, read on the forward strand.
GGATTATCTTCGGGAACGGAGCCATCTTCATTCAACCGGACGACCGCGCCGAAGCTGGTCGTCATGTCCTGCGCTTTTTCCTTATAGCGTGAGCCTTCACCGATGGTCACATAAAGTTTGCCATCTCCGCCCCAAACCATACGCCCGCCAAAATGATGCCCGGTGTCTTTTAGCGGTTTGGCATCATACAGCACTTCGAAATCATTGAACGCAGCACCGTCAAACGTCGCCCGCGCCACGCGCAATGCGTTGGCGTCCTCCGTGCCATGGGCATAGCTGATGTAAATGACGCCGTTTTCGGCGAAGTCCGGGTGCAACAGGAGATCGAAATAACCACCCTGCCCCTGGGCGAGCGTTTCGGGCGTACCTGAAACTGGCGTTTCGACCAGCCCGCCATCACGAATAACGCGCACCCGCCCGGCACGCTCCGTCACCAGCATCGAGCCATCCGGCAAAAATGCGAGCGACCACGGATTCACCAGTCCGCTGGCCACGGTTTCAATTCGAAGCGCCACATCGCCAGCCGGCGCCGGATCTGCCAGCGTTTCCTGAAGGCTCGCGTCACCACCGCCTTTGGCTTTGGGCGCCGCAGCCTCGCCGTCACCCGCAGAGCACGCCGCCAATGCCGCAGCGCAACAGGCGAGGGTTAGAATTCGGTAGCGTTTCATCATGAGCGACCTTCCGTTTGACGAGCTATTTTCCTAGCACATGGGTAGGCGTTGCGTGTTATCAGCGTCAATATTGCGAAATGCAGAAAATGCGCGCAATTCAAGCGACGCGGCAAAGGAAGCAGGGTGGGGCCGATGACAATTTTGAGAACTTTCCTGGCGTATCTCGCCTCGGTCGCCGGGACGTACGCGCTTGCCACGACATTTTACACCCAGCAGGTCATTTCAAAGCAGGCTGAAATCGGTGCGGTTTATACGGCTGAACAGCAATTCGGCACCTACATCGACAACCTCACCGGACTATCGATTTATGGCGTGGTGATTGCGATCACGCTGCTTATCGCCTTTTTAGTCGCGTTTGGCGTGAAGCAAATCCTAAAGCCCCTTTCCATGATCGCCTATCCTGCCGCCGGCGGCGCGGCGATGCTTGTCATGTTGATCTTGATCGAACAGCAACTTGGTGGCGGCGCCGGCATCATTGGCGGCGCCCGCGATGCGTTCGGGATCGGATTGCAATGTCTGGCGGGGTTTCTTGGCGGATGCTTGTTTTCCGTTTTCCGTCCGCGCTAGGAAGCGCGCACCAATATGCAGGAAGATCTCGCCAGCCTTATTCGCAACACCGCCGCACAAGTGCGAGCGCGCGATTTCATGTGGGCCGTGGGGATCAGCGCCGGTGTCGCCGCAGCGCTGATCATCGCCAGCCTCGCCGACTGGCGCCTTGCGTTGCTCGCGTGGTTCGCTTTCATGGCGGCGCTGGCGGTTCGCTACCGGTTTTCGTCAGGCCGGGTTTGGGCGGCGCCGGTCCAGCGCATCATCGAAACGGAGTTGAATGCGCAGGAGGCGGAGCTGGCCCGGCTGCGTATGGTTTATGGCGTCGCAAGAGTATTGCCGGAACCGTTGTTTATTCTTGATGCGGATGGATTGGTGGAGCATGCCAATCCGGCGGCGTTGGATCTGGTCGGTCTGCCGGAAGTCACCGGACGACACTTCGCATCGGTCCTGCGCGCGCCGATCGTATTTGAGGCCGCCGAAACCGTACTGGCGGCGAACGAGCCCGCCACCGTCGAATTCACAACGCCCGGAGGCGTCGAACGCACATGCCGCGCCTATGTGGCGCCCATCGATGTTGGTATCGACAGCGCCAAACAGGAGCGCCCCCGGGCGCTGGTGTTTATCCGCGACCTCACCACCGAACGCCGCCTGGAACAGATGCGCGCCGATTTCATCGCCAGCGCCAGCCACGAATTGCGCACTCCGCTGGCGTCCGTCATCGGCTTTATCGAAACCCTGCGCGGTCATGCAAAGGACGACCCCGAAGCGCGGGAGAAGTTCTTGTCCGTGATGCTTTCACAAGCCGAGCGCATGCAGCGACTGGTCGCGGACTTGATGTCCCTGTCGCGCATCGAACTCAACGAACATGTGCCGCCGCGCGAAAATGTGGACCTTGCTGAACTCGCCCATGACGTGATGGAGAGTTTAACGCCGCTGTTTGAGGCGGCGGGCGCGATCGTCGACTTTACAAAAGACGACGATGCGGACACTGCTGTTCGCGCCGACCGTGATGAAGTCTTTCAGGCGATCCAGAATCTCATCGACAATGCCGTGAAATATGGCGGCGACCCAGCCATGGTGAAAATTCGTGTTGGCCGCGGCGCGGCCCCGGCCTCCTTCGCGGACGGTCCGCCGGCGCACCGCGCTGGCGACAGCGCCGAACAGGTGGCCGCGCGATTGGGCATTGGCGTTGATGATCTGGTCTTTGTTCAAGTCCGCGATTTTGGACCGGGCATTGAGCGCGCCGACCTGCCACGCCTGACCGAACGATTTTATCGCGTTAATGTAGAGCGCAGCCGCAAAAGCGGCGGCACCGGTCTTGGGCTGGCGATCGTGAAGCACATTATGAACCGTCACAAAGGCGGGTTTCAGATCGAAAGCCGGCTCGCCGGCGGCACCGTTTTCGCCTGCCATTTCCAACATTTGCGCTGAGGAAAATTTACAGGCGCAAAAAATGCGCCTAGAACGGTCAGCCAACAAGAATTTGTCATAATAAAAAGGCAAGTAAGCGCCCTTCCACCCCGGTGTTTACAGTAAGGCGACTTCGAAATGGCTACCGCAGCCCCGCAATCCTCCTATCAGGCGCGTCTCGCTCTCGAGACGGCGCTTTCGCGCATGGCCGCGCAGGTGGAGAACCAGCTCGCCAAGGCGGTGACTGCGTTTGAGCGCCGCGACCTGCCGGCGGCGGAAGCCATTATTGCGGCGGACGCGCGGATTGATGCGCTTGATGACGAAATTGAGCGGCAGGTGATGGATCTCCTGCAAAAAGGACCACTGCCGGAAGAGGCGTTGCGGGAAGTCATGACGATCAGCAAGCTCGCTGGAGAGCTGGAACGTGTCGGCGATCTCGCCAAAAACGTCGCAAAGCGCACGCTGGTGGTCAGCCTCGAGGCGCCCGCCCGCCCGACTTCCGGCGTTGCGCGCATGGGCCGGGCAAGCCTGCGGCAATTTTCAGACATCCTCAACGCTTACGCCGCCCGGAATCTCGATGCCGCCAAAGCCGTTTGGGGCGGTGATGACGAGCTTGATGAGCTCTACAATTCGGTCTTCGAAGAAGTGCTGGTCGCCATGATGGACGATCCGAAACGGGTCAACGCCTGCACACACCTTGTTTTTACTGCAAAAAACTTTGAGCGCGTCGGCGACCACGCCACCAACATCGCCGAAGCCCTGCACTTTCTGATGACCGGCTCCCGCATTCTCGAACAGCGCCCAAAAGGCGACAAGACCTCGACAACCATCGTGTCGCCGCCTAAGCAGTCCGGAACCGCAAACGGATAGAATGAGCGAAGCCAATGCCTGCGACGAAAGTCCTGATCGTCGAAGACGAAGACGCGCTGTCGACAATCCTTGAATACAATCTCGCCAAGGAAAAGTTTGACGTTTCCCTCGCCACGGACGGCGAAGAAGGGCTCCTCAAAGTCGAGGAATTCGGCCCCGATATTATCATCCTCGACTGGATGCTTCCCAAGGTCTCGGGCATCGAAGTTTGCCGCCGCATTCGGTCAAAATCGGAAACGCGCAACATCCCGATCATCATGCTGACCGCCCGGTCCGAGGAATCGGACCGCATACGCGGGCTCGAGACAGGTGCAGACGATTATCTCACCAAACCGTTTTCCACGAATGAGTTGATTGCCCGGATGAAGGCGATCCTGCGGCGTATCCGGCCGGGCCTTGCCGACGACACGGTGGTGTTCGGCGACATCAGTATCGACCGCGTTTCTCACAAGGTGACGCGAGGGGACAAGGAGATACATTTAGGTCCGACTGAATTTCGTTTATTGGACCATTTGATCCAGCACCCGGGCCGTGTTTTTTCCCGTGAGCAATTGCTCAACGCCGTATGGGGCTCTGATGTCTTTGTCGAGGTGCGCACCGTCGATGTGCATATCGGGCGGCTGCGCAAGGCGCTCAACAAATACAAACAAGGTGACGCCATCCGGACCGTAAGGTCCGCCGGTTATGCGCTGGATATGAGCGAATAAAAAACCCGCCAATATGGCGGGTTTTTTTTTAAACTGCTGATGTGGTTGCAGATTAACCGGCGGCGCGGCGGCGCTCCAATTGCGCGGCGGCGGGACGGCGCACATCAGTGCGTTCACGACGCTGTGGCGGCTGGAAGGCCATGCGCGCATGATGGGTACAATAGGATTTGCCCATCAGCGCTGGCTGGCCACAAAAATGGAAATCATCTTTTGCCGGATCGCCAATTGGCCATTTGCACATATTGTTCTTGATTGTGTTGACGGTGGTTTTGTCACCTGTATCGAGGACCAGCGGCGCGATCGATTCCGGCTCCGGGATTACCGAGCGCATTTCGGTGCGCGCCGCCGGCTTCGCAGTAATCGTTTCTTTGCGCTCCGGCGCCGGCCCACAGCCCCGCTGAGGCTTCGCCGGCGTCGCTCGACCGGATAGGCCCAGCCGGTGCACTTTGCCAATCACCGCGTTTCGCGTAACACCGCCCATTTTATTGGCGATCTGCGCCGCAGAAAGGCCCTCCGACCACAAGGTTTTTAGAAGCTCCACCCGCTCATCTGTCCAAGCCATCTCGCCCGTCTCCTTGATTTATCCGGCCCTGATCATCCCGGATGCGCATACGGCGCAGGTCAAATTCACAATATTTTGTGCCAAGAATGCGCGCCCTTCCGTTGGCGCCTAAATATAGTATCCAATAAGTTGCGAAACACAACATGGCGCCCCAACAAATTTTTGCCCACCATATGTTGATAATACTTCACCCTTGACGGCGCGAGCCCCCTGCGCGCACATCCGTTGCAATGCAGCAAGACGGACAGACCATGACCCGCACTGAAACAACCCCGCCCCTGGGTGATGCATCATCCTTTTCCAGCGCCAACTCGACATTCGGTACACGGCGGTTTGGCGCGGTGAACTGGCTCGGACTTTGGACCCTTTACGTGAAGGAGGTCCGCCGTTTTCTGAAAGTGATGTTTCAAACCGTCGTCGCACCGGTGATCTCAACGCTCTTGTTCCTGATCGTCTTTACACAGGCTTTCGGCGGCGTGCGTCCGGACGTCAACGGCGTGCCCTTCGTCGAATTCCTTGCGCCCGGGCTCATCATGATGGCGGTGCTGACGAACGCCTTCACGAACTCCGCCTCTTCGCTGATGATTTCCAAAGTACAGGGCTCGATTGTCGACGTCTTGATGCCGCCCTTGTCAGCGGCGGAACTCGCTATTGCATTCGTGGCGGGCGCCGCCACACGCGGGCTGCTGGTGGGGTTTGTCACGGCGGTGACCTGCGCCGGATTTATGTATTGGATCGGCTCGCCCATGAAGCTTGAATCCTTCTGGGCGGTCGCATTCTTTTCGCTCGGCGCCGCTGTCATCTTCGGCGCCATCGGCGTTATCGGCGGCATATGGGCGGACAAGTTCGATCAAATGGCGGCGGTGACAAATTTTGTCATCACGCCTTTAACATTCTTGTCCGGCACCTTTTATTCCGTAGACAGATTGCCGGAGCCCTTTCGCACAGCCAGCCACTACAACCCGGTCTATTATCTGATCGACGGATTCCGCTCCGGCTTCACCGGCGTGCCAGAAGCCAGCATGACCGCTGGCGTCGCCGTGACACTGCTTTTCGCCGTCATCTTTTCCGCCAGCGCCTATCTGTTGTTGCGGTCCGGGTACAAGATCAAAGAATAAAGCCTTAGCGTATGAGTAAGCACGAAATACCCCACACCGTACCGGCGGACGACATCATCATTCCGTTTCAAGTGGCTGACACCGCCGTTCGCGGACGCGTGGTAAGGCTTTCGGGATCCATCAACGAAATTCTGGGCGGCCACGGCTTTCCCGAACCCGTATCGGTTCTGCTTGGCGAAGCGGTAGCCCTTGTAGCGATGATGGGCGCCGCCCTTAAATTTGACGGAAAATTGATTTTCCAGGCGCAGGGCGACGGCGCGGTCCCGTTGGTCGTGGCCGACTATTCCGCCAATGGTGCGCTTCGCGCCACCGCAAAGGTCAGCGACGACAAACTGGCCACACAGCCTGCGGACACAGTGCGCGCGCTGCTGGGCGCCGGGTCTATCGTTATGACCATTGACCAGGGTCCGGACATGGAGCGCTATCAAGGCGTTACGCCCATAGAGGGCGCCAGCATCGCTGAAGCCGCTGTCGCCTATTTCGATCAGTCGGAACAAATCCCTACCATCATCAAGCTCGCCGTTGGCCGCATCACTGTTCCGGGTGCGGACGAAATGTGGCGGGCGGGCGGGCTGATGGCGCAATTCGTGCCAGGCGAAGGGGGCTCACGCGAGCGGGGCGAGGCGGCGCTTTCAACCCTCGATGATCGCGAGACATGGGAGCGGGCCGCCGCCTTCGTTCAAACGACGCAACCAGACGAGCTGCTGGACCCTTCAATAAGCGCCGAAACCCTGCTCTACCGCCTGTTCCACGAGGATGGCGTCAGAGTATTTGATCCGCAACCTGTGCGCGCCGAATGCAACTGCAATCAAGAAAAAATCAGCGCCGTCCTGTCGCGCTACACCAGCGAAGATCTGCACGATATGGTGGAAGACGGCGCTATCACCGTAACCTGCGAATTCTGCCGCAAAGCGTATGCATTTTCCCCGGACGGCGCCCCGAAGGACGAATCCCCATGAAGAAAAAACGTTTCAACAAAGAGTTGCAGGAGCTGGAGTTCGAACTGGCGAAGTTGCAGGAAACGGTGGCGCGCAAGGGGCTAAAACTGGCGATCATATTCGAGGGGCGTGACGCCGCCGGCAAGGGGGGCGCCATCAAAACCATCCTGCGCCGCATGAACGCACGTATCTGGCGCATCGCCGCCTTGCCAAAACCCTCGGACCGCGAACGCACCCAGTGGTATTTCGAACGCTACGTGAAGCATTTGCCGGCCGGCGGCGAAATCGTGCTGTTTGATCGCTCCTGGTACAACCGCGCTGTTGTCGAGCCCGTCATGGGGTTTTGCACCGAAGCGGAGCATGAAGCCTTCATGCGCGAGGTTCCACAATTTGAAAACATGCTCATGGACAGCGGACTGATCCTGATCAAATTCTGGATCCACATAACCGCGGAAGAACAAGAGGCGCGATTTCAGGACCGGGCGACGGACCCGCGCAAACGTTGGAAACTGTCGCCGATCGACTTGAAAGCGCGCGATCTATGGATCGAGTTCACCCGGTATCGCGACAAGATGTTCAAACTCACCAGCACCAAACAGGCGCCTTGGCTGGTTGTCGACGGCAATGACAAAGAAAAAGCGCGGCTCAACATCATTCGCGCCATCCTTGACCGCGTGCCGTATGAATTCAACGAAGCAGCGTTTGAACCAATCACGCTGCCGCCGCGTCCGGACATCAAGGATAGTGATTACGACGAGCCCGAATTGGCTGACCTCAATCTTATTAAAGATTACTATTGAGTCACCAAGGCGCTAAGCGCGCGCGGCGTCCCGTGAAACTCCATTGGAACAAATCCGTTAACCGCGTGTTCTTCTGACACGGAGAAATATGGAGTGTGCAATGAGAACACAGGGAATTCTCGCCCTTGCGGCGTTGACAATGGCTGGCTGCGCAACGGGCTACGGCCCGGTATATGAGCGGGCGCAGTCACAATATGATGACGGCTTTTCTGAGCAACGCGTTGAAGAGAACAGGTACCGCGTTCAATATCGTATTGAGAACGGCGACTTACGGCTTGCCCAGGACTGGGCGCTGCGCCGCGCGGCGGAACTGACGCTTGACCGGCGCTACGACTGGTTCCAGATCATCAGCCGCAATCAATCATTCCGGGATGACGACTTCGATCGTTATGACCGATTCCGTTCGTACAATGATAATGATCGATATAGCGCGCGCCCGCGCTATGATTCGCGTTATGATGACGATGCCGTCGTTGTGATTGAGGTCATCATGGGCAACGACCCGCCGCCGCGAAACGCCAGCGTATATGATGCACGCGAAGTGCTGGACTACACGCGCGGCCGCACACGCTATTAACCCCGCCAGTGAGTGCTACCCCGAGGGAGTGCGTGAATTCATGTTCACGCGCTCCCACATTTTTACGTCGCGCAGCCAGCGGGCGTAACCATACATCATGGCCAGCGCCACACCATAAACGCCGCCGCGAAAATACTGGTCGGAAAAATATCGCTTGCTGAAATAAATCGGTAGTCCAAACACAATGCGCAACGCCAGGTAGGGCTTGGACTTTAGCGGCGCCTCGATTGATGAGTTGCGGTTGAGCTTGTTCATGAGATGCGCAGCATCCGTAAAAGCGTAGTGCAGCAGTCGCGCCCGCATAACGCCGATTTCAACGTCCTTCGGAAGCCGGAACTGGTCCCATCCGTCATGATCGGGCGCCCGCACCACGCGGCGGTCATAGACTTTATGTCTGGTCTGGTTGCCGAAATTCACCCACGGCTCACCGATAGGCGGCACAAGGGCCAGCATAGTGCGATAAATCTTTTTCGGCGGCTCACCAGCGGCGAACATGCCTTTTAGCTCGTCGGCGAATTCCTGCGTGACGACCTCATCAGCATCGAGATCAAGCATCCAGTCATAGTCGCAGGCGTCTTCGGCAATCCTTTTTTGCCGCCCCCAACCCTGCCATTCATGCTCGATCACACGGGCGCCCGCGTCGCGCGCCAGCGCAACTGTCTGGTCTGTAGAGCCAGAATCAACCACCACCACTTCGCGCGCCGCCAGCAGGGCTGCGCGAACGACATCGGCGATCATGCGCTCCTCGTTCTTGGCGCGAATAATAGCGGAGACAGGCGGGCGCATTTCAGACATAAGCCTTCTCAATCAAACGCAAAGCTGAACGGCGCGGCCATGCGGCGGTGTTCGTCAATAATCAAGCGCCGCTCCAATGGCGGGTGCGCGCGCGCCGCACAGGCGGGACGAGAGCACAGCCGGCAGGTGACGCCAATCTCCGCGCGCTTGGCCGTGCTCAAGTCGATCTCCTTGGCATATACCAGCCTGTCGGCATATTTCAGATCGCACCCCAGCGCCACCGCCCGGTCCGCGCTCGGCGCCAAAAAGCCGCCAGCGCCGCCATGAACGGTGCGCGCAATGGAAAAATACGTGTCGCCCTCCGGCAATTGCACAATCTGCGTAATAATCTTTCGCGGGGTCCGAAAAGTCTCGTGAATATTCCAGATGGGGCACGACCCGCCGAAACGCGCAAACGGAAATACCCCGCCGGAAAATCGCTTGGACACATTTCCCGCGGCGTCGAAACGGAGGAAGTAAAACGGCACGCCCTCCATGCCCGGACGCTGCAATGTCGTCAGGCGATGGCATACCTGCTCGAAACTGGCGCCAAAGCGCCGGCCAAGCGTTTCGATATCATAGTCCAGTTCTTCTGCAGACTGCTGAAATCGCCGGTAGGGCAAAATGATGGCGCCGGCATAGTAATTCGCCAGCGTTGCGCGCACCAGCTTTCGCCCGGCATCGCTTTCAAAATCACCCGCCTCACTCACTGAATCAAGCAGTTCGCGTCCCTCAATCAACGCAAGCTGCAACGCCAGTTGAAACACTCGACTAGCCTGATCCAGCGCTTCGGAAATCATCACCTGTTTTCGGTGTTTGTCATGGCGGCGATAGGCGCCGACCATGATATCTTCCGGCAGTACACGGACTTTTAATCCATGGCGCTTCGAAAACCGCTCCGACAGCGCGTCGAACAGGACACCCTTGTGCGCGGCAAGTGAAGACGCTGTTTCTTCGCCAGCCTGATCGAGCGCCGGAAAATAATTACGGGCATCCGCAACAAAATCCCTCGCTTCCTGAAGCGGGTCTTTCGCCTCGCCGCCATCGGCACGCGCCTCCATCACGGCGCTCTGCCCCGACCGATAGCTTTGATAAAGGGCCGCCATCGCTTCACCCAGCGCGGGGTTGCTCGCCATCAAATCGCGGATGTCGTCGCGTCCGATGGAATGGTCCGAAAATACGGGGTCGGAAAGCGCCGCCTGGAGCTGCTCGAGAGTCTTGTCTTCAGCGCTCGCGAAGGCTGCGATATCGAGGTCGTAGTTTTCGGCAAGACGGATCAGCAGATCCGCCGACATGGGCCGATGATTGCGCTCAATCAGCGCGATGTATGACGGCGACACCCCGAGCTCATCCGCCATCACAGCCTGGGTAAGACCAAGCCCGCGCCGAAGCCGCCGCAGGCGCGGACCCATGAAGGTACTGCGTTCCTTAACCATTTTCGCCTCCACGGCGGATTTGTAAGTATCATTACTATATTACAAAAATATATTGTAAAGTCTTACACCAGCACCCTTTCGCAGCTGCAAAAGGGCTGTGGCGCTCTTAGGCAGGTTGGAGAGCAAAATTTTGGGCGCTGCCCGTTGCGTAATCAGGATCAAGAACCATGGCTTATCAGGACGATATCAACACCACCCTCCAGCTCATCAAAAGCCATGACGGCGCGTGGAGCGGCGTCGACGCGGAATCCGTCGCCCGCATGCGCGCGCAAAACCGTTTCCGCACCGGCCTCGACATCGCGAAATACTGCGCGAAGATTATGCGCGATGACATGGCGGCCTATGACGCCGACCCCGCCAATTACACCCAGTCCCTCGGTTGCTGGCATGGCTTTGTCGGCCAGCAAAAAATGATCTCTATCAAAAAGCATTTTGGCGACACCAAGGGACGTTATCTTTATCTTTCCGGCTGGATGGTCGCCGCCCTGCGCTCGGAATTCGGCCCGCTGCCAGACCAGTCCATGCACGAAAAAACATCCGTACCTGCACTGATCGAAGAGCTTTACACCTTCCTTAAACAAGCCGACGCACGCGAGTTAGGACTTTTATTCCGCGACCTCGATGCGGCGCGCGGCGCCAACGATCAGGCCAAAATCAAAACGATCCAATCTCAGATCGACAATTACGAAACCCATGTGGTTCCGATTGTCGCCGACATTGACGCCGGTTTCGGCAACGCCGAAGCAACCTATCTGCTCGCCAAGAAAATGATCGAGGCCGGCGCCTGCGCCCTACAGATCGAAAACCAGGTCTCCGACGAAAAACAGTGCGGCCACCAGGACGGCAAGGTCACAGTGCCGCACGAAGATTTTCTCGCCAAGATCCGCGCCTGCCGCTACGCCTTTCTCGAGCTTGGCGTTGATGACGGGATTATCGTCGCGCGCACGGACTCCCTCGGCGCAGGCCTCACCAAACAGATCGCCTACACCGCAGAGCCCGGCGACCTTGGCGACCAATATAATTCGTTCCTCGATTGCACTGAGGTTGCGCCCCAGGATATCGGCAATGGCGACGTCCTGATTACGCGTAATGGCAAGCTGATGCGGCCAAAGCGCCTGCGCAGTAATCTGTTTCAGTTCAAAAAGGGCACAGGCGAGGATCGCTGCGTTCTTGACTGCATCACCTCGCTGCAGCACGGCGCCGACTTGCTGTGGATCGAAACCGAAAAACCGCATGTTGAACAGATCGCCGGCATGGTCGACCGCATTCGCGAGGTCATCCCTAACGCCAAGCTTGTCTACAATAATTCGCCGAGCTTTAACTGGACGCTCAACTTCCGTCAGCAGGTATTCGATGCATGGGAAAGCGACGGCAAAGACGTTTCGGCTTATGACCGCGACAAGCTGATGAGCGTCGACTACGACACGACCGACCTCGCGCTGGAAGCCGACAATCGCATTCAGTCTTTCCAGCGCGACGCCTCCAAGCGCGCAGGTATTTTCCATCACCTCATCACGCTGCCAACCTATCACACGGCTGCGCTTTCAACGGACAACCTCGCCAAGCGCTATTTTGGCGACGAGGCCATGCTCGGTTACGTCAAGACCGTACAGCGCGAGGAAATTCGTCAGGGCATTGCCTGCGTCAAACACCAGAATATGTCCGGGTCAGACATCGGCGACGATCACAAGGAGTATTTCGCTGGCGACGCTGCGCTGAAAGCGGGCGGCAAAGACAACACCATGAACCAGTTCAGCTAACGTGCATTCAGGAAACGTGTAAGCGCTATTCCGTCAACAATGCGCGCATAAAAAATCGGGCGGTCCTGTCGTCAACCATGGCGATGAACGTGTCCACCAAAGGGCCGCCCGGCCAAAGCCCGCTAAAAAACATTATGCTGCGGGCATAAAGGGGCGCTTTTCTACAGGGAGGAAGCGTCACAATTGCGCCGCTGCGAGCCAAAGCTTGCAGCGGCGTTTTTAATCCCGCGCTATCGCGGACGACGGCGGCGTTCTCCCGATCGCTCAGGTCCACTGCCCCTGTTTTCGCTCCCCGCACGCGCCTCGTCCGATGCCATTGGCGCAAACTCGGTCATGGAAATTTTGTGAAACTGCGCCGCTTGCATTCGCGCGGCCTCTGTCATTTCCGGCGCAAGCGCGCTTTGCAGATGCGCGCTAACGAGCGACCCGAGCGGCCTCAATCCGTAAGTTTCACGCGCGCCATTCTTGTCATAAATGATGGACCACGCCTCCGCGCGAACCGGGTCCGAATCGATAAACGAAATTTTCTGCCCGGGCGCGCCGCTTAGAATTTCCGCGAGTTTCAATTGCGCGCGCGGGTTACCGGCCCAGGCGGCGCGATTAAGCCAGAACAGACTTTCATTGCGAAACAGCGCCGTTTCTTCATCGCTGTCGCCAACCATCTCCAATAGGCAGGCGCCGAGCTCGTATTGCGCAATCTCATATCCGTCGCCAAAGCTTGATACGATGCGATACGCGGGCGCCGCCCTGGCGCATCCCTGCCGCGCCTGTAAATCGCGCGCATGAGACAAGAGCGCCGACGGCTGGTTCACGCCCACCGGCCCCGCCGCCCGGCCGCCGCGTTCCCGCTTCCCGGAAGAGGCGCACCCAGCCGCGGCGGCAATCAAAAGCGATAGCATGAGGTTTCGGAAAATCATCAAATAGAACCTTTTCAAAACAGTGGCGCGGGGTGAGCACTTGTCAAACGGACCAGCGGGAATATTCCGTCGCAGAAAGTTTTTTCATTTATTGCGACGGATAGAGCGCGCCCCGCCGTATATCTACCGGGTTGGGACGATAGCATCATACGCGCCCACGTTGGATGCAAATGGTTTTGACCCATTGACCTCCCGCGCGTCCCCTTTTGCGCCCTGCCGCCCCGCAGGAACGCAGATTGGGGGCGCGCCCCTCTCTCAGTTCATGGTCAGAACTGCCGCGTAGGCTTCTATTCCATAGAAGAGATTGCCGAGGCGCAGATTCTCATCCGCCGCATGCTGATTGTTATCGTAATTGGCGATGGGCAAAATGACGATGGGCGCGGGTGAAATGTCCTCAAAAACATAGAGCGGCAGGGAGCCGCCGAGGCTCGGCGTCAGGATGAGATCGTCAGCCGCCACACGCAACGCATTTATCAAGGACGCCACACGCGTATCATCCATATCGCTCCGCACCGCACGGTAACCACCGCCGCGCGTAATCTTCGCAATCAACGGATATTGCAAACGCGTTTGCGCATCGGGCTCTTCGCGAACAATGTGATAGCCCTGACGCTTGATGTGCGCCTCAACGAGATCGACCATCTTTGCCGGATCATTGCCTTTCACCAGCCGCAAACCGATAGACGCGCTGGCGCTTGGCGGAATGACATTGCGCGCCGTGGCGCCAACTTCCGCGCTTTTAAGCCCCTTCAGGTTTAACGCCGGCAGCAACAGACGCTCACCCAGCGGCGCATTGTCGGCCTCTGTTTCCGCGAGGCCGAACGTCGCGCGCAGATCATCATCCACATTGGGCGCTGCGGCGATGGCCGCCCGCTCAGCCTTGGTGACCGGCGCTGCGGATTTATAAAAGTCCTTTACCAGCACCTCGCCGTCATCGTCTTTCATGCTCGCGAGCAATTGCGCCAGACGCCAGCCCGGCCCCGGCGCCCAGTTGCCGTAATGACCGCTGTGAAGTCCGCGGTTGGGGCCATAAACCGTCACCTCAAGCCCCGTTACCCCGCGCACGCCAAATACGAGCTGCGCCCGCCCGCTCTGGTGCGTTGGCCCGTCGCAAAACAGCCAGAGATCGATATCGGAGAACTTATCTGCATAGGCAGCGAGGAAATCATCGAGATGCGCGGAGCCCGCCTCCTCCTCGCCGTCAAAAACGAGCTTGATGCTCGACGTAAGGCCAATGCCCGCTTCATCGAGCGCGTCAAGCGCCGCCAGCAGGGCCGGGATCGGCGCTTTATCGTCTCCGGCGGACCGCGCATAAAGCCGCCACTCGTGGTCAATCGCTTCGCCTTCTTCCGGGAACGGAATGATTTCGCCGCCCTCCGTCATGACCTCCGAATATAGCGCCGGTTCAAATGGCGGATGGGTCCAGTTCGCCGCCTCCACCGGCTGACCGTCATAGTGGACGTAAATAGCGATGGTGCGGGCGGCGCCCGGCGTTTCGCGAAGCCCGTAGACCAGCGGCGGTGAACCGTCGACTTCGAGCAACTCCATCTCAAAGCCGCGATCTGCAAACAACGCCGACACATACTCAGCATTTCGGCGGATGTTTTCCGCATCATTGGCGTCATTGGGGATGGACAAAAGTTCAGCGAAGCCGCGCAGGATCTCCGCCCCATGCGCCGCGCCCCAAGCACGCGCCGCTTCCACCGCGCGTTCGCTTTGACTGGCGGTGCTCTTGTCACCCTCGCCCTGCGCGACGGCGGGCGCGCTGCTCGCCATCGAAGCAACCAGCGCTATGGCTGTAAATAATGCTCTCATCTTTCGCCTCCCACAAAAAAGCCCGAACGGCCCAACCAGAAAAAGGTGAACACGTCCGGGCTTAAACCACAAAGCGCATGCAAGTTTACTGCTGCGATTGGCTTTGCATGTACGCGTCAAGATCGTCTTTGACCGTTGCAACCACCGCTTTGTCTTCCGGCGATGCGCTTTTGACCGTTTCAACCATCACCAGCGCGCGCTGAATCTGCGCTTTCATGTTCTCCGGCATCATTTCAATCATCGATTGATCCATGGCCTCCATCTGCGCCATGGCGCCCGGATCTTCCTGCTCCATTTTCAGCGCCATCCAGGCAATTATAACGCGATCGCCGACGCCCGCCCATTCATCTGCGGAAAAGCCATGCGGCTTCAGCTTGGC
Organism: uncultured Alphaproteobacteria bacterium; assembly: GCA_942492295.1. Classification (GTDB taxonomy): domain Bacteria; phylum Pseudomonadota; class Alphaproteobacteria; order Caulobacterales; family Parvularculaceae; genus Hyphococcus. The sequence goes on from CALODW010000005.1 coordinate 1,669,523, forward strand.
GCCAAGGCGGGCATGATCGGCCGGGTGCTCTTCCTTCAAGACGGTGATGGCGCTGGAATAAGGTTTGAACTCTTTATCCACCATGGGTTCGGTGGAAATTCTGAACTCTTCCATCTTGCCTTCGGCTTCGAGTTCCTTGCCGAAACTCTCCAGCACGGGAAGCGTTTTCACAAATCGCTGGGCCTGATCTTCCGTAAGCGGCTGATCGCCGGCGAAAGCGCCGACAGTGAGCAGCGCGAAGGCGCCGATCGCGCCGAATAGTGTTTTCAACATGAATGACTTCTCCCTCTTGGGCATGCGCCCACAACGCGCAATGCAAATTGAGCGCGCAATGCAAATTCATGCAGCCCAGATAGCATGATTTTTCCGGCGCGCCATGTGATCAATCGTTAAGGCTTTTCAATCGTTAAGTGTGGGCCGCCCGCGCTTGGATTTCGTCTCGCTGCGGCGGCGCTTGTCATCGACACGCTTGCGTTTCTGGTTGAGGGAAACGCGGGTTTTCCGGCGGGTTTTAAGCGGTTTCGCGGCGCGCTCGATCAGGCTGGCGAGCCGGTCGCGCGCATCGGCGCGGTTCTGCTCCTGCGAGCGAAAGCGCCTGGCCTCGATGATGATCACGCCTTCGCGGGTCATGCGCCGCCCGGCGATGGATTTCAGCCGCGCTTTCACGTCATCGCGCAAGGATGGCGAGTTCTTCGCATCGAAGCGAAGCTGCACCGCCGTTTCCACCTTGTTGACATTCTGCCCGCCGGGGCCGGACGCACGCATGAACGTTTCGGTGAGCTCCCAGCCGGGAATGGTGATATCGCCGATTGTAATCGCCATCAGGCTCAATACACTTTACCGCGCACGAACGACAACACTTCTGAAAGGCCCGCACCCATGACCGATATAACCCCAGCGCTTCAAGACAAACTCGACGCGGCGGCCTTCCGGCGGCTGGTGTCGCATCTGCAGAACCGGCCGGATGTGCAGAATATTGAGCTGATGATCCTCGCGGACTTCTGCCGCAACTGCCTCGGCGACTGGTGGCGCGAGGCGGCGGAGGCGGAAGGCGTGACGCTCACCAAAGACGAAGCCCGCGAGCGCGTCTACGGCATGCCCTACGCGGAATGGAAATCGAAACACCAAAAAGAAGCAACGCCGGAGCAAATGGCGGCGTTTGAGAGGAGGCGGAAGGGGAAATGAACCACTAAGTCGTTATTCGCGCAGAAGCGGACATAGATACCGGCTGCCGCTGAGAGGAGCACTGAAATGGCAGACACAACATTCGGACCAAAGGGTTGGACGCCCGAACGCCTTGGCGATCTCACCGGCAAAACCTATCTCATCACCGGTGCCAATGCCGGCGCAGGGTTCCATGCCGCGCGGACGCTCCTGAGCAAGGGCGCCAAGGTTGTGATGTTGAACCGCTCGGCCGAAAAGTCGCAAGCCGCCGTTGCGGAATTGAGAGAGGAATTCGGAGCGAGCGCCGATGTGAACTTCGTCCTCATGGATCTGGCCTCGCTCGCCAGCGTACGCGAAGCTGCGGCGGAAATCCTGAAGACGGTTCACGGGATCGACGCGCTGATCTGTAACGCCGCCATCGCGCAGGTGCCTACACAGAAGTTCACTGTGGACGGCTTCGAAAGCATGCTGGGCACGAACCACTACGGTCACTTCCTGCTTTGCGGGTTGCTCTTTGGACGAATCGAGGCGTCGCAAGGCCGGATCGTGGTCGTCTCAAGTCTTGGCTACAATATGGGGATCAAGGCTATCCAGTTCGACGACATGAACTGGGACAACAACTACCACCAGAACAAGACCTATTCACAAAGCAAGCTGGCGCAGATGATGTTCGCCTACGAACTGCAGGACCGGCTGGCCGCAGCAAACAAGATGGACGTCAAGGTTTATGTTTGCCACCCCGGCTCGTCGCGCACCTCGCTCATCACGACCAGCGGGAATCTGGCAACGCGGATCGCTTTTTATCTCATGTCGCTGTCGCCCATGGTGCAATCAGCCGAGAAAGGCTCCTGGCCGGAGGTGATGTGCGCGACCGAGGATGGACTGGAACAGCGGGCGCTCTACGGCCCCACCGGTCGCATGGAATTTGTCGGCCCGGTCGGTAAGGGCACCTTGCATCCCCACGCCTATGACAAGACAGTTATGGTGAAGCTGTGGGACCGATCAGAGAAAGAAACTGGTTTCAGTTGGGAATATTTGAGCCAACCGTGAAAGTTGTTTGCGGGTTGTCGTAAGCATAAACCATTACACCCTCTGCGCACGCTAAAGTCCGCTATGAGCGGTTTTGCGGAACTCAATTCCTAAAGCATCCGCTCCCGCCGCACATCACTCGCTTTTTTCTTCACGCTCTCCGATTTCAACTGTCCGCAGGCCGCAAAAATATCACGGCCTCGGGGCGTTCGGATCGGAGATGCGTAACCGGCGCGGGCGATGATGTCGGCGAAGGCTTCGATCCGCTCCCAGCTGGAGCATTCATAGGGCGCGCCGGGCCACGGGTTGAATGGAATCAGATTGATCTTTGCCGGCAGGCCTTTGAGGAGTTTCACCAGCGCCCGCGCCTCCGCATCACTATCGTTGACGCCTTTCAACATCACATATTCAAACGTAATGCGCCGGGCGTTCGACGCACCCGGATAATTGCGGCACGCGTCCATCAATTCGGCGATGTTGTACTTGCGGTTGATGGGGACCAGTTCGTCGCGCAGCGCGTCATTGGTGGCGTGCAGGGAAATCGCCAGCATTGCCGATGTGTCTTCGCCGAGCCGGTGCATCTCAGGCACGACGCCGGAGGTAGAGACCGTGATGCGCCGCCGCGACAGGGAAATCCCCTCATTGTCGGAGATGACGTCGATCGCCCTCGCTACATTATCGAGATTATAGAGCGGCTCGCCCATGCCCATGAACACAATGTTGGAAAGCTTTCTCTCATCGCCGCCCGAGGGCCACTCGGCGAGATCATCCTTCACGGCCATCACCTGATTGACGATTTCCGCAGCCGTCAGATTACGGACGAGTTTTTGCGTGCCCGTATGACAAAACGTGCAGGCGAGCGTGCAGCCAACCTGAGACGAAACACACAACGCCCCGGCGCGGCCCACATCGGGGATGTAAACGCACTCAACCTCGATGCCCGGCCCGAGGCGGATCAGATATTTGCGCGTGCCATCAACGGAGATGAGCCGTTCGGTCAGCTCCGGCCGCGCCACGACGAACTCTTTGGCGAGCGCGGCGCGCATATCCTTGGCGATATCGGTCATGGCGGAAAAATCCGTCACGCCGAAATGATAGATCCAGCCCCAGAGCTGATTGGCGCGCATGCGTGCTTTTTTGGTGTCGAGGCCGAACCGCTCGCCCATAAGCGCGGCCAGCTCAGCCCGCGTTAAGCCAGCAAGATTTAAAAGCGCCGCATCCGCAGGCCGGGAGGTAAGATCAAGTTCCGCCATAATGGGCGGGATATAGGCGCTGGCGGCCCGCGCGTCTATGTGTTGGTATATTAGTGCGCCGGCTCGGCGTTGATGGTCTCGACCTCGCCCAGAACAATCGGATAGCCGAGCGCCGCCCAGCCCTGCACGCCTTCCCACAAGACGGCGGTGTTCTCAAAACCCCGGCCGCGCAGTTGCCTGACCACGCTTTCCGCCGCCGCGCGCGGGCATTCGCAATAGGCGACAATCCATGTGCCGTCATCAGGGAGATGATCCGCCACCTCGTCGAACTCGCTGTAATAGGGGATGGGGATGGCGCCCTCGATATGACCCATCTGCCACCAGGAAGTGACGCGCGTGTCAAGCAGGGTCAAACGAGACTTGGCGTCGAGGGCGGCTTTAAGATCCGCAGACAACACATAAAGCCCGTCATCCAGTTCAAATTCAGGATCCGGCCCATCCGGGTTGAGAACGTAGTCTTCCGGCGCGGGCGGCCGTCTCACCACCGGCTGCTCTACGTTCCAGCCGGTCGCCTTGCTGCGCAGGAAGGCGGTGACCCCGTCAATTTCCTCTGTACTTAGACGATCCTTAAACGCAATCATGGGCGTGCCGTCGCGGCCATTGGCGATGGCGGCGCGCAAGAACTGGTCCGGCGCGAACACCAGCGTCACCGGATTGCCGAGCGCCGTACCGATCCCGCCCTCGCCATTTAGCCCATGACACTGCGCACATTCGCGGGCGTAGATTTGCGCGCCGAGCGCTGCATCACCCGCCACCCGGTCATAGGGAATGCGCACCCGCTCGCCATTTTCATCAAAGCGCGGATCGGTTCCCACCTGTTCATAGAGCCAGTTCATAAGCCGGATGATGTCAGCATTACTCATGGGGCCGCCGGATTCTTCGCGATACGCGCCCATGGGCGTGCCGGGGCGGCCATAGGCGATGCTGCGGAAAATCATCAGATTATTGCCGGGCGCAAACAGCGATTTCGAGCGCATCGACGGCGCATGATCATTTGCATAGCCCTGCCGGTCGGCGCCGTGGCACAGCGCGCAATAGCGGGCGTAATCTTCCGCCGCTGCTTGCGCTTCCGCTTCGCTTAACGGGTCAGTTTGCGCCACCGCGAAAAAAGGAATCGCCGCAAGAGCCGACACCAGCACCAAAAAACGCATCTGCATGAACCATCCTGTCACTATTTGTTCCGACGACCGTAGCGCCGCAGGCTCGCGCCGTGAAGCAGCCCGGCGTGCGGCGACCATCCGTTCGTCGCTGAATTCAATCGCTTGGCCTCTTGCGCAATATCAGCCCTCTTTCGCGAGTCGCGCCCGCTCGATGCTTTCTTCGGGCCAGTAATCCTTGCGGCTGTAATATTCTTTCACCGCCGGAATGTTATGCGACAGCTCCAGCCAGGGCTGCTTTGACGACGTGTAAATGTGGATGTCGGGCGGAACGATGTCCGGTTCATCCAATGTTCCTACACGAACAAAGCTGATTTTTTCGCCGGCCCCGGCATAATGGCTCCACAAGGCGATATGACATTTCGGACAGCGGTGAAACTTTTGTCCACGCCCGCTTTCTGACGGCGTCTCGATTGCAATTGTTTTTCCTTCAAACACTTCCACGCACGCCGCTTCGATCATGGCGTTCAGGGCGAACGCCCCGCCGGATTCCCGCTGACACCAGCGGCAATGACAACAATGGACAAACAACGGCCGCGCTGTCAGCCGATACCGGACCGAGCCGCACGCACACCCGCCTTCTGCAACGAACTCATCTTCCAAAGACACTTTAACGCCTCCGAATCTGACTGCACCGATCACTTTACTGAGCGCAGGCGGGGGCGCAAACCGGTTTGGACGCTTCTGCAATTGCAAATTCTCACTGGCTGTGTTGAGAGGCGCCCTGAAACCGGAGTCTTGTTCCATCGATCAGCCATCATCCTCAAAGCCAGCCGCCGCCCCGCCGGGTGCGCCGAACAGCGCTGGCGTCACCAGCCCGGCGCAGCGGCGCTTTGCGATTGCGATCCTGCTGGTGGGCGCGGTGTGCGCCGGGATGGGCCAGACGATCGTCTTTTCGGTCTTGCCGCCGCTGGCCCGCGATCTCGGCCTTTCGAATTTTCAAACCGGCGCCATTTTCATGATTTCAGCAAGCGCCTGGGTCTTGCTCGGTCCGCGATGGGGACAGCAAAGCGATATTCGAGGCCGCAAACCGTTCATTCTTGCCGGCCTCATCGGATTTGCGGTTTCTACAGCGCTTTTCGGCGCCTCCATTCAACTCGGTCTCGCCGGCGTACTTGCAGGCCTGCCGCTCTACATTTTGATGATCGTCACCCGGGCGCTTTATGGAATTGTCGGCTCTGCCGGACCGCCGGCTGCGCAGGCCTATATCGCCGACCGCACCAACGCTGCGGACCGCACCGCCGGCATTGCGGGCTTTACCGCAGCCTTCGGGTTTGGCGCCATGATCGGCCCCGGTTTCGGCGCGGCGACAACACTGATCAGCCCGACGGCGCCGTTCTTTTGCGCCGCGCTCATTGGTGCGGTGATGAGCCTTGCTGTGTTTGTTTTTCTCCCCGAACGCACCGGCCCTAAAGAGCGGACGCCACCGGCAACTGTACGCCTGAACGACCCGCGCCTGCTCCCGTTCTTTTTCTTTGCGATCGCCTTCAGCATGCTCAATGCGATCCCGATGCAAACCATCGCCTTTTATTTCATCGACCGGCTTGGCTACTCGACCACCGAGGCGCCGGTCTATGTCAGTATCGGTCTCACCGCCGGCGCGATGGCCTCGCTCTTTTCGCAACTTTTTGTCGTGCGCCGCCTTCGGGTTCCGCCAGCGAAATTGATGCGCATCGCGCCGGCATTGATGATCGCCGGACATACGCTCATCTGGTTCACCGGCAATTTGTGGCCAGTTGTCATCGGCATGCTGATCTCTGGCCTTGGCGCGGGGCTGGCGATCCCTGCGGCAACCTCAGCGACATCGCTTGTGGTAAAGCCGGACGAGCAAGGCGCCGCCATTGGCCTCGCCAATTCCGCGGGCGCCGCGGGATTTATCGTCTCGCCCATTCTCGGATTCTGGCTTTACGCCTTTGCGCCGCAAGCGCCTTTTTATTTTACGACCGGGCTGGCCGCGGCACTTTTGATTTTTGCCTGGCGCAGCCGCGCCGTGGGGAACGCCGTTCCCAAAGACGACGCCACACCGCCCGAAACGCCCGTTGATTCCGCCGCCGCGCCCTATGGCTAAGGGGTCGGGCAACCTAAGCGTCGTCGGCCTCATCAAAGAACAGGATGTCGCCAGGCTGGCAATCAAGCTCCTTACAGATCGCCTCAAGCGTAGAGAAGCGGATCGCTTTCGCCTTACCGGTTTTCAAAATTGAAAGATTGGCGATCGTCACACCGACGCGTTCAGACAGTTCCGTCAGCGACATGCCACGGTCCAGCATCACACGATCAAGTTTGACGGAAATACTCATTAAACTGTCAGATCCTGTTCTTCTTTCAGTTCGGTTCCTTCACGAAAGACTGTTGCGAGAGCGAAAACGCTGAGCACGCCGATCCACGGCGCCGGATTAAAATCCACGCTCATCCCTTTTACGGTAGCCATGCCGAACGCGTCGATGAATTTGAAAACAATCCAGAGCGCGTAAATGGAGATTTGAGCTGCGGCGCCGGCATAACCAACACGGCGAAGCCGCACGCCGTTATCACGAGCAAATGGCTCGCCTGAATTCACGTTATACAGCACCCCGAGGATCTGTGAGATAAAATAGAAGGTGAAGGCGTACTGGATGATGGTTTTCAGACTTTCAGCAACGACCGCCGCTCGAGACATATAGTCTTCGACAGTCATGCCGACATGAACGGTTAACGTACGAGCATCAGGGTCTTCAGGGTCGCCGCCAAACTCCAGCGGTAAAATATCCGGTATGAATATCGACAAAACAATAGGGACAAGGAAGACCGCCAGCACCCAACGGGTTCCTACAAGAAGCGAGATCAAAACGTTGATCGCACGATCCGTCTCCGCTCTTACTTTGGGTTTATGAGTGCTCGTTTGGGGCATTGCTAAACCGTCAGATCCTGTTCTTCTTTCATGCGCGCGCCTTCACGGAACACCTCCGCAAGGACAAGCACCGCGATGATCGCCAGCCAAGTAATGAAAGAGAAATTGATATCGATATCGGCGTCGAAAATAAGCGAGAGGAAACCGAACGCAAACTTCGCGCCCTCGCCGATCAGCAAGGCGTAACCAACGCTGCGAAACCGATCAGCGTTCTCCTTCACAAAGGGCGAGCCGAACCGCAATGTCTGCAGGATTTCCAACAGCCGGTTCACCACAAACAGCATGACGCCGAAATTGACGAACGCGTGGGTGACTTCGAAAAAATCACTAACCTCAAGATCGCCCGTTACATCCAGATGATCCGAGCCAGTAAAAACGCCCGCAATGAATGGCACAAACGGGATTAACACGATGGCGATCGCCACGCCGCCCAGCGCAATCCACAAGATGATGCGGGTCACGTGCAGCCCAACCGCCAGGATGGACGCCAGCGACCCTTTGCCTATCGCTCGCATGCCGATTGTCTCCGTAAATCTTTCAAGAGGCTGGTGCGTTCGCTCCGCCTGATTGAGTTTCCTCGTGTCGCCATGGTACCGGATTCGCAGGCCCGGATTTTAGAAAAAGGCGACAATGCAAAACGCCTTGTGGCAGTTTTCCGGCGCCGCCGCCTCACCGGCGGTCGAAGCGGTCGCCAATGATATCAGGCTCGCCGCTGCGACGGCCGCAAAAACGCCAACCGCCGCCATTTGAAGTAGCTTAACCATTACGCAACCCCTGCAAAGGAACCGATGGCCGAGGCGTAGCCCGCGCCGATCAATGCGACCGTCACCAGAACCGCCAATCCATTGACAAAACCACCAAATTTGCCGACATTATCGCTCGAGTTTGTGAAACGCATGGGTTTCTCCTTTTCTTTCCTGTGTTTGCGGCTCGTTTGATCTTCTTGAGCGGTGCGGGTTTTCCTGTACCGCTCTTTTTTTCGTCACTTCGCCGCTTTTTCGCGCCTTTCAGCGCCCGTTTGACCTTCTTGCGCCCATTTTCGGGCTTCCTTTTTTTTCGCCCATTGGCTGATATGGTCGCCGGCCGGGCTAAGCTTTGCGGCGTTGAAGTCGCCGTCTTGTTGATTATCGATATACACTTATCGAATAACGATGCAAGTCTTTTTTGCCGAAAAACGATAATTTTTTTTCGAAAAGGGATAAAAACATGGGCGAAAATGTGCGGAAACTGGCCCCCGGCAGGCTCGTTATCGCCTCTCACAATGATGGAAAGGTAAGAGAAATCAATGACTTGCTTTCCCCCTTCGGTATTGAGCCGGTTTCTGCAAAAAAACTTGGGCTGGACGACCCGGAAGAGACGGGAATTACCTTCGCGGAGAACGCGGCATTAAAGGCCCACGCTGCGGCAAGGGCCTCTGACCTGCCCGCACTCGCCGATGATTCAGGGCTTTCCGTGACGGCGCTATCCGGCGCGCCGGGCATTTATTCCGCCCGCTGGGCGGGCGAGCCGCGAAACTTCGCCAACGCCATGAAAAAGGTCGAAGACGCTCTCATCGAGAGCGGCACGGAGGATTTTTCCGCGCGCTTCGTTTGCGCCTTATGTCTCGCCTGGCCTGATGGCGAGGCGGCGATATTTGAAGGCGAGATCAAGGGAACATTGGTTTACCCGCCCCGCGGCGAAAACGGTTTTGGCTATGATCCCATTTTCGTCGCCGACGGCTATGACATCACTTTCGGTGAAATGGACCCTGAAGAAAAACACGCAATCTCCCACCGCGCCGATGCGTTCCGTAAGCTGATGAAAGCGTGCTTCGTATGACGCGCTCTATAATCCTCATATTTGTTTCTTACCTGATCGCTGCGTGCAGCCACACCGCTGCACCTGATCGCACAGAAGCGCTGCCCCCACCGTCTCTTGAAAAAATCGCCGCGGGCGTCTGGATTCATAAAAGCTACGAAAATGTCGGCGCATGGGGCGCAGTTTTATCGCAAGGTCTGGTGATCGAGACAGACGAAGGCGTCGCCCTGGTGGATACCGCGTGGAACGATGAAGATACGTTTCGACTTCTGGACGACATAGAAGCGCTTACCGGCGAGTTACCCGATATTGCGATCATCACGCATGCCCATCGGGACAAGATGGGTGGGCTTGGCGCGCTTCAGCAACGGCGTATCGGCGGCAGGGCCCATCCGCTGACAAATGAAGACGCCCCCGCACGCGGTCTGAAGCAAACGCAATTCGCCATTCTGGATGGAACGGACCGTCAAACTCTTTTTGGCGTTACTGAGGGCGGCGTTGCGGGGGGCAATGTTGAGACCGACGGGCCGATTACCGTTTTCTACCCCGGTCCCGGACACACCCGGGACAACATTGTCGTCTATTACGCGCCGGCGAAAATTCTGTTTGCCGGTTGCCTGATCCGTCCGGGCGGTTCGGATAGTCTCGGCAACACTGATGATGGCGACATCGCGCACTGGGCCGAAGCCGTACGCAACGTGGCTGAAGCTTTTCCCGAAGCGCAAACCGTGATCCCCAGTCACGGTCCTCCGGGCGGCCGGGAGTTGTTCGATCATACAATTGCACTGGCCGGGGCTGCGTCGGCGCAATGAACAACGCCCCGCCGCTCGGTGTTTACGTTCACTGGCCTTATTGTGCGCGTATCTGCCCCTATTGTGACTTCAACGTCTTTAAAAACCGCGCCATCGATGAAGAAACGTGGAAGCACGCATTCACACGCGACCTTGAATTCTGGGCTGCGCGCACGAGAAATCGAAAACTGGTCAGCCTCTATTTTGGCGGCGGCACGCCTTCGCTCGCGCCCCTGTCCGTCATCGAGCATGTGGTATCGACTTGTGAGCGCTTGTGGGGATTTGAACCCGGCGCTGAAGTTACACTGGAAGCCAATCCGACGGATGCGGAGCAAGCGCGGTTTCAGGACCTCGCGAGCGCTGGCGTCAACCGCTTGTCGCTGGGCGTTCAATCATTGCGCGACGAGGCGCTAAAATTTCTGGGCCGGGACCACAGCGCAGATAACGCCAAACGCGCCATCACAACCGCGCAAGCCGCCTTTGACCGCATCACATTCGATCTCATCTATGCGCGGCCCGGCCAGACCCTTGAGAAGTGGCGCGCTGAACTCGGTGAAGCACTCGCCTTTGGGGCAGGTCATTTATCGCTCTACCAGCTCACCATCGAGACGGGCACGGCCTTTGCGAAAGCCGTCGACGCAGGCCGCTGGGCGCCAGCACGTGAAGACGATTGCGCGGATATGTTCGATGCGGTGCAGGAGATGACCGCCGCCGCCGGCATTCCAGCCTATGAGATTTCCAACCACGCCCGGCCGGGAGAAGAATCCCGTCACAACATGATCTACTGGACCTATGGCGACTATATCGGCGTCGGACCCGGCGCGCATGGCCGCATTACCCAAAACCCCGCCCACGGGCCGCTGACGGAATACGGCGGGCGCATCGCCACGGAAACTCTGTTGCAACCGTCTGACTATCTCGCGGCGCGCGCGCCCGCTGGTGCTGAAGCGCCGCTGTCTGTCGCCGACGCCACGACCGAGCGCCTCTCCATGGGATTGCGGCTTATCGGCGGTATGCCATTCGCAGCGGCTGACTCGTTTTTTGATGAAGACGGCGCAGCAAAGAAGCTGCAAACCCTGATTGTTGACGGGATGCTTGAATGGGATCAAGCGACCCTCAAAGCCACGCCCGACGGCCGGCGGTTGTTAAATCGCGTGCTTTACGAGCTGTTGGGATAGGCGCAAAAAGAATTCCATGAACGAACTCTCCGACCTCGCTCACATTATCGAATTGTCCGTCGCGCCGGTTTTTCTACTGGCGGGCATCGGCGCCTTCCTCAACGTCATGGCCGCGCGACTGGCGCGCATTGTCGATCGCTCGCGCACGCTGGAGGCGCGCTGCGGCGAACAGCCCGACCAGATGGAAATCGAGCGCATCCGGTCTGAACTTTCCATTCTCGACAAACGCACGCTCTACGCCCAGCGAGCGATCTTTCTGTTTTCGTTTGCGGCGCTTTTGGTTTGCCTGGTCGTCGCCGCGCTTTTCGTCGGTGACTTCATCGATCTCGCCGTTGGCGCCTTGGTGGCGCTGATGTTTATCGCCGCCATGTTCGCCATGATTGGCGGCCTGGCGCTTTTCCTGATGGAGATATCCATCGCCACAAGGACCCTGCGCGTAAGACCCGAATTGTTTTCAAAACAATAGTTTTGTTTCGCACGACGCCCGTTTTAGACTGCGCCCATGACCCCGGAACAACGAGAGCGCTATGCCCGCCATATCCTCCTGCGAGAGGTGGGCGGTCAGGGCCAGCAAAAGCTGACGGATGCGCGCGTGCTGGTTGTCGGCGCCGGCGGGCTCGGCAGTCCAATCCTGCAATATCTGGCGGGCGCGGGCGTCGGCACGCTCGGGATGAGCGATGACGATACCGTATCCCTTTCCAACTTGCAGCGGCAGGTCATGTTCAACACAGAAGATGTCGGGCGAGAAAAAACAAAAGCCGCCGCGAAAAACATCGGCCGCCTCAATCCGCATGTTGTTGTTCATACACATCCGCGCATCACCGAAAGCAACGCCGCCGAGATTGTCGCCGAGTACGACCTCGTGGTTGAAGGCGTTGATAATTTCGCCGCGCGCTACATTTTGAACCGCGCCTGTTTGGCCGCAAAAAAACCGTTGGTGTCCGCGGCCGTCGGACGGTTTGAAGGCCAGCTTTCGACCTTTAAAGCTTACGAACAACCGGGCGTCCTGCCATGCTATCGCTGCCTCGTGCCAGAGGAGCCGCCCCGCGACCAACAGGTTAACTGCGCCGAAGAGGGCATGCTGGGCGCCGTGACGGGCGTCATGGGAACGCTCGCATCCATGGAAGTGTTGAAGGAATTGCTCGGCGTCGGCGACAGCCTCGCCGGACGATTGCTGCTCTATGACGGACTTGGCGGAACCTTCCGCACGATCCGGCTGCCGGCGGACCCGGAATGCCCTGATTGCGGCAAGGCGGATAGTTAGGGCCGGGCCTGTTCGGCCCTGACGCCTACTTACTTTTCTTTTTGTCGATCAGCACATCCTGCTGCCATTTGCTCGGCTTCTTGTCGGTGCGATGAATGCAACCCGCCCAGCAACAGGGCCGTTTTTGACCCTCGAGTAGTTCCTCAACCGCCCGCTTGATCCGCCTTACGCGAGTCTTTTCCTGCTTTGCGTCTTCAACCCAACAGATGAATTCGTTTCTGGCGATCGGCGTCAGCTTTTCCCAGAGGGCTGTGATCGCTTTTGTTTTGGTCAACGCCCCGGCGAAATCATCGGGCATATCGTGCACCAGGCCGCCTGATAATTTGGACATCATGTAAGCGTCTCCTGACAAGCATCAGCCTGGGCCACGCGCCGGCAATCTTCGGATGCTGGCGCCAGGTGCGTTAACAGGTCTTGAAGCTTAGTCTTCGAGGGTGATGACAACAACGCTGCCGGGCGCAACCGCAACCTTGGTCTCGTCGAAGCGGGGCTTGCGCAGCTTCGGCTTCACGCCATTGGAAAACGCTACCGGCTCTTTCGGGCGGCCAAGAATTTTGCCGCGATTCAATACGCCGTCGCCATTTTCATCGAGATACGCCGCGAAAGAATATTCCCCCGGCTCAAGGCCAAGAAGCGATAACACGGCAACGCCGTCTTCGTTCAGCGCCCCTTCATGCTTCAGCCTTGCAACCTCGAGGAACCGGTCTTCGCTATCATAAACGGTGAGGCGCACAGCCTGACCGGCCTTCGCCTGAAATTCGGTTTTCACAGCGGCGACCACGGATGTCGGGTCGGAATATTTTGCGAATGAGTCAGGCAAGCGGGGGGCAGAATCCGCATGCGCGGCGCCAGCGGCCGCCAACAAAACCCCGATCCCCAGTAATTTACGCACGAGACGATTGCTTTCTAAAACACGCGTTACCAACAAGCTTGCCCTTCAACTAGCGCAAAACTAAGGCGGCGCAAGCGGGTTTACCCATCTTTAACCATATGATGCGCGCTGAAAATTGCGATTCAACTAAAATTCAGCCGATTTCCCGTCAATTCGCAGCAAAGTGAGCGGCATGTTACCGCCCGGCCACGCCGCCGGTGACGAAACCGGCGATTTTGGGCATCCAGGGCGCGTAGTGTTGCTCCAAGGCTTCGATCCGGAAGCCCGCCAGGGAGACCATCTCGGCCGGTTTCCGGTTCAAATGACAGCCGCCCGCAAGCTTGCCCCAGACGCCGTTGATCCGGTCTTGCCACCTCGCGACCCCCCGATCCGGCGCCGCGCCATGCTCGAGAAATACGAGCTTTCCGTCGGGCTTCAACACCCGGCGCATTCCCGCCAGCGCCTGCTCCACACCCGGAATCGTACACAGCGAAAACGTCACCAGCACTGTATCGACAGATTCATCCGCCAGCGGAATTTCTTCACCAGGAAGGTCAAGCCACTCCACCGGAAATGGAAGCTTCGCCACCTTTGGCTCAGCAAGCCTGCGCCAAGCCGCCGAGGGCTCCAGCGCGTACAGATGTGAAATTTTCTCACGGTCGTAAAAGGGCTCATTGTGGCCGGATCCAAAACCAATCTCGAGGACGCACCCCTGCGCCTTGGGCACGATCTTTGCGCGTTCGTCGGTAATTGGTTTCATGCCGCAAATACAGGAAACAAGACGCGGCTCTATGGTGTCAGCGTAAAATCCCATGACCGCTTCCTTTGCATTGGCGCCCAGTTCTTCGAGGGGTCGGGTCCATATCAAACCGGGTCCTGCAGCGCCACAGGTTTTTGCAGTACCTACGCTACGCCAAGCGCGCTTCGCGTGGGCTGGACGCTACGGCTTTGGCGCTACGGTTTTGGCGCGCGGTTCGCGTCGAGCCCAAGGATCACGCGGTCAGGCGGCTTATGGCCGTCGGCGAACATCTTAATGTTGATAATCATCCGCTCGCCCATCTCAGCGCGGCTTTCAACCGTCGCCGACGCCATATGCGGGAGCAACACCACATTGGGCGCATTCATCAGTTTTTCGCTTGGGGCGCCGCGCTCATAAACATCGAGCCCCGCCCCGGCGAGACGGCCCTCGTCGATCATGGCCGCCAGCGCTTCTTCATCGACCAGTTCACCGCGTGAAATGTTCACGACGAACGCGTGTGGTTGCAAAAGCTCCAGACGCCGCCGGGACAACAAATGAAACGTGGCCGGCGTATGGGGGCAATTAATGGAAACGATATCGACGCGCGCCAGCATCTGGTCGAGGCTTTCCCAATAGGTCGCCTCCAGTTCGTCCTCAATATGAGGATTGATCGGCGAGCGGTTGTGATAATGAATCGAAAGCCCAAAAGCGCGGGCGCGCCGCGCGATCGCTTCGCCCACACGGCCCAGACCGATAATACCGAGCTTCTTGCCACGCACCCGGCGGCCCAGCATCCAGGTTGGCGACCAGCCGTGGAACGCGCCGGTTTCCAGCGCACGCACACCCTCCACCAGACGGCGCGGCACCGCCAGAACGAGCGCCATGGCCATATCCGCCGCATCTTCCGCCAGCACCGACGGAGTATTGGTCACCGTCACGCCACGCGCATTCGCCGCCGCCACATCAATGTGATCCGTCCCGGCGCCGAAATTCGCCACCAGTTTCAATCGATCACCGGCCGCTTCGAAAAAAGCAGCGTCAAGCTTGTCGCCCAGCGTCGGCGCCAGGACATCGACATCCTGCGCCAGCTCCAGCAACTGCGCAGGCGGCAAAGGCTCATCGCGACCGCTCAGGGCCGTATCGAACAGATCCGCAAGCCGCGCCTCCACTGAGGCCGGCAGCTTTCTGGTGACCGCAACCCGAATCGATTTTGCGTTCATGCGTCTGCCTTGCTGCGCGCAGCGATTATCGGTGAAAATTCGCCGCTGGTTAACCCAAGATTAACGGCTTTGTCGTCCTTTAAGGGTTTATTCATCATCACTGGATTTTTCGAGCGCCCTTTTCATGACGCGTCAACACCATCTGACGGCCCTTGCCGCCGCTTTCTTCCTGTATTTGACCGGAGCCGCCCCTCTGGCGCAAGCCGCTAACGACACTGACGTGCAATCCGCCGATATATTCCAGGACGCCCGTCTCGACCCGGCGGAGATTCGCCTGGACACGCCGTCCGGCCTGCCGGTGCCGCGCATCGTCTCGCTTAAAGCGAAAAAAACCTTCTGCCGCTCAGGCCCAACATTCTCCCATCCGGTACGGCTGACATTTATGCGCGAGGGACTGCCGGTCGTGATTATTGCGGAAACACGGGACCATTGGCGCAAAATTCGTGATCCCGAAGGTGACGAATGCTGGACCCATAAATCAAAACTTTCCGGCGCCGAAACCGCGCTGGTCATGGAAGACGGCCTCGCATTGCAGGCCCGGCCCGAGGCGGACGCCCCGGCACGGGCGCGACTGGGGCAAGGCGTGATCGTCAGAGTTGAGGACAGACGCGGCGGCTGGCTGAAGGTTTCCGCGAATGGTCAAAAGGGCTGGGCGCAAAGCGACGCCTTTTGGGGAGCGGGCGCACCGTCGCCAATCGCTACAACGAATGCTGCGGCGCATAATTGACCCCGCCGGGCCGCGCCTATACCAAGCGCCTTAACAAAACCGCACCGTTTACGGGCGGTGTAATCCTATGGATGAACGGGGCGCATGAGCGACAGTAAAAGCAGTTTCAGCCGCGAAGAGCTTCTTGAGTGCGGATACCACGGGTTGCGCGGCAAAGGCACCGCGCAATTGCCCGTGCCGCCAATGCTGATGTTTGACCGGGTCACCCATATCAGCAGTGACGGCGGCGAGTATGGTAAGGGCCGCATCGAAGCCGAGCTCGATATCAATCCGGACCTCTGGTTTTTCGACTGCCACTTTCCGGGCGACCCGGTGATGCCCGGCTGCCTTGGCCTTGACGCCTTGTGGCAGCTAGTGGGCTTTTTTCTCACTTGGTCCGGTGCGCCAGGTCATGGACGGGCGCTTGGCGCCAAAGAAGTAAAATTCTCAGGCATGGTTGTCCCCAGCGCCAAGAAGGTTACCTATGAGTTGAATGTCCGGCGTATGATGCGCCGGCCCTTGATCCTCGGCATCGCCGACGGAATCATGAAAGTCGACGGCCGCCAGATCTATCAAGCAAAAGATCTGCGGGTCGGCCTGTTCTCTGCTGAAGAACTGGCGGCAGGGCTTTCTTTCTGATCAACGAGCGTTTTCGGCGGAAAACGAAAGGACATTTATGCGTCGTGTTGTGATTACCGGAATGGGAATCGTCTCGTCCATCGGCGCCAATGTCGATGAAGTCAAAGCATCTCTGTTTGAAGGAAAATCCGGCACGGCGCATGACGAAAGCTTCGCCGAACACGGTTTCAAGTGTCAGGTTTCAGCGCGGCCATCCGTAAAGGTTGAAGAGGTTCTGGACCGCCGCACAAGGCGCTTTATGGGCGATGGCGCCGGGTGGAATTATATCGCCATGCGCGAGGCCATCGAACAAGCGCGCCTTTCCCCCGATGAAATCAGTCATCCCATGACCGGCATTATTATGGGCTCGGGCGGACCATCGACAAAAGCCATCGTTGAGGCCGCCGATATCAATCGCAAGTCCGGGGCGACTAAAAAAATCGGCCCAACCGTCGTGCCGAAAGCCATGGGCTCGACCAATTCTGCGACCCTCGCCGTGCCGTTCAAGATATTGGGCGTCAATTATTCAATCTCATCCGCCTGCGCCACGTCCGTTCATTGCATTGGCGCCGCGGCGGAGCAGATCATGTGGGGCAAGCAGGATGTGGTGTTCGCCGGGGGCGGCGAGGAGCTCGACTGGACTTTGTCGAACATATTTGACGCCATGGGCGCCATGTCGACGGATTATAACGACCGGCCGACGGTCGCCAGTCGCGCCTATGACAAGGATCGTGACGGCTTCGTCATCGCCGGCGGCGCGGCCGTTGTTGTGCTCGAAGAATATGAGCGCGCCAAAGCGCGCGGCGCCAATATCCTTGGCGAGATTGTCGGCTATTTCGCCAATTCCGACGGCTACGACATGGTGCAGCTCTCCGGCGAGGGCGCAGTTCGGTGTATGCGCGGCGCACTGGAGACCGTCCGTATGCCGATCGATTATGTGAACCCGCACGGCACCTCGACACCGGTGGGCGATCAGAAAGAAACGCAAGCCATCCGCGAAGTGTTTGGATCGGAAATTCCGCCCTTCTCCTCAACCAAGTCGCTCACCGGCCATTCCCTCGGCGCTGTCGGCGCGCAGGAGTTGGTCTACGGCCTGATCATGATGCGCGATAATTTCCTCGCCGCGTCTGCGCATATTGAAAATCTCGACCCGGAATTTGAAGGCCTGCCGATTATTCGCGAGCGCGTGGACAACGCCAAGATCGACTGCTTCCTCACCAACTCGTTCGGCTTTGGCGGGACCAATGGCTGTCTCGCTGTGGCGCGGGTCTAAGCGTTGAGCCAGGAATCCCTGATCGCCGCCATCGTCTCCGCCGCCATCGCCAGCGCCGGTCTGTGGTGGTTTCGGTTGGTGCTTCCGGTGGTCCAGAAACAGCCGAAAAACATCCGCTATACCGTTTACGCCCTCATCTGGCTCGCCTATTTCATTCTCGCCATGATATTGATAGGCCGCGCGGCCTGACCAAAAAGGAACAGGATTATGAGTGACGAGACAGGCTTTCCCAAGGGCGATCTGATGAAGGGCAAGCGCGGCCTGGTCATGGGCGTCGCCAACAAGAACTCCATCGCCTGGGGCATCGCTCAGCAACTCGCCGCCCAGGGCGCGGAGATGGCGTTTTCCTATATTCCCGCCATGGAAGGCCGCGTGCGCCAGCTCGCGGAAACCATCGGCGTCGACTTTCTTGTGCAAGCGGACGTCATGAGCGATGACGAAATGGATGCAGCGTTTGCTGAAATCAAAAGCAAATGGGGCAAGATCGACTTTCTCGTGCACGCCATCGCCTTCACCGACAAAGAAGCGCTGAAAGGCTCCTTCGTCGAGAACACCACGCGCCAGAATTTCAAAGACACCATGGATGTGTCAGCATTTTCGTTCGTTGATGCTGCACGCCGGTCGGCCGAGCTGATGCCCGATGGCGGCTCAATGATTACCCTCACCTATCTGGGCTCCGAACGCATCGTGCCGAACTATAACGTCATGGGCGTCGCCAAGGCGGCGCTTGAGGCCTCCATGCGCTATGTGGCGCGCGACCTCGGCCCGAAAGGCATTCGGGTCAACGCGATCTCCGCCGGGCCTATGAAAACCCTCGCCATGGCCGGCATCACCGGCGGACGCCAGCTGATGTCTACCGGCCGCGAATGGTCGCTGCTCAAAGAAGACACTTCGATGGAAGGTGTTGCGGGTTCCGCGCTCTACCTTCTTTCTGATCTTGGCCTCTCCTGCGCCGGTGAAGTGTTGCATGTGGATGCGGGCTTCCACGCGGTCGCCGTACCGGACATCGCCAGCACATAAAGCATTTGCGTGACGCCAGACGAGATAATCGCCAACCTCGAACTGACGCCGCACCCTGAGGGCGGCTGGTATCGCGAGATGTGGCGTGCGGAAGCAGGCCATAGCGAACGCCCGAGCGGCACAGCGATTTATTACCTTTTGAAAGCGGGCGAGCGGTCCCACTGGCACCGCATCGACGCTGTAGAAATCTGGCACTACTACGCGGGGGCGCCCCTGCTGCTGTCGTTATCCGATGACGGAGCCAACAGCCGCGACGAAACACTGGGCATAAACCTCGAGAACGGCGAACGCCCGCAAATCATCGTGCCGAAAGATTGCTGGCAGGCGGCGCAAAGCCTGGGCGATTGGACGCTGGTCGGCTGCACCGTCTCGCCGGGGTTTCAATTTGAGGGATTCGAGCTGGCGCCAGCCGGCTGGGCGCCCGCCGCCTAATATTACTGCGCCGCCAACGGCGCTCTCGCACGGCGATGTTCCAGCGCTGGCCCCGTAGGACGACCTTCAAAATCCGTCCAGCAATGGTTCTTGAAATCATACAGCTTACACGCCTTCAGGATACGGAAGAAGTCTGAAAACGTGAAGGTGTAGGCCGTCACCGCGTCACCATAACGTGCGCGCAACAGCTTGCCTGCCTTGTCGAGACGATAAATCGGAATTGTCGTCAGCGCATGATGCGCCGTGTGCTCCATTACATTGTAATAAAGCCCCAGCCACTTCAGCAGCGGAATCTCAAGATGGGTCGTGCCTTCAATGGAGGACTGATAAAACGTCCACTCGTCAGGATTATCGAACCAGTGCGAATCTTCATGGGCGTGATGCAAAAAGAAACTGAACGAAGCGAGAAAATTCCACACGATCATCGGCAGAAGCCACGCCACGGCGAAGATGGCGACGAGGCTTCGCTCCGGCTGCCACATTTTCCCAAGCGTCAGGATCGCGACAATAATCGCGCCATGGCCCAGAACCACCAGCACTGAGTCCCAGAAATACCGGCGCCACTGCCCGCGCGTTTCGCTGGCGATGGGCAGGATCAGTTTCGGCAACCAGATGGATATCGGATAGTTCAGAAACTGGCCGACAATGCCGCGATTGAGCCGTTCGATAAAGCGCCGCAGCGGGCTCGCGGCGCGATATTCCTCCACCGACATGGGCGCCCAGACATAATCGACACCCTTGAAATTCGCCTTGCCGTGATGAAACCGGTTGTGCCCCGTCTCCCACAGGCTTGACGAGTGCGCCGTCGGCAGGAATGCGATGCGCCCCATGATCTGATTGGCCCGTAAATTCGGCAGGAAGCATTTATGCACGCAGTCATGGCCGATGATGAACAGGAGACCCAGTGTGAACCCGTTGGCGATGGCCGCGGCCAGGTTCACCGCGAGCGGAAAGGGACCAACGGCGCCATAGAGCGTCGCGAAATACGCAGCGAAATGAACCAGCGCAATCGTCAGACCCGCCGACCATGACGGCGTTTCCACTGATCGGCGTTCCTCTTCGCTCAGCCACTCATAGGGGCGTCCGGTTAGGGGGCGTCCGGTTAGATTTTCCGTGCTGGACATAAGGCTTTGCTCACCGCATTCAGGCGGTAGATTAGAACCCCGCGCGCACGGATCAAGACGCCGCGACAGCGCAGATTAACATAACCGCCTGCGAAACGATCCTAATCGGCCCGAAGTTATCAGCCCTGCTTTTCCTTGATCCAGGCGTCGATCTTGCGCCCCAAGACAGGCAGCGGCATCGTACCCGTCAGCAGGATCTCGTCATGGAACTCGCGAATATCGAAATCCGGGCCTAATGCCTCCTCGGCTTTGTCGCGCAATTCGTTGATCTTCAGCATGCCGAGCTTGTAGGACGTCGCCTGGCCCGGCCAGACGGCGTAACGTTCAACCTCGCGGGTGATCGCATCGCGCGTATCCCCGGTCACGCCAGCCATATAGTCAATGGCCTCCTCCCGGGTCCACTGCTTGTGATGAAGACCGGTATCGACAACCAGCCGCGCAGCGCGAAAGAGCTCTGACTGCAGCCGCGCCAGATCGCCAAGGGGGTCATCCGCATACTGACCCATTTCGGCCGCCACCTGTTCGGCGTAGAGCGCCCAGCCTTCGGAAAACTCAGAATAGCCAAGCATATTGCGAATGAGCGGCAACCCGGCGGCGCGCTCAAGCGAGCGCTGGAAGTGATGGCCGGGCACCGCCTCATGATAGGTCAGCGTTTTCAGCGTATGCTTTGGCCAGTCCGCCGTGTTTTTGAGATTAATCCAGTAAACGCCCGGACGCGTACCGTCGAGGGATGGCGCGTTGTAATAACCGCCCGGCGCAGAGTCCTGTTCGTACACAGGAATGCGGCGCACCTCCACCGGTTGTTCCGGCAGCGTGCCGAACCAGTCGCCAGCCCGCGCCATGATATCGTTCACCTGATCATTCAGTGAAGAGAGCAATTCCGCACGGCCGTCATCGTCATTCGTGTAACGCATTTCTGGTCGGGCGCCGATCGCTTCGAACCGCTCCGCCACTGAACCTTGCGTCAGGCCTTGCGCATCGAGAATGGAGTCCATTTCCGCAGTGATGCGATCAACCTCGGAAAGACCGAGCTGGTGCACATCCTCCGCAGTCATGGCGCCCGCGCCGTATGCGCTGAGCGCATGAGCGTAAAACGCCGTTCCCTGCTCGCCCAGCCGCCAGACGCCCGCGTCGCCGCCAGCCTGGGGTTTTAGATTTTCAAGCGCAACGGCAAGGCGCGCATAAGCCGGATAAACGCTTGTTTCAACAGCCTCTGCGGCGCGTTGAGCGAGGTCCGCGCGATCCGCAGGCGACAATCCGGAGACGCTTTCGACTTTCTGCGCAAGTGACGTCGCCAGCACATTTTCCGCCGGCGCGAAACCAGTAAACTCTGCAATCGAATTGAGCGCGCCCTCAATGGCGAATATGGGCGGCGTCACGCCGAGAGCCGCATCCCCACTCATGGTCTCGATGGTTTCGTCGAGCGCCCGGCCAAACTCATTCAAGCGGGCGATATAGTCCTCCGCGCCCTGACGGCTTTCAACCTTGTGCTGGTTCAGCATGAGGCTCGGCAATTCCAGATGCGGCCCGGACAATTGCGTCACCACATAGGGCGACGCAGAACCAAATGGCGTCGCGCCGCCAAAGTCGAATTGGTTGCGCCTAGCGCCCGTTTGATAGGCGTTGCGCAACACGTCATAGGTGATCGCCGCTTGCCCTGTGAACTGGTCTCGCTCAAGCCCGCGAATCTCCTGCAAGAACATCTCGTTTTGACTGCGGGCCTGTTCGTTGGCGGCGAATCCATAGCCGCCGAGGCGCGCGTTGTATCCCTCTCCTGCAATCTCCTCGCTGACACCAAGATAGGTTGCAATCTCCGGCGAGGCGCGCAGCACCTGTGCGGCGTGGTCGTCGAGCATGTCCATCAAGAAAGTGGTCGGCGTTGGCGCCGCATCCTGCGGTTGCGGCTCAGTGGCGTCCGTCGCCGTATCCTTCGCTGGCGCGCTTCTCTCACCACAGCCCGTCAGCACAAGCAGCGCCAAAGCGCTCCCCACCAAAAGCCCAGATTTTTGCTGAAGTCGCATGGTCCCGTCCCCTCACTGGCCTAGCGCGATTGCAGAAACGCTTCTCCGCCGAATCAGCGTCAACCATAGCGCCGCAATCATTCTCCCCAAAGACCGCAACGCCCGTGGCGGGGCGAAAAACGAAAAGCGGCGCCCGTTTGCCACAGGCGCCGCTTCATGTCTCTTATAGCAATGAAATCAAACGCTTACTCGCGCTCAATCTCCTGGCCGGTTTCCTGATCAACCACCTTCATGGACAGGCGAACCTTACCGCGATCATCAAAACCGAGCAGTTTCACAAAAACCTCATCACCTTCTTTGACGATGTCTGTGGTTTTCTCAGCCCGCTCATTGGCCAGTTGTGAGATATGCACAAGACCATCGCGGGGACCAAAGAAATTGACGAAGGCGCCAAAGTCCATGGTCTTGACCACTTTGCCCTTGTAGATCTCGCCCACTTCCGGTTCAGCGACGATGGAATGAATCCACTTATACGCCGCATCGATCTGGGCCTTGTCGCTGGACGCGATTTTGATGAGACCTTCATCGTCGACGTTGATCTTGGCGCCAGTCTCTTCAACGATTTGGCGGATCACTTTGCCGCCAGCGCCGATGACGTCACGGATCTTGTCTTTCGCAATCTGCATGGTCTCGATGCGTGGCGCATAGTCGCCAAGTTCAGCACGTGAAACATCAAGTGCTTTCGACATCTCACCAAGAATGTGCATGCGGCCGTCTTTCGCCTGATCAAGCGCGACCTGCATGATCTCCTCCGTGATGCCGGCGATCTTGATGTCCATCTGCAAAGATGTGACGCCCTGATCCGTACCGGCAACTTTAAAGTCCATGTCGCCGAGGTGATCTTCGTCGCCGAGAATATCGGAGAGAACCGCAAACTTCTCACCCTCAAGGATGAGCCCCATGGCGATACCCGCCACCGGACGTTTGATCGGTACGCCGCCATCCATCAGCGCGAGCGAAGCGCCACAGACCGTCGCCATGGACGACGAGCCGTTGGACTCGGTGATTTCCGACACGAGCCGGATCACATAGGGAAACTCTTCCTGAGTCGGAATAACCGCTTTCATGGCGCGCCAGGCGAGCTTGCCATGACCGATTTCCCGGCGGCCGGTAAAGCCCATGCGGCCAACTTCACCGACAGAATAGGGCGGGAAGTTATAATGCAGCAGGAACTGTTCCTTGTAGGTGCCGGCCAGCGCGTCGATGAACTGCTCATCTTCACCTGTGCCGAGCGTCGCCACGACCAGCGCCTGCGTCTCGCCACGCGTAAACAGCGACGAACCATGCGTGCGCGGAAGAACGCCCGCTTCAGCGACGATCGGGCGGACGGTTTTGGTGTCACGGCCGTCAATCCGCTCGCCGGTGTCGAGAATGCCGTTGCGGACGATGTCGGATTCGATTGCCTTAAACAGACCGCCAACAACGGACTTCGACAGTGCGTTTTCGTCTTCTTCGTTGCAGAAAGCTTCGACTGCTTTCGCCTTCGCTGCGTTCAGCTTTTCAACACGGTTCTGCTTGATCCGCTCAGCGTACGCAGCCTTAACGTCTGCTTCCACCAGCGCGCGGACTTTGCCCGCATGCTCGGAGTGATCCGGCGCCGTGAAATCCCACGGCTCTTTCGCGCAATCTTCAGCAAAGTCGATGATCAGGCCGATAGCCTCTTTCGCCGCTTTGTGGCCGAAAGCCACCGCGCCGAGCATGACTTCTTCAGAAAGCTCTTTGGCCTCCGATTCCACCATCATCACGGCGTCGCTTGTACCTGCCATGACAAGATCAAGCTGGGTGTCGGGCATTTCGTCGATTGTCGGGTTCAGCACATAGCCGCCATTGGCGTATCCGACGCGCGCAGCACCGATCGGCCCCATAAACGGCACCCCGGCGATTGTGAGCGCCGCAGACACGGCGATCATCGCAACCACATCCGGGTCGTTTTCCAGATCGTGGCTCAGCACTTGAGCGACGACCAGCACTTCGTTTTTGAAGCCATTGGCGAATAACGGACGGATTGGCCGGTCGATGAGGCGCGACGTCAGCGTCTCTTTCTCGGTGGGGCGTGCTTCACGTTTGAAGTAACCGCCCGGCACGCGGCCAGCCGCATAATAGCGTTCTTGGTAGTGAACTGTCAGTGGAAAGAAATCAAAGTTCGGATTCGGTTCTTTTGCAGCCGTAACCGCAGCCAGCACAGTTGTTTCGCCATAAGTAGCGAGCACGGCGCCGTCGGCCTGGCGCGCGACGCGCCCTGTTTCGAGCGTCAGCGTTCTGCCGCCCCATTCGATGGATTTTTTGGTCGTATTAAACATAATTTTCTCTTCTCTTCTTCGTACTGCGCCGTACGCGGATCGTAGGGCGCATGGGGTATGAAGCCCGATAAGAAAACGCCGCCTTCGAAAAGGCGGCGCGTCACTATCGCGGCTGCATTCTAATGGCTCCATCGAGCCGTATTGTTTCGCCGTTCATGTAGCTGTTACGGCAGATTTCCAGCGCCATCGACGCATATTCTTCAGGTTTGCCAAGGCGATTCGGGAACGGCACCATGGCGGCGAGAGCATCTTGAACCTTCTGGTCCATGCCCGCCATCATCGGCGTCCAGAAAATGCCCGGCGCAATTGTGTTAACGCGCACGCCCACGCTCATGAGATCGCGTGCGATCGGCAGCGTCATGCCGGCAACGCCCGCTTTGGAGGCGCCGTATGCCGCCTGCCCCATCTGGCCGTCAAAGGCGGCGACCGATGCGGTGTTGATGATCACGCCGCGTTCGCCATCCGCTTGTGGTTCGTTCTTTTCCATTTCTGCGGATACAAGCCGGATGCAGTTAAACGTACCGATCAGATTGATCTCAATGACTTTCCTGAAGCTATCGAGTCTGTGCGGTCCGTTCTTGCCAATGGTTTTCTCGCCAATGGCGATGCCGGCGCAATTGATCAACACAGACGGTGAACCGTTCGCCGCGACGGCTTTCGCCAAGGACGCGGCCACGCTTTCTTCGTTGGTCACGTCCGTTTTGCAAAATACGCCGCCCAATTTCTCAGCCAGCGCTTCGCCTTTTTCCTCATTGAGATCCCAGAGCGCGACTTTGACGCCAGCGTCAGCCAATGCTTCGGCCGTCGCCGCGCCGAGCCCTGACGCGCCGCCGGTGATGATTGCTGAGGTTCCGGTTAATTTCATTTGGTTTCCTTTTCGTCATCCCGGATGCGTTGCAATATCGAATATTGCTGCGCTGGTCCGGGACCGCCCTCAAAGAGCGCTAAGGTCACGCCGGTCCCGTGTCTGCATCGCGTCATTTCATGCCGCGTTGCGCACGAGATGACGGGCCTTCTAACGGCGCAAGCCAAGCTCTTCGATGAGCTTTTGATATCGCGCTTCATCGTGACGCTTTACATAGTCCAACAAGCGGCGGCGCTGCGATACCATCTTCAGCAACCCACGGCGCGAGTGATTGTCTTTCTTGTGTTCTTTGAAGTGCTCTGTGAGATTGGTGATGCGCTCTGAAAGGATCGCCACCTGAACCTCGGGCGAGCCCGTATCGTCAGCTTTTTGCGCAAATTTTTTGATGAGTTCAGCCTTGCGGCCAGCCGCTATGGACATAGTCTTTCTCCGCGGCGTCCCCTGAAAATAACGGCCCTGCCGGGACGCCGTCCAGCAGGGTCATGAATTTGTGGGGCTTATGGGGGAAAAGCGGAGCGGATGCAAGCATGGTTCGCTGGCTTGTGGCGCATCGCAGCTTGTCCCCACGAGGCCACCATGCCATAGCCGTTTGCAGCAAAAATCAAAGCAATTGAGGTCGATCATGCGTATTTTCGCCATCGCCGCGCTAGCAGTCGTCGCCTGCTCACCCCCCGCAGTTGAAGAGGCAAGTGCAGAACAAAAAGCCGCCGCCTCTGGCGCTATCTACCTTTCTCAACTTTGGCTCGCCGAGGGCTTTTCCGACCCGGAAGGCGTCGCTGCCGCGCCACAAGGCGGATACTTCATTTCCAACGTAGCTGGCGAGGGCAGCGAGAAGGATGGCGTGGGCTGGGTCAGCATCCTGTCGGTCGATGGGGAAATCGTCACCGAGCGCTTCGTTGAAGGGCTCGACGCGCCAAAAGGAATGGCGGTGCTGAATGGCATTTTATATGTCGCCGACATCGATCAGGTCCGCCGCTACGACGCCACGACCGGAGAAGACATGGGCGCAATTCCGGTCGTTGGCGCACAGTTTTTGAATGACGCGACGACCTGGCGGAATACAGTCTTCGTGTCCGATTCCGCCAAATCCGCGATACATCGGATCGATGGCGACGGCGCCACAGTATGGCTTGAAGGCGGCGCGCTTTCCGGGGTGAACGGTCTGCTCGGAACCGGAGAAACGATGCTCATCACAACAATGGACTCCGGCTCGCTGCTATCCGTAACCAAAGCAGGCGACATCACCGAAATCGCAAAAGGCATGGAAAACGCCGACGGCGTCGGCGAGGTCCCAGGCGGCGGCTGGCTGGTCTCATCCTGGCCCGGCGAGATTTTCTATGTTTCGCCCACGGGTGAGCCGATGCCTCTCCTCGACAGCCGCGAAAGTGGCGAGTTCCAGAACGACCTCACCATGTTCGGCGACACGGTAATCGTTCCAAACTGGCAACCCGGAACGGTCACCGCTTGGACGATTGTCAACTAGAGCGTATCCGCGTTTTCCTATATGCTTGGCGCGTCGCTAACGGCGACAAGCAAGCCGAAAAAACGGCAATCACCCCTTTCAGGGCTCAACGTTTTCAACGATCTGGCGCAAACGTTCCGTCATGAATGTCGGCGCATTGACGCCCACTGAATTGATCGCCCAATCGCCTTCGGGCGCGCGCACCGGCGCGAGGCCCGCACCAGCGCCGATATTCGAAATCTTGGATGTTTGCGCCGCCGGTTTATACGACACCTGCGCCGCCGCGCCGGGGTAAATCGCAGCGATGATGGTATCGAGGTCCATGAAAAAGAGCCCCATAGACATCGTCAAGTGATCCTGCGAAACGCCAGCGCCGGTGTAAATTTTCGTCGCGATAATGCCTTCGCCCTCACCTAAAAGTCCGGCCATGGAAATCTTGCTTCGCTCAAGATTGAAGTCGTTAACCTGTCCGAAAGTAACGCCCGTCGCGTCAAAAAAACCGAAAGGCTGAAGCAGTCCGCACCGCGCTGTCAGCCCGGCTCCTTCACAGATTTCCAATGAAAAATATACAAACGCGCCGTCTTCGTTGACTTCAATTATATGGCTGCCGCCGGATTCACCCTTGTAGCTGGCGTTGAATTCGACCTCCGTCAGGATTGCAATCAGTTCCGCCGGGCTGACCGACGTCATCATCGCAGGGCTCGTTGAAAATTGTTGATTTTGCGCTGACGCCCCGGTTACGCCGAGAACCGCCGCCCATACTAACGCTGCTAAACTTTTCATAATCCCTCCACACCGTCCATTCAGCCTAGAGGAAGGGCGCGCGCCTGTCATTAGGCGCAAATCGCTTCGCCGCCGCGTCAAACCACCGAAACCGGCAGTTTGTCAGGGGTTCAACACCCGCGTCGGTTTCAGCTTCAACCCGTCGAGCTCGCAGATCGCGACGGCCTCGTCGTGCATGACGGCGAGAACGCCCTCAACCGCACCCGCGCGATCCCCACGAACGCCTTTTGCAATGGCCAGCGAAATAACCGCTGCCTGGCCGTGACGCAGTTTGTCGGCCTGCGGCCCGTCTATGGAGGCTTGCGGCATGGCGGCGAGCGCATCGACGATGGGCAACAAAGATTGATCGCGCTCTTCCAGCGTTTCCATGGCCTCCAGCGCCTCCAAAGTTACGCCGTCCTCCGCGCGCAAGGAACCCACCGCGAGCCGTCGCAGTTCACTGACATACCCTTGCGTGCCAAGCACTTGGGCCAGGTCACGCACGAGCGATCGCACATAAGCGCCTTTTCCCGTGACGGCCTCAAGAACAGCTTCATCGGTAGACGGCATATCGACAAGACGCAGGTCATATATCGTCACCTGGCGCGACTCGAGCTTTACTGTCTCCCCTTCGCGCGCGATGTCATAGGCGCGCTCCCCGCCAACCTTGATGGCGGAAAACTGCGGTGGAACCTGTTCAATTTCACCCCTGAACTGCTCAAGCGCGGCCTCGATATCTGCGCGCGAAGGGCGCTTGTCGGACGTCGCAATCACTTCGCCCTCCGCGTCATCAGTGGAGCGCGCTTCCCCCCAGCGGGCGGTGAAGCGATAGTGCTTCTCCGCATCCATGACATAGGCAGTGGTTTTAGTCGCCTCACCAAACGCAATTGGCAACACGCCCGTCGCGAGCGGATCGAGCGTGCCGGCATGCCCCGCCTTTTGCGCTTGAAACAGCCACTTCGCCTTGGAAACGGCCTCCGTCGAGCCGAAATCATACGCCTTGTCGATAATCAGCCAGCCGGAAATCGGCCGGCCCTTTTTACGCCGTCTGCCCATGCGCGTAAGGCTCCCTGTCTGTTCGTCTTTGTTACCCGGTATATTTTTCGCCGCCACGCCGGTTCGAACGGCGCATGGAGCGTGAAGTCTTCAATCAGGTCTTTGGCTATGGGTCAAGCGGGCGATCAAGCGCTTCGTTGAGACGTTTGGTGACGTGCGCTTCGCTGAGATCGCCGCGAATAATCGTGTAATCCTTCACGCCCATAGCGTTCGCCAGCATTAAAAACGCATTGTTCCACCATGAGTCTGAAACAATTTCCACAACGCGCTTGGGACGCCAGTAAAGCGCATTGTAGAATGCAGACCCGTGATCAAACACCACCGTTTCAGCATCGAGGGCGGCGGCTTGATACTCTTCAGGGCCGGCCGTTTCAGCGGTGTGCAAAACGCAGCCGCCACGCTGTTTCACGAAGCGCTCAACGATGTCGTGGGGATAGGCGCGATTCGCCACTTCGGATATGTCATTGCGGCGGGAAAGATAGACAAGACTGCCGGGCTTTGGATCGCTTTTATCGACACCCAGGAATCGTTCAAGCGCTGCAACGTCCGCTTTGTCGAAATGAACGAAGTATTTTTGCTGACGCAATACCAGCGCCGACTGAATAAGGACAGGCTTGTCGATAGCCACGAACGGCACGCCCGCCGCCTCAAGGTCGCGCACAACATATGGCCGCGCCGCCATTTCAGCCGGCAAAAATAACGGTGCATCGAGAGGGTCCGCCAGCGCCAGCGCACCCAGATATTCTGACACCCAGTCACCATAAGTGTCTTTGTGCGCCGCTTGAATATACACGCCCCGCCCCACAATGTGACGAGGCTTACGTTCTGCGAAAAAGGTGCGCAGACCCGGCACCGCAGCGCTATAGCGTTCGCAAAGCCGTCCGCCGGCCCACGCAGCGCCAAGCGGCGTGACGATAAGATCGTTGACGTGCTCTTGTACCGAGCGCTTTTCGCGAAACGCCATGCGCCCCTGCTCAAGCACACCGCCGGCGATCTGAACCGGCGCGTCGCCGCGGAAGGCCACCGTGCTGATTTGAGTCACCGTTTTTTCGCGGGCGGGTATCGGAGCGTAATGTCCTGAACGCTGGAAACACCAGCGGACGAATGCGCCGAACCACCCCCGCGCAGTGGCGTGCGTGCTGGGGGCGCAAATGATCCGCCACCAAACTCTTGGGTTGAGCGCCGTCATACCGCCTCGCGAACGTGATCAACACAGCGGGAAGTTCGCGCGTAGCGGCACCAAACAGTTGATGTTCTTATACACAGCGCCATTTCGTAATCCTAAAAAACCCCGGTGCTCCATGGCCGGCATCGGTTCTAACTCGGGTTCTGATAGAATAACGTTAACCGGCGCGCTTATTAGGCGGCGGCTACTCGCCGGGTTTCAGATCCCTGGCGACCTCGGGACGGGAGAGAAGCGCATCAATCTTTCGCGCTTCATCGAATGTATCATCGCTCAGGAATTTCAACTGTGGCGTATATTTCAGTTCAATTTTCTTGCCCAACTGACTGCGCAGATACGGCGCCACGCGATTAAGCGCCGCTACCGTTTCTTCCTGCGACTGCCCCCCCAGCGGCGCCGCGAAAACGCTCGCCTGTTTTAGATCCGGCGATACCCTCACCTCGCTGACGGTGATGGACACGCCTTCGAGCGCCGGATCGCGCAGCGTTTCGCGCTGCAACACTTCTACAAGCGCATGCCGGACAAGTTCCCCCGCGCGCAGCTGACGTTGCGAAGGCCCTTTTTTGCTGGTGAATCTTTTTGGCATAAAATGAAACTATAATGATCGATTGAAAATTGTAAGGCCGCAACCCGCGAACCGAGCCGAGAGGCCGCTCTCGACCGTACAGATCGTCCTGGGTCTAACCAATCGTCTTGCTCACGGCGCGATCCAGCAATTCAACGGTTTGCATGAGCGCCGCAATATCGACCCGGAACGCATCGCCCTCATCTTCGCCGACAACAATTGCGTAGTGCATATTCAATACGGAGGTCCAGTCCCGGGCTGAATTGTTGAACATTTGCGGCGGCACAATCGCGAGGACGCCGCCGCCTTCGGCGAGGGACATCAAAGCATGGTTGTTCTGACTGCCTTCGATCGACAGATAAATCTCCGCCGCTCTGATCGACGAGATGATTTTCTCTATGGGATCGGTCTCAAGGTCGAGAATCAGGAACCCTTCCGTCTCGAGCGCCGCCTCCATTTCGTCACCATTGCTGATGATCCGCTTATTCGCGCCCGTCTCGCCACGGCGGAGGTACACGCGTTTGCAATCACCGATAGCGGAATGTTTTGCGGCAAGACGTGAACGCAGCTCCCGGTAACGCCGCGCTTTGTAACTGTTCTGCGAAAAATCGATAAAGAAAAACAGCTCGTCGATATCACCGTAATCATATACCGGCCACGAAATATCGAAGGCGTTCAAATAGGCCGGCAAATGCGGCCAGTCCGGCGTCCGCAAGCACAGTGGTTCGGCAAAATCCTGCGCCGCCATATAGGTCATCACATCGTCATGCATCCAGTGCCCGAAATACTGAATGCCGCTATAGGAAGACGGCACCGCATAAGAACGCCCTGTCGTTTTGACTGCCGGACGTTCAAAAGGCACTTTCGGAAAGTAATAGCTCCAGTTGTTTTTATAGAGCCCGCAATCACGCAATTTGGCCCCGGTAATGCGGAATGCAACCGTCGGCATATGAATAGTGGGGCCGCCGCGCACACGTACTTCTTCCGCCTCTACGAGGGTTTCCGGATGATATTGGCGCACATTGTCGAGCTGTTCGGGAAGGAAAATCGTCGCCGGAACCGTATCGCGCTCCGCCTCCTGAACAACGATGCGCTCATCGCAAATTTCCGCAATGCCCGCCGAGCCCTTTATTCGCCGGGATATCTGATGGGCGAAATGCGCCTGCGACCAGCTTCTGGTAATTTTCATGGCGACGCGATCCGGGCTCCGGTCTGTTGAAACCGCTCGTTTGCTAGCAGCTTTCAGCGCCCATGCCAAAGGCGGGGGTCGGTGTCTATCAGTCCCATGATGATTGTGTCGCGCACGCCGATATGGGTTTTCCATTGCGCGCGCAAAACACCCTCACGTTGAAATCCAAGCCGCTGAAAGACGCGCATGGAGGCGGTATTATCGGGGTCAATGTCAGCGAATATCCGCCTTGCGCCTTTTTTTTCAAACCCGTAGTCAATGGCGGGCTGGAGCGCGCGCGCCGCAAGATTGCGCCCGCGCGCAGCAGGAACAATCATACATGCTGCTTCCCAGATATCGCGGCCCTGCGTGAACAGCGCCACCCGTCCGAGAGCCTCTCCGTCCTCCCGGTCGACAACGGCCCATGAGGTATCCTCAAATCCTGTTGTCCATTTTCTCAGCACAGAGACTGTTTCCGCCACCGAGCGGAATGCGGGGTCGGGCAAATACCGGCAGCTTTCTTCATCACCGAAAACAGCGTGCAGGGCCGGACCGTCACGGTCCGGATCGAGGGGGCGAATTATCGTCATGTTGTCGCGGCGATTACAGCGAGCGCGTGATCTTCTCAACGGAGAAGCACTCAATCACGTCGCCTTTCTTCATGTCTTCGTAATTGGCGAAGCTCATACCGCATTCCTGACCGCCCGGAACTTCCTGCACATCATCCTTGAAGCGCTTGAGCTGCGAAAGCTCGCCTTCGTGGATGACCACATCGTCGCGGATAAGGCGCACCTTGGCGCCGCGCTTGACCGAGCCTTCGGTGACGCGGCAACCGGCGACCTTGCCGTGCTTGGAGATCGAGAACACTTCGAGAATTTCCGCGTTGCCGAGGAATGTCTCGCGCAGTTCCGGCTCGAGCATGCCCGACAGAACGGCTTTCAGATCATCAAGCAGATCGTAGATTACCGAGTAATATCGGATCTCGACTTTTGAGCGCTCCGCCTCGTCGCGGGCCTGTTTGTTGGCGCGGACGTTGAAACCAATAACCGGCGCTGATGACGCTTCCGCCAGAATGACATCGCTTTCAGAGATGCCGCCGACGCCCGTATGCAGCACGCGCACGCGCACTTCATCGGTGCTCATCTTTTCGAGTGAGCCGACAATCGCCTCGATGGAGCCCTGCACATCGCCTTTCAAAACGATGGGGAGTTCCTTAATCTCAGAATCCTGCAACTGCGCCATCATCTGCTCCAGCGAGGTGCCGGAGGATTTCGCAGCCGCCTTTTCGCGGCGTTGTCGTGCGCGGAATTCCGCAATTTCGCGGGCGCGCGCTTCGGACTCAACAACGTTGAACTTGTCGCCTGGCTCCGGCACGCCGTTCAGGCCCAGAACCTCGACCGGATACGCCGGGCCGGCTTCCTTCACCTGCTGGCCCTTGTCATCCGACATGGCGCGTACTTTGCCCCATTCAGAGCCGACCACCAGAATATCGCCGCGCTTTAGCGTACCGCGCTCGACCAGCATGGTCGCAACAGCGCCCCGGCCCTTGTCGAGACGCGCCTCAACCACGGCGCCATCGGCCGGGCGTTTCGGATTCGCCTTTAACTCAAGAAGCTCCGCCTGCAGAAGAATTGCATCCTGCAATCCATCGAGGTTGGTTTTCTTCAGGGCGGAAACTTCCACATCCTGAATTTCACCGCCCATGCCTTCGACCTGAATTTCATGTTGCAAAAGGTCAGTACGCACCTTGTTCGGATCGGCGTCAGGCTTGTCGACCTTGTTGATGGCGACAATGATCGGCACGCCCGCAGCCTTCGCGTGGCTGATGGCTTCTTCGGTCTGCGGCATGATTGAGTCATCCGCCGCCACCACCAAAATGATGATGTCCGTGACGTCAGCGCCGCGCGCGCGCATTTGCGTAAACGCCGCGTGACCCGGCGTATCGAGGAATGTGATCTTGCGATCATCTTTAAGGGTCACCTGATAGGCGCCAATGTGCTGCGTGATGCCGCCTGCCTCACCAGCGACCACATCGGTCTGGCGCATGGCGTCGAGCAGTGACGTCTTGCCATGGTCCACATGGCCCATAATGGTCACCACGGGCGGCCGGGGCTGTAAATCCTCGGCGGCGTCAGGCGCACCGTCGAGGCCTTCTTCAACGTCCGATTCTGCAACACGTTTAACCGTGTGGCCCAGATCCTCGGCAATCAGTTGCGCCGTATCAGCGTCGAGCACGTCATTGCCGGACACCATCTGGCCCTGGGTCATCAATTCTTTAACAAGATCGACGGCGCGCATGGCCATGCGCGATGCAAGCTCCTGCACCGTAATCGTTTCAGGGATCACCACATCGCGGGCGATGCGATTTTCGCCGCCGCGCTGCTGGCGCGCCTGCTTTTCACGCTCGCGCGCCCGTTTGACTGACGCAAGAGATCGTTGACGCTCTTCATCATCAAGCGCATTTGCAATGGTCAGCTTGCCGGACCGGCGGCGCGGCGCCTCCTTGGGCTTTGCCGCATCCCGGCGGTCGTCGCCCGCACCTTTACGACGGGTCTTGAGACGTCCGCCTAACTGCGCGAGCGGATTGTCAGGATCAGCATCCGCAGCACGTTCAGCCTCCGGCTCCTTGCCTTTGGCGCGGGCGTCCGATTTGGCGGCGTTGCGTTTTTTGCGCTCACGCTCTTCTTCTTCCAGCGCCTCTTGGGCGGCGGCTTCCGCTTTGCGGCGTTCTTCGGCTTCTTTGGCGCGGCGCTCATCCTCTGCGGACATGCGCTTGCGTTCTTCTTCCAACCGAATGCGCTCTTCAGCTTCGCGGGCTTCGCGTTCAGCGCGTTCTTCCGCTTCGCGCTTGGCGCGCACTTCCTGTTCGCGGCGCGCGACAGCAAGCGCTTCGGCGCGGGCTTGCTTTTCATCGTCGGAAAGCGTGCGCAGGACACTGCCCTGCTTTTTGTCGTCTGCTTCTTCCGGCGCAGGCGCGGCTTTGGGCTTTGCAGAGGGCTTTACGATCGGACGCGCCGCTTTCTTTTCGGGCGCTGCCTTTTCCTTCGCTTCCGGCTTGGCCTCGCCAGCATCTTTTGGCGTCAGCACGCGCCGGCGCTTGGTCTCAACCACAACCGTTTTTGAGCGCCCGTGCGAAAAGCTCTGCTTGACCGCGCCCTTCTCCGTTCGTCGGAGCGTCAGCGGCCGGCGGGGCGAATTCGATTTCGTTTCAGTTTCGACGTCGTCGCTCATCAAATCTCCAAATGCGCCTTCCGTGAAAGCGCCTTTCAAATAGGCGTTCTGCAAAACCTTTGTCGGCCCTTGCAAAACCGCCCTCGACATACAGCCCCGATGGGCCTGGGTCCACAGCGAACCCTAACGTTTCCCGGCCTTTCAGCCGTTTTCGACGCGTAAACGCGCCGCTTACTCACTCCCGGCGTCAGGGCCGGCCGCATCGGCGGGGCGAAACCCGCTCAGCCGGCGCGCCGCGCCCACAAATCGTCGCGCCGCAGGCCCTGTCTTGAGCACAACATGAACCGTTGGCTCATCCCGCCCCAACGCCGCCGACAGCTCGTCAGCGCTGAACAACTCCACTAACTCAACAGCGCCACCGGACCCCTTCGCGAGGCCGCCAAGTTTGCGCCTTCCATCAGCGCCGCCGTCCCGCGCGTTAATCAACACCGCCGCGCTTTTCTCCTTGAGCGCCGACCGGACCTTTTCGAACCCGGTCAGTGCATCGCCCGTCTTGCGGGCAAGCCCGAGGGCCGAAAGCGCCGCCTTCGCCAAGCCCGCCTCGACCCGTTCTGCGAGGTCATCGGGCGCCTCGACCGGGGCCTTGAACGACCGCGCAAAGGCGCCCTTCTTAAGCGCCGCCGCCAGAGCCGTCCGCGCCGGCGTCAGCCAGGCGCCACGCCCCGGAAGCTTGCCCGAAAAATCCGGCGCCAAACCGCCATCCGGGCCGCGAACAAATCGAAGCGCCGCGTCCGGCGATAACGCCTCACCGGTCGCCACGCATCGGCGTTCCGGCTGTTTGTCTTCACGCGGTTTGTGCAGCCTCTTCCTCCCCGGCTTCTGCTTCCGCCGCTTCCGCTTCCGCCTTCATGGTGTCGAGATCTTCCTGCGTCACCCAGCCGGCTTTCAGCCGCGCGCGCATGATGAGGTCTTCGGCCTCTTCGGCGGTGATTTTATAAGCCTCAAGGATGCCGTCGTAATGCTTGCGTTCACCGTCGACCCGCTCCGTCCAGCCGGTCAGGTCGTCGGTGGCGCAGCCAGCAAGATCTTCAACGGATTTCACGTCATTTTCGCCGAGCGTCACGATCATTTTCAGATCCAGCCCGTCCATTTCAAGAATGTCGTCGGCGACACCCATCTCTTTGCGCTTTTCATCGAGCTTTTTGTTTTCTTCTTCGATGAAGTCGCGGGCGCGCGCTTGAAGTTCCTCGGCCGTTTCTTCGTCGAGGCCGTCGATTTCCATCAATTCTTCAACGCCGACAAAAGCGATCTCTTCGATCTTGGCGAAGCCCTCAGAAACGAGGAGGCCCGCCATCATATCGTCGACATCGAGACCCGCCATAAAGAGTTCCGAACGTACACGGAATTCTTCCTGACGTTTCGCGCTTTCTTCTTCTTCGGTCATGATGTCGATCTCAAACCCGGAAAGCTGTGAGGCGAGACGCACATTCTGACCGCGGCGGCCAATGGCGAGCGATAACTGCTCATCAGGCACCACAACCTCGATGCGGCGCAGATCCTCGTCGAGCACCACTTTGGTGACTTCGGCTGGCGCCAGCGCGTTCACAACGAAGGTCGCTTCGCTTTCATTCCACGGCACGATATCGATCTTCTCGCCGCCAAGTTCGTTCACCACCGCCTGCACGCGCGATCCACGCATGCCGACGCAGGCGCCGACCGGGTCAATGCCGCTGTCATTGGAGAAAACGCCAATCTTGGCGCGGCTGCCGGGATCACGGGCCACCGCCTTGATCTCGATGACGCCGTCATACACTTCCGGCACTTCCTGTTCGAACAGCTTCGCCATGAATTGCGGATGCGAGCGCGACAGGAAGATCTGCGGCCCGCGCGTTTCACGGCGCACATCCATAATATAAGCGCGCACGCGGTCGCCGGTGCGGTAATTCTCGCGCGGCAATTGCTGGTCGCGGCGGATGATCGCCTCGGCCTTGCCAAGATCGACAATCACATGGCCATACTCAACGCGCTTGATGATGCCGTTGATGATTTCACCAATCCGGTCCTTAAAGTCTTCATGCTGACGGTCACGTTCGGCTTCGCGCACTTTTTGCGTGATCACCTGCTTGGCGCCCATAGCCGCCTGGCGGCCGAAATCGATCGGCGGCAGCGGCTCTGACATGAAGTCGCCGACTTCCGCTTCCGGATTACGGTGCCGCGCATCAACAACCAGAATTTGCGTTTGATCGTTTTCAATCTCGTCAACGACCTCAAAAAGGCGCCACAAGCGCGTCTCGCCGGTTTTCGGATTAATTTCCGCTTTAACGAGCGTTTCATGACCATAACGGGTGCGCGCCGCACGGGCGAGCGCATCTTCCATAGCCTCAATCACAAGCGCTTTGTCGATCGATTTTTCGCGCGCGACAGCGTCCGCGATCTGAATCAACTCCAGCTTGTTGGCGCTAATTGCGGTCATCGAAGGGTCTCCATCATCGTCATCTCCTTTAAGGCTGCTCGTTAATAGCTTGGCGGTCTTCTTTTTCCGCCTTCATGGTTTCGCGAATTAGATCGTCAGTGAGGATCAATTGAGCGTTGGCGATCCATTCCAGTTGAAACAGCGCCGTTTCGTCTTCGCCCTCAATATCAAAAGCGATCTTGCCGTCATCGACGCCAGCGAGAACGCCTTTAAAACGCTTGCGGCCCTCAATCAGCCGGTTGAGTTCCAGCTTGGCTGACCAGCCGCGCCAGTCCTCAAAATCCTTTTCCCGCACCAGCGGCCGATCAATACCGGGCGAGGAGACCTCCAGATTGTAATTCCCCTCAATCGGATCAGCCTCTTCGAGCGCCGGTGAGATGGCCCGTGAAAGCTTCGCGCAGTCATTCGCCGACATGGTCCGATCCGGGCGCTCCGCCATCACTTGCAAAGTCTTGGTGTTTGATCCGGTCACCCGGACGCGCACCAGTTCAAACCCCGCGTCACGGACGAGCGGCTCGATCAATTTGGCGATACGGCTTTCAAGCGTCAAAAATTCCAAGCCTTTCAAATCAGGCGGTCTAGCAAACCAGGCGGTCTAGCAACGAAAAAGCGGGCCCCGCGGGGCCCGCTTATCAAAAACTCGATAGCGTTTGACCGGCTATATAGGGCGCCAAAGGCCCTTTGTCAGCCCCCATTCTTGCGGGATTAACGGGTCGCCGGCGTTCTTTATCGATCAACCCGTTGCAAATGCCGGAAAAGCCCAAAACACGCGGTCTGCGGCGCGATTCTTGAATTCCTGTCTGCCTGAACCTGGCTTGGCGGGACAAGGAGCGCAGCACCATCATGACCACCCGGCTCAAAAAGCGCGGAACACTGGCGTTGATCATCTATTTCCTGATGATTACCGCCGTTTGCGCGCCTGTGGCCTTCTTCGCCGGCAAAGCGCAAGGCAAGGTCGAGGCTGACGCCGTTAACCCGCTGTCCCAGAATGACCCGGATTTGCGCGCAGAATACGCCGCGCTTTACCGCGCGCGCCGCGCCGGCGCCGGTTGTGGCGGTGAAGCCGACCCGGACACGGAACGCCGCGCCGTCTGGGAAATCATCTGTCATCCCTATACCGAGGGCGCAGGCGGCCGGGCGGGCCAACACACCGCCTTCCTCGAGCCGAAACACATCACGCCGGACAACCGCCGCGCGCCTGGCGCCGCCCTGCGGTCACGGCGCGGACCGCTTGACGATGTCATGGTCGCCGCCATCGCCGCCAAGGCCGACCCGGTCACCGGCGCGCTTGGCGCGCCCGGCGCCGGTACGCTCGGCTCTCCGTTGAGCCTCGCGCTCGCACCGGATTTTGGCGTCAGCTATGACGGCCACACCCTCGCAGGGACCGGTTTTGGCGGCGGATTGTCTGGCGGCCCAAATGCGCCCGGCGGGCTTCCAGGCAACATCATCCCCGATATCCAGACCGCGATCGCCGGTCCGACGCCGGACACCCCGACGGTTGTAACCCCCGTTCCCGCTGCATTACCGCTGCTCCTGACAGGGCTCGCGGGGCTGTTCGCCGCCGCAAAACGCCGCAAGAGCGCCACCCGCGCCGCCTGAAATCACCCCGCGCCAGCTATAGATTTTGCCGTCTCGATAGGTCAAAATCCCTGTTAAGGGTTTGTTTGGGTTTGTAGCTGTCGGAGGGGACGCGCTGTGGGACGTTTACTTGCATTTCTATTGGGAATCGCCGGCGCCGTTCTGGGCTCTCAAGGTCCGGGCTTCACGCTGCAATATATGCAGAATCTGCAAGGCCGCGTCGATGAGCTCAGGCCCATCGTGGAAGAGTTTGACGGCAACATCGCCGCATATGGCTACTCGCGCGAGCAAGCGCTCGGCGAGTGCAAGACGGCGGCGGGACTTCTTGATGCGCTTTGCAAGAGCTATGTCTCCGCCGTTGAACGTTATGAAATCCTGACCGCGCACATGGCGGAGCTGGAAGCAGCGAGCGAAACCGTGCGGCCGCTTGTCCTCGCCAGAACCCAGATGCGCGACATTTCAACATCCGTCTACGAACAGTTTAAACCGGCGATTCCGGCGACCGTCGATGGCGTGATCTACGCTGGCGGCGGCTTTGCGGTGTTGTGGGGCGGCTCCTCATTCCTGTTCGGATTGCTGGGCGCGCTCGCTGGCGGCGGGCGGCGTAGATACGCTTAACCTTATGAGTTCCGCCGCCGGTCAATCCAGTCGGTGAAAATCGGCGGAATACACCGCTTCAACAAACGCTTGCCACGATCCGCTGCGCTGCCCTCACCCGGACGGTAGTAAAAATGCGTCATATGTGCGGATGCCACTTCGTGATCCGGCCGGCCGTTCGTATAATAATACATCGCTACTGAGCGGCGGCCCCGCCCATCCGGCGTTTTTACCGGCTGCGGATTGCCGTGAAAGCTTTTGTCTGTCGTGTTGAAGATCACGCAGCGATTGAACTCCGGCGTGTACCGCTTCACGCAAGCTTTCATGCCGGTGTCCCACAGCTCAAAATTGCCGCCCCAATCCTCTTCCCAATCCTTGTTGAGATACAAAATCAGATTGATGCGGCGATCGAGACGCATGTGCTTTTGGAAATTGAAATCCGCATGCACGTTGAGAAACCCGCCATCGCGCATCTGATGCAGTCCGCCGCCGGCGAGAAACGGATCCGGGACCAACCCTTCGATGCCGGTGAGCTTTTCTAAAAACATGATCACTTCCTGCCCGTTAAGGAACTGGATCAGCGATCGTGTTTTCGGCCCCATGGCGCGCGTCGAATTGCAGGCTGATTTGACCTGAAAGCGGTCGCTCATGTCGGACCAGCCTTCGTTCCCGGCGGCGAGCACCTCTTCCACCACACCATCAAGAAACTCACGGTGAACAAATTCTTCAATGGCGATGTGCGGGAACGGAGCGGCGCGCGCATAGGCGTCGCGATTATCGGCGGCAAACGCATCCAGCCGATCGATATCCGCTTCCATTCCGTTCATCATAAGCACCCGCCCTTATCCTTACTGCTCAACAAGCAATAAGCGCGCCCCGTTAACCAATTCGCGTTCAGGCTTGATCGAGCCCGGCGAAGTCCCAGATTTTCTCATCCGCCAGATGGCTGGGCCGGACATTCTGCAGCGCACGGAACATCACTTCGCGCCTTCCCGGCCGGCGCTTTTCCCATTCGTCAAGCATCTGCTTCATCGCTTCGCGCTGCAACCCTTCCTGGCTGCCGCAAAGATTGCACGGAATGATCGGAAATTTCAGCGCGCTCGCAAACTTCGTGATGTCGTCCTCGGCGCACAGAATCAAAGGCCGCAACACCATCAGGTCGCCTTCATCGTTCAACAGTTTCGGTGGCATCGCCGAAAGCCGCCCGCCATGAAACATGTTCATCATAAATGTTTCCAGCGCGTCATCGCGGTGATGGCCGAGCACGATGGCGTCACAGCCTTCCTCACGCGCGACACGGTAAAGAATACCGCGGCGCAATCGGGAGCAGAGCGAGCAATAGGTTTTGTTCTCCGGCACTTTATCCGTGACCATCGAATAAGTGTCTTCGGTGATGATCCGGTGTTTTACCCCAAGACCATCAAGATATTCCGGCAGGATATGCTTGGGAAATCCCGGCTGACCCTGATCGAGATTGCAGGCGAGAATCTCCGCTTTCAGCGCGCCCTGCCATTTTAAATCCAGCAATGCGGCGAGCAGCGTGTAACTGTCCTTGCCGCCGGAAAGGCACACCAGCCATTCTTGCGGCGATCCATCCTTGCTCGCGCCATCCATGCCGTAGCGGCGCACAGCCTCTTGCGTCTGGCGCAGCAACCGCTTGCGGAGTTTTTTAAACGACACCGATGACGGCGCGCTGGCGTAAACGCGCGGCAAGGCGGCCGGCCCGTCTTCAAATGTTTCAATAGCTGGACCGTCGGCCATGATGCGTTCCGTTTCCTTTGCGGAAGGTCAATCATGACGCAGCAACATTGTCACGGTCAAATCGGTTAGTTTTTGAAATGCGCGTCCAAAAATTCGAGGAACGCCGGCCAGTCTTCCTTAACGACGCCGTGGGTGCCCGGGCGGATCCAGAAAGCAACGCCAGCGCCGGGATTCCATTCATCGAGGCGCGCCTGTTCCAAACCTTCGCGCCCGTAAAGGGCATAAACGGGATCGGCGCCCATGGCCGCGCGGAAGGCGCCATTGGGGTCGGACCAGACATCGCGTCGCGCATTGCCCAGCAAAACGGGACGCGGCGCCACCAGCGCCAGTAATTGATGCTGGTCGATGGTCATTTCTTCTTCGCGGCCGGCAAAACTTGCATAGCGCCTCGAAAACCAGTGTGGGTAACCGTCCGTAATCGCCTTAACGCTCTCGCCTTTTTTGTTGCGATTAAGCGACGCGCCGCCGGTGCCGGACTGGTGCGAAATGACGCCATCAATGCGCTCATCGAATGCCGCTGCGAGCAATGCGGATTTGCCGTAGCGGGAATGGCCCCAAGTGACGATCGCATCCTGATCGATACGCTCGTCTTCAACGAGCACATCGATCATTCGCGAGTAAAGCCAGCCCCAGGCGGAGATCGCGCCCCAGCGCGTATCATCATCGGCGTGGCCAATGGAAAGCCGCCGGAGTTGCACGATCCCTTGCTCTTTACGATCGGGAACAACTTCGCTGGGGAAGATGGTGGCGATTGCGTAACCCGCATCGAGAATCGTCTCGACCGGCGGCGTGCAAATGAATCGGCCAAAGACGTAGGTTTCGATGCCGCCGCGCTTTTTCATGTCATCAGGCGCCCCCGCAACGGCCGGATCCGGCAAGGTGTCCCAGCGCGGGCAGAAAGTCTGCATCAAGATCACTGGCGCCGGGCCGTCTACGCCAGCGGGCGTCACCACATTCATGACGAAACCATCGTCGCTGTCGGCGCCCGCTGTTTCCACCGCGACGCCGCCGAAATTGGCTGTGGCGGCGATCCGGTATTCCTCCAGCACGCCGCGGCCGCCAAATGCAGCAGGGTTCAACACTTCGTGGCTGATGACATGGGTCGATGAGACCTCTGGCATGGCGCCAAAAACTTCAGCCTGTAACGCTGCGCGCAGCATTGGCGCGCGTGACGCCTCCCATTGCTCAACGCTGGCCAAAGGCGGGTCGCCCTTAAACGCGGCAAGCGCCGCCGGACTCGCAACCTCTCCGTCCGGCTTCAAGTCTGTCCAGGCGAGTGTCAGCTTGGCGCAGCCAGACAGGGCAAGCAGCAAAGCGAGTGCGGGAAGGGCGGGCCGGAGTTTTCTCAATGGTGCAAACTTCATCCACTCAATTGGCCTGCGACCGGCGAGGGGCGCAAGTCAAAATCCCGTAAGCCGAATTCTTTGTGCGGTGTTGTGTTATTTGCGTCGAAAGATCAGATAGGCGGGCTCGCGGCCCTCGCGAATGGCCTTCGCTTCATATCGGGTCTGCGGCCAGTCGGCGCGGCGCTCTTTCCAGTCCGCCGCGCATTCCGCTGTCCATTCAAACGCATCGACGAGGCGCCCATGCATAAGCGTCCATCGGATGTAGTCGCGAATGTCGGATGCAACCCGCAACGTCCCGCCCGGCTTGATGAGCCGCGCGGCCTGCGCAAAGAACCAAGGAGAAATCATCCGCCGTTTGTGGTGGCGTTTCTTTGGCCATGGATCAGGATGCAGCACGTAAATCCGGCTGAGCGATGCATCGGGTAACGCCTCGATCAGCGGTCGCGCATCGCCAT
This sequence comes from uncultured Alphaproteobacteria bacterium, assembly GCA_942492295.1. Lineage (GTDB taxonomy): Bacteria > Pseudomonadota > Alphaproteobacteria > Caulobacterales > Parvularculaceae > Hyphococcus. The sequence goes on from CALODW010000005.1 coordinate 1,712,809, forward strand.
GGTGCACGCGCAGATTGGTGAGCCCCTGATCATCTATGTGCGCCAGCAATTTGCCAACACCGTTGACGAACGGCTCCGCGCCGATGAATCCCGCGCGGGAGTTATTCGCCGCTTGCCAGGCGAGGTGCTCGCCGCCGCCGAAACCCACCTCGAGCTGAAATTCCTCCGCCTGCGGAAAAAGCGCCGCAAGATCGATCGGCCCCGCCGCAGGGTCGGGCGCAGCGACACGCGGGAGCAAGGTTTCCATAAGCCGGGCTTGCCGCGGCTTTAACGGTTTGTCCTGCTGGCGGCCATAAAGGCGGGGGATATAACGGGCGTCATTCATCTCCCGCGGGACATATCCGTTTGCGCCGCGCCGCTCAACCGGGAGAGGACCTGGCGACTACTCCACGGTCTCAATTTTGATGAATGTGTTTTGATTGAATTGCCGCCAGCCCTCCGGCGTCTTGATCCAGTCAGTGACTTGCATGACGCCAGCAGGTAGCAACTCATAACGGGTGCGCCCCTGCTTCGCTCCCTCAACGCCCCAATGGGAGACAATCGCATCACCCTCGCGCTCGGCGGATACGGGATGAAGATCACCTGAGCTGTCCGCCCAGAAGGCGCGCCACCGGCCCTCCCCATCTGCACGGTAGTACGCGGTTCCTTCGAAAAAGGACTGTTGCTCTCCCCGCCGCATGTCGATGCGATAGTCGAGCCGGGTGAACTTTCCGCCCAGCGCCGGCGACCAGATCATCACGGACCGCGCCGGCGCGCCAAAGGCGTCGCCGTCGGACGACCACGATCCGATAAACTGATCGATGAGGGGCGACGGCTCCGCCGCCGTCGCAACGGCGTTTACGCACGCAATAAAGGCGCAAATCGCCAATATCAAACGGGTCATGTGAAAACTCCTTCCATAATGTACGACACCGAGCCTCATGGCTTTGACGCTTACACGCTCATTTTTTCGACAAACTTAGTATTTTTTCACCGGGCAGTCCTGCGCTTGCCATCGATTCCTCGTGGCCGAATTGTTTTCATTATCATGTGAAAATCCGCGGCTTCCCTCGGTTGCGCCCCGAAATGCCGGTTGCGCCTCCATCACAAGCTACCTGATAACCCGGAAAATGTGACCCTGTGACTTTGGGTTGCCTGCTTTTCCAAAATGGCCACTTTGCGTTTTACAACTATGTGGTATCAACAAATACAAGCTATGTGATCGATCATTCATGTCAAATACGTCTAAACGAACTGAAAAAATTCAGGTTTTGCTGGCGCCTGAAGAAGTCAAGCAAATCGATGAGTGGATGTTCAACAATCGCATCCCCAGCCGTGCTGCTGCAATTCGTGAGTTAGTCGGACGATCAATTGGCACCGAAACGGTCGCTACTGAGGGGCGCGTTCGTTCTCGAGAGATTGGCGTTCTTGACAGCAAAATTATCCGCACGGGAAAACCTTCTTTTACCGTGGCCGACGCAACCGCGCCGGATTTCCCGCTGATATACACGTCACCCGGATTTACTGATCTTTGCGAATACTCAAGCGACGAAGTCATCGGTCGAAACTGCCGCTTTCTGCAAGGAGAGAGCACGGACCGCGAAAAGACGACAAAGATTCGCCAAGCCCTGGAAAACGCACAAACAGTCGAGCAAGAAATCGTCAATTACCGCAAAAGCGGCAGCGCCTATATGGTGCGCGTATTGATCGAACCGGTGCTCGACAAGCCTGACGGGCGCCCACTTCTATTTATTGGTACACAAACCTTTTTGGGCGATCTTTAAGTCGCTGCCTAGACAGCCTTTTTCAACGCGTCAACGAGATCGGTTTTTTCCCACGAAAAGCCGCCGTCGGCGTCCGGCTCGCGACCGAAATGGCCATAAGCGGCGGTGCGCGCATAGATCGGTTTGTTCAGATCAAGCGCCCGGCGAATGCCCGACGGGGACAGGTCCATCACTTCGCGGATGGCTTTTTCAACGGCGCCCTCATCGATGCGGCCGGTATCGTGAAGGTCCACATAAACCGACAAAGGTTTCGCGACGCCAATGGCGTAGGAAAGCTGGATCGTGCATCGATCCGCAAGCTCCGCCGCTACGACGTTCTTCGCCAGATAGCGCGCCACATAGGCGGCCGACCGGTCAACCTTGGTCGTGTCCTTGCCGGAGAAAGCTCCGCCGCCATGGGGCGCCGCGCCGCCATAGGTATCCACAATAATCTTGCGGCCCGTCAGCCCGGCGTCGCCATCCGGCCCGCCAATGACAAACTTGCCCGTGGGGTTCACATGCCATTCGCAATTTTCAGAGATGGGAAGGCCATTCACAGATTTGCGAATATAAGGCTCGACCACTTCGCGCACCTTGGCCGAATTCCATGACGCGTCAAGGTGCTGCGTCGACAGGACGATGGAGACAATCTCCACCGCTTCAGCGTTTCTGTATCGCACTGTCACCTGGCTTTTCGCGTCCGGACCCAAAACGCCTGCATCGCCTTCTTTTGCATGGCGGGCGGCGGCGAGGTCCTGAAGGATCTTGTGGCTGTAATAGATCGGCGCCGGCATCAGGCTCGGCGTCTCGCGACAGGCGTAGCCAAACATGATGCCCTGGTCGCCCGCGCCCTCGGCGTTGGTGTCAGAAGCTTTGTCGACCCCTTGCGCAATATCGGCGGACTGGCCGTGCAGCAACACATCGATGTCTGCGGTTTGCCAATGAAAACCTTCCTGTTCGTAGCCGATGGATTTAATGGCCGCGCGCGCTGCCGAAATGAACTTTTCGGGGTTCACGCCGCCGGCGCCGTCCATGAGGTTTTGCGGCGCCCGCACTTCGCCGGCAATCACAACCTTGTTGGTCGTGGTCAGCGTTTCGCAAGCCGTGCGCACCTCCCACGGGTTCATGCCGGCAGACGCCGCCTCCCGGTACATCAGATCGACAATTTCATCGGAAATGCGATCGCAAACCTTGTCAGGATGACCTTCGGAAACGCTTTCGCTGGTAAAAAGATAGGATTGGCGCGCCATGGGAAGTGTTAAACCTCAATAAGCATATAAAGGAATGTTTATATGCTCGCCTATACCGAAGCCGCCCGCCGCTGTCCAACGCTATTGACGATGCATTGGGATCGTAGACGTCACGAAAATTCCACACCCTCAGTTTCGGCAATGGATTTCACCAGATCGAGAACGCGCTTTTTGACTTCCGGCTCTTTGATCGAAGCGAAATAGCGGCAAAGCTGAACGCCTTCCGGCGATTGAATCAACGACATGAACGGATCGCCGCCGTCAGCTTCAGCAAACCCTTGCGGGTAGGGCGTTCGCCCGTCGTCATATCCGTCAAAGAAATAGAGAATGCCAACCTCGAGCTGATGCGCCAACTCAAAAATTTTACTGCAGCTGATGCGATTGACGCCTTTTTCGTATTTTTGAATTTGCTGAAACGTCAGCCCCATGGCCTTGCCGAGCGTATCCTGGCTGATGCCCTTCGCCATGCGGCGCAGCTTCACCCGCCCACCCACATGCACATCCACCGGATGCGGGCTATCTTTCTTCGACGACGCTTTCTGCTTCGTCATGTCACACACTCACCGAGGCCATTCTGGCCTCTCGCTCAAATTTTCTTATGTACTTTATAGAGAATTTAAGGCTTCGCGCAAAGGTTGCGACTCAGCTGGCAAGGCCCGTTTTGCGTCCAAAACGGAATGAAAAAACCGCAAATCCGGCCGTCAACGCTAAGAATATCCAGTCTCCCCAACGCGCATAGAGCGTCGGCGGCAGAGGCGGCGGCAAGGGCGCCTCGATTTTCCCGGCTTTATAGAGTTTCAAGCGGGCGAGCATCCGCCCCTTGCCGTCGATCAATGCGGAAATGCCGGTATTGGCGGAACGCGCCATGGGAAGGCCTGACTCAATTGAGCGAAGCCGCGCCATGTCGAGATGCTGACGCGGCCCCGACGTGTCGCCATACCAGGCGTCATTCGTCACCGTGACCAGCCAGTCCGGCCGCTCTCCTTTCGGATAGGATGCGCCCGGGAAAATCGCCTCGTAGCAAATCATTGGCGCGAATGTTGATCCGTTGAGTTCGACGACGCGCGGCCCACCGCCAGCGGTGAACCCCGCGTCGCCATAGGGCGTTAATTGGGCCAGTCCGATAGCGTTCAAGAAGTCATAGAGCGGCAGATATTCGCCGAACGGCACAAGGTGATGTTTGTCGTAGTGACCGGTGACCACGCGCCCTTGCGGCGCCTCTTCAACGAAGGCGATGGAATTGTAGTAGCGCTCAATCCCGGCGGCATCGCGGGCCCGGCGCACGGCGCCGGCGATCAGGCTCGAATTTTCCGGCAAGTCGCGCGACAAAACCGAAAGCGCCGTTTTTGCCTCGCTTAGCAGCGGCGCGCCATTCTCCGGCCAGATGATAAAGAGCTCTGCGTCAGGCGGCACAGCGCCGGTGGAGTGCTCCAACTGCCGGTCGAAGTTTTTCGCCCACATGTCGCGATCGATCTTTTCCCGCTGCGGAATATTAGGCTGAACAATGCGCACGAGGTTTTTTCCGTCTCCTTCCGGTTCGGGGAGCGCCAGGCGAACGCCGCCGATGGCGTAGAGGGCGGCCGCGCCGGCGATCATGACGCCAAGGCCCGAGAGCGTGCTTTTACGCTCGCTGCGCAATCCGGCTGCGGGAGCGGCGCATAAAAACACCGTCACGAGCGTTAGTCCGTACACGCCCCACCAGGCGGCAGTCTGCGCACCCATGGCCGTTCCCGCCAGCGCCTGCCCCGGCAGGTTCCACGGCAAGCCGGTCAGTACGTGTCCGCGAGCATACTCGACCAGTGAAAACACCGCAGCGAACCAGAAAATCCGCGCCCAGCCCGGTCGCCAGAATGAAACCGCGATCGCCGCTGCCGCGCCATAAAACAACCCGAGAAAGGCCGGCATGCCCATCACGGCGAAAGGCGCCATCCAGGCGAATTGATCCGCCTGCACAAAGAATGAAAACGCCATCCAGTAGACGCCAGCCAGAAAATAGCCAAAACCGAAGAACCAGCCGGCGACAAAGGCCGAGCGCCGGGGCCGGACCATGCCGGACGCCCCATCGATCAATACAATCAGCGTTGAAAAACCCACCGCAAGCAGCGGCAGGGCGTAGACCGGCGCGAGAGCGAGGGCAGCGCCAACGCCGACAAAAAACGCCGCCAAGCAACGCCGCCAGCCGGTCAGGGCGCGCAGAAAATCGCCACCGCTTTCCATCCAGTCTACGAGATGCGCCAGCGGCTTGCGCCAGAAATTCATGACCGGGACTACTCCGCCGCCTGGCCCGCAGGCTTCGCCGCAGAAGGGCGAATGCGCAATTTACGGACCTTTCGTGCGTCGCCTTCGGTAACTTCGATATCGAAACCGTTCGGTGCGATAAGCACCTCGCCGCGCTGCGGCACCCGTCCGGCAAGCGAAACGGCGTAGCCGCCAACCGTATCGATTTCGTCATCTTCCGTATCAAGATGAAGGCCCGTTTCCTCGCTGAAGTCCGCAAGCTCGACCCGGGCGTCCACCTCCCACCCGCCGGAAGAAAGCGGCGCGATCACCAGCGCATCATCGTCGTCATGTTCGTCATTGATCTCGCCGACGATTTCCTCAACGAGGTCTTCAATGGTCACGAGACCATCGGTGCCGCCATATTCGTCAATGACAAGCGCCATGTGGATGCGCGACGCCTGCATTCGAATGAGCAAATCCGTCACCCGCATGGAAGGCGGCACATACAATATATCGCGCCGCAGCGCTTTCAGGATCGGCCCTTCGGTCGGCAAGGGCTTTGCGTCGTCAGCGATCAGCCCGATGACGTCCTTGATATGCACCATGCCCACCGGGTCATCGAGATCGCCGCGGTAGATTGGCATGCGGGAATGCCCCGCCTCGGAAAACAGCCGGATCAGCTCCTGCATGGGGGTGTCGATATCGACCGCGGAAACGTCGGCGCGGGGCGCCATCACGTCGACGACTTTTTTCTCGTCAAAAGCGACGACGCGCTCAATCATTTCCCGGCGCGCCTTGTTCAGGGTCAGCGCCGCTTCTTCATCGCCATTGCCGATTGCGGCGGCGATGTCTTCTGTGCGGCATGGCTTGCCGATCATCGCCCGCAGCCGTGTCACCAGACTGTCTCGGCTACTATCGCCTTCTTCAGTTTCTTCGCCGTTCATGTCCCCTGCTCGCCTAGTGCTCTTCGTCTTCAGACCCATATGGGTCGCTGACGCCCATGGACGCCAAAATCTCAGTTTCCCGGCGCTCCATCACGGAAGCCTCGCTGTCTGCTTCGTGATCATAGCCGACCAGATGCAGCATAGCATGGATTATCAGATGGGCCGCGTGATCCTCTAATGCAATGTTCTTTGCCGCCGCTTCGCGCATGCAGGTCTCGCGCGCAAGGGCGATGTCCCCAAGGAAACCGCTTTCTTCGCCGGAAGGAAACGACAGCACGTTGGTGGCCTTGTCGCGCTTTCGGAACCGGGCGTTCAGCGCCTTGATGGCGGCGTCATCGCATAATAGCAGCGCAATTTCGCGCGCAAGAGCAGGCTCGACGTCTCCCGCCGCCGCCTGACATCGGTCCGCCAGCGCCTGCGCGTCCGGCAGGAGATCCCGCCAGGCGTCGTCCTCGATTACGATTTCGATCATGATTTGGGGCGGGGATTGCGCTCTGCGCGTTTGTCGTAGGCGTTGATAATCCGGGAGACCAGTGGATGCCGCACAACATCAGATGCCGTAAATCGCACTTCAGCGACGCCCTCAACGCCGGACAGCACGCCCAGCGCGTCAGCAAGACCCGACACCTCTCCGGCCGGCAAATCCGTCTGTGAGGGATCGCCGGTGATCGCCATCTGGGAGCCCTCCCCTAGGCGGGTTAAAAACATTTTCATTTGCGCGGGCGTCGCATTCTGCGCTTCATCGAGAATGACGGCGGCGCGAGCAAGCGTGCGCCCCCGCATGAACGCGATCGGGGCAATCTCGATATCGCCAGCAGCAATCCGCCGCTCCACATAGTCCGCATGCATCATATCATGCAGCGCGTCGTAAAGCGGCCGCAGGAACGGATCGACTTTCTCCTTCATGTCGCCGGGAAGAAAGCCAATGCGTTCGCCCGCTTCCAGCGCCGGACGCGACAGGATAATCCGCTCCACCTGACCGGAAAGCAAAAGGCCCACCGCATGCGCCACGGCCAGATAGGTTTTGCCCGTGCCCGCCGGGCCAACGCCAAATGTCAGATCATGATTTTCCAGCGCCCGCAGATACACCGCCTGATTGGGCGTGCGAGCAGAGATAAGGCGCTTTGGGGTTTTCACTGACGGCGTCACCGAGGTTACCACCTCCGGCGCTTCGCTCAGTTTCGCGGCCGCACGCACATCGCCAACACTGACATTTTCGCCGCGCTGTAATTTCGCATAAAGAGACGACAGCGCCGCGATGGCGCGCATGCGCGCAGACGTGCCGCCCGTCACCGCGAAGCGGTTGCCGCGCGGATCAATCCGAACGCCAAGACTGTCTTCGAGGATGGAAAGATGCGCGTCGTGTTCACCGGAGAGGGCCGCGACAAGACGATTGTCGTCAAAGTCGATATGCTCGATTTCGCCTGCGGTTTGTTGTTCGCTCAAGCGGCCGCCTCGTCATCTACAACCAACACGCCGGCGAGGGCGTTGGGCGTCACCCCGTCGATTTTCACCGGTGCGATAGAACCTATCATGGATTGTGGGGCCAAGACATGAACGCTTTGCAAATAGGGCGAACGGCCGATGAGCTGCCCCTCGTGACGACCGGGTTTTTCAAACAAAACCTGCATCTTCTCGCCCACCCGCGCGCCATTGAAAGACTGTCGCTGGCGCTCAAGCAACGCCTGAAGCCGCGCCAATCGCTCGTCTTTTTCCGTCTCGGCCACCTGTTTCGGCATCGCCGCGCCGGGCGTGCCGGGCCGGCGGGAATATTTGAAGGAATACGCCGATGCGTATCCGACTTTTTCCACAAGGGCCAAAGTCCCTTCAAAATCCTCACTCGTTTCGCCAGGGAAACCAACGATGAAATCACCTGAAATGGCGATATCAGGCCGCGCGGCGCGAATTTTCTCGATGAGCCCAAGATAATGCTCGGCGGTATGGCCGCGATTCATGGCTTTGAGAATTTTGTCAGATCCCGACTGCACCGGCAGATGCAGATACGGCATCAGCTTTTCTTCCTCGGCAAAAGCCGCGATCAGCCCGTCATCCATGTCCCGGGGATGGGAAGTGGTGAACCGGATGCGATCGATCCCGTCTATCTTCGCCAGATGGCGGCACAGCTCTCCAAGCCCCCAAACATCGCCAGCCACGCCGGCGGGCGGCTTTGAGCCCCATGCATTCACGTTCTGACCAAGCAGCGTAATTTCCCGCACGCCCTGACTGGCGAGTGAGCGCGCCTCAGCGACTATTGCATCGATCCCGCGAGAAACTTCGGCCCCGCGCGTATAGGGCACGACACAAAACGTGCAGAACTTATCGCAACCTTCCTGAATGGTGAGAAACGCCGTCGGTCCATCCGCCTCGCGATCCGCCAGACGATCGAACTTCTCGTCCACGGCGAAATCAGTGTCGAGCACCTCGCCGCTGTCACGCGCCGCACGCGCGAGCAGCTCCGGCAGGCGGTGATAGGCTTGCGGACCGACCACCATATCCACCACCGGCGCTCTCCGTATGATCTCTTCGCCTTCGGCCTGCGCCACACAACCGGCGACCGCAATTTTCATCTCGGTTCCAGCGCGCGCCGGACTGTTTTTGATCCGCTTTAATCGTCCGAGGTCGGAATAGACTTTCTCGGCCGCCTTCTCCCTAATGTGGCAGGTATTCAAGATCACAAGGTCGGCCGTTTCCGGCTTATCGGCGACGCCATAGCCCAAGGGCTTCAACAACCCGGCCATGCGCTCAGAGTCGTAGACGTTCATCTGGCACCCATAAGTGCGGATGAAGACGGATTTACCCTGTTTTTGCCCAATACCGGTCATTTTTCACGTGTTTGCTTGTGAACGCCGCTATTTAGGGGGCGAGCGCGCTTTATGCAATCGTCCAAAGGCCGCCGCCCTCTCGTGCTTGTGAGAATGCTTGGTTTGAATACATACTGACGGCGGCGCAAATTGACTGCGGGGAGAGGGCGCGTCGTGTTCTCTTGAGGGTTGTATGAAGTTGCTTCGTTTGAATTTGCCTCGTCTGAAGGTTTCTGGCCGAACCGCATTAGCGCTTGCCGCCGCGGCGGCGGCGGTTTGGACGCTACCGCCCGGCGTAGCTCATGCCGACGATGCGGGGCGTCAGACAGCTTCACCGCAGTCAGCCGCGAAGTCGCCCATTGTCGTTGAGATGTTCCTTTCCCAGTCCTGTAATTCCTGCACTGCCGCGGCGGCGCTCATGCCAGCGCTCGCGGCCCGTAGCGATGTCGTCGCGCTCAGCTGGCATGTGGACTACTGGAACATGCTGAACACCAAGCAGGGCCGCTGGGTCGATCCCTATTCCGAAGCGGCGTTCACTACCCGCCAGAAAGCGTACAACATGCGGCTGCGCAAACGCAGTTCGGTGTACACGCCCCAGGCAATCGTGAACGGCGAAATGGAGGCGGTTGGCTCGTCTGGCGACAAGATCAACGACATGCTCGCACAAGCCGCATCCCGCGAGGACCGCACAGGGATCGAGGCGACTGCGGAAGACGGTGCGATTTCATTCCGCGTCGGCGAGAGTGACGCCGGCGGCAACGCCTTTCTGGTGACCTTCAAACGTGAAGTCACCACGCAGATTCCGCGCGGAGAAAACGCTGGTCACACCTTTGATGAGGTCAATGTGGTCACCGGCGTTAAGCCGTTAGGCGTCGTGCTGAGGCGCGGAAAAGAATTGACGGCCGAAGGTTCGCTCGCTGCCGATGAGGGCTGTGCGCTGATTGTGCAGGAACCAAAACAGGCGCGCATCATCGCCGCCGCTTATTGCCCCTCATAACTCGTTCACTGTTCTTCGAATTGATGGTTCTCGTGCGCGCGGCGCGCGGATTGACGCCACCGGCGGGCGTTTCGTCGAACTCATTGCGCACACATATGGACTTGAGTCCATTTTTAGACTAGCGTCCATTGCTGTTGTTTCCATCGCCAGCGAGGACGCCATGCGCTTGACCCTGTTTACCGCCTTTTTAACCGCGAGCCTGCCGGCGGCGGCTGAAACCTGCCCCGACACGCCGACGACATACTCGATCAGCCTGCCAGAACCGGGCAAAGCATCCGTCCAAATCGACCTGACATTGGCGTCCGAAAATTTGCTCCTCGGTAATTTCGTCGCCAATGATGGGGTCGCCGCCGCCAGCTTTGTCGAGAACGTAAAGATCGCCAGCGACGGCGCTGGGATCCTCGTCAACCACGCTGGCGGCGGCGCCTGGCCCACAGGCCCTTTCGAGACCGGCGATATGGTGACCGTCACCTACGATTTGCGCCTTGAACACGACCAACACCCCTGGCCCTTCGGCAAGGAGGAAGTTGGTGTGCGGATGGAAGGCGGCGCTTATCTGGTATCGCGCGCCACCATGCTGGCCGACTATGGCGCGGCGGACTGTCCAGTGGAGGTTGTATTCAGCACAGCGGACTCAGCCGCGCCTTGGGGCGTCATTGGCGACAATCATTATCGCGCAGACTCCGTTCCCGCGTTTCACAATAATGCATTCGCTTTTGGAGAGGAGATCGGCCGGTTTACCGCAGACACCAGGCAAGGACGTGTCACTTTCATCCATGACGACGCCTCAAAAGATCTCGCCCAGCAGGCCGCGCATGATATGGCGGCGACAACATCACATCTCACTGGTATTTTCGGCGGCTTTCCTGCGAGCAATTACCATATATTTCTCTTTGAGCATGACAGGCCCGAAGGCGGGGCTTTTACGGACAGCTTCGCCATGCTGCACCCGGCGCCCGCCCAGAATATAGATGCGCTGATTTGGCGCCAGGGATTTATCCACGAAATCATCCATCTCTGGCTTGGTCATAGCGTAAGGCCCGCGCAAGACGCTGACATTGAATGGTTCAAAGAGGGGTTTACGGATTATCTTGCGATCAAAACAATGTGGCGTCTGCGTTATATCAACGACGCCGAGCTGGCAGACAAACTTGAAAACCTGATGCGGCGACACACCATGGGTTTATTATTGTCTGAAGGGAAAGTTCAATTGTCTAACGCTGGCGCGAACAAGGCGCAAAACCGCATGACGATCTATGGCGGCGGCGCCACACTCGCGTTCCTGCTTGATGCGAAAATGTCTGCCGAACAAAAGCCGGGGGCGTTTGAAGGCATGCTGGCGTCGCTTTACGCCAACTCTGAAGAACCGTACACACAACAGCGCTTGCTTGCGTCCTTGGACGAAGCGACGAACGGCGCGGTGAGCGAATTGCTGGAGCAATTCGACAAGGGCGTTATGCCAATGCAAATCGCCGAAATGCTGGAGCCATATGGCGTGGAAATGGCGTTTATGATTCCGGATATGTTTGCACTGGACTTGAATCCGCAAAACTGCAATCGCTCAGCTTGCAAACCCGCCTTCTTGCGCGTCCCACGCACAAGACGCTAAACCAGAGGGCCCGGCGTCAACCAACAGAATGGATACCCGAATGCCGTCCCAAAAACTTGGGCGCCGCCCCCGGAAAACAAGAACAGAGATTTACAATGCGGCGCTTTCGCTTTTCAAACAGCGGGGCGTGAATAGCGTCACCATGCAGGATATCGCCGACCATGCAGAAACTGCGCGTTCAACGGTGTTCAACCACTACCCCACCAAAAACGATCTACTTTTCGAATTCTTCGACGCATTCAGCCGGGATATTTTTGAAGCGACAAAGGCCAAAAACCTGAGCGGCTTGCAAGAAAACATGTATGCGCTTTTTGATGAACTCGGTGTGTACGCAAAAAGAAACGCACGCATCCTGAAAGACATCGCACATTTGGCGCTGGGACCCGGTCCCTTGGCGGAGGCGGAAAAAGACGCCGATTCGCGCGCTATCGATTTTCTACTTGCCAAGGTGAAAGAGGCGATGAAGAGCGGCGAAATCTCCCGCCGTCATGACGGTCAAGAGGTCGCCAACTTACTGCTGGCGCTACTCACCGTCACCAATCACGAATGGGTGAATAACGGACAGAAAACCGACCTGGCGCAAGACCAGAAACGGCGCTTCGATATGCTTGTCACTGGGCTGAGGCCATAGGCAACAATACGCGAAACGTCATTACTCCGCCGCCGCAATCCCCTTTGCGCCAAGAGCCGCGACCTCTTCTACATAGTCCTGGCGTTTTTGCTTGTTGATCTCATCAAATTCTTCGGCGCGCTGTTCGTCATTGGCGGACAGCGCATCGTAATCGGTGTCGGCATAGCCGATCACACCCATCTCTGCGTAAGCCGCTTGGATTTTATCCGACCACAGACCAATATCGCGAACAATCGGCACGATGCGCTGGAACAGCATCGTACGAAAATGCCGCTGGAATTCGGAGTTTTGCTGCGCAGTGACGACCTCATCAACGGGCAGGTCGAGATGCTCGTAAAGCTCGCGCGCTTCGAACCGGTCGCGCATGTGGTAACACGCCTCAACCAGAAACTCTTCGCGCTCGTCGCGCTCTTTTTGCGTAAGCTGCGGGTAGTATTCTTTCAGCGTCAGGCGGCCGAACGCCACATGGCGCGATTCATCCTCCATCACATAGGCGTTGACCTGTTGCGACAGCTGATTTTTCGAAATGTCGCGAATATTGCCAAACGCCGCCAGCGCCAGTCCTTCGATCACCACCTGCATGGCGAGATAGGTCATGTCCCAGCGAGAGTCCCTGAGCGCCTGATCGACCAGCGTCTGCAACGGTTTTGTCATGGGGTAAGCAACGCCCATGACGCCAAGATATTTCTTGTAGGCTTCGACGTGACGCGCTTCGTCCATCACTTGCGTCGAGGCGTAAAATTTGGCGTCAAGGTCCGGCACTTGCTGCACGATTTTTGCCGCGCAAATCAGCGCCGCCTGCTCGCCCTGCATGAATTGCGACATGGTCCACGCCTGCATGTGGCGGCGGAACTCGGCCTTTTGCTTGTCGTTAAACTTGGCCCAGAGCGGCGTGTGATAGATCCCGCTCAATTCATCGGGCAATTCCATGGGGTTGTCGGGATCAAGCTCTAGCGACCAGTCGATGCGATCAAGCGCATCCCACTGCATGTCCTTGCCCTTTTGGTACAAGTGCATCATCTGCTTGCGGCCGGCGTCATATTCCCAATCGAAAGACGCTTCGAAACCTTGCGGCACGGTCCAGCAGGGATCGATATCGGGGATCGGATAAAGCTCGCGTAGAGTCGACATGGATTTCCTCCGCAAATCTGACACGCACGCCCAGCCTCTAAGAGGGCCGTTTCAAGGCGCGCTGATAGCCTCGAGCGCCTCAAGTACACTAGTGAGTTTACTTTAAAAAAGTCAATATTTCAGGCTGATAATTGAACGATCCTGTTAACCAGTCCTTATTGGGAGAAGTGTGACGCGGTCTTCTGAATGGAAACGCGCTGGGAAATAGCATGTGGGCGTTTCCCGACGATAAACCGGAACCGCTTTATCTCGGAAACGCGATGGCGCTATTTTTCAGCCTTATCCAGCGGCACGCCATATAGCTCCAACCGGTGGTCTACGAGCTTATACCCGTGCTGCTCGGCGATTTTCTTTTGCAGCGCCTCGATTTCTTCGTTCACGAATTCGATCACTTCGCCGGAGCGCAAATTAATGAGGTGGTCGTGGTGGTCTTCTGTCGCCTCTTCATAACGCGCACGGCCATCCTGAAAATCGTGACGCTCGACGACGCCGGCCTCTTCAAACAGGCGCATGGTGCGGTACACGGTGGCGATTGAGATCTTGTCATCGATTGCTGTCGCCCGGCGGTGAATTTCCTCAACGTCCGGGTGATCTTCAGCGGTCGAGAGCACCCGCGCGATCACACGGCGCTGCTCCGTCATGCGCATGCCTTTTTCGATGCAGAGTTTTTCCAGCCGGTCCATCATAGCGTTCCCTTTCTCAAAGGCTTTCGCGGCGCAGGCTTGTCGGTGCTGGCGGCGCGGGGCCTTTATTGACGCGCCTGCCCGTCCTTGCAACTCGAAAGCGAAATAGGGCGGCGCATTACAGGCCTAGCGCCATCACCGCCGCATCACCGCCATCGCGGTAATAGCGCTTTCGCGCGCCTAAATACTCAAACCCGGCCCGCCGATAAAGCGCCAGCGCCGCAGGGTTTTCTTTCCCCACCTCGAGATAGATTTTTTCCGCACCCGCTTCGCGCGCAGCAGCAAGCACGGCGCCCAGCAGCGTCGCGCCAAGGCCCTTTGTTCGGCTTTCCGGGACAACGCCAATGGTGAGAAGCTCCGCCTCTTCGCCGAGATCGCGCCAGAGCGCAAAACCCGCCGCCCCGCTGCCTTCTGGGCCGCTTGCTGGGCCGCCCAACAGAACTGATACCTGCGCTGCGCCGAAGCTTGCCTTGACGTTTTTCTCACCCCAGCTGCGCCCGCCGAATGCGCGCGATTCCAGCGCCGCCAGAGTATCGGCGTCGGCTGGGCTGGCCTGCCAGACTCGCCACGCGCTCATGCGCCCGGCGCCAGTTGAAAAACGCTCGGCCTGCCTGGCTTTGCGTCAGGCGCGCGCAAATAAAGCGGCGCCGGCGGGCCATCCGGCGCCGGCGCGGCGGCGGCAAGCTGCGCCACTATTTTTGCATCGATTTGCGCATCTCCGGCGGCGGCGGGATCGAGCAGCGGCGCACCGGAGCCTGTCAAGATAAATTCCCGTCCTTTTGCCTCATCAATAATTTGGCGCAACGCCGCTTTCGGTTCTGCAACAAAAGGCCTTGTCACCACATCGCCCTTGGCGCCGTAGAGCGCTGCATAAACCTGTCCGCGGCGGGCATCGATGACCGGTGCAATGAGACGTTCTTGCGCCTCACCTTCGGCGCCCGCAGCCAACGCCGCCAGCGATGTAACGCCAACGATCTCAGTCCTGGTTCCGACACCAAGTCCGCGCGCAAAAGAGAGCGCCACCCGGACGCCGGTAAAACCGCCCGGACCAACGACCACCCCGACACGGTAGAGATCGCGCGCCTTCACACCGGCTGTTTCAAGCGCCACTGACGCCATGGGCGCAAGCCGCTCCGCATGACCGCGCGCCATGTCCTCGCTCTCATGCGCCTGCACAATGCCGTCGCGCGCGATCGCCACCGAACAGCGTTGAAGCGCCGTATCCAGTCCCATTACCAACATAGGCGATACATACCCTTATGGGGCAGGCGCGCAATGGTGTGCGTCACGCAGGTTTGCGGACCACAAACAACGTCTGCCCAAAAAACGGCGTCGGCCTCTGGGCGACGACAAAGTCAGCGAACAGCCGCTTTCGCAGATACGCCTCCGGATGATACGCAACATAAGTGCGCGAACCTTCCTTCACCCCACCGCGCACCACCAGTTCACCGGCGTCGAACGCCGCCTGCTCGCCCGGCAAAAGCTGCCCCGGTTTCGGGGTCATATGAAACGCCCCGATGAAAGTCCCGCCCGGCGCCAGCACCCGGCGGATTTCCGCAATCCATTCCTCATGCCCGGCGGCGGAAAGATGTGTGAAGACCGACAGGGCATAAAGCGCATCAAATGCTTCATCGGATGCGGGCAATGGTGGGCGAACGCCATTCCGGGCGAACGTTACATCCTTGATATGCTCCGTGTCCCAAGCAATTGCCGCCGCGTTATAATCAAAGCCGAACCGTTCAAACTGTTTCGGCAAGTGACGGACAACCCGCGCCAAGCCGCATCCCCAGTCCGCCACGCGCGGCGCAGGCGTGCTCACATGCCGGTTGATAAGCGCGGCGATCCCCGCCGCCGTGTCTTCGCCGGTCTTCCAGTACAGCGGAAACGAAGTGTGGCGATACATGTCGTGCATCCACCGCAAGGGCGGCGGCGCAAAGCCCGGATGTTCCTCAATGAACTTGCTGTTTTCTTCCGCGCTCGCCCATTTCGAACGCATAAACCGGATAGCGTCGAGCGCAGGCAAGAGGCCAGCCCCGCGAGCAATGGAAAGCAGGCGCTGCTTCACGCGCGGGTCGCCTAGATCACTTCGCAGGCTTCATCAAAGGAGAGCCGGGGGCTACGCGGGAAAAGGTTTTCTTCGGTGCCATAGCCAATGTTGCAGAGGAAGTTTGACTTGATCGCCGTGCCTTTGAAAAATTCCTCGTCAACGCCCGCATTGTCAAATCCGGACATCGGTCCGCAATCAAGGCCGAGCGCGCGGGCGGCGATCATGAAATATCCGCCCTGCAGGGTTCCGTTACGAACCGCCGTTTCCAGTTCTTTGCCTTTGAACCATCCGCTTGCGTCAGTATGCGGAAACAACTGGCCGATCTTATCGACGAAATTCATGTCGTAGCCGATTATTACGCAGCACGGCGCCGCCATGGTCTTGGCGCGGTTGCCCTCGGCCAAAAGCGGCGCCAGCCGTTTCTTGCCTTCGTCACTGGACACAAAGACAAATCGCGCAGGCGAGCAATTCGCAGAAGTTGGCCCCATCTTGGTAAGATCATAAACCGCCTGCATGAGCGTGTTTGTGACCTTGCGGTCCTCCCAGCCATTATGGGTGCGCGCTTCGCGAAAGACGATGTCGAGGGCCTGGTCGTTGATCATTTTGTCAGACATGGGGGATGCGCTCCGTCACAATACCGGTGGATTGGTTGTGCTATTTTTCGCACGGAAAGCCAAGGCGCTGCGGCGATTGCGCCAAGATAAAGGCGTTAGTGTTTCATCGCGGCGGTTACGGCGTCCATGGAAAACGCCGGCATGGAGGTCAACTCCCCATAGCCCTTGGTTTTGTACCAGAGCGAAAGCGCCAGCATGGCGTCCGGCGCCGCCTCCACCACTTCCATGAAATCATAGGCGCCCTGGGTGTAGTACACCGTCTCGAGCGTGATGTTCAGCGCGTCCAGTTTTTCATGCACGGCGGCGACGCGTTTCTCGGGATCATCGCCCCAGCGCGGTCCGATTTTACCGATAATGACGTATTTCATAACGCCGCCTCCCGCGCGATTTACATCACCGCTTCAACGCTGACGACTTCTGGCACATAGTGTTTAAGCATGTTCTCGATGCCGGATTTCAAGGTCATGGTTGAAGACGGACAGCCTGCGCAGGCGCCCTGCATGGCCAGAAAAACAACGCCGGTCTTTGGCTCGAAATGCTTGAACACGATATCGCCGCCGTCCGCCGCCACTGCGGGCCGCACGCGCGTTTCAATCAGCTCGATGATCTGCTCCACCACTTCGCGATCTTCACCTTCGTAGTCTTCCAAAGGCGTCGCCGGTTTGCCGGACCCGGTGTCAGCGCCCTCGTTCAACACCGGCATGCCCGAGGTGAGAAAATCAGCAATGGCACCAAGGAGCGCCGGCTTGATGTGCATCCACTCCACCGCTTCGGCCTTTGTGACCGTCACGAAATCTGCGCCAAGGTAAACCCCCATGACGCCATCGGTTTCGAACAGAAGTTGCGCCAGAGGCGAGGCGGCCGCCGTCTCCATAGTCGGAAAATCGATGCCGAGCTTGCCCTCGCCAAGGATCGCCTGACCGGGCACGAATTTCATGGATTGCGGGTTCGGGGTGTCTTCGGTTTGAATAAACATGGTGTCATTTCCAGCCTTTACGCCCCTTACGTAGGGGGTCGGCGGCGCTTTCGCAATGACGCCCGCCAATACTGACCGAAGCGCCCTGCCGGAGCGCGTGACAGCGCCTTCAGGAAACTTCTTCCAAGAACCCTTTCAGCACCGCCGCGCTGTTCCGCTCTTCGTCTTTGGCGGCGTAAACGAACGTCACCGGACCCTGCACGCAAAGCGCACGCAAAAGAGCGATCTGCTGTTTCTTGGCCTTCAACTCCGCCCGGTAGCGTTTTTTAAACTCGGGCCATTTGTCCGGCTCGTGCCCATACCATTTGCGCAGCGCCGGACTTGGGGAGATCTCCTTGGCCCACTCATCAAGCTTCAACGCATCCTTGCGCATTCCGCGGGGCCAAAGCCGCTCCACCAGGATGCGCTTGCCGTCGCTCTTTGCCGGCGCCTCATAGGCGCGCTTTAACCTGATTTGCATCGTTAGACCGGACCCTTGCTGGTTTCCTTGCGTCATGCCGGGCAACGGCGTAAGCGCTAGGGTTACGCCTTAAAAGAGACAGTGATGGACGACAATTCAACTAAATTCACGGATCAGGAAGCGCTCGATTTTCACAGCCGCGGCAAACCCGGCAAGCTGGAAATCACGCCAACCAAACCCATGGCGACCCAGCGCGATTTGTCGCTCGCCTATTCGCCGGGCGTCGCCGTGCCGGTGCAGCGCATCGCCGATGATCCTGATAGCGCCTATGACTACACGTCCAAAGGCAACATGGTCGCTGTCATCTCCAACGGCACCGCCATTCTCGGCATGGGAGATCTGGGCGCCCTCGCATCCAAGCCGGTCATGGAGGGAAAGTCCGTCCTGTTCAAACGCTTCGCCGATATCGATAGCGTCGACATCGAGGTCGACACCAAGGACCCGGACGAGTTTATCAACGCGGTTAAATATCTCGGGCCGGCCTTTGGCGGCATCAATCTGGAAGACATCGCCGCGCCGGAAAGCTTCATCATCGAACAGCGCCTGAAAGAGCTGATGGACATTCCGGTCTTTCACGACGACCAGCACGGGACAGCCATCATCGCAGCGGCCGGTCTCCTCAACGCCCTCGACATCACCGGCAAGTCGATCAAGGAAATCAAGGTCGCCGTATCCGGCGCCGGTTCATCCGCCCTTTCCGTTATCGGGCTCATGAAAGCCATGGGCCTGCCGCACGAAAACGCCCTCGTCTGCGATTCCAAAGGCGTGCTTTATAAAGGCCGCAAGGAGCGCATGGACCAGTGGCGGTCCGCGCACGCCGTCGAAACAGACAAACGCAGCCTTGCCGAAGCCATGGATGGCGCGGATGTCTGTATCGGCCTTTCGGTCGCCGGCGCCGTCTCCCAGAACATGATCAAATCCATGGCGAAAAACCCGATCATCTTCGCCATGGCCAATCCGACGCCGGAAGTCACCCCCGAAGAAATCCGCGCTGTGCGCGATGACGCCATCATCGCCACCGGGCGATCAGACTACGCCAACCAGGTGAACAACGTTCTTGGTTTTCCGTATATTTTCCGTGGCGCCCTCGATGCGCGCGCGCGCACCATCAACGAAGAGATGAAAATCGCCTGCGCCGAGGCCCTCGCCAAGCTCGCCCGTGAGGATGTGCCCGACGAAGTCGCCGCCGCTTACGGCAAACGCCTTCGCTATGGCCCCGGCTATATCATTCCAACCCCGTTCGACCCGCGGCTGATTTCTGAAATTCCGCCAGCCGTCGCCAGGGCGGCCGTCGATTCAGGCGTTGCGCGCAAACCCATCGAAGATTTCGCAGCATACAAAAACACCCTTGCCGCGCGGCTCGACCCGTCTGCATCGTTCCTGCAAAAAATTTACTCTTCACTGCGCGGATGCGAAACGCCCAAACGCATTGTATTCGCTGAAGGCGAAGAAGAAGCGGTGGTGCGCGCGGCCTACGCCTTCCAGCAGGAGGGGCTCGGCACGCCAGTACTGATCGGGCGTGACGACTACATCAAAAACGCTCTGGCCGATGCGGGCTTGCCCGTTAATCACGAGTTTGAAACCTATCACTCCCGCACCTCTCCCCATAATGAGCTATATACGGATTATCTGTACCAACGCCTGCAGCGCAAAGGGCATCTCTATCGCGACGCGCAGCGCTTGGTGAACACCGACCGCAACGTCTACGCCGCCTGCATGCTGGCCCATGGCCACGCGGACGGCATGGTGACCGGCGTCACCCGCCATTACGACGTCGCCCTGTCCAACGCCCGCCTGGCGCTTGATCCGCGTCCCGGCGAGCGGATGATCGGTGTTTCGATTATCCTGACCAAAAACCGCACGCTGTTCGTCGCCGATACCAATGTGACGGAACTTCCAAACTCCGAAGAACTTGCGGAAATCGCCGTGCAGGTCGCGCATGCCGCGCGGCATCTGGGCTTTCCGCCGAAAGTCGCTTTTGTCTCCTATTCCAACTTTGGTAATCCGGATACGGCCCATTCCCGTCGGGTCGCCGGCGCGGTCGAACTGCTCGACAAACGCCGCGATGTGGACTTCGAATATGAAGGCGAAATGACGCCGCGTATGGCGTTGAATGAAAAGCTGCGCGGCATCTATCCGTTCTCTCGCCTGAAGGGCGAAGCGAATGTGCTGATCACGCCGGGCGTTCATTCCGCCGCTGTTTCAACAAAACTCCTTGGCGAAATTGGCGGCGCCATGGTGCTTGGCCCTGTGCTGATCGGGCTGGAGCGGCCCGTCCAGATCGCACAAGTGGGCGCAGGCGTCACCGACATCGTCACCCTCGCCGCCATGTCGGCCTATGAGCTTGACGCTGAACACAGAAGCTGGGCGGAAAAAACCGCTTAAGTGGCCTGTTTGCGGAATTTTTTCGACTGGCCTTTGGTCAGCGCCGCGGCCCATGGCCGGGGAAGCGCTTTCGCCAGCCAGGCGACGAACTTGTTCCACGCGCCGGGCACATAGACCACATGCGCTCGCTCGACAGCCTTTATCGCCCCTTCAACCACCGGCTCAGGCTGCATGAAATAAAATTTCGGCAGCTTTGAAACGAGGCCGCGCGTCGCATTCACATCGTGAAATTCCGAATAGGTAAACCCGGGACAGAGCGCCGTGCAATGGATACCCCCATCCCGTCCCTCCGCCGTCAGCGACTGGGCGAAGCTCACCAGAAACGCTTTTGACGGTCCATAGAGCGTGTGTCCGGACGATCCGGGCAGCAGGCCTGCGAGTGACGAAACCTGGATGATACGGCCCCAGCTGCGCGCCTGCATGCCGGGAAGGAACAGCCGGGTGAGATGCGCGTATGACGTCACCATCAATTCCAGAAAATCGCGGTGCGCCGCCCACGGATTGTCCGCATAAACGCCGGGCAAACCGAAACCTGCATTGTTCACCAGAATATCGACCGGCGTGCCGTCCTGCGCCAGCGCGCCGGCGATGACTTTTGGCGCGGCCGGGTCGGCGAGGTCCGCCGCGATCACCTTCACTTTGATCCCGTTCGCGCTCTGCAGCTCCGATGCGAGCGCCCGCAGCCGTTCTTCGCGCCGCGCCACAAGAATGAGGTTAGCGCCTTTCGCCGCGTATGATCGCGCAAAGACGGCACCGATCCCCGCAGACGCGCCCGTGATGAGCGCCCATTTACCTTGATATTCCATAGCGCTGCTCAATAATCCGCTTGGCGGGCGCCGTCCATGCCCGCACGCAGCCCGGCGCGCCGAAACGGCGCTGGGCTCCATTGCACAACCCTTGCATGGTAAAGAACACCCATGGCCGGAATACGCTCAAGGTCAAACCGCCGCTATTAACGCTGAACCGCATTGATCGGAAACCATGTTCGATACGCTTGAATTTCTCCTGATTATCGTCGTTTTTGCGGTGATCTTGTTCTGGTATCTGCAAAACGCCGAAGCCGGGTCAGATGGGCTGCGCGGATTTCTGGCGCTTGAAGAGGATCCCGCCGCTGCAAAGGCCGGAAATAAAAAAGCCTATCGCGTGAAAGAGCGCCCGGAGCACGGCAAAACAACCATGCGCGATGTCCGCGCCGAACAAAAAGCGCGGTCGACATATCATACAAAAGATGGCGGCGAGGTAGATCGCGCCGAACGGATGCGTCAGCGTTTTCGCCGGCAGGACGAGGCGCGCTATCGTGTGAAAGACAAAGCCGCCAATTACAAGCAGAGAAAAAGCCCGGCGGAAAAAAATACGCCGGACACTGACGGCTAACGCTCGCCGCCGAACCCTATCCGCCCAGCGCCTGCGCAACCATGGGCAATCCGACAGCCAGCACAACACTCACCACCAGACCGATAAACGCTTTCAAAGCATCGGAGACGACAATTTTCGCTGTGGCGCCGACCGTGCGCACCTTGTCGATGGTAGCAATCGCAAACTCCCGGCCCGCAATGAGCCCGAGAAACACCCATGTCGTCGACATGGGGATATTGTTCAATTCCTTGAAATAGAACAGCAGGGTTGCATACACGAAATTGATGATCGCCGCCGAACGAATGTCGTCAACGCTGGTTTTCGACTGCAAAATCTTTTGAATCGGGCCGCCTTTGTTCCAGAACGTGTAGCCCAGAAGCACAAGGATGACCGCGATAGAGAGCATGGCTTCAGCAAGGTTGAGGGCCGGTCCGCCCGCCGCATCAACGCCGCGCGGCAGGAAAATGAAGATGTTGGCGAAGTCCTGCATCAGCCACACCGACCACAAATAAGCGGTCATCGCCCACTGCACCACAAGCCAGCCGATGGCGTGTTGCTGATCATGGGTTTTCAAAAACCAGCGCTCCAGCGTCGGCGCCAGAATGGCGTAGACGACGCCGCCGGCAATGAACGCCACCACATATCCGAGCAGCGACTTCGTCAGCATGGAATACATGCCGCCCATGGTCGCGAAAATCGACAGCACCATGAACGTCGTCGACACCGGAATGCCGAACCGTGTCAGCACAAACAGCGCGAGCGGCGGCAAGGCGTGATACCATTTTGGCTCGAAGATTGGATATTTGGTCGTGTTGTTCAAACGCCCAAAGGACGGGTCACCGCCACTTTGCATGTAACCGTAGAAAAACACGATCACCAGCACGGTTCCGGCAAACACGAACAACACTTGCCAGGGCAGGTTCCGGTTGGAGTTGATAAACGGGCCGAGCGTTTGCAAAGCGTCGTTGCCGACCACCGCATAGGCGGCGAGAATGAACCCCACCGCCGCCCAGAGACCAATGTCGATTTCCATGCGTATCCTTAACGTCTACGGGTCGCCCGGCGGATTCGAATATTTGCCCCGGTGAAGCGCGCCCGCCCGAAGAGCGCACGCCGCGCGCACACCCTGAATTCGCGCGCACCCTCTATTTTTTTTGTTTCACAATTGTGACAGAACGCCCTGATTGGTGGAAAAACTTCACCCTTTTGCACACATTGCGGTGCTGAAACCCGATCAAGGATATGAAGGACCAAATGGACGGGCCTCAACCGACACAGAAAATCACGAGCAGCGCCGGCGAGGACATCGCCAACCACCCGAAACTGCCGGCGGAGCGGGTTGGCGTACTTTTAGTCAATCTGGGTACGCCAGATGCGGCGACGCCCGGCGCTGTGCGGCGCTATTTGCGAGAATTCCTGAGCGACAAGCGCATTGTCGATCTGCCCCGCGCCCTGTGGCTGCCGATTTTATACGGCGTGATCTTGAATGTCCGCCCTGCCGCCACGGCGCGCAATTACGCCAAGATATGGCGAGAAGAAAGCAATGAAAGCCCGTTGCGATATTACACCCGCGCTCAGTCGGAAAAATTGAGCGCGACGCTGCCCGGCGTCATCACCGATTGGGCCATGCGCTATGGCAACCCTTCCGTCCGCTCGCGCCTTGAGGCCATGAAGGAAAATGGCTGCACACGAATTCTGGTGGTCCCGCTCTATCCGCAATATTCAGCGACCACGACCGCGAGCGTCACCGATGCAGTATTTGACGCCGTCGGGGCCATGCGCTGGCAACCGGCGGTCCGTATCGCGCCGCCTTTTCATGACAACCCCGACTATGTCAGCGCGCTCGCCGCCGTTACGACGCGGCATTTGGGCGGTCTTGGCTGGACGCCGGAACAGGTCGTAATCTCCTTCCACGGATTGCCGCAACGCTATTTCGATGCGGGCGATCCCTATTACTGTCATTGCGCCAAGACCGCCCGGCTGTTGCGGGAAACCATGGGGTGGACGGAAGAATTTGCGCCGCTCGCGTTCCAGTCAAAATTCGGCCGCGAGAAATGGCTGGAGCCCGCAACGGACGCCACCATCGAAAAATTCGCGGCCGATGGCGTTAAAAAAATCGCGGTGATCATGCCCGGCTTCGTTTCCGACTGCATCGAGACGCTGGAGGAGATCGATATTGCCGCGCGCGAGACCTTTATGGCCGCAGGCGGCGAAGCATTCTCATCGATCCCATGCCTTAATGACTCGCCGGAGATGACAGGCCTGTTGTCAGCGCTCGTCAAACGCGAAACGGCTGGCTGGATCGTATAGGCTGCACACGGCGGCCCATCGGGCAATCGCAACAACCATGCGCCTTGCCGCGGCGCGCTTGCCATCACCGGCAATCACGCCAATGTGGGCGGGGCCTCACGCGGGACAAATACGACAATGGAAATGTTCGATCCGTCTTTCTGGTCGTTTCTGTGGGACGGTGAACGCTATGAGGCGATGGTCGAAGACGCAGGCCCGTGGGCGCCGCTGATCGCCATCGCCGCTATGGTGATCGTATCGTTCTTGCCCTTGCCTGCCGAGACGGTCGCCATCGCAAACGGCATGGTGTTCGGGCGCCTTTATGGTTTTGTGCTCACATGGATTGGCGCCATGGTCGCGGCGTTTCTCGCCTTTTGTCTCGCCCGCTGGCTTGGCCGCCCGCTGGTCTATCGGTTTATACCCAACA
This sequence comes from uncultured Alphaproteobacteria bacterium, assembly GCA_942492295.1. GTDB lineage: Bacteria > Pseudomonadota > Alphaproteobacteria > Caulobacterales > Parvularculaceae > Hyphococcus. The sequence continues at coordinate 1,737,371 of CALODW010000005.1, forward strand.
AAATGCTGTCGCGCTTTGAGCAGGCTGTGGAAAGGCGCGGCGCGCCATTCCTGCTTTTTGTACGGATGATTCCACTCGTACCCTATACAGTCGTCAATTACGGTTCCGGTCTCAGCCCGGTTCGTATGCGCACTTATCTATGGACATCCGCCATTGGCATGATCCCGCCGATATTTATTTTCGTCAGTATCGGCGCCATGGTGATGGAAAAACCGTGGCTGGGCTGGGCGACATTGGCGGGCGTATTTGTCCTGCTCGCCTTGCTCGCATGGTGGTCTCGCAAATGGTGGATGCGAACGGAAGCGACACCGCGCGATTAAACAGCGTTGTTCACCCGCGCCAAAAACCCATCCACTTCTTCCTCCGTCGTCCGGAAGGAAGCAATCAGCCGGTTCATGCGGCCGTTTGCGGGATCGCCAGGGGTGATCCACTGATAGAAGTGCTCACCAGCGGCGCGCAGCCTCTCCGCTGCGTCGCCGGGAAAACAGGCAAAGACTTCGTTGACCTCGGTCGGGTAGGAAATTTCAACGCCGTCGATAGAGGCCAGACCCGCTGACAGCCGTTGTGCCATGGCGTTTGCGTGGGCCGCCAACCGCAGCCACAGACCATCGGCGAAATAAGCGTCAAACTGCGCGGCTATAAAGCGTGTCTTGGACCATAAGTGCCCGGCGCGCTTGCGGCGAAACTCGAAATCTTTCGCCATAGCCGGGTCGAAAAAAATCACCGCCTCCGCTGCGATACAGCCGTTTTTCGTGCCGCCAAAGCACAACACATCTACGCCGGCCTTCCAGCTCAGTGCCGCCGGGGACTTGCCGGACGCCGCTACCGCATTGGCGAAACGGGCGCCATCCATGTGGATGTTCATGCCTTCCTTCTTGGCGGCGACGCAAAGCGATTTTACTTCGTCTACGGAATACATGGTCCCGCATTCGCTCGCCTGCGTCACCGACAGCGCCCGCGCAGGCGCGACATGGGGCTGTCGATGGGGAAATTCGGCAAGGGTCTTTTCCATCGCCGGCAACGTCACTTTGCCGGCCGCACCCGGGACAGGAACGAGCTTTGCCCCGCCGGTGAAAAACTCCGGCCCGGCGCATTCATCCATCTGCACGTGGCTTTGTTCGTGACAGAGCACCATGCCGTAAGGCGGCGTCAGGACAGAGAGCGCCAGCCCGTTCGCGGCGCCACCGGTCGCTACGAAATAGACTGCGCATTCGCGCTCAAATATTTCCGCAAAGCGCGCCTCGACCCGCTTGGTGAGATCGTCGTCGCCATAGGCTGGAACGGCGCCGTCATTGGCCAGCGTCAGCGCGTTTAAAATTTCCGGCGCCGCGCCCGCCCAATTGTCCGAGGCAAATGTCATGGCGTTACCCTTGGCTCCGCAGCGGTGTCCGCGTCAAGCATGGCGATGAATGCGGCAAAATCCGTCGCCAGCGCCGCCGCCCCCGCGCCCTGCAACCGATCGCCATGGCCGTCAAAAATGTGTCCGCCGCCGAGGAATCCCCACACGGTCATGCCGGCGGCGACACCCGATTTGACGCCGTTCTCACTGTCTTCCAGCACCAGACACCGCGCCGGATCGACATCGAGCTTTTGCGCCGTGTAGAGAAAAATATCCGGCGCCGGTTTGCCGTGATCCACAAGATCAGCGGAATAGACATGGGGCGCTGCAAGGTCATACAGACCCGTGCGTTCCAGTTTGGACTTTAAAAAATGCGTCCGTGACGACGATGCAACGCCGGTCTTGCCGCATTGGGCGATCGCCGCCCGGATCGCATCATCAGCGCCCTTGATCACCTGCAATGCATGTTTTTCGCGGCCGCGCCCCTCCAGGATCTTTTCCTCAAACTCTTCCGGCGCCTCTTTTTCGAATGCTGAGCGAAAATCCTCCCGTAGGGCGGTAAAGAAAGCGCCGTCATGCAGGCCGACAAACCTGCGCACATAGTCCGCCGGCGAGTAGACAAGGCCATAGTCTTCCAGCGCGCTTCGCTCGCCCCTGATGGCAAGCACCTCTGAATCCACCAGCACGCCATCGCAATCAAAAATTACCGCTTCAAAATTCATGCGCCTTGCACCTTTGGCTGAATGCACGTTTTCACAGAATATCTACGCCGCCTTCTCCCGAGACGGGAAATCCGTGGTTAATGACGGCGGCGCGTTACTCTTTTCGCCGCCGATGTGCTTATTACAGCGCTTGATCCCCAAGGCTATCCCGTTCGATAATCCGTCAAGCAAGGGTTTTGGAGAAAGTACATGTTCAAGGGCAATTTATTGGCGGGCGCGGCGGTGATCGCTGTCGTTCTGGCGTCGCATTCATCTGCGCTCATTTTTGACGAGGGCGAAAAAAACGCCCCGGCGCAAAATATCGAGCGCGACGTGGCGGCGCAGGTCAAAGCGCGCATGCGCGACCGCCTAGGCCCGCAAGGCCCGGCTTTCAGCGAAGGCCGCGAGGTGCGCAGCTTTGACGGCTCCGGCAATAATCAGAGCACGCCCGGCGCCGGCGCCACTTTCCAGCAACTCACCCGCATGATGCCTTCAGACTATAGCGACGGCATTGCCGCCATGGCCGGGCCATTGCGCAAAAGCGCCCGCGAGATTAGCAACATTGTCATTCATCAGGGCGACAATTCATTTCCCAATGAGTTCGGCACCAGTGATTTTCTGTGGCAGTGGGGTCAGTTCATCGATCATGACTTCGCCCTGGGTGATGGCGTCGCCACCGGCGACCGGTCATTCGATATCAAAGTGCCCGCAGGCGATCCGTGGTTTGACCCGATGGGCGCAGGCGACAAAACCATTCATTTCAACCGCGCCATCTTTGACGGTGAGACCGGCACGGACACAACCAATCCGCGCGAGCAGATGAACGAGATCACCTCGTGGCTCGACGGTTCCATGGTTTATGGCTCCAGCGATGAGCGCGCGGCGGCGCTGCGCGCCAATGACGGCTCCGGGCGGCTGAAAACCAGCGCGGGCGACCTCTTGCCGTTCAACACAGCGGGCCTGCCGAACGCCAATGAAGGCCCTATCGATCCGGCAGCGCTATTCGTGGCGGGCGACGTGCGCTCGAACGAGCAGGTCGGCCTGACGGCTATGCACACATTATTCGTACGCGAACATAATCGCTGGGCCGATCACATTCGAAAGTCGCGGCCGTGGCTTTCCGGTGACGACGTATTTCAGGCGGCGCGGCGCATGGTGATCGCTGAAATCCAGATCATCACCTATGAAGAATTCCTGCCCGCCCTGCTCGGGCGGCGCGCCCTGCCGCGCTATCGCGGTTACAAGCCGGGCAATCCCGGCCTGATGACTGAGTTTTCCGGCGCGGCATGGCGGCTCGGCCATACGCTGATCAATCCGCGCCTCATGCGCGTTGACGCCAAAGGCCGGGAGATCGCTGACGGGCATCTGGCCTTACGCAACGCGTTCTTCAATGCGCCGCTGCTGCTCAAAAAGCGCAACGATATTGACCCGATCCTGCGCGGCCTCGCGTCCCAGGAAAGCCAGACCTTCGATCACATGATCGTCGATGATCTGCGCAACTTCCTTTTTGGCCCGCCGGGCGCGGGCGGGTTTGATCTTGCAGCGCTTAATCTTCAGCGCGGACGCGACCGCGGGCTGCCATCCTATAACCACCTGCGCGAAGCCCTGGGCCTTGGCCGCGTTTCCGATTTTGACGAGATCACATCTGATCCCGCGCTACAGGAAAAGCTCTATCAGGCCTATGGAAGCGTTGATGACATCGATCTGTGGGTCGGCGGTGTTTCAGAAGATCCGGCGGGACCGCGCGGCTCTCAGCTGGGCGAGACGTTCCGTGAGATTGTCGTCCAGCAGTTCACCATGCTGCGCGACTATGACCGGTTCTGGTATGAGCGTGATCTGACCATCTCCGAGCTGGCGAAGGTTCGCAATGTGCGCCTGTCGGACATCATTCTCGCCAACACCGATATCAAACGCCGCGAAATTCCGAAGAACGTGTTTTACGTGGACTAAAACAACAAGATGAGAAACAAAAAAGGGCCCCGACTGGGGCCCTTTTTCTTACTTGGTCGTGCTGAGCTTAGCCAGCCAGTGCAGCCAACAGCAGCAATGCCACGATGTTCGTGATTTTGATCATCGGGTTGACCGCCGGCCCGGCTGTGTCCTTGTAAGGATCGCCAACCGTGTCGCCGGTCACCGCCGCCTTGTGGGCTTCAGAGCCCTTGCCGCCGTGATTGCCGTCTTCGATGTATTTCTTGGCGTTGTCCCAGGCGCCGCCGCCCGCCGTCATGGAGATGGCGACGAAGAGACCCGTCACGATAACGCCGATCAGCATGGCGCCAACAGCGGTGAGCGCCGCCGCTTTGCCCGCCACCATCAACACCGCAAAATACACAACCAGCGGTGAGAAAATCGGCAGCATGGACGGAACAACCATTTCCTTGATCGCCGCGCCGGTGAGCATATTCACTGCCCGCGCATAGTCCGGCTTTTCCGTGCCCTGCATAATGCCTGGCTTTTCTTTGAACTGACGGCGCACTTCCTCAACGATAGCGCCCGCCGCACGGCCAACAGCCTGCATTGCAATGCCGCCAAAGAGGTAAGGCAACAGACCACCGATGAGCAGACCCGCAATCACATAAGGATCAGAGAGCGAGAAGGTCAGCGGCTCCATGCCTTTAAAGAACGCATGAACCGTCGCACCTGGCGCATTGGCGAGCTTGATAAAGTGCTCGATGTCCTTGGTGTAGGCCGCGAACAGCACCAGCGCACCGAGACCGGCGGAGCCGATCGCATAACCCTTGGTGACAGCTTTCGTGGTGTTGCCAACCGCATCGAGGGCGTCTGTGGTGTCGCGCACCGAACCCTCAAGGCCCGACATCTCCGCGATGCCGCCAGCGTTGTCCGTCACCGGACCGAAAGCGTCGAGCGCCACGATCATGCCCGCAAGGGCCAGCATGGTTGTCACCGCCGTTGCAATGCCGAACAGGCCCGCAAGGTTGTAAGCCGTGATGATCGCCACAACGATCACCAGCGCCGGAAGCGCCGTCGCCTCCATGGAGACCGCAAGGCCCTGTATGACGTTGGTGCCGTGGCCCGATTCAGAAGACTTCGCCACTGATTTCACCGGACGGTATTCCGTACCCGTATAATATTCCGTGATCCAGACGATAAGCCCCGTGACCACCAGGCCAAGAACGCCACAAAGAAACAGTGACAGACCGGTGAACGGATTGCCTTGTTCTGTTTGTCCGATAGTTTCGGAGAACCCGAACATCTGGAATGTGACGCCGGCAACAGCCACCAGCGACAACAGACCAGTCACGATGAGGCCCTTGTAAAGCGCGCCCATGATGTTGGTGGAGCCCTTGCCGAGGGTCACAAAATAAGTGCCGATGATCGAGGTGATGATGCACACGCCGCCAATCGCCAGCGGGTAGAACATGAACTGCGCGGCGTTGGCGGTGAATAGGATCGAGCCCAGCACCATGGTCGCCGCAACGGTCACCACATAGGTTTCAAACAAGTCGGCAGCCATACCGGCGCAATCGCCGACATTATCGCCAACGTTGTCAGCAATCGTCGCCGGGTTGCGCGGATCATCCTCAGGGATGCCGGCTTCAACCTTGCCGACCATGTCGCCGCCAACGTCAGCGCCTTTGGTGAAGATGCCGCCGCCAAGACGCGCAAACACCGAGATCAGCGAGGCGCCAAGCGACAGCGCAATAAGACCGTTCACCACCGAACGGCTTTCCGGCGCGTGGCCGAGCACGCCGGTGAGAATGCCGTAATAGGCGGCAAGGCCCAGCAGCGCGAGACCAGCCACCAGCATGCCGGTGATGGCGCCCGCCTTAAACGCAACGGAAAGACCTTTCGCCAGGCTTTCGCTCGCGGCTTGCGTCGTGCGGACGTTGGCGCGAACCGATACGAGCATGCCGATAAAGCCCGCAGCGCCCGAAAGCACCGCGCCGATGGCGAAACCAACCGCCGGAATAAAATCGAATTTAAACGCAACCAACAACACAAGGAAAACGACGCCGCCGGCGATCGCAATCGTTGTGTATTGTTTGTTGAGATAGGCCTGCGCGCCCTCCTGAATAGCCGCCGCAATCTCCCGCATGCGTTCTGTGCCTGTTGGCAACGACAACACCGATTTCACGGTGACGGCGCCATAGGCGATGGCAAGCAAGCCGGCCCCAATGACCAACCAAAGCTCTAAGCTCATGTTCTGCCCTTCCTGGAATTTTCTATGATGTGTGTAAATGCTGACGTGGCCGCAGCATCGAGGTCGCCCCCCGCGCGCGCTTCTACCAGCCCCTGTTGATGTCGGCGCGGAAACTGGCAAAGCCCTTGCGCAAAATCAACCAAAACTTACCCGCCCGGACGCGATAAGGCCGCGCAGCCGGTCCGCCGGTACAAAGTAACGAAGGTGGATAGGCGTCGGGCGATCCGCCGTTTAAGAGGCCGCGCCCCGCGTCCGCATTGCCTGGCGGTTGGCCGGCTCTGCGTCGGTGATGTCCTTAACCCAAGGAAACCTCTTGGCCGTTTCGTCTGTGTAACCAAGATTGCGCGCCGTGGCGCTGCGCGGCTTATCCTTGGTTTCCGCGTAAAACGTGCCAAACGCCTTATCCCAAAAGAACTCGGCAATACCGAAATTGCCGTTCTCATTGTGGAAGTGGTGGGCGAGATGCCGCGCCTTGATGGTTTTCCAGAATTTCGACTTCGGCTCGAACGCCAGATGCTGCCCGGCGTGGAGAAACTCCGTGTAGCAGGTCATGACCACCGTCCCGGCAATCGCTGCGCACGCGCCCGGCGCGCCGTCAATCAGCCAGCCGATCGGCCCGGCGGCGAATAGAATAGTCGGCAAAGTTGTGTGGAGACCGCCGAAAAGCACTGATAAATCATTGGGGAAGCGGTGATGATCGTAATGGACGCGCTTCCACAGGCTGGCCAGATAGGGTGATTTGTACATCCAGCTTCCATGCAGCACGAACCGGTGGATGAAATACCACGCCACCGGAAACATCAGCCCGCCAATCACGAACGCCGCTGCAAAAAGCACAATGGAATTCATGGTCGCCACGCCGATAATCATCGCCGCAACGATGATCAGCGCGTAAATCTGGATCGCCGGGTAGGTCACGTAGGCTTTGACGAGATCGTCGAAAGTCATGCGATTGAGGAGGTATTCCTCCTCCTTCCAAGCTTTATAGCCAATAAAGAGACGCATCTGGCGCTACCTTGCGGGTTTTGGGGCGAAATTGGACGTGTTTGCGGTAATTCAGCCATTGGCTGTGTCCGGGAAACTAGGCGCGCCGCCGCGCGTGTTCAAGCGCCGAATTCCGCGGCAAATTGCAAAGATCGGCGGATTTTCCGCCAAAACGCGCCGGTGGTGGCCATCGTGTAACATCCGGCTGTAATTCTTGATGCGGCGCACTATCCCCAGGGCTTGCCCGTTGACCCAAGGCCTTGTATCGGCTCAAGATTAGCCTCGTGGGCTGCGTACCGGCGCAGCCTTTCGATCTCTGCTGGGGCTCCCGCTGGGAACAGCGAAATTGGTTATCTTGTGTGCGCTCGGCTGGCGATGGCTGAGCGCGTTTCGAATAAGGCCGGACAGTACCGGCGTCAGTACGGGGGCTTGGATGGCTGTTACTCCAACTGAGGAAAACTCAGGGCCAACGATCGGAACCCCAGGGCGAGCAAATATGCCGACACCAGGTAAGAACAGTTCATTGGCCCCGAAAGTTGGCGGGTTTTCCACAATCTGTGAGGCGCTCGACTACGCCGCACAGGGAGAAACGGGCTATAATTTTTTCAACCTGCGCGGCGAAGCGACCGCAGTGCTGCCCTACAGCGATTTGCGCGAGCAGGCCCGCACCCTTGCCCGCAAAATGGCGAACCGATTTGAGCGCGGCTCGCGGCTCGCGGTGATCGCCGAGACCAGCCCCGAATTCATCGTTACATTCTATGCCTGCCAATATGCCGGTCTGGTGCCGGCGCCGATGCCGATGCCGGTGAACCTGGGCGGCAAGGACGGCTACATCAATCAGATCCGCCAGATGATCGCTGGCGCCCGCGCAGAGGCCGCCATTGGGCCTGACACGCTGCGGGAGTTTCTCGACCAGGCGGCCGCCGAGGCCGGCGGCGCCGATGTCTTCAGCTTTGACGAGCTTTCCGCATTGCCCGAGGCGGCTGAACAGCCAGAACCCTTCGGCCCGGACGATCATTGTTATATCCAGTATTCTTCCGGCTCGACCAGCGCGCCAAAAGGCGTCATCGGCGTCCAGCGTTCTGTCTGCGCCAACCTCACCGCCATCGCCCGCGACGGCATGTATCTCGGCCCGGGTGATCGCGCCTCAAGCTGGCTGCCGCTCTATCATGACATGGGCCTGATCGGTTTCGTTTTGACGCCCATGAACGGACAATGTTCCGTCGACTTCCTCGCCACTTCCGATTTCGTCCGTAGACCGCTTTTATGGTTGCGTATCCTGACGGAGCAAAACGCCACCATCACTTATAGCCCGTCTTTCGGTTACGAACTTGCGGCGAAACGCTCCGCCCGCGCCGAACCGGGCGCCATTGATCTATCCAAAATCCGCGTCGCGGGCATTGGCGGCGATATGGTGCGGCCCGAAGCGTTGAACGCGTTTGCTGATGCGTTCGAGTCGTTCGGCTTTAACCGCAACGCCTTCACGCCGAGCTATGGCATGGCCGAAGCAACACTGGCGATTTCCTTTCCGGAACTCGGCACGCCCATAACCGTCGATGAAGTCGATATGCGCCATTATACGCGGTCGGGCGTTGCCCAGCCTGCATCGGCGCTGACATCGCCGGAACACCGCCGCGGGTTTGTGCTTTGTGGCCGCGCGCTGCCGGGACACGCCATCGAAGTGCGCGACGAAAATGGGGCCGCCGTCGGCGAGCGCAGTGTCGGACGCATTTTCATCAAGGGCCCGAGCCTGACGCCCGGCTACTTCTCCGACCCCGAGGCGTCGGCCGCCATGTATGACGGCGACTGGCTCGACACGGGCGATATGGGCTACTTCCTTGATGAGCAAATTGTCATCACGGGCCGCGCCAAGGATCTTATCATTATCAATGGCCGCAATATCTGGCCGCAGGATATCGAATGGGCCGTGGAAAAAGTCGATGGCGTCCGCGGCGGCGGCGTCGCCGCGTTTTCCGTTGATGATGGCGGCTCTGAGCGCATTGTCGTTGTCGCCGAGCGGCGCGGGCTTGATGCCGAGGCATTGGCCGTCTTGAAGCGCGAAGTGAGCGTGGTGGTGCAAAACGCCGTCGGCGCGCCGGCGGAAATTGTGCTCGCGCGTCCGCATTCCATGGTCATGACATCATCGGGTAAGTTGTCACGCGCCAAGGTTCGTCAGAAATATCTCGACGGCGCCTTTGACGAAGACGCCGCTGCGCAAGAATCCGTGGGCCGGCCGCTCGCCGAGGCGCGAGTTTGACCAAGCGCGCCGCCGTCACCGGCGGTACGGGGTTTGTCGGCGCAGCACTCATCGAACTTCTTCTGAAAGAAGGCTGGGACGTGACGGCGCTCGCGCGCGATGCATCGAAGCTCGCCGGCTTTCCCGCCGTTAATATCGTACCCGGCGATCTCTACAACGAAGCGGCGCTGAGCGAGCTTGCTGAAGGCGCGGATGTTTTTTTTCATCTCGCCGGCGTCACCCATGCGCGGGAAGTGAGTGACTATTATTCCGTCAATGTCGCCGGCGCCGAGCGCGCGGCGCGCATAGCGAAAAACGCCGGTGCAAAATTCGTTCACGCCTCATCCATGTCGGCGCACATGCCCGGCGTTTCGCCCTACGCGAAAAGCAAGTTTGACAGCGAAGGCGCGGTTGCAGGGGCGGCCGGTGACCGCTGGGTCGCGCTGAGACTGCCCGCGATCTATGGGCCGCGCGACATGGTGACCTTGCCGTACTTCAAACTTATCAAATCGGGGCTGGCGCTGGAGCCCAAAACGCCGGGGCCCGCGCGCGCTTCAATCCTGCATGTGGATGACGCCGCAAAGGCGCTGCTCGCCGCCGCGCAATCAGAAATAATCGCATCGGTCTATGAGGTCGGCGACGAGCGGCCGGACGGGCATCCCTGGCGCGAAATTGGCGCCACGCTCGGCGGCGTGCTGGACCGACCGGTTCGTGCGGTCCGCATCCCCCGTTTCGTGATCGCGATCTATCACAGTTTGTTACGTACTGTTGAGGGCGCGCTTGGGCGAACGCCGAGCGTCAGAGAGGGGCAAATCAACGAATTTTTCCATGAAGACTGGGTCGCCCGTGATAATCTCCTGTCGGATGCCTGCGGCTGGCGGCCTGAAACGCCCCTGAAGGAAGGGTTTGCAAAAACCGCCCGTTGGTATCAAGAACACGATTTGCTTTAATAACGTCCGCGCGCCGTATAAATATGGGTGCGCCGCGTAGGAGATGAGACCCATGACCGCCATCCAGGAAGACGACGATCTCGTGTTCCACAAAATTTGCTCGCTGCTCGAACCGCTCAATGAAAAAGGCGTGAAGATGAGCCGCGACACGGACATCATCGCCGACCTTGAGATTGACTCCGTCTCGCTGCTCGACGTGGTGATGGATATTGAGGACAATTACGACATCTCGATCCCGGTGAATACAATCTCCGAAATCAAGACCATCGGCGAACTTGTCGACGCCATTCACAAGATCAAGAAAGAACAATCGTAACGATGGGCCTGTTTGATAAATTCGAAAGCACGGCGACTCAGCTGAAGGGTTTGCTCGCCGCCTCGCCCCAAGACCCGTTCTCCGTCTCTATGGACGAAATGAAAGGGCCGACGCGCGCTATGGTGAAAGGCAAGGAAATCGTCCTTGCAGGAACCAACAATTATCTCGGCCTGACATTTGAAGAAAGCGCTGTTAACGCCGCCGTGGACGCCGTGCGGACATCGGGCACCGGCACCACCGGGTCGCGCTTTGCAAACGGCACTTACGCCGCCCACCGTCAGCTGGAAGTCGATCTCGCCAAGTTTCTCGGCTACAAACACTGTATTGTTTTCTCGACCGGCTATCAGGCCAATCTCGGCGCGATCTCCGCATTGGCGCAAGCGCCCCATGACGTCATTTTGATCGACGCCGACTGCCACGCCTGTATTTATGACGGCTGTCAGCTATCCGGCGCGGAAACCATCCGCTTCCGTCACAACGATCCTGAAAGCCTCGACAAACGCCTTTCGCGCCTCGGCCCCGAAGTGAAAGGCAAACTGGTTTGCCTGGAAGGCATGTATTCCATGTTTGGCGATGTCGCGCCGGTGAAGGAATTCATCGAAGTCGCCCACAAGCACGGCGCCTATGTGCTGCTGGACGAGGCGCATTCATTTGGCGTCTTTGGCGATCATGGTCAGGGCGTGTGTGAAGCCGACGGCGTGCGCGACAAGGTCGATTTTTACACGGGCACTTTTTCAAAAAGCCTCGCTTCTATTGGCGGCTTTGTGGCGTCGAACCACCCGGAGCTTGAGTTCCTGCGGTTTTCGAGCCGGCCCTATGTCTTCACCGCATCGCCCTCGCCGGCCAATGTGGCGGCGGCGTCCGCCGCGCTGGCGAAGATTTCCAGCGATGACAGCATGCGCAAACAGCTCTGGGCCAACGCAAAACGCATCCATGCGGCGTTCACTCAGCTTGGCTTTGAAACCTGCGCCCCGGCAAGCCCGGTGATCGCCGTGAAACTCGCCAACAAGGAACAGGCGTTCATGGCATGGAATGTCCTGATGGATCACGGGGTTTACGTTAACCTTGCGATCCCGCCGGGAACGCCGAATGCGGCCTCGATCTTGCGTCTCAGCGTCTCAGCGGCGCACACAGACGATGATCTGGACGTCGTGGTCAGCGCTTACACAACGTTGTCGCAAATACTGACTAAAGAGAAAGCGGAGGCCTGACCCGCTCACGATTGCGTCAGGTGCAATGTCGCCACAATCCCGCCACCGCCAGGGCACGCAAGATATTTAGGTTGGGATTTGGATCGAAATAGGGACGGAACCCCATGTTACAGCGTACCGGCATAAAACATTTCGGGATTATAGTGGCGGCAAGCCTTACGGCAGGGGCCGCCGCATTTGCAGACGAGAAAAATGATGCGGCGGATGACGCCATGTTCGAATTTGAGCATGTGAGCTGCACTGGCGCGGAAAATGAAATTCGCATTGTGGTGTCGGGCATCAAGCACGCCCAGGGGCTGGTGACGGCCGACCTGTTCCCCAACAATGAAGAGGGTTTCCTGCGCGGGCGCGGGCGGCTGTTACAGGTTCGCTTCGCAGCGAAAGCCCCGCAGACGAAGTTTTGCATCAAGGCCCCGGAAAGCGGCCTTTTCGCCATGTCAGCCTATCATGACCAGAACGCCAATGGCGACTTCGACAAAAACGGCCTCGGTCTGCCGGCCGAGCCCTGGGGTATTTCAAACAATCCCAAGGTTCGCTTCGCACCGCCGCCAGTGACAAAAGCGCTGTTCGAAGTCAGCTCCGAGGGCGGCGCAAAGGTCGAGATTGATCTGAACTAACGCGTCATCACTTCCCATTTCGCGATGGTCGTTTTAGGGCTAACCCTCTAAGGGACCCCGCTTCCAAAGGAAGCGCAGCAGAAATGAAGGACGCAAAAAGAATGAGCTCTTCGCAAGCGGTATCCGTTTCAGGCGACACTGCGATTGAGGTGCGGGCCGCCGATACGTCGCAGGACCGAAAGACATTTATTCGGCTGGCGAACGATCTTTATGCGGATGACCCGAACTATGTCGCCCCTCTCGAATTCGAGATCGGCGCGCGGCTGAACCCAAAGGTTAATCCGGCCCTGAAGCATTCCCCGCATCAATTATGGATCGCCTACAGAAATGGCGCGCCGGTTGGCCGTATTTCAGCGATTGTGAACAAGGCCCATCTTGAGCGCCACCATGACGGCGCCGGGCATTTTGGGTTTTTCGAGTGCGCCGATGACCCCGCTATCGCCAAAGCACTTCTCGAAACGGCGGGCGCCTGGCTCAAAAGCCATGGCATGACCAAGATCGCCGGGCCGTTCAATTTCTCGGTGAACGAAGAAATCGGCCTTCTTATCGATGGTTTCGACACGCCACCCTACATCATGATGCCCCATGGCAGGCGCTGCTATCGGGAACTGATCGAAGCGCTGGGCTTTAAGAAGGCGATCGACGTGCACGCCTTCCGCTACGTACCCGAGGGTGATCTCATGCCGGAAAAGCGACAGCGGTTTTTGAAAAAAGCGCTGTCGACACCCAAGGTTTCTTTCCGAACACTGAACATGTCGGATTTCAAAGCAGACATTCGCCGCGTCATCGAAATTTTCAACGATGCATGGTACGATAATTGGGGCTTCATTCCTTTTACCAGCGAGCAAATGGAGCACATGGCGAACGAGTTGCGTCCCATTATTTCGCCGCACAATGTGATCATCTGCGAGTATGAGGGCGAGCCCGCGGCCTTCGGCCTTGTCTTGCCTGACATAAACCACGCCATTCGCGATTTTGGCGGCAAACTGTTGCCTTTCAACTGGGCGAAGCTCCTCTGGCGGTTGAAGGTCAAAGGCGTGCCGCGCGCGCGCATGCCGCTGATGGGCGTCGTCCGCAAACTCCATCGACGCCCCATCGGAACGGCGATCGCCTATAAAATCATCGAATTGGCCCACGAGGCCAATGTCAGCCGGGGCGTGGAGGACTCTGAACTGTCGTGGATTCTTGAAAGCAATGAATCTATGGTTTCCATGCTCGTCGATCTCGGCGGCAAGCCGTACAAGACGTATCGGATTTACGAGAAGCCCCTATGAGACGCTGGCTGTTTGCATTTTCCCTTGCCTGTATCGGGTTCGCAGCAACAGCGTCCGCACAAGAGCAAAACAACGAGCCCGCCTATTACCATTACAAAGTCGTTGGCGCCTATCCGCACGCCACTGACGCTTTCTCGCAAGGGCTGTTTGTCGAAAGCGGCGTTCTCTACGAAAGCACGGGCCTTTTCGGCCAGTCCACTTTGCGCCGCGTCGATCTGAAGACGGGCGAGGTGTTGCAACAGACCGCACTGCCCGACACCCATTTCGGCGAAGGCTCAACGATGTTGGGTGAAGATATCTTCGTGCTGACATGGCGAAACGGCGTCGCCTACAAATTTAACGCCGATGATTTTTCTCTCAAGCAAGAATTCTCCTATGCGGGCGAGGGCTGGGGCCTCACCCATAATGGAGAACATCTGATCATGAGTGACGGTACCACCACATTGCGGTTTCTCGACCCGCAATCGTTTGAAGAACAACGCCGCATCACGGTCACCTTGCGCGGAAAGCCACTCCCCAAGCTCAATGAGCTGGAATGGATCGACGGCGAGATTTTCGCCAATGTCTGGCAAACAAACGCTATCGTTTCCATCGACCCGGAGACCGGCGTCGTCACGGGCATTCTCGATATGCGGGGCCTGCTGCCGGCGGAAGACTTCACCGAGGGGCAGACGGATGTGCTGAACGGCATCGCCTATGACGCGGCGAACAATCATCTCTACGTTACCGGTAAAAACTGGCCGACGCTGTTCAAAATCGAACGCGTCCGACGCCGGTAAATCACGGGCTGGAAGCGCGCCGCTAAATTTCCGCTATTTTGCCGCGCAGCCCGGTGAACCGCCGGCGGCTGACCGCCAGCTCCTCGCCGCCGCGCAACCGCACCGCCTGCTCACCGCCGCCCTTTGAGATAAGCCGCTCTATGTGAGCAAGGTTGACGATGGTTTTTCGGTGAATCCGATAAAACCGGTCAGACAAAAACGCTTCTTCAAGCCGCTTTAGCGAATCCCGCACCACATGGGTTTCGTTGTCTACATGGACGCACGCATACTCACCCGCCGCTTCCACATAGGAAATGTTCGCCTCGGGTACGCAAACAATCCCGTCGCCGACGTCAAGCTTGATCGTTTTACCTTCCGGGCCTTGGGCGTTCTCATTGTGCTGCACGGCGACTTGCAGCTCTTTCGTCAGCTTCAATTGCTCCCGTTTTTCATGCTCGGTGAAGATGCGCTGGATCGTACGCGACAGCCGGTCGGGCGCCACAGGCTTCATCAGATAGTCGATGGCGTCGGTTTCAAACGCCTCCAGCGCGCGATCGCCATAGGCTGTAAGAAACACGATCAGCGGCGCATGATCACCGGCAAGACGGCGCGCTACTTCAAATCCGTTGCGGCCCGGCATGGCGATATCCAGAAACACCACATCGGGCGAAAGCGTCTCGGTGAGCGTCAGCGCCTCATTTCCGTTGCGCGCCTCGCCGCAAACCTCGATCGCGTCCGTCATGGATGTCAGGCGCCGGATCAACGCCAACCGCGCAACGGATTCATCATCCACAACGAGCGCGCGAAGTTTTAACGCCTCAGTCATCTTCACTTTCTGCCTGATGCGGAAATCTCAGTTCCACCGAAAACGCATGTTTTGTCTTTTCAATAATGCTCAGGCTCGTCGGCCCGTCAAAGAACATGGCGAGACGTTCCTCAACGTTCTTCAGGCCCAAACCAAAGCAAACCTTTTGGTCATCAGTGCTTTCCATCACGCCATTTTCGGGGATTTCATTCCGCACCACGATAACGCCGTCCCCGCTATCCGTTCGGGCGCTGATCGAAACGCTGCCGCCTTTCGTGCTTCTCGCGAGGCCGTGCTTCATGGCGTTTTCAACAAGCGGCTGGAGAAGCAGCGGCGGTAGTTCAACGGATTTCATATCCTCGGCAATATCGAATGCGATCTGCAGCTCGTCGCCAAAGCGGGTTTGTTCCACATCAAGATACAGCTTTACGCGGAAGATTTCCTGCTCAAGGTTGATGCTCGCCGCTTCGCCATCTGACAGGCTGAAGCGCAACAGGCGCGACAGGCTTTGGATCGCCTTGTCCGCCGACGGCAGGTCATTGTTCAGCACGTGCCCGGATACGGTGTTGAGCGCATTGAAAAGCAGATGCGGGTTCACCTGATAGCGCAACATTTCCGACCGGGCCTTCGCCGCCGCTGTTTCGAGCTCTTTGGTCCGCGCACGGTGACGCATGGCCTCACTCAAAAACACAATTGAGACATAAACAGACGTCCAGGCGCCGAGAATAACCAAACGTGAGGGGGCATAGGCCAGCCAATTGCGCCAGTTGGACCATTGTGAGTGAGAATAGTAACCGGTGAGCCACTTCATCTCGTATTGGCCGTAAGCGAAAACGACCGACCCGATGAGGCAGGCGCCCACGGCGGCGGCGATAAACTGGCGTTCCTCCCAATGGGCGATGCGAACAAACAACAACCGAAACACGCTGGTGATGACCAGGCCGGGCACGGTCGGGATCATGGACTTTTTGATAACGTCGTGAATCTCGATCGCGATGTCGTTGGCGCGGCGGAATTCGATGATCTGGTAGAATTCCAGCACCGCGAACGCCGTCCAGACCAAAAGCTGGATGATCCAGAATCGCCGCCCCTCCAGAAGTGAGCCGTTATTGTGGTTCGCCTGCGCCATCTTCATCCGCCATCTGAATTGCGATCATGGCCGAGAATGGGCCTGAATTACAGCACCGTTCATCGTTTCAGGGAGCCGTTCACCGCATGAACGCGGTCTTTGCGCGCTACCGTAAAAACGGCTCGTCGAAGCTTCGGAGCTTGCGCGAGTGGAGCGTGCCGGCCTGCGCCTCGGCCCGCAGCACCTCTATAGCGCGAACGCCGATTTCAAGGTGCTGGGAGACCCGTTCTTGATAAAACGCATCCGCCATGCCCGGCAGTTTGACTTCGCCATGCAGCGGGCGATCCGACACGCACAAAAGCGTGCCGTAAGGCACGCGGTAGCGATAGCCGTTGGCGGCGATGGTCGCCGATTCCATATCAATCGCGATGGCCCGCGCCTGATTCAACCGCACGGCGTTGCGTTCAAAGCGCAGCTCCCAGTTCCGGTCGCTGGTGGTGACCACCGTCCCGGTGCGCAGATGCTGTTTCAGCTTGCCGGCTTCAATGCCGGAAACCTCCTGCACCGCTTGCGTCAAGGCGAGCTGCACCTCGGCGAGCGTCGGCAGGGGCACCGACGGGGGCAAAACATCATCAAGAACATTGTCCTCGCGCAAATAGGCGTGCGCCAGCACATAATCGCCCAGTCGTTGCGACCGGCGCAGGCCGCCGCAATGGCCGATCATCAACCAGACATTCGGCCGCAGCACCGCGAGATGGTCGGTGATGGTTTTCGCGTTTGACGGACCGACGCCGATATTCACCAGAGTGATGCCGTCATGGCCTTCCTGCACCAGATGATAGGCGGGCATCTGCGGCAATTTCGGGCTGGCCGGACCCTGTGGTTTTGACGTTTTCGTGGTGATGCGCTCGCCCGGTTCGATCAGTGCTTCTGCGCGCCCGGCCTCGATCTCGCCTTTCGCATATTCCACAAACTCGTCCACATAGCGCTGATAGTTCGTAAACAGAATATAGTTCTGAAAATGCTCCGGTTTGGTGGATGTGTAGTGCTGAATGCGGTGCAGGGAATAATCCACACGCTCCGCCGTGAACAGCGTCAGCGGCATGGCGCCATGACGCTTCAGGATGAACTCGCCATCGACGATATCGTCATTGGTAGCGACAAGGTTTGGCGTGTGGAAGTAATGCTGAAGGCGGGTGCGCGTGTCCTGATTGAGCGCGGCGGTTGCTTTTTCGAGCGCAAAGGTCAGTGGGATCGGCGTATGCGACTTGCCCACATAGATTTTCGCCGAATAGCGCTTCATCACATGGGTGAGCTGGCTTTCCAGATAATTCGCGAAGAGCGCCGGCTGGGTCACCGACGCGCCGTGAACGCTCATGGACGACACCTGCCCGAGCGCCAGTTTCGAGGTTTGCGGCGCGGCTTCCGCAGGCACCACGGCGCAAAGATAAGGATATACAGCGCCGCCGCCCGCCTCGATGTCCGTGTCCCCGGCAAGATATCGCTCAAACCGTTCTTCGGTCAGGCGGTGCGCCTCATCATAGAGTGCGATCAGCCGTTCCACGGCCTCTTTCGGGGTGTCGCAGGCGACCAGGTCGCTTGCCGGGGCATCAAATTGTAGCGTTGGGGCCATTATTCCTCCTTAAATTTCAAAAAAAGTCCCGTCCCTTACACCCTTGAGGAAAAATATGCCAGTGGGAAGCTGGCGGCGGTCGTGAGTCAATTTTCAAATCCTGTGGCTGTTTCCGGACCATTACAGCCAATTGATATTCGAAATATTGGTCACTCTTCAAGAAAACTGACGTTCTCTGTTTCGAGGTAGAACCCACTGTTTTTGTCTTTCAGGATCATCACCAAGCCGGTCTCACATTTATTGCAAGCGTCGACTTTGAGCTGAATCGTAAAGAGGACATCGCTTCTACTATCTTCTGGCGTGCGAAGGTCTCGTGGAGGCCCTGCCTTAACATTAGGAACCGATGAGAGTTTATGCGCGTATATTTCAAACCCTTCAGGTGTGGCCCACACGTTATTGTCAGATACCATAATAATTCCAACCGGTACCTTTGAGCGTTCCTCGTAATTTTTCTTGAAAATTGGGCTCAGGACGAAGACGGTCATTCGCGCGCTGTCTTCAATGTTTTCCGAATTGTGTACGAGCGAGCCCATTTCCTGCATGTGCCACAAGCGCGCCAATTCAACGGATGAAATTCGCTTGGCCGAGAAAACATTTTCTCCAGCTTGCGACTGCGAATTTGCGAGTATCGCGAGCGCCAAGACTGCGCAAATCAAAATTTCCCGCATTATTCCTCTCAAATATCCCTCTCATTTACGATACTAGCAGAGATGACCAATAACGCACTTACATTGCTAGCTCACTTTGCTCTGCGAAAAAGCATTCCTTTGGAACCGCCTTCAACGTCCGCTTTTGGTGAGCAGCAATCATACGACCAACGCTTTTCAAGCTGAGACACAACCCGCGCGCGCCGCCTAGCGCCGCCCCAACCGGTCCGCGAGGCGCTGTCCCAGCATCGCCGCCCGGTCGCGCAAGGGGGCCCTGCCTGGTGGCGGCGGGGTCAGTCCGCGGGCGCGCAGCCAGCCATTGGCGCGGCGCAACAGCGCTTCATTATCCGACGCCCGGCTGCGCCAGGTGATGGACAGGGAAATGGAAATATCGCCGCCAACCTTGACCCAGTGGGGCGATTTCACCGGCACATAGAGGGCGTCACCGGGGGCCATCGCGACCGGCTTTGCGTGACGTTCAAATTCCTCCCTATAGGGAAGGTTTCGGTGACCGTCCGACGCATAAAAAGCTTCCTGCTGCTCATCAGATACAACATCGCCCGCCTTATTCGGATAGATACGGAAGGTTTTTTCGCCGCGTAGTTGCAAAAGAATGTTGTGTTCCGGGTCCATATGAAAGGGCGTCACCGCGTTCGGCGAAGAAACGAAGATGAACCCTTCGCGTTTGTACATCGGCCCGGTGGCGCCACGAACGACGGGTTCAATCTCATCAAGCAACGCTGTCATCAGCGTGTTGTAGTCCCGGTCCTGTTCAATATTTTTCAGCACCATCCATGACTGATTTTCGGCGATGCGGCGCACAGTTTCCTCTGCGCTCAGACCGTTCATGGGTGTTTTGTCCGGGTCCTGACTGATCGCAACGTCACCGGCGTTATATTCAACGCTTGCCGCCGGGAGCGCCGCCGCCAGCAGCGTCAGACGCTCTATGGCGAAGAACGGCTCAAACGATGGCTCGCCGCACAATGCATGCCGCAGCGTAACGGATTCATCCGGGTAATGGGCTCCGAGGCGTTCCAGCGCCGCCGCGTCAAAGACCGCACTCATACCTTACCAACCGGCAAGCGCGCCCGGACGCCTTCCAGCGCGCGGCACAGGCTGAGCCCGGCCCGCGCAAATAACCCTTTGCCGCTGACATTCAGGCCAGTCACCACCCGGCGCGACCGCCATAGCCCGTTGATCATGGAATGGTCCGGGGCGGCGCAGGAATCCATGAACCGGAAATCTTCCCTTTCAAGCACCGAGCGCATGGCTTCGATTTCCACCATGACCCCCGGAGAATAGCGCGCATAGTCCGGGTCGTGGCAAATTTTGACCGAATATCCCGCGCCCTTGGATAGCAGGCTGGCCAGCATGGCTATGGGCCGGCCATTAATATCTATACGAATGAAATGCAGTTTGCCTGCGTCGCTCGCGCCCTGAAGAGTCTGCCGGAACCAGTTGGCGTCGGCGTCGCTGGCCTTTAGCGACGTGCCATTTTCACCCTTCCAGCCGCGATGCTCCAACGCCAGGAACAAATCCGCCCACTGTGTCATCTCATCCGTTGGCGAAAACTCGCGCACCTCGACGCGCCCCAACTCGTCAAGCCGGTTGCGCAAACGCTTTAGCTCTTTGCGTTTCTTTTTGCGGACGAAGACCGCGAGCGTCGCTTCGGCAGAAGCGCCGGCGCACAACATGGCGCGCTCCGTCTCGCCTGAATCATACGCGATGCGGCCGGTTTTTTGCGCCGCGGCCAGCGCCGCCCGGAACAGAGGGCCGTCGCGATCGAGCCGTCCGAGCCGAACAAAGCCGCGCGCATGGGGCCCCTCGCACAGCGTTGAAAACAGCGCCCTAAAGAACGCGTCCTCCTCCCCGACACGCACGAGGGGCGCGGCAAAAAAGCAATGGGGGTGCGTCCAGCTTCGCCAATGGGGGACCGGCAGCCGCGCAAATCCGCGCGCCTTTGAGACAGGCAGCAATCCAATCAACACATCGCCGCGCCAGACGCAGACAATCCGCACGGACTTGTCCGCATAGGCGGCCAACGCCGGCGCCAGCGTCCAGGGCGCATAAAACGGGCTTTCTTCCACCAGCGCGCCGCCAAGTTCTCGCCACGCGGGGAGCAAGGTCTCGTCGGCGTTCACCTCATCGAGTGTTAAAAGCTCAGTCCTCACCGCAGGCCGCCGGGGCTCGGCGCCCTCCGCCCTTACCGCACCAGCAATGTTTACTCTGTCCTGAGACATGACCGCCCGCCGGCGCTCCCCGCTTCCGATCATTTGCGCCAATTAACCAATAAAGGCGCTGGTTTGGTTATGCAGCATGCATAAGCCGGGCCGCTTAGAGCCCATTGAGCTCTGCATCCGTTAACTGCCGCGCTTCATCCGTCAGCATGATCGGCACGCCATCGCGGATCGGATAGGCAAGCCCGGCCTTTTTGCTCAAAAGCTCGGATTTGCTGCGGTCATAAACAAGCGGCCCTTTGGTCTGCGGGCAGACGAGAATTTGCAGCAGCTTGGGGTCTACCGGTTTTTGGTTTTCAGCCTGGGGCTCGCTCATGAAATTTACGCCTTATCTCGCGCTCAACGGCTTCAGCTTTATTGCAACATCGGGTTATTGCAACATCGGGTCATCGCCGCCGGATTCGTCCGCGCCGGAAAATTTCATCAATGTTATCAGACAACGGGCCTGTTCCGCCAGCGTTGGCGCTTCGAGCAGCGCCTGCTTTTCGTTGGGGGCGAAGGGGCAGCCCATCGCCAGAGACACGACCAGCGCCTCGGCCGGGGCGGACGATGCTTGCTCCCACTCGATCTCCAGACTTTCCGCATCGAGATATTGATGAAGCGCCGCGAGCAATTCTTCGCGATCAACCTCCTCAATGGATTCATCCTTACACGCATCGATCTCGAATGCGCCCCAGTCCGGCCGCGCCAGCCGGTAGGGCGTATCGCTGGCCAATTCCTCCGTCAGCCGGAAGCGGCGCACGCCGGTCAAATTGATCACATAGCGGCCATCATCGGTTTCCGCGTAGGAGGTAATCCGCCCGGCGCAACCGACGTCATAAAGATAGGGTTTGTCGGCCTCATCATCATCTTTGGGCTGGATCATGCCGATCAGGCGCGGACCAGCCAGCGCATCGTCAATCATCCGCAGATAACGCGGTTCGAAAATATTCAGGGGCAACTGACCACCGGGCAACAACATCGCGCCGGTCAGGGGAAAGAGCGGCAATGTTTCCGGCGTTTCGCGGAGCCGGCTGGAGCGCGCCGGCTTGGTCATGAAAACAGGATCGAGGAAAGCTTGCGGCGTCCCCGCAATGTCGCCGGGTGCGCGTGCCCCAACGCTTCGAAAACGGTGAGCAGTTTTTTTCGCGCCGCCTCTTCATTCCATTCCCGGTCGCGCTCGATAATCGCCAACAGGTTTTCAATCGCCGCTTCCATGGTGCCGCCGCTGAGCTGCGCGCCAGCAAGCTCAAACCGTGCGTCGAGATCATCGGGCGCGGCGGCGACTTTTGCTTCCAGCGCCGCAACATCGCCGCCTTGATTGTCGTCCGCCAGCGACAGGGCGGCGACGACGCTCGCCAGCGCCGGGTCTTTTTGTTTGTCCTCGGGCACAAGCGCCAATGTCTGGCGGGCCTGCTCCGCATCGCCAAGCGCCAGATGACAGCGCGCAAGGCCGGCAATGGCGGCAAGATTTTCAACGTCCGTTTGCGCGGCCTGAGCGAAGTACTGTGCAGCAGTTGAAACATCACCGCTGTCAAACGCCGCCTCTCCCATAGCCACATAGTCTTCCTGCGGCCCGGCGCCCGCATCACCGGCGGCGCCCGCCGCCTCAAGGATGCGCTCGATAAACGCCTTGATCTCGCTTTCGGGAACCGCGCCCTGAAAACCGTCCACGGGACGGCCTTGGAAGAACGCGTAAACGGTGGGGATCGACTGGATGCGCAATTGCGAGGCAAGCATCTGGTTTTTGTCGATATCAACCTTCACCAGCCGCACTTTGCCGCCCGCGGCGAGCACGGCCTTTTCCAGCACCGGCGCAATCTGTTTGCAGGGCTGGCACCAGTCGGCCCAGAAATCGACAATCACCGGCGCGGTCATGGAGGCGGAAAGTACATCCGCCTCGAACGTCTCGATGGTGGCGTCCTTGATGATGTCGCCATCAACGGCGCCCGCAGCGCCCTCCACTGGCTGGCCGTTTGCGCCCAGAATCTCGCTCATACCCAAGTCTCCGTGATTTCGTTAATAAATGAGGGCGCACGCAGCGAAACGCAACCGGTGAGCCGCCCATCAACCGGCCAAAGGCGCGGCCAAATCAACAATTTTCGGCTGAAACCCGCATGCCGCCACAAACCGCACCAGATCAGCCGGCGCGACCGCCGTTGACGCCGTGTTTTCCAGCGGATGAAACCACACCGGTTCTTGAGCCAAAAGGGCGGTATCGAGCACCACCGCCGTCAGTACGCGCGCGCTCTCATTCATCAGGGCGAAGGGCGTCACCGCGCCCGGAATGACCCCCATGGTTTGCGTCATCAGCTCCGGCTTGCCGAAGGACAATCGTCCTTTCGCCCCCAAAAGCTTGCCGAGCCCCACAAGGTCTACGCGGGTCTCCCCCAGCGCCACCGCGAGGTAAAGCGCCCCCTTTTTGTCTTTCAAAAAGAGGTTTTTTGAATGCCCGCCCGGCCATTGGCGCTTCAGGTCTCGCCCCTCCTCGACGGTGAAAATCGCCGGATGCTCCACCGTCCGGTGGGCGACGCCCAGCCGGTCCAAAAACCCGAAAAAATCCTCGCGCCGGGCGGCGCCGGGCGGCGGCGCGATCGGGGCTACCGGCGCTTCGGTGTCGGGCCTATCCATCTGTGGCGCTCAAAAACATGAAAAATGAGACTCCAAAATCTTCCACTTGCCCAAAACCTTCCGCTTGCAATGGGGCAGGCCCTCGTGCATATAGCGGCCCCTGTCGCCCATCAAGGCGGCGGAATACGTCAGTGAGCGGGCGTAGCTCAGGGGTAGAGCGAAACCTTGCCAAGGTTTAGGTCGTGCGTTCGAATCGCATCGCCCGCTCCATTTTTTGATAACAATATCAATTTCTTAATGCGGCCTCACGCCAAAGGCGGCTGGTCGTCCATCCGTATAGGTACCAAACAGGAACCAAGAGGTAAGCTTAAGGGGACTTGAAGTCCGGTTCCTCGGTCTTACTTACTCACCCGGCATTCTGCCTTGGTAAGGGAATTCGCCGCGCTGACCACATCGGTCTGGCGCATCCCGCTTGGCGGCCGAAAGGCCCATATCAAGGAGTATCCCATGCCGAACACACCGCTCAAAATCGCAAAAATTAGAGATGATTGGCCTGACGCAATCGACCAGCTGCGCAATGGCGCTCAAATCTCAATCAGCGAGCAACGTCTGCTCGCTGATTGGGTTGACGAACTGTATCGTAGGTCTGTCAGAAAGCGTGACCGCGAGGCGAAGCGTAACAGCAAACGGCGCAATCGTGGGTCTGCTGGCCGCCCTCAAGGCCGGCCCAGCGATGAGTGGTTTCGGCGAGCTCGGCTTGAAAGGGCTGACGCAAGGGTCGAAAGCTTGCACAGAATTCACGGATTAACCTTGACGGAAGCACGCACAAAAGTAGCCGAGGAGTTCGGCTATAAAAGTCATGAATCTTTGCGCATAAGCTTATTTCAAATGCACAAAAAAGAGAGGCGGGTCATGTTCGAAGCGGAAGACCGGCGCTTACGCAAAGCCTGCGCAGAAGAATTCTCAAAAATGACGCGAGCAGAACTCAACGCTTATAAAGCTGAGCTCGAAGACGACATTTTAGCACAGTGGCGATTTATGCGAGATGAAGAGTTTAACGATCTAGCTTACTCCGAAGAAAATCATACGGCTTAGATCGTAATCCACGTCAACCATGGTTCCTTACAGGGGGGCGGGCCTTTTATGTTATCTGCGTCGGCAACAGGCCGACTGCAACTTACCAAAGGCCAACATGATTGATTTGTCTTCAGTAAATTTACCGCCAGATCGCTCAGGGGTTCCTTATCCATATCTCAAGTACAGCGCCAAAACGGGGCGCTTTACTGAACGAGACGGCAACGACATCACCGATCAGTTCGCCGCAATCTTTGATGTCGCTAGCATCAAGGTCGGGTGGGTGTTTTATGATAGCCCTCCGGCAGTCGAGATGGTTCGGCTCAATGAACCTTTTCCCGCATGCCCAAATGCCGGCTTTGTTCGCGGGATTAAGCTAGACGTGAAGGTTCTGACTCCTTTGCCCGATAAGCACATGGAAATAATGCAGTCATCCAAAGCGTTTAGGGCCGCAGTAGGCGATGTTCTTCGTCAATGGATAGATCGGGGCCGGTCAAACGATCTCCCAATAGTGAAGCTTCTCCAAACGAAGGTATCCTCAACACCGGTGGGAGATATTCACCAGCCCCAGTTCGAAATCGAAAAATGGGTAGACCGAGAGGTGTTTGACAAGCCGTCCACACTGCCGCAGCCCGCTAACGATAACGACCCGTTTAGCCATTTCTTTAAATGAGCTGGCTCGCCCGCGTGTGCGGGCCGGACATTCAGCTCATCCAACTATATCGACTGCGATCTCCTTAACTCGCCAGCGTATATGCGTGGAAAAAATGAACCTGATTACCCCAACAGAAGCAGCAACACGGCTGAGAATTCCTCAATCGACGCTTGCGCATTATCGATGTAACGGAAAAGGACCTGAATTTTTCAAGATTGGCCGTCGTGTTTTCTACAGCGACGAAGCTCTTGAGCGCTGGCTGCGTAAGCACTCGTTTAGATCTACGGCAGAAGCGACTGAACAGCCATCATGACCACGTCAAAACTTGCGCTACGACGCGCCTACATGGACTGGTTTAGATCCGTTGATGCACAGCTCGCGTTCACAGGAAGCTTGAAGCAATCTATAGCCGCGCCTCCACAGTTCCTGACACGCGAGTATGTGACTTATGAAGCGGTAGAAAGAAATGTCCGCCACGTTATCGCGCGCGCTTCCCGCGATATTCTTGGCCGCAAGTTTGTCCGTCAAGGCCAGTCTTTGTGTTATGCATGCGTAATTGAAGGCCTTGAAAGACCTGTGCGTGAAGGCGGTGAACGTCTTCACGCACATCTTGCTATCGGAGGCATTCCAGCTGGTTTCCCGTTCGAAAATGCCGCAGCCATAATTGAGCGGCGATGGCGGCGAAGCCGATGGGGCTACGATAACAACCTCAGCAGTAACATCACCTCTGAGGATGCCCGCAACAGTTGGTTCGCATACTGCCTGAAAAGGCTGAAATTTCACAATACTGAGCGATATTTCATCGGCCTTAGTCCTAAGGACATCAGACCACATAAATAAAAGTCCGTCAGATCAGTTCATTCGACAGCGGTTAACGAGTCCCCAGACGAAGAATCCTGACTTTTGTTATTTTTAAAAGGGCAAGACGGTCTCGATCATGCCCTTGGTTCCGAATTTTGCTTTGTAGCATTCCTTGTTGATCGATTGAACGCAATTCGTTCAAGTCAATCGTCATCTCCAGGTCTATGACAGCAGCCGGAAACTGCTAACCGTTTTATTAATTGCCTTGAGGGCTGGGTCATCATCAACATGCGCATATCGCTCAGTCGTCCTCGTCTGACTATGCCCAAGAGTCTTAGCGATGATATTCAACGGTACGCCGGCCATCACAGCATGTGCTGCATGAGTATGCCGAAGGTCATGAATGCGGAAGTCAGATATCTCTGCAAGCTCAAGGATTCGACGAAACGGCTTTTTTAGGTCTTTATAAAAATCACCCACATTTGCACCCCAAAAGACATGCGGATTGCCCTTCAGCTTGTTGATTCCGTTCAGGACTTGAATGGCGCTCTCTGGCAAGTAGACCTTTCGCGGTCCGGTTTTGCTGTCTGGAAGTGTGATGAGGCGTCGGTCGAAATCAACCCATTCCCACTTCAGGGATAAAACCTCAGTCTTCCGAGCGCCCGTTAAAAGTAACAAACGCAATGCAGGAACTACGCTCGGATGGAACAGTTCCTTCGTTTCGGCAGTGTCGAGCGCTCGCATGAAGCGGCCAAGCTCGGTTAACGAAAGGTACCGATCCCTCGGTTTTGAAGAATACCGGCGTACAAGACGGCAAGGGTTTGAGCCTTCTTCCCGAAGCTGCTGACGCTCCGCCTCGGTAAACATCGCTGACAATAAACTAACTGTTCGGTTTGCGGCGGAAGGTATTTCACCAAGGCCATTCAGCCAAGCCTGAACGTCGGCGCGCTTAATTTGGGCGATAATCAGTTTTCCGAGCGTAGGCTCAACGTAGAGTCGAAAATTTGTTTGCTCCACTTTCAGTGTAGATTTTTTCTTATCAGCTGTTTGGAAGTATCGTTTTGCGAAGTTGTTTAGCGTGTCGCCGCCAGTTTTCCCTCGCTTTTCACCGGACGGATCACCGCCCTGAATGATTTTGGCCTTCCAGTCGCGCGCAATCTTTCGGGCTTGTTCCAGTGTGATATCACCGTATCGACCAATCGTGGGCTTCCGCTGTCGTCCGGAAGCAGTCCTATATTTTAAAATGAACGTTTTGCGCCCTGACGGAGCGACCTTTAATGCGAAGCCCGTAATTTCGCTATCAAACATTAACTGATCTGTATCAGTTGGCGATACTGAATCGATCAATCGTTTGGTCAGTTTTATATTGCTCACTGTACGGATATTATTCCGTACACGCATTAATTAACATCAAAAAAATCACGAGGGTTAATTTTTTAACAGGCCGCTTGCCAAGGCAATGCATGGCTGTAGGGTTGCCTGCGTCTAAATCACCAGCCCTCAAATTTGTTCAGCAAATGACCTCCTTTACTGAATCGTCTGTTCGCTTTTTATAGCATCAACAAGTCGTTTAAGAAGGCGCGCAGCCAGCACCGGTTCGACTTGACCTCTAAGCTTTATAACTTTGTCTCGGCAACATTTCCGCAATTTCTCTTTGCTACCACATGGGCAAAGCCAATGACCTTTTATTGTTCGAGCCGATAACGCTTGCAAATATCGCAATGCCGATTCTTGATCGACATCAAAACCAATAATTGCGCCCACCGACTGAACAAAGCCAGCGGCTCCATGCTTGCGATCTCCGAATGGCCATTTGCCTGTTTGGTCAAACCTAACTTGACTAAGAAAAAAGTTATTGAGCGGTCCTTCGCAGAAAGCGCTTATTGACGTATCGTCTGCCGTTATTAGCCACTCCTCCCAAACGCAAGTGCAGCAGGCGCCTTCGGAGTACATGTGACGATCAGCAATCCGCTCAATGTCTCCGGCAGTCTCAATAACTAACGGTTCCTTTTCTGGATAGTTTTTAAAAAAATAGATGCAGACCTGATACCGAGCAATCGGACCATCTGAATGGGGGCCATCAGTAACTATGTACTCCCCCTCAGCCAATATCTCGTCCTGCAACTCGGTGATGGTCAAGCCAGGCTGCTTGAATGCAAGAGCCCGCTCAACCTCGATCCGCGTAAGCGTTGACTTTTGTACTGCTAATCTTTTTTGCGCCAAGGCTGTGTTTCCGTCCCACGCCGATGCACTTCAGCAGCCATTGCTTCTGCGCGTTCCACCGCCGCGGTACTGAGAATTGTTGCAGCTGCATGATTCGTGGATCTTACTTTTTTCATGACTTTATCGACCACAGACTCACCAATCCGCTCCCGGAGCGGTTTCGGCACATCTTCGGGCCGTGAGCTGTTCAAGTAGGTTCCAAAATCCCTTCGCGCAGAAGATAGCCAGCGATGGAAAGCAGCCTTTTTTCCAGAGTCCTCTTCCCATTTGTCGGCAAAGTTCTCTTCCGGATTTACCGGATTTGCGATCCAAGAAACGCCGTCACGATTCTCAATAAAGCTTTCCATGGTTTGCAGTATTGCAGTCAACGCACCTACTAGCGTATCCTCGTTGTTATACGCCAGTGCGGATAACGTGCTGATGATAATTGAGATTGGCTTATGGTCTGGGTCACCTGAGAACGTTGTGTCACGGTGACGTTTAAGAAGTTGGATTGCCTTCTGCAGCGTTGTTTTAACGCGATGGTTGGGAATATCTTCGACCTTGTCGTAAATCATAACCCGACGTAATAGCTCTTGTTTCTCGACAAGCAGTCGTTCCTCCATGCGTTCAAAGAACCACGCTGCAAATCCCAGTGGGTTGCTGGTTGGCCAATCGTCTGTAATCCTTTCGTAATTCGGATCGGTCTTATCTGTAATCGCTACAGCGCCTTCTGTAATCGCATTATTTTTAGCTAGAGAGTGATGGCCGCTGTCTATAAGAAATTGGCGATATCGCTCTGCATCTGGCACACAAGGCAGTATGTCGACGTGAAAGCGGTTATCTTCGGCATATTTAAGAGTCCAACAACGGCGCTTATCTTCCGGTCGATAAATCATTCCGTGGGCTGTTGCGTAACCTTGTATCTCTTTGCCCACGGCTTGCTTCAAAGCCTTCTGCGTCACAGTTAACTTGACGATTAGAAGGCGGCAGATAAGGTCCACATCGTATTCTTCGCCTTCCCCGATGGGGCGGTTTGCTGTGCCTAACAATACTGAACCTTGCGGAGATACGAACGGCTCATAGCGCTTAATCGCTGATCCTTCGCGATCAAGCCATCGACCCATAGATTCGTATTTGCCGATAATGTCATCAATAACCTCCTCAGGCATATCAATGCCTGCATGAAGTTTTTGCAGTACCATTTCATGAGTTAGTTTATTTTCATTGGGCATCAGGCGCCTCCTTCTACTTGATAAACGGGGACGAACGCCGCCGCCGGTTCGATAAAGAAATGGGGTTTTAGGATTGGTTTTTGTTCGCGAGCTTCTACAAAACCGCGCTCCTTGAGCTGACGGATGCGCGCAGTGTCATCAAGCGTAAACTGTCCATCTGGAACGGGCTGGCAAATTCGCCAAATAGCTTTTCGCGTATGTGGGTCGCCGGTTAATAAGTGAGCAACGCCCATAGAACCAAAAGACTGACCCGCCTGAAAGAATGCCGCCACTTTCCTTTTCATGCTCCATACGCTGTAAGCGGCTTTGGTCTCAAAAACGTCGTCAAGGCAACTAACCGAAAGAAGATTGATCTCGTTTGCAGCCCATCCAAGAACGCCTATAGCTTCGACGACCGCGTTACCCGCTGGGTTGTTTGCCCAGAGACCTCCATCGACAAGACCGACATCATTTGCAGTGATGTGCTCACGAAAAAATGTGGGGGCGGCGGCTGTTGCGAGCGCTGCATCTACTGCAGAATCTTTGTAGTCGGTTGTAAAACGCTCGTGGTGTGCAGTCTTATAGACATACACTTTTCGAGTTGACGCGTTCCAAGCCGGTATCATGAGGCGCGTTTTTGCTTCGCCGATTTTTCGATTGCCAAGAATGGACTTCAGCGCTGCTTCCAACCTGTCGGCTGAGTATTTTGGACCGAAGGCAACCCAGCGGACTTTGCGATAAAGTTTCTTCGCTAAACCACCAAGCCCATCCTGATCTTGATCGAATATGCCTGGGCCGAGGTCTTCGTAGAGCTTTAGAATATCTTTCGCCGGAATTCCCATCGCGAGCGCGATGGCGATAATGCCTCCAGTTGATGTTCCAGCTATCAGGTCAAAATATCTGCCGATTGGTTGATCAAGGTCATCTTCTAGCGCTGCCAAAAAGGCGGCCGGAAACACCCCGCGAATACCCCCTCCATCAATCGATAAAATCCGTCTCATCACCTAAACCAGCCATTCACAATATATCATGGTGATACATTTAGGCTTGATTCTTTGTATCATCAAGATACAATATGTGACAAACATGGGGAAAAACGGGGCTTTGGGCGATTTCCTGCGGCAATGAAGGCGTTTACACGCTTCAGGGAACAAAATATCACGCTGATATGTTGGGGAGGTGTTGTGGCAAAGTCGCCGGGGCGCTGGTCGCCTG
Source organism: uncultured Alphaproteobacteria bacterium (assembly GCA_942492295.1). GTDB lineage: Bacteria > Pseudomonadota > Alphaproteobacteria > Caulobacterales > Parvularculaceae > Hyphococcus. The sequence goes on from CALODW010000005.1 coordinate 1,768,021, forward strand.
TCGAAGCCACAAAGAGGATTAATGATTGCGCTCGTCGCGATGATTTTGGGCTGTGTCAATCAATGAGTGTGATTTCGTCTTTGGCTGATTTCGGCCTGGATTCTGGTGACGTATTGCATTTGCTTAAAACAGGGATGGTTTATGACGACCCCGACACGTCCACCCGAGATGGGTATTACAAATATTCCATCGAAGGACCCACACCCAACAGTAACGGAAAGTCTGTCTCAGCTGTCGTCATTCCGGACGGCTGTAATCAGATAAAAGTGGCAGCGCTTGAGAACGGCATAATAGTAGGGAGAATTTCGCATGACGCAGCCTTCGATTAATCACCGATACACAGGATGCGGCCTCGACAATGTCATCCTTGTCGGCCTCGATGTAGTCACCGATGACGCTGGCGAAGCGTGCGTAAGCATTCCGCACATCAATGAATTGCATCGTCTGATAGCTGAAATGCTAGCTGAAAAGCCAAGTGGGTTATCCCCAGTAGAACTGCGGTTTTTACGGACCGAACTCGGCTTTACACAAAGTCAGCTTGCGAACGTGCTTCACAAAGATCATCAAACTGTTGGAAGGTGGGAGCGCGGCGAGACGCCGTTAGACCCAACGGCCGAAACAATTATTCGCATGCTTATGTTAGAACGAGCCGGCCATCGGCAATCGGTTCAAGAGGTTTCAAAACGTGCCGTGCCAGCTGCGGCACAATGGCAAATTGCCATAGACGCACATGACCCGTCGCACTACCGGAAATTAGTGGCCTGAGATTCGATATCGCGGTTTTTCAGGTCAAGAATTATTGACTAGCATCTACTTAGGAGTTCCGACGGTTCCACCTGAAGAGCATCCGCAATCTGTTGCAGAACCAATATGGTGGGATTTCTAACCCCCCTCTCGACACCAGAAACGTAAGTCCGGTGAAGACCTGATTCCCAAGCCAAATCCTCTTGGGAAAGCCCCGCTTCTTTTCTTATTCGCTTCAGATTCTTGCCGACGACGGTTCTGATGTCCATCACACAATCCGTGCGTGATGCACTCTATTGATCTACAGCCTATAAGTATCATTTTTCTGAATTCGGGATATAATCAGCAAGGTTATTCATATGGAGAGAGAAAAATGAAAGATATTGGAATTCAAATTCGCAGGTATCTCACCTCATCCTTTCGCTTCGGCATGCCCGATTGGCGCCGCCTACCATGGTCCGCAAGAATGATTCTCGGCGCGACGGTTTCATTTTTATGCTCAGGACTAACGATCGACGCGAAACAGAGCGATATTGGGGAAGCTACCCGTACCGAGAGGTTTGAAATAACCGTCGATAGAGTAATGTTAAGGTGGTTCATCGCTGATGAAATTGCTCATGATGGTGGAGTCTACGTAGTCGTCAATTGGAAATATAGAAATATAAGTAAAAGACCTGTTGGGTTTTCATCAAAGCCCACGATCACATTGGTCGACGATGAGGGCTTCGAGTACAGCGTCAATGCAACGATTACAGCTCGTTATGATGTGCAGCGGTCATGGGAAAATCTAAACCCAGGCTTGTCTGAAAGCACTGTGGATATCTTCGAGGTCTCCAAAGAGCAGTTCGACCCATTGACATGGACCCTCAAGGTACGGGCCGACAAAGATGTATTTGTTGGGTTGGTCAAAACCTCACCAGATCCATACGCGATGCAATAACCGCAAGCCGACTGAGACGTTAAAGAGCTTGAGGCCTCGGGGCTATCAGGGCTGATTGGTACCTATAGACCCGTCTCGTGCACACAGGTACCGACTAGGTACCTGCCGAATAGCAACTGATAGCCCCAATTGGCATCACCTGACATGTAACCTGTTGATCTAGCGCAACATTCTGCAACCAACGACATTCAACAGCAGCTATTGATGTGTAGGGTCCATACATTGCCAAGGTTTAGGTCGTGCGTTCGAATCGCATCGCCCGCTCCAGTTTTCCAAAGGCAGCTTTCCAAAGACAGCTTTCCAAAGACAGGCAATCCAAAGAGCTTGCAGCACGCCGTGCCTGACGGGGCGCCGTCGGCGGCTGCGGTCGCGTGCGAAAGCCCAAACGCCGGTCTGTGGTATCATGCGCGCATTCGGGAGACCTAGCCATGTGCGGACGCGGCGATCAAAGCCTGACTTGGGCGCAAATTTACGCATTGCTGAACATCAGCGGCGGGCCGCCCGCCACCAATCTGCGCCCCTGCTACAACATCGCGCCGACCACCGCCGTTCATATTGTCCGTCAAAAAGATAACGCGCGCATCATCGAAGCGGCCCGGTGGGATCTGGTGCCGCGCTGGTGGAAAAAACCGCTGAGTGAAAAAAAGTTCGGCACGCACAATGCGCGAGCTGAAACCCTTTTGGAAAAAGCCTCGTTCAAGACGGCGTGGAAAAAAGGCCAGCGCTGCGTCATCCCCATGAATTTTTTTGAATGGAAGCGCCCGCGCAAAAAAGGCGATCCGCCTTTTCATATCTTTCCAACGACGGAACCTGCTTTCCGACTTGCCGGTATCTGGGATGAATGGACCGACCCGGCAACGGGCGAGGTTATTTTAACCTGCACGACCATCACCTGCGAACCGAATGCCTTCATGGCCGATCTGCACGATCGCATGCCGGTGATTTTGGGCGAAGACCAGTTGGACGCGTGGTTCAACGCGCCGCCGGAAGAAGCGTACGACATGCTCGCGCCCTGCCCCGCAGACTGGATGACGGCAAACAAGGTGAGCGCCTATGTCAACAATACGCGCCATCAGGGGCCGGAATGTATCGAATCGGAAAATGATTCGTCTTCGGAGAAACAAAAACCGGAGGACGCGTAGGTCGGGGCGCGTCAACCGCCGAAAAACTGGATAAGAATCACGCTTCGAACCCACACAGCTCAATTGTAATCAAGATCGCTCAACCACGCACATCAAAGTTGAGCTCCGGAATAAACAAATTCGCCCTCAAATGAAAACAATACCTCATCGCCAACATCTGGCGTAAACGCCGTCAAACCCCAATCGGACCGCGTAAGTGTTCCGGTCGCTGCAAAACCAAGAATGTAAGCGCCCTCAAACCGGTTGTATCCAGCGCCAACAAGTTTGACGTCGAAAGCGATGTCCTGCGCCCTGCCCGCGATCGACAACCGCCCGTTGACCGTTCCGGCATCTTCAGAAGTCAATACAAGATCGGACATTTCAAATTCGATCTGAGGCGCTTCGACTGCATTGAGCATTGACGCGCCTCTTAAGAAATTATCAAGCGACGCAACATTCGTGTCGATGCTTGTGGCGGAAATTGTTGCAGCGAGCCTTGCGCCTTCAGGGTTGCCGGGATCGATTGTCAGCTCAGCCTCGACATCATTAAACCGGCCTACGATGTGCGAAAATCCAAGGTGATCGACACGAAACAGCAACGAGAAATGATTAGGGTCTAATTCATAAACCCCAGTCGGCGCCTCCGTCATAGACGCGCGCGCATCCATAGCCGGCGAATTCGCAAAAACCCCGAAGACAATGCTCACAAGCAAGGCTCGACCATACATACAACTACCTCTCACTGTTCGGATAGTTTGAATTCGTCATGTCAATGTAATATCAAAGCGGCAGGCAAGCGCTTGCGCATCTGCCGCAACTCCCAAATCATCTACTGTTGCAGCCAACATCGGTTTTATAATCAATGCGTTTCGTGCGGGGGCTGGCCGAGACGCCCAGACAGCGTCCATCTTTCGTCGCGCGTCATGCGCCTGCCCGGCAAAATACATTTCTGTTGTCAAAGCTTTCATGCCTGGCGCAGTAATGCGAAAATGGATATGCGCGGCGCGATCAAGGCCAAATGCAGCATATGATTTCGGCATGATCGTCCGGAATCGATAAGATCCAGTTGTTGATGTTTCGACCTCTCCAAAATATTTGAAATTGGGGTCGAGATCGTCATGACCTTCTGCTTCGGGATGGTCGTAATGTCCCTCGGCGTCGGCTTGCCAGATCACCACGCGAGCGCCTGAAATAGGGTGGCACTCGTGGTCGCTAACAACGCCATAAACATAAAGCACCTCGCCGCGAGCGCGCCCAGCGCCTTCACCAACGAGGTCTGTCGCGTTGTTCATTTTTTTCAATGGGAAAAATGGCCCAGGTTCCGTTTCCAGGGTTTCAACACAATAACTATCCGCCCGCGCACTGCCGCCGAAGGCCGCGGCGCCAACGGTCGTTCCTAGAAAACCTCGGCGAGTCATCCGGTTTTTTTGCCTGTTAGACACCGCGAGCCTTCCATTTCGATGGTTTAAGATTTCATATGGTGCTGACTACCACTCTTTCATATTTTCAATAATTATTGAACAGGAATTCGGCGCCCGAATCGATAAACCGTTATCGCACCACGACAGTGCGCCAAATGGGTTAGCCCAAGCGTGAGCAGTTTGGTTTTTGGGGAGGTTCTCGGTCAGGAATGGCGGACCGCCGTTCAATCGGCGGCGCCACAATTACACCCGCCGGATGGTCGCTTTGGCGCGCTCAAGTTCCGGCCGCAGCTGATCGAACGCGCGCGCATAGCGGTAAAACGGAATGCGCGGATGCAGATGGTGGATCAGGTGATAATTCTGGTTCACCGACGCCGCCACGATCAGCCAATGCTTCGGTTTGTTGGCCAGCCAGATATTGGTGTTTTTGTATTTCTCACGGCTTTCATGAGGATAGTGCACGGCGAAAGCGAGGAAGCCGAGCGCGATCATCACCATCAAACAGGGCAGCGTCCACAACATGAACACCTCATACCCGACGCCCAGTGCGAAGGCGGCGGCGATAATGCCGAGAATGACAACACGCTGCACCCAGATGGAGATGATGGTCGCGCGGGTAACGAATCCATGTCGGGCGAGCCGGTGCAGCATGATTTCATAACCGACCAGCAAGCCCGATGCCCGCGCCAGCACATCGAAAAAATTCTTGCCGGCAAACCACATATCGCCATCGAGGGTCGGATGATTGGTCATCCGGTGATGGGCGAGATGCACTGCTTTGAACGCCGCGAATGGCAAAAAGAACGGGAACGATCCGATCTGCCCGAGCAGATCGTTGAACCATTTCATCTCCGAGCGCGCGCCGGATATGTTGCGGTGGGTCGCCTCGTGGTTGAAATCCGACAACACATAAAACAGGGCGAAGTTGATGAGCGTGCCCGCCCAGATCGGGAAGACGCCGCTCACCGCCGCGAAGGAAACGCCGATCAGACCCGCCCAAAGCCCGGCGAACAGCCCCACCAGCGGCCAGGCGATCTCCTTTGAAATCGTCAGCGGCACGGCGCCGGGGCGCGCGCCGAGCGGCATCACCGCGACCGTCGACGCGGACGCGGCGTCAGCCGGCGCATCCTTGGCAGGTGTTGGCGCAGGGTGTGCGCCAAATGTGCGAGCAGTTTCAGACATTAACAAGATGTTAAGCGCTTTTTTCGCCGAAACAAGCGCCGATGACGGTTCGTGTGGACACAAAAAATTCCATTTCCGAAACAATTCGTTGCAAACAGGGCGTTAACCCTCCTGATTTAAGACTGATCCCATGACCGGTTCCGCAGAGTCTACGGGGCGCCATCCGCGCCGCCAGGGGCCTATCGAACGTTTTCGAGCCTTGCTCGAACGCGACGGGATATCTGCGGCCACAACGCGCTTCCAAAACCCGGAGATCGAAGCGAACTACATCGCCTCGCTGGTGAAGGGCACGCTGCCCAGCGAACGCTATTTGTGGATCTCGGTGATCGTCGCCTATTTCTCGTTCGGCATTCTCGATGTTCTGACCATCAGTGAAAACCTTGAGCACATTTTGCTGGTGCGGCTGCTCACCGGACTGATCATTCTCGCTTTGATCCCCTTATCCTTTCTTGAGCGATTAAAGCCCCATTTCGGCTGGCTGTCCGCGGCGGCGATATTCTTTTCGGCCCAGGCGATCATCTACATGATCTGCGTCATGCCGGCGGCGGGCTCGCCTCCCTACATTATCGGCATTCTCGTGGTGTTTATCGCCACGTCTTGCCTTATGCGGATTCCGTTTCGTGTGGCGGCAAGCGTCTATATTATTTCCTCGCTGTCTTATTCTGCGGTGTTGAACTTCGATGCTGAGTTCACGTCGACTGACATCATCTCCGGCCACTTTTTCATGTTCTCCATTGTAAGCGTCGCAGTGTTGACGATCTATACGCAGGAGATACGTTCGCGCATGATCTGGCTGCGCGATGAACAACGCCAGCGCGATGCGGAGACCATTGAAAACCTGCTGATCGAAGCGACGGCGGCCGACCAGTCAAAGATCAACTTCCTTTCCATGATGAGCCACGAGCTGCGCACGCCGCTGCATCAGATCATCGGCTATACGGAAGTTGTCACCAACGCCTGCAAGGCGGCCAATGACGATCATGAAAACGTCCGGCATCTGAACGAAATTCACGGATCGGCCCATGTGTTGCTGTCGCGAATCCAAAAAATGTTGCGCTTCGCCGACACAACAGCGGGCAAGATGAAATATGAGCTGGCCGAAACGCCAGTCGATGAGCTCGTGGATGTGGCCGTAGAACAGATGCGCGGCGGCATCGAAAAGAAATCCCTAAAAGTCGATCTCGTCGAGCTGCAGGGCGGCGATGTGGAAATCGACATAGTTCATACGTGCTATGCGTTGAATAACATTCTCGAAAACGCCATCAACGCGTCGCCGCAAAACGGCACGATCTGGATTGGCGGTTCGAAAACAAAAGACGGCGGTTATGATTTAACCGTGCGCGACGAGGGCGCAGGGATGTCGCCGGAACAGCTTGAAAGCGCCTTGCGTCCTTTCACCCAGGGCGAGCATGCGCTGGCGCGCTCCCGTGAGGGCATGGGGCTGGGACTGACCCTCGCCAATCACATCTTCCGCGATCAGCGCGCGTCAATTCAGCTCGCGTCAACAGAGGGTGCCGGCGTGACGGTGACCATCTCCTTCGCGGCGCCGCAGGCAAAGGCTGCACTTGTTGAGAACGCGGCGGCGAGCTAGGCCCAGCGGCCCGCCCATCAGGCACCGGGTTTTTCAACCACCAGAAAATACACCGCGTCCATGGGGTCCGGCACCACCGTGACTTTGGCGTCCGGAATCTCCCGCGCCATGGCGCGCATTTCGTCTTCGTTGCGGAAATAAAGACTCCAGTCGGTGATGTATTCCAGCGGCCACATCATGCCCGATGGCCGGTTGTTCACATTGCCGACAATGACGCGCCCGCCGGGTTTTACAAACTCATAAAGCCGCTTGATAAACCGCTGGGCGAGCAGCGGGTTGAGATAGTCCACAAATCCCGACGAATAAATCACGTCGTTATCCACGAAGACTGCATTATCCGGTGACGGACGAAGCATCTCCCGAAACGAAATGTTTAGGCCCGTGACGCTTAACCGGTCGCGCTCTTTCATGTTGGCCACGCGCTCGAACGCATAGTCGAGGGCTGCAGGCTCCTGGTCCACCAGATTCACCCGCCAGCGCACATCTTGCGGCGTCGCCTCGAGAATGTCTTCCAGCTCGCGCGCCGGGCCTGAGCCAACACTGGTGATGGTGAATTCGTCCACATCGGCGTTTCGATGCTCGCGCGCATAGTCGCAGATGAGGCTCGCCACCATCTCCATCCGGGTGATGATGGCGCGGGACGCGATCATGCCAAGAAGGTGCAGGAACTTTTCGCCGACCGTCACGCCCTCCGGCTTTTGTTCGTAGCCGTAATTCATGATCTTGTAGTCGCCCGGATAGCCCGCAGGTTTGAACAAGCAGCGCGCCCAACCCGGTCCGGCGAGCAGCATCTGGGTTACCGTGCGTTCGGTGATAAGTCTTGTAGCCGATGCGCAATTGCTTGTCCGCATGCGCCGCCGCCACCAGCTCATTGCCTTCACGCAACAAATCCAGCCAGTCGGTCTCCGCCGCGTTGGCCAGATCGCGCGCAATCTCGTTGCGTTCTTCCTCACCCAGACGTTCCTCGATCGGCGCCACATATTTCTGGATGCGCTGGAGATAGGCGCCAATGAACGCGGAAGCGTCGGCGCAAAATGTCCGGTATTCGGCGGAGGGCGTTGGCGTCTCAACGGGCACGCGTTCTTCGCGCGCCAGCACGCTGGCGTTTTCGCTGATGAGCCAGTCCAGATCGAAGCTGTTTTCTTCAAGCTCAAATCCAGCGCTGATGCCGCCGGGCCCGGCCATATGCCGGGCTTTGCGCGCCGCGCCCAAAAACAGCTCGCGGCCATGCTGCGTGAGCCGCAGCACGCCCTTGCTGCCGGGTGAGGCGTAAGCGGTGTCATCGCGGCGCTTGCGGCTGATGCAACCAGCGCCGCGCGCGCTGATGTTTTCAAGATCGAAAACTTCGTCTTCGAAGGTGAGTTTGGGCGGACGGCCAGAGAATATCTCCGACGCCGGGTAGCGGCTTGGCCGGAAAAAACGCGCTTTTCCAGCAGCGCCCGGAAGATTCTCATAACTCTTAGACATTACGCCACCCAGGTTATGTTCCTCTCCCCAGCCCAAGTATGCCTAACAAATCGTAAAGATCAATCGCATACGCAGCATTTGTTGCGCAATTCAATTGGTTAACGCGCGTTTGTATCCTGATGTTGAAGAATTCTGTCTCAGGAAACTGATGAGATTACTTTATCACACGACATCGCCATCACGCCGCATCGTCACCGACGAGGATCTCACGTTTCCCGGCGTGATTGGCGGATGAAATGACGCCTTCCTCTTCCATCCGTTCTATCAGCGTCGCCGCCCTGTTATAGCCGATCTGCAATCGCCGCTGCACATAGGAAGTGGACGCTTTCCGGTCGCGCAGGACCACCGCAACAGCCCGGTCATAGAGCGCGTCGCCGGAATTGGTGTTGCCGCCGATGTCGAAGCCGGCCATCTCGCCGCCGTCGTCGTCGCGCATCTCGGTGACTTCCTGCACATAATCCGGCGCGCCCTGTTTTTTGAGGAATCCGACGATCTTTTCGACCTCGTCATCGGCAACAAATGCTCCGTGGACCCGGCGCAGGCGGCCGCCGCCAGCCATGTGCAACATGTCGCCCTGGCCCAGCAGCTGTTCGGCGCCTTGCTCGCCAAGGATCGTGCGGGAGTCGATTTTCGACGTGACCTGGAAGGAAATCCGTGTGGGGAAGTTCGCCTTGATGGTGCCGGTGATGACATCGACTGACGGGCGCTGCGTCGCCATGATAAGGTGAATGCCCGCTGCCCGCGCCATCTGCGCGAGGCGCTGGACCATGCCTTCGATATCCTTGCCCGCGACCATCATGAGATCGGCGACCTCGTCGATCACCACAACAATGAACGGCATGGGTTCGTATTCAAGCTCTTCAGTCTCATAGACCGGTTCGCCGGATTCCTCGTCATAGCCCGTGTGGACGGTGCGGTTCAAAGTCTCGCCAGCTTCTTCCGCCTCGGCGACCCGGGTGTTGAAGCCTTCGATATTCCGCACACCGACCTTTGACATCTTGCGATAGCGTTCTTCCATCTCGCGCACGGTCCACTTCAGCGCAACGACGGCCTTGCGCGGATCGGTGACCACCGGAGAGAGAAGATGTGGAATGCCTTCATAAACCGAAAGCTCGAGCATCTTCGGATCAATCAGGATCAGCTTGCATTGCTCAGGCGAGAGGCGGTACAGCAGCGACAGGATCATCGTGTTGATCCCGACGGATTTACCCGAACCGGTCGTGCCCGCAATCAGCAGATGCGGCATGCGCGCAAGGTCGGCGAAAATCGGTTCGCCGCCGATAGATTTACCCAGCGTCAGCGTCAGGTCGCCGCGCGAGTTTTCGTATTCGGTTGCACCCAGAAGCTCCCGCAGGAACACCATTTCCCGGTCCTGGTTCGGCAATTCAATTCCGATGACATTGCGGCCGGGCACCACGGCCACGCGGGCCGCGACGGCGCTCATGGAGCGGGCGATATCGTCCGCGAGGCCAATAACCCGTGAGGATTTAACGCCCGCCGCAGGTTCAAGCTCATAAAGCGTCACCACCGGGCCGGGGCGCACATTAATGATTTCGCCGCGCACGCCGAAATCACCCAGCACGTTTTCCAGCATGCGGGCGTTCTGTTCGAGCGCTTCATCGGAAATCACCGTGCGGCGGGCATTGTGATTTGGCTTGGCCAACAAATTGAGCGGCGGCAATTCGTAATCGTCAGCTGAGAACACTGGCAACACCGGTTGCGCCTCGCGGCGTTCGCGGCGGCTTTCCTTCTTTTTCGTCCTTTTACGGATGATGTTGCGCTTACGAGAGGGCGCCGCGAGGACCGGCTCGCCATCTTCATCCAGCTCCGCCTCTTCCTCGTCATATTCCTCTTCGTACTCTTCGTCGTCTTCTTCCACTTCCTCTTCGCGTTCACCGCCGGTAACCCGTGCATAAATGTCGAGAGTGAAGTCGCGAATGGCGATCGCCGTGTCTTCCAGCGCCCACCAGGCGTCAGCAAGACGCTCGCGGGTGAGGCCGCAAAGGATGGCGTATGAGAAAAGCGCCGCCACGGCGAACAGCCCAGCCGCCAGCATTTTTGCAAGACCGCCGCCCAGAAAGCCGAGCACCCCGGCAACGCCGCCAAGCAGCGTATCGCCAAAGAGGCCGCCGGGACCAACCATGTAGGGCCAGTCAGCGGGCGGCGCCCAGGTGGCGAGCAATCCCGCGCCCGCCAGCAAGGCCAGCGGCGCCACAGCCAGCCGGCGCCAAAAGTCAGCGGGCGTTTCTTCGGGCGCGCCCTTCATGAGCGCAAAGGCGCCCCAGATCGCCAAGGGCGCCAGCATCAAAACCGAGGCGCCGCCCAAAGACTGGAGCAATATATCCGCGACCACCGCCCCCATGCCGCCAGCAAGGTTTTGCACCGGCGCAGGCGTTGCGGTGCTGAAACTTGGGTCGGAGATGGTGAAGGTCGCCAGCGCCGCCGCCAGCCAGACGGAGAGTAAAATCATCGCGCCCCCGCCGGCGCGCATCAAAACATTGCGCGAAAAGGCGCGCACGCGCTCAGCAAATTCGGAAAACGGGTCGCGCCGCCGCGAGCGGGCGGAACTTCGGGCAAAGGTGCGTGTATGTCGCGTCATGGCGAGTTAATCAGACTGATAGCGTAAATCCTTAACGCACCTTGCCATGGTTAAAATGAAAAAGGGTTAACGCAGATTAACTATTTTCGACGGCGATCCGGTCGCTATTCCGCCGGTTCCTCCACCGGCGCGCTGCGCACGCCGACAGTATATTTAAGCGCCACCCAGATGAGCAGGCTCATCAGGAAAGAGAACGCCACGATGGCGACGATGCCCACAACTTGTCCGGAAAGACGGCTGGTTTCGCTGGGCCAGAAGGCGATGAAACAGCCCCACACGCCGCAAAAACAATGAGCGGGTATCGCAAAACCTGCATCGTCGATGCGAAACCGGTCGAGGAATGGCGGCGTAATGGTGACAATAACCCCGCCGACCGCGCCGATCATCGCCGCCTGCCAGATCGTCGCCGACAGCGGGTCCGCGGCAATAGAAACAAGCCCGGCGATGGAGCCGGTCATGGCGGAGACCAGCCCGGTGCGTTTGTAAACCGTCTGTGTCAGGAACATTGCCGCCAGCGAACCGCCCGCAACAGCGAGCAGAATGTTGACGCAGATCACACCCACCGACGCAGCGGCCTCCACTGAAGAAAATGACCCGTTCAACCCCGCCACAACGATCATCAATGCCGGAATGGAAAGCGCGACACCAAACGACGACAAAGGCAGCGCCGTTGACGGGGCCTGCCGCGCCGGGCCGTGGGCGTACCGGCCTTGCCTCGGCCCGATGACCATCACCGCGGCGAGCGCCGCCGCGCCGGCGGATGCATGCATCACGCCCGCGCCGCCCAGATCGTAGAAATTCCACTCCGCTGAAAAATATCCGCCGCCCCACACCCAGGAAGCGACAATCGGATAAATCAACCCGGACCAGACGGCCGCGAAAAACAAAAAAGGCCAGAGCCGTACGCGCTCAGAAACGGCGGCGGAAACAATCGCGGCGCCCAGCGCAGCAATCACCATTTGCGAAAACCACACCGCGCCGGAGGCCCGGCCCGCGACCGATGGATCAAGATCGTTCAGCGACCAGTTTTTAAACTCGCCAAGAAACCCGCCGGGCTCCACATCGTAAAGCAGGTGATAGCCGGTCAGCCAGAACATGAACGCCGCCACGGCGAGGATGCCAATGGTGCGCAAGCAGACAGCGGGGGCGTTTTGGGTGCGCGCCAGTCCCACATCGCGCAGGGCGAAGCCTGCAAGCGCCAACAGACCAGCCACACCGGCGGCAACCAGCAATCCCGTGTCGAGCAGATAGCGCGTCATATCGCTTGGCGCGCTCATATCCTGCGCATGGACGATAGAAGGCGCGGCGGCGGCCAGCAACGTAGCGCTAAGCCAGAAGGTCAGGATTTTGCGCATATTCGAAGGCCCTTAAAAGGTGCAAAGCGTCACTCTCTCCTAAGCGTGTTTCCAAAACTGTAAAAGGCGAACGAAATTCGCAGGTCCGCCCCCGCGCTATTCGCCGCATCAAGGAAGCGCGCGCTGGACCCGGCGGGCTGAAAGCGCGACAGTTCGTTTATGAGCGAGGGTCAAGAATACGATATCGCCATCATCGGCGGCGGGCTGGCGGGCGGTCTGGCGGCGCTGGCGCTTGCCGCGCGCGGATTTTCCTGCGCCGTGATCGACGCGGCAGACCCCGCGTCCATGCGCGAGGCCGCTTTTGATGGCCGCACCACCGCTATTTCTTATGCATCCGCACGGGTTTTTCGCCGCCTAGGCCTGTGGGACGCCATTGCATCCTATGCAGAGCCCATTTGCGATATTCTGGTGACGGACGGGCGCGCCAAAAGCCGCTTCGACGACGGGGCGGTCTCCACTTTCAATCTTCATTTTGACAGCCGTGAGCTCGGCGATGCAACGCCGCTGGGCTGGATTGTCGAGAACCGCGTTCTGCGCAACGTGCTGTTTGACGCCATCGCCGGCCACAACGCCGTGACGTTGCTGGCGCCGGCAAAACGCAAGGAGACCAGTTTTGGCGCGGCTAAAGCCTTGATCGGCCTTGAAGACGGGCGGCGTATCGCCGCCGCACTCGTTATCGCCGCCGACGGCCGCAACTCGTCGCTGCGCGCCGAGGCCAACATCAAAACAAATCAATGGCGCTATAAACAGACCGGCATCGTCGCCACCGTCGCTCATGAGCAGCCTCATGAGGGCGTCGCCCAGGAGTTTTTCCTGCCTGCCGGGCCCTTCGCTATCTTGCCCATGACCCCCGTCCGCGAAGGCGGACAAACCAAGATGTACAGATCATCGCTGGTATGGACCGAACGGTCCGACGCGGCGCCCGCCTATATGGCGCTCGATGATGATAAATTCCGTATAGAGATTGAAAACCGTTTCGGGCCTTATCTCGGCGCAATCGAGCCCGCCGGGCCGCGCTGGTCCTATCCGTTGAGTTTCACGCTGGCGCAAAGCTATATCGCGCCGCGCCTGGCGCTGATAGGCGACGCCGCCCACGCCATTCATCCCATCGCCGGGCAAGGTTATAATCTGGGCGTTAAAGACATTGCGGCGCTTGTGGATGTGCTAACGGAGGCCCGCGAGGTTGGGCTGGATATTGGCCATCTGACCGTATTGCAGAACTATCAACGCTGGCGGCGATTTGACTCCGCCGCGCTGGCGCTCGGCACCGATCTGCTCAACCGTCTGTTCTCGAATGATATCGCGCCCCTGCGGTTCGCCCGCGATATGGGCATGGGCGCCGTCAGCAAGATCGAACCGTTGCGGAAATTTTTCATGAAACAAGCGGGCGCCGATATGGGCGCGCTACCGAGCCTGATGGCGCGGGAGAATTAGGGAGAGTGGCATGTTGCTAAGCAAAAGAGACCTCATCAAATTATCCGGGGCCGGACTTATCGGCATGGGCGCCAGCGCGCCCGCCCGCGCGAACGAAGACGCCCTCACCGACATGACGGGCGATGTGACGCCGATCAGCGTCGAAGAGCGCATGGCGCGCGTCGCCAAGGCCCAACGGCTGATGCGCGAACATGGCGTTGACGCGCTGCTCCTCGAAGCTGGCTCCGCCATGGTCTATTTCACCGGCATCCGCTGGTGGCGTTCCGAGCGCTTAACCGGTGTGGTCATCCCCGCCAATGGCGATATCGCCGTGGTGACGCCGTTTTTCGAAGAGCCGTCCATCCGCGAGAGCATGAGTTTTGGCGATGATGTGCGCACATGGCATGAGCATGAAAGCCCATTCGCGCTGGTCGCCGGTATTTTGAAAGATCGCGGGTTAAAGCGCGGCAAGCTGGCGGTGGAAGAAACCGTTCGGCATTTTATTGTCGATGGCGTGGCGCAGGCGGCGCCGAAATTTAAAATCGTCTCCGGGCAGGCGATTACCCGCGGCTGCCGCATGTACAAATCACCCGCAGAGCTGGCGCTGATGCAAAAGGCCAATGACATCACCATGGCCGCCTACCGGCATATTTATCCGCGCGTTGAAGCGGGCATGACCTCGCAGGATGTTTCCGCCATGATGAGCGCCGCGACCACTGCGCTGGGCGGTAGTGTTCAATTTTCCATGGTGTTGCTTAATGAAGCGAGCGCCTATCCGCATGGTTCGGGCACGCCCCAAAAGGTCACCGAAGGCGGCGTCATCTTGATGGATTGCGGCTGTTCAGTGCACGATTATGAAAGCGACATCTCCCGCACTTGGGTGTTTGGCGAACCGTCGCCAAGACAGCGCAACGTCTGGAACACCGTCAAAGCCGGTCAGGAATTGGCCATGGAGACGGCGCAGATCGGCGCTGAAGCGGGAACGGTGGATGACGCGGTGCGCGCGTTCTATGAAAGCAAAGGCTATGGACCGGGTTATAAAACACCAGGCCTTTCACACCGGTTGGGCCATGGCATTGGTATGGACGGACACGAGCCCATCAACTTCGTACACGGAGAAAAAACAAAACTCGCGCCGGGTATGTGCTTTTCAAACGAACCGGGCATTTATATTTTCGGCGAGTTAGGCGTCCGCCTGGAGGATTGTCTCTACATGACGGATGACGGACCGAAATTGTTTTCGTCGCTATCGCCGTCCATTGATAAGCCGTTTGGGTGAGGGTTTGGGCCTGCCGCAAAAGCACTATCGCGCCTTCCACGCGGCAAGCGCCAGCTCTTCTTTTTCGCGGGAAATGCCGTACCCGCTGTGCGGGAAGGTCACATTCTTGAAAAAGTGAGACTGGCTCCAACGGTACGCATCGCGCGCCGTTTCGGCCAGGGGTCTGAAATTCATCCCTTCTTTGAGGCCCTTGGCGGAACTGATCTGATAGAACCCTTCATCTTCATCCAATGGCGCCCATAAAGGCATGTGATCGAATGATCTGATGTCCTGATCGCGCCGCAAAAAATCCGCATCGGCCCAGACAAGGCGCGCACGTCCGCCAAGGGCTTTATTTGTTTCTTCCAAAAAACTGCGCATGGTCATCGGCGGTTGCGGTCCGGTGATGTTGTATGGCCCAGCCCGCCGACGCTCCACACAATCGATGGTCCACGCAGCGACATCGCGAACATCTACATATTGAACAAAGTCATCGCCGGACCCCGGCGCAAGGACCTCGTCATAGTCAGACAGGCGTTTAAGCCAATAATGATAGGCCCACCCATCATCAAGCGGGCCTAGTATCGCCTGACACCTGCCCGAGCCGGCGCGCCCCGGAAGAAACGCTTGCAGAAACTCTTCCGTACGCGCCTTTTCGCCGCCATAATAATTGTCCTCTTCATCGACACGCAGTGGTGCTTCTTCATCCATGCCAGGCCGGTCAAAATTTGAATAGGCCGCGATACTCGAAACGAAGTAGTAATATTCCACACGGTCGGCGAGCAGCCTCGCCGTTCGTTCGACCTTGTCCTGATGCTCCGGCCAAACATCGATCACCGCGTCCCATCGGCGCCTGCCTGCCAGCGCGGACAAATCTTCGCTTTGAGGATTGCGGTCCCCACGCAGTTTTTCGACTTTTGGGAACAAATAGGGACGCGTTACGCCCCGGTTGAACAGCGTCACCTCATGGCCTTTCGCCAGAGCTTGCTCGACCATCGCTGGGCCGACAAAATTGGAACCGCCGAGGATCAGTATCTTTTGCCGCTGGGCCGCCCGTTTGGCGGCATATGCGCCTTGTGACAACGCCAGCGCCATGGCGCTCGCCCCGGAAGTGATCGCCATGCGCCGGTTCAAAGTCACGCCATCCGCTCCGTTATTGCTCAGAGCTACGAGTAGTATTATCAGCGGTTTTTTACAATGGGCGCGGGTTAACGGCGGACCTACCCCCGCAGCACCAGCTCGCCCTTGCGCGCCTCGACGCTTTCAAGACGCGATAAAAAGCTCATGCCGAGCAGATTGATGTTGAGCTGGTCGTCCGACAGGATAAAGGCTTTAACGCCTTCGATGCGAATGCCGTCGATCTCGATTTCATCGATAGTGACGAACGCCGCCTTGGTTTCGCCATTGGCTGTGTGTACGGGGTAGTTATAGTCCGTCCACGACGTATATATACCGGCGTCGCGCGCATCACTGTCACGCAGCGCCACGTAACTCGCGCCGGTGTCCACAAGAAACCGCGCCGGACGCTGGTTGACTTCTGCGTTGACGTAAAACTGATGATCGAGTGAGGCGGCGATGCGGATTTCGTCGTCGCGGACGGAGTCGCGGCCGGAAGAAACGGACGCCACGCGCCCGCTCTGGCGTGCTTGTTCTTCAACGGCGGCGGGCGCGTTCGCCTGCGCCCCGGCGCCCTCACGCATATCAAGCGCGCGCACGCCGCCAACGGCGACGACGACAATACCCGCAGCGGTGATGATTTCCGAACGCATGACGGCCCCTTCTCAGGCGGCCATACTTTCAGAGCTTGGTTGCCGTAAGGTCTCGGCAGTTGTTCGAATTCTATCTTTAACCAAACTGGTTGCGCGCCGGTTTGGCGATCCGGCCTTTCTCAAAGACCCAGAACATCGCGCATGGAATAAAGCCCGGGTGGTTTGCCGATGGCCCAGCGGGCCGCCGCAACTGCGCCCTTGGCGAACAGGCCCCTGTCGATGGCGCTATGGGAAAGGGTGATCACCTCCTGCATTCCAGCGAAGGAGACGCGATGGTCACCGACGATCCCGCCGCCGCGCGATACGGAAAAGCCAATGTCGCCGGATTTCCGCGCACCGGACCGGTCAATTTCCGCTCGTTTGTCATCCAGTTTCGCGCCCCGCCCGCGCGCCGCCGCTTCCGCCAGCATCAACGCCGTGCCAGAGGGCGCATCCACCTTTGCCCTATGGTGCGCCTCGAAGATTTCGATATCGAAATCTTCGTCCAGCAGCTTCGCGGCCTGTTCCACCAGCGCTGTCAGCACATTGACGCCAACGCTCATATTGCCGGACCGCACAATGGGAACGGCTTTCGCCGCTTCCGCGATAGCGGCCTCATCAGCGCCGGTAAGCCCCGTGGTGCCGATCACATGGGCGACGCCGCTCGCTGCCGCAGCAGCGGCGTTCGCGGCCGAAACCGACGGCGCGGTGAAATCAATCAACGCGCCGGCGCGGGCAAGACCCTTTTCGGCTGAATCCTCAACGGCAAGGCCGATAGCGTCGAGCCCGGCGAGCACGCCGATATCCTTGCCGATATCCGGCCCGCCCGGCCGTTCAAAGCCGCCCGCCAGGCTGGCGCCCGGCGTCTTCAGGATTTCCGCGACAATCGCTTTGCCCATGCGCCCTCCGGCGCCGGCGACGAGTATGGATGAGTTGGACATGGAGAACGCTCGCGTTGTTTGACGGCGCCCTGATAGCTTAAAGTGACAGACGAAGCTACATTTTGAACCCTAGGCTGAATTCCCAGTTTTCAATGTCCTCCAACGTTTTCAGGTTTTCACCTCGCTTATAGGTGATGCCGTAGGAGAAATTTGAATCCTCTCTTGGTTTAAGCGTCAGCCCGACTTCCCAATAATCCGCGTTTGCCGGGCCTGCGGTGAAATCATCCCGGAACTTGTATTCCGCCTTTAATGTCGTCGACCACTCCGTCAACCCGTATCCGAGACGCGCCACAAGCGCTAAGTCATATCCATAACGCACAAATGAAGAGAGTTTCTCCAGCGCGACTTTGTCACCCGCTTCACCTATTTCGGAATGGTCAAATGCGATATCCGAACTGACATACCAGTGAAGGTTGAGCCGGCCCCAATCAGGCGGTGATACGGCGCCAAATTCCAACAATGGCAGGTTTAGCGTGCTGAAAAACTGGGATGATTCTCGTTCCTCAATATCCGTAATCCAGCTTGCCGTGATGTGATACCGGTCAAGGCCAATGCCGATATTGTCCGGTAGCCCCGAAAGCTCAAACGAGTCCGGAAGGTCGCCATCAACGGAAACGCCGAAAGCGAGATTGTCAGTCTCTTTTTTGGGGTCGATGTTTGACTTGTAATCTAACTCAACAAAAGGAGATATTCTCGGCGTCAGGGGCGCGCCGTATTTTGCATTGAACAAGTCAGCGTAAACCAGCGCGATGTTCGCGCTGACAATCTCTTTATTGCGCTTAATGGTCGACCCGTCGTCTTGGGTCACCTCGACTTGGTCTACTTTGTCGATTGAATACGCCAACTTCGCTGGATCACGTTTGTTCTTCGCCTTACCGATGCTCGCAGCATCCTTCATCACAGCAACATTCGCTCGGCTCAGGCAAAATCCGCCATCGGTCGGCTTGCACTTTTTCTTTTCGTCGTCGTCTTCGGAACGGCTACTAGCGACAACCTGAGTACGCCGATCGGGTGGAATCAATTCACCGCCATCGTCATAGGCGTTCTTACATGTCATGGTGTGGTACGGCGTCGTAAGATCGAGTAGCAGCCGATAATGCTTTTCCAACTCAGCATCCAGCGTAGCGTCTACGCGGCCGGATTCCGAAACCTTTTTGAACTTTTCGAAAGGGTTGCGCCACTGCAGATCGTATGGCGAGCCAGCACCGGACAAAACTTGATTCAGCGCCGAGACTATATTCCGTTGATTATCGCATTTGCCGCGGCATTTCAAAATCGCGTCAGCAAAACTATTTGGAGCGTCCCCCTTCAACATTGAGCCTGTAATGGGGACCGGGTTGCGTTCCAGCAACTTTGTGACAAACGCTTCGCGAACATCGTCGTTTGCGCCAGCATTTTTGCAGACATCAACATGGAGTGGATTGTCCGCACCCAGAACGGGCGCCCCAATCGACGAAATGAGGGTAAAAGTGAGTGCGATGATTATGGATTGTCTACTCACGAGTTATGTCGCCTATTAACTTGCTGATGAGCGCCGAAACCGTCAATGACGGTTTATAGTCAGTGCCCACATTAGCGATATGCTTCACCTTTTCCCCGGGAGCGAAAGCAGATATTCTTTCCTTGACTTGTTTCAGAAACGAGTTCGTCCCGCTTCGAAAACTCCTGTCACTGACAATCGGCCATATTTTCTCGATGGGAACATCCAAAGGTATGATGCCCGAGGGGCCGAGATCGAGAGTTTTGTTCGTCAAGACCAACAACACCACGGATTGCACCTTCCAGTGCAGTGAATATTCATACTCCGTTGTTTTGATCGTAATTTTGGCGCTGGCGCTCGGACGCTTCTTCGAAGCAATCCGCATGGCGCTGACGATTGTCCGCGTCGTCGACATAGCGATCTCCGTGACCTGTGTCCGCAAACCAAATTTTGCGAAACGGCGTGCTCACTCAATACTATGTAATTGATACAACAGTCTGGTTGGAACTATACTTTACTAGCCCAGTATACACACATTGTATTATAATATTAAATTGCGCAAGCAGAAACGCTCATACCCGCTAAGGCATTGGATTATCGGCAATTATTAAGTCGAGGGGGGTCGTTTGCCGCGCACTAAAGCGGTTGCAGCATGTCACCAATGTTGACCAGCCCCGGTTCGATCACGTGCGCAGTGATGCCGCCATGGCCGCGCACTGCCGCATACCCGCCTTGTCCGAGCGTTTCTTCCATGCGCGAGCATGGCGCGCACACGCCCGTTCCTTCCAGCACAGCGCCGCCGAGCCTGAACTGCCGGTTACGCATCCCAAGCAAGTTGACGCCGCTCACCGCGATATTGCGTCGAAGGTCCGACGGGTCAATCTCAACGGCGCCGCTCAGCGAAGCAATCACCGGCAAGTGCTCCCACTGGATCAGCGTCACGGCGCGCTTGCCGGGCCGGTTGCGATGATCACCCTCCGGGCCGCCTTTATTGATCTGTACACGCTCAACCGTGACCAGTGCGGCGCGGCGTTCCGGTCTGAGGCCGATCCATTCGATGCGGCCCGGCTGGCGATATCCGTTAATAAGATTTTTCAACTCCCTCATGATCCGCGCGGGACCGGCGTGCCGTAGCGATGGGCGAAATATTTCGCGATGTCGCGGGCGTTGTCTAAAAAGTTCACGCCGTTCGCCGATTTGACGGCAGCGTCCCGCCCCGCATCGGCGCCCTCCGCCAACACCAGCGTCGGACAATTCTGATTGTCTTCCCCAAGCAGTGAGATCATCTCCGTGCGCGGACGCGCGATTGGCTGATAGCGGATTTCCAGCGCTTCGTTGATGGCGGGAAAATAACTCAGTACACCCCAAATCTCGGCGCATTCAGGACAAAACTCTCGGCGATTATTGTCCTTAAACCCCGGCGCCAAAAGAAAAAGAATGTCGCGCGCCATCCGCCGGTCACTCCTTGCCGTAGAGTTGCTCGCGCACCTGCGTCGGCATGCCTTTGCCGTCCATCATGGCGCGGCCGGCGTCAGACTCCAGCATATCGATCATGCCTTGCAATTCCGCCTTGGAATTGACCCGCGGAAACTCTTCGTCCGGCGCCGTCGCGCCAAGAAACTTACATAGCGGCGTCCAGCCGTCTTTCGCTTCGAACACCAGCAACCGGTCAGGCCCGAAGGCGGCTTTGACCGTTTCATTGTGCTCGTTAAAAACCCGGATCAGCGTGTCGTGGTCGTTTATTTTATTGTCGAAAAGCGGGCTGATCGTCCGTTCCAGCATGGCGCGCCAGGGCGTGCCGCGCATCAAGTCCCACATTCTCGGGCTGAGGATGGTGTCTTGTGTCGATTCAAACCAGCGCTCCGCATCGCGCAATGACAAAATGACTTTCGCGTCCGGATAATACGCCGCCAGTTCGCGCCAATAAATCGATGCGGGAAAATCCACCGTTGATTGATAGTTCTTAAAAATCGTCGCCCAATCCGGCGCGCCATCGGCGACGCTGTTCCACAGGTCGATATGCCCTGCATTCGCGAGCACTTCGCTCATATGATAGCACGGACCAAAGCCCAGCTTGTCCAGCGCCAGCTTCAACGAGGCCGTGCCCGTTCGGCCAAAGCCTGCACCAATAATTTTCAACGCCATTTTTTGTAATCCCCTTGCCAAGCGACGCAACTTCGCAGCGCAAACCTACAAAAGCAAGCGGGCGCAATACACCTTTGTTGATATTGCAAAGAAGCAAAACCCGCTTCATGGTCCGCCGCGTCATGGCGCGCGTTCCTTCCTTAAAAATATTTCGACATCAGGGCTATCGCCATTACTGGTTCGCCCGGCAGATGATCTCCGCCGAGCGGCAGATGGTGGCCGTCGCCATGGGCTGGCAGATCTATGACCTGGCGCGCGAAACGCGCTCCATTGAGGAGTCGGCCTTTCTCATCGGCATGATTGGATTGGCGCAGTTCGCGCCGGTATTGTTGCTCTCCCTTGTCGGCGGACAAGCGGCGGACCGCATGGATCGCAAGTTGATCTTGATGGTAAGCAATATCATCCGCGTCTTTATCATTGGCGGGCTCGTGGCGGCGAGCGCACTGCCGACGCCGCTCGCCATCCCTGCAATCTTCACCGCGGCGGCATGTATGGGCTGCGTCAACGCTTTTACCCCCGCCGCATCGAGCGCGCTTTATCCCAATCTGGTGCCGCGCGACGAACTCCCCCTCGCGATTGCCTGGAACTCGCTCGGGTTTCAGACAGCCGCGATCTTTGGCCCGGCCATTGGCGGATTTTTGTATATTGGCGGACCGCAGCTTGTGTATCTGACCGCTGCCGCCATCAGCGTTGTTGCCGTCCTTTTGTTTCTCACCATGCAGGCGCCAAAGCACCAGGCTGTGCGCAATGTGCGCGGGCTATCCATGATGATCGACGGGTTGCGCTATGTGCGCGACAACAAAATCGTGCTCGGCGCCATTTCGTTGGATCTCGTTGTCGTGTTTTTTGGCGGCGTCACGGCACTGCTGCCCGTATTCGCCCGCGATATTCTTCATGTGGGAACGGAAGGGCTGGGGATATTGCGCGGCGCGCCTGCGCTTGGCGCGGCGATTGTCGCCTTGGTCCTGGCGGTTAACCCGCTAAGCCGCAAGGTCGGCTTTTGGATGCTGGCGTCAATTGTTGTTTACGGCGCCGCCATGCTTGGCTTTGCTTTTTCAAAACTGTTCTGGCTGTCCATATTGATGCTCGCCATCACCGGCGCGGCGGATATGGTTTCCATGTTTGTAAGAGCATCCCTTATCCAGCTGGCGACGCCGGAAGGGATGCGCGGCCGCGTCTCCTCCGTTTCCTACATTTTCGTCGCCGCCTCGAATGAACTTGGCGAGTTTGAAAGCGGCGTCGCGGCGCGGTTCTTAGGGCCGGTGGGTGCGGTCATTCTCGGCGGCTGCGCATCGCTCATCGCCGCCGCGTCATGGCTGAAACTGTTCCCGCAATTGTCCGGGGCAGATCGGTTTGCAGAAGTGGGCGTCGGACAGGCGGCGGGCAACCAAGTTTCCAAGCCATCTACGGTAAAAGATTGATCTCCGGCGTTTGCTCAACGAAGCGCGTGAGCGCTGCATCGTCGCCTCCAGTCCCGCCATCCATGATCGCCGATAGGGCGCCGGAAATGACGTCCATAGACCGCGCCGGTTCCATGGGCGTCCCGCCAAAGGATGTGATGAGCGTCGGGGAGACCAAGGGCGCGTCGGAAAAGCTTAAATGCCCCGTGCCCGCGACACGCAGCACTGTCGCCTCACCCGTCCCCTTGCCGGATAGTTCCGACCAAAGCCCGGTGATCTGCCCACCCATGGCGTCCCATTGTTCGCGCGTGCGCCCCCTCGCCGCCAGTTCATCATCCGTATAGAGCGGATTGGAAAGCAGCACATAAACGTCGCCTTTGACGCCGTCGTCCATGATCCTGGCGCCAAAGGGCGCGCCATCCATATTGATGCAGGCCTTCAGGCGCGCATCCGCCCCGCAGGCGTCCAGCGCCGCCGCGCCGCCCATGGAGTGCCCCATGGCTGAGACGCGCGCCGCATCGATGCGCATATCAGCGACGCCGTACGTCAGCAGCGCGTCCACTGTTCTTGAAATATCCGCCGCCCAGTCGGCCATGCGCGCCGCCAGCACCGAGGGGTCTTCGTCAATCCGCGCAAGATCGGCGTCGGCCGCCGGCGACAGTATGGTTCCGTTGGGAAGGATCGACGGTGCGCCGTAGGGGTGATCGATAATGGCCACCACATAGCCTTTTTCGGCGAGCTGTTCGGCCAGCAGCGAGTAGTGCGCGCCGGCGACGCCGAGACCGATGGACAACGTCGCCAGCGGGAAGTCGCCCGCACAAGCGGCTGCGTCAGCGGCGCCGAATGTGCGCGTCCGCCAGCCCTCTATGATCTCTTCATCAAGCCCGTAATAACCCTCCGATTTCATGGCGTCGACAAGAGCGCTATCCACATAAGCGACCGGCGCGCCATCGCCGCAGGCGGGATAGACAACCCGCACCGGCCATGTGCGGTTTTTATCGGGGTTCACAATATCCGTACGCGCATCATCGATGACGGCGATGTTTGCAACGCCAATATGGGTGGGGGTTTCGGCGGTATCGCGTTCTGCACAGGCGGACAGAACAAAACAGGCGGCGAGCAAAATTGATTGGCGCATGAGTTCCCCAAAAAAAACGCAGCAGCGCCCTTACGAATAGAAAAATATCGGGAAATTAGCAAGAATGGCGGGCTATTGGGCGCCTTGCTCCGTCGCCACCGACCGGAACACGAGATTGGTCAGCGTATTCGCCTCGCCGCCCAGCTCCTTGAGGCTGGTCTGGCTCTTGTTCATCATGACAGAGACCACAACACCATATTCGGGGTACACGACATAATAGGAAGTCGAGCCCTGCGCCGTGCCATTGTGGTGAAAGCGCGAGGCGACCATCTCTCCGTCCAGAACTTCCGCCTCCATGTCAAAGCGCCAGCCAAGGGCGTAGCCTTGGGGGTTTTCTTCGCCATTCGCCAATGGTTGCGGCCTGATGAGCAGATTGCGCGTTTCTTGCGCGAAGAGCGACGCCTCGATCATTCCCACGCCCAGCCGCGCCAGATCCGACGGGGTGGACAAAATACCGCCGGAAGGAAGTTTGTTTGTGTTGTCCACCCGAAACGTCTTTTTGTATCGCGCGCCCTCGACATCGTAAAATGTCGCCGCGCCGTCTATAGGCCCGCCCGTCGCTGTGCGCGTGTGGGTCATGCCGAGCGGCGTAAAAACTTCATCCTTTAGAAATTCCGCGAACGGTTTTTTCGCCGCCGCCTCGATCACGCCGCCCGCCGCGTTATAGCCAAGGCTTGTATAGGCGAAGTTTTCACCCGATTCGAACAGCAGCGGCGAGGCCTCGAACGGCTGCAAGGTTTCGCGCTGGGCGCCGTCATAATGCTTCCGGTTGAAATATTCCCACGCCGGAAAACAAAAACACATGCCGTAATTGCGCACGCCCGCCGTGTGGCTCATGGCCTGACGCGTGGTGACGCTCGCCATAGGGGCGCTAAGGTCCGGCATGTAGGAGGACAGCGGCGCATCAAGATCGACCGCGCCATCATCGATCAGCACGCCCATGGCGACCGATGTGACGGCTTTTGACGTGCTGCCGATGCGGAAAATTGTTTGGGGCGTCGCTTCAATTTTGTTGTCAATATCCGCGTAACCGGCGGCGCCCGCCCAGACGATCTCGCCGCCCACTGATACAACAGCGGAGAGCGCCGGGGCGTTGAGTTTTATACGCGTATCGCTCAACCATTCATCGGCGCTGATGGCGAACGCATCCCAACCGGGCGCCGTACTCGTCAGCTGTGGATAGGTAAGCTCAGGGAGGTCTTTCCAGCCGGTGTTCCCCACAAAGACCGGTTCGAACAGTTTAAAGCCGAGTACCGCCGCCCCCGCCGCGGCCCCAAGAATAACAATTCGCTTGAAACCCATCGAACGCCCCCTGTTCGAAACTACCGCCCGTCTGTCACATTCTCCCAGAATGTGCGGGCGCGGTCAAAGAAACCGCGCGAGTTAGGGCAGGACGCTTCGCCGCCGCCCGCCTCGCAGAATTGCTTGAGCAATTCTTTTTGCTCGGCGTTGAGGCCCGTGGGCGTTTCCACCTGCACCTCGACCAGCAGATCGCCCCGGCCCTTCTGGTTGAGGATGCTCATGCCTTTGGATTTCACCCGGAAGCGTTTTCCGGTCTGCGATCCTTCGGGTACGGAGATTTTCACCCGGCCGCCGTCAATGGTGGGCGTTTCGAACTCACCGCCCAGCGCCGCCGTGGTCATCGGGATCGGCATGACGCAATAAAGATCCGCGCCGTCGCGTTCGAACAGGTCGTGTTCAGCTACATGGACGAAGATATATAAATCGCCCTCTGGCCCGCCGCGCGGTCCGGCCTCGCCCTCGCCCGACAGGCGAATGCGGGTGCCGTCCTCAATACCGGCGGGGATATCGACGCTGAGCGTACGCTCGCGCCGGACACGTCCCTGACCGCTGCAATCCGTACACGGATCGGCGATGACGCTGCCCTCGCCATTACAGTGCGGACAGGCGCGTTCGATGGTGAAGAAGCCTTGCTGTACGCGCACGCGGCCCGCGCCCTTGCAGGTGCCGCAATGGGTGGGGCCGGAGCCCGGCTTGGCGCCCGACCCTTCGCAGGTCTCGCACGCGACAGAACCCGGCACATTGATTTCGGTCTTTTTGCCGTGAAAGGAATCTTCCAGATTGATTTTGAGGTTGTATTTTAAGTCCGCGCCACGACCCGGCCCGCCGCGGCGGGCGCCGCCGCGCTGACCGCCCATGAACTCGCCGAAAATCTCGTCAAAAATGTCGGAAAAGCCGGCTGCGCCTGCACCACCGGCAAAGCCGCGCGCGCCGTTAAATCCGCCGCCGCCCATTCCACCAGGGCCGCCATTTTGAAACGCCGCATGACCGAAACGGTCGTATGCCGCGCGTTTTTGGCCGTCCGATAAAATCTCGTAGGCTTCGCCAAGCTCTTTGAACTTTTTTTCCGCATCCGGATCACCCTGATTGCGATCAGGGTGGTATTGCATGGCCCGTTTGCGGAAAGCGGATTTGATCGCCGCCCCGTCGGCGCCGCGTTCAATCCCTAGAACTTCGTAATAACATGCTTGCGCCATAGATTACGCGCCGCCCTTAATATCGTCATCCCGTGCGCGTTGCGGCATAAAATGACGCGATGCAGACACGGGATCGTTATGAACATGCTCCCAGCCGTATCGATGGATTCAACTGAGAGCGATCCCGTGCCTGCGCCGCAGCGTTATAACGCTGCAGCGCGCACGGGATGACGGTTAGTCTTTTTTATCGCCGTCGACTTCTTCGAAATCCGCATCGACAACATCATCGTCAGCGGATTCGCTCGCCGCATCGGCGGCCGCAGCGGCAGCGCCGCCATCATCATCACCGCCAGTACCGGCCTGGTACATCGCTTCACCGAGCTTCATGGTGGCCTGCGCCAGCGTGCCCGCCGCTGTGTCGATTTCCTCAACGCCAGCGTCTTCTTTCGCGAGCACGTCTTTCAGGCCGCTAAGCGCTGCATCGATGGCGTTGCGATCTTCGTCAGACAGCTTGTCGCCATACTCCTCAAGGTTTTTCTCGGTCGAATGCACCAGTGCTTCGGCGCGGTTTTTCGACTCAACACCCTCGCGGCGAGCCTTATCGGCGTCGGCGTTGGCTTCCGCGTCCTTGACCATCTGTTCGATGTCATCGTCTGACAGCCCGCCCGATGCCTGAATGCGGATCGACTGTTCCTTGTTGGTCGCTTTGTCTTTCGCGTTCACATGGACGATGCCGTTGGCGTCAATGTCGAAGGTGACTTCCACCTGCGGCACGCCGCGTGGCGCCGGGGGGATGCCCACGAGATCGAACTGGCCGAGCATCTTGTTGTCCGCCGCCATTTCACGCTCGCCCTGGAAGACGCGGATCGTCACCGCCGACTGATTGTCTTCAGCGGTGGAGAATGTCTGCGACTTCTTGGTGGGGATTGTGGTGTTGCGGTCGATAAGACGCGTGAAGACACCGCCCAGCGTTTCGATACCGAGCGACAATGGCGTCACGTCGAGGAGCAGCACGTCTTTGACATCGCCTTGCAGCACGCCCGCCTGAATCGCGGCGCCGAGCGCCACGACTTCGTCCGGGTTAACGCCTTTGTGCGGATCTTTGCCGAAGAACTGCTTTACAGTTTCCTGCACTTTCGGCATGCGGGTCATGCCGCCCACCAGAATGACTTCGTCGATATCACCCGGCGACATGCCGGCGTCTTTCAACGCTTCCTTGCACGGCGTGACGGTGCGCTTGACGAGATCTTCCACCAGGCTTTCAAACTTCGCCCGGGTCAACTTCATGGTCAGGTGCTTCGGCCCGGAGGCGTCAGCGGTAATGAACGGCAGGTTCACTTCATACTGGGATGTCGAGGAAAGCTCTTTCTTGGCTTTTTCCGCCTCTTCTTTCAGGCGTTGAAGCGCGAGCTTGTCTTTCCTCAGATCGATGCCCTGATCTTTTTTGAACTCATCCGCGAGATAATCCACAACGCGCAGGTCAAAGTCTTCACCACCGAGGAAGGTGTCGCCATTGGTGGAGAGCACTTCAAAGACGCCGTCGCCAATCTCGAGGATCGAGATATCAAACGTACCACCGCCGAGGTCGTAAACGGCGATTTTCTGGCTGCCGGTTTTCTTGTCGAGGCCATAGGCCAGCGCCGCCGCGGTCGGCTCGTTGATGATACGCAGCACTTCAAGGCCCGCGATCTTGCCGGCGTCTTTGGTCGCCTGGCGCTGGGCGTCGTTGAAATAGGCGGGAACGGTGATGACGGCTTGCGTCACGTCCTGGCCGAGATAGGCCTCGGCGGTTTCTTTCATCTTGGTGAGGATGAATGCTGAAATCTGCGATGGCGCGTATTTCTCGCCGCGGCTATCAACCCAGGCGTCGCCATTGTCGCCCTTGACGATGGCGTAAGGGACCATGCCTTTGTCTTTTTGAGCGGTCGGATCGTCATACGGACGGCCGATCAAGCGTTTGATGGCGAAGAAAGTGTTTTCCGGGTTGGTCACCGCCTGGCGCCGCGCCGGCTGGCCAATCAGGCGCTCACCGTCCTCAGTGAAAGCCACCACGGAGGGGGTCGTACGCGCACCCTCAGCGTTTTCAATGACTTTCGGCTCTTTGCCCTCCATCACGGCGACGCATGAGTTCGTCGTGCCGAGGTCAATCCCTATTACCTTGCCCATATCTTCAATCTTCTCCGTTCAAGCGAGCCGCCCCATTATGTCCGGCCTGTTATTGCTAACGTGGTGCCAGCGCCGGCTGCGGGCGCGCTCCTTATTTTCACTCAGATGACCCGTTTTCAGGCGATCGCAACGCGATCCGCCAAAACCGGCGTTCGGGCGGGATATAAGGAGGGGTTTTCAGCCCCGCAACCCGTGGGGACCGGGGCGCGGCAAAAAAGTCCCTGCATGAACGCGCCGTTAAATTTCCAGCAACAATTGAAGGGCCCGCAACCGGGAAGCAACGCCCGAAAATGGCGACTTCATCCGCATTTTCACGCGAAAAAAGCCCCCGGAGGCTGACTGGCGCGCGTATTGAAATCCCGCGTCATGTGGCTTTGATCCGAATAACCACTGAGAGACGCCGCTTTTGCCAGAGAGCAGCCCCCGGCGATCGCGCTTAACGCGTGCCGGAACCGCCACTCGCTCCGGTAGGCGACGGGGCTGACGCCATAGTATGATTTGAAAAGGCGCGAGAAATATTCAGCACTGACGCCGGCGCTGACCGATGCTTCACGAACGCTCATTGGCTCGCCATAGCGCCATGCATCGGCCGCCTGGCGCGTGATCGCCGGGCCTTCCACCGGCGCGCGGCGGCGTCCACCGCTTGTCGCTTCTTCCAATATGATTTGTTCCGCACGGTCAGGCTGACCGAGCAGCGCATCCAGCAGCGCACTGGTGTTTGATGCGCACGCCACAAACGCAGCGCCGGGAAGCATGGCTCCCGAAAGCTCAACATTTAAAACGCGTGCGCGGCGCTTGGGAAACAAGTCGCCATGGGCGTTAAATGGCGGATGAATGATAATATCGCCCTCGGCGACTTCAATCCGTCCGTCTACGCCGTACTCAATGTAGTCGCCAGAAACGATCAGCGAAGCATAGGCGGCGTTGTGTCGGTGCAGCGGCATATGACCGCCGCAATCATGGTGCGTTTCATAAATTCGCGCACTGGCCTGGTTGCCGCAATCATCCTGTAACTTTTGCGTCTCATTCATGCGGTCAACTATGCCCGTTCATCTTGCGGGAGCAACAGGTTTCACCGCAAAAACTGCGCCGGTCGCCGCGAATTAGTCCAGCGTGCGCCGGTATCGCAACATGGCGAGTATCGTAGCGAACAGGGTGAACACAAGCAGCGCGAGAAATTCTCCCTTGAGCTCGCCAAAGCCGGCGCCCTTCAACATAACGCCGCGCACGACCCGCAGGAAATGCGTCAGCGGAAACACCTCGCCCAGCATCTGCGCCCAGTAAGGCATCCCCCGGAAGGGAAACATGAACCCGGACAAGAGCAGCGAGGGCAGAAAGAAGAAGAATGTAAGCTGCATGGCCTGCATCTGCGACTGCGCGATGGTGGAAAACGTAAAGCCGATGGCGAGATTGGCGACCACGAAAATAGCGACGCCGATCATCAGCACCCAAAGCGCGCCCGCAAACGGCGTCTTGAAAAGGAAATGCGCCGCCAGCAACACCACCACCGTCTGCACCGCCCCAACGGCGACGTATGGCCCGATTTTGCCGATCATCACCTCAAGGGGCTTGGCCGGCATGGCGAGCAAATTCTCCAGCGTGCCCCGCTCCGCCTCGCGGGTCATGGCCATGGCGGTAATCATCACCAAAGTCATGGTCAAAATAACGCCCAATAGTCCGGGTACGATGTTGTATTGCGTGACACCCTCGGGGTTGTAGCGCGGATGCACGACCAGTTCGAACGGGCCGGGCGGCGGCGCGAGGGAGGCAAGCGGTCCTTTAAGGTCATGGCGCAACGCGCGGTTCAAAATCGCCTCGGCGCGGGCGATGGCGTTTGACGCCGCCGCCGGGTCGGACGCATCCGCCTCGATCAGCAATTGCGGGCGGTCACCGCGAATTAAGCGGTCCGTAAATCCCGCCGGGATGATCACTACAAACGTCACCTCGCCGCTGGCCAGGAGCGAAGCGGTCTCGCGCGGGTCATCGATTTCCCGCACAATTTCGTAGTACCCGGAGTTTTCAAGCGCCGCGACCAGCGTCCGCGTGATCGGCGTCACCTCTTCCAGATGCACCGCCGTGGGCAGGTTTTTGGGGTCCGTGTTGATGGCGAAGCCAAAGAGAATAAGCTGCAATACCGGCAGGGCGAACATCATCCCGAAAGTCAGTCGGTCCCGGCGCATCTGCACCGTTTCTTTCAGAAACACCGCCGCGATCCGGTCAAGTATGGCGTTGTTCATGGACGCGCCCATTATGCTTGCACCCATCTCATGCGTGCACCCTGACGTCTTCGCCAGCGCGGGACATGAGCGCAATGAACGCGTCTTCCAGACTGGTTCGCACCTCGCGCCATTCAATGTCAGGGCCTGAATGTTCGGCCACCGCTTTTTCCAACAGTGCGCGGTCCGTGCCACTCACATGCAGGGCGGCTCCAAAATACGCCGCATGCTCGACGCCCGGTTGGGTTTTCAACACGCTCGCCAGCCGTCGTACGCCATCACCCTCTGCGCGAAAGGTAATCAAACCGGAAGTGGCGAGGATGTCGGATACGCTGCCGCGGGCGATCATCTTGCCGTTGGCGAGATAGACAATCCGGTCACAGCGTTCCGCCTCATCCATGTAATGGGTGGAGACCAGCACCGTCATGCCGGCCGTGGTGAGGCGGTGGATCTCGTCCCAGAAATCCCGCCGCGCCTGCGGGTCGACGCCCGCCGTCGGCTCATCGAGCAACAAGAGCTGCGGGCTGTGCATGGTGACAGCGGCCAGCGCCAGCCGCTGTTTCCAGCCGCCCGACAACGCCCCCGCAAGCTGGTGCTGGCGCCTGGCGAGACCCAGCGTTTCCAGTGTTTGATCAACGCGGGCGCGCTTGTTCCGCATACGATAAAGCCGCGCGACGAATTCCAGGTTCTCGCGGATGGTCAGATCGCCCCAGAACGAAAATTTCTGGGTCATATAGCCGGTGGCCAGTTTGATCTGCGCGGCTTCCGTGGCGATGTCATAGCCGAGGCAACTGCCCGAGCCTTCGCTCGGCGCCATAAGCCCGCAGATCATCCGAATGGTGGTGGTTTTGCCCGACCCGTTGGGGCCTAAAAACCCCCACACTTCGCCCTTCGGCATTTGCAGATCGACGCCATCCACGGCGGTTTTGTCGCCAAAGCGTTTGACCAGGCCGCGCACATCAATGGCCAGCTCATTGGCTTCAAGCCCGCTCATGGGAGCGTCACGTCCACCGGCAGACCGGGGCGCAGATTTACGGTTTCGTCCGGTTTCGCTTCGACCAGAAACACCAGCTTCTCGCGGGACTCGGCGCTGTAAATAACGGGCGGTGTAAACTCCGCCTCGGCGGCGATGTGGGTGATCCGCGCCTGCACACCTGCCTCCAGCCCATCGGCGGCGATCAGCACCGGCGCGCCAATAGAGAATTTCGAAAGGTCCGCCTGCGGAACAAAAAACCGGACCTTGACGGCGCCCGGCGGCAAAATCGCCAGCACCGGCGCGCCGGCGCCCACATATTCACCCTCGCGGTGAAAGACTTCCTCCACCTTGCCCGCAACTTTCGCCGTCACGCTGCGTTCATCGAGACGCCATTGCGCCTCCGCCCGGGCGGCCACTGCAGCAAGTGTCGCGGCGCTGGCGGCCTGGCGTTCCGCATCTCGGCCGCCGAGTTCGGCCACCGCAATCGCATCGCGGGCGGCGGCGACCCGCGCCTCGGCCGCTTCAAAATCAGCGATTACCTGATCGCCTTTGGCCCGCGAGGCGTTGCCTTCCGCCACCAGCGGCAGCCAGCGGTCACGCTCTGATCGGGCCAGCACGAGCGCCGCATTTGCCTCGGCCAATTGCGCCTTAAGCCGCCCTATTTCTTCAGGTCTTGCGCCGGTGCTGATATTCGCCGCCATGGCGCCCGCTTCCACCGCGCGGGCGTCGGCGGCGTCGAACGCCGCCTGCTGGCGGTCTTTATCAAGCTCAAAAAGCGTCTCACCCAGCGCCGCCTCATCGCCTTCGCGCACGATTAAATTCACGAGCCAGCCGGGCTCCGGCGGCGCCACGTAGACATATTCCGCTTCAACGTAGCCGATATATCCGTCACGCTTTTCGGCTGAACAAGCGGTGCTTAGGGCGAGCAACCCTGCTAGCGCACATACCCTCAGTATACTGACAGCGTTAAGCATCGGCGCCTCCCTGCGCGCTCGTTTTGGCGCCTGCCTTTGCGTTCAGGGCGCGCATCAGCATGTCTTCATGGAGTGCGAACAGGGCGCCGAGATCGACTTTCGCATCTTCGTCATGTTCAAAAACGATGCGCCAGACCGCCGAAAGGATAACCGGCTCCACCACCAGCCGGGCCGTGAGCGCCGGATCCTCAACATCGATTTCACCGGCTTGCCGGGCTTCGTCCAGCGCCGCCGCCACAACGCCCAGCACGCGGTCAACGACCTGTTTGCGATAAGCGGTCGCCATTTCAGGAAACGCCGGTGCGTCGCCGATCAGCACTTTGGCGATTTTCGGCACCGGTGTTTCGCGGATGATCACCGGGGCGACCTTCATGAAAGTTTGGAGCGTGGCCAGCCCGCCCCCGGCGCCTTTCGCCGCCGCTTCCAGCCTTGCGATGTTGGGTAATGCGAAGGTCTCCACCAGCGCGGTGAACAACGCCTCCTTGGAGTCGAAATAGAGATAGATCGTGCCCTTGGAAAACCCGGCGCGGGCGGCGATGTCGTCCATCCTGGCGGCGGCGAAACCGCGCTCATAAAACTCGTCGAGCGCCGCTGTCAAAAACGCGAGCCTTCGCGCTTCCTTGGCTTCGTCTGTTCGCGCCCGATTGGTTCGCGTCTTTGCGCCGGCACGCGCCATGGCCTTGCTCACAAATAACTGACTGAATAGTCAGTTATGAAAGTGACGGAGTCAAGCCGGGGGCGTGGGCTGGCCTTGGCCTGCTGTTTTCACAGTGTTTTCTTGGTTGCGCCAGACAGTCCCTAGCCGTCCGAAGAGCCCTGATCGATCTTCGCAGCGGCGCGCACCAGGTTGATGAACTCCGCCCGGTAGCCGTACGGATCATCGCCTTTGGCGCCCTGCGCGAGATCGATGATCTCGTCATAGGAATAGTTATCCGTGTAGCCCGCCCGCTGCAGTTTTTGCCCGAAGGCGGCGACAGCGGCGGCGAAGCGCGCGTCTTTCGGCGTGTCCTCAAAGCAAGGATAGGCGTCGTTGGTGGGAACCGGTTGTTCGATCAGGCGGCTTTCATCCTCATCCGGCAACTTATACCGTAGGCGGACGAAGGCGAGCTCATCTGTCGTTCCGGCCACTGCCGGAGCGCTCTGGTAACGAAGATCATCGATCAACCGCGCATCGGACCCAACAAGCGCCAGCTCATAAAGCGCCGTCACCGTATGGCCGGAGCCAATATCGCCGGCATCAATCGCGTCATTGTTGAAGTCTTCTCGGTTGAGCAGGCGTGTTTCGTATCCAATCAGGCGGTATTCCGCGACCACCGCCGGATTGAACTCCACCTGAAACTTCAAATCCTTTGCAATCGGGAAAAGCGTGGAGCGAAACTCCCGCACCAGCACTTTGCGCGCTTCGTTCAGCGTATCGATATAGGCGGCGACGCCATTGCCGGCCTGCGCCAGTTTCTGCGCGATGACGTCGTTATAGTTGCCCTCGCCGAAGCCAAGAATGGTGAGGTAAACGCCGCTTTTGCGCTTGCGCGCCACGAAATCTTCAAGACTGTCAGCGTCCACCACGCCCACATTAAAATCGCCATCGGTGGCGAGAATGATGCGGTTCACCTTGTCTTTGGCGAAGTTTTCTTCGGCGAGGCTATAGGCCAGCGAAATGCCCGCCCCGCCGGCGGTTGAGCCGCCCGCCTCCAAATTATTGAGCGCCTCCATGATCTTGGTCTTTTGATTGCCCGGCGTCGGCTCCAGCACCACGCCGGCGGCGCCCGCATAGACCACGATCGAGACCCGGTCGTCCTTCGACATTTCATCCACGAGAAGTTCCATGGATTTCTTCACCAGCGGCAGTTTGTTTTCCGACCGCATGGAGCCGG
Organism: uncultured Alphaproteobacteria bacterium; assembly: GCA_942492295.1. Lineage (GTDB taxonomy): Bacteria > Pseudomonadota > Alphaproteobacteria > Caulobacterales > Parvularculaceae > Hyphococcus. Next base: position 1,802,608 of record CALODW010000005.1, read on the forward strand.
AAACATCGAGCAGCAACACGATATTGGCGTCGGGTGTTTCGGCGGGCGCGATGTCAAAGCCTTTAACGCCGATATGCATCAACCGCGTGCCATTGTTCCAGGGGCTCGGCGTCACCCAGACGGTTGGCGTAAACGGTTCGCTCGCGCTTTTTGGCTCCGTATACTGATAATCGAAATAATTGACATATTCCTCGATGCGTACCGAGTCTGATGGCGGCAGCTGGTTATTCGAAGAAATATACCGCCGCATCACCGAATAGGCGGTAGTGTCGACGTCAGAGGAAAAGGTCGAGACCGGTTCTTCGCTGGCAAGCTTGACCGGATTGGGATCGGTCTCTTCATATTGCTCGGTGATCTGCGGTTCCGGCGGCCGCGCCATCCGCATCAGCGGGGAGGCGGCGTAGGCGAGATCGGCCTTGGCGTTTCGCTGCCCCGTCACGACGACGCTGTCGGCCTCTTCCGCTTCGGTGAAAGTATCCTCAAACACCTCATCCGTCGTCGAGCAAGCCGTAAGCCCCGCAACGCCCGCCGCGAGCACGCTCGCCGCAATCACCATTTTCCGCATGAAACCTGATCCTCTCTCAATCGCCCGGATTGAACCATGCTAACCGGAAAAGGCGAAATTGCGGCAGGCCGCTCGGCGGCCTAGTCCAGATCGCGGGCGACGCGAAAGCCATTATCTGATGCGCGCAAGTTCACGGCTTTGCCGGTCCGGTGGGCGGCGCGCAATCGCCAAGCGCCGGAGTTCCACGCGCCGCCTTTCACCACCCGCCGCGTGCAGTCACCGCTGATCCGCGCGGCGGCGTCCAGCGGCGCGTCTGTATGGTCCACGGTCCAGCAATCACTTGTCCATTCCCAGGCGTTGCCGTGCATGTCAAAGAGCCCAAACGCGTTTGGGTGAAAGCTGGCCACGGGCATGGTGCGTCCGCGAAACGCGCTTTTCTCGCCCCGATAGGGGTGGTTGCCATCAAAATTCGCCTTGCCGGAGGTTACATCCTCGCCAAACGCGAAGGGCGTGCGCGCCCCGGCGCGCGCCGCGAACTCCCATTCCGCTTCCGTGGGCAGACGGTAATTCTGACCGGTCTTGTCGGAGAGCCAGGCCGTAAAGCTTTGTGCATCGGCGTGCGAAACGCCAACCACGGGCCGCTTGCCCCGGCCCCAGCCATTGTCCGGCGGGGAATAGGCGCGGCAGGCGCCATCGGCGACGCAAGCGTCCCATTGGTCATAGGTGACTTCGCGCGTGCCAATGGCGAAGCGCCGGTCAATGGTCACCACCCGGGCCGGACCTTCGAACGGACGCGCGCCTTCCTCATCCGATGGCGCTCCCATAACAAACGATCCGCTCGGCAAGGCCGCCATATCCGGGCAGGCGACGCATTCCTTGAAATAATTGCCGAGATAGGCGGTTTCCTTCAAATCCTCCGGGAGCGGATCAATAGGCGCGAGCGGATCCGGCGCGCCGGCTTCTGCATCAGTTTCTTCCGCCGCTGCATCTTCCGCCGCAAGTTCCGCCACAAGGGCTTCGAGGGCGCCGCTGTCGGGGGCGTCCGCAGACTCTGCATCCGCCATGCGCGCCGCATCGTCGCCGAGTGACGCAAGCCCATCAGCTTCTTCGACTATGGACGCCGTTTCTATGGGCGCAAAATCCGCCGCGTCCGCCTCGCCGGGCAGCGCATCCGACAACGGAAATTCTTCAATATCGGCGCGCGCGCCGGCTTCTTCCGGCGACGATTGAACGGGCTGAACGCTGGCCAATCGGGACGGCGTTTCAAGGGACGGGTCCGGTATCTCGCCTGCTTCGAGCCGCTCTGTGGAGCCCGCCGAAGGAAAAGCCGGCGGCGCAGCGCGCGTCGCCATTTTATCATCGCCGGGCAAAACCACCGGCGCCAGAACCGCCGTCGCCAGCGTCATACCGACGAGCCCCACGGTCGCGCCGATCGCCACGTCGCGCGATTTGAATCGCCGCCGCGGCGCCCGCGCACGCGGCGTGACCAACAGTTTTTCATCCGTAGACGGTGCATCTGCAGGTTCATTTCCGCGTACGTTTTCCGGCGGTGCGTCGTCGAGCGATAAATCGCCGGTAAGCTCGTCGACATCAGCGGGCGCTGCTTCAACCGGCGCGGGCTCTGGCCACACGGCGCCGTTCTCCAGCCGTGCGCGCTGCTGGGTCAGTTGAATCTCGTCGAGCACAAACCGCCAGCGCGGATCGTCAAGGGCGCCGGTCCAGCCGGAAAGATCCACTGGCGGCAATTTTTCAAACCCGCCGGGCGGCCGGGCGCCGCCAACCGCCACCGGAATAAGCGCGCCGCGCGCCATGGCGTCGCGCGCCTGATCATGCAGACGCGCCAGCGTCGCCGCCGCTTCGGTCCACACGACAATCGCGGCGCCGTCGTCAGCGTCGTCATTGGCGAGATCGCCAACCGTCGGATCGGAACTGACCCGCAGCGGCGCATGGCCGGCGCGGGCAAGCGCGGCGGCGATCTTTTCGCTCAGAGCCTCGTCCAGCGGGGCGTGAAGGATGGAAACGGCAGACATCAGCGCAATCGTTGCAGGTTCGTTTTGGGGCCAAATTCGTTTCTGGGGCCCAAATCATTTCTGGGGCAAGACAACCGGCTCGCCTTACCCGTGCGCGGCGAAACCAACTCGCCCTTCTAAGGCGAATCGGCCGCGCAGCTCGACCCCCCGTTAACTAAAAGTTTTGCAAGGAATCCTGTGGAAAAAATGGCTTCGGCGAGGCCCGATCAGCGATATTTTGTTCTTGTAATGTTCTTTTCGCTGCGGCATGGTCGGGGCCGGAGAGAATGGCTGTCGGGAGAGCGCCATGGTCGCGCAGATCACCACATTCACATTTCAGGGCGTCGAAGCCCGCCCGGTGACGGTGCAGGTGCAGCTCACCAATGGGGCCAACGCCTTTTCCATTGTCGGTCTCGGCGACAAGGCGGTGTCCGAAGCGCGCGAGCGGGTGCACGCGGCGCTTGCCGCCGTCGGGCTGGGGCTTCCGGTCAAACGCATCATCGTCAATCTGGCGCCCGCCGATCTGCCCAAGGAGGGCAGCCATTTCGATCTCGCCATTGCGCTCGGTCTGCTGATGGAAATGGGCGCCGCCCCCCATGACGCCGCAGCGGGTTTCGCGGTGATGGGCGAGTTGGGCCTTGATGGTTCCATTGCGCCCTGTGCGGGCGCGTTGCCCGCCGCCGTCGCCGCAAACGCCATGGGGCTGGGGCTTATCTGTCCTGCGGCCTGCGGGCCAGAAGCCGCGTGGGCGGGCGGCGACGCGACCATTCTGGCGCCGAAAAGTCTGATCCAGCTCGTCAATCATTTCAAAGGAGCGCAGGTGTTGACCGCACCGCAGCCGGGCGCGTTGGAGAGCCCGGCGGTGATCCCCGATCTCGCCGATGTAAAGGGCCAGGAGACAGCCAAACGCGCCCTCGAAGTCGCGGCCGCTGGTGGCCACAATCTCCTCATGACCGGCCCCCCCGGCGCCGGAAAATCCATGCTCGCGGCGCGTCTTCCTGGTCTGTTGCCGCCATTATCGCCTGCGGAAATGCTCGAGATTTCCATGGTGCAATCCCTCGCCGGGTTGCTGGAGGGCGGGCGACTGACCCGCGCGCGGCCGTTTCGGGCGCCCCATCATTCCGCTTCCATGGCCGCCATGATTGGTGGGGGCGTGCGAGCGAGGCCGGGGGAGGCCTCGCTCGCGCATCATGGGGTCTTGTTTTTAGATGAATTGCCGGAATTCACCGCGCCGGTTCTGGATAGCCTTCGGCAACCGCTGGAGACCGGCGACGTGCTGATCGCCCGGGCGAATTTTCATGTGCGCTATCCGGCGCGTTTCCAGCTCGTCGCCGCCATGAACCCCTGTCGTTGTGGCTATGGAAAAGCGAGCGGGCGCGCCTGCGGCCGCGGTCCGAATTGCGAGGAAGTTTATCAGTCCCGTATTTCCGGCCCGTTGCTCGACCGCATGGATATTTCCATCTCCCTCCCGGCGGTCACGCCTGCGGATCTTGCCGCGCCGTCCACCGGTGAAACCACGGAGACCGTGGCCGGGCGGGTGCTGGCGGCCCGCAACGCCCAGGCCGACAGAAATGCGCGCCTTACCGAAGGCGAAGCAACCGTCACCGCCCCCACCAACGCCTCACTCAGCGATGCGCGTTTAGCAAAAATCGCCGCGCCTGACAGCGAGGGAGCGAGCCTGCTCGCCCGCGCCGCCGAAGCGCTGGGCCTGTCCGCCCGCGCCTATACCCGCATTTTGCGCGTCGCCCGCACCCTTGCTGATCTTGACGGCGCGGACGGGGTGCGCCGCCGGCACATCGCCGAAGCCGTCAGCTTCCGGCGCAGCGAAGGGCGTGATGCACCGCCGCAAAATGCAATTCCTGGCGCGGCCCGCATCGCAACAAATTAAAACGGGTTTCTTAACGCAAACCTTCGCACACGCCGCTTGGCCGCGCGCGTTTAATGTTTTGGTAACCACGCTTTTCAACCTTTTTTCAAGGCCGTGCGCTGATGATGTCCGCTGTTTCTTTGTAGGGGGATATCACGTCCATGCCGAAGACCGGAGTTTCAGGCGCCAATCACCGTGAACTGATTGTTGTTTGCGACGAAGGCGGAGCCATCCGTTTTGTGTCGCAAAGCTTTTCATCGTTCTTCGGCGCGCCCGCCGATAGCTGGCATGGCCGCGCCTTTGCTCCAGGTGACAATGCGGCGGCGCCGGGCGCGCCGGCGCAGTATAAAACGGCGGCCCGCGCCGGTGGCGGCGAAGTGGTGCTCGCCTGGACCGAAACCGTGCTCGCGGGCGGCGAACGTCTTTATGTGGGCGAGCCCGAATGCGAATCCACTGACACAGATGGTGAGGCCGTTTCGTCCGTAGACAGTCTATCCAGCGCGATCGAACAGATCCCCGACAATGATCCCAAGCTGCAATTGCTTGCGACCATGAGCCATGAAATGCGCACGCCGCTGAACGGCATTTTGGGCATGACGTCACTGCTTCTCGACACGCCGCTGGAGCCGAACCAGCGCGCCTATGCCGAATCCGTGCGCGAATCCGGCGTCTCCCTGCTCGCATTGATCAACGACCTGCTTGACTATTCCAAGATCGAGGCCGGTCATCTGGAGATCGAACAAAATTCGTTCAGCCCGTCGGGACTGGTCCAAAGCGTCGCCGAGCTTCTTTCGCCCAAGGCGTTTGACAAAGGCGTTGAGATCACCGCCTTCGTTGACAGCGCCATCCCGCTGTTGTTGCAAGGCGATGAGGCGCGTCTGCGGCAGGTGTTGATCAACCTTGCGGGCAATGGCGTGAAGTTCACCGACAATGGCGGCGTCGGCATAGAGGCGCGGCTTGTCTCCGCCGAAGACGGAGTGGCGCGCATCACGTTCGGCATTCGCGATACCGGCATCGGCATCCCGCAGGACAAGCAGGCTTCAATCTTTGAAGAATTTGCCCAGGCGGAGCTCGACGTCGCCCGCAAACGTGAGGGCACGGGGCTCGGCCTCGCCATCGCGCGCAAAATCGTGCGCGCCATGGGCGGCGATATTGCGCTCGCCAGCGCGCCCGGCAAGGGCAGCGCCTTTACGTTTACGCTGGATCTCGCCTTTGAAGGCGCGGCCCCCGGCGAACCGGACGCGGTCTACACACCGGTGATCGTCGCCTCGCGATCGAACATTTTAACCCGGAACCTGCAGCAGCAATTGAGCGCCATCGGCGTTAAAGAGGTCATTCCGGCGGCCAGCCCCAATGCAGCGCTTGAGGCCATAAAAGAAAACGCGGACGCTGTGCTGCTGTGTGACACTGACTTTGCAGAAGAAAGCGCGCGCCGGCTCTGCGAAAGCGCGGCGCGGTCTTACGTGCTGTTGTCGCCAAAATCGCGCGGACGCATCGCCGAGCTGCGCGAGGCCGGATTTGACGGATATTTCATCAAGCCGACACGCCAGTCATCCCTACACAAACAATTGCTGGAGGATGAATCGGAAGGACCACTCGTGCTGACGACCCCAACCCCGGCGCGGCGTGACCGGACATATTCGGTGTTGCTCGCCGAAGACAACCAGATCAACGCAGTGCTCGCCACCACCATCATCAAGCGCGCCGGTCACCATGTGGACGTCGCTCATAATGGCGTTGAGGCTGTCGAAGCGGTCGCCACCCGGCCCTATGATCTGGTCCTCATGGACCTGCACATGCCGGAGATGGACGGGCTCGAGGCTGCGCGCAAGATCCGCAACCTCGACAGCGACATGCGGCGCGTGCCCATCATCGCGCTGACCGCCAGCGCCATGGCCGCCGATCGCCAGAAATGCATCGCCGCCGGGATGGACGACTTTCTCTCCAAACCGTTCGAGCCGGGCGACCTCACCGACCTCCTCAGCAAATGGGGCGACGCCCAAAGCGCACTCAGCGAAGCGTCTTAGGCGCTTCGTCCTTTCATTCATATCGAACTCGCCTAAGGTCCGCCTCAATCATGGAATAAGGCGAGCTTTGAATGTCTGAAGCAAAAAAATACAGCTGGGGTGAACTCTTCAGAGCGATTGGCCGCAGAAAAACCGGCGCCATGTTCGTGCTTGGTTTCGCCGCTGGTCTCCCCTACGTGCTCATTACAGGCACACTCAACGCGTGGTTTACCAACGAAAACATTCCGATCGCCACCATCGGAGTCTTTTCTTGGATCATCATTATCTACAGCTTCAAGTTTTTGTGGTCTCCCGCCGTTGATCGCGCACCAACGCCTCGAATATTCAACATGGGCCAGCGTCGCGCGACCATATTGTTGTTGCAGGGTATTATTCTCGCCGCGTTGTTTGCCATTTCAACGGCCAGCCCCACGACGCAGCTCGGACTTATTGCAATTGCCGCAATCGTTTGCACGATCTCATCCGCGTCACAAGATGTTTTGATCGATGCCTGGCGTATCGAGGTCGCGGACGAGGAGATAACAGTCGATCTGCTATCGGCTGTGTACCAGCTTGGGTATCGAACATCGGTTATTCTCGGCGGCGCCGGGGCACTCATCATCGCTGCGCGCTTGGGTTGGAACAACACCTTCGTTGCGTTGACCGCGTTAATGGCGCTGGCAGTGAGTGGCGTCTTTATAGCGGGCGACAGCGAAGTGTCAGCGCGTAGCAACCGGGAACTGGATGCGTCCCCACCGCTTTGGCGAAATTTGGCGCTAACGCCGGTCATATTGGGGTGGGCGTGGTCGTTTACTGCCTTGTTTGGCTTCATGGCTTTTGCTCTGTCGGCGCCCGAACAGGCGAATGCGCGAGCGTTTACCGTGCAAACAGGGCCTTTAATTATCGTTGCATCAATCATCGCTCCGGTTATCGCGGCCGCAGTAATGCTTTACGGACAGCATCGATGGACGCCGGGGCCAAACGCACAAAAAAAATGGCCGGGGCAAAAGGTTTTGGATGCGCTTTATGGCTCTGTGCTGGTGCCGATGGCCGATATCATCAACCGGTTGCGGTTCGGCGCCATCCTCGTTCTTGTTCTCGTTCTTTCTTATCGTTTCGCCGATCTGATCTGGGGCGCCTTTGCTTATCCATTCTATCTTGGCGAAAACTACGGTGCGCTTGGCCACACGCTTGACGAAGTCGCAATAGCGTCAAAATTGTTTGGCGCCCTGATGACCTTCGTTGGTATCGCCGTGGGCGGAGCGGCCATTGTGAAAATCGGGCGCATGCCGTGCCTGTTTGCTGGCGCCGTGCTGGCTGCGGCGACAAATTTGCTCTTTGCAGACCTCGCTAATGGCGGTGCGGTAACTCATGCCTTCATGTCCTTTACGCATCTTTACAGCATCTTTGGATTTATGCAGCCGCTTGCTGATTTCTTGGGACTACAAGTGACGGCCAACGAAGCGTTATCACGATTGATGCTGGTTATCGCCGCAGAGAACCTCGCAGTTGGTTTCGCCAGCGCAGCAATCGTTGTTTACCTATCATCGATCGTAAACAAGAAATACGCGGCTGTTCAATATGCACTACTCGCGTCCTTGGGCTTTCTCTTGGGGTCGCTTGGTCGAGGCGCAATCGGTGAACTCGTAGAAATTAGAGGGTTCGCGTACGTATTTTATCTGACAGCCGCGCTTGGCCTGGTTGCTGTTATCGCCTCCGGATTGGAATGGCTCCGTCAGGTCAGGTCAAAAAAGCCGATTTAACCCGCGGCAAGGCACTCGGTCAGGTCAGGTTTTTCCGCATCCGAATGCAGCGCGGTCGTGTCCACATGGGCCACGTGACGGGCGCCCTTATCATCCGGGTAAAGAATAATGATCAGCGTGCAGGTTGAAAGCGGGTAGCGGCGATATTCGCCCGCGCCCTCGCGGCGGCTGAGCGCCGGCGCGCCCAATAGATCTTCAACGGCGGCGGCGTCCGCGCCGAGCAAATCACCCAGGACGTACACTGGCGCCGCGGGCGCGACAGGCGCGGCCACAGGTGTTTCCGGCGGCGTGGGCGTTGTGGCGCAGGCGGCGGCGAGCAGCGCCAGCCCGGCGAGCATCGTTGTTTTTTTCACTATCGGCGCCATCGCAACTTTACCCATGCCTTGTTCGCTCCCTCTTCCTGACGGGCGGGACGATAGTCGCGACCGCAGCCCCCATCAATCGCGCCGGCAATGACAAAGCGGACAGCCTTGCCTCTCGTCGTCCTGCTACCTATAAGGCGGCCCTTATTAACGCGCCCATAAGGACTTCCCACATGCCGCAAAAGGATCTCGACGTCATTGGCGTCGGCAACGCGATTGTCGATGTGCTGGCGAAAGCCGATGATGCGTTTTTGGCCGCTCACGATATTCCCAAGGGCGGCATGATCCTCATCGACGAGAAGAAAGCGAAGGACATTTACGGCGCCATGGCGGCGGCCGTAGAGATTTCCGGCGGATCGGCGGCGAACTCCACCGCTTGCGTGGCGTCCCTCGGCGGCAAGGCGGGTTTTATTGGCAAAGTCGCGGACGATACTCTTGGCGAAATTTTCCGCCACGATCTGCACGCCATGGGTGTTGAGTTTGAGGCCGCGCCGCTGCGGGACGGACCGGAAACCGGCCGCTGCCTCGTCAATGTGACGCCGGATGCGCAGCGGTCCATGACCACGTTTATCGGCGCGGCGGAATATGCATCCGTTGCCGATGTTAATCCGGAACAAATCAAACGCACCGCCTATACGTTTTTTGAAGGCTATCTGTTTGAGCCGGAAACGCCGCGCAAAGCGTTTTACAAAGCCGCGCAGATCGCCCGGGAAAGCGGCGGCAAAACCGCCATGACCCTGTCCGACGCTGGCTGCGTCGAGCGCCAGTTCGACGCCTTTCATAGCTTTCTTGATGAACATGTTGACGTTTTGCTCGCCAATGATGTTGAGGCGGCGGCGCTGTTCGGCAGTGATGATCTCGATGTGATTGCGGAAAAAGCGCGCACACTATGTTCGCTCACCGCCGTCACCCGGTCTGAAAAAGGCTCGGTCCTGATCCCCCGCGAAGGCGATGTGGTTGTCATCGACGCGGTCAATCCGCCCAAGCTGGATGATACGACCGGCGCCGGTGACGCTTATGCGGCGGGGCTTTTGTTTGGTCTTGCACGCGATTTCACACTCGCCCGCGCCGGCGCTCTCGGATCGCTCGCCGCTAGTGAAATCATCAGCCATTTCGGGGCCCGCCCGTCGCAATCCCTGAAGATCATGGCCGAAGAGGCGGGGCTGCTTTAACTCCCCTAGACCCTTGAAAACTGGTCTATAATTTTCTTGTAGGTGGTTTCCACCGCCGCCCTCGTCTCCTCGATGGGGAGGCCCGTGTCGATAATATAATCCGCCCTCTGACGTTTTTCCTGATCCGGCGTTTGCAGGGCGAGAATGGCCTTGAATTTTTCCTCGCTCATCCCCGGACGCGCCAGCACCCGTGTGCGCTGAACATTCGCCGGGGCGCTGACCACCACGGTGACATCAAAGAATTTTTCCGTGCCGTTTTCAAACAGCAGCGGGATATCCAGCACCGCCGCCAGCGCACCCGCATGGGCGGCGGCGGTGAGAAACGCTTCGCGATCCTCGCCCACCAGCGGATGCACAATCGCTTCGAGTTTTTGCAACTCCGCCTGATCGTTGAGCACCAGTTTCGCCAGCGCCGCCCGGTCGATTTCGCCCCCCGCCACCGCTTGGGGAAACGCCGCGCCAATGGGCTCGACCGCCCGGCCGCCCGCCGCATAAAGCCTGTGAACGGCCGCATCCGCGTCCCATGTGGCGGCGCCAAGATCGGCAAACATGGACAGAACCGTGGATTTGCCCATGCCGATAGAGCCGGTAAGACCGATTTTGATCATGTGTTCTCCCGGCGGTTCAGTTCAACGATCAGATGCTGGCGGAGGGCGTCGTCAACAACAGCCGCGCCGCCGAACCATGACTGAAAACCCGGAACCGCCTGATGCATGAGCATGGAAAGACCGTCGACCGTTTTGCATCCCTTCGCCCTTGCCTGTTTCAGCAACGGTGTTTCGAGCGGCTTGTAAACGATGTCAGCGACAATCGCGTCGCTACAGAGGTTTGAAAGGTCCATGTGGAGTCGCGGCTGGCCGCTCATACTAAGGCTTGTCGTATTGACCAACATCTTCACGCCATCCAAGAAATTGCTTCTATCGTTCCAGTCGATCACCTCTAGCTTGAACATTTCCGCTAGTCGTTCGGCTCTTTCAACGGTTCGATTGGCGATCGAAATGTCTGAATACCCGAACTCTATCAATGCGTTAATGACGCCCCGGGCGGCGCCGCCCGCGCCCAGAACAACCGCCCTGCCGGAACCGCTGGCGCCAGCCTCCGACGCCGCCACACGAAAGCCGTAAATATCGGAATTATCTGCATACGTCTTATTTTCACGGAAAATCAGCATGTTCGCCGCGCCGGCGGCTTGCGCGTCATGGCTTTGATGGTCCGCGTAGCGCAAGGCATGTTCCTTATGCGGAAGAGTGACGTTGACGCCGCCGAAACCAACCACGCGCAAACTGTCCATGGCGCGCGCAAAGGAGTCATAATCAGGCTCAATCGCCAGCGGGATATAGTAACCGTTGACGCCCGCGCGCTTCGCCCAGATTGTGTGGATCAATGGCGACAGGGACTGCGCGATGGGCCAGCCAATAACGCCCGCGAGTTTCGGCTTTGTATTTTCCGTTGATCCGGCCATCTAATATTCCAGCGCGCCTTCCCGGCGCAGCAAATCCAGCAGCGGAAACAGCGAGAGGCCTAAAATGGCGAAATGATCGCCCTCCACCCGCTCAAATAGCCGTCCGCCGAGCTTTTCGATCTGATAGGCACCGACGCTGGCGAGTATTTCCGGTCCGGCTTCGGCCAGATAGGCGTCAATTTCCACCTCATCCATCGGCCGCATCACCAGCGAAGGCCGGTCGATATTGCGCCAGATGATTTCACCGTTTTTGGCGACCGCAACGGCGTTTATCAGCGTGTGCGCCGCGCCTTGAGTCTCGATCAGTCGGTCGCGCGCCTCGGCCATACTTTTCGGCTTGTCATAGGCGCGGCCTTCAAACTCCATGATCTGGTCAGACCCGATGACGATGGCGTTGGTGCGTTTAGCAACGTCCATGCATTTGGCTTCGGCGAGCATCATGGCGAGCGTTTCGAGATCGACGCCATCGTTTAATCCTTGAGTCTTGATAATGGACTCATCGACATCCGGCTTCATCACCTCAAAGGGAAGGCCCGCACCGGTTAGAATTTGCGCCCGGATGGCGCTTCCCGACGCCAATATAATTCGCAAGGCGGTGGAGGCGGTCATTGGTTTTGCCGCGCTGACAGTTTGGTGAGGATCGCCGCCGCAGTTTCCTCAACGGATTTTCGGGTGACATCGATCGCCGGCCAGCGATGCTTGGCGAACAGCCGTTTGGCGGCCAGCACTTCCTTTCGAATGAGTTCAAGATCGGAATATTCTTCCGCCGCGCCTTCCGCATTCATGCCGCCGAGGCGGCTCTGGCGAATTTGCGCCAGGCGTTCAGGGCTGGCGACAAGACCGACGACCATGGGTTTGCGCAAGGCGAACAGCTCTTCCGGCGGGCCGGTTGTGGGCACCAGCGGGACGTTCGCCGCTTTCACGCCGCGATTGGCAAGATACATACAGGTCGGGGTTTTCGATGTGCGCGATACCCCGACCAATACGACGTCAGCAGGTTCCAGGTCCCACACCATCTGCCCGTCATCATGGGCGAGCGTGTAGTCGAGCGCGGCGATGCGCTTGAAATACGCATCATCAAGCTGGTGCTGCGCGCCGGGGCGCAGGCTTTGTTCAAGTCCCAGAAAATCCGTGAATGCATGCAGCAATGGATCAAGCACGGAGATCGCCGGCGTCTGTAATTCGCTGCAGCGGATTTCCAACAGTCGCCGCAATTCCGGATTTAAAATGGTGTACAGCACCAGACCGGGCGACGCCTCAATCTCCGCGAGCGTCTTTTCCATCTGCGCGCGCGAGCGGATAAGCGCATAGATATGTTCCAGCGGCTTGGCGGCGGCGAATTGCGACGCCGTCGCCTTTAACATGGCGTTCAAGGTCTCACCCGTTGAGTCAGAGACGAGATGCACATGAAAAAAAGACGCCAGAGGCTGGCGTTTGCGCTGCATCTCTTCTGTTTTTGATGTCTTGCTCAAAATGTCTGTCATCGGTTCTGGCGTCCTGTGGAACAACAGGGGAAATCAGTGCGCTTTTGCCGGGCGGAATTTACCCCCATGTAAAACCCCCTGAGTCATACCAGTGCGGCGCCCAGCCATACTTGAAAAGTCTTCATGGTCATACTTTCTTGCCCGTCTGGTTTAAGTCCATGGGATGAATCCTGCTTGCACATGGCTTTACACATCCCGTCATAGGGGAATTTCATTATCCATGCGGCGTTTAGCACGCTTTTCACCATGGCCGGTAAAACCTATTCCCCCGTGTGAAACTTTGTGGAAGATCGTGGCGCCGATGATGGAAGTTTCATTGCCTTCTGATTTTCCCCGGGATTCAACCTGACTCCTTATATTAATCCTTTCTTAAGAATCCTTTATAGAGTCTTAACAGGGAAAGCTGAGCCCAAATGGCCGATCACTCCCAGACCACCAGACAGTCAAAATTTCTTCGCGTGTTCGAAGGCGAAGTCTTCGAGGCGCCGCCCGTGTGGTTTATGCGCCAGGCGGGGCGTTATCTGCCTGAATACCGAACGCTGCGAGCGCAAGCCGGATCGTTTCTTGATTTGTGTTTCGATTCTGATCTGGCGGCGGAGGTAACCCTGCAACCGATCCGCCGGTTTGATCTCGACGCAGCGATCCTGTTTGCCGATATCTTGTTGATCCCTCATGCGTTGGGTCAAAATTTGAGTTTCGTGGAGGGCGAAGGCCCGCGCCTTGAGCCAGTCGTAAGCCTTAAAGATCTTGATGGATTTCGGGATCGAGATATCCTTGAACTCTTGCAGTCGGTCTTTGAAACCGTGGCGAAAACCCGCGCCGGCCTCGCAGATGATAAGGCGCTGATCGGGTTTGCCGGGGCGCCGTGGACGGTGGCGACCTACATGCTGGCCGGCGGCCCCATGAAAGATCCGGCGGCGTTGCGTCAGCGATTTTACCAGGAACCGGCGCTGATTACCGGGCTTATCGATGTGCTGACGGAAAAAACAATTTCCTATCTGCAAGCACAGATCGACGCCGGCGCCGACGCCGTACAGCTGTTCGACACATGGGCGAGCGGCCTGCCCTGGCCGGTGCTTGATGCGGTATCGGTGCGCCCGCTCGATAAAATTTCCCGGGCGCTCAAAAAATCACATCCCGAAACACCGGTGATCCTGTTTCCCAAAGGCGTTGGTGAAAAGTGCGGGGAATACGCGTTGTTGCAAGGATGCGACGGGATCGGCATTGACTACGCCATGGATCCGGCGTGGGCGCGGGCGAATTTGGCGGAACGTGTCGTGGTGCAAGGCGGGCTTGATCCCTTATCGGTGGTGGCGGGAGGCGAACACATGGAACGCGGCGCGCAAACGCTTTTGAAGCTGTTTCACGACGTGCCCTATGTGTTCAATCTCGGACACGGGTTTACGCCCGAAACGCCGCCGGAAAATGTCGCGCGGCTCGTCGAGATCATTCGGAAGGGTGCTTGATGGGCGAGTTTTTGCAGCCAGCCTATCTGTGGATCAAAGCCGCGCATCTCGTCATGGTTATCGGTTGGATGGCGGGCATGATGTATTTGCCGCGGCTTTTCGTTTACCAGCATCAGTCCGAAAAAGGCGGTGAAGCCGAACGCATGTTTATCCAGATGCAGCGCCGCCTGCTGCGGGGGATTATCAACCCGGCGATGGTGCTGGTCTGGGTGCTCGGGATCTTAATGCTGATCGCCAATCCGGCGATTTTGTCGTCGGGGTGGTTTCACGTGAAGCTGGCGTTCGTGATCGGCATTTCCGCCGTGCATGGGTTCTACGCCGCCGAGCGCAAAAAGTTTGAAAAGGGCGAGCGCCCGCGCACGCAAAAGTTCTGGCGCATCATGAACGAGGTTCCGTTCCTCGCCCTCATTATCATTGTTATCATGGTGATCGTGAAACCGTTTTAACTGGCCTATTCCACTCGCTGATGGGCGTACCAGTTCGGATTGATCCGGCAAAAGGCGGTACGCCCTTCGGAACGCGATCTGCTCTCCAGCCACCCGAGCGCCGTTTCATCACAGGCGTCAAACAGCCGGACGCTGGGGTTTTCGTCGGACAGGGTCAGCGGCACGCTGAAATAGACGAGACTTAAGGTGATCCAGTTATCGCCTGTGCCATAACGCCTGATCACTACATCAATCTCATCACCGCCCCAGTCGCCGGCGGTATCGCCAATGGGATAGAAATCGATGAAGTCGACCGGAATCTGACCGCGCACATGGTTCAGGAAATCACGATCCATTTCGTTTTCGTCAGCCGGATCACGTGCCGGAACGCGCGCAAAATCTGCAAACGGACCGGGGTAGGCGGCCCGGATGCTTTCAAAAACCGCCCGGTTTTCTGAATAGAGCGCCGCCGCATCGATGAGCGTGCGGGTTTCCGGTCCGCGTCCGCAGGACGCTGCGAACAGCAATGCGCAAAAAGTGAAAAACAGGCGTGACACTGCGTAGCCCCGGTTTGAAAAGTTTCCGCCGAGTATCGCCAAAAACCGTAAAGAGGCGCTGAAGAGGCCCGGCAAAGTCCCGGCAGAGGCCCAAACCGCCCGAAAACCCATTGACGGCGAGGCTTTTCCGCCTATATCACAGGGCAACTTTCCTTTTGTGGCGCGTCAGAACCCAATCCGCGCCCCCCGTTTTATCATCGCTGATCACCACCCGTCTGCGGCGTTCGCTCGCGAGACCATTCCCATGATTGAGGCTACCCATGCTGCCCAAGACTATGACGCTCGAAGAGCTGAAAGAAAAAACCCCGGCCGAACTGCTCGCTTTCGCTGAAGAGCTAGAGGTCGAAAACGCATCGACCATGCGCAAGCAGGACATGCTGTTTGCGATCCTTAAAGAACTTGCGGACCATGACGTGGAAATCCATGGCGGCGGCGTGTTGGAGGTGCTGTCGGACGGCTTTGGTTTCCTTCGCTCGCCCGATGCGAACTATCTCGCCGGGCCTGACGATATTTACGTGTCGCCGAACCAGATCCGCCGCTTCGCCCTGCGCACCGGCGATACGGTAATCGGCGAGATCCGCAGTCCGAAAGACGGCGAGCGGTATTTTGCGCTGTTAAAAGTTCACACCATCAACTTCGAAGAGCCGGAAAAAGCCCGCCACAAAGTGCATTTCGACAATCTGACGCCGCTCTATCCGGATGAGCGCTTGAAGATGGAAGTGGACGGCGAGAAAACCAAAGACCTCACCGCCCGGGTGATCGACCTGGTGGCGCCGCTCGGCAAAGGTCAGCGCGCGCTTATCACCGCGCCGCCGCGCACCGGTAAAACGGTCATCCTCCAGAACATCGCCCACGCCGTCGCGGAGAACCACCCAGAGGCCTATCTCATCGTTTTGTTGATCGATGAGCGCCCGGAAGAAGTGACCGATATGCAGCGCTCCGTGAAAGGCGAGGTCGTCTCCTCCACTTTTGACGAACCGGCGACGCGCCACGTGGCGGTGGCCGAAATGGTCATCGAAAAAGCCAAGCGCCTTGTTGAACATGGCCGCGACGTGGTGATCCTGCTCGACTCCATCACGCGCCTCGGCCGCGCCTACAACACGGTGGTGCCGTCATCGGGCAAGGTGCTGACCGGCGGCGTTGACGCCAACGCCCTGCAGCGACCCAAGCGTTTCTTTGGCGCGGCGCGAAACATCGAGGAAGGCGGCTCGCTCACCATTATCGCCACGGCGCTCATCGAGACCGGTTCGAAAATGGACGAAGTGATCTTTGAAGAATTCAAAGGCACCGGTAACTCGGAACTCATTCTGGATCGCAAGGTCGCCGACAAGCGCACCTATCCGGCCATCGACATCGCCAAATCCGGCACCCGGAAAGAAGACCTCATTACCGATCCGGTGGCCATGCAGAAAATCTTTGTCCTGCGCCGGATCCTCTCGCCCATGGGTGTTTCCGACGCCATCGAATTCCTGCTCGATAAGCTGAAACAGACCAAGACAAACAAAGACTTCTTCGATTCGATGAATACTTAGTTCAGGAATAAGAGCGCCCGCATGAGATACGCGGCGCCGGCGACAGCGATGAGCCCGCCCGCCGCAAAGACAAAAAACCACAACAGCCGGGTCCGTAAAGGGCCCGGTTTTTCATCATCCGCCGACGGCGGCGTGGGTTCAAACAGGTCAGGCATGATAGCCCTCATCCGGCCGCACTTTGCCCCAGAACAGGTGATAGACATAGGCCGTGTAGGCGAGAATGACCGGCAGCATGACGCCGCCGCCCACCAGCAAAAACCCGAGGGAATCATCGTGGGCGGCGGTCTCCCAGATGGTTTTCGCGAAGGGCACATTGTAGGGGAAGAGCGACACCGCAAAGCCGAGATAACCGGTGAGAAATATACCGGCGGCGAGCGTGATCGGCCGCCAGTCGAGAGCCGGATCATTTTTCATGGCGAGGTCGCGCCATAAAAACCCGATCAACAGACCGCCAATGACCGGGATCGGCGCCACCGCCGCAAAGGTCGACCAATCCACATGGGCCATGGAAACGCCCCAGCGCGCCGTCACGCGCGGATCGATGGAAAGGGTGGCGAGGCTGACCGCCGCCATGGCGAGCGCAACGCCGATCAGCGCGCGCCGCGCCCATTTGCGTGCGCCCTCGCGCAAGGCCCCTTCAGTTTTGAGGATCAGCCAGCAGGCGCCGAGCAGCACATAGCCGATGACCACCGCGAAACCGACAAGCAGGGAAAATGGCGTCAGCCAGTCAAAACCGCCGCCCGCATAGGCGCGGCCCTCGACCTCGATCCCTTGAATGAAGGCGCCGAGAATGATCCCTTGCGACAGCGCGGCGGCGAGCGATCCACCGAAAAACGCCCCGTTCCAGAAACGCTTCGTAGGCTGACGAACCGCCTTGTGGCGGAATTCAAACGCAACGCCGCGGAAGATTAAAGCGATCAGCATAATCAAGACGGGCAAGTAAAAAGCCGGGATGAGGATCGAATAGGCCAGCGGAAAGGCTGCGAAAAGCCCGCCGCCGCCCAAGACCAGCCATGTTTCGTTGCCATCCCATACCGGTTCGATGGAGGCGGTCATGAGCGCGCGCTCATCATTGTCGGCGGCAAAGCCCGTCAAGACGCCGATGCCAAGATCGAACCCGTCGAGCAGCACATACATCATCACCGCGACAGCGATCAGCACGGCCCAGATCAGCGGTAAGTCCATGACGATCTCCTTTGTCTACTGCGCCGGCGATGGCGGCGGGCCAGCCAGACCTGAATTGTCTTCCGGCGTCTCGGCCGGGTCACTGACGGATCCAAGCGGCGTGCCGGGCGCGCGCCGTTCTTCGGCTGGAGGTTGCGCCGGTTCGTCATTAAAGCCGCGGGTGGCGATCCGGCCCATATAAACGACTCCTGCGGTGAAAATGATGGCGTAGACGATCATGAAGGTCATCAGTGAGAACGCCACCTGTCCGGCGGGGACGGGAGATACGCTGTCCACCGTGCGTAATGCGCCGTATACGGTGTAAGGCTGGCGCCCAACCTCTGCGACCACCCAGCCGGAGATGACGGCGATGAACCCGAGGCTGCCGCCGGGGATGGCGAGCCAGTGAAAAAGACCCGGTTTGGTGAGTTTTTTGACGCGCCATAACCAAAGGCCCCACAGGCCGATCGCCAGCAGGCCGAGACCGGCGCCCACCATGATGCGGAAGCTCCAGAAGGTGACGAAAACCGGCGGATGCTCATCGTCCGGAAACGCGTCGAGACCTTTCAACGGTTTTTCACCGCCGACGACAATGTCGCCGAGACCCGGTATGCCGATCTCCGCGATGTTTCGCTTATTCTCCTGGTCGGGGAGCGCGAACAGGATTGTCGGCTGGCCTTCTTTCGTTTCCCACCAGCCTTCCATGGCGGCGACTTTCGCCGGTTGGTAGTGATGGGCGACCTCGCCGGACCAATGTCCGGCCCAGATCTGTAACGGCATCAGCACAGCAAGCGTGCCCGCCGCCATACGCATCTGCCAGCGTGTCGGTTCTGTTGTGCGATCCCGTAACACCTGCACGGCGCCCGCCGCCATCACCACCGCGGCGGTGGTGATAAACGCCGCCAGCATCATGTGCACGTAGCGGGAAGGGAAGGATGGATTAAAGATCACCTCCATCCAGCTTGTCACGTAAAAGCGGCCGTCGGCGCCGATGGTGAAACCTTGCGGCGTTTGCATCCAGCTATTGGCGGACAGGATCCAGAACGCCGACACCATGGTGCCGAGGAAAACAACCACAGTGGCAATGAAATGCAGCCGGTTGCCGACCCGTTTCCACCCGAACAGCATGACGCCAAGGAACGTCGCTTCGAGGAAGAAGGCGGTGAGCACCTCGTATCCGAGTAGGGGACCCAGCACATTGCCGGTTTTGTCGGAAAAGACCGACCAATTGGAGCCGAACTGATAACTCATCACCACGCCGGTGACGACGCCCATAGCAAATGCCAGCGCGAAGATTTTCACCCAGTGAAGATAGAGCTTTAAAAAAACATCGCGCTTCGTTTTCAGCCACAGCCCTTCGCAAACGGCGAGAAACGCCGCCAGCCCGATGGTGAAGGCCGGGAACATGATGTGAAAGGCGATGACGAAAGCAAACTGTAAACGCGACAGGATCAGAGCGTCGAGTTCCATGGAAATCCCCGCTGCTATTTTATTTCGCATGACGAGAATATGTCTGCGCGTCGAAACATTTTAGGGGCGCGAACGCCGCAGCGGCGCCGTGACGCAGTTTTGTCGCTATCGCCGCCACACTGTCTTTAAGAACGAGCGATGGGCTGCGCTGGGGGCGCTGAGGATGATTGTCATATGCAGTCATTCATACTGAAACGGACCACCCTGGGGTCTGCATAGACACGCACCCGTCACAAAACTTGCGCCTCAGTCCATGTCGAATTCGGTTCGTCGCACCAGCGCGGCGTTTAGCGCGTCTGTAAGTCGCCTCGCCGATTCAGTATTGTTTTCGCGCCTTCGTTTTTCTAGCTTTTCATTGATTTCATCCGTGTACGGGGCTCTTGCCGCTTCTCGCGTCAGAGGCGGGTGGATCATTGTGTCTTTTTGAAACCCTTAAGGAGAGAACACCATGAAAACCGCAATGATTGCATTTGTCAGCGCCATGCTTGTCGCCCCGGCAGCACTGGCGAGCTTTGACGATGTAAAACAGGACTATGATGCAAGCGCTTTTTCTGACGCCGACAGTGACTGGCGCCGGCTGACCGTAAACCGCGTGGGCGATTGTGGCTCATACGGTTCGAACAACACCCGTCGCATCGACGTTTTGATCGACAAATATCAAGCGCTCGGTGATGCGATTCAATCGGGCAATAATGCGGCGGCTTCTGAGGCCGCGCACGATCTGGCCGACACTATTACCAGCACCTCGCGCTATGAATCCTGCTGGGACGCCATCGCCCGCAAAAAAGGCATCAGCCGCACCTTCAAGCGCGAACTGCTGAAACTCTGATCGTAACCCTCCGCCGCAGGCGGCCGAGGATTTCGCCTGTCAGGAGACCCGCCAGCGCCGCCGTGCCCGCGGCGCTGGCTATTTGCGTGCTGTGCATGATGATTGCGAGCGTCCTTAAGGCGGCCCATAAAACAGCTTTGCCATGCGCCTGACGCGTCAACGGAGCTGTCCCATGTCCTTAAAGCTGATCCATTTTCCGGTCACCCGGTCCTTGCGCGTTGTCTGGGCGCTCTACGAGCTTGGGCTGGAGGCGGAAATCGACACCCGCGTCTTCGACCGGCCGAGCCTAAAAAAACCGGACTATCTGGCGCTCAATCCCACCGGAAAAACGCCCGTGTTCTTTGACGGCGACAAGCGCATCGTCGAGTCCGTCGCGATCATTGAATATCTCGCCAACAAATATGCGAAGGGCGCCCTCACCCGGACGGCGAAGGACGACGATTACGCCGAATATCTGCAATGGATGCAATTCGGCGAAGCTGGCATGGGCGGTTATGTGGGCATGCTGGTCGGTCAGACGGCGCTGTTGCCCGAAGAACAACGCATCGAGGCCATGAAGATCTGGTCCATCAACGAGACCACGAATTGCCTCAACTTCATCGAGGAAAATCTCGGCGATGACGGCTATATCCTCGGCGATTTTTCCCTCGCGGATATATCGCTGGGCTATATTTTGTTCCTCATCAAGGTGACGCGGAACGGCAATTTGCTGGGGGAGAAAACCCGCGCTTATTTTGACCGGCTGGCGGCGCGCGATGCGTGGAAACGCGCGACAGCCCTAAAGCCGGAATAGGGATCGCAAAAAAGCGCCGCCATTCATCCGTTCACGGAACAAAGGCGGCGCGAACGCTTAACCGCGCGCCGGCAGGACCTTCGGATTGCGCAATAAGGCCGCCGAAACCAGCGCGATGATGAGCCCCACGGGGAAGATTTCCGTGAAGGTTATTGGTAATCGAAACAATGGGTTAGCGTAGCTTTTCACCATTGAGTCCATGTTGGCTTGCACCTGTTCCAGCTCGGCGGCCGTCGCGCCAGCGGCCCGTTTCGCCTCAATGACGCCCGCCGCATATTTATCAATAAATGCGTAGTCGGAGGCGGCGAGATAGACTTCCCATCCGGCCACGTAAAAAACACCGGCGACGGCGGCGATGGCCAACCCAAGCCCGAAGGCCGGACCAAATTTAATGACGCCGCCAAGGTCGCGGTCGCGATAGCGTTTGATGCCGATGAAGATCATCGACAGAGCGATGAGCATAACGAGATAGCCAAACGCCTGCGAGGCGCCGGCGCCTGACCCGTCCTCGCCGCCCATGATGATCCCGGCGGTCATGACGCTGATGACAATGGTTCCGGCGATGGCGCCGTAAACGAGTGCGATTTTGAGCATGATGTTTCCCTCCGTTCGCCGCTCTTATGCCGGCGGTTGAATTAAGCCCAACAGATTACCCTCCGGGTCATTGAACCAGGCGAAGCGTCCACCGCCCGCCGGTCCATCGTCGTTGGGAATGTCGATAGGGCCGATGGTTATTTTTCCGCCGGCCTTTTTAATTTTGTCGCAAGCTGCGTCGGCGTCCTCGACCTCCATATAGATCATCACATAATTATGGGGTTCGTGGCCCAGCGCCGTGATGGCGCCCTGCACGCCCCGGCCCGAGTCGGTATCCACTTCTGTGTTGAACGCGGCGTCTTTGGTTTTCCACCCAAACGCCTTTTCGTAGAACTCTCGGGTCGCTGCGCTGTCTTTGCAGCCAATGTCGAACCGGACGACCGGATTTCCCATGGGTTTCTCCTTTGATTGCCAAGCCCAGGATCGCGATATTTTCATCAATCCGCCATCACCCGGAAGGGTGAATTGGGGGGTGGTTTTCGCAAAATCGCCGGAATTTCGCGGGATTTCCGCACCACGCGTCAGGCGATGAGCGCTAAATCCTTCGCCTTTTGGATGGCTTGCGTTCGCCGGGAGACCTCGAGTTTTTCGTAAAGGCTGGCGAGATGCGTTTTCACCGTGTTGGGCGAAATATCCAGCTTGCGGGCGATTTCCTTGTTGGTGAGGCCGTCTGCGAGGAGTGCGAGCGTTTCAAGCTCGCGGGCGGTGACGCCCAGCGACGCGATGGCGGCGTGGTTCAGCTCGAACGGGGCCGGATCGGATTTGCGGGTCAGGCGGTGGCCGGCCCAGACGCCAAGCGCGGCGAACCCCACGGCAATGAAGAGAATGTAGATCTCACCGGCGAACACCCGGGTGATGTATTTATATTCCAGCCATTCAAGGGCGAACGCCGCCAGCGCCAGCGCCGCAGCGTATAAAAGGATGGTGCGCGTCATGGCCGCCATTCTGGCCGAGGCCGCGCCCTTTCTCAATCGGGTCGTCTTAGCTGGCTGAATAGCTGACGCCGCATTCGCCATTTTCGACGGCCCGGGCTGCCTCCTCAAGGGCGGCGTTCGCCTCGCGGGGGCGGTCGGTGGCGATGATGTCGGCGCCTTGCGCGGCGATTTCGCTGTACAGCTCTTCATAGCCGGATCGGGCGATGTCGTTATCGATTGAATCCCGTCCGCCAAGCGTGCCGAAAATGACTTCCACGTCGCGGCCGTCGAGCATGGAAAACAGCCGGGGCCGGGGGTCTTCGGTGCCGGTAAAGCCCATGAGGCGGTCATCGGGAATGCCCGAGGCGACGGCGCGATTGAGCTCCGACTGGGTGTCCAGGGAGAGGGAGATCATCGCCTCCGGCATCAGGGAATGGAGTTTGCGCGCGGACGCCATGGAATAGGCGATGAGGATGACGCGGTCTTCCGCATGCTGACGGTTGACGATGTCGGCCACATCCTCATACCGGGTGCTGCGCTTGAAATCGACCTGTAGAATGGTGCGCCCTTCGGACCAGGAAAGCGCCTCGTCAAACCTTGTGGGCGCAAATTCCGTCTTGCGCCCGTCATCGTCTTCGAGGCGGAGGGCTTTGATTTCGTCCCATGAAAGCGCGTTCGCCGCGCCGGCGCCATTGGTGGTGCGCTCCAGCGTGTCGTCATGCATGAGGTAGAGCACGCCGTCGGAGGAGGTCGCCACGTCGATCTCCATCAGCGCCGGCGTGTCGGCGAGCACCATCGCCATGGTCTCCACCGCGTTCTCCGGATAGCCCGGATAAGGCCCGCCGCGATGGGCGGATACCAGCGTCGCGCCCGCATCATCGAGACAGTCAAAAAACGCGTTGAGACCGCCTTCCGGATCGATGCGCCAGCCGGGCAAATTGGCGCTGACGGTATGTGAATCCGTGTTGGTAACAGAGTCACCGCAACCTGAAAGCGCCAAGATTGATCCGGCAATTAACCATCTATGCATTTGAAAACATTACCTTTTATGGCGTCAGAACGATCGCGCCGGAACTCTTGCCGCTTTCCAATAGGCGGTGCGCGTCGGCGACGTCCGCCAGCTTGAACTGCCTTCCAATATTGGGCGTCAGCGCGCCCGACGCAATCATCTCGAACAGGGCTGACGCCATGGCGGGCAGCCGGTCCGGCGTGGCGTAGTGGAACAGGGTCGGGCGGGTGAGCGAGAGCGACCCGCGCCGCGACAACTCCAGCGGCGCGATAGCGGGCGGCGGGCCGGAGGCGTTGCCATAGGTCACCATGTGGCCGCGGACCGCGAGGCTGTCGAGGGAGGCGGTAAACGTCGTCTCGCCGACGGAATCGTAAGCGACCTGTACGCCGAGCCCGCCGGTCAGCCGGCGCACGTCGCCAGCGATGGAGTCAGTCTTTGTACGGATGATAATGTCGTCCGCCCCGGCCTCTCGCGCGATGGCGACTTTTTCCTCATTGCCGACCACCGCGATCACCCGGGCGCCAATATGGCTCGCCCATTGGCAAAGCAGCGTGCCGACACCGCCCGCCGCCGCATGGACCAGACAGGCGTCCCCCTTGGCGAGCGTGAACACCTGGCGCACCAGCATTTCAACGGTGAGGCCCTTGAGGAATACCGCCGCCGCCACATCGTCACCGACCCCGTCGGGGATTTTCGCCGTCAACGCTGCTGGGGCGTTCGTTGCTTCCGCATAGGCGCCGCCGCCCATATGCACGACCCGGTCGCCAGGCTGAAAACCCGTAACATCAGGTCCGACCGCTTCCACGACGCCCGCGGCTTCAGAGCCGAGAATGGCCGGCAGGGAGACCGGATAGAGCCCGGTGCGTTTGTAAATATCGATGAAATTCAAACCGATAGCCGTATGGCGCAGGCGCAGCTCACCGGCGCCGGGCGGCGGCAGATCGTGCTCGCGGAGGGCGAAAACCTCCGGCCCGCCGAGGTCGTCCATGAAAATCGCTTTGGTCATAAATAGGCTCCCGGTTTCCACATCACCCTAGCGGACAATGACTTCAATCTCCACGCGCGCCCCGAGCGGTAGCCCGGCGACGCCGACGCAGGTTCGGGCGGGATAGGGTTTTTGAAACGCAGCAGCGTAGGCGGCGTTCATGTCGGCGTAGTCGTTCGTGATATCGGCAAGATAAATATTCGCCTTGACCACATCGTCGAGGGTTTTGTTTGCCGCTTTCAGTGTTTCGGCGATGTTGCGCATGGTTTGCGTGGTTTCAGCTCCAGCGCCGCCATCAACGAGTTTGTTGGCGTCAGGGTCGAGGCCGATCTGGCCGCTGAAATAGATCAGCTCACCGGCGCGGATTCCGGCGGAAAAAGGAAGATCCTTAAGGGCGGGATTATCAAGGGCAATGGCGTCGCGTGGCATGGGTTTCTCCGTATGGTGACTAAAAACTGACAGCGTCGGTATTGGCGCCGCAAAGGATGACGCCGATGCGGGCGCCGAGTTTTGGGATGAAGGCGCCGCTGTGCAGCGGGGCGAAGGCGGTGGCGGCGCCGGGCTCTACGGCGACTTGCATGGCGTCCCAGAGCGCCTGTTGCGCCGCGAGGATAGCCCCATCGGAAACGAGCTGACTGTTGGCGACGCGGCCTTTGGCGACCGCGAACGCCGTCTCGCCAATGCGGGTGGCGCCAAGGCTGTCGGCGGCGACGCCGCCCACCGGCGCATCAACGGGCTGGCCCGCCGCGAGGGCGTCATGGAAACAAGGGGCCAAGGCAGGTTCCACGCCGATAATCGCGGTCGCTGCGTCGAGGCCGATGGAGGCTCCAGCGATCAGTCCGCCGCCGCCAACGGAGACGAAAACCGTATCCAAATCAGGGCATTGGGCCGCGAACTCTAACGATGCGGTGGCCGCGCCGAGGATGGTTTGCGGGGCGTCGAAAGGTTTGATATTCGCCGCGCCTGTACTGGCTGCGTAGTCGGCGCAAGCCGCCGCCGCTGCCTGATAGCGATCGCCGATCAGGACCGGGTCCTGGCCGTACCGGCGGATGCGCGCGACCTTTGCCGGTGAAGAAATCTCCGGCACGAAAATACGCGCTTTGACGCCCAGCTTTTGCGCGGCATAGGCGACAGCGGCGCCGTGATTGCCGCCAGAGGCGGCGGTGACGCCCGCCGGGCCGGGCGGGTTCAACATCAGGTTGGCGAACACGCCGCGCGCCTTGAACGAACCGGAGTGCTGGTAAAGTTCGAGTTTGAAACAGAGCGTCACACCCGGCATGCCGAAGTCGGCGCCGTCAATCTCGATTACCGGCGTCTTGCGGATATGGGGGCTGATGAGCCGCGCCGTCTCGGCGGTCCTTTCTCGCGTTGCAAGTGTCTTATTCATTCAGCGTTCCTCAGGCGGTTGCAGCCGGCGGTCGCGGTTCAGGGCCGCGCGGTCGGGCGGTTGCTGTCGGGCCGGCGCGTTTCGGACGCCTTCGGGTGTTGACATTGGAATTAGGAATATGGCTAATTGGCAAAATGTCAATACTTGAAAATGAAATCGATAGCGCTCGCTTGATGCAAGCCCTCGCTAATGAGCGGCGGCTGCAAATACTCGATTGGCTGAAAGACCCGGTGGCCAACTTCCCGCCGCAGGTCGACGGCGACCTCGTTAAAGACGGAGTCTGCGGGGTTTTTATTGCGGAAAAGCTGGGGGTCAGCCAGCCGACGGCGAGCGAGCATTTGCGCATTCTCGCCAGTGCCGGGCTGGTGCGGCCGAAACGCATAAAGCAATGGACCTTTTTCAAGCGCGACGAGGCGGCCATCCGGGCCATCAAAAAGGCGCTTACAAAGGCGTTTTGACGCCGCGCCCGTTGTTGGCCTCTTCGGATGGCTAATTCCCTGTTTTTGGGCCGCCAATTGCGCTATGGCGTGGCGGCAAAAGGAGGCCGCCCATGAAACTCACCATAAATATTGACTGCACGCCGGCCGAGGCGCGGGGCTTTTTCGGGATGCCCGATATGGACCCCCTAAACGACATGATCGTCGCGGAAATGATGAAGCGCGCCAAGGACAACATGGACACGTTGGCGGACCCCGAGCGGTTTATGGCGCAGTGGATGAACATGTCCGGCAAAAGCATGGAAAGCTTCCAGAACATGATGGGCGCGGCCATGACGGGTGCGGCGAAGAAGAAGTAAGGGGCGGGTATTCGGTTTAGGGACTAGGGATTAGATCTTTCCCGCGACGTCACTTTCATCCCTGCTCCCTCATCCCAAATCCCTTGGGTTGCTACGGTAAGAACACATGACCGCCCTTTCCTCAGCGGCTGACACCATCTTCGCGAAGGCCTCCGGCGCCGGGAAGGCGGGTGTTGCGGTCTATCGCCTGTCGGGACCGGACGCCTTTCGCATTTTCAACGCATTAGTTGGTAAACGGATTAAGTATAACGAGGCCCGATTGGCCGCATTTCGCGATCCGGCGGATGGCGCGCTGATCGATCGGGGATTGGCCATACTTTTTCAAAACCCGGCCAGCTTCACCGGCGAGGATGTCGCCGAATTTCACCTTCACGGGTCCCGCGCCGTGGAGGCGTCGCTTTTTGAAACGCTCGGGTCACTCGGCGCGCGGCCCGCTGAGGCCGGGGAATTCACCCTTCGGGCGTTGAAAAACGGCAAGCTTGACCTCGCCCAGGTGGAGGCCCTCGCCGACCTTATCGATGCCGAAACGACCCTGCAGAAAAAGCAGGCTTTGGGGCAGCTCGACGGGCGGCTGTCGGCGCTGGCGGAAGACTGGCGCGCGCAGATTTTGAGCGTGCTGGCGCCCTTGGAAGCCGACATTGATTTCCCCGATGAGGGCGACGTGCCCGCCGCCGTCGCCGCCAAAGCGGGACCGGCGATCACCGCCCTTAAGACATCATTAAGCACGTTCGTTAAGCAATCGGTCAGTGCACGGATAATTCGGGAAGGCGTCTCCATCGCCGTCATCGGTCCGCCAAACGCCGGCAAGTCGTCCCTCGTCAACGCGCTCGCCGGGTCGGAAATCGCCATCGTTTCCGATATCGCCGGCACCACCCGCGATATTGTCGAAACCCGGCTCGATCTCGGCGGGATTGTCGCCAGTCTCGCCGACACGGCCGGGATTCACGGGGCCACGAGCGATAAAATTGAGGTGGAGGGCATGCGGCGGGCGCGAGCCCGCGCCGAGGAAGCGGATCTGCGCGTGGCCATACTCGACCCGGGACACGACTATGTTTCACGTGAAACACTCGACCTCCTCCGGCCGGGTGATTTCCTGATCTGGTCCAAGGCCGATCTCGCCGCGGCCGCACCGCCCGGCGCGGCGCCGGAGGGCGTCACCGCCATGGCGCTCTCGTCCAAGACCCGCAAAGGCGTCGAAACATTCCTGGCGGCGCTGACTCACGCCGTCGCCGGTAACGCCGATGCGGACGGTCCCGCCCTCACCCGCCAGCGCCACGTCTCAGCGGCGGCGGCGGCGATTGAGGCGCTGTCCCGGGCTGAAGCGCTGATCGCCACCGCACCGGAACTGGCCGCCGAGGACGCCCGCCTCGCCGCCCGCGCGCTTGGGTCAATCACCGGCGCCGTGGGCGTTGAGGATGTTCTCGGCGAGATTTTCTCGAGTTTTTGTATCGGGAAGTAACCTAGAGGGCGCTGTCTTCATCTCCTGGCTCACCCGCATTGCGGATCAGACGGAGCCGCGCCGCCGCCTTGTGCAGGACATCGGCGGCGTCATGTTCGCCGCGCAGTTCCAGCCGCGTCGCCGCCCGCTCGTAGTTGCGGTGCTTCTCCGCCAGCCGTTCGGAGACCTGTTCCGCCAGCGTTGTCCCGTATTGAGGCGTTTTTGGTGCGTCCGGCGTACCAAAAAGCACCTTTCTTGTTGCGGTAGCGGTATTGTTTTGCCGCGCCATAAAGAACCCCATCCATATCTATTGCGCACAGTGTGGAGGCACTACTGCAGCAAGCATGCCCAAGCCTGTGGCGCCGGGGCCATGCTTTCCAAAATGTTAAGTTGGCGTTGGAGCAAGCAAGCAGCATCGCTTCATCCTGAGGGATTTTTCCTTCGCCCTTCGAGACGCGACCTAACGGTCGCCCTCAGGATGAAGGAAAAATTGTCTCGAAGGACGAAGTGCTCTGCGGTCGCGCCAGGATCTGTGGCGCCCCAGCGTCTGAAACAATTCGTGACGATAAATCTTATCCCCGGCCTTTGGAGAGGTCGTAGAATGCGCTTGTTAGGTTGATGAGGCCGTCATCCCGGATGCGTTGCAGCATCTTTGATGATGCGACACTGAGCCGGGATCGGCGGATGGCGGCCCCGTGTCTGCAGCGCGTCACTTCATGCCGCGCAGCGCTCGGGATGACGGCGCCCGCAATTAGCGGGTGCAATATGGCGCCGGGGGACTTATATGCCCGCGTCAGAGGAATGAGATGAAAGAATACGATGTTATCGTCATAGGTGGCGGGCACGCGGGCTGCGAGGCGGCAGCGGCGTCAGCAAGGGCCGGCGCCCGGACTCTGCTCGCCACACACCGCAAGGACACCATTGGCGAGATGTCCTGCAATCCGGCCATTGGCGGGCTCGGCAAGGGCCATCTGGTGCGCGAGGTTGATGCGCTGGACGGGCTCATGGGCCGTGTCATCGACAAGGCGGGCATCCAGTTCCGCATGCTCAACCGCTCCAAGGGACCGGCGGTGCGCGGTCCGCGCGCCCAGGCCGACCGCAAGCTCTACCGCGAGACCATGCAAGGCTTGCTCAGCGATTATCCGAACCTCGACATCATCGAGGCGGCGGTGGAAGACCTCTATGTTCCACGTGAAACAATCGAAGGGATTGTTACGTCTGACGGGACGCAAATCGGCGCCAAAGCCGTGGTCCTCACCACCGGCACCTTCCTCAAAGGCATGATCCATATCGGCGACCGGCGCATTCCGGCGGGCCGGGCGAATTCGCGCGCCGCCAACAAGGAGTGGGGCGGCGGAGTGGAGGCTCCGGCGGTCGGCCTGTCCGACCGGCTCTATGGCCTCGGCCTGAAAATGGGTCGGCTGAAGACCGGCACTCCTGCCCGGCTCGACGGGCGGACGATCCATTGGGACCGGCTGGAGATGCAGCCGGCGGACGATGCACCCGTGCCATTTTCCTTCCTGACAGAGCGCATTGAGGTGCCGCAAATCGCCTGCGGCGTTACCTTCACGACCGCCGAAACCCACGCGATCATTGATAAAAACAAAGAAAAATCAGCCGTTTACAGTGGCAGCATCGCCGGTCGTGGCCCGCGCTACTGCCCGTCGATCGAGGACAAGGTGGTGCGCTTCGCCGAGCGCGACAGCCATCAGATATTCCTGGAGCCCGAGGGCCTTGATGACCACACGGTCTACCCCAACGGCATATCCACCTCCTTGCCGGAAGACGTGCAGGCGGCGTTTCTGAAAACCATTCCGGGCCTCGAAGACGCGAAGGTGATCCGCTACGGCTACGCCATCGAGTATGACTATGTGGACCCGCGCTCGCTGACGGCGGCGCTGGAGACAAAGGCCCTGCCCGGTTTGTTTCTGGCGGGACAAATCAACGGCACCACGGGTTATGAAGAAGCCGCCGCTCAAGGGCTGATGGCCGGGGTCAATGCCGCGCGCGTTGCATCTGGGGGTGCGCCATTCCTGCTGGACCGGGCGCAGGCCTATATCGGCGTGATGATCGACGATCTTGTAACCGCCGGTGTTACAGAACCCTATCGCATGTTTACGAGCCGGGCCGAGTACCGCCTCACCTTGCGCGCGGACAATGCCGACCAGCGCTTGACGCCCATCGGCATCGCCGCCGGGATTGTGGGCAAGCACCGCGCGGAGATGTTTCACGTGAAACAATCGGCGCTGGACGCGGCGCGGAACTGGGCGCGCGAGACCACGCTGACGCCCAACGAAGCCGCCAAACAAGGCCTCAAGATCAATCAGGACGGCCGCCGCCGCTCGGTTATGGATCTCCTTTCCCTGCCCGATGTGCGCCTCGCCGATCTCGCCCGCATCTGGCCTGAACTCGCCGAGATGCCCGCCAATGTGGCGGAACAGCTGGCGTTTGACGCCCTCTATGCCGGTTATCTCCACCGGCAGGAGGCGGACATCGTCGCTTTCAAAAAGGACGAAAGCCTCGCCCTTCCGGCCTCGCTGGACTACGCGGCCATCAAAGGGCTCTCGAACGAAGTGCGCGGCAAGCTCATGGACGCGCGTCCGGCGACGCTTGGTCAGGCCGGACGGATCGAAGGCGTGACGCCGGCGGCTCTGGCCCTACTCCTTGCCCACATGAAAAAACACTCGAAGGCGGCGGGATGACCCCCGAAGAATTCGCCGCCGAAACCAATGTTCCACGTGAAACAATGGACCGTCTTTTAGAGATGGACCGTGTGCTGATCGATTGGTCGGAACGTCACAACCTGATTGCGCGTTCGACCATAAAAGACCGATGGGAGAGGCATTTCCTCGACTCTGCCCAACTGATTCCGCTGCTGCCGGAGGGCGTTAAAACCATCGTGGACCTCGGCTCCGGCGCCGGGTTTCCGGGGCTGGTGCTCGCCGCCATGCTGCCGGACGCGAAGGTGACGCTGATCGAATCCACGGGGAAAAAAGCCGCTTTCCTCAACGCCGCCGGCGAGGCTATGAATTTACAGAACTTGAAAGTCATACCGGCGCGAATCGAATCGGTAAAACTTCAGCGTTCGCCGGACATCATCACCGCCCGCGCCCTCGCCCGGCTCGATAAATTGTTGACCTATGGGGCTGGAATACAAGGGAAAAGCACCCGGTATTTCTTACCAAAAGGACAAGATGTAGAGGTTGAATTGACCGAGGCCACTAAATCTTGGACTATGGACGTTATCCGCCATCAGAGCCGAACGAGCCCTGAAGCGACCATTTTAGAGATCGGAAACATCGCCCGTGTCCGCAAATAGTCGCGTCGCAACACCGCGCATTCTCGCCATCGCCAACCAGAAAGGCGGGGTGGGGAAAACCACGACCGCGATCAATCTGTCGACGGCCCTGGCCGCCGTGGGCGAAAAGGTGCTGCTGATCGATCTCGATCCGCAAGGCAACGCTTCAACCGGGCTCGGCATCTCCGCCGCCGACCGGGGTGTGACGACGTATGACGTATTATCCGGCGAATACCGGCTGGAAGCGGCTGTTACCGACACGGACATACCAGGATTGCTGCTTGCGCCGGCCGGCGTGGACCTTGCGGGTGCTGAAATCGAGCTGATTGACGCTGATCGGCGCCATTATCGCCTCGCGGACGCCATTGACGAGTTTGCGGCGAGCGAACGGGGGGCGGATGTCACCTATGTGCTCATCGACTGCCCCCCTTCTCTCAGCCTGCTCACCATCAACGCGCTTGCCGCCGCGCAGGCCGTGATGATTCCGCTGCAATGTGAATTTTTCGCCCTTGAAGGCCTGTCGCAGATCCTGCGCACCATTGAGACGGTGCGTACACGGATTAATACGTCGCTCGAACTTCAGGGCGTGGTGCTGACCATGCATGACCGGCGCAACAATCTCACCAATCAGGTCGAGGATGATGTGCGCGCGCATTTGAAAGACAAGGTCTACCGCACCGTCATTCCGCGCAATGTGCGGATCTCTGAGGCGCCTTCCCACGGCAAGCCCGCGCTCCTTTACGATCTCAAATGTCCCGGCAGTCAGGCCTATATCCAGCTCGCCTCCGAGGTCATCCAGCGCGAGCGCCAGCGCCCCAAAGCGGCATAAGGTAAGGAACCGGACCCATGGCCGTAGCGGCAAAAAAGAAAAGCGGAAACAAAGGGTTAGGGCGCGGGCTCGACGCCCTGCTGGGTGATGCGCCGAAAGAACGCGCCGCGCAAACGGCATCCCGCGAGGGCGACAAACCGGCGGGGCCAAAGCGCGAATTGCCCATCGAACATTTAAAGCCGAACGCTGATCAGCCGCGCCGGATCTTCGATAAAGATGCGATTGAAGAGCTCGCCGCCTCCATCGCGGCGAAGGGATTATTGCAACCGATCCTGGTACGCCCAAAGGGAAAGGACGCCTACGAGATTGTCGCTGGCGAACGCCGCTGGCGCGCCGCGCAAAAAGCAAAACTCCATAACGTGCCGGTCATCATCCGTGAACTGACGGATGAAGAAACCGCCGAAATCGCCCTCATCGAAAATGTGCAGCGGGTCGATCTGAACCCGGTCGAGGAAGCCGCCGCCTATCGCCACCTCAACGACGCCTTTGGACGGACCCAGGACGAGATCGCCAAGGCGGTGGGCAAGTCGCGCAGTCACGTGGCCAACATCATGCGGCTCCTCAACCTGCCGCAAAAAGCCATCGACGCGCTTTCCGCCGGGGCCATTTCCATGGGCCACGCGCGTGCGCTTCTTGGGTCTTCGGCGCCGGAACAGGCCTGCACGATTGTCTTGAAGCGCGACCTTTCGGTGCGCGAGACCGAGGCGCTGGTGCGCGAGGCGGAAAAGGAGCTGCGGCCCGGCCGGGAGAAAGCGAAATCCGACAAAAACGAAGCAAAAACAAAGGGTTCGGCGGGCCCAAAAGACGCCGATACGCGCGCGCTGGAGCGTGATCTCTCCGCCATTCTCGGCCTCGATGTGACCATCGATCACTCGAAAAAAGGCGCGGGCGCCATCACCGTCAGCTACCGCACCCTCGACCAGCTTGATGATCTTTGCCGCCGCCTTATGGGCGCTGTGGCTTGATGGCGGCGCCAGATAATCCGCAGGCTGAACAAATTATCACGACCGTGCGCGACAATGCGCTGGCGACATTCGAACGGCTCCAGGAACAGCTTTCGTCCGTCACGGCGTTTTACCAGTTGGCGGCGATCGCCGGCGCCTTGCTGCTCGGCTGGCTGCTGGCGCGCCCGGCCCGAGCGTCGCTGGCGCAGCGGCAGATGGATGCAAATGGTGAAATCGCCGCCAACCGGTTTTACAAAAACCTTTCGGGGCTGGTATGGCTGGCGATCGCCGCGCCAGCCTTATGGGCGGTTGTGCCGATATTCGCCGCCGCAAGTCTACCGGTCAGCCTGATCCGCATCGCCGCCAGTCTTCTTTCCGCCTGGGTGGTGATCCGGCTGGTCTCGTCCTTCGTGCGCGATCCGTTTTTATCGCGGACATTCGCACTCTTTGCGTGGATCGTGGCGGCGCTGAATATCCTGCGGCTTTTGGGGCCCACCGTCGAGTTTCTTGACGGGTTCAAGCTGCCCCCCGGCGGCGAGACGGCGGTCTCGGCCTTCGATATTCTCTGGGCGGTGCTGCTGGCGATCATCTTGCTTTGGGCCGCATCCTTCGCCGCCCGCCTCATTCAGGGCCGCCTCAATGCATCGGAGAAACTTACCCCCTCGGTGCGCGGGCTGCTCGGCCAGCTGATCCAGATCACGCTGATCGCTGGGGCGGTTATGGTCGCGCTGTCGGCGGCGCGGGTGAACCTTACAGGCCTCGCCGTGCTCACTGGCGCCATCGGCGTCGGCATCGGTTTTGGCCTGCAGTCGATTTTTTCGAACTTTATCGCCGGCATCATTATTCTTCTGGAAAAGACCCTCAAAGTTGGCGATTTCGTTGATCTGGAATCCGGGATCACGGGCGAGGTGCGCGAGATCAATGTTCGCTCAACCCTCGTCACCACCAATGACAATGTTGATATTCTGGTGCCGAACGCAGAGTTCATCACCAACCGCGTCACCAACTGGACCTTGCGGGAAGTCTACCGGCGCGTCCATGTGCCGTTCGGCGTCGCCTATGGGACCGACAAAGACCTCGTCAAAAAGGCGGCGCTGGAGGCGGCGGAAACTGTTCCGTTCACGTTGAAAAACAACGCAAAGCGCGCGCCGGATGTGTGGCTGACAGGCTTTGGCGATTCCAGTCTGGATTTTGAACTGGTGGTCTGGCTCACGGGCGAGGCGGTGCGCCGCCCCGGCGCGGTCAACGCCGCCTATTGCTGGGCGCTCGATACGGCGCTCGCGAAATATGGCATAGAAATCCCCTTCCCGCAGCGCGATCTGCACCTCAAACCGTCGGCGGAGATTGCCGTCAAAGTGAATCCCTAGAGTTCTCGGGCGTTTCAGCGCCGTCCTGGCGCCGTCCCTTCCAGCAGCCATTTTTTGGCGAGGGCGATATCGGTAAAGCCGCACACGCGGCCATCAGCGATATCGCTCAAGGCGCGTGAGGCGGTCCCATATGCGTCTTCGCCTTCCACCTGCACCGCCGCATCCGGCAACACCACCGCTTCGCGTTGCAGCCCTTCGCGAAACGCCTCGGGCATAAAGACCGTGGTCAGCCAATGTTCGGAGTCGGCAAAATCGGCGGTGAGAAAACGCAAATCCGCCAGCCAGTAATTGCAGCCGCTGTCGCGGATATGACTGAGCACATGGACGAGCACGCGGCGAAATTCTTCTGCGGAATCAAACCGGTCAAACCAGACATCGGAAACGACGCCCAATTCACGATTCACACCGACGATGGCGTAAACCTGATCGTTTTTCCGGTGAAAAACCCGATCCGTTTTGACGGAAAACGCCCGTCGAATATCATCCTGAATAGCAACTGGGGCGGCTTGAGCCATTTCGGTCTCGCAATCTGTAAACATGGCCTCCCCGCCGGAGCGTATAACAAGGTTTCGATGGCGGAACCAAGTCGCAGGCGCGAAAATCGCGATATTTTTGAATGCGAAGGCGAATATAAACTGATCAGTGTAAGTACGGGTTATCGCTTCGCCATTACCGACAGACGCAAAGCGGTCCGCTCAACGATTTCGCGCTGCGGCGCGCCGGTGGATTTGGCTTCCAGTTCTGCGTCCACCAGCATGCGCAGCGCCTGATCGACCTTGGGGCCGCGCCATTTATAGAGCCGGTTTTCAAACGCCCGCTGCTCCGCAAAGAACACCGGCGGGCGCAGCTTTTTCATGGCCGAAGCGGCGCTGTCGCCGGCCGCCATGTGGTCATTGGCCGATTTCAGCCGTGCAAACTGGCGCTGAATGGCGCGCAATAGCCCGATGGGGCTCGCGCCGGCGGTGGCGGCCTTATGCAGCGCACTGGCGAGACGATCCGGCGCGCCGTCGGCGCAGGCGCCTGCCGTGTCATCCATGGCGTCGCCCAGCCCGTCCACCAGCGAGGCGCGCACGTCTTCGAGCGAGATGGACGCTGGGCCGGACCGCAACGCCCCGGGTCCTTTGTAGAGAATGAGCTTGTTAATCTCCGCCCGGGAAAGTCCGTGATCGTCACCGAGGAGCGAGACGAGCAGATCAAGAGCGTCGTCCTCAAAACGCAGATCCTCCGTACGCGCCATTTCCTGCGCCATGGCCCGGACATCCGCCGGTCCATCCGTGTAACAGGGGAGCGCCACGGCGCGTTTCGCCTTTTCAAACGCTTTTCTGAGACCGGATCGCGGGGAGAGTTCGCCCGCCTCGATAATGACGATACCGTTGGGTTTAAGCTGCCCGGAATCGAGCCCGTCAATCAGTACGGCGGCCGCTTTCGCCGCCGCCTCGCCGCTGGTTCTGAGGCGAATGACGCGCTCACCGCCGGCGAATGAAAGCGCCGTGATCTCGTCAGCCAGCAGCGCGGGCTCGTCTTTGAGGTCGGCGTCGGAAAGTTCGAGATAATTGAACGGGTCTTTCAGGTCCGCCACCACACCGCTGGCGAGCTTGACCGCGCGTTCGCGGGCGAGGCCGCTGTCCGGACCGTAAATGAGCACCGCCGCGACACCGGGGTCGCGCTTTTCCATAAAGCCTTTAATGGCGCGGCCTTTAAGGGCGGTCATTCTCTCTCATTGAGCGGTTTGATGACCTCGCCCCGGCGTGGCTCCACCAGAATGACGGATTCGTCAAGCTGGGTGTCAAACTGTTCCGGGTCCAGATCATCACGTTCTTCCGGCGGCACGGCGAAGCGGATCAGGAGGTCGCGCTCGATCTCTTCAGCGAGCTGGCGGGCTGCTTTTTCCACGGCGGTGCGTTCGGCGAACAGCGTTGAATATTGTGAGCTGACGATATTGTAGGATGTGACGGCGCGGGCGACGCCGCGAAAGCTTTTGCCAGTCTCAAGATCCACAACCGTATAGCGGCCAAACAGGCGGTAGTTATAGCGCGTCACGGTAGCGTCGATCTGCACCGCGAGGCGTTCTGCGCCCTCGCGCGCTTCTACATATAGCTCATATCGGGGCGCGACGCCCTCGCCCGGCGTCATGCGGGCGTTCAGCGCATCGGCGATATAGGGCGCAAGGGTTTCGGGCGCGGCGACCGGCTGCACCGATACCTGACGGATCACCGGTGCGGTGTTTTCCGGCGTCGCGTAGATCGGGCGAAAGCCGCAAGACGCGAGCGTCAGCGCACAAGCGGTCAAGGCCAAGCTAAGAAATACAGGTTTCATTATGCGGCCCCCACTTCGCCGGCAAAGGCCGAACGCGCGCGCGCGCCAGCAGCCCCGGGGTGATCTCTAACAGCCTCGAGAAACTTTATCATCAATCCGCAGTACCGTTCATCGTCAGAAAGATTATTCCCGATAACGCCCAGCTCCTCTTGCGTGACGCCGGTTTGCTGCATGGTTGCGATGACGCCTGCCCAGTCAGCATCCGTTACCGCACCGTGATCGACAGGGGTCGTGCGCCCTGCATGGATTGTCAAAAACGTTTCCGCAGATATGTCGTCCAGCAGAGAAAAATATTTGTCAATGGAACGGATGGGTATCGCGTTTGCGCCGATCTGGGCGACGCCGCCACAGACTTTGTCGCCCTCGCCCTCGCGGACGGTTTGAAGCAGCCGAATATTTTCAGAAACGAGCGTATGTGTTTGCGCGTCAGGGGCCTTGCCAATGACATCTGCATATTTGCGCCGTATCTGCGCCGTTGTTTCCGAGCCGCGCCGGCGAATGTCGTCAGCGTCGCTGCCTGCCTTTACCGCCGCCAGCGTGCCCGAGATCAGTTCCTGATAATCCTCTGCGAAATGTTCCTGCAGCACGGCCATTGTTTTTGGGAGGCTCTCGGTCAAATCCTTGGTGAGTTGTTCCTCAGTATAGAACGCACGCTGGCCCTCAAAAATTGCGAGCTTTGTCAATGCGCCAGAAAAATGCGCCGCCAAAACGGCAATGATGACCGGGATCGCGATGGCGATAAGTTTTTTCAAAACTGCCCCACTAGTTGGCGACGATATTGACGATCCGGCCCGGCACCACGACGACCTTGCGGATGATCTTGCCGTCAATATGACGCTTTACGGTCTCATCGGACAAGGCCGCTTGTTCCACAGCGTCATTACTGGCGTCCGCAGCCACTTCGATCTCGCCCCGGCGCTTGCCGTTGACCTGCACGCCCAGGAGAACGACATCTTTGGCGAGCAGCGCCGCATCTGCTTTCGGCCATGGGGCGTCGCAAACAAGCCCTTTGCCGCCAAGGCTTTCCCAGCATTCTTCGGCCAGATGCGGGGTAAAGGGGGCGATCAGTTGCGACAGGGCCGCCAGCGCTTCGGTCCGCGCCCAGCCGTCTGAGTCCCCATGTTTTTTCAGGGCGTTGAGAAACTCATAAATGCGCGCAATCGCCTTGTTGAAGCGGAAGTTTTCGATGTCGTCGGTGACTCCGGCGATGGCGGCGTGGGTCGCCTGCCGTAGCGGCTTGTCCACATCCGTCGCGCCGGGTGTTGAAAGGTCGTGGGTTTTTAGCGCGCCCGGCGCGGCTGAAACAGCGTCCCAGATGCGGTTGATCAGCTTCCATGCGCCTTCGACGCCGGAATCCGTCCATTCGACATCGCGTTCCGGGGGCGAGTCCGACAACATGAACCAGCGCGCCGCGTCCGCGCCATAGGTCTCGGCGATGCCTTCCGGCGAGACGACGTTCTTTTTCGACTTCGACATCTTTTCGATGGGGTACTCGAAAATGAATTGAACGCTTCCATCGGCAACGCTTCGATACAAAAATCCTCGTTTCTGTATTAGCTGACGTTCGTATAACGGTGTTAGCTCTTCCGCGAATTGCCTTTGACCACCTCGCTGGTCCCAATTGTACAACAATTTATCGAAATCAGGGTGGTTGGTTGGATTCAATTTAGCTCTCGCACCGGCGTCGTTTTCACTAAGAGCAAGAACCAAAAGCGACTTGACGTCATCCCTTGAAGCACCCTGATCAATATCAATTGGTAGAATTTTTATGTCTTCCGGAAACACCCATTCCTCATGCTGATCTTTAAACGTCGCGTGAACCACCATCCCCTGCGTAAATAAATTCGCAAAGGGTTCGTCTACGGAGGAATAACCGCAGGCCTTCATCATCCGCGAGAAATAGCGCGCGTATAACAGGTGCAAAATTGCGTGCTCGACGCCGCCAATATACTGGTCCACCGGCAGCCAGTGATCGACGGTTTTGGCGTCCGTGGGCTTGTCTTCCGGCTGCGAGGCGAAGCGGGCGAAATACCAGCTGGAATCGACAAACGTATCGAATGTGTCGGTCTCGCGCCGGGCCTTGCCGCCACATGTGGGGCAGTCCACATGCTTCCAGGTGGGGTGCCGGTCGAGGGGGTTTCCGGGTTGGGAGAAATCGGCCTCTTCGGGCAGTTTCACGGGCAGGTCTTTGGCGGGAACCGGCACGATGCCACATTTTTCGCAATGGATCGCCGGGATCGGACAGCCCCAATAGCGCTGACGCGACACGCCCCAGTCGCGCAGGCGATATTGCGTGACGCCCTTGCCCTCGCCCATCTCCTCAATCTTTTCGATGGCGGCGGCGATGGCGTCAGTGGTCGAAAGGCCGTCAAGAAATCCGGAATTATAGATGGTTCCCGGCCCCACATAGGCCTCGTCACCGATCGCAAAGGTCGCCGGGTCTTCGCCATCGGGAAGCACCACCGGCGGCACGGGCAGATCATATTTGCGGGCGAAATCAAGGTCGCGTTGGTCGCCGGACGGACAGCCAAAGATGGCGCCGGTGCCATACCCCATCAGCACGAAATTTGCGACGTATACGGGCAATCTGCGATCGTCGAACGGATGCGCCATTTCCAGCGATAGTTTGTATCCGCGTTTTTCGGCCTTTTCGATGGCCTCTTCGGAGGTGCCTGCGCTTGCGCATTCGGCGATGAACGCCGCGAGCGCCGGGTCGCCTTTCGCCATTGACGCCGCCAGCGGATGATCCGGCGAAATGGCGATGAAGCTCGCGCCGAAAAGCGTGTCCGGGCGGGTCGTAAAAATATCGATCCCGTTTTCAAATCCCGCCGGCGCTTTCGCGTTTCCGGCAAAGCGGAACGTCATCTCCAGGCCTTTGGATTTGCCGATCCAGTTTTTCTGCATCAGGCGCACATTGTCCGGCCAGCCGGACAGCCGCCCGTCGTCAAGCGCGTTCAGCAAATCGTCGGCGGCGTCGGTGATCTTGAAAAACCATTGCGACAGCTTGCGCCGCTCAACGGGCGCGCCGGATCGCCAGCCCTTGCCGTCGATGACCTGTTCGTTGGCGAGGACGGTCTGGTCCACCGGGTCCCAGTTGACGAGGCTTTCCTTGCGATAGGCGAAGCCCTGTTTCCAGAAATCCAGAAACATCCGCTGCTGGTGCACGTAATATTCCGGGTCGCAGGTGGCGAACTCGCGGCTCCAGTCGATGGCGAGGCCCATCTGTTTGAGCTGGCCGCGCATGATGTCGATATTGCCATAGGTCCACTTCGCCGGATGCGAGTTGGTCTGCATGGCGGCGTTTTCCGCCGGCATCCCGAATGCGTCCCAGCCCATGGGGTGCAGGACGTTAAATCCGGCGGCGCGCTTATAGCGCGCGATGACATCGCCCATGGCGTAATTGCGCACATGACCGATATGGATACGCCCAGACGGATAGGGGAACATTTCGAGGACGTAATATTTTTCCCGCCCGTCATGATCGCGGGTTTCAAAGGACTTTTCAGCGGTCCAGCGGTCCTGCCATTTCGGCTCGGATTCTTTCGGATTGTAGCGGGGCATTTTGTTGGTTTTCCGGCAATAAAAAACGGCGCTCTTCAGCGCCGTTTGTTAACTGATCTGACGCTGAACGCTAGCCGTCTATGACGTTTAGCCGTAGCTGGCGCGCGCGCGTGAGGATGGCGTTTTCAATCTCGCGTCCCGTGGCGGGGTTGACCGTGGCGTCCACCCATTCGCCGGTTTCGGACCGCTCCTGACGGAATACAGACACGCGCAAGGCGTCCGCACGCAGGGCCGAATCGAGAATGTAGACATTGGTCTTGAACCGTTCCGTCGGGGCTTCAGGGTTAACGTACCAGTCGGTGATCACCAGCCCGGCGATCGGATCGGCCGAGAAAATCGGCAAAAAGTCGAGCGTTTCGAGGGAAGCCGCCCAAAGATAGCGGTTCACCGTGGTCGCCTGGGCGCCGCGGCCTGATTTGTAGTCGGCGAGGGTTGCATTGCGGTCCCGCTCCGCATTGTTGCCGCCACAGGCGGCCAGCATCGCGGCCGCGCTGGCAAGCGCTAACACCTTGACCACACTTACATTTTCCGGCTTCATAGAAAGAAATCCTGTTCTTCGGCTTCAGATTACGAAAGGGCGATGCTGCGCCGCCGCGCAAAAGCCGTGGCTTTCCTACCACAAACCGCCAATTACACAACGGGGCTCCCTTGGCTCGCTTGAACCGTGACAAGGGCGGCGCCATTATAGCGTGAGGTCATAAAGCTGTTAACTTTATGCCGTTAACCGAGTTTCGCGTGATCGCCGACATAATGGCGGTGGCCCGGAATTTGAACCTGAATAGCGGTTGTGGGCGCTATTTAGAGTGTGGATAACGGCGGCGGCGGCGTCTAAGGTTTAGGCGTAGCTTGGGTTGGACTGGCTTTCGGCCGCAGGGGCGTTGCGTTTGGGAGATGATGCCGGACTTCGGGGGAAGGACGGGGTCGGTTGGGAATAGTTGGTTGGGAAGGAATCCCGGGGAACTGTTTTCAACATGAATGTGGAATGACAACGCGGCCGCCCTTGTTGCAAAGCGCTCTTTTGCAAGTTCGGCCGACAAAAGAGTGATGAACGAACAAAAATGACCGGCCTTCGCACAGCATTGTTAGGCGTTAGCGCTGCGGCCCTCTCTTTGGGGATGACCGCCGGCGCTGCTTATGCTGCGGACCCGGTGAAGGTTGAGGTTGAAGGCGAAGCAAGCGTCGCCGCCGGTCTCGTTGACGGCGATGCGAAGGCGGACGCCAATGCGACGCTGAAGGTCAAAGGCTCAAGCATTCTCGACAATGGTATCGAGATTGGCGCCGGCGTTATGGCGCGCCTCGATGGCGATCAGCCGCGCCAGCTTTACGGCGGCGGCCGATATTCCAGTCTGCTTATCGGCGGTCCGCGCGGCATCGCGCCTGCTGAAAGCGACGTCTATCTGCAAGGCGCTTACGCATACGCCAAGGGTTCTTTTGGACAGGTCATCGTCGGACGCGAAGCGGGCATCGCACGGATGCTGGCGGTAAAATCACCGACGATCTTTTCCGCTGTGAACGTGAATGATTGGCAGACGGACCTTTCCGGCCTCAACGACATTAACACAGTCAATGATTTTAGCGGCTACGCCACCAAGATCACCTATATGCCGCCGGCAAACTTTCTTGGCGGCGTGTTTGGCGGGCTGCAGCTTGGCGTTTCCTACTCACCGGTTTTGCGCGAATGCGGCGATCTTCTGTGTGCGCCGGAATCCGGATTTGTCGTTTCGCCCGAAGGCTTGATGCTCACCGAAACGAGCAAATGGGATGATGCGGTCGAAGCGGCGCTTTACTACGAAAAAGGCATCGGCGTCGGCTCTGACCGGCTTTTTGTCGGCGTCGGCGCGAGCTTCGTGACGGCGGGCGAGGATACGCGCACGCTCTCCACCATGTTTGATGACTACGAAGCGTATTCCGTCGGGCTGAACCTTGCCTTCCGCGGCATTACGCTTGGCGGCTCAGTGAAATCCACAAACGCCGGCCTCGCCTCGCCTGAGGATGATGGTTATCTGGCGTTTGACGCGGGCGTCACTTTCCGCACTGGCGAGGATGCCGGTGATGTCGCCTTTATGGTTGGCGTCGGCCAGTCCGAGGCCAACACGATCGGATCCAACCCGATCGACCCAACACAATTTACGGATACACGCTCCGCGCAAGCCGGCGTGACCTATGTTCTTGGCAGAGGCATTACGGTCGGCGCAGCCGCCCAATATGTCGAATCCAAGAAGCCTGTGGCCGCAGGCGGACCTGAAGAAGCCGCCACGGTCGTGATCGAAAGCTCGATCAAATTCTAGATTTCTAAGCGCCTGCGATGCTTAGAGGGGATATGAAGCGGGGCGGCCTTTTGGCCGTCCCGTTTTCAATTGAGCGGGTCCAAATCTCACAGGGCCTGGTTGCCGACGCTGGGGAGAAATCCTTGATGCGCGGGCTATTTGTTTCTGTTATGTTCTCGCTGGCTGCCGCCTGTTCTGCGCCGCCGGACGCTCTGGAATCGGCGCAGGCGGAAACTAGATCAGCGACCACCGCGCAACGGAAAAACAGTGAGGGCGCCATGCCGCAGACAAACAATCACATAGACTATGTTGAATTTTCCGCCGCTGATCTTGGTGCCGTGAAGGCGTTTTACGCAAAGGCCTTCGGATGGGAGTTTCAGGACTGGGGCGAGGAATATGTGAGTTTTTCAAGCGCCGGACTTGATGGCGGATTTCACCGGGGAACGCCGCCGGCGACCGCGGGCGTGCTCGTTATTCTTTATGCAGATGATCTGGAGCAGAGCGAAAAGAATGTCGTGGCGGCGGGCGGCGAAGTGATCGAGCGCCATGAGTTTCCAGGCGGCCGCCGCTTTCATTTTCGCGATCCGGCCGGCAATATTCTTGGTGTCTGGACAAAATTCGAGGGTGACGGCGCAGGCGAATAGATCAGCCCAGAAACGCGCCGATCGCCGCCAGGCCCGCGACATTCGGCCCGGCCAAAGCGGCGGCGTTCACTTCTGTTACGCCGCCCAGCGCCAACACCGGCAAGGGTGATCGCGCCGCCAGCGTTCGAAAAGTCGCTGGCCCCAGCCCTTGCGCATTTGCGTGGCTGGCGCTCGGAAAGGCCGGCGACAGGAAGGCGAGATCCGCACCCCACAGATCTGCGCGGAGCAGCTCTTGCGCATTATGGGCGGAGGTGGTGACGATCATGCCGTTGGGCGCGGGCGCGTCTGGGGCGCGCCAGCGCGGATAGTGAACCCCGTCCGCCTGAATATCGATCGCCAGCGCC
This sequence comes from uncultured Alphaproteobacteria bacterium, assembly GCA_942492295.1. Taxonomy (GTDB): domain Bacteria; phylum Pseudomonadota; class Alphaproteobacteria; order Caulobacterales; family Parvularculaceae; genus Hyphococcus. Next base: position 1,846,167 of record CALODW010000005.1, read on the forward strand.
AGATCCGCGCCCACCAGCAACTTAACCCCGCGCGCCGCGCATATGGCTTTCAACCGCCTCGCCAGTGCCCTTCGCTTCGGCAGGCGATAATCACGCAGGATAATGGCTGACCCGGCGGGAAGGACGCGCGCAATAAGTTCCGGGTGAGGCGCCCTATGTCGGTCTGACATGAATGCGAGCGAGAAAGGCGGCGTTAAGCCCGATTGGCGTTTGAGCGCATGGGCTGCCCCTGCTAGTTTCGCAGCACGCATTCGGAGCCCTTCATGCCGGTCCTTGAACAAAATACAGATCCTGACAGCGATGTGATTGACGTGAAGGCTAATCTTGCCGCGATCAAGGGAGAAATCGCCGCCGCCCTCAAAGAGGCGGGCCGTGCGCCAGACGCGGTGACGATAACAGCGGTCTCAAAACAACATCACATTGACCGGATTCGCCCGGCGCTGGAGGCGGGCCACCGCATATTCGGGGAGAACCGCGTCCAGGAGGCCATGGGTAAATGGCCGGCCCTGCGCGACGAATTCCCTGATATTCAAATTCATCTCATTGGACCGTTACAGACCAACAAGGCGAAAGAGGCGGTGGCGTTCTTCGATGTGATCGAAACCGTCGACCGGCCAAAACTTGCGGCCACGCTGGCTAAAGAAATTGAAAAGCAGGGGCGCAACCCGCGTCTTCTCATTCAGGTCAACACCGGCGAAGAGGCGCAAAAGGCTGGCGTCGCGCCCGCAGACGCCGCTGCCTTCATCACCGACTGCCGCGACCGGCTGGGGCTCGCCATTGCCGGGCTCATGTGCATTCCTCCTGCGCAAGATGACCCTGCCCCGCACTTTGCCTTGCTGGCCAAAATCGCCGCCAGAAACGATCTTGAAACCCTCAGCATGGGTATGAGCGCAGATTACGCCATTGCCGCACAGCTGGGGGCCACCCATGTGAGGGTCGGCTCGGGCGTCTTTGGGCCGCGCGCCTATGCTGACTGACGGTCTCGTAACGAAAAGTTGTGTGAGTTGTGAATTTCTATTTTGAGTCAATCGGCGCTATGACGCCGCTAGCCTAGTGAGACGAGAACAGGCCTCACAATAGCAGAACAGGCGGGAAAGCCATGAACCGGGTGAAGAAAATCCTCCTCGTCGATGATGACGAATTATTGCGCGATACGCTCGTGGACCAGTTCGGCGTCCATGATGAGTTCGCCGTGGAGCCGGTGGAGACCGCCGCCGCCGCCATCGAGCGCGTTCGAGAAGAGGCGCATATTGATCTGATGCTGCTCGATGTGGGCTTGCCCGATATGGACGGGCGCGAAGCGTGCCGGATCATGCGCAAGAACGGGTTTAAGTCGCCCATCATTATGCTGACGGGCGCAGACAGTGAAGCGGATACGATTCTGGGGCTTGATGCAGGCGCCAATGACTATGTTTCCAAACCATTCAAATTCTCCGTTCTGCTGGCGCGATTGCGCGCCCACCTTCGCAGCCACGAACAAAGCGAAGACGCGGTATTCAAAGTCGGCCCCTATGAATTTCGTCCGTCAGTAAAGATGCTGGTGACACCGGAAGACAAAAAGATCCGCCTCACTGAAAAAGAAACCTCGATCCTGAAATTTCTTTACCGCGCCGGCGGCAAGGCGGTGACGCGCGACATATTGCTGGACGAGGTCTGGGGGTACAATTCCGGCGTGACGACGCATACGCTGGAAACGCATGTCTATCGCCTGCGTCAGAAAATTGAGCCCGATCCATCAAACGCATCGATCCTGTTGACGGAAAGCGGCGGGTACAGATTATCTCTTTAAAGGCGAGTGAATGACCGTTTCAATTTATCACAATCCGCGATGCTCTAAATCGCGCCAGACGCTCGAGTTGCTGCAAAGTAAAGGGGTCGAGCCGGAGGTTATTTTGTACCTCGACAATCCGCCGTCCAAAGCGACGCTCAAGGCGATCGTCAAGAAACTGGGCGCCGACAGCGCGCGCAGCCTCATGCGCGTAAAGGAAGCGCCCTATCTGGCGCTGGATCTCAAAAACGTCACTGCGGAAACGGCGCTGATAGACGCCATGGCGGAATATCCGATCCTGATCGAGCGCCCAATTGTGGTGAATGGCGACAAGGCGGCCATCGGCCGGCCGCCGGAAGCGGTTCTGGACATCCTTTAGCGCGCCGCTTCGGTGGTGATGTCGGCAAGCACACCGGAAATTTTTTCGAGCGAGTCAGACGCGGTTTCGGCAATCCCATGCGCGTGAAACGTGTCGCTCATATCCCGATACACTATGATCACACCGCCATCTGATTCCTGAAGGACGGCGATTTTCAGCGGCAATTCAAGACCCATACGCTGATCCGCCTGCAATACCGGCGTGCCGCCCTTTGGGTTGCCAAAGATGACAAGCGTTGTTGGACGCAAGGCCTGATCAACAGACGCCGCGCCTGCCGCATGGTCGATGACGGCAAACGTCTTAAATCCCCGCGCATCAATTGCGGACTGTAATTGGGCGAGCGTCGTATTGAAATCAGCATTACTTTTTGTGCTGACGATATGAGGCTCTTGGACCGCGACGCCGTTATGTTGCGCGGCGCTATTGGTCTCCCCGCCGCAGGCCGCGACGCCCATCAGGAGTAGACCCGAAAGAACAACTTTTTTCATGACACTTCTCCTCTTTAGGCGCTCAACAGTGCTTCGATTTCCACACGCCGCACCATCAGCGACCGATACCCTTCCTCGATAAACTCATCGGCGCGATCAAAGGCGGTCGGCATGGCGTCGCGCATATCGGGCTGCAGGCAAATGTCCGGCGGATCAATTTTCGCCCGTGCGCGAGCCAACTGCATCTGAAAAATATCTGCGGCCGCATAGGCGGTCTCGAACAGATGCGGCTTGGCGTCAGCGCGTGCTTTGGCGAATTCAATCTGCCGCTCAATCGCGATCCGGGTGTCATCGATCAGCTTGGCGACGGCGCTTGTCACCGTCGTTGGCGCCGGCTCGTTCTGTGGCAATACCGCAGGCACTGTCGGCGGCGGCGGATCAAACCGGTCAAGGACGCGCGGCACAGCGTTCAGATCAACGGAAATAACGATATCAGCGCCGAGCGCTCGAGCCTGAGAGACCGGCGCGGGGTTGGCGAGCGCGCCATCCACCAGCCAGCGATCGTTCATGCGCACCGCATGAAACACAACGGGAATAGCGCTGGAGGCGCGGGCGGCGTCAATTACCGACCCCTTGGTGATCGCAACTTCTTCGCCAGTCGCGAGATCCGCAGCGACAGCAACGAATTTTGACGGCAGGTCCTCGATGTTTTTGTCGTATTCGCGAAACGCTTCAAACGCCGGCGCTGTGTCGATGAAGCCGCCGCGATGAACCTTGAGAGAAAAGCGCTGCAATGCTGAGACCGGCTTCAACATGCGGGCCCAGCCTTCAAATTCGTCGAGGGCGCCAATCAGATGGGCGCCGCCCACAAGGGCGCCGACAGAACAGCCCGCGATTACATCTGGCTTCGCGCCAAGCTCATCAAGGGCTCTTAAGACGCCAATATGCGCCCAGCCGCGCGCGGCGCCGGACCCCAGGACCAGACCAAGTTTTTTTGACATATTCTCTCTCCAGCGCCCGCCAGCCATCATTCCGGCCTCAAGCATGTAGTGCATCTTAGCGCACTTTCCATGTGCCAGGCTTGGGCATAAACCTTTGCCCATGTTGATTTCATTGCCAACACTGCTGGCGTTTTGCGCCACAGTTCTGCTTATCGAAGCGACGCCAGGGCCGAACATGGGTTGGCTTGCCATCGTCGCCGCTTCACAAGGGCGCAACGCAGGACTTTCCGCTGTGGCGGGCGTCGGTGTGGGACTGCTCTTTATTGGACTTGCCGCCGCCGCCGGGCTTGGGGCGCTGGTTCTCGCCTCACCTGTCCTGTTCAACTTGCTGCGATATGCCGGCGCCGCTTATTTGCTGTGGCTCGCTTTCGACGCTTGGCGTGACGCAGGCGAGACTTCGGCCGGACTGGTGCATGGCGAAAAGCCCGGCCGCCGCCGCCATTTCGTTCGTGGATTTTTCATCAATGTACTGAACCCCAAGGCGGCGGTGTTCTATATCTCAATGTTGCCGGCGTTTATCGATACAACCGCGAACATCACCGCTCAGGTGCTCGCGTTGACGTTTCTTTCTGTTTTTATCGCAACGGCTGTACACGGACTGATTGTACTCTTTGCCGGTGCCGCGCAGCCCTTTCTTGAAGATCCGGCGCGTCTGCGGATTGCGCGCCGCTTCATGGCGGTTGCGATCGGGATCATTGCTGTGTGGTTTGCCGTTTCGGCAGGCCGGTAACATTGCTCAGCCGGCGATGCGCCTTGTGGAAAACCGCTGCCTTGCGCCTTTATGGCAACGCGCCCGACGGCGATAAAATCCGCCTTACTCAAAGGCCAGGGTGCTGTGGCGCGCTCGGCCGAACCAAGCCATAGTGCACGGTTCGAATCACCTTCATCGGAGCCGTCCCTTGTCCCGCGTCGAGCCGTTAAAACCGAAGCAAAAGCAACAACTTATCGGCGATGACGGCGCGCCGCGCCCGCATACGCCCAAAGAAATTGCGGCCCTGATGGATGCGGCCGCCTCAAAAGCGGGCAAACGCCGCCAGTATCGCGCCGGGCTCCTCAACACCACATCCTTCTGGCTCCTTTGGGCCGGCGTTGTCGGGGCCATTGCCGCGATCGTCTACGTGATCGTGAGTGCGCGCGACGCCGGCGGCGCGGGGATGATTCTCGCCGGCGGTTTGGCGCTGCTCATTGCTGTATTTCTCACCGGCGCCGCCATGAAAATGTTTTCCCCGGTGCTGGTGACCGGCATGCTCTTGCGGCGTGCAAGAGGCAAGAAATCGGGCGAGGCCGCAGAACTTGCCGGCGCAGAAATCCTCGGGGCGCTCGGTCTGGCCGAGCGTGTTCTCGACAGCGACCCGGAAGCGCGGCTCGTGGCGCGCCGCGACGGTGTCGTCACCTATGCGAACCGGGCTTATTTCGCGCTGGCGAAAGATGCGGGTGTCATGGGCCCTGCGGGCCTGCCGCCGCGCATCGACCGCCTGTTTGCGCAACAGGGCGCGGAAGCGACAAAACTCTTTCGCCTGTGCAAGGCGGCGAAAAGCGGCGAGCCCGGTCAGGAAATCATTTATCAGACCATGGGCCTTGCGGGTGGCGGCGAGCGCCGCCGATTCGAAGTCAGTGTGCGCCCTATTCGCGGCGCGGATGACCATGTGGTGTGGTTGCTGCGTGAGCTTCCCATAGAAGAGGCGGAGCACGATGCGCTGGCGGCGGCCTATGCGGACTTGCCGCAGCCGGTTTTTGCGCTGGAAAAATCCGGCCAGATCGCTTGGTCGAACGCCGCCATGCGGGAAAAACTGGGCGCTGCGCGCGGCGAGTTGCGGTCCATTGACGATATCGTGCTGGGCGAAACGCGCGAACTGGTCAGCGCCTTGTGGCGCATCGACCGGGTCGGCGTTGAAGCGCAGATACGCCGCCGCGATGCTGATCCGGCGGCGGCGCGGTTTTCCGCGTTTCGCCGGGGAGGCGTCGGCGAAGGCTTTGCCTGTGTCGAAATGATCGTCGATGAATCGGCGGATCAAGTCGAAGATGTCGCCCTGTCCGGTGATATTTCGGAATCGCCTTTTGGCGTCGCCATTGTTGACGGCGAAATCAATCGCGACGGCCGCGTGGTGGAGGCGAACAAGGCGTTTATCGAAGCGTTTGGCGCACAGCGGAAAAACACGCCGCTCGCCAAATGCGTGAGCGCCGTCACGCTGGAAGAGATCGCAGACGAAATTCGCCGCAAGACACGCGTCGGCGGTTCGCCCAAGCCCGTTGAGGTGACGCTTGGCGAGGGCGTGAATGCACGGACATTCGCCCTTTATGCACGACCCGTAAAACGTAAGCGCGGTTCCTACGGCATTCGGCGCACGCTGCTTTATTCGGTTGATGTCACGGACCGCAAGCAGATGGAGGAAGAATACGCGCAGGACCAGAAATTGCGCGGCATCGGCGAGCTGGCGAGCAAGGTCGCCCATGACTTCAACAACTATTTGCAGGTGGTGATTGGTCATTGCGAACGACTGATGCTGAAACATCCGGCGGGCGACCCGGCTTATCAGGATCTGGTGCAAATCAGAGAGAACGGCCAGCGGGCCGCGAACACCACCAAACAATTGCTGGCCTTTTCACGCAAGCAAACGCTGCAGCGCGAAGTCTTGTCCATCACTGAGGTGTTGCGCGACTTCTCGCCATTCCTCACCCGCTCCATTGGTGAGAGGGTTCGTCTTGAGTTGATTAACGGCCGGGCGCTGCCGACCATCAAGGTTGACCGGCACCAGTTGGAAACCGCGGTGATGAACCTTGCGGTGAATGCGCGTGACGCATTGGCGCCAAAGGGCGGTGTACTGACGGTCAGGACACAGTGCATTCCCGCTGACAAGGTGAAGAACCTCACCGTTCAGGGGCTTCTCGATCAGGATTATGTGCTGATCGAGGTGTCCGACAATGGCCCGGGCGTGCCGCCTGAACTGGTCGACAAGATTTTCGACCCGTTTTTTACCACCAAGGCCACCGGGAAAGGCACGGGGCTTGGGCTTTCCACCGTGTATGGCATCATCCGTCAGCTTGATGGCGTCATTGCGCTGAAGAGCGAGTCTGGCAAGGGCGCGAGTTTTGAAATCTACCTGCCCGCCTATGAGGCGGAAGAGGCCGCCGAAGACGTCGCCTCGCCGCCGCCGGCGGCGAACGCCCCAAAACCCAGACGAAAGCCTCAAGATCTGACCGGTGCAGGCCGCGTGCTGGTGGTTGAAGACGAAGATCCGGTACGCGCCTTCGTGGTCGCGACCTTGACCGATTGCGGTTATGAGGTCAGCCAGGCCGAGGACGGAGAGGACGCCCTTGAGATGCTGGAGGAAGATCCCGATTACGATCTGGTGGTTTCCGATGTTATGATGCCGGGCCTCGACGGCCCGACGATGATCGCGCAGGCCCGGGCGGAGTTGAACATCAAATCAAAAGTGATTTTCATGTCGGCCTATGCTGAGGCGGCGGTGCGCGACCAGCTCGATATCGTCAAGGACGCGGGGTATATCCAAAAGCCCGCAACGCTGCAGGATATCGCGGAAACGGTAAAGCATACGCTTTATCCTGCGGACGAAGACTAGGACGCCATCGGGCGGGGCGTAACGAATAAAGGCGGCGGCATGCGGCAGATCGTATTCGATCTCGAAACAACAGGCTTCAAGTTTTCTGAAGGGCACCGGATCGTTGAGATCGGCGGCATTGAAATGATCAATGGCGCCGTTACCGGGCGCAGCTATCACACCTACGTAAACCCTGAACGCGACATGCCCGAAGGCGCCTACAAAGTGCACGGGCTATCCGCCGCGTTTTTGCGCGACAAGCCGCTTTTTGCCGATCCTTCAGTGGCGCAGGCCTTTTTGGATTTTGTCGATGGCGCTCAGCTGGTTGCGCATAATGGCATTGGCTTTGACTTGCCGTTCTTGAATGCCGAACTTGCGGCGGCGGACCTTCCGACGCTGGCGCGAGACAACATCATTGATACGCTGCACCTCGCCCGGCGCAAATTTCCGGGCGCGCCGGCGAGCCTCGACGCGCTGTGCGCACGCTTTGGGATCGACACCTCAACACGTGAGCGTGACGGACACGGGGCGTTGCTCGACTCGCGACTGCTGGCGACTGTTTATATCGAACTGACGGGGGGCCTGCAGGCGGGCCTTGATTTCAAACGGGAAGATTCAAGCGGCGCGAATGGCGGCGCCGCGGCACGGGGCAAGAAAACGGCGCGCCAACGGCCAACGCCCCTTGCCTCGCGCATCACGGCGCAGGAACGCGTCGCACACGATGCGTTCGTTGCCGAACTTGGCGATGATAGTGTCTGGCGAAAAGTTGATGCGGGTTAGCGCCGTTTAAGAGACCGGTGCCGCCTGTTCCGCGGCTGCTGCTCTACGCTGAGCGTTGGCCACATAGATGCCCATGAAATCGATCGGCTCCAGCATCAATGGCGGAAAGTTTCCGTTCCGAGTCGCATCGGCGACGATCTGGCGCATGAACGGGAACAAAAGACGCGGGCATTCGACCATCATAACCATTTCAAGTTGCTCACGCGGCACGTTCTTGATTTCAAAAACGCCAGCGTAAGTCGCCTCGGCAACGAACATGGTCTCTTCCTGGCCTTCGCGATTGGCGCGGGCGGCCACAGACAGTTCAATTTCATACTGGTTCGGGTTCAGTTGACGTCCCTGCACATCGACATTCACATCAATTTTTGGCGTCTCATTGGACTGGTAAACACCCGGCGCACGGGGGTTCTCGAAGGACAAGTCCTTTAGGTATTGAGCGAGAACAACCAATGAAGGCGCGGCGGCCGGATCAACTCCGGCTGAAGCGCCGTTCGAATTATTCGGATTTGCAGGCGTGTCGGACATTTCAACGTCATTCCGTCTTGTGCTGGAAAAGAGGGGCTCATACACGCCTCGCCGGGCGCTCGCAACCCGGCATGCTTGTTAATACCTCGATCCGTGAGCGCCTTCCTGTCGCACAATGCGCGCGCGAATGCGTCCCAGCACATATCGGGCGATGATCCGCCGGATGGGCGGGGTGAGCAGGAGGAAACCCAGCACGTCGGTAATAAAGCCGGGCGTCATCAACAGAGGCGCCGCGATGACCAGCAAGACGCCATCCACGACGGCGTCGACCGGCAACCGGCCGGTTTGAAGGTCATTTCGCGCACTATTCAGGGCCGCCAGCCCTTGAATTCTGAGGATGATTCCACCAAGAAACGCCGTGAAAAGGCACGCTGCGATGACCGGCAGGACGCCAAATGCGCCGCCAGCCGCCAAAAGCACATAGATTTCCGCAATCGGGCCGACAATAAACAGGGCGATCAGAGCGAAGAACATGGGATCCTAGTGAATTCTGTGGTGTTTGCGCCTATATAGGAACTGCTTGAGCAAAATTAAGCTTTTAAAACCATATTGAGCATCATGGACCCAGTACTCCTCTTTTTCGCCGGCGTAACGGCTTTCATCATTTTCCGCCTGATTTCTGTCATGGGCACCCGCACAGGTCATGAGCAGCGAAACGATCTTGAATCCCTGCAGCGGGCGACGCGCAGCCGGAGCGCAGATGATGTCCGCGAGGAGCCGATCGACGAAACGCCTGCGGCGCCCAAGCCGGTTTCCACTAACGCCCGCGCCTTGCGCGACGCCGATCCCGCTTTCGACGAAAAGGAATTCCTGGCCGGTGCGCGCAGCGCTTATGAAATGATTGTCGAAGCTTTTGCGTCTGGCGATCTAAAATCGATCCGCCCCTACCTCAACGAATCTGTATACGGCGCGTTCAAGGACGCGGTGGTGGCGCGCGATAGCGCGGGACAGACGAGCGATCTGAAATTTGTCGGCATTGAAAACGCTTCGATCGTCGATAGTGCGGTCGAAGGCGACACCATGAGTGCGATCGTGGAATTCGCATCCAATCAGGTGCGCGTGACGCGCGACAAGGATGGCGAAGTCATTGACGGCGACCCGAACCGGATTGATCTGGTGAAGGACCGCTGGAAGTTTTCGAAAAAGCGTTCAGTGCGCGATCCGAACTGGGCGCTTGTGGCGACCGGCGGCGCCGAATAAAACTGTCCGGCGTTCAATGCAGGCCGCCGGGAAATAGTTGTGACCTCATCAACAGGAAAATGGCTTCGGGTGTTTCTGGCCGGCGCGGTGCTGTTTGCCGCGCTTGTCGCCGTTCTGGTTTTCAGCGGCGTCCTGCCGCCCTATTACGAACGGCAGTTTTCTGACGATGAATTTGGCGAACCGGCGCCAGATTTCCGGCTGATTGAATTCGATGATTTGACGGGTTGGCGGCAGGACGATCCGGGCGCGGCGCTGGAGGCTTTTGTTCGCTCCTGCGCGGCTTTTGAAGGGGCTGATCCCACCGCCCCCGCCAATCCCAATGAACGCCTGGGCGGCCTCCTTTCGGGCGTCAGTTTTGGCGGGCTCAATGCCGATTGGCTGCGCCCCTGCGCGGAGGCGCGTGCCTTGCGGGTCAGCGCCTATGGCGATCCGGGCGTGCGCCGTGGCGCGCTGCGCGCATTTTTCGAGTTTCATTTCAGACCTGTGGAGATTGTCACCCGGCGGGACCCGCTGCCCGAGGGCAGAGCGAAGCGCGCCGCGCCGCGCATCGACCAGACAGGCATTTTCACCGGCTATTTCGAACCGGCATACCCGGCGTCCCGCACGCGCACCGAGACATACTCGGCGGCGCTTTATCCGCGTCCGGACGATCTGGTCGAGGTTGATCTCGGTCTGTTTCGCGAAGAGCTAAAGGGTGAGCGCATCGCCGGGCGTGTCGAGGCCGGCCGGCTCACGCCCTTCGCCAATCGGAAAGAAATCAACAATGGCGCGCTGAATGAAAAGCTGACGCCGCTTGCCTGGCTTGACCCGAACGATCTCTTTTTCCTGCAGATACAAGGCTCCGGGCGTTTGCTTATTGATGACGGTGATGTGATGCGTGTCGGCTATGCCGGGCAAAACGGTCATGCTTACACGGCGATCGGCCGCGTGATGGTGCAGCAAAATATCATGCCGCTCGAAGACGTGACGATGCAATCGATCCGGCAATGGCTCGAATCCGAAGCGCCGCAAAAAGCGCAAGTGCTGCGTGAGGCGAACGCGTCCTATGTTTTTTTCCGGGCGCTGGACGACCTTCCCGCTGAGCTCGGGCCACTGGGGGCGCAGGGCGCGCCCTTGACGCCGGGCCGCTCGCTCGCCGTCGACAGGCGCTTTCATACGCTCGGCGCGCCCGTCTGGGTCGATATTGAGCCCGTGGATGAAGCGGGTGAGCAGCCCATACGCAGGCTGATGATCGCGCAGGATACGGGCGGCGCCATTCGCGGGCCGGTTCGCGGTGACGTCTTCTGGGGCTCAGGTGATGACGCCGCCAAAATCGCGGGCGCCATGAACGCCCGGGGCAAGATGGTGGTTCTGCTGCCGCGCCGGCTGGCGGAACGGCTGCAATCATCCTCAAAGACCGCTGGCGCCGGACAGGCGGCGCAGTGACCCGCCGCCGCAACCTCTCGCCCGAAGAAGCGGCGCTGTGGCGCAAAGTGACCCGGGACGTTGCTCGATACAGGTCCCAAAAGCCCCAAACCCAAAAGATCGTTTCGACTCCGCAAGAGCAAAGGCGAGCGCCGTTAAAGCGCCGGGCAAACCCGTTGGCGGCGCATGAGCCCGCCGGCGTGCGATCCCCATCAGCCAATGACCTGTCCTCTGCCGGAGATCCCCGTCTCGACCGGCTGGCGGGCCGCGGCCGGATCGAGATCGACGCCGTGCTCGACCTTCACGGTCACACGCAAGTCACGGCCCGGCGGGTGCTCCACCAATTCATTGCAGAGGGCTACGCCCGGGGCGCCCGGTGTCTTCTGGTGGTGACCGGGATAGGCGGCGGCGTGAATAAAACGAGCGCCACGATCGGCAAGGGCATCCTGCGCGCCAGTTTCAGTGACTGGATCAACGAAGATCAAATCCGTCCCTATGTATCGCGCACGGCGCGCGCCCATCAGCGCCATGGCGGCGCGGGCGCATTTTACGTCTTTCTCAAAAAATAGCGGGCCTTGTTAGTTTGACCGTGTTGCGAACCGCAAAACCGGGAATCACTCTTGCGGCAACACGGTCTAGCCGTTCAGCAGTTTCCAGACGAGGAACATCACAAGCGCTGCCGGCAGCAGATAGAACGCCACGATCCGTGAGATGCGGATAAACATGGTTTCCGTAAAGTCCGCCGCCCAGGCGCCGACCGCTTCGTTCCACCAGCGGCGTGGCTTGTGGGCGGGTAGTTGGGCCTTGCCCTTTTCAAAGGGCATGGCCGCCAGCACGGTGACGCCGCGATTTTTCCAGCGCTGGAACGACTTTTTAAGGGCGCCATTCACCACCGAGCCGCGCAGCCGGCGCGAGAACATGGCGAAGGGACCGAAGGCGAAATCCTCCGGCTGGAACTCGATATCGAGAACGACAGCCGCCGGTCCGGACCGCTCGCTATCCTCGTCGAAGCGGACCACGGCGTGGCGGACGCCGTAATTTCGCAGATAGTTTTCAACGTCACCGATGGACGCCGCGTCGCCATTACGCAAGAAGCGCATCAGAACACGCACGCCGCGTTCCCCGGTGCTCTGTACGGAGAGCAATACCCATGCAGCGACGGCGACGCCGCCGCCGATCAGCATAGCGGTCCCGGCCGTCAGGCCTGAGAGCCAGGCAAGTGAAGCGGGCGGCGTTAAGTTAAGCGGCGTCGAGGTTAAAAGGCCAAAACCGCCGAGCGCAATCAACGCCATCGCCGCCGTTGCGGCGACAAAGCCGAACATCTTGAAAAAGCCCTCGCCAAAGGAACCGGTCGGGCTCGAAATGGCCTGCATCCGGCGCCCCCAATAGGCCGTTTTGGCGTCGGTCGTGCGGTATTTGTCTTCAAACAGCGTCTGATCGGGATTGTTCTCCACCACCATGAAGCGCGTCTTCGTTGGCGGCGCATCGTCGTAATTGTGATCGATGACCACATAGTCCGAAGACCGCATGGCCACTTCATAGGGCAGCAACATGCCGAATAATTTGCCGCTCTGGGATTCTGCGCCAAGGGTAGAATAAAACCGCGTTTCGCCGCTAATGGGGTCGAACATGGTGTTGGTCTGCCGACCGGTGTTGAGCGTCGAGCGGGCGAGCTTGGCGAGTTCGCGATGCGGCTCGACCATCTGTGCGGTTTCGCGCACCTCGACGCCGATGGCGCGCAACCCGTCAAGTTTGGACTTGCATCGGCGCGCGGCTTCCGGCCCGGCGAAAACAACATCAATCCGGTCACGGATAAGTTTTTGATCCGACATATCGATGGGCAGGCCTGCCCGTGGCATCTCGTTGGCGTAGTCGCTGCCTGGCGTGTTGCCACTTTCAGAATCAATGAGGCCCCAGTCCTTGCGCAAACGGCGCTGCAGGGCTGAAAATCCGGTGCCCGGGTGCGAGGACTGAATGAGGTCGTAAAGCTGCGATTCATGCACCGCGAGGCAAAGATTATCCGTCGCCTCAACCTGATCAACGCCGAGCAGCGTAAACTGGCTCGCCATGGCGCGCAGCGCCTCAAAGTCATAACCCGTATACGGATGATAAAACGGCACCACCGCAAAGTCTGCGGTCAGCTGTTTCACCGCCATCAAGGATTGTTCCTTGGTGCGCAGCGGCATGGTGTCGGCGAAACGATAGTCGAATCTTGAATTGGAACTGGCGGCTTCGAACTCGCGTTCGGTTCGGGCGTTTACGGCGGCGAGACCGGCGTCTGAGACATTGCCCGCGTCACGGGCGCGGCGCAGAAATGCGTCAGTGGCCTGATAGCCAAAACCCCACTCCTCGCCGGTGAAGGCGATCCGCGGGCGTTTCTTGCCGCTGTCGATTTCGGTCGATATTTTTGCTTCTTCGGCCTTTTCCGAGAAGCGCGGATCCGCGTCCTCCGCAAAGGACATCATGGATCGCCGCTTCCATGTCCGCGCTGCGCCGTCCGCCATGACTCTATCCCCGCTCCTACTCCCTCAAGAGCGTTTAGATTAACCTGTCATTAACGATCGTGAAAGCCCGCATTTCGGCGGATTCAGGCGTTGGGGCGCGCTTTCGCGGGCGTTTGCGTCTTTTGGGTCGCGTTTTTGCCGGTGGAAACGCCCAAAAGCGCCGCCAAGAGATTGTTTCGACTACAAAAAAGCCGAACTGGCCTAAAGGATATACTTCGACAGATCGGCGTTTTTGGTGATGTCGCCGAGGCGCGCCGTCACAAAGCCCGCGTCAATCGCCACACTCTGGCCGGTTTTATCGGCGGCGGTGAAGGAGATTTCGTCAAGGACCGTCTCCATAATCGTCGCCAGGCGCCGAGCGCCAATATTCTCCACGCCTGAATTCACTTCCGCCGCTGCGTCGGCCAAAGCGTCTATTGCGTCTTCGGAGAATTCGAGCGTCACGCCCTCCGTCTCCATCAACGCCGAATATTGCTTGATCAGGCTTGCCTCCGGCTCGGTCAGGATCCGGCGGAGGTCGTCCCGGGAGAGCGCGTCGAGCTCCACCCGGATGGGCAACCGTCCCTGAAGCTCGGGCAACAAGTCCGACGGTTTTGACAGGTGAAAGGCGCCAGACGCGATGAACAAAATATGGTCGGTTTTGACGGGACCGTATTTGGTGGCGACCGTCGCGCCCTCGATCAGCGGCAGGAGATCGCGCTGCACGCCCTCGCGGGAAATATCAGCGCTCGCCCGGTCGGAGGAGCGTGCGATTTTGTCAATCTCATCGAGGAAGACGATGCCGTCATTTTGCGCCAGATCGACGGCTTCGCGGCCAATGGCGTCATCATCCATGAGCTGATCGGATTCTTCTGTGACCAACGGCTCATAAGCGTCTTTGATCTTTACACGGCGTTTTACTTTCGGCGGCTGAAACGCCTTGCCGAGCATGTCGGATAGATTGATCATCCCCATCTGCGCGCCTGGCATGCCGGGGATATCCATCATGGGTGCGCCGCCCTGGGCCTCGCTGAGTTCAAGGTCGATCTCGCGATCGTCCAACTCGCCGTCGCGCAGTTTCTTTCGGAACGCTTCGCGGGTCGCTTCGCCGCCATGCTCGCCTACAAGCGCGTCAAGGACACGGTCTTCTGCGGCGGCCTGGGCGGCGGCTTTGACGTCTTCGCGTTTGCGTTCGCGGATCAGCCCGACGGCGATTTCGGTGAGGTCGCGAACAATGGAATCAACATCGCGGCCTACATAGCCAACCTCGGTGAATTTGGTTGCTTCGACCTTTAAAAACGGGGCGCCGGCAAGGCGCGCAAGGCGCCGTGAAATCTCGGTTTTCCCGACCCCAGTAGGGCCAATCATCAAGATATTTTTCGGCGTGATTTCATCGCGCAACGGTCCTTCCACCCGGCGTCGGCGCCAACGGTTTCTGAGCGCAATGGCGACAGCGCGCTTGGCGGCGTTCTGGCCGACGATAAAGCGGTCAAGTTCGGATACGATTTCGCGGGGAGAAAATTCGGTCATGTACTCTTTGCTTTGATGTTTACGGAACTCAGGATTGTTACGCGGATTAGACGCCGATCGTTTCAACGGTCAGGGAATCGTTCGTATAGACACAAATGGAGGCGGCGATGGCCATGGCTTTGCGGACAATGTCTTCGGCGCCGAGCTCCGTTTCCGCCATCAGCGCCCGCGCAGCGGAGCGGGCGTAGTCGCCGCCGGAGCCGATACCGGTGACGCCATGTTGCGGCTCCAGCACGTCCCCTGCCCCCGAAAGCGTCAGCGTTACATCCTTGTCGGCGACGATCATCATGGCTTCCAGGCGCCGTAAATAGCGGTCCGTGCGCCAGTCCTTGGCCAACTCGACGCTCGCGCGTGTCAATTGATCGGGATATTGCTCCAGCTTGGCTTCAAGGCGCTCCAGCAGGGTGAAGGCGTCGGCGGTGGCGCCGGCAAATCCGGCAATCACCTTGCCGCCGCCAAGACGGCGGACCTTTTTGGCGTCGCCCTTCACCACGGTCTGCCCCAGGCTCACCTGCCCGTCCCCGCCCACGCAGACGACGCCGTTGCGCCGGGCGGCGAGGATCGTCGTGCCGTGCATGGACGGGCTACTCGGGGACTGGGTGCTCATAATTTCTTACCTGTTTCGAGGTCATGTTGCGCCGCAATGGACGCCACGGGTGGTTTTCAGTAATAGTGAATTGGCGGCGTCATGCCATTTTGGGCGACGGGCGTCAAAGGAGCGATCTGCAGATGAGAGCGGCGACAGTAGAGCGGAAGACTCGCGAGACGGAAATTTTCGTCGCGCTCGAGCTTGATGGGTCGGGTGATTATGACATCGAGACCGGCATCGGTTTTTTCGATCACATGCTCGAGGCGTTCGCCAAGCACTCGATGATTGATTTGAAAGTGCGCGCCGAGGGTGATCTGCATATCGACATGCACCACACCGTTGAGGATGTGGGCATCGTCATGGGCCAGGCCGCGGCCAAGGCCCTTGGCGATTGCGCCGGCATTCGGCGCTTTGGCAAGGCGTATATCCCGATGGATGAAACGCTTTCACGCGCCGCAGTGGATATTTCAAAGCGGCCATATCTGGTCTGGCGCGTCAACTTCGCCCGCCCCAAGGTCGGCGACATGGACACCGAACTCTTCAAGGAATGGTTCCATGCGTTCGCCACGAATGCGGGGCTCTGTCTCCATGTAGAAAATCTCTATGGGGAGAACACGCACCACATCATCGAGAGCTGTTTTAAAGCGACCGCCCGGGCCTTCCGCGAGGCGCTGGAGGACGATCCGCGAAGTGACAGCGAAGCGCCCTCCACCAAAGGGTCGCTGGGTAGTTAGCGCGTAGCGTCACTGCATGAAAAACAGATAGACGATCAAAAACACCGCAACGATGCCCGCGCCAGACGCCATCAGAATATAGCGCACATGATCGCCGGTATGGCCCTGGCGCACTTCTTCGGTGGTCAGGTGCTCCGTTGATCCATCCGCTGTTTCCTCTTCCGCAACGCGCAACGTATCATCGGTGTTTGCCGCTTGTTCAGCGGTTTTGGGCGTGGCGGCGTTCTCGGAAGTTCCGCCGTCGGGTTTATGCCTGTGCTTATCCATAACAATGCCAACAGCGCGCCGGGGCTTTAAGTTCCCAAAAACTGTTTCCCGCGATTGACGGGCAGCAAGGTTTCAGGTGACATCGCGCCCGGGTTGGAGACGTCATCGCGCCCCTTTTGTTGTGTTGTTTCAGTTGCGGATTGTCCCGGGCGCGTAACCAATGAAGGGGTTAACACCATGAAATTGAAGATATTTTTGGCTGCCGCGAGCGCGGTCGGCTTGGCGGCGGCGCCTGCATTCGCCGGTGATCTGGCCGATGCCTGCGTCGCTGCGCTGGAGGCCGACGGCCGCGACGCTTCCGGATGTAGCTGTCTGGAAGAAGAAGCCATCGCCAACGATCTTGTGGACGAGTTCCTGCAGCTTGGTGAAATCGAAGATCCGGCTGAACGTTACGCCTCAGCGTCGGCTGACGCTCAGGCGGCCATGGATAAATGTACGCGCTAAGAGACTTAATGGAGAGGAACCAGACCATGAAAAAACTGCTTATCGGCGCCTGCGCCGCGGGACTGATGTTGACGCCTTCCATCGCGAGTGAGCTGGAAAGCCAATGCGAGGCATACACCACCGAGACTGGCGGCGACCCCTCAGGCTGCGGGTGTCTGGCTGAAGCCGCTGACGCGGATATGACGGCGGAGCTGATGGCCGTTGCGAGCCAGGAAGATGTGGATGCGCTGAGCGACGCCTCAAAAGCAGCGATCGCGGCCTGCTGGCCGGACGCTTAGGCAAAAACACCTGGCGATGAAACGCGAGGATGGAGGGCGCGCCCGATCGGCGCGCCCTTTTTGCTACACGCCTCTTGCCTGCGGCTCGCGTGAGGCTACAAGCGCGCCATGGCTGAAACTCTGGCGATCATCGACTATGGCTCCGGCAATTTGCGCTCCGTTGAAAAAGCGGTGGAGCGCGCGGCGCGGGAGGCCGGCCTGCCCCGCCATGTTGAGATCACTGACCATCCTGAAAGTATTGCCCGGGCCGACCGATTGATCCTGCCGGGTGTCGGCGCTTTCGCCGCCTGTATGGCCGGTCTGACCGAACGCGCTGGCGTTCTCGAAGCGCTTGAACACGCGGTGCTGGTCGAGCAGCGCCCGTTTCTCGGGATATGTGTCGGCATGCAGCTGCTAGCGACGCAGGGTCTGGAATTTAGACGGTGCGACGGGCTTGGGTGGATACCCGGATGCGTGAAAGCCCTTGCGCCCTCACCGGCGTTTCGCGCGCCGCACATGGGTTGGAACAAAGTGCGCGCAATCGGCCATCACCCGGTTTTTGAGGGGCTGGATGGAGAGGTTTTCTATTTTGCGCACTCATTTCAGTTTGCGGTGGAAAACGACGCGCATCTTCTGTGTACGGCGCAGCATGGCGACCCGGTTACCGCGTTGATCGGAAGAGATAATCTCATTGGCGCGCAATTTCATCCGGAAAAAAGCCAGCAAGCCGGCCTCGCATTTCTTGCGAATTTTCTCAGATGGTCGCCGGCATGAGCAAGACGGAACAGCGAAAACTCACTCTCTATCCGGCGATTGACCTGAAGGGTGGCCAATGCGTTCGCCTGCTGCACGGGCGCATGGATGATGCGACGGTCTATAATGAAAACCCAGCATCACAGGCCTCGGCCTTTGAAGCGGCAGGATTTTCATGGGTCCATATCGTGGACCTCGATGGCGCCTTCGCCGGGGCGTCCAGAAATGGCGAAGCGGTGAATGCGATCCTGGCTCAGCGTTCCGTAAAGGCGCAGCTGGGTGGCGGCGTTCGGGATATGGCGGCGGTAGAGCGATGGCTCGCCGCCGGTATGGCCCGTGTGATTCTCGGTACGGCTGCGGTGAACGATCCGGATTTCGTCAAACAGGCGTGCAAGGCCTATCCGGGTCAGATCGTGCTGGGCGTCGATGCTCGGGACGGTAGAGTAAAGACCGACGGCTGGGATGGGGATACAGATACGAACCCGATCGAGCTTGTAAAACGCTATGAAGATCAGGGGCTTGCAGCGGTGGTGTATACCGATATCAGCCGCGATGGGGCGCTCGCAGGCGTCAATGTGGAAGCGACAGCGGCGCTGGCTGACGCTGCAGCCATACCGGTGATCGCCTCCGGCGGGGTCGCCTCGCTGGCGGATATCACGGCGCTGAAATCGGCGCACGCTAACATCGAGGGCGTCATTATTGGCCGGGCGCTCTATGATGGACGGATCGATCCGGCGGAAGCACTGATTGCGGCGAACTAGGCGGCCTTGGCTGGGTCCATCTTTCAAGCCTATTATCGGTCATAGTAACGAGTTTGGGGGCGCGCCCGTCATGAGCGCCGGACGCACGGAATTTGAACTGAAATTCAGCGCATCACCGGCGGATGTCGCCGGGCTTGTCCATGGCGCCTTCATTGCCAGCGTCGCCGCCAAAGGCGGGCATTGGGAGCGCTTGTCCTCCACTTACTACGATACGCCTGACCGTCTGCTCGCCGCGCAAAGGTTGAGCCTGCGGCTCCGCGAGGAGGCGGGCGGGCTGGTTCAGGCGGTGAAGGCGCGCGGCCACACGATTACAGAGCGCACGGAATATGAAACAGAAATCACGCATCACGCCGCGTTTCCGGCGGAAACTGGCGAGCACGCAATTGATAAACTCATCGGGACGCTGGAGCCCGCGCTGGCCCCCGTCGCAGGAACCACGGTGGATCGCTGGGCCGCCGTGGTGCGCCACCGCGGCGCCGAGCTGGAGCTGACGATTGATCTTGGGCGCGCTGAATGTCGCGATGAAGCCGGCAGGGCGTTTACGGCGCCGCTGGCGGAGGTGGAGCTTGAGCTGATCTCAGGCGAACCGGCGCATGTCTTCGCGTTCGCGCAATTGCTGGCGAAAAATGCACCGCTTCGATATTGCGCCCTTTCAAAGCTCGACAAAGCGCAGCGGCTGTCGGCGCCGCAAGGCGTCATTCCGCCCGCGCCCCGAACGCAGATCGACCCGGAAATGCCGGCGACGCAAACGCTGCAATGTTCGTTGAACGATACGGCGGCGCGTATTGCAGAAGTGCTGCCGTTTATTCTCGATTTGCGGGCGCCGGAGGGCATCCATCAAATGCGCGTCGCCTTGCGGCGGCTGCGCTCGATTGAGCGTGTCTTCAGGCCATATCTGAAAGGAGAGGGTCTCTCATCGCTGGCGCAGCGGGCGAAAGGCTTTGCGCGCGCCCTTGGTCCGGCTCGCGACTGGGACGTTTTCATCGGTGAAACACTCCCCGTCGCTGGCGATGCGCCGGGCTTTCAGGAATTGAAAGCAAACGCAGAGATGCTGCGCGCCCAGGCGTGGGCAGACGCGGCCAGTACGCTGGCGAGCAAAGACTTTGCCGGTTTTGTTATCGATATCGCCGAAGCCGGAACGCTCGCCGGGTGGCGCAAGAAAGCAAAGCGCCGAATTAAAGAACCAGCTCGTGATTTTGCACCGGCGGCGTTGGATCGCGCTCTCGACCGAACGATAGAAGTCGCCACGCACACACCTGTCGGCGCGCGGCCGGCGGATCGTCACCCTTTGCGTATCGCCTTGAAAAAATTACGGTATCCGGTGCAGCTCTTTCGGCCGATATACTCGAAGGAAAAGCGAAAGGCGTATATGAGCACCCTGTCGTCGCTACAGGACGCGTTCGGCGCCGTGAATGACGCCGCCGTTGCGCAGCGGCTGGCGGACCTCGCTGCGTCTGGCGCCGGTTCTGCGGCCGTGCACGCGGCCGGGTTTATTGCCGGGTATAAGGCGGCGGAGGCGCAAAAAGCCGCCGCAACTATTGACGCAAACTGGGCGGCGTTCGAAAAGATGACGCCCTTCTGGCGGACATAGGCCCCTTCCAATGCTCAATATACGGATTATTCCCTGTCTCGACGTAAAGGACGGGCGCGTGGTGAAGGGGGTCAATTTCGTCAATCTGCGCGATGCGGGCGACCCCGCCGCCGCGGCTGAAGCGTATGACGCCGCCGGCGCCGATGAGTTATGTTTTCTCGATATCTCCGCCAGTCATGAGGGCCGGGGCGTCTTGCTCGATAAAGTCTCGACCGTGGCGGAACGCTGTTTCATGCCGCTGACCGTGGGTGGCGGCGTCTCATCCATTGAGGATTTTCGTGCATTATTGTTGGCGGGGGCAGACAAAATCGCCATCAACACGGCGGCTGTAAGAAACCCAGATCTTATAAACGCGGCCGCGGCGCGTTTCGGCGCACAGTGTGTTGTTGTCGCTATCGACGCCAAACGCGTGGGCGACAAGTGGGAGATTTTCACCCATGGCGGGCGCAACGGGACAGGAATCGATGCGGTCGCTTTCGCAAAAGATGTCGTATCTCGCGGCGCGGGAGAGATTCTCCTGACGTCCATGGACCGGGACGGGGTCAAAACCGGGTATGACATTGCGCTGACGCGCGCCGTCGCCGACGCCGTGGATGTGCCGGTGATCGCTTCGGGCGGCGCTGGCGCGGCGGCGCATTTGGTAGAGGCCGCAAAAGATGGCGGGGCGTCAGCGGTGCTGGCGGCGTCGATCTTTCACTTTGGCGAGGTGACGATAGCCGAGGCCAAGGCCGCCATGGCCGCCGCGCAGTTGCCCGTCCGCGAGATCGCTGCTTAATAGTGCCCGCAACCGGATAGGCGCTTATGACTCAGTCTGCGGAAGATTTAGGGGCCGTACTGGCCCGGCTCGAGGCGACGATCGCGTCGCGAAAAGGCGCTGCGTCTGACACGTCTTATACCGCATCATTGCTTTCTGGCGGTGCACAAAAATGCGCCAAGAAATTTGGCGAGGAGGCGGTGGAGGCGGCGCTGGCGGCGGTCTCCGGCGACAAGGCGGATCTCACTGAGGAGGCGGCGGACGTGCTGTATCATTTGCTGGTCATGCTTGGGCAAGCAGAGGTGAGCCTGATCGACGTCGCCAAGGCGCTTGCCGCCCGCGAAGGCGTTTCCGGCCACACGGAAAAAGCGTCACGCAAATAAAAAGCCCCGCCGAAGCGGGGCTTTTCCATATTCAACGAAGAGCCGAAACTACCAACCGCAGCTGCGGCCTTCGTTCTGTTCTTCGAGCCAGGCCATGAGCGGCGCAAAATATTCGACCATGGCTGAGCCATCCATTTCGCGGGAGCCGGTAAAGGCTTCCAGCGCTTCCGGCCAGGGTTTTGACTGTCCCATTTCCAGCATGGCGTTGAATTTTTCACCGACTTCCTTCGAGCCGTAAACCGAACAACGGTGTAGCGGCCCTTGCCAACCAGCCTGCTCACAAGCGGCCTTGTGGAACTGGAACTGCAGAATGTGCGCGATGAAATACCGCGTGTAGGAAACGTTGTTCGGGATATGATACTTCCCGCCCGGATCAAAATAATCCGAAGAGCGCTCGACCGGCGGGCGAATACCTTGATATTGCGTGCGGAGTTTCCACCAGCCGTCATTATACGTCTCGGGCGTTAATTCGCCGGAGAACACCTGCCACCGCCATTTGTCCATGAGCAGACCGAAGGGCTGGAAGGCGACTTTTTCAAGCGCGACGGACATCAGCAAGCCGACATCTTTGGAGGCGTCCGGCGCTTCGTCGAGCAGCCCTAGCTCGATGAGATAATCGGGCGTGATCGACAACGCCACCATATCGCCGATGGCCTCGTGAAACCCGCCATTGGCGCCGCCCTGAAAAATCGGCGACTGATCTTTATACGCGCGCTGGTAATAGTTGTGCCCCAGCTCGTGGTGCACGGTCTGGAAGTCATCGGCGTTGACCTTGGTGCACATCTTGATGCGGATATCGTCCTGCCCATCAAGGTTCCACGCGGAAGCGTGACACGCGACCTCTCGATCGAGTGGCTTTGTGATCTGGGAACGCTCCCAGAAAGTCTCCGGCAAGGGTTCAAACCCGAGAGAAGAGAAAAATTCTTCACCGGTCTCGACCATTTTTACTGCGTCATATCCGTTGTCTTTGAGCAGGGCGGTTAAGTCATAGCCGGGGTCAGCAGCGCCTGGCGCCACAAGATCGTAAACATTGCTCCAGCTTTGCGCCCACATATTACCGAGCAAGTCCGCGCGGATCGGCTGATCCAACGGCACGACGGAGTCGCCATATTGCTCGTTCAACCCAGCGCGTACATGGCAATGAAGCTGATCATAGAGAGGCTTTACCTGTCCCCAGAGACGATCCGTTTCGGCGGCAAACTCCGCAGGCGGAAGATCATAGCGGGCGCGCCACATGGAGCCTACATCATCAAACCCAAGCTCGCGCGCGCCCTCATTGGCGATAGCGGCCATGGCCACATAGTCATCTTTCATGGTTGTGCCCGAATCGCCTTGGGCGATCGGCACTTCGCGCCATTTGACCCAAATTTCCTGCAGTTTTTGCGGGTCGCGGATTGTGCCCATCATCTCCTCGAGATCGACGCGGGCGACTTGTTGGCCGTCGAGTTCGATCTTGCCCGTGGCGTATGCCGACGACATGCGGGTGTTAATCTCGGAAAGCTCTTTGGCGGCGCCAGGCTTTTCCGGCGCGGGAAGGTTGAGGCCGAGTTTGATCAGCTCAATCTTGCGGCGCATATCATCCGGCAATTCAAGGTCGTTGAAGCGCTTCGCCTGATTGGCGAACTTGACGCCTGTCTCAGTGCCTTCGGCGGCGACACGCGTGTTCAGCCAGTCGGTGTCGTAATTGATATAGGTGGAATTCACCCAGGCGATGCGGGCGGAGTATTCACCGAAATCGCGGTAAAATGTTTCGACCTCTTCGATGAATGACTGCGCCTCTTCGACAGTTGGCTCAGATGATTGAGCGCTTGGCTCTGTTCCGCCGGAGCAGGCCGCCGCGAGCGCCAGCGTGGAAACAGCGGCGAGCACGCCGAATGAGCGGCGCATTGGTTTTTTGGTCATGGAGACTCCCTCAAATTCGTTGATTGGCGCCATGATAGCGAGGGTGCGGCGCCGGCGCAAAGTGCCAGAAAGACACGGTTTTCACACCTTTTCAGCGATCTTGATGGCGGCGCGGCAGCCGAGCTTGATCGCCGCCGAGAGCAGGCGGTATCCGGGCGCGGCCTGCGCGCCTTCGTCCTCGGCTGTTTGTTTGTGCGCCAGTTCGTCTTCCCGGAATTGCCGGACCGTCGCCGCAAGCGCCGGCTCGCTGGGCTCAAGTTCAGTGATTTGTTCGGCGTAGTGCTTTTCGATGACGTCCTCGACGGCTTCCGTGCAGGCCATGGCGGCTTTTTCGCCCATCAGGGCGGTCGCCGCGCCGAGGCCGAACCCGGCAGCATTCCAGAAGGGCGCGAGCAGGGTGGGGCGGATGTTCCGTTCCGCCAGCAGCGCATCAAAAGTTTTCAGATGATGCGCCTCGCCATCTTCCATCTCTTTGAGCAGCGCCGCCGTGCGGGCTTTATGTGGAAGGTTATCAAATACGGCGCGCTGGCCGCGATAGATGGCAACGGCGCCGTACTCGCCGGCGTGGTCAACCCGCAGCATGCCATGAATGCGGCGCTCGCGCGGTCCCGGCTTTTGCGGCGTTCCTGTCATGATGTCGCCCCGCGCCGGACTCTCCGAGCGGTCTGGGATTCACGTAACGCCGCAAAGAATGTGAGGGCGAACAACCCGGCGGACACAAGCAGGTTGTAACCGGCCATGGACACGCCCAAAAAACGCCATTGAACGTCCTCGCAGGACGGGCCGGTCGCGGGCTGGTCTAGAGAGGCGATGACATTGCTCAAATCGACCGCCCCGCCGCCGGCGCAAATCGCCGGGCCGGGCCAATAGCCATATTCCACGCCGATGTGAAAAAAGGCGAGGCCCGCACCGACGGCGTAAACGAGCGAGGCCGCGCCGACGGCGCTGGCCGCGGCGAGCTTCGACTTAAATATACGCGCCAGCGCAAATCCCGCCGCTGTCACGGCGAGCGCGGTCCAGTGGGCCTCGCGCTGATCGAGACACAGAACGCATGGGATCAAGCCGCCAACCCGCTCAAAAAGATGCGCGCCCGCAAGCAGCACGGCGCTGGCGAGGAAGCCTATTCCCAGGGCGCGTTCAGTGAAGGAAAATTGCTGCAGCCATTTGAGCATATGAAATATATACCGCCGAACAGCCGCGCGGCGCCTAAGGCGGATCGTCACAGCTTTGTGCGCTTTATCCGGTCATCCAGGAGCGCAGCAGTTGTGCGGCTTCAACGCCCAAAAAGAGCAGCAAAAACACCCACACAAACCCGACCAGAAGACCAAGAATAACGAGCACGCCGTCCCGCTCGATCAGGCCGAGGGCGGCAATGGCGACGCCGATGCCGGGCACGGTGTTT
The DNA here is from genome assembly GCA_942492295.1 of uncultured Alphaproteobacteria bacterium. Taxonomy (GTDB): domain Bacteria; phylum Pseudomonadota; class Alphaproteobacteria; order Caulobacterales; family Parvularculaceae; genus Hyphococcus. Next base: position 1,871,062 of record CALODW010000005.1, read on the forward strand.
GTCGACGGAATTGGCGTCAGGATGGAGGCGATGGGGATGAGCATCAGCGCGCCAACGAGCCTGACGCCAAACCGTCCGGTGACGGCGCCGAGGCGCGGGTTGGCGAACCGCTCAATCCAGCCAACATATTTTTCAGCGCGCACAAGAACGCTCTGAAATGCGCTCACTTTAAAGCTGCGCTCGTGGAGTTTTTTCGGCAACCACGGATGGCGGCCGCCCGCCGCCATTTGCCCGGCCAGCGCCAGCATCGGCAGGGCGACGATTTGCGGAATGCCCCAAAGCAAAGGGATGCAACAGGGGAGCGCAAACAAAAGCAGCAAAAACCCGAAGGCCCGCTCATCCAGCCGATCGAGAAGATCGCCGAGATTGGCGGTTTGTTGGTCCGGCGCCGTTTCGTGCGCAGAGCCGCGTAGCCCATCCAGCGTGTCGTGCAAAACGCGGGTTGCGCCGCGCATTGGCGTATTAGAGGGGCTTTCGGCGGCGGCCATGGAAGAATGATCCATCATTTATCTTTAACGCCATGTAGGGTGGTTTGGCGCATCTCAACAGAGGTGACTTAACAAAACCTATCCGCCGCGCTTGACCGGGAACATTCGCCGCCTAATATCCGCGCTCACTGTCGACCAGACACAACTATTCCCTTGGGCCCCTCTGGCGGAACTGGTAGACGCGCTGGATTCAAAATCCAGTTCCTTTTAGGAGTGCCGGTTCGATTCCGGCGGGGGGCACCATCTGTGTTATTTGAGCCAACGGAATGCAGTGTCAGCTCTTTTTCACAAATTCCGATTTCAGCTTCATCGCGCCGATCCCGTCGATGCGGCAGTCAATATCATGATCGCCATCCACGAGGCGTATATTCTTGACCTTGGTACCCACCTTAACGACTCGCGATGAGCCTTTGACTTTCAAGTCCTTGATGACGGTCACCGTATCGCCATCGGTTAGGTTGGCGCCGTTTGCGTCTTTCACACCACCGGCGTCCGGCGCGGGTTCATTCACCGTCCATTCATGGGCGCACTCGGGACAAACCAACATCGCACCGTCTTCGTAGGTGTAAGTTGAGTTACATTCTGGGCATGGCGGCAGGTCGCTCATTTGGGAACACCTATTCTCTTCGGTCACGCGATTAGGCGATGCATGAGGCGTTGTCGACGCAAGAGCGGGTATAAGGCTCAAAAAAAGGCCCTCCGCGCGGAGGGCCTTTGATCTTTAAATCGAATTAGGCTGCGGTTAGCAGCGCCCTTTGCGGCGGTCCCGCTTGGAGCAGTTATCACCGCCATTATTCTCGATGACGTTGTTGGTGATTTTCGGCTCCAGGCCTTCGCGCAAAAAGATCGAAAGTCCGTCATTGCCGATAATGTCATTGTCTTCGATGACGCCGTTCATACCAAAAGGCACCGCAACGCCATCGCCGCTGTTCTGGGCGATTTCGTTGTACCGGATCAGCGAAAGCTTGGCGTACTTATCCAAAATGACGCCAACGCCTTTGTTGTTGCGGATCTTGTTGCCGATCAGCTTTGCTGCGCCATAACCGGAAGACTTCACGCCGCTATCGAGGTTGTCGAAAATCTCGTTGCCGGCGATCACGACGTCCGCGCGGCTGCCGGAGGCGATATCAACGCCCACTCTGTTTTGCAGGATTTTGTTGTCGATGATGAAGCTCTGGGACAGCGAGTGCTGTTGAGCGACGAAAACACCCTCCGACCCCGCGCTGATGCGGTTCTTTTCAAGCATTACCGTGCCGCCGCTGATACGGATGGCGGGACGCGTGCCGGAACCGAGCACGTCGCTTTCCTTCAACGTGAATACGCCTTGATCAATGTCGATGCAGGCGTTGGCTGAGGAATTGATTTTTGCGCGGAACTGGACGTTTGCGACGACAGCGTGGGTCGTTCCTTGCTTGGGTGCGAATTTAAGGCAGGCTTCGTTCATGGGCGCTGAAATCTCAACGCCGGAGCCTGGCCCGCGATCGCCCTGAATAAAGATCGACTTATCGAGGGTGATCGATTCATCATACCGGCCATGCATGACATAAACGACACCGCCCTCGGCGACGTCGTCAATGGCGTGCGAAATGGTTTTGTAAGGCCCCGGTCCGTTTGCATCGACGATGATCTGCATCGGCCCGTTCTTGCTCGAGCCGCTGGAGGTCGAGCCGGAGGATGATGCGCCCGCGCCGGGCTCATGGATGGGAAAGCCGCCAAGCGACTGGGCGTGCGCTCCCGTTGCGAGCATGCCCGCCGCCATAACGCCAGCAACGCTGAGTTGTGCGGCTTTCGGGGCGAAATGGTTGTTCATTGTACGTCTCATCTCATATCCCCTTACTGTACGTCGCGCGTATATTCGAAGCTAAGCCGGCGAAGCGCATCATTGGCTGGCGTGTAACCCAGCGCGGAAGCGCGCGCGAGGTGGTAGGCGGATTTACGCTCATCCGGCGCAATCTCGTTGAGGCCAGTCGTGCCGTCGCGGTAGACAACGCCAAGCGCGTAATGCGCGATGGCAAGGTCATGGTCAGCAGCGTCAGCCAGCCAGTTTACCGCCTGCTCGCCATCCTGCTCGACGCCAATGCCGCGCACAAACATGATCCCGTAAACATATTGGGACATCGGGTGCTCGGCGCGGGCGGCGTCGGCGAACAGATCAACGGTTTGGCGCGGCGTCAGAACACCGGTCACAACCGCCTGCTTGTCATCCTCGCTCATGTCAAAATCACGGGCGACCGTTGAATATTGAAAGCGCCGGATGGCGGCCCGGGTCGATGGACCGAGCTTGTTGTCGATCGATCCGGCGCGGAACCCGAGAGCGTTCAAAGAGCGCTGGATTAGTTCAACATCGATATCCGAAACAGCTTCAAGCGCGTCGGCCATGCGGATTTCTTCAAGCTCTTTCTTGAGACGCTCAAGTTCTTCCTGCTGGCGTGTTTTACCAGTGTGCTCCGGCGGTAGCGGCGGCTGCCACTCTTCGGCTTTTTCCAGCGCGATCTGGATTTCTTTCGTGCTCATCAATGGTTCGAGAAACTCATAGGCGGCGCTGGCCTCGCCCACGCCGCGCTCTTTTGCGAGCGCATACATCTTGAGCGCTTTTGCGTTGCTCTTCTCCAGCCCGGCGCCTTTTTGATACATCTCGCCAAGGCGATAGATGTCATAGGCGCTGCCGGCTTCGAAGGTGCGGGAGATCAAATCTTCAGCCTTGTCCACGTCGCTTGAGCTCATCCGGAAGCGAATGTCGGTGAGGCGCGCTTCGGCGAGGATCTGCGCGTTTACTTCTTCCGCTGTCGGTAGCTGGTAAGCAGTGAAGTCGTGATACGCCGCAAGCGTGTACCAAACCAAGGCTTGCACATTGTCGACCGGGATTTCCTCAAGCGGCGACGCGGCGGCGGATGCAACTTCCAGCGTCTTGCCGGAATAGACATCGCCCAGAATTTTCTTGGAGCGGACATCGCCAGCTACGGCGAAGCGCCGCCACAGGTCGAGCGCCTGGCTGTACTGTCCGTTCTTGTAGGCCTGAAGGCCCGCTTCATAGGTTGCATGCGCCGGTGCCGCAGCGAACACCATCATTGACGCAGCCACAAGACCGCCAAGCACGCGGCGTGCTTTTCCAAACAGCATATTCGGATCTCTTTCCATATCCCCGCTTCCCCTCAACAGAACTCCCGGCCCAAACGGACCAGTCCCAAACAGACCTGCGGTCCGCGTAATGCACCGCCCCGTCACTAGCCTAGCCTGACAACCAGGCGATCATGATGCAGCGCCGCGCGGGCCATTAAAGCACGCATCGCTGCGTCTCTCCACATTAACCTTTACCATTAATGAAATCAAAAGGGCGCCCCTGTGGCTATTCGCTGGGGTGATTTCAGTGATTTCTGGCGGACGCTCAGGCGGGATTTGCGCCGCACGTGACCAGAAAGACGCAGACCGGCTGCTGCAATGTCCCTTCGTCCGGCAGGCGTTTTACTAAGTGGCTGGATTCATTGCAAAAATGGGGAATGTCGACAGCCGCCAGGGGGTCGTCGGCGCGGACGATTAACTGGTCACCCTTTGTCATGCGCCGAAGCGCCGCCTCGACGCGGATGACCGGTAAAGGGCAGCGGTATCCGGTGGCGTCTATTTCTGTAACCTTTTCAGTGCCTTGCATTCCGCCCCGAATTTTTTCATCGAGCGTCCTGTCTATCGCTGTCGCCGCAAACAAAAAAGCCCCCGCAAGTCGCCTTGCGGGGGCTCATTGTCGTTAGACTGGCGGCTCTAGAAACGGAACCGCGCTGTGATTCCGTAGGTGCGCGGGTCAGTCAGGAAGGCGTCGTAGCTTCCTGATTGGATTGGCGCGTCAAATCCGACCTGAAGAACATTGGCGTTCGTCAGATTCCGTACGAAAGCTTCCACTTCCAGACCGGTATCATGTGCAAGAAGGCCGATTGAAGCGTTCGCTGTAATATAGGAACCCTGCTGCTTTTGAGGGTCGAGATCCGAACCAGTGTTGTATTCAGAACTGTAGCGGAAGTTCCAGTTCATGAAGATGTCGTAGTTCAAATCACCCAATTGCTCAGTGAACGTCATGGCGCCTGTCGCGGCCCATTTCGGGGCCAGCGTTATTTGGCGACCGTCAAGCGTCATGCCGTTTGAAGAGGTGATCGGAATCCCGCCAGCGGCGATAATCGGTGCGCTGATGTTGTCGCCATAGCGGGTGTTAGCGTAGGTAAGGCCACCCTGAAGAAAAATTTGCTCCACCGGCTGTGCAAGAAAGTCCGCTTCGAAACCGGTCGACTTCACTTTCGCGATGTTTTGTACGACGAAGTTGATGCCGTTGAACGTGTTCAACTGATAATCATCGAACTCTGCATGAAAGCCCGTCAGGTTGAGCGTGGCGTTGCCGTCGAACAGCGTCGTTTTCAAGCCGGCCTCATAATTGAGCACCGTCTCTGCATCGAACTCGAGGCTGGGGCCAGTGATGGATACCGGCATGCCGGTCAGTAGACCGCCAACAATCAGCGGGCCGCCAGCGCGATCGAGGTTGAAGCCGCCGGCTTTATAGCCGCGCGCGGCGCCGCCATAGAAAGAAACGTCATCGGTAATGGCGTAGCTTAGCTTGGCGTCCCAGGTGAATTCATTTTCCTTGCGGTTGTCGGTGATGGTCGTGTCCGCGAACGGCGTAATGTTCAGCAGACATGCCAGGACAGCGGTGGTTTGCGCCGCCGGACCAGTTACGATGTCAACGGCAAGCGCGTTAGGCGGCATCATTGCCGCCGTGGCGCCGAACACGCCAACAGTCGCCGCACAGCCGTTGTTAGATGATGTCAGCGCGGCGTTGAAGTCATTGCTTTCATGCGTGTAACGAGCGCCAAGCGTGATCGCGAGGCGGTCAGTTACATCAAACGTATTGTTGGTAAACACCGCAAATGTCTGGGAGTCGGAAACAAACGAGTCGTTTTCGCTTGCGCCTGCGAATACGGTGCCGGGCGTCATTCCCGTCAGCGCAGCGTAGGAGAATGTTCCGGCCGCCGGATCCATTGCCCCAGCGAGTGTGGCGTTGACGAGCTGATCAACGTAGAACTCGTAATGTACACCATAACTTAGCTGATCATTGAGCGCGACTTCTTCATCAGAGAAGTATCCGCCAACCAGCCAGTCCAAGGGTCCTGCCTGACCGTTGAGGCGTAGCTCTTGTGTAATAGTCTTGTAGCCGTTGACGAAACCGTCTTCGGGTCGGAACGCGATATCGGCGCGTGTATAGTCGACGTCCTGCGAACGTGCGATTTCGAAATCACGGTAGCTCGTAACGGAGACGAGGTCAGCACCACCCAAATCCCAATTCGCTTGTAGGGAAACACCCCACTCTTCCACGTCTTGAGTGTAGCTGCGTCCAGGGGTAATCCCCGCGATACGATCGAAGGGATCGCTCGAGCGAAGCGCTAGATCGCCGCCGGACAACGCATCAATGATCGCGCCGGTCGGACCGTTAATCGTGTTTACCGCCGCACAACAGACTTCGTCGCGCTCCGCGTAATCACCAATAAGGCGGAAGCTGATCGCGTCAGAGGGTTCATATAAAAGCTGTCCGCGTAGACCGAACTGGTCGCGGTCGTTGAAATCGTCGCCCGTTACAACCTCTGTGAGAAACCCGTCACGGTTTTCGTAAAAGCCATTAATACGCCCGGCCAGAACGTCTTGAACGATGGGGCCGGTGACGGCGCCCTCGAACCGGTTCCCGGAGAAATTAGAACGGGTGTATTCGCCATAGCCGCCGAATTCATATTCCGGCTCCTTGGTCCGGACGATGATGGCGCCAGCTGAGGAGTTGCGACCAAACAGAGTGCCTTGCGGGCCGCGCGCAACTTCGATGGCTTCGATCTCTCCGAGATCGCCAAGTGCAACTGAATTTCGCGACCGATAAACCTCGTCAATGAACACGCCGACTGACGATTGCAGGCCGGGATTGTCGCCTACGGTGCCGACGCCGCGAATTCGGGCGTTCACGCCAACGGCTTCTGATTGTGTGGCCACCACCACCAGGCTTGGCGACAGAATCGACAGCTCGCGGATGTCAGAAACGCCCGATTTATCCAGCAGATCGCCGGAATATGCTGAAATAGCGATCGGAACGTCTTGAATGTTTTCTGCGCGCTTGGTTGCGGTGACCACAATTTGATCTGCAATCGTTTGCGCATAGGCTGCGCCGGGCGCTGCAAGCGCTGCGGTGAGTGCAATAGCGGATGCTCTAACGGCGAAGCCGTGTTTCATAGGTAACCTCCCTGTACGCGCTTTGGTCGATCCAAGCGTCAATTCGTTTTCAGCAACGAGATGATGACTGAGAAGTTGTTAGCCGCCAACTGGCGCGCGCAGCAGAAATCGCCCAAAACCGGCGCAATGTGAAGAAGAACCCGCCATCTTTGGCGGTGTGTTGCGGATTTTCAACACATTCCTTGTCGCGGTTTGATGTATGGCTCAGCGTTCATAACCCTTTCAAAAGGGTTAACGGTGATTGGGTACGCTGCCGTGCCTTGCTAGCCGCGAATTCTATTGGCGAGGTCTGCGAGGGAAAACGGGAACACGATCGTGTTGGTCCGGTCGCCGGCGATGTCCTGCAGCGAGTTGAGGTACCGCAGCTCCATGGCGCCAGGCGAAGTGGCGAGGACGGTCGCCGCCTCAGACAGTTTCGCCGCCGCCTGATACTCGCCTTCGGCAAGAATGACTTTGGAGCGCCGCTCGCGTTCCGCCTCCGCCTGTCTGGCGATCGCGCGGATCATCGACGGGTCCACATCCACATGCTTGATTTCGACGTTTGATACCTTGATGCCCCACGCCTCTGTCTGGTGGTCAAGGATTTCCTGAATATCCTTGTTGAGCTTGTCCCGCTCCTGCAGCATCTCATCGAGATCGTGCTTGCCGAGCACGGATCGCAGGGTCGTCTGGGCGAGCTGGCTAGTGGCCGCCATGTAGTTTTCGACCTGCACGACCGCCCGAACGGCGTCGACCACGCGGTAATAGATCACCGCGTTCACCTTCACCGAGACGTTGTCCTGAGAGATCACATCTTGCGTCGGCACGTCATGGACGAGCGTGCGCATATCGACTTTGCGCATGGTCTGGATAATCGGGATCAGGAAGATAAGGCCCGGCCCCGCGCCTTTGCGGCCCACGCGGCCGAGGGTGAAGATCACGCCTTTTTCGTATTCCTTCAGGATCTTGATGATGCTGGTGAGAATGACGAATGCGAATACCAGAATGGGGATGAAAAAGCCGATGCCGCCCATGAAACTCTCCTATTTGTGACGCCCTGCGCTGACCGGCGCTAGGCTGAAATCTTCTTCACCTTCAACAACAGTCCGTCTACGGTGTTTACTGAAACTTTATCGCCGGGACTTAGCGCATCCTTGGAGGTGGCGCGCCATAGCTCGCCACCGGCGCTGACATAGCCTTCCTCGCCAGACCACTCCACCACTTCGGCGCGATCAACATTCATGGCGTCTCCGAGGCGGTGAGGCGTCTTCCAGCGCATGAACATCACGCCATAGAGTTTGGCGATCGCGACCGCGCCGAACCCGATCAGCAGCGCATATATAATGAACGCGCCGGGATCAGACGGAAGCCCCTCGATTTCGACCATGGCCGTTTACGCCTCTTTCGGCTGCAGGACATCTAAGAGCCCGCCAGCCTTCGCCTGTTTGACGACGAGAACAAGGCCGTCAACTTCCGTCACGCGAACTTTGTCGCCGGGTGATAGCGGCCGGTCAGACCGCGCGCGCCACCGCTCGCCCTCGATAATCACCCAGCCTTCTTTGCCATTCCAGTCATCGACAACACCTTCGCGCTTGCGGATGGCTTCTGAGCCGATCATCGGCCCATGGCTGCGCGAACCGACAATAGCAAACAGGATGAGCGCCAAAAATCCGCCAGCGATCACAAGGATGGAGCCGATGACCGACGCCGAGACCCGAAAGCCGTCGGGGAAGACAACGAACAATCCGAATCCGAACACAGCGAGCCCCGCAAGCCCCACCAGCCCGAAGGTCGGCGTGTAGGCTTCTATGAGGATCATGATCGCGCCGACCCCCATAAGCGCCAAACCCAATGAGTTAAACGGCAACACCTGGAAGGCATAAAGCCCCATGATGAGGCAGAGCGCGCCAACGACGCCCGGAAAGATTGAGCCCGGGTTCCACATTTCGATGATGATGCCGGTTGTCGCCAGCGACATTAAGATCACGGCGACATTTGGATCGGCGAGAAAATTCAGGATCTTTTCGACCAGCGTCGGCTCGATGCGCTCAAGGCGAATATTGTCCGTATCAAGCGTTTTTTCGCCAGAGGCGGTGACGACGGCGCGGCCGTTGATCTGCTGCAGCAAATCGTCAATGTCATCGGCGACAAAGTCCACAACGCCAAGGTTCAGCGCTTCATTGGCGGTCACGGATACCGCGTCGCGCACGGCCTCTTCCGCCCAGTCCGCGTTGCGGCCCCGCTCTTCTGCGAGCGCGCGAATATAAGCGACGGAATCGTTGATGATCTTCGCGCGCAAGGCGTCGTTTGACGAAAGCGGCGCTGAAACATCCCGCTCAGAATCTTGCAGCGGTGGCGAGGCGCTGTCGCGGAGTTCGGAGTCTTCTTCCGGCGCCGCGCCGGTGTCTGTGGGCTCAGGGTTTGTCACGTCACGAAGCGTTTCCTCGTCAGGCGCGTCTTGTTCCCCGATGCCTGGATCGTCTTCGTCAAAGGGGCTGTCCTGCGACGGCGCGCCGCCGACCTCAACCGGTGTCGCCGCGCCCGTGTTGGTGGCCGGCGCCATCGCCGAAACATGCGCGGAATACATGATATAAAGCCCGGCGCTCGCCGACCGGGCGCCTTGCGGCGATACGAAGGTTGCGACCGGGGTGTCAGAAACGAGGATCGCCTTGATGATGGTTTTCATGGAGTCCATCAGACCGCCGGGCGTGTCGATCTCGATGATAATGAGTTCTTTGCTGGCGGCTGACGCGATCTCTATCTCGCGGGCGAGATACTGCGCAGCCGGTGGCGTAACGGCACCGTTGAGCGTGAGGATGACGCCTTCTTTGGAGCCGTTGCCGGGTTGCGCAAAGGAGCCGAAACCCAAAAGCAGTGCGCCGAGCGCAAGCAATCCCGCAAAAAACCGGATACGAATTGTTCGCGCCATCATGCCTCGCCCCATGTCGCTTCTCACCTCAAGATAGGGCTGAATTGACGGGAATCAACGGAAGATTGTGTGACGGGAATGCTGCGTTTGTGTTTTGACCGGAATTTCGGGGGCGCGTAGCCTTTCGGGACTGTGCGGGAAACTGACATGCGGCTGGTTATCTATCTGATTGCAGTGATCTATGCCCTCAACGGGGCGTATATGCTGATCGATCCGTAGAGTTGGTACGAGGCTATCCCGGGCGTTGCCATGACGGGGCCATACAACACGCATTTCATTCGCGATGTCGGGATTTTGTATGCCGTTACCGCCGCAGGCTTCGTATGGGGGCTGGGTCGCGGCGGCGCCAAGGTTTTGTTGTTCGCATCCGTTTGGCCGGCGCTTCACGCCATTTACCATTTGAACATGTGGGCGGGGCGCGGCTTTGCGTTCGATACGGTGGCGCTCGTGAACGCCGTCGCCATTCAAGCGCCCGCGTGGATCACGCTGTTCGTTGCGTTTCGGTTGCAAAAGCCGCGCGGGCTCGGTTCTTGATTGCCTTGCGCGGCGTCGAAGCGAGGGCTTCTTGCGACGGTTTGTGTTGCTCCCGGACGCGACCCCCGCTTAATATTGCTAATCGTAAGTCAATTGCATCGAGGGGCTCTCATGAAAGCGCTTGCCATTTTCGCCGCCATTACGGCGGCCTCGCTCACGCCTGCTTATTCGCAAGGGGAGCCCATCGATCTGAACATGATTAATGCGATCACCGATGAAGGATTTCAGCGGTCAGAGGTCATGGAGACGGCCAGTTATCTAAGCGATGTCATTGGGCCACGCCTGACAAATTCGCCGGGCATGCGCCGCGCCGCCCAATGGACGCTTGATGAATTTAACGCATACGGACTAAAAAACACCCGATTCGAAAAATTCCATTTCGGCAGGGGGTGGAGTTTCGACACCGTAACGGTTCACATGACCGAACCGCGACGGACACAGGTACACGCCATGCCTATTTCCTGGCATCCGGGCACGCAAGGGCCGGTGGACGCGGAAGTCTTGTTCGCGCCCATGTCTGATGAAAGCGATTTTGAAAAGTTCAAAGGGAAGCTGCGCGGAAAAATCGTTCTTATCAGCAGTCCGCGCACGCAAGACGAACCAAGCCAGCCGATCTTTACACGTTTGAATGACGAGCAGTTGCAGGACCAATTAAAATTCAACATTCCCGGGCAGCCAAGCAAGGGGCCGGGCGGATTCGAAGACTTTCTTGTTTTTAGCGAAAAACTTGCACGGTTCCTCGACGAAGAGGGTGCGCTGCTTATGGTCAAGCGCAGCAGCCGGGATGCAGGTCTGCTTAACGCCGTCGGATATCTCCATCGCAGCGATTATACGCCCGCGACGCCGGCCATTGTTGTCGCCAGTGAAGACTATGACCGTATGGCGCGCCTCGCAGGCCGGGGCGAAATCATCCGCATGGAAGTGGAGGTGGGTGCGCGTTTTCATGACGACGACCCGGACGGTCAAAATGTTATTGCTGAAATCCCTGGGCGTGGCGCACGGCCGGAAATAGTCATCGCCGGCGCACATCTCGATAGCTGGTTCATGGGAGATGGCGCTGTCGACAATGGTGCGGGCGTTGCCGTTGTCATGGAGGCGGCGCGAATATTGTCCGCCCTCAACGTTAAACCAAAACGCACAATTCGCTTCGCGCTCTGGGACGGTGAAGAGCAGGGGCTCTTCGGCGCGCTCCATCATGTGGAAACGCACTTCGCCTCCAAGCCAGCGCTTGCTGACGAGTCTCGCAAGAATGTCTTGCGGTACTTCGCGGTCAATGACACATGGCCGGTGCGGCCGGAGCGCGATTACGAACGCTTTTCAGGGTATTTTAATCTCGACAACGGATCGGGACGCATTCGCGGAATTTACGGCGAAGGCAATATGGCGCTGCAACCCATTTTTGAACGGTGGTTTGAGCCCTTCCATGAATTTGGCGCGGAGACGGTTGCCTTAAACGGCACCGGCGGCAGCGATCACGATGCATTCACCGCCATGGGCCTGCCAGGGTTTCAGTTTATTCAGGACCCGCTCGATTATGGTTCCCGCCTGCATCACACAGAAATCGATACAGCGTCTCACGTTTATGAAAAGGATCTGAAGCAGGCGGCGGTGATCATGGCGAGCGTGTTGTGGCATGCCGCGAACCGCGACGAGCGCCTGCCGCGCAAACCGATGCCAACGCGTCCGAACTATCCGGAGAAAAAGCCCGACGTCGAATAACCCAGCGCGTGCCCCGGGTTTTGCGTCAGGCTTATTTAGTACGCAGCGATCTCGACTTCGTAACCTTCTTCTCGAAGGTTTTCGATGATCCGGTTGAGATGATCCTGGCCCTGTGTGTCGATGGTGACATCCATACAGGTCATTTTCGCCGGCAGGTCCGAATAGGTCCGGTGGTGGCCCACATCAATGACGTTGCCGTCTTGACCGGCGATGATGCTGGCAACGCGCACCAACTGGCCCGGCATGTCGAGGAGTTGCACACGCAATCGCGCCAGACGCCCGGCTCGTGCAAGGTCGCGCATCAGGATCATTGAAAGCAGTCTTGCGTCGATATTGCCGCCGCAGAGAACAAGCCCGATGGTCTTTCCCGCGAAGCGTTGCGGATCCGCCAGAATGGCCGCAAGGCCCGCCGCGCCAGCCCCTTCGACCAGCAGTTTTTGCTCCATCATCAGCATGGAAAGCGCGCGCTCAAGCGTGCGCTCTTCGACAAGAACGATGTCGTCGACGAAGTCTTTGACGATATCACGCGTGAGGGCGCCGGCTTCCTTCACGGCGATACCCTCGGCCAGCGTATTGCCGCCTGTTTCGCGAGCGCCGCCGTCAAGTGCGTTGGCCATGGACGGAAACAAAGCCGTCTGCACCCCAATCATTTCGGTCTTAGGCGATGCGTCCTTCACGGTGAGCGCCATGCCGGCGATTAATCCGCCGCCGCCGATAGGAATGATCATCGCATCGAAGGAAGGACCGTCGGCGAGCATTTCGACAGCGACCGTTCCTTGCCCGGCAATCACATCAGGATCATCGAAAGGGTGCACAAATATCAGGCCGCGCTGTTCCTGCAACGCCGCCGTCGTCACCTTTGCCTCATCGAAATCGTGGCCGGAGAGAACCACTTCCGCGCCGAGTTCTTTTGTCTGGCGCACCTTCACGTCCGGCGTGGTCACGGGCATGACGATGGTCGCGGGAACGCCAAGAGCCTGCGCATGACGGGCAAGACCCTGGGCGTGATTGCCTGCGGATGCGGCGATGACGCCGCGCTTGCGTTCGTCTGGGGTCAACAGCAAGAGTTTGTTGAGGGCGCCGCGTTCTTTGAAGGCGCCGGTATATTGCAGGTTCTCCAGCTTCAGCCAGATGTCAGCGCCCGTAAGGACAGTAAGCTTTTCAGCGTGCACAAGCGGCGTGTGCTTGACGCGATCACCGATACGGTCGGCCGCAGCGCGAACATCGTCAGCAGTGGGCAATCGGGCGGCGTCCATGGTCAAATCCTGTACTGGCGTGGTACGGCTAGGGTCGAACGCTAATTCGCGCCCGCAGCAAAACGCCGTCTTTTGGCGCAATTGTTCAACGAGGTCTATATTTGTGGCGGAAAATTATCGACCGAGCCCGTTTTTTGAGTGTTTGGGCGACGAGAATGGTGGTCCGTTCTACGACCGCGTCGAGGCGGCGGATTTTCCCGATCACACCCTCCGCTATCGCAATCAGCGCTGGGCGGCGCGGGTTGGCCTTGGCGGTCTCAGCGCGGAAGAGTGGGTCTCCCATTTCGGCAAATTTCGACCGCTGCCGGACAATTTGGAACAGCCGCTGGCGCTGCGCTATCACGGGCATCAATTCCGTACTTACAACCCGGAAGTCGGCGATGGCCGGGGATTTTTGTTCGCGCAGCTTCGCGACGATCAGGATCGATTGCTGGATCTTGGTTCAAAGGGCTCGGGCCAGACGCCATATTCGCGTTTTGGCGATGGGCGCCTGACCTTGAAGGGTGGCGTTCGCGAGGTGCTGGCGACGGAGATGCTTGAGGCGCTCGGAGTCTACACCTCCAAAACCTTCAGCCTGATCGAAACCGGCGAGCAGCTACAACGCCAGGATGAGCCGTCGCCGACCCGATCGTCGGTGCTGGTCAGGCTGTCTCATTCGCATGTGCGTTTCGGCGCATTTCAACGTCTGGCGTTTGAAAAAAACGAACAGGCGATTATGGCGTTGGTGGAATATTGCACTACGCATTTTTACCCGCATCTCGCCGTGCTCAAGGGGGAGGGTCTGGCCGTCGCCTTTTATGAGAAAATCGTTCAGTGTACTGCGTATTTAGTTTCTCAATGGATGGCGTCGGGTTTTGTTCATGGCGTGTTAAATACTGATAACATGAACGTTACCGGAGAAAGTTTCGACTACGGCCCGTGGCGCTTTGCGCCGACGGCGGACCCGGAGTTTACCGCGGCTTATTTCGATCAGACCGGGCTGTATGCGTTTGGCCGCCAGGCGGAAGCGTGCGCCTGGAACCTTGCGCAATTGGGCGGTGCGCTGTCGGGTATAACCGGCGCCGATCGTTTGAACGAGGCGCTTCAGTCCTTTTCCGGCCATTACGAAAAGGCCATGGCGGATGCGTATTTTCGGAGATTGGGCATAGAACGAAGTGGCGCAAACGACTTTGCATTCGTCGCCGACCTGCTCAAATGGATGACGGAGACGGGCGCTCCTTATGAGCAGGTTTTCTTTGACTGGTTCTGTGGTTCGGCGTCAGCTCAAAGGGCGGCGGACAGCCCCATTTCGGAATTGTATGATCAGGAAAAATTTGCGGACATCAAAACGCGCCTCGCCGCGTTTTCGTCCGTCAATGCCGGGCGTCTCAATCACGACTATTTTCAGCGCAAAAAACCATGCACCATGCTGATCGACGAAGTGGAATCCATCTGGGCGCCGATTGCCGAAAAAGACGACTGGTCGAGGTTTGAATCGAAGCTTGAAGAGGTGGCGTCCGTGCGGGCGGCTTATGACTTTATCGCCTCGGCGTTTTGAGCCACGAGGCTGGTCAATGGCGACGGCCGGAGGCGCCTACTCGCTGTTTTCGCCCGCCAGACGTTTCATGCCGCGCTGAAGCAGGCAAACACCGGCGAGGCTCATATTCGCGCCGATAAAGCCGAAAATGATCCATTCGACCACGCTGAACATTTCAAAAATGCCGTATTCCATGGTTTTCGAGCCTCCGTCCCCTTCGGACCTTCAGGCTCGGCGGAATTTATGAAAATTTTGGCCAATTTTTTCGGGCCCATGCCTAACGGAGCGCTAACCGGTCAAATGACTGATTTTCCGCTGGTTTGGGCGGTTCCCCGGCGGCCGCTTGTTCCCTTGGGGGCATTTTCCCGCTAACATCCGCCTTTCATACTGTCCTTTCGTGGCCGAAAGTGGCCAGATGTTGGGCGGTGGACGGGGTAGACCTGGTTGTCTAGGGGAGTCGTGAGGGGCCGATGACATCGGAAGTCGTGTTAATGAACCGCCAGGCGGTGGCGATGGCGGCCGATAGCGCCGTTACCATTTCCGGCGACCGCTATCTGAAAACCTATCAGTCCGTCGACAAGGTGTTCCCGCTGGTCGAGAACCAGCCGGTCGCCGTGATGATTTATAATAACGCTGAAATCATGTCGACGCCGTGGGAGACGGTGATTTCGCTCTATCGCGAGCAGGCGAAGGGCCGACCGCTCGACACCGTCGCCGCTTACGCGGAAGACTTTATGGAGTTCCTGTCCGGCAACCCGGACTTGTTTCCCGCAGAACATCAGGACACTGAGTTCTTCAAGGTTGTCGCCGTCGTTTATACGGTGCTTGCCGAAGAGTTTGATCACCAGGTTCAAAAATTTGCGCAGAGCCATTCCGGCGGCGTGCGCGATCATATGTCATCGATTTTTGAATTCGTCGTTGGTCAGCTGCACACAGACTACCAGCGGTGCGCCGATGACAGTCCGCGCGGCGACCTTCCGTGCTTTCCCAAAGGCATGGCCGAGCAGGTTCGGCGGCGGTACGGAAACGAAATCGACCAGCTGATGCACAGTCTGATTGCCTCGCTGAAACAGGAATATCCGGGGCTGGTGGTCAGTGAAGAAACCACTTCCCGGTTACGCGAAATCGCCGTCTTCGCCGTGGTGAAAGATGCATTCTTCGAGCATTACACTGGTGTTGTGTTTGCAGGGTTCGGCGCAAAGGAAAAATTCCCTTCCATGCGCTCCTATCTCGCATCAAGCGTGATTTTGGGCATACTAAAACGTAAGCGAGACCGTCAGGCCGATATTGGCGCAGACACCGGGCCGGTGTTTCAGCCCTTCGCCCAAGACCGGATGATCCGCACATTCTTGACCGGTATGGACCAATATCTGCGGATGTTTGTCTATTCGGAAACCTTGAAACTTTCCATGGGGCTTGTCTCCGACATTGTCGGCCGCACGCCGAATTTGACGGACGCCCAGAAGAACACGATTTTCCGGGACTACAGCCAGAATAATTTGGGCGTGGCGTTAAACGAGTTTTTCCGCTCAATCGATAACTATCAGTACGCGGTACATACCCGCCCTATTTTGCGGGCGATAAACTCGTTGCCCAAGAAAGAGCTGGGCGAGACCGCCGCGTCACTGATCAAGCTGAACTCCTTCCAGCAAAAGGTCATGCATTCGGTTGAGACCGTGGGCGGGCCCATCGATGTTGCGGTCATTACGCGCAATGGCGGGCTGGAATGGTCGCGCGAGAAAGCGGAGTTGTAAGCCATGAGCGAGCGGTTGAAACAAATCTGGTCCGGTTTTTCGAGCGAAACGACGCGCAATCTCACCGGGCGCGGCGTCGACAACATTCTGGTGCCGCACCGAACTGATTACGCGGCAACAGATGAAAGCTTCCTGCCAGAAAACTATAACAGCCCGGCGGAGGCGGCGTTCTCCGCCTTGCGCGAGAACCTGTCTAAAAAGGAAAAAATGTTTGGCGCCAAGAAGTCAAAAAAGACGAGCGCGAAACTCCCCTCCGAGGCGGAAGATTTCACCGCCGCGACGTCATTTTCATCCGCCAGCGACGACCTTGTTCGCGGCTTGCGCGCAACGGCAATGCGCGTTGAGCGCCCGGATATTGATTATGGCGCGTTCTTCGATTCAGCCGAGGGCAAGGCGCAGTTCAAAAAGCACAAGAAGAAAAAGCGCTTCGGCTTATTTTAGCCGGATGTGACGCCCGGGCGTGACGCCGAACGAGACGAACGTCTGGTCGCAACAAATTCATTCAGTGTTGAAATCGGCGAATTCGCCTCCCATCTCTTGAGCGCCAGCAAGGGAAGGGTTTTGCATGATTGTTACGACCACTGACGGTGTGCCCGGCCGCGAGACCACCACGTCGCTTGGTGTTGTGGCGGGTGAGGCGATTTTGGGCGTCAACATTTTCCGCGACCTGTTCGCCGGTATTCGCGACATCATTGGCGGCCGTTCCGGCGGCTATCAAAAGGCCTTACGCGAGGCCCGCGATCACGCCATGAGTGATATGGAGGCGGAGGCCGCCGCCCTTGGCGCAGACGCGGTTGTCGGTATTGATATCGACTATGAAGCGGTGGACACCCAAAAGGGCGCCATGTTGATGGTTTCCTGCAACGGCACCGCCGTTAAGCTTCGTTAGTTGAGATCAGGCTGTTTCAAGCGGGGCTAGTGCGCCGCTTCTTCTTCGCCGTCGTGCTCGCTATCTTCTGCATGACTTTCTTCAGCCTCAGCGGGCTCTTCAACAACCGGTGCAGGCTCAGGGAACGGTGCGGGATTTGCCGACAATGATCCCAAATAGGCGAGAATATCCGCGCGCTGATCGTCTTTGGCGAAACGCTGCACCATGGCGGTGCCTGGAATATATTCCTGCGAATTCTTCAAATACTCGTCAAGGCGTTCATAGGTCCAGACGCCGCCAGCGTCCTGCAGCGCCGCGCTATAGTTGAACCCGGCATGGCCCGCCAATTGCCGGTTCACGACATCCCACAAATTCGGTCCGGTGCCGTTGGCGCCGCCCTCGTCGAAGGTGTGGCACGACTTGCACAACGCCGCCCGGCGTTCACCGCCAGCAACGCTGGCATCGGCGAGCAATGTGCCGAGATCGACCTTTGGTGCAGCTTCGACCGGCGCGCTGGTTTCCAGCTCCACGTCGCCGCCATAGGCGAGGTGTAACTCGCCATGATCGCCGCCATGATGACCGCCGCCGAAAATCGCCGCCGCCAGCTGTGGCAGGCCGAAAATGAGCAGCGCCGCCGCTAAAATCGCGCCCGCAACCTTGTTGCCGAAAAGTGGGTCATTCATGAGCCGGCCCCAATGATCCTGATTTAGAAAAGCGCTCCAGAAGGAGCGGAATGCGTCAAAAGTCGGCCGGTTTCTAGCGGTCTTCTCTGATGCGCGCAATGCGGCGTAAAGCCGGTGCGGCGCGGCCTTTGGGCGCGGTCTCCGGCGCTTTCGGATTCCGCGTTGCCTTTAGCGCGCTCAATCGTGCATAAGCCCTCGCGCGCGCCCGAAAGGCGCGGACCAAGGGAAGGTTTTACCATGAGCGACGCTGCCGATAGCGAGGGGCGGTATATTGCCTATCAGGGAGAGCCGGGGGCTTTTTCCGAATTGGCCTGCATGCGATATACGCCGGCGCTTACGCCGATGCCCTGCGCGACCTTTGAAGACGCGTTTGAGGCGGTGAAGGCCGGACGCGTTGAAAAGGCAATGCTTCCGGTGGAAAACTCTTTGGCGGGCCGGGTCGCCGACATCCATCATCTTTTGCCTGATGCCGGTCTTCATATCATTGCTGAACATTTTCTGCCGGTCGAACATCACCTGATGGTGCGCAAGGGCGTCACGCTCGACCAGGTGAAGATCGTGCGAAGCCACGCCATGGCGCTCGGGCAGGTCCGCCGTTTCATCAAAGAGCACGGGCTGAAACCGGAAATGGCGGGCGATACCGCTGGCGCCGCCCGTCATCTTGCGGAGGAAGGGCGCGACCATGAAGCCGTGGTCGCCTCAGCCCATGCGGCGAAACATTATGGGCTCGATGTGCTGGCGGCGAACATTGAGGACGACGCCCACAACACCACCCGCTTTCTGGAAATGGCGCTGGAGCCTCAGGATGCGGAACCCGATGACGGTCCGGTGGTGACGAGCTTTGTTTTTGAAGTGCGCAACATTCCCGCCGCGCTTTACAAAGCCATGGGCGGCTTCGCCACCAATGGCGTCAACATGACGAAGCTCGAAAGCTACCAGCTGGGCGGCGCCTTCACGGCGACGATGTTTTACGCCGACATTGAAGGCCATCCCGCGCATGAGCCGGTGCGGCTGGCGCTGGAGGAGCTCAGCTTCTTCTCGTCATCATTGAAAATACTTGGCGTCTACAAAGCGGCGCGAGAGCGGTAGACGCCAATTCGAAATTATTTTCCGAACAGGTCGCCGAAGAAATCTCCCTCGTTCCATTCGGGACGCGCGTCAGCATTCGCGATGCTCTCGCCAAGCCTGTACTGAAATTCGACGAACTTGGCGCCGGATGCATAATCGAACGGCTGCGCCAGATCATCGGACGGTCTGTGATAGTGCTCTCCGAGGTAGGTTTGAAACGCCTGTTCGCCGGCATTTGAACCGTCCGTTGCCGTGAAGCCGAGTAGCATGAACACGGCGGGCACGCCCTGCTGCACAAACCGATAATGATCGCTGCGTGTAAAAAAGCCTTGTTCCGGGTATGGGTCGGCCATGACGCCTAATCCCATCAGATCGGCGACTTTGGTGAGGTGCGCTTTGATGGTCGAGTGCGTGTCGCCGAAAGCCAGCACATCGGCAAAGTCGAAAAACATCATGACGCCGTCACTGTTGACGTTCGCCACAATGTTTTCGATCGGCACTGTCGGGTGGTGCGCGAAGTATCCAGCCCCGCGCAGGCCCTTTTCTTCGGCGGTCACCAGGAGAAAGATGACCGAGCGGCGCGGCTTGTGTTCAGCTTGCGCAAACGCCCGCGCGAGATCCAGCACAACGGCTGCGCCGGAGGCGTTGTCGACTGCGCCGTTGTAAAGATTGTCGCCGTTCACTTCAGGCCCATACCCGTCATGGTCCAGATGGGCGGTGTAAACAACATATTCGTCTTTAAGATCAGGGTCGCTTCCCTCCAGCAACGCCGCGACGTTGGGGCTTGAAACCCGTTCGTGTACGGTGCGTTGAGCGAGCGACGCCTCGCCGATGAGGTAGAAACTCGGCATCGTGTCCCCGGCTGCGGCCGCGACGCGCATATCCGCATAGGAGGCGTCGGCGCCGTTAAAGAGTTGTTCCGTGGCTTCCGGCGCCATAGCGGCGGAAACGTGTATCCCGGAATGGGCGGCGTGGGTTTTACCATCCGGGCCGATCCACGTCATACCGTCGCGGTCGGTTAAAGCGATGAGGCGCTCAAAGGGATAAATCTGTTCGAAAGCAGGCGTGTAGATCGAAATCATGCCAACAGCGCCCTTCGACGCCGCGAGCGCCGCCTTCGTGGCGCCGCTGCCGAAATGCGCGCGCTCTTCGGCGGGCAATTGCGGCGGGCCGCCCCCGAACAAGACAACGATTTTGCCCACCACATTGATGTTTTCGTAGGAGTTTACGCCAAACGCCGGCGCTTCAACGCCCCAGCCGACAAAAACCATCGGCGCGGTAATTTCACTTTCTTCGTGGGCGCTCGAGCTGGTGACCACATAATCTTCAGCATACGTCAGTTGCTGGCGCAGTCCGTCGCGGATGAGCGCCATTTGTGCGCCGGCGGCGTCCCGGGTGGTTTTTAGGAGCGGCACATTTTGCCAGTAGGAGCCTTCGTCGCCGGCGGGTTTCAGGCCGAGCGAGGAGAAATAATTCGCGGCGTAAAGTGCAGCGACGTCATATCCGCGCGTTCCTGACTCCCGTCCTTCAAGAAGGTCGTCGGAAAGAAACTGAAGATGCGCACGCAAGGCTTCGGCGTCGCCAATCCACCCACCATTGCTCTGTGCTGAAACCTCCGCCTGTTCGTTATTCTGAAGCACGCCTTTATGCAGCAAGCCTGAACGCCACACGCCAAAAACCGCCGCCAGCGCGACAACCGCACCGAGTATGAATTTCCACATTTCGCCCCTCCCTTGGGTGTTTTTACGATATTAGCGGCTGGTGGAAACGAGTTGCAATCGGCCGGGCTTGTTTTTCTCGCATCGCGCGGCTTTTCAAGTGTTGATCCAGCGCTCGATCAATTGCCGCGCGATGGTGAATTTAGGCGGCAGGAAGACGCCGCCGCGATCTTCGCCGTTCAAAAGCGCCCGTATATCCGCAAGCGAGATCCATCTTGCTTCCTCAATTTCCTCCGTATCAAGATTGAGGTCGCGGGCCTCGGTGTCAGCGATAAAGCCCATCATCATGGAGCAGGGAAATGGCCAGGGCTGTGAGAACTGATACCGCACATCGGTCAGGGTCACGCCCGCTTCTTCGAAAAGCTCGCGTTTCGCGGCTTCTTCAGGCGTTTCACCGGCTTCAATATAGCCGGCAAGCGCCGACAAATAACCCGGCGGAAAGTTTGGCCCCCGGCCAAGAAGGCACGCATCGCCATGTACGGCCAGCACAATCGCCACCGGATCAGAGCGCGGGAAGTGGTCTGTTTCACAGGACGGGCATTGGCGCTTAGCGCCCCCAAGCTGCATGTGGGTGGCGGTGCCGCAAACGGCGCAGAACGAATGATTGCGATGCCATTCAAACAGCCAGCGTGCATGCCCGATGATCGCCAGGTCGCTCCGCGAAACGGTGCTCGCCGCCATGCGCAGGGACTGGTACTCGCCGATGTCAGCGAACGGCGCTGCTTCAGCCGAGTCTGCAGCGGACGCATCGACGCCGAAATAGGCGGTGTCTTCGAGCAGTCCGAGAAAGACAATCGGCGGGTCGCCGGGGAATTCCGACAGCGCGGCGGCGGAAAGAAACGCCGCCTTTCCATCAACCATAAGCGGGTCGCCACGCCACAAGGGAACGATCAAACTATCGCTGCTTGCAAGCCGCGCAGTGATGAACGCGCCATTGTCTTTTTCATTATTGAGTCGCAACAACGGATTGTTCGCGAACCAGTTCGGGTTTTCGCCGGGTTTCATGAGCGTGTTTGTGCCGCGCCTAAACGCTCGGCGCAAGACTCATGCGCTGCTGTCGGGTTTCGCGATAATCCTAGCCAACGCTGATATGCTGGCGCGGTGAATAAACAAAATGATCAGCGCAAACACCCAACTGACGCAGGCCATGAAGAACAGCGCCGGACCGGATTCTACAATGACGCCGTCTTTCCATTCTATCGGTGTTTCGATTCCAAGCGGCGTAAACAAGTGAAAAAAGATTGCGCCGCTCATAGTGCCAAGGGCGATGAGTGCGCCCAAAAATTGCGACGGGGCGATCAGCGACGTCTTTTTTGACGCCAGAAAAATCAGCGGCAGGCCGATCAACAAGACGGATGACAGCAACTCGCCGAGACCGATGACCCACGGACCAGCGGGATAGAACAGGCCGATGCCGGACCAGTCTCGCAGCGTGGTGAAGATATGTTCCGGCGTCGGGTGGCCGGTAAATTTAAACCGCAGCGAGTCGAGAAAGATGACGGAGATGAAAAGCCCGCCGGCCCACGGAAAATATTTGGTGATGAGATTCATAAGGTTTGCCCCTTCCTGGCGGCGCGCGCTTGCGCCGGTTAGACGGCCGCTGCTTTAGCGCAAAGCGCCGATCACGCGTCATCACAATTCGCCCCCTTGCAATCACGCCATAGAGCGCAGATATTCCGCCCCGGAAGGCTGGCGGACGCGGCTCTCGCCAACCCGGTCAGATCCGGAAGGAAGCAGCCGTAACGAGTTTTCGTCGCGGGTCGTTTCAGTCTTCCACCTTATTTTGGGCGCTTAGTGTGTCTGGGCGCTGTTTTTCCCCAATTGCGACGCCGCCTTTGATCCGGCCTCCGGAACCCGCATAATGGCCGACTATGAGTGATCGCGAGGCTGATACGAAGGCGGGCAAGGGCCAGAGTGCACCCTATCAGGTGCTGGCGCGCAAATACCGTCCGCAGAATTTCGATGATCTGATCGGCCATGGCCCCATGGTGCGGACGCTGAAAAACGCCTTCGCCGCTGACCGCATCGCCCATGCCTATATTCTCACGGGCGTGCGCGGGGTGGGGAAAACCACGACGGCTAGGATTCTCGCCAGAGCGCTCAATTATGTTGGCCCGAATGGCGAGGACAATGGCCCGCAGATGGAATTGAGCGAGGAGGGCCGGCATTGCCGGGCCATCGCCGAGTCCCGCCATCCTGACGTGATGGAAATGGACGCCGCCTCACGTACCGGTGTCGGCGACATTCGCGAGCTGATCGAGGGGGTCAGATACGCCCCCGTTGAGGCGCGCTACAAAGTCTACATCATCGACGAAGTGCACATGCTGTCGACGGCGGCGTTCAACGCGCTGCTGAAAACGCTCGAAGAGCCGCCGCCCCATGTGAAGTTCATTTTCGCCACCACGGAAATCAGAAAGCTGCCGGTTACCGTGCTGTCGCGTTGTCAGCGTTTTGACTTGCGCCGCATCGACCCGGAAACGCTGACCGATCATCTCGCGGGCATTGCAAAAAAAGAAAACGTCAATGTGGATCGCGACGGTCTGTGGATGATTGCGCGCGCAGCCGAAGGGTCGGTTCGCGACGGGCTTTCCATTCTCGATCAGGCGATTGTTCAGCATGCGGCGAAAGGCGGCGACGCTGTCACGGCGGATGAAATCCGCGAGATGTTGGGCCTGGCCGATCGTTCGTCTGTGTGGGCGTTGCTTGATGCGGCGCTCAAAGGTGATGCGAAATCGGCGCTGGAAAATTTCCGGTCGCAATATGATGCGGGCGCCGAACCGGCGCAGATTATCCGTGATCTGCTTGATCTGACGCACCTGTTGACGCGCATTAAGGCGGCGGGCGCCGACGCCGCGGCCCATGGCCCGGCAGGCGAGGCGGATGCGGAACGCGCGCGCAACATTGCGGACGCGCTCGAAATGAATGCGCTGACGCGGGCCTGGTCGCTGTTGATGAAGGGCCTTGGCGAAACGCAAATGGCGCCAGACGCGGCCGCGGCGGGGGAAATGGCGCTCATCCGTCTTTGCTTTGCGGCGGACCTGCCGACCCCGGATGAGGCTTTACGCGCCTTAAAAAAAAATAGTTTAGACGGCCCACAACGCGACTCTGGGCGTTCGGGCGCCGCGCAGTCGTCACCGTCGCGCGAGCCCGTGACAAAGCAAAAAGCATCGCATACGGAACAAGACCGGCCGACGGCGCAGATTATCGACATCATGCCGCCCATGTCGCAACGCCCGGCTGATGGCTCGCCATGGCTGCGCGCCTTTGAAGACGTGGTGCGTCTCGCCGGTGAAAAACGCGACGCAAAACTGCGCACGGAGCTCGAAGCTTACGTCCATCTCGTGTCGTTCAAGGAAGGCCGCATCGAATTGCGATTGCATAACGACGCGCCCGGCGACCTCGCCAACCGGCTGACGCAACGGTTAAAGGAGTGGACAGGCCGTCAATGGGTTGTCACGGTTACTTCCGAACATCAGGGCGCTGAAACCGTCCGCACCGCACGCGAGCGGGAGGTCATGGCGCACCCCATGGTGCAACACGCGCTGGAGGTTTTTCCGGGCGCTGAAGTGACGGCTATCCGAGAGCCGGAAGCGGTGGCCGAACCCGCCCCCGACGAGAGCGAAGAAGACGCGCCCATCGACCCCGATGATGATGAAGTTGCCGCCGCCGCTGCGGCCAACATTGCTGCAAACCGCAAAGAAACAGGAAAAGCGTAATGGATATTGGTGAGATGATGAAACAGGCCGGCGCCTTGCAGGCCAAGATGCAGGAAATGCAGGAGCAGATCGCAGATATCGAGGCGACGGGCGAGGCGGGCGCCGGCATGGTGAAGGTGACGCTGAACGGCAAAGGCTACGCCAAGGCCGTCGCCATCGAACGCTCGCTGATGAAAGAGGACGAAGCGGAAATTCTGGAAGACCTCATCGCCGCCGCCATTAACGATGCGAAATCAAAACTCGAATCCGAAACGCAAGCGCGCATGAAAGACATGACAGCGGGATTGCCACTGCCGCCGGGCATGAAGCTGCCGTTTTAGGTGCCAAAATGAGTTGGTTAGAGTTTGTTGCGGCGATAGTAGATGCAATTGCTTGGCCGTTTGCGATTGTGACGGTGTTTTTTCTTTTGAGAGAGCATATTGAAAAATTGCCGGGTTACATAAAGAGTTTTAGATACAAGGATCTCTTCGAGGTAACTTTTCAAGACAGAATTGAAGCATTCAAAGCCGAAGCCGAGAGTGCGGGTGTTGAGTTGCCAGTACCATTGCCCTCGGGTCTCGCTGAGCTGCTTGATGTAGAGGGGAATAAATACAATTCAGTATACCTGATTGCGTGGAAAGAAATTGAATCTCGTCTCGATTCGCTTAAAGAAAAGCATTCTTTGACGGGTCCTATGACGACTTCACGGCTTATTTGGCGATTGAGAGAAGACGGTATCATAGCGGAAGGCGACGCGCATCTGCTCAATGAATTTAGAGAAATTCGAAATATGGTCGTGCACTCGCCATTCTATCGAATGGATGCTGAGCAGGCCCGGACAGTGCTACGAATTGCGGCGGGACTGCTTAAGAAGTTGGATGAAAAATTATAATGCCCAGAGCCACCATCAGTCCCTAGCCGCCGCCCCACATAGGAAGAACCCAATGACTCTCACACCCATCAACGGCGCCTGCGCCTATGTCTGGACCTATAAGGTGAAGCCGGAACAGCGCGAGGCGTTTGCTGAGGCTTACGGCCCGAATGGCGTGTGGCCGGAATTCTTTTCGCAATCGCCGGGTTATATCCGCACCGACATATTGGCCGACAACGACGACCCGAACCGCTTTTCCACTATTGATTACTTCAAGAATACTGAGGCGCGTCCTGCGCTAGTCGCCGAACAGGCTGAGGCGTTTGCCGCAATTGACAAACGCTGGGAAGAAGCGACGGTGGAAGAAACTTTCATTGGCGTTTTCGCCGTTCACTCCAACGCGTA
This sequence comes from uncultured Alphaproteobacteria bacterium, assembly GCA_942492295.1. GTDB lineage: Bacteria > Pseudomonadota > Alphaproteobacteria > Caulobacterales > Parvularculaceae > Hyphococcus. Next base: position 1,896,791 of record CALODW010000005.1, read on the forward strand.
GTCCATGCCCGCCGCATCGCGTACGGGATGACCGGGTAGGTTAGGTTGCTGCGGTCTCATCTTTCTTTGCGCCAAAGATAAGCAGCCAAAGCGCTGAGCCGATCTCTCCAAAAGAAGAAGGCATCGAGGCGATGTCATAAGCCATCGTGCCCTTATAGGCGGGGAACAGCATCGGCCCGAAATCATTGGCGATATACCCAAGCCCGCCCAGCACCAAAAGCAGGCCGAGAAGCCGCGGAATATAGCGGGTTTTCAGAACCAGCATGCCGAAGGGGATCAGCCACAAGCCCCAGAAAATTTCCGCCATGCCCGTATAGGCCGAATAGGCGTTCATCATCTCTGCGACTGCCGCCGGGCGTTCGCTTGCGGCCAGCGCGGCGAAATCGCCCGACCCGCGGACAATGTCGAGAACCTCAGCCTTGTGCGCCATGGCGATGTAAGAAACCGGCACGCTCGCCACAACCAGCACCAGCATGATCAGCGACAGTGACGGCCCGCGCGAGGAGAACAGGCGATATAAAAACACGCCGACAATCGCGAACAGCGCATAGCAGACAAGCTCTGACACTACGCTCGCGCTGTAAAAGAATGTCGCCTCGCTAATCTCGTTATAAACGGCTTGCGGATCGTCGGAAGAAAGCCCCAGTTTCTTCGGGGCATAGGCGAGCGCGAAAATGCCGGTGATCACCAAGCTTACATAAGCGGCGCCGGCAAGACGGCCGAGGGTAGCGTTTGATGTTTCCGGCGCTGCGGCCATGATCCTCTCCTTTTGTCGTCCGGACACTTTCTTGGCAGCATTGGCGATGATGCGCGCAGTGGCAAGGCCTTTGCGGCAGACTGGTAGGAATGCCGAGCGGATCAATCCTGCGCGAGGGCAAACCCACGGCTTGCCAGCCTATGGCGGAAGGCAGCATAAACGCTTTTTGTGATTGCCTAGTGAAAGCGTCCCCATGCCCGCAGCAACCATCGGTCCCGAATTACAGCGCCTGATTGATCTCCTTGCAAAAATGCCGGGGCTGGGGCCGCGCTCGGCCAAGCGTGCGGCGCTGTATCTATTGAAAAAACGCGAGCCGGTCATGCGCCCGCTTGCCTTCGCCCTCGATGACGCGGCCAACAAGGTAAAGGCGTGCACCATCTGCGGCAATTGGGATTCGATAGATCCGTGCGCGGTCTGCGCCGATGACGAGCGCGACGGGTCGATCCTTTGCGTGGTGCAGGATGTGGCCGACCTCTGGGCGCTGGAGCGCGCCGGGGCGCACAAAGGCGGCTATCATGTGCTGGGTGGTTTGCTGTCGCCGCTGGATGGCGTCGGGCCTGACGATCTTAACATGGGCGCCCTCATCGCCCGCGCCAAAGAAGGCGCGATCACCGAAGTCGTGCTGGCGCTGCCCGCCACCGTCGATGGTCAGACCACGGCCCATTATCTCACCGAGCATCTGGAAACCGCGAATATGAATGTGACGCGGCTTTCTCAGGGCGTGCCGGTGGGCGGCGAACTTGATTATCTTGATGAGGGAACGCTTGCCGCCGCCATGAAGGCGCGCCGAGCGTTCTGAATTGGCGTGCTAGGCGGGCGTTGTCGCCAATGGCGCCTTTGCGGGAAGGGTGTTCATGAGCGCGCCATAGGGCCTGCGCACGCAAATGAAAAACGCCGTTGCAGCAATCAGTAAAGACAGCGGCAATCCCTGCGGCGCACCGGGCAGGAATAGTGGTGCGATCCACAAGACCATCAGCGCGGGTTTCTCGCCGCGCAGCCAGCCCGTTTCCATGGCGCGGCGCGCCACCAGAAAAATCGGCGGAATGAATACGGCGAGCTCATAGTAAAACGCATAAGGCGTCGCCAGGGGCGCAGCGGCGCAGAGCGCCATCAGCCGCAAGTCCCAGTCTTTGACCCGCCGCCACACGGCGAAAACGAACACAGCAAGGGCTAGCGCCAACACGCTATGGATGGCCAATGCCGCTGATTGCGGAATGCCCGCCATGGCCATGCCGCCAAAGGGCGAAATCACTTTGTAAACCGGGAAGACGGCCGTTTGCATGCGCTCGCCATGGCCGGTGACGGCCTCGAAAAAAGCGACCCACGCATCCATGCCTAAGACGAGCACGCTGACGCCCGCGAGCGCAATGCTGGTGATGGCGGCGGCGGCGAAAGCGCGCCAGCACCCGGCAGCGATGAAGGCGATGGGGATCAGCAATCCCAATTGCGGCTTCACGGTTAAAAGTCCAGCGGCGATCCCTGCGACGATCGGCCGGCGGTCGGCAAACCCGGCGGCCAGTGCCAGCAAGGCGGCGGTAAAAAACCCGGTCTGTCCGGTGATCCATCCCTGAAACGCCGCGAGGGAAAAGACGGCGTAGAAAAGCGCTGTGCGATCCGTCCAGAATCTCGACAGAACAAACACAAATATCCCGGTACTGATGATCGCCCAGACGCCATAAGAGGTGAGATAGGGAAGAGCCCCAAATGGCGCGATCAGCAGCGTCATGGTGGGCGGATATTGCCAGCTCAACCGGTGCGCATCATCGGAGGGGAACAGTTCCGCCAGCCGTTGTTCAAACATCTCCGGCTGGTAAAGCGCGATATAATTGTCCGAAAAAGCGTCCTTCGCGGCGGTCCAGAAAGCGATAAAATCGCCGCCAAAGACCGGCCCGTGGATGGTGACCAGATTGGTCGATGTGAAATAAGCGTGGGCGAGCACGCCAAAATAAATCGCTACAAACCCGATGGCTGCGATCAGCCGCGCTTTATCGCCCTGATGGGTGAAAATGCTGACAATGAGCGGGTACCGCCGCGCCAGCACAGCGAGAAAAGCGTCGATTTTCGCCGTCATGCCCTGAACCACGAACGCGCATCCTTACGGGTTTTGTTTACTCCCTTGAAATAAATAGGGGCTTAGTTGGGATTTGGTTAATGGCCCCCTGAATCGAGACAGCCGGTGACGACAGATTTACAAGCCTCAATGCTGCTCCCTCGCGAGGATTCACGCCCGGCGCTCCTGTCTATTGTTTGCCCGGCATACAACGAGGCGGACAATATCATCGCTTTCCATAAGGCGGTGACAAAGGCGATGCGCCGGCTGGAGCAGTCGTTTGAGCTGATCTTCGTGAATGATGGCAGCCGCGACGCAACCCTGTTGCACATGCGGGAGCTGCGCGCCGTGCATCCCAATATGACAATCATTGATCTGAGCCGCAATTACGGAAAAGAAATCGCCGTGACGGCCGGCCTTGATCACGCGCAGGGTGATGCGGTGGTGATCATGGATACCGACCTTCAGCACCCGCCGGAAGTGATCGGCGAAATGATTGATGGCTGGCGCGAAGGATACGATGTTGTTTACGCCCAGCGTCGCGGCCGTGATGACGAAGGCCTGCTAAAGCGCGTCATGACCGAGGGCTTTTACCGCCTGATGAACTCCATGGGGCGGGCGCCGCTGCCACGCAATGCCGGTGATTTCAGGTTGCTGAGCCGCAAGGCGGCGGACGCGGTCATCTCCCTTCGCGAGCATCACCGCTTTATGAAGGGCGTCTTTGCGTGGGTCGGTTTTCCGTCCAAACCTGTTCCATTTGACGTGCCGCCAAGGCTTTCGGGCGCCTCGAAGTGGAGTTTCTGGAAGCTCTGGAATTTTTCCATCGAGGGCGTGACGTCGCACACGCTGGCGCCGCTTAAAATTTCAACCTATCTCGGCCTTGCGGTGGCGTTGTTATCATTCGTCTACGGATTTTTTGTGGTGGCCAAAGCGGCGATTGTCGGTGATCCGGCGCCGGGCTTTCCCACGCTGGCGGCGCTGGTTTTGTTTCTCGGTGGTGTTCAACTGACCGTGCTGGGTGTGATGGGCGAGTATCTGGGCCGCATCTTCAATGAAACAAAAGGGCGCCCGCTGTACTTCACCAATGATGTAGCGCCCTCCGAGGTGCGGCTCGGCCATGCTGTTGAGCCGGTCTCGTCACTGCGCAACACGGCGTAATCATGGGAGTCGCAAGCGCCAGCGATCATTCGGGCCGGTTCGTTCTGTTCGCGGCGGTGGGTGTTTTTAACACCGCCGTTGATTTTGTGGTTTTTTCCGCTGCTGTATTTTTGGGTTTTGCGCCGGCGCTGGCGAACATTCTGGCTTTCGCTGCGGCCAACCCGTTGAGCTATGTCATCAACGCCAAAGTCACATTCCGGCGGAATGCGCGCGCGGCGGCGATGTCCTTTCCCGGCTATGGAAAATTCTTGACCGCGCATCTGGCATCGCTGGCGATTTCTACAGCGGTGGTCTTCTTTTTTGCGCCCCGGATCGGGCCATTTGCCGCAAAAGCGGCGGCGGTGGGCGTCACCGTCTTCATCAATTATTTCGCCAGTGCTTTTCTGGTTTTTCCCTCACGCGATTAACGGGAGCGCCGCCGTATACTGGTAGCGGCGTGGCGTGACGAAATTTAGCGGAGCGGAAAAGACGGCTTGTCGTCACCGGCGGTCGCTGTTTCTCGGGGCGCAACCGTTGTGGGCCGATCTCCCAGATCATCAGCGCGCGCCAAGGGCGCGTGTCGCACCGCGGGCTGCTCAACGCCGGATAGCACTGTTCGGTCGGTGTCCTGCCGTTGTGCTTCCAAAGCGCCAATACGTTCGCGCAGCGCCGATAGTTCTTTGGTTAGTTCCGCCGAGACATCTGCGCTGCTGGATCGGGAAAGACCGGCGCCAGAGATCACCGCGCTGATTGTGTGCAATGTCGCCATCAGGGATGTCGGCGCCACCATCCATACTTTCGCGCGATAGCCCTCCTGAATCAGGTCAGGGAAATGGGCGTGCAACTCCGAAAGTATGTGCTCGGAAGGCACGAACATCATCGCGCAGTCGGCCGTTTCACCGGCGATAATGAGTTTCTCGCCGGCATCGGCGATATGACGAAGCACGATGCGGCGCAGTTCGGTTTCCGCCGCCGGTGCGTTGCTGGTTTCAATGCGCGCCCGCTGCCAGGCGTCAAAAGACTCAACGGGGAACCGGGCGTCGATGGCGATGGGCGCAAGACTGCCGGGCATGTCGATGCATGCGTCTGCGGTGCGGCCCGATGTGAGCCTGCGTGATAATTCATACCGCTGCGCCGGCAGCGCGTCGCCCAGCAGATCCGACAATTGCACCCGCGCGGCCGTGGGGGCGACGGCGTGCGGTGCGGCGGCGGGTAAATGGTCGATGCGCCGGGAAAGCCGATCGATGGCGTCGCTCACTGTGCCGCGCAGCGTTTCAAATTGTTCGCCTAATAAATCGGCGAACTCAGCAAAATGCGCCTCCGATATATTTCCATGATGTTCCTGCGCTGATGACAAGGGAGCCGGCGCGGAATCGATACGGGACTGAAAATCTTTGGCCAGGGCGGTCAACCTTTCGCTCATTGCGGTCAGCGCCGCTTCGTTTTCCTGTAGGCCGAGCGCGATTGTGCGCTCCGTGGCGGCGTTGGCGCGGGCAAGGTCGCGCGCCAATCGTTCGGCGTCTTCCGCACGCTGTAGCGCCATTTGGGCGTTATCCTCAGCATGAAGAAGCCGGGCGTCGTCTGCGTTCGAAGGTTGTGCGTAATCGCCCGTGGGTGCGGCGTCCGGTTGCGATGCGAGGGCGACGCGTTCCGGTATGGATTGCGGGAAGTAAGGATCTTCGGCAGGCGCGTCCTCAACGAGGTCGTCCGGACTCTCTTCTGACTCTGTTTGAGATTCCGGTTCTGGCTTTTTGGAGAACAGGCCAGCAAAGGCGGATTTTTTCTTCCTGGCGGGCGCGCCGCTCGCCGCTTCCTCATCGACTTGCGCCGCGGTTGGTTCATTCAAATCGCCGCTATGACGCGTGTCCGCTCGGCTAGGCTCAGATTCGTGGGTTTCCGGCTCGCCGCGTTCAATGGATATTTCAGTTTCTTCCGCCGTGTCATCGGCCCAATGCGCATCGTCCTGATGGCGCTTTTCTTTGTGGGTCTGGCGCGCGCCGTCCTCATCAAATGTGATGTCCGCATCCTCACCGGCAGGTTCAAAATAATTTGGCGGATTGTATTTTGCTTTTCGCTGACTGGGGCGGACCACGAACCAGCGAATAATCAGCATGAGGACGACAACGAAGATGACCAGAAAAGCGCCCGCATAGACCCACAGAATAGGCCCCGTCCCGCTAATAAACGGGTCGGCGGCGGCTGCGCTTTCTACGCCGCTAACCACGCCTTGAAGACCTTCGGCCTCTTCCTGGGCCGAGGGCGTCAGCGTCTGCATCGTCAAACCCCCAACACAAAACTCAACAGGTGCGCCGAGTTTATGGGAAAACCCCATAAAAAGCGAGGGTTTAGCGTTAACCATGTTTCGCCTTGAGCGTGCAGGAAGTCCCGCGCTTACGTCTTGACGGAGAGATTGCGCGGTCATAGGTGAAGCCCATGGCCATCAGACCCATTATTACAGCACCGGATCAGCGCTTGCGCGAAATATCGAAGCCCGTCGAGGCCGTCGATGATGAATTGCGCGCGCTGATGGATGACATGCTTGAGACCATGTATGACGCGCCCGGCATCGGCCTCGCGGCGATCCAGATCGGCGTCGCCAAGCGGGTCATCGTCATGGATCTCGCAGGCAAGGACGAAGAGCCGGAACCGCGCTATTTCGTCAATCCGGAAATTCTCGACCCTTCCGAGGATGTGCAGCTCTACGAAGAGGGCTGCCTGTCGGTGCCGGATTTTTACGACGAAGTTGAACGGCCCGCGAAATGCCGTGTGAAATATCTCGATTATGACGGCAAAGAGCAGGTGTTGGATGCAGAAGGAATGCTCGCGGTGTGCATTCAGCACGAAATGGATCACCTCGAGGGTGTTCTCTTCATCGATTATCTCTCTCGCCTGAAGCGCGAACGTGTTTTAAAGAAGCTCAAAAAAGAACAGCGTCTTGCTGCGGCGTCCTGAACCGCCGGGCGTCTATAGGGGTATGTCATGCGACTAGCCTTTATGGGCACGCCGGAATTCTCGGTCGCCGTGCTTGCTGAACTGCTGGCGGCGGGGCATGAGATCGCCGCCGTTTATACCCGCGCGCCGCAACCGTCGGGCCGTGGACACAGGTTGACGCTTTCGCCGGTGCATGAGTTCGCCCAAAGCTGCGGACTTGAGGTGCGCACGCCGAAAAATTTCAAATCCGAAGACGAACGAGCGGCCTTCGCCGCCCTCAATCTCGATGTGGCGGTCGTCGTCGCCTATGGATTGATCCTGCCGCAAGCCGTACTCAACGCGCCGCTGCACGGATGTTTGAACCTGCACGCCTCGCTTTTGCCGCGCTGGCGGGGCGCGGCGCCGATCCAGCGGGCGATCATGGCGGGCGACGATGTGACGGGCGTTCAAGTGATGCAGATGGAGGCAGGACTGGATACCGGTCCGGTGCTGCTGTCGGAATGCGTTCAGATAAACGCTGATGAGACAGCCGGAACGCTGCATGACCGGCTGGCGAATGTGGGTGCTCAACTGGCGCCGCGAGCGCTGGCGGCGCTAGAACGCGGCGGTTTAACGGCGACGCCGCAGTCCGAAGAAGGCGTCATTTATGCGCACAAAATATCCGCAGATGAAGCGCGCATCGACTGGACCAAAGACGCCACGAATGTCGATTGCCATATAAGAGGGCTGTCGCCATTTCCCGGCGCCTGGTTCGAAACGCAGGGTGGCCGAGTAAAGGTATTGCTGTCGCGCGTCGGCGCAGGGACCGGCGCCCCCGGCGAAATTCTTGATACAGACGATGGCCTCGTGATCGCCTGCGGCGAAGGTGCGGTGGAGCTTGTGACGCTGCAGCGTGCGGGAAAGAAAGCGCAGCCACATGCAGAGTTTTTGCGCGGGTTTGACTTAAAAAAGGGCGACATTGTCAGCTAGCCGACAAGGCCGGAATGACAATTGGCGGCGCGATGCAACGTTTTAAATTGACGATTGAATATGATGGGACCGGGTTTGTCGGTTGGCAGCGCCAGGCGAACGGCCCGTCGATTCAAGAAAACCTTGAGCGGGCCGTCACGTCTTTTTGCGGCGAAGAGGCTCTGGTGCAGAGCGCTGGCCGAACGGACGCTGGCGTTCACGCCCTAGGCATGATCGCCCATGTGGATATCGAAAAAGACGCGAGCCCCGGAACGGTTCGGGACGCTATCAATTACCATTTGAACGGAGCGCCCATCGCGGTGCTTGCCTGCGAACCCGTTAGCGACGATTTCCACGCCCGGTTTTCCTGTCTGCGCCGATCCTATGAATATCGCATCGTCAATCGCCGCGCGCCGCTGGCGCTCGACGCCTCGCGGGCGTGGCGCATTGCACAACCGCTCGACGCAGAAGCGATGGACGCCGCGGCGCAATGCCTCGTTGGCCAGCATGATTTTACAACCTTTCGCGCGGCGGCCTGTCAGGCGGAGTCGCCGGTGAAAACACTGGAGCAGATTTCGGTCGTTCGCGCAGGCGAAGAGATTATCCTGCGCTGCGCCGCGCGTTCATTCCTGCACCATCAGGTGCGTTCGATTACAGGATCGCTGGTTGAGGTCGGCAGGGGCAAGTGGCGCTCGCGCGACATGAGCGCTGCCTTGAAAGCAAGAGATCGCAAGCGCTGCGGCCCTGTCGCGCCGCCGGACGGGCTTTATTTCGTCAAAGCGGATTATGGTGTTGTCTAAAGACTATTTTACCGCCGTGAAGCGCTCGAAATAGCCTTCAATCACCGCATCATAAATATCGGTCAGCGTTTCAATATCGCTTACGGCCACATGCTCGTCCGTTTGGTGCATGGTGGCGCCAACCAAACCGAATTCAACCACGGGTGCGTAGTCTTTGATAAACCGTGCGTCAGATGTGCCGCCGGAAGTGGAATATTCAGGCCGCCGCCCGGTTTCTACTTCGACGCAATCGGCGATCAGCGACAAGAATTTCATGTCGGTCGTCAAAAACGCTTCACCGGAAACAATCGTCTCAAGTGTGTATTGCGCACCGGCCGCGGCGGCGAGTGTATCGATCTGCGCTCGCAACCAGGCGTCGATAGAAGCGCCAGTCCAGTTCGGGTTAAAGCGAATGTTAAAGCGCGCTGTCGCCTTTTCAGGAATAACGTTGTGGGCCGGATTGCCGATATGAATGTCGGTGACTTCAAGGTTGGATGGCTGAAACCGTTCGTATCCCTCGTCGAGCGGGGTTTCGGTTAAATGCAGCAGTTTGCGCAATAGCGCCGGAATCGGGTTTTGCGCGCGATGCGGATAGGCCACATGACCTTGTTTGCCGTTGACCGTCAGCCAGCAATTGATCGAGCCGCGCCGCCCGACCTTAATCATGTCGCCCATGGCGTCAGGGTTGGATGGTTCGCCCACCAGGCAATGATCAATGACAATCTGCTGTTCCGCGAGCCATGCGAGCATTCTCCGGGTGCCGTTGATGGCGGGGCCTTCTTCGTCTCCGGTGATGAGAAACGACAACGATCCTTTGACGGTGCGCTTTTTTATGGCGCGCGACACCGCAGCCGCAAAGGCTGCGATGGCGCCTTTCATGTCGGCGGCGCCGCGCCCCCAAAGCTTGCCGTCATTTACAACCGCATCAAAAGGCGGCGCGCTCCATCCACTTACATCGCCGGGCGGTACAACATCGGTGTGCCCCGCAAAGCAGAGATGGGGGGCGCCCTCACCAAAAATTGCAAAAAGGTTATCCACCTCCTCAAACTTGAGGCGCGTGCAGCGAAACCCAAGCGCGCCAAGCGTTTTTTCGAGAACATCAAGCGCACCTTCGTCCGCCGGTGTTACGGATGGGCGGCGGATCAGCGCGCGGGCGGTTTCAAGTGGGTCGATTTCAGACATGTGTTTCAGCTAACCTAGGGCCTGAGACAAAACAAGCGTTGTGACTATAGGAGAGACCTGTGCCCAAAGTTGACGTCGCCGCCGCGCCTGTAAGAACGGCTTGCGCATATCCGTCGCCTTACGACGCCCATTGTAAAGGGCGTTCAAAAATTGCGCTCGGCGACCTTGGCGGCCTCAATCAGTTTGGCGTCAACCTGACCCGGCTGGCGCCCGGGGCCGCTTCCGCCCACAAACATTGGCATAAGAACGAAGATGAGCTGATTTATATGCTCGAGGGACAAGCCGTGCTGGTGGAGGATGATGGTGAAACCGTCCTGAAGCCGGGCGATGTTGCGACCTTCAAGGCAGGCGTCGCCGTCGGTCACATGCTCGTCAATCGCTCAACTTCCGACGCGCTCTTTCTTGAAGTCGGTACGCGCGCGGCGGAAGAAACATCGTCCTACACGGAACCGGAAGTCGATCTGCAAATGGTCAAGACGGGCGATGGTTGGGCGGCGCATCGGAAAGATGGGTCGCGTTACTGAAGTCTTTATTTTTGCCAGGCATGTTGGTGCGCATCATAACTGCGACGTAGCCCGGTTATTGCCCAATAAATCATGCGACCGATTCCTGTACATTTCGCTATCGATCTGGAGCCCGATAAACGTCTGCCGGTCACCAGTTCGAACGCTATCGTCAGCGCGGGCGATGCGTTTCGCGAGATGGCGTCGCGGCGCGATGAACTTGCAAATATCACCGGCGCGCCGGCTCACTTCGGTTGGTATGTCCGCATGGACCGGCATATGGAAGCTGTATATGGCGATGCAGGCGCGATCGCGGCGCGTTACCGCAATCAGATTGAAGCCGCTGCCGCCGCAGGTGATGAAATCGGACTGCACATTCATTCTATCGAACAGACGAAGGATGGCGGCTGGCGCGCAAATTATGCGGATTCGGCGTTGATCGACGCTACGATTGACGAAGCGGCGGCCAATTTTTTGAATATGTTCGGGCGCCCGGCGAGGGCGGCGCGCATGGGTGATATGTGGACGAGTACTGGCTGCATGGAGGCGCTGGCGTCGAATGGCGTGCGCTATGATGTGACTATGGAGGCGGGGCTAAGGCCCCAGTCAATTTCTGCGCTATACCCAAACACAAACAGTCGCGGCCATCGGCCATCCATGTTGTCAACGCCGCTGGCGCCGTATCAGCCGGGGATTGCCGGGGGGCTTAAAGACTTCTGGATTCTGCCGCTGTCATCCTTTCGGCGGCGCGACTTTCTGAACCCTGGCATGTGGCTGGTGTCAGCTTACTCTGCCGTGACTTCGGGGTTTCAGCGTAATCGAGCGCGTATCGTATTTCGTCCGCAAGCGGAACATACAGCTGAAAATTTGCGCCGCGCCCTCGATGAAACATTTGCCGAATGCGAAACGCCCAGTCTTTGTGTCGCGATCCGAAATTTTGGCGTGGCCGATCGAATTCACCGGTTCCTGGATGTTCTGGTTGAAATCGCGCAACGCCGCCCGATGCGTTTCGTCGGTCCGGCCGATTATGTGCGCATGGCGACGGATGGCGCGCCAGAAAGGCAAGCTTGAATTCTAGTCACGCAACAGTTCGTTAACGGACGTTTTTGCGCGGGTTTTCTCGTCAACCTGCTTTACGATCACACCGCAGTAAAGATTTGGCCCGCCCTTCGCGGACGGCATGGAGCCTGAAACGACAACGGAATAGGGCGGCACTTCGCCGTACAGAACCGCGCCGGTTTCACGGTTGACGATCTTCGTTGAGGCGCCGAGATAAACACCCATGGAAAGAACCGATCCTTCGCGCACAATGACGCCTTCTGCGACTTCTGCGCGGGCGCCGACAAAACAGTTATCTTCGATCACGACGGGATTGGCCTGCAAGGGCTCCAGCACGCCGCCAATACCGGCGCCGCCGGAGATATGGCAGTTGGCGCCGATCTGCGCACAAGACCCCACCGTCGCCCAGGTATCGATCATGGCGCCTTCGCCCACATAGGCGCCGATATTCACATAAGAGGGCATCAGTACCGCGTTCTTTGCGATGAATGAGCCGCGGCGCACCGTCGCCGGCGGTACAACACGGAAGCCGGCGCCGCGAAAGTCGCTTTCTGTCCAGCCGGAAAACTTTGTATCGACTTTGTCCCACCAAGGCCCATTGGCGCCGTCAATCAATTGATTGTCGTTCAGACGAAAGGAAAGAAGGACAGCTTTCTTCAGCCACTGATTGACGCGCCACTCCCTCAGGTTTCCGGCGCTTTCCACCGGTTCCGCGACGCGCGCCGCGCCCTTGTCGAGCAGGGCGAGCGTCTCGTTTACTGCGTCGCGCACCTCGCCTTTGGTTGCGGTTGAGATATCGCCGCGCTTCTCCCAGGCAGCATTGATCGCGTTCTCTAAGGCGGTGTTATCAGTCATGATGTCTCTTTAGCTGGCTTTTACGTGCGCTGTAGTGGCGGCGTTTAGAAAGGCGGTCAAATCGTCCGTCACGTGATGAATGTGCGGCGCCGTTTCCCCATGCCGCGCCGGACGCTTGTCGTGCGGTTCGTCGGCGAGCCAGGCGGCGTCTGACGAGACCAGCACCGTTGTCATGCCAAGCGCGTGGGGCGCTTCGAGATTTTGCATCAAATCTTCAAACATCACCGCCCGGTGCGGATCGATGTTGTGAGACGACAGAAATTTCTCATAGGGCTCGCGTTTGGGCTTTGGCGCATAGCCCGCCGCCTTGATGTCAAACACTTCATCAAAGTGATGCAGCACGCCAAGAGCGCCGGCGACGTTTTCTGCATGCTTCACAGAGCCATTGGTGTAAATAAACTTGCGGCCGGGCAACGCCTCAAGCGCCGCCCCAAGCGCGGGATTTTCCGTAATGGGCGCAAGGTCGATGTCGTGCACAAATTCCAGAAATTCGTCGGGACAGATGTCATGCTCGTGCATCAGCCCGCTCATGGTCGTTCCGTATTTGACGTAATAGTCTTTTTGCAATTTCCGCGCGGCGTCATGGTCGAGCGGCAGCCGCTCGCGAATAAACGCTGTCATCCGCACGTCTATTTGCGCAAACAACTGACACTCGGCGCTGTAGAGCGTGTTGTCGAGGTCGAAAACCCAGCTTTCGACATGTGCGAGATCAGGCAATGGAAACCTTCAGTCTATTCGCCGCCAGCCTCGGGCGCCGTAAACATTTCTGGCAGAAAATCGAAGTTGATCGATTGTGCGCCGCCGATTTCAATGCGCCGAAAAGACGCTTCCTTCAAGTCTTGATCGGAGCACGACAATTCATCGTCAAGTTCGAACATAATGACATTGATGCAAAATTCTCTTTCACCCCCGGTAATGGGTCTGTCGCCCGCCGGGTCTTCCATGACGCCGTAAACGTAATAGTGATCGCGCTCCAGTGCGCCCTTGACGATTTTGGAGCAATCGCCGGGCTCAATTTTCCACCACCCTTTTGAGTTATAGACGTCTTCGTCCTCGCTCTGCGCGATGGCGCTCCAGATAGGGGCGTCGGTTTTGTTGCAGTAGAAAAAGCCAAGCTTTGCTTCCCGCGCATTGGCCTCGTCTATCAGCGCATCAATCACTTCATCATCGATAGAGTAACCGTCGGAAAGACCCTTTTGCTTGCGGTAATTGGCGAGCGCCCTTTGGGTGGTGCGCCCCATGGCGCCGTCAACGCGGCCGGCGTCAACACCAATGTCGCTCAACAGCCTCTGCACGCCAGCGACTTCCGCCGAATAGACCGTATAGGTGCTCGCTTCGGTGAAATCGGTTTGCCACGCTCCGCCAGCAGCTTCGGTAACCTCGACATTGAGGAATTTTCGCTGACGCATCGGGTCGTCGCGGCAGACGTCCTGGTTGCGTAAATTGAAGAAACCGGCGTTCTCCACGCACAGCGCCGTGTCGCCTGACCAGGTCTGCAACGGCCCCTTGTGACCGGGGATCGCCTCGGCGTAGACGAAATACCGGCCGGGTTTTGCTTGCTCGGTGAGCACGACCTTGCATTGTCCCGGACGCAGGCGCCACCAGCCGCGAGTCGCCAGCCGGTCGCCATCCACATAACCGATCGCGGCGGAGAGCGCGTAACTCGATTTATTGCAGAAACTATATTTGGCGTCGGCGGCGCTTGCGCCAACGACAAACAGCAGAATGGATAGAAAAATGATACGCATTGCATCTCGCCCGGATTGCACTACCCCCGGATTACACTACCGATTGGGGAGCCGGTAATTCAGCCGAAACTGCACGCAGGATCAAGCGCATACAAGATGAATATCGACCAACGTTCATTGACAGGTGAAGCTGCGGGAGGCGGTTCGGGCCTGCGCGAACGCGTTAGCGTGTTGTTTCCACTGCCTTTGCCAAAGGCGTACGACTATCTGTGCGCTGGTGCGCCAGCGCCGCTGCCAGGGACATTTGTTCGCGCTCCCTTCGGCCCGCGCGAGATTGTGGGCGTTGTCTGGCCGGTTGAGGGCGATCCCGCCGCGCCGGAAAAGCTGAAATCCATCACCAGCATCCTCGATGCGCCGCCTCTTTCCGGCGAACTGGTCGACTTCATCCAATGGGCGGCGGAATACACCATGTTTCCGTTGGGGGCGATCTTGCGCATGGTCATGCGGGTCAGTGACGCGTTTGAAGGCCCGCGTATGCAGACGGCGTTTGTGAAAGCAGCGGCGCAGCCAGCGCGAATGACGCCACAACGCAAGGCGGTGCTGGCGGCGGCGGGTGATGCACCGCAAACGGCCTCTGCGCTGGCGAGCGCGGCGGGCGTGAGTGACGCGGTGGTGCGCGGGCTCGCCGACGCCGGGGCGCTGGCGAGGGTCGACATCGATCCCGATCCGCCATTTGACCCGCCAGACATTATGCGAGACGGCCATAAACTTTCAGATGATCAGGCGTTTGCCGTTGAGGAGATCAACAAAGCGGTCGCGACTGGCGGGCACAAGGCGATCCTGATCGATGGCGTTACGGGGTCTGGTAAAACGGAAGTCTATTTCGAGGCGGTGGCGACCGCGTTGAAGCAGGACCCGACTGCGCAGGCGCTGATCCTGCTGCCGGAAATTGCGCTGACATTGCCTTTTTTGGCGCGAGTTGAAGAGCGTTTCGGCGCGGCGCCGGCGCCTTGGCATTCCGATCTTACCGGCGCGCAGCGCAGACGCAGTTGTCGGCGTGTCGCAGAAGGTCAGGCGCGGTTGGTGGTGGGCGCGCGCTCGGCGTTGTTTTTGCCGTTTTCAAACTTGAAACTCATCGTTGTCGATGAAGAGCACGACAACGCATACAAGCAAGAAGAAGGCGTGATCTATCACGCTCGTGACCTTGCTGTGGCGAGAGGTGCGCGGGCTGGCTTCCCCGTATTGCTCGCCTCCGCCACCCCATCGCTCGAAACGGTCGTGAATGTGGATGAGGGCCGGTATGAAGCTGTTGGCCTCGCGTCACGTTTTGCCGATGCGGCCATGCCGGACATCGAACTTGTCGATATGCGCGAGCATGCGCCAGAGGCAGGTATGTGGCTTTCGCCGCGCCTCGTTTCGGCGGTCAATGAAAAACTATCATTACACGAACAATCATTATTGTTTCTCAACCGGCGCGGCTATGCGCCGCTCACCCTTTGCCGCCGCTGCGGCCACAAAATGACGGCGCCGGGATCGGATACGATGCTTGTGGAGCATCGGTTTGAGAACCGTTTGGTGTGTCATCACACCGGTTATTCCATGCCAAAGCCCGCCGCTTGTCCGGAATGCAATGCTGTTGACGCGCTCACGCCCTGCGGGCCGGGGGTCGAGCGCGTCGCCGAAGAAGCGCGTCAACGCTGGCCGGAAGCGCGCATCGCCGTGTTGTCGTCAGATACAGCGCCCGGACCGAAATCCATGCGTGAGGTGTTGGACGCCATGCGCGAAGGCGACATCGACATCTTGATCGCCACGCAGGTCGCCGCCAAGGGACACCATTTTCCGAACCTCACATTGGTAGGCGTCGTGGACGCCGACCTCGGCCTCGCGGGGGGTGATTTGCGTGCGGCGGAGCGCACCTATCAACTGCTCAGTCAGGTCACGGGCCGCGCCGGCCGCGCTGACAAACCGGGCCGCGCGCTGTTGCAGACATACCAGCCCCACGCGGCGGTGCTGGCGGCGCTGGCGTTGGGCGATAGGGACGCTTTTCTCGCGGCTGAGGCTGAGGGGCGGCGCACTCTTGGCTATCCTCCTTATGGCCGCCTCGCATCGGTGACGCTTCGCTCGCTCGATGAGCAAGCGCTCGAAGCGGCGGCCCGGGAGTTGCGCGCCGCGGCGCCCCTGGCGGACGGTGTCGAGATTTTGGGGCCAGCGCGGACGCCCATCTATCGCTTGCGCGGCGTCGCGCGACAGCGCATGCTGGTGAAGGCGCGCCTCAATGTTCATATCCAGGCCTATCTGGCGGACTGGCTGGCCCGCAGGAAAAAAACCGCGTCGGTGCGCATTTCTGTCGACATTAACCCGTATAATTTCCTGTAGATCAGGGCGGGATATTGCGATCCCGTAACCCTTGGTTAAGGCTTTAAGCCTTTAAAATGTTGGCAAGATTCTGTTCGGCACGTGCCGGATC
Organism: uncultured Alphaproteobacteria bacterium; assembly: GCA_942492295.1. Lineage (GTDB taxonomy): Bacteria > Pseudomonadota > Alphaproteobacteria > Caulobacterales > Parvularculaceae > Hyphococcus. The sequence goes on from CALODW010000005.1 coordinate 1,913,147, forward strand.
AGGGGAGCGGGAATCGAACATGCGTTTAAAGATTTTATCAGCCATCATATCCGCCTTCGCCGTTACCGGCGCGGCGGCGCAGCCGTTCGACGAGGTTCGCGCGGGCGTGCTTGCGCAGAGTTGTTGCGGATTCGGTTCCGACAAAGAGCAAGGCGCCGCCATCAATGCCGAGGCGTTGTTTTCTTCGCCAAGGTTTTTGACGGTGCTTGGCGCGCCCCGTCCTCTGATCGGCGCGACGATCGCAACAGATGGCGACGCCACAAGCCAGATGTACGCCGGCCTTGAATGGAAAGTGAATATCGCACCGCGCTGGTTCGTCGCCGCGGGCGTCGGCGGCGCCATCCACAATGGCGAAACGGATCGTTATGATCCGGTCGCCGACGCAGCACGCGTTTCCAACACTGTTTTTTACGGCTGTCGCGCTTTGTTTCGTCTCGCTGGCGATGTGGGGTATCGCCTGACAGATCGCGTCAGCGCGTCGTTCCACTGGAATCACATTTCCAATGCAGGCCTTTGTTCCGAGAACGAAGGCATGGACCAGATTGGCGCCCGTCTGGGGTTGCGCTTTTAGGCGTTATTCCCCGATATGCTGCTCGATGAACTCGAATGAACCTTTTAGCATCTCGGTGCGCGACTCGCCCGTGGACATCCAGTGATCTTCACCCTTGAGCTCGATGTATTCCACGGTTTTGCCGGCATTACGTAGTGCGTTGCGCATCTCAAGGCTTTGCCGGATGGGCACCACGGCGTCATCGATCGAATGGATGAGCAGTACGGGCGCTTTTACATTTTGCGCGAGGTTAACAGGGCTGACAGCGGCGATCTGGTCGCGGCTGTTTTTCCGGTCGCCGATGCGAACCTTCCAATAGTCCTCTGACAAGTCGCTGCTGCGTCCTTCTTCTTCCAGCATACGGTTCAGATCGGTGACGCCATTAACGCTGACTGAGCACGCATAGAGATCGGGCGTTAACGTCGCGCCGGCAAGCGCCGCATACCCGCCATAACTTGCGCCAACGATGCAGATGCGGTTTGGATCAACTTTTCCGCTGGCGATCAGCGCTCGCACGCCCTCGGAGATATCGTCTTGCATGCGACGACCCCATTCGCCAAACCCAGCGTCACGAAAGTCATATCCGTATCCTTCGGAGCCGCGAAAGTTCGGTTCGTACACATAGTACCCATTGGCGGCGTAGAAGAACGACCAATAATCATAGGATTGGTCTGACCGCGATTCTGGCCCGCCATGTGGGTGGACAATCAGCGGCCCGGGTGTTGTGACGGCGCCGGTGGCGTATTTTTTGGGAACGGTTAAATAGCCGGGAATGCGCTGGCCGTCGCTCGCCGTATATTCAAAAGGCTCCTTGGCGGCGAACAGGTTTCCATCGAGCGCATTGTAAGCGGACCCCACATGGTCGAGGCGATTTGTGCGTTTGTCGAACAGGAAAAACTGCCTCGGGTGGTTGGCGTAGCTCAACTCCAGGACAAAACGCGTGCCGTCATCAGACTTTGACACGATGACCGGCGCGGCGCCGGGTATGGCGGCCGCGATTTGCTGCTGAAGTTTGTTGTCGGCCTCGTCAAAATTATGTTTGCGCGGCATGTCGTCAGTGTACCACGCCGCCGTTACCCTGGCTGTTGACTGGTTGTAGCTGACGCCATTGAGATCGTGCTTTGGATTGCTGAATAATGTCGGTCCGTATTCTCCGGTGTCTACATTGAACTCGAACAGCTTGCGTGTCTCACCGCCCTTGGATCCCGTTGCGAGGAAAATATTCGGCGCCCTTGCGAGTGCTGTAATTGACAAGGCGGCGCCGATGCCTCTTTCAACTTCAAAAGTGTGGGCGAGCCGGTAGGAGTTGCCATCAGGCACATAAATGTCCCTGTTGTTTCGTGTTCGGTTATAGTCGATGCGCGCGGCGACGCTGCCATCGCTATCAACGATCCAGTCCTGGGTGCGGTCATTGCCCTCGGCGAAATGTTCAACGCGGCCCGTGTCGAGATTGGCCTTCATCAGCGAGTAGTAGATTGAACTGTTCAAATCGACGCCCACGGAGCCCGGGGCTGCGCGTTCAGCCGGCGGCGGCGCGGATCGTGCGAACAGCGCGTGTTCCGGATCGCCTGGCAGCGTTGACATAAGCGTGCCGGCGGAGCCGATGAAGAAGTTACGGCTGTTGCCGAATAGCTGGACCGCCTCTTGCCGCGACTTTGAAACCGAAAGCCAGCGGAAAAACTCCATGGCCTCAAGTCCTTTGTTGGTGCGCACGCGGTCCGAGATCGACGCCAGAACCAGCAAGTGATCGTTGTCCACCCATTGAATCTCGCGCGTGTTGGCGCCGCCGACCCGAATACCGCCCGGCGCACCTTCGGGGTTGTCAATGTCCACAAAAAAGACAGCGGATTCGCCGTTGACATTATGCAGCATTGCCAATGTGGAGCCGTCCGGCGACACAGCGACTTCCACCACATCCGGCAGCGCGCCGAAGACCTCCGGTCCCGGAATTTGTGCCTGAGCATTTGAAATCACACTAAATGCAGCCAGCACGGCGGATATAATTTTACTGAATTTTACAATCACCGGGAGCCCCTCGTCTTATGGCGTGTTGGCGGTTCGCTTTGAGCGAATGTTTTTCTTCGTAACAAGTCTGGACCAGCCGCCCGGTGATTTCAATTTCACCCGGCCATTATTTGAAAAACGCCCCCGCCATTCCGCCGCAGGGAGCCATTGTTGCGTCGCGGCGAGGGCCATGCTACGCCCTCGCGCGTTCTCGCAGTGAAGGCTTGCAGCAGGATTCGTGCGGCCTTTTTTTCGTAAGTTATTTCAAAGCCTTAGGCGCAGCCATCGCGCGGCGCGAAGTTGAGCAGGAGCCCGGAAGCAGCAGTGTCAGCCACCCCCGTTTCAGCATCTGGCCCAGTATCCGCCGGCGCCGGCCGTTATGCGACCGCTTTGTTCGATCTCGCCAAGGGCGCGGGCGCGATCGAGGCGGTTGAATCCGAGTTGGTTGGATTGCAGTCCGCCATTGATGGTTCGGACGAGTTGCACGCTTTTCTGAAGAGCCCCGTCTATGACAGCGCGGACCAGATGGCCGCCGTTTCCGCGCTGGCGGAAAAGGCGGGTTATGGCGCGCTGACGGCTAATTTCCTGAAACTGCTCGCTAAAAACCGCCGCCTGTTCGCGCTGCCTGACATGATCCGCGCGTTTCGCGCGCTCGCCGCCAGTGATCGCGGCGAAGTCAGCGCCGAAGCAGCGACCGCCGCCGCCATGAGTGACGATCAGGTCAAGGCCTTGCGCCTGGAGATCGAGGCGCTCGTCGGCAAGGCGGTCAATCTTGAAACCCGCGTCGATCCCGAGCTTCTTGGCGGCCTTGTGGTCAAGATCGGCTCACAAATGGTCGACGCATCCCTCAAAACCAAACTCAATCGTTTGAAGACCGTAATGAAAGAGGCTTAAGGCTCATGGAACTCAATGCGGCGGAAATTTCCTCCATCCTGAAACAGCAGATCAAGGATTTCGGCAAAGACGCTGAAGTCTCCGAGATCGGACAAGTGCTCTCCGTCGGCGACGGCATCGCGCGCATCTATGGCCTCGACAATGTCCAGGCCGGAGAGATGGTTGAATTCGCCAATGGCGTGAAGGGCATGGCCCTCAACCTCGAAAGCGACAATGTCGGCGTCGTGATCTTCGGCCAGGACCGCGAGATCAAGGAAGGCGATACGGTCAAGCGCACCAAGTCGATCGTGGACGTGCCGGTGGGTAAGGGCCTTCTTGGCCGCGTTGTCGATCCGCTCGGCAACCCCATTGACGGCAAAGGCCCGATTGAGTCGACCGAGCGCCGCGTCGTCGACGTGAAAGCGCCGGGTATCCTGCCGCGCAAATCCGTGCACGAACCGGTGCAGACGGGCATTAAAGCCATCGACTCCATGATCCCGATTGGCCGTGGCCAGCGCGAACTGGTGATTGGCGACCGACAAACCGGTAAAACCGCTGTTTGTGTCGACGCGATCTTGAACCAGAAAGACATCAACGCCTCCGGCGATGAGTCCAAAAAACTTTACTGCGTTTACGTCGCCATCGGCCAGAAGCGCTCAACCGTCGCGCAGATCGTGAAGACGCTCGAAGACAATGGCGCCATGGAATATTCCATTGTCGTTGCGGCGACTGCATCCGAACCGGCGCCGCTACAGTTTCTTGCGCCGTTCGCCGGTTGCGCCATGGGCGAATATTTCCGCGATAACGGCATGCACTCGCTGATCATCTATGATGACTTGTCGAAGCAGGCTGTTGCGTACCGTCAGATGTCACTGTTGCTTCGCCGTCCGCCGGGCCGTGAAGCTTATCCGGGCGACGTTTTCTACCTGCACTCACGCCTGCTGGAGCGGTCGGCCAAGCTGAACGAAGACAATGGTTCGGGTTCCATGACGGCGCTGCCGATCATTGAAACGCAAGCCAACGACGTGTCGGCGTATATTCCAACCAACGTGATCTCGATCACCGATGGCCAGATCTTCCTTGAAACGGACCTGTTCTTCCAGGGTATTCGCCCGGCGGTGAACGTCGGCCTGTCGGTGTCCCGCGTGGGCTCCGCGGCGCAGATCAAAGCCATGAAACAGGTTGCCGGTAAAATTAAAGGCGAGCTTGCTCAGTATCGCGAGCTGGCGGCGTTTGCGCAGTTCGGTTCCGACCTCGATGCGAGCACACAGCGCATTCTCAATCGCGGCGACCGCCTCACCGAGCTGATGAAGCAGGGCCAGTACTCGCCGCTGCAGGTCGAAGAGCAGGTTTGCGTGATCTATGCGGGCACGAACGGTTATCTCGACAAGATCGCGAAAAATCAGGTCGGCCATTTTGAACGCGAATTCCTGCGCAAGCTGCATGCCGATCATGGTGATATTCTGAAAGCCATCCGTGAGAGCGGTAAGCTTGAAAAAGAGACCGAAGACAAACTCAAAGCAGCGCTCGACGCATTTTCGAAGAGCTTTGCATAAGGAAAAGGCCTGAGCGATGCCCTCGTTGAAGGACCTCAAAAACCGGATCACGTCGGTCAAGTCGACGCAGAAGATCACCAAAGCGAAACAGATGGTCGCCGCGGCGAAGCTGCGCCGGGCTGAAGAGCGTGCTACCGAGGCCCGTCCCTATACGGAACGTATGGAGGGCGTGCTCGCCAACCTCGCATCGAGCGCCAAGGACAATCCCAATGCGCCGAAGCTGCTTGCTGGCACCGGCAAGGATGAAACGCATCTGTTGATTGTCGCCACGGCGGACAAGGGCCTTTGCGGTGGGTTCAACTCGTCGATTGTGCGCCTTGCGCGCGAGCACATCACCCAGCTTCAGGGCGAAGGCAAAAAGGTCAAAATCATCACCGTTGGCCGCAAGGGCGACGATCAGTTGAAGCGCCTTTATGGCGATCTCATCGTCTGGAAAACAAATTTCGTCGAGATCAAGCAAGTTGGGTTCGCACAGGCGCACGAGATCGCTGAAAAAGTGCTCTCCATGTTTGACGCGGGCGAGTTCGACAAGGCGGCGTTGTTCTTCGGCAAGTTCAAAAACGTCGTGACGCAAATTCCGACTGCGCAACAAATTATTCCGGCCGTCGCGCCGGAAGGCGTTGAGACGCCGGACCTTAAGGGCGCGGTCTATGAATATGAGCCCGACGAGCAGGATATCCTGCGCGCGCTCCTGCCGCGTTATGTCGGCGTGCAGATCTTCCGCGCGCTCTTGGAAAATGTCGCGTCGGAACAAGCCGCATCCATGTCGGCCATGGACAATGCGACCCGCAACGCCGGCGAGATGATCGACAAGCTGAATTTGAAATACAACCGCGCCCGCCAGGCGCAGATCACCACCGAATTGATTGAAATCATCGCCGGCGCGGAAGCGCTCTAGGCGGACTGAGTTAGACGCAAGGAAAAGACTATGAGCAATGAAGGCCGCATTTCACAGGTTATCGGCGCGGTGGTGGACGTCGTTTTTGACGACGGCCTGCCGGCGATCTTGAACGCGCTGGAAACAGACAATAACGGGCAACGGCTCGTTCTTGAGGTCGCCCAGCATCTCGGCGAGAACGCCGTGCGCACCATCGCCATGGACTCAACCGAGGGTCTGGTGCGCGGCGCGAAAGTGACCGACACCGGCGAAGCGATTTCGGTGCCCGTGGGCGACGGCACGCTCGGCCGCATCATGAACGTCATCGGCGAGCCGGTGGACGAGCTGGGCCCGATCCCGCACACCGCCAAGCGCGGCATCCACCAGGAAGCGCCGCCCTTTACCGAGCAATCGACCGAATCCGAAGTGCTTGAAACCGGCATCAAGGTTGTCGACCTGCTTTGCCCATATGCAAAAGGCGGCAAGATTGGCCTCTTCGGCGGCGCGGGCGTTGGCAAGACGGTGTTGATCATGGAGCTGATCAACAACATCGCCAAAGCCCATGGTGGTTATTCGGTATTTGCCGGTGTTGGCGAACGCACCCGTGAGGGCAATGACCTTTACTGGGAAATGATCGAATCCAAAGTGAACGTGAATCCCCATGAAAATGGCGGCAAAACCGAAGGCTCAAAAGCGGCGCTCGTTTACGGCCAGATGAACGAGCCTCCCGGCGCCCGTGCGCGGGTTGCGCTGTCCGGCTTGACGGTTGCCGAACATTTCCGTGACGAAGGCCAGGATGTTCTGTTCTTCGTGGACAACATCTTCCGCTTTACGCAAGCCGGTTCGGAAGTGTCGGCGCTGTTGGGCCGTATTCCTTCGGCGGTGGGCTATCAGCCGACATTGGCCACCGACATGGGCGCCATGCAGGAACGCATCACGACCACAACCAAGGGGTCGATCACCTCGGTGCAGGCGATTTACGTTCCCGCCGACGACCTCACCGACCCGGCGCCGGCCACGTCGTTTGCGCACTTGGATGCGACAACGGTTCTGAACCGCGCCATCGCTGAAAAAGGCATCTATCCGGCTGTGGACCCGCTGGACTCCTCGTCTCGCATGCTCGACCCGCGTATCATCGGCGAAGAGCACTACAAGGTCGCCGGCGACGTGCAGGGCATCCTGCAGCGCTACAAATCCCTGCAGGACATCATCGCCATCCTCGGCATGGATGAACTGTCGGAAGAGGACAAGCTGGTTGTCTCGCGCGCCCGTAAGGTTGAGCGCTTCCTGTCGCAGCCCTTCCACGTGGCGGAAATTTTCACCGGTTCACCGGGCAAGCTGGTCTCGCTCGCCGACACCATCAAGGGCTTTAAAGGCCTCGTCGCCGGCGACTATGACCATCTGCCGGAAGCGGCGTTCTACATGGTCGGCTCCATGGACGAAGCGCTCGAAAAAGCAGAACGTCTCGCGGCAGAGGCGGCTTAGATAAATGTCGATTATCCAATTGACGTCGGCTTTGATTATCAATGTCGGCGTCCAATCGGTAATCGAACTGTCGGATCCAATTCGCCTGCTCTTTGAGAAGTTTGATCTGGACAAAGAAAAAATGGAGCCGCCGAAGCCGGTATCGACGGCGGCAGACATTGAAAACAGGACTTTTAAGTTTGGGAGCCAAACAGAATTCGTCGAAGTTGAAACCATGCCTCCAGACAATGATCGGGTTTGGGTTCGTTTCAAGCAGTACGGTGAGAGCTCGGAGTCGATTGTAGAGTTTGTCTCAAACCATCTGAAGTCTTGGAATTGTGAACTCGACGAAAAAAATGAGGCGTTTGAATTAAAGACATTGAAGCAGGCGGATACACACGAAGTAAAACGATTATCATAGATGACGAAGATTCTCGGTTTATTGGATGCTTGCTGATGACGTGGGGCTATAAAGAGGTTGGGTCTGAACATCCGTCGATGGAAGTTTCTACTTGGCCAATGGAAAAACGGACACACTAGCGATGGCTGACAAACTTCATTTCAATCTCGTCTCTCCGGAGAAAGAGCTGATGTCCAGGGATGTCGATCAGGTCGACATTCCTGGCACGGAAGGATGGATCGGCGTGTTGCCGAACCATTCGCCTTTAATGACGACGCTGGCGCCGGGCATGGTCAAAATCCGCACCGGTTCGGATGAACAACGCATTTTTGTGCGCGGCGGTTTTGCGGAGATTTCTCCGGCGGGCCTTACAGTTCTCGCCGAAGAAGCCATGAAAGCCGAAGACCTCGACGCGGCGGCCATCGCCCAAAAGGTGAAGGACGCCGAGGAAGATCTCGCCGACGCCGACACCGACGAGAAAAAGCTCGCCGCACAACAATCCCTCACGAGCCTGAAGGAAATTCAGGCGGCGCTGTAAGGCGCCGCATTTCCCGTGCGTCGCAATGCGTGAGCGGCCCCCACCCGCTTCGCGACTCCCCACGCTTTACGTGTGGGGTCCAGCTCCGGTTGTCGCCGCGAGCGCGGTGTCGGCTGCGAGACTGCGGGCGATCCCGTGTTAGCGGCGCGTCATTTCATGCCGCGCAGCGCACGGGATGACGATTGTGGGGCGCGCAATCCCCAATTCTCCGCACACGCATAAAGCGAATCGCTTCGTTCAAAATACAACTTATGTGATGAATTCTTAAAGGAATCCCATATTTGGTGGATAGTTATCCCCCACCTTTCAACTGGCCATATAGTGTTCGGCGGTCCGGATATGGAGAGACGGTAAGCGCTTCCGTTCCTTATTGATCCGGATTGCGGTGCGCGTGATCGCTGCTTGAAGGCCGCGTTACGGAGGCCTTCCTTTCACGCCGGTCGCCGATCGTTTGGGCTTTCTGGCGGCGTAACTTTGGCGGGGTAAAACCCGTCAGGGGTCGCCATTACGGCCAGGCCAGCCGACTGCATAAAACACCGCCGCGCGAGGCGCAGAGCCTCCGCATTTAGATTTGACCGGGAAGTTTTGCGTCTCGCGCAATCTCTCCACATTATACGCTCGGGTTCGGTGGAGCCGCGGCGATAAGAATTTGTGGGAAAAGCACTGGAGAAATTGTGGAAAAAGGCCGCCGGAATCAGCCAATAAATCCAATAGAAAGCCCCTGAAATATCGGAGTCGTTGAATGTCTGCTGCCGCCCTTAAGCCTCAAAGCCAGCCCGAGTTTACCGTCCGCATCAAACGGTTCGCGCATGGCAAGGATCTTGACCTGCCGCGCTATGAAACCGCGCTGGCGGCGGGGTGCGACGTGCGCGCGGCGGTGAGCGACGCGGTAACGCTAAAACCCGGCGAACGCAGCATGATCCCCACCGGTATCGCCATCGCCATGCCGCCGGGCTGGGAGGCGCAGATGCGCCCGCGCTCCGGCCTTGCGGCGAAGCACGGCATCTCCTGCGTCAACGCGCCGGGGACAATCGACGCCGATTATCGCGGCGAGTTGCGCGTGATCCTGATCAATCATGGTTCGGAAGATTTCACCATCAATCGCGGCGACCGCATCGGCCAGATGGTTTTTGCGCCGGTTTTTCAGGCGTCATTCGAAGAAGTCGATGAGCTTGATGATACGGCGCGTGGGCAGGGCGGGTTCGGCTCGACGGGAGTTTAATTACTCCCCGGCGCTATCAGGCGTTGCAACCTCAACCAGTTCGATGTCTGAAAAGCTTTGCCGGGTTTCGGATTTGAAATCCCGGAACATGGCCTCACCGGAAACAACACCTTCGGTGCGGTCCAGAAACGCCGGCCCGCCATCATGGGGTGCGGCGAAAAACTGCGTCTGCACCAGATGCTCCACCTTGGCGATGGCCATGGGCTTGAACGCCTTTTTCGATTTAACGTCAATGCGGGAGACATAGCCGCCAGCCTTGTCGAAGGTGATGTAGACTTCGAGCGCATCCTTGGGAAAATCGTCTTCATCGACCTGCGCCACGAACACCGCCGCCGCGTCGGTTTCTTCCGCCAACTCCGCCGCTTCGATCATCTCATCGAGCTTCTCATAAAGCAGCGGGTGGTCCTCAATCTCAGCCTTTTGCAGGGTTTTCAGGATTTTCTTCGCGCCCTTATCGAGATCGTCATGAGCGGGTTCAAGGACTTGCCATTGCTCGCCTTTTTCACGACGCGGATCAAAGCGCACTTTGGCGGAAATTTCCTTGTCGCCTTCCCGGCTCCAGTGATCGACCGTGAAAGCGTAATCATGCTGCGCATAGTTCGCGGCTTTTTCCGCGGCGGCGTGAAGTGCCGGCGCCAAGGCGTGATCGAGCGCCTTTTCCGCGCTTGCCGGCGCGAGAAAGCAAGCGATGGCGAATAGAAATACAGCCGGACGGGTTACGGCGCGGATCATTCAAAACTCCGTTTACAGAACGATAAAGTACCCTAGTAGGCGGGAGCAAAACTGCGCGGCGCCGGATCGACCACCTGAATGCCGCCGGGTTGGATTTCCAGAATGGCGAGGCCGCGATCAACGGTGCCGTCAGGATTTAGACGGAACAGCCCATCTGCGCCGAAATACCCATTCGGATCGGCAATCGCCTCTATAGAAAAGCGCTCGCGCCGCCGCTGTGTCGCCGCCAGCCGTGCGGAAAGAAGCGTTGCGTCATAAGCGAGCGAAGCGAGCCGTGGCGGCGCTGCACCAAAGGCGCCCGCATAATGGTTTTCAAAACTGCGGGTAATTTCCGGGTCCGGCGCGGCGAACCATCCGCCCCGCAAGGCTGGCTCGCGTGTCAGGCGCGGATTATTCCAGGCGGAAACACCAAGAATTTTCACCCGGTTGATGTCGACATTGTAGTAGGGAAGCAGCGGCGCCAACGCGCGCAGCAGCGTTCCCTGTTCGGGCATCAAGACCGCCTGAAAGCCTTGCGTATAGCCCGCCTCAGCACTGGCGTTGGGCGCGGGCGCCTGCAGCCGGTCGCCCTCAAACTCGTGACGCATTTCGACCGGAATGATTTCCTTTGAATACTGCGCGAGGCGTTTGGCGGGCGCGAGCATGGCGTCCGGATCTTGCTGGTAACGTTCCTCGTGGACAATGACGCCGCCTCTGGTGAACACTTCCTGCGCGAACGCACCGGAGACGCGATCACCATATTCGGTCATGGGCGCCAACACGCCAAAGCGCGTCAGTTCCTGCGACATGGCGAATTCGGTGACGCGTGCGATTTCAAGCTCCGGCGGAAAGCTCAGAAGGAAAACACCGTTCCCGGCGGCGGTAAGGTCAGAGGAAAACGCAATCATTGGCGTGCGTGCGGCGCGGGTGACAATGGCGGCGGCTTCCACGGATTCAGAAAAAAGCGGCCCAAGGATAATTTCTGCGCCATCCGCCAATGCGGACCGCGCTGCAGATGCGGCGCCTTCGGCGTCACCGCGCGTGTCTTTGGGGATCAACAAAAAACGCTCATCGCCGGCGTCAAAGACAGCAAGCTGCGCGGCATCGAACATGGCGGAGGCAACACGGCGCGCCGCCTCGTTGTCAGCCGAAAAGGGCAGCAACAGGCCAACACGCACGGGCTCATCGTCCATATGCGGCGGTTCAATAAATCCGCGCCGGTCGTATCGCTCCGCTTCCTGCCGGGGACCTTGTTCCGGAAAGTCGACTTGTGGGTCATCTTTGCGATCAGGATAGTCCGGCTGGGCAATGACGGGGCCATCGGGCCGCGTTGGCGTGGTTGAACTGCATGATGCGATCGCAGCGGCGAACGCCACGGCGGCTATGGTTTTCACGATAGGTAGGCTGAACCGCATGCGCTCGATCCCTGTTTGCTTACTGACTGGGCTGTTCGTTCCGGCCGGCAGACTAGCCGGGCGCGGCGTTCCCGTAAACGGCCCGGAAACTCCTGCATTTTCTTCCTTCACCACCGGGTTTCTGACGAAAAACAATGGCGATTGACGAGGCGCCTCGCTCCGGTCATGGCTTTGTCATGACGGAACGACCCCTACGACCGGAACCGGGCCTTTATGTGACCGCCACGCCCATCGGCAATTTAGGCGATATGACCTTTCGCGCCGTGGAGATCATGAAGGCGGCGGACTTGATCCTGTGTGAAGACACGCGCCAGACAGCCAAGCTTTGCGCCGCCTATGGGATCGAGACCCGCCGGGCGCCGTATCACGATCACAACGCCGCCAGAGCGCGCCCCGGCATTATCAAGCAATTGAACGATGGCGCTGTCATTTGCCTCGTATCCGACGCTGGTACGCCGCTGATCTCTGATCCGGGTTATAAGCTGGTGCGCGAGGCGCGTGATGCCGGTGTTGCGGTTTTCCCCGTTCCGGGCGCCTCGGCGGCGATTGCGGCCCTTTCCGCAGCGGGCGCGCCTTCGGACCAATTTTACTTCGCAGGGTTTTTTCCCGCCAAACCCGGTGCGCGAGAGCGGATGCTGGAAAGCCTCAAGGCCATCGATGCAACACTGGTCTTTTACGAAACGGCGCCGCGCCTTGCGGGCGCGCTCACCACGATGGCGGCGCATCTTGGGGACCGTCCGGCTGTGGTGGCGCGAGAACTGACCAAAATGCATGAAACTTTCCACGAAGGGACGCTATCGGCGTTGAGCGAACATTTTGCGGCGTCGCCGGTCAAAGGCGAAATCGTGATCGTTCTGTCGCCGCCGGATGCACAGTCGCCGGACGCGGCGGAAATTGACTCGTTTCTCGTAAATGCGCTGGAAACCATGAGAGTGAAAGAAGCGGCGAGCGAGGCAGCGAACAAGTTCGGCGTCCCGCGCAAAGACGTTTACGCCCGCGCCCAGGCGCTGAAAGACGTCAAGTGAAAATGCGCCAGACAGAACAAGCGCGGCGAAGCGCCGAGCGCAGCGGCAGAGTCGCGGAATGGATGGCGGCTATGTTGTTGCGCTTGAAGGGCTATTCCATTTTGACCGCACGCTTTCGTACGGGCGCCGGCGAAGTGGACCTGATCGCTCGTCGTGGTCAGCTCATCGCTTTTGTAGAGGTCAAGGCCCGCCGCGATTTCGATGCGGCCATCACCGCCGTGACGCCGAAGGCGCGTCAGCGGATCGGCGCTGCAGCGCGCGTGTTTCTTTCCCGCAAACGCCACCTTGCAGATGCACAGGTTCGATACGATATCGTAGCGGTTGCTGGCTGGCGCATTCGGCATTTGCCCGACGCCTGGCGAGATAAAGGGTGAGGTTTCCATCCCTGCCGAAGCAGCCCATGAGAGGAGGGTTGTTTCGGTAACGACAAATTTTTTGAAGGAGTCGACCAGTGTTATTCCAACCCGCCCGCATCCTTGTGCTGATCGCCGCATTTGCATTAAGCGCTTGCGCGTCGAGCCGTTCCCTGGACCAGAGCTTTTCCGACCTTTCGGGTAATGCAGAACTCAAAGCGGTTCTCTTCGCCGATCGCACCCATGATTACAGCGACATCGACATGACGCTTTATGAGGGGAGGTTGATGCTTACCGGAACAATGCGCTCGGAAGAGGGCCGGCGGAAGGTCGTGGCGAACGGCTGGAAAGCAGAAAACGTCACGGAGGTGATTGATGAAATTATCATCGCTGAAAAGACGCCATTCGGACAAGGTTTTGAGGACACGCGAATCGATCAGACTCTTCGCGCGCGTTTGATTGCCGACAATGACGTGTTGAGCGGCACATACAAAATGTCCGTTTCACGGGCTGTTGTGTATCTGCTCGGCTCGGCCCGTGATCAAAAGGAGCTTGACGAAGCTTTGAGCTTGGCGCGCTCTGTCGCTGGCGTTGAAAAAGTTGTGAGCTACGTCGCCATTCGCCACCTGGCGCAGTAGTCTGCAAAGCCCAGTCAGGGCGAAGCGCAGAACGGTGTACCAATGTTGAAAATCGCCATTCAGATGGATCCCATCGAGTCTGTGGACGTAAACGCCGACACGTCTTTCGATATGGCGTTGGAGGCCCATGGGCGCGGCCATGGCGTCTGGATATATCAGCCGGGCAGTTTGCAGCTTTGTGGCGGGGATGTGTTGGCGCGCGGCCGGCAGGTGGAAGCCATCCAGCGCGTGCAAGGCGAACACATTACGCTCGGTGAACCAGGTACGATTGATTTGCGCAGCTTTGATGTTGTGCTGGTGCGGCAGGATCCGCCTTTTGACATGGCTTATATCACTGCGGCGCAGATTCTGGAACGGCTGACGCCGGATGTGCTGGTGCTGAATGATCCGCGTGCGATCAGAGATGCACCGGAAAAATTGTTCGTCACCGAATTTCAGGACTTAACGCCGCCCACGCTAATTACCGGCGACGCCATTGCGATTCGCGCATTCCGTGCGGCGCATCAGGACATCATTATCAAACCGCTGTACGGCAATGGAGGCGCAGGTGTGTTCCGGATGAAGCCCGATGACGGCAACTTCAATTCGCTGTTGGAAATGTTTGAACTGACATTCCGCGAGCCAATCATCGCGCAAAAGTTTGTGCCTGCCGTGACGAAAGGCGACAAGCGAATTATTCTGATTGATGGCGAGGCGGTGGGCGCCATCAATCGCGTTCCTGCCGCTGGTGAGACCCGTTCCAATATGCATGTGGGCGGTCGTGCTGAAGCCGTGGAGATGAATGAACGGGACCAGGAAATATGTGATCGCATCGGGCCGGTGCTCTCGGAGCGGGGGCTGGTATTTGCCGGAATCGACGTGATTGGCGATTTTCTCACCGAAATTAACGTCACCTCCCCCACTGGGGTGCAGGAGGTGCGGCGGTTTGGCGGGGCTGATATCTCCGCCCTTTTCTGGGACTGGGTTGAGGGGCGGTTGGACAAATAGCCCCTTTGAGCAAGCCATTTTTCGAGGTTGATCCGCTCCTCATATAGTGCTCTTTTCGCGCCCTTCATTCAGATGCCAGCCAGAGAGCGACCGAGTCCAAAACATGAGCGCGCAACCTTCGACCACTGATAGAAAACTGCGCGTCGCCCTGTTTTCTGGGAACTACAATTACGTCATGGACGGGCCTGTGCGGGCCTTGAATATGCTGGTTGGTTTTCTTGAGCGCACCGGCCATGAGGTTCTGGTTTTCGCGCCGACGACAAAGACACCGGCGTTCAAGCATGCCGGCACGCTGGTGCCGGTGCCTTCCATTCCAATACCCGGCAAGCGTAGTGAATACCGTTTGGGACTGGGCTTAAATGGGAGCCTGAAAAAAAAGCTTCAGGATTTTAAGCCTGACCTCATCCACTTGGCGGCGCCAGACTACACTGGTTACGGCGCGTTGAGGTTCGCCCGCAAAAATAACATCCCTGCGGTTGCTTCATTTCATACGCGTTTTGACACTTATCCACGGTACTACGGCGCCCGGTGGCTGGAAAAGTACGTCACGAAATATATGCGGCATTTCTATAGCCGTGTTGAACATGTTTACACGCCATCAGTTTCGATGACGGAAGAGCTGCGTGCGGACGGGATTGGCCGAGACGTTCGCCAATGGACGAGAGGGGTTGATGGCGACCTGTTTAATCCCAGCCAGCGAGACATGGCATGGCGGCGGGCGAACGGTTTTGCTGATAGCGATATCGTCGTCGCGTTCGTCGGCAGGTTGGTATTGGAAAAAGGCATCGATAAATTTGTCGATGCATTTAACCGCGCCCATCAAAGCACCCCCACCCTAAAAGCACTGGTGGTTGGCGATGGTCCTGAGCGAACGGCCTTTGAACAACTGCTGCCGAATGGCTATTTCGCTGGGTATCAGCATGGCGAAGGGCTGGCGCGCGCTTATGCGAGCGCCGATATGTTCTTTAACCCCAGCGTTACCGAGACTTTCGGGAACGTGACATTAGAGGCCATGGCTTCGGGGCTGCCAAGTGTTGGCGCGACCGCCACGGGGAGCCGATCACTTATTGAAGACGGCGTTACCGGATTTGTGGCGCCGGCGGATGCCGCCAGCTTCGCAGAAAAAATCGCGCACCTAGCCAGTGACGATGAACTGCGCAGGCGAATGGGTGCGGCAGCGCGCCAGCATAGCGAACGCTACCGCTGGGACGCTGTGCTGGCCGAACTTGTCGGTCACTATCAGGAGGCCGTTATCGACTACAAATCGCGCGTGATAAAAAACGGGGCGAGCGCAGCATCTGCACGCAAACGCGCGGCGTAGCTTGAATAGCTTTGTGAACGTCGAATCCATAAAGTCAGCCGCCGCCGGCCTGCAAGACCGTTGGCGGGTGCTTCGCGAGCGCGAGGATATTCAACGCGGTCTCAAAGTTATTCAATACGGGTTGCTTGCCTGTATTGTTGTTTATCTCATCTTTAAATTGAGCCGTGTTGGCTGGCTTGAGGTGTTGGGCGCGCTGCCCGAATCCCCTTGGTTTTATATATTCTTTCTATTGCGATTTCTTGCCGTGCCAGTGTCGGAAGTCGCGCTATATGAAATCATTTGGTCATTGCCGCTCGTGCGGCATTTCTTCGTCTTTGTCCGCAAGCGCGTGTATAACTTCGCAGTTATGGGTTACTCCGGCGAAGCGTTTTTAACGCTGTGGGCTCGCCGCCGTTTGCACCTTTCCGATAAGAAAATTCTGGTTGGCGTAAAGGACAACAACCTTCTCTCGGCATTCGCTTCAAATGCCGCGACGGTCGTTCTTGTCTTAATACTGGCCGCGACGGGAGGCCTCGAGGCCGGGTTGAAAGCGTTCCCGGGTGCCGGGTGGTTATTCGCACTGGCGTTTCTCTCCGCGGGCACGCTGTCGGTCCTTGTCCTTATTTTCCGGGACAAGCTGATGAAACTGCCAAAAGGCGTCATGCCCAAGCTGATCGGCGTTCATGGCGGAAGGCAGGCTCTGATCATATTGTTGCATGCGGCAATGTATGCCGCAGCCCTGCCAGAAGCGCCTGTCATGGCCTGGATGACGCTCATCGCGATGCAGCTCGTTTTGAGCCGTGTCCCGTTCTTGCCTAATCAGGATATTGTGTATCTGGGTGCGGCGTTGAGCCTTTCTGCAATCGTCGGCGCTCCCGAGGCGGTTGTCGCCGGGATGCTGGTCGCCGAAGCAGGGCTCTCTCAGCTCTTTAACGTGGCGATGTTTCTGGCGACCGCCCATCTGGCGCGAACGGAGCCGAGAGGGGCGGTAGCCTGAGTTTGTGAGCATTTTTGCACTCTTTCCTTCCGAATTGGTCCGGAATTCGCTACAGACGCGTGGTCTTTCGATCTCCGGGCGTCCGGTCATCGTTTCTTAACTCCGTCCGGCAGGTGCCTCACCGCCTTATGCATCTAATTGATCGCTATATTTTGCGCGCTGTCGCCACGCCATTGCTGTTGGCGCTCAGTGTCGCCGGCATGCTGTTATTGCTCGAGCACATGCTCCGGTTGTTCGATTTTGTACTCGCTGAGCAAGGCCCGGTGGATGTGGTCTGGCGGATGCTGGCCAATTTGGTGCCGCATTATCTTGGACTGGCGCTTCCGCTGGGAACGTTCCTCGGCGTTTTGCTCGCTTTCCGAAACTTCTCCATGTCGAGCGAGCTGGATGCTTTAAGCTCCAGCGGCGCCTCCTTCGGTCGGCTTATGCGGCCGATTTACATCATGATCGCGGGCATCATGGTTCTCGATTTTCTACTGGTGTCCTACATCCAACCGTTTGCGCGATATGAGTATCAGCAGATCAGATTCGATGTAACGAGCGGCGCCCTTGGAATAAAAATTCCTCCGGGGGAATTTATCGAACTAAGCGATCAGGTGACGATTCGTCTTGGCGAGATCAATGCCGAAACACGTGATGCGCGTGAAATTTTTCTGGAGCGGCGAAGCATCGACGGAGGAAAGACGGTTATTACGGCCCGGTATGGCGCCATTTCGACAACGCCGGAGATTTCGTCTCTCTTGTTGAAGTTGCAGGATGGCCGGCAAGTCATCATCAACCCACTTGGCGATAGAATCCAATCGTTAAACTTTGATAGTTTTGATCTCGAGATTGACCTTCCGGCCATTGGCGTGTTTCGCGACCGTGGTGGTGATGAACGGGAAGCAACGATCAACGAGATCATCGCATTGTTGCGCAGCGAGTCGCCGCAGTCCTCCCCGTTGTACAACGATTACCGCGCCGGCTTGCACTGGCGGATTTTACATCCGCTAACGTTCCTGGTGCTACCCATTTTGGCGGTCGCCATGGGCGTTACCGGGCGTCGGCGCGCCTCTAACCTCAAGCCCGTGCTCGGCATTGCGATTTTGATCGTCTACCATGAACTGCTCGAGGAGTGGGGCAAGGTGGTGGCGCAGGACGGCGTCTTGTCGCCATTCGTCTCTATGTGGGGCATTTTTGCGGTATTCGTATTTCTCTCGGTGTCGCTATACACCGGCTCAATAGATCAGGCGCGAACAGCAAAAGTCATGGCGAGGCGCTCTCAGGAAACAGTACGGATTGCAGCTCCGGCGACGGACGCCGCCGAATGAATTTTGCAAAGAATATTTTCACCCTCTATGTCGGCAGGATTTTTCTTGTCCGATTCTTCGGGCTTTTGCTATTTTTCGTCATCATATTGCAGATGCTCGATTTGCTCAATCGGTCGGAAGACATTTTGAGCCCAGAGGGCGCCGGCATGAGTTCGGTGTTGCGGTACATTTCATTGCGTGCGCCGCAAATCGCCAGTCAATTTACGCCATTTGCTGCATTGCTCGGCGTCGTGTTCACGCTCGCCGGACTGAGCCACACGAGTGAAATTACCGTTATGCGGGCCGCGGGCATGTCGGTGCATCGCGTGTTGTTTCCGCTAGGCATCGCCTGCGGTGCGATCGCGTTCTCTCACTTTCTTTTTCACGAGATGATTACGGTCAAATCCTCCGAAGCGTTGGACTACTGGGAAGTCAATGACTTTGCGATTGACTTGCCGCCGGAAGGCGACACGCGCACCGATATCCGAATTAGTTATGACAACGAGATTATCGCGGCCGCGAGCGCGGCCCGCATCGGCAGCGCCGTTCTGCTGACCGGAGTGACGATTTCCAGCCTGGACAACTCGGGGCTGATCACCAGCTTCATCGAAGCGAGGACTGCGCGATACGAAGACGGCGCTTGGCGTCTGTTCGGCGCCCGGACGTTTGGCGCGCTGTCGCTAGCGGTTGAAGACAACGACAATGTGATTTGGACGAACACGCTCGATCCTGAACTGTTGTTTGCCCTGACGTTAGAGCCGGATCAGACCAGCCTGCCGGAACTCGCGGCGAAAATTCGCCAGCTCGGCGATGACCGCGCGGATACGCGCGGCGCGATGACGGCGTTGCTCGGCCGTTTTTCCAAACCGATGGCGACGCTCGTGATGCCACTATTGGGCGCCATTGCCGGCTTTGGCATTCATCGCCAAGGGGTCATGCTGGTGCGGGCCGTGACCGGCGCCGCGCTAGGCTTCACTTATTTCGTTGCCGAAAACCTGGCGCTGGCGCTTGGGGCTTTGGGGGTGGTCCCGGCGATAATTGGTGCATTTTTTCCCCTGGCGCTCTTCATGGTCGTTGGGTTTTCTATAATTTTGGCCATGGAAAACTAGACCGCCCTTCTCCGCGCTTTCTCAATGGCTTGCCAAACCACAGCTTATGGTTGTATATATCACAACCATAGATTGCTTTGATTTTTCGTCGCCTGATCAGCTCAAGCGGCTTGGATCACGCGAGGGGCGCTCATGAGTGGTTTGATATTAAAATTGCGCCCTCATGAGGAACTCATGATCAATGGAGTGCTGGTTGAAAATGGCGACCGGAATACCCGGCTTCGCGTCAAATCAGAGGGCGCCCATATTCTCCGCCTTCGTGACGCGTTACGGCCAGAGGAAGCCACGACACCGTTAAAGCGAGCCTACTATGTCGCGCAACTCGCTGTCTCCGGTCAGATCAGCAACGTCGAGGCAGCCTCGATACTGACCAAAGCCCTTTACGATCGCCCGATTCTACCGGCGCTGGAGAATCTCGCAGACAGCATCGCCCGATATGATTTCTATCAAGTGATGCGCAGCCTTCGGGATGAAGCCCTTTCTGACCGCGCCGCTCCGAACGGAAAAGTCGCCTCAATCCGCTAAGGCTTGTCCCCAGCGTCTGCGAATTCCCGGATGGCAACTTGTACTCAGGCCGCGGATGGCTCAAATAGCCATCCAATGTCTGAACCCGCCGAGATTATCACCTTAGGTTGCCGGCTCAATCTGGCCGAGAGCGAAGTCATGCGCCGCCTTTCCAGGGAAAGCGGCTGTGTGGATGCTGTTGTGGTAAACACCTGTGCTGTGACGAATGAAGCGGTGCGGACCGCCCGGCAACGCATTCGCCGTGCAAAGCGAGATCGTCCTGATGCGAAAATCGTCGTCACCGGATGCGCAGCGCAAACGGAGCCGGAGATGTTTGCGGATATGCCGGAAGTCTCGGCAGTCATCGGCAATCAGGAAAAGCTGGATCCGCGTCACTGGCGGGCACTCGCCAATGGCGCCGACGGCGTCATTCGCGTCAACGACATCATGTCGGCGCGCGAAACAGCAGGCCATCTTATCGACGGTTATGGCGACCGTGCGAGAGCATTCCTGCAAATTCAAAATGGCTGTGATCACCGCTGCACGTTCTGCATCATTCCTTTCGGGCGGGGTAACTCGCGATCGGCACCAGTCGAAGAGGTGATTGAGCAGGCCCGGCGCCTCGCCGAGGCGGGACACCGTGAACTCGTGCTGACCGGGGTCGATATAACGTCTTATGGCGCCGACCTTGAGGGAGCCCCGACCCTTGGGCGCTTGGTCAGCCAATTGCTCGATGCGGTTCCTGAACTATTCCGGTTGCGGCTGTCGTCCATCGATGGGGCGGAGATCGATTCCGAGCTGTTTGACCGAATAACCGGCGACAGTCGTGTTGCGCCCTATCTGCATCTTTCGTTGCAGTCGGGCGATAACATGATCTTGAAACGTATGAAGCGCCGCCACACACGCGAACAAGCGATAGAGCTTTGCCATGCGATCCGGGACCGCCGGGCAGACGTCACCTTTGGCGCTGATGTGATCGTCGGATTTCCAACAGAGACAGAGGAAATGTTCCAGCGCAGCCTCGATATTGTTGCCGAGGCGGGTCTGCAGTATTTGCATGTGTTTCCCTATTCGCCGCGAAAGGGAACGCCGGCGGCGCGCATGCCGCAAGTGGCGGGGGACGTTGCAAAAGATCGCGCAAGCCGCCTAAGGGCCGCTGGAACCGATAATCTTCACAGCTTTTTGGATCGGCAAGTTGGGCAACGCTTTAACGCCGTGCGCGAAAGCGGCGGGCGCGCCCGGCTGGGCAATTATGCGCCGGTTCGCCTGGCAGGTGAGGCGGATGGCAACCCAACCGACGCCGCGCCGGGTGAAATCATCAACGTCCAAATAATAGCCCGCGAGAGCGACGGACTTGTGGGGTGTTGTTTGTGATAATGGAAGAAAAGAAAAAGCCGCCTTTTGGAAGGGCGGCTCTTTTTCGTTTGCCAGAGGCGTTAGCCGGGGGCTTACTTGCCCGGTTTGCCAGCAGGTTTCGCGGCAGGTTTACCGGCTGCGGGTTTCGCGCCGGGTTTGCCAGCGGCTGGTTTGGCTTGAGGTTTTACGTTAGCCATTTGGCTCTCCATGAACGGGCTGGAGGATTCCAGCCACACCCTAATAATTACACCGTATAGAAACTTTTCAAGTGGGTACGCGTCACTGTGGCGAATAAATTTTTGTCAGGTTTGTTTGGGAAACGAAAACCCGCCGAAGAGGCGGGCGAGACGCTGTCCGAAAAAGCGGACCAGGAGCCTTCCGGTAGCGACGAGTGCGCGTCAAGGGAGGCAGATGCCGGCCCCGTTGAACAGACGCCGGCCCCTGAAGCGGAGCCGGTCGCGCCAGAGGCATCGCTGGTGGCATCGCCGGGGACAGCGTCGGCCGAAGCGCCCGAGCCGATTGAGGAACAAAATAAAAAGGGCGGCTGGCTGTCGCGGCTGCGCGCTGGACTTTCAAAATCCTCCAGCAAGCTGACCGAGGGCGTTTCCTCAATCTTCACCAAGCGCAAACTCGACCATGAGACCATCGAAGACTTGCACGACTTGCTGGTAACCGCTGATTTGGGCGTCGCCGCCGCGACCCGCATTACCGAAGCCCTCAAAGCGGACAAGTTCGACAAGGACATTACCGACGGCGAGGTTCGCGCGGCTTTGGCGAAAGAGGTAGCGGCCACCCTGGCGCCGCTGGAACAGCCGCTGGTCATTGACCGCAGCAAGAAGCCCCACGTTTTGCTCATGATCGGCGTTAACGGCGCCGGTAAGACGACGACCATCGGTAAGCTCGCCCGAAAATTCGCCGACGATGGCTTAAAAGTCGTCCTCGCCGCTGGCGATACGTTTCGGGCCGCAGCGATTGAGCAGCTTCAGGTCTGGGGCGAACGCACCGGCGCGCCTGTGGTGGTCGCGGGCGTCGGCGCCGATGCGGCGAGTCTCGCCTTCGATGCGATCAAACAGGCGCAAGAACAAGGCGCGGATGTATTGATGATCGACACTGCCGGGAGGCTGCAGAACAAGCGCGAACTGATGGACGAATTGGCCAAGATTGTCCGGGTCATCAAAAAGCTTGATGATACCGCGCCTCACAACGTGATTTTGACTCTCGATGCAACGGTCGGTCAGAACGCCCTTAGCCAGGCGGCCGCCTTTACCGAAATTGCAGGCGTGACCGGGCTGGTGATGACAAAGCTTGACGGCACCGCCCGCGGCGGCGTGCTGGTGGCGCTGGCGGACAAGTTTAGCCTACCCATTCACTATATCGGCGTTGGCGAAAGCGTCGAGGATTTGCAAGCCTTCGATGCAATGCAATTTGCTGAAGCGCTCGCGGGCGTTGATGGCGAAACAAAATAAAATTGAACTGTGAGGAGCGTCCATGACGACGGAAACACCACCCAAGGGACAAAAGCTGACTGGCGGCGCGAAGCTTGCCGTCGATATGGGCCCGCTTGCCGTCTTTATGATCGCGTATTTTCTTGGCAGACGGCTTGTCCCGATCGTGGGCGGTCTTTTTGGTCAGGACTGGGCCATCGCCGAGGGCGAGGAAATGTTTTTAGCCGTCGGACTGTTCATGCCGGCGTTTCTTGCGGCGTTCATTTACTCCGTATGGAAGGAACGCCGGGTGGCGCCAATGTTATTGGTGACCGGCGTCATTGTGGGCGTGCTCGGATCACTTACGCTGATCCTGCACAACAAAACATTTTTCTATATGAAGCCAACCATTGTTTACACGCTCTTCGCTACTGTGCTCGCAGCTGGAATTGCAACCAAACAGAACTTCTTGAAAATAGTTTTTGATGGCGCACTGCACATGCCAGACGATGCGTGGCGAACGCTGACAAAGCGATACGCCATATTTTTCGCCGTGCTTGCCGTGGCGAATGAAATTGCGTGGCGCTATTTGATGCGCGATTGTGACTTGACCGGAGAAGCTGCATGTGGCGGCGAAAAACACTGGGTCAATCTCAAAGTCTTTGGCTTCACCGCGATCAGTCTGGTCTTCACCGGGTTTCAGGCGCCATTTATCGCCAAGCACATGCCAAATGAAGAGGCGCCGAAGGAAATTCCAAAACAAGAACAGGACGCCGACTAAAGCCCTTCCGCCGGGTTTGAAAATGGAGCGAAGTTAGTGCTGTCGAAGACCTCGCGATGTTGTCGCAGCGCCCAGCCGACGCTCGGAAACGCAAGATCCGCCCAGGGAATGTCCTCCCACGAAAATAAACGCACTTCTGCGCTCTCCGGCCCGGCAGCGAAGCGCTCGGTATTAAGTCGCGCTCGATAGATGATCTGTACTTGGGATATGCGCGCGATCGCATAAATCGCCAGCACCCGGTCGATTTCAATCTCGGCTAGCGCTTCTTCTTTTGCTTCGCGCCTCGCGCCGTCCTCAGGCGTTTCGTTCAGTTCTAGATACCCGGCAGGCAATGTCCAATAGCCGCTATGCGGTTCGATCGCGCGGCGGCAAAGGAGGATATTTTCCCGCCACGTAACGACCGATCCAACGACGATTTTCGGGTTCTGATAATCAACAAAACCACATGCGGTACATACGGATCGTTCCATATTATCCCCAGGCGGAACGGCGTACTCAAAAGCCTGCTTCAATTCAGGTCGCTTGTTCATAGTCTCGATCCTGACGAAATAGTGATTGCCGATTAGCAGAAAGTCCGTCCAAGCCCTATTTTGATGGAAAATAGGGATTGACCGTAGGCGTAACAATTTTGTAGATGAGCGCCAAGCTGGTGTTCAAACAGAGCCTTCCAGTTGTAACACTCCGCATCGGGCGTATTTTTGCAAGACATGAAATTCATGCAAAACGAAAACATCCAGACAAAAGGCTTTTTTCGCCCGCCGGACGTTTCCATCGTAAACGAACCAATCTTGAGGTAAAATCGCGTCAAAGGCGGTTTTGACGATTCAATCGTCTCCTCAAAGCCAAATATGGAGAATGAAATGGCTTACTCGCTCAAAAACTCACCGGGACACCTGCTCCGCCGCGCGCAACAATATGCGCATGATCTCTATTCTTCATCTGTTGGCAACGCCGGCCCGACGCCGCGCCAGTACGAAGTACTACATGTTGTCGCCAACAATGAGGGCCTCAGCCAAACCGATCTGGTTCGCCACACAGGCATCGATCGTTCAACGCTGGCTGACATGATTGCCCGCATGATGAAAAAAGGACTGCTTTCGCGCAAGCGCACCAAGGAAGATGCGCGCGCCAACGCCGTTTCCATCACCGCTTCCGGCAAGCGCATGCTCAATTCCGCCAACGCCAAGGTTGCTAAAGCTGAAAAAGCGGCCCTCGCGGTTCTGCCAAAGACGCAGCAAGCGGCGTTCATGAAGTCGCTGCGCTCTTATGCGGATGCACTCGACAAAATGGATGAGGCTGCGGCCGCGCCGAAAAAACGCGCAACGCGCAAAGCGACGCGCAAAACGACGGCCCGGAAGACCGCCAAGCGTAAGGCGCCGGCCAAGCGTAAAGCCAAACGCAAGACCAAGCGCCGGTAGTCGTTTCAGACGGATTTGAAGAACGCCGCCAGGCTTCGCTGGCGGCGTTTTTTTATGACTTTTTTCTTCCCCGCACCGGGCGCCATTGGTCCCTTGGGGGCGCCAGATTCTGATTGGTTGAGCTGATCGATCGCGGTCCATAACCGCCCAGGCTAATCGTGCGGTCATACATGACGAGGGCCGCGGCGACGGACAGGTTTACGCAAAACTGCGTGGGAATTTTGACAATATGGCTACACAGTCCTTTAGCCTCAGAAGAGAGATCACCCTTTTCCGGCCCCAACAGATAGGCGGCGTTGAGCGGGTGGCGAAAACTCGGCAACTCGATGGCCGTTGGGTCAAGCTCGATTCCCACCAGCGTACATCCCTTCGGCAATTGCATTTCCCCAAGGCTACCCCATTCATATAGCGGCACATGGCCGGCGCTTTTTGTGGTGTCCGACAGGTTAATTTCTTGCGCCCGGTGATTGGCGGAGATGGTGAACGCGAAGCTGGCGTTAAAGGCGTGGGCCGTGCGCAAAATCGCCCCCAAGTTCATAGGCTTGGAAATGCGTTCCGACCCGACACCAAAATAACCGCGCATAGGGGCTCCGTAATTACGCTAATGGCGGTAGCGACCGGCGGCGTCGGCCGTCAAGTAGACGTAACGCCACGTTTCAGGGCATGCTCACTTCATGTCAGACCAAGAAACAGCTACGGGCAGAGAAAGCACAATGGACGAGCGGATCAAGTTCCTGCTGATCGCTTCAGATTGTGCGGAGGCGCGGCTTGCGGCTTTTTTCACTGGGCGGCGGGCAAAGCGGTCGAATGCTCGGGTGACTTTGCTGCATGTGATTGAGCCGCCGGAGTTCGGGCACTGGGCGACCGTGGCGGAAACGATGCGCGCAGAGGCCGAAGAAAAAGCCGAAGCGCTGCTTAACGAGTTCGCTGCAGAGGTGAAGGCTCAGTCCGGCGAGGAGCCGGAAATAATCATGCGCGAGGGCGCCGTCGTCGATGAGTTGCGCAAGCTGATTGAGGAAGATCCGGAAATCGCAATTTTGTTTCTTGGCGCCTCGCCTGAAAAAAACGGACCGGGACCGCTTGTTTCAGCGCTAGCGCAAAAGCCTGCCTATCTTGGCTCCCGTCCGATTCCGGTGACGGTGGTGCCGGGCTCCATGAGCCGGGATGACCTCCGCCGCCTGTCGGGCTGAGCTATGGATTGCGATAGCTTTCATCTGCCGGGGAGACACTATCTTCTTTCTCATTCCGTTGGCGCGCAGCCGAAGTCCTATGAGGACAAACTGCGCGCGTGTTTCGCAGATCCTTGGCGCAAGGAGGGCTCCAACGTTTGGACGCCATGGTTTGATGCCGTGGAGAATTTCAAACGTGGGCTGGCGCCGATCATTGGCGCCGACGCCTCTGACATTTGTCCGCAGGCGAATGTATCCGATGGTGTTTCAAAGATTCTTTTTTCCCTTCCGGAGCGGTCAAAGCGCCGTAAGATTGTTCTCACCGAAGATGACTTCCCAACCATCGGCTTCGCATTGGCGCAGGCAGAGCGGTTGGGTTACGAACTGGTGTTCCTGCCAGGTGGCAAACAACTGTCGGACCCCAACGCCTGGGCGCCCGCATATGCGGACGATGTGCAACTTGTGGCGGTCATGCAGGTGTTTTCGAACACATCGGTATTATCGCCGGTAGCGGAAATAGCGCAGCGGGCGCGGGAAAAGGGTGTTTTCTCACTGATTGACGTGGCTCAAGCGGCGGGCTCCGTGCCGGTGCGATTGAATGACTGGCGGCCGGATTTTGCTGTGGGCACATCGCTCAAATTCCTCTGCGGCGGTCCGGGGGCCGCGTTTCTCTGGGCCGACCCGGAAAGCGCAAGGATATGCGCGCCGCTCAATGTGGGCTGGTTTTCCCACGAAGACCCTTATGAATTCGACATACACAAATTTGAGTATGCGAAAGGCGCCGCGCGTTACGCGGGCGGCACCCCGTCCATCGCGCCGCTGGCGGGCGCCAGCGCGGGGCACGAGGTAATAAATGCACACGGCGTTGACGCCATATACGCCCATAATCAAATACTGTTGTCACGACTCATTAGTGCATTGCCAGAGAGCGCTTTCCTTTCGACCACGACGGAGGGCGAGCGCGGGTCGTCGGCGCTGATCAAGGTGAAAGATTATTGCGCCGCGGTGAAAGCGCTAAGCACGGCTGGACTCATCCACGACACGCGCCTTGGCGCCGTTCGCGTTTCAATCCATCTTTACAATGATGAAACTGATATTGATGCGCTCGCGGAAATGCTGTCGCCGCTTCTATAAGTCGAGTTTCAGCGAAACCGGTGCGTGATCAGAAGGACGCTCCCATCCACGTGCGTCATCATGAATCTGAAATGCCTTCCGCCCACCGGCCAGTGCGGGCTTTTTCAGCGCTGGGCTAACCCAGATATGATCGAGCCGCCGACCACGATTGGAAGCGCGCCAGTCTTTGGCCCGATACGACCACCACGTATAAAGCTTTTCGGGCTCCGGCAAGATTTCGCGGGCGACGTCCACCCAACCATGGGCGTCGACGACTTTGGCGAGTTTTTCGACTTCCACCGGCGTGTGCGAGACGACTTTCAGCAGTTGTTTATGCGACCACACGTCATGCTCAAACGGCGCCACATTGAGATCGCCGACCAGAACGGATTTTGTGCGTGGCCCGAGTTCTGAAAACCACGCCGCCATTTCATCGAGAAAATCCAATTTGTGGCCAAATTTTTCGTTCTTGATCCGGTCCGGTTCATCGCCGCCGGCGGGCACATAGAAATTATGAATACGCACGCCGCCAGGAAGGCTTGCCGCCACATGCCGGGCGTCGCCTTTGCCGCAAAATTCACGTTTTTCGATTTTCTTCAGCGGCAATCGCGAGACAATCGCGACGCCATGGTATCCGGCTTGTCCGGAAACCGCTTGGTGCTCGTAGCCGGCATCCCGCAATGCTTTGCCGGGGAAGTTATCTTCCAGGCATTTTATCTCTTGCAGGCACAAGACGTCCGGATTTTCTTCGGCTAGAAATTTTGTCACGAGGTCAATACGTAGACGGACGGAATTGATATTCCAGGTCGAAATTTTCATTGATCCAGCCAGGGCGAGCGCGAGAGGGGTGGGTCGCATTAGGCCGATGAAAACCAGCCCGTCAACCCGGCGTGTGCGCTTGGCGATTGCTGACTGGCCCGGCGCATCATATCACCACCGAAATGGCGTTTGATCTCACCTTGCTTCCGGAAAGCCTGCCAGCATGGGCGGCTGGCGTCGCTATTTTCGCGAGTTTTTTCACGGCGGCCCTGACGGCCGCCTTCGGGCTCGGAGGGGGGCTCGCGCTTCTCGCGCTCATGAGCATGGTCTTCCCCGCATCGGCCGTGATTCCAGTCCACGGGGTGGCGCAAGCGGGCTCCAACGCCGGCCGTTTTTTTCTCCAGCGCAAGGATGTGATTTGGCCAATTGTGCTGGTGTTCAGCGCCGGCGGCGTATTGGGAGCGGCGCTTGGTGGTCGGCTCGCCATCGAGGCGCCGGTCTGGCTCTTGCGTGGCGGGGTGGGGATATTCATTTTGTTCTCGGTCTGGGGGCCGGGCTTCAAGAAATTCTCGCCGCGGAATACGACGTTTTTCTCCACCGGCGTCGCCGCGGCGTTCCTGAGCATGTTTTTCGGCGCCACCGGGCCGATAGCGGCGACCATGCTTTCAGCAGCGAAACTGGAGCGGTTAAACCTCGTCGCCACGCATGCGGCCTGTATGGTGTTCCAGCATGTGTTCAAGGTTATCGCTTTTGGCCTGTTGGGCTTTGCGTTTGGTCAATGGGCGTTTGTGATTGTCGCAATTTTGATATCGGGCTTTGCCGGCACGGCGCTGGGCACGCGCTACTTGCGTCAAATGCCGGAGAACACATTCCGAAACGGTTTCAAATATATTCTGACAGCGATCGCGTTTTATCTGCTTGCCGACGCGATGCTTGAGTTCAGAACAAATTGAATGATGACCCGGTGATGCTCACCGGCCAACGGCCAAACTCAAACAGACGGAACTTGGCGGCGAAGGGATGGTTCTCGGCGTCAAAATCCGTATCCGCCGCAGCGATCAGCGCCAGCGCAGCGCCATTGGCGGCTTGTACGGCGGCGCCAACCCCAAGGGTCTGGATTGCCTGATCGTCAAGGTCGCTGAGATATGACAGTTCCTCGATGGCGGCCTTCGCCGGTTCAGACACTTTTTCGGCGATCAGTGACATCCCAATGCGCAGCGCGTCTTCGGAGAGAGTTTCCAGTGCGCGGCCAGTGAGGTCTGCACGCAGCGATTCTTCAGCCTCCCATGTGGGACTTTGCCAATCGAGGCTTTCTGCGGCTGACGCTGCATCCTCCCAATCCATGAGCATCGCGATCTGCGCGTCAGGGAATCCGAGACCTGAGCAATAGTCCTCGGCGGCGGCTTTAGCGCCGGGCGTCAGGGCCTCGCCAATATTGGCAAACCAGGGAATCCGGTCGAGCGAGCGGGCGAAACGCGACAGCCGGGCGAGGCCGGGCAGTTCGCGCTCAAGGTCTTCAAGGTCGATTTCGTCCATGGTCGCCTCACTCGCTTTGCTGTCCATAACCCAACTGATGGCCAAAGAAAAAGGCGTCCGACCTGTAACAGATCGGACGCCAAGCTGCGCTGTTGCGCCTACGCCGGGAGGGGATATTCCGGCGACGCGGAGGCTATCGGACCTGCAAGCGGGGGGGCAACGCCGGCCCGAGCTTCAATGCCTATCGCGTACTGTTACATTAACGCATCACTACTCGGTTTTTCAATAGCAAAGCGAAAAAAAACTTGCGTGTGACACTGTTACAAAATGGCAATTTATGATCGCGATCACCGGTCGATGAATCGGCCGCCTGCTTCCGGCGCACGAAAAAGGCTGTTGGCCAACCTTTCTCCGGTCATCACATTATCGAGAGTGACCACCGTGACGCCGCCCTGAAGGTCGCGCACAATCCACCGGCGAAGCGAGAAATCCGGCGCGCTGGCGATCAGCGTTAACTCTCCTTCGGTTTCCGCGTCACTCGAGGCGAAGGTTACCGCGACGCTATCAATGCCGCGGTCAACATTGACGACGCGCGCATCGTTGCGATCAATTGTCTTGCTCAACAAAAACTTCAACGGCGTCTTGCCAACAGGATAGGAGTCCGTTGTTTCAAGCACTTCATCACGAACATAAACGAGCCCGCTATTAGCGACGATTAGCAGTGGTGTCGGCGGCTCATACTCAAAGCGCAGAAAACCCGGGCGGCGCAGGTAAAACTTGCCCGATGAAATTTTTCCGGAAGGGGCGATCTGGGTGAAGTCGCCCTTCAGCGTGTCGAGGTTTTCGATATAGGCTATGAGTCTATCGGCGACTGCGTCGTCCGTTTCATTTTCGAATACCAGCGGGTCTTCCAGCGGTATCTCTTCATTCGCCGCAACGTCAGTGACCACCTCACTCGTTGGCGCGGTTTCTTCGGGCGCGCTTGTGGCAGGTGTCTCCTGCACAACAGCCGCGGCGGTGACCGTTGTCGTTACAGCGGGCAAAGGTCGTGCGGCGAGCGCCACATCGGCGCAAGTCAAACTAATCAGTGAGAGTAAAGCGAGACTCATGGGCCATCCTTCGCGTTATTAAGGCTTCTTATAGCTAAATTGCGTCCGCGTCGAAAACCCGCCGCAAATATGGCAGCGGCTGGGCAGATCGCACACAAAGTTGCTATCGAACGGCTTATCGCATGAGCGCGTATGGCCCGCCCCGCTCCAGAGCGCGTTTGTAAGGCCCTCTGGACTGGACGCGATCGACAAAAGCGGCGATTTTCGGATAGGCGCCGATGTCGCCGCGCGCCGCGAACGCTTCCATGGGAAAACTCATCATGATGTCGGCGGCGCTGATGCTCGGCCCCGTCAGCCATTCATCCTTGCCGAGCTCGCTTTCCAGATAATCGAACAGCGCCTTCATGGTATGGTTCAGATACGCATCCTTTACACCTTTGACGAGGGCTCTGGCCAACGGCCGGATAAAAAATGGCGGCGCTGATTCCATTCGGCTGAGCAAAAGCGTCAACACCATGGGCGGCATGTACGAACCCTCAGCGGCGAACATCCAGTAGCGGTATTTATCGAACGCCGGTGTTCCATGCGCCGGGCGTAACCGGCCTGCCCCATGCCGATCGACAATGTGTTCAAACATGGCGCCGGTCTCCGCGAAAATCTGGCCGCCGTCGTCGATGACCGGCGACTTGCCGAGCGAGTGCACCTTTTTTAGTTCTGGTGGCGCGAGGTTCGTTTTCTTGTCGCGTTCATAACGTTTGACGTCGTACTCAAGGCTGAGTTCTTCCAGCAGCCAGAGCACGCGTTGCGAGCGTGAATTTTCAAGATGATGAACGGTGATCATGAATTACCCTTTTTTGTGTGCGCCTCTATGCGAGCGAGGCGAGTGCGTCCTTTGTGAACGACATTAATTCGTCATGCCGACCGTCCTTGATTTTCATGACCCATCGCGGATCTTGCAGTAGCGCGCGCCCAACGGCGATCAAATCAAAATCCCCGTGCTCCATACGACGAACCAACTCGTCAAGGCTGGCCGGTTTGGAAACCTCGCCCGCATAGGCGGCGGTGAATTCGCCGGATAAACCAACTGAGCCAACTGAAATGGAGGGTTTTCCTGTAAGTTTCTTCGCCCATCCGGCGAAATTCAGTTCTGAGCCATCAAATTCAGGTTCCCAAAAGCGCCGTTGCGAGCAGTGGATAATATCGATTCCGGCATCCACAAGTGGTGACAACCATTGTTCCAGCTCGTCCGGTGTTTGCGCCGCCTTGGCGGCAAAGTCGGTTTGTTTCCATTGCGAAAGACGAATGATCAGCGGGAAGTCCGCCCCTACACGCTCCCGCGTTCGTCGAATGATCTCGCAGGCAAAGCGCGTTCTTGCCGCCCAGTCACCACCCCATTTGTCTGTGCGCTGATTGGTCTGGCTCCAGAAGAAACTGTCGATGAGGTAGCTGTGAGCGCCGTGAAATTCGACGCAGTCAAAGCCTAGCTCTTTTGTGGTGACGGCGGCGTCGACAAATTCAGTGATAGCCGTTTCGATCTCCGCTTCGGTCATGGGCTCCCACAACGGCTTGCCGGGCATCTTTACGCCGGACGCAGACCATGACGGCGTATCCGGATGATCGGTTTTCGCTGGGTTGCGAAATGGTCCTTCGTGCCAGAGTTGCAAGCCCATCTTGCCGCCGGCGGCGTGGACGCCTTCGATAACCTTTTTCCAGCTTGCCTTCGCCTCATCCGTCACGATATTGGGCGCATTCGGCGTACCGGTTGCAGTCACTGCGTTGGGTGAAACGCCTTCAGACAGGATCAATCCCACGCCGCCTTCGGCGCGGCGGCGGTAATAGGCGGCGACATCCGCCCCTGGGACATTCCCCGGCGAAAAGCTTCGCGTCATCGGCGCCATCACGATCCGGTTGGGCAAAGAAAAATCACCAAGGTCAAAAGGCTGGAACAGTATGTCGGTGCTGGCGGTCATTTGGGATCCTTAGATTTTCGTCAAATGGGTACCTTAGGTGAGGCGCATCTGGAACGCACTGATCAATAACAGGCGGCGGCGCTTGGCTAAGTTGGCGCGGGCGTTATAAGACGGCATGAAATTTCTCGATCGCACAAAGATTTATGTTCAAAGCGGCGCAGGCGGGAATGGCTGTATGTCATTCCGGCGGGAGAAATTTGTTGAATTTGGCGGCCCCAATGGCGGCGATGGCGGCGCTGGCGGGCATGTCTGGGCCGAAGCGGTCGAGAATCTCAACACGCTTATTGACTATCGCTACCAGCAGCATTTCCGCGCCAGCAATGGGCGTCCTGGCGAGGGCTCGAACTGTACGGGCGCCGGCGGCGACGATCTGGTCATCAAGGTGCCGGTGGGCACGCAAATTTTCGAGGAAGACGAAGAAACGCTGATCGCTGATCTCGATGTGGCAGGCGAGCGGGTGTTGCTGGCCAAGGGAGGAAATGGCGGCTTTGGCAATGCGCGCTTTAAATCCTCCACCAATCGGGCGCCGCGCAATGCTAACCCCGGTCAGCCAGCAGAGCAGCGAACCGTCTGGTTGCGGTTGAAACTGATCGCCGATATTGGTCTTGTTGGCCTGCCAAACGCAGGCAAGTCGACCTTTCTGGCGGCAGTCTCGGCCGCGAAACCTAAAATCGCCGACTACCCCTTCACGACCTTGCATCCCAATCTTGGCGTCGTTCGCGTTGGCGAAGGACAAAGCTTCGTGCTGGCTGATATTCCGGGGTTGATTGAAGGCGCCCATGAAGGCGCTGGTATCGGCGACCGGTTTCTTGGCCACGTAGAACGTTGCGCTGCGCTGTTGCACCTTGTGGACGGCGCCGGCGAAGACGTGGCGGCTGATTACAAGACAGTGCGCACAGAACTGATCGCCTACAGCAATGACCTTGCGGCAAAGACAGAGATTGTTGCACTCAACAAAATTGACGCGCTGACCGACGAAGAAATTACGGCAAAAAAAGCAGCGCTCACTGAGGCCGCCGGCCAGCCGGTTGTGGTTATTTCCGGCGTCACGGGCGCGGGCGTCACGCCGCTCTTGGGAGACTTGCAGGGCCTCGCGCAACAAGCGCGCGCCACGCGTGTTAAAGATGCCTCCCCCGAGCCGCATGAGGATTGGTCGCCCTAACGTTATTTGGCATTTCCGCCCCAGACGCTTATGTAACCGGCGCGCAAGGGGAAGTTTTTTTGCACCACAGTGATACATACGAACGACGGATCGGCTTGTTGGGCGGCTCATTCAATCCGCCACATGACGGACACCGCGAGATTTCGCTCGCCGCGCTCGACCGGCTGGGCCTTGATGCGGTATGGTGGCTGGTCAGTCCCGGCAATCCGCTGAAGGACGCGGGCGACTATGCGCCCTACGAAGACCGTTTGCGGCAGGCGCGCGCCGTCAGCAACCACCCGGACATTATTGTCAGCGACTTTGAACGCAGTCACGGCGTTCAGTATACGGTCGATACGCTGGAGCGTCTGAAAACCCTGAGCCCGAATGTGCAATTTATCTGGCTCATGGGCGCCGATAGTCTTGCAAGCTTCCATCGCTGGAAAGACTGGATGCAGATTGCGGAAGCCGTTCCGTTTGCTGTGTTTAACCGCCCGGGCTATAGCGATGACGCGCTGCAGAGCGACGCGGCGCTTGCGCTTGCGCCTTTCCGCATTGAGCAATCAAAAAATAATGACCTTGCTGGCGCCGAGCCGCCAGCGTGGACATATTTTTCGGATACCAATAACCCGCTTTCATCCACTGAACTAAGGAAGAAAACCATCGCTGATTCCAAAGACTGCACTGGCACAAAAGATGAGCTGATCGCGCCACATGGGCCGCTCGCCTATTTTCTCGATATGCATCCCGACCTTGGGGATTTTCGCGCTGATGTCATCGAAGGTCTGTCGCTGAAAAGCAAATCCATCTCGCCCAAATATTTCTATGATGAACGGGGGTCGAAATTATTCGCGCGCATCACGCAACTCGAAGAATATTACCCGACGCGGACCGAAAAGCGGGTCTTTCTCGATAATGCGGATGAGATTACCGCGTCGATCGGTGCGGGCGCCGCGATATTTGAGTATGGGTCTGGTTCAAGCGAGAAAATCGAATGGCTGGCGCGCGGCCTAAAGAGCGCCGCCGCATACGTCGCCATGGATATTTCCAAAGAACATTTACTCGAGAGTGCGACGGCGCTGGCGGGCGCGCTGCCGATTCCCGTGGCTGCGATTTGCGCTGATTTTCACGCGCCGGTGTGTTTCCCCCAAGGAGCGCTTCCGGAACCCGATCATTGGCTCGGATATTTCCCCGGCTCGACCATCGGCAATATGCTGCCGGAAACGGCAGTGGCGTTTTTGAATCGCGCCTCCACAACATTGGGCGAAGACGCTCAATTTCTGATTGGTGCGGACCTCATCAAAGATAAGACCGTGCTGGAAGCCGCCTACAATGATCGCGATGGCGTGACGGCGGCGTTCAATCTGAACCTGTTGACGCGGATGAAGAACGAATTGGGTGCTGATCTCAAGATTGATGATTTTGAGCATCACGCATTTTACAACGAGGAGCTCTGCCGTATCGAAATGCACCTTCGCGCTCTACGAAGGACGTCAATTTTGGTCGACGGACAGCGTTTCGCTTTCGAGCCGGGTGAGACGCTCCACACAGAAAACTCTCATAAATTCACGCTCGAAAAATTCGCTGATCTGGTTAACCAAACGCCCTGGCGCCTCGAACAACACTGGACCGACCCCAATGGCTGGTTCGCTGCGTGCCTTTTGAGCAACAGTTAATTTTTTCGACCTGGTTGGAGACGGGGCTGAACGGCCTTATATTTCAAAAGCGGGAACGTTCCCGCGTGGTGCATGGAGAAAGACGCTGAATTCACAGCCCGGTATCGCGGCCGCCGGCAAGGCCGCAATCAAGCTCGTATCAGGCGAGTCAGCTCTGGAAGGCGAGATGTCGTTGGATGATCTCTCTCCTGAAGAGCGCAGCCAAAAAATTCTTTCCGTCATTTTGCAGGAACTGGACGACGACAAAGCCGAAGATGTCGTCACCATCAACCTTGCTGGAAAGTCTGACATTGCGGATGCGCTAGTCGTGGCCTCGGGCCGTTCGACGCGGCATGTTGGCGCTATGGCCGATCAAGTGCTGCGCCGCTTGAAGGAAGTCGGATTTGGCCGTGCGAAGGTCGAAGGCGCTTCCGCTTGTGATTGGGTGCTGATCGACGCCGAGGATGTCATCGTTCACCTGTTCCGGCCGGAAGTGCGATCGTTCTACAATCTTGAGCGCGTTTGGTCAGAAGCGGCTCATGCTCCGGCGAAAACTGATTCTTGATATTTAGCCCTGTTAAGGCGCGACCATGCAAATCCTGATCGGCGCCGTCGGCAAGATGCGCAGCGGGCCTGAAGGCGCACTGGTGCGGGACTATATCGACAGAATGTCCGCTCTGGGCAGGTCCCTCGGCGTTTCCAGCGTTGATCTGGCGGAATGCGAGGCGCCGAAATCCCTCGCCGGTCCGGCCCTGATGAAGCGCGAGGGCGAGTTGTTGCTCGGCGCGATTCCGGAAGGTTCAGAGATCGTCATACTTGATGAGCGCGGCGAGAACATTTCCAGCAAAGCGCTGGCCGCCTATCTCGACACGCTGCGCCATAGCGGCATCAGATCGGCGGCATTTCTTATCGGCGGCGCTGACGGGCATGGAGCAGAAATAAAGGCTCAGGCAAAGAAATCCATTTCATTTGGAAAGGCGACTTGGCCGCATATGCTGGTCAGGGCTATGCTGGCGGAACAGCTATATCGCGCTTTCACGATTTTAATGGGTCACCCCTACCACCGCTCATGAAACGCTACGCACCGATTTCATTGGTCGTTCTTCCGTTCCTCGCCCTGTGTTCGGCTCCGGGTGCGTTGGCGCAAGTGAATGCCGACGATCTGAAAGAGGTAGAACAGCAGCTTAAAGCGAGAGCGCAGGAAGAAAAACGGCTCCGAAATGAAGCCGAAGCACGCCAAAAAGAAGTGGCGGCGCTGCGCCACCGGCTGATCGAAACGGCGAACTCTCTGCAGGAGGCCGAACGAAAGATCGCAGGGCTTGAACAATCAATCGGCGAACTTGAAGCGGAAAAAGCCGAGGCGGAAAGCGCCTTGCGCAGCGAGAGTGCAAATCTGTCGGAAGTTCTGGCGGCGCTGCAGTCGCTGGAATTGTCGCGACCGCCGGCGCTGCTCGTCTCGCCTGAAGACGCCAACGAGGCGGCGCGGGCGGCCATGCTGCTTTCCAATGCAGCGCCCGAAGTTGAAGAACGCGCGGCGCACCTTCGCGCCGCCGTCGAACGGTTGTCTGGGCTGGCGGAAGCGTTGAACCGAGACCGCGCCAGCTATGCGACCACCAATCAGGAATTGGCGTCCCGGCGTGACGTCCTAGCGGAGTTGATGGCCCAAAAGGAACAGGAACGCGATGTGGCCGAAGCCCTGGCGGCCTCGGCGCAGCGAGAAACAGCAAGAATTGCGTCCCAGGCGAGCACCCTGCGCGAGATGATCGAGCGGCTATCCCGGTTGGCGCACTCGATCACCCCGCGCTTGAAACCGCCGGCGCCGAAGATCTCCCCTGTCCCAAAACCGGACACCAATCCGCTCGCACCCAGCATTAAACGCGAGACGCCACAAGCGTTTGTGGGGGCCATGGCCTTCGACAAGGCCCGTGGGGCGTTGCGCCCGCCCGTGGCTGGCCGGGTTATTGGCCAATTTGGCAAACCCCGCCCGGAGGGCGGGAGCTTTGAGGGCATGCGATTTGCGGTGCGTGATCAAGGCATTGTGACCGCTCCGTTTGAGGGGCGGGTGGCCTTCGCCATGGAATGGCAGCCGGTCGGCAATATGATCGTTCTGGACGTCGGCGAGGGCTACCATATACTGTTGATCGGCGTCGGCGAGATCTTGGTCCGGGAGCACCAGCGGATTACTGCTGGCGAGCCCGTGGCGGAAATGGCCGGCGGGGGCGCGAATCTGGATCTTGAAATCCGGAAAAATGGAGAGCCTGTTAACCCGGCGTTGTGGCTCTCGCGCAAAAGTATGGAAGGATTGGCGTTATAGCCAACCGCAGCCAAGGTG
The DNA here is from genome assembly GCA_942492295.1 of uncultured Alphaproteobacteria bacterium. Classification (GTDB taxonomy): domain Bacteria; phylum Pseudomonadota; class Alphaproteobacteria; order Caulobacterales; family Parvularculaceae; genus Hyphococcus. The sequence continues at coordinate 1,950,602 of CALODW010000005.1, forward strand.
TATGAACGAGATGAGAAATAGCTCTGCGCACGAAACGCGCCCAACCCAAAACCAAAAAACTGACCCCAAACGTTATTCCCGCGGCGCCCTGCTTGGTGCGGCCTGCGGCGGTGCGCTGGTGTTTGGCATACTGTCAAGTGCGGTCTTCGCACGGGCGTCGATTTCTGCGGACACTTTCCGTCAACTCGACCTCTTTGGCGAAGTGTTTGAGCAGGTGCACGAAAATTATGTTTCCGACCCTGACGACGCCGACCTGATCAAGGGCGCGATTGACGGGATGCTCGATACGCTTGACCCGCATTCGAATTATCTGACCGCGGAAGATTTCAATACAGTACAAGAACAAACACGCGGCTCTTTCGCCGGTCTTGGCATTCAGGTAGTCATGGACACTGAGGGCGCCGATGAGGGCTACGTCAAGGTGATCTCGCCCATCGACGACACGCCGGCGAAACGCGCGGGCATAGAACCTCAAGATCTCATCGTCAAAATTAACGGCGAAGATGTTTACGGATTGTCGCTTGATGAAGCGATCTCGAAGTTGAAAGGCAAGAAAGGTACGAAAGTCGATATTTCGGTCGTGCGGGACCGTGAGAAAGAGCCATTCGATTTGACGATCGTTCGCGATATTGTCACCGTTCAGTCGGTCACCGCTTGCGCAATCGGCGGCGCGCCGGTCTCGCGGGAAGGTCAACGCGAATGCGCGCGCGGTGTCGGCAATGGCGACTTCGGCTATGTCCGGATCGCAACGTTTAGTGAACAGACCAAGGACGGATTGCACAAAGCCCTGAAGAACCTGGAAAAGGAAATACCGGGCGGTCCGAAGGGGTTGATCTTGGATCTGCGCTCAAACCCTGGCGGTCTTTTGGATCAGTCTGTGGCGGTGTCTGACACGTTTTTAAATGGCGGTGAAATTGTTTCGACGCGCGGCCGGCGGCCCCGTGACACGATGCGCGAGATGGGCACCACCGGAGACAAGTTTAACGGCAAGCCGATTGTTGTGTTGATCAATGGCGGCTCCGCTTCTGCATCGGAAATTGTCGCTGGCGCTTTGCAGGATCGCAATCGCGCTTTGTTGCTTGGAACGAAGTCTTTCGGCAAAGGGTCCGTGCAGACAGTCATTCCCTTGCAAAACGGATTGCAGGGTGCGCTTCGACTGACGACATCAAAATACTACACTCCGTCGGGGCGCTCTATTCAGGCTATGGGCATCGATCCCGATATCGCTATGCCGGTGATTTACCCGGGGCAGGAGGAGATTTTTGACCGTCCGTCAGAAAGCGATCTGCCTAATGCGCTTACCGCTGAGGATGCGGCCGCCGCGGCCGCGGAAACGGCTGAAGCGGACGAAACGACGGGTCCGGTTGTCGAGCCCTTTATGTGTCGCTTTGAAGAGGATGGCGAAACCCCGGTCGATTGCCAGCTTGAGCGGGCGCTTGAAATTCTCGCTGACGCCACCCGCTATAATCAGGCCTTGGCGGATGCAGGGGCGGCCCGCACCGCGCACTAACGCTTTTTGGCGGAGATTCTGAACGAGGCGCCGTTAAACGGCGCCTCGTTTTCATTTGGTTAACCCTATCTTCTCTAGGCTGCGGCAGGGAAGCCGCGCGCCCGCTGGAGCGCGGGCGCCCGTATGGTCGATAGGTCAAATATGCCCCGCCGCCGGCGTTTAAAATTTCCTGTACTCAGTCGCCTGACGCTCGCTTGGCTCGGCGCTGGCTGCGCCGTGCTCGCGGCTGCAGCGGGTTTCTACCATGTGTCCGATAGTGAAGAAGGATTCGGCCGCATTGCATTGCCGGTGGATCGGCTGGAGATGATGGCGCGCGCGCCGCGCGAAGAGCGGCTGGAAGCACCGTCGCCGCAAAAGCAAGAGATTGATTCCGACTATGACGCCCGTCTCGCTCAACAGGACGAAACTGGAAACGTCGCTGACGAGGATGACAAGCTGACGCTGATTTATCCCGGTGAGAATGATCTGTTCTCGGAGGAAGACGATTATTCCTCCGGTGACATTGTCATCACCATCCCCGGATCCGGGAACGCGATGGAAGCGCGCGCGGCGTCAATCACGCCAGCACACCACGCCATTCCCGAACCGGACGCGGCATTGTTGCGGCCGACAGCGCTCGGCAAAATTCCGCGTATTGCGCCCGATGGGCGTAAGTCAGTGCAATATTACGCGAAACCTTTTGATGGTGATCGTAGCAAGCCGCGCGTTGCGGTGATTGTCGGCGGTCTTGGGCTGAACAGCGCCATCACCGAGCGTGCGATTGATGACTTGCCCGCAGAAGTCTCGTTGTCCTTTGCGCCCTATGCGAAGAACCTTGAGTTTTGGACAGAAAAAGCCCGGCGTGCCGGGCACGAAGTGTTGATCGAATTGCCCATGGAGGGGTATGGTCCCAACAGCCATGCGCTGGGCGCGGCGGCGCTGCTCTCGGACCGCACCACCCAGGAAAACCTGCAACGTCTCGACTGGCTGATGTCGCGTTTTGGCGGTTACGTCGCGGCGACAAATTATATGGGCGCAAAATTTACGGCGGATGAGGCCGCCATCAGCCCTGTCCTCGCGAAATTGAAAGAGGCGGGGCTTGGTTACATTGATGATACCGGCGCGGCGGGCCGTGTGGGTGAGCGGTTCGGTCTGCCCATGGCAAGCGTCTCGCGGATGATCCCGGCGGCGGCCGATGACAATGCCATCACCGGCGTCCAACGGGAGCTCGCAATACTGGAGCAAATGGCCGAGCGCGACGGCATGGCCATCGGCAAAACATATGCGTATGCGGCGACCATTGATGAGATCGCCGCATGGTCACGATTGCTGGACAAGAAGGGCATCGAGCACGCGCCCGCCTCCGCCCTGTTGCGTTCACGCGCCGCCACCCGCTAAGGGAGGCGCTCGCTAGGAGCCGTGCGCGATGGGCCAAAAAGACTTCCTCAAACGTTTCCGGCCCAATGTTGGCGTGTTGTTGTTCAATCGCCATGGCAAGGTGTGGTTCGGCCGGCGCGTGAGTGATTTCGCTGGCTTGGGCGAGCGGCCAGACAAATATCGCTGGCAGATGCCCCAGGGCGGCGTTGATCCGAAAGAAGATATCGCCGCCGCTGCTTTTCGCGAACTGAAAGAGGAAACGGGCGTTTCTTCCGCACGCCTGCTGGCGTTGACTCCGGGCTGGGTCGCCTATGAATTTCCGGCGGACTACAAGAAAAAGAACTGGAAAGGGCAACGCCAGAAATGGGCGGCCATGCTGTTCGAAGGCGATGACAATGAAATTGATCTTGAGGCGGATGATCATCAGGAGTTCGATGCCTGGCGCTGGGGAGAGCTTGAAGAGGCGCCGTCGCTGATTGTTCCCTTTAAGCGCGAGGTTTATGCGGAACTGGTCGCGGGGTTCCTGCCCTTGCGGGACTTTATCCGCGACACGTCATGACCAGCGATTTCGCTCCTGAATTCCTCCTCGACCGAATTCTCTTTCGTGACGGGTTGATGCTGGTGATCGACAAGCCTGCGGGGTTGCCGGTCCATGCCGGCCCGTCGTCGAAAAAAGACGGCGGCGACAATCTTGAAAACTATTTCGATGCGCTCCGGTTTGGGCTGCCGCGCATGCCGGCGCTGGCGCACCGGCTCGATCGTGACACATCCGGTTGTCTGGTGCTGGGCCGTCATCCCAAAGCCTTGCGCAAACTCGGCAAGCTGTTCGCCGAAGGGCGCATTGAGAAAACATACTGGGCGATCACGCAGGGCGCGCCTGAAAAACCCTCTGGCTCTATTGATGCGCCGCTTAAAAAGACCGCACGCGGAAAGGGATGGCGGGTGGAAATCGCCGATCCCCTGGACGGAGAAGCGCAAGCGGCGCGCACCACGTATCGCGTGCTGGCGCAACGGGATGGCCGCGCTTTTATTGAAGCGAAACCCAAGACCGGCCGCACTCACCAGATCCGCATGCATCTCGCCTCCCTCGGCGCGCCGATCCTCGGTGACCCGCAATATGGCGAGTTGTCGGCGGAAGATCGCGCGCTTCCCATGATGCTGCACGCCCGGCGCATCATCATCCCTATTTCAAAGAACAAGGAACCGGTGAGCGTTGAGGCGCCGCCGCCGGAGCCGATGGCCGCGCTGCTGCGTGATTTTGGCGCCGGGACTGTTTGACTCGGTATCGCTATCCATCCTTTACGCCGTCTCCCGACGCTTTAAGCGTGGTGGCTAGCGACCGCGCTTGCCACCGTCATCCCGTGCGCGATGCAGCGATTTATCGCTGCGTTGCTGACACGGGATCGTTCCGAGCGCGCTCCATGGATCCCGGATCAGCGCCGCGTCATCTTCGACGCCGCAGCGCGTCCGGGATGACGGCGCGAGCGATGGCGCCGCCGCGACCCCGTTGAGTCCGAGCGTTTAAAAAAGAGAGGTACGCGAGACGCGAAACATCCTCTTTAATAATAAGTACACGGACGCATCGCGTCTCGCGTGCGGCTTTTTCAGCACCGTCACCTGTCCATGCGCCGTGCAGCGTCCATGAGCCTCATGCGTCTTGGTGCACGAGACTGACCTGCGGCGGACGAAGGGGTGTAACCCTCGCCACAGTCTCCTTTCGAGAGACCGCCCGCGCAGAATCCAGGCGTCCGGCCGGCCGGAACCAGGCTCGAGGTCCGTTACGCCTCTCCTGGCCCGCGCGCCGCGATCGAACCCGAAAGGGACGGTAGGCCTCTCGCCTCTCCATGGTCCGACTGCTGAGCAGTATACGGCCATCGCAAACGTGGGGGATAACTATCCACCAAATATGGGATTCCTTTAAGAATTCATCACATAAGTTGTATTTTGAACGGCGCGATTCGCTTTATGCGTGTCTGTAAGCGTAGACATAGAAAAACGTCGCTACACATTATTCAAAACGGAGGGGACCAATGAACAATATTTTCCGAAAACTGACATGCATCGGTGCGTTGTTGTTATCCCTGCAAGGGGGTGCTGCAGCGCAGTCGTCATCTGTCATCACACCATGGGCGACGATTGAGGAAATTCAAACCGCCATCGGCAGCAGGTCAGATATATTCGTGAAACTAACCGGGGTCGATCCTTCGCTATATAATCCCGGGGGATGTTCGCAAGTCGGCGGGTTCAGGGCGAAGATCCGTTTCGACGGCAATAGCGATCTGAAGTTTGAGATACTGCTTCAGGCTGTCGCCCAAGGCCGGGAGGTACGGCTGAATATTGAAGATTGTTACAAGGCCAAGCCGGAAATCGTCGGTGTTCAAATTCGGTAGCATCGCTTAGTCAGGGTCGGACGCTACGTTGTTTGCACAGGTTCCGCGCCGCTGAAAACCTAACCGGAGATCGTCTCGAATAACGCTTCCGCCACGCGCACCGCATCAGCGGTGCGCTTCTCCCAATCTGCACCGGAGATAATGGTGTAGGGGAGGCTTAATGCATCGAGCCGCTCTTTCGCCGCTTCAAAAAACCAATCTCGGGTCTTCGGCGACCCGGCATAGCGCACGCCGTCATCATCCCACGGCGTGTCAGGGGACAGCAGCAAATAATGATCGGCGGGCGCCGATGCGGCGAACGTCTCCAGCGCGGGGATGGGTTCCCCGAGCAAATGCTCAGCCCAGACGGCGGTCTGGATGGCGTCCGTGTCCTCAATGAAAAGCGGCCCGGCGAGGGGGCTTAAAGCTTCGCGCATGGCGGCGTGGGTTTCCGCCAGCACCATCAGATCGTGCTTGTCCCAGCCGTAGCCCTTGGCGTGGTGGGATTGCTTGTAATAAACATCATAAGCGCGGCCGTACTCCGGCATCATCCGTGTACTGAAATGCGCCGCCAGATCGTCGGCGAGGCGCGATTTTCCAGTGCTTTCCGGCCCCAGAATGCACAGCCGCTTTTGAAATCCGGTTTTGGCGGAGGGCGCCAGATCGTCCCAATGGGCCGCGGGATCATTGCGGATCGCCGTGCCGCAAACCTTGAACGCCTCCCGGTCCGGGTCGACGATCACTGGCTCGGCGCCGAGCTCTTTCGCCAGCCGGAACCCATAAGGCTCGCCGGCAAACACCCGGTCAATGGGCGCGGGATGCAGTTCCTTTATCACCGTGCGCCAGATGTCCCAGAAATCCGGATGATCCTCCGGCTGTTGCGGAATGTCGCGATCAAGGTGGAGAACCCGCGCGTAAGGGACGGCTTCTTGCACCCATAATAACCGCGCCTTGCCGGAAATCGGCTCATCAGGCGTTGAACAGACCAGCACGGTCAATTCGTCCACCATGCGCCGCGCGGTGTCGCAGATAAACAAATGCCCGCGATGGGGCGGCATGAATTTGCCGAGAAGAAAGCCTCTTGTGGTCATGCCGCAACCGCTTCGCCGGATTGATAGGCTTTACGCCAGGTGAAATAGCCCACCGTCGCCAGCACCAGAAATACGGCGTAGAGAACTGACGTCGGATAAAGTCCCTTCGCCCAGTAAACGCCGATGGCGATTACATCAACACCAATCCACACCAGCCAGTTCTCCAGCCGCCGCCGCGCCAGTAGAAATTGCGCGATGATGCTGAACACAAGAATGCTCGTATCCCAATAAGGCAGGGCCGCATCGGTGAAACGCGCCCAGAAAGTACCCACAGCGGCGACACCGGCGGCGCCAATGGCGCCATAAATGATCGCCTGATTGCGGGTGATGCGGCGGACGATGACAAGGCCAGTATCATCGCGCCTGTTCAGCCAGTGGATCCAGCCATAGATTTGCACCACAAGGAAAAACACCTGCAGCACCGTGTCGGCGTAAAGCTTGGCGTCGAAAAATATCCGCATGTACAAGATCACCATGAGGATCCCGAACGGATAGTTCCAGATCGACCGGCGGATCAACAGGGTGATGTTGCAAAGCCCGAGTATGACCGCGGCGATCTCAATCGGCCGCTCGCCGATCATGGCGTGGAGGAAATCAATCATGCGCGGCGTTTGTGCAATCGCAAGAAGCGCTCTTTTCAAGAGCGAAGTTAAACTTTTCGATCTGTTCTTGAGTATAGCTATGCCATGTATAATGAACATGACCTTCAATAACTCGAAAACTGAATTTCCCTTCCACTAACTCCAAGATCGTAAGGGCATCCTCGGCATCTTTATACTGTTCGGCGCCAGTCCACCGATAATTGTCAGAGTAAATATATAACGGGTACCCACTGATGACGACTTCGTAATCGCTGTCAAACGGCACCGATGTTGACCGTGTGCAATAAACCCCTTTGGCGTGTTCGAAGCCTTTTGGGATCGCGAACTTTCCATCCGCATTTATAGCGTTGAAGGTGTGAAGTTCTGGAATTGGTTGCGTCTGAGATAGTAAAATATCGCCCAACACGACACCACAATCACGTTCCCAATCTTCAGTTGCCTTTGCTCCAGAAATGCACAGCAGAAAAGATAAAATTGCAAGAAGTGAGGATTTGAATCTGGTCATGATTTAGAATTCTCCCGCACCTAAGTCTCAGACTGTCGGTTCGCGCGGCACGAAGAAATGCAAGCCGATATAAGCGGCGCCGATCAGTCCCGGCAGGAACGCGACGGACCATAGGGGCAGCTCAAGCAACTCTCCGCCAGCGAAACGGCCGATCACCCCGAGGGCGAGGGCCAGCGCCAGCAGCAACACGCCCCGGCGCAGATCGGCGTTCGGGCCGATGGAATCGTGCGTAATGGCGGAGATCAATTTCGGATCGGCCTCGCCGGTTTTTTCAACGCTGATGCGGATCGCCTCGTAGATCACGCGCCGGTTGCGATGGCGAAAATAAAACGGCATGGCGACGATCGCCACGATGCTGGCGAAGACGATTAGCGGCACGAGGATGGCGACTTCCATGACGTTTCCTATTCCGCGGCTTTCACCAGCACCGGCCCGCGCAGCACTTGTGCAATGCGCGAAGCGAGTTCGCGGGCGACGTCAGTCTTCGACATTTCCGGCCAGGTCTCGTCGCCTTTTTCGGTGATCAAGATCACGGTGTTGCGCTCCCCGCCCATGGCGCAGTGTTCGCCGGGCGAGACGTCATTGGCGACGATCCAGTCGCATTTTTTACGCGCCATTTTCGCTTCGGCGTGACCGAGCACATCGTCAGTCTCAGCGGCGAAGCCGATGACGAGGCGCGGGCGGCCCTCTTTCATGTGCGAGATGGTTTTCAAGATATCAGGGTTTTCGGTGAGCGGCAGATCGGTCAGACCGCCGCGTTCTTTCTTGATCTTGTGGGTGGTCTCAATGGCCGGGCGGTAATCGGCGACGGCGGCGCAACAGATGGCGCAGTCAACGGGCAGCGCCTTTTCGCTCGCTTCCATCATCTGCCGGGCGGTGTCGACACGCACGGTGTTGACGCCTGCGGGCAGTTTCTCCGTGGTCGGACCAGTCACCAGCGTGACATCCGCGCCGAGGTTTCGAAGCGCCGCCGCGATAGCGTATCCCTGCTTGCCCGATGAACGGTTGGCGATGTAGCGGACGGGATCAATGGGCTCGACCGTGGGGCCTGCGGTGACGAGCACCCTTCGTCCAGTGAGCGGGCCGGATGCGTCTTTGAGGAAATACGCTTCGATTTCGTCGGCGATGTCTGTGGGTTCCGCCATGCGGCCCGGCCCATATTCGCCGCAGGCCATCTCGCCTTTGTCCGGGCCGATCATGGTGACGCCGTCGCTCTTCAGCGTTGCGAGATTGCGCACAGTCGCCGCGTGTTCCCACATGCGCACATTCATGGCGGGCGCCATCATCACCGGCTTGTCCGTGGCCAGCAGCGCGGTAGAGGCGAGATCGTTGGCGATCCCGTTTGCGGCTTTCGCCATCAGGTCAGCAGTGGCGGGCGCCACAACGAGCAAGTCCGCCGAGCGCGACAGTTCGATATGCCCCATCTCCGCTTCGTCGGTGAGATCGAACAGATCGGTGTAGCATTTCTCACCGGTGAGGCTCGCCACCGACAGGGGCGTAATGAACTCAGCCCCGGCGCGGGTCAGGATCGCACGGGTTTTGATCCCGCGCTTTGACAGCTCACGGATCAGCTCGAGGCTTTTGTAGGCAGCGATGCCGCCGCCGATGATCAATAGAATTCGTTTTGTTTCACTCGCCATAACGGGGCTATAGATAGTCGGTCACGGGCCGGAAGTCACGCGCGACAAGGGGGCTAGTCACTTGAAAAAAGGCTTTGTTTTTGCGGCGATGGTGCTGGCGGCGGCGATGACAATGATTCACATTGCCGTCGGCGGGCGGTTGATCGCGCGGCCCCTGCTGGAAAGCGATCTCGACCTGCTGCCGCGCCTGACGCTGTATCTCTGCTGGCACGGGATCACCATTGTCTTGGGCGGTATGGCGGCGCTTTACGCTGATGCGCTGTTCTGGCGCCAGAGCGCCGACAGCGTGTGGCTTGCATCCGGGCTGGCGGCGACGTTTTTTGTGCTGGGGTGGGGATATATCGCGGCGTTCGGGCTATCGCCGCTGCAACTGCCGCAATGGATTGTGTTTGGGCCGATGGCGATCTGCGGCGCGTTGGGCTTGCGAGGGAAGTCCTAAGCGATCTGCTCGATGCGCGCGCCTTCCAGCAAGGGATAGCTGGCGATGAACGGTTCAAGCGCTGTTTTCATTTCGTCGAATGAGCGCCCGTAGCAATAAAGCGCAGTCTCACGCGAGCCTTCCCAATGTCCGCGAAACTTGCCGGCATCACCGAGCAGGCGTTCAAATTCCTCGATGACATGATTGACGTCGCAGTCAGCATAGACCGCATCAGGCAAGCTGTGGCCATTGAGGAATACACCGATCCCCTCGCACACTCCGAACGGAATTTCCTTGCCAGAAGTTTCCAGAATGAGTTTCGATCCCTTCGGCGCGCCAAGATCGTTCAATCGTTTGATGATGGTGGCGAGGCTGTCTTCATTCGCAGCGTTCAGGCGAATCTCGAGATCGCAAAATTCAATGCCGTAAGGCTCATCGGCGAGTTGCGTACCGCCGCCGGTGACGTCGCCAAGGCCCGCGCCTTCAAGCGTTTCGGCCAGCGGGTCTTCGAAATAATCGCCGCGATCGATCGGCTGCACTTTTGCGTTGAGCCGCGCGATGACATAGTCACCCTCCGGCGCCGTCTGTGTTGCTTTTTGCGCGCCGCCAAATTTGATGCCGAACATGTTTTCGCCCTCTCGAATATTGGAGGCGAAGTCTCCACCAAGAAGGCAAACAAAGAGTAAGGCGGATAGGGCGCTTTCTAGCCAAAAGCGATAATCGCGGCGAGGCTTAACGCCACCAATCCCAGAGCCCACACAGCGAGGCGTACGCTTCCGCCGTCTTTGGCGGGAGCAGGCTTTTCAGCGCCCGCTTCATTTATCCGATGCGCCGCCTTGCCAATGGCGTCTACATAATCGGGGAGCTTTGGCGCCACTTCGAGGGCTTTCACGGCGGCGGATTTTAGTTTTTGCGCCTGGGCTTTAACGCCGATGGCGCTGTTTACATAATCACGCACCACAGGGGTCGCCGCCTCCCACATGTCGATTTCCGGGTCGAGCAATCGCGCGACGCCCTCCACCGTTACCATGGTGCGCTGAAGCAGCACCAGCTCCGGGCGCAGATGCATGTCGAACAAGGCGGTGACGTCGAACAATTGTTGTAAGACGCGCGACATATCGACTTGCGCGGCGTTGCGCCCCTGTAACGGTTCGCCGACGGCGCGCAGGGCTTGCGCGAAGGCGTCAACCGAATGGCCGGGGCCCACATAACCGGCCGCGAAGTGTACTTCCGCCGTGCGCTGATAATTGCGCGTGATGAAGCCGTAGATGATTTCCGCGAAGGTTTGGCGCGCCTGCTCGTCAAGCCGTCCCATAATGCCGAAATCAACCAGCGCCAGACGGCCATCATTGTCCACGATCAGGTTGCCCTGATGCATGTCGGCGTGGAAAAACCCTGTATGCAGTGCTTGTTTCAAAAACACATGAATAACCAGCTTGGCCAGCGCCTTGCGGTCAACGCCGCGTTCGTCGAGCGCCGCCACATCGCCCATGGGCGTGCCGTCGATCCACTCGACCGTGAGGACGCGCCGGGCGCTTAAGGGCCAGATCACCTCCGGCACCCGCACATTGGGCTCGTCTTTCAGGTTTTCCGCCAGTTCAGACGCCGCGCCGGCCTCCATCCGCAAATCCAGCTCAATGGCGGCGGCTTCTTTTAGCGTCTCAACGAATTTTGACGGCTCCATGCGGCGGGCGGTGGCCGAGACGCGCTCAACCAGTCGCGCCGCGCGGCCAAAGGCGCGAAATTCTCGCGCCGCTTTTTGTTCAATCCGCGGGCGGAGGACTTTCACCGCCACCGCGCGGCCATCGGCCAGCGACGCTTTGTGCGCCTGCGCGATGGAGGCGGCGGCGATGGGCGTGGAAAACCCGGTGAACAATTCATCAGCGGACTTGCCGAACGCCGCCTCGATCTCACGGCGCGCTTCGGCTTCGGAGAACGGCGGCATTTTATCCTGCAGCCGGCCCAAATCATTGGCGAGGTCAAAGCCAATAATGTCGGGCCGCGTCGCCATGAATTGACCAAGTTTGACATAGGCGGGGCCAAGCCCCTCGAAGGCGTTCGCCAGCCGTTCACCGGGACGTTTGCCCCGGCCCTTCGGGGCGATGCGTGTCATGGCGCCAAAAACCCTTACGGGCGCGGGAGCGAGATGCGCGAATTCACGCGGGATCAGCGCATCATGACGGATCAGGGTCCACCCGGCGCGGGCGAGGCGTGCGTAATCGGCGAGGGCAGAGATCATGCGCGCCTCAAATCCGCCAGCCGGAATGGATCGCCGCCACGCCGCCGGTCAGGTTTTCGTATTTTACGCGGGAAAAACCAGCATCGCGGATGCGTGCGGCGAAGGCTTCCTGGCCCGGAAATTTACGAATCGATTCAACGAGATATTGGTAAGACTCTCTGTCGTCCGCGACCTGCTCGCCCAGCCATGGAATCACGTTGAACGAATAAGCGTCATAGATTTTCTGCAAGCCTTCCGTAATCGGATGGGAAAATTCCAGACAGAAAAACCGCCCGCCGGGCCTCAGTATACGGAAGGCTTCACTAAGCGCCGCATCCATGCGCGTCACATTGCGAATGCCAAATGCAATAGTGTACGCGTCAGCAGATTTATCCGGAAAGGGCAGGCGTTCCGCGTCGCCGGCAACGCGGCGAATCCGTTTGCCGAACGCCGCCATGTCGGCACGCACTTCGCCCGCTTTCAGCATCTCGTAATTGATGTCACAGATGGTGGCGGTGGCCTGGGGCTGGTCGTCAGCGCCGGGCCTTGCGTCGGCGCGTTTTAAAAATCCCGCCGCCACGTCGCCTGTGCCGCCCGCCACATCAAGCAGGCGCTCACCGGGGCGTGGCGCCAGCCGATCAAGCAGCACCGACTTCCAGATGCGGTGTACCCCGCCGGACATTAAATCGTTCATCAAGTCGTATCGGGAGGCGACATTGTCGAATACGCCCCTGACCAGACGCGCCTTGTCGCCCGCCCTCACGGTCCTGAATCCGAAAGAAGTTTCTTCCTCGCCGGTCTCGCTCATAAAAAAACGCTTAGGCTTTCCGCCCGCCGGAGAGAAGCGCCTTGACGCCGCATGTCTCTTTTGACAGGTTAACCAATTGAATTTAGCCGTATTTCCGCTGTAGAGGTGTTTCGCGGGCGCAGCGAAAATTCGGTCAGTGGCGTTTCTACGAAGAGATACCGCTGGTGAGACGTCGCCGGGCAGTATGGGCGGCGAGTGGGCGAATTGGGGAACAGCGCTGCTTTTTAAGGGCGCGGCAATAAACGGGGCCAGATATGATCAAGTCTGAACTGGTGCAAAAACTCGCGGATGAAAATCCGAATCTTTTTCACCGCGATATCGAGCGGATCGTCTCCATCGTATTTCAGGAAATTTCCGATGCGCTGGCGCGCGGTGACCGGGTCGAGCTTCGCGGCTTTGGCGCGTTTTCAGTCAAGCATCGTCCGGCGCGAACAGGCCGCAATCCGCGCAGTGGCGAGGCGGTGCATATCGAAGAAAAATGGGCGCCGTTCTTCAAGGCGGGCAAAGAACTGCGTGACCGCCTGAATGGCGAGGGGCGGTTTTCCGGCGGCGCCGGGACACCGTTTCAGGGCGGCGACGCGCGCGAATGACCGGCGCCGCAGAAACAAGTCCGGTTTAAGCGAGAGATATCTTGAAACCATGATGCTGTTTCTGCGAAAATGCCTGTCATGACGAAATGGCTCTATCGCATCATCTGGATTCCCATTCTCCTTGGGGCTGTGTTCTTCCTGGTCGCCAATCGCGGTCCCGTTGCGATCAGTCTTGATCCATTCAATGTGGAAAATCCGGCGCTGGCAACTCCTGCGCTTCCCTTATGGTTCTGGCTGATGGTGATGCTGTTTGCCGGGGTTGGTCTTGGCTCCCTCGGCATGTGGCTGTCAGGCTCTGAACGCCGGGCGCAGGCCCGCGACAACCGCCGGGAGCTGAAGATTGTGAAGAAGGAACTGGCGGCGATGACCGCGCGGGTTGAGGCGGCGGCGCCGACAGACGAATCCGACCCGGAGCGCCACGAGCCGGTGAAGCTGGAAGCGACATCAGTGTGAACAGGTCCGCATGAGCGCTCCTCTCGTTAAAATCTGCGGTGTCAAAGACGCGGAAACAGCCATCGCCGCCGCCCGCGCCGGCGCCGACTTTTTGGGGTTCGTGTTTTTTCGCAAATCGCCGCGCTTTATCAATCCGGAAGCGGCGGGCGAGATCATTCTCGATCTCAAACAGGCAAGCTTCGATGAGGGCTTTGCGTTGCCACAGCTCGTTGGCCTGTTTGTGGATGCGGGCGAAAAAGAATTGTCCGAAGCGGCGCCCCTGCTCACCCATTTTCAGTTTCATGGCCACGAAAACCCCGACCGTTGCAAGGAGCTGGGCGAGGAGTTTGGCCTTGAGGTGATCAAGGCGGTTCCCGTGACAGGGCCGGATGATGCAGCAAAGGCGAAGGAATATGACGGCGCCGCCGACATCATCTTGTTCGACGCCAAACCGCCGCCCGGCGCCCAGCGTCCCGGCGGTCATGGCGCGGTGTTCGACTGGGCCGCGCTCGACGCCTATGAGGGCGAAACACCGTTTTTGGTCGCGGGCGGCCTGACGCCGGAAAATGTCGGCGCGCCTATTTCGGCCAGGAAAGAGAACGCGGCGTTTCTCGGTGTTGATGTGTCGTCAGGCGTGGAATCTGCGCCGGGGGTGAAGGACATCGCCCTCATTAAGGCCTTCATTTCCAACGTGAAAGGCTGATCTTGCTTACTTGACCGCAATCGAAACATCGCCTGCCGCCGGCTTGGCGTAGACCTGTCGCCGAGTGTCCTCTAGGCTTGCGAAAAGTGGGTAGGGGAAATCAAATGAAAATTCCGGTTGCGGGTTTCCGTAATAGCGCCGGTCTGGCGTTGATTCTGGCCGCAAGCGTGCTGGCCGCGTCGTGCGCGTCACAGACTGAACCAGCAAAGCATGCCGATAGCGGGTTAGCGTCGCAGAGTATGAATGCATACGCTTACGGCGCCGGCTTTGAGGCCATGAAGCCGCAAGTGGCCAAGGCGCTCGGCGATCTTGCGCTTCAAAATGTTAGCTACACGAGTGTTACCGCGTCGCGCGCGCATATCGCGCGTTCCGCCGGGCCGCGCCCCGCCGCCCACGAAGAAGCCCTGGGTATTGGCGCCGATGGCCTGCACGGCGAAGGTAAGCTTTCCAACGATCCCGGCGCCGGCGTTCAGACCGTGCCGATCCTTGCGCAAAATTCGCTCCCGTCAGCGAATGGCGGCTGGCGTGAGACGTCGGAAGACCTCTTCCACACGTACTCAGGCATGCGGTGTCCAAAAGTTCTGGACATGACGTTGGTGAATGACAACGGAGACGTCCTTGAGCAGGTCACTGCAAGGCTTGTGCAGATTCAGCTGTATGACGACGCCGGCATGGACACGTCATGCAGTCTCACAAATGAAGCGAAGACAGTGCTGTTGACGCTTTATGCGTCGCACTGGCCGGATACGACCGTTGAAGATCACTACGGTGAAAGCCTGAAACTCATCGTTGATCGCTTTCCCTATCCGCTAAAATCGGAAGTTCCGGTCATGGTCGCGACGCCTGACGGCGACCAATACGCGCTATCCACCGAAAAAGGCGACGCTCTGGCGGCGGCCTATATTACCGAGCCGCAGGATGGCGTCACGTTCAAGACGGCCATGTGGCTGAACAAGACTGGCGGGTGGCACGTAAAGGCGCGGGCGACGTTCCCGGTTGGGATGAACGGTGAAGAACCGCAGCTGTCGGTCGTGGAAATGATGTCGGCGACTATTCACGCGTCGACGGTTGTTGCGGTGGATAAACACGTCAGTCAGGCGCAGACCGTCTCTTACGGAAACTAAAGTCCGGCGCAAAACAGGATAAGATCATGAGAATTTTGTGCGCAGCAATTTGTGCAGCATTTTTGTCGGGCTGCGCCTCCGCACAGGCGCCGCGCGTCAATGAAGCCGCGTCGTCGGTGGCGTTTGAAGCGGTCAAGCGCGGCGGTTATGTGCTGGTCATGCGCCATGCCAATTCGCCGGGTGATCAACTGGGCGCCGTTGGCCTGTCGGCGGGGTGCACGCTGGCGCCGGGCCGCGGGCTCGATGCGGAAGGGTTCTTTCAGGCGCGCGCTTTGGGTGAGATCCTGAAAGAGAACGGCGTGCCGGTGTTGAAGGCATATACCAGCCCCATGTGTCGCTCATGGGATACGGCGGGGCTCGCCGCTGGCGGCGCGCAGGTGGAGCCGCATCCATCGCAGGTCAGCACCAAACCGGCTGACGTTTCGGCTATGAAGAAACGAGTCGCGGCGGAGCTGGCGAAGAACCCCGGAACCAACATTATCCTTTCCAGCCATTCCAACATCGCGCCGCTCTATGGCGCGACAGCGCGCAAGGGCGAGAAGGAAGTCCCCTCCGGCGTCATCTGGCTGGTTCACCCCAGCGACTGGCAGGCGATCGCGCGGATTGATCTTTCCGTGCGCTACCCGAAAGCCGCACCTGCAGTAGAATAACCGACGCGTTGCCGCTAAGAGGGGCGCGCAATGAGCGCGTTCCTTGCGCTCGCCAGAAGGTAATGGCGCACCCGTGACCCAACCCAACTCCTACAGAACCGGACCCGACGCGGAAGGCCGCTTCGGCATTTTCGGCGGGCGCTTTGTGGCCGAAACCTTGATGCCGCTTGTCCTCGCGCTGGAGAAGGAGTATCGCGCGGCGAAGGCTGACTCCAGCTTCCAGACGGAGCTTTCCTATTACCTGAAGCATTATGTGGGCAGACCCAGCCCGCTCTATTTCGCGGAACGCCTGACAGAGTATGTCCGCGAGAAATCCGGCCCTACTAAGGGTGCGAAAATCTACTTCAAGCGGGACGAGCTGAACCACACCGGCGCCCACAAGATCAACAACTGCATGGGGCAGATCCTGTTGGCGCGGCGCATGGGCAAGACCCGGATCATCGCTGAGACCGGCGCCGGCCAGCATGGCGTCGCGACCGCCACCGTCTGCGCGCGCTTCGGTCTGCCCTGCGTCATCTATATGGGCGCCACCGATGTGGAGCGGCAAAAGCCCAATGTCTTCCGAATCAAGCTGCTCGGCGCGGAAGTAGTGCCGGTGACAAGCGGTACGGCCACTTTGAAAGACGCCATGAACGACGCGCTGCGCGACTGGGTCACCAATGTGGATTCAACTTTTTATATCATCGGTACGGCGGCCGGACCGCATCCGTACCCGGAGCTGGTGCGCGATTTCCAGTCGGTGATCGGCGTTGAGGCGAAAGAACAAATGGACGAAGCCGAAGGGCGCCTCCCCGACGTCATCATGGCGTGCATAGGCGGCGGCTCGAACGCCATCGGGCTGTTCCACCCGTTCCTCGATGACAAGGATGTGGAGATCATCGGGGTTGAGGCGGCGGGCCACGGCGTCGACACGGACAAACACGCGGCGTCCCTCACCGGCGGGCGGCCTGGCGTTTTGCATGGCAACCGCACCTATCTGTTGCAGAACGACGATGGCCAGATCACCGACGCGCACTCAATCTCGGCGGGCCTCGACTACCCCGGCATCGGGCCAGAGCACGCCTGGCTGCACGAGACGGGCCGGGTGAACTACGTCTCAGCGACAGATACCGAGGCTCTCGACGCGTTTCAGCTCTGCGCGCAGCTGGAGGGCATCATCCCGGCGCTGGAACCCGCCCATGCGCTCGCCCGCGCCATAGACAAAGCCGCGCAAATGGACCGCGACCAGATCCTGCTCATGAACATGTGCGGGCGGGGGGATAAGGACATTTTCAGCGTGATGGACGCGCTGGGCGCGGGGTAGTGACGTCAGACAGCGATTTTTGCTGTTTTGTTCAGAATAACGCAATGCAGGAGTCGCTGATTGTCGTGACCGCATCCGGCGTTTCAGCGCGGCGTTCGCTGATCTCCGCCGCTTCGCGTTTTCCGCAATTGACCGCGAAATGTCCTGGAAAGCCACTGCGGAAATGATTCCACCGAAACCCCTTTTGAGCAGCAGCCGTCCGGAAAATACCGGAAATGCTGTAGCTGCGAAAAAATCAACCGTGTCATTTCTGTCTCCATATCAAGAGGTTGAGAATGATCCGAGCACTTCCTCATCGAGTTTTAGGTAGTATTATGTTGCGTTGCACAATAGCTAGCGCTGGCAAATTGAAATTGCAACAATGAATTTTTCATTAAGTATTCAGGCTGGGGCTTGAAGCGCGTGAGATAACGATTCGGCGATCTGCCGATCACGCCTCGGATTTAACTCCTCGCACGCCTTCTGCTACATCCCCCTCTTCCTCACTCCACCCAAGGAGCCCTGGCATGAAACGCAAGACCGCCGCCGATTTCTCGCCCGAAATTCTCGATCTGTTTGATGGCTATGTGCATGGGGCCCTGACCAAGCGCGAGTTTCTCGACAAGGCTGCGCGGTTCACCGCCGGGGCGGCGGGCGCCCTTGCTGTGTTTAACGCCTTGAAACCCAACTATGCGCTGGCCGAACAGGTCTCACTCGAAGATCCGGATATTGAGACCGGCTGGGTTGAGTATGACTCACCCGATGGTCACGGAACCATCAAGGGGCTGATGGCCAAACCGGCGGGCAAAGGCCCGTTTGGCGCAGTGCTGGTGGTGCATGAGAACCGCGGCCTCAACCCTTACGTTCAGGATGTGGTGCGCCGCGTCGCCAAGGCAGGGTATCTGGCGCTTGGTCCTGACGGCCTGACGCCTGCGGGCGGTTATCCGGGTACGGATGATGAGGGGCGAACCATGCAGCGCGCGCTCGATAGTGAAAAGCTGCTGGAGGATTTCTTCGCCGGGTTTGAACATCTCGTGAACCACGAGAACAGCACCGGCAAAGTCGGTGCGGTGGGCTTTTGCTATGGCGGCGGCGTCTGTAACGCGCTCGCCGTGGCCTATGAGAACATGGCCTGCTCCGTGCCGTTTTACGGGCGTCAGGCGGCGGTCGAAGACGTCCCTTCAATCAAGGCGCCGCTCATGCTGCACTATGCGGAAAATGATACGCGGGTGAACGCCGGCTGGTCGGCCTATGAGGCGGCGCTGAAACGGCACGGCAAAACCTATGAGGCGTATGTCTACGAGGGCGCCAATCACGGATTTCATAACGATACAACGCCTCGCTACGACAAAGCGGCGGCGAGCCTCGCCTGGGAGCGGACCCTCGACTGGTTTGCCAAGTATCTGAAATAGCTCGCAGCCGGCGACAAAACGCTACGGAATAAGCGGGTTCAGTTTTTTCGCCACGCGTTTTAAGTCCGCCAGTCCGCGCGGACCTAAAAGGTCCTCCGCCCAGTCTTGCGCCTCGCGCCAGCTTGCGGACGCGTCCTGCACGAGCCGCCGCCCCGTCGTCGTGAGGGTGATTCGGCTCGCCCTACCGTCGGCGTCTTTCTTTTTCACCAGCCAGCCATTTTTGATCATGCGGTCGAGATTACGGCTCAAGGTTGATTGCTCGCTCGCGAGATACGGCTCCAGATCGACGCTGCGGCTCGGACCGAGCACGGCAAGGATGCACAAAATAGTGAGCTGGTTGGCGGTGACGCCATGGGCGCGCAACACATCATCATAATGAGCGGTGACGACACGGCTGATCTGGCGCACTCGCCCGGCGGCGCAGGCGTCCAGCACGGTTTCGGCGAAGGCCGCCGCTTCCTTGCGCGTGGTCATCGCGGCGTATTCGTGGAGGCGATTATATAATCATGATGCACATGCATATAATGCTTGCAAAGAACCCGGCGCGTTGTCACGCGCCGGGCCCTCGACGGTTCTCTTGGAACCGACTAGCCGCCGGTGGCGGGGACGCCATCGGACCATTGCGGCATCATGATGCTCTAGACCGCCCAGACGGTGCCCGGATCAGTGACGACTGGGAGGAGGAGCTTTTCATCCGCGCCGCCATAAGTCGTGTTTGTCGCGTAAGGGGTGTAAAGCATCAGATGCGGCATGAAACGCCCGACATCGACGCCAAGATACTGGTCCGGCGAAAGCATGTAGGACATGGCGCCGAGCTCTGGCGTCTTTAGCTCACCCGCCGCAAGCGCCAGCGCTGCCGCCGCATCGACCTCACCGGGCGCCGCGCCGTTCATGAACATGCGCGTAGTCAGGTGATGCAGCGCCACAAAGGACGATTCGCTTTCCTTGTTGAAGCACTGGGGCGCCCGCAATCGTGAATCAAATGCGCGTTCTTGCTCCAGACCCGCCTGCCATCGACGATGGGCGCTGGGCCGGTCCATGCGCGGCCCGTCAGGCAGATCCAGCCATTGCCTGCCCTCGACGGCGGTTTTGTATTCGCCATCCTCACCGAGGACGAGGACGGTGGCGTTTTTCGAAACCGCCGCCGGTCCCGCAGAGCAGGAAAGGGAAATTTCTTCTTTGCGATCAATGAGGTAGTTTTTCGCCGGTTCGGGCATGGCGTCTGCGGCAACCGCTTTCAGTTCATGCCGTAGATCCCGGCCATGAATGTGATCGGCACGAACACCACGGTGACGATGGTCAATGTCTGCATGATCTGGTTCAGCCGGTGCGCCGACAGCGACAGGTAGCCATCCATCAGGTCATCGGTGAGCTCGTAGTAGAGGCGGGCCAGGCCGAGATGCCGATCGAGCTGCTCCTGCACGTCGGTGAGCTCATGGTGGTAGCCCTTGAACTGAACCGGCGTGTGCGTGCGGGCCGCGGAAAACACCTGTAAGTGATACTGGAGAATGCGGAGCATCCGCTTGAGATCGCCTTTCTGACGGACCAACTCGGCCAGCAGGTCGTCGCTCGGCCGTTCGAGCATCTCGGCCTCCATCTCTTCGAGCCGCTTCTCGACGGACATCAGCAAAGGCATGAAGCGGTCGGCAATCGTGCGGCACAACCGCAAGGCGAGGGCAACCGGAGGGGTATCGGGCGGGATCTCTCCCGAAACCAGCCTGGCGCGCACAGCCTCGATGCTCACGGATCGCGCCGAGCTTCGGGTGACCAGAAACCGGTCACTCAGGAACATGGAAAGTTGGATCGTGCCGAAATCCAGCGACGTCGACGTGGCGTCGAGCCCCTTGAGAAGGATGAACGTCGCATTCTCGAAAGGCTCCGATCTTCGGGGGGTGGCGATCCCTCAAGGCGTCGGCCACGGCCAATCTGTGAATCCCAAAGCGCCGCGTCAGCAATTTGGATTCTGCGTCCTCGGACTCGTCCTCGAGGATGACCCAGATCGAGCTCGACGTCGCGCTTTCCCATGCGTCGATCAATTCGGCGCCGCCTTGACGAAGCCTCTTCTCGTCCGGGTCGTAGAGCAACGCATGGATCATCCTCGGCCTCCTTTGAACGGGTCTTTGCCTCGGCTACGGTACCACTTACACAATCCTACCCTCGAAGGAATAGCACCGTCCCCATGGTCGTTTCCCTGACCGATGGGCACGCAATCCGCGAGCTCTCGCTGCTCGCTACCGGTACGCAACCTGGAGACAACATGACCGAAAAACGCCTCTTTACGTCCTACAAAATGAGCGGACTGACCCTCAAAAACCGCATCGTCCTCGCTCCGATGACGCGCGCCAGGGCGAGCGCCGGCAGGGTTCCCAACGAGCTCATGGCGGAATACTACGCCCAGCGTGCCGGCGCTGGCCTGCTGATCACCGAGGCGACGGTTGTCTCCGAGCAGGGAATCGGCTGGGTCGATTCGCCCGGGATCTATACCGAGGCTCAGGCCGAGGGCTGGAAGCTGGTGACCGACGCCGTTCACGCAGAAGGCGCTCCGATCATCCTGCAGCTCTGGCACTGCGGTCGGGCGTCACACAGCGCGTTCCACGGCGGCCGGCCCGCCGTCGCCCCCTCGGCCATCAAGCTTGAAGGGGATCACGTCCACACGCCCGATGGCCCCAAGCCCTACGAAACTCCCAGAGCCCTGGAAACCGATGAGATCCCCGCCATCGTCGCCGACTTCGCGCGCGCCACCGAACTCGCACGGGCCGCGGGCTTTGACGGCGTCGAGGTTCACGCCGCCAACGGCTACCTGCTCAATCAGTTCCTCGAGTCCAAGACCAACCACCGCACCGACGGCTATGGAGGCAGCATCGAAAAGCGTTTCCGACTCCTCGGCGAGGTCGTCGAAGCGGCGAGCAAACGCTGGTCGTCGGACCGTGTGGGTGTCCGCCTTTCGCCCAACGGCTCATTCAACGACATGGGTTCTCCGGAATACCGGGAGACCTTCACCTACGCGGCAGGTCAATTGCAGGCCATGGGCGTGGGCTACCTCCATATGGTCGACGGACTGGCATTCGGGTTCCATGAAATCGGTGAGCCGGCCACGCTTGAAGAGGCCCGCGAGGTCTACCACGGAACCCTCATGGGCAGCTGCGGCTACGATTTCGCCACCGCCGAGGCGGCGATCGGTCGGGGCGCTGCCGATCTGGTCGCCTTCGGCCGACCGTTCATCAACAACCCCGACCTTCCGGCGCGCTTCGCCAACGGCTGGCCCCTCAACGAAGACTTCGACATGAGCACCTGGTACTCGGGCGGAAACGCCGCCAAAGGCTACACCGATTTCCCGGCCTACGATGAAAGCAAATAGCGACGACGAAGGGATCCACACCGAGAGCCCTAAGGAACCACCCTTCGACCGGCGCGTCGCGGCGTACAAGGCTGCGGGTGGCGGACCGCGATCTCGGCTGCTTCGCGGATTGATAGGTGCCACCCTTGATTGATAGGTGCCACCCATCAAAAACCACCGAATACCTGTCATCCTGAGCGGAGCGGCACCTACTCAGGCATGGACGGGGGCTGCTGAAAAACCTGTCATTCTGAGCACCGCCCCACCCCGGGGCGGCGTCTACCGACGGGATGACCGCACCTTCAGCCCATGTCACCCTGAGCGAACGAGTCCGCGAGTGAGTTGAAGGGTCCCCCGAAGAAACGAAGTGGTCCTTTGCGAGCAGCGCGCCTCTGTATCTGTGGGGACCCTTCGACTTCGCGACCTCGGAGGTCGCTTCGCTCAGGGTGACATGTGAATGATGTGTCATGAAGCCCGATTCTCGAATTGCAGGAGGCTCAATGCCAAGTATGGATTTCCATCAAGGCGCCCGCCTTCCGCTCGGACGCCTCGGGGTCCGGCCTTCGATCCACCGGATGGCGACCTCCACCACCGTGTCCTTTCCCTCGACAACGTCGTCGCGCTCGAGCCACACCTCGACCTCCGGCTGCCCTCCGGTGTGGGCGAGGTAGCGGTGGCCGTCCACCAGGTAGCCGCTGCCGGTTGCTTTGGTGAAGAAACACGTCTCGAGGCTGATGTTCGGGCTCAGCGCGAGAACCCCATCGACATGGTTCTTCCCCACACCTCCTTCGGAGACCATCCGCAACGCGATGTCCGCGCCCGATGACATCCCGATAAGAATGGTGGTCTTGGGGTCAGGTCCCGTACCACCGATTCCAGAAAGAGCCGGAGGATCGTCAGGTGGTCGGCGATGGGCAGCGAGACTCGCCGATCCCGCTCTTTCTCGAACCCGAAGAGCGAGACCGAGAGCGACCGATACGGCGATCGACGGAGGATCTCCTCAAACTCGCTGGAGTCGAAGCCGAGTCCGGGCACACACACCATCAACACATCCGATTCACGCTCATTGTCGAGATAGCTCAGCTTGTCGCCGATCATCGTCGGGTCGAGGGTTTCCCTGCCGAGGCGCCGGCAGACATCGGTGGTCAAGGCCCAGGTTTTCTCGGTCCCGCCCTCTCCCTGGATCTGAATCCTGCGAAGGGATCCCCCGCCCCGGGCAAAGGGTGTCTCCTCGAGCGCCTCTTCGAGTTCGATCCGGGCATCGCCGATGTGCCGGAGCCGTCTTGCTGGATCGCGACGCAGACAACGCCGCAAAAGCCGACCCTCGCCCGGGGGCAGATTGCCGGGCAGGTGGTTCCAATCGGGAGTGTCTCGAAGGATTGCGGCAAGCGCTTCGCCTGCAGAATCCCTAGCGAAAAGGCTTCGCCCCACGAGCATCTCCCACAGCACGACCCCGAACGCCTTGAATATCGGCGCGCGTATCCACCTCCCGGCCCCGCGCCTGCTCGGGACTCATGTATGCCGCGGTGCCGAGCAGTGTGCCCGCGACGGTCATCTGGGCGGTCAACGTCGGCGAATCTTCAGGCGATTGACCTCCTACCTCCGGCCGAATGGCCGTTGCCAGCCCGAAGTCGAGGATTTTGACCCTGCCCGAGGGCGACACCCATGATGTTCGCGGGTTTGAGATCGCGGTGGACCACTCCCCTCTCGTGCGCCGCCTCGAGACCGTCGGCGATCCGCAACGCGACCTCGAGCGTATCGTCGATGGCCATCGGTCCTCTGCCGTCGGGCTCCGCCAGCGTCGCGCCCTCGGCCAGCTCGATCGCCAGGAACCGCTCGCCGTCCTGCTCCTCGAGCCCGTAGATCGTGGCGATGTTCTGGTGGCTGAGCGAGGCCAGGAGCTTCGCCTCGCGCTCGAAACGAGCCAACCGCTCGCGGTCGCTCGCCACGTCCTCGGGAAGCGCCTTGATCGCAACGGCGCGACCGAGGCGGGTGTCGGTGGCCCGGTAGACCACGCCCATCCCGCCACGCCCGATCTCCCCATCCACAGCGTAGGGACCGATTCGTCTGTTGTTGTCGTTCATTGGCAATCACTAAAGCGTATTGAGCCGGCGTCTCGTTCCGTTTTCGCCGGCAGATGCTGGATTGGGCGAAGCATCAAGGTGGGCAGCAGCATCCTGAACCTCACCGTGCACGAGAACACCGCCTATATCGGGACCGGCACGGGAGTGCTCTACGCCGTGAGCCTCGAGCCATAAGCCAAGACGGGTCATCCTAAGCACCGCCACGCCGCGGGGAGGTCCAACGCAACCTTTTTCGCGCCGAGCGGTATCTCATGTGCAGGGCTGCGGGGTGGCGGGACCTCGGATACCGCGAAGCGCCGACGACCTCGTCGAACGGTCGACGCAATCGTTCGGGCCGAATACCCGGGGAGGATCCGCCACTTGAGAATCCCGAACCGCCGCAGGACAACCAGAACTCCTTCATTCCAATACACGCTTCCCTTGGTTGCCCTCGTCGGGTCCATGCTCGTTTTGTCATCGACGCCGGGCGCGGGGGCCCAAGAGCCAACCGATGCACCCTCTCAAGTTCCCGACCAACCCGCCGTCTACTCCGTTCTTCCCGTCAACGCAGAGAGATCGATGTCGACGGACGGCTCGACGAGACGCCGTGGCAGCGCCCTCCGACCTTCGAACTGATGTATGAAACGAGGCCGGCCGAGAACGGTCCGGCGCCCGTACGCACCGAGGTCTGGATCGGCTACGACCTGAACAACCTCTATGTCGCCTTCCACGCGCATGATCCGGCGCCGGAGTTGATTCGCGCCCGCCTCTCCGACCGCGACGCCGCGTATCAGGACGATTTTGTCGGCATCGCTCTGGACACCTTCAATGACCAGCGCCGGGCCTTCGAGTTCTTCGTCAACCCGGTCGGGGTGCAGATGGACATGACCCAAAACGAGATGACCGGCGGCGAGGATGACTCGTGGGACGCGATCTGGGACTCCGCAGGCCGCATCACGGACACCGGCTACATGGTCGAGATGCGGATTCCGTTCTCGTCGTTGCGTTTCCCCACTGCGGAAAACGGCATGACATGGGGGATCGACGCGGTGCGCTCCTACCCCCGAGGCCAACGCTATCGGTTGGCGCTGCACCCCATCGAGCGCGGCAACAACTGCTATCTCTGCCAGGAATTCAAGCTCGAGGGTTTCATGGGCGTCAGGCCCGCCCGGTCGATCGAACTCGTCCCGACCCTGACGGCATCGATGCTCGGGGCCCGCGAGGACTTCCCCGACGGCGAGATGATCTCCGGCAATCCCGAAGTCGAGCCCGGGGTCACCGCCCACTGGGGCATCACCCCGAACCTCATCCTCAGCGGCGCGCTCAACCCCGACTTTTCGCAAGTCGAGGCGGACGCGGCCCAACTCGATGTCAACACTCAGTTTGCACTCTTCTATCCGGAAAAGCGCCCATTCTTCCTGGAGGGGGCGGACATCTTCGCCACCCGATTCAACGCGATCTACAGCCGCGACATCGCGGACCCCGACTGGGGGGTCAAGCTCACCGGCAAGGTGGGCAAAGACGCGATCGGCGTCATCGTCGCCCAGGACAGCATCACCAACCTCCTCATCCCGTCGAGCCAGTCGTCGGCCCTCGATACGATCGACAAGAAAAACCTGTCGACCATCGTGCGCTACCGACGTGATCTCTTCGGCGCGACCACCGGCGGGGTTTTCTACACCGGGCGCGAGGGCGACGACTACTCCAACCGGCTTCTGGGCGGCGACATCCTCTTCCGTTGGAAGGACACCGAGGCGGCGCGGATCGAGATCCTCGGATCGCAGACGCAGTATCCGGAGGAGATCGCCGAGGACCACGATCAGAGCACCGAGAGGCTCTCGGACTACGCCATGCGCCTGGTCTACCAGCACACCTCGCGCGATTGGATGTACTTCATCCTCTACCGTGACGTCGGCACCGACTTCCGCGCGGATCTGGGCTTTGTGCCGCGGGCGGACTACCGCGAGGGTGAGGCCATGCTCGAACACGCCTGGTACCCCGAGAAGGCCGGGTGGAGTCAGGTCCGGCTGGGCGCACGGTGGGACGAGGTCCAGGATCAGAGCGGCCAGCACCTGAGCCGCGACATCGAGCTCATGTCATGGGCGCAGGGCCCGCTGCAGTCGTTTGTCCGTGTCTCCCTTTTCAAGGGCGACCTCTTCTACAACGGCGAGCTCTTCAACACCGACCGGGTCGACGCCTACGGCGAGGCGCAGATCCTGCCGAACCTCTTCGCCTACCTCTCAACCGCCGCTGGAGGGCAGGTGGACTTCGCCAACACCCGCCAGGGCGACCAGCTCCGCCTCGACCCCGGGCTGCGGCTCGACATCGGGCGTCACCTTCGGCTCAATCTGGATCACTCCTACGAGCGGCTCAATGTCGACGAAGGGCCTCTCTACACCGCCAAGCTGTCGCAGATGCGGCTCACCTACCAGTTCAACGTCCGCACCTTCGTCCGCTGGATCAGCCAATACCTCGACGTCAACCGCGACCCATCGCTCTACACCGAAGAGGTCGATGCTCAGAGCCGGTCATTGTTCAACCAGATCCTCTTCTCCTACAAGCTCAACCCGCAAACGGTCTTCTTCCTCGGCTACTCGGACAACTATCTCGGCGACGAGCAGATCGAGCTCACCCAGGAGAACCGGACCATCTTCCTCAAGGTCGGCTACGCCTGGATGCTCTGAAAAGCACCCGCATGGGGGCAAGATCCGCGGTTCCGTCTTGATCGACTGAGCCGCTTGCAAGACTCCAAGATCTGTCATCAACTCCAGATGACGAATGCCAAACGAGTGCCATGCCAGACGAGTGCCGGGCCCAACGATTGAACGTTTTTTTGGGTTCGTCCTGTTGATTCGCACCCTGATTCACCGACCCACTGCGATCGTAGAATCGTTAGAACGTTGGGCCTGGCACCGCTAATGGACGCCCTCGCCGACATGGAGGACGATCGCGCCGCCAAGGCCCTCCGTCAGATGGCGAACTGAGAACGGCGGCCCAAGAACGCCTGTCCAACCCTCTGAGCGCCGGGTCCGCGGTTCAGTGGTTGCGAGGAGAAAACCACGAGGCTGCGGATCTTGAACCGACGTGACCCTTTGACTATCCCGGCGAGGCGGCCCACGCCTCGTGCTCAGCCTCAGCCGGGTCACCAGTCCGAGAGTCGATGGCGAACCGTTGCTTTCAGGGATTTCCGCGATGGCAGCCCACACGCGATCGTCGCGCCGCCGATCTCGAGTTGTGGGCTGGGGCCCTCGTCGTCGGCAACGACGAACTCCACCACCGGCTGCAGCTCGAACTCAGCGAGGACCTCGACACACAGACCGGCCAGGCGATCGCGATCTTCACCCGGTTCGCCGCGGACCACGACCTCCACTTCGGAGAAGAACCCGCTGAAATCCTCACCCACCGAGCGGAGGTACTCTCGCCACAGCGCACCGCGGTAGAGCTCCTCCTGCCCACTGGGGATGTAATTGTCGGCCGCGAGCTGGGCCCGGAGGAAGGCCACGATCTCTTCACGGTCGCCAAGGTCGGCTTCGACCGCGGCCTTGCACGCCTGGCGCAGCCCCACGATCCCGACCCGGTGAAGTCCCACCAACACCTGCGACACGGCATAGTTTCCACAGCGCACGTCGACACCCCCAGGGTTCGAGATGATTTTACGACGAAGTCGACGGGAGGTGGGAGGCGAAGATGGGCCGATCGGCGCAGGCGGTCAGGGTTACGTTCGGCAAAGGGCGGAGTTGCTCCCCGCGCCGCAATTCAACAATTGCGAACGCGGCGCTCCGTCAGGCGGATCGCAGGTCCGAGAACCCGATCAATCTGCGGGATTCCTCGTCGTAGAGGCGCAGGCGCAGCGACCGCAGGCTCTTGGCCAGCGTCAGCTGGTGCACCTGCTGGAACATGGGTTGCTCGCGGAAGCACTTCGGGAGCCGGTAATTGGGGATCGCCGGGCTCAGGTGATGGATATGGTGAAAGCCGATGTTGCCGGTGAACCAGTGCAGAACTCGCGGCAGCGCATACATCGAGCTGCCCTCCAACGCGACCGTCACGTAATCGCGTCGATCGCGGCGCTCCCAGTAGACCCCGTCGAACTGGTGCTGGACGTAGAACAGCCAGACACCGGCGGCGCCCGCGATGGCGAAGGTGGGGACCAGCAACAAAAGCGTGGCGGCGACTCCGAGGGTGACGAAGAGTGCGCCGAAAGCGGCGATCAACGCGAAGTTGGTGAGGTGAACGCTTCTTCTGCCGGCCGCCCCCGACACCGAGTGAGGCAGCCGCTGCTTGAGAAGGATGATAAACAGCGGGCCGACACCCATCATCACGATCGGGTTTCGGTAGAGCCGGTAGCCGAGCCGCACGGAAAACGGCGCCTCGCGGTACTCGCGGACGGTCAGGGTCCAGATGTCGCCGAGACCGCGGCGGTCGAGATCGCCGGCCGTCGCGTGGTGTCTGGCATGTTCGATCCGCCAGTCGTGGTAGGGCGTGAAGGTCATAATTCCGGTCAGATACCCGACGAGCTCGTTCGCCGCCTTGGACTTGAAGAGCGAGCCGTGACCGCAGTCGTGGAAGAGGATGAAGACCCGGATCAGAAAACCGGCGGCGAGCACCTGGACCGGGAGCGCGAACCAATACGAGACGGCCATCAGCCGATACGCGAGGATCAACAGCAGCAGGTAGCCTCCGATGCTGTTGATCAGCTGCCACAGCGTTCGCCGCAGATCGGGTCCCTGGTACACGGCGACTGCCTCCCGCCAGGTTTTTCTCACCTCGTCGAGCACCGAAATGCTCGGTTCGGGCGAGGACATGTCAACACTCGGCTTGTCCGAATCGGCAGATTGTGTCGTCACGATATCTCCTGTTGACAACTGCAACAGCGGCGACCGCCGATTCTGTTCCGTTGCCGAGCAAAAATCTCCGCCGGCCGCCTTCCATGGAATCACGCGGAAGACCGAGAGCAATCGCGATAGCGATGGACCAGGCAGGGTTTTTGTCATTGGGAGCGAGCGAAGCGAGTCTAAGGATCCCCCGAAGTAAAGGAGCCCCCATCTTTTACACCGTTTCACAGAACGGAATTAATATTTCGTAGTATCTCCTGTAACCAGTCCTTTTTTTAAGAGGTTCGAAAATGCGATTGCCACTCACTGCCGCAGTCATTCTTCTCCTCCTCGCGGCCGGCGCAGGCTTGTCGTCGATCACGGTGACTCCAGCGTTTCCCAAGATCGAGGCCACCGATGCCGGTGCGGGCACGCTGTACCTGATGGGAGCAGCCCACGTCTCCGGCTTCAACGACACACAGTGGCGAACCAGCCTCGAGGTGTGCAACTTCAGCGGGATCACCCGGTCGTATCAGATGGGTTTCCTCCTTCGCGGTCAGGGCAACCCCGACCCGGAGACCGTCGAACTCACCCTGGCGCCCGGGTTGTGCGTCAACTACGCCGACGTGGTCGCGACCGTTTTCAGCCCCGGTGAGGCGGTTGGAACAATCCGCATCGAGGCTGGCGGAGATGGCGTCGTCGCCACCGCCCGTACCTACAACGACACTCCGGACGGCACCTACGGCACGGCGCTCGGAACAAACGCCGTCGATCAGGCTGTCGCCCATGGTGAGAGCACGGTCCTGATCCACCTCGCACAGTCGGCCACGGACACCGACGGCTACCGCACCAACCTCGACCTCCTCAACGTGACCGGGATCGAGATCACCGTCGAGGTCGCCCTCTACAGCTCCGACGGAACCCACTACGGCAAGCGGTCAATCACCCTCCAGCCGTTCGAGTACGCCCAGAAGACAAAGGTCTTCCGCTGGGTCACCGCCCAGGAGGTGACCGACGGCTATGCGGTCATTCGAACCACGACCACCGCCGGCGCGTTCCTGACCGCGGCCTCCTTGGTGGACAACCAAACCGGAGACACCACCACCATCGCGGGCAAGCGGTGTGCCGAGTCCGAGCGCTGGCTCGAGGCTGAGAACCTGGGTCAGACCATCAACGGGGCCGGCGACGATTGGTACCCGGTGCTGGCGAAAGACGGCTCGTTTATGATCTTCATCTCAAGAGGACGCGGCGGGTACGGCAGCGCGGACATCTTTATATCCCGCTTTGTCGGCGGTGAGTGGCAGACGCCGCAAAACATGGGCTCGAACGTCAACTCCAACGGGTTCGAGTCAGCGCCCTTTTTGAGCCACGACGAGCGTACCCTGTACTTCACCAGCAACGATCAAGGCATCACCGGGAGCATGGACGTCTGGTCATGCCCGCTCGACGATGGGGTTCCCGGACCGAAGTCAAAGATGCCGGCGATCAACACCAGCTTCATCGACTGTTGCCCGGTGCTCTCTGCCGACGGCAACTCCATGTACATCTGCTCGGATCGCAGTGGCGGGTTCGGCAACCTCGATGTCTGGGTGTCAAACAAGGTCGGCGGCGCCTGGCAAACGCCGGTCAACCTCGGCGAGACCGTAAACTCCTACGGCATCGACAGCCCGCGTTGGATATCCGATGACGGCAATACTCTGATCATCGATTCGACTCGGCCCGGCGGTTTCGGAGGGGCCGACCTGTGGTATATCGTCAAGAGCGGGGCCGAGTGGCTTGCACCGGTCAGCCTCGGGTCACCGGTCAACAGCCACGCGGCCGAGTGGGGGCCCGGCTTTCTCGGCAACGACGGCGCCATAAGCGGGCGGATCTTCTTCGGCTCCAGCCGTCCAGGCGGCTACGGCGGGTTGGACATCTGGTACTCGGACTTCGGCTACCCGGTCGCGGCCAAGTCGATCGGCGTTGGAGACTCCGGACCCGTCCGGATTCCGAACGTCATCGCAATACCCCGCCAGGCCGCTGGCGCGGCATCCTCGAATTCCGGGTCCCCTGCACCGATCGGTCCGGTACCGCCCTCAAGAGGCTGCTGCTCGAGCGAAGCCGACTAGCACGGCAGCGGCGGCGAGCGTCAGCAGCCAACCGTACTCGTGGATTTCATGGCCAAGGTCGGAATGACGAAAGAGTCGGTCCGCCGTTGTTCGAAAGCGACCCGAGCGCCAGGTTTGCGGGGGAAACAGATGATTGGTCGTTCGGTTGGCCGCCGAGTCCACACGTGTTCCCGGGGCTCTCGAGATTGCCGCCGTCGGAGGAGAAGCCTCCGCCCGTGGTCCAACAGGCATCTACCCCGGACAGAATCGAGTTTGTGAAATCCACACTGGTAACCCCCTCGGCCGTGGAGATGTACACCGCCGTGCCCTGGTTCAGGACGGTCGCGGTATTGTCGTGGATGGTTGTGCTCAGTACTTCCAAGAATCCATTTTCATTGTAGATACCACCGCCCTGGGTGCCGGTGTTGCCGCCGATGGTCGAGTTTCTGACGATCAAGTCGTCGCTGTTGTAGATACCACCACCGACCGACCCAGCCTGGTTGCCGCTGATGACTGAGTCATCGATTTCGAACTCCAGGTCGTTCCAGACCCCGCCCCCGGTACCGGAGGTCGTGTTGCCGCTGACGGTCGAGTTTCGGATATAGGCCACGTCCCCGTTGTAGATACCCCCACCACTACGAACCGCCCTGTTTCCGGAGACGACGGAATGGGTAAGAACCGTCTCGTAGTCTGTGTTGATCCCACCACCGTCGAGGGTGGCGTGATTGTCGTTGACCGTGACATAGGTGAGCCACAGCACGTAAGCCCCGCTGAGGATGCCACCGCCCAAGTCGGCATTTCCACCCCGGAAAGTGACACCGACGATCCGTACGTCGTGTGAATAGGCGTGAAAGACACGATCGATACTGTTGGCATCGATGATCGTGGTTGCAGCGCCGGCTCCGTAGATCTCCAGATCATCTCTCGCGTCGAGATCACCGGTCGCGGATTGGTTTTCACCGGTGCCTGGAATCGTCAAGACATAGGTCGCCGCCGGCAGGGTGATCCTGTCGAGACCAGGGTTGGTGTTGGCGGCGATGACAGCTTCGCGTAGCGAGCAGTGCTGGTTACAGGCGCCGTCGTTTGTGTCGGCGGACGTCTTCACCAGAAACGTATCGCCATGGACCGCGCCCACAGTCAACAAGACAACCAAGAGAACGAACGTTGAACGCTTCGTCTTCTCCTTTCCCGGGTCACCGACTCCGGCCACGGACCGAGGGTGATCAGAACTCCGATGACAACAAGCATGCCGTGGCGCGCTGGTGTGATTCTCACGCTCTCCCCCTTGTGTTTGGACCATTTTGCCACCTTGTGTGTTTCGGTGCCAGACTTCAGGGATTTTGAGGATCGAAACCTCCCAAGGTCTATTGGCCCGGCTCCGCTATGGCACCGCCACAAGCACCTTTCAACAATATTCGCGGGTGGCCCTTGACAACTTCCGGCCCGGGATGTAATTTCTGTAATTACAGAAACGGGAGAATTCTCATGACCCTGAGTCCGGCACAACAGCAGTTCATCCTCCACTGGGGCGAGATGAGCAGCCGCTGGGGCATCAACCGCAGCATTGCCCAGATCCACGCCCTGCTCTACCTCTCCGAGGAACCGCTCAACGCCGAGCAGATCGGCGAACAGCTCAGCCTCGCGCGCTCCAACGTGAGCACCTCGCTGCGCGAGCTTCAGGCCTGGGGTATCGTCCGCGTCTCCCACCGCCTCGGCGACCGGCGGGATTACTTCCACGCGGTTACCGATGTCTGGCAGCTCTTCCTGACGATTATCGAAGAGCGGAAGAAACGCGAGATCGACCCGACGCTCGAGATGCTCCGCGGCTGTCTCGCCGAGCAGGTGGGGACCGACGAGGAGGGCTCGAACACCGCGGAGCGGATGCGGGATCTGCTCGACATGCTCGAGACCCTGGTCGCGGGCTACGAGCAGATGCATCGTCTTTCGCCGAGCACCCAGCGCAAGGTGCTCTCCATGGGATCCAGGCTGGAAAAGATCGTTGGTGAGATCCAACCGTTCAGGAAAGGACAAAGCTCATGATCAAGATGAAGTCAACACTGATGGTGGCGACAATTCTCGCCATTGCGATCTTGCTGTTTGGCGGGGAAGCCCCCGACGAGGCCGCGCCAACGATAACGCCACCCACCCCCATCTACATGGTCGAGTACGACGCCGGCCCCTCCTATCTTCCGGGGCGGCCGTTCGCCGAGCAGCCCGGGATCATGGAGCACGGGGCGTACATGGATCAGCTCCACGACGCCGGAATCCTGGTCTTCGGCGGCCCCTTCTTCGACGATCTCGATTCGCTCGTCATGACCGGAGCCTTCCTCTTTCTCAATGTGAGTCCGAGACCGAGGCCAGAGAGATCGTCGATCAAGACCCGGCCGTCGCCCACGGGCTTCTCACCGTCGTCGCCGTCAAGCCCTTCATGGCGATGGTCGGCGGCGAGTGATAGGAGAGGTACGCAATGAAACCCATCGAGGTGTTCGGCAAGTACGCGATGGCCTTCGAAGAAGTGGTCCGTCTGGACGACTGGTCGGTGGTGGAGCCGTTCTTCACCGAGGATGTGGTCTATGAGACCATCGGCGCCGGCCCGTTCTCCGGCCGACGTGAAGGGCGCCAAGCCGTGCTCGACCATCTCAAGCAATCACTCGACGGCTTCGACCGGCGTTTCGACATCCGCGAGGATCCGGAGATGGTCGAGGGACCGAAGGTCACCGATGACTCTGTGTGGATCCGCTGGCGCGTGACCTACCGGGTCGAAGACGCCCCGCCCTTCGTCCTCGAGGGCGAGGAAACCGCCGTGATGAACGGCGATCGGATTCACCGCCTCGAAGATCGATTCACCGACGAGGTGGCAGCCGCTCTCGAAGAGTGGATGAAGCACCACGGCGACAAGCTCAAGCCCGCGTGAGCCTCGCTCAGGACTGATGGGTGTCAGACCCAAACTTTGCGTGAACGGCCAAGGTCGGAAGGACGAAAGATCGTGGGCGAATTGTGGTGCGGGAGTCTCGAGCATCGTCATGTATGCGCTTTGCTCCACGATCGCCAGTTCGGCGCCCTAGTCTTCACCACGCGCCCATCGAATCACGGGCTCGATCCATTCGGGGTGGGGCCGGTAGAAGGCGCCGTGGCCACCGCCGAGGTCGAGCTCGATCTCCGCGGTGGTCGAGTCGGACGAGGCGTTCGGTAGGCACCGCAGAACTCAACGTCGGATCCCCACCAGCGTTGATCCGAAACCGGCGATTCGGTCGCCTGCCAGGAACCATCATCGGAACCTCACCCAAACCTCCTCCCCCCATCAAGCGCCGGGTCCCGACGGGTTCCACATTGGGGTTGGACAGCGACCGATTCCAGAGGAGGAAAACCATGAATCGCACCCAGCTCCTGATCGTGAGAATTGGAACCCTTGCAATCCTGGCCATCGCCGCCGCGATGTCGCCGGCCTCGGCGGCCATCTACGACGTGACCACCACGGCCGACGGAAACGACGGCGCCTGCGACGCCCATTGCACCCTGCGCGAGGCTATCGCGGCCGCCAACGTGAACCGGAACAGAGACGTCATCAACCTCCCGCCAGGCACCTTTGAGCTGTCGATCCCCGGCCGGGGAGAAGATCACGGGGCCGCTGGTGATCTCGACATCCTCGAGAGAGGATCGACCTCAGGGGCTCTGCCGAAGCAACCACGATCATCGACGGTGGAGGAATCGACCGCGTGTTCCACATCCATCAGATGGATTGGCGACACGGCGACGAGCCGGTCAAGATCACCGATCTGACGATCACCGGTGGAGAGGTGCAGAGCCTGGAGGAAGGTGGCGGGATCCTCGTCGTCGGTGCCTTGATCCTCGAGCACTGCTCCGTCGTGACGAATCTCGCCCGTGGATCCGCGGCCGTCGGCGGTGGAATCGGCAACGAGGGCACCCTGTCTATGAAGAACGTCACCGTCAGCAACAACGCCAGCGACGGGGCGGGCGGCGGCGTTTGGAACAGCTTCGGCACCCTGAGCCTCGTCGACTCGGTCATCAGCAACAACAGCACCGATGGCCACGACGGCGAAGGTGCAGGTCTTTTCAGCGAGTTCGGTACCGCGTCCCTCCTGCGGGTGACGGTCAGCGCCAACGAAGGTTCCGGCGCCTCTTCCGACGGCGGCGGCATCTGGGCCGGCTACAGCACCTTTTCGATCCTGAATTGCACGGTGAGTGACAACATCGCAGCGGGGGTCCACGGCGGGGGTGGCCTGTGGATCGATTCCAGTACGGTGGTCGTCATCAACAGCACGTTCAGCGGCAACGCCGCCACGGGCGGCGGGGCAGGCGGCGGTGGAATCTGGACCGACCTTTCCACGGTGACCGTGAACAGCTCCACCTTCAGCGGCAATACGGCGGCCGGCGGCGGGGCCCAGAGCGGCGCCATCTGGAAAGGCAACGGGACCGTCCTGGTCACCAACACCCTCATCGACGGTGGGTGCTCTCTGGAGTCTGATCTGATCTCGGGCGGCGGCAATCTCGAGAGCCCCGGACACAGTTGCGGCTTCGATCGCTCGAGCGATCAGCCCGGTGTGTCCTTGGCGGCGCTCGGCCTCGGCGCCCTGGCCGACAACGGCGGGCCGACGCTCACCCACGCTCTGCTGGCGGGAAGCGCGGCCATCGACAGTGGGTTGAGGTTGGCTTGTCCCGGCGCGGACCAGCGCGGCGAGCCGCGACCCCGAGACGGTGACGGCGACGGCCACGCGGCCTGCGACGTCGGCGCGTATGAAGCCGGTGCAGATCCGCCGGGCGGCGGCGGCTACTCTTACTGGGTGCCGGTCGCAGCTCGCATGGCTGGGTCCGACGGGTCGGTGTGGCGGACCACGGTCGGCGCGCTCAATAGATCGGCATCGCTCGCCGAACTCGAGATCGTGCTCCGTACTCCGCACGAGATCTTCACCATGTCCGCCTCGATCGAGGGCCACGGACAAGGGCTGTTCCCCGACATCGCCGATCAGCTCGGCGTGGTTGACGACAAAGGCACTCTCGAGATCGTTTCGGACCGGCCGCTGTACGTCACATCTCGGACCTTCAATCAGTCCACAGCCGGCACCTACGGCCAGTACCTCGCCGGCATGACGGCGGTGGAGGGGCTGCGGAGCGGAGAGTCCGCGACGCTGCCGCAGCTCGTGCAGAACCAGGCTTTCCGCTGCAACCTCGGTTTCGCCAACACGGGGTCGGTTCCGGCGACGGTGGAAGTCACCCTGTACGACGGCGACGGCTTCGAGATCGGTGCTCTGTCGGTGACCCTCGATCCGGGGCAGCTGCACCAAGTGAATGAGGCCTATAGAAGGGTCGCCGGACGTGAAGACATCGACGGCGGATACGCGACCGCGATGGTGACCGCCGGTTCCGGAGTCGTCGCCTACGGATCGGTGATCGACCGCGGCACCGGAGACGCCACGACGATCCCGATGTGGCGGTAGACCGTGCAACGTGTTGATCTCTCACAGACCCCGTGGTACCAAGATGGGAGTCACTCAGTTCGACAGCCGGGGC
>CALODW010000006.1:0-14190 GCA_942492295.1 uncultured Alphaproteobacteria bacterium
GTCTTCGCCATATTCTTCCTGCGCCTGAAGATACTCCTCTTCAGTCAGCATCTGGTTCGGCGCCAGCGGCGTCAGGCCCGGCTCGATGACGATGTACTGTTCGAAATAGAGAACGCGCTCCAGATCCTTCAACGTCATGTCGAGCATCAGCGAAATGCGGCTCGGCAAGGATTTCAGGAACCAGATATGCGCGACCGGCGCGGCCAGTTCGATATGGCCCATGCGCTCGCGGCGCACTTTGGTGAGCGTGACTTCAACGCCGCATTTTTCGCAGACGATGCCTTTGTACTTCATCCGCTTGTATTTGCCGCACAGGCATTCGTAGTCTTTTACCGGACCGAAGATACGCGCGCAGAACAGCCCGTCCCGCTCCGGCTTGAAGGTGCGGTAGTTGATGGTTTCAGGCTTTTTGATCTCGCCAAACGACCAGGAGAGAATTTTCTCCGGGCTCGCCAACGAAATACGGATCTTGTTGAACGTCTGCGCGGGCGCAGCCGGGTTAAAAACGTTCAGCAGTTCCTGGGACATGAATAGCCTCTCAAATTCGCAAGCGGATGATCAGTCCGCAAATAACTTTGTTACAGGGAACGGGGATGCTTTCGCATCACCCGTTCTGAAGCTCGACATTGAGGCCGAGCGAACGCATTTCTTTGACGAGCACGTTGAAGCTTTCCGGAATGCCCGCCTCGAAGCTGTCGTCGCCGCGGACAATCGCCTCGTAGACTTTCGTGCGGCCGGCGACGTCGTCCGACTTCACGGTGAGCATTTCCTGCAGCGTGTAGGCCGCGCCGTAAGCCTCGAGCGCCCAGACTTCCATCTCGCCGAAGCGCTGACCGCCGAACTGCGCCTTGCCGCCCAGCGGCTGCTGGGTAACGAGCGAGTATGGGCCAATCGAACGGGCGTGGATTTTGTCGTCGACCAGGTGGTGCAGCTTGAGCAAATACTTGTAGCCCACCGTCACCTTGCGGTTAAACGTATCGCCGGTGCGCCCGTCATAGAGCGTCACCTGACCCGATGAGTCGAGGCCAGCGCGTTTCAACATCTCGACGATGTCTTCTTCATTGGCGCCGTCGAACACCGGTGTCGCGATAGGAACGCCGCGAATGAGGTTGCCGCCGAGTTCTTTTAACTCTTCGTTGGAGCGCGGCAGCACCTGATCATCGCCGTAGACTTCCTTGAACTGCGCCACGAGATCTTCGCGCGTCTTGGAGCCAGCGTCCCATTCTTCGAGCACCTGCCCGATCTGATGACCGAGACCACGGCATGCCCAACCGAGATGGGTTTCAAGAATCTGCCCCACATTCATCCGCGACGGCACGCCGAGCGGATTGAGCACGATGTCGACCGGCGTTCCGTCTTCAAGGAACGGCATGTCTTCCATAGGCGCGATCTTGGAGATCACACCCTTGTTGCCGTGACGGCCGGCCATCTTGTCGCCCGGCTGCAGCTTGCGCTTCACGGCGACAAAAACCTTGACCATCTTCATGACGCCCGGCGGTAACTCATCGCCGCGCTTCAGCTTGTCGACTTTGTCTTCAAAGCGCGCTTCGAGGCGCGATTTTGACTCGTCATACTGTTTTTTCAGCGCTTCGATCTCGGCCATCACCGCATCATCGGCGACACCGATCTTCCACCACTGACCGCGTGACAGCTGCTGGTCGAGCACTTCTTCGGTGACAGCGCCCTTTTCAAAGCCCTTCGGACCGGAAACGGCGGTTTTACCAAGAAGCAGCGGGCGCAAGCGGCCGAAGATGTTGCGCTCAAGGATCGCGAGTTCGTCGTCGCGGTCTTTGGCGAGGCGTTCGATTTCTTCGCGCTCGATGGCGATGGCGCGCTCGTCCTTGTCGACACCGTGACGGTTGAAGACACGAACCTCAACCACCGTACCGGCGACGCCCGGCGGCAGTTTTAGCGACGTGTCGCGAACGTCGGATGCTTTTTCACCGAAAATGGCGCGCAGGAGTTTTTCCTCCGGCGTCATCGGGCTTTCGCCCTTCGGCGTGATCTTACCAACGAGAATATCGCCGGGGTGTACTTCGGCGCCGATGGCGACGATGCCGGCTTCGTCGAGATTTCTGAGCGCCTCTTCCGAAACGTTCGGAATATCGCGGGTAATCTCTTCCGGGCCGAGCTTGGTGTCCCGCGCCATTACTTCGAACTCTTCGAGGTGGATGGAGGTGAACACGTCATCGCGCACGATGCGTTCGGAGATGAGGATTGAGTCCTCAAAGTTGTAACCGTTCCACGGCATGAACGCCACGAGGACGTTTTTACCGAGCGCCAGTTCGCCAAGATCCGTTGACGGACCATCGGCAATGATGTCGCCATCACGGACGACGTCGCCGATCTTCACCAGCGGGCGCTGGTTGATACAGGTGTTCTGGTTGGAACGCTGAAACTTTCGCAGGTTGAAGATGTCGACGCCTGGTTTCGTGGGGTCGTTTTCTTCCGTGGCGCGGATAACGATACGCTGGGCGTCCACCTGCTCGACGATGCCGGGACGGCGGGCCGCCACAGCGGCGCCGGAGTCACGCGCAACAATCGATTCCATGCCGGTGCCGACAAACGGCGCCTCGGCCTGGAGAAGCGGCACAGCCTGACGCTGCATGTTCGAGCCCATGAGCGCGCGGTTGGCGTCATCGTTCTCAAGGAACGGGATGAGCGCCGCCGCGACAGACACAAGCTGCTTCGGCGAAACGTCGATATAGGCAACGTCTTCACGCGGAACGAGCGTCGCATCACCGCCAACGCGGCAGTTGACGAACTCGTTCATGAGCTTGCCTTCGGGGCTCACTTCGGCGTTCGCCTGCGCAATCGCGAAGCGCTGCTCTTCCATGGCGGAAAGATAAACAACGTCGTCGGTTACCTTGCCGTCGATAACGCGGCGATACGGGCTTTCGATAAAGCCGTATTTGTTCACCTGCGCATGGGTCGCCAGCGAGTTGATGAGACCAATATTCGGGCCTTCCGGTGTTTCAATCGGACAGATGCGGCCATAGTGCGTCGGGTGAACGTCGCGAACCTCAAAGCCAGCGCGCTCGCGCGTCAGACCGCCCGGGCCAAGCGCCGAAAGGCGGCGCTTGTGGGTGATTTCCGACAACGGGTTGGTCTGGTCCATGAACTGCGAAAGCTGTGACGAGCCAAAGAACTCGCGCACTGCCGCCGCCGCAGGCTTCGCGTTGATGAGATCATGCGGCATCAGTGTATCGAGCTCGGCAGATGACATGCGCTCCTTGATGGCGCGCTCCATCCGCAACAGGCCGATGCGGTACTGGTTTTCCATGAGCTCGCCGACCGAACGCACCCGGCGGTTGCCGAGATTGTCGATATCGTCGATGTCGCCGCGACCGTCGCGCAGGTTCACCAAGGTTTTCAGAACCGCGAGAATATCTTCCTTGCGCAGCGTGCGGAGCGTGTCTTCCGTCTCAAAGCCGAGGCGGATATTCATCTTCACCCGGCCAACCGATGAGAGGTCATAGCGTTCGGGGTCGAAGAACAGCGAATAGAACAGGCCCTCAGCCGTTTCCAGCGTCGGCGGCTCGCCCGGACGCATGACCCGGTAAATGTCGATGAGCGCCATGTCGCGATTGCGGTTCTTGTCCGCATTCAGCGAGTTGCGGATGTAACCGCCAATATTGATGTGGTCGACATCGATCGTATCGAACGCATTGACGCCAATCTCTTCCAGCGTTTCGAGGTGCTCGGCGCTGATTTCATTGCCGGCTTCGGCGTAGATTTCGCCATTGTCGAAATTGACGAGGTCGGAGGCGAAGTAGCGCCCGATCATTTCCTCGTCGGACAACAGCAGGTCTTTCAGGCCGTCTTCGGCAAGTTTCTTTGCGGCGCGCGCTGACAGCTTTTTACCGGCTTCCAGCACCACTTCGCCGTTTTTGGCGTTGATGAGGTCACGATCAACCTTCACGCCTTTCCAGCGCTCGGGGTTGTACGGCATCGTCCAGCCGGTCTTGATCTTCTTGTGCGAGACCCGGTCATAGAACTCGTCGAGGATCTCTTCCTGATCCATGCCCAGCGCATAAAGAAGCGTCGTCGCCGGCAGCTTGCGGCGCCGGTCGATGCGGACATTGACGATATCTTTGACGTCAAATTCAAAATCGAGCCACGAACCGCGATATGGAATGATCCGCGCGGCAAACAGGAGCTTGCCAGATGAATGGGACTTGCCTTTGTCGTGGTCAAAGAACACGCCCGGCGACCGGTGCATCTGGGAGACGATCACCCGCTCGGTGCCGTTGACGATGAACGTGCCGTTGTCGGTCATGAGCGGCATGTCGCCCATGTAGACTTCTTGTTCTTTGATATCCTTGACGGATTTGGCGCCGGTTTCCTCGTCCACTTCGAAAACGATGAGGCGCAGGGTCACCTTCAGCGGCGCGGCGTAAGTCATATCGCGCTGCTGGCACTCTTCGGTGTCGTATTTCGGGTCTTCAAACTCGTAGGAGACATATTCCAGCGTCGCCGTCTCGGTGAAATCCGAGATCGGGAAAACCGACCGGAAAACAGCTTCCAGACCGTCTGCGAGGCGGTCTTCGTGCTTTATAAAGCGCTGGAGGAACTGTTCGTAAGAATCCTTCTGAACCTGGATCAGGTTTGGCATGGGAGCCGCATCACCGATACGGCCAAAGTTTTTTCGAATGCGTTTCTTCTCAACGAAGGATTGCGCCATCTTTATCCTCACAAGCGGAAGTCAGCCAGCTAGAAGCGCAATCGCCCTGTCCAATCCCGACAGGGTTAACGAAGGCGCAAAAACACCCGCCGGCCGGACATGGGTTCGACCGCGGGTAGCGGATGACTAAATTTAAATCTCGATTAACCGAAGCACGTCGCCGCAAAGCCTGAAACCGCCGGCGGACTTCCGTCGGCGGCGAACGTGTTTACTAGGCGCGCCGGCAAGCCGCCGCAACCCCCTCGATGCAAAAAATTTGCCCCAAATCGTTCAAAGGAGCACCGTCACATTATCACAAAAGCGGGCGGGCGCCTATGGCGGTGAAACAACCGGTTTTCCCGCTAGACGCGAAAACGCCGCCGCGGAACACTCCGCAGCGGCGCTTGATCGATAAAATCGGCCTGAATGAACTACTTGAGTTCGACTTTGGCGCCGGCTTCTTCGAGCTTTTTCTTGATTTCTTCGGCTTCGGCTTTGCCAGCAGCTTCTTTGACCGCTTTGCCGCCTGCTTCGACGAGGTCTTTGGCTTCTTTGAGGCCGAGACCGGTAATCGCGCGCACTTCTTTGATCACGTTGATCTTTTTGTCGCCCGCGTCGACGAGGATGACGTCGAATTCGGTCTTTTCTTCAGCCGCTTCAGCAGCCGCCCCAGGCGCCGCCGCAACTGCGACTGCGCCAGCAGCCGGCTCGATGCCGTATTCGTCTTTAAGGATATTTTTCAGCTCAGCCGCTTCGAGAAGCGTCAGGCCGACAAGCTCTTCAGCAAGTTTTTTTAGATCAGCCATTGTTTTTAGTTCCTAG
This sequence comes from uncultured Alphaproteobacteria bacterium, assembly GCA_942492295.1. Lineage (GTDB taxonomy): Bacteria > Pseudomonadota > Alphaproteobacteria > Caulobacterales > Parvularculaceae > Hyphococcus. The sequence goes on from CALODW010000006.1 coordinate 5,486, forward strand.
TTGATTGGTTAGATTAACAAATTTCGGAGTGACGCTTACGCCGCTTCGCGATTCTCAAGGGTCTCCAGGATGCCGGCGATATTCGACGCCGGGGCGCCGATGGCGCTGGCGATATTCGCAGCAGGAGACGTGATGGTCAGGACGATGGAGGCCAGAAGCTCCTCACGCGACGGCATGGAAGCGAGCGCCTCCACAGCAGCCACATCGAGAATTTCCTCGCCCATCGCGCCGCCCAGGATGGTGAGCTTGTCATTATCCTTGGCGAACTTCTTGACGGCTTTCGCCGCTGCGACCGGATCTTCAGAAAACGCTAATGCGGTCGGTCCCTGGAAAAGATCGCTGAGCTTTTCGCTCGGCTTTCCAGAAATCGCGATCTTGGCGAGACGATTCTTGACGATTTTCATGCTGGCGCCAGCGCTGCGCAGTTCCCCACGCAGGCTTTCCATTTCAGCGACGCTCAGGCCGCCATTCGCCACCACGACAACCGAGTTCGCATCGAACACGCCGCCGATCCACTCGACCACTTCCGATTTTTGGGTTCTGTCCATGAGGCAGTCCCTTCGGTTCGAACAAGGCTGCAGACCCGGTCGGGTCGACAGCCCCTAAAATCCCCGCAAAATGCGAGGGGCTTCAACTGAGCGAACAAACATGGAAACCAAAAAAGGCTCCCGCGAACGAACGCTCGGAGCCTGCCCCAGAAGGTCTTATGGACAGATCGGACCCTCATTCCATAAGAACGGCGCCCGGCTGATCCTTTTCCCTCTGTCTATGCGGGAGATTAAGAGGAGAAACTCCTCACCCGCAGTCTCGGACAGGTATCGCCCACAAGAGGCGACGGGCGTGCTTCTAGCGGGTCTTTCCCCGAATGCAACCCCCCGCGCCCCGCGAGACGCCCGCGGGCGACGCCCAGCACCCAGACTGCTATTCGGGCGCGAGAAATACGCAAGACGCATTACGCAATAACTCGCGCTCTTCTTCGAGGACCTTAAATCCCTTCGATTTGACCAGTGGGATCATAATACCGGGCGTATTGGCGGCAAAATTCTTGTTTTTCTTGGCGACGTCTTTGGTCTTGTCTGAATACTGAATGAACGCGCGCCCATCCGGTTTTAGGATGCGGTGAATATTCTCCAGGTAGCGCTCAATGATATCGAGATCGATATGAACAAACGTGCCAAAGGTGAATAGAAAATCAATGGACCCGGGGGCGATGCCAGGGAAGTCATCGCCATTGTTCTTGATGCACTCAACATTGTCGGCCCGCACGGTCTTGCGCAATTCCTTGAACATTTCCTCGTGGTAATCGACGGCGTAAACTTTCTTGAACCCGGTCAGGTACCGCGTCCAGCGTCCGCCGCCGACGCCGATTTCAACGCAGGTTTTTTCAGGATCTACATAGGGCGTGATCCACCGCTTGCGAATCGTCTTGAGGTTTGCATGCTTTTCCGGGTCGCCCCAGTGTAATCCGTACAAAGAAACGTCACCTAGACGCTCTTTGGCCTGTTGCAGCATGTTCAAATGTAGCTTTGTTTCCAAACGCGGCATTCTTCCCTCAATTGCTAAAATCGGCAACGATCGGCGCGCCGAACTTTTGACTGTTTTGTTCTTACAACAAGGCAAGCATTCAGCAACCAAAAGTCACCGCGCAAAGAAGTGACGCCAGACACCGCAGCGGTTCGCGCCGGCGCCTGGCTGACACCCAAGCTGGGGCGGCTTGATTGCGACGGCGGAAACTCAGTGCGCGTGGACGCTATCGGCTTTCATTTGCCGGTCTTCCACATTCACCAAGCCTTTTCGAAAGTCAGGGTCATGGGAAGATCTCACCACCCCTCAATTTCCCGTCGAGCCCGATGAGCATGACGTGGTAGGAGCCCGTCTCCATTGAAACCGTCGCGCGCCCACCGACCGTGAGGCCGTCCTTTAGGAGCCGCATGGAGACAATACCAGCCTCGGACTTTTCTGAAACGTGGAGTTCCATGTTCGGCGCGAGCCGCTTTGCGGAGAAGCCGATCACCAGCCCCTCCCCGATTGACAATCCAAAATAGACCGCCGCAGGCACTCGTTGCGGCATTGCCCGGCCGCGCCCATGGATGATCAATGAGGATATCCGCCTTCGCGTATTCATGCGCCAGTGCTCGCGGCGCTGAACAACGTAAGAGCGAACGACACGACGATACGCCAGTTGAGCAACTTGGACGCCATAAAAATCGGATCGATCTCTTCAATTTATTCATTGCTAAAACGCCTTCTGCCAGCCGACGGTCAGCGTCCAGTCCGTCTCTAACTGCGGGCCGTTGAGGTCTTGATAGATCGGGAACACCATTTCCACCGCAATACGATGACCTTTCACGACCCCGTGCTGGCCGGCGAAGTTGACGCCGACACCCACATCAAAACGTTCTCCGCCGTGAAAGTCCGGATTGGCGGTTTGCACGGGCGCGACGATCGCCGCGTCCATGCCTGTAATCGCGTCCTGCGAACGAAACGCCAGCCGCCCGGACAAGGCCACCCACGGCGCCGGGCCATACTGCGCCCATGCGGTCGCTTCGTGTTTGTCGCCCAATCCGTAGCCTTCGTCATTCGTTCCCGCACGAAACGTCGCGAGATACTGCGCGCCCCACGAAAAATGCTCGGTCGCGCCGGAATAGGTGACGCCGGGCTGAAAATGAAGGTGCCGGAACCCAGTTGCATCGGATATGGCAAGCGCGGGCTGGGTGTCGCGCCCAAGGGCGTCAGTATCTGGTCCGTTTCCATCGTCGATCCCGTGGGAATGGAAACGCCAGCGTTGAAATGCGCGCTGTGCCGAACGCCGCCCGCTTCCGTGTCGAGCAAACGCCCCAGCGCGGCGATTTTCGCGTCGCCAAAACCAAAGCTTTCCGTGGTGAACTCACCGAGCACACTGGTTCCCATCCCGCCCTGATACGTTCGGTGGTCCATGGTGTATCAACCAGCATGCCCATGGCCATCACTGTCAGCCAGTCGGTAACGCCGTACATGGCGCCGAGCATGTGCATATCCATGGTCATTTCCAGCGGAACCACGCGCAAGGTGGGCGGCTGCATCGGCGCACCGAAAAATCTGTTGGGGACGGTTGTGGCGATTTCGTCGGGTGTCACGGAATCATCGCCGATGCGCAGACCGGCCATGTTCATACGCATGAACCGATAGGAAAACATCACCTCCCCGCGCATGCAAATGATCGCCCATCACGCCAATGGGCGCATGGTCCTTCGCGATAGTTTCATCGGCATCGCGGAACGGAAAATATAGGTGTAGGAAAGCGCGACGGCCATTGCCGCGCTGGAAATGTGCAAAGCGCATTTGGACTACTCTGAAGAAGCGCATAATTTTTTGGAAGCGTTTCAAGGAGAAACGCCGGTTCGTGATCGAAACAGTCAGATCAACGAGCCCGGCGGTGCGCGAGACGGCATGGGCGGTCCGGTTTTGAAGATAACAGTGCTTGTTCGGTAAAGTCGGCCAATAGGGAAGCGGCGTTATGATTGACGCCGGGGAGAAAGGTCTGCGCGCCATTTGCGGCGCCGGAAGAACACGCGCCCACAACACAAGCATGACAAGGTTCCGATGAATGATCTTCGTCAGCGGCCCCGAATGGCGACGGCTCTCCGGTGAATTCCTCCCAGTTTACCGATGTCGGGCCATCCATCGTGCAAATGACGACGGTCAGTTCACCGCGTTCGCTGGCGAGGGCCATGCCCGACGGAAAAAGCTGTACAAGAGCGAACAGCGCCACAAACAGGCGCTTTAAAACGAGCAACGATTTCGCAAACCAATTCGACACACGCCCGCCCCGTTGGAACGCAGTTATCTAGTCTGCATTCTCACGCAGGCGCAAGAAGCCATCATGGTCGCTATGGTCGCAGGGCGTCAGAGCAAAGGCGCATTCAATGCGGCGAGATCATCCACCGGCGCATGATCCAAAACTGAAAGCGTCATTTGATGCTGGTGATGTAGTGCGTCGGACGCTGTAATCTCTGCGATTGCACCTGTTGGTCCGGCGCCATTTCCCGCTTCAGCGCTCGCTACGACACTCCCGGATTCATTTTCGTGCGCGTGGTCATGATCCCCAGTGGGGGCGTTTAAATCGTCACTCAATGTCGTGTGCTGAACATGATCGCTCGCGCTGTGAAACGCATGGCCTGTATGGCCCCTGCTATGGCTGCTGGCATGACTGCCTGTGTGGATTTCCACGCCTCGCGTTTGATGCACGGCATGGTCCAATTGGGCGGCATGCCCTGCGCTATCATTTTGGTGCGCATGGTCGTGGCGCCAGCTCCATGTCCTGCCGCCATGTGATAGTCGCCGTCATGAGACTGGTGCGTTTCGTGCGGCACCCTCATGCCGGAAACGCCTTCCCGGTGCGCTGCGTGAGAGGCAAAGCGGCGTGCATGTCCATGCCCCTCGTGGCTTGCAGCGTAGCGATTTTCAAAACGCGAGGTGAACGGATCATCAAGATATGATGGGCCGGACTGATGCCCTACATGAGACGCCGTAAGCGAACTATCGTGGTCGTGGCGCGCACGAATCATCGCCGTATTGCTCACCGGGCAAACAAGTTGGATCGAATGCGGACAGGTCGTCGACGATCTGGAGCCGGGAAAGCGCATCCAGCGCTTCGTCGTCCAGCTCACTTGCCGCCGCAGAAACGCGCGTAACGCCGATCGCCGCTGCAACGCTAAGGGCCAATGCAGGCGCCCGGCGGGACGCCACCAGCACATTCGCCGGGTTCGCGCGCCTTCGCAGTCGAACAAGCAATGCGTTCAAATCGATTTCGCTGATGTCTTTTACGCCCGTCGCAACCATTACGACCCCACGATTGGTGGGAGAAAAATAGACAAATGTTTGAAAATCCGCGCTGGCATCGCTGCGGTATGCGGCATTTTAACGAAAGCGCGGGCCATCTCTTGCAAAAAGGTCCACAAGTTCTTTGAATTTTTCCGCTGGTCGGCGGCGTCGCCGGAGGCGATGGCTTCCGCAACGCAGGACGCGGCATGATCGGAAAGGATCGCGTCCTCGACCTTTGACAAGGCGGCTTTAACCGCCTGCACCTGATGCAAGACATCGATACAGTACCGGTCCTCCTCAATCATGCGGGCGACGCCGCGCACCTGTCCCTCAATCCCGTTGAGGCGTTTGATGGTGGATTTTTTATCGCAATGAGCCATGACGAACCTGTGATCAGCATGAGGCTTGTTATACCCTAAGGGGGTATGGTATGCAATGTTAATATTATCCGAATCCCCAATGGCGTTGCAGGACACTACGATGATCAATCGACGGCATTTTCTCAACAACATGGTGGCGCTTTCAAGCGCAGCAGCGGCACATCTAACCCTGCCCGCATGGGCCAAATCCGGCATGGCCAACAGCATGGCCGGCATTGCCGCCCTGTCAGGCAACGAGTTTCACTTGAGGGCCGAGCGCAGCCGCGCAGTCATCGACGGCAAGGGCGGGCGCGCCATCACCGTCAATGGACAACTCCCCGCGCCGCTTCTGCGATGGCGTGAGGGCGATGATGTAACCCTGCATCTCACCAATGACCTTGATGAAGATACATCAATCCACTGGCACGGCATTTTGTTACCGCCGGAAATGGACGGCGTTCCCGGCCTCTCGTTTGCGGGCGTCAAACCGGGCGAGACATTCACCTATCGTTTTTCGGTCAAACAGGCCGGCACTTACTGGTATCATTCCCACTCCGGCTTGCAGGAACAGTCCGGCCACTATGGCCCGATCATCATCGAGCCGAAGGGTGCAGACCCGGTCGCTTATGATCGCGAATACATCATCGTCCTTTCAGACTGGACGTTTGAAAAGCCGGAACGGATTTTCGCAACACTCAAGAAACATCCGGAAGGTTTCAACTTTCAAAAGCGCACGCTGGTCGACTTTGTACGCGACGCCAAAAAAGATGGCTTCGGCGCCGCCTTTTCCGAGCGCGCCATGTGGGGCGACATGCGCATGGACCCGGCGGATATCGCCGACGTCACGGGTGCGACTTACACCTACCTCATCAATGGGCACGGGCCCGGCGACAACTGGACGGGGCTGTTTAATCCTGGCGAACGCGTAAGGCTACGGATCGTCAACGCTTCAGCCATGACGATCTTCAACCTGCGCCTCCCGGAACTGTCCATGACGGTCGTGCAAGCTGACGGGCTGAACGTGAAGCCAGTGGAAACAGACGAGCTTCAGATCGGCGTTGCGGAAACCTATGACGTCGTTATCCTTCCCCATGAAGACAAAGCCTACACGTTGATGGCGGAATCAATCGACCGGTCCGGCTACGCCCGCGCGACATTTTCGCCGCGAATGGGCATGACTGCGGCGGTTCCGCCTTTGCGAGAACGCCCCACCCTCACCATGCGCGACATGGCGATGGCCGGACACGGCGACCATGGCGCCGGTCACAATCAGCAGGAAAGCAACGATCCGCATGCCGGACACGACATGCAAATGGGCGGCGACAATCACGGCGGCCACGCCATGGGTGAACCGCAATCCACGCAAGGCGCATCACATGACGCGATGGCGCCGGGCGGCATGCAACCCCATCCCCACAGAAACGGCGTCGGCGTCGCGGGCGTGGCGGAAACGCCCATGAGCCGCCTTGATGAGCCGGGCCTCGGTCTCGAAGACCAGCCGCACCGTGTCCTCACCTATTCACAATTGCGCGCCCTGGAAATGAATCCCGACATGCGCGCACCCGAACGCGAGATGGAACTACATCTCACCGGCAATATGGAACGCTATATGTGGTCGTTCGACGGCAAAAAGTTTTCCGAAGTCGACGCGCCGATTGTCTTCAATGAAGGCGAGCGATTGCGGCTGACCATGGTCAACGACACGATGATGACACACCCGATTCATTTGCACGGCATGTTCTTCGACGTGGTCGTCGACGATGGTTCTCACTTTAAACCGCGCAAGCACACGATACTGATAAAGCCGGGCGAAAAGGTTTCCGTCGATATCACCGCTGATGCGGTGGGCGACTGGGCGTTTCATTGCCATCTGCTCTATCACATGATGGCGGGCATGATGCAGGTGGTGTCGGTCAGGCCCGGCGAACAACATCATGACCATGAGAAAATGAACCATGGCGGACACGACATGCACGGGGACAGTACGTCATGAAAAAGCTCGCCGCCATCGCATTAACCGCCCTCGCCCCGTCCCTCGCCGCAGCGGATGAATCCACCCACAAGATGAACGAGATGCGCGAGCATTTGCAGAAGCATCATGGCGGGCAAACATTCTGGTACGCAGAGGGTGAACGTCTCGAATATCGCAGCAATGAAGGCGAGCCATTATTTCTGTGGGACGCGCAAGGATGGTTCGGCGGAGACATTAATCGCCTGTGGCTGAAGACCGAAGGCGAATATGACTTTCGCGCCGATGCGTTTGAAAGCGCGGAAGTGCAAGCCGTTTGGAGCCGCGCCGTCACCGACTATTTCGATCTGCAAGCGGGCGTGCGCCACGACTTCGCGCCGGGCGATAGCCGCACCTTCGCCGTTGTCGGCGTGCAGGGCCTCCTGCCCTATCTGTTTGAAGTCGACGCAGCGTTGTTCGTTTCCGATGATGGCGATGTCGAAGCGCGCATTGAGACGGAATATGAATTGCTCATTACACAACGTTTAATTTTGCAACCACGCGCGGAGTTGAACTTCGCGGCGCAGGACATAGCTGCGTATGACGTCGGCGCGGGACTTTCTAACGTCGAGATGGGCGCGCGCCTTCGCTACGAAGTCAGCCGCCAGTTTGCGCCTTATGTTGGTATTTCGTGGGAGCGCGCTGTCGGCGACGCCGCAGACTTCGCCCGCGCGGATGGCGAAGATGCAGGCAGCGTTTCCTTCGTCGCCGGTGTCAGAACGTGGTTTTAGGAGGTCAACATGACCAGCAACACCAACAATGAATGTCATTCGGGCGCACACGCGCACCACCACAGCGGAGACAACAACCCGCTCATCACGTCAGCGCAGGCGACGCTTCACTGCCTGACCGGTTGCGTCATCGGCGAGGTCGCCGGGCTCGCCATTGGCGTGACGCTCGGTATCGGCGTCTGGCCAACAATCATCCTCGCCACGACGCTCGCCTATATCTCAGGCTTTACGCTTGGGCTGCTGCCGGTGATGCGCAGGCAGAAGAAAACATTCTGGCAAGCCCTGAAGCTGATCTGGATCGGCGAAGCGGTTTCAATTGGCGTCATGGAAATCGCCATGAACGGCGCCGACTATATGGTGGGCGGCATGCAGGCGGGCTCGGTGCTGTCGCCGATGTTCTGGCTCGGCATCGCCGTCGCCGTACCAGCAGGCTTCCTCGCCGCCTGGCCGGTGAACTGGTGGCTGCTCTCTCGCGATTTGAAAAAATGCCACTAACAAAAACGGCCCCACGAAGGGGCCGTTCTTGAATACTGAAATCTGAAAATGCGCGTTAAGCGCTTCCAGCCGTATCGATCTTGACGCCCGGACCCATGGTCGAGGAGATCGCGATCTTTTTAATGTAAACGCCTTTCGCGCCAGCCGGTTTGGCTTTCGCCACCGCATCAATAAACGCCTGGACGTTTTCGGCGATAGCTTTTTCAGCAAAGCTCGCCTTGCCGACGCCGGCATGAACGATGCCCGCTTTTTCCACGCGGAACTCAACGGCGCCGCCTTTGGAGTCCACTCACTTTCACGCGCCGGGAT
>CALODW010000007.1:0-1264 GCA_942492295.1 uncultured Alphaproteobacteria bacterium
ACCTGAGACGAAGAATTGTGCCAAAGAGCGGAAGAGAACATGAATGATAAAAAGGTAGTCAAATGAGTCTAATTTTAATCAAACTAATCAAAATGGAATCTCAGAAGTGCGTTCAAAATGTCTCGAGGCGCCACCACGAGAATTCCCGTGCTTTTTGTTGATGATCACGAAAAAAGGCGCCGTCGCCATGACGAAGATTCCAGCGCCGTATCTCTCTGGTTTGTCCACCACCACCTGGACCAAGCCATATCATTCGATCCATATTGATTATAAGAAGATGAAAGAGCCCTTTGGTCCAGTCGCCAGTAGAGTCTTGGCTAAGTTCTAAGGCATTGAAGTAGTCGCCTTTGTGAAATGACAACAACCAGCCTTTTTTACCTGAGCAGGCATCGTTATCAATATTCACTGACAATAATATGCCATATATGTAACAATAATAATATGAAGATAATGAAAGACACCTGAAAAGTGCGATATGGTTGAAAAAATGGGAAGAAATGCTGGCGATAGCGAAGCGCAATCTGCAAAAGAGCGCTCCAGTGACATGTCATTTTCTCTGCGAAAAATACCTTTATCTTAGTACTGACTTCTTCCTACATGTTAAGACGGATGTAGCGAACGCGAAATGCCAGGTTGGTCCAAGCATGAAAGTACATGGGGTCACCCAATCACGACCGAACGGCGGAGGATCATCGTCGTGCGTTTTGTGTTGAAAAACCTGGGCGGCGCCGTGACGTGTCATGCGAACCCGTCTTGCATCCATCCGGAAGAAGCGTTTTTCAATAAGTAATTAGTACTGAAAAATTTACGTAACCCGCTACTGAGCGATGTCCGATATCACGGATCGGATCAATTCTTCGTCTCAGGTGCCCCTCGGCGCAGGGCCCCTAGCCTGCGGCGCGGTGGCAGCAAGTGGGCTAGGGTCCCTGGTCAACGCGGCGCCGCGCGGCGCGCCTGAGGAGCGGCGGCCGCTGGCGCCGCGCGCCGCGCGCTGGGCGGCCCCCGGCTCCCGGCGGCCGCGGGGGGGGGGGGGGGCGGGGCTCCCCCGAGCGCCGCTGGCTGGAGCCGGGGCCAGCGCGAGCCCTGAGCCGCTGCTCGCGGAGGGCGCCGCCGCGGCCGCGGCGCCCCGGCGGCGGCCGCCCGCCCGCCCGCCCCCGGCGCGCCGAGCAGCGCGCTGGGGCCCCCGGCGCTGCGGCCTGCGAGCGGCGGGGCTCCGCGCTCCCGCGCAGCTCTCCGGGGCGCGGCCCCCGCGCGGGCTTCTTGA
>CALODW010000008.1:0-656007 GCA_942492295.1 uncultured Alphaproteobacteria bacterium
GTGGCCCCGCCGCGACGTTGAACAAGCCCTGAACAGGAAGCGTCGTCGCCGCTTCCTCGTAGTCGCCAGCACGATGCGCGCCTCGTATCCGGCAGAGAGCTTACACTCGCCGTCATCCGATGGCATGCGTTGGCGAGCGCTGGACCAGTTTTGGAGCCAGCGGCGGCGCGCGCGGATTAATGCAACAGCGAAGCTCGCTTTCGGTGAACATCTCATTTGAGCGCCGGCCATGGCGCCGAATGCGGCTGCGAAAACGACGTTCGAAGGACGGCTGCGTATACACCGCGCCGATATCGGCGTCGTCGTAGGTGGCTTTCCGATGGCGGCCTATTACGCCAATCGCTCAAAGGCGGAGGAAAAAGGCTCGCTAGATTTCGGCTGAAGTCATGCAAGAGCAGCAAGAAAAATTTACTGTAGCGCCGCGGCGGCACTTTTCGTTTCACCCCGCCAGTTGCTCATCGTGGAATCACCGCATGGTGCGATCAGTCTATGGGTGAGCAGCGGGCAGTGGTTCGAAACGGCGAAATTGTCGTGCGATGACGTTGACCTACCGCCGGGCTGTAGATATGGTCGGCGCAGAGCCACCGTACCTCAGCGTGTTCATCGAGATATACGGGTTATAGTGGTTCGGTGAGCTCGCTACCGTAAAAACCCACTATGCAATGCCTTTACGTTCGAACGGCGGGAATGTGCATGCCGTGGCAAGATTTATTATGAGATTTTGACGATTGGTTTTGTAACTATAGATTACAAAACGCGATGCTGCACGCAAAAAAGACACAATTTCCGCCGCGACAATATTCCAATTCACATCCCGCTCATCGCGAGGCGCTCGTGCACGCCCGCGAAGGGGCGCGCAGCCATTTCCCTCTCTCGTACTTTGCCTCGCCGGCTCCACACTTTACAAGAATTACAACGAGCTTTAACTAGGTTCTAAGTTTATACCTACAGTACGCTACCGCCGGATCTCGGTAAAATCGTAGCGTACAGTTTGCGGTTGCGTATCTGAGACTTACAGAGGCCGCCCAAGGCATCCAAGTTTCCCTATCTTCTCATTTGCATTTCGCGACAAATCACGCGCCTCGCGGGAGGTCTTTCTCCACTACCGCACCGCGACCGGGCCACAGCACTGGCGCGGCCAGAACCAACGAGAAGCCGCCTGCAAAATGGCGAAGAAAATCGCAGGCTACCTGAAACCAGGTGCCGGCGGGCGCGGCGTCTCCGTCGCCTCCCATCGGCCCGGCGCTCGCTGTGGTCCATCATGGAATTCTGGAACGCCAAGACGCGGAAACGGAAAGGGATGCCAATCCCCGATCTTTTCCGACAAGTCGCCTTACCTTTGCGACAGTCATTCGCTGCTTACACTAGAGCCGCGAGCTGGCCGAAAGGCGGCTTACACCTACAGCAGTCGCTGGCAGTGCGACGAGCGCAGTGCCGCAGCTGAAAATGGTGGATCTCGCAGATACCAAGTGTGATGGGCCTGAAGAGAGGGGACGATGGCGAAAGCAGGAAAGAATCCGTAAAGGCGCGCGAAGGCAGAACGCACAAGCTCATTCAGTTGCAGAAGCTGCGCAGCCCGCGCCACGCGTCAAAGCCTTGACGAGTCGGTTGAGACCGCCATGAACTCGGCGCCGGATTCCGTCATGCTGACCAGATGGTGCGCGTCTCTTTGCCGAACGGCGCGTCGCCGTGTTTGCAAAAGACGCGCCGAAGAAGCGCGCCGAAGATCTACGAAAAATTAGCGGTTTCAGATGACTGTCGGCTGCCGGATGTGATGGGCGTTGTTGGCCGTCTCGCAGCAGCCGCCGTGGCGAGCGGTGAAGGACCAGCTGTCGACCCGCGTGCCGGCATACGTCGGCAGAAAAATATCGCCGAAAACGTCCAGGCCACGCGGTGCAAAGCTGCCCTGGCCGGCGAATATGTCAAGACGCCATATTGGCGGCAAGCGCGTAAATTCCTTCCCGAAAACCTTTTTGTTTGAGTTGATGGCTCAAAGAGCCGCCTTTTACGGGTTGCGCATCGACGAAAGTTGCGACAATTCGAAGAAGGACAATTTGCATGAATTGCGCGGTGTGGGACAATATCTCGCACGCCAATTATTTTCTCATGAATTCCTGAAGCCCGCGATACGTTGTGACTTGACGGTGCGCTCGCCGCCTATCCCCGCCACAAGGGTTGGTGTCGAGCGTCGTGTCTGCTCTCGACGCGCAAAAGTGCGCCACGTGGCGCATAGGTCTTACAGCGTCACAGCCGCAAGATGTGGCTGTATAAAAACAGCTCGTAGGGAGCGGCGGCGCCAATTCAATTGACAGAATGTCCGGCAGCATGCCAATGTCGCGATGCTGACTTTGAAAAACAACGAACTCGTACCAGTAATCCTGCAAATTACTGCACCAAATTGCTCCGACGGAGAATATCGGGATTGCATTTGAAATCATAACGGAAAACATCAGAGGTGGCGCCGGCGGCGTCTCCCCGCTGTGTCCATGTTTTGTACAGTACGCTACCTACACCAACATTGTTGAGTGTCCCGACGGGAATGCGTACGAAGGCGTTGTTCATGTCGGGGCGACCGCCGGTGGCCATGGAATGAAGAAACTACCTATTTACGGTAACTACCGAATTGAATTCTACCCGACACAACAGGATCCGCTGCTGGCACGGACATCACCATCAACGATCTGCGTCTCAGGCCACGTCGACGCAGCGACGACTGCATCGATGGGTCCGGCCGGCATGCGCCTAGCGGTCAGAAATTCATGCGTTGAGGCAGCGAGCAGTCGAATGCAACTGTTGCAGCCGGCAAGCGTGCTCTTGACAAGTACCAGAGGCGTCGTCTCCAAGAAAGATAACCACGGCTGCGTCGCGCGCGAAAACCTTACGCTTTCGCCGATCACCGAACATGTGGACAGCGATTGAGGATTCGGGGATGATTCCATCACGGGATGCCGCGCTCCTAGAAAACGCCACGAATGACGCCGCCACGCACGACACGTCTTCCAGCTCTACAGGATTGTGTTTGTGTGCTGGAAAGACGCGTGTCGTAAAACAAACGGCGGCCAAGCTCGACCTTGGCATCATTCATGGCGTTTTCCTTAGGAACCAGTGGACGCGGCATCCATGATGGAATGTCCCAGTCATAATCGCTGTCCGCGATATTCCAGACGGCGAAAGCCGGCTCTTTTGCAGGTTTTCACCTGACGCGGCGGTTATCGTTTTCTGGGACGACGCGCTCTGAATGCAATTTGTCAGAGCGCAACGCCGTACACCTTGGACTTACCCATTCGACTGCTCGCCGTTGACGAAATACGGCTGGAATTCTCTGACCGCTGGAGGCGACATCGCGATACGTAATGCCGGTTTCGTTCATCACATCGATGCAGTCGTCATCGCTTTGCGTCGACATGCAACCTGAGACGGATTGCGGATCGTTGATGGTGATGTCCGTGCCAGCAAGCAGTTCAGCGAGATCCATGACGATGATGTTCGCAGCAGGGTCAAATTCACTCAATTCAATGACTGCACGATTTTGATGGGTGCATGGCGCCTCAGGCGGACGAAGACCGTTTCCGCGGCCGCAACCGGTCGCCCCGACATGAACAGAAAAGCCCGACGCGGCGTTTTCGTGCGCATTCCCGTCAGGATGCTGCGTTTCCCATAACAATGTTGTAAAGATAGCTCATGCGCCAGCCCCAAAACATGGAACTGTAGTTTAAGCGGGAGACGCTGCCAGCGCCGCATCCGGATGATCCATTCAGGAATGCCGATTTCAACAATCCTGACATATTCTCCGTCAGGAACGGTTCCGGTTACAGTCGTATTGGTTGCAGGATTGCCGTTGCAGTTTCCTTCGTTGTTTTCAAAGTCCAGCATCGCGACATTGGCGTACTGCCAGACATTCTGGTCCAATTGAATTGGCGCCGCCGCTCCTGCAGCGTCAATCAAGTGAAAACCCACACGCTTTCGCTTTCGCAACACCATCATCAAGGTGCCCCCCTCTTCATACAGCCGGTAGTCTGCGGCACGAGCGTACGCTTTGCTGAGACCAAGGCCCTTCGGTACCGCCGCCCGCATTGGAAGCTTTCTTCCTTACGCGCGCGTCGAAACGAATTTCAACCTGCTGATCGGCCTGTACTGGCGAAATAAGCAACGGCAGCACCATGGCCGACGCCGAAATCCAAGTCACATTTTTAACCATCGCGCGAACTCCAAAAATTCATGAAAAAGAGAATAATTGAAAGCGTGGGTCGTCTTATCCACACCGCGCAATCAGCGTAAATTGTCCTTCTTCGAATTGTATCTGCAATAAATCGGGGACGGGTCGCGCGGCGTAATAAAAAAGGCGGCTCTGTTAGGAGCCGCCTTCAAATAAGGTTTTCGGGAAGAAGTTTACGCGCTTGCCGCGCCAGCCGTATCGATCTTGACGCCCGGACCCATGGTCGAGGAGATCGCGATCTTTTTAATGTAGACGCCTTTCGCGCCAGCCGGTTTGGCTTTTGCCACCGCATCAATAAACGCTTGGACGTTTTCTGCGATAGCGTTTTCAGCAAAGCTCGCCTTGCCGACGCCGGCATGAATGATGCCCGCTTTTTCAACGCGGAATTCAACGGCGCCGCCTTTGGAGTCCTTCACCGCTTTCGCCACATCAGGCGTCACGGTGCCAACCTTCGGGTTCGGCATCATGCCCTTGGGGCCAAGCACCTTACCGAGACGGCCAACAACGCCCATCATATCCGGCGTTGCGATGACCCGGTCGAAGTCCATGAAGCCGCCCTGAATTTTTTCCATCAGGTCTTCGGCGCCGACAATGTCAGCACCGGCTTTTTTGGCTTCTTCGGCTTTGGCGTCTTTTGCAAACACGGCGACGCGCACATCGCGGCCCGTACCGTTCGGCAAAGAGACAACGCCGCGCACCATCTGGTCCGCATGACGCGGATCGACGCCAAGATTCATGGCGATCTCAACCGACTCGTCAAACTTTGACGTGGCGTTTGCTTTCACCAGCTGCACAGCTTCTGCAACCGAATGAAGCTTGGTGCGTTCTACGCCTTCGCGCGCCTTACGGATTCTTTTTCCTGCTTTCGCCATCGTCCCTACTCCTGTACTTCCAGGCCCATCGCGCGCGCGGAGCCCATGATGATGCTCGTTGCGGCGTCTAGGTCGTTGGCGTTGAGATCCACCATTTTCGCTTCCGCGATTTCACGGCACTGCGCTTTCGTCACTTTGCCAGCGACTGCTTTACCGGGTGTGGCGCCGCCCTTCGGCAGCTTCGCGGCTTTCTTCAGATAGTAAGCAGCAGGCGGTGTTTTCGTCGCAAAGGTGAACGACTTGTCGGAAAAGATCGTGATGACCGTGGGGATTGGCATCCCCTTTTCCATTTCCTGCGTCTTGGCGTTAAACGCCTTGCAGAATTCCATGATGTTAAGACCGCGCTGGCCGAGCGCCGGGCCGATGGGAGGCGACGGAGACGCCGCGCCCGCCGGCACCTGAAGTTTCAGGTAGCCTGCAATTTTTTTCGCCATTTTACTGACCTTCTCGTTGTTTCTGGCCGCGCCGACTTAACGGCTTGGCCCGTTGAAGGGTCGCGGTGCGGCGCCAGAAGGACTTAATCCGGCAAACCTCCCGCGAAGGCGCGCGTGATAGAGCAGCGGCCGGTTCTTCGCAAGTGCAAATGAGGGGAAAAAGGGGAAAGCCGGATATGAAAGCGGGCGGCCTCTATGGGGGACTTGAGACCGCCCGCTCAGATACGCAACCACACAAACTGTACGCTACTGATTTTACCGAGAATCCGACGCAATCGCCGTCTTCTCGTGATGTTATAAACTTACATTTCAACGGATGCAAGCGCTCGTTGTAATTCGCCTTAAAGGCGAAAATTAAGAAAATGGGGCGGCGAGGCACAAAACAGCACGGGGGAGAGAGAATGGCTGCGCACCTCGCCTTCGCGGGCAATACACAACACCCTCGCGATGAGCAGGATATAGCGATGAATTGGAATATTGTCGCGGCGAAATTGTGTCTTTTTTGCGTTACAGCATCACGTTTTGTAGTCTTTAGTTACAAAACCAATCGTCAAAAAGCTGCATAACTTATTGATATAACTGCCGTATGTGCATTCCCGCCGTTCGAAACAGCAAAAACGCACATAATGAGCTTTTTGTGCGCGCGCGAAGCGTTCTTTGGGTGGATCGCCACCCTAAAGCAGCATCGCCGCCGGCTCCTCGATGAACGCCTTGAACGCGGTGAGGAACTCCGCGCCAACCGCGCCATCTACAACCCGGTGATCGCAGGTCAGCGTTACGGTCATCATGGTGCGCACGACAATCTCGCCATTTCGGACCACCGCCCGCTGCTCCCCCGCGCCAACAGACATGATCGCGCCATGCGGCTGGTTCACGATAGAAGCGAAGCTGGTGATCCCGAACATGCCGAGATTGGAAACAGAAAAAGTGCCGCCCTGATATTCTTCAGGCTTCAATTTTTTCTTCTTTGCCCGCCCCGCCATGTCTTTGACTTCAGCCGAAATCTGCTTGAGGCCTTTTTCCTCGGCCTTCCAGACGATGGGCGTGATGAGGCCGCCATCAATCGCCACGGCGACGCCTATATCGGCGTGCTTGTGCAACAAAATCGCTTCATCGGTGAACGTCGCGTTCGCGGCCGGCACTTTCTTCAGCGCCATGGCTGAGGCTTTCAAAATGAAATCATTCACCGAAAGCTTGAAGGCTTCATCGCCTTCCTTCGGTGATGTTGCATTAATCCGCGCCCGCGCCGCCAGCAGATTGTCGAGCTCAATGTCAACGTTAAGCGGGAAGTGCGGGACTTCCTGATTAAAGCTTTGGGTCAGCCGTTTCGCGATAACCTTGCGCATGCCATCAAGCTTGACGGCGGTGTAGCTCTCTGCCGGATAAAGGCGCGCATCGACTGAAGCGGGCGCGATTTGCACCGGCGCAGAAGCGGGCGCCGACTTGCCGGTTCCGTCTTTCAGGGCTTGTTCAACATCGCGGCGAACCACCCGCCCCTTTGGACCGGAGCCTTTTACCGCTGAAAGATCGAGGCCTTCCTGTTTGGCGATGCGTTTGGCCAATGGCGAGGCCAGAATACGGCCGCTGGATTTCGTCGCCGGCGGTGGCGCGACGGCGGCTGGCGTCGCAGCGCCATTTACTGGTTTCGCGTGGGCCTTTGGCGCGGGTTCAGCCGCGTCGGCTGCTGGCGCAGTCCCCCCGCCGCCTGAAGTATCGAGCGAACCCAAATCCACATCGCTCATGTTCTCGCCATCATCGAGCAGCACGGCGATGGGGGCGTTCACCTTCACGGCCTCGGTTCCTTCGGCGATGATGATCTTGCCCACCACGCCCTCGTCCACGGCTTCTACTTCCATGGTCGCCTTGTCGGTCTCGATCTCGGCGATCACATCACCGGACGAAACCTTGTCGCCTTCCTTGACGTTCCATTTGGAAAGCGTGCCTTCCTCCATGGTCGGCGACAGCGCGGGCATCAAAATTGGTGTGGGCATGGTCGATCACTTCATCTGTTCAGCAGGAACGGGTCAATACTGTGCTTAGCGGCAAACAGCGTCTCAATCAAAACGAAAACGGGGAACGCCAAAATGATCACGCAACCTGTCGGACACCTGTTGATAGGTTTTGCGCGGTTTTAGCTCGATAAAATGGGCGATGGATGTCTCGTGGCGGACCCAGCCCTTCGCCCAGAACCGGCCCAGCAGATGGAATCCTGTGGGCTTTTGCAGGCGGCTGACGCCCTTTGCCAAATCGAATTCGATATCTGACGCCTGCCAGGTGGTGGCCATAATGGTGCCCTCCTGCGGCGCGTAGGAAACAGGCTGAATGCCGTTTCTGGCCATGGCGGCGGCGAAATAGGGCTGATCGGAAAGCCCGTCATTACGGCGCGAACGCAGTTCGATGAGATCAGGGTGGCGTTCCTCCATCAGCGCGCGGGCGTGCGAAAACACCATTTGCGCTTTATCGCTCTTGCGAAAAAAGAGAACGCCGCAATTCATGTCGCAAAAATAATCAACACCGGCAGCCGCCATCATCTTTTCCACGTCGCAGCCATAGGCGGAACCGGATCTCACCACATCGCCGGCGATGGCGAAATCTTGCGCGCCAAATTTCTCCCAATGACGATCCATGTCGCGTTTCATGATCAGGCAATCGGCATCGACGAAAAATGTTTCGTTATAAGGAGATGGTTCGTAGACCCCCAGTTTAATCGCAACGCCCGAAAAGCCATCGGGATTTTCGAACGGCCTGCACGCACTGAAAAATTCAGCATGCTCTTCAGGCAGTTCTGAACGGTCCTTGTACAAAAGCGTAACAGGCCGGCTTGAATCATTCAGCCGAATGGAGAGCGCGAGATTAACCGCCATTTCGAAAAATCGCCGCTGGCCATAGGCCATAGTGACGTAGCCTTGCGATATGCCTTCCGCCGTATGACCCATCAAGCAGCCGTCACGTGAGGTCCAAAGCTCGACGCAGCGAGTGCGGCATCTGCAAATTTCGTCGGCGTCCATTTGGTGTAACGGCGCCCGATGCGTTCTTCTGTGGTCTCCGCGCCATATTCCATGGGCGCCTCGGCGATATCCAGATAATCGGTCATGCGCAGCCCAGCGACATTGAGGGTCGAAACGATTCTGTCGCCCTCGCCCATCACTGCTGCGATATAAACGCCGCAATTCTTGCACAAAAGAAAATCTGCCGTCCGCAGCGCGAACGTATAACGGTGAATATCACTCGCCTGGGCGTCAATGGTCACAGCGCCTAGCGGATCAGAAATGTTGACCGCGCCATGAGCCCGGCAAAAAGCGCATTGGCAGGTGCGCACGCCAAGGTCCGCTGGCTTCTTTTGTGTTTCAAAAGACGCTTTCACCTTCCCGCAGTGACACTCACCGGCATAGTTCATTTTACTGTAACACAAACGCCTTGGCGATGATTTTCCATTCGCCGTTGACCTTGGCGAGCGTCAGCGCGTCATAAAACCGATCCGTGGAACGAAACAGCACCGTGGCGATGCGCCCGTCAACGACATGCATGTCGAGAATTTCGCCATCGCGATCGCCGCCAGGCGGGTTTTCATTGGACGACCAGTTGGCGATGACGTCGTTCATGTCTTTCCACGATCGGACCACATCCGCGCCGTCATCACTCTTCGTCACACCAACCATGGTGGCGTGATCGCCGGCGAAAGCCATGTTTAGACGCTCGGCGCTCGCCTCGCCCTGACCATGGAAATAGTCGAGCACGGCCGCTTCGATGGCAACCTTGTCGCCTTTTTCGTGGTGCTCGGCGTGGGCGGGGGCGAATGCAAGCAGCATCAATGCAATTGATATTAAAAATTTCATGGCGTCGCTCCTATTGCATTCTATCGAACACTTAGTTTCCGCTCATCCCCGCTTCCGCGGGGATGAGCGGGGGAATGCGTAATCCCATGCGCAAACTAATCCCTGTACATCACCTGCTTCACCGCCTTCACCACTTTGTCCGCATTCGGAAGGCTTAGGGCCTCAAGGTTCGCGGCATAGGGAAGCGGTGCGTCTTCCTGGGTCACGCGCGCGGGTGGCGCATCGAGATAGTCAAAGGCGTGTTGCGTCACCAGCCACCCGATTTCCGCGCCAACGCCGCAGGGCGCCCAGCCTTCTTCGACCGTGACGACGCGATTGGTCTTGCGCACGGATTCCAAAACCGTTTCCGCATCCAGCGGACGCAAGGTGCGCAAATCAACCACTTCGGCGGAGACGCCCTCGCCCGCCAGCGTTTCAGCTGCTTCGAGAGCGAACTTCACGCCGCGTGAGTAAGAAACAATAGTGACGTCACTTCCTTCGCGGGCGACTTTCGCCTTGCCGATGGGCAACACCCAATCGTCCACCTTCGGCACATCCATGGTGTCGCCATAGAGCAATTCATGTTCGAGGAAGACCACCGGATTCGGATTGCGGATCGCGGCTTTCAAAAGGCCCTTCGCATCCGACGCCGAGAATGGCGAAATCACAATGAGGCCCGGTACGTTCATGTACCACGGCGCATAGTCTTGGCTGTGTTGTGCGGCGACGCGGCTTGCGGCGGCGTTCGGCCCGCGGAACACGATGGGCGAGCCCATCTGGCCGCCGGACATGTAGCGCGTTTTCGCAGCGGAATTGATGATGTGATCAATCGCTTGCATAGCGAAGTTCCAGGTCATGAATTCCACGATGGGCTTCAGCCCCGCAAAGGCGGCGCCAACACCGAGACCGGCGAAGCCATATTCGGTGATCGGCGTATCGACCACGCGGCGCGCGCCAAACTCCTCCAGCAGGCCGCGAGAAACTTTATACGCGCCCTGATACTCGGCGACTTCCTCGCCCATGAGAAATACATCTTCGTCACGGCGCATCTCTTCGGCCATGGCGTCGCGTAGCGCATCGCGGACGGTGGTGGGAACCATTTCCACGTCGGCGGGAAGTTCGGGATCTGCGGCGGCGGCTATTCTCGGCTGCGGCGGGGCGGCGCTGCCATCATTTGACACATCCTCGGCGGACATATCGTTCGCTTCGCTTTTGTCGCTGCCTGCTTCACCTTGTGCTGACGCCGCGCCGTTCAGCGCACCCACATCAATATCTTCGGCGCTTTCGCCATCGCCGACCAGCACCGCGATGGGGTCGTTGACCTTTACGTTCTCCGTGCCCTCCGCCACGAGGATCTTGCCAATCTGGCCCTCATCCACCGCCTCCACTTCCATGGTGGCCTTGTCTGTCTCGATTTCCGCGATCACGTCGCCGGATGAAACGGTGTCGCCCTCCTTCACATTCCATTTTGAAAGTGTTCCCTCTTCCATAGTCGGTGAGAGAGCGGGCATAAGGATCGGCGTTGGCATTTGATATGTCTCGTCTTTCCGTGCTGGGCCGTTTCGGCACGTCATTCCTACCCGCCCAAGGCGGTCGGTAACAAGGGTAAATCAGCACGCTATTCATGAGTTGGATGCAGCCAGCGCCTGATTGGTCTAAATTGCGACGTTGTGGGGCCGGCGCTCGCCAGCACCGAAAAAGGGCGCCATAGTCCACGCTGCGTTTCATTGCATACCAATTTGCGGGGCGATTTTCATGGGTATTCTGGGTAAAATTATTGGCGGCGTGTTCGCGCTCGCCCTATTGGCGGCGGGCGGCGCAGCCATGTGGTTCTGGGTCACGCCGGTTGGCGTGAACAACTATATCAACAAGGTTACACTCCAGACCTTTGTGCTCGAAAGCCCCGAGCTGTTGAGCAGCATTGGCGCAATCGACAATACACCATTCGATTTCCATAGCGGCAAACTCGACGACTACACCAAAGCGCATGAAGAGCAGGTCATTGCCCGCTTGAAAAAGGCGCGCGCCGGACTCGACAAATATGGGCCAGACGGCCTGGAAGGTCAGGAGCTTCTTTCCTGGCGGATCACCGCATGGTTTTTCGACGACCTTATTCGTCAGGCTGAGTATGTTTACGGCGGGTACCGCGTAAACCAGATTTCGGGCGTTCTCGTGAGCACCCCTTCCTTCCTGACCGATACGCATGTCATCAAGAATGAAAAAAGCGTGCAACGCTATATCGCGCGCGTTAACGAATTTGGCCGGGTGTTGCGCGAAGTTAAGGCTCGCGTCGAGGATGATCGCGACCATGGCGTTATTCCTCCCGACTTTGTCATCGAAAAATCGCTCATGGGTATGCGCTCATTCATTGAAGGCGGCGCATCGGAAAACCCGCTTGTGACGACATTGCCTGAAAAACTCGACGGCATTGACGGTCTGTCTGAGGAGAAAAAAACCGCACTGCTCGCCGACGCAACCGAAGCTGTCGAAGCGCAAGTCATTCCCGGATATGAAGCGATCATCGAACTGTTTGGCGAGCTCCTTCAAAGCACTGACCATGACGCCGGCATCTGGCGTATCCCTGACGGCGAAGCGATCTACGCCGCCGCGCTGAAATCCAACACGACCACTGACTTCACTGCGGATGAAATCCATCAGACAGGCTTGTCAGAGGTGGCGCGGATTGAACAGGAGATGGATGCGATCCTCATCGCCGAGGGCATGACGGAAGGTACGGTGTCGGAGCGCATTCGCGTTCTCATGGAAGATCCCGCCAGACAATTCGCCAACACGGATGAAGGCCGTGCAGAAATGCTCGCCTATCTGGTGTCAATGAATGACCATCTGATGTCGCTCGCAGGCGATTACTTCGTCACCTTGCCAACGCAGCCGCTCGAAATCGTCCGTGTGCCGGAATATTCGGAAGACTCAGCGCCCGGCGGCTATTACAGCCAACCGGCGGTGGATGGGTCGCGCCCCGGCCGTTTTTATATCAATCTTAAAAACACGGCGGACAATCCGAAATGGACGCTGCCGACACTCATGTATCATGAAGGCGCGCCGGGCCATCACTTCCAGATTTCCCGCGCCATGCTGGTTGAAGGCATTCCCTTTATTCGAAAGTTTGGCTTGTTCAGCGCCTATACTGAAGGGTGGGCGCTCTATGCCGAACGCCTGGCGGCGCAGGACATGGGTATGTACGCGAACGATCCCTTGGGCAATCTTGGACGGCTTCAGGCGGAAATGTTCCGCGCCGTGCGTCTCGTCGTCGACACCGGCATGCACCACAAGCGATGGTCCCGGGAGCAGGCGATCGACTACATGGTTTCCAAAACCGGCATGACAGAAGCGGAGGTCACCCGCGAAATCGAACGCTATGTGGTCTGGCCGGGACAGGCGACCGCCTACAAAACCGGGCAGCTCGCAATTCTCGACATTCGCGCAAAGGCCGAAGCCGAGCTTGGCGACAAATTCATCCTGCGAGAATTCAACGAGATGATTCTCATGAATGGCGCCATGCCGCTGAACATCCTGCGGGACGTCGCCGATAACTGGATCGCAGAGCAAAAGGCTGCCTAATCGCGATCGCCGCCATTTGCGGCCTATTCACAACCGCCCGGCCTGTATTATGCAGTCCGGGCGGTATTCGTTTGTATCGGTCCTCAAAGGCGACAGAAAATGGCCTATCTCCCCGCTAACCCCAGCGACCCGGCGCTGTTCGACTTTGACGCCGTCAAGGACTGCGGCGCAGAGCTGGCGGGCGCTTTTGCGGCGGCGGCGCCGTTCCCGCACGCCGTCATTGATGATTTCCTGCCAGAAGCCGTCATCGACCTTTGTCTTGAGCAATTTCCAGAAAACCCGGACGCAGACAGTCAGCAATTCGACCGCAATCAGGAACGCTACAAGACCAGCTTTCACCCCGATTATATGGCGCCGGAACTGCGGCGACTGTTTTACGCCTTTAACGCGCGGCCGTTTATTCGCGTCGTTGAGAACATCACAGGCATTAAGGGGCTCATTCCGGATCCGTATTTTCTTGGCGGCGGCTTTCATGAAATCGGCAATGGCGGTCATCTCTCCGTCCATGCTGACTTCAACCACCACAAGCCGCTAGGGCTCGAGCGGCGGGTCAATGTGCTGATTTACCTCAATCGCGACTGGCGGGACGAATTTGGCGGTCAGCTAGAGCTGTGGCGGACGGACATGTCAGAGCGCGTTCAGTCGATCACGCCGCTGGCCAATCGCTGCGTCATGTTCACCACCACGGGCGAGAGCATGCATGGCAATCCCCAGCCGGTGGCGCATCCGGACGGCGTCACGCGCAAATCCATCGCCCTTTATTACTACACCGCCACCTGGACCGGCGATAAAGCCTCACGGACGACCCAATTCCGGCCGCGCCCCGGCAGCGGCGATGAAACCGACTGGCGGGTGCGGATCGACCAGACCCTCAGCGATTTTCTCCCGCCGGTCCTCAATCGCCAGATTACCCGGCTCCGGCGCGCCCTTTCGCGGCGCTGAGCCGCGCGGCGCCGGACGGTCCCGGGACTTGCGAGCGGACGGGGTTTCCGTTATGGCCCACACCCTTCGATCAGGCCAAATCTTCGTCTTCTTCTTTGACTTCGAAGGTCCGCTTCCTAAATAGAGACCGGCCGCCATCCGGCCCCTCGACAAAAGAGCTGTTTTCATGACCGCGGTAATTCTGACCATTCATTCTATTCTCGTGCTCGCCCTTATCGGCGTCGTGCTGTTGCAACGCTCTGACGGCGGGGCTCTCGGCATTGGCGGCGGCGGCGGCGCGGGCGGCGGTTTCATGACCGGACGCGGGGCGGCGAATGCTTTGACCCGCACGACCTCTATCCTCGCGGCGCTGTTTTTCGGCACATCGTTGCTGCTGGCGATCCGCGCCGGCGGTGGTGAGAGCACCGACGACCTGATTGACGAACTGACAGGATCGGCCGCGACACAGACCGAAGAGGCTGGCGACGGCACGGCGCCCTCCGCTGCTGATCTGTTGAATTCTCTCGGCAGCGAAGAAGACGCCGAGACCGATGAACCGGCAAGCGCTGCGGATCTGATCGAATCGCTCGGCGAACCGGCACCGCCTGCGGCCACGCCCGAAGCGACGGAAATGCCGGCGACCGGCACGCCGCCCGCCGAAACTGAGGAAGAAACGCCCAACAATTAAGGCGTTTTGCGGCGTTAACTGAAATTAGAGTTTGAATGAACCGGATTCTTCGGTAAGACGGACTTCCATGGCGCGGTACATATTCATTACCGGCGGCGTGGTGTCGTCTCTCGGAAAAGGTGTTGCTTCGGCGGCTTTGGGCGCGCTTCTGCAGGCGCGCGGTTACAAGGTCCGCTTACGTAAGCTCGATCCCTATCTCAATGTCGATCCCGGCACCATGTCGCCCTATCAGCATGGCGAAGTCTTCGTAACCGATGACGGCGCGGAGACCGATCTCGATCTCGGTCATTATGAGCGCTTTACCGGCGTCTCGGCGTCGAAATCTGACAACGTCACCACCGGCCAGATTTATTCGCAAATTCTCGAACGCGAACGGCGCGGCGATTATCTTGGCGCGACCGTGCAGGTCATTCCGCACGTTACGGACGCGATCAAACAGTTCGTATTGTCCGACGCGGGCGGCGCGGATTTTGTCTTGTGCGAAATCGGCGGCACGGTGGGCGACATCGAGGCGCTGCCGTTCTTTGAAGCGATCCGCCAACTCGGCAATGAACTGCCGCGCGGTGATGCGGTGTATGTGCACCTTACGTTGATGCCGTTCATCCCGTCGGCTGGCGAACTCAAGACTAAGCCGACGCAACATTCCGTGCGCGAGCTGCGCGCCATCGGTATTCAGCCGGATGTATTACTGGTGCGCGCCGACCGCGACATACCTCAGGATGAGCGCCGCAAGATCGCACTGTTTTGTAACGTCCGCTCCTCCGCGGTGGTGCAGGCGCTCGATTGCCGCACGATCTACGAAGTGCCTCTCACCTATCATCGTGAAGGTTTTGACGGCGAGGTGCTCGATGCGTTTGGCGTGAAGAAC
Organism: uncultured Alphaproteobacteria bacterium; assembly: GCA_942492295.1. Lineage (GTDB taxonomy): Bacteria > Pseudomonadota > Alphaproteobacteria > Caulobacterales > Parvularculaceae > Hyphococcus. The sequence goes on from CALODW010000008.1 coordinate 15,394, forward strand.
CCGCCCGATCCAAAGCTTGAAGGATGGGAAGACATTGTTCATCGCGTCACCGCCCCTGATGGCGAAGTGACCATCGCCGTTGTGGGCAAGTACACCGTGCTTAAAGACGCGTACAAATCACTGATCGAAGCCATCGCCCATGGCGGCATCGCCAACAATGTGCGCGTCAACATCAAGTGGATCGAAAGCGACGTTTTCGAAAAAGAAGAAAAAGCCATCTCCGCCCTTGAGGGCGTGCATGGCATTTTGGTGCCGGGCGGTTTTGGCGAACGCGGCGCGGAAGGAAAGATCAAGGCGGCGCAATTCGCCCGTGAAAAACAGATCCCTTATTTCGGCATTTGTTTCGGCATGCAGATGGCGATCATCGAAGCGGCGAGAAACCTCCTCGGCGAAAAGAATGCAAGCTCTTCGGAATTCGCCGCATGCGAAAAGCCGATTGTCGGCCTGATGACCGAATGGGTGAGCGGCAACAAGACCGAAACCCGCGACGCCGACAGCGACCTCGGCGGCACCATGCGCCTCGGCGCCTATCCGGCGCGCCTCAAACCCGGCAGTCGCGTTGCGGAAATTTATGATGCTGAGGAAATTTCCGAACGTCACCGCCACCGGTTCGAAGTGGACATGGCATGGGCCGCGCGCCTCGGCGATCATGGCGTCGTGTTCTCCGGCACGTCTCCCGATGGCGAGCTTCCGGAGATCATGGAAATCCCTGAACACCCATGGTTTATCGGCGTTCAGTATCACCCTGAACTGAAATCGCGGCCGTTCGATCCGCATCCTTTATTCGCGTCTTTCATCGACGCCGCCGTGAAACGATCGCGGCTGGTTTAATTCCAACGCGCCTATGCGCAGTGGAGAGTGTGCCATGCTCCAATCCGTCCTCGTCACCGGCGCATCAAGCGGCATTGGTGAAGCAACCGCAGTGCATCTGGCCCATAAGGGCTTTCGCGTCTTTGCGGCGGCGCGCCGTCTGGAAAAATTAAAAGAGCTGACAGCCCTTGGCGGCGGCAAGATCACGCCTATCGCCATGGATGTGAACGACGACGCCTCCATCGCCGCCGCGCTGGAGCAAATCAATGCCGAGGGCGTCACGCTTTATGGCCTCGTCAATAATGCCGGTGTTTCCACCATGGGACCGTTCGAAAAAGTCTCGCTGGAGGAATGGCGCGCGCTTTTTCAAACGAATATTTTCGGTCTTGTGGCCGTGACTCAGGCGGTGTTGCCGCAAATGCGCGCTGCCGGCCGCGGGCGCATCGTCAATATCGGTTCGCTGACGGGCCGCATCGCATCACCTTTTCAAAGCGCCTACGCCGCGAGCAAACACGCGGTTGAGGGCATTTCAGATTCCCTGCGCCGCGAACTCAGCCCGCACGGGATCAAAGTCTCCGTCGTGCGCCCCGGCGCCATCAACACGCCCTTCGGCAAGCACGAAGTCGAGGCGCTGGCCGGTTATGAAACCGACGCGACCTATGGCGATCAGGTAAAAACCTTCAAATCCTGGTTTGAAAAGCAGCACCCCACGGCGCCCGGCCCGAATGTTGTTGCGGAAGCCGTACACGAAGCGCTGACGGCGGAGCATCCGCAGTCGCGCTACACCGCGCCGGCGAAAATGACATACGCGATCGCGCTCAGAAACTTTCTGCCCTCCGGCATAACCGACCGAATTCTGGAGCGCGTCAACGGCCTCGACCATTATCGTAAATCGAAGACTTAATCCTCATAGATTTCCGCTGCGTCCGCTTCGAACGCTGATGCAAGAGAAACAAAACGCCGGCGCGGCGTCTCGCCCATCAACGCTTCGCGGTCCGATGGCGCAACAAATACAATTTCATTGCCGCGCTTTTCCAACCTGCAACCCGCGAGCGCGGCAGGCGCCTTGGGCGCAATCGCCGCCACAAAACGCAACGCGAGGCCAAACTGCGTTGACTGTAACTGCGCCTCCCACGGCATGAGTCCAATCACCTGCTCGTTGGGCAGCGGCGCGGAACGGCCCTGATGGCGCCGGAACAATGCGAGCGCCGTCCACAATCTCTCCACATGGCTGACGCCCGCAAAGGGCGCCCGCAGCGCCGTGTCAAAAGCATGCCGGCCACGCAGATCGGGATGAAAATAGGCGCCAATATCACAAAGGAGACACGCGCCGTAGCGCAGCCGCGCACTGCCGGAATCGTCGCCAGCGAACAACGGCTCGATGATGTTGTAAGCCGCCTCCCCGAAGGACGGATCCGGCGAGAGCCGGTCGGCGTAAAAACGGCAGGCGGCAATGAACGGATCCTCCGCACGCTGGCGTTTTGACAACTGCCGATAGAGCAGGCCCTCGCGTACGCCGCCCGACGACACAACGACGCGACTGGCTTTCACCCGGGTCAGCACCGCGCGCAACACCATGGACGCTAGCGGCAGCGTGTCTATCCGGCGTCGCGGAATGCCCGGCATGTCCTCTAACGATCGTTTACTCTGCCGCGCCACCAGATTGCACACATCGAGCGTTTGTTTGTCCGACATCTCGTAATGGTGCAATACGGATAAAGGGTAACTGCGAAGCCCCATGTGAATGCGCGCCACGGCGCGCCATGCGCCGCCCACTGAATAAAGCGTATCGATATTTTTTGGCTTGAGAAACTTCACGGTCTCCAGCTGGTCTTCAATATGCTTTAAGACCGATTTCGGATCTTTTTGCGCCACCCGCATGAGATTGAACGGACCGATGGGGAGACTGATGCTTTCCGCAATCTCACCCTTGTCCAGCAGCGCGAGTTCGAGACTTCCGCCGCCCATGTCGCCAACAAGGCCAGACGCATCCGGTTCAACGGCGACCACGCCGTATGCCGCCAGTCGTCCCTCCTCCTCACCGGAGATAATCGACACATCGAATCCAAGCGCGCGGGCGGCTTCGACAAATTTCTTGCCGTCTCGGGCTTCACGCACCGCAGCGGTAGCGATCGCCATTACCGGCGGGCGGCCAAGATCGTCCAGCACATGCCGAAACCGCGCGAGTGTCGCCAGCGCATCGTCCACGGCAGCCGGATTCAGCCCGCCATCATCAGTCATGTCGCGGCCAAGACCGCACAAGGCCTTTTCGTTGCAGATGGCGATGGGTGCGCGCGGTGGTCCGTCATAAACCACAAGGCGCACAGAGTTTGAGCCGATATCAACGACCGCACGCCGCGCCGGCGAGCTCATCTTTTTTACCGCCTTCGCGGATTTTTCCTGTAACCCCATTCGCGGCGCTCATCAGCCTTTTATTCTTCACCGCAGCATTTCGCGATTCGGCGCACTGGGCGCGCTTATTTCTTCCGCTTCAGTTCCTTTGGGGCATTATATTCAAGAGATGCGCCCCGCCCGGAAAGCGACGGATTGGTCATCATATAAGTGTGGACATTGAACGCTTCGTCGACAGAAGGCGGCGAGACGCGTGCATAGTTTCCATCGCTTTTCAATTGCCAGCTTTGGCTCTCGTCGTTGAGATTACCGACCATGATGTAATCCAGAATCTGCTGGTGCACGGTGGGGTTCTCGACCGGACAGAAAACCTCAACACGCCGGTTCAGATTGCGCGGCATCAGATCGGCGGACGACACGAATACTTTCGCCTGACTATTCGGCAATGATCCTCCGGACCCAAAGCAATATATGCGGGCATGTTCAAGGAAACGCCCGATGATGCTTTTCACACGAATGTTTTCCGAAAGTCCCTTCACGCCCGGACGCAAACAGCAAACGCCGCGCACGATCAAATCGATTTGCACGCCGGCGCCGGACGCCTCATAAAGCTTGTCAATGAGCGAGGCATCCACCAGCGCGTTCATCTTCATCCAGATGGCGGCGGGTTTGCCCTTTTTGGCGTTGCGGATTTCCTTGCCGATCAATTTTGTCATGTAATCGCGCGCGTTGAGCGGCGCGACAGCGAATTTTTCAAATGCCGCGGGCGCTGCATAACCGGTGATGTAATTGAACACTTTCGCCGCGTCGCGTCCGATCGCCGGATCACAAGTAAACAATGACAGGTCCGTATATATTTTCGCCGTGATCGGATGATAATTCCCGGTGCCCACATGCACATAGGTGCGGGCGCCATCCGCCTCCTGCCGCACGACCAGCGACAGTTTGGCGTGGGTTTTATATTCCAAAAACCCGTACACGACATTCACACCCGCACGCTCAAGCGCCCGCGCCCAGCGGATATTCGCCTCTTCATCGAAACGCGCTTTCAATTCAACCAGTGCGGTGACGTTCTTGCCCGCTTCCGCCGCTTCGATCAGCGCTTCAACGATGGGTGATTGTTTCGAGGTGCGGTAGAGCGTTTGTTTGATGGCCACGACTTTCGGGTCGGCGGCGGCCTGTTTCAAAAACTGCACCACCACGTCAAACGACTCATAAGGGTGGTGGACGAGAATATCCTTTGCGCGAATGGCGGAGAAACAGTCGCCCCCATGTTCACGGATGCGCTCGGGGAAACGCGGCTCATAGGGCTCAAACTGCAGCTCCGGCCTATCACTGGCGATCAATTCGTTGATCTGCGCGAGGCCCAAAATGCCGTCCACAAGAATAATGTCCTGCGCCGTCGCCTGCAGACTGTCGCGGATCATGTCACGCAAATGTTCCGGCGTGCGCGCATCGATCTTAACGCGAATGACGTCACCCCGGCGGCGGCGCTTCAGCATTGTCTCAAACACCCGCACGAGATCTTCGGCTTCCTCCTCGATCTCTACATCGCTGTCACGCAGCACGCGGAACGCGCCGTGCGACATCACTTCAAAACCAGGAAAGACATGATGAATGAAACGGACCAGCACTTTTTCAAGCGAAATATATCTTGCGGGCGCGCGCTGGTCGTCTGCGGACGGACCATCCGGTAAACGAATGAACCGGCCGACCTTCACCGGCACTGGCAACAGCGCATCGAGCGGCTCTCCGTCCTCGCGCTTCATTTCGAAGCACAAGACGAAGCCCATATTGGGCACGAACGGAAATGGGTGCGCAGGATCAAGCGCCAGCGGCGTCAGGATTGGAAAGATATTCGTTTCAAATTCTGTTTTCAGCCACTCGAGGTCGTGCGCCGTTAAATCATCGTCATCGAGAACATGAACGCCCGCATCGCGCATCAACGGTTTCAATTCACGCCAGCAACGCTGCTGTTCGTCCATCAACGCACTTGCGTGCTCGGAGATCATGTTGAGCTGCTCTTGCGGTGACAGACCCTCCTGGCTGATCGCAGAAACGCCTTCACGCAACTGGCCCCGCAGTCCGGCCACGCGCACCATGAAGAACTCGTCGAGATTGCTGGCGGAGATCGAGAGGAAACGCACTCTCTCAAGCAAGGGATGCTGGGCATTCAGCGCTTCTTCGAGCACGCGGCTGTTGAAAGCCAGCCATGACAGCTCGCGATTGATGAATCGGTTTGCAGATGTCAGCGCCACTGGCGCCGCAGTCGTCACATCCCGTTTGGTTCCATCATCCGCCGCCACGTCATTAGATCCTTCGTAAAGCACTGTTCCGCCTTCTACTTATGCCTCATGAGCGCCTTCAGAAAGGTTAGCGAGGAGTTTTTGCACGAAAGGCGTGGTTATTTTCCGTTTTTCTTCCAGCGCCTGCCTGTCCGCCAGCGCCACAAAGCCATGGGCGGCGGCGAATGTTCGCGGCAGACGCGGCGCAGCGTATTCCACCACGGTGGGACTTACGGTTAATTGCCGGTCACGAAATTCTTTGGCGATAACCGCACGGATCAGGAACTCATCGGGTTCGGTCAGCACCGCCCTTGGAGCCGCCTCAAGTCGCGTGCGCAAATCTTTCAGTCCCAGCGACCATTCGGAAGGATGTCCCGCCCCCGCCAGCACCACCCGGCGCCCCCCAGCAAACGCATTTTCAAGGGCCGTTAAGAATGCACGGGGATCGCTCGCCGGCATGTCGTCGACAATGAACAAGGCGCTCAAAGCACCGGATTGCGCAAACGCTTCTGCTGACTGAAGAGAAAACTCATCGCCTTCAAGCAATGCGTGTGCAAAATGTGTTTTACCGGCGCCCGGCGGCCCGCACACCACCAGCGCAGGCTCATCCGAAGCGCGCCATGCCTGCGCAGCGCGCCACGCCGTTTCATTAGAATCAGAACGCAAAAAAGACGCGCGATCGTAGCGCGGCGCAGCCTCTGGCAAGGCAAGCGAAAGCTGACGCGCGGCGTAGTTGGATTGCGGCATGAAAATTCAATTTTGTTCTACAGCGCAGAAACTTTAGCCGCCATCAATCAATAGCGCACTGGATCCGCGTCGGTTTCCTCATAGGCGGCAGGCTGCACCGGCGATGCGGCGCCCCCATCTTCATAATTGCCGTCATATTCCCCATAGCGTCCGCGCCGGTTGCGGCGGCGATCATTCGCGCGCACCTGTTGCGCCGTTGCAGGGGTCGCCACCAGCCAGCGCTCGCCATTTTCGGTCCATAGCGCAAGCCCTTGGGACTCCATAGCGATGACCAGCTTGTCCGGATCGCCATAGGCGCGGATCAACATTTCAGCGCCCTGACGAGAAAGGGAACGCACCTGCACCGAACCCACCAGCGGTGTTGAGATCAGCGCGGAGCGAATTTTCGCCCATTCGGTCAGGGAGCGAAAATAAGCGCTGGCCTCCAGCAGGGCGGCCTCGGTGTGGTCGATAAGCGTGCGCTCTTTCCACGGCTTTGCGTGCTTGGCGATCACAACTTCGATGGCTTCTTCGGCAAGCGTCGGGAAATTTCCCGCTGGCCGCTTGAACCACGACTCCGCCAGCACATCGCCGACCTTTGCTGTCGTAAAGGCGTTTGTACCCGGCCCCTGCTGAACGGCCGAAAGCCCTTCATAATTGTTGGCAGGCGTGTCGATGGCGCTGATTTCATCCACCGCAATATCGCCGGACTCTCTGAATCCGTTAATGAGGCGCACGCGCAACTGGTGTTCACCCTCGACCTGACGCAAATAGGCATGGGCGACGATCACCTGGCTGACGGCGTAGCGATCGGCGAGGGCCTGTAACGCTTCCGTATTCAACGCCAACGCCTGCGCGGCGGAGATCGTCGACACGTCTTCAAGATCGCCAAGCGGGGCGCTCATGGGCGTCAATTCATTGTCATACGGACGAACCTTCCATGCCGCCATCCACGGATTGTTCTCTTCCCAAAGGTAGGACCCATTCGCGGTCTGCAATACCGGCAACACCAGCGCGGTTCGCGTCTGCGCTTCGGAATACGGGATTTGCGCTTCGCGCAAGAGGCGCCGCACCGCCGCCGGTTTGAACCGGTAGGTGATGAACGCGCGATAGGTGCGCGCCGAGCTTTTCTCGTTGTAGACTTCAAAACCGGCTTCAAGAGCTTCAAGCGCGCTATCATCGAGGGTGAGCACCGGGCGATCGCGATAGGCATAAGGGTCAAATTCGTCGCTCGCCGCATCGTCCGGCCCTTGCGGGCTGACGCCAGAGGCGTTGGCGGCGCCGTCAACAGGCGCTTCCGGCGTTTCGTCCAGCATCGCCTCTACCCGCGGGAGATACGGCCAGTCATCCTCGATGGTCAGGCGTTTCAGCAGGATATCGAGCGCCCGCCGGCGGCCACGGCGCTGGGCGGTCAATTTCGCGGCCGTGGCGTTATCGGCCTGACCTTGTACGGTCACGCGCGGCACCACAAAGACATCTTCACCCGCTGCATAGGCGGCGCCAGCGCTCGCGAGAAACACCACAATCATCAAAAAAGCTGACCGCATCAAACTCATCAAAAACTCCGCTTTCCGGCTTTGATCGACTATAGCCGCCGATTAGGGCGTTTTATAGCCGCCATCGGCCGCAGAAACGACCCCCAAAAAGCCGCCCAAAATCCGGCGCTCAATGTACCGCTTTACGATATTTCAGGGTAATCCGCCCATGCTTGACGCGGCGGCGGCGGACCTCGCATAAAACCCGCTGTCAATTTGGCGCATTCACAGTGGAGTACCCCATGGGAAAACGGCGCTCGGCCCTTTTTGTCGCTGGAATCGCTAGCCTTTCCGTCACTTATTCCCAACTGGCGCTGGCGCAGGATGGCGCGCCAACACCGCTGGCGCCGTTTGTATCGAGCCTAAGCATTGAGGAACGGCGGCTCGCTGAGTTGGACGAGACGCTGGAAATCGCCATGGAAACGGGCGATTTTGTCGGCCTCGCCGTGGCCGTCGTACAGGGCGGCGAAACCAAGTTCTTGAGGACCTATGGAAGCGCCAGCGTTGAAGCGGCGGCGCCGGTAACGCCCGACACGCTGTTTCGCATTGCATCGCTGTCGAAGGGATTCGCCTCGAGCCTTGTCGGCCTCGCCGTTGATGACGGCGTTTTGTCGCTCAACTCGCGCGCGACCGACTTTGCACCCGCGTTAGCGCTACCCAAGGGTGCGGAAAAATCGCTGACACTTGCGCAATTGCTGAGCCATCGCACAAGCCTGCCGCCGAACGCGTATGACAACTTGCTCGAGGCGGGTATCGCGCCTGACGAGATCCTGCCGCAATATCGCAAGGTCAAACCGATCTGTCCGGTGGGCCAATGCTACGCCTATCAGAACATCACCTATGACATCGCCGGGCGGGCGGTCGCCAGCGCTTATGGGGCGCCATATTCAGATCTTGTCGCGGCGAGATTGTTCGCGCCGCTCGGCATGGACACCGCTTCCTTTGGCGCCAGCGCCCTCACCACAAGCGCTGACTGGGCGCGGCCGCATTCGCGAAAGCGCAACAGAAACCAGGCTGCGCCGCCGAACCCGTGGCATGTCGTTGATGTAAAGCAGCCCTATTATGCAACGCCGGCCGCCGGCGGCGTTAACGCCAGTATTCGTGACATGGCCCAATGGCTGAAAGCGCAATTGGGCGACACGCCGGAAGTGCTGGCGCCCCGCGTGCTTGATCTCATCCATGCGCCGCAGGTGAACACCCCGTCAGAATCCCGGCGCATGCGTAGAGTCATGCCCAATTTGCGCTCATCGCAATATGGGCTCGGATGGCGCGTTTACGACTATGGCGGAACACGCGTCATTGCGCATGGCGGCTCCGTGGATGGCTACGGCGCGCATATTGTCTTTATCCCTGAACTCGATACCGGGCTGGTGGTGCTCTCCAATACCCGCACAAGACGGCTGTGGAGCATCGCACCGATGTTTCTCGATTTGACGCTTGGCATGCCCCGCCGGGATTGGCTCGCGCTGAACGACACCGCCATGACCGGCGCCGGCTCGCCTTAAGCCCGTTCCAACCTTGCCCCTCGCCTCAACCCCGCCTAGGACGGCGCGGACGCGAATAATGTGAGGCCATGAGCGACGCATACAAAAAAGCTGGCGTTGATATCGACGCAGGTGAACGGCTGGTGAAAGCTATCGGGCCGCTGGCGCGGGCGACGGCGCGGGCCGGCGCGGACGGCGCATTGGGCGGCTTTGGCGGGATGTTTGATCTCAAGGCCGCCGGTTTCAAAGACCCGATCCTTGTTTCGGGCACCGACGGCGTCGGCACAAAACTCAAAATTGCATTCGATACGGGACGTCACAATACGATTGGCATCGATCTGGTGGCCATGTGCGTCAACGATGTGTTGGCGCAAGGCGCCGAACCGCTTTTCTTCCTCGATTATTTCGCCACCGGCAAACTTGACGAAGGCACGGCGGCAAGCGTCGTGGCCGGGATCGCAGAGGGCTGCCGCCTTGCGGGCTGTGCACTCATCGGCGGTGAAACGGCGGAAATGCCTGGCATGTACGGCCTCGGCGAATATGATTTGGCGGGGTTTTGCGTTGGTGCGGCGGAACGGGGAAATCTTTTGCCGCGCGAAGTGTCGCCCGGCGACGTGATGATCGGTCTCGCCTCTTCGGGCGTTCATTCCAACGGCTACTCGCTTGTGCGCAAGATCGCTGCGGATGCGGGCGCTGAATATGACGCTCCGGCGCCATTTGACGCCTCTATCACGCTCGGCGATGCGTTGATCGCACCGACGCGCATCTATGTGAAGGCAGTGTTGCCGCTGCTCGCCGACGAAAATGTCAAAGCGTTCGCGCACATTACCGGCGGCGGGCTGACGGATAACGTCCCGCGCGTGCTGCACGAAAAACACGCGCCGCGTTTCGATGACGCCGCGCTTGCCCTGCCGCCATTGTTTCAATGGTTGCAGGAGGCTGGCAGTCTGTCAGTCGCGGAAATGCGCCGTACGTTTAATTGCGGCATTGGCGGCGTGCTGGTTTGTGCGCCGGATGTCGTTGACCGCGTGCTTGACGATCTGCGTAACGCTGGCGAAGACGCGCGCGTCATCGGCGACATAGCGGAGGCGGATTAAATGCCCGGCGCGAAAATCGCTGTACTCGTTTCCGGTCGCGGCAGTAATTTGCAGGCGTTGATCGACGCTGCGGCGCGGCCCGATTTTCCCGGCGAGATTGCGCTTGTTATTTCCAACCGCCCAAAGGCGGAGGGGCTTGCCCGGGCGGAAAAAGCCGGCATCCAGCAAGAAACAATCGATCACAAGGACTTTGCCTCCCGCGAAGATTTTGACGCTGCGGTCAACGACGCGCTGAAGATCGCCAAGATCGACTTTGTGTGCCTCGCTGGTTTCATGCGCCGCCTGACAGACGGCTTCGCGAGCGACTGGCGCGGGCGGTTGATCAACATTCACCCATCGCTGTTACCGGCCTTCAAAGGACTGCATGTGCATGAGCGCATGATCGAGGCGGGCGTCAAACTGGCGGGCTGCACGGTGCATTTCGTCTCGTCGGAAGTGGATGCCGGGCCGATCATTGGACAGGCGGCCGTGCCAGTGCTTCCAGGCGATGATGAGGACACACTCGCAGCGCGAATCCTTGAGCAGGAGCACCGGCTGTACCCAGCTTGCCTTAAGCTGTTAATTGAGGGCAAAGCGCGCCTCGCCGGGCATACCGTTCCCTTTGCAGATGAAATAACCGCGGACGGCGCGCTCACCAACCCGCCCATTGGATAACGCTCCGCCCCGCCTGTTTAAACGTCAGACAATCGCGGATTGTTTGGCGCGAGCCCCGTCGATTCTTCAATCGCTTGCCAGAACGGATAGCGGGGCGCCGGCGTCAGAATCGGCGTCGCCCCCATTATTGCAGCCACAATAGAAAATGTTGATGCGCGATTACTCTGAGCAATGGCGTCACAGGTTGAAAGCTTTAGTAAATCGGACATTGCATGCGCTACGCCCGAACGACGCAACCCGCTTTTATTCGCGTCCAGTTTATTAACAAGTAATACGTCATCACCTGAAAAGCACCAATCCGTCTGGTCCGGCCGCGGGACCGCGATTTGGAATGTAGAACGCTCCGCTTCATCATCAGAAAGGACGGCGTATCGTGCGTCAGGTTTTGCCGATTTGTACTTTCGCATTGAGCTGAGCAAAACGCGGTTTTCATACTCGCTCACAAATCGTGAGGGCAAAAGGCCATACATTGCACTCAAATAGAATGGCAATTCACGGTTTAGTCCCTGCCGCCTCAACAGGAACGCTCGAAATTGATCACGATGAAGCGCGGTCCGGTCTGTGCGGCGAAGATGGACTCCTAACAGACCACCCTTGCATCCCGAGCGCCACCCACGAACCGCAGATTTGAGGTCGTCCCGGATTTCCAAACTTCGCAATTCACTGACAAATTTGCGGCAAAACTCTTCAAGCGTCAGATTCAACTGCAGCGCCTCGTTCAACTGCCCATATATCGTTAGCGGCTCCCAGCCATGTGTATTAAGGATGACATCGTCATCCAGCGGCGCGGGCGCGGGCGCAAAGTTCGAACGCGTTTCGAAAACCTCTTCAAAACGCCCCGGACAAGATGGATCATCGCTCCACGGAAAACGTATGATGTATTCGCCAGCGCAAGCTTTTACCGCCGCGAATGCGATTAGCCGATTGCCAAGCCCGCAAACCGGCCCCGACCACCAATACTGCACTGAAGAGTCGCTGATTGAAACGCTTAAGCCCTTAATTCGAACGCGATCAAGGGATAGCGAGTGTCACGTCGCAGCGTCAAGCTTTTCAAAGAATGCTCTTACGCGCGCGGCGTTTGCCCCAAGATCAGATCCGCCGACACGAGATTTTGACCGAACGTCAACGCGGGTCATTGATCCTTCCGGCGTCAGGCGCACGACGAAATCGTCGATGAAACCATACCAGAACGACGTATATGTCGCTTCGATATGCCAGCCTTCGTCCGTCAGGGTCTCATCAATGATTTCCATGCCCATCGCCGGCAGTAATTCGCGCACGATCTCCGCCGTCTCGTCCAGGCCAGCATTGACCTTCTTCGGTGCAATATCCGGAAACGCCTCTTGTTGCGCTTCCGCGACCGTCATTTCCGAACGCGGCGCCATTTGATCGCCGACATATTCCGGCGGGTTCACACGCTCTTTATCCGCACCGGCGATGATCGCCGGCGGGTTTTCAAAATCGGTCGTGACGTCATGAATAAAAGGATTGGCTTCCACGAGCGCGCGCATTTTTAACGGAACAAGACCTGCGCCCCCTGCCGCCAGCGCCGCGAGTATCGCAAAAACACCAAGCCCGCGCGGACGCATAACAAGCGCGATCAGACCGCCCAAAGCGGACAATCCGGCAAGCGTAAAAATCGGGGAGAAACTAAAAATTCCGAACACATCAATCGGTGTCGCGACGCTGCGCATCATGGAAAAGCCGGTTCCATATTCCCACCAGCCCATTTTCGCACCTGGTCCGGCAATGCCAATGGCCAAAGCACAGCCCAACGCCGCAAGCGATGCAAGCGTGATCAAAACTCTCATGTACAGCCCCTACTCGTCCGAATGCCCCGGCCGGACCCTAACCCACGGGCTCGCTGATTGCACGGGGGGCGAAAAAATAGTCCCTTCGCCTGCCGGTTGAAACGTCCCGCCAACTTCTTATCTATTTTGCACTTGCGAAAGGATTGGCCATGTCCCGCCCCGTCACCATCACACTTTCACATGATCTTGGCGTTGAAGAAGCGCGAAATCGCGTGCGCGAAGGATTTGACAAGCTGAAAGGCGCCATGACCGGCGGCATGATGTTCAAGTTTTCCGAAGAATGGACGAACGAAGATCGCCTCTCATTTACAGCCAAGGGGCTGGGTCAAACGATAACCGGCACGGTGGATATCTTCCCGCAGCATGTGCGCATCGAAGCGACGTTGCCTGGCGTCCTCGCCGCCATTGCCGAAACCGTCGCCGGACGTGTTGAAAAACAGGGTAAATTACTGCTGGAGCAGAAATAATCCGGCGCAATCCCTTATACGCCCACTGACTTCAAGAACCCGCGCAGCGTCCCCAAATAATCCTCCGGCTGCTGCAATAGCCCCGCATGCGCCGCGCCTTCAATCAATTCAAACCGCGCATTCGGAACGAGCGCAGAGAAATCGCGACATGCAGCGGGCGTCGCCTCATCAAACTCGCCGCACATGAACAAGGTGGGCGCATTGATATTCGGCAGGTCTTTTGACAAATCGAAGTCCACCAGCGTTCCCGTAGCGGTGAATTCCGTTGGCCCCCACATGTAACGATAGAGCGTTTGATTAAACGCCGGCGCGTCATTGCCAAGATCGCCGACGGGACAGGGCGCCATGCAAAGATGTTTGTCGTAGAATATTTGCGTCGCCTGTTTATATGCTTCGCTGTCAATCGTTCCATCGCGCTCATTTTCGTCAAGCACAGCTTGCACGTCGGCAGGCAATTGTTTGCGATAATCGGTATTGTCGGCAATCCAGCGCGGCGTGCTGATGAGCGGGCTCGATAGCACGAGCGCCTCAAGCCCGCGCGGACGCCCGATCCCATAGGCCGCGGCCCAGCCACCGCCCATGGAATGGCCGAGCAGCACGACACGATCGAGATCCAGCGCCCGTCGAACGGCGTCAATTTCAGAAACAAACCGTTGCGTTGTCCAGTTCTCTGTGTCGCCGGGACGGTCGGAATGGCCGCTATCCAACTGATCGTAAAAGATCACCGCGCGTTCATCGGCAAGCGCCGTCAGTCCAAGTAACTTTCGATGATTGCCCCCAGGCCCGCCATGCAACACAAGCAATGGGGCCTTGCCGTTCTTGAGGTGGTCTGCGCCATTAACGCGGTACCAGACGCGCCCGCCCTTCAGTGGGATGTACCCCGCAAGTTCCGGGTCAGGCAGCGCGAAACCCGTGCTCGGCCAGACACCGGCGCCGGCGCCGAACAGCGCAACCGCTCCCCCTTGTAATAGCGCGCGCCGTGAAAACATCACTGACCCAATAATTCCAGCGCACCGACGGTCATCGCGTGTACGCCGGTTTTGAGTGTGGGCTCGGGAATCGGCGCAAAGAACGGAGAATGATTGCCGGGCGGTGGCGGCGCCTTGCCTTCACGAGCCGCCTTCATGGCTTTCGGATCATTGCCGCCAGTCCAGAAAATCAATGTTGGAATATCATCGCTCGTGCGCCCGAAGCGGGAGAAGTCTTCGCCGCCCATACTTGGCGGCCGCTCATAAACACGCGCCTCGCCAATGCTTCTGGCGATAGCGCCCATAACGCGCGCGGACATTTCCTCATCGTTGAAAGTGGAGGGCGTGTAGTCGCTTTCGATTTTAACCTCTGGCATGAGGTCGTCAGGCAATCCGGCGGAACGCGCCTGGGCTTCAGCGATACGTTTTATGCCAGCCAGCAGTTTCTCTCGCACACCATCCTCATAGGACCGCACCGTAATCTGCAGATGCGCAGCGTCGGGAATGATATTGTGCTTATAGCCCGCCTGAAACGCACCGACAGTGACGACGCCGGAATCGAGCGGATCGAGCTCGCGCGAAACGAGCGTTTGTAGCGCATTTACAATCTGCGCGCCGATGACGATGGGATCCTTGCTCATCTGCGGCGCAGAGCCGTGGGCGCCGATGCCTTTAACATGAATATCGACGCTATCCACATTGGCGAGCGCCCAGCCCGACGTATAGGTGACATCGCCAGCGGGGTCCCAACCGGAAGTGTGCGTCGCCAATACGTAGTCCGGTTTTGGAAAGTTCTTGTAGAGACCATCTTCGAGCATCGCCATGGCGCCAAGGCCCAACTCCTCAGCAGGCTGACCAATGAGTACGAGCGTGCCCGACCACTGATCTTTCATTGCCACGAGCCGCCGCGCTGTCCCGATCAGGATCGCCATGTGGCTGTCATGGGCGCAGGCGTGCATGACCGGGGCATCCTGGCCGAGATAGTCGGTCGAAGTTACTTTCGATGCGTAAGGAAGCCCGGTTTTTTCCTCCAGCGGGAGCGCGTCCATATCGGCGCGCAGCATGACGGTCGGCCCCTCGCCATTCTGCATCACTGCCGCGAGACCATAACCGCCAACCCCGTCCAAAACCTCGCCAGCATCCGCCTTTGCTTTCGCCCTGGTCCACTTATCGCCGAGGCCGGTGGTGACGGTGAAGCCGAGGCTTTCCAGCTCCACGGCGACCCGTTTCGCGCTCTCGCTCTCCTTAAACGAAAGCTCCGGGTTTTCATGGAAGTGCTTGTAAAGGTTGAATACATACTCGTAATCCTGAGCCACGGCATCAGCTATCTCATCCGCGGCCGCAGGCGTGAAAACAAATAGCACAGCAATCAGACTCAACATTTTTTTCATGGAAGTCCCCAATCTAACGATCCTCAGCCACACGATGCAGGCCAAATTGCCCCGTCAGCGCCAGCTTGCGTCCGGCAGTTTAGCGGGCATCGGCCAGCATGGCGAGAGAACTAGGGCGCCGGAATAATTTTGTAGCCGCTGAGCAGCAAGAACCCAAACCCAGCATTCGCCACGCAGTGCGAGAGTATCGCGGGCGCCAGCCGTCCGGTGCGCCAGACGAGCGCGCCCCAAAGCAGACCGAGAATAAAGGTGTGCACAAGGTAGATCGGCGATGAAATATGCCAAAGGGAAAACACCACCGCTGTAACAAGCAGCACCAGCAGCTTGGGTATCGCGGCGCCAACCCGGAACATCATACCGCGAAAATACAGCTCTTCGAAGACGCCTGGGGTCAGCGCGCCAACCGTCGCATAATAGATGTGCATGGACGACGGCATCTGGTGAAACGGCGGCGCCGATGCATAAGCGGACATGATCCGCAACGAGGCGACAGCGATTGCGATCGAAATAGCGCCAACGACCAGTCCGATAGCAATGTCCGTCATCACGGTCCGGCCTGAAAACCCGATCAGCGCACCGACATGCACGCCACCAAACTTTAATCGCAGCAGCGCCAGCATGCCGAGCAGCAACGGAAAAACCGGACTGACATAACCGAGCAACCCCATGACTGCCGGCGGAGTCTTCGCCGGGTCGCCATAGGCAACCGTCAATGCAAAAACGATCAACTCGCTAGTGTGGGTGGCGATCAGTACCGCGATCCCGCCCCACAACAACAACTCAATATACGCAACGCTCTTTCTCATGCCGCCACCCGCTTTTTCCTACGAATAGCATGAATTATATTCGGGCGCCCATGGCCGCCAGCTTCCCCAATTCACCGCCTTTTTGGCTCCAACGGCTGACCGCACTGCTCCCACCGGTCGTCGAACCACTATTGACTACAAGTGTAGTCCAATGCATAGACTACGCCTGTAATCGATTACCCGCCTGTGGTCTGGCGGGCCAGGAGACCGAAGCGGATGGCGAAACAAATCACCACAGCGGAGTTTCAGGTCATGGACGTTCTGTGGGAGCAGTCCCCGCTGGCGGCGACCAGTGTCGCCGAGCGTCTGGTGGATGAAACTGGCTGGAGTCTGAAAACGGTCAAGACTTTGCTGAGCCGTCTCGTCGACAAAGGAGCCATCACCCACAAACCCGACGGACGGCGCTTTCTTTATCAGCCAAATGTTTCACGCGCTGCCTACGCGCAGAAGGCGACCCGTAAACTCGCCGATCAGCTCTTTGGCGGTCGTGCCGCGCCGCTGGTCGCACACCTTGCTGAGAGTAAAGGCCTTACGGCTGACGATGTGCGCGATCTGGAAACGCTTTTGCAGGAGCTTAAACGTGACAGCAATTGATATCGTGCAATGGCTGGGCGAAACCTCGCTGGCCGTCAGCCTTCTGATCCTTTTGGTCCTCGCCATTCGCAAACCCTTCACCAATGCGTTCGGCGCGCGCGCCGCATACGCCCTGTGGCTGGCGCCGGCCGTTCGGTTGTTCATGCCGGAACTCAAAGTGCTTGCCGCGCCAAACACACTCATCGAGCCGATGGCGTTGAGCGTCCCCGTTGCACCGACGCCGGCCATGTTTGACGCAGCGCTTTCGCCCACCCTCACCGCCGGCACGGTCGCGGCACCGTTTGATTTTGCGTCGCTCGCCGCCGCTACGGCGCTGGTGATCTGGGCCACCGTGGCCTTTGCATGGTTCAACGTGAAGCTTGAATCGCAAGCGCGCTTTATGAACGCCAAAATGGCGGGATCCAAACCGATGCCGGAGAGCGTCGCCGTCCGAGCGCGGGCGCTGTCAAAACAGTTTGGACTGAAGCGCACCCCGCGCATCCGCATTAGCGATGACGAAACCGGCCCGTGTGTCGTAGGATTGTTCCGCCCGGTGGTTTTCTTACCGGCGGCGTTTGAAACCGAGTATTCAGAGCGCGAGCGTCATCTCGCCCTCGCCCATGAAATCGCACACATCGCCCGCGGCGACATGGCCATGACGCTCGCCGCCATCGCCTTGCAGTCAGCGCAATGGCCGAATCCGCTGGCGCATTTCGCCTTCAACAAGTTCCGCACCGATCAGGAAGCGGCTTGTGACGCCTATGTCCTTGCGCGCTGCGCCAATGGACAGAACACCGCCGGAGAGTATGCCGGCGCGATCATGAAATCTGTACGCGCTGGAAGTTCTGCACCCGCTTTTGGACTTTCACTCGCCCATCCCGTCAAGGAGAGATTAATGTTGCTCAAAAACCAGAAGAACAGCCCCGCACGTTTGCTCGTCGGCGCCGTGTCCGTCATCGCGTTCACCGCCGCCAGCCTCGGCGCGACAGCATCTTACGGTTTCACGGACGCCAATACGGACGTGCGCGTCGCCAAACACAAAAAGCGGTCCGCCACGACGATCCATGTCGACGACGACGAAACCATGGAGATCGACGGTGTCAAGAATCCCGCAAAAATAGAATATGAAGACGAAGACGGCGTCAGAACCGTCCGAATCTACAACAAGAAAGGCAAACTGATTTCGGAGGACACCTACCAACCTGGTGAGGAATTGCCTTTCGACGAAGTGCGGGTCCGCACAAAGGACGGCGATGTTCGGAAATTTAAGATCGACAGGCCCCATGGAGAAAAGCGGGTTAGTATTGTGAAACTGCATGGCGACGGCGACGCGGATGTCGATTGGAATGTCGAGATTCTCGCCGACGATATTGAACATGACTATGTTTTTGCCGGTGACAGCGAGGGTGATTTTGTAAAAAGCTTTGCCTTTGTCACCGGCGAGGGGCCGCACATCATGCAGCTGGGCGGCATGACGAGCGACTGCCTGCGTTCAGAAGATGAGGACGGGCGCATGGTGCTGGAATGGCGTAGCGACGATGGTGATGAAGCGGTCGAGGCTTCACCCCATGAGATTATCTGTATTGGCGGCGATGACGCGGCCGATCCCGCAGCCCGCGCAGAAGCATTGCGCAACGCCATCGATCACATGGAGGAAAACGCCAAGCGCGAAGCTGAACGCCGGGAAAAATTGCTCGTAAAGCTACGCGCGGAACTCAAAGAACTTGAGAGCAAAAACTAAAAACAGACGCCGTGAAACCTAAAAGCGGGCGTCAATCGCGCCCGCTTTGTCAGCCCCACGCCTCGCCAATGCTGGAGTACGCAACACCGCCATCAACCGCGAGCGTATCGCCCACTACATAATCGCCAGCGCGCGATGCGAGGAACACCGCCGCGCCCGCCATGTCGCTGTCCCGGCCAATGCGCTTTGCCGGAATCATTTTCGCCACAGCATCGCCCGCGTTTTTTGCGGCCTTGTTCATCTCTGATGCGAATGCGCCGGGTGCAATACCGGAAACGCAAATATTGTCATTGATCAGACGGGCCGCCATGCGCCGGGTGAGATGGATCACCGCCGCCTTCGACGCCTGATAGGCGTAAGTCTCCCACGGATTGATCTTGATGCCGTCAATGGAGGCGATGTTAATGACTTTGCCGGGGCGTTCTGCGTTCGCCGCTTTGGTCATTAGCGCATGGACTTTCTGGGTCAGAAAAAACAATGACTTCACATTGAGATCCATGGTCTTGTCCCAGCCGCTTTCGGGATAGTCGGCAAAGTCCGCGCCCCAGGCGGCGCCGGCGTTGTTCACCAGAATGTCGAGTTTATCTTCATGCGTTGACAGATCCGCCGCCAGCGCTTCGCAACCGGCGACTGAGGACAAATCATGAGGCAGGGAAACGCATGTCCCATGTATTGAGAGCTCTTCTGCTGTCTGATCGCACACCGGCGCCTTGCGCGCAGTGATATAGACTTTCGCCCCCTGCTCCAGAAACCCTTGCGCGATCATCTTTCCGATACCGCGCGAACCGCCGGTGACAAGCGCCACACGGCCTTCGAGGGAGAATAGGTCTTTCATCATGAAGCTGCTTCCTTATTGCGGCGGGAAATACCAGAATCGTTTTACCTTGCCGTCAATGATTTCATACACAACGACGGAAGCCTGACTCTGGCGTTCGCCGCCTTCTTCCCAGACGGGGCGCTCGGTCGCGGTGACGAAGTTGCCGTTGACGGAGACGTTCTCCAGGCTCGACGACACGGAAGGATAGGCTTCAAAATATGCAACCAACTCGCTTTGAAGCTGTGCGGCGGACGAAGTGACAACACTCGCCTGTTGTCCCGATAGCTCGATCCAGGTGACATCAGAGTGCCAATATTCGCGCATCTTTGCCGGGTCATGATTGTTGAACGCCGTCATTAAACCATTGATGATTTTAACATTGTCACCCGCAGCCGGCGGCGGCGCCGTGCGTTCTGCATCAGGCGAACAGGCGACGAACGCCAAAAACACGGATACAATAGCTAATACGCGCAATATCATCCCCATTGTTACTCCGCGCCAAACTGCTGGCGCCACGCCTCGATCTGATCATCTTCAATCTTTGCGAACAAGACCTCTGGGGGCGTAAACGCCTCGCCACCCTCAAAGCGCACCAGCGCGTCAGCCGCCGATGCGGGCCAGCCGGACGCCGCTTCAGCGTCCAACCCGAAGACAGCGAACATTTTCTCCGCCGTGAACGGAATAAACGGCCGCGACAGCACCGCAAACAGCGCAATCAGGTTGAGCGCACAGCGAACAGATGCGGCGGCGCGCTCCTTGTCTTCCTTAATGGCCGTCCAAGGCGCGGCGATTTGCAGATATTCGTTGCCCGCAACCCAGATAGAGCGCAGCTCCGAGCACGCCTTGCGGTACTCCATGGCTTCAAGATATTCAGTGTACACCTTGATACGCTGATCCAACTCTTTGGTGAGCGCCGCCTCTGCGTCGCCAAAGGCGCCCTCGCCGGGCACAGCTTCGCCAAATCGCGCGCTGCAGAACCGCGTGATGCGATTGACGAAATTCCCCAGTACATCAGCGAGGTCCTTGTTTACCACGCCGGCAAAATGTTCGAGCGTAAAGGAGGCGTCGTCAGACTCCGGTGCATTCGCCATCAAATGCCAGCGCCAATAATCCGCAGGAAGCAACTCCAGCGCCTGATCCATAAAGATGCCGCGATGTTCGCTTGTGGAGAACTTGCCGCCATACCAGGTCAGCCAGTTTAGAGATTTCAGCGCATCAACCGTCTTCCACGGCTCTTCCGACCCGAGGATTGTCGCCGGGAAACTTACTGTGTGAAACGCGACGTTATCCTTGCCCATGACCTGAACATATTTGACGTCTTCGGCGCCCTTGTCGGTGCGCCACCAGCGCTCCCAGTCACCGCCGCTCTTTTCCGGATTGGCGAGCGCCCATTCCTCGGTCGCGCCGATATACTCGATGGGCGCATCAAACCACACATAGAAGACTTTGTTCTCAAAGCCTTCTCGCGCCTTACCCTCATACGCGACCGGAATGCCCCATTTGAGATCACGGGTGATGGCGCGATCGCGCAGCCCCTCCTTCAGCCATTTCTGGGCGATGGATTTTGTGAGCTGCGGCCAGTCCGGCTTTGACGCAACCCACTCGGCGATACGTGGCTGCATCTGCGCCTGCAATAGATACAGATGACGCGTTTCGCGCACTTCAACATTCTTGGAACCCGAAACCGCCGAATACGGATCTTTCAGATCTGTCGGATCGAGCAGCCGCCCGCAATTATCGCATTGGTCACCGCGTGCTTTTTCGTAATCACAATGCGGGCATGTCCCCTCCACATAGCGGTCCGGGAGAAACCGCGCATCATCGACGGAGTAAACCTGTTCGTCGGTGCGTTCTTCAATTAGCCCCTTTTGTTCCAGCACATGAGCGAAGTGCTGGGTCAAGCGATGGTTCGGCGCGTTGGACGAGCGGCCAAAATGGTCGAAAGACAGCCCGAACTGCTCGCCCGCGCTTTTTTGTATGTCGTGCTGCTCGGCGCAATAATCCGCCACTTCGCGGCCCGCCGCCGCCGCAGCCAGCTCGGCTGGCGTGCCATGCTCGTCCGTGGCGCAGATCAACAATACCTCATTGCCCCGCTGGCGTTGGAATCGGGCATACACATCCGCCGGCAGCATTGAGCCCACAAGATTGCCCAAATGCTTGATTCCATTGATGTAAGGCAGGGCTGAGGTAATCAGGATGCGGGCCATGGAGGGACTTTCAAAAGGTGAAAGCGGTCTATAGCGGCTCAGGGGGAGATTCTACAAGGCGGCCAGCTTTGGAGCCGGACGGAGAAGGGCCAGCCCTCGGACAGTCACGAAGCGCCGGCTTCCGGGTTTTCTTCCTCTTCACTCTCAACTTCCGATTTCCGCAATTGTTTCGCCAGCCATCGCGGTAGCTTTTTCTCGAGCTTTTTCATCTGCCGGTCGAACCATCGCCAGCGGCGGCGCAACCAGCGCACCAGATCCGGCGCGACCGCCACAAGAAGAAGGAAGCCGAGCGCGATAAAGATTATGCCGAACGGTATGGGCGATGGCGTCACGACGATGCCGATGGCGATCAGCAATAGCGCGAAAAGCGTCACCACGCCCTTAAACATTGCCCGAAAGAAACGCAGCCCCATTTTCTATTCCCCGGTTACGCCCAACCCGCCTCGCATTACCGATTTGCTCTCGTCATTTTTCTGAACCGAGCGCCCGATACATAATGTAGGCATCCACAAACCCGTCAACTGGATGAAGAAACGCCTCAGGCACCGTACCTACAATTTCCATGCCCGCCCGCTTCCATGCTGTGATCGCGGCGCCGTTCGTTGCAACCACCAGATTGAACTTCATGCCAAGAAACCCCAATGCGCGGGCCAGGTCCTGCGATTGCCGGCATAGCTCGGTCGCGTAACCTTTTCCCCGCGCCTCTTCGGCGATGACGTAACCCGCATTGCAGATATGCGCGCCGGGGCCGCCCTGATCCGGACGCAGATAATAAACGCCGGCGACGGCGCCTGCCGTGTCGCGCGCGACAGCATTGTATCCGTCTGTTTTGATCCAGTAGCGTTTTGCGCCGGCCTCGCTCACGTCCCGAGGCAACGGATAAGATTCACCTGCGCGGAATGCGGGTTTCAATACACGCCAGACATCAGGCCAGTCAGCGTCGGTTTGCTGTGTTACGGCGAGCGTCATGGCTCGCGAGATTACGCAAAAATGCGCTCCCCGCAAACGTCCTGCCTAGGCACACTATCTTATGCGATTTGGCTTTCTCCGACCGGGATCGAATCTACGACGCTGGCGGCGCGTTCCAAAAACGACGACAGCATGCCTAATATGTCCGATACCGTATAGCCGTTGGCGATAGCGGCGGCGAAGACGATAAACGCCATCAAACCGAATGTTCGTGAAACCGTACGGCGCGCCGCCAGAAACAGGGCGATACCACCCAGCAATTCCACCGGACCAGCCATGCCGTTGGCTGACAAAGTCGTCCAGATATTATCGAGAAACCCAATATTGCTGCCGCTGGCGCCGAAGGCGCTCGTCCCGCCAGTCAGATGCGTCGCGCCGATAAGAGACAGGAAACCGGCGCAGGCGCCCTGGCTCGTGTCTTTGCAAATACCGGAAAAACCAGAAAGCGGCTTGCCGAAGGCGCCGCGATTCTCACCGGCTGGTTTTACGTCGTAGCGCGATCCCGCGCCTTTCACTGCAAAAGCCATAACATTCTCCCCAGTTACCGCTCAGTTTTTACGTCGGAGAACCTTCTCCGATTTGTAATACTTCGCCCCAAAAACGTGCAGTCCGTGGCTGAAATGGGGCCGAAACCTGACGCACGCGTTTGTGATCGACCGATGCAGCTCACCGTATATTCAATTCGGATCAACGCATGTGACGTGCATCACAAAGAAAAACGCGCGAGCGTTTTTGTTGCTGTAAAACAGGCAACCACAGGGGTTCATCCATGAAATCACTCGGCATTATCGCGGCGAGCGCGCTGACGATTATTTCTGCGGCGACAGCCAAAGAGATACCCGCCCACATTCAAGCGGCGCTAGACAACCCGCTTCGTTCCGAAGAAAACCGGGCGAGAGACGCCGACAGAAAGCCCGGAGAAGTGCTCGCCTTTTACGGCGTAAAAGAAGGCATGGTCGTGGCTGATCTGGCGTCCGGCGGCGGGTATTTTGCGGAAATTTTGTCCGGCGCCGTTGGCGAGTCTGGCCATGTCCACGCGCAAAACACGAGCGGACCGCGCGCCGAAGAAAACCGTGCGGCGCTGGAAGAACACTACGCACAATTCGGCAACATATCGTATGACCTTTCGGCGCGGAGCGAGCCTCTACCCTACGAAGACAACTCCATGGACCTGGTGATGCTTTCACTGATTGTCCATCACCTTCACTATGCAGAGGATTCCGGCGAAGAAATGCCGGCGCGTTCCGGCGAGATTTACGCCGACATCAAACGCGTGCTGAAACCTGGCGGCGTTTTCGCGGTGATTGAGCACACCGCTACGCCAGGCGCCACACGGGCCGAAAGCGCCGCGTGGCACCGCGCGCCGGAGGCGATCATTAAGGCCGATATCACCAGCGCCGGATTCACGTTCGACGGCGGCGCCGATATCCACGTCAATCCGGATGACGATTTGAAAAACAATTTCTTTGAAGCCGGCCTGCGCGGCAAAACCACGCGCATGGTGCACCGCTATGTAAAACCGGCAATGTGAGCTGTGCTGACCACACATGGAAAAGGCCAGCGGCGGCGCTGGCCTTTTTTCGTTGTGCTTATGCGCGCCGTCTGGTCACCCTCAACAGAACGGCGCCAAAAATGATTGTCACCATCGCAGCGGCGGCCATCATGATCGGAATTACCAGGATCAACCCTTCGTCCTCGCAATCATAGGTCAGCCCCTGCGCTTCGCGGATCTTGCAATCTGCAATCGCATCTTCGACGAGCCATTCATTGAGGCCGTAAACTGATCCCGCTCCGAGCACCACGACAATGGCGAGCATGACAATGAGGGAAAAAAGCGCCATGCCGAACCGCGTAATCCATTCGTGGCGGCGGCGAGGAGAAGGATGGCGAGGAGCAGAGACGGCCCCAGGATGAGCACCCATTCCCCCTCGTCGCTTGAAAGAAATTCGATCATCACGACCCTTGCCGATGCGCGAGACGTCTAAAGGCAGAGCCTATCGCCACTTCGCTTTCGTGGTCTTGTAGGATTTCGCCACGATCTTTTCCAGCACAGCGACGTCAACCTTAGCAAGACTGTTAACGTAAAGGCAGCTCTTGCCGTTTTTGTATGGACCTAGTTTTTTCAGCAGTGGCTCGTCCTCGCCTAAAGACCCCAGAACATAAAGCACCATGTTCGCCTTGCGCGGACTAAATCCCACCAGCATGAAATCGCCCTCTCGGCCGCTTTCATATTTATAGTGGTACTCGCCGAACCCGATAATCGAAGGCCCCCACATGACCGGTTTCTCGCCGGTCACTTTCTTCATCAAAGCGAGCAGCGTTTTTGCATCCTTGCGGCGCGTTTCGTTTTCGACGGCGTTGATAAACGCCGTAACGCTCTGGCTTGTCGGCTTGGTCTTCACATCCGACGTTCGCGAGGCTTTCGTTGCAGCTTTCTTCGATGCCGTTTTACGTTTGACCGCCATCGATCGGTTCTCCCGTCGCCTTCGCCCAGTCAGCGGGCAGCTTTTTTGCAAGATACCAAAATCCGCCAATCGATATGACGCCCGCAATCACCACAGACGAAAGCGACACCCGTAACGCCAGCTCACTCGTCATGCCGCTGCTAGACAAAACATCACTGAAAATTCCAACAAAAGTCGGACCGAAACCAAGCGCAATCATATTCAGGATGAAAAAGAATATGGCTGTCGAAAGCGCGCGAATGGATACCGGCGCGAGCGTCTGCGCCAGCGCAAAACACGGACCAAGGTAAAACCCGGTCAGCAGGTGCGACGGCCACCACAAAACAAGGGACCAAATCGGATCGTTAACCCACATAGCGCCGAGGAAACAGGGAATATTCAGCAACAAAGCTACAACCGGCACCCAGCCATAGGCAGCCTTGTTTTTTACCGACAGCCGGTCGACAAGATTACCTCCCACAAAGACACCGAGTACGTATGCTGTTCCGTTGATAGCGCCCAGCCAGAAAAGCACGTTCATTTGTGCAAAGTCGGGATGGGAACGGCTGAAAAAAGTTACGATCCATCCAGCGATGGCGTAACTTGCGAACGACCCCGCCGTTAATCCAATAACGATAGCGCGGTAGCTCGGGATGGCGAGCAAGTGTTTCGTCGCGCGCCAGAGTGTTGCGATTTCCTGAAACGTTGGCTCACCAGCACGCTTGGGCAGCAATGCCGTCATGGCGCGAAAAACTTTTTCAACCAGACCAACAGGCTCGGCAACCTTTAATCCTTTGAACGCATCTGGTACGGCGCCGGCCGCTTCCGTAGCGCCCCGTGCCGGTTCACGCACGGTCAATTTCAACACGACCGCCATCAAGACACCGGGAATGCCCAGAGCAAAAAACGTTATCCGCCAACTGAAATTTTCGAGAACCCAGCCCCCGGCCAAGTAGGCTAATGTTACGCCAATCGGGATTCCCAGAGCATAGACGGCCAGTGCGCCCGCGCGCTTTTCCTTCGGGTATAGATCAGAAATAACGGAATGTGAGGGCGGCGACCCGCCAGCTTCGCCAATGCCAACGCCGACCCGCGCTAGCGCCAGCTGCACGAAATTTTGCGCAGCGCCCGAAAGCGCTGTGAAGCCGGACCAGCATGCGAGCGCAATTGCGATGATGGTCACACGATTTGTGCGATCCGCAATGCGGGCGATCGGTATGCCGAGGGTTGTGTAGAGCACCGCAAAGGCAAATCCTATCAAAATGCCGAGTTGAGAATCCGACAGACCGAGATCGGCCTGGATCGACGGCGCCAAAATACCCATGATCTGACGGTCAACGAAGTTGAACGTATAGACCGCAGTCAGCATGATTAAAACGTATATGCGATAGGCGCGGCTGACCGCCGCCTTTTCCGGCGCTGCCGGCGCTGATGTGTTACTCACAGACGCAAACCCGTCACGCATGAAATACCCGAGGCGCCCACGGCCGTCACTGCGCGCGGATTATCGATCGTCATGAGCGACCTGATCGCCGCCAGGGTTGAATCGGCGCGCGTCAGGCGCACCGTGTACTGCGCAAGATCCGACAGGTCTTGACTGGAAAGACGCTCATCGAGTTCATCCACCATGCAGTCCGCCGTATCTGCCGGTATGCCGATGGCGCGAAAGCGGTCCTGCAACGTATATCGCGCAGCTGTGGCGCAACCCGCCAGCAACATCACGGCAGTCGCCGCCAGAATGAATCGATGCATCTGCTCAAATCTCCCTAAGCGCGTGGTTTATCTGTCATTGATCATTTATGCGCGTGAAGACAATGCGTAAGATGTCGCCAAAGCGCAAGAACGAAGGGCATGAGGATATTCAGATGAAAGCGATGATGAGCTATGAGCCGGGCGGACCGGAAACCTTGAAGTTTACCGAGGTCGACACGCCTCAGCCCGGCGCCGGACAGGTGCGAATCGCCGTGAAGGCTTCTGGCGTCAATTTTCCTGATACGCTCATCATTCGCGATCTGTATCAGTTCAAGCCGCCGCGCCCGTTCGCGCCCGGCGGCGAGGTCTCCGGTGTGGTCGAAGCGCTGGGCGACGGGGTAAGCGGCCTTGCGGTCGGTGACCGTGTGATTGCAGGCGGGATCAATGGCGGGTTCGCCACGCACTTCATCGCCGACGCCGCACGAACGAACAAAATCCCGGATGCGATGCCATTCGACGAAGCGGCGGCGTTCATGCTTACCTACGGCACGTCGCATTACGCACTGAAGGATCGCGCGAAAATTCAGCCCGGCGAGTCGCTCTTCATTCTCGGCGCGGCAGGCGGCGTCGGCGCGGCTGCGATTGAACTTGGCAAAGCGTTCGGCGCGAAAGTCGTCGCCGGCGTATCCTCCGATGAAAAAGCTGCGTTCTGTAAGGAGCTCGGCGCCGATGAAACGCTTGTCTATCCGCGCGAACTTGATCGCGACGGGCAAAAGGCCCTTTCAGGCGAAATCAAGAAACTATGCGGCGGCGAAGGTGCGAATGTGGTCTATGATGCGGTTGGGGGTGACTACGCCGAGGCCGCCGTCCGCGCGCTGGCATGGGAGGGGCGATTTCTTGTGGTCGGCTTTCCGGCCGGTATTCCCAAGATCCCGCTCAATCTAACGCTCCTCAAATCATGCCAGATTGTCGGCGTGTTCTGGGGCGCGTTCACCATGCGCAACCCAACGCTCAACGCAGAATATGTCGCCGAACTTTTCCGCTTCTATGAGGAAGGCAAAATCAAACCCCGCGTCACCGCGACCTTCCCGCTGGAGGATGCTGCAAAAGCGCTGGATTTGTTGCAAAGCCGGAAAGCAACGGGAAAGGTCGTTTTGACGGTCGCGTAGTTCTCACCGCCCTCTTGGCCACATCCACCATGCGAGCCCGATGGCGATAGCGCCCGAGAGGAACATGATCAGCGCCCCCTGATCGGCCATGCTGGAGAGTTCGGCGATATCCACAAACGCCGCCATAAAATTCACAAGCTGCTGATCGGCGACGCCGAAATCGCCAACTGCATTGGTGAGCGCCACGCCGCCGGCCAATAGAAACAGACCAAAAACGCCAACCAGCGCCGCAATAATCACTCTGAAAGTTCTCAACGCTTTCTCCCCGCGCGCCGCCGCGAGATCAGTTGAAAGACACACCAGCCAAAGGTCAAGTTTGATTGCGCTGCAACAATACAGCAGCACTCTCCCTCCTCTTTTCAGACGGGCGCAAACTCGGTTAGCCTTGGCATAAACGCCGGGAGGGATCATCCGAATGGCCGCTGAACTTGTGCAAAGCGCAGCCCCCGGGGCCGCGCATGAGACCGATGTTATCATCATCGGCGCCGGACCTTGTGGCCTCTTCGCCGTTTTCGAGCTGGGGCTGTTGAATATCAAAGCCCACGTCATCGACATTCTCGATAAGCCGGGCGGTCAATGCGCGGAACTTTATCCGGAAAAGCCAATCCTCGATATTCCGGCGATCAAATCCATCTCCGGCGAGCAACTGACAATACAACTGCTGGAACAGATTGCGCCGTTTGGTCCGACATTTCACCTGAACGAAATGGCGATATCGCTGGACAAGACCGGTGATGGGAAATGGCGCATCGAAACGGATATGGGCACCTCCATCACCGCCTCTGTTATTTGCATCGCGGCTGGCGGCGGATCATTTCAGCCGAAGAAGCCGCCGATCCCCGGCGTGGACGACTACGAGGGTAAATCCGTGTTCTACGCCGTGCGCCAGCGCGATGCGTTCAAGGGCAAGAACCTTGTTATTGCGGGCGGCGGCGATAGCGCGCTGGACTGGACGCTCAACCTCGAACCCATCGCAAAAAAGATCACGCTCATTCACCGGCGACCTGACTTTCGCGCTGCGCCTGACAGTGTCGGCAAAATGAAATCGCTGGTCGAAGCGGGTAAAATCGATTTTCACGTGGCGCAGATCAAGGGACTGAACGGTAGCAACGGCCAGATCAGTTCGGTTTCCGTCGAACCGGCGGATGGCGGCGCCTACAATATTTCCTGCGACACGATGCTCGCCTTTTACGGCCTCACCATGAAGCTTGGGCCAATCGCAGAGTTTGGCGCTGAGTTCGGTCTCGAATTTTCGGACAACCGGATTGCTGTCGACACAGAGAAATTTGAAACCTCCGTTCCCGGCATATTCTGTATTGGCGACATGGCCTACTATCCAGGCAAACTAAAGCTGATCCTGTCCGGCTTTCACGAATCCGCGCTCATGTCTCACGGGGCGTTTCACTACGTCTTTCCTGACAAGAAGTTGAAGTTCCAGCACACCACATCCGCCAAGGGCCTGCAGGCGCAGGTCGGAAACGGTTAGTGGCCAAATGTTGCAAAGAATCCGCGATTTCTTTCGCGGGTGCAGCATGACCCGGCTGCCGCCTCATGATATCGTCCGCACGGGGACGAGAGAAAACGCAAAGGCGAGCCGCCTCATCGGCGCGCCGAGGCTGCGTTTGCGCCGTCCCCGGGCGCCCTGCGGAGGAAACGACCCTTGGAGGACACGAACCCCGGCCGGCGTTGAGCGCTGGTGGGGCCGACGACACCGCCAGCCGCCGGCGCCGCCAATTTGGGCGAAATTTACTCAGCCAGTTTCGCTGAATTGCGTTTTATTGAAACGCCTGAAGGCCTGTCATGGCGCGGCCCATGATCAGCGCATGAATGTCATGGGTACCCTCATAGGTGTTGACGGTCTCGAGGTTCATGGCGTGACGCAGCACATGATATTCGTCGGAGATGCCGTTGCCGCCGTGAATATCGCGAGCGATGCGCGCGATTTCCAGCGCCTTGCCGCAGTTGTTGCGCTTCATCATGGAGATCGCTTCTGGCACATAGGCGCCGGAATCCAGTAATCGTCCCAGCTGCAGCGCGCCTTGCAAACCCAGCGTAATGTCGGTCTGCATGTCAGCGAGCTTTTTCTGCACCAATTGCGTGCCGGCGATGGGCTTGCCGAACACCACCCGGTCCATGGCGTAGTCGCGCGCCGCCATCCAGCAGAATTCCGCCGCACCCATGGCCCCCCAGGAAATGCCGTAGCGCGCCTTGTTAAGGCAAGAGAACGGCCCGCGCAGGCCTTTTACATTCGGCAGCAACGCGTCTTCGGGTACAATCGCATCATCAAGCGCGATCTCACCGGTCACCGATGCGCGCAAGGATAGCTTGCCCTCGATTTTCGGCGTCGAAAAACCTTTCACGCCGCGCTCAACAATGAACCCGCGGATCTCGGGTTTTCCGTCTTCATTGGCGAGCTTTGCCCACACCACCGCAAGATCGGCGATGGGCGAATTGGTGATCCACATTTTTGAGCCGTTGAGCTTATAGCCGCCGTCAACTTTTTCCGCTTTGGTGCGCATGGCGCCGGGGTCGGACCCGCCGTCGCTTTCGGTAAGACCAAAACAACCGACCCATTCACCGCTGGCGAGTTTGGGAAGGTACTTCTTCTTTTGTTCCTCCGTACCGAAACTTTCGATCGGATACATCACCAGAGAAGACTGCACCGACATGGCGGAACGGTAACCTGAGTCTACGCGCTCGACCTCACGGGCGATCAACCCATAAGCCACGTGGCCTGCGCCGCCGCCGCCATATTCCTCCGCCACCGTTGCGCCCAATAACCCCTGCTCGCCCATCTCGCTCATGATCTCGCGGTCGAAGCGCTCCTCGCGGTTCGCAGAAATCACCCGCGGCATCAACTTGTCCTGCGCGTAGCCCCGCGCCGCATCGGCGATCAGCCGCTCTTCATCAGTCAGCTGCGACTCTAGAAGCAGCGCATCTCGCCAGTTGAAGGTCGGGTTGGTTGCGCCGCCATCCGCCATTTTAGCCTCTCCTTTGATCCATTGCTGACGTCTGTAGCGCCCCAAAATGCGTTGGGCAACGTGGCTATTGCGATAAACAGATAAATTCGCGGCTGGCCGTCGTCCCCGGCGCATGGCAAGAATATATCAAGCAAATTTTTGGGACGCAGATCATCATGAAAACTCTCCTTTTCGCCAGCGCGCTTGCGCTTCTGGCCACCGCTGCTTGCTCGCCTTCTGGTGAACCTGCCAGCACCGACACGGTCCAACAGGAAGCCTACGCGATTATCATCGCCGGTACGCCGGTCGGCCATTTGAAGGTCGACCAGACCGGCGAAAACATCGCGATTGACTATGATTTCAAGAATAATGGCCGCGGCCCAACCTTTGCTGAATCGCTGACGGTGGATGAGGCGGGCATCCCCTCCTCCTGGACCATTGCCGGAACGACCACCTTCGGCAATGCGGTTGAGGAGAAATACGCGCTAAACGGCGCCGCCGCCTCATGGACGGATGCAACGGGAGACGGTGAAGCAACCGTGTCGGCGCCTTCTCTCTATATCAGTCAGTTCGCCAGTCCTTATGCCGCATTCATTTACGCCCGCGCTCTGCTGGCGGACGATGACCGAACGCTGCCTGCCCTGCCGGCGGGCGAGTTGCGCTTGACAGAAATGGAGACGCTCGCCGTCGAAGGCCCGAATGGCGCACAATCCGTAATTACCTATGCGCTGACCGGCGCCGACCTCGCGCCCGACTATTTTATCCTCGATGATGAGCAAAATTTTTTCGCCTACATAACCCCCGGGTTCATCACTATTCGGGAAGGGTTTGAGGCGGAAGAAGAGCGTTTGCGAAATCTCGCTGCCGATTACGGCGCCGCGCGCCTTGAAGATATTCAAACGCGTTTCGCCCACAACTATGATGCAACAGTGCGCATTCGCAATGTCCGCGTCTTCCAGCCGGAAACGCTCGATTTGTCGGCGCCGGTCTCCGTTGTCGTGGACGGTGAACGCATCGCTTCCGTCGATCCGCTGGATGTTCCGACTGCCGACGGAGAGGTCGAAATCGATGGCGACGGCGGCTCCCTCATTCCGGGACTCTACGACATGCACGCTCATTTGAGCGATGGTGGCGCACTCACCAATGTGCTTGCCGGCATAACG
This sequence comes from uncultured Alphaproteobacteria bacterium, assembly GCA_942492295.1. Lineage (GTDB taxonomy): Bacteria > Pseudomonadota > Alphaproteobacteria > Caulobacterales > Parvularculaceae > Hyphococcus. The sequence goes on from CALODW010000008.1 coordinate 47,515, forward strand.
TCCGTGCGCGACATGGGCAGCGAAATCAATGAGATTGAACCATTGCGCGAGAAAATCGAAAGCGGCGCCCTTGCCGGTCCGCGCATTTCCCTCAGCGGATTCATCGAAGGTAAGAGCGAGACCAACAACGCCACCGGCGAACTCGCAGCCACAGAAGAAGAAGCCGTCGATCTGGTGAACATGTACGCCGATCGCGGCGGCTATCATCAGATCAAGATCTACAGCTCGATCAAAGGCGAGTGGGTGCCCGCTATGGCCGCGGCCGCCCACGCGCGCGGCATGCGGGTCGCCGGGCACATCCCGGCATTTTCCACGCCCGATGAAATGATCGAGGCCGGGTATGATGAAATCACCCACATCAATCAGGTGATGCTAAGCTGGGTGCTGGGGCCGGAAGACGATACGCGCACGCTCGCACGCATCACCGGCATGGCGAAATTCGCCGATCTCGATCTCAGCAGCGAAAAAGTGCAAAAAACCATCAATATGATGGCTGAACGCGGCATCGTCGCCGACCCTACAATGGTCATTCATGAATTCGGTTTGCTCGCCCGCAATGGTGAAACCCGCATCGGCGTTGCGGACTACATCAACAACATGCCCGTCGCCGTTCAGCGCGGAGCCAAGGTCGCGTTACTCAACGTCGCCGATGACGCGGAAGACGCCGCCTATCGGGCCGCGTTCGACAAGATCGTCGACACGCTCACCATGATGCATGAACGGGGTATTTTCCTCGTTCCCGGCACAGACCTTGGCGGCGCTTTCGAATTGCACCGTGAAGTGGAGTTGTTCCAGCGTTTTGGGTTTACGCCCGCACAAGCGTTGAGACGCGCCACGTTTGATATGGCTGACTATCTCGGTTTTGACGATCGCGGCGCCATTGAACCCGGCAAGCTCGCCGATTTCTTCCTCGTGCCGGGCGATCCGACGCAGGATATCAAAGCTATTAAATCGATCTCACTCGTCTCGCGCGGCGGCACGATTTATTACCCGAGCGAAGTATATCCAGAATTCGGAATCACCCCCTTTGTCGACACTCCAAACGTCGTAGGCACGGACCGGTAATCCGCGCTGGCTTAAACGTGTCGCCGCTAAGTTGACATCGCATCCGGTGCTTTGCAGTCTGTGCTGCAGAGTCAAAAACGGGGGCGAGATGAAACACGCATTTTTAGCGGCGACAGTAACATTGACATTGGGAATCACCCATGCGCAAGCCGCCGATGCTTGGACAGCGGGCAAATATCCAAGCCATTGCGCCACAGCAGTCAAACACTTCAGCTCCCTCCCGGCGCTGACTCGCGACAAGAGTTACCAGTCGCCAGAAGAACCCGTCGTCAATTACAACCGGATTGAAAGCGACGAACCCTCGGTCATGAATGAAGTCTCCAATGCGGTGAATGCTTTCGGCAGCATGGTCGCGTATGGGGGCGCCATGGCGAAATCTTATGACAAGGCCGCCAAAGCCTATTGGGGACATCTCGATCGCACTGGCAGAGCCGATCCAGCGCTTGAACGCGAATACGCCTATTGGGTTTGGCGGCGCTGGCGTTTCGATGATGAGGTTGGCGCCATTCGCGCCGGTTATTTTCAGACCGGCGCCGGCGCGGCCAAATTCCTCGCAGATTCTCTTGGGTCAACGTTCACCGTGCCGAAATATGTTGACGACCTGAACACAGCACAGATCTATGACTGGAATAAATACAGTGATTGTTCGCTCAAGAATGCTGACACAATCGATGGCGCGCTCGCATATGAGATTTTTCTAGATAACTACCCGAATTATTTGGGGCGCGTCGCTCACATTCAGGAACAGATCGGCGTCAACTCGCTCACAGACGATCAAAAAAAGAGCCTGGTCGTCGCCATGCGGCAGGCGCGCGAATTTTCGTCTTATGTTCCGCCCAAGTCGGGGATTGGCGCCTCCCGCGAACAAGCACTGGAAATGATCGCTTCTGTCAGTTCGGGAGCGTCGGCCGTGCTGTCTGATTTTATCGACACTCTCGCCTGGCGCCGCGACAGAGCAAAGCAAAGAAGCGATCCCTATGAGCTGTTCGGCAAGAATGGCGGATCCGATTACTCAATGACAATCAGACGCGCCGGCGGCAGAACGAATGACCCAAACGCACATCTTCTTGGCGGCGTCTTCATGGGTCAAAGCGAACAATCGTTTCCGCCCGGCCTCACGGCGGCGGCCTATCAAGCGTGGTTGAAGGGCGGCGCTGCGCCAGCCGGATTTTCGGCGATGTCCGTCGAAGAGGCGGCCATGTGCGCCCTTGATCGTTTCGAGGAAGGCGCACAATTGGTTTATCAACTCGCGCCCGAAATCATGGAAGCAGCTTCAAGGGAAAAAGTATTCCTTGAAGAATATTGCACGACATCGAAGGGGGCGAATTATCGCTCCGCCGCTAACCGAGCGGCGAGCCGCACGAAAATTTGTCTCGGCGATGATGCTTATCGCGCGGCGTTTTGGGCCTGCCTTTCCGGCGGTTCAATCGAATCCGGAAAATCAATGTTGGAACAGCGGTTATCCTACTATCCTTCGCCCTGAGGACAGTAGCGGTGCATACGCAACCGGTTAGACCAACTCAAGCGCGACACTCGTCGCCTCGCCGCCGCCAATGCAAAGGGACGCGACGCCTTTCTTGCCGCCGGTTTTTTGCAAAGCGCTGATCAGCGTGACGAGAATGCGCGCGCCGGATGCGCCGATCGGGTGGCCAAGGGCGATAGCGCCGCCGTGAATGTTGACCTTTTCCGCCGGCAATTTGAGCTCACGCATCGCAGCCAGCGGCACAACCGCAAACGCCTCGTTGATTTCGTAGAGATCAACTTCGTCCGCCGTCCATCCCGCCTTTTCCAGCACTTTCTGGATTGAGGCCACCGGCGCAGTGGTGAACCATTCCGGTTCCTGCGCATGATTTGAGTGCGCGACGATGCGGGCGACGGGTTTCGCGCTTTTTTTGTCGGCCTCCGACTGGCGCATCAACACCAGCGCCGCCGCGCCATCCGAAATCGCCGACGCATTGCCCGCAGTCACTGTGCCGTCTTTTTCAAACGCTGCACGCAGCGACGGAATCTTCGCGGAATCCACCAGTCCCGGCTTTTCGTCATCGGAAATGGTGTTCACGCCTTTGCGGGTCTTTACATCGACCGGCGTAATTTCATTCTTGAAGGAGCCATCTTTGATGGCGGCCTGGGCGCGCGTGACCGATCGCATGGAATATTCGTCCTGGTCCTCGCGGGAAAATTGCCATTCGCGGGCGCATTTTTCGGCGAATATGCCCATGGCGGCGTGATCGTTATACGGGTCTTCCAGGCCATCATGGGCCATGTGATCAAAAACCTGCCCGGCCCCGAATTTGATGCCGGTGCGGCCGGTGGGCAAAAGATGCGGCGCGCCGGTCATGGATTCCATACCGCCGGCGACGGCGACAGAAACGGATCCCGCCAAAATCGCATCATGCGCCATCATCACCGTTTTCATGCCGGAGCCGCAAACCTTGTTGACCGTCGAACACCCGGCTGATTTCGGCACGCCCGCGCCAAGCGCCGCTTGCCGCGCCGGCGCCTGCCCCAACCCTGCCGGCAGCACACAGCCCATCAGGACTTCGTCTACGTCATCGGCCTTAACGCCGCCGCGCGACAGCGCAGCCTCGATCGCACGCGACCCGAGCTCGGTCGCGCTGACCGCGCCAAAAGCGCCGAGAAAATTGCCGATGGGCGTTCGCGCCATGCCGGCAATGACGATGGGGTCCGATTCAGTCATTAGGGTCTCCTTGGTCCAACTCAGTTTTATGTGAACCTTCGCAGCATGCGATGCAAGCGGCCAAAAGCCGCGAAGACGGTCACGATTCGTCGAGAATTTCGTACAGCCGGACAAATGTATCGGAGTCCCTCAACACATCCGCCGCTCCCGACAAAAGCACCGCCTTTTCCGGCGCCGGTCCGGCGAACGCGTTCACTGACTCCATATCGCGCCACCGCGTGATCAAGACGAATTCCACCAGCCCGCCAAGATCCCGGCTACCAAATGACGCGCTCAAAAATCCCGGAACCGCTGTCATGGCCGGTTTCAGGTTCTTTGTATAATGCTCAAGAACGGCTTCCGCCTTGTCAGGATTTGCACGCCCACGCCATTCGCGCAGAATCGTCATGCAGCCTTCCTGGCTTTCGCAATCACTTCAAGCGCCATCCGGTCGGCCACGGCGCCAGTTGGCGCGCGCTCCGCTTCCGCACGATTGAAAATATCCGTGAGCGTGCTGCCGATCTTGTCGATGCGCGCATTCATTTCCTGTGTGGTCCAATTGCCGAGGATTTCGAGACCCACACTGATAACACCTGCCGCGTTGATTACATAATCAGGGCAATAAAGCACACCGCGATCCGCCAGCGCCTGATCCATATCTGGCGTTTTCAGCTGATTGTTCGCCGCTCCAGCGACCACTTTCGCTTTCAACTGCTCGATGGAGGTTTGATTAATGGCCCCGCCCAATGCACATGGCGCAAAGATATCAACATCGACGCCAATGGCGTCATCTGGCATTGCGGTCTCCGCGCCGAACCGTTCAACCGCCTCCGTCACCGCGGCCTGATTGACGTCGGCCACCACCAGCTTTCCGCCTTCCTCGTGAATCAGCCGAGCGAGCTCCATTCCGACCGCGCCGACACCCAAAATCGATACGGACAGCCCGTTTAGGCTTGCGGCGCCGAATTTCTTGCGCGCCGCCGCCTGCATGCCACGCCATACGCCGCGCGCGGTGAATGGCGACGGGTTGCCGCCCACGCCCTTGCTTTCCATGCCGGCGGCGTAGTTCGTCACCGATCGGATCACGGCCATATCCGCCTCAGTGACGCCGGAGTCCTCGGCGGTGTAATACAAGCCCTTAAGGCTATCGACGGCGCCGCCAAAGGCGCGCAGCAGCTCAGTCGTTTTGTCCGTTTTGGGATTGGCGAAGATGACAGCCTTGCCGCCGCCGAATGGAATACCGCCCAGCGCATTCTTGTACGTCATGCCACGGGAAAGATTTTTCACGTCCTCAAGACCCGCCTCAAAACTGGCGTAGGGATAGATCCGGCAGCCCCCGCAACCCGGCCCGAGGCTGGCGTCGTGAACGGCGATAATCGCATTAAGCTCCGTTGTTTCGTCTTCAAAATGCACGACTTTCCGCCAGCCTTCGACGTCCAGAACACGAGACTTCATCGGGGTGATCCTTCCTTGGCGCGATTGTAATCGCGTGATGTAACAGGCGCGCCGACGCGCCGCGCGCGGGCTCGTCATAAACCAGACGGCGGAGCGCTTCTGGTCAAAGATGGGGCTTTTGCGCTTGACGCTTAGCATATAATGCTAAATACAGGTTAGATTAGCGGAACCGAACCTATGAAACTCGACCATATCGACCACAAGATCCTGAAGCACCTGCAGGAAAATGCGCGCATCACCAATGCGGAGCTTGCCGAGCGTGTTGGCCTGTCGCCGACACCGTGCCTGCGCCGCCTGCGTCGCCTGGAGACTGAAGGCATCATCAAAGGATACCGTACAGAGATCAATCGCGAGGCGCTCGGCGTCAACGTGACGGTGATCATTCTGGTGAAGCTGGAGCGCGAAGACGACAAAACGTTGCGCGAATTCGAAGCGGCCATCAAAAACCGCGAAGAAGTAATGGAATGCTACCTTGTCACCGGCAAGTTCGATTATTTCATTCGCGTCGTTGTGCCATCACTCGCCACCTACGAAACGTTTCTTTCTGAAACAATGCTTCGTATGCCGAATATTGCAACGGTAGAGTCGAGCTTTACGTTGCGCGAAGTCGCGCGCAAGGTCGTAACACCACTACCGCAATCGATAATTCGCTAGGCATTTACGCGACAATGGACTGAAGCGGCTCCTCGCCGGATGCCGATAGCACGCGCTCGATTTCGCCATGAAGGTTTTCCGAGCGAATTGGTTTGGTCACATAGCCGTCAAAGCCCATTTGCATATAGTCTTCAACTTGCTCCGGCATGGCGTGCGCCGATACGGCGACAACCGGCGTGGACGACGCCTTGCCGCGCTCGCGCTCAATGAATCTGATTTGCCGCAAGGCTTCGGGACCGTCGAGCACAGGCATGGAGATGTCCATTAACACTATGTCGAAGGCGCCTTTTTTAAACGCCTCCACGACAGCCAATCCGTCAGACGCGAAATGCACGTCATGGTCACGTTCGTTCAGGAATGCGCCCAACACGGCTTGATTCACGGCGTTATCCTCACCGGCGAGTATGCGCAATCCCGACAAGTTTTCGCCCTGCGACATCTGCATCCGTTCGCCATCGCCGCCAGCGAAGTCACCGACAACCGGGAGCGGAAGGTCGACCATAAATCGCGACCCCTCACCGGGTTTAGAGCGCACGGAGAGTTCTCCACCCATGGCGTCAACAAGCCCCTTGGCGATAGAAAGCCCAAGACCGGTGCCGCCAAACTTTCGCGTCGTGCTTGCGTCAGCTTGGGTGAAGGGTTCAAAAATTCGCGCCGCTTGTTTTTTTGTGACACCAATTCCGGTATCGATCACTTCGATGCGCACATTCGATTGAGATCTATCGCCCGCCGAAATTTTTACTGTCACCGAACCGGTCGCCGTGAACTTGATCGCATTGGCCGTCAGATTGTGCAGCACCTGCAGAATGCGATGCCCATCGCCGAGGCGCTGTTCCGTTTCACCGCCACTGCATTGGATTGCAAATTTCAGCCCCTTGGTCCGTGCATTCACGCCATGGAGGCTCTCTACTTTTCGCATAATCTCGGCGAGCGTGAATGGCGTCTTTTCGATTTCAACTTTATTCGCCTCGATCTTTGACAGGTCGAGCAAATCGTTGAGCAACATCATCATCAAATCGCCCGAATCCTGAATCGCCCGCACTTTTTCGCGCTGCGACGGGGTCAGATCATCGGCGTTGAGGGCGTCCGCCATGCCGAGAATACCATTCATGGGCGTTCTGATTTCGTGGCTCATATTGGCGAGGAACGCGGATTTCGCCTCGCTCGCCTTTTCCGCCACCGCCTGTCGCTTTAGCGCTTCCTCGCGGGACTGACGCATACCCGCGCTCGAAGACTGATATTCCTTGAATGCGACCACAAGGTGCGAGGTGTACAGCAATCCGGCCACCAGCAACGCACCGGACCCAATGCGCCCCGGTGCTTCATTCATGATAAACGCGTAAAGCGGTAGTCCGAAAAAATAGATGCCGTGCGGAATAATCGCAGCAAAGAAAGTACGCCGTTCATGATGCATGTGCATGGTGACGTGCAGCAGCGCGCCGGACAACCACAGCATCGCGAAGATCTTGCCGCCTGGATCCCACAGCCACCACAAAGCCGCCGGAAAGAACGAATAGATCAGCGTCGCCTGCGCCGCATTGGCGCAAAGGGCGATCCACTCCGCTTTCGTGGGCGGCTCCGTGCGCGATGAATCACGAAACGCCTTCCAGAAATGATCGTCAATGACCTGGCTGACCGTCAGCGCAACAAACCATAATGCCGACAAAAGCGGGCTCACAGCGGCCCACAATATTCCGGCGCCGATGCCCGCGATGATGAATCGCGTCGCAAGCTGGTGCCGGCGCGTTTGCGCCGTTGCAATCAATCCGGAAAGAACTGAAGGCTCCGTCGAAGGGCCGGCCCGGTCTCCCTCGGGCGTGGCGGTGTCCATTCACGCATCTCCCAAAACGCTTTGGACAAAATTAGAGTGAAGTTCTTAACGTCCGCCTACTGTCGCATGCCGAACTGTACCGCTTTGGCACAGTCGAGGAAATGTTACCGCTGGACATCATAAAAAGCGCCCATACCGAGGAGATCGGTGAGCGCTTGCATGGCCGTATAGCTCTCTTCCATCAGCGCCGGGTCACGAAGATCATCGGGTGTAATACGGTCACGATAATGGGCATTGACCCAGCCTTCGAGGGCGGAGATTTTCTCATCGTTCAAAATGAAATGCTGATCCGCCGCGGCCGCTTCTTCTTCGGAAAGCACAACACGCAACCGTAAACAGGCCGGTCCGCCGCCATTGCGCATGGATTCGCGAACATTCTTGAAGATAACGCGATTGATCGGATTGTTCCGCGCGACAGTTTCGTCGAGAAACGCTTTGACGCGTGGGTTTTCTTCCGACTCCTGTGGAAGCAACAGCGCCATCTCGCCGCCCGGTAAGGTCAATAGCTGCGAATTAAAGAGGTAAGACTTGATGCAGTCGTCGAGCGAAACCGCATCGGCCTTGGCCTCGATAATTTCGACAAATGGCGCTTTCTCGCGGATCGCAGCGTAAGCGGCTTTCGGGTCGGAGAAACTTTGTTCGTGGAGGAACAACACGGTTCCATTGGCGACGCCGACAACGTCATTGTGGAAAGCGCCAGCGTCGAGCGCCGCAGTGGATTGCTGTACGAAGATGGTCCGCGCGGGATCTAGCAAATGATTGCGGGCGACAGCTTCGCTGGCGCGCTTCTTCTGGCGAGCGGGAAATTTTTCGCCATCCTCGCCATAAACAAACAGGTGCACACCTGCATCGCCATGTCGCTCGCAGAGGCGCCCGTGGTTCGCCGCGCCTTCGTCACCGAAATGCATGGCGCCCGGCAGCGGCGGATGATGGTTGAAATAATTTTGGTCTTTGAAGATATGCGCCAGCACCCGCGACGTTGTATCCGCTTCGATGGAACGGTGAAAATTCGCGGCAAGGTTCGCGGCGGTGAAATGAACTTTGCCGTCTGCCGTATCTGGCGACGGCGCCACGGTCCCGGCATTCGCCGTCCACATACTCGATGCGGCGTAGCAATTGGCCAGCAATTGCGGCTCCGCCTTCGCCGCCTTTTCGATGATCTGTTTGTCTGTCCCGGCAAACCCGAGGGCGCGCAGCGTTTTTAAATGCGGGCGATCCTGGGGCGGCAGGAAACCCTGATTTAGACCCAATTCCATGGCGGCGCGCATTTTGGAGAGACCCTGCAACGCCGCCTCGCGCGGATTCGACGCCGCGCCGGCATTGCTCGCGGACGCCAGATTGCCGAAGGACAGCCCGGCGTAATTATGTGTCGGACCGATGAGGCCGTCGAAATTGTATTCGTGGTGGGTCATTTGCCGCGAGTTATCCGTTTATTTGCTCTGAAATTTTGATAGCAATTTCTGAAATGCGGTCATAATTGCCGCAAGAACTAGAGGCACGCCCAAATACATCGCCAATACGATTCCACGGCGCTCGTATACATTGGATACAGCTTCCGAAAAGCCTGCCACCTCAGGATCACTGACAATTTTCAAAATGCTGACAATCACCAACGCAAAGAGGATTCCAAAATACAACTTTACAAAATCCTTCGCCATTACTTCACCCCAACCTGATCATCCGTCATCGGAATAAGCGTCTCGCCTTCCATGCTGGCGACCGGATAGGCGCAATAGTCGGCGGCGTAATAGGCCGATGGCCGGTGATTGCCGCTGTCGCCGATGCCGCCAAAGGGCGCGGCGCCCGAGGCGCCTGTCGTCTGGCGATTCCAGTTGACAATGCCCGCGCGCGACAGGGTGAGGAAACGCTCCCACTTCGCTTTGTCATCGGTGAGTATACCCGCCGAAAGCCCGAACTTTGTGGCGTTGGCGCGGGCGATGGCTTCGTCAAAGTCCGCGACACGCCAGACCTTTAGCAGTGGCCCGAAATGTTCCTCATCCGCAACCGCATCGCGCCGCGTCACATCGACAATGCCGGGCGAGACAAACGCCCCGCCCTCATCCCGCAGGCTCAGATTGCGGATGGCCTCGCCATCTTGTTCCACCAGCTTGTCAAAAGCACGCTCCAACCCTGCTGCGATCTTTGGCGAAATCACCGGTCCCATGAACGGCTGCGGGTCGGCGAAAGGCTGGTCGATGATCAGCCGGTCGGTGAGCTTGGCCAATGTTTCAATCGCCTTGTCGCCCGCCGCGCCCTCAGGAACGATCAGGCGGCGCGCGCAGGTGCAGCGCTGGCCACTTGTTAAAAACGCTGACTGCACCACCGCCAGCGCGGCAGCGTCCACATCGGCCGTGTCCCACCAGATCAACGGATTGTTGCCGCCAAGCTCCAGCGCCAGAATGATATCGAGGCGGTCAGCAAATTGTTTATGGATGGCGAGCCCGGTTTTCGCGCCGCCGGTAAACAGCACGCCGTCGACTTCAGCGCCCGTCAACGCCTCGCCGGTTTCCCGCGCGCCCTGCACCATGTTCACTACGCCCGCCGGCACACCCGCCTCAACCATCCGTTCAACGATGAACGCGCCCGGTCCCGGAGTCATTTCCGATGGTTTGAAAACCACCGTGTTCCCGGCGATCAGCGCTGGCGCCATGTGACCGTTGGGTAAGTGCGCCGGGAAGTTGTAAGGCCCCAGAACCGCCATCACGCCATGCGGCTTGTGGCGCAGAACCGCATTCGTGGAGCCTGCTGTACTGGTGCGTTCGCCGGTGCGCTCGTGATAGGCTTTGATAGAAATATCGACCTTGCCGGCAACGGCGGCGGCCTCCGTCTTGGTCTCCCAGAACGGCTTGCCCGTCTCGCGGGAAATGAGACGCGCCAACGCTTCGGCGTCGCGTTTAATGAGATCGCGATAGCGCTCCATAATTTCGATGCGCTGGCCCAGCGGCGTCATGGCCCAGCCCTCAAATGCTGAACGCGCCGCGTCCACCGCATCAGCAACGTCGGATTTTGTCGCGGCGTTTCCTGTCCAGATCGCCTCCCCCGTTGACGGATCGACGCTGGTAAATTCTGCGCCGCCGCCATCGCGCCATTCGCCATTGATCAGAATCTTGTTGGTCATGTGGTCACCACTTTACCGCCCGCATATCATCGCCAGGCTTCACACCCAGCGCTGTTGCAATGTCTTTTGTTATAGTCAGCGTATCGCCATCGAGTTTTGCAGGCCCACGTGCAACCCGAAAGGATGTTAGATATCCAGTCGCCATCAGATGCGCCGGGGCATCGCCGGGATCACCAACAGCCACTTTGCACAAATTGCTGTTTTTGATGGTGGCGATGTCGTCGATATGCGCATCCACCAGCGGTCCCGCATCAAACACATCGATGTAGCCACGAAACGCAAACCCCTCTCGGAGAAGCATGTTGAACGCCGGCATGGCATCATCATGAGGCTTGCCCAACGTGTCACGCGCCGTCTGGGGCAGCATCGCCACATAGATTGGGTGGCGCGGCAAAAGATCGGAGATAAACTGGTTTCCCATGGCGGAGTTTGTGAGGTCCGCGTCTTCGAATTCCATGTCGAAGAACAGCTTGCCGAGCGACTCCCAGAAAGGCTGGACACCTTTTTCATCGCGCCAGCCGCGAAGTTCCGCGCAGACCGGGTCAGCAATCAACCGCCGGTGTTGTGCGATGAACAGATACCGGGCTTTGGCGAGAAATTTGCCGAAGCCGCCGCCGCGCGCCTCGGGCGATAAAAAGAGTGATCCCACTTCACTACATCCGGTGAAATCATGGGTGGGCATCAACAAACGCCGTTCAACGCGCTTCTTAAGCTGCTTTGATACGTGTACTGTCTTATTGATGCGATAATTGACAAATCCGTGCTCAAGACCGACGGCGGAGAAAATAGCGGCGGTCCCGAGAATTTTGCCGCCTTCTTCCAGCACCAGCATATAGACTTCGCCGGAGGGCGCCTCAGCGTTTGCCTCATAACTTGCGGCGGAAAACTCAATGCGCGCGCGCAATGCGTCAGGGTCAGAGGGCAGATTGGTCATGCCGCCGCCGGAAAGCTTGGCCAGCGCCAACACCTGATCAAAGTCCTCGCGCCGCACCGGGCGCATCACTGCCGTCGTCATGAGTGAGCCTCTGTTATGGCGGCGCCGGGATTGGCAATTTCGCCCGCCGCGATTTTTAACAACAACAACGCGGAGAGTTTTGCGCGCTCAACCAGACTGTCGAGCTTCGCGAATTCCTGTGCGGAATGAATATTCGCGCCCCGGACGCCCAGCGTATCAATCACCGGAATACCCGCAGCGGCGATGTTGTTGCCGTCGCAGCATCCGCCGGTGGGTTTCCAGTCAATGCCAATGCCCAAATCGGCGCCGGCGGCGCGCAATGCGAGAAAAAACCTTTCAAGCTGGGGCGTCATGGGTTTCGGCGGGCGGGTGAACCCGCCATTCAGCGTTGCGCTAAAACCATCTCGGCCATCGATCTCTTCGATGAGCGCGTTTGCCTGGCTCAGTAGCCAGCCGGAATCGTCGGGCTGTTCGACGCGCACGTTAAACCGCACCACCGCCAGTTCAGGCACCACGTTGTTCGGTCCGCCGCCATCAACCCGCGCGACATTCACCGTGAGCCCTTCGCGCTTGCCGGAGAGCTTATCGACGCCGGCAATAAAATCTGCAGCGGCGGCGAGCGCGTTGCGCCCCAAATGATGTTCACGGCCCGCATGGGCGCTCTTGCCGCGGATCACGGCGGCGAAATTGCCGCTGCCTTTTCTGGCGCCAGCGAGCGTACCATCGGCCAGCGCTGGTTCGTAAACGCAAGCGAATTGCGCACGCTTGGCCGCCTCGGTCAGCATGTGCGCAGAGCCGTGAGAGCCGATCTCTTCGTCTGCGTTGATCAAGACTTCGTAGCCCATCTGACCGGCCAGCGATGAGCGCTCAATGGTCTGCAAAGCGTAGAGCATCACCAATAGCCCGCCCTTCATGTCGGCGGCGCCGGGGGCGTTCAGGGTGTCGTCGTCCAAAAAGGTTTCGCCCTGGAACGCGTGGTCAACCGGGAACACCGTGTCCATGTGCCCCGACAACAGCACGCGAACGGGCGCTTGCGGCCGCTTCACCAGCCGCAGCATGTCACCCACCGGCTGTTCGACTTTTTCGCCCTCGCGGGTGACGATCTCCTGACGGCGCGAGGGAACCGTCTCCACATCCGCCTCCAACCCACCGAAGGCATCCGCCAGCGCGCCATGCATCGTCGAGAGCCCGTCCAGATTGCCGCTGCCGGAATTGATCGCACACCATTGGCGAAGGCGCTCCGTCATGGGGCCGCGCTTGTCATCCAGAAAGGCGAGATCGGCTTTGTAATTGTGATTGTCAGCCATGGCTGACAGCACTAGCGAAGCCTGCAAATCCCCGCAAGTGAGGCTGGTTAACGGCCAAGGGACCGAGGCGCGCCGGCACGTTTCTTCCCGGCTCAAAGCACCCTATAGTCTCCGTTAAACACGAAAATCTCCAACAAGGGCGTTGTTGTCGCGGCATGTTGAAATTTATCGAAACCCTACTCGCCACCTGGGCTGAGGGCTCCCGGCGGGCCGGGGCGCCATTCGCTGCGTCAGTGCTCTTTCTGGCGATTTTGGGCGGGTTTTACGCTGCCAATAATCTGAAAGTGAACACCGACACCAGCGCCATGCTGGACCCGGCGCTCCCGTTTCAGCAGCGCGCCACAGAATTGCGTGACGCGTTCCCGCAAATCAAGGACGACGTGATCGTCGTCGTGCGCGCGACCAGTCTCGATGAGGCGGACGCCTATACGGGCGCGCTGCGAGAGGTGCTCCTCGCACATAATGATTTTTCGGCTGTGTTCACCCCGGCGGAAGAGCCATTTTTTCGCGAAAACGGCCTTCTCTATCTGAGCGAAAGCGACCTTGAAGGCCGGCTGACGCAAATGTCAAAAGCCTCCGGACTGATCGAAACGCTGATCGCCAGCCCGACAGTGGGTACCCTGTTCACCACCATGGCGGAGAATGATGCGCTGGCCGAACGATCGGATCTCGGCAAAGACACGCTGGAGCGGATATACGCCGAACTCGCGTCTGTGGCGGAAGCAAGCCTTGCAGGCGAGCGGCGGCCCTTCTCATGGATGGGCGCCATCGATGAGGAGATGTCGGCGAAAGACGCCCATACCCGGCTGTTATACGCAACGCCAATGCTCGATTACTCGCGTCTGCAACCGGCGAAAGGCGCAATAAACGCCCTGCGCGCAGAGACTGATAGGCTAAACGCTGAATTTGGCGGACGGGTGGAAACCTATATCACCGGTGATCCGGCGCTGCGCCTTGAGGAACTGGAAGCGGTCACCACCGGCATCGGGTATTCGTTCCTGCTGTCTTTTGTTCTTGTCACGCTCCTACTGCTGCTTTGCTACCGCTCTGTCGCCATGGCGGTGCTCACCCTGCTCGGTCTTGTGATCACGCTGTCGCTGACATCTGCATTCGCAGCGGTGTTCATGGGCGAACTTAATCTTGTGTCGGTCGCCTTTACGGTACTGCTGGTGGGGCTCGGGCTCGATTTCGCGATTCACCTCTTCCTGCATATTCAGGAACGGCGCGCCGCCGGACAGGACAACGCCGAAGCGTTGAAAGGCGCGCTGCACGAGGTCGGGCCGGCGCTGGCGCTTGCCGGACCAACGACGGCGCTTGCGTTTCTCTCATTCGTACCGACAAAATTCGACGGCATTGCACAACTCGGGATCATCGCAGCGGTGGGGGTGATCATCGCGCTCATGGTGACCATGACATTCGGACCTGCGGCCCTCGCGGTCTTCAAGGGTCGCCCGCGCCAGACCTCCAACGGCCAGGTTCGCAAATTCTTTGACGCCATCGCCAAGGTTTCCGGCCCTGTCGCCATCGCCACCATTGCCCTGGGCATACTGGCGCTGTTCCTGATGCCGCAAGTCCGGTTCGACGCGGACCAGATGGCGCTGAGGAACCCCGATGCGCAATCGGTCAAGGGGTTCAATCTCCTGTTTGAAGAACCGGAAACGCTCCCGTATCGCCTCAGCCGTTTGGTGGATTCCGAGGCAGAGGCCATCGCCACGGCGGAAACTGCCGGCGCGTTGGATACGGTCAGCTCGGTTCGCTCCCTGCCCGACTTCGTGCCGGACGCGCAGGACGAAAAGCTGGAACTCATCGATTTCGGCGCCGGTACGCTGGTGTTTGCGCTCGCCGCCGAGCCAGGATCTGTCGAAGGCCCGCCCGCAGCAGATGGCGTCGCGGCGCTGCAAGCGCGCCTGAGCGAAGCCTATGCTGACGGCCCCGGCGCCCGGCTCGCCGCGCTGCTCGCGCGGATCGACCAGAATGACGAAGCGCAACTGGCGCTCCTGCAAGACAATATCTTCGCCTTCTGGCCGCAGCTCACCTCACTGCTCCGTGCACAGATGAATGCGGATTATATCGAAATTGACACCCTGCCCGAGGCCCTGCGCTCGCGTTACCTCAGCGAGACGGGCCAATGGCGTGTGGACATTATGCCGAAAGCCGATGTCCGCGACTTCAGGGCGCTCGACGATTTTGTCGATGATGTGGAAGCGGTCATTCCCGACCTTGCCGGCGGCGCCTATCAGGCACGCAAAGCCGGCGAGACAATTTCGACCGCAATGTTACAAGCGACGGGAATCGCCTTTGGCGTTATCTCCGTGTTCCTGTGGCTGTTGGTGCGACGGTTCCGCACCGTCATCCTCATGCTGTTCCCGTTGGCGCTCGCCGCCGTGCTCACTGCCGCGACGGGGGTCATCCTCAACATTCCGTTCAACTACGCCAATGTCATCGTTCTGCCGCTGCTGATCGGCATCGGCGTCGATAGCGGCATCCATCTGGTCATGCGCCAGCGGCAGGTGGCGGCGGGCGAAGGCATTTATGGCACCTCGACCCCGCGAGCGGTGCTGTTCGCCGCGCTCACCACCGTCGCGTCCTTCGGTAGCCTGATGCTGTCGCCCCATCGCGGCACCGCCTCCATGGGCGAGCTTTTGTCCATCGCCATCCTGTTCACCCTGATCTGCACGCTCATCGTGCTGCCAGCGGCGTTTCAATATGAGGAAAAGCGGACCTCGAAGGCGGGTTAGGTTAGGCTTCGTTTTTTAAATAGTTTCAACGAGCTACCCCATAGAAATGTCAGCCTATGAGAGTGGCATATGGCTGACTTGGCTCCTGGATCATCCCGGCCCTTCATCCTGAGGAGCCCCAATCCCGTCCTTCGAGACGCATCCACTTCGTGATCGCCCTCAGGATGAAGGGATTGGGGCGTCTCGAAAGATGGCGGGTCGAGCGGAATTGAGCAAAAGACCGCCCGGTAGCGCGCAATCTGACGGAAATGTCATCCCGCCGCCGCGAGTTTGGCGTCCTCATGCTGGATTTCCGCCGCAATCGTCCCATATTGGTCAAAATCCCAAAAAGGCCAAGTGCGTACAAGAATGGGCGCACCCGGCCTGTCACGACGAAAAAGGTTAGTCCGATGTTCATGTCCCGTTTTCGCATTCTCGCCGCGCTGATCGCCGCTTCTGCAGCCACGCCTGCGATGGCGCAAGACCCGGAGCAGCCCGCCGCCGAAGAGGAAGTCAGCGCCAAGGAGGGCGCTATCGCCTTCGCCAAGGATCTGACGTCGAGCGCAACCGCCGTCCTGACTGATGATGCGCTCAGCGAAGACCAGAAGCTGGAGAATTTCCGTCAGGTGCTGGCAGATGGAATGGCGCTTGACGTCATTGGCAAGTTCATGCTGGGCGAGACCCGTAAGGATATGAGCGACGCGCAGACCGAACGCTATGAGACAGTGTTTCCACTCTACATCACCAAACTCTATGCCGAACAGTTTCAGCAGATTGTCGGCAAGCCGCTGGAAGTCGTGGAAGCAAAAGAGATCGGCGCGCGCGACGTGATTGTGCGCACGAAATTCGACCGCACGGACGGGTCGCCGATCCTGGTTGACTGGCGCGTGCGGCAGCTGCGGTCCGGCGAACGCAAAGCCATCGACATTATCGTTCAGGGCGTTTCGATCATGCTGGTCAAGCGCGAGGAGTTTTCATCCTACGTAGCCAGCAACGGCGTTGATGCGCTAATGGACAGGCTGGAGAGTGAGGCTGCTTAGGAGAATCGGGGAAATTGCCCCGCTAAATATCGTAGACCTTCTTGTACCTTTTCGTAAACCATCGGCGCTGTAACATCGTATACAACCCTAGTTCGGCCAGCGCTGTTTCAACTTCATCACGGTATTTGCTTCCAAGTCGCCTCGACAAGATTTTATGATCGGACATATTTCGCCGGTACATGATGTACTCAAGGTATAATGCGGTTAGCACTGCGCCAATCAACACCACCAACAATCTATCGGTTTGCGCTTTTTGAAAAAAGTAAATCATCGGCGCAAGTGAGTACAATACGCCCTTGGCCATGCCAGACATGACAAATAGAACGCGAGCGCATTGCTCAATTCCAGAAAACTCAACTTTTTTGCGCGAACCAATCAAATCCTAATTCTTCCGCTCATAGACAAAATCAGCCGCGCCTTTGAGCGGGTCGGCCGCCCGACCAAACCGGTCGAGATGTGACTTGCAGCGCTCCACCAGTTCGGCGGCTTTTGACTTGGCGCCGTCCATTCCGAGCAGCTTGATGAACGTCGCTTTGTCCATTTCCGCATCCTGCCCGGCCGGTTTGCCGAGCGTTTCAGCGTCCGCCGTTGCATCCAGAATGTCGTCGACAATCTGAAACGCGAGCCCCAGATCTTCGGCATAGGCCGCAAGCGACGCGACCTCGCTTTGCGACGCCTCGCCGATCAGCCCGCCGCCGACAGCGGAAAACCGGATTAGCGCGCCGGTTTTCAGCCGCTGCAATTCTTCGATCCCCGCAAGGTCAAAAGTTTTCTGTTCTGCGTAGATGTCGATCATCTGGCCTCCAACCATGCCGATCTTGCCGGAAGCGCGCGCGAGCTCCAGCGCCACGGCGCAGCGCACATTGCCGTCGGGATGGGTTTCCGGTTCGGCGAGAATTTCAAACGCCTGGGTCAACAGCGCGTCGCCGGCGAGAATCGCCGTGGCGTCATCATATTTCTTGTGCACCGACGGCCGCCCACGCCGGAGATCGGAGTCATCCATGGCCGGCAGATCGTCATGGACGAGACTGTAGCAATGGATCATCTCAACGGCGCACCCAACGCGAATCGACCTTGCGCGGGGGCAATCAAACATATCCGCCGCCGCTATCACCAGAAACGGCCTGAGGCGCTTGCCGCCATCGAGCGCGCCCCAGCGCATCGCGCCGGCGACGCGACCCAGCGGCCCATCGCTTTCCGGCAAAAATCCGTCGAGCGCCGTTTCAATCAGCGCGGCTGTTTCTTTGATGGTGTCGTTAAAGGCGGACATGCATTTGGTCTTTCATCATTGCCGGAATGCTCGGTGAGATATTCCGCATTGAAAAAAAACGCCACCCCAGGCCACGGCCGGCATTACTGCCGTGTAACGAACCCGGAGCCGTCGCACTCGCCGCACATACGCGCGATAAAACCGCGCTTGCCGCGCCCGCCGCAGTCGGTGCAGATCGCTTTCTTGGCGTTGGCGCCCAAAAAGCTCGCCAGCATGTCGACAGGCCGGTCGTCGATCGGCGCCGGTGCGGCGTTCGTGGCGAAGCTTCGCGCCGCCTCCATGCGCGCCACTGGGAATGCCGCCGCCAGCGATGCGCCCTCGCCTGAAAGCCCGTGCAGGGTCATCATCAAGTCGCGCCGCCACTGTTCCATGATCAGCTTGAATTGCCCGGCGTCGAAGGCGCCGGTGACCGCCAGCCCCGCCATGAGGAACAGGTCATTCCCCTCCAGCGACGCCATGGAGATGTGCAGATTGCGGTTGATGGACTCGATGAGCGGCAGGTCCACCGGAAAGCCTACGAAGCGGGCCAGAAACCCCAGCTCAGCCACTTTTCCCGAATCCGGCCCCGTCTGCATCAGCGCAATCACAAAATTGACGCCATTATCCTCGACGCCGAAGACTTTGAGCGGCCCGTCTTCACCCAAGACTTCAAGAGCGCCAAAGTGACCCTCCAGCGCTGACATGACTTTGGCCAGCGGCCAGGCTTCGTCAGACGGTTTTCCGCCGCTGAAACTGCGTCCTGTAAATTTTGAAAACATCCCGTGAGCCCCCTCAACCAGCATCTGGCATTCCCCAGCGAAAAAGCTACACGAGGGGCGGCTGGCCGCCAAGGGCCGTTACTATTCGGTCACAGTATCGCGTAGAGCCTTGAAATCCGGCGGTGCGGGGCCGACGTTGTTTTGCACTGCAGCGCGAGACGCGGTATGAAAATGTTGAAGCGCGCCAAAACTCGGGCGCCGATATGTGGTTGAAGAGCACGCGCGGCCATGAAATAACGCGCGTTCTGGTAGATTCTTAAGGTTATGGCGGAGGGGGCATTTCCATGTCCGACAGGGCGATGGCGTCAAGCAATGAAGAAGTAAAAGTCGTGCTCGCCCAGCCGCGCGGGTTCTGCGCAGGCGTGGAACGGGCGATTGATATCGTCGAGCGAGCGCTGGAGAAATATGGCGCGCCTGTCTATGTCCGCCACGAGATCGTGCACAACAAATATGTGGTCGATACGTTGCGCGAGCGCGGCGCGATCTTCGTTGAGGAAATCGACGAAATCCCGACCGGCGCCGTCACCGTCTTTTCCGCTCATGGGGTCGCCAAAAAGGTTGAAACCGGCGCCCTCGTTCGGGAGCTGGGCGTCATCGACGCCACCTGCCCGCTGGTGACCAAGGTCCACAAGGAAGGCCGCCGTTACGCCGAGAAAGGCTATGACATCGTTTTGATCGGGCATATCGGCCACCCGGAAGTGGAAGGCACGCTCGGGCAGATCCCCGGCACCGTGCATGTGATCTCCGAGCCTGAAGACGTGGTGTCGCTAAACGTCGCTGACGACAATCGTGTGGCCTTCGTGACGCAAACGACCCTTTCGGTAAACGACACGAAAGACGTAATCGCGGCGCTCAAGAAGCGCTTTGCAAATATTGTTGGTCCTGACACGCGCGACATCTGTTACGCCACGCAAAACCGCCAGACAGCAGTGATCGCCATGGCGAAACAGGTTGATCTGCTGTTGGTTGTGGGCGCCCATAACAGTTCAAATTCCAACCGCCTGCGCGAGATTGGCGAGAATTTCGGCATTCCGAGTTACCTCATCGAAGACGCCTCCATGTTCGATCCCGCATGGCTGAAGGATGTTAAAACCGTCGGCCTTACCGCTGGCGCCTCGGCGCCGGAAACGCTCGTG
Organism: uncultured Alphaproteobacteria bacterium; assembly: GCA_942492295.1. Lineage (GTDB taxonomy): Bacteria > Pseudomonadota > Alphaproteobacteria > Caulobacterales > Parvularculaceae > Hyphococcus. Next base: position 67,498 of record CALODW010000008.1, read on the forward strand.
CAGGAAACCATCGCGCGCGTTAAAAACTACCGCAAAGTCAGCGTCGAAATGCTCGACGGCGTTGAAGAAAACGTCCACTTCAAGCTTCCCAAGGAACTTTCAGACGTAGAACGTCCGAAAGACGCCATGGAAGCCTGGGCCGTCAGCACCGCTTAAGAAAATATAAGACCGAAGTCACTTAATTGTCTGGAGACAAGCAATGTCAGTATCCCTTCATCAGCAAGTTCGCGTCGGCGCCTATGTGGCGAAACAGACATTGCTCGGCCGCGATAAATATCCGCTGGTGTTGTTTCTGGAGCCGTTATTCCGTTGCAATCTCGCCTGCCCCGGCTGCGGCAAGATTGATTATCCGGCGCCGATTCTCAACAAACGTCTCACGGTGCAGGAATGCTTTGACGCGGTCGACGAATGCGGCGCGCCGGTTGTCGCAATCCCCGGCGGCGAGCCGCTGATCCACAAGGATATCGGCGAGATTGTTGCGGGCATCGTCAAGCGCAAGAAATTCGTATCGCTTTGCACCAACGCGCTTCTGCTGGAGAAAAAGCTCGATCTGTTTACGCCGTCGCCGTTCCTGTTTTTCTCCGTGCACCTTGATGGCCTCGAAGAAGAGCACGATCACGCGGTTGATCAAAAAGGCACGTTCAAAATCGCCGTACAGGCGATCAAAGCGGCGCAGGACAAGGGCTTTAATGTCAATGTCAACGCGACAATCTTTGACAATATGACCGCAAAGCAAGTCGCGGACTATCTCGATTTTGCAACTGATCTTGGCGTCGGCATTTCGATCTCGCCGGGCTACGCCTATGAGCGGGCCGAAGACAAGGATCACTTCCTGTCGCGCGAGAAAACCAAAAACTTGTTCCGCGACATCTTCAAGATCGGCAAAGAGCGCGGACGCAAATGGAACCTGTCGCACTCGTCCCTGTTCCTCAACTTCCTCGCCGGCAACGAAGAATATTTGTGCACGCCTTGGGGCTCTCCGACGCGCAGTGTCTTTGGCTGGCAGAAGCCCTGTTACCTTCTCGGCGAAGGCTATGTCTCTTCGTTCAAAGAACTGATGGAAACGACCGAGTGGGATCAGTATGGCACCGGCAAATACGAAAAGTGCTCAAACTGCATGGCCCATTGCGGCTATGAGCCTACAGCGGCCATGGACGCGGTGAAGAACCCGCTGAAAATGTTCCGCATACCCGATATGTTCAAAATCAAAACCGAAGGCCCGATGGCGCCGGAGATCGACTTGACCAAGGCGCGCGCCGCCGAAGACGTGCACGAAAAACTCGTCGCCGTCGAGATGTCAAAGATCGAGGCTGAGAAAAAGGCGAAAAAAGAGCGGGCCGAGGTCGCGGCGTAAGGTATTCGTCGCCGCGGCGCTGTCGGCGCCGAGTTTCATCAATCCGGGAAACTGTTTGGGGTCGCGCAATGCGGCCCCAAGTGTTTTTAAGACGAGCGTCGAACCGTCCGGCCCAACGGCGCCCAGGGCCGCTGGCGGCAGGGCTCTGTCTGCCGGGTCAGCGATGGCGCGAATGGCGATGAACGGAACGCCTGCAAGGGCCGCGGCCCGCGCGGCGCCATGGCTTTCCATATCGACCGCAACGGCCTTGTGATTCTGGAACAACGCCGCCTTTTTTGATGCGCTGTCGATGATTTCATTGGCGCCAAATAATTTGGCCAGCTTGTACCCGTCCCGCTCATCCCGGCGCATGCCGGGATCTCGATCAAGTTTATCCTGCACTTGCGGCCCGAGATTCCGGCCTTCGCCGGAATGAGCGGAAGTTATTGCAGCCAGCAAATACCGGTCGCACCCATATACCGAACCGTCATCAGCGATCACCGTTTCGCCGATGACCAGATCCCCGGGTTTTAATGCCGGATCGAGCCCACCGGAAACGCCCACGGATATGATCGCACTCGCGCCCCGTTCGCAGAATTCGCGCGCTAGCTCCTCCGCCCGTGCAGCGTTGGCGCCCGACACGCCGATCCGCGCCTGATTGTCCTCACCGAGCGCTGCACGAACCGCAGCGGCTTCGGATTTGATGCCGCAGATGACGGCGATGAATTTTTCTTGAGCCAATTCTTGTCCAAGCCTGTCAATTAGCGATTGCAATTCTGCAATGCCTTTTTCAGAACACCAAACCCCTTTTTTATCGGCTGGATTCCTTGCATCAATATCAAGTATCTCCCTGCGAATTGCTTCAATTTCCGGCAATTCCTGCATGCAAGAGGTGAAATCATCCCAGTCATTTTTACTCAAGGCTGGACTGCCGCTCAAAAAATCCAAAATGAGTTGGCGTACTTCGTACTTTTTCATCTATTGTTGCTTAATTTATAGTGACTTCATCACCAACGCCGCCGCGCGATCCCCCGACCTGATTGAGCCTTCAATGGTCGCCGGCACACCCGTATCTATATGATCGCCGGCGAGGAAGAGATTGCTCCATTGGGTTTCAGGTTTCAGGCGTTTCCGCGCGCCGGCGGGCGACTGGTCAGGCGTTGCGCGTTTTTCGCGGATGACGCGCACGCGCTCATAGTCCATATCGCCGAGATCAAGCGCCACTTGCGTGTCGCGCCAGATTTTTGCGACCACATCGTCATTAGGCCGATCATCGGTGCCGATAGCGTGCGAGGCTGACGTCGTCAAGCTGATCACATCGTCGCGGACAAACGCCCATTGTCCCTCGCTGCCGATCATGCCGATAAACGGCCCCTCACCCAGCGCCTTGGCCGGAACAGGCTGCACCATCCGATAATGGATATTCAAAATGCTGGCATCGTCATCAGGCGGGTCCACATCCGGCAACAAATCTTTGAGTCGTGTCGGCGGGATGGCGAAAATCACCTTATCGTCGTCTTCCAGCGTCACGGTTTCGTCGGCGAAGTTGAGGCCCGTCACCTCGCCGCCTTCCATCAACACCTTTCGCACGCGCGCGCCCAGTCGCACCACGCCGCCATGTTGCTCGATGAACTTCACGGCCGGGTCGATAAACGCATGCCCTAGCCCCGTTTTCGCGGTAAGCGGCACGCTCGCCTGACCGCCCAGCAAAAACGTTTCGCGGATGACCCGCCATAACAGCTTCGCCTGGCCTTTCGCCGGCGTGGTGTTCAACACCGCCAGGGTCAGCGGCTCCCAGAACCGTTCAAACAGCACACTCTTTTCATCGACAATGTCGGCGACGGTTTTATCGTCGCCCGCAAATGCGATCGCCCCAGCCTTTACATAGTCCATGATTCCGGTGTCGGGCACGCGCCATTGTTTATCAAACACCCAGAACGGAATTGGCCCTTCATTAACGCGCACGGTCCAGCGCTGACCGGATTGCACATCTACAAACGGATACATGGCGAATGGCGGCCCTGTAAGCGGATCGTTTGCGCCGATGCGTTTCAAATAAGACAACGCCGACTTGTTGCCCGACATGATGAGGTGATTACCGTTGTCGATTTCGCGCTCGAGATGTTTGTCATAGAACGTGCGGCAGCGCCCGCCCGCCTGACCGGCGCTGTCATAGACCGTCACGGCCACATCGTTTTCAATGAGACGCACGGCGGCGGCAAGACCGGAGAGCCCGGCGCCGATGATGTGAACGCGGGTCATATGGTTATGCCGTCATCCCGGACGCGTCGCAGCATTTTAATGATGCGGCGCAGATCCGGGATCGTTTGAAAGAGGTGGGCGATCCCGTGTCTGCGACGCAGCGCTGACACGCCGCATCGCGCACGAGATGACGCGATGGTCGAGTTGTAGGTTTAGACATCCGTCGCCTCTCGCACCAGTTTCGGCGCAACCAGCCAGCGCGCCGCAATCATTGCTTTTTCACCCTTTGTAATCGTCACACGCGATTGCCCATTGGCCCAGCCGCGCGCCGTCATCTTGTCGAGATAGCGCTCATAGACGCCCATCATCAACAGCGCCGGACGGAGTACGCGCCAGTCAAGCGACTTCAGCGCTTCGCGTGCACGCGCAAATTTTTCACGGGCGACCGCCGCCATGTCAGCGCGCACGCCCGGCAAACCCGTTGCATCGGCAATATGATCCGGCGTCGAAGGGCATCCATGGTTTTCCAAAAACTCACGCGGGAGGTAAAGCCTTCCCTCTGATGCGTCTTCTTCAATGTCGCGCAGGATGTTGGTGAACTGCAATGCATCACCCAGGGAAATCGCAAAGCTATCGGATGCCTCGCCCGGCGGCGCGCCGAACACCGGCATGGACAACTGGCCGGCGGCGCCAGCGGCGCGGCGCGTATAGGCGAACAGGGATTCCAGTGAGGGCGCGATGATCGGCCCTTCGGCATCCATTTCCATGCCCTCAATCATCATAATGAATTCGTCTTTGGGCAAATTAAATTCACGCACTGGCGCCAACAGCGCCACACCGGTCGGATATTCCGGTTTGCCCTCATAAAGGCGGTCAACTTCGTCGCGCCAGCCTTTTAGCGCCGCTCTCTTTTCTTCCAAGGCGCCGCCCTCGTCAGCGATATCGTCGACCTCACGGCAAAAGGCGTAAACCGCATACATCGCTTCACGGCGCGGTTTGGACAGAATACGCATCCCCGGCCCGAAAGATGTCTTTGAACGCTTTACCGTTTCATAGGCGTGACGGCGCGCATATTCGGCCGAGATCGAAAGTGCAGCGGTCATTATTGCGCGCCTGACTTTTTATCTAACCGGCCGGCAGCGAAGAACCCAGCGACGGCGCCGCGCAACCCTGCGGAAGCGAAATCAGGCTTCTTCAGCGCCACACGCGACGCCAGCGGGTCGCCGTTGCGCAGGAGCGTGATCAACCGGTCCGCGAGCCGCACGATGATCGCAGATTCCATAGCCAGATGTTTTGATGTCAGCGCTGACGGCAATTGCCGCGCATCGGCCATCAACGCCTCGCAACCATCAAGCATCCGGTCCATAACGCAGCGCAGCCCCTCGGAAGTCGCGGCGCCGTCAATATCTTCAAGCGTGCCGTTCTCTTCAGCCAGCCAATCGGTGAGGATATAAACGCGATCAAGCTCGCGTTTGTCGTCGGCGCAGTCCTGCAGATGATTGACAATCTGCAACACGGTGCAGAGCGCATCCGAATATCGATAACCGGCTTGCTCCTCGCCATGTAAGTCGAGCAGATAGCGCCCAACGGGGTTTGCTGACAATTCACAATAGCCGAGCAGTTCTTCCCACTTTGCGTATCGATTCTTTTGCGCATCCTGCACAAACGCCGCGATCAGGTCAGACCCATGTTTTGTGGTCACTTCGGTCTCGATCATGCTTTGGCGCAGCGCATGGGCCTTTTCATATTCTGGGCCGTAACCGGGCTCGCCTTGGAGGGCCGCATCGAAAGCGCGAAGCCGCGTGATTTTCTCTTCGTCTGACAGGTTCGGGTTGTCCGCGATATCGTCAATGGCGCGGGCAAAGGCGTAAAACTTCGCCACATGGGGCCGCAAATGTTTTGGCAGCAGGAACGAGCCAACGGGGAAATTCTCGTCCTTTGCGCCTTTGCCGGACGGGGTCTCGGCGGCGGGAAGAGGCGCTGGTGCGGATGTATCAAGGCTTGCTGACATGGCCCGCACCTTACGGATTTTCACCCGGTTTCCAAGCGCTTCGAGGCCGTTTCACGAGCGCTTTGCGCGGAGCCGCCAAGCACGCTAAGTCGCTGAGGCATATGCTGACTGTTATTGCACTTTTATCGTTTTGCGCATGGGCGTGGCTGACGCTGATGAATGGCAGGTTCTGGCGCGCGTCTGAGCGTCTGGGAGACTCCCCTGCGCCCAACTCCTGGCCGGAGATCGTTGCGGTTATTCCCGCCCGTGACGAGGCGGAGACCATTGGCGATGTTATCCGCGCCCACATGGCGGCCGAATATCCGGGCAAGTTCTCGGTCATTCTCGCCGACGACGGTTCCGGCGACGCCACAGCGGAAACTGCGGCGGCCGCCGCCTCGGGCGGCGCGCATGATTTTGACGTGATATCCGTACCGCCTTTGCCAGAGGGGTGGAGCGGTAAACTATGGGCCGTCCATAACGGGATTGCCCGTGCGAAGGAGATTGCGCCGAGTGCAAAATATGTGTTGCTGACCGATGCCGATATTACACTGGCGCCTGACACAATGACACGCCTCGTGGCGAAAGCGGATCATGAAAACCTTGCCTTGGCCTCGCTGATGGCGAAGCTCGACACGCGCGGCCCCTGGGCGTCATTTCTGATTCCCGCCTTTATTTACTTTTTTCAAAAGCTCTATCCCTTCCCGCGCGCCAACGATGCAACCGACAACCTAGCAGCGGCGGCGGGCGGCTGTATGCTTGCGCGACGAGATGCGCTTGACGCCATCGGCGGCATGAATGCCATCAAGGAAGCATTGATCGATGATTGCGCTCTCGCGCGCGCCGTTAAAGACATCACACCGTCGACAAAAATATGGGTGGGACTTGCAGATGAGGAGGCGGTGAGTCTCCGCGACAATCGCGATCTTTCCTCCATTTGGGACATGGTGGCGCGCACCGCCTATGCGCAACTGGGACATTCGCCATTGCTGTTGGCCGGAACCGTGCTTGGCATGGCGCTTGTCTACCTTGCACCCCCGCTGATTGTGCTGACGGTATTCAGCCACTGGAACATCATTGCAGCATTTTTTGCGCTGACGGCGTGTCTGTTAATGGCGTGCACGTATTCGCCTACGCTCCAAATCTATCAGCGCTCGCCATGGGAAGCGGCGCTGTTACCCGCGGCGGCGGCGTTCTACACAGCAATGACGATTTCGTCGGCGTTGCGCCACTGGAGCGGACAAGGCGGAAAATGGAAAGGCCGGACCTACTCATGAATCTTTCGGCTTTCCGCGAATGACTTTGTCACCAGAAAAACCGCACACGGCGCCTCGCGAACAAGATCTCGTGCCGCGCTTCCCTGAAACAGGGTCTCCCAGAAATTACGCTGGTGGGAACCGGTAACAATCAAATCGGCGCCATGTTCTTTGGCATAGGCCGCAATTTCGTCCGCTGGGTCGCCATCGATCAAAACGGATTTGGCATTCGGTGCGAGGCGTGCCGTCAACTCCGCTAACCGGCGCTCATTCGTTTTGCGTCCCTCGCGGTTGCGCTCAATGATGGCTTCCGCCGCCACGGCTGAGTTTGCGGCCGCTTCACCGCTGAAGGCCGGTATTGCCGTACTTAAAAGCGGCCAGGCGCTGACGATTTGCAACTGTGCGCCATCACGTTCCGCAAAGTCGCGTGCGGCGCGAATGACGCCATCCGCTAAATCATCATCAACAGATACGGCGGCGATAATGTTGGCGAACTTCATTGGTCTGCCTCCAGATGATATATCTCACCAATGCATTTAGCGATGAACTATCGATTTTCGACTGCGTCAATCCGCGCTTTCAGACCCGTATCCGTGACGATATCTTAACACTCCAACAGCCGATTGGGATGGCGCCCATCTACATAGCCCATAAAGGGCGAACAGATGGAATAGCCGATGAGTTCCCGCGCGCGCCCAGATAGCGTTTTTGCAATCTCCGGCGGTACGGCGAGACACATATTCTCTAGTGGGCGTGTCCATGCCGGACAATATTGCGGGGTAATAATGAGACGTGGTGCGTCAGATGTGTTAGCGCCGCCGCGATGCCAGAGTGTACCCTTGGCGATCATCAAAGAGCCGGCTGGCATCACGACTTTCACAGCGTCCGGACGCGCACCTGTGTCATCGTCTCGGCGCAGCTCCCGGCTAAAATCCTCCGGTGCGATTGCGCCCTCCACTTCGTCATCCGCCCACAAATGACTGCCGGGCAAAATCTCCGTGGCGCCGTTGTTGTCCGTCATGGCGTCGATCGCCCAAAAGGTTGATACACCGAGTGATGGCCGCGGCCGCGGCCAGCGATAGTGACTGTCATCGTAGTGCCACGGCTGCGCCGTCTCGCCCGGATGTAGATTAATGGCGAGGCAGGCGGACAAGAGGCAGTCGGCGCCCAAATCCGCCTCAACAAACTTTAGCGCCAGCGGGTGCGTCACCAGATCGGCAAAGACGGGGGACTTTGCGAGCATGGCGTAAACACGGTTTGATTGACGCCCCTCAAATTCATTGCGACCTTTGATGTTCTGATCGAGATATGGCGCGAGCGCCGCTCTTATAATTGAAAGTTGTTCTGCGTTCAGAACGTTTTTAAAAATGAGAAAACCTTCGCGATCAAACTGACCGCGCCAATCATCAAAAGATCGGCCCGCGAGCCACTCATCGCGCCAGTCGAGTTCGAGCGTGCTTGCATTACCCATGGACGTGTCCTTCTTCAGGAACATGATGACAATTTTCGCCGCGCACTCAAACCGGTTTCAGCAGTCCTTTTTCCGCCGCCCATGACAGCATCGCTTTCAGCGCAGGTTCCGCAGGGTCAGCACGCCAGCCTAGCTCGCGGGAGGCCTTGTCGGAAGAAAAAGTGACTTGTCGCCCGGCGAGGCGCACGCCCGTAAGCGGCGCTTTTGGCGGCTTGCCGGTTATCGTGGCGACGAATTTTGTATCTACTGCGCCCGCCATAAGCGCGACCCAATAAGGCATTTTCGTTTTCGGCGCCGCGCGGCCCGTAGAGCGCTCGATCAAGTCAAGAAGGTCTCGCATGGCGATATTTTCACCACCGAGAAGATAGCGGTTGCCGCGCCGACCTTTATCCCGGGCGGCGATAAATCCGTCAGCAAGACTTTCCACCGGAACGAAATTCAATATGCAATCAATATAAGCAGGTGTCTTTCCGTTGGCGAAGTCGAGGATCATTTGCGTCGGCGGCGTCAGACTATCATCACCCGGGCCAAGCGGCTCCGTGGGGATGGCGATGACCGCATCGAGCCCCTGTTTCGCTCCCGCCTGCACCGCCTTTTCCGCCGCCAGTTTTGAAAGCGGATAAGCGCCGAGCATTTCATCGACGGTCAGATGAATGTCCTCGTCCGCAAAAGAGGCGCCAATCGCTGTTTCCCTGCCCACCAATGTCGTCAGGCTTGAACAATGCACGAAGCGGCGAACACCAGCTTGAAGGGAGGCGCCGACGACGCACTTCGTCCCTTCATGATTGACCCGGTCGAACACCGAATCGTCAGGCGACCAGAGTTGGGCATTTCCCGCCAGGTGAAAAACAGAGGAGACGCCATCCATGGCTTTTGCGACCGCGCCGGCGTCGTTGATCGAGCCTTGCATGTCCTCGTCATGTCCAGGCGCCGCCAAATCAAAAGAGCGCACGCATTCGCCGCGCGCGCGCAACTTCGCCACCAGATGTTTGCCAACAAATCCGGCGCCGCCAGTAACAAGCGTTAGATCATTCACTGCTGGAATTGCCTACTACTGTTTCTGGCATACAAGCAAACCGTCATCGGTCACCGACCCAGCCACAAGCCCTTGCGATGTTTCAACCGCCGCCGTGGCCGCGCTGTAGAGGGCGCCCTTCGCATCATCGAACAATATTTTTACAGCGCCTATTCTTGTATCCACTCGCACAATTCGTGATGGCGCCCTACCCCAGCCGAGTTTGCGATTAAATGCCAGTTTCAACATTTTTGGATGTACCGCCGCGATAACGCCGCCATCCGCCGCAGCGCTTATATTATCAGGCCCGCCGGGAAGTTTAATGCGCCTGTCCACCTCACCGTCTTTCATCACCAGCAGCATTTTCTCGCGGGTCGCCGCCAGCACGACTTCGTCGCTATCCAGCACGGTTATTCCATTGGCGAACGCCGCCTTATTAAAAACCATGCCGTCAGCGTTGGTAAAACCGCTACGCTTTAAACGAAAGACATCTTCCAGCCCGGCGCCGAAGCCGCAAGATGCGTGATCAAAACTCGTCAACACATCTCCACCGGAAAGGGCGACGTTGTTAGCTGCGCAAGGCGCGTCCTTCGCTTCACCGACGAATACTTCGCCATTGGCGCCAATACGTTGAAGCCTCGGCGTCATGCGCCATTTGTGGCCATCGCGAATATACGTGCGATTGATAAACACCAATTCTTTATTGGCAACGTCATAGTCAATGCCGTGCGGACGCAATCCACCATTGAAATCACCCGGCGTCGCCAGCGAGGTAAGATTAATGGCGCCGGTATTCGGATCGAACAATGTATCAAGGGAGACCGCATAGACACCGCCGCTGGGCGGCGTTTGCTTTCGGCTCCTAGCGGCCTTCTCCGCTGCGCGCCGGTCGTAGGCTGCAACAAAAAGCCGCCCGCCGTCACGATCGTGCGCCAAGTCTTCCGCGCCGCGAATAACGCCGCCATCCGCGCCGATCAGCGCGACCCGGCGGCACTGCTCAGCGCTGTACAACGCCTCGCCAATTTCTTCCTTCGCGCAGGCGCCGCCGCTGAGCACCAAAGCCGCAGCGATGGCCTTATGCAGCATTTTCCCCATGACGCGCCCCTTTATCATCAGCGTTTCCGCCCTTGCCGCACTCTTGCGCACCGGGCCGCTGATACCCCCATTTTTCGATAAAGGGCTTAAGACGCGCCTCTACTTTGGCCGCCGCTTCATCGGAGTAATCGAACTTATTCTTCTTGAAGGTCGCAACGGATGCAAGGTAGCGCTCAAATTTCTCGCGCGCCGCCTCAAATCCCGGTAAATTCAATGCTTCATAGACCCTTTCAACGGCTTTTATGGGCGCTGCATCGAGGTCATCATAGCGCAATTCCACCAGACGGTCGGCGGAAACTTCCGCCGCGTCACGTTCATAATCGCGCATCATTCGCTCGTAGACGCTCAGGATTGTCTCATCGATATCTACATGATCGTATCCTTGAAGAGCGAACTCTTTCAGGAGTTTCTTGTAGAAATTCCGCATAGAGACGAAAACATCATATGGGTTGCGGTGAATGTGAATAAACTTCGCCTCTGGAAACATTTCGCGCAGCATGGCGAAACGGCCGGTATAGACCGGGTTTTTAATCAGCAGCGGCTTTTCGCCCTGGTGCAGGTAAAGTTTGCGCAAAAAATAAGTGAATTGGCGGCGCCAATTTCTAATGTCCGATGTGGAACACCCGTCAAAAAAAAGCCCGCGCCGTACATTTTCAGCAAACGCCTTTGGGAAATAGATGCCGTGATAAAATGAAGCTTCCGACATATTGGCGATAGCGATTTCATCTTCCTGCGGGCTGGTTGGCGTCACCGGAATGTTATCGATATAGCGATGGTCCGGCAGCGCACGTTCCAGCAGCGGGCTAAAGACTTTCGCGATCCCGAACAAATCCCAGGGCAGACCCGTCGCGACCGGTGGTACATACCCCCACTCGCCGCTTTCACACATGATGTTGTAAAGATGGGTCGTACCGGAGCGCCAATGGCCAAGAATGAAAACCGGCGGCGGCATTTCCTCTAGCTTTGGCAGCTTGCTATCCATGAGGATTTTTTCAGCCGCCGAAAATGGCCAGCGGCCGATCGCAGCCAGCCCGATCGCCGCGCCCTGCAAAGGATGGCTCGGCTTGCCAGACCGCCCGAGGACCGTCGCCAATGTGCCTAAATTTGCGCCGCTTAACGGATGCGCCATGGAATGAAATATCCTTGATTGTGTTAGCCTGATCGATGGGCATAGCGCAGTCTGCGGCGCACGGCCATAATTCCGGCGCTTTGCAGGTGCAAAAAACCACCCTAAACCCGCGAAGAAATAAGGCGTTACGCCCCATAAACGTACCTTGAAACCATCTCTTTTCAGCACAAGGTTAACCCGGTCGTGACAGGGTGCCGCAAAGCATTTCAAGAACGGAGCAAGCGCCAGCGACGGAATATCCGTCCCAGCGGCGTTAAACGAGGCGGCGATTGAGCGAAAGCATGTTGCGTAAGAGGCGACAAGCCCCTGACATTACTAGAAAAATCGCTGCGGGCGCTGCAGCGCTCACGCTCGCATGCGTATCTGCGCCTGCTCAAGCCGCAGAGAGCTACGCAGCCTCCATCGAGGGCGCTTCAAACGGACTACGCGACAAGCTGGAAATGCTCTCTGAGCTCATGAAGGGCGCGCGGGAATATCCGACCGCAGCAGCGCTTCGGCGGGCGGCGCGCCGGGATGTGGAAGCTTTCAACAAAGCGCTGCAAGCGGCGGGATATTATGAGGGTTCGGCTGACTTTGACCTCATTCCCGGCGAAAAAGGCGCAAAGGCGCAGATTCGCTTCAAGATCGACACCGGCGCCGCGTTCCGGATTACCGAATATGAAATCCTCTATGAAGACGAGGCGGAAGGGCGACCGACAGACTTCGCCGAAGCCGGTATCAAGGCCAAAGGTGGTGCGGACGGCGCATCTCTTCGTGCGCGCCAGCAGGAGTTTCTAAACGTCCTTTGGGAAAGCGGCTTTCCAACTGCGGAGATTATCAATCGCCGCGCGATCGCCAATTTTGAAACCGGCGAGGCCAGCGCGATTTTCATCTTTCGCAGCGGCCCGCGCGCGAAATTTGGAGCACCGCAAATAGAAGGCGCCGACAAAACCGACGTCTCATTCATCAGGCGGATGAAAACCTGGGAGGAAGGCGAAGAGTTCGAACGCTCAAAACTCACCAGCTATTATGACCGTCTGCGCGAGGCCAATCTCTTTTCGTCCATCGATATCTCTCCGGGAACCCCGAACGAGGATGGCGTCACACCGGTTATTGTCAGGCTCGAAGAGCGCAAGCAACGCACCGTCGGCGCCGGTATTTCTTATTCGACCGCTGAAGGGCCGGGCGGACGGATATTCTTCGAGCATCGCAACGTATTTGGGCACGGCGAAAACTCGCGTATCGAACTGCGTGGCTCTGAGCTTGAGCAATCCATCAACGCAACGGTGACACGGCCCATGCCCCGCTTCGCCGGTCAGGCTTTCGCCAGCACTTCATTCGCCAACGAAACAACTGACGCCTTTAAAGCCCGTTCGCTGAAACTTTCCGGCGGCCTTTCAAAGAAATGGCTGCAGGACAAACTTGAAACGCGCGGCGCAATCGCGCTGGAGACCTCCAATGTGCGCGCCGATGGGATGGAAGACCGGAACTATTATGTATCAACGCCTTTGTCGGTAATCTGGAACTCCGAAGACGACCTGCTCGACCCGAAAAGCGGCTTTCGCGCATCTTGGACCGTTACGCCGTACACCGGCTCCGACACATTCACCCAAAGCGAAATCTCTGCGCGCTCGCGCGTTCACTTCGGCGCAGATCAGCGCGTCACACTGGCGGTTCGCACCGCCCTCGCCGCAACCTTCAACAACTCTTTGGGCGGCCTGCCACTCAACAAACGCTACTATGCTGGCGGCGGCGGATCGGTGCGTGGGTTCGGTTTTCAGGAAGCCGGACCGCTGGACGCCGACAACGACCCCATAGGCGGCCTTTCAAAAGTGGAAGGCGCATTTGAAGCGCGCGTAAAAGTCATCAAGAATGTGCAGCTTGCAGCCTTCGTAGACGCAGGCTCGATATCGGCTGACACGATCCCCCACTTCAACGACGAGTTTTTTATCGGCTATGGCGGCGGCGTCAGATATATAACCCCCATCGGACCGATCCGCGCCGATGTGGCTTTTCCACTGGATAGGCGCGAAACTGACAGTGGCTTCCAGATATACATCGCGCTGGGGCAACCGTTCTGATGCAGCGCGTCGCGACCATAACCGCGTTTTTCGCAGCCTCAGTGATGGCTCTTTTTGTCATCGCTTGGATTGGCGTATTTCATACGCCGCCTGGACGCGAATTTCTTGAAGAGATTATTGAAAGCCAGCTCAGCGGTGCGCTCAACAGCGAGGCGGATATCGGAAGGCTCAAAGGCGCACCGCCAGGCCTGATCATTCTTGAAGATGTCACTTTAAGTGATGAATCCGGTCCGTGGCTTACGACCCGTCAACTTACCTTACGCTGGCGGCCACTCGCCCTCATCAGGAAGCGAATTATAGTCGATGAAGCAATCATTGACGGTCTCTATCTCCTCCGCAATCTGCCGCAAAGCGAAGAAAAGGAAGACGATAGCAATCAGATTGATTTTTCAATCAACGCACCAAAGATTTCAATCGCAGCGTTTCAGATCATTGATTTTCGCGCAGCGGTTAATGGCGCCATGGAACGACTCGACGGGACGGGTTCACTTGATCTCGACGGGCCAGACATGGATGTACGCCTGACGGTCACCAGCGAAGGCGGGCGAGATCAGGTGGCGATGACGTTCGAAAAGGCGCCACGCCAGGACCGTTTTTTCCTTGATGCCACCGTTGCAGCCGAACTTGAAGGCGTCATTGCTTCCATTCTCGATCTGCGTGGCCCTCTAAACATTACAGCCAACAGTGACAGCACGGTCTCCGATGCGCAGCTTGCACTCACGGGCGTGATCGGAAACTATGGCGCATTTGACGCAAGGCTCGCCAGCAATCTTGAAAGCTTTGCGGGCGCTGACATCGACATTGAGTTCACCGCCGGTGAACGTCTTGCACACATAGAAGAACTAAGTGCGCCTGCAACACTGGATGCACGGCTCGACATCGATAAAAATGGCGGTGTCCTGAACATCCACGCACTGACGTCTGGCGCTGTAGACGCGCGCGGCGACATTCGCTGGCGCGCACCGCGCGGCGCTGTAGATCAGCTCGTGACGACACTGGATTTCAATTTCGCTGAGGACTATCGCCAAGACATTCAACAATATCTCGGCGAAACTGCGCAAATCACCGCCCAACTCGATTGGCGGCGAAGTGACTACGCATTAACGGCCACCGTTGACGGTGCGCTGGCGGATCTAGAAATCCGCGACGGCCGGACCGATCTTAACCGAAAACATGCCGGTACGATTGCAGCAAGGCTCCAGGGCAATGCATCCTTGCCCGCCATTTTCGCCAACGGCGCCTCCGCCAGTGGCGACCTTGAAATCGATTTGGACCGTGAAATCCGCGCAGAAAGATTGCAAATTCAAACCAGTGATGGCGCCGAATTCAGTGGAGACGGCGCCTTTATGCTCGCGGACAAGTCAATTACGGCAAGCGGCGATTTTTCGCTAAGCGCGGTAGGCTTGGGCACGATCGCGCCCAGCGTAGAGACATCTGGCCCCATCGCAGGCGATATGGACCTGTCCGGTCCTGTCGACCGCCTTACCCTACGTGTTGAATTCGAAACGCCGGAATTGAAATTCAATGACGGCGCGCTACCGCCCATGGCCATCAAGGCAGGGCTTGCGGGGCTACCGCGTTTGCCGACCGGCGATATTACAGCAACGGCGCGCAATGGTGCGCCCCGGCGCTTTGAGGCGCAACTAAGGTCATCGGAGAGCGGGCTGATCCGTGCGCCTAAGCTCGTTTATGCGGGACGTGATTTCCGCCTTGACGGCGCCGGTGATTTTGATCCCGATGCGCAGACCGCCAACATCGATCTCACTTTCACTGGTGAAAATGACGCCGAACCCTGGCCCGGATTCAATATTGTAGGTGATGCATCTATCAAGGGTGTTCTATCGCGCGACGGCGCACTCAATAACCTGAACATCAACGCTGATGCACTAATCGTAAACAACATCGCCGTTTCCGGTTTCACCATGTCCGCTCAAGGTCCGCCCGGCGCGGTGAACGTCACGCTTTCGGGTGATGTATTCTCTGCGCCAGGCACAGACGAAATCACTGAGTATGAACTGGAAGCGCTCGCGGCATTGCGTGGCGCACCAGCAGTCACGCTAAGCCGGTTCGAAGCGCTCATCGCAGATAATCGCGCGCGCCTTACGGCGCCGGCGAAAATATCCCTTGCGGACGGCGTGGCCGTCGAGGGCCTCCGCTTCGTCTATGGCGCAAACGGGTCCATTGCTATCGACGGCGCAATGGCGTCAAACCGCTGGCAGGCGGACGCGGTGCTCACAAACGTCAACATCCCAAATGCTGATGGACAAATTTCCTTAAACCTCGCGCTCGATACAGATGCGCAGACACCGGCGCGCGCCGATTTCCGCTTACGCTCTCTCCTGTTGAACAAAGAAGAGGCGTCCATCAGCGGAAATGCCGTTTGGGATGGCAAAACGCTCACGCTCACTGATGATGGCGCCGACGAAAAGATCGACATGCGTGTGGTGCTGCCCGCACGACTCACAAAATCGCCGAAGATCGCCATCAATGCGAACGGGCCGCTCGACGGATTTGTCCGCTACGATGGCGACATCCAGGCCGTCGCCGCTTATCTCCCGCCAACTTTGCAGACCATGGAAGGAAAGCTCACCGCAGATTTCAACCTCGGCGGCGACACTTCAACGCCGGATCTCGCTGGCAGTGCAACGCTGACCAACGGCGCTTACACAGAGCTGGGTTCCGGATTCTCCCTCGCGGGGCTGCACGCAGACGCGGAAGCGAGCTACGCGGGCGGCAAAAGCGTTGTCACCTTCAGCGGAGGCGGGCGAGGTGCGGATCAGACTCGTGAGGATACGCTGACATTCGCCGGCGATCTCACTCTGGGCGATAACTCGCGCATCAATCTCGCCGTCAAACTCGACGACGCCGTTCTGTCAGCACACCCGGTCAACAATGTCCGCGCCAATGGCGCTCTCAATATTGCCGGACCGCTCGATGCGCTGGAAGCGAATGGCGAAATCATTGTCGACGAACTGGATGCAGAAATCATCACGCCCGAAAGCACCGGTCTCGTTGATATCGAAGTCCTGTCGTATAATGACGAGCGGGCGGCGCCGGACACACTGCCGACCCAACGCAACTCAACACTCAAATACTCCATCAAGTTGAGCGCGGATGATCGCATTTTCATTCGCGGACGCGGCCTTGAAAGTGAGTGGTCGGCAAATATGACCGCTATTAATGGTCGCGAGGAGCCAATCATCGTGGGTGATTTGTCTCTGCGACGCGGCTGGCTTGATTTTTCCGGACGCCGGTTTGATCTGACGCGCGGCGCCGTGCGGTTTGACCTGCTTTCCGTGAACAATCCCGTGCTCGACATTCGCGCCGAGCACGACACCGGTGAAGGCGTCACCGCTGCGATTGTCATATCGGGCCGGGCGCAAGAGCCATCAGTCACGCTGGAGTCGACACCGTCCCTGCCGTCGGAAGATGTGATGTCGCTGATCCTGTTTGGCAAGCCGGCGCAGGACTTGTCGCCTTTTGAATCCATTCAAACAGCCGAAGCGCTGGCTTCGCTCAGTGGTGTTGGCCCCTTTGGCGGCGAAGGGCTGACCGGCCGGCTGCGCAATGCAGTCGGACTTGATCTTTTGAATGTCGATATAGACCCGGAAAATGGCGGCGGCTCACTTACCGTCGGGAAATATGTGGCGGACGGATTTTTCGTCTCCGCGACACAGGATGCCGAGGGCAAGAACGGTTCTGTACGCGTGAAGTACGAAATCACTGACAACATCACAGTGGAAACAGAGATTGAGCAGACTGGCGATCAGACCGTGTCAGCGAACTGGAAGAAGGATTTCTAGGGCGTTCAGCGCCGGAGTGTCTTCGCACAAGTAAAAGCGCCGCTCCTTGGGATAGAAGCGGCGCTCTTGGGAAACTGTATTGTGGGAGGATTCCAATGTCGCCCGCACCGCCGAAAATCTCAAATTAACGATAGGACACGAACGGCGTTGAAACATTAACATTTTGAAAAAAGAACCGCGCGCACACACAAAGAATCGTCATAAGCCATTGAAATAACTTCCATTCTAATACGGAGCGCCGCCAGTCTTTACTCCGATCCTCGAACGAGCCGCTTTTGTCAAAGCCGGCTCAGCGTCAATTTTTTCGAAGAGCGAGAGCTCTTCGACTAGGCCATCTATTTGAGAATTTGTCGTTTTCCCATTTGTGACGCAGGCCCTTAATACGGGCTTGTTTTCAAATTTTGTAACCGAAACCCAATAACGGCCGGATGAGTTAGCCTTATCAACATAATCTTGAACTGGCCTACTTCCGGGCGGCGGAGAAAAGCAGGCCACAGCAGCTGGAGAATTATTCTCATGATGCCAGCCCGCCTGTTTAAGGCGCCGTATCAAGTACTCAATTATTTCCAAGCTGTGCTCAACATGCAGCGCGTAGCCACGCCAACCTACACAGGCCAACGAGAGAAATAGCCTCAACCCCACGAAGCGGCGCGACCATTGAATTGAATTTGCGTACAAGTCCCGCTCTTCATTGCTCGTCGGCATGTAATTCGTGGACACATGGAAAGCTTTAGCAAGAATTCCGTTCCGCTGTGTCAAAAACATGCCCGCGCCAACTGTTGTTGCAAACCACTTATGAGCATCAATAGTGATCGAATCCGCGCGTTCGAAACCCGACAAGACGGACCTGTGGTTTTCAGAAGCAATCAATGCACCCGCCCAAGCAGCATCAATGTGATGCCAAATTCCAAATCTTTCTGCGATGTCAGCACAATGATGAAGCGGGTCAATCATACCAGCATTGGTAGTGCCTGCCGTTGATGCGATCATGACGGGAATTTCCCCGTCGTTTCGATCCTTTTCAATCTGGGCTTCTAAAGCGACTGTATTCATGCGCCCTGTGCCGTCCGTTTCAACAAGTCGAACTGCGTTACGGCCAATTCCTGTCGAATGCGCGATTTTAAGCCACGCAAGGTGGCTTTCGGATGAAATATAAATTGTAGGACGTCCGCTAAACGCGCGACTGCCTTGCGACGCAGAAGCCGGTGACGCCGCCGTCAAGGCGCAAATGAGCCCTGTCATATTGGCTTCCGAACCACCAGACGTGAAATGACCGCCCGCGTTCTCCGAAAAACCAGCCCGGAAGGCTACGCTTTTTATAACATGCTCTTCAATCTCAACCGCGGCGGGTGCGTGCGACCACACACAAATGACAGGATTTAAGGCTGCCGCGATGCGGTCAGCACATTGTGCCTGAAAAGCTGGAGCGGGATTAAAAAGACCAAGATATCCGGGATGAATCGTGTGCAACATACCATTTTTCAGCGCAGACACCGTCCACTCTAGCAACGCTTCGAAGTGCTCAGGTTCAGCGAAGTCTTTGTTAGCGAGCGCGGTCCGAAAGTTGTCAATATTGGCTTCCGGATTATTTATCAGCTTTGATGTGTCTGAATAAATTTCATCCAGCAATGATGAGAGAAAACCATCATACGCTTTGGTGTCGTTATCATCCGGGAAAAGCGATGTTATGTCTTTCATCAGCGTGAGCTTCTTATTTCACGCTGATGATTGTCGGCTTTTGGGCCTAAAAACACCCGGTTCTTGCGGTTCAGAGATGACCCAACGCAAAAGCGCCGCTCCAAGAGCGGCGCTTTTTCTAAATATTGAACGGCGATTAGCGTTTCGAGAACTGGAAGCTACGGCGGGCTTTTTTACGGCCGTATTTCTTACGTTCCACTGTTCGGCTATCGCGGGTCAGGAAGCCGCCTTTTTTCAGTACGCCGCGAAGGCCTGGCTCATAAAATGTCAGCGCCCGCGCAATGCCGTGGCGCACCGCGCCCGCTTGCCCCGAAGGGCCGGAACCGGTGACCGTGCAGACCACATCGAATTGATCATTGCGCTCTGCGGCCACGAGCGGCTGCTTGATGATCATGCGCAAAACGGCGCGACCAAAGTAGTCCTTCTGGTCTTTGCCATTGACGGTGATGCGACCGGCGCCGGGCTTAATCCATACTCGCGCGATGGCGGTTTTACGTTTGCCTGTGGCATACGCACGGCCGTGGGCGTCGATTTTTGGTTCAGGCAGCGCAACTTCTTCCGGCGCAGCGGCGATGACGCCAGCTTCGGCAGCGACGTCTTTCAGATCTTCAAGGGATGTCGTGCTCATTTAAGCGTCTCTCTGATTTTTTGAATTCATGGCGGCCACGTCCAATTTCTGCGGACCTTGCGCTTCATGCGGATGGGCGTCGCCTGCGTAAATCCGCAGGTTCGTCATCTGTTTGCGGGCAAGCGGCGAATCTTTGGGCATCATGCGCTCAATGGCTTTCATCAGCACACGCTCTGGATGCGCGCCACCGATGAGTTTTTCCATGGTCCGTTCTTTGATGCCGCCGGGATAGCCGGTGTGCCAGTAGAACTTTTTGTTGGCCATCTTGTTGCCGGTGAAGACAACTTTCTCGGCATTGACGACGACAACATTATCGCCGCAATCCACATGAGGCGTATAGGCGGGCTTGTGCTTGCCGCGCAGACGGGTCGCGATAATCGACGCCAAACGGCCCACGACGAGCCCTTCCGCATCGATCAGGATCCAGTTTTTCTGGGCTTCCGCTTCCGCCGGTTTCATGGCGTAGGTTTTCATTTGCGTTTATCCTGAATTCTAAAGGCGGCGTCGGCCAAACGAGGCCCGCACCGCTCGGGAAGCGCGGCAGGTACAATCCTCTCGCGCCTTCGTCAACAGTCTTCCAATAAATTGTTTGAAAACAGGTGATTATTTATGTGGTATTTAAATACCTCACATATCTGTTGTCAGGAGATTGCCCCTCAAGTGGCAAAAAGGCGAGCAAATCCGCCCGCCTTTATTGCTCCATCAATTATGGGTCGCCCTTGTCAGCGCCGCTTACGTCGGCGGGAGACAAAGCCAAGCCCCGCGAGGCCGGCGAAGAATAGCGGGATGGCGCCTGGGATCGGCACTTCATTGATAACTTCCAACTGCGCGATCACGAAGCCAGCACCCGGCGTGGTGGCCCGGAACTCAAACGTCGTCCCCGTGAAAACATCAGTCAAAAAGTCAACCGCCGTCAGTGTGGCGAAATATAGCCCGTCAATCCAAAGGTCGAAATCTCCGCAAGGCCCTTCGGTCAGGGACCCTGAGGAACAGTCCTGATCGTCGCCAGCGTTAAATTCGATATTGGTCAGCGAGACCATGCCGTCGAAGACGAATTCGATCGATTCAAGCGATCCGAACTGCGTCTGGTCATTTTGAATGTCGTCTTCAGAAAATGCGCCAAGCCCGGAATTTTCCGGCGTAATATCCTGAATGAGCAGCGTCGCGTCCCGCGCAGCGTATGTATCGTCAGTATATTGGTAAGCCGTGGCGTTGAAATTCACCCCGTCTTTGGAATAGTCGAATCCGAGCGCATAATCGCCGGTGCAAAGGTCCGCGCCGACCGTCCCGCAATTCATCTCGACATTGCCAGTGGGCGTATCCAGAAAGGCGCCGCCCGACTTAAATATGAATGTCGTCGCCATGGCTGGCGTCGCCAACATTCCCGCGGCCACGATTGCCGCTGCGATTAACCGTAGAATCAACATTATAAATCCCCATTTATCGTACTCACTGTCAGCAAACGACTCTTGCAGAACGCCGGCATAGCGTTCGCATTGGCTGCCCACAGGGACATCCTTGATCGAAACCGTTTTCCGTGGGTTTGATCGCTTGCCCACGAAATACCAGCTTCGGCAAGCCTGTGGATAATCTTACGATTCGCGGCTGTGTAAAAATGAATTCCGTGAGTGTCAGGGGTAGCGGTTTGGCCCGTAGTTGACCGCTCGTAGCGAGCAACGCACTATTGCGCGGGGCGGACACGAAACATCAAGTATACCAAGGAGCTGCTATGCGTTTGGTTATAGCCCTGGCGATGTTATTCGCCCTTTCACCCGCGCACGGAGAAGAACTAACCGCGCCAACCACCTCTCTTGCACTCCAGCGCGAGACGCCGCCCGAGGCATCCATCCCGGCTCCCAAGTGGTATCTCGACGACATCGCTTTCCTGACGCGCGACGGCGGGCGATGGGTGACGTCCAACGCTGAATATTTCGGCGAGAACGAGCCCATGGAGTCCTATGTCCTGGAGTGGAAGGCGGGCTATGCCAATTCCATGACCGGCCGGCTCTTCGCCATCGTCGATGGCAAGGAGACGGGAGATTTTTGGCGCTTCCATCAATACTGGCATGCCGGCGAGGGCAAAGCGGTCCTCGAGCAATTTGGCTTTGGCGGCGCCTTGGGCGTGGGGGTCATCTGGCGCGAGGATGACAAAATGAAAACCGTTCAGACCTTCTATCCACCGGAGGGCGCCCCGCAAGTGCAAGGGCATGTGGCCTACAATCCAGACGCCGACACGCATGTGACGGAAAGTTACAATATCGTCGATGGCGAATGGCAACCAAATCGGACATACACATGGAAACATCAGCCGGCCGCTGAGTAAGGGCCAGAAGGCTACCTAGAAGACTACGGAGTTGTTACATGCGTTTCGCCGCCCTCGCCTGTTCGGGATTGTTTCTCCTCGCCGCGTGCGAACAGCGCCAACCTGCTGAGCCAGCCTCACCGCCGGCGCCGGAACAACAAACACCGGTAGAGGCGTTGCTAAGTGATGAGCTGCCGGGCCTTTCTGCACCGGCGACGGGCGTCGCGTTTTGGGAGCACCCGTCCCTACCCTACAATGGGCTGCTGATCGTCGCGAACCAAAATGGCCTTGTTTCTTACAACATGGATGACGGCAACGAAGTCTCGCGCATTGATGGCTTCAATGCGCACGGTGCGGCGGTAAGCTATCTCGGCTTTGGCGCACAAGCCGCAGGGTTCCTCGCATTCTTTGATGAAGCGGATAGCATTTTCCGTTTTTATGGAATCGACAATGCTTCCCGTGCTTTCCTGCCTTTGAGTGACGGACCGGCTATCCGCGGCGCCGTGCGGGGCTTCTGCCTTGGACGCGCACAGACCGCTGATGCGCCGACCTTATTCGTGGTTCAAAACGCGAAAGTGCAGTTGTTCAATTTGGCTGCCGATGCTGACGGCGTCGCAGTCGCTGGCGAAGCATCGGTGGACACGCCCGACGATCTCGTCAGCTGCACCGTCGGTCACGACGGGGTGTTGGTTCTCGTGGCCAGCGACGGCGCGCTCTACCGGCTTGAGGGTGAAAATGCTTTCGCGACTGCTTTCGCGACAACGGAGGCGCAAACCGCTGGCGACATCGATCTTATCGCATCGACCATCGGCGAAGGCGACGATTCTTCGCTGAGCGGTCAGCTCCTGCTGCTCGATACGACTGATGGCGCAGTCCACGTGATCGATAGCGAAAGCGGAGCAAATATCGGCGTGGTCAACTTCGCCGGCACAGCGAATATGCCGGGCGCTTCTCCCGCCACCGTCATGGCTGCGAGCAGCGCCAATCTTGGCTCACTCTATCGATCCGGCATCCTTGGCTTTGGGGCTGTGAGCGAGGAAGGACCCGTGGTTCGCATTACACCGACAAGCAGCGTGTTGAATGCATTGTCGCTTGATGTTGGTAATCCGGTGTCATCGCGTGGCGGCGCGCCGGCAACCGATGACGGATTGATCATCACGGTTCCCGATTTTGGCGCCCAGCCTGATTAGTTCAGGGCGTCATCTTGAATTCGATCAGCTCGATCAGCTCGCCTGACGGCCCGCGAACCGTCGCGGCGCGGCGGTTCACATAGGGCGCTTCGTCGTAAACACGCGGCGCTTTGACAAAATCCAGATCATCGCGGTCGAGGGATTCCATATAGTAGCTTGCCATGGCCATACCTGACGGCAATTCACCTTTGGCGACATTGCGTTCTTTCGTATCGTCGGCTGGCGGATCAATTTCCACGAGGCAACCGGCGCCAAGCGGTACGATATTAAGTTTGCGTTCGCCAACGCCAAAGGGCGCCAATGCGGGCACGTTGAACAGTTTCTCGTAAAACATCCTAGCGGCGGCCGGGTCTTTGCTCGTATTCACTGTCATGATGGTTTCATCGACAAAGGATTCAGCTCTGTTCAGCGGCAGGTTTGGGATGTCCCCGTCAATCTGCGACAGATACATGGCTTCGCCATCGGGTCCGACCACGCGAAAGTTTGTAATGTGGTCCGTAAAGTTCAGTCTGATCACACGATTGGCGGTTTCCTCTTCGAACGGAGACCCTCGCAAACTCGCCGACAATGTGTAGGCGTCGCGAACGATAATTTCCGCCGTGGTCCAGCCGTAGGTTTTGATCGGCTCCGTCCCGTCTTCACGCGCCGGGCCCTCGATCGCGCGCAAATACACCCGGTCACCGGATTCCGGCCCCATCAATATATAACGCTTACCCTCCGCATTGGCGGCGCCCCAGCTTTTCGCAAGCGCTTCGGAAACGGTCCCTTCCGCCCGGACTTCGTAACCGAGATATTTCTCGTAACGCGCCTCAACGGCTTCAAGGTCGGGTGACGTGAACGTCATCATGGCGATAGGACAGAGCAGACCGGGAATGCCAACCATTAAGTGTCTCCTTTGAACGAGACCGCACCCTATCCGATACCGGCCCAAAGGGCGAATGGGTTAGCGAGATAGACGCATGCTCGCACCATGCGCCGTAAACAGCGCCGCAGAAAACACCAAAAGGGCGCCCGCTTGATGGGCGAGACCGAGTGAAATCGGCGTTGCGGCAAGGACCGTCCACACGCCCAGCACGATCTGAAAGCCGACAGCCGCGAGCACCAGTCTCGCGCGCGATTCAAGCGCGGTCTTTCGCGCCGCCAGATAAAACCATATTGCGCCGGCGGCGAGCGCATAGGCGCCAATGCGATGATTGAACTGCACGGCGGCCATTGTTTCGAACAAATCGTTTAATCCAGGCGCGCCGGCAAAATATCCGTCGGGCACAAATTTTCCGTCCATCAGCGGCCATGTGTTGAAGGTGCGCCCGGCGCGCAAGCCCGCCACAAACGCGCCGAGCATGATCTGCGCGAACACGCCACCGGCCAGCGCGAAGGCGCCAATCCGCAACCATTTTGGTGTTTCAAACCGTCGGGTTGGCCAAAGATCAAGCGCCAGCCAGAACATCAGCGCAAAAAGCACAACCGCCAACGATAGATGCGCCGCCAGCCGGTACTGGCTTACATCCACGCGGTCAGTCAGACCGGATGAGACCATCCACCAGCCAAGGGCGCCCTGCAATCCGCCAAGCAGAAACAGGCCGATGAGTTTCAACGTCAGGGGATTGCGCGCCTGCTTTGTGGCGATGAAGACCACCATGGGAATGAAAAATGCGACGCCGATAACACGGCCAAGCAATCGGTGGCCCCATTCCCACCAATAGATGGATTTAAACGCCGCAAGGCTCATCCCGTAGTTGACATGCTCGTATTCCGGGATGGTCTTGTATTTTTCAAACTCCTTCAGCCAATGCTCTTCACTGAGCGGCGGGATGGCGCCGGTGACCGGCCGCCACTCGGTAATAGAAAGCCCGGAGTCCGTAAGCCGCGTTGCGCCGCCGACGATCACCATGGCGGCAACGATGCCGCACATGATCAATAGCCACAAAGAAATGCGCCGTGCGGCCTTTGGAGAGGACGCGCCTGCATTTTGCGCCGCGCCGGGAAGAATGCTAGTACTCATGAGCTTGCTTTAGGCCATTTGAACGCCGCTCAATATACCATTTTCCGCGACCGCGCGTCGCGCCTTAACCATTGCGCCAGGTCCATTCATGCCTCCCCGCTTTAAAAAACTTATCGGCTTCACGCTGTTCCTGCCGGCGCTGGTCGTTTACTTTTTCGCCGCCGCAGCGCTCGGCGAACGGGTGCCGAACATTCAGCTTCTAAAAGCCGCCTATTTCCTCATGGCGGGCATCGCCTGGGCCCTGCCCACAAAATACCTGATCCAATGGATGCACGCCGAGCCCAACGAAAAGGGTTAATCTGGCAGGTTCGTTGCAAGTCTCGTTTTGAACCGCCCGCGATGCGGCGAAACGAGGCCCCGATGAGTGTTTTTGACAGCAAAAACCGCACTTTCCGCCACCGCAACGAGATCGATGTTTTCTTGCGCCTCAAAGGTATTGAAGAAGACATTCCGGTGACGATCTTCGCCAGCCTCGGCGAACGGTGCTTGGACCTTTTAAATGACGATCGCACTTTTATCCCGGTCCGCCATCAATCGGGCGAGACCATGCTGATCGCCAAAACACAGATATTGTCGTTGACCGAGCAGGACAGCAAAGCAGACGACACCGAAGAGATGGAGCAACTTGAAGAGGATTTCTCTCAGGAAACCATCCGCGAAGCTATCTCGAAGAAGTCTTTCGACCCGTATGAAATGCTGCGCGTCTCGCCATCAGCGACGCCGGCCGAAATCCGCGCCGCTTACAAAGCGCGCATTAAAGCCGTGCACCCTGACGCAATTGCGCCGCTTGGCCTTGATGAAGACCTGACGAAAGCGGCGATCCTGGCGACGCAAAAAGTGAATTACGCTTATCAGAAAATCATGCGCGAACGGGAAACGACAACCGACCGCGTCGTCTAGCGGACACGATCTACTCTTACCTGCACCACAACCATATCTGCACCGAAGATGAAGAGCGGCAGGGCCTGCGACCACCCCTGCCGCTCTCTTTGCGCCTCAATGCAGATGACTGCCGGCTATTCGTTCACAGGCTGTTCCGCATCAGTTGCGCCCTCATACGCCGGTGCAGCCTCCACTTCTTCAGCCGTCATGGAAATCGTATAACCGGATCCATCTGCACTTGGCTGCAACTCATCAACCGCTACGCTGATTTTCTTCGCGCCAAGGCCGAGAAATCCACCGACAGAGAGGATGGCGTTCTGACTGCCGTCATCAGCCGTCACTATTGCTTCAACGGTGCCGACAGGTTGACCGTTCGCGTCGAAAATATTCTGACCTTCAAGTTGAACCGCGTCCGTCGCGGGTTCAGTCAGCTGCGTCGCTGCAGCATCGCCGGTATAACTTGGCGTTTCCTCCGCCCACGCCAAACCAATAGCGACAGCAAGGGAAGCGACGGATGCGGACAATAAAGACTTTCTCATTTCAAAGCTCCTGTTTCACGTTTCCCAGCTCGCAATTGAGTATTGTTATTTTGATCTACATTTTCGAGTTAACGTTGCTTTAGTTGTGGACAGCTTTTCATGATTAAAGATTATAAACGTTGGCAGCGCCGGACGCGATGAGCGGAAATGTCCGCACTACGGATTATCTTTATACATACTATTCACTCGCTCTTGGCCGCCGCCCGCCCTGAACATTGCGCCGCTGTCAGGCTTAACCTTGGGGCGGGCGATGAAAACGAAATAGTTCCCGCCGATTGACGGGGCGATCACGAATCATTAACGCTTGGTAATCAAAGTTTGCGTGGACCATATGTGGGAGCATCAAGGTTGCGTTTTTTGTGGGTTTTTCTTGCCGGGGTCTTGAGCGTCACGGCCTCGCCTGCGCAGGAGGTTTCACCTCCGGCACTGGGCTTAGATGACGCTGCGTCAGCGGCGGGCCATCCCGAGTTCAGGCTTCTAAAGCTTGACGGTCGGCCCGTGAAATGGGGCGATGCAGCGTTCGGCCAAAGCGCTATCGTTACGTACACCGTTGTACACGAAGACATGGTGTTTTCCGACGCAAGGAACTGGGCATCTTTAGGCCCTGTCACGCCGATGCTATCAGCGAATGGAATCGACGAACATGCCTTTGACGAGGCGCTTACCGCTGCATTCTCAAGCTGGCAATCCGTTGCCGACATTCGTTTTGAGCGGGTCGATGCGTCGGCGGCACCGGATATCCGCATCGGCGCAGACCTGGGTCACCATGGATGGGCCCATGCAGACGTCAAACACGCGGTGGCGGAAGGCGAAGTCCAGCAGATTGAGCGCGGACTCGTTTGCCTCAATCCACAAAGAGCATGGAAAACCGGTTTTGGCGCCAACCCGGAAGCGCAGGATATTAAATACACGCTGACTCACGAAATCGGCCATGCGATCGGGCTAAACCACGCCAGCCCCCGCGGACAGCTCATGTCCTTTACCTACGGTGAAGATTTTGCCGACTTGCAGCTGGCGACATAGAAGGCGTGACGAAACTCTACGGCCCGCCGACAAGCGCAGTCATGGCGACCTTGCCGGCTGAGATTTCGGCTAACTAGCCTGCCCGACAATTATATTGGTTCCACTCCGGTTGATCGGCGCAATCGGGCGTCGGCTGTTGATTTTGCACAAGTACGAAGGCGGCGAGCGCCGCCAGCACCAGCACGATCGCAATGAGAATGATGACCGGACCCGGGGCGTGCGGTACATGGGCCGAAGCGAGATTATCGTCTCGAGCGTCATCTTCGTCCTCGTCGTCGTCCTCAACAAAGCGGTCGAACACCTTGCCTTTTAGAGCCATTGGCTTCGAAGCGGCCGCCGAGGCCTTTCGCAGGGCCGGAAGGGTCTGGTCAGGAAATACCGGAGAAGCCGCAGGTTTTGAAAATTCCGGCGCCGACGTTTCCGGCACAGAAAACGTCCGCCGCTCGTCGCTGACGGCGCCGTTGTTCGCTGGCGCCACACCCTCGGGCAATGTTCCGCGGCTCATTGACGATCCCCTCTACGCCTTTCGCTGCTACCGCGCCGACTATAACATGCCGAGCCCGCGGCAAGGCAAGGCGCCCGGCCAACACACTGATAGGGTTGCACATTATCACACCTGAAGCGCGCCTTGGGGCCCTAGCCGAAAATCTGAGCAATGACATCCGGCCGCATCAGCAAAGTGAGGATGACCCCAGCGATGGCGCCCCCTAGGTGCCCTTCATGCGCGATGCGCCCGCCACCGCCCATCATATTGGCGGAGATCAGCATGAACAAAACACCATAGATGATCGCGGGAATCCCGACCGGCACAAACATGAAGTAGATCGGCTCCAGGGGAAAGAACAGGCAAAAGGACAGAATAACGCCCGAAACACCATCGGAAGCGCCAAGTGATGTTTAGTTGAGATCGTCCCGGTTTGCATAGAAGGACACCATGCCGCTCACCAGGATGGCGCCAAAATACACGACCCAAA
Organism: uncultured Alphaproteobacteria bacterium; assembly: GCA_942492295.1. Lineage (GTDB taxonomy): Bacteria > Pseudomonadota > Alphaproteobacteria > Caulobacterales > Parvularculaceae > Hyphococcus. The sequence continues at coordinate 96,090 of CALODW010000008.1, forward strand.
ACCCATCTGTACCAAGAATGCTCTCAACGACCGGACCGAAAAAGAACAGCGTCATCATGTTGAATAACAGATGAAAGTAGTCGCCATGCAGGAAAGACGACGTGAACACACGATAGTGCTGCTTTCCGTTCACAAGCGCGCCAACATTGAACGCAAAGCTCCTAACAAAGCTCCGGTCAAATGACAGCGCGTAAACGCTCACAACAATGTTGGCGATAATCAGGGCATAAGTCGCTGGCGCTAAGGGAACTTGCATTTATCGACTCGCTGTCAAAGGACTCTACTGATCGGTCTCAGCGATTTCAGCCGGCGTCAGTGTTTTCATGGCGAGTGCGTGAATGGGACCAGCAAGCTCTGCACGCAAGGCGTCATTCACCAATCGCTGGCGTCCAACCCTCGCCAGCCCCTCAAAGGCCCGCGAGACGACGAGAATTCTGAAATGAGACTCCCCACCCTCTCGGGCGCCGGCATGACCGGCATGCAGGTGGGATTCATCGATAACCTCGAGCTTTTCGGGCTCAAGAGCGACGGTTAATTTTTGCTGAATGCGTGCGGCGACTGACATGCCCCCACACACACCATACCAAGCCCATTCGTCAAGATTGTGTCAAGATGCAACCCGCACCATATTGCACCGCATGACAGAGAAAAATTACAGACCGCGGCTCGGTTTCGACATCCGCGTTAAGCCACCCGGATCGAAGAAAAAGACCGCCTCTCGGGCGCAATCGGGCGAAGATCCCGCAAAACATGACTGCGTTGCCCCCAATTGCGAGAACAAGGCGGCCTGCAGCCTGCCCAAATCGCCGCGTGAACCGCGCGAGCGCATATGGCTGTGCCTGGAGCACGCGCGGGTCCACAACAAGGGCTGGAATTATTTTGACGGGCTGTCCGAGGAAGAGGCCGCCAAGGTCCGTCAAGCCAGCCAGTATGGCGATCGCCCCACGTGGTCCATGGGCAAAAATGACCGCGCCAGGGCGGCGGCGAACGCCAAAGGCCCCGCCGATATGGAAGACGCTTTTGGTTTGCTTGGCGAGGAGGCAAAGCTTCAGACGGAGGCTCGCGGCCACTACCGCGAGGGGAAACGCCTCACCAAATTGCAGGTCAACGCCTTTGAGACCCTCGCCCTGCCCTTTGCGGCTTCCTCAACGGTGATCCGCCGCCGCTATGCGGAGTTGCTGCGCCGCTTCCACCCTGACTCCAACGGCGGGGATCGAAGCGCCGAGGAGCAGTTGAACGAGGTGGTCAAAGCCCATACGATCCTTAAAAAAGCGCAGTTTTTGTAGCGCCAAACCCAATGCCCAGCCCGTTGAGGCTGTCGCGCGGTGAACAGAATAACCCAAGCGAGGCAACGTCCTCCCCCAAATCTGGGCTGATGACCGGGACGGCCCGGCTCTTATGAGAGAGGGCCAGCACATGGCTTGGATTTTATTATGTGTCGCCGGTTTGTTCGAAGTCATCTGGGCTTTTAGCATGAAGCAATCGTTCGGCTTCACGCGAAGCCTGCCAACGATGATTACAGCGGTGGCGATGGTCATCAGCATCGCTCTACTATCACTCTCCATGAAAACCCTGCCGCTCGGAACCGCCTATACTGTCTGGACGGGCATTGGCGCACTCGGCGCCTTCATCATCGGCATCGTCGTGCTCGGCGAGCAAGCAACCGTGGGAAGGCTCATCGCCGCGGCCTTGATTATATCCGGCCTCGTCATGATGAAGCTCTACACGACCGATGGCTGATCAGAACGACAAGGTTTGGGAAACCTCCTGTCTGTGACAAATGCAGGCGCCGCCGACCCTTGTCTTCTCGGGCCTTTCAGGCGAGGGTTCGCCGCAATTGCGAAACGACCTTTTTGAACGAGCTTTGTCCCATGTCCGAGATTACTGACGCCGCCTTCCCCGAAAAGCCCACCAAGGCCGTCTCCGCCAAGAAAGTCTTCGGCGTGGACATCGACATGGAAATTCCAGCGTTCGATAAGCCGAATGAATATGTCCCTCCGGTGGACGAGGCTTACCGCTTCAACCCGGAGACCACACTAGCGATCCTCGCAGGCTTTGCGCGAAACCGCCGGGTGATGGTTCAAGGCTATCATGGGACGGGCAAATCGACCCATATCGAACAGGTGGCGGCGCGCCTCAACTGGCCGTGTATCCGGGTCAATCTCGACAGCCATGTGAGCCGGATCGACCTGATCGGCAAAGACGCCATCGTGGTCGAAAACGGTATTCAGGTGACAGCGTTCAAGGAAGGCATGCTCCCCTGGGCGTTCCAGCGTCCCGTGGCGCTCGTTTTTGACGAATACGACGCCGGACGCCCGGATGTGATGTTCGTTATTCAGCGGATCCTTGAATCCGAAGGCCGCCTCACCCTGCTCGATCAGAACAAAGTCCTGACGCCAAACCCATGGTTCCGGCTGTTTTCGACCACCAATACAATCGGCCTCGGCGACACGACCGGGCTTTACCACGGCACCCAGCAAATCAATCAGGGCCAGATGGACCGTTGGTCGATTGTCACCACGCTCAACTATCTTGAGCATGACGAAGAGCTTGAAATCGTTGTCGCCAAAGTGCCGCTTTATGATTCAGAAGATGGCCGCCGCGCCATCGACGCCATGGTGCGTGTCGCCGACATGACCCGAAACGCCTTCATAGCTGGCGATATTTCCACGGTCATGAGTCCGCGCACGGTCATCACCTGGGCGCAGAACGCCGAGATTTTCCAGAATATCGGCTACGCTTTTCGCGTGACGTTCCTGAATAAATGCGACGAGCTGGAGCGGCCAACGGTGGCGGAATTTTACCAGCGTGCGTTTGGCGAGGACCTGCCGGAAGCCGCCCCGCAAGTGAGCGTCGCCTAGGCAAGCCAACCAGACACCGAGGACAAAAAACGCCCGCTCATTCGAGCGGGCGTTTTCACTTTCGAAAGCGTACGGATTAGTTCGACGCGATTTCCAGTTTTTCGCGGCGCTGATATCCTTTCAGCTTAACTTTCGACGTATAGACCTGCAGCGAATAACGGCCGGTCAATAGCTCTGGCGCACCGCCATCGGTGCTAAGAGTCAGCGGGTCAAGCACACCGTCGCCGGTCAGGTCAACAGGGAAGAACTCATCTGGCGCGCTAACTTCCAGGCGATAAAATGAGTTCTCGGGCAGTTCCGCATCGAAAATCTCCGCGTCAAACAGAGATTCAAAGCTTTGCAGATTCGAAGCGATCATGGTTTCGTTGCCGCGATTATCGACCATGTACAACCGCAACTGACCCATGATGCCTTCGTCAAATGTCAGGTTTTCACCGATGACGGAGATCAGCTCAGCGTTGAGATACTCGCCGCGCTTCCCACGGAAAACATAAGAATCAGTTTCCCCAACGACTGAAATGTCGCCTTTGATGACGAGCGCATCGACATCCAGTTTCTTGCCTGCGTTCTCGCCTTCGAGAATCGTGTTTGGCACCTTGATATTATCAAGGTTGATCCGGTAACGACCGCCATTTTGGCGAATACGCCACTCGTCAGTAATTTTGCCGTCTGCGTTAATGGCGAGACGCGTTGCAGACCGTTCCGAGAAGAACCGGTCACGATCTGACGACCCACCGAGCGACAGACCAACGCTGGCGCCGGACGCCATGGTGTGCAGCACGGTTTCAGTACCATTCTGGCCGCCGTCAAATACCGGCACAAAATCGTTCGGTCCGGGAGTTCCCGTGGACGGCAGACCGTCACCGGGAGCGCCAAAAGAGTTCTGGTGGCGCAGGCCCTGGATGTGACCAACTTCATGCGCGCCGGTATTCGCGGTCTGGTTCACAATAGCGTAGGAAAGCGCCGCTTGCAGATCGCCGCCAAAGTCACCGGCGACATCGATCCCGGAGAAATTCTGAAAGAGCGTGCCCGCGGGATCGAACTGCACGAGGAAGGTCCAAAGACTTGCATCAGCAAAAGCGTCATCATTGCGATCACGGTTCAAAAAGTCGATTCCGTCAGCCTGACCAAACAGAATGCTCAAGAACCCGCCAACCAGCGTGATGTTGCTGCCTTGCGAGCAATCGAATGGCGCATCATTGTCACCAATCCGAACTGTCGAATAGTCTCCATAAGCAGGCTCTTCGCTGACGATCTCATAATTGAAGTCAGCGTAGTCCGCCTGCACGCGCGCCGTAATTTCGGCCCGTTCTGCCGGCGTATAGACGTGATCTGCAAAAACACCGAAGAGTGCTCCCGTGTTCGTGCAAATCGGAAATGTCGGTGCGCCGCCTGCATCAAAATCGAGGAATACGACCTGTGTTTGGCGGCGTTCCTGTTCCAGCATATGCGGGAAAATTCCACTTCCATTGGCGCCCAGCGCACCGGCAGTGGCGTCAATAAGCTGCATATAGGCCCGCGCCTCGCTCACATCAGCGAACTGATGTTGTCCGCAGCCACGGCAGTCTTCGGTCTCCTCACGATATTTGTCCAGCGATGGATCCTCCGCCACCGCAGCGCCGGTTACGCCCCACGCGGATGCGGCGAACGCCACAACGCTTACTTTTAACGACAGTTGTTTCACTGACATTTAGTTCTCCCTGCTTTCTGTCCGATTAAAACGCAGGAAAGAAGGAATCGATCGAATATGAATCACGCTCGCCCCTAGATTGGAAATCAAAATTCTCTCCGCGCTAACCAGAAATATCCAATACGTTGAGCCGCGACACAAGTTGAATTGTCTGCGTAAATAAACTTGAATTTGAAATAATATGCTCGCGTGCATGGCGCATTCGCTAGGAATGTCCCCAAACTTTAGGCTAGAGGTTGCCTTATGGTCGTTTGTTTCGTGTATGAGAGAGGACGCTGACAATGAAATTTTTTATTCCGCTCATTTTCGCCGCTGCAACCTTAAGCAATGCACTTGCCGCCAATGACGCGCAAAACACGAACTGTGCGGAGCCGCCCGCCGCATTGGTGAGCGAAATAGACGACCTTATCGCGCGAAGCCCGCGGATTGTCCTGGCGAGACATACGCCGCTGGAGCCGCTCGCCAATACAAAAGAAAAAACGGCGCCCGATACGCTCGACCGCGACCGTGAAATAAAGAAGGCGACCCAAAGCCAGCGCGAACCCGAGCGCGTCATCTCGGAGGTGGCGATCGCAAGGTTCGATGTTTTGGAAAACCTCAAAGGCGACGGGCCTGATGAAGTATACCTCGCCAAGACGCTCAAGGAGAAATCTGATGGCGATGAAACATACAATGCGCATGCCGATCAATTATTCTGGGATGATGCCAGGGCTCGGGCGGGTAACTATCAACGAGCGCTGCATGATCGCACCAGACTTTGAGATCGGCGCTATCTATCTAATCTTTGTCGGGCAACCGCATGTAAAAGGCTATGAGCGAATTGACGATGAAAACGACGCCTGGCTATCGCATGTGCGCGAGGCTGTTCTGGCGATGGAATAACCGGGCAATGCAATAACCGGCCCCAGAAGCTGCAATAGAAGAATGCAAATCTTAGAAAATTTGATTGCCAGTGATCGCTGGCGGACGTCCTCTTCCGATCAATACAAACGAATGGCGGCCGTCGACCAAGTCAGCGCCTATCTCACCCACTGCCCGGCGCATTCTGCAACGCCGCTTCACGACCTGCCTGATCTTGCCGCCCAAGCGAATATCGGACGGCTCACCGTCAAGGACGAAACCAACCGGATGGGCCTCGGCAGCTTCAAGGCGCTCGGCGGCGCTTACGCAGTATTTGAATATTTGATGTCGGAGACAACACGCCAGACCGGCGCACGCCCGCTTGCAAATGCAAATGTCACTCAACTGCTGGCCTCTGCCGCGCGTGGCAAGATACTTTGCTGCGCCAGCGCCGGCAATCACGGGCTTTCCGTCGCCGCCGGCGCAAAACTCTTCGGCGCTGCGTGCACTATTTTTCTGGCGGAGTCCGTTCCTGAAGTCTTCGCCGAGAGACTTCACCGGCATGGCGCAGAGATCATCCGGAAAGGCGCAACGTATGATGACACTATGGAGGCGGCGCGCGCCGCGGCGGATAAACCCGGTTGGGTATTAATCTCCGACGGATCGTGGCCCGGATATATCGATGTCCCGTGCGATGTGATGAAAGGGTACGCGGTCATCACCGATGAAGCCGCACAAGAATGCATCGCATCAGGCGATTGGCCGACGCACGTGATTTTGCAGGCGGGGGTTGGCGGCCTTGCAGGCGCCCTAGCCAATCACATACGCCTCACATGGCCTCAGCAACCAATCATCATCGTTGTCGAACCGGAAAATGCTGCATGTCTGATGGCCAGCATCCATAAGGGACGAATGACGCGCGTGGACGCGCCGGGTACAAATATGGGCCGGCTCGACTGCGCTGAACCCTCTCTGGTTGCGTATGAAATTTTGAAGAACACCGCCGACTTTTTCATCACCATAAGCGATCAGTCTGCAACCGAAGCGGCAAACGCATTAGCGCGCGCAGACATCGCCACGACACCCTCAGGCGCAGCGGGCTACGCAGGGTTATCGTACGCCGTCGCAGATGAAGCGCGAAAAGCGACCCTAAAGCTTGACGACAACGCCCATTGCCTTGTCATTGCGACGGAAGGCCCTTTGTCGTGAAAGAGAACCCGTGCGCAATCTAAACCCGGATCGAATGCTGGCGCGAATTGAAGCGCTCGGGCGCATTGGCGCAACGCCGGAGGGCGGCGTCAGGCGAATAGCGGCGACTGAAGCCGATAAGCAGGGTCGCGATCTCATCATCGCGTGGATGCACGAACTCGGGTTGCAGGTCGAAGTCGACCAAATCGGCAATATTTTTGGAACGCTGACGGGCGCGCAAAACGCGCCCGCCATCATGATTGGCTCGCATATTGATACCGTTGGGAACGGCGGGAAGCTCGATGGACCACTTGGCGTCATCGCCGGTCTAGAAATTGTTCAGTCATTTCAGGATGCAGAGATCGTAACGGAGCGCCCTATCACGATCGCCGTATTCACAAATGAAGAGGGCGTGCGATTTCAACCCGACATGATGGGCTCGCTCGCTTATGCTGGTGGGTTGGATGCCGACGCCGCGCTCTCTGCAAAAGACAGACACGGCGTGTCCTTGCGTGATGCGCTGGAAAAGATCGGTTACGCCGGCGCCTTGCCGTGCGGTATCAACCCGCCCGCGTATTTTCTTGAGCTTCATATCGAGCAGGGTCCCGTTCTTGAGGCTGAGCAAATCACCGTCGGCGCGGTTGAAGGTGTTCAGGGGATCAACTGGACAGGTGTAACGATACGCGGGCAGGCGAATCACGCCGGAACACCGCCAATGCATTTGCGCAAAGACGCTGGCTACGCGGCGGCGCGCATCGCGGTCGAAGTCAAGCACATCGCTGAATCGTTCGAGAACCAAATCGCAACTGTCGGGCAAATCGATTTGAAGCCTAACCTGATCAACGTTGTCCCCGGCGAGGCCTATGTCACCATCGACCGGCGCAATGCTGATGGAGACATCTTGGAGGCGGCGCAACAGCATTTTGATGAATTCGTCGAGGTGTTCGCCACAGAGTCTGGTCTGGAAATTTCAACTGAAGCGCTCGTGAGATTTGCACCCGTGACGTTTGATCCAGTGATTGTTGACGTCATCGAAACCGAAGCGCGTGCGGCGGGCTACTCCGTTAAACGGATGGTTTCGGGCGCCGGACATGACGCGCAGATGATGGCCCGAATATGTTCAACGGCGATGATATTCACGCCGTCAATCGGCGGCGTCAGCCACAATCCAGATGAAGCCACATCAAAAGCGGATTTGGAAGCCGGCCTTTGCGTTCTTTCAAGAACGATCGACCGGCTTCTTCAATCCTGATTTATTGCGTCGGCAGCGCGTAGCCGACCTCAGCGCCCGGTCCGAGCGGCAAGCCGAGTGTGACCCAGATGAAGGTCAACGCAATGCCACTGATCAACAGCCATATCGAATATGGCACCATTGACGCTGTCAGCGACCCGAGCCCGAATTTGGGCACCCAACGCTGCGCGAAAACCAGCACAAGTGGGAAGTACACCATCAGCGGCGTGATGATGTTGGTGGCGCTATCACCCACGCGGTAGGCCGCCGTCGCCATTTCCGGACTGACATTGAGCAACATCAGCATTGGCACGAGCACCGGCGCCATGAGCGCCCACTTGGCGCTGGCCGATCCGACGAAGAGGTTCAACAGACCGGCAAACAGAACGATCAGGCACAACACCACAGGCAGCGGTAATCCGGATTCGCGAATGGCATCCGCCCCGTTTACCGCCGAAATCAATCCAAGATTCGAGATGTTGAACATTTCAACGAAATAGGCCGCAAAAAACGCCAGTACGAGATAGTAGCCCATGTCGCGCATGGCTGCGGCCATCATCTCGACAATGTCGCGATGGTTGGAAATTGTCCCTGCAGCCTGCCCATAGGCGACGCCGGTGAAGATGAACAAGATCATGAATCCGGCGACCAGCGACTGGAAGAATGGCACCAGAGCCTGTGCCGCAAGTAATCCCGGCGTTTCGTCATAGAGCGGCACATCGCCGCCATACATCGAAATATCCGTGAACGGAATAAGAGCTACAAGATCAACGGCCATCGCCAGCCAAATAAAGGAGATGACGAGGACGGCGTATCCGGCGCGCTTCAAGCCCTTTTTTTGGCCGTCAGTGAGTGGCGCATTCGGATCGTCGCCGGGATCATCAGAGCCTGCGACGGCGCCGCCGGTCCATGGTCCAAGCCGACGCTCAATAATGACATCAGTCACAAACCAGATGACCGGCATATAGATGAATGTCATGGCGGCGATGAAATACCAGTTGCCGGTTATGTTCATGACCCAGCTGGGATCAAGCGGCGCGACGGCGGCTTCGGTGATGCCGAACAACAAAGCGTCCAATTGCCCCGGCAACAGATTCGCCGAGAACCCGCCGGAAACACCAGCAAACGACGCGGTGATGCCCGCGATGGGGTGCCTGCCTGCCGCTGCGAAAATCACCGCCGCAAGTGGAATGAGCACCACATAGGCCGCGTCTGCGGCAAGATTGCCCATCATCGCCGCCAAAGCGACAGCGGGTGTCAGTAAGAACCGCGGCGCATTGCGCACGGCCGCGCGCATCGCCGTACCAAACAGCCCTGCCCGTTCCGCGACGCCGGCGCCAAGCATCACCACCAGGACATAACCTAACGGATGGAAGCTTGTAAAAATCTCCGGCATTTCGGTGAGGAGGTGTTCAATGCTTTGCGGCGCAATGGCGCTGATCGCAGCGACAACCAATGGAGCACCGCTGTCGTCTGTCTGGGTTGGGTGTGGAACGCTCCATCCGAGCAGCGCGGCGACGCTCGACAGAACCACCATTACAATAATCAAATAGAAAAAGATAAAGGCCGGATCCGGCAACTTGTTGCCCGTCCGTTCGATCAAACCCAAAATGCCCTTTTGCGTCGCTACAACCGCCATGCGCGTATCTCCCTGAATTTCGAACAACATTGGAGAAATTTGCAGGCAAGATCAAATGCGCGCGAATATACAAGCCAAAGGGCTATGCGGCGCTTGCCGGTCTATGGCATCTATGTCGCTTCCACTTAGGCCAAATTGGGGATTCTTGGATGAAAAATAGGATTATCGCCGCCGCTTTTGCTGCGGCGCCCATATGGACGCCGGGCGTCGCCGCTGATGACGCCGCCGTTCTGTCGCGCGTTGACGCCCGGTATGACGAAACCGCCAGCGTTGCACGGCAACTCTGGGAATGGGCTGAGGTCGGCTACAAAGAAAATCGATCAAGCGAATTGCTGCAAAGCAAACTGAAGGACGCTGGTTTCACCATCAACAAAGGCGTCGCGAAAATCCCCACGGCGTTCATCGCGGAGTATGGCGAAAGCGGCCCCGTTATCGCTATCCTCGCCGAGTACGATGCCCTGCCCGGTATAAATCAGGATGCTTCACCATCGCGCGCCCCAATTGACGGCAAGCCAGCGGGCCATGCCTGCGGTCACAATCTGTTTGGCGCCGGCTCGCTGATCGCCGCGCTTTCGATCAAGGAATGGCTCGAGGAGACCGGAACGCCGGGGCGCATTCGTCTTTACGGTACGCCCGCCGAAGAAGGCGGCAGTGGCAAAGTCTACATGGTCCGCGCGGGATTGTTCGACGATGTGGACTTCGCCCTTCATTGGCATGCGGATGATGAAAACTCCGCTGCGGCCCAGACCAGTCTCGCTAACCGGTCCGCGAAGTTTCGATTCAGAGGCGTTTCAGCCCACGCCGCCGGTGCGCCTCACCGCGCCCGCTCAGCGCTCGATGGTGTTGAAGCATTCAACATGATGATCAACATGATGCGCGAACACGTGCCGCAGGATGCGCGCATTCATTATGTGATTACTGCCGGCGGCCTTGCGCCAAATGTCGTGCCGGATTTTGCCGAAGTGTTTTATTATGTCCGCCACCCTAATGCGTCGGGCGTTGATGAAATCTGGAAGCGGGTTGAGGACGCCGCACGCGGCGCCGCGCTCGGCACCGGCACACAAGTCGATTGGGAGGTCATTCACGGCAACAATCCGCTGCTGGTGAATGAATCCCTCGCGCGCATGATGGACAGCAAACTCCGCGAGATCGGCGGCGTACAATATTCGAAAGAGGAGCGGAAATTCGCCGAGGAAATTCGCAAGAGCTTTGACAATCCGCGCCTCGGCATTGAAAGCGCCGCAGAAATTCAGCCCTATTCACGTTCACTCGGATACGGCTCCACCGATGTCGGCGATGTATCCTACGCAACGCCAACGGTCGGCGTCCGGACCGCTGCATGGGCGCCGGGCACTTCAGCGCATTCGTGGCAGGCAGTCGCGGCAAGCGGGACATCCATCGGCTATAAAGGCGCGCAAGTCGCCGCAAAGGCGCTGACTCTCGGCGCCATCGAGCTCTATACCAATGCGGATCTGCGTGAAGCAGCGCGAGAGGAATTTATCGGAGCGCGCGGTGATAACTACAAATATTTCTCTCTCCTTGGTGACCGTAACCCACCGCTCGATTATCGCGACTAATTCATCCTTTCTATTGCGAATCAAAAAACGCGCGCATGCTGTGCTGCATGCGCGCGTTTTCCATTAATCCCTAGCCAGCTAACTAGACTTTGCTGTTCTTCAAATGTGTTCTGTTGCGTGGTCCGGGATTCATGTCCTCGTTCAGGCTATTGTTCGATTTCGCGCTCCGTGTTGTGTTAAATCAGACAATCGTTGGTACAAAGAGGAGGGGATAGTACCTACAAGGATTATCGAATATCATCGTTGCGGCGGCGTCAATCGAAACCGCCATTAACCAAATTCACATTTTAAGTTTTTGGTAATATTCCTTACGAATTCCCTAATGCCCGTAGCAAGACCTGCTACGCGGTGAGAAATCTCTGCTCGCTGCAAGTGCGAATTAGGCGTCGCCGCCCACACGCTGCGCCAGCGCCGCATTCATGAAATCATCCAGCGCGCCGCCCAGCACCGCTTCCGGGTCCGGCTTTTCGACTTGTGTGCGCAGATCCTTCACCATCTGATAGGGCTGCAACACGTAAGAGCGGATCTGATGGCCCCAACCGATATCGGTTTTTGACGCCGCCTGCGCTTGCGCTGCTTCTTCGCGCTTTTGCAACTCCAGTTCGTAAAGCCGCGCTTTGAGCATGTTCCAGCAGGTAGCGCGGTTCTTGTGCTGCGAACGTTCGTTCTGGCACTGCACGACGATGCCGGTCGGTTCGTGGGTGATGCGCACGGCGGAATCGGTCGTGTTGACGTGCTGTCCCCCCGCGCCAGACGCCCGGAACGTATCGACACGGCAATCGCTTTCGTTCACCTCGATGTCGATGTTATCGTCAACCACCGGGTACACCCAAACCGACGCGAACGACGTGTGGCGGCGAGCGTTAGAGTCGAAAGGAGAAATCCGCACCAACCGGTGCACGCCGGATTCTGTTTTCGTCCAGCCATAGGCGTTGTGGCCCTTTATCTGGATGGTGGCGGATTTAATGCCCGCCTCTTCGCCGGGCTGCTCTTCGATGACATCAACTTTGTATCCGCGTTGTCCCGCCCAGCGCACATACATACGCAGCAGCATCGCCGCCCAATCGTTGGATTCCGTACCGCCTGCGCCAGGGTGAATTTCAACGAAACAGTCATTGGCGTCCGCCTCGCCGGAAAGCAATGCTTCGATCTCGGCCTGTGCAGCGCGCTTGTGCAGCGCTGTCATGAGTTCCTGCGTTTCATCGAGGCTGGCGTCGTCGCCCTCCTCCGCGGCCATTTCCGCCAGGCCCACAAGATCGTCTAATTCGCTTTGAATTTCGCCGACGGCGTTCATCTGGGTTTCCAGCGCTGTGCGTTTTTGCATCAGTGCTTGCGCTTCTTCGGGCTTATCCCAAAGGTGCGGGTCTTCAGCCTTGGCGTTTAATTGCTCTAGCTCTTGTTTGGCTGCATCCCAGTCAAAGACGCCTCCTCAGCAGTTCCACCGACTGCTTGATATCGTCTACGAGCGTTTCCATTTCCGCGCGCATGTTTCGCGTCTCCCTGAAAGTCAAAAGCGTGCGCCAAGCGCAAACGCATATTCCGGTCTTATGATTTGGCCCGGAAAGTTAGTAAAGACCGTTGAGGTCTTCTTCCTGGTCGCCGGAGCGCGGCGCCGCGCTTAACGGGTCAAGACTTAAATCCTGTAACCGGTCGGCGCCGGGAACATCTTCGCCCTTGAACGCTTCAAGGATCACATTGGAATCGCCCGGTCCGGCCGGTTTGCCGGTTTTCGCGTTCACACGCACCAGCCGAACGCCCGAGGGCACTCGGAACGGGATACCGGCGTCATCCTTTAGCGCTTCCACCATGAAGTCTGCGAAAATCGGCGCCGCAACTTTGCCGCCTGCTTCTCCATGTCCGAGCGTCTGGGGCAGATCGAAGCCGACATATACGCCGGTTGCGAGGTCCGGCGCAAAACCGACGAACCACGCATCTTTATAATCGTTGGTAGTTCCGGTCTTGCCAGCGATCGGTTTGCGCGTGGTGCGCCGCACCGCAGAACCTGTTCCTCGAATAACCACACCCTCGAGCAGCGACGTCACTTGATAGGCTGTACGTGAATCCATCACTTGACGTCGCGTGTCCGCCAGCTGCGGCTCAGTTTGGTCTGACCAATACTCCGCATTGCAAGTGGCGCATTCACGGGCATCGCGCTTGTAAATAGTTTTACCGGTCCGATCTTGAATTCGATCGATCAGCACAGGGTCGACGCCTTTGCCGCCATTCACAAAAACCGAGTAACCCGCAGTGATCCGCATCAGCGTAGTTTCACCGGCGCCCAGCGAGATCGCCAGTTCGCGCGGCAGATGATCAGAGAGATTAAATCGGTTTACATATTCGAGAATACGGCCGATGCCGAGGTCTTGCGCCAGCCGTGCTGTCATCGCGTTACGCGATTGCTCGATACCGAGGCGCAATGTTGACGGTCCGTAGTAACGCCCTTCGATGTAATTGCCGGGCTTGTACCAGCTATCAAGGCTCGGCGCCACGAAGGGCGCATCAAGCACAATCGATGACGGATTGTATCCGCTGTCGAGTGCGACCGAATAAACAAATGGCTTGAAAGTCGAACCCGGCTGTCGCTCCGCTTGAACGGCGCGGTTAAATTCTGATGTCTGGAATGAAAAGCCACCAACCATGGCCAACACACGCCCAGTATGCGGGTCCATGGCGATAAGCCCGCCATTGACCGACGGAGTCTGCCGCAAGGCATACGCGTTTTCCGGTGTCGCCCGGCTGTCGCCTTCGGCTTCCGGGTCTTTCTTTGGCAGCGTCGCGGCGTCGTATTTTTCCACATAGACGATATCGCCAGCGTTCAGCACATCTGACGCGGCGGTAACCTCCTCGCCCAAATCATTGGCGGAGACATAGTCGCGCGCCCACCACAAAAGATCGACCGGGATTGACGCTTCGGCGCCATCGGGAAATCCGATCTGCGCAGCGTCGTCGGTAACGGAGAGTACTACTGCCGGCCGCCATGGCGCCATATCATCGGAGACTTTGCGCGTATTGCGGAGACGCTCAACCTCAACATCAAGCGTTTCAATCCAATCATCGCCGAGCTCTATCTTCGAAAGCGGCCCTCGCCAGCCATGGCGCATGTCGTATTCAACGAGCCAATGGCGCAATGTCTCGCCCGCCTTCTTTTGCAGGTGCGGATCGACCGACGTCCGAACCGCGAGCCCGCCATCATAGAGCGCTTCGACGCCGTATAGGTCGACAATCTGCTTACGGACTTCCTCCGCGAAATATTCCATGGTCCAATCGCGCGCGCCGAGCGGCGGCGCGATGACGGCTCCCAGTGGTTGCTGGCGCGCCTCTGCGGCTTCTTCAGGCGTGATGTGACCGTCGTCCGCCAACCGCGCGATCACATAATTGCGGCGCTCAATGGCCCGCGCCTCGTGATCGATTGGGTGATAATTGCTCGGCCCTTTAGTGATCGCCGCCAAATAGGACGCTTCGGCGACGGTCAGTTCATCAAGCGACTTGTCAAAATAATTAAGCGCGGCGGCGGCGACGCCATAGGAACGGTTGCCGAGATAAATCTCGTTGAGATAGAGCTCGAGAATATGATCCTTCGTGAAAGTCCGCTCCATCTTCCGGGCGATCAGCATCTCGCGCAGCTTGCGCTCAACCTTTTGTTCGCTGGTCAGGAGAAAGTTTTTGGCGACCTGCTGGGTGATGGTCGATCCGCCCTCAAGACGGCGGCCGCGCAAGATGTTGCCAATGTTGGAAATCTGCGCGCGCACCAATCCGCGAAAATCGATACCCGAATGCTCGAAGAATTTTTGGTCCTCCGCCGATACGAACGCGTATTTCACATGGTCGGGCATGGACTCGATCGGAACGAACAACCGCCGTTCACGGGCAAATTCAGCCACCAGTGATCCGTCTCCGGCATAAACACGCGTGGTCACGGGCGGCGCATACTCGGCGAGTTGCTGATAGTCGGGAAGGTTCTTGTTGAGCTCGTTCAGATACCATGCAGAAAAGCCGGCAACGACGATCAAACCGGTGGCGCCAACGGCAAACCCAATACCCAGCAATCTCAACATAGCGCCCCCCCATCCGCCACCAGACAGGCCTTGCCGCTTTTTCGGCGGCGCAACAGGCTCTTCCGCGGCGTCCACAGCAGATTGGCTGCGCTTGATTGCAACCAGCGGAGCCGCGGCGGCAACGGGTCTTGCTTCGTCTTTTTCACCCAGCACCATGTCTTCATCTTGTGGCTCGTTATGCTTTTCCGTCGACGTCAGTGACTCATGTTCCGCAGCATGAACATCGTCATCAGCGAAATCAGCGGCGCTTCCGTCATCAACGGGAGGTTCAGCCGCCGCTCGTTTCCCAGCGAACAGGTCGTCCTCCATCGGCGCCGCGTCACTTGACTGCTCACCCTTCGCCTTCTCCCCGGCCACTCGCTTCGGTGGGTCAGTGATCGCCCGCGCTTCATCGGAAGCGGGTTCGTCGGTGAATGAAAGGCGCCCCACCCCACTGGCAGGCGGCTTCGTGTTCGGCTTGTCGTCGTTGTGATCGCTCATTGAATCTACGCTTACGGTGTGTCGCTCACGGCCATGTCAGCCCGACGATTTCCAGTTGCGGTCCCCTGTTCTTTCGGCCCATCTCGTGGCCCATCATGTCGGGCGCCGTTAATGCATGCGGCCAAAGCCCTCAATTAAAGCTCTTCTACCGCATAATTTGGACGACAGCGAGGCGCAAGAGCGGCCTCAAAGCCCTCATTTTGGTAAGGTTTTCCTTATTGGGCGGCGCTGGTGCGCGCAGCGGCGTGGCGTTGTGGCGCTTGCTCGTCAAAATAGCGATCAATCGAGTCGGCCACCGCCGTCATAGTGCGGGTGCGCCAGACCGGGGAATTGAGGTTTGCCTCGTCTTTGGCATTGGAAATGAACGCCATTTCGAGCAGCACAGCCGGTACGTCCGCCGCGAGCAGAACCCGCAGGTCTCCCTTGCGATGTGACCGGTTCAGCATTGGCGTTTTTCCATTGAGATTGTCGATCAATAACTCAGCGAATTTCGACGAACTGGTGAGCGTCAGGCCCTGCGCCTTGTCGAGGAGGATGTCCCCGACAACGCCGCGATATTCCTCGAGATCGAGATTATAGACGTGATAATTGCCCTCGGACTTCGCCATCTTCGCTGAACGCTCACTGCCTTCATCTGAAAGCGTGTATACGGAAGCGCCCCGCACCGCTTTTTCCTCAAGCGCGTCGGCATGGAGAGAGATGAACAGCTTCCTGCCCGCTTCGGAAGAACCCGCGTCTCGCGCTAGTTTCTCTCGCGCATCGGGGCGGATGGTTTCATCCTCATTGCGGGTCATCACGACCTCATAGCGGCCGCGTTTCTTAAGTATCGCCGCCAGTTCCTTGGCGGCAGCCAGTGTCACGGTCTTTTCAAGGGTGCCGCTTTGCCCCTGCGCACCGGGGTCGCGCCCGCCATGACCGGGATCGATAACGACGGTGAGTTTTTCAACACGCGCAATTTCAATGGCGCCTGGAACATCCTTGCGAGTTGGCGTCGGCGGAATAACACCTTGCGGTTTGGAAGCGACGGCGATCTCTTCAACGGGTTCGGCTGTAGCCTGCTCGATCACAAGAGTCAGATCGCCATATTGGTCCGGCAGGCTTGCCATGAACGCCGCCTTATCTGCAGTGACGAGGTCAATAACCAGTCGATGCTTGGCTACGTTCCCTTTCGGCTCGAGCAGGAAGACTTCCTTGATTTTCGCCGTCGCCTTCAGTTCGAGAACAGCGCGAACGCCGTCACGGCCCCGGTCAGCAAAGCCAAAACGGGCGATATGGCCTTGGCCGGCCTTATATTCCGTGTCACCGGCACTGAGGCTCAGACCGTCAAAATCCACATAAAGTCGGCCCTCGCCCGAATCGTCCCCGGATACCCGATAAATCGGAGCGCCTTGAAGGTCGAAAACGATACGAGTCGCTTCCTTTGCCGGCCCAAACCGGACGTCCAACAATTCCGGTTCAGCCACCGCATTCGCCAAGAACACCGCAGAGACCGCCACAGCAGCACTCAGCCGCGCAAAAATGCGCGCCAATACTCGCGTCAACACAATGAATCTGGCCATTTGCCCATCCATACGACACATAGGGCGCTAATCAAGCCGCGCCGCCCGCGTTACATCACCATACGCCCGGCCAAATAATCTGGCATGAATATTGGGCCGTTTTAGGTCCGGTATAGTGCCTTCGCCAGCGTTAACGCCGTCTTAATCATTCCCGATCTTTCAAAGAACACTGAGTCGGCGTTAACCTTGGGTTTTCTTTTTCCCCGCACTCATGCATGGTCAAAAAACGCTTGCGAAAACCCCTCTCATGGGCCACATCGCAAAGTGACGCCACGGGCGGCTATTCGGTGGATTCCACCGGCAGTTGTCACAAACCGTCAAGCAGGATTTTTCGGGAAAAGCCAAAAAGATGAGCTTTTCCAGAAACTTAAGCGTCGGCAGCTCCTATCGCCGACCCGCGGGACTGGCCAACCGGCCGAACGCGCAGGAGCAAAACGGGCGCTTGAGCGCCAAAATTTGAACCGCGGGCCAAAGCCAATACTGGCGCGGCCTTGCAAGGATACAGCTTTCGCTGATGAAATACGACGCCCATACCCGCTCCGACGACGCCCTCACGGCGCGCGGACGACGGCGCGTGCGTGTGCTCCAGCGACACATAACAGCCAATGCGCCGGGCAAGCCCTCGCATGGCGGAGCAATTACCAATGACAAAAAAGATGCTGATCGACGCGGCCCACCCGGAAGAGGTGCGCGTTGCGGTGCTCGACAATGGCAAAGTCGAGGACTTCGACTTCGAATCGGAAGCGCGCAAGCCGCTTAGAGGCAATATCTATCTGGCGCGGGTTACGCGCGTAGAGCCCTCGCTACAGGCCGCCTTCGTTGAATATGGCGGCAATCGCCACGGGTTTCTCGCATTCAGCGAAATTCATCCCGACTATTATCAGATCCCCGTTTCGGACCGGCGCCTCTTGCAGGCGGCTGAAGCGGAGGTCGCCGAGCTGGCGGCAGAGCTTGAGCTCCATCAACGCGGCGATGAAGACGAAGATGATCATGACGATGGTGACCACCATCATCATGATGAGGAATCAGACCGGGAGCCGGCGAAATCCCGTGGCCGTAACCGCGGTAACGACGATGAAAACAACACCGTCGAGGTTCAGGCGGACGACGACGTGGACGCCGACGAGGAATCAAAACGCATCGCATCCGGTGATGACCTGACGGAAGACGAAAACGACGATCCGGTCGACGAAATTGCAGAGCCCTCATCCGAAGAAGAGGAAGAGGAGGAAGACGGCGAAGAGGATAGCGACGGCGCCGAAGCTGAAACCGTCAGGACTTCGAGGCGACGCAAGAAATCCAAAGAGCCTGAAGTTGATCCGGTGCAGGCCGTACAGGAAGATGATTCTTCCAATACTTCTGACGAGCCTGTCGATGAGGCTGAGGCCATGGATGTCGAGCCGGATGGCGGCGACGAACAGAGTGCCGAAGAGTCCGATGAACAGCCGGATGTCGAAGCGAAGGACTCCGTCGACGACCAGAGCGGCGATGAAGGCGAGCAACCCAAAAAGCCTGAAAAATCCGCCGCGGCGAAACGTCAGGCGCTGTTTGAGCGGTACAAAGACGCGAAGCGCAAGCGCTCAAACCTCCTGCGCAACTACAAAATTCAGGAAGTCATAAAGCGCCGTCAAATTCTGCTCATTCAGGTGGTCAAGGAAGAACGCGGCAACAAAGGCGCCGCGCTAACGACCTATATGTCGCTTGCCGGGCGCTATTGCGTGCTGATGCCCAACACCGCACGCGGTGGCGGCATTTCACGCAAGATCCCTCATTCGACTGACCGCAAGCGCCTTCGCCGCGTCGTGGACAGCCTGGATGTGCCGCAGGGCATGGGGCTCATCATCCGCACTGCCGGGGCCAAGCGGACGAAGGTCGAAGTCAAACGCGATTATGATTATCTTTTGCGTCTGTGGGAAAACATCCGCACCCTGACGCTAAAATCCATCGCGCCCTGCCTGATCTACGAGGAAGCCAGCCTCATCAAGCGCGCCATCCGGGATCTTTACGACAAAGACATCAGCGAAGTGCAGGTCGAAGGCGAAAATGGCTATCGTGAAGCGAAAGACTTCATGAAAATGCTGATGCCGTCGCACGCAAAGTTCGTGCAGCCCTATAAGAGCGATGCGCCCATATTCCTCAAATACGGCGTCGAATCGCAACTGGACGGCATGTATCAGCCGACTGTACGCCTGAAATCCGGGGGCTATATCGTTATCCACCAGACGGAAGCGCTGGTGGCCATCGACGTAAACTCCGGTCGGGCGACTCGCGAGCGCAATATCGAACAGACGGCGCTGAAAACAAATATCGAAGCAGCATACGAAGCGGCGCGACAGTTCCGTTTGCGCGATCTGGCCGGCCTTATCGTGCTCGATTTCATCGATATGGAAGAGCCAAAAAATAATCGTAAAGTTGAAAAGGCGTTGAAAGACGCCATCAAACATGACCGGGCGCGTATTCAGCTCGGACGCATTTCAAATTTCGGCCTCCTGGAGATGTCGCGTCAGCGCAGACGCTCCGGCATTGTCGATGGCACGACCCAAACTTGCCCTACCTGTGCGGGCGCAGGCGCAATTCGGTCCGCAGAGATGGCCGCGCTACGCATTCTTCGCGCCATTGAGGGCGAAGCAGTGGCCGGTAAGGCTGGACTGCTGGATGTGCACGGATCACTCGATGTCACGGTCTACATTCTAAACCATCACCGTGACTGGCTGAAACGTATCGAAGACGAGCAAGGCGTGACGATCCAGATCATACCAGATCGTGAAAAAGCCGGTGACGAATTCACACTCGAGAAAAGCGGCGCACCGCGTGAACGTGCGAATGTCCCAACAGTCATTCAAGCCGACCAGTCAGACTTCATTGAAGCAGTGGAGCCGCCCGAAGCTGAGGCGGAAGAAGATTCAGAAGACAATGGCGGTGACCGTAAAAAGCGCCGCCGTCGCCGCCGCCGCAAGGATGGTTCGTCCCGAGACGCAAAATCTGACTCAGACAACGCGCAGTCTGATATCGAATCAGATGCTGTTGAAGCTGGCGAAAGTGATGAGAAAAAAGCTGGCGAGCAAGAAGATGAAGAGGGCGCGCGCAAGCGTCGCCGGCGTGGCCGGCGTGGCGGTCGCCGCAACCGCCGCACCCGCGGCGACAGCGCTGACGCATCGAAGTCGGCTGACGATAGCGCTGAACAGGATTCGGCGTCTTCCGATGAAACAACCGCCGAGAGCGAAAACGCCGGCGCACGGGACGATGTAATCGCTACGGATACTTCACCGGACAACGAAGACGCCGCACCAGCGCACGCCAATGGGTCAGCGGATCAACCGCACGCTGAGCCGGTCAGCAATGGCGAGGCTGGTGCGCCGTCGCCCGAGTCGGCGCCAGAGCCAGCAGTGGCGGCTGAGGTGGTTGAAGAAACACCGCAGCCTGCATCACCGCAAAAGCCGAAAAAGCGCGGCTGGTGGAGCCGTGGAAGCGACGCCTGACGGAGGATCGGCGACGGATTTTGGCGGCAGCGGCGTTAAAGTCGTGCAACCGCCGCCGTCAGCCTTTCACGATCACGGCGCCGTTACAGGGGTGACCTCGAAATCGCCCCAAAGCGTGTATATAATGGGCGCATACCGGGACATGGTTTGTGAGTAAGGACCACTTTATGGCGGCTGCACGCATTCTGCCGAGACGGCTTAGAAAAGCCCTGATTTGCGCCACAGCGATCGTCACCGCCGTGGCCGCGCCGGTCGCACGCGCGCAAGGGATCTCGTTGCTGCGCGATGCAGAGATTGAGCGATATCTCGAAGATTATTCGACTCCGATTTTCGAAGCCGCTGGGATAGCGCCGGGTTCGATAGAAATCCTGCTCGTCAACGACCAGAACATGAACGCCTTTGCTGGCGGGCGTTATATGGGCGTGAACACCGGCATGATCACGTTTGTGGAAACGCCAAACGAACTCGAAGGCGTTATCGCCCACGAGGCGGGACACCTTGCAGGGCGGCATTCGGTTCGCGGACAGGAAGCCGCCGCAAATGCCGGTGTGCCCATGATGCTGGGCCTCCTACTCGCCGCTGGCGCCGCTGTCGCGGGCGCTCCAGAAGCTGGGATGGGTATATTAGGTCTTGGACAGACCGTCGCCCGGGCTGACTATTTGAAATACAGCCGCAGTCAGGAAGCGACCGCCGATCAATCTTCCATCACCTATTTGGATAGGCTCGGACATTCGAGCAAAGGGGCGATGGATCTGTGGGGCCGCGTTCGCAATTCTCAGATTATCACGGGTCATCGCATCAATCCCTATTTGCAAACGCACCCTCTCGCAAATTCGCGGCTTACGGCGCTCGCTGAGCGCGCAACCGCTTCGCCCTATTTTGAAAAAAAGGATAGCCCTGAAGATATACATCGTCTGAGGCTTATTCAGGCGAAAATTAAAGGCTTCCTGCACGACCCGAGCCAAACGCTACGTGAATATCCGCTGACCGATCAATCAGAACCGGCGCATTACGCGCGCTCGGTCGCTTACTATCGCTATTCCGATATCGACAACGCCCTGAAAGAGGTCCGTACGCTGACCGCCGCCCACCCGGACAACCCTTATTATCACGAACTGGAAGGTCAAATCCTGTTCGAATACGGCCAAGCACAAGCGGCCATTGCACCGCACCGTCGGTCCGTTGAATTGGAGCCAAGCACTGCGCTCTTCCGGCTCGCTCTTGGCCGCGCACTTCTTGCCGGCGGCAGCCCGGAACAACTCACCGAAGCTGAGGCGCAACTAAAACGCGCGACCGCGCTTGAGCGGGATAACAGCTACGCCTGGTTTGAACTTGCACGCGTTTACGGCGCTCAAGGAAATGAACCGCTCGCAAATCTGGCGACGGCGGAAGCTCGTTTTCACGCTGGCGCTGAACCGGATGCAAACCAGTTCGCAAGACGAGCGATGATGGGCATCAAGCGCGGTACGCCGGAATGGCGCCAAGCTGCTGACATCATTATGGCCACACAACCGGCAGAGGGCGGCGCGCCACTGCCTTCCGGCATTGAAGACAACGCACCCAAGCCGCTTCCTGCGCCGGAAACCACTTCTAAACGACCGGACGTGCCCGATCCGATTATTATCGACAGCGGAACACGATAAATTAGTACCACACAAACGACGGCCTATTCTTCAGGGCGTCTAGTATAAATTTGACGAGGGGTCATTAATGTTAAATTCCAGAGTAGCCATCGGCGCCGCCCTTGCTGGTGCATTCGTCCTCGGCGCCGTCGCTGTCGGTTTTTCTTCCGCGCAAACTGATCGCGAACGAGAAGCGGCCTCGGTGGCGGAAACCGTTTCTCATGCGCCGTCGGAAACGTCGAAAGTGTCGACATCCTTTTCCGATACGCAGGAGGAAGAGATCGGCGCGCTTGTGCGCGCTTACCTGATCGACAACCCTGAAGTCATTATCGAGGCGGTCAATCTCTATAGCGAACGCCAGCGCATGGCGAGCGAAGAGCAGGCGCGACTTGGCGCAGCGGAAAACATCCACTACCTCACCGACCCTGAAACCAGCTTCGTCACTGGCAAACGACCGGACACAGCTAAAGTCTCTGTCATCGAACTCTATGATTATCACTGTGGCTACTGCAAGCGCGCAGCGAATCTCATGAAAGACATGGTGAAGTCAGAAGGTGACGTGAAATTGGTTTTCCGTGAATTGCCGCTGTTAAAGCAAGAGTCTTTTTACGCTGCGGAAATGTCGCTCGCTGCACGCGAGCAA
Organism: uncultured Alphaproteobacteria bacterium; assembly: GCA_942492295.1. Taxonomy (GTDB): domain Bacteria; phylum Pseudomonadota; class Alphaproteobacteria; order Caulobacterales; family Parvularculaceae; genus Hyphococcus. The sequence goes on from CALODW010000008.1 coordinate 118,954, forward strand.
GGAAAGTTCCTCGACCTTCATTTCGCCATGCTGGCGACGAGCGGTACGCTCACTAAGGAGCGCGTTCAGGACATCGCCCGCGAGCAAGGCCTTGATGTAAAGAAAATGGAGGCCGCGATAACAGATCAGCGCATCCCCGAAATGGTCGCAAACAACCGCGCGATGGCGGAAGCGCTCGACATCGACTACACTCCCGCGTTCATCATCGCATCAAACAATGGAGAGTTCATTGAGGTTGTCAGTGGTTTTCAACCAGAGCTTCTGCGCGAGAAAATTAAGGAAGCCAAGGACGCCGCCGGCTAGTCGTCCGATTGGTCCTGGGGTGCGCGGTTGTTTTGTTCGCGCCGCAGAGCCGCATGAAAGCAGCGCAATCGATACGAGATGAGCGCCCCAATAGCCAAGAAAGTGACGGCGTAGGCAGCGAAAATATAGGGCGTGTGGGAACCATAATCCATAAATGCCACTAGCTTTCCATCACCGCACCGACCGGTCGGCTCGGTTGGCGGCCACTTCGTTTCTCAATCCGGTGCTGGGCAAGATCGGCGCGCATCCCCAAGCATATCAGCCAGGTGAAAAGCGCCGTGTAGGCAATCAGCATGGAAAACAACGGCCAGAGCATGCTCGGATCAATGGTGGGACCATCTGCGCGAATGATGCTCGCCGGTTGATGCAGTGAATTCCACCAGTCGACCGAAAATTTGATAATCGGAATGTTGACGAACCCCACTAATGCCAGCACGCGGGCGAAGCGCGCGGCTCGCGCCTGCTCGGGCACCGCCTGCCAAACGGCCATGTAGCCGAAATAGATAAACAGCAGCAGCAACATCGACGTTAGCCGTGCGTCCCACACCCAGTAAGCGCCCCAGGTCGGTTTGCCCCATACGGCGCCGGTGAAAAGCGCCAGAGCCGTAAAAACCGTTCCGGGCAGCGCCGCAGAGCGCGCCGCAATGTCCGCAAGGCTATGCCGCCATACAAACGCGACGAGGCTCATCATCGCGATGAATGAATAGGACGCCATTGCCATCCAGGCCGCCGGCACGTGCACATACATGATGCGCGCGGAGTCACCTTGATATTGCTCCGCCGGCGCAATGAAGAGCCCGGCGAAAACGCCATAGGCCGCGCACACTGCAAAAATCCAGAACGCGATTGGTCCCGCAGCACGCGCCAACGCTTCAAACTTTGCGGGATTGGAAAATCGGCTCCACATCGAAAAGTTGCTCCCTATTCCAGACTGATGCGCAGCGCCGCGATGGCGAAAACTGGCGTCGCCGCCGACATAAACAGGCTAAGAGCGGCTAAAATCAAGCTCTCTGGCGAGATCAGTCCATTGCCCGCAAGTACGATCTTTGTGGCGCTGACACCGAATATCAGTAATGGTGCTGCGAAGGGCGCTGCGATGATGGTCGCCAGCAATCCCCCGGTGCGCAAACCGCCGGCCAGCGCCGCCGTCAGCACTGAAATGAGCAGCAGCGCCGGCGCGCCGATGGCCAGCGTGACGGCCGCGCCAACACCTTGGCTGAACGGAACGCCGAGCATGGACATAAAAAACGGCGCCGCGATAATCATCGGCGCCGCGGCGGTCAGCGCCAGCGCACTGACCTTTGCCAGCCAATAAGAAAACAGTCCGCCCTGCTCCGCCGCAAATACACGCAAGGACCCATCGCGAAGATCGCCCTCAAAAATATCACTCGCCGCAAACTGGATCGCCAGCGCCGCAGCGAGCCAAAGCGTTGCAGGCGCCGCGCTGGCCAATGCGGATAGCGCCGGGCCGAAGGCGATCGCAGCGAGCGCTGTGAACACCGCAAAGAAAAAAAGCGCGTAAAACCAACCGCCGCCGGAGCGAAAGGCGATCTTGATGTCGCGCGCAAATACCGCCCCGGCAAGGTTTGCAACATCACTCATCGGCCGAGTTCCAGACGCTGAAAGCCGGATCCGAGATCATCGTGAGTGGCAATAACAGCGATGCCGCCACGCTCGCGGTGCTGCTCGGTCAGCTTGCGGATAATTTCGATGCCGTCACGGTCGACCGCCGCCGTAGGCTCATCAAGCAACCAGACGGGACGCTGCGCAAGGACTGCTCGCGCAAGATCAACCCGCCGTTTCTGTCCGGCAGACAGGCCGCTCGCCCGCAAATGTGCAAACGCCTCCGCGCCTACTGCCTTGATTGCATCGCCAACCGAACCACGCGCGCTCCCATAGGTCTGCGCCCAAAAAATGAGGTTTTCTTCGGCCGTCAGCGACAGTTTTACACTGGCGTCATGGCCGAGAAAAAAAACCGAACTGTCGAAGGGTTCGAAAGAGGATGCGCCGTTTTTCGTCCAACAAATCTCTCCCGCTGCAGGTGGATAGAGCCCGGCAAACATGGACAGGAGGCTGGATTTCCCCGAACCATTCGGGCCGAACAACTGCAGCGCATCGCCGGGTTTGAGCGTGAACGAAACCCCGCGCACGATCGCTGCGCCGGCGCGGTCGCAACCGGCATCCCTGGCCTCAAATCCGACTTGCTGTGCGTATGGTTCCATGACCGGTCCAGGCGGGCTCGCTGCCCCAGATTTGAAGCATTTGAACGGGTTTCCGCTTCGAAGCAACCGGGGTCACAACGCACACGCGCGACAAAGAGCGCCGGTATTGAGGTTTGTGCCAAACGTTAGAGCAGGCTAGATTCCGCCCATGAAACCGCTCCATCGCAATAGACGCCTTGGCCTCATCGCCGCTGCCGCCATCGTTCTCGGCGGCGCCGCGTGGCTGGTATTCGCCGCGCTGGAGCAAAATATTTCCTATTTCTACACGCCCAGCAAAGCCCAGGAAGTTGGTATCGCGCCCGACACCCGCATTCGCCTTGGCGGGCTGGTTGAGAATGGCAGTCTTGAGCATGGCGATGGGTTGGAGATCAAATTTCGGGTGACCGATGGTGAGGCGACCCTTCCCGTCATTTACGCCGGGATTTTACCGGACCTCTTCCGCGAAGGTCAGGGCATGATTGCGCAAGGCGCGTTCAACGCCGATGGCGTTTTTGTGGCGGAGAGCATTCTCGCCAAACATGATGAGAATTATATTCCAAAAGAGCTGCAAGGGATTTCGCATGAGGCGGCTGATGGCGTTTATTCTCCGCCTGCGAATTAACCTTTCGTTCCGTAAATCCGGTCACCGGCGTCTCCAAGACCCGGCAGTATATAGCCCACGTCATTAAGCTCGCGATCGAGCGCCGCCGTAATGATCGGCACATCAGGATGCGCCTTGGAAAATTTCTCAACGCCTTCCGGCGCGGCCACAAGGCACAAGAATTTCATGTCTTTCGCGCCCGCTTCCTTTAAGTCGTGCGCGGCGGCAATGGCCGTATTGCCGGTGGCCAGCATCGGATCGACCATGATCACCAGCCGTTCACCCAGCTTGTCCGGCGTCTTGAAATAATATTTGACAGCCTCGAGGGTTTCATGATCGCGATAGAGCCCCACATGACCCACCCGCGCCGAAGGAATAAGATCGAGCAGCCCTTCGATAAGGCCGTTACCGGCGCGCAAAATTGAAACGAGGCAAAGCTTTTTCCCTTCAAGATAGGGCGCCTTGATACGCTCAAGCGGCGTATCAATCGTGATCTCGCCCAGCGCCAGACCCTTCGTCGCCTCACAACCGAGCACGAATGCGATCTCACGCAGTACCTGACGGAAATGCGCCGTTGGCGTGTCTTTATTGCGTAAAATCGTCAGTTTGTGCTGGATCAGCGGGTGATCGACGATGGTCAGCGTTTCCGACATGTGTTTCGCCTCTTATTGTATGATGCGCTGACGGTCTTTATCAGTGATCGTGAACAGATTGTCTATCGAGAGAATTACACATGCTAAACGACTGGGACCAGCAGTTCATTCAGCGCGCCTTTGACGAGGCGAAGAAAAGCTATGACGTGGGCGGCCTACCCATTGGTTCGGTACTTGCGCGCGGGGACGAACTAATCGCCGCCGGGCATAATCAGCGGGTGCAGAACGGCGACCCCATCGCCCACGGCGAGATGGACTGTCTGCGCAAGGCCGGTCGCCAAGCGAGTTATCGCGATCTGACACTCTACACATCCCTGTCGCCCTGCATGATGTGTTCAGGAACTATCGTTCAATTCAAAATTCCACGCGTGGTGGTCAATGACACGAAAAACTTTGGCGGCAATGAAGGTTTCCTGCGCGAACGCGGCGTTGACGTGATTGACGTGGCCCACCCGGCGTCACTGGAGCTGATGGCGCGCTTCATCCGGGAAAGGCCGGAATTGTGGAACGAAGATATTATGGAGTGAGGCTCGGGTCTCGGAACCGCTATATCAATCCACAAACAGCATCGGCAAAGGAAGTCGTAGTGTCCTTCCCGCCAATGTCGCCGGTGCCACGTCCGTCCTTCAGCGCAGTTGATACCGCAGCGTCAATCGCATCCGCCGCCGCACTTTCTTGCAAGCTATAGCGCAACATCATAGCGGCGCTGAGGATCGCGCCCACCGGGTTGGCTTTGCCCTGTCCAGCGATATCCGGCGCGGAACCGTGGATCGGTTCGTATAGTCCCGCCTTCCCGTCACCTAGCGACGCTGACGGCGCGAGCCCGATCGAACCCGACAATACCGACGCCTCGTCGCTCAAAATATCGCCGAAGAGATTTTCAGTGAGGATCACGTCAAACGCCGCCGGCGCCTGAATGAGTTTCATAGCCATGGCGTCTACAAGTACATGGCTCAATTCAACGTCAGAGAACTCCGCAGCATGAAGTTGACTGACGGCCTTGCGCCACAAACGGCTAGTCGCGAGCACGTTCGCTTTGTCAACAGACGCTACACGGCCCTTGCGTTTGCGTGCAGCTTCAAAAGCGATCCGTGCAACGCGCGTCACTTCTTCCTTGGTGTAGAGGCATTCGTCGCGGGCGGACTCATCGCCCTCCTCCCGCTGGCCGAAATACATGCCGCCGGTCAGTTCACGAACGATCATCATGTCAACGTTTTTGATATGGTCCAGCTTCAATGGCGATAGATGTTCCATACCGGGTGCGACGCTGACCGGACGCAAATTGGCGTAGACGCCCAATGCCTTACGCAAGGCCAACAACCCCGCCTCCGGGCGCGGACCGCCGCCATCCCATTTCGGTCCGCCCACAGCGCCCAGAAACACTACATCCGCGTTCAGGCATGCCGTTTTGGTCTCGGCAGGAAACGGATCGCCGGTCGCGTCGATGGCCGCGCCGCCAAACAAATGATCACCATATTCAAGTGACAGCGAGAATTTCTCTGCCACCGCATCGAGCACGCTGCGCGCCGCCTGCGCCACCTCTGGCCCCACTCCATCACCCGGCAAAAACGTGATTTTATGCGCCATGATGCATCGCCTCGTAGCTTTCGATATCCGGCATCTGGTTTAACAAGTGCCCTAACGGGTCGACGCCATCTAACAGGCACCGGCGTGCAAATGCTTCAACTTCAAAATGTGCACCATCCGCATCGCCCAAAGTCACCGTCAACGACTCAAGATCGATTGTGACCTCCGCACCCGGAGATTTCAAAAGCTGCGCGTGCGCTGTTTGATCAACCTCGACCGGCAACAGGCCGTTCTTTAGCGCATTGCTCTTGAAAATGTCGGCGATATCGGAACTGATCACCGCGCGGAAACCAAATCCCGCGAGAGCCCATGGGGCATGCTCACGCGACGAGCCGCAGCCAAAATTCGAGCCCGCCACGAGAATCTTATGGGTATCGGCATTGTATCCATTAAAGGCGGAAGAGTTTTTCTGATGGCCACTCTCATCAAAGCGCCAGTCGTAGAATACCGATTTGCCGAGACCATCACGGGACGTCGTGGTCAAAAAACGCGCCGGAATAATCTGATCGGTGTCAATATTTTCCTGACTGAGCACCAGCGTGCGTGACGTCAGTGTTCTAAACGGTTCAAACGACATTGCGCAACTCCAGTGATTGATCGAGATATGGACGCGGATCGGCGATGCGTCCTTCAATGGCGGAGGCCGCCGCCGTCGCCGGGCTCGCCAGCACCGTGCGTACGCCCTTGCCTTGGCGACCGATGAAATTGCGGTTCGAAGTGGAAACAACAAGCTCGCCTGGTGCGCCGGCATCGCCATTCATGGCAATACACATGGAACAGCCCGGTTCTCGCCACTGGGCGCCGGCGCCAAGGAACACCTCGTGCAATCCCTCCGCCTCTGCTGCACGCTTCACTGCCTCCGACCCCGGCACGATAAGCGCCACGACGCCATCACTCACCTTCCGGCCACGCATCACAATCGCCGCCTCTCGCAGATCAGAAAGGCGGGAATTCGTGCAACTGCCAATAAAAACTCGATTGACCGCAGTTTCGGTAAATGGGCGGTCGGCCTCAAACTGCATGTATTCAGCAGCGTGTTTTTCCGCATCCGTTCGCGGCGCCGGTGCATTGCTGCTTACCGGCGCGGCGGCGTCCGGCGAGACGCCGTAGGTGATCATGGGGCGGATGATGGCTGCGTCGATGCAAACATCTTTGTGAAACGCGGCTCCGTCGTCCGTCGCCAGCGTGCGCCAGTCTTCGACCGCCGCAGCCCAATCATCGCCATCGGGTGCAAACGCCGAGCCCTTAAGCCACGCAAACGTCTTTTCATCCGGCGCCACCATGCCCGAACGCGCACCAGCTTCGATGGACATATTGCAAAGGGTCATGCGCCCTTCCATAGATAGCGCGCGCACCGCCTCGCCCGCAAACTCAATCGCGTACCCCTGCCCGCCATCGGCGCCAATTTCGGCGATCATCGCCAGAGCCATGTCTTTTGCACCAACGCCGGGCGTCAGCGCGCCCTCAAACGTCACCCGCATGGATTTTGGTTTGCGCTGCAGAACGCATTGAGTCGCAAGCACGTGCCCCACTTCGGTTGTGCCTATACCGAACGCCAGCGCGCCGAACGCACCATGTGTGGATGTGTGACTGTCACCACAGACAATCGTCTTGCCCGGCTGCGTCAGCCCAAGCTCAGGCCCGATGACATGCACGATACCCCGCCGGGGATCACCCAGACCAAGCAATTCGATGTCGTGCTTTTTGCAATTCTCGATAAGCGTTTCCACCTGTTGCTTCGCCTCCGGCGTCGCATAAGGCAACACGCCTTTTGCATCCGCCGGTAACGTCGGTGTTGAATGATCAAGCGTCGCGATCGTTCTATCCGGCCGACGAACTTTCACGTTCCGGTCATTCAGCACCGAGAATGCCTGTGGCGAAGTCACCTCATGAACCAGATGAAGGTCTATATAGAGGACAGCCGGAGCGTCCGGCGTCTCGGCAACAACCACATGCCGTTCCCAGAGTTTGTCGAACAAAGACTTCGGCGTAGTGTATGATCCGCTCATGACGCCGCCTTCTCCGAAACCATCCCCGCGCCAGCCCGGATCGCCGCCGCCTGATTGATCGCGGCCACGAAAGCCGCCACTGCGGCGTCGGCGATGTCCACCTCCTCCGCCTTTCCGGAATAGTGTTTACCCTCCACATCAACGACCGCCTCGGCGCGCACAACGCCCTCCGCCGCAATGTGATTGAGATCGAGCGTATGGATATGACCGGGCACGTCGGCGATGGCGCAAACCGCGGCGAAAGCCGCATCGATCGGCCCCTCCCCTTCGTGAGTGACAGTGCGCCGCTCACCGCTGTCGTGCTCCATGGTGATGCGTGCGTGTGGTCGGGTATCATCTTCGAAATCAACATGCAATTCAGTTTTTCGCATGCGCCAGGGCCCGATGCGCCCGTCAGTCTCGGCGTTGCCGGTGACAATGCGTACGAGATCCGCGTCGGTCACTTCGCGGCACGTGTCCGCCAAACGCTTAAAGGCCGGAAAAATATCTTCGATTTTTTCCTTTGACGCGCCGAACCCCAACGCCTTCACGCGCGCTGCGACCGCATGCTTGCCGGAATGTTTGCCAAGCACGATTGAGTTCGACGGCATACCAACAGATTCCGCATCCATGATCTCATAGGTGCGTTTATCAGCCAGCACGCCATGCTGGTGAATACCCGCCTCATGGGCGAATGCATTCTTGCCGACAATCGCCTTGTTACGCGGTATCGGGTTGTGCGTCACCCTCGCTAGCGCCTGACTGGCCGGATACAGTTTGGTGGTGTTTATCTGGGTATTGAGCCCGAAAAAGTCCCGGCGCGTGGCAAGCGCCATGACCGCTTCTTCCATGGAGCAATTACCCGCGCGCTCACCGATGCCGTTGATCGCGCATTCAATTTGCCGCGCGCCACCGCGCACCGCCGCCAGTGAATTCGCCACAGCCATCCCCAGATCATCATGACAATGGGTGGAGAACGTCACTTTGTCGGCGCCCTTGGCTGTAGCGATCAGAAACGAAAACAGATCGGTGATTTCTTCCGGCGTGGTGTAGCCGACGGTGTCCGGGATATTGATGGTGGAGGCGCCGGCCTCGATAGCTGCCTCAACGGCTTCCACCAGATATTCTCGTTCGGTGCGAATCGCATCCTCAGGGGAGAACTCCACATCGCCACAGGCCGAGCGGGCAAACGCGACGACGTCTGTGATTTTTGCGAGAATCTCCGCCTTCGACATTTTGAGTTTCGCATCACGATGAAGCGGGCTGGTGCCGATAAATGTGTGAATGCGTTTTTTCTTCGCCGGCTCGATCGCCCTGGCTGACGCTTCGATGTCGCCGATGTTAAGACGTGACAAAGAGCAGATTGTCGGGCCTTCAATTTCGCTGGCGATAGCGCGCACCGCCGCTGAATCACCTGGAGAGGCTGCTGCAAATCCTGCTTCGATAATGTCGACGTTCAACGCCTGCAGCGCGTGCGCCACAATGAGTTTCGCATCCGTTGACATGGAAAAGCCCGGCGCCTGCTCGCCGTCGCGCAGGGTCGTGTCAAAAATTTTGACATGACTTTCGTCAGTGTCGCTGGCGTCATTCTGATCGGTTTCTTTCTGGCTGGTCATTTTGGATATCCTTCATTTCTGTTCCTTGCGAGCACCATTTATTGCGCGCGGCGATTTCACCGCGCGGGGCTAAGGAGCAGAAGAAGGAGTTTGCCGCCGCCAAGAGACTGACACCGATCATCGGTCATTGTGCTAATCCCTTTCAACGCCGCGGCGTATGGACAAAACTCCGGTGCGTGACACTTCGGTCAGTCCTAACGGCGACATCAGGTCGATAAAGGCGTTGATCTTTTCCCGCGTGCCGGTGACTTCAAACACGAACGACGTATGCGTCGTATCCAGCGCCCGGGCGCGAAAAATATCCGCCACGCGCATGGCTTCCAATCGCTGATCACCTTCGCTAACGACCTTGATCAAGGCCAGCTCTCGTTCAAGCGCGTCGCTCTCCGCCGTCACGTCGATGACGCGGCGAACCGGCACCAGACGCCCCAACTGCGCCTTGATCTGGTCTACCTTTGCGGGTGTCCCTTTGGTGACGACCGTAATGCGTGACGTATGCTTTTCAACATCTGTCTCAGCGACAGTCAGGCTTTCAATGTTGTATCCCCGCGCGGATACAAGGCCAACAACGCGAGACAGGACGCCCGGTTCATTGTCAACGATGACAGCAATGATGGACTCCGCCACAGCGCCCTGATCGGGCGTGACAGGGTAAACCGATTGCGACGGCGCGCTGGAGGAAGCGTTCCGGGTGGTCATACCAGCACCTTCCCGGCGTCACTGACTTCGTCGCCTTTTACCTCTCCGAACAACATTTCATTATGCGCCGCGCCGGAAGGAATCATGGGGAATACGTTTTCTTCCTGCGTGACGACACAATCAAAAAGCACCGGCTTATCGATTTCGATCATTTCAATAATCTTGGCGTCAAGTTCCTCTGGTTTTGTCGCCTTGATGCCGTGACCGCCATAAGCTTCGGCGAGTTTTACAAAATCGGGGAGGCTGTCTGAATAGGAATGTGAGTAGCGCCCGCCATGCAATAATTCCTGCCACTGACGCACCATGCCGAGATAGGCGTTGTTCAGAATAAAAATCTTGATCGGCAGATTGTGCTGCACCGCTGCGGACATTTCCTGCATGGTCATCTGGACTGAGGCGTCGCCCGCGATGTCAATGACCAGCGCGTCCGGGTGCGCCGCCTGGACACCAAGCGCTGCCGGAAGGCCGTACCCCATCGTCCCGAGGCCGCCGGAGGTCATCCACCGGTTCGGTTCTTCGAAATGCAGATGCTGTGCAGCCCACATCTGATGCTGGCCGACTTCGGTAGTGATATAGACATCCTTACCGCGCGTCAGCGCATAAAGCCGCTCAAGCGCGAATTGTGGCTTGATAGCCGTCTTGCTCGGTTCATACTGAAATGACTTACGGGCGCGCCAACCGTCAATCTGCTTCCACCAGGATTCAATCCGGCCGCGATCATGCTTCTCGTTCTTTTCACGCGCCATCCACTCAGCGTGCAAGGCCTCCATGACCTCGCCGGCATCACTGACAATACCAATATCGACAGGAACATTCTTGTTGATCGATGACGGATCGATATCCACATGGATCTTGCGAGAGGTTGGTGAAAATGCATCGAGGCGGCCGGTTATACGGTCGTCGAACCGCGCGCCAATGGCGATCATTAAGTCGCAATCATGCATGGCGTGGTTCGCCTCGTAACTTCCATGCATCCCAAGCATACCAAGCCATTGCGGATTGCTGGCCGGAAAGGCGCCAAGCCCCATCAGTGTTGACGTCACCGGAAAGCCGGTCGCCTTGGCCAATTTTCTCAGCATTTCGCTCGCCTCTCGCCCCGCATTAATGACACCGCCGCCCGTGTAAAACACTGGCCGGCGCGCATAACGCATCAGATCAATCGCCTGATCGATCTGGTTTTTGTCAATTGCCGGCACAACGATGCAATTGCGGTTTCTGGCGTTTGCGCGCGTCGTATAGGGCGCTTTTTCAAACTGGATGTCTTTGGGAATATCGATCAGTACCGGGCCGGGCCGCCCGCGACGCGCCACATGAAACGCCTCGTGAACCGTATTCGGCAAAGAGTGCGCCGACTCAACCAAATAGTTATGCTTGGTGCACGAGCGGGTGATGCCCGTCGTGTCGCATTCCTGAAATGCGTCGGTGCCGATCAGCGCTCGCGCCACTTGCCCGGTGATGCAGACGACAGGAATGGAATCGAGCAACGCATCAGCAAGACCGGTGACCGCATTGGTGGCGCCCGGACCAGAGGTCACCAGCGCGACGCCGACTTTGCCCGTGGACCGCGCATAGCCTTCCGCCGCATGCAACGCGCCCTGTTCATGGCGCACAAGGATGTGGCGGATGCTGTCACGCTGATGCAAGGCATCATAGATCGGCAATACGGCGCCGCCGGGGTAGCCGAAAATCACCTCCACTCCCTGCTCCTCCAGCGCATCGAGAAGAAGTTCCGCTCCCGCCTTCGCGATCAATGAAGCGGTATTGGCCGTCTGCTTTGCCTCTGGAGAAGTCATAATGAGCCTCAGCCCTCTTTTGTGTTGGCGCCGGGTTTCAACCACGGCATGCGGGCGCGCAATTCCTTGCCCGTTTTCTCGATGGGGTGGTTCAGGTCGGCCTGCAGCAACTGATTGTAGCGAGGCTTGCCGGCCTGGTTTTCCAATATCCATTCGCGGGCGAATGACCCGTTTTGAATGTCGGTCAACACTTCACGCATGCGTTGTTTCGTTTCCGCGTTCACCACACGCGGCCCGGAAACGAAATCGCCATACATGGCCGTTTCGGAAATAAACTCATGCATGCGCGTAATGCCACCCTCATAAAACAGATCGACGATCAGTTTCAGTTCGTGCATGCACTCGTAGTACGCGATCTCTGGCTGGTAGCCCGCTTCAACGAGTGTTTCAAAACCCGCAATTACGAGTTCCGATGCGCCGCCGCAAAGCACCGCCTGTTCGCCAAACAGATCCGTTTCCGTTTCTTCCTTGAATGTCGTCTCGATGGCGCCGGCCGTGGCGCCGCCAATGAGGCTGGCATAGGCGAGCGCTTTTTCTTTCGCCTTGCCGCTGGCATCTTGATGAACGGCAAATAGGCAAGGCACGCCGCGGCCGCGTTCATATTCGCTACGCACCAGGCCTCCCGGGCCTTTTGGCGCCACCATGATGACATCGACATTTTTTGGCGGCTGCACACGCCCGTAAAGAACGGTAAATCCGTGCGCGAATAGCAGCGCATCGCCGTCTTTCAGGTTCGGCGCAATCTCTTCATTAAAGATTTTCTCGTGCGTCATGTCCGGCGTGAGGATTGCGATCAGCTTCGCGCCTTCACACGCCTTGGCGACGGATGCGACTTCAAGGCCATCCTCTGCTGCGCGCTTGGCGCCTGGTCCGCCTTCACGTACGCCAACGACCACGTCGCAACCGGAGTTTTTGAGGTTGAGCGCATGGGCGCGCCCTTGACTGCCATAACCAATCACAGCGACTGGTTCAGATTTAACCAGTTCCGGGCTTGCATCGTCTTCCGTGTAGACTTTCATCGTTGTACTTCCTTGCCTTAGTCGTTGAATGTTTGAATCGTAACGGCGCCTTTTGACGCCGATGAAACCAGCCGCGCAAATTTGTCGAAGGCGCCGCCCATGCGGTTCGGCGTCTTCGGTTTGAACGCAGCCCGTCGCGCTTCCCAGTCAATGTCAGCGTCAATACGGCGTGCTTCCGCATCGATGCGAATGAGGTCACCTTCCTCGATGAGAGCGATGGGGCCGCCCACGGCCGCTTCCGGTGCGACGTGTCCGATGACAAACCCGTGTGACGCGCCAGAAAACCGGCCGTCAGTCATTAATGCGACCTTCCCCGCCAGACCTTGTCCGGCAAGTGCCGCGGTAACGGCCAACATCTCCCGCATGCCGGGTCCGCCTTTGGGACCTTCGTAACGGATCACGACAACGTCGCCTTCCTTGATGTCGCGGGCGGAAACCGCCGCGAAGGTCTCCTCCTCGCTGTCGAAAACGCGTGCGCGGCCTTCGAAGGCGCCGTCAGCATAGCCAGCGGTCTTCAGAACAGCGCCCTCCGGCGCCACATCACCATAGAGTACGCGCAACCCGCCGGTTTTCTTGATGGGTTCGTCGACCGAACGGACGACGCGCTGACCCGGTGTTTCTTCCGCCTGCGCCAGTTCTTCAAAAAGTGTAGCGCCGCTCACGGTTGGAATTTCAAACAGCGCGCTGCCCTCCATCAGCCTTTTACCAAACAGCCTGACGCCTCCGGCGGCGTACAAATCCTTCGCCAGAAATTGCCCCCCCGGTTTGATGTCGAGAATAACGGGCGTTGAGCGCGAGAGTTCATCAAAAATATCGATGGTAAATGGAACGTCCGCTTCAGCGGCAATCGCCGCGAGATGCAGCACCGCATTGGTTGAGCCGCCACTGGCGACGACGGACGTCGCCGCATTTTTCAAGCTGGCCTCTGTTACAAAGGTCCGCGCCGTTCTGCCCTCATGGGCGAGGTTCGCCGCCAATTCACCGCAGCGAACGCCCTCTGCAGCTTTTGTCTCGTCAGTCGCCGGCGGATCGCCTGCACCCAGTGGCGCGAGTCCAAGAAACGCCAGCGCCATGGCCATGGTGTTCGCTGTAAATTGCCCGCCGCAAGCGCCGGCGCCCGGACATGCCGCGCGTTCGATCTGGTCGAGTTCTTCATCGGAATAGTCGCCCTTGGCGTGGGCGCCGACGGCTTCAAACACATCCTGAATGGAAAGGTCTTTTTCCTCGCCGCGAAATTTGCAATGGCCCGGCATAATCGTGCCGCCGTAAAAAATAACGCCCGGTACATCCATACGCGCCAAGGCCATGGCGGCCGCTGGCAAGGTCTTGTCGCAGCCAACGAGTATGACGGCCGCATCCAGTGAATGTCCGCGTACCGCCAATTCGATTGAATCGGCAATCACTTCGCGAGAGATCAGTGAGGCGCGCATGCCCTCACCGCCCATGGTGATGCCATCGGAAACAACGATGGTGTTGAAATCCACGGGCGTACCGCCACCTTTGCGTACGCCCTCGCGCACCGGTTCCGCCAGCTTGTCCAGATGCATGTTGCATGGCGTCACCGTCGACCATGTGTTCACCACGGCGATCATCGGCTTGGCGAGGTCTTCGTCTTCAAGGCCCGTTGCACGCAGCATGGCGCGCGCAGGCGCTCTCGCAGGGCCCTTCGTGATCGCATCAGATCGCTTATGTTTTTCGTCGCTCATCCGTTTTCCTCTAAAACGGACCCGCCAGACATAAAAAAACCCGCTTCCTTTCGGGAGCGGGTGTCTGGAGGTCCGTGCTGCTTTCTAGCGCGCGGGCTCCATGGCCGCTCCCCGGAAGGGGCTAATAAGGAGTACAATCACCACCACAAGAAGGCTCACAGACAACATCACACGGTTCGCGACCAATGCCGCACCCTCTCCCGCCGATGCCGTTTCCATGAACCCACTCATGACATTCACCAATTTGAACGCCGCTTTATTGCGGCGCCACATGTCGCTTACAACACCAAGCGGTTAATAAACAAGCAAAAAATGCCCATTTCTGCGCATTATTTTCGCCCAAAATGATGTGCGCCAATTAGCATTGGCATATTCTGCTAATCAAGCAGTCGGACCTCCTGACGAATAGCGAATAGCAGAGTTCTCACTGTCACTTTTTTCGATGAGCGGCGTCTATTGTTCTGAAAGGACACCTTGGCGATGAGCCCTCAATTAAATCTCAATTCGATCAGCGATCAGGCTCTCGCCCGCCGCGCAGCGCAGCATGATCCGGCGGCCATCAGACTCATTACCACAAGGAATAATCAACGCTTGTTTAGAACCGCGTGGAGCGTGCTTAGGAATCATTCTGATGCGGAAGACGTCGTTCAGGAAGCATATCTGAAAGCGTTTGGGAGCATCGATCGATACGAGGGCGCTTCAAGCCTGTCGACATGGTTGACGCGAATAGTTGTCAACGCGTCGCTTGATCGAAAGCGCGCGACGGATCGCAGAAAAACCGAATTGCTTTATCAGGATGTCGCTATGTTCGATGAGTATCGGGCGCGTTATGCTCAAACCTCCGGCGTTTCACCAGAATCCGGCCTCGCGCGCAAAGAACTATCAAACCTGTTGCAGACCGCCATTTCGCAATTGCCGGATGAATACCGAACCGTGTTCGTTCTGCGCGAGATTGAGGGGGTCTCAGTTCGGGATACGGCGGACACTCTTGGCCTGAACGAGGCAGTTGTAAAAACCCGAATGCTGCGTGCGCGGCGGCGCTTGCGTGACATCCTCACACCGGAAATCCAATCCCTGCTTGACGAAACCATTGCATTCGCAGGCGCAGATTGCGAGGCGATGACCGCACGCGTTCTATCTTCCCTTGGTGTTTCACAAACGCCGTAACATAAAAAGGAAATACGCGATGTTGTATCCAACACGACCCACCACGACACGGCGCGCAGTCTTAGGCGGCGCCGGCAAGACACTTTCTTTGGCAGGCGTGGCCATGCTCATCAATGGCGGTGCAACATCAGCTTACGCGGGTGCAAACTCTGAGGTCGCCTCGCAAGATATCGGCATATTGAACGCCGCCATCGCACTCGAACATGAGGGTATCGCCGCCTATCAAATCGCCGCCACAAGCGGCCTCCTTCAACCAGCTGTTGTTGAAATCGGCGTAACGTTTCAAGGACACCACAAAGGCCATCGCGATATCCTGTCAAACGCCGTCCGCAATCTCGGCGGCGAACCGGCCGAAGAAAAATCGTTGAATGATTACGCCGACGAGCTTGGCACTACCTCTTTAGAAAATCAGGAAGACGTTTTGCGTCTGGCGCTTAAACTCGAACGTGGCGCGGCCAACGCTTATCTCGGGCTTATACCCTCGCTTGGCGACGACTATCACCAGATTGCCGCGCAGATGGCCGGCGACGAAGCATTCCACGCCGCTATATTGGCCAATGCGCTGGGCGAGGCCATTCCCAAAGAGGCGCTCCTCTTCGGTTGATCCGTTATTAATTCCAACTCAGCCTGAAAGATCAAATTATGTTCAGTTTAATCGGCCTCGGGCTTTGGGTGTCGACCAGCTTACCGCACGTCGAAATAATACCGCATGCAGATCGAACCAGCCACGACTCACTTTTGTCGGAAGTGAAAGAAATCGTCTCTCCCGCCGGCGACTCCCTCCAGCTCATTGAGTTGGGGGGAGATCTATATCGCCGCCGCTGCGGCGCCTGCCATTCTCTTGATCAAAACCGTGTCGGACCAAAACACCGAAACGTTTATGGGCGCCAAGCGGGTAGCGTTGAAGGCTTTCCTTATAGCAACGCTTTACGCAACCTCGATGTGGTCTGGGATGGCGAAACGCTCGACGCCTGGCTGGCGAACCCGGTCGCATTCGCCCCGGGCACGTCAATGGGCTTTCGGCTGACGGATGCCGAAGAAAGGCGAGCAATCATTGCCTACTTGCGATCCCTGACAACGCCCTCGGATCCGGATGACTCCCAATAACCGAACCGTCTTCTAAAATTTGCACACCTCGACAATGGAATGTTTCACGAATGACATCACTTGCCTGTAAACAATTGCAACCTGTAATAGCCGTCACCCAATCCGACGCGGAAGAAGCCGTTCGTACTTTGCTGCGTTGGATCGGCGACGATCCGGACCGGGAAGGACTGCGCGAAACGCCTGCGCGAGTCGCCCGCGCCTTTTCTGAGTGGTTTTCCGGCTATGAGCAAAATGCATCACACATACTTTCAAAGACTTTCGGCGAAGTCGAAAGCTATAACGATATCGTGCATCTGCGTGACATTCGCCTTGAAAGCTACTGCGAGCACCATTTGGCGCCCATTATCGGAACTGCAGACGTTGCATATATTCCTGGTGGTCGAGTGGTCGGTATATCGAAACTGGCGCGTGTCGTGGATGCGTTTTCGAAAAGACTGCAAATCCAGGAAAAACTAACGGTTCAGATCGCAAACGCTATTGAGACAGCCATCAACCCAAAGGGCGTCGCCGTAATGATCAAAGCCGAGCATCATTGCATGGCGACTCGCGGCGTACGCAAGCACGGCGTAGATACTATCACCAACCAATTTACTGGAGTGTTTCAGTCGGATACCGTGCTTCAGCAACGGTTTTTATCGACAGCGTGCGCCTGAGTGCTTTGGCGACACAAAATCAAAACGACCGCAGTTACTCGGCGCTGATGCGATACGGTTAAGGCCGGACCTGGCCGGCGCCACGCACCACATTTTTGTAGCTGGTAAGCTCTTCAACTCCCACCGGTCCACGCGCATGCATGCGGCCGGTAGCGATGCCGATTTCGGCGCCAAGTCCAAACTCTCCGCCATCGGCGTATTGGGTGGATGCGTTGTGCATAACAATCGCGCTGTCGACCGCGGAAATGAATCGCTCGGCCGTTTCGCTGTTCTCGGTCACGATCGACTCGGTGTGTCCGGAAGAATAGGCGGCGATGTGTTTGATTGCACCATCGACGCCGTCGACCACTGCGACTGAAAGAATGGGCGCCAGATACTCCGTGCGCCAATCCGCTTCATCTGCCAGCGCCACCGTCGGATCCAGCGTTTGAATGGCGGCGTCGCCGCGTAGCTCGCACCCCCGCTCGCGCAGCGCTGCAGAAATCGACGGCCAGAAGGCATCGGCGACGGATCGATCGATGAGCAATGTCTCCGCTGCGCCGCAAACTCCGGTGCGCCGCATTTTCGAATTCATGACGATCGCCAGCGCCTTTTGAGGATCCGCATCACGATCCACATAGACATGGCAAATGCCGTCCAGATGGCTCAGCACCGGAACGCGTGCATCGGCTTGCACCCGCGCCACAAGGGACTTGCCGCCACGCGGAATAACAAGGTCAATATTGCCGCCCAGCCCGGAAAGAATTGCGCCTACCGCATCCCGGTCCGTCGTTTCGACGAACTGTACCGCGCCTTCAGGCAGTCCTGCGCCCTTCAGCCCCGCGGCGAAACAGTCAAACAAAGCCTTAGACGTTTCGATACACTCTGAACCGCCGCGTAGGATGACGGCATTGCCCGCCTTCACCGCGATTGCGGCGGCGTCCACGGTGACATTCGGCCGGCTTTCATAGATGACGGCAATCACGCCAATTGGGGTCCGTACTCGCTCAATTGCCAACCCGTTCGGACGCGTCCATTTGGAAATGCTTTTCCCGACGGGATCGTCAAGAGCCGCAATATCTTCGAGCGCCTTGGCGATTCCTTCGACGCGGGCGTCATCCAGCGCCATACGATCAATAAACGCGACCGCAACGCCTCTTGCTTCTGCTCGTTCGAGATCGCGCGCATTCACCGTCAGAATATGCTTTTTCCGCTCACGGATAAGCGCCGCCGCCCTGACGAGAACATCATTCTTTATGGCGGTGTTTGCGGAAGATAGAATCCGCGCGGCGCCTCGCGCGCGCGCGCCAAGGCCGTTCATGTATTCCGTCAACGCTTCATTAGCTGAAGAAGCATCCGCCATCTATTCCGCCTTCATCACGAGATCGTCCTTTTCCACTACTGCCGGACGGCGGCGATAGCCGAGGATCTGTTCTATCTCTTCAGACTTACACCCCGCGATCTTTTTTACATCAACCGCATCGAACGCTGAAAGCCCCTTGCCCAGAATCGCACCGTCGGGTCCGGCAATGTTAATTGCATCTCCGCGTGCGAACTCGCCAGAAACGCCTGTCACCCCTGCGGGCAGCAGGCTGGCGCCCTTTGCCAGCGCGCGCGCCGCACCAGCATCTACGGTGACGGCGCCTGCTGCTTTCAGCCTACCGGCAATCCATTGTCGTCGCGCGCGTTCGCGGGTCTCGGCGGCGCGGAACAACGTCGCCGCAGCACCATCAAGAACAGCCCGAAGAGGGTGATTGACCAATCCCGGCGCAATCACCGTCGCACAGCCGGCGCCGCAAGCAATTTTCGCCGCCGCAATCTTTGACGCCATGCCGCCCGAGCCAACCCCGGCGTCCCGATTGGGCCCCGATGCGGCGTTTTCTATATCATCGGTAATCGCATCAACTACCGGAATATGTTGCGCCGATGGCTCACGCCGCGGATCAGACGTGTAAAGACCATCAACATCTGAAAGGATCACCAGCAAATCCGCCTCAATCAATTGCGCCGTATGCGCTGCCAGCCGGTCGTTATCACCATAGCGGATTTCACTGGTAGCGATCGTATCGTTTTCATTGACCAACGGCACCGCGCCAAGATCCAGCAGTGTTCTGAAGGTCGCGCGCGCGTTTAAATACCGCCGCCGGCCCTCCGTGTCATCGAGGGTCAACAATATCTGCCCGACGTTCACCCCATGCGGCGCAAATGCGTTTTGCCAGGCTTGCGCCAGCGCCACTTGCCCCGCCGCTGACGCCGCCTGCTTTTCATCGAGGCGCAGCGCGCCCGACAAGCCGAGCTTTTGGCGGCCGAGCGCAATCGCCCCGGAGGTGACGACGGCGACTTCAACACCGTCACGGCGCAGTCCGGCGATATCTGTGGCGAGACTGTAGAGCCAGGCCTCTCGCACCGTGGCGTCCTGCCCACACAGAATCGCGGACCCAACCTTGACCACAAGGCGTCGGGCCGCAAGCGCCACCGCCGCAGCGTTGGGCGCCGCGTTTATGTTCTCCAATGAAGACATACAGTCTTCTAGCTGAACGATGTCCGGCGGCGCAAAGAGTTTTCGGGCCGTTCCGGATGAAATTCCGGTTTTGCCCGGGCGATCAGCTCCAGATCCGCAAAGATACTGCCAACGGTCGGCGCCCGCCCTGCGCCTTTGCCATCGCAAGTAAACGCGCGCCCATCGGTGTTTACGATACGCAACGCATTTCCTTCCCGCTCAACTTTGCGCAAGAAAGGATCGTCGTCGACGCGCGCGAATTTCACGCGAGCCGCCAATTCGCCGCCCGGTTTTCTAATGATTTGCGAGAGTTGTTTCCACACGCCGCCGCCTTTGGCGAACTGGTTCGCGCGATCGGCAGACAACGGCTCTACCTCAATCGCATCAAGGTCGATCTCATGGCCAAATGCCTCATAAGTGAGGATCGAGATTTTTGCGCGGGCATCCTCACCAGAAAGGTCCGCGGTCGGATCGGGCTCCGCAAACCCAGCATCCTGCGCACGCTTGACTGCCTCGCCAAAGCCAGCGCCATTCTTCATGGCTGAAAGAATATAATTCACGGTTCCGTTGAGGATAGCAGTGATCTCCCGGGTTTCCCCTTGAGTTCTCGCATGACGCACAGTCTCCACCATTGGCGCACCCCCGCCGACCGACGCGGAATAAGCGAGAGTTGCATGGTGTTGCGCTGCGTGTTTGTGCAGCAGCGCGAGGGCGCCGGCAATCGCCTGTTTATTTGCTGTGACAATACTGACGCCCTGCGCCAGCGCTGCTTCAATCAAGCGCCGACCCGCTTCGCCGGAAGGCAACGCGTCGACCACTACATCGGGATGCTCGACGAGCATTACCGCGGGATCGGAATATGTGCGCAGTGATTTTAATTCTGCGGCCCGTTGTTTGTCTGGATCGCGCACCAGTGCGGCGCATAAAGCGTATGGCGTTGACGGGTCCGCCAATTTTAGCGCGGCGCCCTCGCCAATAACGCCAAGCCCCGCGACCGCGACGCGCAATCGCCTTGGAACCGAAACACCCCCACCGTTCAATGATATTTCCTTATCTTCAACATCTAGGCACATTTGCTCGCCGCCCCTTTTGACAGATACGCTACTTTATCAGCCCCCGCGGCTGCAGCCCTTTCAAGCGCAGTAAGTATATCTCGCACAAGATCCTCCGTGTGCTCAAGTCCAATAGAAAACCTGACCAGCCGGTCGGAAATACCCGCAATCGCGCGCGCTTCGGGTGTCATGGCCGCATGAGTCATTGTCGCGGGCGTGCATACAAGGCTTTCAAAGCCTCCCAGCGACTCCGCGATGGTAAAGATATTCAACTGGCGCAGGAGTTCAATCACATCAACGCCCTCTGCAAATTCCACGCTAAACATGGAGCCAAATCCGGTCTGCTGCGTCTTGGCGATTTCATGGCCAGGGTGATCTTCAAGGCCGGGATAAAAAACCGCCGATACGCGTTCGTCGGCGGCCAGCGCGTTAACCACGTCCGACGCCGTTTTCTGCTGGCGTTCAATACGCGGGTAAATCGTACGCAATCCCCGCAACGTCAAAAATGAGTCGAAAGGCGCGCCGGTTACGCCGGTACAATTCGCCCACCAAGCGAGTTCGTCGCCAAGGGTCTGATCTTTGGCGATTACCGCCCCGCCCACCACGTCGGAATGTCCGTTGATAAATTTGGTAGTGGAATGCACCACCACATCACAGCCCAGCTCAAGCGGACGCTGCAGCACCGGCGACAGGAAGGTGTTGTCGGCGACGGTGATCGCGCCGCATTCCTTCGCCAACGCCACTACCGCACGAATATCGGTAATACGCAGCAGCGGATTCGACGGCGTTTCGATGAGCACGAGCTTGGGCTTGCGCGCAAAGGCGGCCGCGAGCTCAACCGGGTCAGTCTGGTTGGCGTAAGCCAATTCGAAATGGCCGCGCTTGGCGCGCGCCGTCAACAATCGATGGGTGCCGCCATAACAATCATGTGGCGCGAGTACGACATCACCAGGATCAACAAGGTTCAGGACGAGATCCAGCGCCGCCATGCCCGAGGCCACCACTACGCCGCGGGCGCCGCCCTCTAGCTGCGCCAGCGCTTCTTCCAGTTGCGTGCGCGTCGGATTGCCGGAGCGCGCATAATCATATTGCGGCTTTTCGAGCGGGTCGTTCCAGCCGTAGTTCGCTGACAGATGAAGCGGTGGCGCGACGGAGTTAAACGCCGGATCATCTGCGACGCCTGTGCCTGCGATTAATGTTTCCGGACGGAATGATTCACTCATGATACCTGCTCCTTGAGGAAGTCTTTGATGTGAGGGCCAATGGCGTCGGCTTCCTTCAGGAAGGCGTCGTGGCCGTAAAGGGATGAGATTTCGACAAACCGCGCGCCGTCTATGGCGCCGGCGAGGCGTTCAAGGTCTGGCGCAGGCGCAAGGCGGTCGCTGCTTGCGGCGATGATAAGCGTTTGCGCTTGCACCTTCGCCGGATCAACGCGGTGGCGGTCGACGGAGTCGGAAAGCGTCAGATACCGTTCTGCGCTCACATCGTAGGCCGCACCGCGCGCGATCAGATATTCACAGATGTCGTAGGGATCGCCAGCTGCATCGCCTTTGGCAGCGCTTTCAAAGCGCTCGGCGAATTCTTCCGGTGTGCGATAGGACACCATAGCGAGCTGGCGGGCCAGTGCAACGCCTTCCTGCGGTTCACCGCAACGCCGGGCGAATTCGATGATGCGCCGCTGTACGCCACGCTGGGCGGTCGCCGCCGGATGCGCTCGGTCTGGAGCGGAAATAGCGCAAACTTTTTTGATCCGTTCGGGGAACAGTTCCGCAAAACAAAGCCCGACCATGCCGCCATAAGAGGCCCCGGCGAAAGCGTAAAGCTCTTCGACGCCGATAATGTCGAGCGCATGGGCGAGCGCTCTCGCCTGATCAGCGGTCGAAATGGTTCGCACTGTCTCCCCGGCATTCGGCAAGAAATCAAAACCGACGACACAATATTCGTCGAGGTCAATCGCGCCGCCCGGGCGCACAATTTCGCGCCACCAGCCGCGATCTTCCGCCGTATCGGCACTCGCCCGGCCCGCCGAAACACCACCTGCAACGGCGATCACCGGGCGGGTCAACTCGCCATACACACGCACGCTGAGTTCCGGCTTCGACAGCGTTTCGCCGCTGTCGAGCACAATATCGCCGGGCAAAAAGACGCTGACTTCGCAATACAATACCGTTTTGCGAGCCGTGGTCTCGTCCGTTTCAATTTGCGCGCTGGTCATCAACCGTCTCTTGCGTCATTTCCAAAACAAAACCCCTTGCGGGGTCTGAGCTCACTTCGGAAATTCGCTTACGAGACCTAAATCGGACGCCATCGCCGTACGTCGTCCGACTCATCTCTCGAGAAAGGAAGCCCTCTCTCGCAGGAATTGGCACCTTTCCCAAAAGCCGGTCTGGCTTTTTCGGCGGTTGCCCCAGCGTCAACGGGCCTATCCCTCGACTGGTCTTGATGAGTTGTCGGCGGTCTTACTTCGCAATTGCGAAGCCGTCAACAGGATATTTCAAGGGATGTGAGGAAATGGCAGAAACTACCATATAGATAGCAGATTTCTGCGGGCTCTGTTGATGCCCTACTCCTACCCTACCAGACTGAACGGCGAGGCGTGGTTGATCTTGCGGCGCTCTTCCAGCGTGATGCGCACTAAAATATGCGGGCCGTCCATGAATTCTTTCGGTGTACGGCCATTGAATTGCTTGAACTCGCGGATGAAATGCGCCTGATCATAATAGGCGGTGCGCGCCACCTCGCGCCAGTCCGACAGGTTATTCCAGGTAAGTCGGTTAGCGGCGTGCAGCGCACGAAACTTGCGGTGCAGTTTCTTTGGGCCGCTGCCAAAATACGCCTTACACAGACGTTCCGCCTGCCGATGTGACAAGTCGATATGGTCCAGCAAATGTTCGATTTCATTCGGCTCCGGATCGACGATCCAGTCTGTCACCTGCTGGATGAAATCCTCGCGAATGTTTCGCTCATGGGAGACCAGCGCTGAAAAAAGCGTATTCGCCGCCGCCACGGCGCCTGTCTGGTCCGGCGCGGAATGAATCGCGCCGATCAACGGCGTTTTTTCCGCCGGTATAACGTCCATCAATCGAAGATAACGGTCGGCCGCTTCTGCTGCATTCATCCCGATCAGCCTACACCAGCCAAGCGGGGTGATAGCCGCACCAAACACTTGCGTCCCCGCTTTAAATTTAATCCGGCTCGCCCGATAGGTCGGCCCGCAAAGAGGAGAATCGCCCGCCTCAAAGGTTTCTTCCGCGCCGGAAAGATCAGTGGTCGCCGCGCCACCCAATACAAATCGCGCATTGGCGATTTCCGCGCGCATGATGTCGTCCACTTCGAATGGCAGCGAGACAAAATAGTAAGAACTGACGAACCGGCGCAATTCCGGCGCTGGTTCGTAATACGAAAACTCCACCCCTTTGTTTCCCCCTAAAAGCGCTCGCCTATTCTGCCGAACTGCCGCCTTGCGGTTATCCCACCACTCCCGTTAACGCTTCGGCGCGCTCCAGTCTGCGGGTGGTGCTTCGCGGCGGCGCAAACGGATCGCTAAACCTACCGAAACGCCAACTCCTATCGCAATCGTCAAATCCGCCACCACCGTCAAGACCAACGTCAAGAGCAGAAGAAGCCTATCGGAAACGGGGGTGGAACAATAGCTTCTCCATTTGTGCGGTTCGCTCATGTTCCAAGCCGTCAATATTAAAAGTCCAGCCAGCGCCGGCAAAGCCAGATACCCGGCGAGCGGCGCGGCCAGCATCATCACAGCCAATATTGTCAAGGCATGAACAAGCCCCGCAACAGGCGTTTTGCCACCTGCCCGAACATTCGTAGCCGTACGCGCGATTGCTCCGGTCGCTGGCAATCCCGCAAATAGAGATGAGCCAATATTGGCTATCCCCTGAGCCAGCACCTCGGCATTTGGCCGGTGTTTGCCGCCGTTCATTCTGTCCGCGACCATGGCGGACAAGAGCGATTCAACACCTGCAAGGAAGGCAATAACAAATGCCCATGGCAATAGTTCAACGATCCGCGCAACGCTAATGTCAGGCATGCTTGGCATCGGCAGATGATCAGGCAACGCGCCAAACCGGCTCGCGATCGTATCGACGGGAAGCGTCAATACTACAACGGCTGCAGAACTAATCGCTACTGCAATGATCAATCCCGGGATATTCGGCGTCAGGCGGCGCATGATCACGATCAGACCCATGGTCGCAAGGCCGACCCACATCGCAGGCAAGGACAAGCTATCTCGCGCAGACCAAAGCTCCGGAACTTTTTCCAGAAATTCAGGCGATAGGTGATCTAATTGCAAGCCGAACAGGTCCTTGAGCTGACTGGTTGCAATGATAACCGCTATGCCGATGGTAAAACCGTTGACCACAGCCTCTGGAATAAAGCTGATGAGGTTGCCGACGCGAAAGAACCCCGCCGCAACCAAAATCATTCCCGCCATGAAGGTA
Organism: uncultured Alphaproteobacteria bacterium; assembly: GCA_942492295.1. Classification (GTDB taxonomy): domain Bacteria; phylum Pseudomonadota; class Alphaproteobacteria; order Caulobacterales; family Parvularculaceae; genus Hyphococcus. The sequence goes on from CALODW010000008.1 coordinate 144,038, forward strand.
GCAAGCACTAGCCCGTCGTAGCCGTGATTTGCGATGACACCGAACACCACCACGATAAACGCGCCGGTTGGCCCGCCTATCTGTACTCTGCTGCCGCCAAACAAAGATATAAGGAAGCCGCCGACGATGGCGGTCACAATGCCTTTCGCCGGGGCGGCCCCGGATGCGATCGCAATCGCGAGACTAAGCGGCAAGGCCACCATCGCAACGGTGACGCCGGCAACGATATCCGCCCAGAATAGTTTTAGAGAATAGCTTTGCAGCGTAGTGATGATCTTGGGTTTCATCAGGACATCAAATTAAACGTAAGCAGGGAATCCGCTAATTCCCCTTGAACACCTTTTTGAGGTTTCTTGCAGCCTGCCGGATGCGCTGCTGGTTTTCAACCAGACCGATGCGCACATGGGTGTCGCCAAACTCACCGAAGCCGAGTCCCGGCGCCACGGCGACATCCGCCCGCTCCATGAGCATTTTTGCAAACTCAACTGAACCCATGGACTTGTACTTCTCCGGGATTGGCGCCCAGGCGAACATAGACGCCTCCGGACTCGGAATATCCCAACCCGCCATCTTGAAATGTTCGATCATCACATCGCGGCGGCCCTTATAAGTCGCGCGGATTTGTTCGACGCAGTCCCAAGGCCCGTCAAGCGCCGCCACTGCCGCCACCTGAATGGGCGTAAAGGCCCCATAATCGAGATAGGATTTCACCCGCGCCAGCGCCTTGATCAACCGTTCACTGCCCACCGCCATGCCGACGCGCCACCCGGCCATGGCGAAGGTTTTTGAAAGCGAATTGATCTCAACGGCGACATCACGCGCACCGTCAACCTGCAAGATTGAAGGTGGAGGCGTGTCGCCAAAGAATATTTCGCCATAGGCAAGGTCGGAAAGGATGTAGATCTCGTGTTTTTTCGCCAGCGCCACCGCTTCTTTGTAGAATTCAATATCAACCGTCTGCGCCGTTGGGTTGGACGGATAGTTCAGCACCATAGCGCGCGGTTTCAAGTGCGAGACTTTGATGGCGTCAGCGACGCCTTTTAGATACGCCTCCGGCGATGGCGCAGGCACCGCTGCGATGACGCCGCCGGCGATAATGAAGCCATAGGCATGGATCGGATAGGCCGGGTTTGGCGACAAGATGACGTCCCCCGGCCCGGTGATCGCCTGGGCGAGGTTTGCAAACCCTTCTTTCGAGCCGATGGTGGCGACGATTTCCGTCTCCGGTGATAAATCCACATCAAACCGGCGCTTGTAATAGCGCGCCATGGCCCGGCGAAGCCCAATAATGCCGCGCGAAACGGAATAGCGGTGCGCCTTCGGGTTGCGCGCCGTCTCCACCAGCTTCTCAATGATGTGGGGCGGCGTCGGCATATCCGGATTACCCATGCCAAGATCGATAATATCGCGCCCAGCCGCACGCAGCTTCGCCTTTAACGCATTGACCTCCTCAAACACATAAGGCGGGAGCTGTTTAATCCGGTAAAATTCTTCCGTATTCGTCATATTGATCGCCATTGAAACCACTGGTCAGCACAGATAGTCGCGCTTTACGCGCAAGTCACGCTGATTTGGCGGGGGCGTCCACTTTTTCCTGACGAGCGAGAAGTTCACGCGGCTCGATGACCCAAAACTTGGTTCGAGCGTTCGCCCAGTCGTCAAGCAACCGGCGCGCCTTAGCGGATTTGGTCTCGCGCCAGTGCCGCTCGATCAACCCATGGCATTCATGGTCGTCCGCCCCATCAAGAAATCCGCGCAATGTCACGCTTTCGGGGTTGACCTGATCTTCAAAGGCGCCTGCTTCATCGAATACATAGGCGCGGCCGCCTGTCATACCTGCGGCGAAGTTATTACCGGCGGAGCCCAACACCACAGCAACGCCGCCAGTCATGTATTCGCAGCCATTGGCCGAGCAGCCTTCGATGACCGTTGTAGCGCCAGAATTCCTGACAGCGAAGCGCCCGCCAGCCCGGCCGGCGGCAAACAAGGCGCCAGAAGTGGCGCCGTAAAGACAGGTGTTGCCGATGATGGCGTCATCTTCCGAACGAATCGCATCAGCCGGACGAACGACGATGGTCGCGCCGGAAAGCCCCTTGCCCACGTAATCGTTAGCGTCGCCATCGACGATAACTTTCAGCCCAAAAGAAGAGAACACGCCAAGCGACTGTCCGGCAGAACCTTTCAGCCGGATCGTAACATGGTCCTCCGTCAAGTCAGCGGGCTTAAAGGTGCGCACAATTTTCGATGAGGTACGTGCGCCAATTGCGCGGTCGGTGTTCTTCACCGGAAACGAAACCTGCACTTTTTCTCGGCGCTCAAAGAATGGCGCGAGTTCCGGCGCAATGCGCTGATCGAGCGTATCCACCACGGGCTGACGGCCCAACCGTGTCGACCGTTTCGGTTTTTCACCAGCGTCAACCAGGGTCAGGATCGGATTGAGGTCAAGATCGTCGAGATGCGCCGCACCGCGCGAGACCTGATCGAGCAAGTCGGCCCGGCCAATAATGTCCTCCAGCGAGGATGCGCCGAGGTCCGCCAGAATTTGCCGCGTTTCCTCGGCGATAAACGTCATCAAATGCACCACGTGTTCCGGTAAACCGGGGAAGCGCTTGCGCAAATCATCGTCCTGCGTGCAAACGCCGACGGGACAGGTGTTTGAATGGCATTGCCGCACCATGAGACATCCCATGGCGACCAGCGAGACGGTTCCAATGCCGTATTCCTCTGCGCCAAGCATTGCGGCGATCACCACGTCGCGTCCGGTGCGAATGCCGCCATCGGTTCTAAGCGTTACCTGTTCGCGCAGATTGTTCAGCGTCAACACCTGATGGGCTTCGGCGAGGCCAAGCTCCCATGGCGCACCGGCAAATTTGATTGACGTTTGTGGACTGGCGCCGGTGCCGCCCACATTACCGGAGATGAGAATCACATCGGCCTTGGCTTTGGCAACACCTGCCGCAATCGCGCCGATGCCGGACGCCGAAACCAGCTTCACGCAAACGCGCGCTTCAGGGTTGATCTGTTTCAAATCATAAATGAGCTGCGCCAGGTCTTCGATGGAGTAGATGTCGTGATGCGGCGGCGGCGAGATCAGCGTCACGCCCGGCGTCGAATGACGCATGCGGGCGATAAATTCCGTCACTTTAAACCCGGGAAGTTGCCCGCCCTCACCGGGCTTTGCCCCTTGCGCAACTTTAATCTCTAACTCACGGGCCTGGTTGAGATATTCCGCAGTCACTCCGAACCGGCCTGAAGCAACCTGCTTGATTGCCGAGTTGGCGTTGTCGCCGTTGGGTAGAGGGGTATAGCGCTCAGGCACCTCGCCTCCCTCGCCCGACACGGACTTCGCGCCGATGCGGTTCATGGCGATGTTCAAGGCGCCATGGGCTTCCGGCGACAGGGCGCCCAGCGACATGCCCGGCGTGACAAATCGGCGGCGAATGTCATTGGCGTTTTCAACCTTGTCGACGCCTATGGGATCGCCCATAGGCCGCGTGCGCAGAAGATCGCGAATTTGCGACGGGGGCTGACTTTTAAGCGCCGCTGAATATCGCGCATAAGCCCCGGCATCGTCATTGCGTACCGCCGTTTGAAGATCGTGAACAAGTTCTGCTTCAAGAATATGGTGCTCGCCTTTGCGCCGGTGACGGTAAAACCCACCGACTGGCAAACGCGCCGCCGAACTGTCCCAAGCGCCGGCGTGCAGCTCCGCGGATTTCTTTTCCAGTCCCGAAAGCCCAATGCCGGAGATGCGGCTGGTCATGCCGGGAAAGAATTCCTGCACCAGCGTGCGGGAAAGTCCCAGCGCTTCAAAATTACAGCCGCCACGATAGGCGGAGATCACCGAAATGCCCATTTTGGAGATGATTTTCATCACCCCTGCTTCGAGTGCGGCTTTGTAGTTTTTTGCACACTGTCCAAGCGTCAGACTGTCGTAATGCCCGAGGGCATGGCGCTGACCCAGAGTATCGAATGCGAGATAGGGGTTCACTGCAGTGGCGCCGACTCCAACCAGCACGGCAGCATAGTGGGAATCGACGCATTCGGCAGATCGCACGATGAGTGAACAGAATGTTCGCCGGCCGACCTTAGTGAGATGTGCATGAACGCCGCCCGCCGCCAGAATCATTGGTACAGCAATGCGTCCTCGCCCCTGCTTTTCATCACTGAGCACCACATGACCGGCGCCGTCTTTCACCGCCGCCGCCGCCTCTTTGCGAATCCGGTCAAGCGCCGCGTGCAACGCCTCGCCATTGTTTTTGACATCCATGACATCGTAAGTGCAATCAATCTCAACAATCTTCTGGTCGAGATAATCCCAAAGCCGGGTGAACATACCGTTTGAGAGGATCGGGCTTTCCAAAACGAATACATCTGTCTGCGTTTTGTCGGTAACGAGAATGTTGCCAAGGTTTTTAAATCGCGTTTTCAAACTCATGACGCCGTCTTCCCGAAGCGGGTCAATCGGCGGGTTCGTCACCTGACTGAAGTTCTGACGGAAGAAATGCGACAACGGCCGGTAGTTACCAGAAAGCACGGCGATCGGCGTGTCATCACCCATGGAGCCGATCGCTTCTTTACCGCCCTCGGCCATAGGCCGCAGGATCAGATCAATCGCTTCGAGGTCATAACCAGCGGCGCCCTGCCGGCGCAGCAGATCTTCGCCATCAAAAAGGCGGTCTTCCGGTCCCGGGCCGATTTTCGGCTCCAGCTCCACGACATTTTCAAGCCACTCCGTGTAGGGATGCTTTTCCGCCATCTTGTCGAGAATTTCCGCCGACGAATAAAACTTGGCGTTCTTCATATCGACGGCGATCATGCGGCCCGGCTCTATTGAGCCGCGCTTTTTGACGCTGCGTCCTTCAAGCGGACACATACCGGCTTCGGAACCGACGGCCAGAATGCCGTCATCGGTGATAGCGTAACGTAGCGGGCGCAGCCCGTTCCGGTCGAGCCCGGCGATCGCCCATCGCCCGTCATAGGCAGCAACACCCGCTGGCCCGTCCCACGGCTCCATCACGGCATTGCAATATTCATAGAGCGCGCGCCACTTCTGCGGCATGACCGAAGCGCGTTTTGACCACGCTTCGGGAATTAACAGCGTCTTCGCCATGGGCGCCGAACGGCCCGCGCGCACCAACAGCTCGAACACTTGATCAAGCGTCGCAGAGTCCGATGATCCCGGTTGAATGACAGGTTTGATATCATCGCCATCATCGCCAAAGACTTCGGCCGCCATGGGGATTTCATGGCTCTTCATCCAGTTGACGTTGCCCTTTAGCGTGTTGATCTCGCCATTATGGGCGAGCATTCGGAATGGCTGCGCAAGACGCCATTCCGGAAATGTGTTTGTCGAATAGCGCTGATGAAAAATGGCGACGCGGGATATAAAACGCTCATCCTGAAGGTCGGGATAAAAATTGTCGATCTCTTGCGCCAGGAACATGCCCTTATAAACAACGTCCTGCGACGACAGCGAGCATATATAAAGCTCGTGCAAGCCTTGCTCGCGGGCGCGTTTTTCAATGCGGCGTCGAACAACGTAAAGGATCCGGTCGAGCTCGTCCTGTGAGCGGCCTTTTGGATCGCAAAAAAGGATTTGTTCAACGTCGGGACGCGTTGCGTTCGCCTTCGCGCCGAGCACGCGGGCCTGGACGGGCACCTGCCGCCAGCCATAGATATAAAATCCGCGCTGAAGAATTTCCGACTCGACAATCGCCCGGGCGGCGTCTTGCGCGCCAAAATTGGTGCGCGGCAAGAAAACCATCCCGACGCAGATATCTTCTTCGCCCGCCTTGTGTCCCGTGCGCTCCACAAACGCGCGGAACAATTCCTGCGGCACATTGAGGCGAATGCCAGCGCCGTCACCGGTTTTTCCATCTGCATCCACGGCACCGCGATGCCAAACGGCTTTCAACGCCGCGATGGCCATATCCACAATTTCCCGGCGCGGTTCGGCGTCCAAAGCCGCCACGAGACCAACGCCGCAAGCGTCACGCTCCGAAGACGGCTCATAAGCGTTTGCCGCCGTCAGGGCGTCGCGCCGGCGCAGATATGTCGATACGCAGTCAGTCATCATTTTACTTCTTTTTATTCGGCTGCGAGCGGCGCCTTATCCGTTTCGCTGAGCCGTTTTGTAATCGCCGCAGCGGCGTTTCGTCCGTCGACGATCGCCCAAACCACAAGCGATGCGCCGCGGACAATATCACCCGCCGCATAAACGCCAGGAACACTCGTTTCCAGCGTCCTCCCATCGACGCGCAGCGTACCACGCGGCGTAATTTTCAGTTCCGGTTCATTGAACATCTTGGGATGATCTTCCGGTTCAAATCCAAGCGCCTTAATCACCATGTCAGCATCAAGGTCGAATTCCGCATCGTCAATTTCAACCGGCGCGCGACGCCCCGAGGGGTCAGGCTCGCCCAACTCCATGCGCGCAACGCGAATACCCGCCGCCTTGGCTGCGTCCCCCTTGACGGCCTTCGGCGCGGCAAGCCATTCAAAGATGACGCCCTCTTCTTCGGCGTTTGCTGTTTCTCGCGCCGAGCCCGGCATATTTTTCCGGTCGCGGCGGTAAAGACAGGTAACGGACTTCGCACCCTGACGGACCGCCGTACGCACGCAGTCCATGGCGGTATCACCGCCGCCGATGACAATGACATTCTTGTCCGCCGCGTCGAGTTCACCAGAGTCAAACTGCGGAACCTTATCGCCGAGGCCTTTTTTATTGGACACTGTAAGGTAGTCGAGCGCCGCAACAACACCTGCATTGCCGGATCCGGGACAGACGAGATCGCGCGCCTTGTAAACGCCCGTCGCGATCAAGAGCGCATCATGGTCAGCACGTAACTCAGAGAGGGTCGCGTCACGTCCAACGTCAAAATTACGGACGAACTGAACGCCGCTTTTTTCGAGGTAATCCGCGCGCCGCGCAACAACGTCTTTTTCAAGCTTGAAATTAGGAATACCGTAAACAAGAAGCCCACCGGTGCGATCATACCGGTCGTAAACCTTAACCTGTATGCCTTCCTTGCGCAGCTCCTCCGCCGCGGCAAGACCCGCAGGCCCCGCGCCAATAACACCCACTGATTGCGCACGTTCTCGCGCAGGCTGCACCGGTTTGATCCAGCCTTTTTCCCATGCAGTCTCGGTGATGTATTGTTCCACCGAACCGATCGTCACGGTGCCATGGCCGGATTGCTCAATAACGCAGGAGCCCTCGCACAAGCGATCTTGCGGACAGATACGCCCGCACACTTCCGGCATGTTATTGGTCGCCGAAGATATCGCATAGGCGTCTTCAAGCCGCCCCTCAGCAACAGCCTTCAACCAATCGGGAATATCGTTGCCGAGCGGACAATGATCGGAACAAAACGGTACGCCGCATTGACTGCAGCGCGCCGCTTGCGCACTCGCATGATCATCAGCAAAACGCGCATAGATCTCGTCAAAATCCCGGCGACGATCGCCGGGATTTCGTTTCTTTGGAGTTTCACGATCACGCGAAACAAATTTCAACATGCGCTCGTTAATTTGAGCCTCCAATATCGAAATCAGGCTTTTGAGAATTCCGGGTAAGCTTCCAGACCAAGTTCTGCTTTGTCCAGCCCCAAACGCTCGTCTTCATCGGATGCTCTTATGCCAAGCGTATATTTCAATGCAAGCCAGCATAATAAACTCACCGCGAAGACGAAAACACCAATCGCAACCACGCCCGTTAACTGACCAAGGAAATTCACGCCGTCATTGCTTAGCGGTACGATCAACGTGCCCCAGATACCGCAGAACAAGTGCGCCGGAATGGCGCCGACCACATCGTCGATCTTGAGTTTGTCAAGCACGGGCACCGCAAGGGTTACAATGACGCCGCCAACACCACCGATCAAAATCGCCTGCCACACTGCGGGTTGCAGAGGTTCGGCGGTAATCGACACGAGTCCGCCAATGGCGCCGTTCAAGACGATGGTGAGATCGACCTTTTTGTAAAGCGCCTGGGTTAAGATCAGCGCCGCAACAACGCCGCCGCAAGCGGCCATGTTGGTATTCACGAAAATTTTCGACACATCCGTGGCGTCGGAAATGGTGCCCAGCGCCAGTTGGGAACCGCCGTTAAAGCCGAACCAACCGAGCCAGAGGATAAACGTACCGAGTGTTGCAAGCGGCAACGATGAACCCGGAATCGGCGCCACTTTGGCGCCAACATATTTGCCGGCGCGCGGCCCCAGCACGAGCGCGCCAGCAAGCGCCGCCCAACCGCCTGTAGAGTGCACCAGCGTCGACCCTGCGAAGTCGTCGAACCTTGCATCAAGCCAGCCACCGCCCCAGACCCAGCCAGCCTGGATCGGGTAGATAATGCCCGTCAGGAGCGCGACGAAAATTAAAAACGGAAACAGCTTTATTCGTTCCGCCAACGTCCCGGATACAATTGACGCCGCTGTCGCTACGAACACCATCTGGAAAAACCAGTCAGAATGCGCCGAATAACCGTCGCCCAGCGCACTGGATTCGTCGCCCCCCCAAAAAATGTTCAACGGCGCCAGTACGCCCCCCTCGCTGACGCCATAAATCAAATCATATCCGATGAGATACACCATGATGCCGGCGATGGAATAAAGCGCAATGTTCTTCAAACAGATTGTTGCGGCGTTCTTGGAGCGGACGAGCCCTGCTTCGAGCATCGTAAAGCCGGCCGCCATAAACATGACAACCATGCCGGAAACGAGGAACAGCAAGGTATTGAAGACAAACACAGAGGCATCGGATGCCACCGGCGTCGCGGCAATCTCTTCCACCACGGCCGCCGCTTCAGCGGTTTCTTGCGCCAAAACGCCGGTCACGCACACAAAGCCTGCCGCCAGAATCGAGACGGCCGTTTTTAGTTTTATAATCATGATTTTTTGTCCCGTTTCGATTTAGAGCGCCGCCGCGCCGCTTTCGCCCGTACGCACGCGCACAGCCTCTTCCAGATCCAGCACAAAGATCTTGCCGTCACCGATACGATCAGTTTTTGCGGAATCGCATATGGCCTCGACAACCTTTGACGCCTGGTCCGCAGCGATCGCGATCTCCAGTTTCACTTTAGGCACGAAGTCAACCTGATATTCAGCGCCGCGATACACTTCGCTGTGACCTTTTTGACGCCCAAATCCCTTCACGTCAGAGACTGTCATTCCTTCCACGCCGATCGCCGTTAATGCGTTGCGTATGTCTTCAAGACGATGCGGCTTGACCACCGCAATTATGTATTTCATCTGTACGCCCCTTTTCGGACTGCGGTTGCGTTGGAATCAGACGTAAAAACGCCGTTCGATTCGATTACAACGCTAGTCATCAGGATTTCGCAATGCAACCAAAATATGCTGCATAGGCGAAAATCGCCCTATACACTTAGTTGTTTATGCTACTTTCGAAGCATATTATTGTGTAATTTTGGTTTTTTTGTCCGTTTTTGGCGCATACGGTCCGTTATGGCGAATTTTGTATTGTGCGTTGCAACATATTTGATTCAAGGTTTCTACACGAACCAACTACTTATTCAGCATACCTCGTTTTACAAAGCGAGGTGAAAGGAGGAGTTTATGTTACGCGCACTCTCCGGCGCAATCGCACTAGCGGTTATTTCAGTTCCAGCAGGCGCAGAATCGCTTGGTATCTCAACTGATGTAGCTTTCGAATCCCGGTATGTTTTTCGAGGCGTCCAGCTTCAGGAAGCCAGCATCCAACCCGCCATTAACCTGTCCTACGGCAACTTCTACGCCGGCGCATGGTTCGCCCTGCCTGTAGGCGATGATGATGGCCCGCCATTACAGCCTTATGGTGATGAGCTTGACCTGTTCGTAGGGTATAGCGCGCCTATCAGCGAGGTTGTATCGTTTGACCTAGGCGTCACCTACTATACATATCCCGACGCGGCGAGCGGCTTCTTCGACGGCAGCACCAATACCTGGGAAGCCTTTGGCGGACTTGCGTTTGACATTCCACTATCACCCTCGGTCTATGTGTATCGCGACTTCACTTTGGACGCGACAACCTTTGAAGGCGGCGTATCCTACTCGTTCCCGCTGGCCGAAAAAACCAGCTTCGACCTCGGCGGATCGGTCGGTTATGTTGTTGCAGACAATGGCGGTACGGATTACCTTTACGGCTCAGCCACCGCAGACGTTTCTTATGCGTTTTCTGACAATGGCTCATTCTATGTTGGCGCACGCTTTGGCGGTTCCGATCTGCCCGGCGGATCAATTATCGATAATTCGATTTTGGGAACGTATGACTCGAGCGGTTTCTGGTTTGGGGCGGGCTTTAGCGCCTCTTTCTAAGTCGGCCACCATGGGGCGGGGGGCGCTCCTCCTCTACTGAGAGTTTCACTCAAACTTCCGCCGTCCGGCCAGTCCGGGCGGCGGTTTTTGCGCCCGGTTGGGGATATTTACTCTGTATACGGCTTTTTTGTCGCCGCATTGCATTTTAGATAACAATACCTTATCTATAGCACCAATGGTGAAACACGCCCAGTTTCCCGGTTACGAGCCGGGACATAATTATTGCGAGTTATTCGGCCGCGCCCACGAATCGTCAGCGCCAAACCCGCTCGCCAAAAAGCTCTCTCAATACAAGATACGGACCTTAAACCAGCGCAACGCAGCGGCAGAACGCGAACTTCATAATCTGGGAATCACCTTTACGGTATATTCCGACGCTGGCGCCATCGATCGTATTTTACCGTTTGACCCGATACCGAGGCAGATTACCCAAAAAGACTGGCGAACCATCGAGAGCGGCTGCAAACAACGCGTGATGGCGCTAAACGCCTTCCTTACCGACATTTATGGTCCGCAAAAAATCCTGAAGGACAAGATCATCCCGAAGGATTTGGTGTTTGGGAATAAAAATTTCCGAAAGGAAATGCTGGGCGTCAAGCTTGTCCACAACACCTACACGCACATCAGTGGCGTCGATCTGATTCGTGATGAATCGGGCGAATTTTTAGTGCTGGAAGATAACTGTCGGTCTCCATCTGGCGTATCTTACGTCATCGAAAATCGGCATTTGATGATGCGTTCCTTCCCGGACCTCATGGAAAACATGAAAGTCATGCCCGTATCCGATTACGGCAAGCGCCTGCGCGGCATGCTGATGGAGTGCGCGCCACAGCGCATCCAACATCCCAACGTCGCTCTACTAACGCCAGGCGTTTTCAACTCCGCATATTTTGAACATGTGTTTCTGGCCCGGGAGATGGGCGTCCCGCTGGTGGAGGGGCGTGACCTCATTGTCGACGATCAAGACCGCGTGTTCATGAAGACCATTTCCGGTCTGGAACGACTTCACATGATATATCGGCGGATTGACGATGAATTCCTCGATCCTGACGTGTTCAACAAGGAATCTATGCTGGGCGTGCCGGGAATAATGCGGGCGCTTAAGGCCGGCAAAGTCTCTATCGCCAATGCGGTCGGCGCTGGAGTCGCTGATGACAAAGCCGTCTATGCCTATATGCCGCGAGTTATCGAATACTATCTCGGCGAAGAAGCGATCCTCAATAATGTTGAAACTCACATCTGCCGGGAAAAAGACGCCCTCGCCTATGTGCTCGACAACCTTGCTGAGTTGGTCGTGAAGCCGGTTGGAGAGTCCGGCGGCTACGGCATTGTCGTTGGCCCCAAAGCCACCAAAGCAGAACTCACCGCCATCCGGCGCGCCATTAAAAAAGATCCGGCGAATTACATCGCGCAGCCAATGATCAACCTGTCTGTCTCGCCGACATTGACCAAACAGGGATTGCGCCCGCGCCATGTGGATCTGCGTCCGTTCATCCTGACCGGCGAGGATAGTTGGGTGTTGCCGGGCGGCCTGACCCGGGTCGCCATGCGCGAGGGTTCAATTATCGTCAATTCCTCACAAGGCGGCGGCTCCAAAGACACATGGGTGATGAAGTGATCAGGATGAGGCAATAATGCTGTTATCCCGTTTTGCGGAGAATGCTTACTGGATGGGCCGATATATGGAGCGCGCCGAAAGCGTTGCGCGATTGCTCATGGTAACGGAGTCTTTTGCCGCCGATCAGGATAGCGATGAAGCATGGGAGCCGATCCTGTCTGTTTTTGCGGATCGAGACGCCTTCGCTGAACGTGGCAAGCCGCTGACAGCACTCAACGTGGCGCGGTTTTATCTTGTCGATCCGAGTAATCCCAATTCGGTGATCGCGGCCTCAAAGATGACAAAAGAAAATGCGCGATCTTTGCGTCATCTTATCAGCACCGAAGGCTGGCGGCAGGTGTCGTTCTTTCACAGCGGTTTCAACGCGTTGCAAAAGCGGCGATTCGCGCTTTCCAAACTCAGTGAAATTTGCAGCAATATTCGCGACGGATGTTTCACTGTTCGTGGTGTTCTCGATAGCACGTGTTACCGGGACGAGGTTTGGCGCTTCAACCAGCTCGGCGCCGCGCTGGAGCGTGCCGACCAGGCAACGCGCCTGATCGACATCAAATATTTCCGGTTTGACCGCGATGATGATGACCAGGCGGCGCCGCCCGACGTGGCGTGGTGGAACACGCTGCTCCGCTCCGCTTCCGCCTATCACGCGTTTCAGCGTCGACACTCATTCAATGCGGACCCGGCGGATGCGGCGAAATTCCTGCTGTGCGACCCTCATCTGCCGCTTTCCGTCACCAATGCGGCGCAAATGGCGTTCTATCAGCTGGAACGGCTGGAACACGATTTTGGCGCCAAACCGGATTCTTCGGTTAAGGGCGCCGTGAAAGCATTGAATATCCGGCTAAAAACACCGCCCACACGGGCGTCTGGCCGCCCCCTGCACCGCTATCTCGATCAGGTTCAGCAAGAAATAATTACCCTCGCCATCAGCCTCAATGATCGCTATTTTTCGCCCGCATAAAGAGCGCGCCTGAGCGCCGAAATGGAATTTAACAGGAAGCGGGCGCCAACCGCTTTAAGGAAGTCGTGTCAGATCCGGCCATGAGTGTTCCCAAACCCAGCGTCAGCACCGACATTTTGCAGGTGCGCCACACCACATGTTACCGCTATTCCAAGCCGGTGGCGTTCGGGCCGCACCGCGCCATGTTTCGCCCGCACGAAAGTAACGACCTTCGCCTAACTGCGTTTGATGTGACCACCACACCGGACGCAAAGCAGCACTGGGTGCATGACGTCTTTTCCAATTCGAAGATTATTTTTGATTTCGCGGATGCGCCGCCTTCGGACTCGCTGGAGATTTCGTGCGTGTTCAACGTGATCCGATCCAGCGTTGCAGTGCCGGTGTTTCCCATCGCCGCAGCGGCGCAAAATTTTCCGTTTGATTACCCGAAGGAGCAAATTTCCGATCTGATCGCGCTCATCAAACCGGAATACAATCACCCGGAAGAAGCGGTGAACCACTGGGCGCAAAAGTTTCAGCGCGCAGCGAACGGCAACACGTGGAATATCCTCTCAAGCATCAACACCGCAATTTATAAAACCTTCGAATATCGCCGCCGGGAAGAGCCGGGCATTCAGGCGCCACGAGAGACAATTGACCTTGGTCACGGCTCTTGCCGCGACTTCGCGGTTCTTATGATGGAGGCGGTTCGGCAACTCGGTTTTGCTGCGCGTTTCGTCACGGGCTACCTCTATGATCCGATTGCAAACCAAAGCGGCGGGCTGCAAGGCACTGGCGCCACCCACGCCTGGGTGCAGGTGTTCCTGCCCGGCGCCGGCTGGATCGAGTTCGACCCGACCAACGGGCTCATCGCCAGCGGCAATCTGATCCGCACCGGCGTTGCGCGCACGCCATCACAGGCCGTGCCGCTCGAAGGGTCATTCAAAGGTGCTGCCGGCGCCTTCACCAGCATGGATGTAGACGTGCAGATCCTGGCGCTCGCCCCGACGTTGTACAGTTGATCGCAACGTTCTAACTAAACTGTCCGTCAGGCCCGCAATCATTATCAGCCATGAAAGTTGACGCCAAGGTGTCGGGTAGTGATTGATAGGCGCGCGTTAAAATTCTCTTTTTTCCCTCTCGTATCGCGGCTTTTACGCGTTGTGCATCGTCGAAATGGCGCTTGCGCTTTGTCGAACGTAAACGAAAGTCGTCTTGCCCTTCCCGGCTGCTGTCGCCATCCAAATATTTGAACTCCGATATTCGGGACACCATTGCCACCTCGCGCTGCAAAGCATGTCCATCGCCTACGATCCTTAAAATCTGCTCTGACGCGTCGCCGTTCACCTCATTTGGAAAGTACTCTGCAATTCGGGCAATGGGAAAAAATCCCGCACAATAATGGGGTTGCTCCTTATCAAACAAAAGCGTCAACGCACCTGTCGTTCTATTATATTCGTAATTAAACTGCGTCTCGCCAAATGCGCTAAACGTGCTTTGAACATGATGGTTGAATTCCTCTCCCCAATTTACAAACACCATTCTCCAACCATAAGGGGATTTAGGGAGGGCGATGTCCTCCAGGCTGTTGCAAGCAGGATCAGACGAAGCCAGCACAATTCGTTCGTTGTACAGGCATTCGAGTTCAAACCCATCGACGAGCTGCGGCCTCGCCAACCGGGGAATCATAGTCACGGCGATATCAAGCAGTCCGGCTTCCAGCTCTTCAATAAGAATTTCCGGCCGTTCCGCACGAAAAGAAAGCCGGGGAAGTTCGCTTGAATTGTTCTCGTGCTCTCTTTGGAAATAGGCCGTTATCTCTCTCGCCAACACACGATGGATCGAATTTTGAATCCCGACACGCACAACCGGCCGTCGCTCTTTCGCTTTTCGAATATCTTGCAATGTGTCGCTAATATGCCGTTGCAGCATGAGCCCCTGCTCGAACAGTACTTTTCCCAGATAGGTCGGCACTAACAGACTGCCGCCCTGCCCGTGACGCTCGAATAATGCGTCGTCTTTTGAAAGTTGAAGACTATTACGGAGCGCATTCAATCGATTGTGAATAGTTACGCTGGATACGTTGAGGCTTTTTGACGCCTTAGGGATCGACCTGAGCTCAATGACCTCAATGAAGGTATTCAGATTGCGGAGATCAAGCTCACCGCGGTGCTTTTCCAAATCAAACATCTATAGATGCTCCAATGAATTTGCCGGAGAACCGACATACTGGGTCGGTTCTCCGGCCTTGGTTCTGGAACGCTTTATGTGATTGCGACACCACGGTCAGCAAGCGAACCCGCCACCAAGATTTCAGCCGCCACTAAATTCCGCCAACGCGGCTCTGATTGAGGCACGACGAATGCAACATAGATAAAAAACGCAATGATCAGAGGGCTGCCGACGGCGGCCGTCATGGCGCCGAACAATCGGCGCCGCATGCGTTGAGAGAATGCCTTTTGGGGAGAAGTTTGGGTCACGATGGAGCTCCTTCGTATCTAAAGTTAGGAGCTGATCCGTTTTTGTGTCGCATTGTTACACTATTGGGTTTTCCCCCAAGCGTCAACAAAACTTTACCAAATGATGCAGTTGAGAAGTTAATCTTTATAAAACTGTCGCAATAGCGCGTTTTCTTGAGCCCAGTCGTTGGAAAATGGCCCTATGCGCCTGAGATCACAGACAAAATAAAACCTCGGCACAAACCGTTCAAAGCGCCGTTCGAGAACGTTGCGAGGAGTATACCGATAATTTGAGGCGGCGCAGAGACTAACGCGATCAGAGCCTTCTTTCGTAGATGCGCTGTGTGCGATGCCGCGAGAACCAGCACGCGCTGTTATTCGTTTAACTCGATGTCCATCGCTTCAAAAACGGCGCGCCAGATGTCGTCGTGAAACGCTTCATATTCGAGTGCAACCGTATTGATCATAATGGCGGACGCCATCTTATGTTCCGGCAAGTACTCAGTGCGGGCGATAAAGCCGAGACCATATCCTCCGTGATATAACCGTTCTCCAAAAGGAGACGCATGTCGCACTTGCAATGCAATGCCATAGGCGTCGCCAAGCGGCGGCCAAACTTGTTCATTGCCCCAGGCTTTCATCATTTCGACATAGTCGCTGTCAAGCGCTTTACCGCCAAACCAGGCATCGGCCCATCGCGCAAGGTCGTTCGCGTTCGAGACATAACCGCCACCGCCCCATTCAAATTTCGGATCGAACGCAAAAGCGCCCATGGTGACTGATTTCTCCGGCACGCCCGAAAATTGTGCGCGCACAGAGGGTGGAACATAGGCGGAGACAAAATTTGTCATTTGCCGTTGCTGAGGTTCAGTCGTCGTCAGGCCAAGCGGCGTCAAGAAACGCTCTTCAATGTCAGTCTCAATAGATCGTCCACTGACCTTTTCCACCAGCAATGCGCCAACCGTGTATGCGACATCGGAATAGTGAAACCCCTCGCCCGGCGCGAATGCCGGCGCCAGCCCGGACACCCAGCGAACATAATCTTCATGAGTGTAACCTTGCTCGGCGAAATCGGCGCCGTCGGTGATGGATTTTTCAAGCGCCGCCAGAAATTCGGGGTGTTCAAGATAATCTCGCGGCACGCCAGAGGAATGGTTGAGCAATTGACCCAGCGTCACCGTGTCAGCGTTCGGAAATCCCCGCCACCAATCTTCATCGCCAAGATAGTCACCAACCCTCGCTCCAAGATCGAGCTTGTTCTCCTCAACCAGCGACATCAGTGCGGCGGCGACGTAGGTCTTGCCAATACTGCCTGAAATAATGCGCAGTTCCGATGTCATCGGAATTTGCGATTCTATATCCGCGAGCCCGGCCGCCGCCTGCACAACCGCCCCGTCGGGAAGCACCACCGCCGCTTGAATACCCGGAATATCGTTCTCGGCGGCCAGCCGATCGACGGTCGCTTGAAGCGCGCTTTCGACCGCTGCGTGAACCTCATCCGGCACGTCTGCGGGCGCACATGCCGCCACCGCGAATAACATCGCGCAAACGCGCGCAACCAATCCACCCATCCAAATTTTATTCGCCATCATGCCGCCCTTCAAAATTTTCGTTGGAACTCTTATAACGATTGCGGTAATGGACGTCGCAGCTTGCGATCCCGCTTTATCGCATCATCGCCTCGCTCCGTCTCAAGACAAATGTCGCAATGCATGTGACGAAAGACGAAAAATGCCGGCAATCCAGGGCGAGATGACGGCAAACCTCACTCATGATAGCCTCGACGGCAATACTGCCGGGAATAGCCGCAATGACCCGCAAAATCGACAAACGAACGTTCTCGCCAAACCCGGAGCAAATGCATCTGTGGCCCGGAGTTTCGGGAAACACCATCAACGGGCTCGGAGAAACTACGACGCGCCGTCCAACGCCGGTGTACTGGCACGAAGAGCCGGAAACCATTCCACATGGACCGATGCAGAGATGGTTCTACCAGCACAATAACAATGACGCATCCGCGGCCATGCGCGCCGAACGTCAAGCGATACTCGACGCGCCGCTGGCCGGCATCGCCGCGCATTTGCTTCATCAGAGTAGTGATGAATCGGCCCGCGCCGTAAAAAAAGCGGGCGCGGAGAATCACGCCGACATGACGGGCATCGCCCGAATGCGTCCCGAATGGATTTTTGAAGGCGAGAAAGCCCGCGGCGAATTCATTATCATGCTCGGCGTCGGCATGAGTTACGATGAAATGGCGACGGCGCCGGAGCTGCGCGCTGGCATCGAAGTGCTGCGTCAATATACGCGCGCGGCGAAAGCGGCGAAGGGACTAGCGAACTGGATTCGCGAACAAGGCCATTGGGCTGAACCGTTGACCGGTCCTATGAAAGGCAAGGTGACGATGATCCCGCCGGCCCTTGAGTGCGGCTTTGGCGAACTCGGCAAACATGGGTCGATCATCAACCGCCGGTTCGGATCGAATTTCCGGTTGTCAGCGGTGCTAACCGACCTTCCGCTTGTTCCTGACGCGCCCGATGCTTTCGGCGCAGACGGGTTTTGCACCAATTGTCGTGTGTGTTCCGACGCCTGCCCGCCGGACGCCATTTATGAGAGCAAACAAACCGTGCGCGGCGAAATGAAGTGGTATGTCGACTTCGACAAATGTCTGCCCTATTTCAACGAAACATACGGCTGCGGCATATGTATATCGGTCTGCCCGTGGAGCCGGCCCGGGGTGGCGGATAATCTGTTGGTGAAACTGGCGCGTAGGCGCGCGTCGGCTGAATAGTGCGCAAACCGCACTCGATTATCCGACAGATTGAAAACCGATGTACAGATCCCATCACTAGCTAAAGATAAAATCATCCTCATGGAGATCAGCGACCACCACGTTGAGGAGGAGGATGGAATCGCCGCCGCCGAAGTCGATGGTGGTGTGCGCGCCATTATCAGACGCCGCGGCGATGACTTCGGCGAATGTGTCGAAGTCCGCGCCAAACGCGATCAGCTCGATCGCATCATCCGTTCCACCACCGGCGACAAAGTCGTCATAGGTGTCATTGCCGTGGCCCTGACGGAACTCGAACAGATCATCGCCAGCGCCGCCGGTAACCAGATCATCACCGAACCGGCCATTTAGCGTGTCGTCGCCAGCGTCGCCCTTGAGGCGATCTACGCCGCCGCCGCCGGTGAGCGAGTCGTCGCCGTCATTGCCCAGCAGCGTGTCTGCGCCGCCGCCACCGAACAGACGATCATCACCTTCAAAGCCGCGCAAGGTGTCGTTACCGCTGGAGCCATTCAGCAAATCCTTGCCGAAACCGCCACGCAGGTCGTCATTACCTCGGCCGCCGCCAAGCGTATCGTGACTGCCGAATCCATGCAGGAAGTCATTGTCATTGCCACCGAACAACAAGTCGCGGCCAGCATCACCGAATATCGCGTCGTCACCGCCGCCGCCATTCAACGTGTCATCGCCAGCGCCGCCATACAGCGTGTCGGCGCCACCCTCACCGTGAATCTCGTCTGCACCACTCACACCATCTATGGCGTTGGATGCGGCGTCACCGATCAGCATGTCTGCTAACAACGACCCGACCAGGTTTTCTACGCTAATGAATGCATCGCCAAGTCCATACCCCTCACGTCCTCCCAACCCCATTGCGAGATTGACAAATACTTTGTCGCGCGATGAAACATACGTGACAGTATCGATGTCAGCGCCTCCATTATATGTGTTGGTGCCCCTTCCTCCGGTTAATGTGTCATCACCCGCGCCACCTATTAATGTGTCACCGTCTCCGTTACTCAACAGGAAGTCGTTTCCGTCCTCACCCTGAAGTACGCTTTTTGCGGTTACCTTACTGATGATTGTATCGTCGAATGACGAGCCGACAATGTTTTCGATTCCTACCAGAATATCGCCTTGAGCGTCACCGCCGGAAACACTACCACTTTGGAGATTAACAGAAATCGGCAAAGATGATGAAGCATACGACACTGTATCCACGCCAGCGCCTCCAATAAGCGTATCGGCGCCTGCAGCACCAATCAACGTGTCATTTCCGTCTCCGCCCGTAAGGCTATTTGCTCCAGACTCGCCAAACAACGTATCATCGTAACCCGAGCCTATGATATTTTCAAAGTTCGTAATTAAGTCTCCCTGCGCATCTCCTCCCGCACCTAAACCGTTTACAAGATCAACAAAAACACCTGCGGTTGAGTCGGAGTAAGAGACAGTATCGATACCCTCAGCGCCATCTAGCAAATCAGCTCCCTCATTACCTTGAAATGTATTGCCCCCTGTTGTTCCGATAAGTGTATCGTTAAACACAGAGCCAATTGCGTTTTCAAAGCTGGAAATATCGTCGCCTTCTGCGTCTCCGCCAAAGACACTGTCTTGTTGCAGGTTAACGAATACAGCCGCTGAAGACCCTAGATAAGAAACTGTGTCCGAACCGGATTCTCCATTTAGAGTATCAGCGCCAGCACCACCTGAAATCAGGTTGGCTTTTCCATCGCCGGACAATACGTCATTAAATGCAGAACCCAATAGGTTTTCTATCCCAGAGAACGTATCACCCGCCGCATAGCCAGTTGTGCCTCCGGCGACTGTTGCCACAACGGCTTCTGTAGAATGCGAATAATCAATGGTATCGTTGCCGCCGCCGCCAATTACCCTCTCAGCTAGGGCGCCTAAAATGGCGGTATCGTCACCGGAACCTAGATCAATTACTCCGCCAATCGTTCCTACCGAGTTATCAATGTAATCGTCCAAATCTTGGAGATAAACGTCGCCAGAAATGGAGCCAGCGTTAATTACTCTATCCGTCGTTCCTTCCAAATAAACCACGCCATTCAGATTCCCCGTTTCAGTATTGTTAATCAGGGAAGTCTTGTTCGGATTGAATGGCGAAAACAAAATCGCATAGTCGCCGCTAATGGTTCCGCTATTGTCAATTTGAATCCCATCGAAAGCTTCTGTAACAAGTACACCGTAGGACACCCCCGACATACTTGATTCTGCCTGTATCAATCCGCTATTATTCAAGGTTAAATCGCCATCGGAAAAAAGCGCAATCGCCTCAGTGAACCCCGTTGCCAAAATTTCACCTGTATTAATGAAACTCTCGACCCCGCCACCAAATCCGACGCCCGTAGCGCTGAAGGTTCCAGACCATGCTTGAATAGTTCCCGCGTTTAGGTTGTCTGGATCGCCAGACCATGAACGGGTGCTATACGTATAGTAACCAACAGCACCAAAGTCATACGAGACAGCCGTGATAGTACCGTAATTCTTTATCAAACCCCACGCGAACGTAACAAAACCTCGAGCAGCGGATTCCGAAGATAGGGCGACAATGTCACCATTATTCACAAAAATATTCGAATTATTTCCAGTCAATGCACTTACGTCATTGGTAGTGCTTTGAATCCAAATTAACCCATCATTTGTAATGTCAATTAAGTTTCCAAATCTGAACAAAGCGAGCATGTCGGAATTCGAAAAGTATGTTTCCCCCGCAGCAATCGTAAAGTTGCTATCAAGCGGTATTAATTCGTCAACCGGCGTAACATTCGGTGTCGGGCCTGGATCAGGCAAATCAGTCCACGGCTGCTCGCCGGGTCCGAACAAAAAAGCTAATGCGGGGGGGATGGCTGGCACGTCAAAACTCCTGAACAACAATCTGCTCGCCGGGCGAGCCACTTATGCAATTGGGCGCAATTTGGCTGAACCTAGTCTTCCTGTCTATGAAAATAGGTCAAGAACAGAGTTAATCCTAACGCGCCACAAAGAGCGCTTTTTCTGGTCCAAAACTCAGCCAGTCAGTCTTGATGGGAAACTGTTTCAGATAACTTTGAAATTCTTTGGCGAGAGTCTGCAGCAGCAGCCGAAGTTTTTGCGGTGATCTAAACCCCTTCCATTCCGGCGCGTTCGCATTATGTTCGCGTCTATGAGCACCGATCCCAAACCGAACCCCAAGCATCGCGAAGGCTACGACCCAAAGGCCAAGCGCCCGACCACGCAGCCCACCACAGACACGGCCGAGATTACCCCCGGCGGGTTTTCTGAGGCCGTCGCGGCGTATCACGACCGGCTTGCCGTGCCGCTCGACGAATGGACGCCGCACCGGCCGGAGCGCCCGGCGGCGTCGGGCAAGTCGCGGCCCTTGCGCGTCGTCTCCGACTATGAGCCCGCCGGTGATCAGGTGACGGCGATCCCGGAGCTGACCGCAGGCGTCCGCAATGGCGAGTGGGACCAGGTGCTGCTTGGCGCCACCGGCACCGGCAAGACGTTCACCATGGCCAAGATCATCGAGGCGGCGCAACGCCCGGCGCTGATCCTCGCGCCGAACAAAACACTCGCCGCGCAGCTTTATAATGAGTTCAAGGCGTTCTTCCCGGACAATGCGGTTGAGTATTTCGTTTCCTATTACGATTACTACCAGCCGGAGGCCTATGTTCCGCGTACGGACACTTATATCGAAAAGGAATCGTCGATCAACGAACAGATCGACCGCATGCGCCACGCCGCAACGCGCGCGCTGCTGGAGCGCGAGGACGTGATCATCGTTGCGTCGGTTTCCTGCATCTACGGCATCGGCTCGGTCGAGACCTACACCGCCATGACGTTCACCCTGAAGCTGGGGCAAGAGATCAGCCGCAAGAAACTCCTCGCCGATCTCGTGGCCCTGCAATACAAGCGCAATGACAACGCCTTTGCGCGCGGCTGTTTCCGGGCGCGGGGCGACACCATTGAGATGTTCCCCGCCCACTATGAGGATCGCGCCTGGCGGGTTTCCATGTTCGGCGACGAGATTGAGTCCATCACCGAGTTCGACCCGTTGACGGGGCAAAAGACCGGCGACCTAGATGAAGTGACGCTCTACGCCAACTCGCACTATGTCACCCCGCGCCCGACGCTGAACCAGGCGATCAACGGCATCAAGAAAGAGCTCAACGAAACCCTGCCGATCATGCGCGAGGAAGGCCGCCTGCTGGAGGCGCAACGCCTAGACCAGCGGGTGCAGTTTGATCTGGAGATGATGGCGGCCACGGGCGCTTGCGCCGGCATCGAAAACTATTCGCGCTATCTCACAGGCCGCCAGCCGGGCGAACCGCCGCCGACCTTGTTCGAGTACCTGCCGGAAAACGCGCTGATCTTTTGCGACGAAAGCCACGTCACCGTACCGCAGATCGGCGCCATGTTTCGCGGCGACTTCAACCGCAAGCGCACACTCGCCGAATATGGCTTCCGCCTGCCCTCCTGCATGGACAACCGGCCCTTGAAATTCGAGGAGTGGGAAAAGATGCGTCCACAGACGGTGCATGTTTCCGCAACGCCTGGCAATTGGGAGCTGGAGCGCACCGGCGGCGTTTTCACCGAGCAAGTCATTCGCCCCACGGGGCTGGTGGACCCGGTGGTGGAGGTGCGCCCGGTCACCAGTGACACGGCCAACCAGGTGGACGACGTCATCGCCGAGTGCAAGGCCATCGCCAAACGCGGCGGGCGCGTATTGGTGACGACGCTCACCAAACGCATGGCCGAAGACCTCACCGAATATATGCACGAACAGGGCGTGCGCGTGCGCTACATGCATTCCGATATCGACACGCTGGAGCGGATCGAGATCATCCGCGATCTGCGCCTCGGCGCGTTTGACGTGCTGGTGGGCATCAATTTACTGCGCGAGGGGCTGGATATTCCCGAATGTCAGCTGGTGGCGATCCTCGACGCCGACAAGGAAGGGTTCCTGCGGTCAGAGACCTCGCTGATCCAGACCATTGGTCGCGCCGCGCGCAATGTGGACGGCCGGGTTATTCTGTACGCGGACAAGATCACCGGCTCCATGGAGCGCGCCATGGGCGAGACCGACCGGCGGCGCGAAAAGCAACTCGCCCACAACAAAGCCCATGGCATTACGCCCGAAAGCACCAAGGCGAAAATCGCCGAGATCGCCCAAAGCGATGACGAAGGCGCGAAAGCCGCCATGGGGCAAACGTTTGTGGGGCACAAACAGACACGCGCCAGTGGCCGCCCCGGCGCCGCCGGCTTCGCCGATGAACAGGCGGCGTTCGAAGGACCGGGCCAAAACCTTAAAGCCCACCTGGCGCACCTTGAAAAGGAAATGCGCGAGGCCGCCTCCAACCTCGAGTTTGAAACCGCCGCGCGCCTGCGCGATGAAATCAAACGCCTGCAAGAAGTGGAGCTCGCCGTCGCCGACGATCCGCTGGCGCGACAGTCCGCAATTGAAGAACGGGTTGAGAAAGCCTCAGAGGGGCGGATCAAGAAGAGTGAGGGCACGGTGAGTAATGTGCGGAGTAAGCCGCGGGGTGCGAAGCGATCACGCTAAAGGGGAAAATTGCTGGCGAAAGTCTAAACTCAGAACAACCGCTTGCAAATCATTCTTCCCCCTGCAGTAATTAATACAGTTGCTTTTTTTTGCGGCACATAAACCCTTGCCATTGCAAACAACAAGTAATTAAAGTTACAAGAGAAATAACCCAACGTGGCACAATAAAATGCGAATAAAGAGGTTCCAAGGCAAGGCCGTAAACGGATATCTTGATTTTGATATAAAATTTTTCTCAAAGCTTACGTTCATCACCGGCATCAATGGCAGTGGCAAAACCACAGCTTTAAATTCTATTGTATCCCTATTAATGCCAAGAATTGACTTCCTGGCGACAAATGCTTTTGAAGAGATTTCAGTAACGCTAAACAACGGCACTGAAGACATCAGAATAATGGCAGCTAAGTCCGAGAACCAAACATTACTATCTAGTTCAAATCTACATGACCAAGCTTTTCAGATTGAAGAGTTTATCGCTGATCCAGAAACGCCATTACATAGAGAAGCTGAATACGAGAACGATTTCTATCGTGAACTACTATCGAGAAATTCGCAGAACTCCGTCTTAAAATACATTCTCGGGCTTCCAACGCCGATGTACCTCAATTTGGATAGAAGGCTTGTCACCCGTGACAACCTACCTTTGCGCGCGCCACCTGTTCATATGCGCCGTTATTCTCGCCCACCTATTAAACGCAATGTGTTTGGGCGTTCGTTAGGTCAAAGCCTACAAGAAGCCATCCAATTTGCGGAAGGCGCTTATCGTGAAAATGCAATACGGAAAAATAGACTTGATGAACAGTTCAGGCGAGACATACTCACTGCCCTGTTAGACTTTCCGCCGATAGCCTTTTCTAATACGTTAGAAGCCCCGACTGCTGCTGAACGAAAGGGCTTACAAAAGGCCAAAGAGAACCTTGCTCGGCTGCCAGATCTCTTGCGAGTGCCGGCGGAATCCATAAGCAGCAAACTAGACCCGCTGTTTTCCTTTCTTGATGATCGAGCGGCGAAGTTGAAAGATATGCCCAAAAGACAAGCCGAGACACTTGAATCGGACGGTCAGAACTTCGACGCACTGGTCGATTGGTCGTTTAACAAAACGCACTTAAAAAAAATCAACATAATTTCTGATATGATTACATCCAATAATGTGGAAGCTGAAAAAATCAATAAAAGAATTGATATGTTCCTTTCGTCAATTAATTCGTTCTTTTGCGAAAGCGGCAAAGCGATTTCGTTTGACGAACATGGACAGCTATACTTTAGACTGAAAAATGAGAACTCCGACCGTGAGCTCCGGACATTATCGTCAGGTGAAGTACAGCTATTTGTAATTTTAACTCACTTGCATTTTAATCCTGAGGCAAAGGAGGCTGGAGTTTTCATAATTGATGAACCCGAGCTTTCACTTCACGTCCAATGGCAGGAAAAATTTGTTGAAGGCTTGCAAGAGGCAGCACCAAATATTCAATTGATTTTAGCCTCGCACTCCCCGTCAATCATTCTAGACAAGACGAAATCTTGTCGCGATATATCCCAATAGCTCCAATGGCCACGACAGCCATCTATTCACCCCGTGCCGTACAGGCCGTCGGATTTCTCAAATCGAATAGAAATGACATAGCTATATTTGTCGAAGATACTGCGTCCCCAAATACTTGGCTCAAATTGATTCGCAAGTTCCTTCCAAAGGACTGCAAAATTCACGATGTTACTGTTCTTAATGGAAGAAAAAACGTTTTGGCCGCGTGCCGGGCAGACCAATCGAGAAGTGAAAAACGCCTATACATAATTGACGCTGATTTGGACCTCATACTTGGAATTAAGAAGCCAAATCTCAAGCATTTATATCGGCTAAGACGGTATTGCTTGGAGAATTATTTGTTGCAGGAACAGGCGTTGATCAACTTGGCTATGTCCTATGATGTTAAGGTGTCTGAAAGTGAAGCGCGGCAAAGTATAAATTTTCAAGATTGGTTCACCTCTAATGAAACCCTTTTGCGTTCTATATTTGTCGCCTACGGATTAATAGCGTACTTCGGAATGCCAACGAAAACCGTTTCATATCATGTAAGCCGCCTTTACGATACGACAAGCGATCACTGCTGCCTTTGCCCCCAGAAAGTCTTTAAGAGAATTTTTTCTATTTATCGCGAAATTCGATCAAGCCATGACTACGCCGCTATTCGTCAACAAATTCGGCGACTTACATCAAAGGCAGAAAAACTACAGGCAATAGAGTTTGCGTCTGGCAAAGACTATTTGTTACCTTCGATTTACACAACAATGAAACGACGCTTTAAATTCAGTGTCAAAATTGAGGTGTTTGCCGCTCAACTCGCTGATCACGCATCATCATCGATTGATCCTTACCTGAAGCGTCGTTTACTTACAATCATTGGGAATTAATTGAGCTTGTCGTGTCCGAATTTTCGACTTTTACGGAAAGTACGCTCTCCCCCGCCGCTCATTCAAATTACCTCGCCCGTAAACGAGGAAACAGCGCCTTCGGCGTAGGGCGGGCTTTAGCCCACCGATAATCAAGTCTGTCGCACTACCTGCATAGATAGCGGGCCAAGGCCCGCCCTAAAATCATTTCCTATGACGTCATTGCGGGCTCCGACCCGCAATCCACCAGCAAGCGCAGCGCTTATTTCTGGATCCCGGATCTGCAAAGCAGCGTTTCACGCTGCGTTGCGTCCGGGACGACGATGGAAAGTGAAAATATGCGCGCGCTCCTCGTCACGAAAGGAAAGAGAGTCGTAATACAAACAAAGCGACTCCCCCACGCTTTAAGCGTGGGGTCCAACACCTGACCGGTCCGCGCGCGCTGCGATCAACGCTAATGGACTCCACGGGCGAGCCGTGGAGACTCGCGTGTGGAAATGGCGCCTTTTCCGCCTCCGTCATCCCGTGCGCGTTGCGGCGCATGGCGCTGCTGCGCAGACACGGGATCGAGTGACGTTTGGGTTGTGTGATGGAGTGCGATCCCGGATCTGCAAGGCAGCGTTACACGCTGCGTTGCGTCCGGGATGACAGGTGTGTTTTTCTACGCTCCGGCGGCCTTCCGCGGGAAGGTCCAGCCGAGAATCGCCGCGGCGGCGCCGATGACAAGGCCGGCGAGGATCAGCACAGTGTCGGAAAAACGCGCATAGGCGAGAACGGTCTCCCTCCAATGGGCGGTGTTTCCGTAGGAATGATAGACGCCGATCATCAGGACGAGCGCGCCGAGCGCCATCAGGAACGGCGCCAGCGGTTTTTTCCGGCGCCAGTCCGATACCAGAAGCGCGATGGTGAATGCCGACGCGATGACGAAGCTGAGATTGAGCGCGATCTCAAAATTCGGCAAATCCTCCGGCGCACGAATGGCGACGCCCGGCACGTAACCGGTGAAGATACGCGCAACCGAAGGCGGGATCAGCGGGAATATCGTCGCCAGCATGTATCGCGAGTGATGCTCCACCGAGCGGCGGTTGCGCAGCGCCAGGAAATAGAACAGCACGAACGCCGCAACGGAAACAAAGTCGGCAAAGGAAAGGGAGATGGCGAACATCTCCGTAAACGGAGAGTCCTTGATGACCGTCATCTTGGTGACCAAGAGCCCGCCGACAACAAAAGGCGGCGCCAAGAGAAAACTCATCCGCCCGCCCCATTTATGGAGGGCGAAGTTCGGCTGGCGGATCGACCAGCTCTGCCAGATCAGCAGCAGCACCCATAGCGTCGCGGTGACGCCGTGGATGTGATGCGCGCGCGGCGCCGTATCGAGAATACTGAAATAGCTCGGCCAGAAGGCGGCGATCGTCACCACCAGAAAGGCGGCGATTACAAAATGTGCTCCGCGAAACGGCATGGTTCCCTCCCCTTTTCGCGCCCGCGCCAGCATGGCCCGGAACGCGGCGGAGGGCAAATGGAGTATGCGATGTTAAATCGCCTACTCCGCTGCGTCAGCGCAGATGGCCGTCACTGTCACATCGGCGGTGTTGGGCGACGTCCAGCGGTTGATCACCAGCACCTGCCAGGCGCTGTCGCTGATCGGCCCGTCATTGGTGATGGTGAAAAAGCCGCCCACATTGCGCCCGCCGCCCAGCACCTTTTTACCCGCCGGACAGGTGACGGTGATGAACTGGCCGTTTTCGCCTGGCGACAGCGAAACGGTTTGCGTCACCTTCACTTGTTCATAGCCGCTGATGGTGGCGCAGGCGCTGAGGCCGAAACTCAAGACGCCGGCCAATGCGAGGTTGCGGACTATACCTTGTACGGAATATTTCATTTCTGCTCTCCCTCTTTGCTACTGACCGCAGACTACCCTGTCCGGGGGACGGGTTAAACCCTCAACACTCCACCACATTCACTGCAAGACCGCCTTCGGACGTTTCTTTGTACTTGCGCGACATGTCAAGGCCGGTCTGTCGCATGGTCTCGATAACCTGATCGAGGGAGACTTTGTGCTCCTCCGACGCGCGCAAGGCGAGTCGCGCGGCGTTGACGGCTTTGACCGCGCCGATAGCGTTGCGCTCGATGCACGGGATTTGCACGAGACCCCCAACCGGATCGCAGGTGAGACCCAGATTGTGCTCCATGCCGATTTCGGCGGCGTGCTCCACCTGCGCCGGCGTGCCGCCCCAAACGGCAGCGAGCCCACCCGCCGCCATGGAACAGGCGACGCCCACTTCCCCCTGACAACCCATCTCGGCGCCGGAAATCGATGCGCGCTGTTTGTAGAGAATGCCGATGCCCGCCGCAGTGAGCAAAAATGTGCGGATGTGGCCGAGGTTTTCTTTGTCATCCACCACGCAATAATGTTTGAGTACGGATGGAATGATGCCCGCTGCGCCATTGGTCGGCGCTGTCACCACCCGGCCGCCGGCGGCGTTTTCCTCGTTCACCGCCATGGCGTAAACATTGAGCCAGTCGAAAAGCTGTTCGCGCTCGTTCGCTAGCGGCGCCTCGGCAAGCTTGGCGTAGAGCGAAGGGGCGCGGCGTTTGACTTTTAGCCCGCCGGGCAATTCGCCGCGCGTCACCAGTCCACGATCAACGCAATCGCGCATGGCGAACCAGATCTTGTCGATCAGGCCTTCCGTTTCCGCGCGCGCGCGGTGTTCATCTTCGTTTTCAAGGATGATGTCGGCAATGGAGATATTCTGCGCGCCACAGATCGACAAAAGTTCAGCCGCAGAGGCAAAGCTGTGTCGCCCCGCCCGGGCGCCGACGATCAGGTCATCCTCCGCAGGCGCGTTCAGTTGTTTTTCGCTGGCGATGAAACCGCCGCCGACGGAATAATAGACTTGAGAGAATGTTTCCACGCCGGACGCGTCGTACAGCGTCAACCGCATTTCATTAGGATGCAGCGACGGGATAACCTCGCCACGCAGATCAATATCCGCCTTGGGATCGAAAGTGATTTCCGCTCCGCCGTGCAGCTTGATGCGACCGGTGGCTTTCAGCGTTTCGATGGCGTGAGCGGCTTCGTCGGGATCGGTTTCATCGGGCCTGAACCCCATGAGCCCGAGCATCACGGCTTTGTCGGTGCCGTGGCCAATGCCGGTCAGCGCCAGCGAACCGTGCAGGTCCGCCTTGACCCGCGCGGCATCCGCCAGCGCACCGGCACTCGCGGCCTCTTCCAGAAACCGTACGCCAATGCGCATCGGCCCAACCGTGTGCGACGATGACGGGCCGATACCCACCTTGAAAATATCAAAAACGCCAAGCATGGCCGGCGTGCTCCCTGCGGCTTATTTTTCCGCGGCGCCAAGCGCCGCTCGCAAGACGCCTACATCATAGAGCGAGGCGCGTCGATGGGCATGGAGTTCTTGCGCGATGCCGGGTAGATGCTGCGAAAATGTTTTGAGCATAATGGCGCCTAAGACCGGTTCCTCCCGGGCGTAGGCACGTGCATCGCCAATCGTGCTGGACGCCAACTGCAAACGCTCGCGCTGCGGCGCAAGCGCGGGCGCTGCGAACCGTTCGTGGATGCGTCCAAGCGCCGCCTGCGCACTGATGATCAGAAAATCACCAGTTGCGGCATCGCCTTTTTCCAGCGCCTGCACCGAGGCGGCGAAGGTGCGCTCAACATCCGCCATGTCGCGCTTGACGGTGCGGGTTACGCCCGGCGAAACACAGGCGGCAGGATCAAGATGCGCGACATACGCCACGAGGCCATCCAGAACGGCCTGCGGCGGCGGTGCACCCTGAAACTCGTCGGTCACCGCGCCTTTAACAAATGCATGAATGCTTGACGCCGGCGCTTGTGTGCCAAACGAGGTTTTACCGCTAATGCCCACAAGGCTGGGAATGCGCACTGGATTGAATTCATGGTCTTCGCGAATCTTGCTGAAGACAGACGAAGTGACGTCGGCTGTACCCGGCTCGCGTGACAGCCCCGCAATAAAGAAGGCCGGGTTGTCATGACCGTTCACGTGACAGGACTGGCAAGAAAGGCCGCTTCGGGCCGCCTGTCCGCCCAGTAAGAACGGGCTCGCGAACGCCGCCCTGCCGACTTCGACCAAATATTCCGTATCCTTGTCCTCAGGGGTGCGCAGACACTCGCCGGGCTGCCGGATTAAAATGGCGGCGCGATCGGCGCCGGATGCAATCCACGAAAGCTCAGTTAGCGCGACATTACTGTCCAGCTCGCTTGGCGCCGCTATCGTCGATGCATTATCAGCGTCACCAGCATGCTGGCATCCGCCGAAAAGCGTGACGAACGCCGCCGCGAGAACAATCCGTATGACAGTACCGCTAATTGCGCGCCGTCCGGGTCGACTCCTTAATGTCGATCAGCCGCGCAAGGTCTTCCCGCTCCGCGCATCCGAACCGGCACAGACTATCTAGCGTCGCCAGTTGCGTCTTTGCTTTGTTGATCTCGCCCAACTCAAGGTAAAGCTCACCAAGATATTCGTTGGCGCCGAGATGGCCCGGTTCTATCGCAAGCGCCGCCGCGTAATAGTGTTGCGCCCTGTCAAAAGCGCCAAGCTTGCGATTTGCGAAACCGAGGTAATTCAATATATCCGCATTCGGTCCGACAATGGCTTGCGCCGCATATAGCTCCGCAATGGCGTCATCATAGCGAGACTGATTGATAAGTTGGACAGCGGCGCCATACCGCGCTTCACCCACGCTACGGTCCATTGCCGGCAGCATCGCAAGGGACATTGCGTTGTGGCCTAACGCACTCGTCTCGCTTTCGCCGTTCAGAGCGGCCTCCACATTGGCGATGGCGCGCTCGGCGCGCTCTACAAACGCTTTGTCACATGTTTCGCTTGTACAGTCTTCCCTGATCTGACGTAACGCTGCGAGTTGCTCTTCGGCGTCCTCAGGTTTCTCCAGCCCCGTATACACAATGGCGAGTTGTTCTCGCGCTTCGACGAAATTATCGCGCGCCTTGATCGCCCGCTTGAAATAGCGCACCGCGGATTTTTCTTTTTCGCGACCGACCTTCGCAAGACCCATATAATAATTCGCTTCCGGATGATCACTGACGACGCCCAGCACTTCACCGAACTTTTTTTCCGCGAGCTTGAAGTCACCATCCTGCAGCGCTTGAACCCCATCCTTGTAGGACTGCTCCGGGTCGATCTGCGCGCTCGGCGCCGGCGTTGAGAGAGAGCCGCCGCCGGACGGCGCCGCAGAAAGCGGGCCTGTGATCGCCACGAGCACCGTCAGCAATGACGCCGTCTTCAACACATTCATTCGATTCGTCATTGGTTTCTCCCTATATCGATTTAACAATCAACAGTATCAATTCCGGTCGAAAAGTCAGCCTCTATCGCTTCACAATCAGCGGCGGTCTTCAAGCTCCGGCTCAACGCCAAGCGCACGCATCGCAGCGCTCACCGCCTCAATAGCAGCGGCGGCGAGGTCCCGATCGGTAGAACGCGCCACAATGGTGACGCCCTTTTCGTCTCCATCGATCGGATAGCTGCCCAGCGTGACGCCTTTTATCGCCGACTGGATTTCGCGCAATTGCTCCGCCAGCATGGATTCCGGCAGTTTCCATGCCGTCGCTGCCAGCGAATGAACAACCTCCCCGCGCTCGATTTCGCTTTCAACTGCATTCAACATGGCCTGAAAAATACGCGGCACGCCGGCCATTACAAAGATGTTCTCGACACGCACGCCAGGAGCGCCCGACACGGAATTTTCGATTAACTTGGCGCCCTCCGGCGCTCTCGCCATA
This sequence comes from uncultured Alphaproteobacteria bacterium, assembly GCA_942492295.1. Taxonomy (GTDB): domain Bacteria; phylum Pseudomonadota; class Alphaproteobacteria; order Caulobacterales; family Parvularculaceae; genus Hyphococcus. The sequence goes on from CALODW010000008.1 coordinate 175,895, forward strand.
CGAAGACGTGCCGGTGTAATCTCAATATCGCGGGCCGTGTAATAGGCGCGGATCATCGCCACTGCGCGAGGGTGTTCAATAACCGCTACACCGAGCGCGGCAGCGATTGCGTCCACCGTAATATCGTCGTGCGTCGGACCAATTCCACCTGATGTGAATATATAGTCATAGCGCACACGCAACGCATTGAGCGCATCGCCGATATCGTCATGATCATCGCCGACAATCCGAACCTCTTTCAAGGCAACACCGCGTTCCGTCAGCCAGCCGCCAAGATAGTGAATATTCGCGTCACGTGTTCTGCCGGAGAGAAGCTCATCTCCGATGGCGAGAATGGCGGCTGATTTCTGTTTGGTCATCAAGAACGGGCCTCAACGCTGTGACGGTCACTGGGGTCGTTATGACCATTCCCGGCCAACCGGGCAATTTATTTCGCCAGCGATGGCTGAAGACATTTGTCACACTTCCCAAATGGTCCCTATAGTCAAACCCGTTAAAAGGACGAGGGCGAACATGAAATTGAAATATGCAATAATTGCAGCGGTATTGCCATTGGCGCCGCTCAGCACAGCCGCTGAGACTCCGATCTATTCAGCGGAGGCATTTCACAAAACCACAGACTATCGGATTGCAAGCGCTGAACTGGCGTTTTCAGCGAGCGAGGATGAACTGCTCATCACCTCGGACGAAACGGGTGTTTACAACGCCTATCTTCTCAATCTTAAAACCAATGAACGCGCCCCGCTGACAAGCTCTGATACGAGCGCGACCTATGCCGTATCGTTCTTTCCCGATGGCGAGCGGTATCTGTACACCTCTGACGGCGGCGGCGACGAGCTGAACCACGTTTATGTGGACGGACCGGCGATGGAGCCCGTTGATCTCACCATAGGTGAAAACCTGAAGGCAGCCTTCGTTGACTGGGTTGATGATGGCGCCGCGTTCATTCTTCAAACCAACGAGCGGGACAGCCGTTTTTTCGACCTCTACCGCTATGACTCTTCGTCCTACGAGCGAGAGTTGATTTTCGCAAACGAACTCGGTCTCGGCGGCCTCGCCGTTTCCCACGACGGATCATATGCCGCTGGCGTTAAATCACGAACTTCGGCTGACAATGATGTTTACGTCGTTGATCTCGCCAACGGCGCCGCGCCGGTGAACGTTACCGAACACGAAGGCAACATATCGCATACCATTTATGAGTTTACGCCTGACGGAGACAAGCTCGTCTTCGGCACGGACGAACATGGTGAGTTTACCCAAGCCTGGACACATGACCTGAAATCTGGCGAAAAAAGCGTCCTAATTGAAGACGAGTGGGATATTTCTTTTTTGAAGTACTCGCCCTCCGGTCGCCATCTCGTTTACGGCGCGAATGTAGACGCCGCGACAAAAGTGACCATTATCGATCTCAAAAGCGGCAAGGAATTAAAGTTACCGAAAGGGCTGCCAAAAGGCGATCTTCGCAGTGTGCGTTTCACAGATGATGAGAAAACAATCGCCTTTGTCATCAACGCCTCAACATCGCCATCCAATATTTTTACCGCCACATTGAAGGGCAAGAAGTTCACAGAACATACCCAGGCGCTGAACCCGGAGATCGACCCGGCGCAGCTGGTGGACAGCGAAGTCGTGCGTTACGAAAGCTTTGACGGTCTGAAAATTCCGTCAATTTTGTACAAGCCCAAAGACGCCAGCGCTGATAATCCCGCCCCCGCGCTCGTTTGGGTCCATGGCGGCCCTGGCGGCCAAACCCGGACGGGATACAACGCGACGATCCAACATCTCGTCAATCATGGGTATGCGATCCTCGGCGCCAATAATCGTGGATCCTCCGGTTACGGAAAGACTTTTTACCACCTGGACGACAAGAAGCACGGCGATGTCGACTTGCAGGATATCGTCTATGGCCGCACCTATCTCGAAAGCCTCGATTGGGTCGATGGCGACAAGATCGGAATCATCGGCGGATCCTATGGCGGGTTCATGGTCATGGCGGCTCTGGCGTTTGAACCGGAAGTCTTTGACGTCGGGGTCAATATTTTTGGCGTCACCAACTGGGTCCGCACCTTGGTCAGCATTCCGCCATGGTGGGAATCCTTCAAGGAGGCGCTGTATGACGAGATGGGTGATCCTGAAACCGACGGCGAACGGCACGAGCTTATTTCGCCGCTATTCCATGCAGAAAACGTCACAAAGCCGGTGCTCGTGATACAGGGTGCGAACGATCCGCGCGTGCTTCAAATTGAAAGCGACGAAATGGTTGAAGCGTTGCGGGAGAACGGCGTGCCTGTGGAATATGTTTTATTTCCCGATGAGGGTCATGGATTCCGCAATCGCGACAACAAAATCAGTGCTTCGGAAGCCTATTTGTCATTCCTTGACCGGTATCTGCGCGGCGCGCCGGCCCCCGCCGAATAGACCACCGGGCTCAACTTAAAAACGGCGCCGAAAATGGCGTCGTTTTTATATTGTACGACTACTCGCGCAAATATGTCGTGCCGCCCACGGGACCAACGCCGGCTGGCACAGGAACATCCGTACCGGAATAATCGACATTGAGGACTAGCGTCGGACTGCCGGTCATGCGCAGCTTGTTGGCGACGATCGCTGTGTAAGCCGACTGGTCCGCCACCGGCAGCAAGCTGGCCACACTCAACGTGCCGCGCGACAGATAGAATGTCCCGAGCAACATCCGTGCATCATCGCTCAAAATTCGATGGACACGGTCTCTCGGTGCATCGCGGTCTTCAAAAAACAGAATGCCAGCAAGCGGTCCTTCTTTTTCCGCTGTCAAATCAATGATTGCTTCGGGCCCAAAGTAGAATGTTGAATCATCACCGACCAGATAGAATGAAACATTTTCACCCTTAATTTTTGCGCCGAAATCCGCATTGAAGGCGCCATCCTTGATCACATAGGTGCCGGGGGCGAACCGGACATCCGCGAACGCGCCGATGCTTATACCGCCGCAATAAACACCCGGCGACAAATTATAAACGGTATATCCGAGCAACGCATCCACAAGTCCACCGGTGAGGCCGCCGGTCAGCCCGCCCGTCAGATCGTCAACCGTTCGTGTGAGCTCAGTGACGGCGGCGTTTGCCGCGGCCGTCGCTACTTCGTCCAGCCTGTCGCCATACCCAGCATCATATTCGTCACACGCGCCGACGCTTGGCGGCGTGCGTTCCGCCAGCGGATCGTCATAAGCGGGACAATCCAGCGTTGGCATGGGCGAGAAATTGTTGGTTCCACCCAAAGCACCGCCTGCGGAGCAGATCATGCCGGCGTCAATTTCAGACAATCCCGAAGAGACAACGCCCTGTGTCGAGCCGGAATTGGAAATGAGCGAACATTCTTCGGCATTGAGTTGCGAGTTCACATTGGCGGCGACCGCGCCCTCGTCCGTGTCTTCCAATGCAATCACACAGACATTCATGCCGCCCAGTGCAACCGCAGTCGACTGCGTGCGCAGCATGTTTTTAAACGGTTCAAAATGGCTGAGGATCAGTGCGCGCGAAGGCTGCGACGTCAGGTTTACTGTTACCTCACCTTTTTCGGCGTCAACGTCTATCTCACGCGTGACGGATGAAAAACCGTAACTGGAGGCGAAACCGCTATCGAGCACGCTTTCCACCACCGCCTTGACCTGGGACTCCGTTGCGTTCGCCAGCAGGAATTCACGGGCGCCGCGTGTCGCCAAGGTATCGGCGAGTTGTTTTAATCGCGAGTTCTCATTTGACCAGTGGAAAAAATCCACAGCGCCGCCCACGAAGCCCAACAGAATGGGGCTCAAGAGAGCGGTCATGAGCGCGACATTGCCGCGTTGATCGGAACTGAATGTAGGCATTTCTTGCCTGTCAATAATCCTTACCAGATATCTAAAACTTGCATTGAAATGATAAAATTTTATTAGAAGACGTCCTTAACGCCGGTTAACACATTCAAGGCATGTTGGGTTTGGCCGCCATCGGAAATCCCATTTTGCGTCCAATCAGAGTCAACAGGCCGTAAATTCATGAAACTCCCCCATCCGTTGCTCACCGGTAAACTCGTTAAGCGTTACAAACGCTTCCTCGCGGATATCAAACTCGACGACGGACGCGAGATTACGGCTCACTGCGCCAATCCCGGTTCCATGCTCGGTGTGGCGCAAATAGGCGCGCCCGTTTGGGTTCATGAACATGGCAATCCGAAACGCAAGCTGGCCTTTTCATGGGAACTGGTGGAGATCGGCAAGACGCTGATCCCCATCAACACGACCAACCCGAACAAGATCGCTCTCGAAGCGGTTGACGGGGGCGTCATTCCGGAGTTGACCGGCTACGCTGATATCCGCCGGGAGGTAAAGTACGGAACCGGCAGCCGGATCGATTTGCTGCTGGAGGGCGGCAGACGCAAAAAGCCGTGCTTTGTGGAGGTCAAGAACGTCCACCTTTCGCGCACATCCGCCCTGGCGGAGTTCCCTGACAGCGTCACGGCGCGCGGAACGAAGCATTTGGCGGAGCTCGAAACCGTCGTCGCGAGCGGGTCCCGTGCGGTCTTGCTGTTCGTGGTCCAGCGCAGCGACTGCCGGCTCTTCGCGCCAGCGGCCGACCTCGATCCGGCCTATGCGCAGGCCCTGAAATCCGCCATTTCCGCGGGGGTTGAAGTGTTATGCTATGATTGCGATGTGACCACCGCTGAGGTAGTTCTGCGCAAGCCACTGGAACTGCAGTTAGACTGAAGACAACTGGACGAACAATGACTGAAACCGCCCTCGAAGAGGAAGTCGAGATCCGCACCGGCGCGATCAAGCTCCACAGCCCCGAAGACTTTGACGGCATGCGTAAAGCCGGTCAGCTGGCTGCGTCCTGCCTTGATATGCTGACAGAGCATGTGGCGCCGGGTGTCGCGACAGAAGCGCTCGATGACCTCGCGCGCGAATTCATGCTCGATCATGGCGGCGTACCGGCGACGGTTGGCTACAAGGGTTATCGGCATTCAAGCTGTATCTCGCTCAACCATGTGATTTGCCACGGCATCCCCGGTCCGAAGGTTTTGAAGAATGGCGATATCCTCAACATCGATGTAACCGTCATTGTCGATGGCTGGCACGGTGACACGAGCCGCATGTTTTACGCCGGCGATCCGAAGGTGAAAGCGCGCCGACTTGTGGACGCCACCTATGACGCCATGATGGCTGGCATTGGCGCGGTCAAACCGGGCGCCACCCTGCGCGACATCGGCAAGGCGATCCAGTCGCTCGCGGAAGGTCAGGGATTTTCCGTGGTGCGTGATTTTTGCGGGCATGGTCTGGGGCGGGTTTTTCATGATGCCCCGAATGTCGTTCATTATGCGGAATATAAAGACCGGTGGGGCGGCGTGCATCAGGCGCCCGACACGGAGCTGAAAGCCGGTATGTTCTTCACCGTTGAACCGATGATTAATGACGGCAAGCCCGACGTGAAGCTATTGAAGGACGGATGGACCGCCGTGTCCCGCGACAAGTCACTGTCCGCGCAGTTTGAACACTCCATTGGCGTGACGGAAACCGGCGCGGAGCTGTTCACCAAATCGCCCAATGGCCTTGATCGGCCGCCTTACGCCTGATGCATCCAGTCGAACGAGGTGTAAATTTCCTGATGGCGGCGGTTTGCGTTGCCATCTCGATCTTGATGTGGCCAACTATGGTTAATCCCGGCCAAGGGCTTCCGTCCAAAACTTCTCTCATTTCATACTCAGGTACTTTATCGTCATGGAACTATAAACACGTAACTCGAAACCGAAAAGACATTGCTTTTGCATTAGAAGATAAGCCGAATGAGTTTGTCTATGTTTCAAAAGGGCGCGGTTATAACGAAATTACTCAGTCCTTACGCATAGGTGCGAAAATAGTATTCCTTGGAAAGCCGTACTCTGGAAATTTGTTTAATCGTACGCCCAAAGGAATAGGCGTGTATGAAATCTCGGTCGATGGTTCAACTATACGTTCTTATGAAGAGGTAGAAGAGGCTTGGAAAGAAGATGACAAGCTGACACCCTACCTTCTCGTTCTCTTCGCGGTCGGATTTTTGCTCTTCATGATACAGGGTATAACAGGCCAGAGCTTGACCAAGAGGAAACAGGGATAGTTACATTGCCAACCACTGCGTCTAGGCATATAGACAAAACCAACCACGCCGCCGGCCATCGCGAACGCTTGCGCGCGCGCTTTAAAAAAGCTGGCGTCGATGGGGTGCAGGATTATGAGCTGCTGGAATTGATCCTGTTTCGCGCTATTCCCCGCCGCGATGTGAAGCCGCTGGCGAAAGACCTGATCACCGCTTTTGGCGGCTTCCCGCAGGTGTTGGCCGCGCCGGTGGAGCGCTTGACGGAAATCAAAGGCGTTTCGGAAAATGTCGCGCAGGAACTGAAGATTGTGCAGGCGGCGGCCATTAAGCTGTCGCAAGCACGCGTCTTAAACCGTCCGGTCATCTCCTCCTGGGATGCGCTGCTTTCATATTGCCGCGCTTCGATGGCGGACGAAAAAACAGAGCTCTTCCGAATTCTCTTTCTCGACAAAAAGAATATTTTGATTGCGGATGAAGTGCAGCAGCGCGGCACGGTAGATCACACCCCCGTTTATCCCCGCGAAGTCGTGAAACGCGCGCTTGAACTCGGCGCCTCCGCCATCATCCTCGTGCACAACCACCCGTCAGGCGACCCGACGCCGTCGAGAAACGACGTCGAAATGACCAACCAGATCGTCAAAGCGACGGCGGCGCTCAATATTCGCGTGCATGACCATCTCGTTATCGGCCACGAGACCCATGCGAGTTTTAAATCCCTAGGACTATTATAAAATGGCCCGCATCATAACCCTCACCCCGAACCCGGCGCTCGATTACGCCGTCCATGCGGAATTCGTCGAACCCAACCGTAAACTGCGATGCCGTGATCCGCAGATGCATCCGGGCGGCGGCGGCGTGAATGTCGCCCGCGCCACATCGCGGCTCGGGGCGCATACGCTGGCGATTTTTACCGCCGGGGGCGTCTATGGCGATGCGCTGGTGAAATCCATCGCCAGCGAGAACGTGCCCATGCGGATGATCCCCATCGCCGGCGCCACCCGTCTCGCCTTTCATGTTCAAGATGACCGTGAAGGCAACGAATACCGTTTCAACCTGCCCGGCGCCCAAATGACAGAGACGGAGGTGGAGCGGTTCCTGCGCGCAGTCGCCGAAGAATCTGAGGCCGGTGATTTCGTGGTCGCCAGCGGCAGCCTGCCGCCGGGCGCGCCTGCCGACCTTTGGGCGCAGGCGGCGCGCGTGACCAAGGAACAAGGCGCGCGCTTCGTACTCGACTCTATCAGCGGCCTTGAAGCGGCGCTGAAAGAAGGCGTCTATATGATCCGCCAGAATGAACACGAGTACCCGGCCCTCGCCGGCCGGACCCTGGAATGGCGCGATGAAATCGAAGCGTTCGCTGTCGAATGCGTCAAGAAAGGCCATGCCGAGCGTATGGTCATCAGCCATGGCGGCGACGGGTCGATCATGGCGGCGAAGGAAGGCGTCGCCTTTGCCCCATCATTTAAAATCCGCGCCACGAGCGCGGTGGGCGCTGGCGACAGCTTTGTGGGCGGCATGCTAACGGCGCTCTCGCGTGGCTGGAGCAATGAACAGGCGTTGCGCTACGGCATGGCCGCAGCCGGCGCTACGCGCATGTCCGAAGGCACCGCGCTTTTCAAAACCGCAGACGTCGAACGGCTTTACACTTCCTGACCGTTCTCAGTTATTGAGCAAACTTGGAGCCGGCAGCACAATCTTGTCCGTGGTGACCTCGTCACCGCGCATGAATGTCTGAATGACTTCAGTCACCTCCGGCGATGTCATGAACAGGTTGTGCCCGGCATGTACCACCGTCACAGCTGTCAGGTTTTTCAACCCGGCAACAGCTTCAAGCTGTCCCTCCGGGTAGGTTCTGCCATCTAGTGTTCCGGTAAACAGCAAAGTTGGCACATCGCTTATCGGTCCCTCGCGAAATTCTTCGCCAAGGTCGAGCCCGCCCAATGCGCCGCGGATATGCGGCATCGGAAAATTGAGGTGGTCGCCTAACAGCGATGTTTTGGCCTGTTGCTCAACGATTGAAAGCCGCTCGTCGCTGATCCCGGATGCGAGATCCATCGCCAGTGGCATGACGCGCCAGCTCACCGGTTCTTCGGGCTCGATGAACCGCGCAAGTATCTGCGCGATTGGCGCGTACTCGCCGGCGTCAGCAGCCGCATACAGCGCGAGCAGCATCGCGGCGCGCTCCGGATCAGAAATCAGCGCCGATGCGATTTGCTGCATGCCAAATTTCTGCAAGAGATACGGGGCCGGATCAGCGTCCTGCCGAGGCAAATTCAGCATGACAGGTTCTGCTTCAAGCCGCCCATGAACACGCCGCATCATCGCTTTTATGTCCGGATATGTCGCTTTCGTCGCTGCGTCTGCGTCGACCACTGCCTGCAGCCGATCAAAATACGCATCCGTTCGCGCCGGCAGTTTCACGGTCTGGTCGAGCCCTTCGGCGCTCGCTATCACCACGCGGTCAATCCGGTCATCCATACGCGCTAGCGCCGCAAAAGTGAGATGGCTGCCATAAGATATGCCCCACAGGGTGATTTTCTCCGCACCGAGGGCGATGCGCAGCGCCTCCAGGTCATCCACGCTTTGCGCCGTTGTATAGCCCGCAGGATCAACGCCCTGGGAACGCCAAATCCCGGCGCATTCATCCGCTGACTGGCGATACAAAGCGTTGCGCTCCGCATCTGTGGTCGCCTCAGTCGCGGGGATCAGCACGCTGGAACGGCAGGGCTGAGTATCATCGGATACGCCGACGCCGCGCTGGTCGAGCGCGATCACGTCGCCAAATTCGCGCATGGCCATGAAAAGCGGAAAGCGGCGCCCCTTTGCTGTTTGAATGCCCGAACCGCCGGGACCGCCAGCGAGATAAATAATCGGCGCGCCGGGATCATCAGAAGTTGAGGGAAAACGGACGTAGCCCAGTTTGATGTCACGGCTCTGCGCCGCCGCACGATTTTCCGGCACGCTGATGGCGCCTTCGAACGCGTCAATCTCCTCGCCGCTATTGGCGGTGAATTTTATGGCAGACTCTACGACCATGTTCTCCGGCTCCGCTTCCACTGCTGTAGCACAAGCGCAGGCCAGCAGCGGCGCGAAAAGACAGATCGGTATGATTCTCATTGGTTTGCTTCCCTTTTGCACAACGGCGCGAAAGTAGGGCAATCTGTACGTCAACGCTTTGAAGGTTGGCGTATTTTCGCCAAGCGGCAGCGTTGAATCGACTAGCGGCTCGGCGCGGTCGCTGAAAATCGATATACGGTCTGGTTATGCAGACGTTCTACCGATTGTACTTTTGTCTATTTGTGCTTCTCGTTGGCGCCAGCGACGGATTCGCGAATCCGCTCGGTGATCTCGAGCCGCGACAGGCCATTGTTTGCCCGGCAAATCCGTCGGACAGCGCGCCACCCGATTTTACCGATTCATCGTGCGAGCGGGTTGCGGTCAACCAGATCGACGCGCAGGGGCGACTGATCTGGGCTGCGACAAATGTGGAAACCTCCCCCGAGTTTCTGGCAAGCGGCGCCCCCGCCGGCGTCTTTATCTCTACGAAAGCATCAAGCGAAGTCTATCTCAATGGTACACTAATCGGCGCCAACGGCGTGCCGGCGGCGACAAAACGGGGCGAGAACCCCGGCCGCATGGATGCGGTAATATTCGCACCTCGTGATCTGCTAAGAGTAGGCCGCAATGACGTTGTACTGAAAATGTCGGCCCATCACGGCTATCTGCGACTTGAGTATCCGACGCATTACATCAGTCTAGGCGCCTATGGCGAACCTTCGAGAGAAATTCTCCGATATTATTGGCCGTCGTTAATTCCCTTTGGCGCACTGATTCTCGGCGTAGTTTATTTTGGCGTCTGCGCCATGCGCGGTGAGGCGGTTAAACGATCGCTTATCCTATGCGCGATCTCAATTTCCGCCGCGGGCCAGCTATTGTCGGAGATCTCTCGCGGCCTCTTTTCATACGCCTATCCCGTTCAGGATATTCGGCTATTACTTATTACAGCCTTTTCCGCCGGCTTTGGGCTTTGCCTCGCGGCTCACATATTTGGGAAATTCGCTCCAAACCGGCGCCTGCCCGCATTAGGCCTTTCGCTTGCGCTCATCGCCATCACCATCCCATTCGTTCCAGGATTCGACGCGAAAGCCGTCACCGCCTTGCTCATCCCTACAATCGCCAGCGCTTTGGCGGTCGCGTTGTGGACCTTTCAAAAAAAGCCTCAGGCCGCATGGTATTTATTGGCGCTCGCGGCCTTCATAATGATTATTCTCAGCTTGCCCGGACAATTTCTGGATACGATTTTCTTTTACACCGTCGCTGCTTTGATTTTGTTTCTTCTCGTCGAACAAGCGGTGTCGCTCGCGCGCGAGAAGACTCTGCGACGCCTTGAAGAAAGCCGTACAGAGCGGTTGGAATTGGCGCTTGAACAGGCAAAACAAAAATCAACAGCGCAAAAACTGAAGCTAACGAACGGCAAAAAAACCGACTATATTGAGATCAGCCAAATCGTCCATTGCAAGGGTGCGGGCGATTATGCGGAGATTATTCTAGGTGACGGCTCACAGCTGTTGCACAGCGCGAGCCTGGGAGACCTGGAAGCATCACTGCCGTCGTCTTTCTTGCGCGTTCATCGCTCCTACATCGTCAATACAAATTTTGTGCAGTCCTTGACGCGAGAAAGTTCAGGCGTCGGTGTTCTTCTCCTCACGACCGGCGATCAGGTGCCGGTGAGCAGACGCATTCTGCCGAAAGTTCGAAACGCGCTGGCCTAGATCAACTCTCAATTACTCACCGTAGATCGCCACGGCTTGTGTTTCCGCGTTCTTTACACCCCTGAACATGCCGGCGGAGTTGAACGTCATTGCGTAAGAACCATCCGGCCCCAGCACGATGACGCCGCCATCTGCGCCGGTGGATTGAAGCCGGTTATGAATGACGTCGTTGGCGGCCTCTTCAATGGTCGCGCCGCCATACTCAACCTGCGCACAGACGTCCCTCGCGATCGTAAGGCGCATGAAAAACTCACCCCAACCGGTCGAAGAAACCGCACAGGATTTGTTATCCGCAAAAGTTCCCGCGCCAATGATGGGTGTGTCGCCGACCCGGCCGTATCGCTTCAACATCATCCCGCCCGTCGACGTTCCCGCCGCGAGGTTGCCATTCGCATCAAGCGCGACCGCTCCCACGGTGCCGTATTTGAAATCGGCGGGAAGTGCGCTTTCGTCTTGCAGCTTTTCTTGTGCGCGTGCGTTTTTGTACGTCCGCCAGCGGCTTTCAGTGCGAAAATAGCTTGGACGCACCATTTCAAGTCCCTGTTCCTCCGCAAATTCCTCGGCGCCTTTCCTCGCGAACATGACATGCACGGAATTTTCCATGACCGCGCGTGCAAGCTTGATCGGGTTTTTTACTTTGGTGACCCCCGCGATGGCGCCAGCGTTCAGCGTTGCGCCATCCATGACTGAGGCGTCCAGTTCATTCTTTCCCTCACGGGTAAACACGGCGCCCTTGCCGGCGTTGAACAGCGGGGAATCCTCCATCAAAACGATTGCCGATTCGATGGCGTCCAGCGCTGCGCCCCCCTCTTCGAGAACCGAATAACCAGCGGAGAGCGCTTCGTTTAGCTTTGCCTTGAACGCCGCTTCCTGCTCCGGCGTATAGCGCCCCGGCTCCAGCGCCCCTGCGCCGCCATGGATAACAATAGTAACCGGCGCGCCCGCTTCGTGATGTTCGGCAAATGCAGCCGTTGGCAGCAGCAACAACGCCAGAATGGAACTCAGAACTCTCATGGAATCGCCTCCCTTTTGCGGGCATTGTGCAAAGGGATGATGGTCGATCAAGTGTCAAAGAGACTTTTGCCCGACTATGCTCAGACGGTGATACTTCTCGCCCGGTTATTCCAAGTCCGGCGTCAGCATCCGTTGCGCACGCCACTGCTCCACGATGCGGTCAATGAAGCTGTTGTCCTCAATCTCCACGGACCAGCCATCAGTAAAGCACGCCGTCAGGCTGCGCGGGATCGCATTTGTAGGCAACGCATCAAAGCGAATGCGCGTCGGCATGGGCACGCCCTCACCCACCGCTATTGCTTCGCCAAGCCCCAGCGATGGCAGGCAACTGAGCAGACTGGTGGACGCATCGGGTACCGCAGCGCGAAGCGCCTCCTGATCAGCCTGGTTGGCGAGACGCATGGCGAATATGGTGTTGCATTGAGACAGCACGGTCGGATCGAGTTCCGTCGGCCGTTGCGAGGCGATCCACAGCGACACGCCGGTCTTTCGGCCCTCTTTGGCGATGCGCACCAGCGATCGGCGGGTTGGCCCAAAACCCTCTTTGGGATCTGCGGGCGCGTACCGATGGGCGTCCTCACACACCAGCGCGATCGGCGCCGCACCCTTGCTCCACAAGCCAAACTCGAACGCGAGCCGCGACACAACCGAGACCACGACCTGAACCACATCCGCCGGCAACCCGCCAAGCTCGATAACGCTCACCGGCTGGCCGTCAACGGGAATGCGGAAAAGTTCGCTCAGCAGGTCTTTCAGTGTGTCCTGAACCGTCAATCCGCCGAACATAAACGCGTATCGCGCATCCTGACTGATGGTGTAGATGCGGCTGCGCAGGCGTTTGTACGGCGCCACATTGCGGGTTCCATCGAGACCGCCAAGCGCTTTATCAATCAGCCCAAGCAGTTCCGAGATTCGATAGGGCGTCGGCGTGTCGACGGTGATCGCCGTCAAATCCGTACGCAGACGGCCAGTGCGCCCGGACCCTGTGAGATTCATTTTTTTCGCCGCAGGAAGCAAATCCGCAAGAATCTCCACTTCCTCTGAGTCCCGCGCACGCCCCGGATACAAGACCTCGACCAGCTCGTCGAAAGTCAACATCCAGTATGGCAGGGTGAAACTGTTGGGGTCGAACACCACGGTCCGGCCCTCAAAACTGTTTGCATATTCGTTATGCGGGTCGAGGATAACGATGTGGGCATGCGGAAAGCGCTGCAACACAGCGCGCAACAGTAGAGCAATGGCGCAAGACTTCCCTGCGCCGGTGGTGCCGAGCACGGCGCAATGGCGTGAGAATATTTCGTCGACATTCACGGTCGCCGGAATTTGCGCATCCTGTTTGACAACGCCCACACGTACGCTCGCGGCGCCGTTCACGGAGAACAGCGCCGTCAACTCGTCGCGCGTCGCCACATGCACATTGTCGCCAAGCGTCGGGTAGGATGATACGCCGCGGCGAAAGCGCGCCGGCGCATTGATCGTCGGCTTCATGAACTCGCCGATCAGCTCAATCTCGATAATGCGCATATCCGGCACAGCGGAATCGAGGCTGGGCGCCGGATTGCTCATGGCTGAAACCAGTCCCAGGACGATGGATGAGCCTGCGTCAACGCTCATGATGGCGCCCAGCTGTGGCCGCGCTGAACGATCCGTTCCCGGCTTGTCTTCGTCGAGCATGACGAGCGCGTGCGAACCTGTGACGGAGACCACAGCGCCAACCCGCGGCTTCTCCTGAAAGGCCATGTCAAACGCTTCGGCCGTGGGCGCTGCAGCGCCTTTTCGCGAGAAAGGTGTTTTCTTGCTGGCAGGCTTAGGCGGCGTCATTTTTCTTCTCCGCTACCGGTTCCGCATCTTCACCGTCATCCGCGCCCACGCTGTCCGCTGGCGGCGGCAGGGCGATCTGCACGAGCGTGCCCTCGCCCAGCCGGCTTTCGATGCTGAAACGTCCTCCCTGCATTTCCACAAATGTCTTGGCGATCGCGTAACCAACGCCGGGACCGACCCATGATCGGTCAAGACCGCGTAACGCCTGTTTGAATGCTTCTAAAGCTTCATACAAATCTTCGTTGGAAAGACCCTCGCCTTCATCGCGCACAGCAATTTCCGCCCAGCCTTTTTCCGTAACACCCGCGCGCACCAAAATCTTTCCGCCCTCCGGGCTGAGCTTTATGGCGGTCTGCAGAAGGTGATCCGCTGCCTGACTTAGCCGTTCCGCGTCTCCCCATCCGATGACGTCGACACTGTCGTCACGACGCTCTATCTGCACCTTTGCTGCTTCCGCGCGGACACGCGCACGGTTGATGGCATCTTCAACGAGCACGCAAAAATCAATCGCCTGGTCATTCAGTTCGACATTCCCGCTTTCGAGCGCTGCGACTTCGAGCAATGTATTAATGTGCCCCAGCAGCAGGTCAGCGGATTGAAGGATATATTCAGCATAAGACTGGCGTTGCTCTGCGCCGAGTTCATAATCCTCGCTGTCCCGCAGCATGGTTGCAAAGCCCATAATCGCATTAAGCGGCGTTCTTAGTTCGTGATTCATATTGGCAAGAAATTCCGAGCGGGCCTTGATGGCCATTTCCGCTTCAACACGCGCGGCGCGCACTTCCAGCTCCGCACGGCGGCGCACCAACGCCTCCCCCATGCGGGAAGTGTATTCAGCAAGGCGTGAGCCTTGATTTGCCTTAAATGGTTTCAGCGCGCGCATAAGCCTTTCCAGACCGGAAAACTTAAGGAACAAGCGCTAATGTGTCGTTAAGTAGTGGCCCGCTTTTGCCGCCGGCGCGCCGTTTACTTGCCGTTAAGGAATCAACCTTCAGGCGGACGCCTTCGGTTCATCAACTTCATTTTCAACGGGTGGTTTCGGCTTCTCCGCCTTCTTTTCCGGCGGTTTTGGAATATAGGCGAGCACCGTGTCGCCGACCTCCGGTTTGATCGCCGCCTCGCGCGACGAGAAAGTGATGACACCCTTGCGGATGATCAGAATAATCTCGTGCTCTGCGCCCAGGTCTTTTTTATACTGTTCTGGCGGATATTCTTCCGAAAGCTTGGTACGCTGAAAAATCCAACCGCTGTAGTGACGGCGGAGGAGTTCATCTATCGCTGGACCGGAATGCAGGAATGTTCTTCCCTGCAGGGTGTAGGACAATGCTTTGCGATCTTCCTCATCCTTGCCGCGAGCGTTCACCTGATAGATCGCCGCGCGCCCCAATTCTGGCGCAAGGTCCGTTGCGACGAGCGCGTTATGAGACTCATTTCCCCCTAGCGCGAGCAGCGTTCCAAAGCGATTGAGATCAACATGATGCTCTGTCACTTCGGATAGAATTTCGCCGTAATAGGTTTCCACATTGGCGAGGCGAACAGGCTTTAGCCGCCGCCAGCTTGTGTCGGCGACCATCACGGGTATCTCCATCTCTTTCAGCTTGGCGCCCAGCGCCGCTGAAAATGGCGATGCGCCGACAATCAATACGCCGGGCCGTTCGCGCGATGCGAGGCCAAGGGCTTTCGCCAGCGGTGATATCGTGAATCCGTGCAACACGACGGTGGCGAAGACCATGCCGAACGCCAGTGGAATGAGTTTTCCGCCATCGATATACCCCTCCGCCATCAGCGATGCGCCGAAGAAGCTGGAGACCGCAACCGCAACGATCCCACGCGGCGCAATCCAGCCAACGAGCAATCGTTCCTTCCAAGGCAAACCTGAACCGATCGTAGAGAGGAATACCGTCAGCGGACGCACCACAAACAGCATTGCTGTTAGAAACCAGAAGAATGACCAATCCAGCGCACCGAAGGCTTGCACGGTCAAATTCGCCGTCAAAATAATGAACACCCCGGAGACAAGCAGCACGGTGATGTTTTCTTTGAACAGACGCAGGTCATTGATGCTCGCGATCTTTGAGTTTGCTAAGGTCACGCCCATAGCGGTCACTGACAGCAGCCCCGCTTCATGTTGCAACAGATTCGCCAGCTCAAAACAGATCAAGACCAGCGCGAGCAGCACCGGCGGTTTTAAATATTCCGGCACCCAGCCACGCCGAAACGATGTGGCGACGAAACGTCCGAATGCGTAGCCCAACCCCGCGGCCAACGTTGCGGCCAAAATGAGCGAACTGACGATCTCTCCTGACGTTGACCCATGCTCGCCAATGACCAGAAACTCATAAACGACCACGGCGAGCAGCGCGCCGATGGGATCGTTGACGATCCCTTCCCATTTCAAGAGCGTCGCGGGCCGCGCATTCAATTTCGACTGGCGCAAGAGCGGAATGATAACCGTCGGTCCGGTCACCACCATGACGCCGCCAAACAGCAACGATACCTGCCAGGAAAGACCGGCGATCAGGTAGGTCGCCGCCGCGCCCAGAAACCAGGCGATAGGAACGCCGGGAAAAACCAGCCGGCGCACCCCGCGCGTGAGGCCGCGCAGCTCGGAAAAATTGAGCTGCAAGCCGCCTTCGAAAAGGATCACCGCAACCGCGACGGCGATAATGGGCCTGTAGAACTCGCCCAGCATCGCCTCCATCGGCGGCGTCCCCGGCGGCGCGTCTGGCGCGCCGAAAATGTTGAGAAGCGGTCCGGCGATCAACCCGGCGATCGCCATCAAAACGATTGCCGGCAAGTTGAAGCGCCAGGCGAGCCACTGCGCTCCTATGCCCAATGCGCCAATGATAGCAAAGGCGAGTACGAGATTTTCCATCGAAGCGCCGCCTGTGTCTTGTCGCGATTATTTGTTCTTGAATGCCGGTTTGCGTTTTTCGTTGAAGGCGGCCATGCCTTCTTTCTGATCTTCAAACGCAAAAACCGAATGGAATACCCGACGCTCGAAACGGACACCTTCGGAGAGCGTCGTTTCATAGGCGCGGTTGACGGCTTCCTTGGTGAGCATCGCGATCGGCCGGGAGAAACCCGCAATTTGTTTTGCAACGCGGATCGCCTCTTCACGCAGTTCGCCCTTCGGCACGATCCGGCTGACGAGGCCGCAGCGTTCTGCTTCCTCTACATCCATCATGCGCCCGGTAAGGCACATTTCCATGGCCTTGGACTTACCGATGAACCGCGCGAGCCGTTGCGTGCCGCCGGCGCCGGGCATGGCGCCAATCGAAATCTCTGGCTGTCCGAATTTTGCGGTGTCGCCGGCGATAATAAAGTCGCACATCAGCGCCAGCTCGCACCCGCCCCCCAACGCATAACCGTTCACCGCCGCGATTACGGGTTTACGCGTGCGCGTGACTTCCTCCCAATTGGCGGTGATGAATTCTTCATTCATCACGTCGATATAGTCTTTCGACGCCATCTCCTTGATATCGGCGCCAGCAGCGAAGGCTTTTTCCGAACCCGTCACCACCATGCAGCCAATAGCGTCATCCGCTTCGAAGGCTCTTACGGCCTCCGTCACCTCATCCATGAGCTGCTTGTTGAACGCGTTCAACGCATCCGGGCGATTCAAGGTGATGATGCCGACATTGCCGTCGGTTTCGGTGAGAATACATTCGTATGCCATAACGGTTCCCGTTAGATGATTTGTTAAGCTAGTCCGATGAGTTTGATGACTTCCGAACGCGCTTTGTCGTCGTCGCGGAAGACGCCCATCATCCGGCTGGTTGTCATGATGACGCCCGGTGTTTCAACCCCCCGGCACGTCATGCAGGCGTGCGTCGCTTCGATAACAACTGCGACGCCCTGCGGTTCCAGCACCTTCTGAATGCAGTCCGCAACTTCCGCCGTGAGCCGCTCCTGCACCTGGAGACGCTTTGCATAAGCCTGAACGACGCGCGCGAGCTTGGAAATGCCTACAACCTTGGTGGTCGGCAAATAGGCGACGTGCGCCTTGCCGATGATCGGCGCCATGTGGTGCTCGCAATGGGAGTGAAACGGAATTTCACGCAGCAAAACGATTTCGTCGTACCCCCCGACCTGTTCGAACGTTCGGGTCAGGTACGTTTCCGGGCACTGCTCATACCCTTGAAAATATTCCAGATACGCATTTACAACCCGGCGGGGCGTATCAAGCAACCCTTCCCGATCGGGATCATCGCCGATCCAGCGGATAAGCTCGCGCACCGCCTCCTGGGCGCGAGCGCGCTCGTCGTCGGTGCGTTCTCGGGGTTGGCCGGCCATTTTCGCTCCTAGCGGTCGCCGATGGGGATAACGTCGCGTTGCGCCGGACCTGTATAGTTAGACAACGGCCGGATCAACTTATTGTCCGCCAGTTGTTCCATAATATGCGCCGTCCAGCCAGTGATGCGGCTCATCACAAAGATGGGTGTAAACATGGGGATTTCAAAACCCATCAGGTAATATGCCGGTCCGGCGGGGAAATCGAGGTTCGGGTAAATGCCCTTTTTCTCAACCATGGTCTCGTCAAGCGCCCGGCTCATTTCCCAATACATCTTCGCTTCGTCAGTACCGATGATGTCCACCATCTTTTTGTAGGCGTCCGTCATGGTCGGCACCCGGCTATCGCCGGACCGGTAGACGCGGTGACCGAAGCCCATAATCTTTTTCTTGGTGGCGAGCGCGTCCAGCATCCATTCGCGCGCATTTTCCGCCGTACCCACTTCCTGAAGCATGTACATAACCGCTTCGTTGGCGCCGCCATGGAGCGGTCCTTTTAGCGAGCCGATGGCGCCGGTCACAGCTGAATAAATTCCGGACAATGAAGAGGCAACAACACGAGCGGTAAAGGTAGAAGCGTTGAAAGAATGTTCCGCGTAAAGCGTCATCGACGTGTCAAAACACTTCACTGTTTCCGGCGCTGGAACCTCGCCAAAACACATGTGAAAAAAGTTCTCCGAAAACCCGAGATCTTTGGTAGCCGGTATAGGATCTTTGCCGTTGCGCAGCCGATAGTCGGCGGCGACAATTCCCGGGATTTTCGCATACATGCTGATGGCGCGCTCTTGCAGGCGGTCAGTTGCGTGGTCTTCAACTTCGCGGTCTTCAATACCGAGAAAGCTGACGGCGGTGCGCAATGTCGCCATCGGGTGCGCGCCTTTTGGAAATTTACGCATGACCTCTATCAGGTCTTTTGAAATGCCGCGCTGCGCACGTTCCTTGGCGTTGAATTCGTCGAGTTGGACTTTCGACGGTAACTCGCCGTTCCAGATCAAATACGCCGTTTCTTCAAACCGGCACTGCGTCGCAAGGTCCTGAACCGCGTAGCCACGATAGGTGAGCGAGTTCGTCTCCGGCATCACTTTCGACACGGCTGTGTCGTCTGTCACCACGCCCGCGAGGCCGTATTTGATTTCTGGTTGTGTCATCGAGTTACTCCTGAATTGAGCGATAATATTCGTTCTTGATCCAACATCCCTAGCCCTACGTTCTCGACCCGAGATGCCGCTGAGCCAGTCACTCGTGCGAAGAAGCGGCCGCGAATTTTTACGCGCCGGCTCGCCCGAACGAAGGGTGAGAATTACGAAACCGCGAGCAGCGGCAGGGCTGCTTTATGCTACAACAACCCGCAAAGGGGAACCCCTCGAGATGCGACAGTTTTTCTAACTGTATCAGATAGTTATCTGATGCTCGGAACGCTTTTACTACGCTCAATTCAGGCTTTGCGCGAAGGGAATCAAAAACGGCGCGCCGTGACTGATGACACGATGCGCCGTCTTTTTTCAGTCAGCAGACGTTTGGCTTAAACCAGTCGCTACCGGCCCTGTGCATCCCACTGTTCTTGCGTGCGGCATACGCGCCGCTTGCCCGAAAGCTTTGATCCGGTCATCGCCGTGCCGACGCGCTTGCAAATGAGTTTATCTTCTTCGGTTTCATCAACAGCGGCATTTTCCGCTGCCGCGCTCTTATCATCCGCAACGGCTGCGTCATCGCTATCCGCTTCAACAGACTGCTCGTTTATGGCCTGCGCAGTCGTCACGTTCTGGCCTGTCGCCACACACCCAACAACAGCAAGACTACACAAAACACTCACCGTACACAGACTCAACAATCGCAACATAGTTATCCCCTCACTTCGCTCTTCATTCGTTAGCGAAGTAAATAATTTGGGATTGCCAATCTGTCAACTTTGACCATTCTTGCTTTTTTACCTGTCAATCCGTGGGCGTATCACCAACCTGAAAATTGTAGATCGACTCGTCGAATTTGTTGTAGTCGTGATAGCGCAGCAAGTCATAAAGATCGCGGCGATGCTGCATCATGTCCAAAATACCGTTCTGATCGCCATCCTTCAGTATACGGTCGAGTCCCACGTCACAGGCGCCCATGGCGAGCCGTAATGTGGTCACCGGGTAGATGACAACGTTAAAGCCAAGGCTTTCCAGTTCAGATTTATTCAAAAGGCGCGATTTTCCGAATTCCGTCATGTTGGCGAGGATCGGCACGTCGAGCGCCTTGCGCACTGCCTCGAATTCCTTTTCCGATTTCATCGCTTCCGGGAAAATCATATCAGCGCCGGCGTCCACATAAGCCTTCATACGATCGATGGAGGCGTCGAGCCCTTCCACCGCACGCGCATCAGAACGGGCGATCAACACGAAATTTGGATCTCGTTTGGCGTCGGCGGCAGCCTTTACGCGCTGGATCATCACATCGGTCGGCACAATTTCTTTGCCGTCGAGATGGCCGCAACGCTTCGGCATCACCTGGTCTTCAATATGGCAACCGGAAAGCCCGGCCTCCTCCATGCTACGCACTGTACGCGCCGCCGCCATGGGTTCGCCAAAGCCGGTGTCGATGTCGATAAAGGCCGGCAGGTCTGTCACCCGCGCGATCTGTTGGCCGCGATCGACAAACTCCGTCATGGTGGCGATGCCGATATCCGGCAGACAAAGGTCAGCCGCCATCACCGCGCCGGAAATATAAACGCCGTCAAAGCCTTTCCGCTCAATCATCTGTGCACAGAGCGGATTGAAAGCGCCGGGAAACTGCAACAACTTGCCTGAGGCAAGACCTTTGCGAAATTCAGCGCGTTTCTCCGCTGCGGATTTTTGGGTGAAAAGCATACTTAATCCTTGTCTATGGTTGTTGGCCACCGGAAACAGACTTCAGCCAATCTATAACCTCTGCCCGCGCGCCGCTCATATCATGTCCGGTGCGCTCATCGACCAGCATCGAAGAACCATGGACGCCGTTCTCAACGACACTAAACTTGGCGCCTGCCGCTTCCAGCGCTGTACGCTGTTCTTGCGAGCTTTCGCGCTCCATCTCCGAGGCCGGTCGAAGCACAAAAGCCGGCACATGAACATCTCCTGCATAGAGTCCGGCGCGACACTCGGCCATTGGCCCGCCGGCGGCTGGCGAAAACGCGATCACCGCATCGACGCCTTCGATTTCGGCCGCCGCTTTAAAGACCAGCGAGCCAGAATAGCTTGATCCCCATATAATGACCGGCGCACCCTCCGCAACCGCGACCGTTTTCTCCACGGCGGCCACGACATCCGGGTAAGCGTCGCAAAAACTTTCCTCAATTCCTTCGCGGGACTGCGCCGTCACATTCATGCTGCCAAAATGGTCGCCTCCCTTGCGCAAATCCCACGCAATTGCGCTGAAACCATTTTCGTTCAACCATCCAAACAATGGACCGTACTCGCCGCGGCCATTACTGCCGGCCTGATGAAACAAGGCGATGATCGGCGCAGTCGCCGGCAAATCGCCATATTGTAATTGCCCCAACACCTCGACGCCGTCGGAAGTCTGAACAATCGTCACTGGGATCGACTCTTTTTGGGCGTGAGCCTGCCCGTGCAGCGACAAAGCCAATCCTATGGCGGCCAATGGAAATCCAAAGAGTTTTTTCATCACGCCACCTATTTGAACGCGGCCAGCTTGTCGCCGACCCGATTGCCCATCTCCTGCCCCAGCGCCATCAGCCCGGAGACCGGGCGGATCATTACCTCGAACTCTGCAATCATGCCGTCATCATCGAACTTGATGAAGTCGGCGCCTTTCAATTTTTTGCCGCCAACATGGGCGCTGAATTCAAGCACCACATCCTTGCCGTCTTCCGTGGCGAACTCCCGATGATATTTGAAATCTTCAAACACGTTGATGACCGTGGACAAGGCCAGCACCAGCGCATCGCGGCCATGATAAGGCGTATGCGCCACGGGCGAACGGAACACCACATCCTCGCGGGCGATCTCACCCACTTTTGAAAGGTCGCGCGACGCGGCCATTTCGTGCCAGCGGGTGAGTGTTTTTGCGGTTGTGTCTTTCAACATTTCCTTACTAACTCCCTCATCCTGAGTAGGATTGATCGTTCAACGAATGATCAATCCGTCGCGAAGGGTCGGCAAAATGCGCCACCTTTAGAAAATCCCCTTCGCCGAGTTCTCAACCAGGTAGCCTCTTGGCGCCACGGGGTTAAGCGCCCGCACCTGTTCCGCCGACAGCTTCGGCAGTTGCTGAACCAGATCGAGGAAGCGCGCGGATTCTGACGCGTCGAGAATTTCGTCCGTGAGCGTCTTAAACTTCTTGATGTACTCAGCACGGCCAAATGGGCGGGAGCCGAACGGGTGCGCATTAGCGATGCCGAGTTCATCTTCAATCACTGAACCATCTTCCATGCTGATGACGACCTTCGCGCCGAAAGCTTTTTCGTTGGGATCGTGTGAATGGTAGCGGCGCGTCCATTCCGGGTCTTCGATGGTCGAAATCTTGTGCCACAGGCGCACCGTATCCGGGCGCTGGGCGCGTTCCGGCGCATAAGATTTAACGTGGTGCCACTCGCCATCCTGTAACGCCACGGCGAAGATATACATGATCGAGTGATCGAGCGTTTCGCGCGAAGAATTCGGGTCCATCTTCTGCGGGTCGCCGGCGCCGGTGCCGATCACGTAATGAGTGTGATGCGACGTGTGCAGAACAATCGACTTCACCTTATCGAAATCCTTGATCTCGTTGCCCATGCGGAACGCAAGGTCGATCAGCGCCTGTGACTGATATTCCGCCGAATGTTCCTTGGTGTACGTCTCGAGGATCGCGCGTTTGGCCTCGCCAGCGCCCGGCAGCGGCACGTGATAGGTCGGCTCGTAGGGGCTTTCGCCTTTATCACGCGCCGTTCGGCCATTCAGAATAAAGGAAATGACGCTGTCTTCGCCTTCATAGATCGGCGACGGCGCGCCCTCGCCGCGCATGCAGCGGTCAACGGCTTCGATGGCGAGCTTGCCCGCATAGGCCGGCGCGAATGCTTTCCATGATGAAATTTCGCCTTTGCGCGACTGGCGGGTGGTGACGGTTGTGTGGAGCCCCTGTTGCACCGACTGGAAGATAACTTCTGTCGGCAGATCAAGCAGCGTACCGACAGCCGCAGACGCAGACGGTCCGATATGGGCGATGTGGTCAATCTTGTGTTCGTGCAGGCAGATGGCTTTGACGAGGTTCACTTGAATCTCGTATCCCGTGGCGATGCCGCGCAAAAGCGCGGCGCCGTCCTTACCCGTCTGCTGCGCCACGGCGAGCACTGGCGGAATGTTATCGCCCGGATGCGAATAGTCGGCTGCAAGAAACGTGTCGTGAAAATCAAGTTCGCGCACCGCCGTACCATTGGCCCATGCGGCCCATTCGGCGCAGACCGTGTGATCGGCAGGCAAGCCAAACAATGTTGCGCCGCCCGAACGCATATGCGCATTCGCCATCGCACGCGCCGATTTGATCGGCCCGCGATTGAGCGAAGCAATGGCCACTGACGCGTTGTCAATGATGCGGTTGATAATCATGTCGGTCGCTTCCGCATCGACGTCGACTTTGTCTGCGGCGACGGCGGCGATCTTCCAGGCGAGCTGGTCTTCGCGCTTCAGATTGTCTTTCGAACGGTGTGCGTGAACGTCATGGATTTCCATGGGAGCAATACCTCAATTTTTGTGAACCGGCGGGCGCTCGCGTCGCGCCTCAAAACTCGCGCACGCTATGCAGGAAGTGCGACAGACTGTCCATTGGGGAAAACGGCGTCATAACGCCTCTGGAAAACTTTTCCTATAAAAATAAAGGCTTACCAGTTATCGCATGGCCGAGAGGATGAGCCCGCCCAGCGCGCCGACGGTCACCAATCCATAAGCAACCATCGCCGCCATCCACCCTCGACGCTCGGTAAAAAGCACGCTGCGGCGCTTCCTTACCGGCTCATCGATGGCGAGGAACAGCACCGACGCGATGGCGAGATTGAGGATCGCGCTCGTCCCCAGAGTGAAGGCGGCGGCGAACGCCGGAACCGATAGCGCCGCCGCTTTGGCGAGGATCACGCCGATCCAGTGATTGAGATAGAGCGGATAGGATATGCCGCCAAAAAAGGCCCCAACCCGGTTGCGCGCACCCCGCCGCGCCAACATCAAGACAATGGCGACCGCGGCCGGCGGCGCAATGAAATTATAGCTGGCCGGGTTCATCCAATAGAGACCCGCACAGGCGGCGACGATGAGTGCGAAACAAACGGGCGCCGCACCGCGCAAATGCCAGTCCCCGAAACGCCGTTGCAGCGCCGCCGCGCAGACGCCCAGCGCAACGGCGCCGTAGAAGGTTTGCAACGCCACCGCCAGCAACGCGACACCGCCCCAAAGGATTGGCGAGCGGCCCCAACGCAAAAACAAAATCAATAGCGGCGCCAGCAGGTAAAACTGTTCCTCGACGCTGAGGCTCCAGAAAACCACAGCGGCGCCCCGCACCGGCAAATCGTCATTGATCTCCGCAAGGCGCGGCGAGATGAACCAGTTATGCGTATAGGTGACGTCGTAGAATAAAAACTCAAACCACTGCGCATCCAGCGGCTTCATGGCGAGGCCCGCTGAAAACACCAGCGCAACGGCGAAGTAATACGGCGCCCAGATGCGCATGGCGCGATTGAAATAGAACCGGGGCAAATCCCGCCGGTCGCTATCGAGGAGGATGCCGCCGATTAGCCAGCCGCTCAGCGCGAAGAAAACCTGCACCGCGAAATTCGCGCCGTCCGCGCCGATGGGCAGCCCCGCGTGAAACAGGGCCACGGTCATGGCGAGGGTGATCCGCAGCCAGTCAAACGCCGGGAAGTAATCCTGCTGTCCGGTTTGAAGCCTGCTGTACGTCACCGCCGCCCCTCAATCGCCGTGAGACATCACGACCGGTCTTTTCTGACGGGACTAGAAAAACAAAAGCTTAACCGCCATGGCCGCCAGCGCGAGATAGAAGACTCGTTTGATCAGCGCTTCACCTTTGGCGACCGCTGCATTGGCGCCGAGCCAGCCGCCAAGCGCGTATCCGGCCGCAAGCGCGAGCCCAAGCGCCCATTCGATTTTCACCTGCAGGGCAAAGACCGTGAACGCGACGATAGAAAAAACCATACCGATGAAAACCTTGTGCATGTTCACCCGCACGAGATCGAGGCCCATGACGCGATTGAGAATCGGCATCTGAATGAGGCCGACGCCAATCTGAATGAAACCACCCCAAAATCCGGCGGCGACCATCAGAATATGCCCGAGCACAAGATTGCGAGGACGGCCGTTTTCCTCCGCGGGCTCTTGACCAGCGCCAGTCATCATTACAATCAGTATGCCAATCATGATGATGGCGAGCGTTCGTTCGAACCAGACACCGTCGAGACTGACGCCAATTTGCGCACCGCCAATTGCGCCCACGGACGCCGCTAGCGCGAGGGTCAAGCTCAGCCGGAAATCGGAAAATCCCTTGCGGAAGAACCCCCATACAGCAACGGCGTTCTGTACGATAACGCCGATCCGGTTGGTGCCGTTGGCCACCGGCCCGGGCAGCCCTAAAAACACCATGACCGGCACGGTCAGAATCGAGCCGCCACCCGCAAGCGTATTGATCCAGCCGGCCGCGGCGCCTGCGGCGAACAGCAATGCAACTTTCCAGAGTTCAATGTCCATTGGGCGGGCTTACGCCAATTGGCGGAAACGCGCCAGCGCTGTCATGTTTTATGGGGTCAGGAAGCGGCGGCGCGTTGAATCATCGGGCGCGAAACAGATTTCCCGCGCGCCAAACCATCCGATGCGGTTGCGTTGAACGAAATTGTAGATCGCGTCGCCGAGAAATCCCGGCACAATGCGCCCCATCACGCCAAACCATCTCCACGGCGCCGGCATAAGCGTGGCGGCTTTACAAACACCTCGCCAGCGCAGAAACGGCTGGCCGTCAGCAAGCACCATAAAGGTGTCGAACGCATCTGCGTCCAGCCCGTAATGTGCGTAAAGCGCGCGCGGTAGCGCATCCTGAATGACGGCGAATTTCGTTTCGCTTTCCGAGTCATGCTTCATCATGAACTGAACGCCGGATGAACACAAAACACATTCGCCATCGAAGATGATAAGTGGATGCGCGTCGTCAAACGGCGGCATGTTCAGATCGTCGCGGTAGGTGTACTGTTCCATTTATGTTTAGAGCCCGCCCGTTTGCCGGAAACTTTTTCTGAATAAAAACCGAACAATGAGGCTTGCCACAATGCCCAAAACGCCTAGAGCCACAATGGCAGACACCGGAATATATCCAATTGAGAAGAAGTAGGCTGCTGACAGTACGAAGCTCATGCAAACGCCAACCCACATGGCAGCAAAAAATGCAGTCAGATATCCAAATCGTCCATCGCTATCGGAAAGCCTTTTTATGAGCGCCCCAGTCAAAAGCGCTTGAACGCCGCCAAATAAGTACGCAAGCAAGGGAAACGAAATAAGTCCACCCAATAGGCTAGTTAGGACTTCCAAGGTGTTTTCGCGAAAGTCCGCCAGAAAATACTCATTTCTCGCAGTGTAAGCCAAGAAAATGAGGTATACGATCAGCCCCCCAATTGGCGGACCAAAAATGCTGTAAAGTACAATTACGCGCGGTCGCTTAACCTTCTGATTTTCCGGGTTCGCATCTTTCACACAATATTCGCTCATCGCACCGCCCCCACAATCGCCACGACAAACGCCACTTCGATCAATACCGTGAGCGGCAGGCGGGCGGCGAGGTACCAGCCCGGCGCGCCAGACCCGCGCCGCGTCGCCAGCAGATCATCAACCAGTAGCCCGGCGGTGAGCGCCATGATGACAGGGATTTTCCAGAACACGCCTCCAATTGGCACCAATATGGGAAGCGCAACGACCAGCGGCAGGACGGCGCCGACAAGCGCGCGCATTGTCGGCCCGCCATCCTTCATCACGGCGACGCCCCACCGAACCCCGCCGAAAAAGACGATCGACGCGGCGCCATAAAGGCTCATGGCATAAAGCGCGGTATCCGCCGCCGGCCCTACTTTGGCGACAACGATAAGAGCCGCCAACAGCAAGGGCGATGCAGCGAGATAGGCGAGAATTTGCTCAACACCGGTTTTCGGCGCTGAAAGCACCACACCCGTTACTGTTTCTTCGTCAACAAAAGCATCGTAAGCCATACCTCGCCTCCTTTCGATTGTTGGGCGAACCGGCTTGCTACTGTTCTTTCTTCGCCTTCCGGCCCGTCAGCGGCGATACGACATCGATTATTTTCGATCCCATACGGATTAAGGGCAGAAGCGCCGATTTCGGCGCTTTGTTCATTTGCTCATACCAGCCATTCAATAGACCAATGAGTTCCTGCAAATCTGTGAGCCGCTGCACGGCGGCCTCGGGTGTCGCCGGGTCCTGTTTGGCATCGCTAAGGCAAGCATCGAGAATCTGTGTCGCCGGATCCAGCTCGCGCGCCTTGCGCATGGCGACGATGCGCGAAATCATTTCCCACATGTCGCTTTCCGCTTCGAAGTGATCACGCCGGTCACCCTGCACCGGCGCACGCTTCACCAGATTCCAGGTGAGTAATTCCTTGATGGAGTTGGAAACGTTGGAACGCGCAATGGCGAGTGTTTCCGCAATCTCTTCAGCGTGCATCGGCTTGTCGCTGACCAGCAAGAGCGCGTGAATCTGCGCGACGGAGCGGTTGACGCCCCATTGGCCGCCGAGATCGCCCCAATGGAGGATGAAGCGCTGGATGGCTGGGCTCGGTCTGGAAGCTTCTACAGTAATTTCTGTCATGACAGAAATATATGAAATCGCACTATTCCTGTGCAGATGGCGGTTTGACGCATCTCGCCGAATAAACCGTCGACAGCCTCACAATCGTGGGATTTTTCCCATAATCTGCTTGAAAATCGCGCGAAAACTTGCCAATCACGTTTCGAAACGCCACTCAGGGCGCAATTTTAACTCAATCGTGGGAATCATCCTAAATGTCAGAGATCGAAACCCTCCTCACCCGCGCAAAAGCCGCCGCCGAAAGCACTGGCCTTACGCTGTCCACGGTTAGCCGCAAGCTGTTCAATGACGGCAAGACACTGGCCCGGCTGGAAGCTGGCGGCCAGTGCACGCTGAAAACCCTGGAAACAGCGCGTGCGCGGCTGGCGGAGCTGGAGGCGGAACACGCGCCATCCGCTGCGCCCCGCGCACAGACGGCGCAACCGGTCATCTCCGCGAGGGGCATGACCCATCTCGACCGGCTTGAAGCGGAAGCCATGCACATCATGCGCGAAGTTGCGGCCGAGGCGGAAAACCCGGTGATGCTGTATTCCGTCGGCAAAGACTCTGCGGTGATGCTGCATCTCGCCATGAAGGCGTTTTATCCATCCAAACCGCCCTTTCCGCTGATGCATGTGGACACCACCTGGAAGTTTCGGGAGATGATTAAGTTCCGCGACGAGACCGCAAAGCGTCTTGGGCTGGAACTGATTGTGCACATCAACGCCGAAGGCGTTGAGCAAGGCATTGGTCCGTTCACGCACGGATCTCAAGTCCATACTGATGTGATGAAGACCCAATCGCTGAAACAGGCGCTTGATAAATACAAGTTCGATGCAGCGTTTGGCGGCGCGCGGCGCGATGAAGAAAAATCCCGCGCGAAAGAACGTATCTTTTCCTTCCGCTCCGCCGGGCACCGCTGGGATCCGAAAAATCAGCGTCCGGAACTTTGGAACATATACAACACGCGCATCACCAAGGGTGAATCGATCCGGGTGTTCCCGCTCTCCAACTGGACTGAGCTGGATATCTGGCAATATATCTATCGCGAAAATATTCCCATCGTACCGCTCTATTTCGCCGCCAAACGCCCGGTGGTTGACCGCGACGGCGCGCTGATCATGGTCGATGACGACCGCATGCCGTTAAACGGCGAGGCGCCGAAGCAGGAGATGGTCCGTTTCCGCACGCTCGGGTGCTATCCGCTGACTGGCGCGGTTCGATCGAATGCCGAGACGCTCCCCGAGATCATTCAGGAAATGCTGCTGGCGACCACATCCGAGCGGCAGGGCCGGGTCATCGACCACGATCAGGCGGCGTCAATGGAGAAGAAAAAACAAGAGGGGTATTTCTAGTGGCGAGGTTCATGTTGCCGATCCTTCGCGACGCGGCTTCGCCGCTCCTCAGGATGAGGAGTCATTTTTTTTCTGCGCAATCGACATCAAAACACAACATACCCTCATCCTGAGGAGGTCCGTACATCGTCAGATGCCGGAACCGTCGCGAAGGATCGGCCCAGAAGAGCTAAACCATGTCCCAAATTACTCTTGCTGAAAATGAAGACGTCATCGAATATCTCGCCGCCCATGAGCGCAAATCCATGCTGCGGTTCATCACCTGTGGCAGCGTTGATGACGGCAAGTCGACCCTGATCGGGCGGCTGCTCTATGACTCCAAACTTCTTTATGACGATCAGATTTCAGCCCTTGAAAGCGACACGAAAAAGCACGGCACCCAGGGCGAGAAGATCGACTTTGCGCTGTTGGTGGACGGTCTCGCCGCGGAACGCGAACAAGGCATCACCATCGACGTCGCCTATCGGTTTTTCTCAACGGAAAAACGTAAATTCATTGTCGCTGACACGCCGGGGCACGAACAATACACCCGCAACATGGCGACGGGCGCTTCGACCGCCGATCTCGCCGTCATTCTCATTGATGCGCGCAAGGGCATCCTGACGCAAACCCGCCGCCATTCCTTCATCGTCTCATTGCTCGGCATCCGCCATGTGGTCATCGCCATCAACAAGATGGACCTTGTCGGATATTCGGAACACACATTTGACAAGATCGAGGCCGACTATCGCGCCTTCGCCAAAGACCTCGGCTTTGAGACCATCACCTGCATTCCCATGTCGGCGCTTGAGGGCGTTAACATCACCAAAAAGAGTCGTGAAACGCCTTGGTATAATGGCTGCGCGCTGCTGCCTTATCTTGAAACGGTCAAAGTGCGCGGCGCGCTGGCGGAAAAACCGTTTCGCATGCCGGTACAGTGGGTGAACCGGCCCGATCTCGACTTTCGCGGCTTTTCCGGCACCATCGCCAGCGGCGTTGTCAAACCCGGCGACGAGATTGTCGTCCTCCCTTCAGCCAAACGATCGACGGTCAAATCAATCGTCACCATGGATGGCGAGCTCGGTGAGGGCCGCCCGGACATGGCGGTGACGTTGACGCTCGAAGATGAAATCGACATCTCGCGCGGCGACATTATCTGCGCCGGCAAGGCGCCGGCCGAACAGACAGATCAATTCGCCGCGCATCTTTTATGGATGGCGGAGGAGGAGCTCTACCCGGGCCGCCAGTATCTGTTGAAATCCGCGAACCGATTAATTCCCGTCACCGTTACCGAGTTGAAGCACAAGGTGAACGTCAATACGCTGGAGCATATGTCCGGCAAAACGTTGGAACTTAACGAGGTCGGTTATTGCAATTTCAACCTCGCGCAACCCATTGCTTTTGATTCGTATAAGGATAACCAGCGCACAGGCTCGTTTGTGTTGATCGACCGGCGCACCAACGCCACCATTGGCGCCGGAATGATCGACTTTTCCCTTCGCCGGGCAAAAAACGTCCACTGGCAGGATCTCGACGTTAACAAAGCGGCGCGCGCCAGCGCCAAGCATCAACGCCCATGTGTGTTGTGGTTCACAGGTTTTTCCGGTTCGGGCAAATCGACGGTCGCGAACCTTGTCGAAAAACGCCTGCACGATATGGGCCGCCACACCTACACGCTTGACGGTGACAATGTGCGTCACGGTCTCAACAAAGATCTCGGGTTTACCGATGCGGACCGGGTCGAAAATATACGACGCGTGGGCGAGACGGCGCGGCTAATGGTCGATGCTGGCATGATCGTGCTGGTCTCGTTCATATCACCGTTCCAGAGCGAGCGGCGTCTGGCGCGCGAAATGCTCGAAGACGGCGAGTTTATCGAAGTCTATATCTCAACGCCGCTGGAGGTCTGCGAGCAACGCGATGTGAAGGGGCTCTACGCCCGCGCGCGCCGGGGCGAAATCAAGAACTTCACCGGCATCGACAGCGATTATGAGCCGCCGGAAAGCGCCGAGCTTGATTTAGATACGTCGCAAATCGCCGCCGAAGCCGCTGCGACGCGCATCGTCGATTACTTGCAGGAAAGTGGATACTTGGTCGGGTAACGGGCGGTCGCCGCAAGGGGCGCTATCCGTGTGGAAGAAGTTTATGCTTCACTTCCGACCATGCCGCATCACTTCCCGCCACCAGCATGGGCCGACCGAATGTGGCCTGCGGTCCGTAGGGCGCACCGTCGTCCAAATATTCGGCGCGGCCGCCAAGTTCTCGCAGCATCAATACACCGGCTGCGTGATCCCACGGGCTGCAGCGCGACGACATGGCGAAATCGTGCAAACCTCTGACCAGATTGATGTAAGCGTAGGCGGAACAGCGCGCCGGCACGGTTTCAAAATTTTTGCGTAAAGGCACGGCGATGCGGTTTCGCCACTCTGTCGATAAGGCGCCGACAGCCCGATAGCCGATGAGCGGATCATTGGTTGTGGCGATCTTCGGCAAGGCCTCGCCGCTCCATGTGGCGCCGTCGCCTTTTACGCCGATGGCGAACGCTTGATCTGGGACTGCGTAAATCCATCCCTGTTTAATGTCGCCATCTTCAACCAGCGCGACGATCGAACCATATTCGCGCACGCCTTCTACAAAATTGCGGGTGCCGTCCAGCGGATCAACAATCCAGAAAGCGCCATCGCCTTCCAGCTTCGACAGGATAGAAGGATCATGGGCAGCGGTTTCTTCACCGATAAAGCCAGCGGCTGGATAGAGGCCGCCAAGCGCCTTTTTCAGGCGCTTTTCCGCCGCGTGATCGGCGGCGGTGACAAAATCATTCGGACCCGATTTCGTATCAATTTCAGAATCGGTCAGCACGCCGAATCGCGGCGCAATTTCTTCATGCGCGATTTCCGCAATAACGCTCGCAACTTTTTCCGGATCAACGATCATGCGCGTTTTTCGGCCGCGGTATCGTCGGGCGCCAAGCTTGCGCCCGGGAAGAGTTTGAAAAACTGGCCCTCAATTTTTGCGGACATACGTGCGCGCACAATAAGATCTACGCCTTCGGCTGTTTCCTCCAGAATTTCACTGCGCTGGTGCAGCCAGGCGCGCGCAGCCCCAAATGGTGCGAGCAACACCACAGTCACTTCTTCATGGGCGGCAGTGAGTGCGTCTTCAATGGCGTCGAAAAGGTCCGATACGCCTTCGCCAGTCTCAGCGGAAATCGCGATGCGACGGATTGCATCCGGCTGGCCTGCATCAAGTCTCGAAATCGCGTTGATATCCAAATGGTCGTCTTCAGACAGCAGGTCAATCTTGTTGAGCGCTTCAATCAACGGCCGCTCGTCGTCCTCAGCGATCCCGAGCGCACGCAAAACCGAAATAACATCTGCGCGTTGCGCATCCGTGTCGTCATGAGCGATATCGCGTACATGAACGATCACATCCGCTTCCAGTACTTCTTCCAGAGTTGCGCGAAACGCGGCGACCAGTTGCGTCGGCAGATCTGAAATAAATCCAACCGTGTCGGAAAGAATCGCCCGCACGCCGGACGGCAGATCAATGGCGCGCATGGTAGGATCAAGGGTCGCAAACAACAAATCCTGCGCCTTCACGCTTGACTGGGTCATGCGATTAAAAAGCGTGGATTTGCCGGCATTGGTATATCCGACAAGTGCGATCACCGGATGCGGCGCCTTCTTGCGTTTGGCGCGCTGCAGGGTGCGCGTGCGGCGCACATCATCAAGTTTCTTCTTCAGGCGGACGATCTTATCGTCCAGGGCGCGCCGGTCGGATTCGATCTGCCGTTCGCCCGGACCGCCCAGAAAGCCCGCGCCGCCGCGCTGTCGTTCCAGGTGCGTCCAGGACCGCACCAACCGCGAGCGCTGATAATCGAGATGCGCCAGCTCCACCTGCAACCGGCCTTCCGCCGTTTGCGCCCGTGCGCCGAAAATCTCCAGAATGAGCGCCGTCCGGTCGAGAACTTTAGC
Organism: uncultured Alphaproteobacteria bacterium; assembly: GCA_942492295.1. Classification (GTDB taxonomy): domain Bacteria; phylum Pseudomonadota; class Alphaproteobacteria; order Caulobacterales; family Parvularculaceae; genus Hyphococcus. Next base: position 208,992 of record CALODW010000008.1, read on the forward strand.
GTTCCATTCCTTTTCAAGATTGCGGTGCTGCACGGGCGTCAGCGCGCCATCAATGATGACAAGCGCCGGACGAATTTCAAAAGACTCCAATAGCGCGCTGATGTCCTCAACCTTGCCGGCGCCCAATAGCGTCGCCGGTCGCGGCTGGGTGATGCTCACCACTTCCGCCGCAACAATCTCAAGGTTGATTGCCGCCGCAAGGCCAACAGCCTCCTCCAGCCGCGCCTCAGGAAGGCGCGCGCCCTCCCCGCCGCGAATGGCGGGATGTACAACAATCGCAGTTACAGTTTCAGACAATGGAATCTCTGAAATCTCAAAGCGCACTGACTTCTCAGTGCGCGTCCAATAAAATTATAAAACGGACGCCGCTGGCGCAAAAATCCGTGCGCCGTTTATTCCGTTTCGTCGCCATCCCACAGAGAGAGCGGACCTTGCGGCATCACCGTGGAGATTGCGTGCTTGTAGACAAGTTGCGCATGGCCGTCACGCTTTAACAAGACGCAAAAATTATCAAACCAGCTAACGATACCCTGTAGCTTTACGCCATTGACCAGAAATATCGTGACAGGAATCTTCGCCTTTCTTACGTGATTGAGGAAGGTGTCCTGTAAGTTTTGTTTTTTTTCAGTCATTCGTCCCGCTTCTCCGAGTCGGTTGTCATGTTGCAGTGCAATATTATTCTGGCGTGGAAATCAGCCCCACGCAACTCATTTAGCCGCCCGAATACCCATTGAGAGCAAAAATGTCAGCAAATTTGGGCAATTAGCGCCCGCAGACGCGGGATTTATAGGCCTCGCGTAACCGTTTCGCCGCCGGACCGGGTTTTCCGCCGCCAATTTGCTCTCCATCGATTGAGACGATTGGCATCACGAAGGACGTCGCGGACGTCAGGAAAGCTTCCTTCGCCGCTTTCGCTTCATCGAGCGTAAAGGCGCGCTCTTCCACTTTCATCTGGAGTGCTTCCGCACAGGCAATGGTTGTCTCGCGCGTGATGCCGCCAAGAATCTGATTGCCTTTTGGATGGGTGATCAAAACGCCATTTTCGTCGACAATCCACGCATTCGATGCGGAACATTCCGTCACCACCCCATCACGCACCAGCAACGCTTCGGACGCGCCCACTTCGGATGCGGCTTGCTTTGCCAGTGCGTTCGGCAACAGGCCGACTGTTTTTATATCAACGCGCCCCCAGCGAATGTCCGGTTGCGTGATAACCGATACGCCCCTCGCCGCTTTCGCGTCACTGGCGTTCACGTCATACTTATACGCCGTTAAAACCAACGCCGGTGCAACCTGCGGCGAAGGAAATGCGTGGTTGCGCGGCGCAACGCCCCGCGTCACTTGAATGTAAACCAGCGCGCTCCGCAACCGGTTTCGCCGCAACAATTCGCGTATCACCGCCTCAAGGGCGCGCCGTCCCATGGGCTGGGCGATGGAAAGTTCCCGAAGCGATCGTTCATACCGCGCGAAATGCCCGTCGAAGTCATAAAACGCGCCGTCCACGACGATACACACTTCATAAATGCCGTCGGCAAATTGATAACCGCGGTCTTCTATATGAACCGCAGCCTGCCGCAGCGGCGTGTAACGCCCATTCACATAAGCAACGCGAGACATGTCACTATCCTCTCCAGAAGGCGCGATTGATCAACGCCAGCGCCACCGCCGCCTCCAGCCGGCCCAAAATCATGCCCGCCAGCAACAGCCAGCGCAGCGGCGATTGAAAAACGGCGTAACCATCCGCGCCGCCCTCCGCAAGGGCGATGACGGGTCCGGTGTTGCTGAGCGCAGCGGTCGCCGCCGCAGCAGCAAGCTCAAACGAATGACCACCGAGAGAAACCGCTACGAGCAATCCGGCAAGGGTCAATGTGAACACCAGAAAATGCATCCACACGCCAAGTTCGTTCGCGACCCGGCGTGCGCCGAACACACCGCTGGGGGTTATGAGACGGCGCACTTCTTCGCGCGCACGCCGCATGATCACCAGCCAGCGCAATACTTTGAAACCGCCAGCTGTAGACACCGCCGCCGCACCGATGATCGCCGTGACGAGCACCACCAACAGCGGCGGCGCCTCGCCAATGATGAAACCGTTTGTGGTCATCAAAGACGCCGCGTTGAAAAGCTGCGGCGCCAGCAACACAACGTCGCCCGCGCCTGCTGTCACCCAGAACAACACGCCCACCCAAATCAAAATCAGCAGGAAAGCGCCGGTTTCAATGTCGCGTAATCGTTCTTTCTCGCCTTTGAAAATCCTTGCGATCAAAATGAAATTAACGCCGCCGAGCAGCGTGAATACAAATATGGACGTCACAACACCCAGCGGATAGGCGGCAATGCCGTCGGGATGCGGGATAAATCCGCCCGACGCCGCCGTCGTCATGGCGAGGATCGCCGCATCCAGTGTCGTTGTTCCCGCCAGTGCGATGGTCGAAAAGGCGAACAGGGTAATGATTGCATAGACGCTGACAAACGAAACAACGGCGTTGCGCAACGGCCGCAAAAACGAATTTCGGTCACCGCGCGAGAATGGCGGCAGCAACGTGTCGATCCCGATAAACGCCGGCCGGATGAAAATCGCAGCCGCTGTGGCCAGGGATGCGAGCCCGCCAAGCCATTGCAACTCCGCGCGCCACAAGGCGCCCGCCGCTTGCGCCGTGGCGCCGGTGTTCGAAAGCCATGCGCCGGTGGTGGTCATGGCCGACACCGTTTCGAAATACGCATCCGGGAAGGAAAGCCCTTCCGCCGCGATGGGAATGGCCGCGAACAGCGGCACGACAACCCACCATAGCAAAATGACGATAAGCGCCCCGCGAAAGCCCGACGGACTACGCCGGCCGGTGCTGGATGCGAACACGCCCGCAGCGACCAGCGCCGTCGCGGCCATGGCGAAAACGTAAGCGCCCGCTGTATGATCCTGATTGACCAGCGCAACAATCGCCGGCGGCGCCATGGCCACGACCAGAGCGGCGAGCATAGCGCCGAACAGGCGAAAGATTCCGGTCATCGCCATCAGACGGCCCTGCGCATCGTGTTGTCAGAAATATTCAACGCTGACCCGGAACATCTGTTCGACATCTTTTACGTGGTCGCGTGTGGCCATCAGCACCACGCGGTCACCAGCATTGATGACTGTCTCACCCGTCGGCATATTCACGGCGCCATCGCGGCAAACAGCGCCGATCATAACCCCTTCCGGCAAGTTCGCCTCACGCAGGGGCTTGTTCACCAGCGGCGACGTTTCAAGCGCCACGGCGTCGATCAGTTCCGCATCGCCATCCGACAGGGAATAGACGCCTTTGATGCGCCCACGGCGAATATGTTGAAGGATTGTCGACACCGTCGTCGCGCGCGGATCAACATACCGGTCAACGCCCACCGCTTCTGATATCGGTCCGTAGTCAAGGTCATTGATCAGCGCCAGCGCGCGCCGCGAGCCTTCACGCTTCGCCACAACAGACGCAAGAATGTTCACTTGATCATTGTCGGTGACGGAAACGACCGTCTCTGCTTCAGCAACACCCGCCTCGCGCAAGATCGCCCGATCAAGCCCGTCACCCTGCAACACAATGGTGCGCTCCAATTCTTCGGCGATGAACTCCGCACGCTTGCGATCGCGTTCAATCAGGCGGATTTTCATGGCGCCCAGCTTTTCAAGCCCTTTCGCCACGAACAGGCCAATATTGCCGCCGCCAACGATGATGACACGCCGCGCCTGCCGCGCCGCTTCGCCCATGATCTCAAGCGCGCGCGTGACGTCATTCCGGTCGGCGATGAAGAACACATTGTCGCCCGGCTCCAACTGGTCGCCGGAATGCGCCCGCCGGATTTGCTCGCCACGCTTAACGGCGACGATAGTGATTTTCAAATCGGGAAACAGCTCCGCCACTTGCCGCAGCGGCGTGTTGACGATCGGGCAATCGTCGCGGAGCTTTACGCCCACCGCCCATACTCGTCCATCTACGAAGGATTTTATTTCGAAAGCGCCCGGCGTCGACATACGCTGAATGATCGCTTCTGAAACCTCGCGTTCCGGCGAAATAACCACGTCGATAGGCAAATGCGCTCTTGAAAACAAATCCGAATAGCGCGGATCGAGATATCCTTGCGCGCGCACGCGCGCGATTTTTGTCGGCACGTTAAACAGCGAATGCGCAATCTGACAGGCGACCATGTTTACTTCATCGGAGAAGGTCACCGCGATAATCATGTCGGCTTCGCGGGCGCCCGCTTCTTCGAGCGTCTCGGGATAGGCGCCGTTGCCGACAACGCCGCGCACATCGAGCCGCTCCGCGACTGCACGGATCAGTTCTTTCGACTGATCGACGACGGTCACTTCATTGTTTTCACGCGACAGCCGCCGCGCGATTCCCACGCCGACGCGGCCGGCGCCGCAAACGATCACGCGCATGAGATGTTAAACCTTTTCATTGCCCGTTCGGGATTAGTTGTATCAAACGCACATGTCTATAACGATCAAGCCGATAGCAATCAGGCGCTCTCGACACGGGCCTGGCCATTTACGCCAAGGGCCTTCAGCTTACGATGCAGGGCGGAACGCTCCATGCCAATGAACGCCGCCGTGCGGGATATATTGCCCCCGAATCGGTTGATCTGCGCAATCAAATATTCACGCTCAAACCGCTCGCGCGCTTCGCGAAGCGGCAGCGTGATGATTTGCTCCAGCCCCTCGCCTGCCGGAATAGACAAGCCGGAGTCCATTACTTCCGTCGGAAGGTGTTCGCAGGTGATTTCGATTTCCGGATCCCGGCCCATCAAGATAAGCGTGCGCTCGATCACATTGCGGAGCTGGCGCACATTGCCGGGCCATGCACAGGCCTGAAGCGCCGCCATCGCCTCAACCGAAAGCGGCCGCTTGGGAAGCCCCGAGGCCTTCGCAATCCGGTCCACAAAAAACGCCACCAGCGCCGGAATATCTTCCCGGCGTTCATCGAGTCCCGGCGCGTTGATGGACACAACATTCAGCCGGTGGAACAAATCTTCACGGAAGCGGCCTTCCCCGGCAAGCGCCAGCAAGTCATGTGACGTGGTTGAAACAATCCGTACGTCAACTTCCACCGCTTTGGTGCCGCCGACCCGCTTGAACCGCTGTTCAACAAGCACGCGCAAAATCTTGCCTTGCGTTTCCAGCGGCATGTCGCTGATCTCGTCGAACATCAGCGTACCACCATGGGCCTTTTCCATCAGGCCGATCATGCGCGTATCGCCGCCCTCGCCTTCGATGCCGAACAATTCCTCTTCCATACGCTCCGGGGCAATGGTGGCGGCGCTGGCGACCACAAAAGGACGCCCCCGCCGTCCCGACCGGGCGTGCAATAAACGCGCGATCATTTCCTTGCCGGAACCCGGAGGACCCGAAATCAAAACTCGCGAGCGCGCATCGGCGACGCGTTCGATAACATTGCGCAGGGATGAAACGGCGGCGGACGAACCGATCAGGCCCCAATCTGGCGCACGCTCACGAAGTTCGGATATCTCACGGTTAAGGCGCGCCGCTTCCAGCGCGCGGTTCGCCGCAAGGATCAGCCGGTCGGCGTTGAACGGCTTTTCGACAAAGTCGTACGCGCCCTTCTTGATAGCGGCGACGGCGGTTTCGATGGTGCCATGCCCTGAAATAATCACCACGGGAAGATCGGGGTGAAGTTTTTTCAACGCTTCGAGAATCTCGATCCCGTCAAGTTCGGAATTTTGCAGCCACACATCAAGGATCACGAGCGACGGACAGCGGTCGCGCACCGCCGCAAGCGCCGACGTTGAATCCGCCGCCATGCGCGGACTGAACCCCTCGTCCTCAAGGATTCCCGAAATCAGTTCGCGAATATCCGCTTCATCGTCCACGACGAGAACATCGATACTCATAAGCTCTACCTTCCAGCCTTCCGTTACTCTTACTCTGCCGCCGCCGCATGTGGCGCCGCATCGTCCTGTGTCTGCAATCGCTGCAGTGAAATCGTTATTCTGGCGCCGGTCTCGCCAAGCGTTTGATCGTCGGCAAAGTCCAGCGACCCGCCATGTTCTTCAGCCACCTTCTTGACAATGGCGAGACCGAGGCCGGTGCCTTTGGCGCGCGTGGTCATGTAGGGTTCCGCCAGCCGGTGACGCTCTTCCTTGGGCAAGCCGACGCCATTGTCGATGATATGCACCCGTGACAGTGCGCCGTCGGTTTCCACTTTCACGACGATCCGACCCGGCGCGCCCTCTTCATCTTCGGCGCGCCGCGCGCTGATGGATTCCGCCGCGTTCTTTAAAAGGTTTGAAAACGCCTGAACGATCAGACGTCCATCGCACTGCACCGCCACCGGCGCGTCAGGCGCATCAACCGTGAACTCAATTTCAGGGAACGCCACTTTTTGTGGAAATACAGCCGCTTTCACCAGTTCGCGCACATCCTCGCCGCTGATGACCGGTTTCGGCATGCGCGCGAAGGAAGAGAACTCATCGACCATACGGCCGATATCGCTTACCTGCCTGATGATTGTTTCTGTGCACCGGTCGAAGACTTCGGGGTTGGACTGCACTTCGTGGGAATATTTCCGGCGCAGACGTTCGGCTGAAAGCTGAATCGGCGTCAGCGGATTCTTGATTTCATGAGCGATGCGCCGCGCGACATCGCCCCAGGCCGCATTTCGCTGGGCGGCGATAAGCTGCGTGATGTCGTCGAATGTGGCGACGTAACCGGCGCCGTCGCCGGCGATATCTTTCACAATGCGAACGTTCAGCGTGCGGGTGCGGCCTTGCCGCGTCACGTCAATCTGATCACCGACCTCCGCGTAAGGAGACTGGGCTGAGCGATCGATGAGGTCCGCCAGTTCCGGCAGGAACGAGGATATATTTTGCCCGGTCAGCGCTTTCGCGCCGTCGCCAATAAGCTCAAGCGCCGATTTGTTGGCGATAGTCACGCGCCCGTCGGCGGCAAGACCGATCACGCCGGACGAAACGCCGGACAACACAGCTTCGGTAAACCGGCGGCGTTCATCAAACTGGCGGTTGGTATCCACCAGATCGTCCCGCTGGGTCTGCAGTTGCGCGGTCATATGATTCATGGAGCGCGCCAGCGCACCTAACTCGCCATCTTCTTTATAGACTTCAACCCGCGCGCCGAGATCACCGCCGGAGACGCGCTCCGACATGTTCACCAACCGCCCGATGGGTTGAACGAGGCGCGTCGCCGCCCACAACGCCAGCCAGATGGCGCCGAACAGGATGATAATCGCGAGCACAATATAACCCGCAAGGAAAACACGCTCGACCCGGGAGCGGCTCAATTCCGCTTCGCGCCAGTCATTGCGCACTTCGGTCACGGCAAACAGGCGCTGGGTCGTCACCGGATCAATCGGCTGAAACCCGACCAGATAGCCGCCGCCGTAATATTCCATACGCAAGGCGCCGCGAAACACGTCATAGGTTGCATCGTCGTTGACGCCGAACAGAAACAACCCGCCGGGATCGCTTTCGCGAAGCTCCGTCAGTTTCGCCGCCGATGGCATGCTGAACTGACCGGGCTCCAATTCGGCGCGGACGATGATGCGCCCCTCACCGTCAACGAGATACAACGCCGCCAGTCCCCGTACCTGCGCCTGGGCATAAAGATACCGGCGGAAACTGATCGGCGTTTCTTCAAAACCGATCCCGGCCTCTTCCTGACGCGCCACATCCTGCGCGATGAGCCGCATGAGCTGTTCCATCTCAGCGGCCTTGATATTGATCAGGCTGTTGGCGAGATCCCGCGCTGTAATCTGATAATTTTCTATCCGGTTACTGAAGACATCGTTCAGGCTGGCGCGCAGGATTGTGAAGGCGAACAAAAACGCAATGATCGCCGGCACCACCGCAATCAGCGAGAAGATGCCCACAAGCTGCATATGGGTGCGCGATCCTGCCAGTTGGTTTCGCCGGTTCGACCAGACGTGATAGAGACGCACGCCAACGAGCAACGCAAAGCCAGCGGCGATAACGATATTGCCGATGATCATGGCGCGCAGGAAAGAACGGTCGACGCTTTCCACGAGCGGGGACATCAAAAACCAGGTGGTGAAAAAGGCGACCGCGCCAGCGCCGATCAGGGCGGCGGCGGCGGTTGTATTGGAAAACACCCACTCGGGCGCAAATCGCCGCGCGGCGGCGCGTGCGCTGTCAGCCTTGTTTTGGAGCTGTTCCTTGTGACTCAACCTACGCCATCCCTATGGATGTTATCCTCTTGGACGCCATCCGCCCGAATTCTTCAAAACCGTTTCAAAAGCACGCCGTCAGCACCGCCCGAATCGCTCGCCCGCGCCGCCGGGGAAGGAACTTGCAATCCTCAAACCACGGCGGGCCTTGGGCCACGGGGGATCGTGCGTCGGTTGTTGCCAAAAATCAACACATTTGTTGCCAAAATGAAACAGGGGAAAACTGGACAATCTCGCGATGAGTTCCGCTTCAGGCGGCGGCGCGCTCGAGGGCGTTGAAGTCACCTTCATAGAAAGCGGTCAGCATGTCCTGAACGCCGTTCGGTGACGCCATCCGGCAGATCGCTGCGCGGCAGGACCGTCGCAATACCGAATCCATATCCAGCGGCGCATGATCCACATAGGCGGCGAGGTGTTTGCGCGCCATGCGCACACCGAGCGGCGCGCCGTAATGCGCAATGGTCTCGCGGTAATGAACGAGGGCTGCATCGCGCTGAGTATCAAGCGACGGCGCAACAACGTCGCCGCCTGTTTCCAGCGCTTCGGCGATCGCTCCCGGCAGCCAGGGACGCCCGGTGGCCGCGCGCCCGACCATAACGCCGTCAGCGCCCGATTGTTCGAGCGCCGTTCGCGCCGACGCCACATCTATAATGTCGCCATTCACCAAGACCGGGATCGGCACCGCATCCTTCACTGCGCGCACGGCGTTCCAGTCCGCTGTCCCGGTATAGAAGTCGTTGCGGGTGCGGCCATGCACCGTCACAAGATTGACGCCCGCCGCTTCCGCCCGCGCGGCCAGCTCCGGTGCGTTGAGGCAACTCCAGTCCCAGCCGAGACGCATTTTGAGCGTCACCGGTTTTGTCGTTGCGGCGACCGTCGCCTCGATCAGCGTCATGGCGTGGTCGAGGTCGCGCATCAGCGCCGAACCCGAAAGAACCCCCGTCACTTGCCGCGAGGGGCAACCCATATTGATGTCGATGATATCAGTGCCCGCGGCCTCGGCAAGTTTCGCTCCCTCCGCCATCCAGCGCGCCTCACGTCCCGCTAGCTGCACCACAAAGGGAAATATCTCGCCGTCGCCCTCGGCCCGGCGGACCACATCAGGCCGCCCCCGCGCCAATTCCTCGCACGCCGTCATTTCCGAGACCACGAGCCCGGCTCCAAACCGCGCCACGGCCCGCCGGAACGGCAGGTCGGAAACGCCGGACATGGGCGCCAGCGCAACGTTGTTCTTGAAGGGTATGTCAGCGATAGAGAGCATTCTTATCCGGGGCAGTTGGCGAAGGGCATATTTAGCCGCTAAACCAGCAGCTTACAAATCAGTTCGAGATCAAATGGTTAAAACCAACACCATCGCCATTATCGTCGCCGCAGGGCGCGGAACCAGAGCCGGCGCCGGCGGGCCGAAGCAGTATCGCGATCTGGCGGGCCGCGCGGTGATTGCGTGGACGGCGGAGGCGTTTTTGAACCACCCGCAGATCAATGCCGTGCGCGTCATCATCCACCGCGACGACCGTGGGGAATATGACGCGGCTATTGGCGACCTCGCTAAAAACAAAAAGCTACTCGAACCTGTTTTTGGCGGCGCCGAGCGTCAGGACTCCGTGCGGCTCGGCGTTGAGAGCGTTGAAGAGAACGCGCCGAAACATGTTCTGATCCATGACGCCGCGCGGCCATTCATCGACGAGCGCACTATCTCCCGCGTGATTGACGCTCTTGCCGAACATGACGGCGCCATAGCCGCCCTGCCCGTTCATGACACGATAAAGCGCGCCAACAGCGGTAAACAGATTGAAACGACGGTGCCCCGTGACGCGCTGTGGCGGGCGCAGACGCCGCAGGGGTTTCGCTTCGATAAAATCCTCGCCGCCCATCGCGCGGCCAGCGGCCAGCAACTCACCGATGACGCCGCCGTCGCCGAGGCCGCCGGGCTGTCCGTTGCACTCGTCACCGGCTCCCCCGACAATATGAAACTGACGCAGGCTGAGGATTTCGGCATGGCCGAAACGCTGCTCGGCCGGAAAGCAAAGCAGATGGAATACCGCACCGGACACGGGTTTGACGTGCACGCCTTTGAAGACGGCAACGCCGTTATCATTTGCGGCGTAGAAATTCCGCATTCTCATAAACTCAAAGGCCATTCCGACGCGGATGTGGGGATGCATGCGCTGACCGATGCAATCCTGGGCGCCATTGGCGAAGGCGACATCGGCGATCACTTCCCGCCTTCCGACCCGAAATGGAAAGGCGCGCCAAGCCATGTGTTTCTGGAGAAGGCCCGCGATCTGGTTGCTGCGCACAAGGGATCAATCACCCATTGCGATGTAACGCTCATGTGCGAGGCGCCGAAAATCGGCCCGCACCGCGAGCGCATGCGCGCCGCCTTATCGCTGATCTTGAATATCGACGCCGGCCGCATATCTGTAAAAGCCACCACAACGGAGCAATTGGGCTTTACTGGCCGCCGAGAGGGGATCGCCGCCATGGCGACGGCGACAGTGGCGTTGCCGGAGGCAAAATGACTTTAAAAGAAGTTATGACATTCGAAGATCATGCGTCTATCAGTTTTGTTGAAAGCTTGTTGCAGGCGGAGAAAGTTTATTTTCTTATTGCCGGGATGGACCATACGCCAACGACCGTTCCCAGATTATTGGTCCATGAAAACGATGTTGATCGAGCTCGATCACTTCTACTGAATGCAGGGTTTGAGCGCCGTGTATATTCCGAAAAGCGGATCAAAAACAGCTGATGACCCAAACCCACCGCATCTGGTCGCTAGCGCAGGCGATTATCGACAAGGCCGGCGCCGAGGGCATGATGGTCGCGGCGGCGGAATCCTGCACCGGCGGGATGATCTCCGCAGCGCTAACAGACGTACCCGGATCATCGGCTATTGTTGAGCGCGGATTCGTTACTTATTCCAACGAGGCGAAGGCCGAAATGCTCGGCGTGCCCATGGCGCTGATCGACCGGCACGGCGCCGTCAGCGCGCCCGTGGCGCGCGCCATGACAAAGGGCGCCATCGCAAATTCGCGCGCCGATATCGCGGTCTCCGTCACGGGTATCGCCGGGCCATCGGGCGGCACCGACGATAAGCCTGTGGGGCTCGTCTGGTTCGGCCTCGCGGATCGCGGCGGCGCCATCCGCGTTGAACGGCGGGTGTTCGCCCACGGATCGCGGGATTTTGTGCGCGCCAAGGCCACCGAAACGGCGCTTCACTTGATGCTGACACGGCTCGGTTCCGGCGCCTGACTCCGCCCCTTGTCAGGCCGGGCAAAATATGTAATGTATTGGTTACATATAAACCGAAGGCCAATCCCGGAGCCCAACCCATGCGCATTTTCATTACCGTTCTTGCCTCTATTTTCGCCACGCTCATCCAACCGGCAATGGCGTCAGAGGCCCCCGCCGATTATGACGCCGCGCTGGCGGAAGAATTAGGCGCCGATGAATATGGCATGCGCTCCTATGTGTTCGTGATGCTGCGCACCGGACCCGCCGATGCGGAAATCACTGACGAGGCGACGCGCGCGGAATTGTTCGCCGGACATTTCGCCAATATCCGCAGGCTCGCTGGAGAGGGAAAACTGGTGCTCGCCGGTCCGCTGGCCAACGGCACGAATGAACGCGGGCTGTTCATCCTCAATGTCGGGAACATCGAAGAAGCACAATCGCTTATGCAGGACGATCCAACCATCGCCGCGAATATCTTTACGGTGGACTACATCAACTATTACGGCTCAGCCGCCTTGATGAAAGTGAACGACATCCACGCGAAGATTCAAAAAACCAAAATTGAGTAATATGTGAACGCCGTTCGCTTTGTTTTATTGTAAAATATCCCCTCATCCTGAGGCGCAAACGCGAAGCGTTTGCCTCGAAGGATGGTAAAAAGCACTGCGCCTGTTTCCTATCCTTCGAGGCTTTTGCTATGCAAAAGCACCTCAGGATGAAGGTATGGAGTGTTCACGCGCCATAAACCTCGTCCGCACGCTTCACAAACGCCTCGGACATGCGCGCGAAGGCCTTGTCGAATACCGCTTGCGCTGTGGCCTGTAACAGAAAGTTTTTGAACTCGAAGGCGATCTCGAAATCAATCTCCGATCCGCCCTCGGGCTTGTCGGTGAATCGCCACCGGTTTTCGAGATTGCGAAACGGCCCGTCAACATAGGCGGCCTCGATGCGTTTTTCGGCGCGCCCCAGCGTGACGCGGCTGCGGAAACGCTCACGAAACACCTTATAGGCGACGACCATATCGGCGGTCATGGTCCCCTCGCCGTGCCGCACATCCTGTTGGATGATCCGCAGCGCCGTGCACCACGGGAGAAATTCAGGATATCGCTCCACATCGGCGACCAGATCGAACATCTGTTGCGCCGTATAGGGAACTTTCGTCGTCGTCTTTCTTGTGGTCACGAGACTCGCTTGGCGCTGCGTGCATGGCCGTCGAACAGATCGAGCATGCGCTCCTGCCAGGCGTCAATCGCCTGCGGCGTCTCGTAAAGTTTCTCTGATGTGGTGAGGCGCGCCCACATGAACACGCTGAAAACATTGTAGTCGCACAGATTTGCTTCATCGCCGCCCAGAAAACGATGGCGCACCAGCGGCGCCGCGAGCGTTTGCAACGCCGCTTCGACCTTGTCGCGTGCGCCGGGCGTTGCGGCGAACTCTTCCAGCGTCATGCCAAAGCGCTTTTCGCGGGTCTTGCGGAAATACGCCTTGTCGTCTTCATGCGCGGCGGCGTGCACGCGCACAAACATCATTGGCGCCAGTCCCGGGAACAGCGCGCTCGACAGCCAGGCATTGTAAAACTCCGCCGCGGCGCGCTCGCCGTTGGTCTTCACCAGTGGCGGGCCGTCGAATTTCTGTTCCGCATAAGCGTAGATGTTTTCGCTGTCGCAGATGGTCTCTTCGCCATCCATCAGGATCGGCAGGAGCCCATGGTCCTTGTCCGGGTAATTGTCCTTTTCGGCGAAACGCAGCGGCGCCGTCTCGAACGATACCCCCTTATGCAGCAGCGCAAAGCGCGCGCGCCAACAAAACGGGCTCGGTCGCACATCAGGATCAGCCAGCGCCAGTTCGTATAGTTTAAGCATGTTAATTTCTGCGCCTTTCAATCTTATATACACGGCCGTCGTCGTGATGGATTCTGAGGTAATCAGTTTCAACTATTGCTGCCGGCAACATATCGCGCGCGCAAAAGCTAGTCGTATTTAACCCCCGTGGAAATTCAAACTTTGTGCTTTCGATGATAAATGAACGTATGCACCAGCGATTCCTGCCATCTTCATTAGCGGGTATCACATACGTTTCTATATCCGCGACGTATCCTTCCGCTACAGGCAAATTCTTCACATATTTCGCGCTTGGAAATTCAGCCGCTTGGCGTTGTTTTGAGACAGCAAAAAACCCGAGCCCGAAAGCTAGAACCGCGAGAAAACCGCTCACAAAATAGGCGCCGGTCCTACCTGCCGCACGGTATTCCCAAAGAGGGATCAGCTTCCCATACATCGGCCAAGGCATTTTAAACACGCACCAAATTGCAATAACTGCGAACAAGAACGCGATTCCCATCATGCCAAGCCATAAATGAACGCTAGGCGGAGAATACTCAAATATGGTGGTCATTTTTAAACAAATGAGGCTTTTTCATCGTTTCGCCGCGCGGGCCGCGCGCAGTTTCGCGAAGTCTTCGCCCGCATGGTGCGATGACCGGGTCAGCGGCGACGCTGACACCATCAAAAAACCTTTGGCGCGGGCGAGCGTTTCATAAGACTTGAACTCATCGGGATGTACGAACCGGTCAATCGCGGCGTGTTTGCGCGTCGCCTGCAAATATTGACCGATGGTGATGAAGTCGACGCCGGCGGACCGCATATCGTCCATCACCTGCATGACTTCCTCGCGCGTTTCGCCGAGACCGACCATGATGCCGGATTTGGTGAACATCTGCGGGTCGCGCTCTTTGACTTTTTCAAGCAGGCGCATGGAGTGATAATAGCGCGCGCCGGGACGGATCGAGAGATAAAGCCGCGGCACGGTTTCAAGATTGTGGTTGAACACATCCGGTTTGGAATCGATGACGATTTCCGCCGCGCCGTCTTTGCGCAAAAAGTCCGGCGTCAGAATTTCGATGGTGGTGTCCGGCGCCGCTTTGCGGATGGCGCGCACAACTTCGGCGAAATGTTCCGCGCCGCCATCGGTCAGATCATCGCGGTCCACCGACGTAATGACCACATGGTTGAGCCCCATCTCCGCGACCGCCTCGCCTACGTGGACGGGTTCTTCAGGGTCGAGGGCCGACGGCAGTCCGGTCTTCACATTGCAGAACGCACAAGCGCGGGTGCAGGTATCGCCCATGATCATCATGGTGGCGTGCTTTTTATCCCAGCACTCGCCGATATTCGGACACGCCGCTTCTTCGCACACGGTGGTGAGGTTTTTTGACCGGACGATGTTGCGCGTCTCGTTAAAACCTTTGGAGACCGGCGCCTTCACGCGGATCCAGTCCGGCTTGCGCAGGACAGGCGTGTCTTCACGCTTTTGCTTTTCCGGGTGGCGCGGTTTCTGTCCGGCGCCGACATTGTCAATCAGTGTCGCCATGACGCCCATGTAGCAGCGGCGCCCCGGATTTGTAAGGGTCAAAACGGATGGAAAACGCGCGGGCCGGGCGTCGGGCGGCGTTAATACATCATCCGATTGACGTTATCGACGACCTCATCAAAGGGCTGGTGGATAATCGCCCCGTCCATGGGCTCGCCCAGCGCCACGTTGATCGCCTCCCACGCCTCGATGGACTTGATCGTCGGCGGCTCTTCGACACGGGCCAGGCGTGCTCCCTCGGTGGAGAATTTCACCACCTCGCGGGAGACTGGCAAGCGCATCCAGCGCCACACCCGGCGGCAGATTTCGCCGCTTTCGTAAAGCGCCCAGCGGGCGTCGGAACCGTCGCTGGAGATGTCGAAAAACAGGGTTTTCAAATCACCCGCATCGGCCAGCACCAGCACGCCATGGTCATGGGCGTAGAATTTTGGCGCGCGGCCGTTGCTCAGGAAAGATGACTCGCCGAAGCCGCAGCGAAGATCAGCGATGGCCTTGCGCTTGGCCATGACGGCGGTCTGGAATTCCGCCACGATGTTTGGCCATTCCTCACGGCCGATCACAAAAAGGCCGCCAGCGACGAGCGCAATCACCGCGCCGCCCATTTGCACCGTCAGCCACGGTCCGCCGGCCTGATAAGCGAACGCCATCGCCAATGGCGTCACCAGTGCAAAAGCGGCCGCGATGGGCCGTTTGAAACCGACCAGATCTTCCCGGGCGTAGTCATTCACATTGTCGGAATATTCTGCGGCGGTTTTTAAACGCGCAGCGACTTGCGCCGGTATGTCAACACGCGCGGTGGTGAGCATCTTACCCTCGTTAGTCTATTGCACGCTCAACTATGAGGGCGAAGATTTGCTGCGGGCTTAAGGTGTTAACGCAAAATTTAATTTGATTGTCTGCAGGTAAACCCGCGCCATCCAAGGCCCTGCCGTCAGAGCGGCACCGCGGTGCGGCGAAACACCTTGCGGATGGCGAAGTTGGTAATCACCCGGTCAACGCCCGGCAGCCGCGTCAGAATTTCCGTGTGTATGCGTTCATAGTCAGCGCCATCGCGGCAGAGGATGCGCAGCAGATAGTCGGACAAGCCCGCCATCAAATAGCATTCCATGATTTCACGATGCAGCGTCACCGCCTTTTCAAACGCATTGAGCGTCGCCTGTTGCTGGTTTTTCAGCGTCGCCTGAACGAAGACGGAGGTCTCCAGCCCCGCCTCCCGCTCGTCCACCAGCGCCACCTGCTGGGTGATTACGCCCGTGCGCCAGAGTTCTTTGACCCGCTTGTGACAAGCCGACGGCGACAGCCCAACCTGATCGCCAAGATCGGAAAACGAGCATTGCCCGTCCTCCTGCAATATCTCGAGAATGGCTGTATCAAATCTGTCCATTTTAGAACCGTATTTCCGCTATTGTCCGATTTTTGAATGATATTCTGCTGGATGCAAAAATACCTGAAATATATCAAAAATCTACGCGAAAAAGAGAATATAAATTGCCCGCAGATTCTCAATACTTCACCTGCTGGAGGTTCTCATGCTGGTCGGCGTTCCCAAGGAAATCAAAGTTCACGAATATCGAGTCGGCCTGGTACCGGGCAGCGTGCGCGAATATGTGCAAAACGGTCATGAGGTGCTGGTGCAAACCGGCGCCGGAGCTGGCGTGAAAGCGAGCGACGAAGACTACATCGCCGTGGGCGCCAAAATCGCGCCAGACGCCAAGACCGTTTTCGAAAAAGCGGACATGATCGTTAAGGTCAAAGAACCCCAGCCGACGGAGTGGACACAACTCCGCAAGGGACAAATTCTGTACACTTACCTTCACCTGGCGCCGGATCCTGATCAGGCGCGCGGGCTGATCGACTCTGGCGTCACCGCCGTCGCTTATGAGACGGTGACGGACTCCTTTGGCGGCTTGCCATTGCTGGCGCCCATGAGTGAAGTGGCCGGACGCCTTTCGATTCAGGCTGCGGCATATGCCTTAACAGCGCATCAGGGCGGGCGCGGCCTGTTGATGGGCGGCGTCCCCGGCGTGCTGCCGGCGAAAGTGCTGGTCATCGGCGGCGGCGTCGTCGGCACCCATGCTGCGCGCATGGCGGTCGGACTTGGCGCAGATGTAACGATCCTTGATCGCTCGAACCGCCGCCTCGCCGAACTGGACGAATTGTTCGAGGGCCGCGCAAAAACACGTTATTCCACCTTCGAAGCGCTCGACGAAGAAACCGATGTCGCCGACGTGGTTGTGGGCGCGGTGCTGATCCCCGGCGCCAGCGCGCCAAAACTCGTCACCCGCGAAATGCTGAAGGGAATGAAGGAAGGCTCCGTTCTTGTGGATGTGGCCATCGATCAGGGCGGCTGCTTTGAAACCTCAAAGGCCACCACGCACGCGGACCCGACCTATGTGGTCGACGGCGTGATCCACTATTGCGTGGCGAACATGCCGGGTGCGGTGCCTCTCACCTCATCCCACGCACTCAACAACGCCACGCTGATGTACGGCCTGATGCTCGCCAATAAGGGCCTCGACGCGCTGCGTGAAAACAGCCATCTGCAGGCGGGACTCAACGTCCATCACGGGCTTGTGACCTACCGGGCCGTGGCGGAAGCGCTTGGCGTCGCCTTCGCCCCGGCGGCGGAGGCTCTCAGCGCCGCCTAGCCGCCACCCGGATGTCGAGAATAAAGCGTTGATTTTGCGCATTTTTGGACTATCATCGCAATTGATACGAATCGGATGATCAGGCCCGCACACATTACATTATGGTAAGGGTTTGTTTAGAATTCGCGCACTTTATTCTCTTGCCGATTATGGCGGTTCAAGGGCATATTTTAGCCGGAGAGAGGTCGATATGCGCAAATCAATGATTGTTATGGCCGTCGCGGCGTTACCGCTGCTGACCGCCCTTGAAGCTCAGGCCGCGAGCCCGGAGCCGATCGATCTGGTTGCGTCTACTTCTGAAGCAACACTCGGCAAAACCAAAGTCACCGCTGCAAAGCCTGCCGCGCTGCCGTCTTTTCTGCAGTTCGTGACGTTCCGCAGCGAAGCGCCGATGGATAATTACGTTGTAACGGCGTCAGCGAAACCGACTGAAGCGGCAAAGGAATGTCCTGAGGATAAAAAGAAAGAGGCCGCCAAGGGCGGCGGTGAAGAACAATCCGAGCCAACACTGGTCGGTCCGGAGCCGATTTACTTCGCTTTCTAAGCGCACAAAAAATTGCATTTGACCGCGCGCTGGGTGTTTGCCCGGCGCGTTTTGTTTTGCGCCTTTTATTTTGCGTCGGTCTTTGTTGATCGCGTCGTGCGCTTGGCCCCGCCTGTGAGCAGCGAAACATCATTGCCGAACCGTCCGCGCCTGAGACGGTAGATGACAATGATGAGCCCCGAGATCGCAAACAGTAACCCGGTGATCGATGCGGTGATCAATAATGGATTGTTGAAATTGTCACGCTCCTCATAATCCATGATGTGCAGCATCCAGAAAAAATCATAGAGCCGCCAGATATCGTTTCTGCGCGCGCGCACCTCGCCGCTCGTGGGTGAGATGTAAAGCCGCGTATGCCAGCGGTCATTATAGTCGATGCGCCAGACGGGGCGTTCACCGCGATATTCCTGTGGTGGAAACGAAACGAGATCGGCGCTGACGATTTCGCCCTCGCCCAGATAGTCCTGCGCCGCGACGCTGCGCGCCAGCCGTTCAGAAAGCGGCGTCATACGCTCGCCCGTGGAGGCGTCGAACAGGCCCGGCGACGCGCCGCTTGTTGCGTAAACGGGCCGCCCGAGAAAGTGTTTCAATTCGACGGAAGTTGCGCCTTCCGACTGCGCGAGAATACCGCCGGGCGAGGCGTAGGTCGCGGGCTCGAGCACCGCCGCGGGCGCGCGATAGGCGGTCGTCTCGCCGCGCACCAGCTCGATCGGAAAGATGCTCATGATGACGCCGCTCGCCATCCACAACAGCACCTGAATCCCCAGGATCAAACCCGCCCAAAGATGAACACGCTGTACGATGGCTTTGAAAGTCACGGGGACGACGCCTATTCGCCGGAAAGATCGGACGCCGACATCGGCGTTGTTAAGAGCGTTTCAAACGCCGCCCACCTCGCTTCATCATCATCCGCACCACGTTCCACATAATCCGCAACAATGTCGCGGCCGAGATTATAGTTTAAAACGTAGCCGCCATAAGTCTCTACAAACCGCACGGATTGTTCGGCGCGCTCGCGGGATTCCAGACGGTACTTCGCCATCAAATCTATGGCGGTTTCGCGGTCAATGTGGCCATCGACATATTCCCGCGCCACATGGTTGCGCGCGTGGGATAAGTCCTGCCGCAAATCGTTCAGTGCTTCTAGTGTCACGGCTTTTTCCGGATCGAGACCGGCGAGCGGAAACAGCACGTCCCGCTCAAAGGCGATTTTTTCATCGCCCGGAAACGCCAGTTCGATGCCATAATTGGCCGACCCTTCCGCCGTCACGGAAATCGGCGAAAATAGTGGGTAGACCGAATATTCAATCCATCCTCTGCCGTTCAGCACGTCACGCTCCAGCATGACGTTCCATGCGTGGTGGCCCGGGTATCCCTCGTGACAGCCAAGGTCCACGGCGCGGTCAATGATGATAGGAAAGTCCGTGTTCAGTTGAATCACGCTGACGTAATCGCCCTGATACCAGTTGTATCCGCTCCAGGGCTTGTCGGTCACATATTCAACGCTAAAGCCTTCGTCATCCGGCAGGCCGTAATGGGCCAGTGTGCGGCGCCGGCACTCGGCGATGGCCGTATCAAAAACCGTCTGCAATTTGTCGTCGGGGATCGCAAGCGAGTTACGGAACGCGTCAACGCGCTCGCTTAATCGCCCCTCGCCCGGCAGCAGCGCATCGATGCGCTCAAGGATCGCGTCAAAGTCAGCGGGGTCATAGGCCGGCGCCACCACATCGTATAAAAGCCGCGTTTCTTCGTCGAAGGAAAACTTTTTGCCCTGCGCCATTTGAATGCGGGTCAGCGCGGCGCGGGTCTGCTTCGCCAGCATCGCGCCGCGAATACCAGGCGCATCGCCATTGGCGCGGTTGACGCTGATCAACAGTCCTTGCGCGTCCTGTTCCAGCGCTTCGAGCGAGCGCTGTTGTTCCTTCGCCGCCGCGGCCCATTCCTCCGGCCCGTGATAAGCGTCCACAAATGCCGGGTCGTGCTCGCCGATGGCCAGCGCCAGCTGCACGAAGGACTCTGCGATGGCGTTGAGGCTGGCGGCGTCTTCCTGCGCGGCGAGGTAACGTTCTTCACCGGACGCGTCTGGCGTCTCCGCCACCAGCGCGGCCTGAATGTCTTCTTGAGATTGTTCTGATGCGGTCTCGCCGCCGCAAGCTGCGAGGGTAAAACAAGCGGCGATTGCGGCGGCGGACCTGATCATGATGCAGGCTACGCCGGCACGCCGGTGAAGGTAGAGTTACCGAAGGCGCCGAGCTTGACCGAACCGTTCAGATTGCCGCCCTCTTCCTTGCCTTCAAATTCCAGCGTGATTGGCATGGGCGACGTGACCTTGGCGTGCCATTTCAGCGTGTCGCCTTCGACGGCGCCATTCTCAATCGGGGCCGCGCCCTGCGGGCCGGTCATTTCACCGGTCAGCGCATCGCCTTCCTGTTTCAGAGTCAAAACACCTGTCTGATCGCCCATGGGGGTTTTGATCGTCAGGTTCCACTTGCCGTCTACTGCCATGATATTCCTCCTTTTAAGCCCCCGGCCAAACCTACAAGCGGGGCCGGAGAACTGGCGTTAAATTCGACGCGGACCTTAGCGATTGGGGCAATAGGCGCAAGGGCGCGATGCAGAGCGGCGCCCCCGCTATTTGTTATTGCGCCGCCAGACTTCCATGGCCTGTGAGATGGCGAAGGTCTCGCGGTATTTCGGCGAGTCCGATGGGCGCGGCGGCCGGTCGCGCGTCAGCTCCATGATCTCCGCCAGCTTGTTATGGGCCGCGCCGGACTGTCCCGCGCCGATATAGGCGTGCAGCTCGATCAGCGCATCGGACAGCGGATCATCGGCGCGAATGACGAAATAAGGCTCGTCCTCGGCGAGGTCATCGTAACAATCAAATTGCGACTTGTTGGCTTTCGAGCCGGTGGGGGACGTCATCGGCGGGGCTCCTTTAATTTACCTCTGTTCATTACGCGATTCGCAGCATCGCAATGATGATCGTACTGCGACACCAAGAACAGCTATCGAGCTTTGTTCATTCATACACCCGACACACCATGGTTTTTCAGCCGTGCAAATCGACGGACTGAACTCCGGCCCGATGTTCTTGAGGGCTGACGCCCCGTATGCGTTTGAAGGCAGTGCTAAAGGCAAACGGGCTTTCATAGCCGACCTTTGGAGCAATGCTGGCGACTGTTTCGCCGGGTAGAGAAAGCAGATCGGCGGCCAGCGCCATGCGCCATGTTTTCAAAAAGGCCATCGGCGGCTCGCCAACAATGTCTCGAAACCGGCGTGCAAGTGAGGCGCGCGAAGTATTGGCTTCGCCAGCAAGCTTTTCGATTGTCCATGCGTGGGCCGGGTCGTCATAGATCAGGCGCAAGGCTCGCTCGACGATTGGATCTCCTTGTAATCGCCACCAGGCAGGCTGTGACATATCCTGACGGGCGAACCACGCTTTCAGTACAGACGTCAGCAGAAGATCTAGCAACCGGTCGAGAATGGCGCCTTGCCCTGGCTCATCCTTGATGACCTCATCACACAACAACTGAACCAGCGGCGAGTCCCACTCTTCCTTGCGCACCATGAGCACCGGCGGCAACGCGGTGACAAGCCGATCACTGATATCGCTTAAATGCTCATAAGCGCCAACGAGAAAGATAGTCTGACCATCGGGATCATTTCCCCAGGTTCTCACGCCGTGCATCATGTCATCTTTAAGGGATTTTCCTTGCGCGTCGCGGCAGTCCTGACCGGGGTGTATGAAGATGTCAGGCGCAGTCGA
Source organism: uncultured Alphaproteobacteria bacterium (assembly GCA_942492295.1). Taxonomy (GTDB): domain Bacteria; phylum Pseudomonadota; class Alphaproteobacteria; order Caulobacterales; family Parvularculaceae; genus Hyphococcus. Next base: position 230,742 of record CALODW010000008.1, read on the forward strand.
AGGCGCATCGGCGACATTATAGTGCTCAGGCGCGCGCGTCACCGCGATATCACCGGGACGCAATTGCATCGGCTCCGCGCCATCAGGCAATATCCAAGCCTCACCCTTGACGCCAGCGAGCAGGGTCAGCGGCGATTCCGCCATAATTCTCATCGCCCAGGGCGGGCGCATCACCGTGCGCAGCGCAAATGCGCCGCGCGCGCGGGTTCCCTCCAAAAGGCTAGCCACTGCGTCCATCCGGTCAGTTTAGACGAACGCGTATGTATTTGAACATCCTGCGGATGGTGAAAGGCCGATCCGGAAAATATCTCATTCCCCGGGGCCGAATGACGCCTCGCACTTCTACGAAAGAAAACATGTGAGGAACGAGTTATGTGGAACGAGAGCTTGAATACCCGAATTGTCTTCAGCGGCTTGACGCCATTTTGCGCCGCAATTGCCTTGGCCGTCGGACTGTGGCCCGATGGCGCGGCGGCGCAATCTGGCGAGCGAATCTCAGCCAACGCCGTCAGCTTGAACCCTGAGGACACCGACTATTTTGGAAATTTTGCGCCGGAGCTCCGCAAGACGCTGGACAGAGTGCCGCCGCTTGACCCCGAAACGGGACTCCATGTGTCGGAAATCAAACCGGGACTCTTTTACGTCACGGAAGGTGTCTACCAGTCGGCATTTTTAAGCACCGGTGAAGGCGTTGTCGTATTCGATGCGCCGCCGAGATTTGCGCATAAATTGCCGGCGATCATTCGCGCAAAGGCGCCGGATGAAGAGGTGAGATATCTGATATACAGTCATGACCACACCGATCATATTGGCGGGGCGTCCGTCTTCGAAGATACGCCGGGCCTCATTGTGGTGGCCGCCGCCGGCGTCGAGGCCAGTCTGCGCAAGGATCGATTTGCCGGCGTGCTGGCGCCGACTGAAAGTTTTGAATCCCGGCACACGATCGAACTGGGCGGTAACGTGATCGATTTGCGGACGGCGAGTTTTCACTCGGAAGACATCGATACAATCATCTACCTGCCGGAAAAGAATTTCGTGATGGCCGTGGATACGATCACGCCCGGCGAGGTTCCGTTCATGAATTTCGGTGCGACGTCAGACGTCGGGCGCTATCTGGAATTCTTCGATACCATTCTGGCGTATGATTTCGACATTCTGTTGTCGGGGCATGTGGGAATTTTGGGCTCGCGCGACGATGTGCTTGAAGCGAAAGCCTATGCTTTCGATGTCCGGGACAGCGTCACAAAGAGAATGGCCAGTTTTACACAACGGTTCGAAGTCGCCTTTCAGGCCATGGGATACAAAAACCCCAACCTTGCCTATCGTGTCGCCATGGAAGCCATCAGGGATGAATGTGCCGCCGAGACCATCGCAAAATGGGGAGACAGGCTTTCTGTCGTCGACGTTTGGGCGGACAGCCATTGTGAGACAGTCCTGCTCTATTCCATCATGCATTGATCAAAAGGGGCCAGCGCCGCCCACAACCATGGTGTTGACGTATGTCGGGCGCACATGCACGCCCACAAAAAAGCCCCGGACTATGCCGGGGCTTTTTCTATTAATTATCCAAGAAAGACCTTAGCTTCCGGCTTCTGCTCGGATGCTTCAGCTTGCGCAAAGCCTTCGCCTCGATCTGGCGGATGCGTTCGCGCGTGACCGAGAATTGCTGGCCGACTTCTTCGAGGGTGTGGTCGGTGTTCATGCCGATGCCGAAGCGCATGCGCAAGACCCGCTCTTCACGCGGCGTCAGCGAGGCGAGCACGCGCGTGGTCGTTTCTCGCAGGTTCGACTGGATCGCCGCATCGATGGGGAGGATCGTGTTCTTGTCCTCGATGAAATCGCCCAAGTGCGAGTCTTCCTCGTCGCCGATGGGCGTTTCCAGCGAAATCGGCTCCTTGGCGATTTTCATCACCTTACGGACTTTTTCCAGCGGCATGGAGAGTTTTTCCGCCAGCTCTTCCGGCGTCGGCTCGCGGCCGATCTCGTGCAGCATCTGGCGTGAGGTGCGGACAATCTTGTTGATCGTCTCGATCATGTGCACCGGAATACGGATAGTGCGCGCCTGATCGGCGATGGAGCGGGTGATCGCCTGACGGATCCACCAGGTGGCGTAAGTCGAGAACTTGTAACCACGGCGATATTCGAACTTATCCACCGCTTTCATCAGGCCGATATTGCCTTCCTGAATGAGATCGAGGAATTGCAGGCCGCGGTTTGTATATTTCTTGGCGATGGAAATCACGAGGCGCAGATTGGCCTCGACCATTTCCTTCTTGGCGATGCGCGCTTCGCGTTCGCCCTTTTGCACCATGGAAACGATGCGGCGGAAGTCCTGCACCGTGAGGCCGGTTTCAGTCGCCAGGTGCCCAATCTCGTCGCGAATATCCTGAACCTGGTTCGCCGCGCGGCTGGTGAAGTTCTTCCAGCCCTTGCCGGTTTTTTCGGAGATGCGGTCAAACCATTCCGGGTCAAGCTCGGCGCCGATGTAATCGGAGAGAAATTCCTGCCGGTTGACGCCATAAGAGTCTGCCAGCCGCACCAGCTTTCCTTCCAGCGCCATCAGGCGGCGGTTGATGTCATAAAGCTGTTCGACCAGCGCTTCGATCCGCTGGTTGTTGAGACGCACGGAGCGCACGCGCTCGACAATATCTTTTTGCAACTTCTTGAAACGCCGGGTCTGCGATGAGGTCAGGTCGTCACCTTTGAGGTGTTCCTCGATCATGATGTCCTGAAGGCGGCGCAGCTTTTTGTAATCACCGGAGATCGTGTCGAACTTGTCCATGACGCCTTCACGCAATTCGGCCTCCATCGCCGAAAGCGACAGCGCGCCCTCGTCGAAATCTTCCTCGTCGTCTTCGGCGTTTTCAGCCTTTTCCGCTTCCTCGCGGTTCACCCGCTCAGCGACTTCCGGCTGGGTCATGTCGGGGCGCGATTCCGGCCCGCCGCCATAGGTGGCGTCGAGATCGATAATATCGCGCAACAGCACGCGGCCTTCCTGCAATTCGTCGCGCCAGACCGTGATGGCTTCAAAGGTCAGCGAGCTTTCGCACAGCGCGCGGATCATCGTCTCGCGGCCGGCTTCGATGCGCTTGGCGATGGCGATTTCGCCCTCGCGCGACAGCAATTCGACCGTGCCCATCTCGCGCAGATACATGCGCACCGGATCGTCGGTGCGGTCGGCGGAGGCGCCGGTATTGGTGGTGACGATCTGCCCGCCTTTTTTGTCGTCTTTCAGGGCGACAGCTTTGGACTTCGCGGCGGTCTTGCCGGCATTGTCGTTATCAGCGTCGTCGTCTTCATCCTCGTCATGCTCGACGACATTGATGCCCATCTCAGAGAGCTGGGCCATGATGTCTTCGATCTGTTCGGAGGAGACTTCTTCCGACGGCAAAACCTTGTTCAACTCGTCATAGGTGACAAAGCCGCGCGCCTTGGCGGACTTGATCAGCTTTTTCACATCCGCATCGGTCAGATCGAGGATCGGCCCGTCACTGGTTTCCGCCGCGTCTGTTTCTTTTTTCGCCGCCGCTTTTTTCGCCATGTTGTTTGAAATCCTTACCGCCAGAATTTTGTCGCCGGGGAGTTACCGGCTGAATTTTTTGTTGACCGTCTGCTTCATCCGTTCGAGCGCATCTTCAAAGCGTTTCGGTGAATCGCCGCCCTCAGCGTCATCATCCTCACGCTTGCTGGAATTGACTATCTCCTCGCGCGCCGCCGCCGCAGCCTTCCAAGCGTCTTCGCCATCCGTGAATATCTGAGACGCCGAACGGGCCACCTCCTGCTTAAGGGTGGATTCATGCAGGTGTAAGGCCAGGGCGTTCTTGAACCCCTGTTCTACCTCGTCAATCTCAGTGTCGGGGCGCAGGAATGTATGTTTCGAGAGCTGGGAATCATTATCGATCCGCTCCAAGCTTCCTGCCGCGCCGGTCTGGCTGAGATGGCTTCTCAAGGCAGGGCTGTCAAGGGCCGGATTGGCTGAAATGGCGGCCAAAACCTCACTTAATAACGCCTTGAGCCCCAAATCGGCGATTTCCAGTTCCAAAAAGGCCGATTCCTGCCGCTCGATGAGCGCCGGATGCGTGATCGCCGCGGCGATGAGCGACGCCTCGCGCACCCATCGGGATGGGCGCTTCAGCCCCGGCGTCGGCCTTGGCGGCGCCGCGAAACGGAAGCCCTGCCCTTTCTGGTCGCCCTTGCGATAGGGGTTTTGCCGCCCGCCGCCGCCATGAGAGCCGGATCGTCCGGGCGCGGCGGCGCGTTCGGGCGGGCGGAAATGGGCATCGAGCCGCTGGGAGAGTTCCGTTCCATACGCGCCGCGTACGTCCTTATCGGTGATCGACTTGACCAGCTCGCGAAGGTGCGAGCGCAGTTTCGCCCGGCGCTCCGGCGTGTCGAGGGGCTGGGCGGCGACTTCCCGCTCCCACAGCACATCAACCAGAGGCCGCGCTTTGTCGAGCACCGCGTTCATGGCGCCCGCGCCCTCGGCCCGCAACAGATCGTCCGGGTCCTGACCTTCCGGCAGGAAAGCGAAGTTGAGCGATACGCCCGGCTTCAACAGCGGCAGCGCACGATCGATGGACCGGTGTGCGGCGTTGACGCCAGCGCTGTCGCCGTCAAAGCACAGTACCGGCTCGTCGGAGGAACGCCACAACAGACCGAGCTGATCTTCGGTCAAGGCAGTGCCCAATGGCGCAACGGCGCGTTTGATGCCAGCGCCCCACAGCGCAATGACATCCATATAGCCTTCACAAACGATGAGCGGTTTTTTGTCCGCCGCCGCCGCCGACCGGGCGCTGGTGAAGTTGTAAAGCACCGAACCCTTGTGAAAGAGCGGCGTTTCCGGCGAATTCAGGTACTTCGCCCGGGCATTCGGGTCCAGCGCCCTGCCCCCAAAAGCAGTGACGCGGTCGCGGTTTCCAAGGATTGGAAACATGATGCGATTGCGGAAGCGGTCGTAGCTCGCCGAGCCATCCTCCGGCTTGATGACGAGGCCCGCTTCGGCCAGAACATCATCCGTGAACCCCTTATTAAGCAGGTAGTCTTTGACCGCGTTGCGGCTGGATGGGGCGAACCCGATCTGGAATTCCTTAATCTGCTCGTCGCTCACTTCCCGCCCGCGCAGATAATCCATGGCCTCGCGGCCGTCGCTCCGGTGCAACATGGCGGCGTAAAATTTCGCCGCCGCCGCACAGGCCTCCGCCAGATCTTTCGCCTGTTCCGCCCGCGCCGCCTCGGCGGGGGATTCCGTTGGCAAGGTGAGCCCCGCCTCGGACGCGAGCTGCTCCACCGCCTCCGGGAACGAAAGCCCCTGCGTCTCAATCAGAAACGTAATGATGTCGCCATGGTTCTGGGTCGAAAAGCAGTGATAGCTGCCGCGCCGGTCATCGACCGTGAAAGACGGCGTCTTTTCCGGCTTGAAGGGCGACAGGCCCCACCAGGCGTTGCCCCGTTTTTTGAGCTTCACATGCCGCCCGATGACGTCGGACGGGCGCAGCCGCGACTTCAGCTCATCAAGAAATTCGGGTGTAAAGCGGACCATGGGGACTGTAATTTCGGCTGTGGCGGCGACTGATCTGAGATATAGGCGCAACCATCGCGCCCGCATAGCGACGCCTGTTAACGGCTTTTCCCCATTTGCCCCTTGCTATTCTTCCTGAAAACCCGCAGAGGCGGCGGCCTATGACGCAACGCAATATACCGCTCCGCAATATCGCCATCATCGCACACGTCGATCATGGGAAAACCACGCTCGTCGATGAGATGCTGCGTCAGTCCGGCTCCGTGCGCGAGGGCTCGGAGATGGCCGAGCGCGCCATGGACTCCAATGATATCGAGCGCGAGCGCGGGATCACCATTCTTGCCAAGTGTACCAGCGTGTTGTGGGAAGGCCCCGGCGGCGAAGGCCGCCAAAACGGAGAGCCTGAGCCCATTCGCCTCAATATCGTTGATACGCCGGGACACGCCGATTTTGGCGGCGAGGTTGAGCGCATCCTCTCTATGGTGGATGGGTGCCTGCTGCTGATCGACGCCGCCGAAGGCCCGATGCCGCAGACGAAATTCGTGCTCTCCAAAGCGCTGGCGCTGGGGATGAAGCCGATTGTGGTGCTCAACAAGGTGGACCGGCCGAGCGCCGACCCCGACGCCGCACTGGATGCTTCGTTCGATTTGTTCGCGGCGCTGGGCGCCAATGACGAGCAACTCGACTTCCCCGTCCTCTACGCGGCCGGCCGCGATGGCTGGGCTGATCACGCCATTGACGGGCCGCGCGAAAACCTGACGCCGCTGTTTGAAACCGTCGTGAAACACATTCCCGCGCCGGAAGTGGCGGCGGATGCGGCAACGGCGCCATTCCGGATGCTGGCGACGACACTGGAAGCCGACCCCTACCTTGGGCGCATCCTGACTGGCCGCGTTGTTTCGGGCGTCGCCAAACCGGGCGTCACCATGAAGGCGATCTCGCGCGACGGCAAAAGCATTGAGCAAGCGCGCGTCACAAAAGTGCTCGCCTTTCGCGGATTGAAACGCCAGCCGGTGGAAGAAGCACAACCGGGCGACATCATCGCCATTGCCGGTTTTTCCAAAGCCTCCGTTTCCGACACGATTTGCGATCTGGTTGCCACCGAGCCCCTGCCCGCGCAGCCGATCGATCCCCCGACCCTTTCCGTGACGCTTGCGCCGAACGACTCGCCGCTGGCGGGCCGCGAAGGCGACAAGGTGCAGTCGCGGGTGATCCGCGAAAGGCTAATGCGACAGGCGGAAGGCGACGTGGCGATCTCCGTTACCGAAACCGAAGCGAAAGACGCGTTCGAAGTGGCGGGCCGCGGCGAATTGCAGTTGGGCGTCCTGATCGAGAACATGCGCCGCGAAGGATTTGAGCTGGCCGTCTCTCGTCCGCGCGTAGTGATGCGCACGGGCGATAATGGCGAAGCGCTGGAGCCCATCGAAGAAGTCGTCATCGACGTGGATGATGAATATTCCGGCGTGATCATCGAAAAGCTGTCCCAGAAAAAAGCCGACTTGGTGGAAATGAAACCGGCGGGCGCAGGCAAAACCCGCCTCGTTATGCATGCGCCGTCGCGGGCGCTCATCGGCTACCACGGCGAGTTCCTCACCGACACGCGCGGCACCGGCGTCATGAACCGGTCCTATCTTGAGCATGCGCCGCACCGTGGCGCCATCGAGGGCCGCCGCAATGGCGTTCTAATTTCCAATGGTGACGGCACGGCGGTGCCCTTCGCGATCTGGAACCTTGAAGAACGCGGCGTGATGTTCATCACTCCCGGCGAGCAGATTTATGAAGGCATGATCGTCGGCGAAAACGCCAAGCCAAACGATCTCGACGTCAACCCGCTGAAGGCGAAACAGCTCACTAATATGCGCGCCTCGGGCAAGGACGAAGCGGTGAAACTGACGCCGCCGCGCCGCCTGACGCTGGAACAGGCGATTTCCTACATCGACGATGATGAACTGGTTGAGGTCACGCCCAAATCCATCCGCCTACGGAAAATTGCCCTGAAACCGCATCTACGCAAGCGCCGCGCCAAGGAAGCGGTGTAGACCCGTCTTGTCGCGCGCGCTTGACGCAAACGCTGGTTGGCAAATTCATTCACAATGTCAAAGAGCCCGGCCCGGACGCAGTTTCCCGCTCCGATCCTGACGCTGAAAGAGTCCGCTTTGGGTGCTGCGCCGCCATCATGGCTGGCGCGTAATAATTGAACCACATTCAACGCAAGAAGCATTCTACGGCCATTTGAAAAGTGGGGGATAACTATCCACCAAATATGGGATTCCTTGAAGAATTCATCACATATGTTGAATTTTTTGGCGATCGACTCGCCTGATACGTGTGCGGAATTTCGGGAACTTGAGCCATCATCTGATGCGGTTCTCCACCGCTTGCCCGTGGAGTCCATCACCCGCCGCTGACGATGTTCCGGTAGAGATAACAGGAGCTGGATCCCACGCGTAAAGCGTGGGGAGTCGCAACCGGGCGGGAGGAACTGCAACCCCCTGCGCTTGCCTCAGTTTGAAAATCAACCTTACCCTTCAGATCACGCACCTAACCCCAACCGCCCCAGCGGCCCGCCCAAAGTTCCCGCTACAATCGCGGCGAGAAGGCGCGGCATGGGTGGGATGTTGGAAAGAGGCTGCGCCAAGATATCACGCAACGCCGGAACAAGTTTCAGGCTCGACTGATAGACCGGCGTGAAAAGATAACTGATGGTCTGATAAAGACGCACATGACTGCGCCGCATGCGAACAAACTGCGCAAACCCATCATCAATGTCTGACGCCGCATCCAACGCTTTCGACAATCCGCAAGCATCGAGCAGCGCCATATTGGCGCCCTGCCCCAGCTGCGGGCTCGCTGCGTGCCAGGCATCGCCAATATGTACAACGCGCCCCTCAACCGGCCGCTTCGCCGTGTGATGAGCGTAGTGGGCGAACACAAATTGATCGTGAGATGTCAAATGACCGAGCACTGGCGCCGCTTCCGGCCATAGGGCCAGCACTTTACCTTTCCACTGATCGAGCGGCGCAGCGCGCCACGCCTCAAATTCATCAGCGCGCAACGTCCAGAAGAATGCCGCCAGCGCATCGCCGCCGTCATGAAGAGTTCCGATAGGCATAACGCCGGAAGAAACATTCGCGCTTCGATAGCGTTGTGAAAGAACATGTGCGTCAAATCCTAGTGCATCAGGAAATGGCGCATTCGCCCACAGGGCGCCGTAATCGAGAAAGCAGTTTTCGCGTTTCACCAGTGGAGAGCGCACGCCAAGCGCATCAATCAACAGATTGAACTTCGGTGAATTGCGGCCGCCGGAAAATACCAGCGCGACGCCATCCGCTGACTGTTCGACCGATACAACCTCCCGGCCCTGTTCCAACACCGCGCCATTAGCGCGCGCGGCATTCAACAACAAATCGAACAACACCGACCGATGCACCGAAACGCCATGCGCATCAGGCCCGAGCGCCGCGTAACGAACATCCAGCACTTTGCGTTTGCCGCCATCCAACCGTCCGTCGAGCCGTTCCAGACGTGCGCCGCGCGCTTGCAACGGCGTTAACAAATCAAGCGCCGCCAGCACCGCCTGACCGGTGGGTTGTACGATCAGACCGGAGCCAACGGGCGCAGGCGCCGGCGCCTTGTCATAAACAACGACCCGATGACCGGCGCGCGCCAGAAACGCCGCCGCCGAAAGGCCCGCAATCCCGGCCCCGGCAATGGCGATGTTCAGTCTTTGAGAAATGTCCGCCGCCCCCGATAATCGTCAGGCGCAACCTCGCGTGATTTTAGACGCGCCGTCCATAGCGCTTTACGACGCCGCGGCGCCGTCGAGGCTCGCCGATTTTGCCTTCGCAGGCGGCGCTTTGATCCCAAACCACGGCCTGACACCCGGAATGCGGCGGAAAGCTTCGTATCCCAGTGTGCATCCGGCAACGGTCACAAGCGTGACAGCCAAGAATTCAGGCCAAGGCCCAAATTGCATCTGTGTGAGGTTGTATCCGGCAATGACGATGATCGTCTGGTGCAGGATGTAGTAGCAAAACACCGCGCCAGTGAGATAGGTCAGCGCTTTCGACGGACGGTTCAAATAACGCTGCGCCAACCCGAACAACAGCACCATGAATGACCACGCATACAGAATATCCAGTGCGTCAATCACCTGATCGATGAACGGAATCTGCGCAAGGCTGGACGCCGCCAGCATTTCTTCATTCGCTTCCATCCAGAAACCGGAGATGAGCAGCGAAACGACCAGCACCGCCGCCAGCGGCAGCGCCCGGTCCGCTGACCGCCAAAAGACTACGTGCTTGGCCGCGAAATATCCCAGCAAAAAAACCGTAAAGCGATGCGCATGGTTCGCCCAGTCATTGACGAGATTGTGTGTCGTCGGAAAGTGCGGCGACAATACCAACTCGTAAATCACAAATGGAATGGTGATTAGCAACAACAGCCTCACCGGCCCGCCGGCGAGCCAATTGAGCGCACGGGCGCCAACTCCCTCCGCGAAACGGCGCATCATTGGCAAAAACGGCGTGATTAATAGAATGTAGGCGAGCAGATAAACTACATACCAAAGATGGTTCCATGTGGGCGTAATCATTGGATAAAGCTGTTCAAGCTTCAGGTAGTTCCCCCAGAAGGCGAAGTATCCCGGCTCGATGGCGCCGGGCTGGCGCAATTCCAGATAGGACTGAGGCGCGACGATGACGATCATCCCGGCGAGAATTGGGAGCCCAAGGCGGTAAAGGCGCGACCGCGCAAAGGTGAAACGAGATGACGCCTTGTCCCCCACTTTATCCGTAGCAAACCGGATCGCGGCGCCGGATATGAAAAACAACAGCGCCAGCCGCCATGGGTTGATGATCGTCATAAACGGTTCCGGACCAAGGCCGGCATAGACGCTTTTCACATGCCAGCCCCACGTCACGTAGAACATGCCCACATGATAGAAAATCAACAGACCGAAGGCGATGACGCGCAACCAGTCGAGATCATAGCGCCGCGCGTATTCGCCACACACTCCTTCAGACCTGCCAATTCCTTGCAGCCCGTCGGTTATCGCCACGAAATCACTCCAAGGCTGCTACGTACGGTATCGTTACGAGAGGACGTGCAACGCGACGGCGCCATCGCGCAGGGGTACCCGCCGCCGCAATAGGGAGACGCAGGAGCGCTAGCTGCTAAGACGGTCTTTCATGACCTTGCCAGCCTGGCCAAAATCCATGGCGCCATTAAAACGCTCTTTCAACGCGCCCATGCACTTGCCCATGTCCTTCAAACCGGTCGCATCATGTTCATCGATCACGTCTTTGACCGCGACCTTGATTTCGTCCTCAGAAAGCTGACGCGGCAGGAATTCACGGATGACTTCCACCTCCGCGCGTTCCTGTTCGGCGAGGTCCGGACGGCACCCCTTTTCGAAGGCCGCTGCGCTTTCCTCACGCTGCTTCACCATTTTGGTCAAGATCGCGAGAATTTCTTCTTCCGTCGCGCCCTCACAGCGGTCTTCACCACGGGCCGCAATATCCCGGTCCTTGATGGCCGCATTAATCAGCCGCAGCGTCGTGACGCGCAATTTCTGATCCTTGGCCTTCATGGCTGCTTTTAGCGCTGTGTCGATTTGCTCTTTGAGCATCAGTGATTCTCCGTCGCTTACAGGCTGCGCCATTCAAATTGCGCGCCGTAGCGTCTGGTCGTGTTATAGCTGTTTGTTTTCAAAGGATAAATTCAAACTTATCCGTCATTGACCCATCTGGTCCGTTCGCCTAGCTTCCGGCCGTTTGCGTGTCGGGAACCGCTATCGCCAGCACCCGCCACGTCCTGTCGCTTGAAGCAACAAGGCCGCGAAGAGATATGCATCCATGAAGATTAGTCAAGCTCCCGCAGAACGCCCCACCGCCGTTCTGGTTTTGGCAGACGGAACAACCGTTTATGGGCAAGGGGTTGGCGCGGTTGGCGAGGCCGTGGGCGAGGTCTGTTTCAATACGGCCATGAGCGGCTATCAGGAGATCCTGACGGATCTGTCCTATGCCGGTCAGCTCATCACCTTCACCTGCCCGCATATCGGCAATGTCGGTGTGAACGCCGACGATGTTGAAAGCGATTCGAAATCCATGGCGGCGCGCGGGGCGATCTTCCGCGCCGTTCCCACCAGCCCGTCAAACTATCGCGCACAGCTCGACATCTCTCCATGGATGCGCCGGCGGGGTATTGTTGGAATCGCCGGCGTTGATACCCGCGCGCTGACGGCGCGCATTCGCGAACACGGCATGCCCCACGGCGTCATCGTCCATAACGCCGCCGGACAGTTTGACATCGGCGCGCTGACAAAGCGTGCGCGGGAATGGGAAGGGCTCGAGGGGCGTGACCTCGCGAAAGACGTCACGACGCTTCAGCCCTATGCACATACGGAAAACGGCTGGGCCTGGGACAAGGGGTACGGCGTCCATGACGGGTCCGGGCCGCACATCATCGTCATGGACTTCGGCGTGAAGCGCAATATTTTGCGCCGCCTCGCCGCTGAGGGCTGCCGCGTGTCTGTTGTCGGCGCCAAGGCGAGCTATGACGAAATCATGGAAAAGAACCCGGATGGCGTCGTTCTTTCCAATGGTCCGGGCGATCCGGCGGCGACCGGCGAATACGCCGTGCCGGTGATCCGTCAACTGATTGAAAACAAAATCCCGACCTTCGGCATCTGTCTGGGCCACCAGATGCTGGCGCTCGCCGCCGGGGCAAAGACAAAGAAAATGACCCAGGGCCATCACGGCGCCAACCATCCGGTCAAAGACCTCGCCACCGGCAAAGTTGAAATCGTATCCATGAACCACGGCTTTACGGTGGACAGCGCGGCCCTCCCCGACAATGTTGAGGAAACCCATGTGTCGCTGTTCGACGGTTCAAACTCCGGCATCGCACTGAAAGATGCGCCCGCCTTTTCCGTGCAGCACCACCCGGAAGCCTCACCGGGCCCGGAGGATAGTTATTATATTTTCAGACGGTTTGTGGTGGGGCTGAAGAGCGCGGCATGAACGAAATGAAGTGATAAGCCGTCGCGGCGATCGGTTCTGCCGTTCAGCGCCTACGCCACAAATCAAGTTCAGATTAAAACCTTTAAAACGATCGCAAGCGCGGCATATGCAATTGCAATGCTACAAGCGATCATCAAGACGACCTTTACAACTTTGCGATGCCGCATGTCTGACGCGGACATCCTCCCAGTGCCCTTGCAAATTTGGCATGTATCGCCAGTCGTGGAGAAACTCTTGCCAAAAACAACAACAAACAGGCCGTAAACTCCCAAGAACCCAAACAAGAGAACATGCGCGATGTTCTACTCATGAAAATACTGAAAGTAAGCGCTATCGTTCATCGAATTCCACTCCTTCGCTGAAGAGTCCCAACCTATCTCGGCGATAAATGTTAGTATAGCGGCACCCCCCTCAGGAACTAAACGCCGCCAACGGTGTTCCCTCCCAAATCCCGGAGGTGAGCCATGAATATTTTTGAGCGAATTAAACAAGACCACGACGACGCCAGAGAAGTGATGTCCAAACTGAAAGACACCACGGCCCGCGCGGAGAAAACCCGCCTCGAACTCTTCACCCATTTCAAACTCGACATGTGGGCGCATCACAAGATCGAAGAGGCGGTGTTTTACGCACACCTTCGCGACGACACCAAAATGAGCGGCGAGTCCTACGAAGCGCTGAATGAACACCATGTGGCGAACGGCCTGCTGGAAGAACTCGATACGTTTCCGGTCACGAGCGAAGAATGGGGCGTCAAGTTCGGCGCGGTTTCGGAGCTGATCGATCACCATATGGAAGAGGAAGAAAAGGATTTTTTTCCGAAAGCCAAAAAGCTGCTTTCTAAAGAAACAGCGGACATCATGGGCCAGCGATTTGATGCCCGCAAAAAAGTCGTATTGGCCGCGATTATGCCCATCGACGAGAAAGATATAAAAGCCGCGTAAGGCCCGTGATGACCGAAATTATCCAGTGGGCCGCAACCTTGCTAACGATCGTGGCGGCGAGCTTGATCGCGGCCCACATCAATCCGAAAGTGACGGGCGCCGCCTTTGTCATCTTCACAGCCGCGTCTCTTTTATGGATTTACTTTGCGGCCGCAGAAAGCGATCACGGACTGCTGGTGACGAACATCGTGTTGACGGTCATCAATCTTACCGGCGTCTATCGCTATTTATTCTCCGCAAAGAAACCCGCAGCGTGAGCGGTTGGTGAGCTTAACAGCTCCACGCCACCGCGCCGCACTCCACAAACCGCCCCATCCGCTCAAGTTCCGCATCGAGTTTTTTCAATCGCGCGGGCGTCGGTTTCACCTTTGGCTCCCACCAGATATTGTCGACATTAATGATTCCTTGTTTGCGGTCGGCTTTGGCTTCGATGCGGCCGATCATGCGGTCGCCCTCCAGCATTGGATAAATATAATATCCATACTGACGTTTGGCGGCGGGCGTGAACATCTCGTTGCGGTAGTCGAATCCAAACAGCCGTTGCAACCGGGCGCGGTCGCGGATCACCGGATCAAACGGATTGAGCAAGCGCAGGCGGCTCGTCGGCGGTTTCAGCGCGGTAATCTGCGCTTCAATATCGCATGCCGCAAAAGCGTGGAAATGCGCACCGTCAGCGCAGGTGATTTTCACCTCCATAATCTTTTGCTGGCGCTTTTTGAGCCATGCTTTCACTTCGTCGAGGCTTACCGCATCCCAATAGCGCTGGATGTCGCCGGCGCTGGCAAAGCCCATGCGCTCCATCGCACCGGAGCAAAGCCAGTCGATCTGGCGCGCATCACTGACTGTTTTTTTCAAGACTGGCGCGGGAATGACCTTCTCCCGCGTATCGTAAAACTTGATGAAATTGCGGCGATGGCAGGTCGCCAGCACGCCCTCGTACCAAAGTCCGTCGAGCACGAATTTATGCGGCGGGCGCGCCCATCCTTCCTTGCGGCTCATTCCGGGCACCGCCTTGAAGTCACCCGAACAAAGAGGCCCCTCCGCCGCCACGCGGTTATAGATCTTATCGCGGACTTTCTTCGCTGGCATGAAAGCGCCCCAGCGGCTTTTGATAGTCTTCTCGCGCATCCGGCCGAACTGGCGGCGCCAATATGGATAGGATTGCATCGGGAGCACCGACGCGTCATGGGTGAAATGCTCAAATGCAAGCCGGTCCTTCACCAGATCGTCGAGCATCCCTTCGCGATATTTCTGATTGCGCGACCAGAGAATATGGTCATGCGCCCGCGCGATAATTCGGATCGTGTCGAGCTGCACGAAGCCCAGCGCCTCCACGATTTGCGCAAGGTCGAGCGGACCGGTCGGCTGGGCCGCCAGCCCCTGACGATTGAGCCAGAGCCGCCGCGCATCTTTGTTTGATATTTCCAGCATCGGCCGATGGTGGCGAGACAGACGCGGATTGGCAAGCATGTGTAATTCTCATCGAACTGCCAAATGTTGTTTGCAGGCGGCGGCGCGCGGCCTAGGTTTTCCCCCATGAGTCGAGAAAATTTACAGGCGCTGTTCGAGAAAATCACCGACACCGGTTTCACCAAGGCGTCCGGATTCAAAGTCCGCGACTTCGACGAAGGCAAAGTGACGCTTGAGGTCGCGCCGCGCGAAGAATTGACCCAATTCATGGGCTATGTGCATGCGGGCGTCGTCACGGGGCTCGCCGATCATGCCGCCGGCGCCGCCTATGCGTCGACGCTGCCCGAAGGCAAAGTGTGCCTGACCATCGAATTGAAGATCAACCTGATGAAGCCTGCACAGGGCGATACGCTCGCCGCCGAAGCCCGGGTTATTTCAGCAGGCGGCACCATTGGCGTCGTCCAGTCGGACGTCTATGGCGAAAAGGACGGCGAACGTGTTCACTGTGCGACGGCGCTCGTCACATTGCGGGCCATATCGTTGGGCGCGCCATAGCAATCGGCTGAGCTTGACGCTATCTAGACCCTATGACCGACAGTGCTCAGCAACCGCCCTTCCAGATCCGCGTCGTTCCCGTAACGCCGTTCCAGCAGAATTGCTCCATCATTCGCGCCGCCAGCGGCAAGGCGGCGGTGGTCGATCCCGGCGGCGAGGCGGACAAAATATTGGCGGCAGCGAAAGATTTTGATGCGACCATTGAACAAATCTGGTTGACCCATGGCCACCTCGATCATGCCGGCGGCGCCGAAGCGGTTAAACGCGAAACCGGCGCGCCCATTATCGGCCCGCACAAGGAAGATACGTTCTGGCTTGATGAGATCGCCGCGCACTGGGCGCAATATGGTCATCCCGGCATGGGAGAGAATTGCGCGCCGGACAAATGGCTGAATGACGGCGACAAGCTTGAACTCGACGGGATCGAGTTTGACGTCACCTACACGCCCGGGCACACGCCGGGACACGTCGTGATCTATCACAAGGGCGCCAATATCGCCTTTGTGGGCGATGTGCTGTTTGCGGGCTCCATCGGCCGCACGGACTTTCCGCGCGGCGATCATCAGACACTGATCAACTCGATCACACAAAAGCTCTGGCCGCTCGGCGATCTACAATTCGTGCCGGGTCACGGCCCCGTCTCGACATTCAATCGCGAACGCCAAAACAATCCGTTCGTGTCGGACTCCATCACGGGATATGCGGGCGCCGCCAAGCAAGCGCCAAACGAAATGGATCAGAAATTATCGAAGCGCTGGCAGTAGTAATGAATCTCTTGCAATCGGCACAGGCGCCAATTTCAAATGAAGTCGATCTGCCCCTAACGCTTCTCCACCGCTTTCCCGCACCGAAATCCGAAAGTGCGCGATGTCACCCTCCACGCTGCCGGGCGGAGTCCATTGCAGCATCCACATAACAACGTTAGTGGAAAATGTGGCGCCGATGTGCGCCGGCCATGAGTTATTGTCTCTAGGGGAAGTCGAGCGGGCAACCTTGCCTTGGGCTTCAATATCTTCATAGGAAGAAGTGAATTCTCCAGCGGAGGCTTCTACTTCGATAACCGCTTCTTTGCCATTCGGGTTTCGAAACTGAAAATAGAAATTAGCTGGTTGTCCCGGGACTATCCGTGCGTCCTTTGTAAAAACCGTAACAGAGGGAGAATCTTGAATCACCTGTTGGTCATATTCACAATTCGAACAGCTTTCTACGGCTCGAACTTCAGCAGCGGTGAGAGTCGTTTCACTGTTGCTATAAGCCGTGGAAAAAAGAGCGGCTATTACCCCGAAGTAAAAACCGTAGTCCTTCATGATTGCTCGTCGTCAGGCTCGACAATCGCGCGGCCGATGTAATTCGTATCCGCACCGAACCACACCGCGCCCGAGGGCTGGTGATAGTGCATGTGGCGGATCGTGCCGCCGCCGGAGGGAACCTCCGTTGAACTGAAGAACTCTTCCGTTTCCGGGTCAAAACCAACAAACAGGTTCGGCTGAACGCCCGTCGCCACCATCCACAATCGCCCGGTGGCGTCAGACGCCATGCCATAGGGGCGCGCATTGTCGCCCTGTGGCATCTGCCATTCCTCAAATTCATCCGCTTGCGGATCATAAACGCCGAGATAACCCTTCGCGTAGTCAACATACCAGACACGACCGTCGGCGGTGACTTCAAGGCGGCGTGGGCGGGCTTCCTCGCGCGGTATATCGAACGTCCGGAGCTCCATGGTTTCAGGGTCCATGCCCACAAGCTTATTGGTTCCAAGGAGCACTACCCAAATCACGCCGTCCGGCCCGATTTTGATACCATAGGGCCGCGAACGCTCAACCGGTGACGGGACGAGGTCAACTTTCCTGTCCTCAATCGTCAGCCTGCCGATCATATTGGCGCCTTGAAGCGTGAAATAAATATGCTCTTCCTCTTCATCCATGATGAGCGTGTGCGGGTCGCGCGCCGCCTCATCCGGCATGGGAATTTCTTCGATCTCTTTTGTTTTTGGATCATAGCGGCCGATAAGCGCCGTCTTGTTGCCCGCATACCAGACCACGCCATCGGAGCCGACAATGAGGTTGTGCGGACCCGAACCTTCTTTCAGATCAACTTTGAATATTTCATCTGTCTCTGTGTTGAGGTGCGCCAAATATCCGGCGCGCTGACCCACAAACCAGACTGACGTCGCGCTCTCGGCGAATGGATCGCGCGGCCGGGAGTTTTCATACGGCACTTCCCACTCGCGAATGTCGACAGTCTCCTGCGCCGCCGCGCCAGAGACCATTGCGGCCGGTAGCGCCGAAAGCGCCAGGAACCCTGCAATCGCGGAAAGGTGGTTTTTCATATTTGCCTCCGGCGCGAAACATTTCGCGCGCTTTGCCCGGCGTGACGCTAGCATGATTGCCGGCGGCGGCGAACCCGGCAGGCGGGAAATCCGCCGCCCGCCGGCTAAAAAATCGTTTAGGCGCCGCCTAATTTGTCGCTCGCCTGGTTTCGAACCATACGCGCGCCTCGCGCCCCTCAAACATAAACGATGCTTCGGTCTTGAGCAGGTCCGGGGAGGCCCAGACATTGCGATCGGTCCAGACTATGTTTCCGTGCGAATCATAGAGCCGCAAAATGTCCTGATGCGCATGATGTTCGATGACCGCGCGCAACGCGCCGCCATTGCTGTCGGCAATGACGCCGAAGGATTTCGACGCTGCTGCGTCATGGACGTATGTCAATTCTGTCCGCAGGGTTTCGCCGTCTACGTCCTGCGCAACGAGGAACCGCACGCCGGGCTGTATCACCGTTGACGAACCGACAATGCGGTGCACAGCAGCCAGCGCCGGCATCGCCTCCAGCACGGCGGGAGGTTCCGCTTTCAACGCAACAGACTCCCACGCGCCATGCATATGAAGAAACGCGGGTGCATCCGCGGCTTCTTCCGCATGGACGAAAGATACAGGCGCGCCTGCGAATAAAGCGACAATCGCCGCCAACACCTCCGGCCGAAGTTTACCCTGTGTTATCAACATTTGACGCCTCCTTTCAGGCATTGCCAATAGGTGTTAGCGGGTCACATGGCGCAAACGCGCGAAATGCTCGTCCCAGCCCTTGTCGTGATCGGCGGCCATGCCAAACGGATCGGCCTCGTAGGCATCCCATCCGTCATGCACGAGCGTCAAAATCGTCCCGCCCTTCACCGCTTCCAGCGTCCATGTGCATGTCGTCTCAACACCATTGAGATGATTGTGCGTGAACGTGTGCACCAGTTTTTCCGGCTTTTTCATTTCAACGACTTCGCCCCAGCAGACGCGATCGCCTTCTTTGCCGGGACTGTTCGTCAACACGGCCCAGTCGCCGCCTTGTTCCAGCGCACCCTCGCCCTCATGAAACCAGGTGGCGAGTTTGTCCGCGTCAGTCAAAAACTTCCAGACATGTTCCGGCGGCGCTTTTAGAAATAGTGTTTTGACGATTTTCATATCGCTCATGATTTGTCCTCCACGACTTGTTTGAGTTTGGCGAGACGTTCATCCCAGAATTGGTCGAACAGGCTGATCCACTGTGCAGCGGTCTTGAGACCGCGAGGATTGAGACGGTTGATGCGTTCGCGGCCGCGCGGCTCGACGGTGATGAGATCGCCTTCGCGCAAAATGGCGAGATGTTTCGCCACCGCCGGGCGCGTCATCTCAAATTCGGCGGCGATCTCCGCAATGGGTCGCGCGCCCTCCGACAGCATGGAAATGATGGCGCGCCTTGTAGGGTCGGCGAGTGCGCGAAATACGGGCTGGGCGTTGTCGTCGATTGGCATGATCGTACTCAATATAAAACCTTTTGGTTTCTCTTTATATGAAACCTTTTGGTTCTATGTCAAGCGGCAAATTGCCTGCCCTTATCCCCTTCCCCTCGCCGCCGTCTTCACCTAAGAGAACGCTTTAACCGACATTTGATTCTTCATGCCCGCGCCGCGCGCGAACGCCACTTGGCTCGCTCGTTTGTGTGGGACTGCGCGCGAGTAAGTATGGCCAAACGCACCGACATCTCTTCCATCCTGATTATCGGCGCCGGGCCTATTGTGATCGGTCAGGCTTGTGAGTTCGATTATTCCGGCGTGCAGGCGGTAAAGGCGCTCAAGGAAGAAGGCTACCGGGTCATCCTCGTGAACTCGAACCCGGCGACCATCATGACCGACCCGGAATTAGCCGACGCCACTTATATTGAGCCGATCACGCCGGAATATGTGGAAAAGGTGATCGCGCGCGAGCGACCAGACGCGCTGTTGCCGACCATGGGCGGACAGACGGCGCTCAACTGTGCGCTCGATCTGGAGCAATCAGGCGTTTTGGAAAAATACGGCGTTGAAATGATCGGCGCGCGCGCAGACGTGATCGAAAAGGCCGAGGACCGCGAAAAGTTTCGCGTCGCCATGGAAAACATTGGATTGGAAAATCCGCGTTCCGCCATCGCCTCATCACCGGCGATCAAAAATGATGCGGGCAAGATCATCGGCTATGATCGCGCATCGGGCCTCGCCAACGCGCTTCCCTTTCTTGAAGACATCGGCTTGCCCGCTATTATCCGTCCAGCGTTCACGCTCGGAGGCACCGGCGGCGGCGTTGCTTATAACCGCGAGGAGTTTGAGCACTTCGTGCGTTCCGGCATTGATGCATCGCCTGTGGGTCAGGTGTTGATCGACGAAAGCCTGCTCGGCTGGAAAGAGTTCGAGATGGAAGTCGTCCGCGACAAGGCGGATAACTGCGTCATCATCTGCAGCATCGAGAATGTCGACCCCATGGGCGTCCATACGGGCGACTCGATCACCGTCGCGCCGGCGCAAACACTCACCGACAAAGAATTCCAGATCATGCGCAACGCCTCCATCGCCGTCATGCGCGAGATTGGTGTTGAGACTGGCGGATCGAATGTGCAGTTCGCGGTCAATCCGGACAATGGCCGCCTTGTGGTCATCGAAATGAATCCGCGCGTGTCGCGCTCATCAGCCCTCGCCTCAAAAGCGACCGGTTTTCCCATCGCCCGCATCGCCGCAAAGCTCGCCGTCGGCTACACGCTCGATGAACTCGACAACGACATTACCGGCGCAACGCCAGCCGCGTTTGAACCGACCATCGACTATGTGGTCACTAAAATCCCGCGCTTCGCGTTTGAAAAGTTCCCGGGCTCTGAGCCGATGCTTTCAACAGCCATGAAATCCGTTGGCGAGGCCATGGCGATTGGACGTACGTTTGCAGAGTCCATGCAAAAAGCGTTGCGTTCGCTTGAAACCGGTTTATGCGGCCTTGACCCGATCGATATCGCCGGGCTGGGCGAAGGCGATGACGTAAACGCATTCCGCGCGGCGCTCGCGGCGCCAACGCCGGACCGGTTGCGCGTGACGGCGCAGGCGCTGCGTCACGAGTTGCCCATCGAACAGGTTCGCGCCATCACCCAATATGATCCGTGGTTCCTTGAACAGATCGCTGAGATCGTCGCGATGGAAAAACACATCGAAGCGGACGGTCTGCCCTCTGATGCAGAGCGCCTGCGCGCCGTTAAGGCCATGGGGTTTTCCGACAAGCGCCTTGCGCAATTGTGCGGCGGCACGGAAACGGACGTTCGAAAGTTTCGCCGCGAGCGCGACGTGGCGCCGGTATTCAAACACATCGACACATGCGCGGCGGAGTTCGCGGCCAAAACGCCTTACATGTATTCCGCTTACGAGACGGCCTTTGGCGATGCGCCGGCATGTGAATCCGCGCCTTCTGAACGAAAGAAAGTCATTATTCTGGGCGGCGGCCCGAACCGTATCGGACAGGGGATCGAGTTTGACTATTGCTGCTGTCACGCAGCGTTCGCCCTCGCCGACATCGGCGTTGAATCAATCATGGTCAACTGCAACCCGGAAACGGTATCTACAGACTATGACACGTCTGACCGGCTTTATTTCGAACCCTTGACTGCTGAGGACGTCTTGGAGATCGTCGCCAAGGAACGCGAAGCGGGCGAACTGCTCGGCGTGATCGTACAATATGGCGGGCAGACACCATTGAAGCTGGCAGGCGTACTTGAAGCCGAAGGCGTTCCTATTCTCGGCACGCCCTATGACGCCATTGATCTCGCCGAAGACCGCGAACGCTTTCAAGGGCTCGTCAAGAAACTGGGCATGCTGCAGCCGAATAACGCCACGGCGTCGTCGCGGGAGATTGCGGCGAATGTCGCCGAAAGCGTCGGCTATCCGCTGGTGACAAGGCCGTCCTATGTGCTGGGCGGCCGCGCCATGGAGATCGTGCGCGACGAGGAATCATTACGCCGCTATCTCGCCACAGCATTGATCGAGATTAACGAAGACGAGCCCTTGCTGCTCGATCAATATCTGCAGAACGCCGTGGAAGTGGACGTAGACGCCATCTGCGATGGCGAGGATGTGTTCATCGCTGGCGTTATGGAACATATCGAGGAAGCGGGTGTGCATTCGGGCGACAGCGCCTGTTCGCTACCGCCTTACACGCTCTCCGATGACATCATCGCCGCTCTGAAAGAGCAAACAGAACGCCTCGCGCTGGAGCTTGGCGTTGTGGGCCTCATGAATGTTCAGTACGCCATCAAAGGCGATGTGATCTATATTCTTGAGGTCAATCCACGCGCATCGCGCACCGTCCCGTTCGTCGCAAAATCCGTTGGCCTGCCCGTGGCGCGCATCGCTGCAAAGGTCATGGCGGGCGTAAAAATAAAAGATCTCAATCTCGTCTGGCCGGAATTCACCCATATGTCTGTAAAGGAAGTGGTGTTCCCGTTCGCACGCTTTCCCGGCGTCGATACGGTGCTCGGCCCGGAGATGCGCTCAACGGGCGAAGTCATGGGCATCGACGTTAATTTCGATCGCGCCCGCGCCAAAAGCCTTGTGGCCGCCGGTGCGCGCATTCCCATGAGCGGGTGCGTCTTCATTTCGCTCAAAGATTCCGACAAGCCGCTTATGCTCAACGCAGCGAAACGGCTCTTGGATATGGGCTTTAAGATCATCGCCACGGGCGGCACCGCCGATTATTTCCAGGCGCAGGGGCTCAACGTGGCGCGCGTCAACAAGGTGCTCGAAGGCCGCCCCCATGTGGTCGATGCGCTGAAAAACGGGGAGGTGCATATGGTGTTCAACACCACCGAAGGCGCGCAATCCATCAAGGACTCCCGTTCCATTCGTACGACGTCACTCGCGCAAAAAATCCCCTGCATTACGACCTGCGCCGGCGCCCGCGCCGCCGTGCGCGCGGTCGAGGCCATGCGCGCCGACGACCTCGATGTGGCGCCGCTGCAGTCCTATTTCGCCGTTCAATAGCCTTCGGGCGGGCTAGTCAAAACATTGACCGCGCCGCCGTTCGTCTATATTGCAATATTACGAAACGTATCATCGGGGCGGATATGAAACACCAATTGCACGCGATTGTCGCTTTGACCGTGCTCGGACTTTCGACGCAAGTTTACGCAGACGAACTGCAACATAAATGCGACGGCATTGTCAGCGCTGATCCCGCGCGCATGTATGATTTCAAACTCGGTGACTGGAACATCAACTGGCGCAACAAGACCAGTCCGGAAACCGTCTTCGAGTTTGACGCCGTCTCAAAAGCCTACACCCTGATGGATGGCGACATCATGTTCGACGAACAAACATCCGATGTCTTCAAGGGCGTGACGTTCCGCACCTATGACCCCGCCAACAAAATCTGGATCGTCCGCTGGCTGCCCGCCAACAGCGACTTTCCGCACCCGATTTCCGCCAAGCTGGAGGGCTGCACCCCCGTTGAGCGCCACCACCAGACGCTGCCCGATGGGCGGGAGGTGATGGCCCGCACAAGCTTTACCGAGGTCACAAAAGACCGGTTTTTGTTCCGTCAGGACTGGTCCTTTGACGAGGGCAAAAACTGGGTCCCAGACGTCCTCTTTTATGAGGCGACCCGCACCGAAAGCGCCCAATAATCAGCGAAACCAAACGCTAATTTGCAGAAAATCTGACGAAAGCCTTTAGAAAACAACCGGTTGGCAAAGGCCTTTCGTCCTATTTCACCCTTGAAATCAGGCCCCATGAGGCCTAAATACGCTCTTTGCGAAAATCAGCGACGGCCGGGTCCTGCCCGGCCGCGCTATTTTTTTTACTACAATTCAGGACCCATGGGTCCTGTGCCTCTGGAAAGGGCGACGACATGGAAAAGTTCCCGATGACGCTTGGCGGCTATGAAAAGCTCGAAGCGGATTTGAAAAAACTGAAAAACGAGGAACGTCCGGCAGTGATTCAGGCGATCGCGGAAGCGCGCGCTCATGGCGACCTTTCCGAAAATGCTGAATACCACGCCGCCAAAGATCGTCAGGGCTGGATTGAAAGCCAGATTCTCGATCTGGAAGATAAGTACACCCGCGCGCAGGTTATCGACATCGCTTCGCTGGATGGCGACACCGTAAAGTTCGGCGCCACCGTCACGCTCATTGACGACGAAACGGAAGAAGAGAAAGTCTGGCAGATCGTCGGCGAGCTTGAGGCCGATGTGAAACAGCGCCGGATTTCGGTTTCCTCTCCCATCGCGCGCGCGCTCATCGGCAAATCCGTCGGCGATACTGTCGAAGTGCAGGCGCCTGGCGGCGCGCGCGCCTATGAGATCGCGAAAGTGGTTTTTAAGTAGGCAAATTAGATTTCAGAGAAAACCGTCTCCCCACGGCTTGACCGTGGGGTATAGCCAAGCCGGAAAGCAAAACCTTGTCCCGCTTTCAATAGCCTTACCCTGAAATCGAACTGCGAATGGAACGACCAATAGTCGCCAATATTACCCGAAGCTCGTCATAGAGCTGAGCGGCTGCATTCGGCGAAAATACGATCTACTTAGGACCCTAGCTCGCCGGAGTCGCGCAAAGTCCTGAGGCCAGTTGCGAAATGCGACGCATCGTGCAACTCGGCACCCTGTTCACAAGACAAATAGAAACGCAGGTAGTTTTTTAGCTTTCAACGACGCGATTGTCCCTGTCGAACAATCTCGAACCGACGGGACTTAGGCTTGTTTTGTGAGCAACGAAACATTCGTCTCAAATATGACGCTTAGGGCCGTGCTGGATTTTAACAAAATACCACTATTGCGCTTTCGCTATGTTGTTTGTTCCATCAGCATCTGTGAGCACGTTATAACCACCATTGCCATTGGATTCTATGATTTCCACTTCCACTTGGTTTTCTTCGGGGCGGAAACCTTCCCATTCAATCGTGAACATAGGGAATGTATCACCTGGAACGAGGTCCTTTGTTGTCATTACCGCGCAGGTGAATTTTTTCGGCAGAGACGAGTGTCCCGCACCCCAAGCGGTTAGCTTGACTTTATTGCCCACAAAATTTCCACCCTTTTCGCATACCCATGGGTGCGTAATATTTGGCTTACCGTGTACGTATAATTCATGAGGCAAAGTATCCACAAATTTAACGCCTGTACCTTTAGGAATGGTGGCAGTTCCAGTATTCGTCACCTCAATCTGATACTCACCTAAATTTGAATTATTGGATGGAACGATTGTCTTTGATACACCAACATCATAAATCGCAGCATTTGATCCGGGTTTGGGTGACCCAAGCTCCGGGCACGGATCTTGTTTGTTAATTCGTGTGTAATACTGACGCGAACTTGCTGTTTTTAAAAATTTTTCCCCTGAGTGGTCAGCCCACAATAACACAAATCCGCAATCTGAATATGAATCAACACGGGGGGTATTCTGACGACCCAATGCGGTTGATTTGCCGCCTGGAGCTGGAAGCAAAATCTCTCTTGGGTCACTGTTGGGACCATTTTGACTATGGATGCGAACCCAATAGCTAGATATTCCATCTACTATATTTCCCTTGCCGTCGCGCACTGTTTGGTTGTTGGCGTCACGCAGCACAGGTGCATAAGCTGCACCTTGATAGTAGTTTGAATTCTTTGCGTCATCCCAAGTTACAATAACTTGACCACCTGCATTAGTGGAAATATCTGGGTATGACGAACCTGACGACATCAGAAGGTTGCCCGTTCTATCAGCAATTTGTTGCCCGATTGGAGTATTGCTAGCGATGTTCGCAAATTCATAAAACAAAACGGGGATTTCAAATTGACCAAAAGGTGACCCCAAGTTTCCGCGTAGATAAGTCGCTGCAAAGCCATCATTCCAGCTAGAAAAACTGGCCAGCAATGATGACTCCGTGGGCCCCGTTGGAAGTGAGCCGCTCGGCCCTTGTGTCAACCCAGCACCAGCGACAACGTCCATTTGCTTGAAGCGTGCCTTACGGAGATTCGGGTTGTCCACCCTCTCTGTCCACCCAACGACGATTCCAGCGCCGCCATTAACGGACGCCACAGCTGGATGAATGTGTGTAGGTCCATTTATTCCTACTTCCCCAACTAATTCCCTGTTCCCCACAGAAGACCCGGAACTATCAAATAATTGAGCATATACTGAACCAGGCGTGCCGCCTGAGGGCGCCGCCACCGTGTAGGCAATTACGAACTCACCGGAAGGCAGACCACCCACTATGTTCGCCATCCCGTGGCTCATTTCAGTTGGCGGTGCTGGTACGGGAGCATCCTGAACGATCCAATTGTTAGTCCCATCATGCAAACCAAATTTTATCCGTGGTGGTGAATTTGGATCGCTGTTGTCGGTCCAAACGATAGCAAATCCACTACCGACCTTCGAAACGCGCGGGTTATTTTGACCGGCTGTTGCCGTGCTAACTGGAAATGATGGGCCATTGTTAATATTCGCTTGAACCGCTCCATGCCCAAAAGCCACAACGAAGTCTCCAGAATCGAGTACAGCTATGTCTGCGAGCATATGTGTGCTTTTAGCACCTACGACTTCCTGGCTATTAGTTTTTGCGCTTGAGCCCCCGTTGTTACTATGCTGACGGCTAAGGCGATAATAAGTGTACGTACTAATCGCGAACAAACGGAAGATATTGTCATAGTATACCCGCTTTCGAATTATATTTGCTGACCCGCTTCTCGACACTATTGTGAATGTTGGGCATTAATCCAAAAAACAATAGCTTTGAAGTAATCCCTCGGCAGCACTATCCCTGGGAAATATATTAGAGACTAAGTTTTGGTAAAGACAAGTCCAATAATCAATGTCCGTATGCACATTAAGTTATGGTTTGATATTTCTGCACTATTTTACCTGAGTTCGCTACTTGTTCTTTCAAGAAAAACAATAGAATTTGTTGGCCACAGAGTCTGTAGGGCCGTCATTTTGTTCGTATTCAACTGAAATGTTGCCAATGAGAAATACGGCAGAGTGGCATATTTGCGCGCGATTTTTGGTCAGTTGAATTTATTGTTTCAAATGACCGGTTTGAGGATAAACGCGCCATTTGCCCGCGTGCAGTCGAGCGACATAAAAGGACCAATAGGCGACGTTTGATAAAGCGAATGGCTGAGTGGTGGGCGCTCGCCCCTCACCCATCGCCGATCATCTTTTTCACAATCGCCGCAAGGCCGACCTGCCGGCGGCGCTTGAGGCGTTCGGCGAACAGGATTGAGCGCAGCAGCTGTTCGGATTCATCAAGATCGTAATTGATGATGACATAGTCGTACTCGGCCCAGTGGGACATTTCCGCGTCGGCTTTCGCCATGCGTTTTTGCACCACGTCTTCCGGGTCCTGCGCGCGCTTGCGTAACCGCGCCTCCAGCTCTTCGCGCGATGGCGGCAGGATAAACACCTTGACTAGGTCCTCGCCAGCGACTTCGTCTAGCTGCTGCGCGCCCTGCCAGTCGATATCAAACAACACGTCCTTGCCCTGGCGCAACGTGTCCTCGACCAGTGAGCGCGGCGTTGCGTAGTGGTTGCCGAAGACATTTGCGGATTCTAGAAACTCGTTATTATCCCGCATACGGAAGAACTCTTCTTCCGAGACAAAGAAATAATCCTTGCCGTGCGCCTCGCCGGGTCTGCGCGGCCGGGTGGTGGCGGAAATGGAGAGCGTCAGTTCATCGTCTTTTTCCAGCAACCGATCGGCCAGCGTGGTTTTTCCGGCGCCGGACGGGCTGGACAGGATGAACATGAGCCCCCTGCGGGCCACCGATAAATCGCCGCCAATCATGGCTGTCCTTTATTCAACGTTCTGCACTTGCTCGCGTATCTGGTCGATAACCCGCTTCAACTCAAGGCCGATGCGCTTCAAGTCCATATCTGACGCCTTGGAACACAGCGTATTGGCTTCGCGGTTGAACTCCTGCGTCAAAAAATCAAGCTCACGGCCCACGGGACCGGCCTTGGCGAGCAGCGCGCGTGCTGACGCCACATGAGACTTCAGCCGGTCAAACTCTTCGCGAATATCCGCTTTCACCGCGAGCATAGCCGCTTCCTGCGCCAACCTCTCTTCCGGCACAGCGCCGTCCGCCAGCAATTCTTTCAACTGAGTTTCAATGCGCGCTTTCAACGCTGCGGGCGTCGCCGCTGCATGGGCCGCCGCTTGCGCCGTCAAGATCTCCACCTCGTCAACTTGATGGGTCAACACTTCGAACAGGCTTTCACCCTCTTTGCGGCGCGCAGCCACCAGCGCCTCGACAGCGGTTGTGAATGACCTGGCCAACGCCTCGTGCAATGCCGCCATGGCGCTTTCGTCAACAATATCCTCAACGGGTTCCAGCACACCTTTGACGCCAAGCACGCCCTCCGGCTGCGGCGGCGCGCATTCGATCTGTGTACGAATGTGATCGATCATGGTGATCGCCTGGCGCAGCATGGCGTCATTGAGGCGATACGGCGCGTCACCGACGTCGGTTTTTATGGTCAACGAAGCATTGAATGATCCGCGAGCGATCTTGCCTTTCAATATCTTGCGCAAGTGAGGCTCAAGCGCCTCAAAGCCGGACGGCAAGCGAGCGCGCCATTCTAACCCGCGATTGTTGACGGTTTTCAACTCCCACGCCCAACGCCAACTTTCATGCGCGCCGTCTGTGCGCGCGAAACCCGTCATGGATGCGAGGGAAGCGCTCATCATCCGCCCTGCTGCGCGCGCTCGCGCTCAATGCGGCGCCATTGGGCGACGTTGCGTTCATGGTCGCGCAAATTGGTGGCGAAGGCATGCCCGCCGGTGCCATCGGCCACAAAAAACAGATCATCCGTCACCGCCGGGTTGAGCACCGCTTCGATGGAGGCGCGGCCCGGATTGGCGATCGGCGTCGGCGGCAGGCCGGAGATGACATAGGTGTTGTAGGGCGTCTGGCTGCGCAATTCGCTCAAGCGAAGCCCGCGCCCAAGCGGTTCGCCCTGCGTAAGCCCATAGATAATCGTCGGATCGGACTCCAGCCGCATGCCGCGCCTCAAACGGTTGACGAAGACGGCGGCGATGCGATCTCGCTCGTCCGGCACGGCCGTTTCCTTTTCAACGATCGAGGCAAGGATGATCGCCTGCGCTGGGGTCGAAAAAGGCAGCTCCGTCGCGCGGCCGTCCCACAGCCCTGTAACAAGCGTGTCCTGCGCATTGAGCATGCGCTGCAATACGGCATCACGCGTATCGCCGCGATGGAACGCATAGGTCTCCGGTAGCAATTCGCCTTCTGCGATTTCGAGCGTCACCTCGCCAGTGAGGATTTCGTTGGCGTTGACGATGCGCAAAATCTGTGCGGTCGTCAGCCCTTCCGCCGCCGTCACATAGTGAAGGATGCTTTTGCCCTCAACCAGAAGATCAATGATCTCCATGACGCTGGCCTTGGCCGGAATTTCGTACTCTCCGGCCTTTACCGCATTCTGTTCGCCGCGCAGACGGACAGCGGCGACGAACAATTCAGAATGTTCAATGGCGCCTTCGCTTTTCAGCTTTTCAGCAATGGTGGATACGGCGCTGCCGCTTTCCAACAGGATGATTTTGTTTTCCGCCAGCGGTCCGGGGCTCTTCGCCATCCGGTAACCGAAATACCCGCCGGCGCCGAGCGCCAACGTAGACAGAAATGCAAGCCCGAGAATGAACAGCAAGAACGACTTCGCCGCCCCGCCGCGCTGGCGCCTGCAGATCTGCGCTTCAACCGAATCCATGCCGCCCATCATCCCACCCATTGGCGCCAGCCCCTTTTTACGAATCTCGCGGGAGCTTAGCCGCCAACGCGCCGCATCACCAGAGAGGCGTTGGTGCCGCCGAACCCGAAAGAGTTGGAGAGCGCCACATTTATCGGTCTTTTCACCGCCTTGTTGGCGGCGAGATTGATCGGCGTTTCCACCGACGGATTGTCGAGATTGAGCGTCGGCGGGGCGATCCCGTCGCGCATGGCGAGAAGACAGAAAATCGCCTCCACCGCCCCGGCGGCGCCGAGCAGATGACCCACAGACGATTTTGTTGACGACATGACGAGATTTGCGGATGCATCCCCGAACAAACGCTCCACAGCGCGCAGTTCAATTTCATCGCCGACCGGTGTCGACGTACCGTGAGCGTTCACATAGTCGATATCTTTCGGCTCCAGTCCTGCACGTTTCAGCGCCATGCGCATGGACCGGTAGCCGCCATCACCGTCTTCGGCGGGCGCCGTGATATGATAAGCGTCGCCGCTCAAACCATAACCGATCACTTCGCCATAGATTTTGGCGCCGCGCGCCTTGGCGCGCTCGTATTCTTCAAGCACGAGGAAGCCGGATCCCTCGCCCATCATGAAACCGTCGCGGTCTTTGTCGTAAGGACGCGAGGCTTTTTCAGGTGTTTCGTTAAAATGCGTCGTCAGCGCCTTGCACGATGCAAATCCCGCAAAACCGATAGGGCAGATCGACGACTCAGCGCCGCCCGCGAGCATCACGTCAGCATCGTCAAACGCGATCAGCCGCGCCGCATCGCCAATGGCGTGGGCGCCGGAAGAGCATGCGGTCACCACCGCATGATTTGGCCCTTTCATCCCGAGACGGATGGAAATCTGCCCGGAAACAAGGTTGATGAGATTGCCGGTGATAAAGAACGGCGACACACGGCGCGGTCCTTTTTCATTGAGAACCAGCACCTCGCGCTCAATACCCTGCAGACCGCCAATTCCCGATCCGGTCATGACGCCGGCGCGTTCGCGCTCTTCATCACTCTTCAATTCAAGGCCGGAATCGTCAAAGGCCATCTGCGCGGCGGCAACGCCATAGACCATGAAATCGTCCATGCGCCGTTGCTCACGGGGCTCGACCCAGTCATCCGCATTGAATGCCGCATCGCCAGCAGCCGCGCCGCCGCCATAGCCGTTTGACTTGGGCACTTCTGCCGCAATCTTGCAGGGCATGGCGCCGGTATCGAACTTCTCGATCAAACCTGCGCCGGAATCGCCAGCAATCAGCCGGCTCCATACAGGATCAAGTCCGACCCCGAGCGGCGAGACAATCCCCATTCCAGTCACAACAACGCGGCGCATATCAGCAACCTCCATACGGCAAACAGCCGGGAGAGAACTGAGCGTGCGGCGCCGGTTTAGCGATTGATGGAGATTGCAAACGGCGCCGCCGGCATTGGTTCTTCCGGCGGCTCGCTAACACAAAGAACAAACTACTTCTTTTGCTCTTCGATGAATTTGATCGCGTCGCCAACGGACTGGATCGTTTCCGCTGCGTCATCGGGAATCTCAACGTCAAATTCTTCTTCGAACGCCATTACCAGTTCAACAATATCCAGACTGTCGGCGCCGAGGTCATCGATGAAGCTCGCCTTTGGTTCTACTTTGGCGGGATCTACATCAAGATGTTCGACAACGATCTTTTTAACGCGTTCTGCAAGATCAGACATTCAACGCTCCTTGGTCTCTTTACGGGTTTCTACGCTTTCTAACGGGTCGCGACAATCGCGGCGGACCGGTGAAGCTGGCCCGAAATGCGCCTTTCGGGGCGCAATTACGGCATATTGCAGATTGTTGCAACGCCAAAACCGCCGCGTTTCAATGGGCAGGCTCTATACCATCGCCATTCCACCATTCACATGGATGGTCTGACCGGTGATGTACCGCGCCTCGTCAGAGGCGAGGAAAAGTGCGGCGGCGGCGATATCTTCAGGCGTCCCCATGGCTCCAGCAGGGATTTTCCCCAAGATGGCTTCCTTTTGCTGGTCATTGAGCGCGTCGGTCATCGCCGTCGCAATAAAGCCCGGCGCAATACAATTGACCGTGACATTACGGCTGGCGATTTCCTGCGCCAGAGATTTCGACATGGCGATCATGCCCGCCTTCGATGCGGAATAATTCGCCTGACCGGCGTTGCCGGTGACGCCCACAACTGACGTCACGCCGATGATCCGGCCGAACCGCTGTTTGGTCATGCCGCGCAAGGACGCTTTGGCGAGCCGGAAATAAGCGGTGAGGTTTATCTTCAAGACCTCGTCCCACATATCAGGCTTCATCATCATCATCAGCGTATCGCGGGTGACGCCCGCATTGGACACAACAATATCGAGCCCGCCCATGGCTTCGCTCGCCTGTTTTGGCAGCGCATCGACGGCGTCGAGATCAGACAAATTGCATGGGGTCACGTGCACACGTTCTTTCAGATCGCCTGCGAGCGCGTCGAGCTTTTCCTTGCGCGTGCCTGAAATGGCGACACTGGCGCCGCTGGCGTGCAAGGCGACCGCCACCGCCGCGCCGATGCCGCCCGTCGCGCCTGTCACCAAGGCTCTTTTACCCGTTAAATCAAACATGCCGTATCCTTTATTCTGTCTACGGAAATTTTATGCTTTGACGAAAGCGTCAATATCGCCCGGCTCGCCCACATTCATGGTGGTTCCTTCTTTTGTGATGCGTTTTACGAGACCACTCAAAACTTTACCGGAACCCACTTCAATAAATTGATCGCAGCCTTGAGACGCCATGAACGTCACGCTGTCGGTCCAGCGCACCCGGCCGGTCACCTGTTTTACCAGCAAATCGCGAATGTCGTCAGGTGTGACGCATTCTGCAGCGGTCACATTGGCGACCAAAGTGGTCGCCGGCGCCTTAATTTCAGTGTTGCCCAACGCTTCCGCCATGCGATCAGCGGCAGGCTGCATCAATGACGAATGAAACGGCGCCGACACGGGCAGCAGCTTGGCGATCTTGGCGCCGAATTCCTTTGCGCCCGCACAAACCGCTTCAACGCGTTCCTTGGTGCCTGAAATCACCACCTGCCCCGGCGCATTATCATTGGCGATCTCACAGACGCCGCCCTTGGGCGCCGCATCAATTGCTTTTTGCGCGCCTTCAAGGTCCACGCCGATCAGCGCCGCCATGGCGCCTTTACCCACCGGAACCGCCGCCTGCATGGCCTCGCCGCGGATACGCAGCAGCTTGGCCGTGTCACAAAGACTGATCGCCCGGGCGGCGCAAAGGGCGGAATATTCCCCGAGCGAATGCCCGGCCACAAACATGGCGTTGGCGATGTCGACGCCTGCTTCGGTTTGCAGCACCCGCATGACCGCAATGGAGTGCGCCATCAGCGCCGGCTGCGTGTTGGTGGTCAGCGTCAGTTCTTCAATCGGCCCTTCGCGCATGAGCCGGGAAAGCTTCTGGCCGAGCGCATCATCGACTTCCTGAAAGACTTCGCGGGCGGCCGGAAATGCGTCGGCGAGCGCCGCACCCATGCCGACCGACTGGCTGCCTTGTCCGGGGAAGATAAATGCGCGCGCCATCGCTGAGCTTTCTCCTAGGAAATTGGAATGGGCGGGCATAGCCGCGCTTCGCAATAAGGGCAAGAAGCTTGGTGGAAACTATCGCGATACAGCGCAATTAGTCTAATAGATGTACGAATGTCGCAGGAATCCTACAGGGCTCATGTCCAATAAATCGCCCATTCGCATCGCCACGATCTCCGACAACCCGGACCCCGACTGGGCCTGGCTAAGAGATCTGATGCCCGCAGACCTCGTCATCGGTGGAGACAAATTGGCTTGGACCAGCTTCACCATGGCCGCAAGTTCCGGACCCAAGGCGATTGGGCGGTATCACGGCGCTCAGGCTTTGGCCAAAGCATCCATCCGCACGCCATTCGACTTGATTGTCAGCCATGGTCCCTGGGTCAGCGCATGGACAGAATGGTTCGGCCAACGCGACCGATCTCGCACCAAGCACCTCGCCTATTCTTTCAACTTCACGGACCTGCCCGGAGGCATACGAAAGCCGCTCATGGCCGCCGCATTCAGGAAGATCGATGCTCTGGCGGTTTTTACCGAGGCAGAACAAGCACTTTACGCCGACTATTTCAGGATTGACCCAAGCAAGATATTGCGCGCGCCCTGGGGCGTGGCGCCGCCAATTTCGGCGCCGGTCCCGCTCCAGATCACCGGGGACTACTACGCCGCCCTCGGCGGAGAAGCGCGAGACTATGGCCTGCTGTGTGAGGTGGCGCGGCGGTGTCCGGACCTCAAATTTGCCGCTATCGCCCGGCCGCACAATTTTGATGGCCTCGATATACCGGCCAACTTAACCGTATTGTTCGACCTGCCGTTGGAACAGGCCTGGTCCATCGTCTGGGACGCCAAGGCGGCTCTTATCCCCCTGCGCAGCCGTGAAACCCCCTGCGGGCTGGTGACTCTTGTGGGCGGCATGCATCTCGGCAAGGCGCAAATCGTGACGGAAGCCGCCGGAGTATCGGAATACGTGCAAAATGGCGAAACCGGTATTTTGGTTCCCGCCGGCGATGCCGACGCCATGGCCGGAGCGGTCCGTCGACTTGGTGGCGACCCGGCCCTATCAGCGCGTCTCGGCGCCGCCGCCAAGGCTTATGCGGGCGCCCATTGCAGCGAGGCGGCGACGGTCGGCTTTTTCCGGTCTGTCCTCGAACGCTGGTTCGATTGAGCCCCGATTTCGCGCTTGCAATATCAGCTTCGCTCCGCTAATCCCCACGCCTTCACGAGCGATGGTCGTGCGGCGCCTGGGGTTGCCCAGGTTTAAGGGATGGTCCCTTAGCTTCATGAGCCACAGGCCGTACGGGGATCGCCAGCTCTGGTCCCTGATGGGTCTCCATCGCCAAGCAAGGAGCTGGCTTCATGCCGCTATACGAGCACATATTTATCGCGCGTCAGGATATCTCTCCGGCGCAAGTCGAAGGGTTGACCGAAACCCTCGCCAAAATTGTCACCGACAATGGCGGAAAGATTGAAAAGTCCGAATATTGGGGCCTTCGCAATCTTCAGTACAAGATCAAGAAAAACCGCAAAGGCCATTACGGCCTTTTCAACATTGATGGCCCGCCCGTGGCCGTGCATGAGCTTGAGCGTCAGGAAAAGATCAATGACGACGTTCTGCGCATTCTGACCGTTAAAGTTGAAGAGCTGGATGAAGAGCCGTCACCGGTATTGAGCCGTCGTGATCGCAATGATCGCGGCGACCGTGGAGATCGCGACCGTGGCGCGACCGTGGTGACCGCGGCGATCGCGGCCGCCGGTAAGGATGAAGGAGAAGAATAATGGCTAAACCGTTTTTCAGACGCCGTAAAACTTGTCCTTTCTCCGGCGACGATGCGCCGAAGATTGATTACAAGGACCCGAAATTACTGCAGCGCTTCGTTTCCGAGCGCGGCAAAATCGTTCCGTCGCGGATTTCCGCAGTTTCAAACAAGAAGCAACGCGAACTGGCGCGCGCTATCAAGCGCGCACGCATCCTTGCGCTGCTTCCCTACGTTCAGGAGTAAGCCCCATGGATGTTATTCTCCTTGAGCGCGTAGAAAACCTCGGCCAGATGGGCGACGTGGTCAAAGTCCGGCCAGGTTACGCTCGCAACTTCTTGTTACCGCAGAAAAAAGCGCTGCGCGCCAACGACGGCAACAAAAAGGTCTTTGAGGCCCAACGTGCTGATCTCGAAGCGCGTAACCTTGAGCGCAAAAAAGAAGCTGAAAGCGCCGCCGCTAAAATCGACGGCAGTTCTTTCGTCATCATTCGACAGTCTTCCGAGCTTGGCGTTTTGTATGGCTCCGTGACAACACGGGACATTGCAGAAACGGCGTCCGAGGGCGGGCTGAAAATTGATCGCGCGCAAGTGCGGCTCGACAAACCGTTGAAGGCGCTTGGCGTTTTCCCGGTGCGCCTGGTTCTTCACCCGGAAGTCGATGCAAAGATCAATTTGAACATCGCCCGCTCCGCAGATGAAGCGGAACGTCAGGCGCGCGGTGAAAACGTACTCGCCCGTCCGGAAGATCAGGCCGTGGAAGAAGATGCAGCCGACGCAACACCGGAATTCTTTGACGAGAACGCGCAGGCGGCAGTCGAAGCTGGTGACGACACAAACGATGACGAAGATAAGGCTGACGCTTAGTTAGTTTCGTTTTAAAAATTCCCCTTATGGGGGAAAATAGAGACGCCGGCTGTCTTCTCAGCCGGCGTTTTTTTTGATTTAACCTTTCGATGGCCGACGGTTCAAATGCAGCAACATCTATTACTCAGGGTACGGAAGAAAAACTTCCCGTCAGCCTCGACGCCGAACAGGCTATTTTGGGCGCCATCCTGTTTGATAATGAAATTTTCTACCGCATCTCGATCTTCCTGAAGGGCGAGCATTTTTACGACCCGATCCATCAGATGATTTTTGATGCGTGCGGTGATCTGATTAACTCGGGCCGCCTCGCCTCGCCGGTCACCATCGATACCTATCTCGCCAACGCGCAAGGCTATATTGACGCCGGCGGCAAGAAGTATCTTGAGCAGCTGGCGGCGAATGTACCCTCCACCGCCGGCGCCGCTGACTACGCAAAGATCGTTTTTGATCTTTCCGTTTGTCGCGGACTTATGTCCATCGGCTCGGAGATGTTTGATCGCGCGAAGATTGCGACTCTCGAAGACCATCCCTCGCAGCAATTGCAGGACGCGGAGCAGTCGCTCTACAAGCTCGCGGAGACCGGCAAATATGGCGGCGGGTTTAAAACCTTCCGCTCCGCCATCACCGAAGCGATTGAACTTGCGAACGCCGCCGTCAAACGCGATGGCGGTCTCGCCGGTGTTTCATCAGGCTTGAAAGATCTCGACCGGATGATGGGGGGCTTACACCCTTCTGACCTGATCATTCTCGCCGGGCGCCCTTCCATGGGGAAGACATCGCTGGCCACCAACATTGCGGTGAACGCAGCGAAGGCTTACCGCGCCGAAAAACAGCCCGACGGGACCATGAAAGCAGTCGACGGCGCTGTTGTGGGCTTTTTCTCGCTGGAAATGTCCGCCGAACAGCTCGCCACGCGTATCATTTCCGAATTCGCGGAAGTGCCGTCTGAAAAGATCCGCCGCGGCGAAGTCGATCAGCAGCAATTCGATCAAATTTATCACGCCGCCCGGGAGCTCGAAAAACTCCGGCTCTATATTGACGATACTGGCGGCATCTCCATCGCGCAGCTGGCGGCGCGGGCGCGCCGTCTAAAGCGCCAGCATGGCCTCGGTCTGTTGGTCGTCGACTATCTGCAACTCCTCACCGGGTCCGGCCGCCGCAATGACGGCCGCGTGCAGGAGATCACCGAAATAAGTCAGGGCCTGAAGGCGATTGCGAAGGAGCTCGAAGTTCCCGTCATCGCGCTCTCGCAATTGTCGCGGCAAGTTGAATCCCGCGAGGACAAGCGCCCGCAACTCGCCGACCTTCGTGAATCCGGCTCCATTGAGCAGGATGCAGACGTTGTGTTGTTTGTATTCCGCGAAAAATATTACTTAAGCCGGGCAGAGCCGCGCGAAGGCACCGAAGAGCATATGGTGTGGCAAGGCAAGCTGGACGAGATCGGCAATATCGCCGAGGTGATCATCGGCAAACAGCGCCACGGCCCAATTGGCAAGGTCGATCTGCACTTTGAAGAGAAATACACCAAGTTCTCTGACCTCGCTCATGACGCATTTGGCGGCTATAACCGCTAAACGGACGTCGCCCCACCTTTCCCAACCTCAAGAACCCGATTATTGCTCTCCGCATGAGCGAAGAGCGCAATACGATAAGCCGGGGACCGTGGGTCGATATCGACCTCAACGCGGTGTGCGCCAACTTCGCCATGATCCGGAACCAGGCGCCGGGGGCGGAGACCGCCGCTGTCGTAAAGTGTGACGCGTACGGTCTCGGCATGGCGCCGATTGCCCGCGCCCTTGCAGAACGCGAGCAATGCAGCACTTTTTTCGTGGTCTATCCGGAAGAAGGCGCAGCGTTGCGCACCGCCTTGAACAGCGCCGATGCGACCATCTATGTCTTTGGCGGACCCCTTAGCGAAACACTGCCGCTGTTTGATCGGTTTAGCCTGACGCCAACGCTGAATACGCTTGAGGAAGCGACACTCTGGAAGCAACATTTTCCAAATACGCCGATCGGCGTTCACATCGACACCGGCATGAACCGGCGCGGCGCGCACATTAACGATGTGTCCGCAATCGCCAATTTGGGCCTCAACGTTGTGATGGCCATGAGCCATCTTGCCTGCGCATCGGAGCCAGACCATCCGATGAACCAGTCCCAGCGCGCTATGTATCTGGATGCCACAAACCATTTTCCCGGCGCCAAGCTGAGCATCGCCTCGTCGGGCGGCGCGCTGATGGGCAGCGATTATCACTTCGACTTGCTTCGCCCCGGTATCGCGCTTTATGGCGGCACGCCCTTCACCAAAGATGACAAGCGCATTGCGCCCGTCGCCGCTTTGCGGGCGCCCGTGGTGCAGATGCGTGACCTGGCGCCGGGAGAAACCGTGGGGTACAGCGCCACATTCACCGCCACGCGGCCCACACGCATTGCGACCATTGCGCTCGGTTATGGCGACGGTTACCCGCGCTCCGGCGCGAATCGCGCCTGCGCATCCATCAATGGCGAGAGGGCGCCGATTGCTGGCGCAGTTTCCATGGATTTTATCACGCTGGATGTGACGGATCTGAAGAATCCTCCCAAACTCAATGATATCGCTGAGTTTTTCGGCCCCAACCTTCCCATCTTTGACGTGGCGCAAAACTGCGGCATGGTGCCTTATGACTTGCTCACAGGACTTGGCGCACGGGTGGATCGCCGCTACCTCTAGCTGTTCGCATGGGGGACTTTGATGAATCCATTCGCACTAACAGGAAGCGTCGCCATCGACGCGGTGCGGGAGACCGGACGTGTCGCCGAGTTCGGCGCACGCGGCGCATTCGCCTGGGTGACGGGACCGTTCTATTGGCGTGCATTTTTCAGCGCGCTCGGACGCATTGGTTTTGCATCACTGCCGGTAGTCGGCCTCACAGCGATCTTCACTGGCGCTGCGCTGGCGCTCAACATCTATGACGGCAGCTTGCGCTTTAACGCAGAAACATTCCTGCCGCAGATTCTTGGCGTCTCAATCGTTCGTGAACTTGGACCTGTCCTCGCGGCGCTGATGGTCGCCGGGCGATGTTCTTCGGCCATGGCGGCGGAGATCGGCACCATGCGCGTCACTGAACAGATCGACGCCATGTCTACGCTCGCCGTCGACCCTTTCAAATATCTGATCGCCCCGCGCATCCTTGCGACGACCCTGGCGCTGCCGATGCTCGTGCTGATTGCGGATATCATCGGGGTATATGGTGGCTACCTCGTCGCGGTTTACGCGCTTGATTTTTCCGGCCCGATCTTTGTCACCAATATCGCCGAATTTTTGGAGAACCGCGACGTTGTCAGCGGATTGATCAAGGCGGCGGTGTTCGGTTTCCTGATCTCGGTCATGGGGTGCTATTACGGCTATCGCAGCCGCGGCGGCGCACAGGGTGTTGGTTCCGCCACCCGCACGGCCGTTGTCGCCGCCGCAGTGGTGGTGCTCGCCTCAAATTATCTCATGACATCGCTGCTGGTGGAGTTTTAATCCGCCATGAGTGATCAAAAGAAAAAGATCTCCGTTCGCGGGTTGCACAAACGCTTTGAGTCGAAAGAGGTGCTGCGCGGCATCGACCTCGACGTTGACAAGGGGAAGTCTCTGGTCGTCATCGGCGGGTCCGGTTCAGGCAAGTCTGTCCTTTTAAAGTGCATGCTTGGTATTTTGCGCGCGGATCGCGGCGCCGTTGAAATCGACGGGCGCAATATCGTTCGGCAGACGGATGCCGACCGGCGCTTCATGACCGGCCAGTCGGGTATGCTGTTTCAGGGCGCGGCGCTATTTGACAGTCTATCGGTCTGGGAAAACATCGCCTTCCGCCTCATCTATTCGGAAAACAAATCGCGCAAGGCGGCGCGTGAAAAAGCACTGGAGTGCCTGACGCAAGTGGGGCTGGCGCCTGAAGTGGGCAATCTGCAGCCTGCGGCGCTATCGGGCGGCATGCAAAAGCGCGTGTCGCTGGCGCGCGCTATCGCTTCTGATCCGCAGATTTTATTTTTTGACGAACCCACCACGGGCCTCGATCCGATTATGGCGGACGTTATCAATAATCTGATCCTTGACCGCGTGAAAGCGCTCGGCGCCACGGCGATCTCCATCACCCACGACATGGCGTCCGCGCGCAAGATCGCCGATGAAGTCGCCATGCTGTATCAGGAGCGGATCATCTGGCGCGGCAAGCCGGAGGAACTCGACAATTCCGGCAACCCCATGGTGGATCAGTTCGTACACGGACGCGCCGAAGGCCCGATCCAGATGACGTTGAGAAGGGGATAGATTACTCCCACTCAATCGTGCCGGGGGGTTTAGACGTCACATCATACACGACGCGATTGACGCCGCGCACTTCGTTGATGATGCGCGTCGCACAAGCTCCCAGAAAGTCGTGCGGGAACGGATAATAATCCGCTGTCATGCCATCGGTGGATGTTACCGCGCGCAGGGCCAGCACGTGATCATAGGTGCGTTCATCACCCATCACCCCGACGGTGCGCACGGGCAGCAGCACCGCGAAGGCCTGCCAGATTGCGTCGTATAGTCCCGCCTTGCGAATTTCATCGAGATAGATCGCGTCCGCCTTGCGCAAAA
Organism: uncultured Alphaproteobacteria bacterium; assembly: GCA_942492295.1. Lineage (GTDB taxonomy): Bacteria > Pseudomonadota > Alphaproteobacteria > Caulobacterales > Parvularculaceae > Hyphococcus. The sequence continues at coordinate 271,001 of CALODW010000008.1, forward strand.
TATCCGCTTTTTCCTGCGAGACCTCGCCGGGAATGCGGATCGCAAGCCCCGGCCCCGGAAAGGGGTGGCGCCCGACGAAATGTTCCGGCAGGCCAAGTTCCTTACCCAACACGCGCACTTCATCCTTGAAGAGTTCGCGCAACGGCTCGACCAGTTTTAGATTCATCCGCTCAGGCAGGCCGCCCACATTGTGGTGCGACTTGATGGTGACGGACGGACCGCCATCGAACGAAACACTCTCGATCACATCGGGGTAGAGCGTGCCTTGCGCGAGAAACTCCGCATTCTCAATCTTTTTGGCCTCCGCATCGAACACATCGATGAACGTTGCGCCGATGATTTTGCGCTTCTTTTCCGGATCATCAACGCCTTTGAGTTTACCAAGAAATAAATCCGCAGCCTCAACGTGAATAAGCGGGATGTTGTACGAGTCGCGGAAAAGGCGCACGACCTCCTCGCCCTCGCCCGCGCGCATTAAACCGGTATCCACAAACACGCAAGTGAGTTGCTCGCCGATAGCCTCGTGGATCAACACAGCAGCGACAGAAGAATCGACCCCGCCGGAGAGACCGCAGATAACGCGGCTCTTGCCCACCTGTTTGCGGATTTGATCAATCGCCTCGTCGCGAAACGCCGCCATGGTCCAGTCGCCGGAAAGACCGGCGATGTTGGTGACGAAGTTTTTGAGCAGCTTTGCGCCGTCCGGCGTGTGCACCACTTCCGGGTGGAACTGCACGCCGTATATGCGCCGGGTCTCGTCAGCGATAGCCGCGAAGGGCGCGCCATCAGATTTGGCAATCACTGCAAACCCGTCGGGGATGGCGTTCACCCGGTCGCCATGGCTCATCCACACCTGATGGCGGGACTCCGGCGCCCAGACGCCGTCAAACAGCGCGCTTTCCTTCACCACTTCCACATTGGCGCGGCCAAACTCGCGATGGTCAGACTGTTCCACGTCGCCGCCGAGCTGCGCACAGATGGTTTGCTCGCCATAGCAGATGCCGAGCACCGGCACGCCAAGGTCGAACACTTCCACGGCGGCGCGCGGCGATGTCTCCAGCTTCACGCTGGCCGGACCGCCGGAGAGGATCACGGCTTTGGGGGCGAATTCGGTGAGGAACGCACCATCAACGCGATTGAACGGATGAATCTCGCAGTAAACGCCCGCTTCGCGCAGGCGCCGGGCGATAAGCTGTGTCACCTGACTGCCGAAATCGATAATCAGCGCGCGCTCGTGCACTTTGGCGTGGGGATCGAGGGTCATGGTTTCTCTTAGCCGCTTCGTTGGAGAGTCGCGATAAAAAATCCGTCAGCGCGGATTTTATCTGGTGTCAGGCGAATAGCGCCGTCTGTGGTCACGCATTCTTTTAGCGCCGCGGCGCCCACATCAGTGAGTTGCCCAGATGCGCCGATTGCATCAAGCGCTGGCGTCAGAATGAAATCTTTATTCTTCTCGAGGAACGCCGCCAGCCTGTCTTCGTTCTCTTCCATCAGGAATGAGCACGTCACCCAGACCATGCTCCCGCCGGGTTTGACGTATTGAGACGCCTCGCGCAGCACCTGATCCTGCTCGTTCATGCGGGTTTGTAATTGCTTTTCCGTCAGCCGCCATTTGGTGTCCGGATGACGCCGCCAGGTGCCGGCGCCTGAACAAGGCGCATCGACGAACACCAAATCCATCTTGCCCGCAAGATCATCAAGGGTCTCGCCGCCAGCAGGAGATCTGATCTGCAAGTTTCGAACACCCGCCCGTTTGGCGCGGTCATAGAGCGGCTTCAACCGGCGCGGGTCGCGGTCATAGGCGTAAAGCTGACCAGTGTTTGCCATCATGGCCGCGAGCGCCAGTGTCTTGCCGCCGCCACCGGCGCAATAATCAAGCACTTGCGCGCCCTTGATGTCCCCAGCCGCACATGCGGCGATTTGCGAGCCCAAATCCTGCACCTCGACCCAGCCTTTGTTGAAGGCCGGAATAACCGTAACGCCCGGCGCTTTTATGCTGGGGTCCGGCGCGGCGATACGTGCAGCACACGTCAGTATGGAAATGGCCTCGGCCTTCACCGGCTTCAACGCCGCGAGCGCTTTTTCCGGCGTTGATTTCAACGCGTTGATACGCAAATCAATATCCGCGCGTTCTGAGAATGACGCCATGATGCCGCCAGCCTCATCGCCAAAGACGCGCTCGATCTGCGGCGTCAGCCATTCAGGGAAATCACCGGCCACATGTGGTTTGGCAAGTGCAATAGCCGCCTCTTCGGCGCGCGCATCATCGGCCGCGCAAGGGGAGGAAAAGCTTTGCGTTTTGTCCGAGGCGTTGTCGCCAAGCACCGCTTGCTCATCGGCCGTCAAAACGCCCGGACCATGCGGTTCTTCGGCGGCGGCCTCGGCCAGTTCCGCCGCTGGCAGCGCCCACATAAAACGAATAGCGCCCAGCACCAGCGCGCGCGGCGTCCCGTCACCCATGCGCGCGCTGAGCGAATTTTTCCGGCGCAATGCATCAAGGCAGAGACCTGAAATCCACGCACGATCCTTCGCGCCTGCATAGCGATTGACGCGCCCCCAATCAGCCATCGCAGTTTTGAGCGGCACGCGGCGCTTTTCGAAGTCGTCGAGAATTTCAATGGCTGCTGAAAGCCGTCCGGATAATCTCATCAGCTCTGCGTCGGGTAGTTCGGCGCCTCGCGGGTAATGGCGACGTCATGAACGTGGCTTTCTTTGAGCCCCGCATTGGTGATTTTCACAAATTTGGCGCGCTTTTGCATCTCAGCGATGGAGGGCGCGCCGACATAGCCCATGGAGGCGCGCACGCCGCCCACCAGTTGATGCAGGATCGGCCCGATGGGGCCTTTATAGGGTGCTCGACCTTCAATCCCTTCCGGCACCAGTTTCATCTGGTCGTTTACATCGGCCTGAAAATAACGGTCGGCGGAACCGCGCGACATCGCCGTGATCGAGCCCATGCCGCGATAGGATTTGTAAGAGCGTCCCTGATAGAGAAACACTTCGCCCGGTGCCTCATCCGTACCCGCCAGAAGTGAACCAACCATCACGCAATCGGCGCCAGCGGCCAACGCTTTTGCCATGTCGCCGGAATATTTAACGCCGCCATCAGCGATCACCGGCACGTTGGCTTCCTTACCGGCGCGCGCTGCGTCCATGATCGCGGTCAGTTGCGGCACGCCGACGCCGGCGACAATGCGTGTTGTACAAATTGAGCCGGGACCAATACCCACTTTCACCGCATCGGCGCCCGCGTCGATCAGCGCTTTCGTTGCATCATAGGTGGCGACATTGCCGGCGATCACTTGTGTCGCGTTGGAGGCGCGCTTTACCCGCGAGACCTGTTCCAACACTTTCGCCGAATGACCATGCGCTGTGTCAATGACGATAACATCGCAACCAGCATCAATAAGCGCTTCAATGCGCGCGTAGCCATCATCGCCCACGGACGACGCGGCGGCGACGCGCAAGCGCCCTTCGGCGTCTTTCGAGGCGAGCGGATAGGCACGCGCCTTCTCCATATCCTTGACGGTAATGAGGCCAATGCAGCGATAGTTTTCATCCACCACCACAACGCGTTCGATCCGCCGCTTGTGGCACAGCTCGCGCACTTCGTCCTGCGTCGCCCCCGGCGTTACGGTGACGAGGTCCACCGCCGTCATTAAATCGCGCACCGGCTTGTCGAGATTGCGGGCGAAGCGCATGTCGCGGTTGGTCAACACGCCTACCAGCTTGCCAACGCCATTGGCGTCGCGATTTTCCACCACCGGGAACCCGGAGATGTTTTTCTCCAGCATGATCTGTTGCGCCGTCGCCAGCGAGTCGTCCGGCGTCAGCGTCAGCGGGTTCACCACCATGCCGCTTTCAAAACGTTTGACCCGGCGCACATGCTCTGCCTGCTCGACAAGGGTCAGATTACGATGCAGCACGCCGATGCCGCCAGCCTGCGCCATGGCGATGGCCATTTCCGCTTCGGTCACTGTGTCCATGGCTGACGACAGGATTGGAATGTTGAGGGTGATCTCGCGCGTCAATCGCGCGCACACATCCACCTGGCTCGGCATCACTTCCGACGGTCCCGGCTCCAGCAATACATCGTCAAAAGTCAACGCTTCACGGATTTGCATGTCAATTACCTCATACCTCCATCGGATCGGACAGGACGCCATCGCCATCAAACGTTTGGATTAGGAGTTCGCCCGGACTGTCAGTGTCCGTGGCGATAACAATCTCAAGGACACGCTTTGTCAGCTTCTCCGGCGCCGGCACAAACTCTTTCAGAGCCTTTCCCGCACCAATGGCGATATCCATACCCGACCCACGCGCCCAGAATTCGCCGGGCTCGACTTTCGTGAGACAAAAGCTACTGTCGAAATCCCACACGCCGCCGGATTTATGAACCAGCAGGCCACTGCCGCAATAACTCTTCAACCCTTCATCCACCTCGCCAATGTCGAATGCGCTATAGGCGTCCTTCATGAATTTCAAAATTTCAAACGGGCGGGTAACGCCTTTGGGAAAGTTTTTCACATCGGCTCCAAGCGCTTCAAGCTTCGGCCCACTTCCCGTAACTCCGATGGCCCAGCCTTCCGCGCAGAACCACTTGTTATCAAGAGACGGCCCGACATAGCTGCCAATGGTGGCGCGGCCGTTCGACCCAAGCCAGGTGACGTTTGCCGTCGCATCATGGCAAGCACAAATCACCGTCATCCCCGCCCCCTGAAGCCCGTCGCCACGACATATTTCTCCGCCGAGTCCGAGCGCGAGGCTTTTGGCTTGGCGTGTTTAACGACGGTAAAATTCTGTTTGATCCGCGCCAGCAAATCGCCCTCGGCGCCGCCGGCGAAAACCTTGCAAACAAAAGCCCCGCCGGGCGCCAGCACATCTTCAGCGAAATCGAGCGCCGCCTCGGCCAGTGCAATGATGCGCAAATGATCCGTAGACCGATGGCCGGTCGTGGGCGCGGCCATGTCAGAAAGCACTACATCCGCCTCGCCGCCGAGCAGGGATGTCAGTTTTTCCGGTACGCCTTCATCGAGAAAATCAAGCTCCAGCACTTCCGTCCCGGCCACCGGCGGCATGGCGAGATAATCGATGCCGATGACGCGCCCCTTTTTGCCCACCGCCTTTGCAGCGACCTGGCACCAGCCGCCGGGCGCACAACCGAGATCGACAACCCGCGAACCCGATTTTAACAGCGCGAATTTCTCGTCCAGCTCAAGCAGCTTGTAGGCGGCGCGCGAGCGCCAGCCCTCGGCCTTGGCTTTGCGCACATAAGGGTCGTTGAGCTGGCGCTTGAGCCACAGGGTCGAGCCATATTCACGCCGCTTGGCGGTCTTCACATGGACGTTCAGCTCGCGGTTGCCCGCCTCGCCCTTTGCAGAGGTTTCTTTCTTGCGCCCGCGTTTTTCAGGCTCAGCGCCCAGCGCCGTGGTGGCAATGTTGTTTTTTTTCGCACGCGTCTTCTTCGCGGACCCTTTTTTTGTGGATTGGCCCCGTTTCGATGGCGATTTTGATGAGGAAGTGCGTCGCTCCATGGGCCTTCATAGCGGAGTCATTGATGCTTTCAACCCGTTTTTCCCCTCAATTTGCGTTAGGAGCGCCATGGACGTTTGTGGGGTCGCCCTTATCCGCCTAGAACCAATGCGGGAGAGCACAAAACCGTACGAAAGGTGGGATAGATAAATGTCTTTGATGGATCAGCTGACCCAGGTCGTCACCAATCAGGTCACGCAGCAAGCCGCGCAGAAAACGGGCCTTAACGAAGGGCTTGCAGAAAAAATGATGCCCATGGCCATGGCCGCTATCATGGCCGGCTTGAAAAAGAACGCCGCGCAGCCTGATGGCGCGCAGGCGCTGGCGAGCGCCCTTGATCGCCATGATGGCAGCTTGCTCAATAATGTCAGTCAACTCGGCGACGCCCATGTGCTCGCGGATGGCCAGAAAATCCTCGGCCACATTCTCGGCGGCAAGCAACAGAAAACGGAAATGGCGTTGGCGAAGACCGCTGGTGTCGATCAGGGCCAGATTGCACAATTGCTCGCCATGGCCGCGCCCGCCGTGTTGGCCTCTCTCGGCCGCGCCAAGCGCGAGCAGAATCTGGACGTCTCGGCGCTGGCGGGGCTGGTCACCGAAGAAAGCGTCCGCGCGCAAAAGAACGCCCCCGCCGAATTGAGCGGCCTCATGGGCTTTCTCGATCAGGATGGCGACGGCGATTTTAAAGACGACATTCTTGAACAGGCCGGCAAAAAACTGCTCGGCGGATTGTTCGGCCGTAAATAGTTCAACGAATAAGGAGGACCAACAAGATGCTATTTAAATTTGTTCGCGAAGCGGGAGAGAAATTCCGTGAAGGTGTTAGCAATGTCACCGAAGGCATCAAAGATCGCATTCAGGGCCACAAAACCGAAGTGAAAGACCTCAAAGTCGAAGATGCGGGCGATGGGCGCGTCGTACTGAAAGGCACAGCGAAAAACCGGGCGGAAGCGGAAAAAGCGATCGTCGCCGCCGGCAACACGCCGGGAATTGGCGAAGTCGAAGCGCAGATCGATATCGAAGACGAGCCCGCGCAGACGGTATTTTACACCGTCAAGAGCGGCGACACATTGTCAAAGATCGCCAAAGAGCAATATGGCGACGCCACGAAATACCCGGCAATCTTTGAAGCCAACAAGCCAATGCTATCAGATCCGGACAAGATCTATCCGGGACAGACGTTGCGTATTCCATCATTGGGCTAATCCGGATTCACCGGCGCACCAAAAAAACGGCGCTCTGTTGAGCGCCGTTTTCTTTGTTCATTGACGTTGAAAACCTAAAGGGCTTTCAGATCGCCTGCAGAGTCTTTGCCGCGGTCGCTGACGATTTCGTAAGAAACCTTCTGACCTTCGTCGAGCTGACGCATGCCAGCGCGTTCAACAGCGGTCGCGTGTACAAACACGTCTTTGCCGCCATCGTCAGGCTGAATGAAGCCATAGCCCTTTTGGCCATTGAACCATTTAACTGTTCCAGTCGCCATTTTAGTCTCCTTTGACATCTAGGCGCGCCGCGACCGTAACAGCCGCGGCATTGTAGTGACCCCGTCCTTTTGGAACGAAGCCGGTTAGCGCAACCCGTGTCTTGGAGTGTGTCGAATAGCTTAGCAGACGGATATGTCGGCCGCGTTCGGCTGCGGCCCAAAACAGAAATTGCCGCTCGCATATAGGCGCGTAGAGCGTTTCCCGCAAGGGGCGAAATAGGAACTTCGATTAGTCGTCCCGGTAGACTTTTTCTTCGCGCTCGTGGCGCTCCTGGGCCTCCAGCGACAAGGTGGCGATGGGCCGCGCGTCGAGGCGGCGCACGCCAATAGGTTCGCCGGTTTCTTCGCAATAGCCATAGTCACCGGTTTCAATGCGGCGAAGGGCGGAATCAATTTTAGCAATCAGTTTGCGCTGGCGGTCGCGGGTCCGAAGCTCAAGCGCTTTTTCGGTTTCGCTGGATGCCCGGTCAGCGATGTCTGGCAGGTGATTGTTCTCTTCCTGCAAATTGTTGAGCGTGCCTTTGCTTTCCTTGATAATGTCCTGTTTCCAGGTAAGGAGCTTTTTCTTGAAATACTCCTTTTGCCGATCATTCATAAATTGTTCGTCCTCGGACGGACGGTACTCATCGATTTCTGACGCCGACATGCTGTTCTCCCAGCTTACACCCCTCACCCGTCTCACTCACGCCACGGGCGAGTCGCGCTCTCTATAGCCATCTGCTCCAAGCGGCTCAAGCAACGATTTCACGGAGCCAGGACGCCGGGCAAATTCGTTTAAAAGTGAATCATTGATTTTCGGTTTCAGTTGCGCGCAAGCGCTGCGCCTAGCGAGTTTCATGCCGTAGCAGGGCGCAACGGGCGCGCCCTCGGAACCGTTTCGCTGCACTGCGGCATCTCAGAAATCCAACGTAGAGCCAGCGAAGAACAAGTGCGGACAATTTCAATTAAATCAGAAAGCCTTTGTTTTCCGTGCTGCCGTATAGCTCCTCCACGGGCGCCTCGCGCCAAAACGACAGGCGGTGTCGAACCGTCCGGAGAAGCAGATGACAACGGTTCAACTTGATCGCGATTACAATGCGTCCAATTGCGTGCGCTCTCTTATCAGCGTCACCGAAGCGCTGAATGAGATCATCGGTAAAGAAAACGATGCGATCAGCGCCGGTGAGCCGGACAAGATTGCGCCCTATCAGGCCGAGAAAGCGCGCCTTGCCGCGACGCACGCTCGCTCGATCCAGACCCTCGCCGCAGATCGCAAGGCATTCTGCACGGTGGACGAAGACCTGTTGACGGCGCTGCGCACGCACACGCAGACCTTCGAAGCGCGCATCGTGCGCCAGCAAAGGCTCCTCAACGGGCCGGAAGGCGCCGATCCCGAAACGGCGGATTAGCCCCGCTGCTCTCCTAAATTTGACTGGTTCCGTGCGCCGGCGCCTCGACGCTCAGCACATGCAGCCGCGCGATTGCGGACAATAAGTCACGGTTTTTATTGACCATATTGCACCGGGCCGGCGGCAAAAGGCGAAAAGCACGGACGGGCTCGCCCACGTGTGCGATTAATTCGCCCCTAACACTCCTACTTTTCGCCCAGATTTGCGGTTAGAGTGTCGCTCGTAACGGGGTGTGGGAGCTTTTCCGTGAGGACATCTGAGAGCGGGATCAATCTTATCAAGCGATTTGAAGGCCTTGAGCTTGAGGCCTATCAGGATATCGCGGGGATCTGGACAATCGGATACGGCCATACGGGCGAGGATGTTCAGCCCGGCATGAAGATCAGTGAACGCGACGCGGAGGAGCTGCTGAAGCGTGACCTCAAGCCTCGCGAACAGGCTGTTGATAGTGCAACGAAAGTTCCCCTCAATCAAAACGAGTTCGATGCCCTGGTCAGCTTCGTCTACAATGTCGGAGTAGGCGCATATCGCAGTTCCACAGCGCTCAAGCGTCTCAACAAGGGCGACCGCGTCGGCGCGGCTGACGCGCTCACATGGTGGAACAAGGCCACCGTAGGCGGCGTCCTGCGCGAAGTCCTCGGCCTCACCCGCCGCCGGGCCGCCGAACGCGCGCTGTTTCTGACCCCCGATCAACCGCCGCTGGTGCGCGATCCCGAACAGATCGAAGAGAATTCTCGCGTCGAAGCGGTGGAAGACGCCCCGCGCCGCGGCAATGTCGCCGAGAGCCGGACCGTGCAAGGCGCCACCATTGCCGGCGGCGCCGGTGTCGCATCCTCCACCATGGGCCGCGACAACGCCGAAGAGCTCGATCAGATCGAGACGAATATCGAGAATGGCGATAGCATGACCGAAAATCCGAGCGCTGGCGAAGGCTCGACGCCGCCTTCGAGCGAAACTGGTGATGCCACAACGGGCGATACAACAACGGGTGATGCAACAACGGGTGATACTGGAACCGGCGAAACAGGCGAAATGATCGAAGTTCCAGCCGAACGCCCTTCGAAACACGAAGTGCACGCGGTCGAGGCGCAGGTTCAGTTCGCTCTGCTGATCCTGATCATCCTTTCGGTGCTGTTCATCATCTACGCACGCATAGAGGACTGGAACACCTATCGGCGCTAGGCGCGCACTTTTAAACCAACGATCCGACCCGTTTACGCAGCGCGGGCAAGAGATTCGCCTCGAACCAAGGATTCCTTTTGATCCAACCATTGTTGCGCCACGACGGGTGCGGCGTTGGAAAATAACGCGGAGCAAAGTCGCGCCATTTCATGACCGTTGCGGTGAGTGTTTTTTCTGCAGCCGCGCCCAAATGCCATTTCTGCGCATACGCGCCGACGAGAATGGCGCATTCTATGTTGGGCAGCATCGCCAACAGATCAGACCGCCATTTAGCCGCGCATTCTTTTCGCGGCGGCATGTCACCGCCCTTCCCGTCATAGCCCGGAAAGCAAAACCCCATGGGAATGATTGCAATGCGCTTGGCGTCGTAAAATACCTCGTCACTGACGCCCATCCAGTCGCGTAGACGATCACCGGACGGGTCCGTGAACGGCCGGCCGCTTTTATGCACAAGGTTGCCTGGTGCTTGGCCGAATACCGCCAGCCGCGCGGTGTGTGAAACCTGCAGCACCGGGCGCGGCTCATGGGGCAAGGGCGAACCGTTGGGAGCCTCAACACATCGTTTGCAGGCGCGGATTTCACGCAGCAAGTTTGCCAAGCCTTGTTTTCGAACTGCCATGGAAATCTTATACCATTGTTCCTGGCGACATTATCGGATGAAAAGTGGCGATATGAAAACCATAGATATTGAAGTCAGCGGAGGGTGCCAGTGCGGCGCCGTGCGCTATCACACAACACAAGTGCTGGACAACGCCCACCTATGTCATTGCCGCATGTGTCAGAAGGCAGTCGGCAATATCTTTGCGGCGCTTGTGGCGGCGCCCGACAACAAACTCAAATGGACGCGCGGCGCACCCGCTGTCTTTAGAAGCTCCGGTCATGCAGAGCGCGGTTTCTGCGCCAACTGCGGCACGCCTCTCTTTTACAATTCACTCGATAATGAACGGACGAACCTGACCATTGGCTCACTGGATCATCCGGACAATTTTCCGCCAGTTATGCAAATGGGGACGGAATCGCGTGTTTCGTGGTTCGCAGACTTGGCGAATCTGGAAAGCTTCGGCGAAACGATCGTCTACGCCGGAAAGGATGCGGTGCAATCCATCGGCGACTCAAACCGTCAACATCCTGACCACGACACAATTGAGTGGACGCCGGGAACACACCGCTAGTCTTGTGACAAGTGCGCGAGCTTGCCGGCGTTTTGTTCCCAGTTTTGACCGTCAAAGGGCTGTATCTCGATAGAAGTGAACTGCGCAGGGTCCATACATCGTAGGTTCAATGAGTAACCATTTGGGTTGGAACGCGGCGTGTAAAACGACTTCACGCCGCAAATATTGCAGAACCAGTGCTTCGCCACGCCCGTGTTGAAGCGATATTCGGTAAGGTGGTCGTCGCCTTTTAGCAGCCGAAACTTCGCCTTCGGCACGATAACGTGCTGAAAACCAACCTTGACGCACATGGAACAATTACACTCATTGGCGACAATTTCGTCAGCCAAATCCGCTTCCCATTGGACGGCGCCACAGTGACAGCCGCCTTTTTTCAATGCGCCAGTCTGCTGGGTCACGGCAGAATTAAGCCGGCAAGCGCCGCACTCATCAGATTCGACAATGACGCCGCCAAAATCGCATGCACGCCGTATTTGGCGATCTCACTCATCCGGTCGGGAATGAGCGACCCCAAGCCGCCCAGAAGAATCGCAATCGAAGAAAGGTTCGCAAAACCGCAAAGCGCGAAAGTGACAATCGCCACCGTCTTCGGGCTCAGCGTATCGGCTTGCGCGATCAGACTGAAATAGGCGACAAACTCATTGAGGATCAGTTTTTCGCCAAAGATGGCGCCCGCCGCCTGCGCTTCAGACCACGGCACGCTCAACAGAAACATCAATGGCGAGAACAGCCAGCCCAGAATCATCTGCGCGGAAAGATCTTCCATGCCGATCCACCCGCCGATACCGCCCAGCAGACCATTCACAAGCGCAATGAGACCCACAAAGGCGATCAGCATCGCCCCAATGGTCAGCGCAAGTTTCAATCCGTCCTGCGCCCCGACCGCCGCCGCCATCATGACATTGGTGTGACTTGAACGCTCCTTGGTGATCGCCATCACCGTCAGGTCGTCATCATTTTTCTCTTTTCCATCAGGCAGGATCAGCTTGGCCATCAACAATCCGCCGGGCGCCGCCATGAAACTCGCTGCGAGCAGATATTCGAGCTGCACGCCGATTTGGGCGTATGCCGCAAGCACCGTGCCCGCAACCGATGCGAGACCCGAAACCATGATTGCGAAGAGCTGTGGTCCGGTGAGACGGCCGAGATAAGGCTTGATGGCCAGCGGCGCTTCGGTCTGGCCGACAAAAACATTCGCCGCGGCATTCAGCGATTCAACCGGGCGCGTACCAATGACGGCCTGCAGAAATCCGCCAACGCCCGCCACAACCACCTGCATGACACGTAAATGATACAGCACCGACATCAATGCGGAAAAGAAGATGATGATCGGCAACACATGAATCGCGAATACCGTGCCGAAACTGTCGCCGGCGAGCTGCCCGAACACCATGCCGATACCGGCGTTTGCATAGCCAAGTATGGTCGTGACGCCCTGCGACATGGCGTTGATGACGCCTTTGCCGATAGATGTGTAGAGGACAAAAAATGCGACCGCCACTTGCAGACCAAAGGCGCTTAAGACAATCCGGAAATTTATTGACCTGCGATTACGCGAAAATATCAGAGCGATGGCGAAAATCGCGACAACACCGACCAGGCCAATGAAACGCCCCTGTAGAAGTTCGAGAATACTCGCGCCGATATTGTTCGCGTCCATTGATGATCCCTTTTTTTATTGTGATTTGAAACGTTCCGGACAGATATGCGCCGCTTACCACCTGTAGCGCTCACAGAACGTCAGCGTCGTGAAGACACCACCGCAAATGAGTTAATCGTCCGTCGCCTTGCCTAATTCCCCGATTTACCCCGGCCTTGGCGACCAGCGCTTTGTTCAATAAAGATGGTTGGACATTTATCAGGGCTCGTCAAGCCGCTCCAAGGTGGTCCTTATCCGGCGCCTGGCTCGAAAATACCGGTTGATTCATGGATTTAGCCGCCTGTTGCGTCTGGCGGCGGCGCCCCTAAAGTGCGCCGCAACAACCACCCATAAAGGAAATTCCCATGCTGCCTGCGCCCCGCGCTGACCTCGTCTCGAACACGCTGGAATATGAAGTCACCCCCCTCGTCAAACCGACGGGGTTTCGGGAATATGACGCGCGCTGGGTGTTTGAAAAAGAGATCAACCTGCTCGGCATTCAAGCTCTTGGGCAGGGTCTGGGCACGCTCATCCGTGAGATGGGAAAGGAACCGCGTATCGTCGTCGGTCATGATTTCCGGGGCTATTCCGCGTCGATCAAACAAGCACTCACCGTTGGGCTCATGAGCGCCGGCATCGAAGTGAACGATATTGGCCTCGCTTTGTCGCCGACCGCCTATTTCGCGCAATTCGAACTTGGCATCCCCTGCGTCGCCATGGTGACGGCCAGTCACAATGAAAACGGATGGACCGGCGTCAAAATGGGCGTTGAAAAACCCCTCACCTTTGGTCCGGATGAAATGGGCCGGTTGAAAGAAATCGTGCTCAATAATGAGAGCAAAGACCATCCCGGCGGCGCCTACAAATATGTAGAAGGCATGCGTGAGTGCTATATCGAAGATGTCACGTCAGGCGTTGAGATAAAGCGCAAGCTGAAAGTCATCGCCGCCTGCGGCAATGGCACCGCAGGCGCTTTCGCGCCTGAGGCGCTTTCGCGTCTCGGTGTTGAGGTCATTCCCATGGATGCGGAACTCGACCACACTTTTCCGCGTTACAATCCAAACCCCGAAGACATGGAGATGCTGCACGCCATGCAGGCAGCAGTACGCGAGCATGGCGCTGACATGGCGCTCGGATTTGACGGGGATGGCGATCGCTGCGGCGTGGTGGATGACGAGGGCGAGGAAATTTTCGCGGATAAGATCGGCGTTCTGATTGCTCGTGATTTGTCAGCGCTCAATCCCGGCGCGCAATTCGTTGTGGATGTGAAATCCACCGGGCTTTTTGTGACAGATCCGGTGCTGATCGAAAACGGCGCCAAGACGCAATATTGGAAGACAGGCCATTCCTATATCAAACGGAAAAGCCACGAAATGGGCGCGCTGGCGGGCTTTGAAAAATCCGGGCATTTCTTTTTCAACGCGCCAATCGGGCGCGGTTACGATGACGGACTTGTGGCGGCAATCGCCCTCCTCCAGATGCTCGACCGGAACCCGGACAAAAAGCTCTCAGATCTTCGCAAATCCCTGCCGAAAACCTATCAGTCGCCGACCATGTCCCCGCATTGCGCCGATGAAACCAAATATGGCGTCGTTGAAAAAGTCGTCTCCGAACTTTCAGAGCGGAAACAGATCATCGGCCAGAAGGTGCGCGACGTGGTGACCGTGAACGGCATTCGGATCACAGCGGAAGATGGAACCTGGGGCCTTATTCGCGCCTCATCCAACAAGCCGGAACTGGTGGTTGTGGTCGAAAGCCCGACGTCTGAGGCCAACATGAAAGCGATGTTCGCCGAAATGGATGCGGTTTTAAAAACGCACCCGGAAGTCGGCGAATACAATCAGAAAATCTGACGTCAACGAATGGACCTAGTAATGAGGCGGCGGCGGTTCGCGTTCGCCGCCTTGCGAAATGTTGTCCTCTACCGCCTTTAATTCATCGGTCAGACGCGAAACATCGCGCCTGAACGTCTCCATCAATTTCCATTGCTCGGTCACCGCTTTGGAAAGTTCTTCTATGGTCTGCTCCTGAAATGCCGAGCGCTCCTCGAGCGCATCAATGCGCGCCAATAATGCAGCTTCGTTCATGGCTGATGCTCTCTTTCAATTGCAATGATCCCGCATGTCATGAGGCGAATCCGTTTGGATAAGGAGCCTGCCTTAGTACCGCACCAGCGCCGAGCCCCAGGCGAGGCCTCCGCCGAGCGCTGCAAAAACCAGCAGTTCACCGCGTTTTATGCGTCCATCGCGAATACCTGCGTCAAGCGCCAGCGGGATCGACGCTGACGAGGTGTTCGCGTGCTGATCGATGGTGACAATCACTTTGCTTTCATCAAGGTCCAGTTTTTTCGCGCAGGACTGGATGATACGGATGTTCGCCTGATGCGGCACAAACCAGACAATCTCATGCCGGCTGACTTTTGCGCGTTCCGTCACTTCAAACACAGCGTTGGAAATCTGTTCCACCGCGTTGCGGAACACCTCCTTGCCATTCATGCGAACCTTGCCGACCGTGCCCGTGGTCGAAGGTCCGCCATCGGCATAGAGGTGTTTCGCCAACCGGCCGTCGGCGGATAGGTACGTGGCGAGAACGCCCCGGGGGCGGCGCGACGTTAGCGGCGCCGCACCGCTCAAAACCACGGCGCCGGCGCCATCGCCGAACAACACACAGGTGGCGCGATCTTCCCAGTCGAGAAAACAGGACAACTTTTCCGCACCTATGACGAGTGCATGTTTCACCTGCCCTGTGCGGATAAAATCATGGGCGATGTTCATGGCGTACAAAAATCCCGCACAGGCGGCGGAGATATCGAATGCAATGCCCGGCGGCACGCCCAGCTTTTCCTGAACATAAACCGCCGTCGACGGGAACGTACTGTCAGGCGTCACCGTTGCAACGATGATGAGGTCAATATCGCGTGGTTTCAGGCCCGCCTGATCGAGCGCATTCCATGCCGCTTTCGCCGCGAGGTCAGAGGCCCCCTCATCGTCTGCTGCGAAGTGGCGTTGCGCGATGCCGCTTCGGCTGCGGATCCATTCATCGGAAGTATCGACTTTTTTGGCGAGATCATGATTTGTGACGACATTCTCAGGCAGGTATGAACCAACACCGGAAATCACCGTTTCAATTGTCATTGCGCCCGCCCTTACCTGCTACGCGACCCAAGCCTGCATAAATCCGCCATTCGACAGACTGACGCCGCAGCGCACAAAAATCTACCTCAGCTTAGAAAAATATCCCAGACAAGCGCACCAGCGGCGGCGAGCACATAGGCGCCGAATATTTTCGAGAGCAGCCCAGCGTTCAGCTTGTGGGCGGCGCGAGCGCCAATGGGCGCGGCGATTCCTGCGGTCAGCGCCATCACCAAGAAGGCCGCGATGTTGACGTAGCCGAGACCGAGCGGCGGAAGCCCGGTCGCGCTCCAGCCAGCAACCATGAAAGCGATCACGCCCGGCGCCGCGACAGCGACACCAAATCCCGCAGACGTGGCGATCGCCTGATGCATCGTTCGCCCCGCCAGCGTCATGACCATCACACCCAGCGCGCCGCCGCCGAGCCCCATGAGACTGGAAAACAGGCCAGTGCCCAAACCAATAGGGATTTTCAGGCGCTTGCGCATGAGATTTACCGGCGTCGCTGGCGCGCCAGACCGGACAAACAGCCGGCGCCAGGCGACATAGAGTGCGCCGCCTGCGAATATAATAGTCAGCACCTCCGCCGGAGCCCAACGCACCAATCCGCCGCCAATCACGGCGCCGCTGGCAATCCATGGCGCCCAGGCGCGCAACATCGCGCCGTCAACATGACCGGCGCGATGATGGGTCATCAGGGAGCGCAGCGACGTCACAATGATGACAGCGAGCGAAGTGCCTATGGCGGTTTTCAGGCTCGGCGCATCGGCAAATCCCAGCGCCTGAAAGACAGCGAACATAGCCGGCGTTGTGATGATGCCGCCCCCGACACCAAACAAACCACCAGCAAAGCCGGCGGCGAAACCAACAGCGAGCAATATAGCGATCAGCGGCCAGTGCGCCGTGATGAATTCCATTCCTTCAAGCCGCCGTCTGGCGCGCTTGCATCGCCGCCATCGCATTGTCGAGAAGGTCGTCGCGCGCCGCACTGGCGTTTTCCGACAAAAAGCGCCGCCAATGCCTAGCACCGGCCGCCCCGTGGTAAAGCCCCAGCATATGTCGCGTCACCGAATGCGGGCGCACCCCCTGTGCAAAGGCCTGTTTCAGATAGGCGGACATGGCGCGCACGACCTTTTCCCTCGACGGTGCAGAGGGAGGACCGCCAAAGAACAATTCATCGACCTTTGACAACAAGTATGGCGCGCCATACGCGGCGCGGCCGAGCATGACACCGTCAAAATCATCGATCACTGCGGAAGCATCCGCGATTGTTTCAAGGCCGCCATTGAGCACAACGCGGAGATCCGGGCGCGAAGCCTTAAGCTTGCGCACCAGATCATAGTCCAGCGGGGGTATTGTGCGATTTTCTTTTGGAGAAAGACCTTGCAACCACGCCTTGCGTGCATGGACGATGAATACCTTACACCCCGCCGCTGAGACTTTTGAAACAAAATCAAACAGGCTTTCTTCCGGGTCCTGATCATCAACGCCAATGCGGCATTTGACGGTCACCGGAATATCCACCGCCGCGATCATCTCTGCGACACAATCCGCCACGAGGTCCGGCGACTTCATCAAACAGGCGCCAAAAGCGCCGGACTGGACCCGATCGGACGGACAACCCACATTGAGGTTGATCTCATCATAGCCAAAATCAGCGCCGATTTTCGCGGCCTCGGCGAGCTTACCCGGTTCACTACCACCGAGCTGTAGCGCCACCGGATGTTCGGCAGCGTCAAAGCCAAGCAAATACTCACGCTCACCGTGCACCACCGCGTCCGCCGTGATCATCTCCGTGTACAGCAATGCGTGTTTCGTCAACAGCCGATGGAAATAACGGCAGTGCCGGTCCGTGCCGTCCATCATTGGGGCGACGCAAAATATGTGGGGGTGGTTACTCACGCAGCTTCTTTTGCCGACTTGCGCCAAACGGTCAAGGCGTGAAATGGGCATGGAGGTCAGGCTAACGCGGACATGACGCTGCTCCAATGCAAACGATGGTTCCGATTGCCGGTCTTTACGCCTCCACACAAGTCGCGCCACACGGGAATACCGCCTCAACGCCGCCTTGCACCCGCATGCTGCGTTTTCCATGATGCCAAGCTTTGCCGGATCATCTGCAGCCAATAAAAAAGGCCCGCTATTGCGGGCCTTTTCGGGAAGCCGGATTACAGCGACTTACTCCATTCATCCACCCGCCGCTTCGCCTCTTCGCGCTCAATCCCGTATCGCTCTTGCAGCTTACCGGCCAGTTTTTCGGTCTCGCCCTCGATCTCTGCGAGGTCGTCATCTGTAAGGTCGCCCCATTTGGCTTTCACGGATCCTTTTAACTGGGTCCACTTTCCTTTGATCTGATCTGAATTCACGGTTTTCTCCTTTGCCGATTGTCTGCATTCTTAACACCGGAGACGTGCAATCGTTCCGGTGAACAGTCGTAAAAAGAGGCGCTGCAACAGCGCCTCTTTCTTTGGACTTGATCCGTATTCGCCGGATTAGACTGGCGGCCGGCCTCTGACGGCGCGCGCCACCATTGCAAGAATGAACAGCACAACGAATATAAAGAATAAAATCTTCGCAATGCCAGCAGCCCCAGCGGCGATACCGCCAAAGCCAAAAATCGCGGCGACAATTGCGATGACAAAAAATGTTAGCGCCCAACCGAGCATGATGTCCTCCTGTCTTTCAGACCGCCCAATGAAGTCACTGTTTGTGCGGCTTTCGGAACAAGAACACCCGGCAAGCGGATCCGTTCCAAAAGCTTTAACTAAATGCTGCGAAATCCGGGCTTCGACGGCCGAAATGTATCAGCATCGCCGATAAGAAGACCTATGGGCCGCAAGAATGATGAATAATCGCAAACAGTCTTAAAAATGACGAGGACCGGGATAGAGAGCACGGCGCCGGCAGGGCCCCATAGCCAAGTCCAGAAACTGATATTCAAAATTACAGCGAGCGGGCTGATGGTCAGCCGCACACCAATCAAGGTCGGTGTTACGAAATTTGATTCAATAAAGTTCAGCACGATGTAAATCGCCGGCGCAAGCGCAGCGCCCGCGAACGTGTCGAATTGGACGAGCCCGGTGAGCGTGAGCAAGACGGTCAGTGTAATCGGACCCAGATAGGGAACGAAGTTGAGAATGGCGGCAAGCCCTGCCCAGACAAGCGGTGACGGCATGCCAATCGCCCACATGGCGATCCCCGTGGCGACGCCAAGACCGATATTGATGATCAACATCGTAAACATGTAAGCGCCGACTTTTTCCTCGACCGCCCGCGTCATTCGCGCCGTCTGCCTCATACCGGAAAATTCAGAACGCAAAAGAATAAGCTTTCGCCGCACGTCCAGTCGCGACGCCAGGAAAAAATATGTGAGCACGGCGGTAAACAAAATTTGTACAACTATATCTCTTACTGAGGAGAACAGTTTCGTGCTGAGCCGCGGCGTCTGGACGGCGACGACCTCGGCGGACTTTTCGTCTCCAAGGTCGGTAAGATCGTTGACCTGATCGGAGACATCTTGCGCCTTGGTGACGGCTTCCTGCACGCCAATTAACTTGTCGCGGGCTTGTTCGATTACGTCCGGGAGTTTTTCAATCCACGCCGCACCTGGTTGAACCGCAAGGTACAGCGCGCTGACAAACAGGCTGAACGCGAAAAAAACCACAATAAACGCCCTTGCCCCGCTGGGGACCGAGCGGCGGCGCAGCCATTTCGTCGCCGGCGCCAGCAGGATACTCAGCACGAACGCTGTTGTAACAGGAATGAGCAATGGTCGTGCGAAGAGAAACGCCGCACAAGCTGCAACGATCGCCAGAACTGTCGTGCTGACGGCGATCATGAATAGCGCTCGGTCGGAAAAAGACGCCTTGGTCTCTGGCTTCAAGAACGCCCATGGCGCCCGGCCAGAATGCACGGCAGGTGAATCAGGGGCGGAGCCTGACAGTTCATGTGGAGATGGTTTGTACGTCGTGTCCATGTTCCCCGCCCGAGCGATATTCGGCCGCAAGCGCTTTCAGCGCGACGGGCTGACAACAACGGCCAGCGGGAATGGTTCCATGACGCATGGCGCGCCAACGACTAGCCAACACCACCAACAGTGACGAAGAAAAACCCGACATACGCCCCGAACATCGCCAACGCAGCCAAAGCGGCGAGCAACGCCCGCCCTCTTGCACGGCGAAAACTCATGGTTCGCGCCACGTCGGCGACGGCGTCGGCGACATCCTCCGAAACGCTGTGGGCCGTATATTTCGACAACGCCAGCCATAATCGGTTTGGACCGCTCTCCATGGCGATCATGGCATCCGCATAGGCCCGCTCGAAGGCGACGCCGGCGACAAACTCCTTCACCGTTTTACGAAAATTCCAATCATGGCGCCGAATAAGCTGCAGCGCCGGCGCCACAAATGGCAGGGTCTTTGCGATGTCGCGAAGAATGAACCCGACGATGAGTATTGATACGACAATCCTCAGCCCCGGCGCAGTCAGATATCCCTGTGCAAACAGAAGATAAACAACACCAATCAGCCCGGCTTTGATAAGGAGAGACAGAGCAAACGACACCAGCCTCTCCACAATCACCTGACTGATTTCCTTGTCGAGTTCTGTAACCGCAATTTTTCGCGCCGCGGCAATCTCTACAGGCACACGCTGCTCAACCTGACGATTGATCGCCCGTCTGCCCATCAGTGCGGCGCCGCCGAGGGACGCCGCCATGAGCAGCACCCTAACGAGCATAAACGATGCTCCTGTTTATTCCCCGGTGATGCTGCATGCCCGCAATCTCTCTTATTCGCCTTAAAATTGGGTTTGTCCTGCTATTTGGGGCGGCGACCCGTCCTTTTCAATTGAAACCCGCCGACTGCGGCGATGGTTCCCATGCGATGACGGCGCATCGCCCATGGAACTCCCGAAATACCAGCGTGTTTGGACGTGATGAAAGCAATGGATCGAGGAAACCATGTCTGCAACTGATGCGCAAAACGAGTCCATAGGACGTGAGACCAAAGAGGCTTACAGCGATATGACGTCTGACTTCGCGCAATTGCGCGAAGATCTGAACGCGCTAAAAACTGATATCGCTGCGTTGACTTCGGCTGGCGCCAAGGACGCCAAAGGCGCCTTGAAAGATGGCGCCGCTGAAGCAGAAGAACGCGCACGCGATGCGGTGGAAGCCGCGTCATCGGAAATGCAGGAAATACAAAAGCAGGCGGAAAAAGCCGTCCGCAAAAACCCGCTGACAGCGGTCGCCGGAGCGTTAGCGATCGGTTATTTCCTTGCGGGCTTGCGAAAATAAGCCATGTTCGTATCCACCATCAAGAAAGCACACGACGTTGTCGAGGATGTGGCGACCGAAGCGGCGTTTAGTCTCGCGTCAATTTTCCTCGCCTGCGGCGCCTTTTTGTTTGCCGCCACGGGCGCTGTGATGTGGCTGTCGACGCTGATGCCGGTATATGCAGCCCTATTTATCATCGCCGGCATTACGGCGGCCATTGCTGCGATCGTCCACTACATCGGGCATCACCATAACAAACCAAAAGAATCAACCGAAGTCAGCGCTGACACCGAATCTTCGCCGCTGGCGTCACTGCTGAAATCAATCGGTTCCATGGGTGCGCCGCTGGATATTGTTGCGTCTGGATTGTTTGCGCGCCAGTTGAAAAAATCACCGGTGGCGACGCTGGCCGCCACCGCAGCCGTCGGCGCGCTGATCTCCATGATGGCGGATGCTGCAGGCGAAGAGGATTAGGCTCGTTGGCGTGTCGTGTCCGGCGCCAATATTCTCAGTGCGCCGGGTTTAACGCTAACCCTGACGGGTGAAGCAAGCTCTCTCGCCTCCCCGTCGATGCTCACTTCCAACAGCCCACTCTCAGATTCAATGCAACACGCTTGACAGGCGCGCACATTCATCAGCTCAGACTCCGCAAGCTTACCCGTGATGGCGTCCATCAGGACGGCGAGAAAATCAATCGCCGTTGTGGAAGTTGTAAGATAGCACCCGAGCTGGCCGCCGCGCAGATCGGCGCGCGTCGGCCGCAGTTCGTCGGCGCCGTCATAAAGGTTATTTGCGACCATGAGCGTGTTGGTCAGCACGCGCTCCACGACGCCGTCGACCGTTACCTTGTACCGCTCGGTATCTGCATAGGCGATGGAACCGGCGATCTCAGCGATGCTGTCCAGAACTTCGCCGACACCTTCGGCCTCGCGCAATTGTTCTCTCGAGTCTGCGACAGTTGTGTAAGCGCCAATCACGATATTGTTCAGGAAGGCAAACTCGTTTGCATAAGCGATATCGACACGCTGCTGCGCCGTTGTTGAAAGCTGCCCGATCGCTTCCAACAGATTCGCACTGTATCCCAGATCACGGGAAAAGGCGTTCATCGTACCGCCGGGAAGCGGGGCCAACGCGATATCGCTTCTGGCGAGAACACCGGCCACCGCCGCACAGGTACCGTCGCCGCCCGCAAGATACACGCGATCGAGGTCTCCCGCTGTCACCGCCGCTCGCGCCGCCTTGATGAGGCAAGCAGGATCGCCACTGGCGATTTCAACATCAATCGTCCCCTTTAAAACCTGGGACAGCGCTTCAACGCACGGCTGTGTTCCAACCGCGCTGACAGCGCCGGAATTTTCGTTAATGAGCAACAGGTGTTTTTTCATAGCCATGCAACGTTCGCATCACGGGGAAGTTCCCAACATCTCACATTTATGCGGATTTTGGCGAAAATGGGTCGAATGATGGTTTTGCGTGTGAACTCACGCTGATGACAAGTGTTTTATCCCAGTGAACATCAGGAACGATATTGTGGAGTTAGGTTTCGTCAGCACCAGCGACGTAAAACGGTATGCGGAAAATTCACTTCCCGAAAGGCGCCACAAAGCAATCGAACAAACGCTCCTAGACGATGAACGAGCCCGGCAGCTCGTCATAGAGAAAACAGGCGCTGATAACATCCCTTCGCCGTCAGCTATAACCGCTGAAAAACTCGCCCTGTCGGTCGACGCCTGTCAAAAATGCCTCGTTCGGTATGAAATGATCGCCGCTGGCGACGGGACCGCGCCGCTCCAGGCTTTCGCCGCCGATCGTTTTGTAAAACGGTGGTCCCTGCTTCAGACGATCCGGCAGTTGCTGGTGGAAGACGCCGGCGCATCAAACGCCATTGGCGAATTTCAGGAAAACGCCGGCGAACCACATGCCATCGGGGACCTCGATGTTGACCAAATTATTCACAACGATTCTATCCTCGCGGCGCGCCTTCGCGCGGCTTTTGACGCCGCCTCAGTACCATTCTGGAAAGCCAGGCTTGCCGGATGGATCGCCACCATCGACAACGACATTTTCAGATTAGGACGCCTGAAACGGCTCCTGCACTGACTACCCCCGCCGATACCGCCCGTTTCACTACATTTTTTCTGGCGAATCGCCTCGGAACAATCTCCTATCTTCGCTAGTGGCGTCGACAACTCTATTGGAGTAAGTTACTCCATTGGCGCCGTTGGGGCGCAAGCGATTTGTTAGGAACACACACTGGATGCCGGATTCACAGAACTTGAAGCGCACAGAAAAGCTTCAATTGATGTTGGATGAAGAAGAGTTGAAGGCGATCGATGATTGGCGCTTTGAAAACCGCATGCCGACCCGAGCCGCCGCAATCCGCGAGCTTTTGCGGCGCGGCCTTATATCTGACCCGCATTTTGAAGACCCGGAAACCGAAGACGCGACGACCCGTGATTTTGGGGTCGTAGATGATGAAGTGCGCAAAGGCGCAAACGGCGGGGAAAACGAACAGGGCTGACCTTCCCGCCCGAACAACCCGATTTATCTAGCAAAGGCGTGCTCTTTTTGGGCGCGCCTTTTTTTCGCCTTACTTTATCCCCGCAAAATGCAGGTGAGTAACATACGTATGTTGCATCACGGGCGGTGGCGCCGGATATGCCATTTCTCACCCAGCCGACGTCGCCAAAGTGACAACAACGTTATGCGCAATCCGTGTAACATAGCGGTCTTGCATTACCCCAATTTCATACATTTCTTCCACGTAATATGTACACGAATTACTTTGCAATTATCTTTTTTCACCCGTAAATGACTCAGTGCTCGCAGCAACCCATAGGTGAAAAAATGAGCACGACATTTACAGCTAACGAACTCAATGATGTTCTTCCAGCCCTTCAGCGCTTTGCTTTGTCACTTACACGCAACCAGGATGCAGCGTCCGATCTTGTCCAGGACAGCGTTGAGCGCGCCTTGAAAAAATCAGAGCACTACGAACCCGGAACGAATTTTCGTTCATGGATGTTTACGCTGTGCAAAAGATTGTTTCTCAATCAAATCCGAAAGCAGAAAACTCGCGGCGTGAGTATCGAAATAAGCGACGCGCCACAACAAAAACTCTCTGTAGCGGCGTCTCAGGATATGACCGTTGAGTGCCGGGAGATGCTGGGTTGCTTTGAAAATTTGCCCAAGCGGGACAAACGCGTCCTTTCGATGATCGTCATCGATGGCATGAAATACGAAGAAGCCGCGGCCAAACTGGACATTCCGGTTGGCACAGTCCGCTCACGTCTGTCGCGTGCTCGCGCGCGCCTGAAAGAAATGACCGAAATGGGCGCCGGGACAGTTTTACAGGCCGCGTAATCATCGGCCGCCACGGGTCAGTGGGCGTGACCGAATTCCACTCGGGAACGTTATTCGCCGCCCCCTGTTCGTTCAAATAGTTATAAAAGGAGAGCGAAATGAGCACGAAAAATGGTCTGATCGGTTTGATCGCCGTGGTTGTCGTTGTTGTCGGCGCCGTCATCCTCATCAACGAGTCCAACGAAGGACCGCTGGAGGAAGCCGCAGGCGAGATTGAAGACGCTGCGGATGACATTTCGGACGATATCGAAGACAGTACAAATTGAGAGCATTCACCAGGCGGTTTGACCGCCTCAGTGATTTGAGATGCATTTGGCGGGAAGTCAGCGAGCCCTGATTTCCCGCCACTGCTTTTTTGGACATAAACGACTCAGCCCCGTTATTCGTCGATGTCAGATTTTCTCGTGCGAGCGTTCGAAGCCTTATCGCGCATGATTTTTGATTGACGAACCGCCTGTCGCAATAGGTTCTCGCGCAACTTCAATTCCTGCAATTCACGCCTTTCATTCGGGTGACGCATTAACCATTCGACGACACGGGCGCGCTCATCAGGCGACAGCTCATCATCTATGAAAGCATGAAAGTCCTGCAGTGAAGGCGGGAATTTTAAGACCGTACCCAAGCTGATCCGAACCTTTCCATGCGATGCTTGATGTGGCGGAGCGGCGCTGCAATCCCTGACCGCCATAATTCGCCCTCCCTGATCCGCGCGCCCGAATAGCATCGGCGAAAGTTGGGCGGGGGGGCTTTTTCTTTCGCCGATGCTGCACGGCCGGTCCCCCACAGTTGGACCGCGCATGATAGTAACTGTTTGGACGCGGCTTGGTTCCAGAGCCTCGAAACGGATATATTCACCCCTAAATTCCGCCGTCCTTCCACCCTTCCGCGTCATGCGCTGAAAAACATTTTGTGTCTGTGGCGCGGAATTCGCCGTTCTCGAAAGCAATGGTCTCCACTTCAATGCGCGAAGCGCCGCCACGCACGATATTGTAGGATGGCGGCTCTCCGCGCGTCCGTAGGGAGGTGGCGGTCCCCGCCTGAATAACAACAATGTTTCCGGAACCCGCCGAAACAAGTTCCGCCCTGGAATTGTGAACGTGACCGCTCAGGATGATATCGAGCCCGTGGCCCGCAAACGCTTTCATGGCTTCAGCACCACGGCCAACGATACGGGCGCCCGCCCGCCCCTCGCCGCGTATGAAAGGGTGGTGCGTTGCGACGATCTTAATCGCCGCTTGCCCGGCGTTTTGCAGCTGGCGCACGGCGTCGTCGATTTGCCGCCGCGACAAGCGCCCATAGGACCAGTTCAAATCAAGCGCCGCGCGCCGGGCGGAATTGAGTCCAATCAGCAAAAGCCGGTCGCTGCGAAAAACAGGGTCCACAGTGTCAGAAATATAAGTCTGAAATCGATTATAGGGTGAGACGAAGCGCGCCCACAAATTTCGAACCGGGAGATCGTGGTTACCCGGAATAATGAATGTCTGCGCATCGATTGCTGACAAAAACGCGCGCGCTTCTTCAAATTCTTTTTTTCGCCCGTCCTGCGTGAGATCACCGGTGATAATCACCCGTTCCGGCTGGCGTTTTGAAAGATCGTCGTGCAGAGCCGTAACAGCGGCGTCTGAGGCGGCGCCGAAATGGAGATCGGAAAGGTGGGCTATTTCTATATCTTTATCGTTCATATACCCGCCAACACCCAGGCGGCGATTACATTGCATCTCAAGCGCCTATTTTCCCGCGCATGCTGCATGGGATTACGTCCGACAGGTTTTGAGTCGGATCGGTCGTGTCTATTTCGGTCCGTGTCCCTCTCCAAATGAAGGAATTGCGCAGACATCGCCATGCTGGCGCGTTCGTAATCACAATAGTTTCCCGTACTACGCCTGCGCCGCCACTGGTTAGATACCCACTACAACTTCATCGCTCATGCCACAATCGTCAGCAACGCGCGGAAGCTCATGGCTACAATCATGGCGGCGTAGTTGAGTGAGGAGAAAACGGGGCGTGCCATGATCAGGGGTAGAATCCGCTGTGGCACTCGTCAGTGACCGACGTTCTCCTACATCAAGCATGAGTAAGACTCCTGTTTCCACATTAATGAGCATGAGTTGCCTTCTAAGGGCTTTTCTCCTTGCTCGCAGGGGGCGCAAATTTGAAAATTCAGCCTTTCAGGTCCGGGTTGTGGGCGATTGGCCACGCTTCGCTCGACCTCCTTTCGGCAAGGACTTGCTGCCAACATTACGGAAAACACGCCTTTCAACGACTTTCATGGCTCCAGAAGTTTCGATATGGTAATCATAAATCCCGTGATTTTAACTGCGGGAAAGGGGCTATAGATGACAAATATTTTTATCAGCTATTCGCGAAATGACCGCCCAGTTGTTCAACATATGGCATCAGCCCTGCAGCATGAAGGGTTTAACGTTTGGTGGGATACCGAAATCCCGCCGGGCAGTACTTTTGCCGACGTCATCGATAAACGTCTCAATGAAGCAGATTGCGTATTGGTGATCTGGTCGTCGTCGTCCGTAAAGTCGAACTGGGTGCAGGAAGAAGCGGACGACGGACTGCAGAGTGGGCGTTTAATCCCAGTTATGATCGAGGAAATCGATCTGCCCCGAGGCTTCAAGCGACTGCAAACCGCAAATCTCATTAATTGGCAGGGCGATCGTCAGGCACCGGAATGGGTTCGCGTGCTCTCGGAGGTGCGCCGCCTAGTTACGCAGGGCCAAAGGGCGGCAACGGTGAAGCCGACGGACAAACGGACGCAGACACCCGCCGCCAACGCACCAATCAAACATGCAAATCCCAGGCGGGTTACTCAGCAAGCAGCGAAGCAAAAAAATTCAGGCGGTAGAGGGCTAGTGTGGGGATTGCTGGCGATGGTTGTCGTGGCCGCCAGCGCCGGTGGGTATTACTTTATGATGTCCGACGCCGAAACGCAGCCGATCGCTACGTCGGAACCGGCCGCCGCAGATTCGAGCGAAGCGAAGACTGCCGAGGCAGAAATTGAAACCGTTGATGAGAGCGACTCCGGCGACGTCACGATTGAAACCGTCGCTCCTGAACTCACCACAGCCAATGAAACGGTTGCAAGTGACCCAGCGAATGCGGAGGCGGCTGATGGGCTCGATAGCGCCCTCGCCGACATCGCCGCAGAAGCAGTAGCAGAACCTGTGAAGCCTGGCCCCGGTGATCTTATAAAGGACTGTGAGTCTTGTCCCGAGCTCATCGTCATCGCCGGCGGCGCATCCGTTATGGGCGCCGCTGACGGAGAATACAGCAGTGAGGCCGTGGAAAAACCACAGATCAAGTTGCATCTCGACTATTCGTTTGCGATCGGGCGATATGAAGTAACGTACGATCAATGGGCGGCATGTTTGGCGGATGGACGTTGCGACGGTTATCAACCCAATGATCACGGATGGGGTATGGGCGCGCGCCCTGTGATCAACGTAACTTATGAAAACGTACAGGAATACCTGTCATGGCTGTCAGACGAGACCGGTGCAAAATATCGTTTGCCAAGCGAAGCTGAGTGGGAATTCGCCGCCCGCTCAGGCACGACAACACCTTTTTCCACCGGTGAGTTAATATCCACGCAACAGGCGAATTTTAACGGCCAGTATCCCTATGTTGGCGGTGTAAAAGAGCGCTCAGCCGGAAAGACACTTGCGGTTGGTAGCTTTTCGCCAAACGCTTTTGGACTCCACGATATGCAAGGCAATGTGTGGGAATGGGTCAGTGATTGCTGGCGGGACTCACATCGTAACGCCGACGCTTCCGGATCCCCGGTTGGCGGCTCGTGCACGCAGCGGGTTTTGAAGGGCGGCGCTTGGAATGGCGGTGCATGGCGCGCTCGCGTTGCGCATCGAAAACCGGCCAAGGTGTCGACAAGCGACTATGATACAGGATTCCGCGTGGTTCGCGAGTTTTAGTCGCCCCTCTATATAATTTAGAACACTCAACGAAGGCGAAAACACAACTAAATACGCAGTTTAAATTGCGTCCTCTGTCTTCGTCGGCGAAATAATGATCGGCGGTATCATTTCCGGTCGACGGCGAAAAACGTTCGGAGTTGCGAACTCTTCCGGCACACGCCCTTGCCGGCGCCAGCCGACAACGTCGCCCGTGCCACCTATGCCTCGACTATCTTTACCATCCCAAACTGCGATCAGGGCATCAGCCCGCTCGGCGATATAGGCCCCTGCCAGCGCATATTGTTTTTCCCTCGCAGCCGGATAAACATTCTCTCCATAAGAAATACTGACATCCATAAGGTCGCCGAACTTGAGCGGCAGCTCAATATACCGCTCACTCAACGCAACCAACCTCCGCAAGTTCTCCGCGGGTCCTTCCAACCCCTCTGCAGCTGAATGCGCTCGATCATAATCTTGACTGTAAGAGTCATAGGGCATGGGCAATGGCACCCAATACGGTACACCGAGCTCTAACGCGATCTCGGCAGCGATTGTGTCAGTGCCTTCGGCAAGGGCTGTGAGTATGACGGGCGCGCGGCCAGGATTGGCAGCCATAAGCCGCGTAATTTCGTGGTTCAGTGATGCACGGACGTGATCTCTGTCGAGAGCACGATTATGGCGAGGACGGTGTCCTACAACGCCGATAACAAATTCACGCTTAATTTCCAAATCAACGCTCGCAACTGTCTCTTGAAGGCGGGCGGCGAGACCTTGATCGAATACTCGTTCGCTTTCTGAAAGCGCCGACCACGGACGAAGCAAATTGTGTCGTCGCGCCGCGTCAACGCGCTTGGGCCCATAGGTCCAACCGCCCAGATATCGCTCGTTCACCCAGCGATGGTGCTCCATCTTGGCAAGCGATTCATGTTCATCGCGGGAAAGGTCGAGCCGAGTCAACTCGGCATCCTTTTTCGTGATTCGAAAACGCATCGCCGTCGCTTTCGCCCAAATGTGGTCGGCTGCTTGCCGGCTTGATTCCCTAAATTCCTGCGGCAACTTTTGCCACTCCAATTCCGCGCGGTAGGTGATCGTCGAGTCGGCGGCGGCCGGGCCCCGCGAACTGCTTCGATCTCCCGCGTAACTGAAATGCAAATTCTTTGCAATTTTTTCGCGCATAGAATCAATCAATGTAGGAACGAAAAAATCGTCTTGGTCGCCCGTGAGAATATCTTCAACGGCGCCAAATGCAAAAATTCCATCTGGAATCTCGTTTTCAAACTCCAGGCTGTTTCCTGTATTTTGATCGTGTGCACGGCGATCAACATTTGAGCGCAGCAATTCGCCGATACCACGCGTGTTGGCCAGGTGAACGAGTATCGGCGCATTCAATCGTCTTGGCACTATTTCTCTGGCGTCAGGAGGGATCAACATCAGCCGGCGGAGCGACAAGGCAACATTGACTGAAACCTCTGGCCGATCGTAGCAAACTACATGGAGCGTGGATTGCTCAGGCAACAACGAATAGTCCTTTGATGAAATTCCGTTCGGGTGAATCGTCAGTGGACGAACATCAAGATTCGCCATCTCCCCAATCTCCGGGATTAGGGCGTGTATTTCATTCAGACAGGTATCCGGTTGAGATGTGAACACCGTCAAGTTGACGCGATTTTCGCTTGCGCTCGTACTTTGGCGCAGCATCTCGACAATGACTTGAACGGAAAGCGCATTGTGGCCGTATATACTCATATGTAGCGCGGCCTGACCCTGAGCATCGGCGTAAATTTCTGGCGGATGTGCCCGCATGACCCTGCGTGCGGCGATCTCCTCTATGCTGAAGAAACGCGGACGCGCAGCCTCAGACATGCCCGCAAATTTGAAATATTCGCCAAGGCGAACGCCGAAACTTGCTTCCTTCAGCCTAACCCAGAGGTCACGGTCAGACTCTTTAGAGTTCGGACCAGGGTACGTCTTTCGACGAATCTCAGCATTTGCAGAGAGCACAAACTGCAGGCTTTCGGTCGCCTCCTCAAGAAACGAGATGGCGATCCGAGCACGATGGATTCGCACCCGTGCGAGCACATGACAAGCACCCGGATCACCTTTGATCAATATGGCGCCACCTCGCCTGCATTGTGCCACCAGGTCGGCGGGCGGATTTGGGTCGATGATGACAACATCTGTTTTCTTTTCTGCATGATTTAGAGATGCAAGAAGAAATAATGTTTCAGCATTCAGACCTGCCAGAACTGCGTGATCGGAAATGCGCCACAATCGCAGCTGCTGCCAAATGTGAGAAAATAGCTGAGCCGTAAAAAGCTCAACGATTCCGATGATCGTAAACACAGGCGCGACATATGCCTGCATTTTTACAAATGAATTCACGTCCTGTTGGAACGCCCAATCTCCGCTCAAAACAAAGAGCTGCAAAATCTTGTACGCGTCGTAGTATACTGACCCCGGCCCGCCTCCATAAACCTGCAGCGAAACGACACCTGCGTAAACGAAAAGCGCGAATAATACAGCTAAGCCAATAAGCCTTTTGGTTTGACCAAGCGGGTCTGACATAAGCGCCCTTTGCGTTTCAGCGTCGTCATCCTATTTTGGAATAGTTTTCATCGCCGAGAATTCTATGATGCAATGCTCCAGTGCTTCTTCCCCGAACACTGGAACGCAATGGCTGCCGCCAGTTTGCAATACGCTTCAGCAAAGTCCCCCGGTTTGACCAAAAAGTCGGTCACAGCATTGCTTCCACACCGAACATCATAACAGCGCAATACACTTCTGATGCGATTGGAGACGCAATATCGGAAGGTGCAGCTCATGCATTGTTTCGCTCGTTCGCTTCAAGACCTCTTCGGAAGATATATTCCGTTTCAATATTTAAGTCCAATAGGAGAACTTACCGGGGAGCCAGTTTGCCGTCATATTCGTGAATTGAGATAAACACGAGCCACCGCCCCGCCCAAGCGATATCGTTGCTGATGCCTCTCACCGCTGCCCTGTTCTCGCCTTGTCTCATTTACAGTTTTACCATTTGGCATGTGCAGCCGGATAATCACACGAATAGAGCCGTCATTTTTCGTTGTTCGCAATTTCAAATTCAAAACGGGTCTGTACCAGCTGAAATCAAGACTCGACTTCGGACATTTTGCAGACCCCAGTGCTCGACTGGGGACGCTACATCTTTGGACGCCTGCTTGCTTGTAATTTGGTGATTTCACCATTCGGCGATTTGGGATGCGCGTGTAGCAAAGGTTAGTCGGGGAAATTAGTTTTTGTTGAGGAAATTTCATAACCCCGCCAATTGGCGGGTGCGATGCCTGCTGTTGGCTATGGTTTTCTGTGGTACGACACACACTGCCATGGCGCGGTCCCTTCCCAAGCTTGAAAAGCAACCGGCTATTCCGTCTACGGCGCAACCCGGCGTGATCGAGTCTCAATATAAATTCGATGCAGTGCAAAAAGTGACTGGCGCGCCTACGGTAATCTCCTCCGACGAACCGGAGCAGCCGATAAACGCCGGAGACATTCGCTTCGTATTGCGCAATGTGGATCTGGATGGCGGCGGGTCGATAGACATATCGCAAATCGCCTCGCTCTATGCCGGCAAGATTGGCGCAGAAATTCCTTTATTGGATGTCTTCGCTATCGCGCGGGAGATAACCAAACTTTATTCCGAGGCAGGATATCCGCTCAGCCTTGCATATGTGCCCGTTCAGGAGATCGAAGATGGGCGCGTTCGCATTCGTATCATTGACGGGTATGTTGGTCCGATTGATGTAGCTGGCGCCGACGTGAAGACGGAAAGCCAGCTTCGCAAAATCGGCAAAAGACTGACCGCCGTCCGCCCGCTCACCCAAAATGCGCTTGAGCGCTATTTACTGCTCGCTAACCAGATCCCTAGCGTGAGCATTACCGGCGTACTTGAACAAGACAAAGAAAGTCAGGGCGGCGTTAAACTGACACTCAAGGCGGAAGAGAAGAAATTCGCCATCGCCGCCGACGTCAACAAACGCGCTTCCGTGGCGGTCGGTCGTGAGCAGTTTTTTGGCCGGGCAAGAATGAACGACCTTATTACCGGCGCCGACAGTTTTGGTTTTGCCGCCGTGCAGAGCTTTGATTTCGATGAGCTTACCTATTTGGCGGGCAATTATACGACGGTGCTAACGGCAGAAGGAATGACCCTCGGAATTGCAGCGACACGCTCTGAAGCGGCGCCCGGCATCCCGTTCCTGAGAGACTTAGGGTTCGCTACGCAAGGCTGGACGGCGAGAATGAGCCTCAGCTACCCGCTCCTACTTCAACGCGAAAAAAGCCTGACGATCGGCGCGAGCGCCACATGGAAGGAATTCCACAGCGCGTTTGGGATGTCACCCAACACGCTTGATCGGCTTTGGACCACGGAAATTCGCGCCGCTTATTTCGATAGAAGCGTGCTGGATGGCGTTACAGCCGTTGGGCCACCTGTCGCGTGGCCGGGATATACTCGGTGCAACAAAGATAGGCGATCCATTTGCCAGCCGCAGCGGCTCCGATGCGGAATTTGTCGCGGGAACGGTTGATGTGAGCCGCAACCAAACAATCACCGAACGGTTGAACGCCGTAATCACGGTCAAGGGTCAAGCCGCGAACAACCCTTTGCTCTCCTCAGAGCAATGCGGGTTCGGCGGCGAAAAATTTGGCGGCTTTGTTACTCTTGGCAACGAAAATGAAAGCGAAAGTGGTGCTTCGGAGGACGACGGGCTTTTCTGTCTACTGGGGGTATCGGAAGCCGCCTGTGGTAAAACAGATTAGAATGCGTTGAATTTGACAACATGCAGCGGATCCACTGCCCAGCCAAGCGAATGATCAAACCCAAACCTCAGCCAGACTATAATTTCCAACCCAGGTCAGAACACTCGACCTCGGGCCCGGCTAGTAGCAGAAAAATCGGGAAAATTAATAATTAACTCTCGTTACCATAATCATTTAGGCTGACCGCGACGCACCTATCCGTCGGCGTCATTGTCAATGTCAATTCGGCGTAAATTATCATCCGAATTGCGGTCAATCAGCTTGTTATAGGGATCGATCCCGGCATAGAGCGGCTTTCGATCAACGGTGATAACAAACTGCATCATGTTGTCGTTAATTCGGCGCTTTTCCATGAAAAGAATATGGTCCGTACCAGTTAACGGATCATCGAGGCTTTCCGTGAAAACACCAATATCGATCGGCAGATCCATCGTTTCCTCCGTTTGAACGCCAGACCCGTCAGCGACAAACTTTGTTGCCGCAACGTCAATCGTCACCTGCCATGTTCCGTCTTCAGTTGGAGTTGCTTCGGCACTTTCAACTTTGAGGTCGTAGAGCACAATACGCTCGAATAAATCTTTAATCAGCTGCTCGTATTCCGGCCCCGCTTCTTCATGCAATAACCGCATAAAATCGAGTGTGGTCGCATAAGGATCGCTCTTGAATGCACGCAAATCAATGAGCCTCGCTAATGCTCGATTGACAGTTTCCTCCCCAATATAATCCTGAAGCGCATACATCACGACCGACCCTTTTCGATAGTGAATATATTGCTGGTTTTCCACCCGGTATAGCGGAAGCTCCTCAATCTGCTCCGCACCACGATTACTCAAATAGCTATCGAGTTCGAATTTGAGGAACCGGCGCATATGATCTTCGCCATATTCCTGCTTCAACACCATCAGCGCCGAATATTGCGAGAGTGTTTCAACGAGCATCGTTGCGCCCTGAACATTCGCTCCCATGACCTGATGCGCCCACCACTGGTGCGCCAGTTCGTGCGCCGTCACGTAATACACATAGTCGATATTTTCGGGGTCCCGGATATCAGCAATAAAACCGATACTTTCAGAAAATGGCACGGTGTTTGGAAACGACTGTGCGAATGTCTGGTACGCCGGAAATTCCATGATGCGCATCTGGCGATACTGAAACGGGCTCAGGTTTTCACTAAAGTAGTCAAACGACTCTTTCATAGCCTCGAACATCCGCTCGAGATTGTACTCATGACCTTTGTGATAGAAAATCTGAAGCGTGACGTCCTTCCATTTGTCCTCCACTAACTCATAGTCCGCCGACAGCCACGAATAGAAATTCAGGATCGGCGTATCCATGACATACTCAAAATAACGCCGACCGTCCTCTATCCACTCACGTTCAAGATATCCGGGCGCAATGGCAATTTGGTTTTCAGTGGTTGAAACAACCGACCGGAACTTAACGAAATCCGCAGAACCGAAACCGTTTTCTTCCCAGCGGGATTCGTCTTCAAGTGCATAGGCGCGGTCAATTGGATCAAGCCCCTGCCGACGACGCGCCTGCCGGTCTTGCATGAAGGCATTGAGAGTCAGCCCGATGCTTGGCATGGCCTCGGTATTATTGAAAAATGTTCCGTTGTAGTTGGCAGTGGAGACATTTCCCGAATTACGGAAGCCAGGATTATCGAGCGTCAAGTCAAAATTGAGTTTCCGGGTTTCTCCCGGCGCCATGGGCCGTTCTAGTTTGAACGCATAAACGTTGTAGTCGTTATCCACTTCCGCAACCGATGCGCTATCAATCGCATGCTCATGGATATCTGCGGCCCAGCCATAAAATACCCATATGGTGTCCAGCGGGCCGTCCGTTTTATTTTCAATCAGATACTCCCCGCGCGCGTCATAGCGCCGCTTGCGTGGGAATATGTCTACATTGATCGATACGTCGGTGATCGTCGGTTGCGGCGAATCCACGAGCCGGTCACGATATTTTCGCTCGAATTCCGCGCTACGGCGCTCTGTCTCTTTATTCGTCACATAGTCATTACGGACATTCGTGTTGTAATAAATCCAAGTTCCCGAGGCGCCGGCAACAGCAAGCGCGAGCGCCGCTGCCGTTGCTGTTGCGGGCGTAATTGAGGCTGGCAACGCCAGAATACGCCGCCAGATCGGTGTCAGCGAGCCCCGGTTCCACAATAGGTAAGACAAGATCAACAGAAATACCGAGATTGCGCCCCAGTAGAGATAGAACCACAGGCTGATTCCGAGGAAGTGTCCGTATTTATTCATGTCCGAATAAGGAGCTCCCGGCGATCCGCCGTATTGATAGAGATTATGCTCCCACCCGATATTCGGCATCACCAGCGAGCCGATGACAACGATAATCATGCCGAGCATGCCAAGCCAACGATTGTTGGTCATGACCTGCGCGAACATCGCCAACGCCGCCAACAGCATGAAGGGGATTCCGAAATCGACAAATAGTCGCAACACATATTGATCGAGCTCTATGGCCGCATACCCTTTGGAAATCTGGATAACGATCGAGGTCATCATGGAGACAGCGATGAGGCCGAACAGTACAAGACTCATCGCAATGTACTTGGAGAATACGAACGCCCAGCTTGGCGCTGGCGTTGCATCGACAATCTCGTTGAAACGCACACCTCGTTCACGCCAGATAAGTTCCGCCGAGTAGTAAACAACGACAATAATCGGAATAAACACGAATGATCCCGTTAATATGTCGATCATAACGCGCGTCACGGGGTAGTTCGGAGTGCCATAAACTGAGTTAACAAAAATCAGACCGCCTACTGAATTGAAAATACCTAACGCCAACAGAACCCAGAATGCGACATTCAAAACCACTCCTTTGATTTCAAACCAAACTCGCGACGCGAATTGTTGGCGTGCCGATGCGCTCGTCAACACGGGGATAGAGTGAGGCAACTCAATCCTCGTTGGGACAAACGGCGCCTCACTGGCGCGCGGTTTACGGCTGAACAAATTAAACCCGCCTCCCCGGCGGAATGAAAAGACAGCCATATTGAAGACGAAAAGACCGGCCGCGATACCGAGCCATATCAGGCGGTTCCAAAGGAGGACCCCCTCAAGTGGCGGCGTAAGCGTATTTTGTTCTGCGGGAGTCCAGTAACGCGTCACTTCACCATATGTGTTAAACCCGAATGGGTCGATGAGCGCGCCGATGTCGCGGTATTCCGGCTCGTTGGCGAATGCGAGCCCCACAAAATACAGGATCAATAGGGCAACCAGCGCTGTGTAAGTTGCGATGTTCGACCGGGTCACATTTGCAACCGTGAACATGATGAGCCCCGCGACGAGCAAATTCACCGCCCCAAATACAAAGAAATGATAGATATAGTGCTGAAGCACAAAGGGCCCGACGTTTTCAGGATCGAGCCAAGGCATTTGCGCGCCCAGCATAATTGCTATGGGAATGCTCAAAAAGGCGCCAATCGTCGCGGTATATCCGCCGATAAATCGTCCAAGTAGATAGTCTTTTTCCTTGACACACGTCGTGTAGAAAATGTCCTGAGTCTTAAATTGCGCGTCGCGAAGGATTCCACTGACAAGAAATGCTGTCGGAATAAACAGACCGAACACACTCCAGATAAGAATATTAGTGGCGATGGCGGTCGGAGAGTTGACGTTAACCGCGCCGGTTGACCCAACCTGAATTTGGTCAATCGTGACCCCCCCAAAGGTCAACAGGAAAAATATTACAAAAACCGCGATGAATACCGGCGACCCAATCTGATACTTGATTTCAAATCCAGCGATGTTGCGTAGCATCGGTCTTAACTCCTTGTCGACTAAGACCTATGCCGCTGCCGCCTGCGCAGCGTCAGCCGTTATGGTGACGAAGTAAACGTCTTCCAGGGTTGGTGGAACACCTTCGAAGCCATTTCCGGGTTCGGAATCGCTCAAGACATGAATGACCGTCCGCCCAGCGGCCAGCCGCGCCGAAATCACGCGGTATTGCGCGCGATACTGCACCAGTTCTTCTTTTGTAATCTCTTTCCGCCACACGCGCCCGGCGAGTGACGAGACCAGTTCCAACGGCGTGCCAAGCGCAGCTATACGCCCTTGACTCAATATCGCCATGTTGGGGCAAAGATCAGAAACATCTTCAACGATATGCGTAGAAAGTATGACGACTACATTCTCACCAATTTCGCTAAGCAGATTGTGGAACCTGTTGCGCTCCTCAGGATCGAGGCCCGCGGTTGGTTCATCGACAATGATTAACTGCGGATTGCCGATCAGAGCCTGTGCAATGCCGAAACGTTGACGCATGCCGCCAGAAAAGGACGCGACGGATTTTTTAGCGACCTTTGCAAGGTTCGTTTGGTCAAGCAGTCCCTCAACGACGCGCTTACGTTCCTTCGAGTTCGATATACCCTTAAGAACCGCTAAATGGTTCAGCATCGCACGCGCGGACATGCGCGGATAGACGCCAAAATCCTGTGGCAGATATCCTAGCTGCGAACGCAAGGCGGATGGTTTTTTGATTATGTCAATATCGCCGAACGTGATCGTACCTTTGTCCGCGGTTTGCAAGGTGGCGATTGTGCGCATCAGCGTGGATTTTCCGGCGCCGTTCGGACCAAGCAGGCCAAACATTCCGCGTGGAATTTCGAGTGTAACATTACTTAGCGCGCGGACGCCGTTTCCGTATGTTTTGCTTAAGTCTTTGATCGCCAGCATATTCCACCCCTAATTCGTTTGACGCTTGCGAAGCGGCCAATTCCACAATCAAATGCAAAAGATCGCGACGCGCCCTCTGTTTCGTAACGATCTATACTGTGCATCGAAGGGAGCGGGCAATGCAGAACCGCGCTTTCGACCCGCTCATTGCGGCGACATGCTTGTTACAAGCGGCGAAAAGAGCGCTGCTACACTTGTCTTGGACATTCGTCGCTACCGCGAGTGGGATTCAGCGTCGCGCGGTCGTTGCATTTTGCATTAGGCCACCAGATTGGTTGCAATACCGAGACCAAATTGCACAGACGCAATTTCTGAACGGGGCCGAAAGATATCCAAACTGCGATAGGTGCATTCGGCGCGGGAGGCGCGAATTCAGTGGTGTTTCCAGAAGGGTGATTTAGGCGGTGCTATTAAGCGCTTGCTATTGATGTTGCATTTGAAGCACCACAAACCGAATGTAGCTATGGACTCGGTATTGGAGGCAATAAAGTCCGATTAACGCGCTGAGCAGACACGGCAACCAATGAACTTCCGAAGTCTCCGCTAAATCAATGCTAAATTTATAAAGAACAAGTCGGCCTTACAATACGCAGCAATATCAAGAAATAATATCGATCGTTTGTACTTGGTGCGGACGGCGGGACTTGAACCCGCATGGGATTACTCCCGACAGATTTTAAGTCTGTTGTGTATACCAATTCCACCACGTCCGCGTTGCGCGCCAATAAACAGGCGCCCTTACGCGTTTGCAACCGCAAATTCTTCTGCCGTGAGCGCCAAAACTGATCAGGAAGGAAATGGAGCGGGTAGCGGGAATCGAACCCGCATATTCAGCTTGGAAGGCTGCTGCACTACCATTGTGCTATACCCGCGAAGCCCGGCGCAGCGCCGGGAGCCCGTAGATAGCGAAAATACCGCTTCGTGCAAGGGTCAACGGGCCGCCGGCCCCATTAAAGCTCGTTTTTCCGGGCTCTGGCGAATTTCGGCGATGGAATATCAAAGACGATCGCCGCCGCCCGGATGCCGAACGTGGTCAGCGCGGCCACAACAGCGGCCGGACTGCCCGATAGCCCGAGCGCCAGCAGCCCCACATAAACCCCGGCGCCAATTAGCGCCGCCGTGGCGTATATATCCTGCTTCAGGATCAGCGGCGGCTCATTGAGCAGCACGTCACGCACCACACCGCCGAAGGTCGCCGTGACCGCCCCCATAAAGATTGCGATCACGGCCGGTGCGTCGGCCGCCAGCGCCGCCTGCGCGCCCAGAACAGAGAACACCGCAAGCCCCACAGCGTCGGCCCAGATCAAGGCTTTAAGACGCGAGTCAATCAAAGGCTGAGCGAGCGTCGCCGCCGCCGCGCCGGCGAGACAGATGAACACGGCCGATGGCGCGGCGATCCACCAGACGGGGAATGAACCGAGCATCACATCACGGATCGTGCCGCCACCGACGCCCGTGACAAACGCGATCATGGCGACGCCGAAAATATCCATATCATTGCGCAGCGCCGTTAGCGCCCCCGAAATGGCGAAAACGAACAAACCGATGATGTTCAGCGCGTTAAAGACCTGGGTCGTATCCATGGCGGCAGCTTAGCGCCGATTCAGCCCGGTCGGGCAAGCCGTTCATAATCCGTCCGTTCAAGGCGATAAACGGCGCATTTATCGGTCCCGAATGTCCGCCGCTCAACAAACCGAAACCCCAAGCGCTCATAAAAGCGCCGGGCGCGAATATTGCTTTCAAGAGGGTCGATGATCACCGCCTTCACCTCCGGCGCGGCAAAACATCGTCCAAGCGCCAGACGCATCATCTGCGTTCCGTATCCGCGGTTTAGGTCCTGCTTTTCGCCGATCCAAATGTCGATAGCGCGCAGATTTTCTTCAACATCACCCCAATAGCGGGTCGGCTCACGCGCCGGATCAATGATCTCAAGGGCGCCAATAGAACGCCCGTTATCTTCGGCGATTAAAAGCTCGCCCCAATCCGCGTGTCGAGGGATTTCATTGTCCCAATCGTACCAATCATCATCGCCGCCTGCCGCCGCCACATGCGGGTTTTCATCCCAGTGCTTCAGCCTGGGAATATCGGCTTGCGTAGCGGCGCGAAGAAACATTCAGCGTCAAAGCGACCGGGCGATCAGCAGCTTCATGATCTCATTGGTGCCGCCATAGATTTTTTGCACCCGCGCATCGGCGTACATGCGGCTAATGGGGTATTCGTCCATATAGCCATAGCCGCCGAAGAGCTGCAGGCATTCATCAATGGTTTCATTTTCAAGATCGGTCAGCAGCATTTTCGACATAGAGGCTGTCGTCGCATCGAGCTTTCCTTCGATGAGTTGCTGCGTGCAGTAATCAACGAATACGCGCGCCATGGTCGCTTTTGCTTTGTATTCGGCCAGCTTGAATTGCGTATTCTGAAACTTGATCACCGGCCGCCCGAAGGCTTGGCGATCTTTGGTATATTCAATCGTCAACTCAAGCGCCCGCTCAATCGCCGCCATGGCCAGAACCGCAATCTGGTGCCGTTCCTGCGGAAGCTGCTGCATGAGCTGAATAAAGCCCTGCCCCTCTTCCGTACCCAGCAGGTTTTCGGTCGGAATCTTCACATCGTTGAAGAAAAGTTCTGACGTGTCCTGCGCCTTGTTGCCAAGCTTTTTAAGATTGCGCCCGCGCTCAAATCCATCCGCGTCATCGGTTTCGACGACCATCAGCGAAACGCCGCTCGCGCCTTCTTTCGGGTCTGTCTTGCACACAACAATCACGATGTTCGCGGTCTGGCCGTTCGTGATAAAAGTTTTCTGACCGTTGACGACATATTGATTGCCGTCTTTCAGTGCAGTGGTCCGTACGGACTGTAAGTCCGAGCCCGTGCCCGGCTCGCTCATGGCGATGGCGCCCACAAGTTCGCCCGACGCCATGCGCGGCAGCCAGCGCTTTTTTTGTTCTTCAGTGCCGTAGTGGAGAATGTAAGGCGCGACGATACAATTGTGGAGGCCGGCGCCAAAACCCTCAACGCCTGCTCTTACTTGTTGTTCCATGAATATCTGCTCATGGGCGAATGTGCCGCCGGCGCCGCCATATTCCTCCGGCATGGACATGCACAACAGTCCCGCCTCGCCCGCCTTGTTCCATGCCCAGCGATCGACGCACCCTTGATCGCGCCACTTTTCTACATGCGGCGCTAGCTCGCGTGAGAAAAACTTGAAGGCTTCGTCCTCGAACAGTTCAAGGTCGTCGGTCTTCCAGGCGGGTTTTTCGGTCTGCACAGCGCCCATGGCGAATACTCCAAATATCTAGATTTGGACCGTAAATCGCACAGCATCGAGAAGGCGGCAATGGTTTCAAGCAGCACAAGCGACACGCCCATTAGCGGAAGCAGCGGCGCTAAAATTTCCAGTCAAGGCCAACTGCGAACAGGAATGCGCTGATGTTTACGTCCGCCTGCAACGAGCCACGAAACAAGTTCTCCGGCAGGGCGCCCGCTTGATCCACCGGCCCGGTGTCGTTGTAAACATATGACCCCGCCACATGCAGCTTCGCTCGCGCCGACAGGTCACGGGAATATCCGGCGGACAGCCAGACCCGTTTGGCGCCAGGAACGCGCGCCGTCGAAAAATCCGGGTTCACCGGATCATCTTCAATCATTACACCGGCGCGGATAGTCTGGGATTGCGACAAGTCGTGCTCCACGCCCACAGCGCCCGCCCAGGCATCGTCCCAGTTCTGGGTGGTGATTTCCGCTGGCTGAACCGGGTTCTCAAACGTCGTTATCAGCTGTTCGAAACTTGACCAACGCGTCTGTGTTGCTGACGCCATGAGCCGCGTTCTTGGCGTCACGTCGGCGACCACCCCAAACTGAATGGTCGCCGGAGTCGTGAAATCACTTGTCAGCCCGGTGTCTTGAAAGAGCCCCGCCATCGTCGCAAGGTTTTGCCCCGCGACGGAGGCGCCAAGATCAAAATTCGCGCGGCCTTCGAGATCATGTTCCACCTTGGACGTGAAACTCGCGCCCACATGTATGTTGCTGGTGAGATCACCCTGAATACCGACCGTGTAGCCAACGCCCCAGTCATTCGCCGTAAAGTCAAACAAGATGTCGTCGGTCCCCGGCACAGAAGAGGTCATCAACAGCGCCGCCTCCACGCCAGCAGCGTCAATGACGCCATCGGTGTCGACGTCAATATATTGAAACCTCGGGCCCGCGGCGACGGACCAGTGCTCGCCCAGCGCAACGCCAATGATCGGAGAAATGGAACCGGAAACGACTTGCGAAAACGTGCCTTGATACCGGACAACGGATGTATCGTCATATTCTGTATTGAAGCCGAAGGGCGCATACGCTGCGATCCCGGCGAAAAATACGTCGTTCAGTTTGAAAGCAACGGCGCCCGTTGGAAAGACCGCATCGCCAATCACCGCATCGCCGTTAGCGGCGCCTTGAACCGGCACG
The DNA here is from genome assembly GCA_942492295.1 of uncultured Alphaproteobacteria bacterium. Lineage (GTDB taxonomy): Bacteria > Pseudomonadota > Alphaproteobacteria > Caulobacterales > Parvularculaceae > Hyphococcus. The sequence goes on from CALODW010000008.1 coordinate 313,038, forward strand.
GTCCCGAATAGAACGCCTTCTGCGTTTTCGTAGGATGTGTTGTTGATGACGCCGACGATGGAGAGCGAGCTTTCCAGCCCTTCAACACCAACAATCGCCGCCGGGTTGAAATAGGCGTTGGCGGGTGTCGCCTGTGTCGCTGGCGCGCCCGCTGTTGCTGCGCCCAGCGCCTCGGCGCTTTGCGTATTGAGTGCAAATCCAGAGGCGAGCGCCGGCGATGCGGTCACGATCAACGATAACGCCATTAGCGAAGTGGTCTTGAAATACGCTGGCCTAAACACAGAACTCCGTCCCCCTGAAAATTTCGATTCGCGACAAGGAGCATCGACAAACACTATCGGACGCCGCGGCCCGGCGCGCAAGTTTGGTCAACATGCTTTCGATTCTGTGAAGATTGCGAAGGCGCAACTGCTAAATTTTGGCGCAGCCGCTCACATATGCGGCATTAACGAAAATCAATACTCGCCAACTCACACCAACTCAGTTGCCGCCAGGTCAGTCGACGTCGGTGAGGCGGCGAATCAAGCTGGACGTGTCCCAGCGTCCGCCGCCCATGGCCTGCACGTCTGCGTAAAATTGATCGACCAGCGCCGTTAACGGTAACCGCGCGCCGCTCCCTCGCGCTTCCGATAGTGCGATACGCAGATCCTTGCGCATCCAGTCAACCGCAAAACCAAATTCAAATTCGTCCGCCGCCATTGTTTTTGTGCGGTTTTCCATCTGCCAGCTTTGGGCCGCGCCGCCGGAAATCGCTTCCAGCACCCGATCAACATCAAGTCCGGCCTTGCCGGCGAAGTGAACGCCTTCGGAGAGCCCCTGAAGCACGCCGGCGATGCAGATCTGATTCACCGCCTTGCAGAGCTGGCCGTGCCCCGATGGCCCCACATGGACGATGCGCGCCGCAAAGCTTTCCATCGCGCCACGAGCCGCCTCAACGTGGGCCTCGTCACCGCCACACATGACCGCGAGTTTTCCGTTTTCAGCGCCCGCCTGACCGCCGGATACCGGCGCATCCACGAATCCCACACCCAGTTCGCCAAGTTCCGCATGCAGCCGCCGCGCAAGCGTTGGCGATGCTGTCGTGTGGTCAACAAACACCGCGCCGGATTTCAGGCTTCCGGCCGAACTTTCCACCACGGCCGCCACATCGGGATCATCACCCAGGCAGGAAAAAACAAGGTCAGCATCTTTGACGGCGTCAGCAGCATTCGCCGCCGCCTCGCCTTCAAACTTCTGCGCCCACTGATCCGCTTTAGATTTGGTCCTGTTGTAGATCGTTATACGAAAACCCTTCTTCGAAAGGTGTCCCGCCATGGGAAATCCCATCACGCCCAATCCGAGAAAAGCAATCTTCTGCATACCTACTCCGTACCCTGATAATAATTGCTGGCGTAGTAGACCAGGGGCTTGCCCTCTTCGCTATGAAACTGCTCCACCTCACCCACCAGAATGACGTGATCGCCTGCATCATGGCGGGCGACGATTTTGCAATCAAACGCCGCCAGATGTTCTTTCATCACCGGGGCGCCGGTTTTCCACACTTCGAATCCATCTTCCGCAATCGGGTCTTTGATGTATCCCGCATAAAAATCCGAAACGGCGCGTTGATCCGCCCGTAAAACATTAACGCTGTAGCGCTCAGCAGAAATGAATGACGTATATGTCGAGGCGCGGTTTTCCAGACACCACAGGACCAGCGGCGGGTCGAGAGACACGGACGTAAAAGAGTTAATGGTGATCGCCTTGATCTCGCCGTCACCGTTCCGGCATGCGGCGACGGCGATTCCGGTTGCGAAACGGCCGAATGCGTCCTTGAGAGGCCGATATTTATCGGTCATAGGTCTTGTCTTCCCGCCGAATACGGCCATTTCAACAAGGGATTGAAGCATTTAATGCTTGTGGCGTTAACACCAAAACGCAAAAATACAAGCTATTTGGCGGTGTTAGCCGCATGGAATGGTTCACAACGGGGCCGGGTCACGACAATCTGATATGATGGAAACGATTATCGCTGCCCCCTGGCAGATGTGGGCGACCCTCGCCATCATCGCCGTGACCATCGGTTTTTACACCGCTGACCGATTTCCGCTGGAACTCGTTTCCGCCGGTGCGATTGTCGCGCTGTTGGTCCTGTTCCTGGTCGCTCCCCTCAACGTAAATGACCAAAATCTGCTTTCGACGGAAACACTCCTGTCAGGATTCGCCAGCCCGGCGCTGTTCGCCATTCTCGGACTGTTGATAATTGGTCAGGGGATGTTTCAGGCGGGCGCGCTGGAACACCCGACGGAGTATCTGCTGCGGGCGTTCGACAAGCGGCCGATGCTCGTCACCGGACTCGTCTTCTTGTTCATCATGTTGGTCAGCGCGTTTTTGAACAACACCCCCGTGGTCGTGATGTTCATTCCAATCATGGCGGCGATCGCACAACAGAGTAAAATCCGCGTCTCGCGTTTTATGATGCCGCTCTCTTATCTCTCAATCCTCGGCGGCATGACGACGCTTATCGGTTCTTCCACGAACCTGCTGGCGGCGCAGTCCTATAGAGCGACGACAGGCGGCGAAATCGGATTCTTTGAATTGACGCCCATGGGATTAATTCTCGCCGGCGCTGGCGTTGTCTACATGGCGACAGCCGGACGCTGGCTATTGCCGAAGCGAGACAACCCCAATCAGACCGGCGTTAACGACCGGGATGGCAAGCATTTCATCGCCCAGATCGAGATCAACCGCGGGCACCCGCTTATCGGCAAGGGTCCGGTCGCGGGCCTGTTCGTGGACCTGCCGGATATTACCGTACGCATGGTGCAAAGGCGCGAGCGGGCGATCTTGCCGCCGTTTGAGGACTTCGCCTTTCGCGCGGGAGACGTCGTCATTGTGGCGGCGACGCGCTCCGCCCTGACTTCCCTTCTCAAATCCAACCCGGACATGCTCGAAGGCCTGATGGCGGAAACGTCCATCGCCGATGAGGAAGACGGGTCGGTTCAGCGTTCAACACAATTAACGCTGGTCGAGGCGATCGTCGCACCGGGCTCGCGGCTGATTGGGCGCTCTGTGGCGCAGATCGGTTTCCACGCCCAGACCAACTGCGTCATTCTCGGCATCGAGCGGCGTAGCCGCATGATCCGGACGCAGATGAACACAATCCGGCTAGAGGCTGGCGACGTGTTGTTGATCCTCGGTGATTTGAAAGACATCCGCGCGCTTCGGTCGGATCGGGATATCCTGCTGCTGGAGTATTCCATGCAGAACCTGCCCGATCAGCGCAATGCCCGCATCGCCGCCCTCATCTTTGCGGGCGTTATCGGCCTTACAGCCTCCGGGCTCGCGCCGATCGCCGTCTCCGCCATCATCGGCGCCACGGCCATGGTGGCGACTGGATGCCTCAACGTACGTCAGGCCGCGCGCGCCATCGATCGGCGCATTTATCTGCTTATCGGCGCGTCCCTCGCCATGGGCGTCGCGCTGGAGCGCACCGGCGGCGCCGCCTTCATCGGTGAGGCCCTGGCGACCAGCGCTGGCAGCTACGGCCCCATGGTCCTGATTTCCGCCTTCTTTATCATGTGCGCGGTGATCACCAATGTTCTGTCCAACAACGCCACCGCCGTCCTGTTTACGCCAGTCGCGGTTGCGGCGGCTCAACAAGTGGGTATGGACGAGCATGTGCTGGTGTTAACCGTAATTTTCGGCTCGAACTGTTCCTTCGCGACACCCATCGCTTATCAGACAAACCTGCTCGTCATGACGCCCGGTCATTACAAATTTAGAGACTTTCTCACGGTTGGCGGCCCTCTCATTGTTCTCCTCTGGATTGTCTATACCTTCGCCGCTCCATACTATTTTGGCCTCAATTGACACTTCACCAGAACCGATTCATTGCGGGAACGCTAATCGACCGCTAAGGTTTCATCGTTAGAACGGTTGTCATGAGTAACGAAGATTTTGCACGGCGGTTTGGACTGGACGGGGGTGAGTTTTTTATCACGGCCCCGGCGCCATGCCCTTATCTGAAGGGTCGCCGCGAACGCAAAATCTTCTCCTACCTCTCCGGTGAGGCGGCGCCGTCTACGAATTCCCTGCTCACACGGCGCGGCTTCCGCCGTTCGCAAAACCTGATTTATCTGCCGGCGTGCGAGGCGTGTAATGCTTGCGTGCCTGTTCGTATCGTTGTGGACGATTTCGACTTGTCTCGATCACGGCGCCGGACCCTGTCCAAAAACGCGGACATCATCCGCAGGGTACGCGGACCACGCGCTACGGGTGAGCAATTTTCCACGCTGCGCGCATATCTCGATACGCGCCATGGCGATGGCGGCATGGCTGATATGACCGTCCTTGATTATGCGTCCATGGTCGAGGAAACCAGCGTCGACACGATCATCATTGAATATCTGGTCCGCGACGGCGATATCGGTGAAGAAAGACTGATCGGCGCGGCGCTGACCGACAGGCTCACCGATGGACTATCCATGGTCTACAGCTTTTTCGAGCCGGAAGAGAGCGCCCGCGGCCTTGGCCGGTTCATGATCCTCGATCACGTGTCCTTCGCCCGTGAATTGGGCCTTCCCTATGTTTATCTCGGCTATTGGGTGAACGGCTCCGGCAAGATGGACTACAAGCGTCAGTTCCAGCCTCTCGAAATGCTCGGCTCCAAAGGCTGGACGCGTATGGACGCCGCGACGGCCGGCTGATCTACCGATCACATTCCACGTACAGACTCTTTGCGATTATTGGCGGCTCATTGTAGCGTAGAGTTGCAAGCGGGGTTCGTTGATCAGCATGGAGTATTGAGCTTGAACGTTCATTTTATCATTGCCGCGGCGGCGACCCTCTTCCTGGCCGCTTGTTCCTCCGCGCCCTTCAGTTACGCGCAAGACCGCTGTCAGGGCGAACACAATCAGTGTCAGAATAATTGCACCAGCATCGACAATGGATCGGCCCGCGCCGCCTGTATCGAACGGTGTTACGACAACGAAAACCGCTGCTACGCATCTGGCGCCAGCGGCGACGGGTCCTCGCTCGCCACCGACAGAGCTATCGGCGCTGCACGGTCCCAAGCCGAAAAAGAAGCCGCTTATGAAGAATGGCGCGCCGCCAAACAGCGCGATAAAGCCGCCGCGGGCGAAACGGATGTTGAGATACAAGTCATCGACGATGGCAGCTAACACCAAAAGAACAATAAAATAGCGGGGACGGATGATAAAACGCAGGCAACTATTGACGGGCGGGGCCATTGGCGCCGCCGGCCTTGCTACTGGCTGTGAATGCGGCGTACCTGCTAACGGCGCCATCGTTCCCGGCTCAATTGAATCCCGCGAGCTTAAAATGGTGACGACCTGGCCCAAGGATTTTCCCGGCCTCGGCACCATGGCGGAGCGCACAGCGCAATTCATTACCGAGATGTCCGGCGGCGCCTTGCGCGTGCGCGTCTTCGCCGCTGGCGAACTTGTCGGCGCCTTTGAAAGTTTCGATGCGGTCTCTAATGGCGCCGCTGATATCTATCACGGTGCGGAATATTACTGGGTCGGGAAATCGCCCGGCTTCGCGTTTTTCACCGCAGTGCCTTTTGGCATGACCGCAAACGAAATCATGGCGTGGACGGAGTTTGGCGGCGGTCAGGAGTTATGGGACGAGCTTTCCGCCGGGTTCAACATTAAGCCGTTTGCTGCCGGAAACACCGGTCACCAGATGGGCGGCTGGTTCAAGAAAGAAATCAATTCGCTGGAAGATATGCGCGGGCTCAAGGTGCGTATGCCCGGCCTCGGTGGCGAAGTGTTACGCCGCATTGGCGCCTCGGCTGTCGCGCTTTCGGGCGGCGAGATTTATCAGGCGTTGCAATCGGGCGCCATCGACGGCACGGAATGGGTCGGCCCGTGGAATGATCTCGCTTTCGGGTTCTATCGCGAGGCCAAATATTATTACTGGCCCGGCTTTCACGAGCCCGGCGCCCAGCTTGGCGTCGGCGTCAATCTCGATCTTTGGGAAGGAATGACGCTGCAGGAAAGGTCGATCATCGAGGGGGCCTGCCACCGCGCCAATCACCTTTCTATCGCGGAATATATTCATCACAACGCTACAGCGCTCGATCAGCTTGTGAACGATCATGGCGTGCAGCTTCGTCAGATGCCTGACGATGTCATGGCGGCGCTGGCGCGCGAGTCCCGCAACGTGCTTTTGGAAACGGCGCAGACCGATGATATCACCGGGCGTATTTTCGAAAGCTACAAAGGTTCGCTCGAGCGATCACAGGCCTGGAGCGCCATCTCCGATGAAGCCTACATGAACATCCGCCGTGAAATTTTCTCGCTATAGATGATGCTTGATCTCATTGGCGATATTTTGAATTGGCTGGCGGCGGGGGTTGTATTTCCGCTGATGTTGTTGCCGCTGGCGATCTTGATCAGCCGTGGTCGAAACACGACTTTCACGTGGTTTTCTGTTATAGCCTTCACCGTCGCTGCAGGCGCGCTGTTCGCCAGACTCGCACCGATATTGCATTTGACGCCCTCGCCCCTTCAAGCGGTGAAATTCACGGGCCTTGCCCTCCTCACCCTCGCTATCGCTGTTTTGGCCGGTGGCGCGGAGCGTTTTTCCGAGCGTCTCCAACCAATGTTTCAGACTGCAACCCGCGGCGCCGGACGCGCCGTCATGTGGTTCCTGCTCCTCATGGCGCTGGTGCAGTTTGGCGTTGTGGTGCTGCGCTATGTGTTCGGCATCAACTATATCTTCATGCAAGAATCGATCACCTATATGCACGGTGCCGTATTCCTGCTCGCAGGCGGCTACGCGCTATTGACCAATGATCACGTGCGTGTCGACATTTTTTACCGGGAAGCATCAGAAAAAAGAAAAGCGCTGATCGATTTTCTCGGGACCTATTTCTTTTTGTTTCCGATTTGCCTCCTGCTTTTGTGGACGGCGTCCCCTTATGTGGCGAATAGCTGGGCGGTTGGCGAAGGATCGAATGAATCCTCCGGCATTCAAGCGGTGTTCATCATCAAATCATTCATCCCCGCCTTCGCATTGCTGCTCGCCATGGCTGGCTTTTCAGTCGCCGTGCGCGCTGGCGCCACACTGAAAGGCCGCGCCTGATGGATTTTGCAATCGGCGATATTGCAATTTGCGGCTGCTGGTTCGCCGGATGGCTCGACATCGCTATGGTCGTGGTGCTGTGTGCGCTCCTTATGGCCGGTTACCCGGTGGCGTTCAGTCTGGCTGGCACAGCGCTCATTTTCGCCGTTGTTGGCCTAACGTTCGGTGTTTTCGATCTTTCCTATCTCATCCCATTCCCGCAGCGCGTGTTCGGGGCTGTCACCAACACAACACTCATCGCCGTTCCCATGTTCATTTTCATGGGGGTGATCCTGGAAAAATCAAAAATCGCCGAAGAGTTGTTAGAGGCGATGGCGCGGCTGTTTGGCTCCCTGCGGGGTGGCCTTGGCCTTTCCGTCACGGTCGTCGGCGCGCTCCTCGCTGCTTCCACCGGCATTGTCGGCGCCACCGTGGTGACTATGGGCTTGCTCAGCCTGCCGACAATGCTGCGACGCGGGTATGACCCGGCGTTTGCATCAGGCTCCATCGCCGCCGCGGGCACGCTGGGTCAAATCATTCCGCCATCCATCGTGCTGATCCTGCTCGGCGATGTGATCTCCAACGCCTATCAAAAGGCGCAGTTGGAACAGGGCGTATTCGCGCCGGAAACCGTTTCCGTGGGCGATCTGTTTGCCGGTGCGCTCATCCCCGGGCTGATGCTGGTGGGCATGTATCTATTGTGGCAAGTGTTTGTCGCCATCACCCAGCCGAAAAAAGCGCCGGCCATCCCCGCTTCGGAAATGGGTACGCGCAAAGAGGTCTGGATCGGCGCTTTGAAGGTATTGCCGCCACCGCTTCTTCTTATCGTCGCCGTGCTCGGCTCGATCCTTGCAGGCGTTGCAACGCCGACTGAGGCCGCCAGCGTTGGCGCTATCGGCGCGCTTTTAATTGCCGGGGCGCGCATGGCGCCCAAGGGCTCGTTCCTCGCCGGACGGCCGGCGATCTTCACCACCGCGGCATCGATCATCGGACTAGTCTTACTCACGGCGTTTTTGGATCTGCGGCTCGGACGCGAGAGCATTCCAATCGCCGAAACTGCAGGCATCGCGCTCGCCATTTTGTGTTTCGCCCTGACCCCGTGGGGCGTTGTTGCAAGCCTTGTCCAGCTGCGCCGCCAAAAAACGCTGGTGCCAATCCTCGACCAAACCACCCGCGTCACCACCATGGTGTTCACGATCCTCATCGGCGCCGCGCTTTTCTCGCTCGTATTTCGCGGGCTTGGCGGCGACGACACGGTGCGCGCGGCGCTGGAAGCAACCCCGGGCGGCGTGATCGGCGCGGTTGTCACCGTCATGCTGGTGATGTTCGTGCTCGGGTTTTTTCTCGACTTCATCGAAATCACGCTGGTCGTCGTGCCGCTGGTCGGCCCGCCGCTGTTGATGATGGGGCTCGACCCCATCTGGCTTGGCGTGATGATGGCGATCAACCTGCAAACATCATTTTTGACGCCGCCATTTGGGTTTGCCCTGTTTTATTTGCGTGGCGTCGCGCCGCCGGAAGTAAGGACGGCGCACATCTATCGCGGCGCGATCCCCTACATCTTCATTCAATTGCTGGCGCTTGGGGTGCTGGCTTATTATCCGGGCCTCGCCACCTGGCTGCCGAACCTGCTCTATCAATAAAGCTTGGCCGCCGCCTCTGAAATGGCTTGAAGTATCTCTTTCAGGACTATGCGTAGCGCACTCGCCTTGTCTTCATCATAGGCGAATGGCGGCGTTTCTGATGTCAGATAGCAATCCTGTGCGATCTCCATCTGGACGGCGTGGATGTTATCTGCGGGCCGCCCATAATGACGTGTAGTCCAGCCGCCGCGAAATCTTCCGTTCACAACGTAAGAGAATTGGGCCTGCCTGTTACACACAGTTTCGATAGCCGGCGTTATTTCAGCTGCGCATGTAGCGCCGTTGTTATCGCCGATATTGAGGTCCGGCAGGCGCCCCTCAAACAGGAACGGCAATGTGGATCGAATGGAGTGGCAGTCATATAGCACCGCAAAACCATGAGCGGCTTTCACGCGCTCAATCTCTGCAGCGAGCGCTGCATGATAGGCTGCGTGATATCCCTTGCGGCGTTCCTCGATTTGGTCTGCTGTTGGCGCCTCGTTCCAGATTGGCTGGTCATCGAACGTGACGCGTGGCACGAGCCCGGTGGTATTCTGCCCAGGATAAAGTGACGCCCCTGACGGGTCGCGATTGGCGTCGATCACATAACGATGAAATTCCGCACGAACGATCGTCGCCTCCGGCAAGAGCCCCTCATACAGCCGGTCCACATGCCAATCGGTATCGAGGCGCTGGCGCCCGCGATCATTGAGGCGCGCTTCAATATCCGGCGGAATGAATAGCCCGCTGTGGGGCTGGCCAAGAATGATGGGACCGTCGCCGCGTGTGACCGTGACCGGGTTCATGTTCGCAGCTCTTCAGCGCAAGCCATAAGCACCAGCGTTACGCCGCAATAAAAAAGGTCTCGACTTGCTCCGACCATTCTTTTTTCAATTCATCATTCGCGCGATGGCGAAGGCCGAAACTCTTTAACAGGTCAAAGCGTTCCGATTGTTCGCCGCCGAAACTTTCCGCGACACGCGGGCGCCAATAGTCAACGGACACCATGATCTGCGCTGTTGCCTTCGCATCGTCGCCAAGAATTTTCTGCACGCCCTCTTCGCCAAGTTCGGCGTGCCGTCGCTCGCGCGGCAGAATGTCGTGGAGCACTTCACCCAGCGGCTGATACGAACAATGGGAAAGTTCGCCGAGTTGAATTACGGTGGCGCGCCCCATCAACACGTTCATCACCACCGCATCGGTCCAGTTTTCAAGCGGATAGTGAAACACATTTAGGCGCATGTCGCCGTCACGGCGCTCGGCGCCCAAATTTTCCTCACGTCCAACGCGCGCCGCCCAGGGGTGGATATTCATATAGCGACCGGTATTGGCGCCGAAATCACCCATGATGGACAGCACGCGCTCTGCGTGATCCATTTTTTCCATGACGATGCGCGAGGCGGCGATCTTTTCTTTGATGCCCGGCCCCGCATTGATGAGATCGGCGAACCCGGCCGCGCCTGCGAGTTCGGAATCCACAAAGCTCGCCATCATCCTGAGCAACTCCGCACGATAACGCGGCGGCGCATTGTCCGGCGCCGACAGCTTACCGCCCTTCGCGAGATACCCCTGAATGTCAGTTTCGTCGCTCATGGCCCATCCTATTGGTCATAGTCTACGACTATTTTATCGGTTCTGGGATAGCTCTGACATGTCAGGATGTAACCACGCTCAACTTCATAGTCTTCAAGCGCGAAGTTCGCTTCCATTTCCACTTCGCCTTCGACCAGCTTTGCACGGCAAGTGGAGCAAACCCCCGCCTTGCAGGCGTAGGGTGCATCAATATTCGCGGCGACCGCCGCCTCCAATACTGACTGCGTTTCCTTTTCCATATCGAAGGCGCGCGACGCGCCGTCTATGATGACGGTGGCGGAGCATTTTGCGCCACTCGCCGCCGCATCAGCCGACACAGCACGCTTTCGCGCCTTGCCCGGCTGGGCGCTGGAAAACAATTCGAACTTGATAGCGGTCTCATCCATCCCGTGCGCCCGGAGAGTCTCAGCGACCGCCAGCATCATCGGTTCAGGCCCGCAGATGAATGCAAGGTCAGCGCCCTTTACATCGATCCAGCGGGAAAAAAGCTGATCGCATTTTTCGCGATCGAGCCGGCCGGAAAACAGATCGATATCCGCTGCATCGCTCTCCAAAATATGGACGATGTTGAGCCGGCCCATATAGGTGTTTTTAAGATCTTCAAGTTCCTCCCGGAACATGATCGCCGTCGTGGAGCGGTTGCCATAGGCGAGTGTGAACGTTGACTTCGGCTCCACCTCCAGCACGGTCTTGATAAGGCTGATCATCGGCGTGATGCCGGAGCCGCCCGCAAACCCGAGATAGGCGCGAGCCTCGTCCGGTTTTAATGGCCCATGAAAATTGCCCATGGGTTTCATAGCGTCGAGCGTATCGCCGACATGCAATTCTTCATTGGCAAATGTCGAAAACCAGCCGCCATCGACGCGCTTGATGCCGACACGGAGAACGCCATCGTTGACGCCCGCGCAAATAGAATAAGACCGGCGCATTTCCTCGCCATCGAATATGTGGCGAAAGGTGAGATATTGCCCTTGGATGAACTTGAATTCATCGCGCGCAATTGCCGGTGGCTCCAGCGTCAGAACAACGGAGTCACGGGTGTCGCGCTTAATATCCGTGACGCGCAGCGGATGAAACTTTGCCATGTCTTAAAAACTCTTGAAATAGTCAAATGGTTCGAGGCAATCGGTGCAGCGCCAGCTCGCCTTACACGGGGTTGAACCAAAGCGGCTCACTTCTTGCGTTTTTGTAGAACCGCAATTGGGACAGGCGACAACAGCCGGCGCCTTCAGCGCGCCAGCGCAAGAAACACCGTCAACGGGCGGCGCAATGCCATAGGCCTTCAACTTCTCGCGCGCCGCGTCGGTGATCCAGTCCGTTGTCCACGCGGGGGAAAGTTGAGTTTTGATACGTATATTTTCAATACCCTTCCGTCGCAGCGCCTCTTCGATGTCGAGAGAGATCACCGCCGTCGCCGGGCAGCCGGAATAGGTCGGCGTCACCGTGATGATGAGTTCAGCACCCTCCCATGCCGCGTCGCGGACAATGCCAAGTTCGACGACGGACACTACCGGAATCTCTGGGTCCGGCACGTTCTCGAGCCAGCGCAAAACATCGTCAACTGAAGGGCGTTCGATGATCGCGGTCATAGCGCTCACCACTTCGCGCCAGCATAAGCGCGCTGCAGCCATTGCATGTCGGAAAGGATGAACCCCATATCTTCTGAATGCATGCCGGCCTTGCCGCCCTTGCGGGTGGCCGCGTCGGTAGGCGCAACAAGCGTTGCTTCACCGAGCACGGCTTTCATGCGGGCCTCATGGTGTTCTCTAATCGTCGCGAGGTCGGGCGCGAGACCGCTCGCCGCCAGTGCTTCGTCAATCTTGTCCGCCAGTGTCAGCTCGCCAGCAAAGGGATACAGCGCATCCAGCGCCGCCTGCATCTTGTCGTGACTTTCCTGACTGCCGTCGCCAAGACGGATCACCAGATCTTCCGAGCGCTCCAGATGATAGGCCGCTTCCTTGGCGGATTTTTCCGCGATATCAGCGACGCGTATATCGGAAGATGATTTGAGCGCCGTCAGCATGGGCAAGTGCCAGGCATCGAACAGAAACTGACGCATCAGGGTCTGGCCGTAATCGCCGTTGGGTTGCTCAACAAGCAGCACATTGCGGAACGCGCGCGCATCGCGCAGGAACGCCAAATCATCGGCGCTGCGGCCTTTGCCTTCCAATTCGGCGGCGAGCCCGAGCCACAATTTCGTCTGGCCGATCAGGTCTAGCGCGGTGTTTGCCAGCGCAATATCTTCTTCGAGGATCGGCGCATGGCCGCACCAGGCGGAAACGCGCTGTCCGAGGATCAGCGCATTGTCGCCCGTGCGCAGCGCAAGTTCGAAGAGCGCCTCATCTGTTTGAACGTCTACCGGCACTACATCTTCCCCACTTCTTCGGGGATGTCGAAGAAGGTCGGGTGGCGATAGACCTTCGAGTTCGATGGTTCGAACAACGGCCCCTTGTCGCCCGGCGCCGACGCCGTGATGTCGCCCGCTTTCACCACCCAGATGGAGACGCCCTCATTGCGGCGCGTGTAGACGTCGCGCGCATTGTTGACCGCCATCTCTGCATCCGGCGCATGAAGCGAACCCACATGGCGATGCGACAGACCATGCTGCCCGCGGATAAATACTTCCCAAAGGGGCCATTCGTTTGACATGAGATTGATCCTTTATTCCGCCGCCATTTTGCGCGCGTCGCGCTTTTTCGCATGCGCCATCAGCCCTTCGCGGAACCACGCCCCATCGGACCATGCCCTTTGGCGCGCGCCGAGGCGCTCCTTGTTACAAGGACCATTGCCTTTGAGGATGTCGTAGAACTCATCCCAGTTGATTTCACCGAAATCATAGCCGTCTTTTTCATCGTTCCATTTAAGGTCAGTATCGGGAACCTTCAGCCCCAGATACTCCGCCTGCGGCACGGTCTCATTGACGAATTTCTGGCGCAGCTCGTCATTGGTGTTCATCTTGATCTTCCACGCCATGGACTGTGCTGAATGCACGGACTCCGCATCCGGCGGACCGAACATCATCAGCGCCGGCCACCACCAGCGGTTCAGCGCATCCTGCGCCATGTCGATCTGTTCCGGCGTGCCCTTGGCGAGATTCATCATGATGTCATAGCCCTGACGCTGATGAAAACTCTCTTCCTTGCAAACGCGAATCATGGCGCGCGAGTAAGGCCCGAAAGAACAGCGCTGGATCGGCACCTGATTCATGATCGCCGCGCCGTCCACCAGCCAGCCGATGGCGCCAATATCAGCCCAGGTCAGCGTCGGGTAATTAAAGATCGAGGAATATTTCGCCTTACCAGACAGCAATTGCTCCGTCATCTGATCACGCGAAATGCCGAGTGTTTCAGCGGCGCAATAAAGATAGAGCCCGTGGCCTGCTTCGTCCTGCACTTTGGCCAGCAAGATCGCCTTGCGATCGAGGGTCGGCGCGCGGGTGATCCAATTTCCTTCGGGTAACTGCCCGACGATCTCGGAATGCGCGTGCTGGGAAATCTGCCGGATCAGCGTCTTGCGGTACCCTTCCGGCATCCATTCTTTCGGCTCGATCTTGATGTCAGCGTCGATGCGCTCCTGAAAGGCGCGCTCCTGCGGGTCCATCTCATCGAGCGTACGAACGCCTTTGCCGGTGGATTTGACTTCCTGCGCGTACATCGAGACCTCCTCGAAACTTCGAAATATGCGGGAAAGCCTATCACTATTCCCGCATGCCGAAACGCCCGAATTCAGCGAGATTCAGGCCTCCCAAGGCATTCTATATGATAAACCGACCGGTCAGTCAATGAATTGAGCGTGGTTACTTGCGACTCCCCACGCTTTACGCGTGGGGTCCAGCTCCGGTTGTCGCCGCGAGCGCGGCTTTAGCGACAGGTGATGGACTCCACGGTCCCCGGATCACGTCCGGGGCAGGCAAACCGTGGAGAGTCGCGCGTTGAGGCGCCCTTTTTCATTTCCGTCATCCCGTACGCGCTGCGGCGCGCAGCGCTGCTGTGCCCGACCGCGAAGACGGCCAAGTGGCGGCCAAGTGATTGTTTGCGCGCCTTCGCGCGCGGGCACGGGATCGAGTGAGGCGTGTGAGGGCTGGCGGTCCCGGATCAGCATTGCATCACTTCGTGCTGCAAAGCGTCCGGGATGACGATTGTGGGGGCGCAAACCTTAAAACTCCGCACACGCATAAAGCGAATCGCGCCGTTCAAAATACACCTTATGTGATGAATTCTTAAAGGAATCCCATATTTGGTGGATAGTTATCCCCCACTTTTGCGATGGCTTTATACTGCTCAGCAGTCGGACCATGGAGAGGCGAGAGGCCTACCGTCCCTTTCGGGTTCGATCGCGGCGCGCGGGCCAGGAGAGGCGTAACGGACCTCGAGCCTGGTTCCGGCCGGCCGGACGCCTGGATTCTGCGCGGGCGGTCTTTCGAAAGGAGACTGTGGCGAGGGTTACACCCCTTCGTCCGCCGCAGGTCAGTCCTGTTCACCGAGACCGAACAGGGCTCATGGACGCTGCACGGCGCATGGACAGGTGACGGTGCTGAAAAAGCCGCACGCGAGACGCGATGCGTCCGTGTACTTATTATTAAAGAGGATGTTTCGCGTCTCGCGTACCTCTCTTTTTTATACGTTCGGGTTCGGATGAACCGCGGCGGAGGCGGGAGTGTGCGCAACTTAGCGCCGGGATAAGCGCCGAAGGAGCACATCATCGGCCTATTGCGTAATCCCCTCCTCGCGCACCGCCTCCACCAGCCGGTCAAGCTTTGCAAGGCCGCCGGCCGCACGATAACGCGCCGTGATGACCACACGGTCGCCAGCATGTTTTTTCGCTTCGATGGATTGATATTCAAACCCTTCTGCAAAAAACGGGTTCGGCGCGCGATAAAACTTTCTATTCTTATTGAGTTTGGCCAGTTCGCTATCAATCATACGTTTGGCGATGAACTCCAGTGGGAGGTATTTGGAAACGCCTTCGCGTTCGTCCACTTGAAAGTCCGCCAGCCGCGCCTGCAACTTTCCGTTTTCGACATAAGGATCGAGCGTAACATCAATGCGCCCTGCCTCTCGCGCCATGCGTCCCGGCGTTCCACGGCGCAAGAGTCCGCAATTCCAGAGTTCGTATTCAAGCTCGAGTACAAAACGGATAGCGTTTTCTGGAAAGCTGATTTCCGGCGCTCCGGCGCCCCAGCGATCACCGCACCGTTCCTGATGGGTCGCCACCCAGTTTTCGAGGTCGCGTTCCGTTTCGTCAATGAATTTGGTTACGTCCGTCACCAGCGCCAGACGCAATTCATTCGCGCCCGGCGTCTCGGCGTAGAGCGCGATATCAGCGACAACCCAACGTCCACCGAGGTTGACGTCAGTGGGTTCATTATAGATTTCTGTGTACCCGTCCGGCCCTTGCGCCAACGCGCCGCCAAGAAAAGCACTGAAACAAATAACGATCGCCGAAATGATTATTGTGCGCATGAGATCCTCCCAAGCGCACAAGGTCACATTTCCGCCCTGGGGATGGCAAGCCCCTACAGCAAGCTCCACTGGCCGAACGCCACGGCCCAAAAGGCAATCACCGCATTGGCGGTGACATGCGCCGCAACGGCGCCGGAAAGTTTGCCCGAGCGATATAGCGCCAGCGCAAAGACCGCCCCCGCCAACATGCCCGACAGCCAGCGTTCATGCAGCAGACCAAAAAGAACAGAACTGATGACAAAAGCTTTCCAGGAGAATGCGCCCGTCGCAACCGTTTCAAATTTTTCTGCGATGAGTTTGCGATGCAGATAGCCGCGAAACGCAAACTCCTCCGCCAGCGGCACGAGCAGGATCGTGCCAAGCAATCTGAGCGACATCCAGAAAATGAGCGCAGCAGGCGGCAACGCGCCGATCCATTCGCCGAGGGCGCTCGCCTCTCCCCGGCCAGGATCCGTTGCGATCCAGACGGCGCCGACAGCCAAGCCAAGGACGGGCGGCGCCGCGCCAATGCGCCAATCCATAGATTTGTAGAATCGCCAGAACGCAAAGAATGCGAGCGTGAGCGCCGCAACGCGCAAGGCATAGCCCCAATAATGTCCGCCGCCGGAGAACGCCGATGCGATGATAGTCGCCGCCATCATCGCCAGGAACGGAACCATGAGCGCTGTCGCCTCACGCGCCGCCGGCGCCGGTTCGGATTTCGAAACGATGGCGTCGCGATGGTGAAAGAATTCGATCCGGTGTGTCGCCGCCATAATACCGATGGTGACCAGCAAAAACACGATCCATCCCGCCTGGCTGTGAAATCCGGTGATCGCGATCTCAGGCGACACATGGGCGCCAAGGCTCACCAGCGCGGCGATGCGCACGCTGTTCAGCACCCAGATCAATGCAACACCTATGGGAAGGACCAGGAACACATTTGGAAATTTCAAAACCGAACGAAAAATCCAGAAATAGATCGCCAGAAAGGTGAGGACCAGACCGATGCCCTCATAGCCGGAACAGGCCGCCGCGATATTTACCTCAAATCCGTCCACACCAATGACGCGCTTTTCAGGGATTGTCGTGACGTTTTGTTCGTAAAGGGAAAGGATCGCCGTTGAGAATGTAAAAGTCGCTTCAGAAAGCGCATTCCATGACTGACGCGACAACACCGCCGCCGTTTCGATGATGAGCGCCGCACCGGCGGCGAGTGCGACTAAAATCCGTTCACGGTCAAAAAATCCGCGCCAGAACGAAAGCGGCGCAAAGGCGAGCATGAGTACAGCGTAGGCAACGCCGACACCGGCGCACCACAACGCAAACAGCCCCCAGGGCGGAGCGCCCACCGACCCGCCGCTGTTGTTAAACGCAAGGGTGAGAAAAATGAGTGCTACGAATAAGATCAGATTGAGAACGATCGGCGATCGCCAGGCATGATCTGCCGCAGACGCCGTCCAGCCGCGAAAAATTTCGAGGCGGCGCGGCGCCATCAGCAGCAGCAAGGCCGCGAAGAAAAACAGCGTCAGCGGCACAGCCTCGCGCAGTACGGACTGCGCATTAACCCAGGACGGCGCATCATGGATGGATGTGGGATCGTAGAGAAAGGCGAGAAACGGCAGTTCGACACAAGCCAGCGCCATCAGCAGCGCCAAAAGGCGCGCGGCGCCACCCGGGCCGGACTTTACCGGTTCGCGTCGCTCGCTTGCAGTCGTGGTATCCGCTTCGCTCATTTTCGCCCGTTGCCGCTATGGCGCAACTCTACGCGAAAATGGCACCAAGTGCGAAGACAGCCCCCGGCGGCGCACAAAAAAACCGGCCCAATCGGGCCGGTGATTTGTCTCCCCATGTGCGAGGACTACTTTTTCATCTTCTCGCGAATGATCGCGGCGACACCAGCCAACAATGCAATCGCCGCAATGCCGGCGCCCGCATCCATTTCTGGTACCGCCGTTGCGGTCCCGGCCCATGCTGGCGATGTCGTCATTGCGATCGTTACGGCGCAAAAAATTCTCTTCATATCTCTCTCCCTACTTTTTCTTGGCGCGCTCGCGAATGATCGCGGCGGCGCCAGCCAAAAGCGCAATGGCGGCAATGCCCGCGCCCGCATCCATCTCCGGCACCGGAGCGCCGTTCGCCAAGGCGGGCAGCGCAGCCAATGAAAATACCGCCGTTAAAATTGCCCTTGTCATGGTGTTCCCCCTGTTTGCGTTATTTGCGTCTGGTTTTTTCGCGGATGATTGCGGCGGCGCCAGCCAGCAGTGCGATCGCCGCAAAGCCTGCACCAACATCCATTTCCGGAACGGAATTTGGCGACGTCGCAAAAGCAGGTCCCGCCAGAAAAAGCAGTCCCAAAAATGTAGTTGTTCGAATCACCCGCCGCTCCCCACAAAAATCACGAGGTCAGCGTACGCTTTTCCCCAGTATTGCACAAGACAACACAGCCTCTACTGGCGTACAGCCTGGCGCCCACACGCAGACAGTGTATGGCTTGGCTGAAAATGGGCGAAGTCTGAAACTTGCATTCGGCGAAATGATTGGCGAGGCTTCGCCGGAGGCGTTCACGCATATGGATTTCATCAAAGGCTCAGGCGGGCTTTACTATCTATTGGCGCTCGTAGTTAGCGCGATCGTGATTGAGCATTTCATCCCGTGGCGCAAAGGCGTGAAAGTCGATTTTGCACGCTGGCTGCGCAACGCCTCGATGGCGCTCTACGGCACAATTCTCCTTAGCCTTGTTCCTGTCATCGCAGCCTATGCCGGTGCGGTGACTGCGGCCTCGAACAATATTGGTCTGATGAACCAATTCGAAACACCGCTTCTCGTTAAGCTGGTCATATCAATATTGATCCTTGACCTGATGTCTTATGGCCAGCATCGTGTGCTGCATAAATGGTATTTTTTTTGGCGCGCGCATCGCACGCACCATACCGACGCGCATATTGACGCGACCACATCTCTGCGGTTTCATCCGCTTGAATCGTTGTTTCGAGCGGTGATTGAACTTGGCGTTGTATTTGCCTTCGCAATTCCGCCGGAAGGAATCTTGCTGTCATTTCTTGTGCACGTTTTAGCAAACACATTTACGCATACGAACATCGCGCTGCCGCTTTCGGTGGATAAAATCGTGGCGCGGTTCATCACGACACCGCATATTCACCGGCTGCACCACTCTGTTTCGCCGGACCATCAATTTTCAAATTTCGGTACAGCATTCACGATCTGGGACCAAATCTTCGGCACCTATCTCGGGCCGGAGCATTTGCGCGAAAACGAACAATTTGGTGTAGATGGAGAAGAAGGCATGGTGGCGGAGACATTCGCCAACCTCGCGCTCGACCCGTTCCGAACACCCGCCAATGCGGAAATTCCAAAACCGGTCGCGCCGACGACACCGCCAGAACAGCCCGAGGTTTCTTGATCCGGCGTTGCGCGCCGGATCAGACCCGCTCGATGGCGCAGCCAATCCCCTGCCCCACGCCAATGCACATGGCAGCGAGCGCGTATTTTCCGCCGCGTAGGTGCAACTCTTCGGTCGCGGTCAATACAAGCCGTGCGCCGGACATGCCGAGCGGATGGCCAAGCGCAATGGCGCCGCCATTGGGATTTACATGCTCGGCATCGTCAGGAAGGCCCAGTTCCCGCAGCGTAGCGAGCGACTGCGAAGCAAAGGCTTCGTTGATTTCGATGACATCCATGTCGCTGATCGAAAGACCCGCTTTCGCCAGCACTGCTTTCGACGCCGGCGCGGGACCAATGCCCATAATGCGGGGAGAAACGCCAACGACAGCGCCAGCGACAAAGCGCGCGCGCGGCGTAAGGCCGTATTTTTTTACCGCTGCTTCGGAAGCGACGATTACCGCCGCCGCGCCGTCATTAACGCCCGACGCATTGCCCGCCGTGATAACGCCGTCTTTCTTAACGAAAGGTCGCAGCTTCGCCAGCGTTTCAATCGTTGTTTCGCGCGGATGCTCATCACGGTCGACGATCTTCGGATCGCCCTTGCGCTGAGGAATTGCCACGGCGACAATTTCCTTCGCCAGCCGCCCGTTCGCCTGCGCCGCTGCAGCCCGTTGTTGGGATCGCAACGCAAACGCATCCTGATCTTCGCGCGAAACCGAATAATCCTCCGCGACATTCTCCGCCGTTTCCGGCATGGAATCGATGCCGTATTGCGCCTTCAGGAGCGGGTTTACAAAGCGCCAGCCGATTGTGGTGTCAAAAATCTCCGCATTGCGTGAAAACGCCGTTTCGGCCTTTCCCATGACGAAGGGCGCACGGGACATGGACTCCACACCGCCGGCAAGTATGAAATCCGCTTCGCCGGATTTTACTGCCCTTGCCGCCATCGTAATTGCATCCATGCCAGAGCCGCAAAGACGATTAACCGTGGCGCCCGGCGCGGTTTCTCCCATTCCTACGAGAAGCGCCGCCATGCGCGCAACATTTCGATTGTCCTCACCAGCCTGATTGGCGCATCCGAGAATGACGTCGTCCAGCGCCCCCCAGTCCGCATCCTTGTTTCGTTCCATCAAAGTACGCAGAGGAATCGCAGCCAAATCGTCTGCGCGAACCGATGATAGAGCGCCGCCATAACGTCCGATTGGCGTTCTGACACCGTCGCAAATAAACGCTTCAGCCATTGTTACTTCTCCTCTTCAATTACAGCGCCGCCGGCAGTGCGGGACAGACCTTGAAAAATTGCCACGACGCGACCGTCTTCACCGGTGACACGCACCGTGTAAACTCCTGAACGGCCCTGCGCCGCGTCTTCGCGCGCGTCGGCAGTGAGCGTCTCACCAAGTCTGCCGGGGGATAAAAATGAAATAGATGCATGTTGGGCGAAAGTGACCACATTGGCTGAGTTGCAGGCCCAGGCAAACGCTGTATCCGCGAGCGCAAATATCACCCCGCCATGCGCTGTGCTGTGACCATTCATCATGTCGTCGCGCAATTTCATGGAACAGCGCGCCCAGCCACTTCCCGCATCTTCCAATTCAAGGCCCCAGGCTTTCGAGGTCCCTTCCCGCCGATGCATGTGTTCGGCGATCGTACGCGCAAGCGCGTCCTTGTTCGCATTGGCGTTCATGCGACCGGGTTTCCTCCATCATAATTGACCGACCGCTCATTCAATTATAGTGTCCGCGCCAGTTGCGCAATCCGCACCGCCACAATTCCGATCAAGGAGCGCCCCCGGCGAAACGCATGATGGCTTTTGAAACAATCTCACTCGATATTTCTGACGGCGCGGCCAGTCTCACCCTCAATCGGCCAGACCGCCTGAACAGCTTCAACATACAGATGCATGAGGAAGTGCAAGCGGCGCTCGACGAAATCACCAATGATAAAACGGTACGCACATTATTATTGACGGGCGCCGGGCGCGGATTTTGTGCGGGTCAAGACTTGTCCGATCGCGCAGTCGCGCCGGGAGGGGCCGCCGTGGATCTCGGTGAGTCCGTGGAAAAACGCTACAACCCTCTGATCCGCCGGCTGACATCCTTGCCCATGCCCGTTGTTTGCGCCGTCAACGGCGTCGCCGCCGGCGCGGGCGCCAGCATCGCTTTTGCGTGCGATATTGTGCTCGCCGCAAGGTCAGCGAAATTCGTCATGTCGTTTGCAAATATCGGCCTTGTGCCGGATTCCGGCAGCTCATGGGTCCTACCTCGGATCGTGGGCCAGGCCCGAGCGCTGGGTGTCGCGCTCACTGGAGACCCTCTACCCGCCGAAACCGCTGCACAATGGGGCCTTATATGGATGTGCGTTGATGATGATCAACTCTCAACGGAAACTGATGCGATTGTTAAGAAATTCGCGAATGCGCCGACCCGTGGCCTCGCGGAAACGAAAAAACTGATGCGAACTGCATTCTCGCGCACACTCGATGAACAACTTGATCTTGAACGTGATAAAATGCGTGAGCTGGGTCATTCAGACGATTATCGCGAAGGCGTTGACGCCTTCATGAACAAACGCAAGCCGGTGTTTAAAGGCCAGTAGCGCACTCTTTACTTGGAAAATTATTCTGGAGGCCAACATGTCCGTTATTACGTTGAAAAACTTTGCTCTTGGTGAATGGAAAGTGGGCGAGAGAGCGCTCACATCTATTCCGTCGGCCGTGACTGGTGAAGTCGTGGCGGAAACGGGTTCCGCCGGGCTCGATTTCAAGGCCATGACCGACTACGCCAGGAGCGTCGGCGGACCGGCGCTTCGGAAAATGACGTTTCAAGAACGCGCCGCCATGGTCAAAGCGCTGGGACTTGCGATCATGGAACGCAAAGAGGAATTATACGCGCTTAATCATCATACCGGCGCCACACGCAAGGACGGCTGGATCGACATTGAAGGCGGCGCGGGCACGTTTCTTTCTATCGCATCAAAAGCGAAGCGCGAACTGCCCAATGACACGATCCTTTGTGATGGCGATGTAGAGCAGATTTCCCGCCAAGGCACATTCATGGCCCAGCACGTATATACGTCGATGCGAGGCGTTGCCGTGCATATCAACGCCTTCAACTTTCCGGTTTGGGGCATGATGGAAAAGCTGGCCCCCACATTAATCGCCGGTATGCCGGCGATTGTGAAACCAGCCACAGCGACCGCGTATCTCGCGGAGGCCGCGTTTCGCATGATGATCGAAAGCGAGCTCTTGCCAGAGGGCGCTATTCAACTCATCGTCGGATCTACCGGCGACTTGCTCGACCATATGACCGGACAAGATGTCGTTTCATTCACTGGTTCCGCGTCCACAGCCTCAAAACTGAAAAGCCATCCCACGATTATCCGCGAAAGCGTGCGCTTCGTGGCTGAACAGGATTCGCTCAACGCTTCGATGCTTGGACCCGACGCCAAAGCCGACAGTCCTGAATTCGACTTGTTTGTGAAAGAGGTGGTGCGCGAGATGACCGTGAAAGCGGGACAGAAATGCACCGCCATTCGCCGCGCATTCGTACCCGCCACGTTGCTCGACACCGCAGAAAAGGCGATTTCAGAAAAGTTGTCAAAAACAACACTGGGTGACCCATCGAACGAAGAGGTTCGCATGGGCGCACTTGTCTCTCAATCGCAACGCGATGATGTGCGCGAGAAAGTCTCCATTCTTTCGGGCGAGGCGACAATTGTTTTTGGTGACCCGGCCACCGCGTCGATCATCGGCGATGATGCACAAGGGGGGGCATTCGTCTCACCAATATTGCTGCGATGTGACAACCCTCGCGAAGCGAAAGCCGTACATGAAGTCGAGGCTTTCGGACCAGTTTCGACGCTGATGCCCTATGAAGACTTCGAGGATGCAATCGACCTATGCAATCGCGGCGGCGGCTCGCTGGTCATGTCACTGTTTACCCATGATCCTCTGATTGCCAGAGAAGTGGTTGCCAACAGCGGCGCTTTCCACGGACGCATCGCCATTATAAACCGCGACAACGCAAAGGAATCGACGGGACATGGATCTCCCCTGCCCGTGCTTGTTCATGGAGGGCCCGGACGCGCCGGCGGCGGAGAAGAGCTGGGCGGCGTACGAGGCGTCAAACATTACATGCAGCGCACAGCGATACAGGGCTCGCCGGCTATCCTGTCCGGCGTTACCGGGACCTGGTTCAAAGATGCTCCCGTGAACGCAGAGGCGCCGCATCCTTTCCGTTTCAATTTCACCGACCTGGAAATTGGAAAAACGATCCATACGGAGCCGCGCACAATCACATTGGAAGACATCGAACACTTCGCTGAATTTACCGGCGACAATTTTTACGCGCACATGGACGAAGAAGCAGCGAAGGCCAATCCCTTCTTTCCGGGGCGTGTGGCGCATGGATACCTTATCCTTTCATTCGCTGCGGGACTATTTGTCGACGCGGCGCCGGGACCGGTCCTCGCCAATTATGGCCTGGATGAATTGCGATTCTTAACACCCGCGTCCCCCGGCGATTCAATCAAGGTACGCCTGACTGCAAAGTCAAAGAAGAAGCGCAATGATGAGTATGGTGAAGTAAGGTGGGACGTTCTGGTAACGAACCAAGATGACGAAGCGGTCGCGACCTATACCTTGCTGACCATGAATGCGATCTAAAGCTTTGGCGATGTCAACATATGTTCCCTTGCTCGACGATGGTGAAAAGCTCACATCGAAAGAGCTGTCAGCGCTGCAATCGACCCGACTTAGGCAAACGCTGGAACATGCCTACAAGAATACGCCACACTACAAAACGGCTTTTGATGCGGCGGGCGTGACGCCGGGCGATCTTCGTTCATTGACGGACCTTGCGAAGTTTCCCTTCACCACGAAGAATGATTTGCGAGAGAATTACCCGTTTGGCTTCTTTGCGACGCCGCGCGAACAGGTGGTGCGCGTCCATGCGTCATCCGGCACAACCGGCAAGGCGACGGTAGTGGGTTACACCAAACGCGATATTGAAACATGGGCGGCTGTCGTCGCTCGCTCAATCCGCGCTGCTGGCGGCCGTCCCGGCATGAAAGTTCACATTTCCTACGGCTATGGGTTGTTTACCGGTGGTCTTGGCGCGCACTACGGCGCGGAGGCGCTCGGCTGCACCGTTATTCCCATGAGTGGCGGTCAAACGGAAAAGCAGGTTCAGCTAATTTGTGACTTCGAACCGGATATCATCATGGTGACGCCAAGCTACATGCTGGCCATTCTTGATGAATTTCGGCGCCAGGGGCTGGATCCGCGTAAAAGCTCCCTCAAAATAGGAATCTTTGGCGCCGAGCCGTGGACTGAAGCCATGCGCCGAGAAATTGAGCAGGCCTTTGCGATTGACGCCGTCGATATTTACGGCCTTTCCGAAGTCATCGGTCCAGGCGTCGCAAATGAATGTGTGGAGACAAAAGACGGCCTGACAATTTGGGAGGACCACTTTTATCCGGAGGTTATTGATCCGAACACCGGCGCCGTGTTGCCCGACGGTGAGTTGGGCGAGCTGGTCTTCACTTCGCTTACAAAAGAAGCGATGCCGATTGTCCGCTATCGCACCCGAGATTTGACGCGTCTGTTGCCTGGCACAGCACGCACCATGCGCCGGATGGAAAGGATATCTGGACGAAGTGACGACATGCTTATCGTACGCGGCGTCAATGTATTTCCGTCACAGATTGAGGAACAAATTCTTCGAATCGATGGATTAGCGCCACACTATATTTTGGAAATTTCCCGGCCAGACCGGCTGGACGAGCTTAAAGTTATCGTGGAACACCGCGAAGACATCATAGACACAGCAGCGGCGGGGCAAGAACTCAAACATCACATCAAAACCATTATTGGAGTCTCCGTCACCGTTGTAATCGCAGCGCCGGGCGCCATTGCGCGCTCCCAGGGAAAAGCGCAGCGTATTCGTGACTTGAGGAAGTAACAGATATGGCGCGTACACAAGCTGCAGATTATGACGACAAACGCGACGCGATTACCGATCACGCTGCGAAGCTCTTTGCGGAAAAGGGTTTTGCGGCGGCATCTGTTTCTGACCTTGCAAATCGTTGTTCTGTGTCAAAGTCGCTTATCTATCATTATTATCCGTCGAAAGAAGCAATCCTGTTCGATGTCATGAACGAGCATATTGATGATCTGCTTTCGGTCATTGAATCCGGAGATGGAACCGGTAAGCAACAAAAAAGTAAAATTCATGCAATGACAAGAGAGCTGTTGCAGCACTATGTGGGCGCTGCCAATAGGCAGAAAGTGCTTTTGTATGAGCTTGCGTCGCTGCCACCGGGAAAACAAGCTGAGATCAAAGCCAAACAAAGAAAGATCATCGCTCAGGTTGAGAAATTCATTGGTACGGCGAATCCTAATCTAGCGAAAGACAAGCACAAGCTGCGCGCGCAAACCATGCTATTCTTCGGCATGCTGAATTGGACGCATACCTGGTTCAAGACGAAAGGCGCCATATCTCGAGACGAACTCGCCGACATGGCGGCGGATGCAATTCTCGGTTCTTAACAAGGCGCCTGTGGGTGAAAGGACGTTTGGTATGAATGATTGGTGGCGAGGCGCTGTCATCTACCAGATTTACCCCAGGAGCTTTTTCGATTCCAACAATGACGGCATTGGCGACCTTAAGGGCGTTGCATCGCATATCGGCTATATAAAAAAACTTGGCGTCGACGGCGTTTGGCTTTCGCCGTTTTTCAAGTCCCCCATGAAGGATTTCGGTTACGATGTCTCGGCCTACACCGAAGTCGACCCGCTTTTTGGAACCCTTGAAGATTTTGATACGCTCCTCGCTAAACTGCATGAATCGGAATTGCGACTGATCATCGATCAGGTCTATTCACACACGTCTGATCAGCATCCCTGGTTTCGCGAGAGCCGGGCGTCGCGATCCAACGCCAGAGCAGACTGGTATGTCTGGGCTGACGCAAAGCCAGACGGTTCACCGCCGAACAACTGGTTGTCCGTATTCGGCGGACCAGCCTGGTCGTGGGACACGCGGCGGCGACAATACTATTTGCACAACTTTCTCGCTGAACAGCCGGATTTGAATTTTCACGACCCCAATGTTCGTTCGGCGGTTCTGGATGTCGCGAAATTCTGGCTTGATAGAGGGGTCGATGGGTACCGTTTGGATGTGGCAAACTTTTATTATTGCGATGCGCTGCTTCGGGATAATCCGCCAAGAACATCAACGGAGGGGCTCTCTCGCCCCTATTTGCATCAGCGCCACCTCTTCGACCGCTCTCAGCCGGAGACTGTTGAGTTCATCGCCGAACTCCGCGCCGTGCTGGATCAGTACAAAGATAAAATGAGCGTAGCTGAAATCGTCAGCGACTTGCCGATTGAGAGAAGCGCAGAATACGCGATGCCGGGGCGGTTACATACCGCTTACAGTTTTGTTTTCCTTGAAAGTCGCAATCTTTCAACCGCATTGATCAGGAGCGCCTTGGAAAGCTGGAATGCTAAATCCGCATGGCCAAGCTGGTCGTTTTCCAATCACGATGTGATGCGCGCACCTACGCGGTGGGGCGGGGCCGACGCTCCGGACTCATTTGCTCAGCTTCTGCTTGGCGTATTGATGTGTTTACGAGGAACAATTTACCTCTATCAAGGGGAAGAGCTCGGTCTGCCTCAAGCGCACGTACCGTTCGACCAGTTGAAAGACCCAGAGGGCATAAGGTTTTGGCCAGATAATCTGGGCCGCGACGGCTGCCGCACGCCAATGCCTTGGATTGATGGAGCGCCTAATGCCGGTTTCAGTGCTTCAGCGCCCTGGCTGCCGGTTGATCCACAACACACCCAATACGCCGTTGATCGGCAAGATCACGCGCCCTCCTCTACATTAAATCTAACACGAAAATTTATCACTTTTCGGAAGAACAGCACGGCACTCCGCGTTGGCAATATCAAGTTTGTCGACTCCCCGGAACCCATCTTGATGTTTCAACGCTTGTACAACCACGACAACTTATTGTGCATCTTCAATCTCTCCGACGAAGCGCAGACGATACAAGCGCCAGCTTCGTCGCGAGATCTCGATTATGGGCTGGACGGCGCACTCAAGGGCGAGACCGCAGAGCTAGGACCCTATGGGGGTTTGGTGCTGTCAACCAGCGGCGCCGGCTAGGCGTCAACGGCCGAGCAGCGCCGTTTTTATTGACCATTCGACGGGCGCCAATTGCTTGACATTATTTATTTTAATACTAAAGTTTCTACATGAGCCATGAAAAGCACGTGCTGGTCACTGGCGGCGGATCCGGCATCGGCCTCGCCGTTGCACGCGGTTTTGCTGATAAAGGATACTCCGTCATCATCGGCGGGCGTGACTCCCAAAAGCTCCGATCATCGGGCCTGCGTCATATTCAAATCAACGTAACGGACGAACAATCGGTTATGGCGGCCGTAGATGAATCCGGACCGATTGATATCCTCGTCGCGAATGCCGGCGCCGCTTTCACTGCGCCTGCTCTTAGAACCCCTTTGAACGAATGGGAGAATATGCTTGCGGTCAATCTGACAGGTGTTTTCCTATGCGCCCGGGCCTTTGCGCCACAAATGATCAATAAAGGTTGGGGGCGCATCATTACCGTGGCGTCTACCGCATCCATTCGCGCGTATCCTTACGCCGCCGCTTATGTTGCAGCAAAGCATGGCGTTTTAGGACTTGTAAAAACTCTTGCATTGGAGTTTGCAAAAACCGGCGTCACTGTAAACGCTATTTGCCCCGGCTTCACCGACACGCCGTTGTTTCAGTCCTCTGTCGACAACATTGTAAACAAGACCGGCGCCAGTCGCGAGGACGCAGCAATGGCATTGCTAAAAGGACAGCCCATGGGACGCCTCATTCAACCTGAAGAGGTTGCGCATACCGCGTTGTGGCTTGCATCGGAAGCTGCAGCATCGGTAAACGGGCAGTCAATTGTCCTTGATGGTGGAGAGACCATCTCGTGACAGACCGATCGGACTCTCTGCGCAGCTGGCTCGCCCTTCTCTCCACCGCCAATGGGCTTAAAAAAAATGTTGATACACGACTACGCACGGAGTTCGGTTTGTCTATTTCCCGATTTGATGTCATGGCGGCGCTCGACCGCGCTGGCAGTCACGGGTTGCGCGCCGGCGCCATGTCTCAGCAGCTCATGGTCACAGAAGGCAACATCACGCAGGTGACGGCGCCGCTCATTCGCGATGGAATCGTCGCGCGCGCATCAGACAAACAAGACGGGCGCGTCGCTATTTTTCGCCTAACAAGGAAAGGGGCCAAGCTTTTCTGTGTTATGGCGGAATTGCATCGGCGATGGATCGAGGAATCCTTCGCTGCCCTTTCTCCATCCCAACTTGCAAGTTTTCGCCGTCTGCTCGACAAGATTGATGTGAAAGCCGCCAATCCTACAGAGAGAAACGCAGCATGAATCCCGAAACCTTTAAGCCGAAGCATTTCCTATGGACTTTTTCAGGTGGCGTAGCGCGGATTGCGCTTACACGGCCGGAGCGTAAAAATCCGCTTACATTCGAGTCATACGCTGAGCTTCGCGATACTTTTCGCCAACTTGTTTACGTTCGTGAGGTAAGGGCAATTGTGTTCGGCAGTGAAGGCGGGAACTTTTGTTCCGGCGGCGATGTACATGACATCATAGGCCCGCTCACCAAACGCGACATGTCCGGCTTACTCGACTTCACGCGAATGACCGGCGATCTGGTCAAGGCTATGCGGACCTGCCCACAACCGATCATCGCCGCGGTGGACGGCATTAGTGTGGGCGCTGGGGCCATCATCTCCATGGCATCTGATATTCGCTACGCCGCGCCCGACGCTAAAACGGCTTTTCTCTTTAATCGGGTCGGTCTCGCTGGCTGCGACATGGGCGCATGCGCAATGTTGCCACGCATCATCGGCCAAGGCCGCGCCAGTGAATTGCTTTTCTTCGGCCGAGCATTCAGCGCGGAAGAAGGCCTGAGCTGGGGATTTTTCAACGCGGTATTGCCGGCGGCAGAATTGGACTCACACGCCCTTTCCATGGCCGCAAAACTCGCGAGCGGACCGACATTCGCCAATGGAATCACCAAAAACCAGCTCAATATGGAATGGAGTATGAGCATCGATATGGCGATAGAAGCCGAAGCGCAGGCTCAAGCGATCTGTATGCAAACGAAGGACTTTCACCGGGCCTACGATGCCTTCGTGGCTAAAGAAAAGCCCGTATTTGAGGGCAACTAATGGCTGATAACGTATATCTGGAATGGCCATTTTTTGAGGAACATCACCGAACGCTCGCGCGCAATTTGGATGTTTGGGCGCGCGACACACTACCCGGAATCGTCGAAGTGCCCGGCGCCCATGAGGACGTGGACGCGACGTGTCAATTGCTTGTGCGCACGCTCGGTAGGGACGGCTGGTTACGCTATTGCGTGCCGGCGTCTCATGGCGGCAAGCTGGAGACTTTGGATGTTCGCTCGCTGGCGCTAATTCGAGAAACGCTGGCGTATCATTCCGGCTTGGCTGACTTCGCTTTCGCAATGCAAGGCTTGGGGTCTGGCGCCATTAGTCTATTTGGAAATGAAGGCGTAAAGTCGGCCTATCTCCCTAAAGTCGCTTCCGGCGAAAAAATTGCAGCGTTTGCCCTGTCAGAACCTGACGCCGGATCGGACGCCGCCGCCATGACCACTGAGTTGCGCCTCAATGACGCCGGTTATGAAGCGCATGGAGAGAAGACATGGATTTCAAACGGTGGGATCGCGGATTTTTACACGCTTTTTGCGCGAACCAGCGAAGGATCGCGCGGCGTGAGTGCGGTGATTGTCGATGCGGACAATCGTGGTCTTTCCATAGAGGAGCGAATTGATGTTATCGCCCCCCACCCGCTCGCTCGATTAAAATTTGATGGAGCAAAAATCCCAGCCAATCGCTTGATTGGCAAGGAAGGTGACGGCTTCAAGATCGCTCTCGCGACGCTCGATGTATTTCGAACCACTGTTGGCGCCGCGGCGCTTGGTTTGGCCCGGCGTGCGCTTAGTGAAGCGACAGATCATGCGGTAAACCGTAAAATGTTTGGAGCCACACTCGCGACGCTGCCGATCACGCAAGAACGATTCGCCGAGATGGCGGTGGATATCGATGCGAGCGCGTTGCTTGTTTATCGTTCCGCATGGGTCAAGGATATTCAAAAACGCCGTGTCACCAAAGAGGCGGCGATGGCGAAACTATACGCCACAGATAGCGCGCAGTTCGTCATAGACAAAGCCGTTCAGATGTTTGGCGGACTGGGGGTCAAGAAGGGCGTCAAAGTCGAGGAGCTTTACCGCGAGATTCGAGCGTTACGCATTTACGAAGGGGCCTCTGAGGTCCAAAAACTCGTTATTGCTCGTCAACATCTGGAAAACTACACAACGGGTGGAGCACAATGAGACAGACCCTGCAACCGCCGGGCTGGCCCCGGCCAAAAGGATACTCAAACGGAATAATGGCCGAGGGTCGTATGGTTTTTACGGCCGGCGTCGTGGGCTGGAACGAGAATGAGCGATTCGAGAGTGATGCGCTGGCCGATCAATTCCGTCAGGCGCTTATAAATACAAAGGCAATACTAAAGGAAGCGGACGCAGAACCAGCGCATATTGTCCGAATGACCTGCTATGTCGCCTCATGCGATGATTACTCAGAAAGCATCAAAGATATTGGCGCCGCATGGAACGAGATATTCGGCAAGGTTTTCCCCTGCATGGCGATAGTTGAAGTATCCCGTTTTGTTGAATCAGCGGCGCTTGTGGAAATAGAAACAACCGCGATCGTTCCCCGTGCATAACGCCCAGGTCATAGAACTATGAAAATTACCGTTATTGGTGGCGGCCCCGGGGGACTGTACTTTTCACTGCTCACAAAGAAGCGCCTTCCGAACTGCGTGATTGACGTTTACGAACAAAATCGCGCCGATGATACATTTGGGTTTGGCGTTGTTTTTTCCGACGAGACCTTGGACGAGTTTCTCACTGCCGATCCGGAGTCCTATGACTCGATACGGAGTAGCTTCGCCTATTGGACCGACATTGCAGTCGTTCACAAGGAACAACGAACGATCGTTGGCGGAAATGGATTTGCCGGCTGCTCACGCAAAATATTGCTTCAACTACTCCAGAAACGTTGCCGTACACTTGGCGTCGGCATGCATTTTTCTGAAACGGTGCGCCCCGGAGAATTGGAGTCGCGATTTTCGGATTCAGACGTGATTGTGGTCGCTGAGGGTGTGAACAGTCCAATCCGCCAGAATTATGCGACCGAATTCGGAGCGCATATCGCTGAAACACGCAACAAATTTACCTGGATGGGTTCGACTCGCCCACTGGATGCATTCACATTCTTCTTCCGAAAAACTGAGCATGGCCCCTTCTGCGCCCATACATATCAGTATGAACAAAGTCGTTCCACCTGGGTATTAGAGACCACGCCGGAGTGCTGGAAAGCGAGCGGCCTTGACGAGATGACAGAGGCCGAAAGCGCATCATTTTTGGAGAAGGTTTTTGCGGACGATCTCGATGGCCACTCCTTCATCACCAATAAATCCGTATGGCGAAACTTTCCAACCATAAGCTGCTCGAATTGGAGTCATAAAAATATCGTATTGCTCGGCGATGCGAAGGCGACAGCGCATTGGTCTATCGGCTCCGGCACAAAGCTCGCCATGGAGTGCGCCGCCGCTCTGTCAGACGCGATCGTCGAGCATCCAGCTGATCCAGATAGCGCACTCGCCGCATACGAAAAAGAGCGGAGGACGCCCATAGAGATTACGCAACACAATGCGCAGGTTTCCTTGCGCTGGTTCGAAGATATGCCATTGCATTGGGACAAAGCGCGTTACGAATTCGTTTTCTCCCTCATGTCGCGCGCAAAGTCACTCACCTGGGACAACATCAAACTGAGAGACGAGGACTTCCTCAAACAGGTCGAAACTGAGTTTTACGAGTCGTATGAACGCAAAGGCGGCTCGATCGTCCATCGCGACAAACCAACGCCGATGTTTACGCCTTTTTCATTGCGCGCCATGACAGTGCCAAACCGCGTCGCAATGGCGCCAATGGCGCAATATTCCGCCGTAGAGGGCGACATCACGGAATGGCACTTCACCCATTACGCTTCGCGCGCCTATGGCGGCGCCGGGCTTATCTTTACCGAGATGACATGCCCTACCCCGGATGCTCGTATTACACCTGCCTGCACGGGGCTCTGGAACGACATTCAAGAAGAAAAGTGGCGAAAGCTGGTCTCTCACATTCATGAAACAACACCGGCAAAACTTGCATTGCAGCTTGGCCATGCGGGGCGAAAAGGGTCAACATGCACGCCTGCTGATGGCATGGACATGCCGCTGGAAAATGACAACTGGCCGCTCTTCTCGGCTTCTCCGCTGGCGTATATTGACGGCGTATTACAGATTCCGGCCGAGGCATCGCGTGCTGACATGGACGCCATCCGCAATAGTTTCGTTGCGGCGGCTGAACGGGGTGCGCGCGCTGACTTTGATATGCTCGAGTTGCACTGCGCACATGGCTATCTATTGGCGAGCTTCCTCTCCCCATTGACTAATCAGCGCAATGATGATTATGGCGGGACGTCGCAAAATCGTGTCCGCTATCCGCTTGAGGTATTCACGGCCATGCGTGCCGTCTGGCCAGAAGACCGGCCCATGTCGGTGCGGCTGTCTGCTTCAGATTGGGCGCCAGACGGTTTGACCCTTGATGATCTCGTCATTATCGCAGCCGCATTTCGTGATGCTGGTGCTGACATTATCCACGTCTCTTCTGGAGAAACCGTAAAATGGCAAAAGCCCGTCTACGGGCGAATGTGGCAAACGCCGTTCGCGGAGTTCGTTAAGCAACGCGTGGGCATTCCCACCATCGCAGTCGGTGACATAACGCTGCCGGAACAGGTGAACACCATCATCGCTGCGTCGCGGGCCGACCTCTGCGCATTGGCGCGCCCCCACCTTAACAATCCGTTCTTTACGCGCCAGGCAGCGGGCCACTATGGCGTCAAGCACGTTGCGGGCGAGCCGTTGGGTTGGCCGGAGCAACTTCAATCCGGTGAATACCAGCTCTATCGTGAAGCAGAAAAAGCAAACGAAAAAGCACTTGAGGTCGCGCTGAAGGCGCGGCCGAACCGCCGCCACTATGCACGCGCGGAAAAACCTTAACTACGGCTTCTCGTCCCCCTGAAACCCGCCATCTTTTGAAAACGTATTGAACGCAATAATCGTTTTTGTTTCGACGATATCCGGCACCTCATGAAGCGTTTCATTAATAAACCGGCCAATATCCAGTGAGCTCTCCACGCTGAAATGCGCAATCAAGTCATACTCGCCGGATATTGAAAAAATAGACGGGCAAGGGTCGACATTTTCGACCACAGCGGCGGCGACGTCATAAGCTCTTCCGAGCTTGCATTTTATTAGAACAAAGAAAGTTCGCATGGTTTTTCACTCGTAATTCAAGCGGCTTCTTGGCTGCCACATGACGTTACCACTGTTCGATCGCTTCGTAAGCAAATATTTCGGTATCGTGATCTCCCCCGAGATTCACAACACGAATATGGGTTTATACGTTCCAGCGTTGCCGGGGTAGATGGTGGTGGGCACAGTTCTGTTCGAGCCTGTCTCCGCAGCCAATTTTATGGGTACCGGGCATTCCAGCCATTTTGCTACCCATTTCTCGAGTAGGGTCAAAATTCAGCCAGGGTTTCCGAGATCTAGAGTCAAATTCTCTCAATCCTACAGCAGGAAACGATTGCGTCCCTATCAAGGATCAATCCGAAAGTTGTCCCAAAGGGCGAACTTCTCAAGCAGCAAAATCCGGCAAATTCGCTCGTTGAACAATTGACCGCCCGTTGGACCAGGAACTTGAAACGGAATCGATTCAAATATGCGAGGGCTCTTTGACAAGGATTTACGTTATGATCAGAAAATTGTTGATGCGATTAAAAAGGTGATTCCGGATTTGTGGGCCGAAGCAATTGGCGACAATCAAACTGCAAGAGCCACGCCACACACCTTATCTAATCTCAAAGCCTTAGACAGAGCGATGCGATCATCGGCTTCATCTCAGGCTGGTTGGCTAGAAATCAATATTGCCGGCGACTCAAATTGGTATTCACAAAATCCCAAATCTAACCAGAACCCACCATCTTCACCGTTCGTACCGGCCATAGACATAGGCAGATGCAGCCAAATCCTGCACGACGTGCCCCAGTGACTTGTAAACTGTAATCTCCTTTTCGCCGAGTCTCGCTTTTAGAGTCCCGGCAAAAACCTCCCCAATTTCTCCAACGATATGATCATCGTAAACAACACCTGCTTCTTTCGCCCGTAAAAACTCCGCTCCCTGGGCAAGTACCGACTCGCGTGAGTCCACAATGAACCTTGAGTTCCGAACGAGACTATTGTCTACTTCCGCCGCACCCGCATGACTTGACCCAACAAGGTTAATGTGGGTTCCCGGCGCTATCCACTCACCTTTCAACACTGGGTCTGAGGCCGCAGTGACCGTACATATGATAGCGGCGCCCTCGACAGCCGCGCGCGCTTCAGAAACGGCACGAGAATCAATTCCAGTTTCTTGCTTTATCCGCGCTGCGCACAACTTTGACCGCTCATACGAACGTCCCCAAACCAAGATCTCTTCGATATCCCTTATCTCACAAATTGCACAGGCGTGTGCTAAAGCTTGTTCACCGTATCCTAATAATGCGAGGCTTGTCGCACGTCGCAGCGCCAATTCATTGGTTGCCGCCGCACTTGCTGCTGCTGTTCGTATAGCCGTGATGCTGGCGGCATCTACGATACACAATGGGCTACCATCAGCAGAATCAAACAATATCACCACACCTTGATGAGAAGGCCGTCCAAGTGAAGAGTTTTGTGCATAGACGCTCACCAGTTTAGCGCCAAATACTTCCTTTGCTTCAAATCCCCCCAACATCGCCCCAAACAGACACCCTTCTCCGAGTGGCAAAATCGATCGCAATAGCTGACGTGTTTTCCCGAGCGAGAACTGCATCATTGCATCACGCACGATCTCAATACACTTGTTATAGCTCAAGTTTTGGTGGACGTAGTCGCGGCCAATGAACAACATATTCAACTCAAATTCTAAGAACTGATTGTGCGGACGGATCGCCCTTGGTAAAGAGTGCCAAACTAGAGCCTACTCGGTGATACTTGTTCAGCACGGAGCCCAAGCTGCTGTAGATCAACCGGCACTCCCTTACCGAGAATCAGCGAAGCTCCCAAGCGCGCGGCGGCCGGAGCTGTTTGAACACCTGTTCCGCCCTGCCCCACCAACCAAAAAAAACCCACCGCATCTGGATCAAATCCAATCACCAGCCCCCTGTCTGAAACAAAATTACGTAATCCTGCCCAGGAATGCTCAATTTTCTTGACTGTTAGTTTAAGCGCCATTTCGGCAAACTGCGCCGCATACGCAATATCCAAGTCTTCCGGTCGAACATCGCAGGGCGGAGATAAATCTTCATTCGCTGGTGAGACGAGCAATTTTCCAGCATCAGGTTTAAAATAGAAGGATTCTTTGAACTCGACAGCCATCGGCCAATTCGCAAACCCGTCAGTCCTCACGAATTCATCAATATTCAAGAGAATTGCACTGCGCCGCAACGATCGGATACCGATCTCCCGTACTTCGCCCATTCTCGCAATCTCGTCACCCCAGGCGCCTGCCGCATTCACCAGAACTTTTGCTTCGTGTGTCTCGGCTCCATCACCAATCATCCAACGATCAGGCATTCTTGAAATTTGGGTAACGCGAAACTCTGTACGCACGATACCACCAGAACTAAGAAAAGCGCGCCTGTAAGATTCCGATATCTCATGTACGTCGAGATCGTAGACATGAGGATCATAGATGGCATCATTTACGTAACGTTCTTGCAGCATGGGAAGTCTCTCCCGAACGGAACTACTATTCACCCACTCAACGTCTGAACTTGTCGCCTTGAGATCGTGATAAAACTCGGCCAGTCCGTTCAGATCCGGGTCATCGGCGAAGTAAATAAGCCCTCTGTTCCGAACCAAATCGCATTCCGTAAATCCGGTTGGAGGGTTTTTAAACATCGGCCAACTAGCGCGAGTGAGCGCCCGAATGGCTACATTGCCGCTTTTGTATGACGCCGCATACACCGCTGCCGAACGACCCGTAGAATGATATCCTAAATTCGATTCCTGCTCGACCACTAGAACACGCTGTTCCTTAGACAATTCGTAAGCAAGCGATATACCCGCAATGCCAGCGCCGACAATTATTGTGTCGAATGAACTCATTGCGATTCACCGGCATTTGATTCAGCATTGGATAGCACCCGTCGCAAATCAACGACTCCAGCTTTCCGATTCAATCACCATTCTACCATAATTCCGCAATGCGCCGGACAATATCATAACGGCAATTGGCGCTGTAATTCCCCCGATGATCGCCAGTGAATGCCCAAGCGCTTGAGGGTCGTTGAACACATAGTCGGTGATAAGCGCCACAGTGGTCGGGCCGGCCCCAAGGCCAACCAAGTTTATCGACAAGCCAAAAAGAGCCGCTACTTGCCCACGCAGTTCATTAGGTGTCACAAGCTGCAAAGCGCTCGGTGCAGCAGCGGCAGCCACAGCTAGAAAATAGAATGCCAACCCGAACAGTAGGAGCGATATAAATGCTGGTGCGAAAGGAGCGATGATTGAAATGGGAAACACTACAGCCAAGGCGCCAATCATCACTCTCACGGTGCCGTCCTTGAATCCCCTATTCATCAGCGCCGTTGCCAAGAAGCCCCCTGTTAATGCTCCAGCCGCACCAGCTGATAATAGGACAATACCGAAACGAGTGCCTACTTCCTCTGCTGTCCACCCATGAATGCGCGACAAATAGGTCGGAACCCACAAAAAAATACAGGATACGTAAATGTTGGCGCACGCCGCACCACCAATCAGGGGCAGATAAACGCTGCGGTGTCGCCTCATAAATCCAAGCAACGTCGCCGAGATTACTGCAGCTTCACCTTCAGTTTGAACGGCGTTTTTCAAGCTGCCCCGACGGACCGGCTCCTTGATCAGCAATACCAAAAGTGCGACCGCAATCCCAGGCAACCCTACGGCCATCAACGTCAATTGCCAAATCTCCAACTCACCCAAAAACTTAACCGAACTGAGATCCCACTGAGACACGGTTTCGATCACCCGCCCCCCAATAATAAGCGCCAACCCAGCCCCAACAGCCGCAGCCATCACGAATACTCCGATCGCCAACGCAAGCTTTTTGGGCGGAAAGTAGTCGGCAATTATCGAATACCCCGCTGGGACAATGGTGGCCTCTCCCACGCCCACTCCCATTCTTGCGAGAAATAGTTGCCCGAATGTTTGCGCAAATCCCGCTGCTGCCGTCATCACGCTCCATAAAAATATGCCCAACGACAGAACCAAAACGCGATGGGTTCTATCGATAACACGGCCAATTGGGAGCGCGATAACGCTGTAAAACAATGCAAAGGCAGCGCCCCCAATAAGACTGATTTGCGTGTCCGTTAATTCCAGATCGGTCCGGATTGGGTCAATCAAAAGCCCGACGATCAGGCGATCGACAAATGCAAGTATGTAGGCAAGAACCAATAAAAACACTACAAACCACGCATAGATCGGGCTTGGCCAGGCATCGTCCGTATTGGAGTGCGCTATCGACTTCGGCGACATTGGTCACCCCTTCTTTGACACAGGTTGATTCAATATCGTTCTTGGCGTGAGCTAATCAACGCATGTATTCCACACTGAGCGTTTTCCAGCTTTCAATATTCGTCTTCAAACTTTCGAATTGGAAAAATGACGGTTTAAGTTTTTTCTCACTCAATAGCCGTGACTGGTCTGAAAAATGGGCCGATGCCGGGTCGTGTGACTGGCCGAAAGCTACAGCTGTATTGCTATCCACCGTACCGCCAATTTTTAGCGTCATAATTTGCGGATGAACTCCACCTCGGTGCGCGATCTGCTTGCCGAAATCCTCTTTCTCAGGAGAAAAGTCGTAGGCCCGCATTGTTTGCTCACTCCAGACACCCGGAATGCTGATCACGCCCCCGCCGAGCGGCCACTCCGTATTGCCCCGCTTTAGCTTGAAGACGTCACCATAATCTATCTCGCCTTCACCGAATTTCGAACGGAGTTTTTCCTCTGCCTCGAATAGCGCCTCCAACATAAAGCTGTAATCAGCTTCGCTAAGGGGTTCACTCGCTAATACTTTGGGTTTCAATCTCTTGGCGGATTCTTGATCGTCGCCCAGACTGTGAAGCCATGCCGCTAGGTTCATAGCACCTACCGACTGCTTCGACCCAAAGCCATCAAAATCTATGATCCTAGAAGCGAACAACCTTGTTGACTGAGCTGCATCATCCCAATCTGGGTTTCGTTCCATCGTTTCTGCAAGAGCGTCTTGCCACAGGATCGATGAAATCCACTTTTCATCTGTCGCCAATGCCAGAACATCTGGATATTCAACATCCTCCATCGCGCTCAATATTTCCACTGCACGCAAGCCGCGCGCATGGCTACTCCCCGCGCCATTATAAATATATTCTGGGTAGATTCCCGGGTTTAGGCTCTCCGGCAAATCACTATCCGCGGCCATTCTATCGGCAGATACGTTATTGTTTTGGAGGTAGCCCGCTGTTGGGTTTCGGGCCTGTACTAAATCGGAAACCGCATGAATACCAAGCCAATCCGTTGCAGCCGTTCCACCGGGCACGGGTGCGCTCCAGTCAAAGTCTCCCTGCGGCCTAATCGCCGTCGTTCCCATTCTTACGTAAATCAAATTTCCCCGCGTATCAGCGGCCATTATATTCTGCGCGAAATGCCCATTTCCAAGGGCCGAAATTAAGTCATCCACTGTTTCGGCCCGGGAAAAGTAATAGCTCGTTCGGTCCTGGCCGCCTGGGCGCAACAAATCACCGGAAGCCGACACGTATGCTTTCCCGTCTCGTATCGCATGAACGGGAAGCATCAATCCATTTTTCTGTACGAAGAGCTGTTCTCGAATCTGCGGTGACTGACCCCGGATCGGAACAGTGATCGCCTTTCTTGTGAAAGGTATTAGTTTACCTTCGAATATATAACTTCCCGAATCATGTGAGTCGACTTCAAATACATAACAGTCCGCAACATCCGGAAATCCCGTGGTGTGCGCCCATGCCACATTTTCTGTGTGCCCCAGCATAGGAGAAACATACCCAGCCACCACAATCCCGGACACGTTGAGGTCCCCTGCATGAATTCGCATTTCAGAACGTTTCGCGGTAAATGTGACGTGCGGGTCTGAAATCAGGTAGGCAACATTTCCGCGCGTTTTCCGATTCATTATTCCCATCTGATTGGAAGCATGGGAAATCGCCGCGCGCGTGTCCACGATCGTATTGTCAACGAATCTTAGGTCATTTAGTTGGATATCCGCACTCCCGACCGCGCAGTCGGACATACCGTAAGAAACCGAGAAAATCACGTTGAGCCAATGTAGAAACGCCGTTGGCAAGTAAGGCTCCAACTCGACTTGCCCTTGCCACCATGTGGGGATTTTTCCGGGCTCATCACGCATAAAGGCTTTGATACCAGCGATATATGCCGCATAATTTTCTTTGATTGGCAGGTCTAATTCTTCGTAGGCAATCTTGGCGTCTTCCAAGATATTGTATGCTTGAACGAACCAGTCCGTATCCACAAATTCTTTGCCGAAAACTTCACTACTTCGCCCATGTAGCACGAGGTAACGAAATAAAATGTTTTCAAGATTATCCTCTGCAAGCGCGTAGCCAGCGCCAAATAGGCCATCAGTTTCGGTCTGCGCGTACACGTGAGGAACGCCCCAGATATCGCGAATGAGATTTACTTTACCAATTTCCGGGTATGGGTTTTCCGGAATGGATGTCAGAGGGCCTTCACTAGCGGTCGCCGGAAATAGAGCCGATAATAAAGCACAAATAACAGCGTTGACATAAAATCTGCGCGTTATTCGTTTGATCTTTCTCACGGTTGCTGCGGCATTGGAAAACATTTCAAGATACTTGTAATACATAAACCCGACTGAGCACCCTTTACGTAAGGTGGGACGACTAATCGCCCCACCATACTTTCCTACAATCATCGCTACGAGCGATCGGTGCTTTAGTTGAATTTTACGCGGGCCTCTACACCGATTGTTCTCGGCCTAAGGGTGCCAGTTTGAGTTAGGAGGTTTCCAATCGAACCAGGTGCGAATGTCTGTAGAGCGGGCTGACTATTCGTGAGATTGCGAGCAACAAACGCAATCTCCCAGCCATCGTCCGCCGCGAGACCTGCACGCATGTTTGTTAAGTGATAATGCGGTGTTCCAGGTTGATTTGATTCACCTTCTTGAATGTACTGATGGTCTCCGCCGAAATAGGCAGTCAAATTGTCTGCTACCGGCGCGGAATACTCCCAGAAAAACGAGGTTGTAAGCACATTATTACCGACTTGTTCTGCCGCCTGCGTGCCGATGGCGGCAACATCCCGCTCGACGTCCGTGTACCCAAAGGACCCCCCAAACTCAAAGCCAGTAAAAAGGTTTGCGGTAAAGGCAATTTCGCCACCCTTCAACTTCGCATTGCCAAAATTGCCGACAAG
Organism: uncultured Alphaproteobacteria bacterium; assembly: GCA_942492295.1. Taxonomy (GTDB): domain Bacteria; phylum Pseudomonadota; class Alphaproteobacteria; order Caulobacterales; family Parvularculaceae; genus Hyphococcus. Next base: position 353,866 of record CALODW010000008.1, read on the forward strand.
TGACTCGGGGCATTCATTATCTGCAAATGAGACGCTCTCCTGAATGTCGCTCCAGTCGATATAGAACGCGCTTGCGTCGACGGTTACATTGCCGCCGAAGAGAGCCCCCTTGCCGCCGGCCTCGTAACTCCAAAGAGATTCCGGATCGACTGGACCATCTGATAAGCCCTCACGGTCAAGCACGGCATCACACACACTCGGCAATACTGACCCCAACGCGGTGCCAATGTTAAATCCCTTCGCAATATTTGAATACAGCATAAAGTCTTCGCTGATATCCGCCTTAACATTGAACCTTGGATTGAGACCAGAATCGGATGTTTTCCCCGAAGCAGTTTCGGCGCCGCCGAAAAGAAACCCATCGACAGTTCTAGTTTCTTTCACGTCAAACTCAAAGTATCTTAACCCTCCAGCTACCTCGAGCCAATCAGCTGGTCGAACCGAAACCTCACTAAAGAAGGCAAGCTGTTTCACCTCACTTGGAATCATTTGAAATCCCCACAAACCACGCTGTATTCCAAGGGCATCGAAATTCGCACCAAAATCAAACCCCATGGACCCATCTGGATCAAACGCAGCATTGATATCTGGGATCGACTGCTCGTCGAACCAATACTGGTCGCGTGATGTGTTCTGATCATTGTAAAATATGCCTGCGATCGCAAACACTGGAAGCCCACCGATCTCATCGCTAAAGGTAAACCGGGTCTCATGTGCAAAGGCGTCGGCAGGTAACGAGTTATTGAGTTGTTGTGCGTTCGTAAAAATGCTCGGATCCTGGCCGAACAGGCCGCGTGCCAGAAATACCGTTATGTCTTCCGAATTAAAGGTTTGGATATCGTAGTAGGTCGTAGATGAAATGACTCCAAACGGTCCAGATTCCCAGTTCAAGGTCGCATTATACAATTCAAAATTCTGTTGCTCGACCATTGATCCGCCGAATGACGTCTCCAAAGGCGTCGCGTCATCATATAAAGACCTGGCGCCAAGGTCGATGTCTTGAAGCCATGCGCTCAGATCGATATCAAGCGTGTCGGTTGGGCTATATCTGAGCGCTGCGCGTATGCCTTTCCGCGTACCCCCATTCACATCCTTTTGGCGTGCGATATCAACCGGCAAGAATCCGCCAGTTTGATCGCCAAGCCCAGTCGCCGCGGGTATATTATCAATATAACCCCCAATTTCCTCGTAATAACCACTTACGCGGAACGCTAATTGCTCAGCAAGCGGTACATTTACAAAGCCTTCTCCATAATACGACTGACCACCGTTTTTCGTGAATGAATAACCCGTAGCCCCCCCTGCCGAGAATGATTCTGTATTCGGTTTATTGGTAACGATTTTTACGGTCCCCCCCATCGCGGCGTCTCCGTACAGCGTCCCTTGCGGGCCGCGAAGAATTTCAATTCGCTCCACATCGAATAATCGTACATCAGTAATCGGCGCCGGTGTTTCGTCTATGTAGTAGTTGGTGCGCCCGTTGACGCCTCGCAACGTGATGCTCTCATCCCCTCTATACCCGATAGTTCCCGCCTGATCGAACGTCAGGTTGGCGACGCGCGTGGCGTAGTCTACAAGACTGTCAATGTTTTGGCGCTCGAGCGTTTGTTCCGGTATTGCGGTTATGCTGAGCGGTACATCCAGTACGCCTTGCGATCTTTTCTGCGCAGTCACGACAATTTGGTCCGACGGTTGCGGTTCTGCGCTCGCGCCGGTGCCGCTACTTTGCGCCAGCGCAGGCTGAGCATACGCCGCTGCAGCGGTCATTCCAAATACGGAAGTCAGAAGTTTCCCCCGCACGCTTTTGCACCTGGACTTTCTAGTCATCGCGTTAATCAATCCCTTTGGCATATATCCCTCCCAATCCTTATCCATTCGAACGCAGCAAATTCTCACCTCAAAACAAAACAACGAGGTCGAATTGCGCATGTCTTATCCTCTATTGCCATATCATGCAAGCATCTGCTATATCATCTTGATATGGCATTTATGAGAACCACGTGAATTTAGAGAACAAAAAGATTTTCATCACTGGCGGAGCGTCTGGTATAGGCGAGGCAATCGCACGTCACTTCTCCCAAAAGGGCGCGCATGTCGCAGTTTGCGACATTTCGACTGCCGCCCTTGAAGCCATTCAACAAGAAACGCCCGCGACCCTCATCTTCAATGCGAATGTGGGCGTGTTCAATGAAGTAGAAGCCGCACTCCTTCAAGCGACTGATTCTATGGGCGGATTAGATGTTCTGATCAACAATGCCGGCATTGCCGGACCCAAATCTCCCATTGACGCCGTGGACCCTGCGGACTGGGTCGAAACAATCCAAGCCAATCTCAATGGAGCTTTTTTTGCGACCAAGATCGCAACGGGGATCATGAAACCTCAGCACGCAGGCTGCATACTGAATATAGGGACATCCTCAGTTTCTACCGGATTACCTAACCGTTCAGCCTATGTCGCATCAAAAGCGGGCCTGATGGGCCTTACCAAATCTCTGGCGCGCGAGCTGGGTCCTTTCAACATCCGATGCAACGCAATTTCGCCCGGGGCGGTGAACGGAGAGCGCACAAAAACTATACTTGAACAAAAAGCCCAAAAAAGCGGGCAAAGTGTTGAGGCCGTGGAACGTGACATGCTCAAATATATTTCCATGCGCACGTGGATCGATCCAAATGAGATTGCCGAAGCCGCCGCGTTTCTTGCGTCCGATGCGGCTCTGCATATCTCAGGACAGTTTCTCGGGGTCTGCGGAAATGTCGAGTGGGAAACCTAGTGTTCAATTTGCATTTCAGGCAATGAGCTTACTGAATTATTGCTGACCGCGAGCAAGAAATCGATGAAGTTGAACACCGAAGAGCCAGATTCAGAGTTTGAGGCCATCGTCGCGCTGCGGAACTCTTTCGGCAAGCGGGTGGTCACCTCTCGAAATGTTCGCGAGCAACATGGCCGCGATGTTGTGCATCATGAAAGCTTTCCGCCAGATGCAGTTGTTTTCCCAGCATCAACCGAAGAAGTTGCCGAAATTGTCAGAATTTGCGCACAGCACGAGACGCCTGTAATTCCATATGGTGCTGGCACCTCTTTAGAAGGTCACATTGCTGCGTTGCACGGCGGCGTCTGTATAGACCTAAGCCAAATGGATGAAATTCTCGAAATCAATGAGAAAGATCTCGACTGCCGAGTGCAGGCTGGCGTAACGCGCGAACTGTTGAATTCGCGCCTTCGAGACACCGGCATGTTTTTTCCGATCGATCCCGGTGCGAATGCTTCAATCGGCGGCATGGCCGCAACCCGTGCTTCCGGAACGAATGCTGTACGGTACGGAACTATGCGAGATAATGTGCTGGGCTTAACTATCGTGACATCTGACGGGCAAATCATACAAACCGGATGTCGCGCCCGAAAATCATCCGCCGGGTACGATTTGACCGGGCTGTTGGTCGGTTCAGAAGGTACGCTTGGCGTTATTACGGAGGTTCAACTTCGCCTCTATGGTATCCCCGAAGCTATATCAGCAGCAGTTTGCGCCTTTGAGAGCCTGGCCGGAGCAATCGATACGGTCATCCTGGCCATTCAATTAGGCATACCGGTGGCGCGCATCGAGCTCTTGGATGAGGTGCAAATAGAAGCGGTAAACCGGCACTCAAAACTTAGTCATGCAGTAAAGCCGACGCTGTTTTTTGAATTTCACGGCACGGAATCGAGTGTTCGCGAACAGGCCGCCTTATTGTTGGAAATTGCCAACGATCACGGTGGCGGTGACTTCCAATGGGCTGTAAAAACAGAAGAACGAAATGCACTTTGGCGCGCTCGACACGAAGCTTTTTGGGCCGCAAAAGAATTGAGGCCCGGAACCGAAGCGTGGACAACAGACGTTTGCGTTCCAATCTCAAACCTTGCGCCTTGCATACTCGAGACAAAAGACGACATTAAAGCTTCGGGCCTCGTAGCGCCAATAGTCGGCCATGTCGGTGACGGCAATTTCCATCTCATCATACTTGTCGACTCCGATAACCCAGATGAGGTAACCAAGGCACACAATTTGAACACCCGACTTGTAGCGCGTGCACAGGCCTTCGACGGCACCTGTACGGGTGAGCATGGCATTGGTTATGGAAAGCTAAAATTCATGGAGTCCGAACATGGAGCAGCGATCAACATCATGCGCTCCATCAAAGCCGCACTCGACCCCTCTTGCATAATGAATCCCGGAAAGACCATTCCGTGCTGGGATACCAATAAATAACAAGCGGACCAACACGTATGCAGATAATTTCAGGGCCTAAAGCGTCACTTACGCTCACCCCTCGTCTGCCATACCGATGGCGCAGCATACTCACGCAAGTGATATAGGAGGCAACAATTCGCGCATTTCTCGCTGGCCTAATGACTGAAACGTGCACTTTCTCGCCTATCCCAACCACCTATGAAGACTTTCTTCCGGGTGATGGCGAAGGATATCTCATATCTACAATTGAACGTGCGCTTTCGGCGATGAAGTCTAGTTTAACTGGTGCAGGGTGGGAAGTTCGTGAAGGGCCAGCATTGGGAGCACTGCCCGCAGGCCGAACAACAGCCCAGGCTTATGCGAGACTCAAGCAAGACATACTTGAAAGCATTGTACGCAACGGCCCATTTGACGCGGTAGTTTTGAAATTGCACGGCGCCATGGTCGCCGATGGCGTTGATGACTGCGAAGGTGACCTGCTCTCCGATGTACGAAAGATCGTGGGAAAGGACGTAACAATTGGCGTTGAAATAGATCCACACGCTCATTTAACGCAAGCTATGACCGATAATGCCGATATAATCTGCTGCTATAAAGAATGGCCCCACACAGATATTTTGGATCGCGCAATAGAAACCGCGCAACTTACGCGCACCGTTGCAATGAAAGAAGTAAAGCCGGCGAAAGCGGTGTTTGATTGTCAAATGCTGAGCTTTTACCACACGAAAGCTGAGCCCATGCGGTCCTTAGTTTCGTATTTGCGGGAACTGGAGGGGAGCGGCGAGGCGTTATCTGCTGATATTGTACACGGCTTTATGTTTGGCGATACGCCGGACACCGGAACGAAAGTTCTTGTGACAACGGACAATAATCCGCAAGCTGCTAGCAGGCTGGCGGAGGAAATTGGCAGGAAGCTATATGCCCTCCGAGGGAAGACATTCTATCAACACTACGACGTTCCTGAAGGAATTGCCGCGATACAGGCGGCAAAGTCACTCCCAGTTATCGTTGCTGATGGCGCGGATGCGCCGAGCGGCGGAGCAGCAGGCGACGCTACCTATCTACTCCATGCATTCATGGAAGCAAAAATAGAAAATGCCGCGTTTGCTTTTCTTCATGATCCGGCGGCTGTAGATCTTGCGTTTAATGCCGGAAAAGGCGCTCACCTTCCGATGCGGATTGGTGGCAAAAAAGGCCCGCAATCTGGGGCGCCACTTGATGTGACGGTGGAAATCGTAGAGCTTTTTCCAAACGCTCGCGCCGGACGTAGTGATCGTGAGGCTCCAATTGGCGATATCGCCCATATTCGTTCGGCCGGGCTCTCCATACTGTTAAGTCGCGATCGTCCCATTGCTATGGACTCCAATTACTTTTCAGATTTTGGTATCGACCCCAAGGCACAGAAAGCATTAGTCGTAAAATCCGTGTACAATCATCGTAGCGGCTTTGAAGATATTGCCGGGACCTTCATTAACATCGATGCCCCTGGAGCGTTGGATCTCTCGCTTCGATCTCTGGTCTTCGAGAAACTCAAAGGCCCTAAATGGCCGCTCAACCAAAACCCCTTTTCATAGACAATTTGTCGTCCAACACCCCTATTGTACTGAGATTGAGAATATGCAGAACACGATCACAATTCCCGAAATCCTTTTGGATGGTTGCACAAAAGGAATTCCGGGGCATACCGTACCATTTCCTCTTGGTAAATTGGCCAGCTATCGTTGGAATTTGCTAAAGGGCGATTTACCCCTCCCTTGCGCAGTCCTGCGCAACTCAGCTCTCAATCGAAATCGGGAGTGGATGAAGCAATTTCTCGCACGCGAAAATGCTGTTCTATGCCCACACGGAAAGACTACCATGAGCCCTGAGCTTTTTTCGCTTCAACTCGAAGATGGCGCGTGGGGACTAACGGCTGCAACAATTCAGCAAATACAGGCTTACAGGAAATTTGGGATTCAAAGAATCCTTCATGCCAACCAATTAGTCGGCAACGCTGAGATTGAATATGTCTTGGAAGAAATTAAAAGGGACTCCACCTTCGATTTCTATACACTGGTTGATTCACCAGCGTTGGTTAAAACGTTATCTGAGCGCGCGGAGTCAAAGCAGACTAATTTGCAGGTACTCATCGAAATCGGACACCCCGATGCGCGAACGGGAATTCGGAATATCGAGCAAGCACAAACCTTATGCGATGCCATTGAGGCTTCACCGCGTATACAACTACGTGGGATAGAAACCTATGAAGGCATTATCCAAGGCTCGAACGATTCAGAGATCGAAGCGCTCATCAAGTCGCTATATAAGAGGCTCAGTCAAGTCGCCGCAATCGTCGAATCTCGTGGTCTATTTCGAAACGAACCGGTGATTTTGAGCGGTGGCGGATCGGCTTACTATGATATGGCTGCTCGCGGCGTGGCAGAGGTAGAGCTGCACAGTGAAAGATTGCATGTTATTCGGAGCGGCTGCTACCTAACGCATGATTCGAAATGGCTGGAAGATTACTTTAAACGAATGTGTGTTCGCTCAAGCGAATTTGGCCTACTTCCCTCCCCGCCTGAGGAAGCGATTGAGGTGTGGGCTTACATTCATTCAATTCCAGAGAATGGTCGATGTTTCGCGACTGTTGGCAAGAGAGATGTATCATACGATTTGCAACTACCTATTTTGAAAAAATGGTTTCGGCCAGGAACGCATTCAAGCCCAAACACTCTGAATAACCATGCTATTGTCGCTCTAAATGATCAGCACGCATACATTGACATGCCGGACAACTCGCCGCTCGCAGTTGGTGATATGGTGGCGATGGGCATTTCGCACCCGTGCACCACATTTGATAAGTGGCGGTTTATGCCGATTGTAAACGACGATTACACCGCAATTTCTGGAATCAGCACTTGGTTCTAAGCAAGTCAGAACCCGACTGCATCGCCGCCTTTTAGGTCCAACATCTCGCGGGTTTCGTCGGGCGTTGCAACTTCAAGCGACAATGCATCAAGGATTTCTCGAATTTTTGTAACCTGTTCTGCGTTACTTTTCGCCAACTGACCCTTGGAGATATAGAGACTGTCTTCAAGGCCCACTCGAACATTACCCCCCAATATTGCGCTCAAGGTCAGGAATTTCATTTGGTTTCGACCAATGGCCATACAGGAGAGGTAGTAATTATCACCAAACAGCCGATCGGCAGTATTGCGCATATGCATCAAGTGGTCTGGATCCGGCCCGATGCCGCCCAAAACACCCAAAATGCACTGAATAAAAAAAGGCGGCTTAATGAGCTTTTTTTCGGCAAAGTAGTTAAGAGTGTAAAGATGGCCAACATCATAACATTCATATTCAAAACGCGTCCCATGACCGTGATGAAGTTCGCGAATTATTGTTTCGATCTGCGCAAACGTGTTGCTTTGGAAGCCACTCTTTGTCCACAGCAATAGCTCTTTTTCCCACTCATACTTCCATCGGTCATACTTTTCAGCGACGTCAAATACGCCAAAATTCAGCGTCCCCATGTTTAATGATGTCAGCTCGGGTTTCGCCAAATTGGGCGCCGCCAAACGCTCGTCCATCGACATTCCTGGCGCGCCACCTGTTGTCAAATTTATTATGGCGTTTGTACTCTGTTTAATGCGGGGCAAGAACTCCATGAATACATTTGGATCTGCTGTTGGTCGACCGTCTTTCGGATCGCGTGCATGAAGATGTATTACGGAAGCTCCCGCTTCGGCTGCCTCGATGGATTCCTGCGCTATTTCATTCGGTGTGATCGGCAAATATTCCGACATTGTCGGAGTGTGGATGGAGCCCGTTATCGCACACGTAATCACAACTTTATTGCTGCGTTTCATTGGTATCGCCTCTTTAATCACTGCCTTCAATGGGTTTGCTCCGCGAGCAAAAATAGTAGCCTGCCTAATTCATCATATGATATATCACTTTGATATATCAAAGTACAGTCGCATGTAGTCATGGCGTGATTTGGATAGTAGATGTAGCCGGGAAGCGCCGACGCGCCCTATCAAAGGGTAAGAACAGCAAAGGACGAATGGGCCACTCGATGAAAAACTCAACTGGATTGCGTAAAGTCCAAGCTGCGCCTTTACATGAGCAAATTTATGCTGAAATCAGCGACGCGCTAATTATTGGCCGTTTTATTCCCGGCGATATTTTGTCAACTCGGGAACTGGCCGGCGAACTCGGAACGAGCCCGATGCCTGTGCGCGATGCATTGTGGAGATTGGTTTCGGATGGGGCCCTTGAAACAACACCTACGCGCAAGTTTCGCGTTCCGTTACTTAATGTGCGAAAGTTTACGCAACTTTGTTCGGTTCGTTCGATGCTTGAAGGTGAAGCCGCAGCATTAGCGGCAATAAACGCGACACCAAAGATGTTGAGTGATATTGCCTCACTAAACGAACGTATGACTAAGGCAAGCCAAGACGAAAGAGCGCTGCAATCACTCAAACACAATAGAGCATTTCACTTCGCGATCTATGAATCTGCTGACAATGGTGTTTTGTTGCAATCGATTCGGTTGCTTTGGCTTCAATGTGGGCCATATTTCCTGGCAATGTTCTCGGCGTTGACGAGCAACGCATCGCCACAATCAGATCCTCGCCCACAAGCGACAAATTCTCACCTTGAAATAATCGAGGCGCTAAAACGTCGTAATCCCAAGGATGCACGACGCGGCATCCTCAATGACATCAAGGTTACAGAAAATACTTACCTAAAATTGGCAGAGGCCGAGGAAAAAAAAGAAACCAAGGGGGCGTTGCTGCCTCGATTTGGCGGCGTCCGCCTCAACTCCGCGGACGGGAATACTTAAACTGCCTGTTCCCACTTACCGAATGCTAGAACGCACATAGCGCATTTTTCAACGGTTCGCGTCGCGCCTCGTATTTGAATTTACACTGGTTCGAAATACTGGCTGTGAAGAAGCTGGACTTCGAAGCTTTCAGAGCAATTACGATTACGGCCAACGTCACCATGCCCGTTAAATACAAAAAATTGCAAAGAAAACATGATGGTGGAGGGGGATGGATTCGAACCATCGTACGCTAAGCGGCCAGATTTACAGTCTTGAAATCGTTGCCTACAGCTGTCTACAGCAACCTACTCCATCAAAGTTTTTCAACCACTTGGCCGAAATGTTGCCTACAGCAATCCATCAAGAACCACCCCAATCGCAGCCAAAAATGAACCAAAAATGAACCAAAAAAATCGCTGCAGAAACGACCAGATTATACATCTGACAGACCAAGCATAGCAGTACTGAATCAGTAGCGCCAACGCATTGGTCACGTCAAAATGACGTGGAAGTCTTTCTGAATGGGATGAGAAATTTTAAGGTTTTCAAAACCGGCGGTCAGTTGTGCCCTGGCATCAGGGCGGTCTTCCATGCGATTACATCGGCCTCCCGCCAACGTGAGGCGTAACCGATTTTCACAGGTCGTGGAAACGGGTGATTCTCTTGCTTGATACAACGATATATCATTGCCCGACTAAGTCCTACATCTCTACAAACGTCGGTAATTTTAAGGAGCTTACCTATACTATCACTAGGATGTGCATCTGCATCTTCTGATGTGGGCTCGGAAAAGCCTGGGCGTTCAATCATTACGTATGTCCCCTGATTTCCATTTTTTCCGTTCGCGCTTAAAGGCCGCGTCGCTATCCAGAAACCGCTCGACCATCAGTGCCGCCAAATCGGAAACCGCGGTTTCTGATCCAAACTCTTTTGCATGGATCACCGCATAGTCTTGCAACGCTGCATGCACGTCAGGCGGTAAGGACATCGCAACTTTGACAGGCGTTCGGTCTGGTAAGGCTCCAATCTTCAGATTCATCTATCCGCCCTCCCCTGTTCGTAAGGCCGCAGTACTAGATCCTTGTGGACGATGATGCGCAGCGGCCAGCCGGGTCTAATTTTTATCGTCGGCTGAATATCGAGATTTCGTTGTACTATCTTCTGGCCAGTCTGGTTGGCAGATGTTTGCGCTGACTCACGAAGCGCCTGTACAATGTCGCTTTCGGCATCGCCAAAAGAGAGCTCCGTTCCAACGCCAAGCAAAGTTGAGAGGACAACGCCTTTCAGCAGACGGAATGTATGAAAATCAACTTTGTCGGCAAGCCCTGCATACCCGGCCACATCGCTTGCGGGCATATTATCGATCATAATTGAGGCGCCATCTGGATAGATGATGCGCGACCAAACGAGCAGAGCACGAGACTGGCCAAAGGCAATGACGCTATCATAGCGTCCGATCAGTTTGGCGCCTTGAGGCACCAGCACATACTGGCCGGTGACGCTGTCATAGACATTTTGCGTCACTTGCGCGATGACGGTTCCCGGCAGATCAGAGTTCACGCCGGTAATGAGGCTTGCGGGAATGACCGTTCCCGCCATGACTTCAAAGGGTGTAATCGGATCTTCCAACCGATGTGAATTGTCCGTTGAGGGTTCACCGCCCTCCTCTAAAAACGCCATTTTCCTGATCTGACGGCCTGGGTCATTTTCGCGCTCAGCGCCAAATGGGATTTGTTGCGGGCCTAGCCCAAGATCGAACGGAAGTACTGGCGCCGCATCCGGGCCTAGCGCCAATTTTTCCGTATTAGCTGACGCCAATTGAAAGAACACGCCCGCCTCGCGCGCTTCCGCCGCGATCTGGGCTTCTCGCAATGCGGCTTCGCGCGCAGCATCCGCTTCCGGCGAGTTTCGAAACGGCGTAGCCGAAAGAGATGCATAATCAGCGCGATCCAAAAACCCATCCGTTCCCGCCGCTGCGACTGATTGTTCAGCATTCAAGATCGCCGCCCCTAAGTCACCCGGCAGTGGGGCGCCGAGCTGCGGCTTTACGTCTGCATAGGATTTTGGGAGCGCATCCAGGCCTTCGGCGGTCGGTTTCGTATCGACATTGTAGAGCTCCTTCGCTTGCGCACCCCCGACCGCACGCGGCGGCTTTAATGCAATGCTCATCGCACCAAAAATCACGAGCGCCGCGCCGCCAGCAGCAATCATCAACGCCTTTTTATTAAGGCGCGTCACGCGGCGAGGCCTTCCGCGCAATTGCAGCTCATCTGGGTTTTGTTTCTTAGTCGACATTTTAGGGCCGCCGTTTCAGATCATTACGGATGATGCGCACGGTCTGTTGCGGCTTTTCCCCGAGTCGAAGCTCAGCGGCGGTGAAAAGCCGATCAACCATATAATAGTTCCCGCGCATGCGATAATTGACAAGTTCCGGCTTCCCCTTTCGCGACAACACGAATAAGGGCGGCGCTTCACCTTGGGCTATATTTTCCGGAAACTGAATGAAGACCTGCTTGCCATTATCGAAGGCGCGAACCGGTCTCCAGTGAGGCTTGTCGCCCTCAATCTCATAGCGAAACCGCAATTCATCAGGATCAACACCGGCAGAAACAATATGAGAGACCTCTTTGAGGTTGCGGTTGTTCTCATTGCGGCGGCGGGTCAATTGTTCCTGTGGATAGCTCCAGGAGATCGCCGCCATGTAAGTCTCACGGAACGAACGCATCTCAAGATGATAAGCGCGCCGGTCCGTAGCGATGACCAGATTGGTGGAAAGGCCCGGCGCAATCGGCTTTACAAGGATATGAACCTGCTCGCCATTGGCGCCCCCGCTGGTCGTATCACCAACGACCCAGCGCACCGTGTCGCCGGCAGAGACCGAATTCAACCGCTCGCCGGGCTGAAGGGTGATATCCGTCACTTGTTCGGGCGCAGCATAGAGCCGATAGAGAGCCCCCTCCATATAGGGGTAACGCTGGACAGCGTTTACAAACCGTCCGAGGTCCGGCTCAATCTTCGCGCGCTCGTTCGCGGCGTCTATCCGCTGAAAGGGCTTTAATGACGGCGCGGCTTCCGTTTTCTCATCAAGAGGTTTCAACTGCCCTGGCAAGGGATAAGGGGTTGCGGTCTCAATGATCTCACGCACGGGCTTATTGTCATCGAAGCTCACCACTTTTGCAGGGCGCATGTTCCCCTTATCCAGAGCGATATCGGGATAACTCGTTTCACAAGCCGTGAGCGCAGCGATGGCGATGATTGATGCCAGAATTCTCATGATCGTTCTCCCGAAGAGAGGTCTTTTGACCAGTTGATGCCGTGGACATAGAGCCCGAGCGGGTTTTTATGGAGCGCTTGCGCATTGCGCGGCGCTGAAACGACAATGGTGAGATGCGCGGTAAAGCGTTCCAGCTTTTCGAATTGCCCGCTGGCATATGTTTTCTCGGACCAGCGGATTTCAAAGGAATCATCTGACGCACGCACAACGCTCGTCACATCCACATTGACGCTGCGGCGGCCAATCTCCGCGAAGGGATCGTGCTCACGGGCATAATCATTGAGCGCAATGGCGCCGCGATCGGTGGAAAAGTCATAAGCCTTTAGCCAGTTCTCTCGCACGATGACGGGATCGATAGAGACCGAGCGTACAGAGCGTATAAAATTCGCCAAATGATGAGCAATTTGCGCATCACTTGGTTCATAGGCTTCCATGGCGGGGCCGACAGCACGCACAGAGCCTTGCGCATCCACTTCCACCACATAGGGCGTGATGATCGATCTTGTGGACTGCCATAAGAGCCCACCGATTGATGCAGTAGCAATCAATATGGATCCAAAGGCCGCTAGCCGCCAGTTTGCCGCTTGCGCCCGTGCAGAGCCCATGCGGTCATCCCAGATTTGTTGCGCCTTTTGATAGGGCGTCTCCGGGAGCGGTGCCTCTCCATAACGGACTGATGCGCGTTTAAACATGCTTACTCATCCTCTTGTCGAAGTTTCGGGGCGTCGGCAGACCCAGGCCGGTCCCCTGACGCGATGACATGGGTCGCCGTCATGCCGGCATCACGAACGCCTTGTTCGCGCCGCAACTTATTCGCCCAGTCTGGTGAGGCGTTTGTTCCATGTGATGATGCTGCAGATTTTGCTGATGCGAGCGTTCCGCCTGTCGCGGAAAACGCCGCGCGCGCACCTGACTGATAAGCCTCGCCTGGATTACCAAATGCGCTGGACACGGAAGAGCTGGCCTTTTCCATCACCGCGCCTCCGGCCGCTTGCGCAACCCCGCCTGCCCCTGACGCAACCGAACGCCATCCGGATTGTCCGGACGCGGCGCTGCCGAGTGAATAGGCTGCACTCGCCCCGCCGGTCATGGCCGCCCCTGCCCTGACGGCGGATTGACCAGCAGTGGCTGCTGCGCGGGCGGTCCCGGTTGCAACGGCGCCAGCACCAAGCGCAGCTGCGCCTGCTCCCGCCACGGTCGCGACGGCTGCCCCGGCGCCAAGTTGCGGCGCGCCCGCGACAAGACCCGTTGCTATGCCAGGCCCGAATATGCCAAGCGCCAATAGGGATAAAGAACCGAGAATAGTAGACGCTGCCTGTTCCAGCGTCACTGATCCTGGGGTGAAACTCGCGGTGATCGAGCCGAAGATGGTTGATCCAATCCCAACAATGATGGCGAGGACCATTAGCTTGATCCCTGACGCCACAACATTGCCAAGCACGCGTTCAGCGAGAAACGATGTTTTGTTCCAGAGCGCGAAAGGCACCAGCACAAAGCCTGCAAGCGTCGTGAGTTTAAACTCAATGATGGTGACAAAGAGCTGGATCGCCAGGATGAAAAACGCGAATAAAACGATCACCCAGGCGAGCAGGATAATGATGATGGTGACGAAATTGGAAAAGAAGCTCGGGAAACCGATGAGCGAATTGGCCTCTTCAAGCAATGGATAGGCGGCGTTAAACCCTGTCGCGGCGACAAAGCCTGGCTTTAAAAGGTCAGCCGCCGTTAAGCTTGTTCCCGTCGCCACCAGCCCGAGCCCGGCAAAGCTTGAGAATATGATATTCGCCAGCAGTGCGAAATTATTGATGATAAAAGCGAAGGCGCCCACATAGAGCACCTTCTTGATGAATTGCCCGAGGACATTTTGTTCACCGGCAAGAGCCCAGAACAGGCCTGCGAGCACCACATCAATGCCGATCAGGATCGCTGTTAAAAAGCCAACATCGCCAGCCAGCAATCCAAAACCGCTATCTATATAAGCGATAAAGGTGCTCGTAAAATCATCTATGACGTTAATATCATCCATGGTGTGGCTTCACTCTTATGATGGCTTATAAGCGGCGCCGTCGCCGAGAAAGCGTTTGCGATGAACTCGGGCCCGTTCTTCTGATTGCAACTGTCGCGCGCGCTCCAGCGCCTCGGCCCGATATTGAACCGCTAACATCTGCGCAGTTTGCATGGATTGCTTGGTCTGTAAGGCAACCAGCTGATTGCCTGCTTGGGCGGCCTGCAAATCCCCAATGGCGCTTTGGCTTTGCGAGACCAGTTCATCAAGGGTCGAGGCATCGTCTGCGATGGTCTCGGTAATTTTCGCCTGCATTATCATGGCGTCATGGAGAGATCGTGATGCTTCCTCCCAATGAGTGCGCGCCTGTACGCCCATGGCGGCGTTTGAAAATGACGCGTAATCTTCAGGGAATAGAGACTTAAACGCTGCATCCACCGTCGCGACGTCATAGGCAATGGAGTTTGCGGTTTTGATCAGCCCATCAATCTCATTGAGCCGTGCATTCAGCGCCGCCTTTACTGAATATGGCAATTGCGTCAGGTTTTTCGCCTGATTGGCAATCATCTGCGCCTCATTGGTGAGCTGCTTGATCTGATTGTTGATCATCTGCAGGGTGCGCGCGGCTGTCAGAAGGTTTTGGGTGTGATTGGTCGGGTCATAAACTATACCGCCAAAGACAAAGGCGTCTGCAGATGTCACCGGCGCGAGCGCCAATCCAAGCGCAGCAGCATAACTTAAAAGTTTGGATTTCATTCGGCTGCCCATCTTCTGGCTCCTTCCGGTTGTGAATGTTGACTGATGAGATCGGCTGCCCAACCAAGGCCCTTGGCTTGTAAAAACGCGGTTAAAAATTTCTCCGGGCCATGCTGGCTCAAAATGCGGTCGATCAAGGCTTGATCGCCTGGCGAGGACGCTCCGCATAGGGCGAGCGTTACAGGACCTAACCCCAGATCAAAAAGACGGTTTCCTATGGCTGACTGGTAGTAATAATCACGCTTGGGCGTCGCGCTGGCGATGATTTCAATTTGGCGGTCATTAAGGCCAAAGCCTTCATAGGCAGTGCGGATACCCGCTTCTTGCGCCCGCGCATTGGGAAGAAAAATCCGCGAAGGACAGGACTCGATAATCGCAGGAGCAATCTTGGAATTTTGAATGTCGCTTAACGATTGTGTCGCGAACACAACCGAGACATTCTTCTTCCGTAAGGTTTTCAACCAATCACGCAAACGCTCTGCAAATAATGGATGATCAAGAAACACCCATGCTTCGTCCAAAACCAGCAGCGTTGGCCGCCCATCAAAACGCGCTTCTAATCGATCAAAGAGATAGGAAAGCGCCGGGGCAATCGCCGCCTCTCGACGCATGAGGCCTTCCATCTCAAAGCCCTGAACGTCTGTTAATTCGAGACTGTCCATTTCTGCATCGAAGAGCCCTCCATGAGCGCCATCGATCGTAAAAGGCTTTATGGCGTCGCGAAGATCTGTTCGCTGCAAGAGAAGCGAGAACCCGGTCAGCGTTCGCTCAGCAACCGGCGCCTCGGCAAGGTTGCCAAGCGCTGACCACACTGCATCCTTGATGGTCGGATCGAGACTAACGCCTTCCTGAGAAAGAATGCCAAGCAGCCAGGCTTGCGCCCGCGCCCTACCCTCATCACTATCGATTGCCGCTAATGGCTGGAAAGCAAGTTCACTTTCATCACCAAGATCATGAAAGGCACCGCCAAGGGCGAGAATACTCGCCCGCATGGACCGGCCTTTGTCAAAGGCGAAGACTTGCCCCTCACCATAACGCCGGAACTGCACGGCGATAAGCGAGAGGAGAACAGATTTCCCGGCTCCGGTAGGGCCGACTATCAGCGTATGGCCAACATCACCCAAATGGATGGAAAGTCGAAATGGGGTCGTCGCTTGGGTTGTCGCAGATAATAATGGCGGACCGCCCAGATGCTCATTCCATGACTGTCCGGCCCAGACCGCTGATAAGGGCGCCAAATGAGCAAGATTCAATGTGTGAAGCAGCGGCTGGCGAACATTCGCGTAGAGATGCCCCGGCAAGCTTCCAAGCCAGGCTTCCACCCCATTTATACTTTCAACAATGGTTGTAAGCCCACGCCCATTTAAAATTCGCTCTATCTCGCGTGATTGTTCTTCTACAACTGAGCGGCTTTCATCTGTAACGATGATCGTTGTTGTAAAATACCCGAAAGCAACATCATCAGCGCCAAGTTCTTGAAGCGCCGCATCAGCATCGGCCGCTTTATTGTCGGCGTCAGCGTCAATGAGAACGCTTTCCTCGTTAAACAGCGTTTCCTTTAAGATCGCCCCGATGGATTTGCGCTTGGCAAACCACTGGCGGCGATACTTATTGAGCTCCTTCGTCGCCACTGCTTTGTCGAGCGCGATAAACCGTGTGGTCCAGCGATAGGAAAATCCCAGCGCATTCAAGTCATCAAAAAAGCCGGGCTCAGAGGCTGGTGGAAAACCCAGAATAGTGATCGCTCGCAGATGCGCGTCACCGAGCATGGGTTCAAGCCCGCCAGTGAGCGGCGTATCGACAAGAACTGCATCAAGGAACACCGGTGTTTCAGGCGGAGCAACAGAGTGATGCTTGTTTGATATACATGAATGCAAAAAGCTAAGCGTCTCGCCATCATCAAGCGGCGCGCAATCGGGCATTAGGGTTGAGATGAGGTCAATCGCCCGATCAGTTTCCTGAATGAAGCGGTTTAGATGATCCTGGTACCCAATACGCTCTTCACTCTGGTCGCGATCCAGAAACAGGCCTTCTGCTTTTCCGGTCCGGTCAGTTGGCGGTAAAAATACAAACGTAAGATAATACTCGCTCTCAAAGTGCCGCCCGGCAGTTTCATACCCGGCGCGCCGTTCCTCATCAATGAGCCAGGCTGCATCATCTCGCCAATCGCTTTTGGGATAATCACACGCTGGCTTTCGGTCCGCTTCAAAATGGAGCGCCCAGCCAGACCCAAACCGTTTGAACACATTATTGATGCGCGCCGTAAAACTTAAAAGCTCTTCCGGACTTGCGCTCTCTAAGTCAGGACCGCGATAGCGGATGGTCCGCTGGAAACCGCCATCCTTATTCAGAACAATACCCGGCGCCACAAGCGCCGCCCAAGGCAAATGATCGGCAAGACGCGATGAGTGATTTTGATATTCTCGCAAGTTCAGCATGCGAGATAGCCCTTGTGTTTCAAGTGCCGCATACCCGTTTCCAAAAACATGGGGTCTTTCTTGGCCGCATAAACAGCCGCGCCATGACCGATCATCCAAAGGACAATACCGGCGACCCACATTTGGAGGCCCAAGCCCACAGCCGCCGCGATGGTGCCATTTAAAATGGCGACACCCCGCGGCGCACCCGCCATCATGATCGGCTCGGTGAGGCTTCGATGTATGGGAACGGAGTATCCTTGCATTAGATCAATGCCCCGCCGCCAAAAGAGAAGAAGGCGAGAAAAAAGCTTGTTGCAGCAAATGCAATGGACAGCCCAAAGACGATCTGGATTAGACGACGAAAGCCGCCAGAGGTGTCGCCGAAGGCAAGCGACAAGCCGGTGATGATGATCACGATAACGGCGACGATACGCGCAACCGGACCCTCAATTGACGCCAGTATTTGCGCCAGCGGCGCCTCCCAGGGCATGCCGGATCCTGCCGCTTGCGCTGGCGCAACAAGAAGCGCCAGACCCACAGCTACTGCAAGTGACTTCAAAAGAATTGATTTATATTGAGGCGAGATCATATGGGTTGTCCTTCCGATACAAGGGTGAGGTCTCCGGCGCTGGCTGGGATGAGTTGGTAATTGTCTTGCCCATCGAGCCCGGCGACCCGGAGAATTTCTTGAACGCGTCTGCCCTCTGGGCTGCGCGCAATGAAGACGACCAGATCAATCGCATCGGCAATTAATTGATAGGGAACCCCTGTGGTCCGCTCCCCAATTAACTGCTCAATGCGCGTGAGGGCGCTCGCCGCAGAATTTGCATGAACCGTGGCGATGCCGCCGGGATGGCCAGTATTCCAGGCCTTGAGGAGATCAAGAGCTTCACCGCCCCTCACCTCGCCAACGATGATCCTGTCGGGCCTCAACCGCATAGTGGAGCGCACCAGCTGTTCAAGACCGATCGTCGGCGATGTTCTTAGGGCGACAAGGTCGCTCGCACCGCAATGCAGCTCTCTTGTGTCTTCAAGAATGATGATGCGTTCATTCGCATCAGCGATTTCCCCTAAAAGCGCATTGGCAAGCGTCGTCTTGCCTGACGAGGTCCCACCCACAATCAGGATGTTATCGCGCCGGTTGATGGATGCACGAAGGGTGAGCGCTTGCGCGCCAGTGATGATATTCTCATCCACATAAGTCTCAAGGCCGATTA
Organism: uncultured Alphaproteobacteria bacterium; assembly: GCA_942492295.1. GTDB lineage: Bacteria > Pseudomonadota > Alphaproteobacteria > Caulobacterales > Parvularculaceae > Hyphococcus. Next base: position 372,574 of record CALODW010000008.1, read on the forward strand.
CCCGGCCAGCGGGTTTACGAACAGAAAATGTCGGCCCCACAGCAACAGGCGGCAATACGCCTTCAAAACGCTCGCCTGATCCAGGAAGTTCTGCAGAAACGATTGGATGTTCCTTGTTGCAATCAAATCCGATATGACTGGCAACGAGACGGATAATCCGTTCACAATCGGCGGGTTTTAAATCAACGTCTTCGCGAAGGCGGCCCGTCCCGTGACGTTCAATCCAAAGCGCCCCATCAGGGTTCGCCATGATTTCGATCACACTCGGGTCATCCAGCGCCGCGCCAATGATAGGCCCAAAGGCGGTTTTTAACATTGACGCTCGGCGGGTATCGGTCGTTATGGAAGCACTCATGACACCGCCTCCAATGACCGCTCGCGCGCCGGTTCTTCAAGTCCCATATAGTCAAGCAATGCATCGCCAAAACGCTCTTGCCCCATGAGGCGGTCACCAACCTGGGTAATAAAATGTTCAAACCGTTTGCGCCCCAACGCTTCACACGAGCCTCGCGTCGCTTCAGGCAGCGGCGGCGTAATGCAAAGATAATAAAGAATATAGAGCGCCAGGGTTTCGGTCTGCGCCGATGCATCGCCAGCAAGACGCTCAATGGCGTTACTCATCTTATCAAGACGTTTGACCAACACAGCCAATGCGCGTTCATCAGACTTATTTTCAAGAAGCTCTTTGATTGCTGTTTCAACAAGGGATGTCTTCGTGGCGCCAGTTTGAACGCAAGCGCCTTCAAGGAGTTTGGCCGTTTCCTGGCTTAAAATGATATGGAGGCGGAGTGTCGTCACCGGATCAAAACTCCCTCAACAAGCTGTTGCGGTCACGATCCATGACTGCAGCACGGTTGATCGCCTTACGCGTCAAATCCTTTAAGCGCTTTGCTTCAGCGACAGCGTCACTATCCTCCTCCAATGGCGGGTCAGCTTTGATCTCTTCTGTTTGCGATGTTTTCGGGGCGTCAATCTCAGGCTTGAGTTCTAACCCGCCCTCGTCCACTGGCTTGCCATGGGCCATTTCAAGCCAAGGTTGATCGAAGCACTTGCCAGTTCCCACGCTATTGCCGGACCAATCATCTCTCCGAGGCTTCGGTGCGTCAGCGTAGGCGCCGCCCTCTTCCGATATTACGGGGGGTGCAACACAGCGGCCCTTGAAATTATCGTCTTCAAAATATTTGAGCTTCTTGGCGCGGATTGGCGGCACGCCTGCGATCAGCGCCAGCGCATCCTCGCTCGGCAATTGCATCACCTCGCCCGGCGTCAATAATGGACGCGCAGTTTCTTGACGCGAGACCATGACATGGGCGAGCCATGGCGCGAGCCGATGCCCGGCATAGTTCTTTTGGGCGCGCAGTTCCGTCGCTGTCCCAAGCGTATCTGAAATCCGCTTTGCGGTGCGATCATCATTTGCTGCAAACGCAACCCGCACATGGCAATTATCGAGGATCGAATTATTGGCGCCATAAGCCTTCTCGATCTGATTGAGAGATTGCGCGATGAGATAGGCTCTGACCCCATAGCCCGCCATAAAGGCAAGCGCAGACTCAAAAAAGTCGAGCCGACCGAGCGCTGGAAACTCGTCCAGCATCATCAAGAGTTTGTGGCGCTTTGGCGTCGATGCTGTTTCCAACTCTTCCGTCAAGCGCCGGCCGATTTGATTGAGGATCAATCGAACCAAAGGCTTGGTGCGCGAGATATCCGATGGAGGCACCACGAGATAAAGCGAAACCGGGTGTTCGGCCTCCATTAAGTCTGCAATCCGCCAGTCACAAGTGCTGGTGACGCGGGCAATGGTCGGGTCGCGATAAATCCCTAAAAAACTCATCGCCGTTGAAAGGACGCCGGAACGTTCATTCTCGGATTTATTGAGGAGCTCTCTTGCGGCCTGCGCCACCACAGGATGAACCTTTGGCGCGCCCTCACCTCTCAAGTGATTGGTGCTCATCATGATCTTGAGGCTTGCCTCAAAACTGCGAGATGGATCGGACAGGAACGAGGCCACACGCGAGAGTGTTTTTTCTTCCTCAGCGTAAAGGACGTGAATGATAACGCCGACAAGAAGTGCGTGACCGGTCTTTTCCCAATGACTGCGCCGTTCTAGCGAGCCCTCCGGGTCAACAAGAATATCGGCGATGTTTTGAACATCGCGAACCTCCATCGCGCCTTTTCTGACTTCCAACAATGGATTGTAACGCGCAGAGCTCGGATCGGTCGGATCGAACAACAGGCAATGGGAAAAGGTCGAACGCCACCCGGCAGTCAATTGCCAGTTCTCGCCCTTGATATCGTGAATAACTGCGCTGCCGGTCCAAGAAAGCAGTGTCGGCACGACAAGACCAACCCCTTCCCGGACCGGGTTGGGGCGAATGCCATCACATGTTCAGGACCATCATGGCGAAGATAATCGCCTTTCCATTTTCCTAAAAATACGCCGGAAGAATTTAGCAGACCCGCTTTTGATATATCAGCGCTAGACGCCCATTTGGCCGATCCATAGGTCGTGACATTTTTAGTCTGCCGGGCGCGCCACACAGAACCAGCAACCGCAGTAATAGCGCCGATGGCGCCACCAGAGGCCGCGATGGCGCCGCCGCGCATAAAGATATCCGGCGCATAAGCCTCATAGGCGTACCACCATTCAAATAAGCGCCAAGGGTAATAAATGGGCGCCTTAAAGGAGATGAACCACGGCGCACCAAGAGCTGCGTCATAGGCAAATGCATGCGCCACATAAGCCGTCGCCATCCACATTGCAGCTGCAATGATGAGAATGACAACAAATGCCTGCCCTATAAGAATCTTTGTTGGCGTCATGATCAAATCCCGTTAAACGCATGCGCGTCATGGGAGCGATCATCGGCCTACCAACCAATAATAGTCACTAGTGGTTATTTAAGGTTATGAGTGGGGCTTTGTAGGCACTTGCAAGAGTTTGCGGCTAGTTGAGGTTCAGTGTGGCCCATTGCGGGAATGTGCGGCAATTCACGGGGAACACGTCGCGGTGACGCATCGCAACGCGTGAGAGTTGGTGATTTCTGGAATAATCCTCAAAGCGGACCTAGCGATTTTGAATTTGCGCGACGGTCTGCGCGCAACGCGGTCCAATAGGCGTTACTTGGGAGCTTCGGATCACCGTCTTGCGGACGAATGAGTGCCAGTTTTTAGGGCAAAATTCTCATCGAAATACCCCCCGAGTCATCCCATGCTTACCCCTTCGCTAGAATCTGTTAGCCATTGCAAGGTCTTCGCTGGCGTTGCGGGTACGGCAAATTAATGATACGAATAGATTGATCCCTATTTGGGAATGCTTGACATTGTTCCCTCAATTGATTATATGAGACTTCCGAATGCGCGTTATCGCCCGAAAAGCACTGAGAGAATACGGCGAACGCGAACCGGAAGCCGAAGCGCATTTGAACGCTTGGTATCATGAAGCCCGAGCGGCGGAGTGGAATACGCCCGCTGACATAAAGGAGAAATACCGCAGCGCCAGCATTCTTAAGGGCGGTCGCGTTGTATTCAATATCGCAGGTAACAAGTTCCGACTCGTCGTACGGATCGACTATAAATTCGCGATTGTTTTCATTCGATTTATCGGCACGCACGCAGAGTACGACAAAATAGATGCAGAGGAGGCCTAATATGAGCAGCATTCGTCCCATAAAATCTGAGGCTGATTACAACGCTGCATTAGAGCGCATCGGCGCTCTAATGGATAATGTGGACTCCTCCGCCGCCGATGAACTCGATGTTTTGACAACCCTGGTTGAAGTATTTGAAGACGCTCATTTTAGCATTCCAGCACCTGATCCTATTGAAGCGATTAAATTTAGGATGGAACAGGAAAACCTGAGCCAGTCTGATTTGGCGAAATATATTGGCAGTCGCGCAAAGGTATCAGAGGTCTTAGCGCGAAAGCGTCCATTAACGTTGAAAATGATCCGCGCGCTCAATATGCATCTCGGAATTCCAGCGGATGTGCTGATAGGCGAAGCAAATGCATCCCTTCCCGATGATTTTGTCGGCGTTGATTGGTCCAAGTTCCCGCTCTCGCAAATGGCTAAGTTCGGCTGGATCAAAGCTGGAAATGGATTAAAAGATTGCGCCGAAGAAATCATGCGCGACCTTATTCATCGCGCGGGAGGGCGAGAGTTTGTTCCTCAGCCTCTGTATAGGAAAAACAATTCCGCGCGCCGGAATGCCGGCATGGATGCTTATGCGTTGCAAGCATGGTGTCTTTATGTACTTGCCAAGGCTCGCGAGGATTTGCCAAAAACGAAATTCAACTCAAAGACAATCACGCCCAAATTCCTGCGAGACGTTGCGCGGTTAAGCGTCTTCGATGCAGGACCAAAGCTCGCAAAAGAATTCCTGTTCAAGCATGGGGTCGTCCTGATTCACGCACAGCATTTGCCAAAGACCTATCTGGACGGCGCCGCGATGCGAACCAAAGAAGGCGTTCCTGTTATTGGCATGACGCTTCGATATGATCGCATAGATAATTTTTGGTTCTGCCTATTACATGAGCTTGCCCATATCGGATGGCATTTTAACGATGAGGTCACGTTCTTCGTCGATGATTTAAGCCTCAACAAGAGCGACCATGACGAGGACTGGGGTTTAGAGGAAGAGGCAGATCGCTTTGCGCAAAATGCACTCATTCCTTCGTCCGATTGGGACGAGCATTCGGTGCGATACGCTGCAACTCCGATGAACGTAATTTCACTCGCTCAACAAGTCGGTGTTCATCCTGCTATCGTCGCCGGACGCATACGAAAAGAAAACGATAATTATCGTTTGTTGACCCAATTTGTCGGAAATGGAGAGGTCAGCAAGAACTTTGAACCGTGTCATTAAATCGGAACGAGGCCGCGTACGGCCTCGTTCCGAAAAGAGAATTTCCGAAGGGAGGCGGCGCCACCCGGAGGGAACGCCAAGTCCTTCAGATCTTCATCTGTGAGAGGTTTTGAATATCTGCTTCGGACTTAAATGGCAATCGTTTAACGCAGCGCCAATGGAGTACGAAGAATGAATGTAAACGACGACAAACCGGAAGATGCGAGAACAATCTACGTCGCACTAAAGTCCGAATCAGAACTAAGTGAAGCCGAGTGCCGCAAACTTCTGAATGATGCCGACGAAGATTACACTGAAGTCATTATCCTCGACCCCGATGAAGATAATGATACCGTGGAATTTTGCGCTACCGACACCCTCATTATCCCGTTGGAAAAAGAGAATGCCGACGACAACGGCGTTGAACGACTGGTCTTGCGCGCGGCTCGGGCCGTAAGTGTCATCATTGGCGTTTGGAAACCAGGAGAGTCCGAAGACACGATTCATCCCACAGTCGCAAAATACGGGCGGGCCCAAATTCCATGGGATGCTAACAAGCTGAAAACTGTGATTGACACAGATTGCCCACCAGCGTTTCAAACGCCAGCGGGATCGGCAGCTATATCGCACGATGTGCCGCCTAATAAATGCTGAGGGTGTCGTGCGATTGTATCTTTACGTTATTGAACACGACAAAGGATTCGCGCCAAATCCGTTTTTTGGCGCGTGCACCTTAGCGGCGTGCAAACCGCAGATCCGACAAACAGCGGAAATCGGCGATGTGATCGCCGGGCTAGGCTCCAAACAAGTGGGCCTGAATGGACGTATAATCTACTGGATGAGAGTGGATGAAATTCTCAGTTTCGATGAATATTGGACAGAACCCCGATTTCGTCTTAAGCGCCCTCAAATGGGCGGCAGTCTAATGCAATGCTACGGTGATAATATTTATCACCGCGATCCCCAGTCGGGGGATTGGATTCAAGAGTGCTCCTTTCACAGCGATCCGCCGAATGCGAAAAACGGCGGCAACCTGAAGCGCGACACCGCCCGAACGGAAAAGGTCCTGATCGGCCAGAAATTTACCTATTGGGGCGCTCTTGGTCCTCGGCCACCTCGCCGACTAGCGCACATGCTGCCTTCCGGTCGCGCCTATCGATGTATATATGGCGACAACGACCGAGATGGTTTTGTCTCCTGGCTCGAAAACAATGCTGATCGCGGCTTTCGCTCGCCGCCCGCAGATTGGGCAATGCAAGAAAACATCGCTGCACTTCGCAGAAGGAACGCCGCCTGATGCAAATCAAACATTATGCAAAGGTCGTCGCCCGAACTGACCAGTTCAAAAAACTTAACCGTGATAAGCGCAGGGAAATTGCGATCTTCGGGCTTGTCAGTGAAATAGGCTCCCTCGTCTCCGCCATCAAAAAGGAACAACTCAAGGAAGGCGGCATCCTGAATTCTAAAATCGCGCGCGCAGAAGTCAAAGAAGAGCTGGGCGACGTTATTTGGTATGCATTTGCCTTGGCGCAAATCGAAGACGAGGGCAATGCGCCCGATATTTTGGAAATGGATATCGCCAACTTAAAAGCGGAACTAGAGGAAAAAAAACCTAGAACCAAACGAATCCACAGCGTATTACCCGACGAAGACCTTAAGAATTTTTTAGAGGGTGCCGCCGAATTTTCAACCATTCCCAACCGCGAATTTCGTAACTACCAGGAGCTTGCTTTTTTAACGGCTCGCACAAGAGGCGAGACCTTGCACACTGTTTGTCTAGCGGTGCTAACGCAGCTCGGTGCACAGCTCATGCGCCTATTGCTGCCAAAAATTGAAAAGGAATTGAATACGCAACTTGTTGATCGTGAGGTGTTTGTTATTCTAGGTGAAATCGCCTGGCATCTTTCCGCATTAGCAAAGCTACACAAGATTGACCTCGACGATGTCGCGGAATTAAATGCGAAAAAGGCGCAATTTCGAACGCCCGATGGTAAACCGACACCATTTCATGACGAACCCTTTGAGACTCACGAACAATTCCCGCGACAATTTGAAATTGAATTCCGTTCACTTGGACCCAGAAAATCCCGCATGCTTTGGAATGGAGAACCGCTAGGCAACGATCTCACCGACAATGCAGACGTGCCTGACGGATATCGATTCCATGATGTGCTTCACCTTTCAAACATCGCAAATCTTGGTTGGTCACCGGTACTACGAAGCTTCATGAAAATTAAACGCGAGGATAAGGCCATTGATGAAGTTCAAGATGGCGGCCGCGCGAAGATTTTAGAAGAGATGATTATTCTTTTCATTCATTTGGAAGGTGCACGGCGCGCTGCGCTAGCACAGTCGGAAATCCCTGCGGAACAGCGTCGGATTTACCCGGAAGATGAAGACATTCCATTTGGGTTTTTGAAAAAAGTTCACAGCTTTGCTGTCGGCTACGAACCCGAAAAGAACAAATATTGGGAATGGAAGAAAGTTATTCAGGACGGTTACAGGCTCTATTTTGAACTTTGTCAGGCTGGCCAGGGGATCGTTAAAGTCGATATGAATAAACGGGCCGTCGAATTCGTTCCAACGCATTGAGCCGTGCAGCTAGGGTCCCTCGCCTCCAAGCGCGGGGCTAAAGTAAAGACATCTGGTTCGCATAGGTCTGATTTTGACCGCGGGGCGCAGGCTTGCCAACGTCGCGTTCAATTTTTTCATTCAAACCCCATGCGGGCGGATACCATGGTGCACTGGAGCGTCCTGCGGAGCGATATTTCTGCTTAATTCGTGTTCGCCCAGAAAGACCAGAAACTTCAGGAAATGCTACGCGAGAATACTTTGAGATTTCACAAAAAAGATTTTGACAATCAATTAATTGCAATTCTCTACCCCATAGGTCGCCAAACTCAATGCCGAACACCTCAAAGTAATCACACTGATGAAGCGCCATATGCTTGATGATATCGGCAGCAGGCACGCCGCTTGAATCCACGAAACATTTAGAAATGCCGTCCAGCGCTCCAGGTCCGGCGACGACAAACTCCATTTCCGAGTAATCGGTGACCCAGCCATAGTTTATGTCAGTTATGAATTGATATGCGAGAAATGGCCCTAAAGATGGGGCGCTCATGAGCAGTTCAAAGCCGTCTAACATTTTCTCGGTTGCTTTGAGTTTGGAGGGAAAATCACACTCCAACATCCATTCAAGTAATTTAAGATGGTTAGAGTGCTTTTTGGGAAAACCGAAAACGCGCCCAGCCGACGGCATGATATAGGCTGCGGAATAATTACGATCGCCAGCATTTTGTCGGTGCGAAAGCAAGGAATCAAAATCTTCGAAGTTATATCGATCGATTGTTAAGTCACCAAACGCATCTTCAAGAGCCTCCCAAGTCTCTACCTTGTTAAATAGTTTGAAAAGCAGCGTTCGGAACAAGAGATTATCAGGGTCATCGGGCAAATCATCCCTGTAGATTACATGCCGAAGCAAATATTGGCTCACGCGGTCCGATGCACGATACGCGTTCGTAAACTTATACGCGCTCAGCACAGGGTCTGTCGTCAAGACTGGATCATTGGCACCGATAACTTTTCGCAGAAAAATTTTCTGACGTTCCGCCGCAAAATACCAATAGGCATCGAATACTGGTGTAGTTTGGAGGCTCTTCCCAGAGATTATAATTTCTCGCGGCATGAAGCACAAATGCCGTTCAAGCGTGCGCCGATCATCTTTAGCGTAGAGGGGACCGTCATCGAAATAAACCATTTGCGTTCCCCTTCGTAACTGCATTTAAAGCAATCCTAGGAGAATTCGACCATTTGACAAACCCCAAGCAAGGGCATGATCAAATATAACCAGGGATTGGCGCAGCTTTATACAGATTTTGGATTGATTCGGCCCTAGTGGGCCGATCTATACAAAAGTCTGCCGCTATCGCGCGCTTTGCGGCGACCGAACTAAGTCGCGTTTTTTCCCCAATTGAAATTTTTCGCTAGGGAATGCCTGCTCGCTTATGTCCGGTTCTGCGCGCAATGCGGATTTAAAAACCTCCCACCTTGAGGCTCCTTTTGGTTCGAGATTGCCTCCAATCACACAATTCTCCAAACCTCCTTACTCGTTTCATCGCGGATCAGATCTATGCGTTCTCCGTCATAATGATAGGCAAGCGCCCGCCCCTGCTTCGGAATTGACACAATATCCGGCCAGAACGCGGCGACGCACTGACCGTCTGGGTCACGCACGCTTGGATATGCAATGCCGTTTGAGCCCTCAGCGCGAAGGCCTCGCGCGAGTACTTGTGAGGCGACGTAGCTGTCCGGCGCCAGACAATCTATAAAATCCTCGCCGTCTCGAATGTCATGCACGCGCGTATAGATTGAACCAACAAGCTCACGAAACTGGCTGAACCACCCTAGCCGTTCATCCGTATCGGAATAAATCCGCGCCCGATGATAGGTTGTTTCCGCAACCGCCGTCTTGAAACTGTTTGCCGCATAATAAGCGCCAAATGTCCCGTCATGAAAACGCCCTTGGAAGCGCGGGCTGATATGGACGAAAGGCGCCATTACGTAACTTGCCCCTGCCCCACCGACGCGGCGGCTCAACGGAACAAGCTCCAGCCGCCCGATACTAGTCGCAACGCGAGCATTGGACTTCGTCTCGCCCGACGCAATCGCGCCCCATTTTGCAGGATCAGCGATGTCTTCAAAAAGGTCTATGGGCGGATGGCGTGTTGAAATAATCCGATGGGTCTTGCGCCAACGAAGGCGCGTAACGCGCGGCTCCATCAGCCGCGCGCCGCATCAAGATAAAAGCGCACATCGAACAAATCCATGATCTGTCCTTGCAGCATAATGTCGAGGGCGGACCGTCCGCCAAAAGATTTATTCGGCTTTTTCACCCAGGCATAGACACGCGCATTTTCCGTAAAGAGAATGCGCAATGCCTTGTGGATGCCCATGAGGATCGACAGGCGGGTTTTCTGATCAACGGTGAGGCGTCCGATCTCGCCGCGCTTCCAGCGATTGTAGGTCGCCGTCGAAATACTGCCGAGCAACGTGCAGGCATCAGCATCAGTCAGCCCCCATAGGCGGAATAGATTGACAGCGGCCTCCGCCATCGCGAGGCCTTCCTCATCGGTAATGCCAAAATCTCCGCCCGACAGCGGAAATGCAGCGGGAATTTCATTGGGCGATGGCCGGTCAATCGGTTGTAGTTTCATCAGTGTCATCCTTTGACCTCCATATAGTACAAAATTCCGCAAATGACAAGTAATATCTATTTACTTATCAATTGATAGTTTTTGTTATTTCCCTAAAATCACCTTTAAAGCACTGGTCCTCCACGACTTTTCCCAAAAGACCAAAAAACACCGCCCCTTCGCATAATTCCCGAAATCTCCATCCCCCGCCGGGCCTCGAGCGCCTTGCGCCACGGAACCAGCGTAAAATCCTTCGCCTTTTCAACGATTGCAAAGCGGCCTGAAGGCAGATCAACAGGCCTCACATACACCCCCTCCACCGGCTTACCTTCAAACGGAGCTATGAAAACCTTACCAGATTGTTTCTCGATTCTTGCCGCCGCTTTGTTCATCGCAATACGCTCCAACCGTTGGAGCCGCTTATGATCAATCCGGAGTTTATCGCTCGCATCAGATGCTAGCCCTTCACGTAACAACCATTTACGCCGTGCGACAAGCGCCGAATTCAAATCGCTGCCGAAGCGCGCATCAACAGAGTCAATTTCCCTGACGCCAGTCAGCGCATCATCAAGAAAAACCTTCCCATGAGCTTGAGTCAATTGATCAAGGCTTACCCAGGACAAAGTTCGCACCCTTGCGGCGGAGTCTGATGCTTCATAGGTAGCGGCTCGCTCAAGAAAGTCGCCTAGAATGTTCCATGATCCGTCCGACATGCGTTCGACGATCCCTTCTCGCCGCAATGCTTCCAGCCGGCGCTTGTGAGCCAACCTGAATGCTTCTCGCGCTGAGGGATCAGTTGCTGCGTGCAAAACATCGGAATAGACGCCGCTATTTCGCTCTGCGATGGCGGCGATCACCCGGTCTGATTTTCGCGGCGTTGCCGTACCTGCCGCGATTTCAACAATTGTGCCCCTCGGCGGCATAGCGCCAGGCTCAAGGTCGACCGCCACATGCCATTGATTGCCGTCAGCGCCTTCAATGGCCAGGAAACGCTGTTCATGGCCGTCATCCATGGCGCCTGTTCCAGCGACACGCCCAATCAGTTTTGATGGTCCGTGTTCGTTTGCAAATTCACGGATAGTTGACGCAGCAAACTCACTCCCCAACACCGCTCCCATAGAACGAATGACATCCCCTCTCCGACCAAGCTCCTTCAGCGAGTTTTCTAGAGTGGGCGACAATCGCCAATCACCTGCCTCACGGGTCGCCAGCTGCATGTTTTCGAGGTTGCGCAGTCGCGCCAACATAAGATTGTGGTGAAACCGATCATAGGGCATGCGCGGCTTGCCCAATTGAACGATGTTTGCGTCAGCCCGCTCCAGAAGATAGCGGTCTAATTTCGTGAAGCGGTTTTTATCCACTTCGGCAGCGCGACTCTTTGCGATATCCATGTCCTGCCTGGGACCCAGCTCCAAAGTCGCCAGTTCTTCAGCGCGCCGCCGAAATCCATGGGTGATATAATTGCGCGCAATAACGAGATCCTTGCCGTCATCAGTGCGACCACGCAGGACAATATGAACATGGGGGTGGTCGGTGTCATGGTGATTGACAGCGACCCAGTCGAGCTTTGTCTTCAAGTCTTTTTCCGCCGCCGCCATTAGGTCTCGTGTAAAGTCATTGAGGTTATCGAGCTCCCCTGCTTCTTCCGGTGAGAGGATAATCCGGAACTGATGGCGGTCATCTTTACCCTTCTCAAGGAACGCATTACCGTCGACCACATCCCGTTCCGGCCCGTAGAGTTTTCCAGCTTCGCCATTTTTATCGGCGCCGTCACGCTGGATGTATCGTAAATGAGCCCGCGCTTTTGCAAGGCCATTACCGCCCATTCGCACAGAGCGAATCTTGACCGCGACCCGGCGGGAGCGAAAGCTCGAAAATGGATGGCCGCTAAAAGCAATTGCTGATCCGACCCCGGCGCCGCGTCCGATACGGGATCCAGTAAAGCGCCCGGACCGCTTGGCGAAGACGCCTGGCCTCGTTCTCTCCATCCTCGCATAGAGCTTTCCGAGATAACGCTTGGCGCTATGGCCACCACTAGAGCGTATACGCCCTAAATGTGGCCGGAACTTATCTTCTGTCATGAGAAAACCCCATACACATACTTACACATGCCCGAAGGCGGCGTGTGCATAAAAACATGATGTGCAGACTTAGCTTTGGGCATCTCATGCACAAAAGCTTTAATCTTGCCCTGCCCTTAAAATCACTCCCTACACACGCCATCCTGCTTACTCTTTCATAAAAACCGGGATAGCAACGCCGATAATTTCAGCGGTTTTCGTGACGCCGAAATACCGTCCATCAAGGGAGTTTTCATGCTCATTAAGGAGAAATCGCTCATTATTTTTGAGCGTAAAACAACCGCTCAAATTGGGCATTTTACGGCCGTTTGAATCGATATTTTTAGCATCGGCGACGAAATTTTTATTGATAAAAACCTCTTGCTGTTCGCGGCAAATTTCATCGCCGGGAAGTGCAGCAATACGCTTGATCAAAGGCATATGGGACGGCAAATATTCACGTTCCTCAATGAGTTTTCCAGCCCAAATAGGCGGTGAAACAAGCACAAACTCACCCAGTTCCGCTTCTCGTTGTACAATCCAATATAGGCCTATAGGAGCGCTTTGCGACGCGTTCCATACGAGTTTCGGGACAAACTGAACACTCATTGCGACAAGCAATACGCAGACGGAAACAGAGCCCAACACGAACAAAACAGCCTTGGGTTTTTTGATCATTTATCCGCACCTCCAGTATGTTCGAATTCGCGTTTCTTCGACCACACATCAAGGTTTTCAAGGGGGTAAACGACCTTGTTGCCGTGCTTTCTATAGCGCGGCCCGCCACCATTCATGCGATAATGTTCGAGCGCACGCACGCTGATCCGCAAGTAAGCTGCTGTTTCATCCGTGCTTAAAAAGGGACTATCGATGACTGGCGCGCGAACGCGTGGTTTTTTCATGATGCAAAACTCCCGACAAAAACGACTACCATTTCCAGCGTGAAATTTCCCAACTCATTGACTTCAATCCGGTAAAATCCCACGAAGAATTGTCACCGAAAAAAGCAGGCCTGGGCGCCCCTTCCTATTCTAAATTCGCGTTACGCGATCCTTAGTTTCAGGCTCTGCATTCAATGGGGGAATTGATTATTCCGCAGCAGAATAGAGTTTAAAATCAGTCCTGATTTACAACTCAATTCATTGTTATTATTGCTATTTTTGCCTATACTGAACCAAGTTTTCACTGAATGGTTCCATCTACTCGGGATAAGCTAAAATGGTGTTGGAGTTTGGCGCGTTGCTTCGTGTTTACAGGACCCATTGGGACCTGACGCAAAAAGAAATGGCCGAGCTATTGTGCATCAGTCAGCCTGTTTATTCGCGGATTGAAGCAGGCAAACGCCCCCTGTCTTTACGCGCATTACAGCGGGTTGCCGACAAGTCAGGACTATCGGTTCAGACGCTGATATTCGCGCATTTTTTACTCGATGAGCACATTGGCGGGCTTAAAGAACAGCGTAACGATCCGGCAACAAAAGCGCTTTTGCAGATCGCGCAAACCTACCAACACAAGTTTCCTTCGCAGTTGCGGGATGCTGTAGCCCTAGGGCTATTATTTGATAGCGCTAGTGATTAGTTGCAGTTCATTCTGCCAAAGAACAGGAGCGACATCGTGACAAAATCCGCCATAACGATTATTGCTGTCGCCGGTTTATTGAATTGCGGTCCACGGCCAATGAAGTTTGCTCTTTTTGAAAGCTCGGAATGGCGGCGGGAACTTGATATTCCTGCGCGCGACGAAACGGTCGAGGTCCAACTTTCGACCGGCAAGGTCATACGGTCGGATTCGAAATTCCTGCACTTCTTGCGTGTTCTCGCCGAAGAACTCGCCGCGAAAGAACCGAAAAACCATTAGAATTTTATAGACGAACTGCGCCCACTCCGGCAACAAACCGCGCCTGCCATCCAGTCGCAGGCTTCTGCATTCGTTTCTCGCGTTTCAGCACACGAATGCGAAATATTGCGCATCCGATGATATAGAGAAGCGTTAATTCGAAAAAGCGGTTGAGAACGAAAGCTATCCAGTAGAAGTGGAGAGAGAACAATAACGCTATGAGGGTGAAAGCGATCTCCGAAAGCATGGTGATGCAAAGAACTGCGGGGTAGATTTCAAATCGCGCCATGCGCCAAAATCGATAGGCAAGCAGTGAATCTACAAATAACACCATCATAAAATATTCAGCTCGCCTGAAATAAAAAAAGCTGCCGATGAGGAGAAGCCAAGCGAGCGAAATCATGGTCGCCGACTTCCTGATCGAGGCGGATTTCGAGAGCGCCGCCAGAATGAACATGCAAATTACGGCGCTTCCATAGAACGCCACAACAAGAATGTCGCCCATGATCTCAGGGTGACAATGATTAAGAATACAATCCATGGAGCGCCCCCGCCCGATACGATAATCGAGGTTTGCACTGCACAATCTGTACCAAGATAGACCCATATTAACTAAAGCAATCGAGATAAATGGCCCGTTTCAGGTGCACATGGATACGCCCCCGGCGCTTTTACACCGAGGGCGTATTTTGAAACTCGCCGGGACTAATTAACCCTGCGGATTCCAGAGAATAGCGAGAACGCTTTCATCATCGGAGCCTGAGGCTCGGGCGAGGTTCGCGAAGATGCGGCCCGGCCCGAAGGCAGGGTGCGCAAGCGTCACCGAAACGAAAGGCTTACCGGAATTTTTTCCGACGCGATTCCAGCCGCCGCCTATCTCACCTCCATTTCGGGCGTAGATGCGATAGTCGGGCTGGCGTTCGTTTTCCTTAGCTTCGTTCGGCACAATAGTGATTTTCGCATTGAGCGTCATCATTACCAGTGTGCCTTCATACCCGCCATTGTCACGCTTCGTTACCGTTCCAAGTGATTGAGCCATCTTTAAGTCTCCTTATCGTTTGGCCGGAGACCCATTCCCCGGCCGATGCGAAACGATCCGAATGGCGGGCCGGAACGCTTGAACCTTCTTCAGACCGCCGCGAAGCGAAGGACCGGCGGGGGCGGATTTTTTGGGCGCGTCAGCGTCATGCGCGAGAAGGCCGTAAAGCCAGGGAAAAAATCCATTCCCGCCGGTTTCAGGCGTCCGGTCGTCGTTCAGTTTCGCGTCAAATAAAGGCCGGGAATGACTGTCTCCGCCGCGACGGGAAGGAAAATGAAGGGCACAAATCCGCTCCGGAACTTCAAAACGCGCCGACAAGTCTGCAGCGGCGAATTACGCTATCGAGACGCTTTCCTTAATACGGAAAACTTGCGGGATAGAGCGAAACGAAATACCAGCTTCCGCCCCGTTGATCCTTCATGCTGCGAATAACGGCGAGAGCCATTCTGCGCGCGCAGCGCCCTTATGCTCGGCATCCGTATAGGCAAGATCACCCGACACCAGCCACGCCGGACGCCAGTTCGGAACCGCCGCGCGTCCGTTCGCCCCGGAGAGAAAATCGCGAATGATCGCTTTCTGGACTTTCACAGGCTCGATGCAGTCGACGGCGGCGTGTCCCGCGCCATCAATTCCCCCGCGACGAACACAAGAATGCGCGTCACGTCCTCGTCCGAAAGTTTCATCAGCCGCACAAAAAGATTCGTAAGGCGGTATTCATCACCATTACCGCCGCTGATTGATACGGCATCTTCAAGCTCGAACAGCGCGGCGATTGCTTGACGCTCCTTCGCGAAAATCGCTTCGCCTTTCGAGGCCGCGAGGCTTTGCGCCGTTGCTTCCTTTCGCGTCTGTTGTTTGTCCGGTTCAAGGCGCGCAACATTTTCGAGGATCGACGCCTCAATAGCTGCGGCGTCATCACATTCACTAAGCACCCGGCAGGGCAAGGGTTTCGTCTCTCCGGACTCTCGAGCCACTACCTTGGACGCGAAATAACGCCGCCGTCCGGCGATGATCTCGAAGGCGTCGTCCCTGTCCTTGGGTCGGACAAGCAAGGGTACCAGAACGCCGCGCGTCCCGATCGACGGCAATATATCGTCAAACGGCGGCTTCTTCCTTCCGGCTCGCATGTTGAGGGCTGAGACTTTCAAGTTTTCCAAGGGGATATGCACAAAATCCATGACGTTTCTCCATTCAGGCTGCTTGTGATTGGGATTGCTGTTGTGTTCCGGCGCGCTTTGGCGCGGGTGATTGCCCGAACGCCAAAATGAAATCCGCCGCTTTCGAGGCGAGCGAGGCCGCTTTGAAAATCGCTCGGTTGTCTTCTTTCAGAACCTCAAGCCATGAGCCGAGATAGTCCGCATGGCGGACGGTCGGCGCGATGGAGAGGGCAGCGCAGACGAAGGCTGAACTAAGTTCCGCGACCAATTCTTCGCGGGCGTAGGCGTGCCTGCCATAGCGCCCCTTGAATTCGCGGCTCAGGCGCGAGGCGTGGCCAGTCCAGTGGCCAAGCTCATGAAAGCAGGTGCGGTAATAATTAATCTGCTCGAAGAAAGTGGGCTGCGACGGAACGCGAATGAAATCCTGCGCCGGCACGTAAAAAGCCCTATCACCGCCAATGCGGAAATCGGCGCCGGTAGCTTGGATCAGCGTTTGCGCGCGGGGGATCGTCTCGCATTCGGGGATAGCGGGGCCGCGTTGCGTCACGTCTTCCGGCAAGCCGTCGCACTGCGCGGCGATAAAGACAGTGTAGCGTTTTAGGAAGGGAACGACATTGGCGTCGTCGCTTTCACTCTTAACGCGCTGAAGCTCGTCTTTCGGGGTAAATTTTTCGGCGTAGACGACCATTGAGCCCCGCTCGCCTTTCATTACCGTACCGCCGAGCGCCTTCGCCTGTTTGAAGGTGAGCCAGACCTGAGACGAAAAGCCATTTTCGATGGCAGCGCCCCACAGCAGCAAAATGTTGATGCCGGAATAGCTCGCGCCGGTGGCGGCGTTCTTCGGCAGTCCCGCCGCGGGTCCCGAGGCTTCGCTCCGCGATGCCCAAAACTGCGACCACGGGAAGCGGCCCACCTCAAGCTCGGCCACAATTTTTGACGTCATTTCTTCGTAAAGGTCGCCTCGCGGCATTTTATTTTTCCTCGCCGCGCGTGTCTTGGTTTCGGGTTTTTCTCCGGTCATGCCAATCGCTCTTCTCCACCCCGCCGCTGTTTCCCCCGGACTGGCGGGGGCGGAGGAAGCGGGGCTTTGGGGCGACGGGCTTCAAGGGCGCGGCGCAACCGTTTCGGTAGGAACAATAAAAGGAATTAAACGGATCAAAATCCGAAGCGGTTGCACCGGGACCGCCCGGCGCCAAGCCCACTTTCGTTCCGCCGCCCCGTCAGGCCTGAGGGAAACCCTTAAAAAGGCGGCTGCAGGGATCGTCACCGGAAGGCGAAGACTGCGAAAGGCAGGCTTCGGGCGCGCCAATTCTTCCAGATTGAGGCGCGCCTAGAGCCCGGCGCCGCACTAGCGGCAGCCGCTAAAATATTTTTAAGGACAGCGATTTCCAAAGTCCGCAAGCTCAGGGGCAAGCTCAGATCGACAATGCATTCGTAGACGGTTTCAACCGGAAAGTGCGTGCGGAATGCATCGACCAGAATTGGTTCTTACCGCTCGACGATGCGCGGTCAAAATGTGAAGCGTTCAGACAGGAGTATAATGAGGTCAGACCCCACAACTCTCTAGGCAACAAAACGCCGATGGAGTATAATAAACAGGCCGGACAACACAGCCAGTCCGCGCCAACCTAAGACCGGGAAATCCAGCTCAACGCTGGTCCAACAATCGGGGCAAGCTCACTATGATCTCACCTTTTTTGCAGAGAAATACAACATTTCTGGTGCAGTTATAGGAGGCGGGTGAGATAGAGCCAACCATCTTCACAAATCTTATTGAGGCTAATGTCGGTTTTGACACGCCCCTGCTTCAGCCTTCATCAGGTCATAGGATCCGCAGGAACGCACTTATTCAAAAACCTTCAGTAATCGTCATTTTGACGTCCACATCAAAAAACTTATCGTCAATCTCTGCTCCATGCCCTGGTTCATCACTGACGTGGATTAGTCCTCCGATTTCTTTGTCATAGGCCATACCGCCAATTACCGGGTCATGCTCAAACCCATAGGCGGAATCCAAATCCAAAAATTGAATATTTGGCCTTGCCATGGCGAGATGCGCGGCCGCGCTAAGCCCGAGCCGGCTCTCCGCGAAGCAACCGATCATGCATTTTACGCCAGCAGCTTCAGCAATGGCGTTAATCTTGAAGGCTGTGTGAATACCGCCAGACTTTCCGAGTTTTATGTTGAGATAATCAACAGCGCCCAATTTGATAAGTTTAAGCGCGTCTTTATCGTCAAACACGCTCTCATCGGCGCAAATTGGTAAATGCACATTCTGGCGTAATCGCGCTAAGCCGTCATCATCCCAATACTCCAGCGGCTGCTCTGAATATTGCAGATTGAGAGGCGCCATCGCATTGATATTGGCGACGGCCGCCGGATAGTCCCAGCCCTGGTTACTGTCGATCTTGATTGCTATGTCGCCACCGGCAAGCTCACGCACAGCTTTTACATGCTCAACATCTGCAAGGCCCGGCCTACCGACTTTCATTTTTATCGCATCAAAACCCGCGCTAAGTATTTCTTTAGCGCGGGAAAGCGTTTCTTCAACGCTATCTTGCATTCCAATCGTCAAATCTGTTCGGATTTCGCGTTTTTCTCCCCCAAGAAATTGATATAGCGGCATTCCAGTCCTCTTGGCCGCGATATCATACAACGCCATATCAAAAGCCGATCGGATAGACGGCTCGCCAACTGTGAAGCGATTGATCTCAGCCATGCGCGCTTCAATAGCCAATGGGTCTTTACCCATTATCAATTGCGCCAGGCTCTGGGCCGTTTCATAGTTCGAATGCTGGCTATCGCCGGTGATCGGCGCAAATGGACTGGCTTCCCCCCAACCGGCAAGGCCACTGTCAGTGGTGATCTTTATTGCAACATTCTGCGCCGCTTGAAGCACGCCTAACGGCACTTTAATCGGATGACTAAATGGCACATTGATCTTAAAGCAATCTACACGGACGATCTTCATAACATTACCCCAGGAAACATCTTAATATGCACCATCCGTCTCTCCCTTTCCTAATAGCTCCTCGATAGCTTATCGAAACCCTACAACTGATATTTCATTGGTGTGTGAACAATATTGGCGTCATCAAGAGTTGATGCCGCCAGCGCCATCTCCAGCGTGTCGGTGACGCCTTCGACTTTCATCATTGTGCAGAGTTTCCATGCAATGATGTAGCCTGATTAATCATCAAGGATTCTCGACAGATAAAACCAGCTCCAGCCGAATCAAGCACCTCAATCGCGCACCTTCTTAAGTATGCGGTTCCAGACGCGAGGCGGCCAGGAACGCCGGTCTTTTAGCTTTTTCAGTCCAAATCGTTCAAATAAATAACACCAGCGATAGAACGTCGGTCGTGATACGACGATCTTGTCGAGGGTACGTTTCGCCAACAGATGTGAGTGCTCAACCAGTCATTGGTTTCCTGCGGATCTTTATCTACTCTTACAATCCCGTATTCTTTATATACTGTTCAGGCATTTCTTGTGTGCAATACCTTCTGAGCCTTTTGAATAATCGACATGTTCCATATGGTAGAACCGTCAACCTTTGGCTAATTGCCCTAAAATAATAGCGTCTATAACCACCGAAATGAGTGAAACAGTTGAAATATACTAATCACCAATTGCCTTAGATAACTTCTTACTCCTACAGCACTTGCATTTTCTATCATTCGGTTTCGAATAGCGTCATTTCTTCGAGCAATGATTTTGCAGCTAAATCAATAAACTTGGCTCCTTTTTCCGGACTTGCCAGACCTGGATTCGACCCGACCCTTCCATCTGGAAATCGGGCGCGATAATCAAGCGCATCGCGGATATGAGAAATGGGCGCGACGGGAGGCACTAATTCCGCCGTTTTAATGTAGGCTGGATATGCGCTCTGCGTGACAGCTATCTCAGCGGCTGTTGCGTGCATACCGTTGTCATTGGGAAAAATCTCATGGGTTAGCTTTTCCACGGCTGAGAACTCCCACCAATTCCTTAGTTTAAGAACAAATGGGCATGTCTGCCCTTGAAAAGAATACTGACTGTAAGCTTCGGAGAATGCAGCTTCAACGGAAGCAATGTTACCACCATGGCCATTGAGGAAATAGAGGCGGTCGAACCCATGTCGTGCTAACGAAATTATCCAATCCAATAACACAGCCTGAAACGTAGATGGACGCAACGATATAGTCCCCGAGAATGCCATATGATGTTGCGACATTCCCGTATTCAATGTTGGACTCACTAATATGTCGCCCCCTCTTTCCGCCTCATGCGCGATAATTTCAGGGCAAAGCCAATCCGTCCCAATGAGGCCGGTGGGTCCATGTTGCTCATTGGAACCGACCGGGATGACAACGGTGCGTGAACGCTTCAATCGCGCATCAATTTCAGGCCAGGTAGAAAAGGCGAGAAGCATGACGTATTCCCCAAATAGACTATTGCATTTATCAAAAACTGCGCTTTCTTGAGCCTTGGCGATCTGCTTCGACACCCCGCCCAAGATAATTGACCTGCCAGTTTTAACTGCTACCCGACCTGGGGCCACTCAGCAGGAGGAATGCCGGGTTTGCGTTTCACAGCGGATGATCGTCTCACGTGACGTTCAACGATCCAAACGAACCCGGCATTCATTAGCTCATTCTTTCTAAAACCGAAGTGTCAGTTCCACACCATAAGATCGGGGGTCATTGTAATCGCGAACGAAGAAGCCGAAGAAGGCCGCATCCGTTGCAAACCGTTTGTTCGCCAAGTTTTTGGCGAAACCAACAAGACGCCAATGATCTGATTGAACACCCACCCGCAAGCCGATGAGGTTCGCAGCATTAATTTGATAAACGTTGCCTGCTCCGTCAAGCAAGATATGCCCCCCTTGGTAGCGCCAGTCCGCACGACCAATAAGTTCGACTGAATCCGTAACAGGTTGAGTAAATTGCGCACCAAGATTAGCGGTCCATTCCGGCGTAGAGGGCGTGCGCCCGCCGCCACCGGAAATTTCGGCATTGAGGAACCCTACCGCGCCATTGATCTGAATTTGATCGGACAAAGAATAATTGAAGTCCATTTCGACTCCAATTATTTCCGTGCTTGGAATATTTGCGGTCACCCGAAACGGCGGCGTTGCGATAACCGTGGTTAATTGTTGATCAGAATAGTCGATGTAAAATACCGAGCCATTCAGATTCAGCGCGCCATCCGCCAGCGAGCTGCGGAAGCCTAGTTCGAAATTGTCGGTAGATTCCTGTTGGGTCAAGTTGCCGGTATTGAAGAATCCAAAGCGAAAACCGCGCCCGTATGTAAGGTAGGTGTTAAATTTGTCGTTTACCTCATAGGCGAGCGTCACTTTCGGTTGAAACCCGCTATCTGATTCTTCCAGTCGATCGACAAGAACGCCGTTTGGATCAAGCTGTTGAACGAGAGTGCCCGTCGCACCATCGAATTGGGTCGTATCGAAATTGTCTTCATCATATCGTGCGGCGAATGTGAGTTCCAATCTGTCTGAGACATCATATTGCAACTGGCCGTACACTCCCCAAATACTGTCACTCTTTTCGTCAAAGCGATCTACAATTGGGAATTCGGCACTCTCATCTGGACCAAGTAGAAAACCCAGCCTCAAGCCTTGGTCAGCATTCCGGTTGATATGCTCAAAACCAACTAACCAACGCAATCGTTGGTCAGAACGTGAAACAAGCCGAACGTCCTGCGTGAAAACGCCGAAATTGTCGAACAGATCCTGAAAATGATCAGAAGGCATACTAGCTGCTGCTGGATCAGTAGCCGGAAGTGCGTTGAGCCCAAAAATCGGTCCAAAGGCGCCGCTGCCTGGTGCTTCACCAAGGCCCGGCGGCACCGTCCAGGACACGGTGCCAAATAGATCTTGCTCAAGATCCATATAGCCCGTGGTTGACGTAAATGTGCCGAAAGGCAACTCAATGTCCACTTTCGCCGAGAGGTCCACGATCTCCCTATCCTCAACGCCAAGAACACCTCGCGACGGGTCTCTCGACCTTTCGAAGATGTTTATCTCGGCGGGACCGGCACCAAAGCGTGATTGCTTGGCGGCCCCGGCCTCAATGACTGTGTATGCGGCCCGCAGATCGATACTGAGATTTTCCGTTGGCGCAAAAAGCAATCGACCACGTATAGATGCATTTTCTTCAAAGTCGATATCTTTGCCCTGGATGGTGTCTGTTAGACCATCTGTATTGCGATAGTAACCGCTTAACTTAAAGAGCAGTTTGTCTTCAACAAGCGGCCCTGAGACAGTGCCGCGAAGAGTCGCGTCATTTCCTTTTACGTAGGAACCAATCACTTGCCCCGTGAATTCATTTGTCGGTCTCTTAGTAACGACATTAACAGCGCCAGCTATCGCACCAGCGCCATAAAGCCCGCCCTGAGGCCCCTTTAAAACTTCGATGCGTTCTATATCGAATAGGGCATTCTGGTTAATGGCGTCCACCGTTGCGGTCTTAACGCCGTCGACAACATATGTAATCGGCGCCCACCCCTGCTGACCGGTTGTAACGCCGCGAACTGTAAAAAATGTTACGCCAGCACGGAATGTCTCCCGGGCATAAAGATTTGGCGTTTGACTGAACACGCCTTGAATGTCGACAATGCCACGTGCTTCTATGTCCTCCGCGTCGAACGCAATAATCGATTCTGGAATGTCCTGCAGGCTTTCCTCGCGACCACGCGCTGTCACAACAATTAGGTCGCGCGCATCGTTTATTGCAAGGGCAGCGTCGTCAATTTCTTGCCCGACCACCGGTTGCATCACTGCCGTCAGTATTAATCCGATAACACTTGTCGATTTTAATAGTCCATTTTTACGGGTGTTCTTCATCTTCCCCTCCTTCACCATAATTAAACTTATTATCCAGACACTCTCTTCGTCATAGGGATTCGATTGGCGCATAATCAAAATCAAGACCGAAGCACCGTGGGCTGATATATTCCAGCGCTTGGGGTGTCCTCAGCGCAGCGGGCGCCGCCACCGCAATGACCTTCACGCGTTGTCCGTATCGTAGTGCCTCGACAGGTATGGGTTCCGCCGTTTCCCGGTCTACAATCACAATAAGATCGGGTACTATCGCACGCAGTTTTTCACCTTCACGCGCGATCAAGTACTCATTTTGAAACTCGACATTCATTGTCCTAGATTGGTCGATCAGCCCTTCGAGGGAACAATGCCCGATTGAAAAGCCGCTCGAAGTTTCGCGGCGCAGGTCGGTAATTTTTCCATCGAAAAGTTCGCGCGCAAACCCGTAGGTTTTTGAAGATGCAAGATAGTTGATTGTGGCGCGAACTGGATCACCATTTTTTCGGCATTCGGAAATTACTCGTCCTATTCGAAGCGCTGTCGTGAGGGTGCCGTGAACAGTTGTTCGTTTAACATCAGCGCCGGTCATGGGATATCCGGAAACCATGCAACTCAAACCCATCTGAATTGCAACGGCGCGGACAAAAACCTCAGCTTGCTTCGCTGAATCGGTTTCAATGATTGCGGAATTACCGTGTTCGTCAACAATGACAAAGGGAGACGCTGCAACGCCTTCAAAATTCATCGTGACCATCTGTATCTCCGGAAAAGCGCGCCCCATACCATCAGCGTTGACGAGCGGAAGTCCGAGACGCGCCGCTGCAACAATTGGAATTGTGGAGTTCACGCCGCCTATTTCCGCCGGTAGTAAAGCGTCAATAGGCCGACCAATTCGGTCTGAAAGTCGCGTGATCGCCAGCTCAATATCATCCCCCGAAGCACCCTTTTCGTTCAGTACGGTCGGGGCGCCGAGCATGGCGATGATACAGACGGTAGCTCTATCGTCTAATTGGTCGACATCCAGGATAGTGGGACTGCCAAATTCTCGAATGGCGTTTTGCGCCATCAATCTGCCGATGTATGGATCACCGCCACCGCCAGTGCCCAGTAAAGCTGCGCCGCGTGCAATATCATGCAAGTCATCCTCCGTAAGCGAAAGGCTGCCTGAATCAGACCCCTTCCCTTTCCGTGTTTTTGCAATACTCACGCAGTTCCACGCCCTCTTAAGGCTAGTTGTCCGGCGACTTTCACGCGAAGGCGGACCGCGCCACCCGGCACATAGGCGAGTGGAATTTCTTCAATGTCCATAATTTCCAAGCTACTCGCGTAAGCGCCCGCCGAAACGGCGCGCTCCTTCGCCTCGGAGACTGCCTGCTCAATTGCTCCATCACGACCAAGGTCGTCATAGGAAAAGACTTTATCGACCTCTCCTCCAATGAGAGCAATCGATGCGCCAATTGCATTTGCGACACCGGCGCTTTCATCCGTATAAATTTTTGAAACGCCTTTGAGATCGCGGCCAATGAGGATTGCGCCGCCACCAACAAGAACAAGAGGCGCCTCGCCCGCATTTGTTTTCATACGGTCTATTCCATCTTCAACCATGCGGTGAATTTCATCAATCGCGGCTTTGACATGCGATGATTTCAGCTTCAACGCCTCAGAGCGCTCGCCGATATCTGCAAATCCTGCGGCAACGGCAATATCAGTCGCCGTCACTGTATTTCCGCCAAACACAAGAGCTTCGCTGTCAATCTTGTAACCGACCGACTGGGGTCCAACTTTGACATGAGCATTATCAAATTGAACTACACTGCCGCCGCCAAGCCCTATTGCCAGCACGTCCGGCATTCGAAAATTTGTTCGCACCCCGCCAATATCTACTAAAATGGACGATTCGCGAGGAAATCCATTACTCAGCACACCTATGTCCGTTGTCGTACCGCCGATATCTACAACAATCGCGTCTTTCAAACCGGATAGATATGCGGCGCCACGCATACTGTTTGTTGGCCCGGATGCGAAAGTCAAAACAGGGTATTGTTCAACAAAATCCGCACTCATCAACGTGCCGTCATTCTGCGACACGTAAAATGGCGCCCGGATACCCAGCCGTTTCAGCGCGTTTTTAAATCCACCAATTGTTTCGCGCGCCAGTGTGGTCAAGCTGGCGTTCATTACGCCGGCATTTTCACGCTCAAGCAGACCTATGCGGCCAATTTGAGAGGATCTTGAAACGTTGCAGTCGGGGTGCTCATTATAGATAATTTCTGTTGCGCGCCGTTCCATTGCATCGTTCACCGGTGCGAACAGGCCTGAAATCGCAATTGCGTTTATTTTATTTCTATTGAATAGCCTAGCGGCATTCGCAACAGCCCGTTCATCCAGTTCCGCATTGATACGTCCGTCATATTGGTAACCGCCGCGCACCATAACCTGCTCAGCGCCAATTTGCGTTGCGATATCTTGGGGCCAATCAGTCAGCGGCGGTAATGTGCGCGCAGCAGGCAGCGCAATTCTGATAACGCCAACCCGGTCGAGCCCGCTCCGTTGAACGAAAGCGTTCGTAAAATGAGTCGTTCCAATACATACAACATCAATATCACCAGCTCCGATTCCACTGGATTCGATCACGGAACTCACTGCAGCGACGATGCCGTCCCCAACGCGTTCGGTCGTCGGTGTCTTCGTCGATGCGCGTACGACATCACCGTCCATCAACACTGCGTCCGTATTTGTTCCACCGACGTCGACGCCTATGCGCATAAAAGTGACCCGTTATTTGCAACAACAGGTCAACGCTAATGCGTGTCAGCTCCCATCAAAACACCCACCCCGGGTAGGGTGATGCCGACTTTCGGGTAGGAGTGAAAAAATTACGTCACACTGATGCGAAAATTTTCCACGGAAAATAATTGCAGTTAGATAAGGCGGTCACGTAGCGACAGACGCACCGCCTCCTGACGAGAGGAAACACCAAGTTTTTGGAAGATGTTCTTAAGGTGGAACTTTACCGTATTTAAAGAAATGCCCAAATCCTCAGAAATCTCGTTGTTCGTGCAACCCCTTATTAAACTCCGCAGCACAGCCTGCTCCCGCTTGCTCAATAATTCCTCGCCAGTTGGGTTATCTTTGTGCTGGGCGTTTATTTCCACAAGCAATCCCGCCAGAAAGTTATCGCGAAGCCTGCTATGCCGTTGAAGTGCAGCGTGATTTTCAATGTCTTTGATGAGCAACGCAACGACCGGTCCCTCGTCGATAATAGGCCGCTTGAAATCTTCGAATAAAGCATGGGCTAAAACATCGCAGAAACAATCCGATGCTGCGTCGATGTCACCATTGCCCCTATGTGCGATGGCGCACAGTAAGGAAATTGTTATCAGCGCCCGGTTAAACTGATGCTTGCGCGCAAACTCCGAATGTTCGGACAAGAAGGAAACCGCAGCGCCATACTTTTCCTCACGAATGAGGCTGCGCCCATAAGCTGCAATTTTATGAAATCCATCGAAGGCTTTAACCATCAATATTGAAAGCGTTGAAGTAACGAAAACGCCCGGACCCGTCCCGTGGAGATCACGCTGCGTGACCAACTCATCAACGTAAGCGTCAGCAAACTTAGCAACACGAGTTAGCTGTCTTGACTTTGCTGTCACCATCGCACTGCTATGAACATTCGCCAAGCCATCGCAATCATTCTTAGCGGCGGCTAGAGAAAGACCCGTAGCATAGGCTGCAAGGTAAACTTCCGTCCAAGCGTCACTGCGCTCAATTAGCGGTAGCGCGATATCCAGATATTTCTGCGCATCTACTAAATTATTAAGCTCATAAGAAAGCAGCGCTCCGAATGCAGCGCCAATAGCATAAAGATCGGATTCTTTGCCGAATTGCGATGCGGAAAGCTCGAGACCTTGTTGCAAAATTGCATTCGCATCACGTAGACGCCCTTGCAAGTAATAGATGAAACATTCGTGGAAGTATATAAATACCTCGCCATAGACTGAACCGGTTTTTCTATAATAATAGATAGACGCTTCACCTGCGGAAATCGCCTTTGCAAACAAACCGTTTCTGTAATTAAAAAAGCACAAACTATTAAGACGGATTGCCTGAAAATAGTCGTCGTCCCGAATAGCGGACGGGTCCAAATTCTCAAGAAATTCGATCATTTCACTTAAGCGATCAAGCTGGTCTCGGTATCCCACTATGAGCGAATCCATGAGTCCCAAGTCGTTTTGTAATTTTGTGTCCTCTTTAATTTGCTCTGCGTAATCGACCGAAAGCGCACGAAGTTCAAAGTCTGCCGCTTCATATTCTCCAATTTTCAGTTTAGCATAGATGTCCGCCATCCAAACCATTGGAAAAGAGCGCAGAACATTTTTTGGAATATGGTCTAACGCCTGCTGAACGCCGGACAAATTGCCCATCATGGCTTGACGCCAGCCGTCCAATGCCTCCAGCGTTTCCGCAATAAGCAGCGCATCATTTGTAACAATCGCAAAATGTAAAGCCTCAGCAGGATAACCATTCGCACGATGCCAAACCGCCGCGCGGCGAGCGATATCCATAGTGTCGATGTCGCTGCTGCGTCTTGCCCGTTCAAATAGAAATTCAGCGAATAACCGGTGATATCGGTACCACTGGCGCTCGGGATCCTCACTCTCAATAAAGACGTCGTTGTTATCGAGTTCATCGAGTAAAGCCCAGCCGTTTTTTGAAGCACAGATTGCATCCGCAAGATCGCCATTGACACGTTCGAACATGGCTGTAACCAAAAGAAAATTCTGCTGCTCGCTCGACAACGATTCAAACACCTGTTCCATAAAGTATTCGCTGAGAACATTGCTGCGGCCTGATGTTTGTTGCAACGCTTGATCAGCCGAGCCGCCTCTTGTGATGAGTTGGCGAATTGCCTGAAGGGCGATCGGCCATCCTTCCGTTCGCGAGGCGAGGTCAGTACAATAATCGGTGCGATTGTCGATTCTAATCAAAGAGCCAAGGTAGGCGTCGACGTCTTCTGTCGAGAATTGAAGATCCTCTTTAGTAACTTCAATCAATCGCCCGTGGGCCCGCAGGTCGGCCGTCTCGATATTGCTTGGACGTATGCGAGCGGACAGGACCACTTTGCAGGATAAAAAACCAGATATAAGTCGTCGGATAATGGTTGATGTAGAATCATTCTCAGCACGGTGAAAATCGTCCAGAAATATGTAGTCTGGGGAAGAGCTGCGATTGAGTGCGTTTAAAATCGTATCAATCAGAAAGTTCAGAGACGAATGCGCAAGCGCTTGTGGATGTGGCGGCAATGTATAATCAATATCGCATCCCGCTTTGCGACAACTTGCTACGACATAACAAAAAAACTGGAACGGCTCAGCGTCTTGTTCGTCTAGCGACAACCATGCGGCACGCTTATTGCTCGCCTTCACGGTTTCATAAAGCTGCATCATTGCAGATGTTTTGCCATAGCCCGCCGGCGCATGAACGAGAATGGCGGCGGGATCTTCGCTGTCTACTAAGCGATCGATGTTAGCGCGATACAAGTGTTTACCCGACCGTGCATTTGGCTTCAACTTCGCATCAATAAGCCATGGCGGATCCTGGTTCAAAGCAGCCTACCCTCCTACGGGTGGATTATATCGCTAAACAACATGCACGTCACTCTGCGCGAGCATGAACCGCCCCCAGAAATGCCTGCACATCCCTTTTGCAGGCATGAAAGCGCACATAAAATATTAAAAAAACAAAGGCTTATTAGATTTTTTCGATTGTCCTAAATAATGTGACACAAAAAAGCACCAACGTACAAAATGATCAGAACCTCTGGAACACTGGTCCGGCGGCGGGCAATTACGCCCCTGATCCCGACTAAGAGCACTATGTGAATAACAGCTAGAGCTACAAGCAAGCTCGGCAAGCGCCACGACAAGCTGGCGCAGTTCACGAGCGCCGTAACTTACGGCACAAACAATTTGCGCTAAACCCTGAGACAAAATGCAAATATCTCAAGGTTAAGGAAAAAATAGCCTCATTGAATCGGAATGTTTCACTACTTACGGAAAAACGACTAACACCGAGGACAGCCGACGCGCTTCGGCCAACGTTTCAAAGCCGTACAAATTCAGGCACTCGCAGTGAGCATTTAACTACGCCAGCCAGTTACGGAAAAATTATTGTTTCTCCTCATTCAACAGGCCCTGCATCATTCGAACTATGTCCGGGTACTCTCGGTACAAATTTTTCTTTTGCTGCGGATCCGCCTCCAAATCATAGAGCTGTTTCGGCGGTGCGTCATCGCGGATGCGCCCCTCGACGACATCGCTGTTCATTTGTCCTGTAAACCTGATCGCAGCAGGCCCGGCAAAGTCATGTTGGCCAAGGTGCTCGCCTGTAAAACCGCCTTCTCCCTGCCCGTCTATATAAACCCACTTACCCTTTCGGATCGCCAAAAAATTCCGGCGCGCCGCACTCATCACCAATTGATCGCGGCCAGCACTAGCTTCCTCACCGCCGGTCAGCGCTGACAAGAAACTGATACTGTCTGGCCCTTCATTCCGGTTTAATGGTCTGTCCAAAAGGTCGGCGAAGGTCGCAAGAAAATCGACATTCGAGACAAGTGCGGACGAGCTTCCACCCGCACGAATATGTTCAGGCCACCGGGCAATGAAAGGTACGCGGTGCCCCCCCTCCCAAGCGCCGAACTTAAATCCGAGCAGATCGCCATTCATCCGATGACCAGTCTCCCATGCGGTCTGGCCGCCACGGTTGAACATCGCGCCATTGTCGCTGATAAAAAAGACGAGCGTATCTTCCGTCAACCCTTCCTCATCTAGCGCAGTCAAAAGCTCACCGATCATCCAATCCAGTTCGTGAATGAAATCTCCGTATGCTCCCGCACGGCTTGTGCCGATAAATTGAGGTGCAGGCGTAAACGGATGATGGATATTCGTCGTGGCGAAATATAAGAAAAATGGCCGGGCTTTATGTTGCCGCACCCACCCGACGGCTTTCTCCGTCAAGAGAGCGCCAACTTTTCGGTCTTCGTACAGCTTGTGCGCCGCGACCCCGCCGCCCATCATATCATAATCGAATTTCTCATCAAATTCTCGTGTAACAGCGGTCTTTCCATAAACCAGCGGATCATCCTCGGTCAGACCGAGCACGTGATGATTTTCGACATAAACGAATGGAGGGTGGCTATTAAGAACTGGCACCCCAAAATAATAATCAAAACCTAGCTCAAGCGGTCCTGGGGTCAATGGTTTGTTCCAGTCGACCGGTTCGACATCACCAAAACCAAGATGCCATTTTCCAATCGCCGCAGTTGAGTAGCCCTCCTCGCGCAACAGGATTGCGACCGTCATCGTGGCGGTATCGATGGTGAGCGGACTGGTTGCAAAAACCGGAACCCAGAAATCAGCGCGAAACGGGTATTCACCGGTTAATAGGCCATAGCGCGAAGGTGAGCAAACTGCTGAAGCAGTATGAGCGTCAGTGAACATCAGGCCTTCCGCTGCGAGACGGTCGATGTTCGGGGTGTGAACGTTCTTCGCCCCATAAACGCCAATGTCGCCATAGCCGAGATCGTCAACATTGATAATGATGATGTTCGGGGGCTCGCGCCGGTTCAAAGTGGCGCTTTCCGACTGAGTAAAGTCGGTGGCGACGCAACCTGTCGCCCACATAATCGAAAACAAAATCGAAAAAGCGTATCGCATAATGCTGGCGCAACTCAATCGAATCGACCGTAGCTCTTGAAACATATTTCCTCCGACATTCACTTTACCATGGGATGTTTATATATGCGGAAACCGCCTATCGTTTTTCGCAAACCGCCACCGCATCCAGCTCCACCAATGCGCCCGGAATTAGTAGCTGGCTCACCACCATGGAACGCGCAGGCGGCGATGTTTTAAAGAAATCCGCATACGCCTCATTGAACGCCGAGAAATCCTCCTGTCGGGCAAGCCAGCCATTTACTTTCACTATATGGTTCAGCGTTGCGCCGGCCTGAGCCAAAATTGCGCTGATATTGGTGAGTGCCTGGCGGGTTTGCTCGCTGACGCCGGTTCCCACGAGCTTGGCATCCTCGCCAAGGCCTAGCTGACCGGAAACAAAGATAAAGCCGTTCGCTGCGACAGCCCGCGACAACGGCAACTGGGTTCCATTCGCAAGAACCAGTGGCTCACCTATAATATCTTTCATGATTAAATTCCCAAAGCCCGACATTCAGTCGCTAAACGTTCTGCTATATCAACTGAAAACCGAGCGCATTGTATTGCGCGAGGATGATGGTCGCGGCGAGTGCAGGCAACATGAGCAGCAATACACGCAATCTCGATTTTCCTTGTAGTATCGTTTGAAAGACGGCGGCGAAACATGAAAGTGCCAGCAAATTTGCCCCGGCGACAAAAGCGCCAATACGGCCAAGATACCCTGCGAAATACCCAACCATCATCGACTGGCCATCCTGCGCGCCGACAATAGCGGCGGCAAGCAAGACAATACCTGCAACACCAGAGATAAACGGTGCTGCGGCCGCAATGTTCCTGCCAATAATCCAAGGTGCCAATAGACCGATCAACGTCAACGGAATGAGGATGTGAATCAAAATCGCATGAATTTTTGGGCTCGCCCATCGCGGAATTTTGGTAAAGGTATATACGCCAATTTCAGGGCTTAATGTGAGTGCGCCCGTCCGCGCATTTGGCTCTATGACCATTATCGGGCGCGCACCGGCATCAAGCACAAACCGGCCTTTGCCGACTGGCTCCCAGGGCCCGGCACCAGCAAGAAAAAGCCCGTCACTTTTCGCTTCGATCTTCAATACATCTGCACCGAAATAAACAAGCGACGAAATTTCTTCCGCAAACGTGAAGGGTCGTCGGTCGGCGCGATAAAGACCGGCATAGAGATTGAGATCTTCTAACGCGGCGTCATCAACCAGGGGTTTGTCGCGTTTCGGGCCATAAAATTCATATAAAAAACTGCTCGATAACGGGCTTGCCGACAACATTGCCGGCGATGGCGGCGGCGCACGATCTGGTGCAACCGCCGAGACGAACATATCCATCATGTCCGGCGCGGCGACGTCACCCAGGATCGTTACAAAA
The DNA here is from genome assembly GCA_942492295.1 of uncultured Alphaproteobacteria bacterium. Classification (GTDB taxonomy): domain Bacteria; phylum Pseudomonadota; class Alphaproteobacteria; order Caulobacterales; family Parvularculaceae; genus Hyphococcus. The sequence continues at coordinate 404,633 of CALODW010000008.1, forward strand.
AGTCCGACTCGTTCGTCCGGCAAAAAAGTCATCCATGTGTGAAATCCAGCCCAATTGCCGCCATGACCGACCGTTTTTCGTCCAGCCCACTGGTCAACAAAAAACACCATGCCAAGTCCGCTGATCTCTGGCGCGTTCTCCTCTATACGATTGTGCAGCACGTTGCGCGCGCCCTCACTGACCGTATCACTGTATCCAAGTTGGGCGTTCATATAATGCGCCATGTCGCGCGCCGTTGAAACTATGGACCCTGTTTGTGCAACCGCCGGATTGATGGCCGTAAACTCTGTCGGCCCGGCTATTCGTCCAGCCTTATCAATATCGCCTGGTTGCGCGAGCCCATTCGGCTCATCAATCGTCACAGCAAGATCGGTCGCGTTCATGACGAGCGGTGCGAATATCCGGTCTTCCATGACTTCATTGATCGCTTTACCGCTAATGTCCTCTATTACGAGGCCGAGCGTTGCAACGCCAAAATTGGAATATACGACTTTTTCACCGGCCGGGCGCACAAATCTCGGACGCAATGTATCATACAATTTCGCAGGTACGGGAATATCCACGTGCCTGTCCGAACCGATGAAGAAAAACTTGTCTTCAAAACCAGCGGTATGCGTCAGCAAATGACGCAAGGTGATCTGTACACCTTCATTATCGGGGAGCTTATAGCGTTTCAAATATTTGTTCGCGGGATCATCGAGAGAGGCAATGATGCCTTCCTCCATCAACTGCGCGATGATCGTGGCCGTGAAAGTCTTTGTCGTCGAACCGATGCGTACCCGCGTGGTGTCAGGGGATGCGGCTGCTTTGGTCGTCACGTCACCATAACCATACCCCTTCGCAAAAATGATTTGGCCGTCTTTGACGATGCTGACCACAGCCCCTGTGATCCTTCCCTCTTCAAAGATGGTGCCTATATTTTTATCCGCCCACGCTTCTGCAGAAACGGTAGAAATTTCCTTTGCGGAGGGCTCTTGCGCATCCGCGGCAAATGCGATCGCTATCGAAATGAAAAAACATGTGAAAATATATCTGACCACCAGAACCATCCAGTCTTTTTTATCGCCTGAAAACGAGCAGCGCCGCAACGCAACCGCCGCCCGGCGCGCATGGGCGGCGGGCGGCGCATTTGATAACATACAGGCCTGCAAGAAGGTCTTGCATAGCATGTTGACTAGAAATCAACCTTGATGACAGCACCGATTGTTCGCGGCTGTAACACATTCGCCATCGCGCGAACACCGCCGACAATTGGACGTGCAGTCCCGCCGGTAAAGGCGTATTCGTCGAAGAGGTTGTTGACATAAACCGACGCCGTCACTGGCCCTTTGCGGATGCCGGCGCTCATATTCGCCACCACATAACTATCAAGCGTGAAATTGGCAATCAGCGGTGTAATCGTTGAGCCGTCAGCGCCGACGCCGCCTTCAAAGCCGGTGTCCCGCTCCCCGATATAGCGCAAGCCTGCATTCACAAACCCATCAAGCTCAGGTGTAATCGGGAAGTCATACGCGCCGCGGATAGACGCCGTCCATTTAGGAAGCAATTGCAAATTTTCGCCAGCAAGCGCACCGAACGCCGCCGTTTCGTCATCGTCTAGCGTCGAATGCGTATAGGCAAAGTTAGTAATAACGGAAAAGCCTTCCGTCGGACGCGCCGTGAGCGAGCCTTCCAGACCGTAGGCCGTCACATCGCTGTTGGTGTTGCCGCCAGTGGTCGCCGCGTTGACAAAGGTGACTGCCTGCAAATCTTTCCATTTGATATACCAGCCGGCAAAATCGTAGGATAAAACGCTTTCCGCAAGACTGCCCTTGGCACCAACTTCATAACTCCACAGCGTATCGGTGGCGATAATTGCCGGCGCCGAATTATTGCCCATAGCGTCGAGCAAAGGCAGGTTTGCATTTTCAGGACGATAACCGCTTGCAACCCTGGCGTATAAAGACATATTTTCAGACGGGCGATAACGTGCGGTGAAACTGTAAGTATCGACAACGTCATCGCTCGTGGTTACAGGAATATTCGCAACAATAAGGCCCGGACCGTCTGTCAGCGCCACTGACGATTCGATTTTCGCAACGCGAACACCGGCCGTAACGTCAAAATTCGGCGTGAAATAGTAGGTCAGGTTTCCAAATCCGGCATATTCTTTCAAACCACTCCCGAGATCCACGTCGAGCGCGACAAAATCAATCGGTTGTCCTTCCAGCGTCTGGACATTCCCGCTGTCTTCATCAGAAAAAATCCCACCTATCGTCCATTCAAGCTTTTCGTTTTCCGCTGAAGTAAGCCGTACTTCCTGCACAAAACGTTTGGTTTTGATAAGGCCGGTGAACGGTGCCGAAGTTACGGTACCAGCCGCAGAGCCGGAAAGAAGCTCGACCAGCGACCCAAACGTCGCCACCAAATCCGCCGCGTTTGAATTTTTCCGATCCTGAAAACTCGTCGATGAAATCAAGTTGGCGAAACCCAGATCGAAATTCAACGTTCCAGCATAAATGGTAAAGTTATCCTTCAGGTCATTCATACCTTCATCGGTCAGGTAAGGACCATCGGCCAAGACAAAGGGCGGGCCTTGCAGCGCGACGCTGTTGGCACCTGTAGAGTCGAGGTCGGTGTGTGCAAACAGAAAAGTTGAACTGATATTTTCAGTCGGGTTTGCAACAACCTTCGCATAGATCCCGAAAGCTTCATATGCATCAACATTTTCAGCAGCGCCAGTCGGGGACCCCGCCGTTCTATCAATAAACCCGCCAAAATCATCATAATAGCCGCTGACGCTGACACCGAGCTTGTCTTCAATCACCGGTGCGGCGAGGCGACCAGAATATTTTTGGTTAAAACCGCCCTGTTTGGTTGTTGACAGGTCTGTTTTAAACGAACCTTCGAATGCTCCGGTGCTGGGGTCTTTAGTGATGTAACGGACAACACCCCCCATCGAGGAGCTGCCGTAAAGCGTTCCCTGCGGGCCTTTAATAAGCTCTATGCGTTCAACGTCCCCCTGAACGGCGTCAAATTGTATTGATGGGCCTGCAGCAAACGAATTTGAAGAACCTATCGGTACGTCATCGATGTAAACACCAACGGTCGTGGCGCGCCCGCTTTGAGCCACGCCGCGCATGGTAATTGTATTTGCAACAGGCGACGCCCCGCCCGAGAAGTTAACGCCGGGCGTGTACTCAATTATTTCTCTCAGCTTCGTCAGCCCGCTGGTTTCAAGTTCATCCGGGTTTATAGCCGTGACCGCGAGAGGCGTATCCTGAAGCGATTGCGACCGGCGCGATGCAGTAACGGTAATAACATCCCTGGTTGCTGCCTCCCGCGCCATCGCTGCCCCTGCGCCCGTTAAGGAAACTACGCCTGTTCCCGCAACAGAAAGGGCAAGCACGGAGACCCCTGTCCAAAATTTCTTAGTTTTCATCGTCGACATAGCCTCACCCTCCAAGCAGTAGATATATTTTCTATTTTGAAATTATTTTCTTAATGGATACTTTTTGACCTGTCAAAACGAAATTCTCATCAAAACTCGCTTAAGCTGACGCCTGAAAAGAATAAAGTTATGCTGGAAAACGCTCCAATTCAGAACATATATAGAAGAATCAATGTATTAACGGAGGTCTAGTTGACCTTCGTCAGGGAGCAAAGGGAAATTTCATATTTTCTAAATTGAAATTTTTCTGTATTGCGTCATATTTGCAGCATGTGGACAAAGTTGAATTAAAATGAGCACCAAACCTGACCGACCCTCCTTGGGGGCGTTACCGGAAGCGACAGCGGACGACAACACAATTGGAGTCGGTCTGAAACGGCGGCGGCTGGCCAAGAAATGGTCCCTAAAAATTCTCAGTGAGAACACTGGAATTCCGGTCTCGACACTTTCAAAAGTTGAGAATGGATTGATGTCTCTTAGAATAGAAAAACTGCTGGCCGTGAGTAATGCTCTGGACGTCGACGTTATGCAGCTCGTCGCCCCCGAAGAATCCGACAGCCCCGTCACATTGGTGACCGGGCGCAGAAGCATAACCCGCAAGACCGGCGCTCCGCGAACGAAAACAGAGAACACGGTATATGAACACCATGCCAGCGATTTCTCCCGTCGCTTGTTTTCGCCAGCAGTGATCGAAGTTCAGCCCGGTGTAGCTCCCGACTTGATTAGGCATCAGGGCGAAGAATTCATCTACGTTATCGAGGGCCGCATCGAAGCGCTTACCGAATTTTATGAGCCGACAATTCTAGAAGCCGGAGATAGCATGTATATCGACTCCACGATGGCCCATAATGTTCGCGCCCTTGATAACAAGCGCGCGCTCATCTTGAATGTCTCTTCGGCCAAACGCGGCCAGTCGCGCTAATGGGCCCACGAAACAGAATGTTGGCCTTCTCAAAGCATGAAGGACAAGTAAGCAAAGCAGCTTTGGCCTCGCATGTTTTGTTTGCAGTGATGGTTTTGTTGCTGGTCTCGTCATGCTCCGCAACAGACGAGTCGATTGCTACAGAGAAATCGGCATTTAATGTAGTCTCGCCCTGCCCTTTCAGCGCATCAAAAGAATTTGATCCGTCACGATTGGTCTGCGGATATTTGAGCGCCCCAGAAAACCGCAATGACCCAGCCTCTGCGCGTCTGCAAATTCCTGTCACAATTATAAAGACTGCAAGCACTACGCCCAAACCGGACCCCGTCGTCTTCCTTCACGGCGGCCCGGGCGCGGCACCGCTTGACGCAAGCCGGGTCTATAGCCTGTTTGGCGGACATCTGTTTGGCGTTGATCGCGATATTATCGTCTACAATCAACGTGGTTCCCATATGGTCCAGCCTGCGCTGGACTGCGGCGAAACGCTCGTCGGCCGGATCGACGCCTACGCAGATGACCTCACATTGGCGCAACGCGATCAGAAAATTGCTGCACTGGCCAAATCCTGTTTGCAAAAGCTCGTAGCGACAGGACGTGATCTGCGCGGCTATACGGCGGCCGAGAATGCTGCTGACCTTCGTGATTTAAGAATAAGTCTAGGGCTTGAGCAGTGGAACCTGATGGCCGTTTCCTACGGCACGCTGATGGCGCTTGAGGCAACGCGTATCGACGACGATGGCGTGCGCAGCATGATTTTGGACTCGCTTGTTTCCAATGAAAGCGACTTGTTCATGTCGGAGGCCAGCCGCAACTTTACCCAAGGCGTCGATCGCATGCTTGTGGCATGTGCGACTGACCCAGTTTGCGCAGAAGCGTTTCCGGACCTTGAACAAAAACTCTCATCCGTTCTGGCTTCTCTTCATGATCAACCTGTCACCGTCACCGTTAATGGAGCCGAGGACGGCACCACCACTGATATTATTGTCAACTGGCATGATTACCTGAACCTTGTGCACTGGATGCTTTATAATTCAGAGACCCTTCGCTTAACGCCGTTGCTCATCCACAGCACCGAGGCAGGTGATCTTTCGCTTTTAACACTGTTGATGGATACGGTGTTCCCGGCACCGAAAAATCAAGGCAAAGCAGCATCGGGCGCATTTTTTGCGATTGCTTGTAACGATCAGTATAGGGATAGAATGGAATATCCTGCACTGGCGCAGAACTTTGATGGTTTCGCCAGCACAAGCTTCATGGAACAGGTTTGTGGCGCGACGGAATTTGGGTTCGCCGATCGGGCACCGAAACCGCCCGCAAAGACAGATACTCCAACATTATTGCTCTCCGGGCATTTCGATCCGATGACGCCAGATATTTACGCTGAACAAACGAAGAAAAACCTATCGCACGCAGTCCTAGTTCGCGTTCCCGATTTCGGGCACTCCACCCTAAGCGGCTATACAGCCTGCCAGACGATTTTGGCGAAGGCCTTTTTAGATAAACTCGCGGTAAGCGAAGAATTTTCCTGCGTCGATAAATTGTCTGGACCAAAATTCATCCTCTCGCTAGCCGAAGCTGCCCAAAAATGAATTGGTGCGCGGACAGCGTCACACCTTATAGTCTGAAAGATTGAAAGCGGGATTGGCGTCGAGCATATGCTGCGCCAATGCTTCGCCTGACCCGGCCGCCAATGTCCAACCAAGATGACCATGGCCAGCATTTATATAAACGCCTTTTACAGGTGCCGCACCAATCCACGGCGCACCATAAGCATGCATTGGCCTAAAGTTAGCCCATCTCAACTGCTCGTCTACTTCCAACGCATCTGCCTGTTCTGGAAGAATTGCCCGCAAAATCCCCCGCAAATTCTCAATTCTTGCTTTATCAAGCGTTCGGTCAAAACCGGTGAACTCCGCCGTTCCCGCCACCCTGATGCGATCTCCTAGCGGGGTCACGGCTGCATGCAGCGCATCATCTATGATGGGAAATCGCAGCATTGCTTCCGGTGGAAGGCGTTTCCCCGAATAGGTAACAGAGTATCCCTTTACCGGTTTGATCGCCAGATTGACTTCAGCTTGAGCAGCGATGGAGGGTGAATGGGCACCAGCCGCAATCACTACCCTGTCCGCTGATAGAATATCCCCGTTCTGAAGAACGACACCAGCAATACGTCCTTTGCGGATAACGAGCCGCTTTACAGGCGCATTCCATTTCACTTTTACGCCAAGCCCTTGCGAAACGCGCAGGAGTTCATTTGTGAATTTAAAGGCATCGCCGGATTCATCATCCGGAAAATACACCGCTCCTGCCATAAATTCGCGAATGGGTGCTAGCGCTGGCTGACGCTCAACCAACGCATCTGGCGAAAAATGCTCGAATGCAACGCCCAGCGCCTTCATTTTCTCGGCTTTTTCACACCCCTGGCGAAGGCCTTCTACGTCCCGATAGATTTTGGCCGAGCCATTTTTTAAACCATCGTAAGATAGCTCCGTAATCCGGCGCCATTCCTCCATTACTTTCAAACTATACAGACCGAGACGGACATTCAGCGCGGTCGCTCGTTCATATTGCTTGATGTTCGTCGCGCTCAGAAACCGGAGCCCCCAGCCCGCAATCGACGGCAGAGTTTTGGTGCGCACCAATAACGGCGCGTCGGCGCGACCGTACCAACGCAACAAATCACGCCAAACGCCGGGCGCATTCCAGGGATCGGCCATGCTCGGCGTTAACATCCCCCCATTCGCCTCGCTCGCACCCTTTCCTGGCGCGCCTTCACGATCCAGTACCGTTACCGGTTCACCCCGCTGAGCCAGGGCGTACGCGGTCGAGGTTCCGATCAGCCCCGCGCCTATGATAAGTGTGCCACACATGTGGGGCACGTATTTCACAAGTTTCCAAAATTTTCTACCTTGAAATTTTTTTCTGTTATGATATAAAAAATCAGCCGTAATAGTGACACGCAGCCGTAATAGTGACACGCATAAGTATCGCTTTGGCGCACAACTCTTATTGCGAAAAGTCGGCGTGACATCATTAAGGTAACGTTTCCGCATGAAAATCTTCACTGCCTACTTGGCTCACGAAACCAATTCGTTTTCTCCCATTCCGACCAATCTCGAAAGTTTCGAAGAACTTGGCGTGTATCGCACCAGCACGGGATCGCCCGGCCAGAACACCGCTTTATTGAAAGGTGCCGTTCATTTTTACAAAGAAGCGATGCGCCGTGGGCATGAGGCGGTGGTTGGGCTTTCGGCCCACTCGCAACCAAGCCGACCGATAAACCGCGCCGATTATGAGACATTGCGCGGTTGGCTTCTGGAAGATTTGAAAGCCGCCGGTGAGGTCGATATCGTGCTGTTGTTCATGCACGGCTCAATGATGGCCGAGGGCTATGACGACTGTGAAAGAGATGTTCTGGAATGCGTGCGCGACATTGTCGGCGATGAAGTTCCTGTCGGGTTGCTGCTGGACCTGCATTGTAACGTGACAACGGAAATGCTCAATCATGCAAATTTTATTAAAGCTTGCAAGGAATATCCGCATACCGATTTTGAGGATCGTGCCATTGAGCTTTATGATCTGTGCGTACGGCTCCGCGAGAATTTAATCCAGCCAACCGTCGGTTTCGCGCGCGCGCCAATGCTCGGGCTTTTCCAAACCGCGCAATCACCAATGAGAGATCTGGTTGATTATGTGATTGCGCGCGAAAAAGACCCGGGCATCCTTTCTATCACGCTCGCACACGGTTTTCCCTGGTCGGATTTCAAGGATGCGGGCGCCAGCGTTATCGTCATCACCGACAACGATCAAAGCCTTGCTGACGTCACCGCATCACAGATATGCGACGATTTTTTCAAGCTTCGAGAACGCGGACAGGCCCGACTCTACTCTGTAGAGGAGGCCGTTGCCGAAGCGCTTGAGGTCAAAGACGGCGTCACCGTTATCGCTGACATGTCGGACAATCCCGGAGGCGGCGCGGCATCGGATTCCACGTTTGTTTTGCGCGAACTTATCAACCGCAGCGCCAAGAGCGTCGCAGTTGCATATGTCTGGGACCCCACCGCTGTCGATCTTGCTTTCGCCGCTGGCGAAGGCGCGCGGCTGCCGCTGAGAATCGGCGGCAAGGTCGGCCGGTTTTCGGGGCAACCTATCGATCTTGAGGTGACAGTCACCGCCCTGCGAACCGACGCGATGCAGCCGCATATAGCTGACGGCGCGCCGACGGCGCTCGGCCGGACAGCGCTAGTTTCAACCAATGGTGTCGATATCATTCTCAATGATGTGCGTCAGCAACCATTTAGCCCTGGGGGATTGATAGCCGCAGGTCTTGATCCCTGGTCAAAGAAGATTCTGGTCTTAAAATCGTCGCATCATTTCTACGCGAGCTTTCATAAAGAAACAGCAAAAATCATCTATTGCGATGCCCCCGGCACGCTAAACAGCGACGCCAGAAACCGCCCCTACAAGAGGATCAGCCGACCGATATGGCCGCTTGACGAGATTGAAGCGTCCTCCACCCCTCCTCGCGCCGTCGCAAGCTAGGCGTTGATGAAGTCACTGTTCATCATATGCCTGATTGTCTTATTTGCCGTAGCTGGGGTCGGACTTTCCTATGCGCTCGGCGCAAGCGCTATTATCGCCTTTCTCGTAACCGGCAGTGAACGCTTTCTCGCCGTTGCGCCTCAGCGCATTTTTTCGCAAGTCGACGTTTTCGCAATAATGGCGATGCCACTGTTCATTCTCGCTGGTGAACTGATGAACCGATCCGGTGTCACGCGCGCACTGATAGACTTTTCGCTATTGTTGCTTGGGCGCTTCCGGGGTGGCTTGGGGCACGTCAACATTTTGACGTCTCTTTTTTTCGCCGGCATCAGCGGTTCGGCCGCCGCAGATGTAGCGGCGCTTTCCAACACCTTTGTTCCGCAGATGGAGCGGCGCGGCTATGACCGGCAATATGCCGGCGCTATTACGGCAGCGTCATCCGTTATCGGTCCGATCATTCCACCCTCTATAATTATGATCCTTTACGGCGCGATAATGTCGACGGATGTCGCCGCGCTCTTTGCCGCCGGGGTTGTACCGGGATTGATGCTTGCAATGGCGCTATTTATCACAAACGCCATAATCGCCATGCGCGAGGGGCACCCTGGGGGAGCCGTGGAAGACACCCCCCCGCTTGGTCCAACCCTGCGTCGGGCACTGCCGGCGCTGCTTCTCCCGATTATTATTCTTGGCGGCATCGTATTTGGCGTCACGACGCCGATTGAAGCTGGCGCCCTCGCCTGTGTCGCCGCCGGTGTGATCGGCTTCGCCTCGCGGGAATTGAACTGGCGGTCAATATGTGACGGCATTGAACGAACAGTCGTCCTGACCGGTTCGATTTTTATGATCATCGCAGCGGCATCTTTGCTGAGCTATCTGATCGTGCTGCACCAAATCCCGGATGCAATTGCGGCGTTTGTTCAGTCCATGGAATTAACCGGATTCTTGTTCGTCCTCCTGATCATGGCGACGTTTTTAATCTTGGGCATGGGGTTTGATTTCCTGTTGGGGTTAACCGTGGTGGCACCGTTGTTGGTTCCGATCGCTGTTGCGCAGGGCTCTCATCCAGTGGCGCTTGGCGTGTTGATCTGTCTTAACCTTGCGATTGGCCTCATCACGCCGCCGCTCGGTGGCGCTATCATGATGGTTTCGACAATTACCGGCGAAAGCTATTGGGGGCTTTGTCGCCGCGTACTCCCTTTCGTTGCCGCCGAAGCTTTTGTCCTCTTGTTGATTGCGCTTTTTCCTGAGCTCTCATTGGCGCTGCCAAGAGCCCTGGGGTTCATATGATAAGACGTGCGTTTCTTGTTGGTCTTGGCGCAAACGCAATGGTCTCTAGCTGCACCGACCCACGCGGCGCTATCAAAGTCGGGATTTCCACCCCCGCAGATCCGCTGCGCAACGGCGTATACGTTTGGGTCGAGGCCTTCATGAACGTATTGAGGGAAGCTGGGTTTAGGCTTGACGTCTTTGCCAACAGCTCTATTGGCGGCGAACGAGAGCGCGTTATGCAGGTTCGACTAGGCCTGCTTGAAATAAATGCTACGGGCGGCGACGAAATTAGCCGCTGGTCGCCATTATCTGCAGCTGGCGCGCACCCGTTTTTAATCGATTCCTATGACCACATGGACCGATTGCTAACGCAAACGCCTTACCTTGAACAGATTTCGACCGACTTCCAACAGCGTGGATTCCGCCTCGCTGACTTTGTTTACACTGGCTCGATGGTCGGGCTGTTTACCCGAGGGCGCCCCGTACGTACGCTGGAAGATCTTCGCAAGCTGCGTCTTCGCGTACTCAGCGCAGCAGACCTTGACCTGCTGAATACGTGGAGAGTTCGCGGCGTTCAGGTGGCGTGGGAAGAAGTCGCGCAGGCGCTCCAGACAGGCATGGTTGACGCCTATCTGAACCCGCCCAACATTGCACCCATGTTCGGCCACGGAACGGTGCTCGACTATTTTACCGATTTACGCATGGGCCCAGCCAGTCGCATGGTGATTATTTCAGAGCACTGGTTTCAATCGCTTTCCGCTGACGAAAAGGAAGTCGTGGAAAAAGCGTCCGCCGCCGGACGCGCCGCAAACAGGTTGTGGACGAAGAATGCGCAATCACGCGACCGCGAGCGACTGGAGGAAACCGGAATAAAATGGATTACGCTTACCGACGCTGAACGTCGCGAGTGGCTCGACGTTAGCGAAGCCATACCAAATGGCCGATGGGAAACCCCCGAGGCGAGCGCGCAGTTTCGAAGATGGGTGAATGAAACGATTGAGGTGCCCCAATGACGCCTCTGCTTCGTATCGCGACCGCCGCATCAAAAATGCTTGAACGCGCAGCGCTGATTGTGTCGTCCTCAGGGCTGGCACTGATGGCCACATGTATCCTCATCCAGATTGTAGCACGCTATATTTTCGCCGAGCCGCCAGCCTGGACAGAAGAACTCGCCCGACACGCTATGATTTGGTCCGGTTTTGCTGGTGCAACTGTTGCTTTTAGTCGGCGTGCGGATCCCGTTCTGTTTCAAAATGCCTCGTTACCGCAAGGCTGGATGCGCCGCACGGCGCAATATATTGAGATTACTGCGGTCAGCATATTTTGTATCGCTATCCTCGCATGCACCCCGGATTTTATGGCGCTGCACCGCGACCTTAGCACCGAAACGCTGGAACTGCCGAGCCAGCTGATCGTAGCGATCATTCCCCTCTCGATGCTTACAATCTTATTCCACGCTGCTGTTCGTCTTATCGCCTTGATCTGCGGTGAAAAAGCCGACGAAAAGGGCGTCACATGAAAACTGCGTGGTTCTGGCTTCTCACCAACGTTTTGATTCTCATCATCATGTTCGCCAGCATGCGCATCCTGGATTCCGGCCCCAGTGCGCCCGCGACAGATTTCGATGTTGATCGCGCATATTCTACACTTCAAGCGCTTAACCCGGAAAACCTCCCCCACCCTTCTGGATCACCGCAAAACAAACGCCTGCGCGACAGGATCGAGCAGTCGCTTCGGGGCTATGGCTACGAACCAAGCCTACAACGAACCGACTATTGCACATCGCTTCACCCTGGCTGCACCGCGATTGAGAATATTGTCGCGCTGAAAAAGGGCGTCGGTATCGGCAATGACGCAATTCTGGTCACCGCCCATTACGACAGCGCGCCGGTGTCTCCCGGTGCCGGAGATGATCTCGCAGGCGTGGCGGCCATGCTGGAAACCGCCAGCCTTATCGCAAACGAAGAATTCACGAATGATGTAATTTTTCTGTTTGCTGATGGCGAAGAAACCGGGCTGCGTGGTGCAATGGCCTTTGCCGAACAGCATCCCGAAATGGCGCGCGTCAAGCTGGCCCTTAATTTCGAGGCGCGCGGCGTCGCCGGACCAAGCGTCATGTTCGAAACAAGCGACAACAACGCGAAACTGATTGAGCTTTTCACCGAAGCCGCGCACCGCCCCGTCGCCAACTCACTGATGTTCGAAGTCTATCGCAAGATGCCGAATAATACTGACTTGACGATCTATAAGAATGCGGGTGCGGCCGGGCTCAATTTCGCGTTTTCGCGCGGTGTTGCACTCTACCATTCTTCGCGTGACAGCACCGCCAATCTGAGCAAGCGCAGTTTGGCGCATCACGGCGACAATATGCTTACGGTATTACGCCAAGCCGGATCCATTGGCCTGTCCTCATTGGAGGCCGAGCGCAACAGTACTTATGTGGATCTGTTCGGGGCAGCGCTTTTACATTGGCCGAGCGCACTTAACCTGCCCGCATCGGCCATAATGATTTGCTTACTGATTGTGATCGGCGTCAGAATTAGCGCCTTTCAAACTCCCGCACTCCTGCCCGCCATCGCTGGTGCTACCGCAGTCTTCTCCGGACTCGTGCTCTGTGGCTGGCTCCTGTCATTTCCCTTAGGCGTTTGGCCTGGTATCCATCCCCTGGATCACCCGTATCCATGGCCGGGGCGCATCGCTATTGTGTCGGCAAGCTTGCTCATCGCGTGGGTTGTGGGAGCGACGCTGTGCGCCCGCGCTGGTGCCGCTGCATCGTTGTTCGTCAACTGGATGATTATTACGCTGTTCGCATTAGTGCTCGCCATCGCGCTGCCGGGCGGTGCCTATCTGGCGCTAGTGCCGGCATTTATGTTCGCGGTGATCGGGCTCGTAGAAACATTCATCAATGGACAAAAGCCACCAGTCATCGCTGCGTTCGTCGGCCTTATCGCCGCCGCCTACATGTCCGTTTATCACTTTATCTTCTTTGATGTCGTCCTGAATTTTCAGATGAGTTGTTTGAAAATGCCCATTCTTGCGCTGCTTACGCTGGCGAGCGCACCGCTCGCCGCAATCTGGCGGAACGAAAAGCGCGGCGGTGCCGACTATTGGCCAGCGGCGTCTGTTCTCGCAAGTGTCACAGTTGTTGCGGCCGTCATTGCGTTGAATGTTCCGTCATATACGCCGGAACGACCGCGATCGGTCAATCTCGCTTACGTACAAGAGACCGGTGCCAATAGAGACACACATGCGCAGTGGCGCCTTTACACCTACGGTCCGGCAGATCGCACTTACGCGGAGAAGGCTGGCTTTCCCAATGAACAAGCCCATTTCAAACGGTTCAACGCGGGTGACGCGAAAGCGTATCTACAACCGGCAACAAATCACAAGCTCGCCGCACCAACGCTTAGCGTGCTTTCCGATCTAACCACAGACGGCGTTCGTCATGTAAAAGGCGAATTGATCGCCGGTCGCGGCGGACCAATGATGGTCATCACATTTGCCGAAAACTCATCGGCGATTCAATTCTCAGTCAAGGGCGCAACTCTGATCGACGCAGAAACTTTCGCGTCCGGAAAAACGGTGCAGGCATATTTCAACGGTTTCGGCCTGCGCCCGCTTCCGTTCGAGCTACAAATCGACAATGACACCCCGCTTGATCTCACGCTCGTGGAAATCTCGGAGTTGCCTGACGACCCAATGGCGCAATCCATTATCGAAATGCGCCCCCAAAACGCCGCGCCAATTCAGTTTGGCGATCATTCAGAAGTTCAGTTTCACTATAGCTTTTAGGAAAAGAGGTCATGATTTTTGATCCATCGCCATTTAGCTGGCCAAAGGGCCGTGTCAGCCGCTCCATCTCATTTGAAAACCCCGATGGCGCGGTGGGCGGCGGCGGCAAAGCCACGAGCCCGCTTGGCCTAGGGCGAAAAGGCTCTGCGGTGCGCCATGTGCATGATGGCGAAACAATGCAGCTGGCAGACATCAAGGGCAACGGCACTATTCGCCATATCTGGTTGACGACGCACGATAAACCCCACTACCTGCGCGGCTCGCTTATCCGCATATACTGGGACGAACAAGTCCACCCAAGTATCGAAGTTCCCCTTTGTGAATTTTTTGGCTTTGCGCACGGCAAGGCAAACGCTTTTGAGAGCGCGTTTCATTCCGTCGGCTCTACAAAGGCTATGAATATCTGGGTGCCGATGCCGTTCACCAAGCGAGCGCGGGTCGAGTTTGTCAATCAATCGGGGTCTCGCCTACCTTTATTTTATCAAATCGACTACACGCTCGGCGATCAGCACCCGGAAGATGTGGGCCGCCTGCATGCATCGTTCCACCGGGAATGCGCAACCACACCCGGTGAAGATTTTGAAATCATGAGCGAGCGAAAAGCGCGCATCCGCTATCTCGGTACCGTGCTAGGCATCAGGCCGAAGGACCCGCTCTGGTGGGGCGAAGGCGAGATGAAAGTCTTCATCGACGATGATGGGCCATTCCCAACCATCGCCGGCACCGGCGCGGAAGACTATATCGGTCAGGCGTGGGGGGTCCAGCGTGACGCATTCCTTTATCATGGCTGTGTCTACAAGGAAAATGAAAGCGACGCCGACACCGGGGTCGTCTCCGCCTATCGTTGGCACCTCGCGGACCCGATTATTTGCGAGAGATCCATACGGGTGACAATTCAACAGATCGGACATCGCCCGACCGGCACCGCGAACACCATCGACGACTACAAGGCTGAACTCTTCGAGCGCTCGGATGATTGGTCGGCGGCGGCTTTCTGGTACGAAGCGACGCCGTCCGCGCCTCTGCCCCCATGCCCGTCGATTGACCTTCGGCTAGCGAGTATAGAACGGCCCAAAAGCGAATAAAAACGATGATAACTGAGGGAACCCATGGCTGAAACAATACACATCTTCTGGCCGGGTGATTATCGCCCGACGCCAAACACACTCGCCAAAGAGCAGGTAGAAGCAGCAACGCAGCAACTGGAGCGAAGCCTGGACAAGCTCGGCCGCCGGCACAAGCGCGTTGATGGCATGCTGACGAAACCAAATGAAGCTATAACCCAGCTAGGCCATATTGATGAACCCATGATCGGTGTTTACGCACACTGGGTTTATGGTCCGCATACGGTTGATGGCGTCGCCGGGAAGGACAACCCGCTGCTCCTCGCCAGCAATTTTTCCGGCACATGGCCCGGCCTTGTAGGATTGTTGAACACCGGCGCATGCCTTGAAATGGTTGATCGCAAGGCCAGCCGCATTTGGACCGATGCCTCGGATTGGCGCGAGGATGAAGCGTATATGGCCCGTCTGGACGAATGGGTCTCGAAGGGTGCCATACGCTATTGCCAGGATGCAATTTCGGACGCCCCGCCGACACCGGCAGCCGCACAGGCGACAGCGGACATCACACTCGCCTCTGTACGCGCGCGACGCCCGCTTGCGTTGATGCTTGGTGACACGTCCATGGGCATGACAAATGGATATTTCGGCCCACGCCTTTTGAATAAGATTGGCTTTTCTGAGCACAAAGTCGATCAGGCCTGGATTATAGAACGCGGCAAAAACATTTCCAACAAACGCATCGATGACGCCTTCGCCTTTGTGAATGATAAGGGCGTTGTCTTTCACTATGGAGAAGCGGAAGCCGAAGATTTCCAAGCTGACGCAACGCGCGAGCAATTACGCGACTATCTCGCGGTTATCGATCTGGTCAGTGAGTTTGAAGCGGATTGCGTTGGGTGGCAGTATCAACTTGGCCTTATTAATTCCCGCGCGCCCTCTGACTTCGCCGAGGGGCTGCTCAACTCCACCTGCCGGCCGGAAACGAACGGTGATACGATCGCCGACGCAACCGAAGCCGATCAGGGCAACCTCGTTCCGATGGAGATGATGAAGCGACTGCTAAAGGCGAAGGGTCTTCATCAAGCCGTATTCTTCCATGATATTCGCTGGGGCGATGAGGTAGATGGCCGCTTCATCTGGTTACTCCTCAATTCCGGTTCCAGCGGCGCATATGCCTTCAACCATGATCCGGACTCACTGACAGGCGTACACTCCTATCGTCAGCCTTCGGCCTATTTTCCCATACCGGGCGGCACATTCGCCGGTGAAAGTCTGCCAGGCGAGATAACCTGGGCGCGCGCGCATTTATCCGGCGGAGAGTTGTGGATGGACATTGGTCGTGGCGATATCGTGCGGCTCGACCCGGCGCTGCGCGACAGTTGGTGGAACAGCACGACCCCGCAATGGCCTTTCATGGCCGCCGACCTTCGAATGTCCCGAGAGACCCTGATGGCGCACTATATGAGCAATCACGTCGCGGTCGCCTATGGCGACATCTTTCATGAAATGGCCGCGTTATCAAAAGCCTTGGGCTTTCGCGTTCGCTATGTCGACGATAACAGGGCATCGGTATGACGCGCCCGCTACTGATCGGCGTCGATGGCGGCACAGAAAGCCTGCGCGTCAGTGTCTATGACCTTTCAGGTCAGGAAATCGCGGCGGCGAGTGCGTCATACCCCACAAACTTCCCCGCACCGGGACGGGCCGAACAGGACCCGGAAGACTGGTGGCGCGCCTTGTGTACGGCAGCACCCGAAGCGATGAAAAAGGCCGGGGCCAAAGCCGAAGACATCACCGCCATCGCCCTCGATACGACCTGTTGCACCGTTTGTTTTCTCGATCGGGAGAAAAAACCGCTCCGGCCAGCATTGCTCTGGATGGATGTGCGCGCTGAACAGGAAGCTGACGACGTGTTTGCTACAGCCGACAAGGCGCTAATGGTCAACAATGGTGGCCACGGCCCGGTATCAGCCGAGTGGATGATCCCCAAAAGCCTATGGGTGAAACGCAACCAGCCGGCGATTTATGAACAGGCCGAGACGATTTGCGAATATCAGGACTACATGAATTACCGTCTGACTGGTTTAATGACGGCAAGTACCAACAATACCGGCGTGCGCTGGCATTTCCGCCACGGCGGTGAAGGCCCGCCGACGGCGTTACTAAAAAAACTCGATGCTTCCGAGCTTGCAGAAAAATGGCCACAAACGGTGCTTACACCCGGCGCGGTCGTCGGCGCTTTGAGCCCAGAGGCCGCACAGGCTTTGGCGTTCAACGCTGGTTTGCCGATCGTTCAGGGTGGCGCTGACGCGTTCATCGCCATGGCCGGCATGGGCGTCGTGCGTCCTGGCGATCTGGCGCTGGTGACTGGGTCATCACATCTGCATCTGGGCGTATCACAGTCTAGTTTATCTGCATACGGAATGTGGGGTGCCTACCGCGATGTTCTGCGTCCTGGTGCCAGTGTCGTCGAGGGCGGCCAGACCTCTAGCGGATCGGTTATCAACTGGTTTCGCCGCACCTTAGCACCAGATGCGACATACCGCCAACTGGATGAGGAAGCCTGGGCTGTGCCAATAGGCTGCGATGGCGTTATTGCGCAGGATCACTTTCAAGGCAATAGAACCCCACACACGGACGCCTCTTCACGCGGCGCACTGACCGGCTTATCATTGACCCATACGCGCGGTCACCTCTTTCGAGCGCTGATGGAAAGCGTCGCATTTGGCACACGCCTTATTCTTGAAACGATGTCAGAAAACGGCGTACCTATTGAAAATATTGTCGCCTGTGGCGGCGTCACGCGGTCGCCCGTCTGGTCGAACATACACGCAAACATTATCGGGCGGCCGATAGAGGTTGCCGACGCAGCATGCGCACCAGCGCTTGGCAGCGCGATGTTCGCCGCAATCGGGGCTGGTTATTTTTCAAACTTGGATGAAGCCTCAGAAAAAATGGTCCGCTGCAAAGGCACCGTAGAACCCGACCTGATTGCATTTGAGGCGTATCAGGCATTTTTTGAGCGGTACAAGTCTGCCTATGGCGCACTAAAAAGCATCTCCTCGCCAAAAGAGATCCCTCATTGAAATTGAGCCAAACTTATCTCGCTTCGCTCTCTCCGGAGGCGCGTGTATTCCTGAAAGGCTTGCCGCCCTTTGAAGGCAGGCCATCTGCGCCACGCGACGGCGACGTTGCCGCGTGGACCGATTTTCAAAACATGATCGAACAACGCATGCAGCCCCTCTGTGACGATGCAATCTTAAAGCATCGCGCAACAATTAGCGAAATCGAAACGGGACCGTTGAAATCTCTGTTAATCCGTCCGGAAGGGGTTCCGCAGGACAACGAGCCCGCAGTCTATATTCATGGCGGCGGCTATACAGGCTTTAGTGCGCAATCAAGCCTCGCCGCTTCCATTCCGCTTGCCGCCGCCTTGGCAAGACCGTTGATATCGATCGATTACCCACTCGCGCCGCACTCTACTTATGCTGAAACAATACCCTTAGCGACTGCGACTGTCTCCGCACTTTTGAAGGAGCGCAGAATTGCCGGCCTGATTGGCGAGTCTGCAGGTGGGGGCCTGGCCTTGAGTGTCGTCAATCGCCTTCACGGTCGCAGCGTCACCCCCAATTGCCTTATGTTGATCTCGCCGTGGACTGACCTAGGACCCAATGGCGAAAGTCGAGAGACCATGGCAACGTTTGATCCGATCCTTCGATATGAACCGGAATTGAATCTCAACGCGCAACTTTACGCAAATAACGCAATTGATGACCCAGCGGCGTCACCTGTATTTGCTGAATATGATGCGGAATATCCCCCCACTTTAATTCAGTGCGGCTCCCGCGAAATATTGTTGTCTGATAGCTTGCGCCTATACAGAAAACTGTGCGCCGTCGGCGCACAATCAACACTCGATATCGCTGAAGGCATGTTCCATTCGTTTCAAGTGATCGTCCCTGAAGCGCCAGAAGCCCAACAGGCCATGTGCCGCGCATCAATACATATTTCGAGAGGCATCTAAGGCAAGCGAGGGACCCTGTTCGCCCGGCTAAAACCCTATGCCGCCTCTTGAATCTGTTGAGTAAAGAAAATCAGCTTCGATCGTCTTCGGCGAAATTCTGTCTTTTAATTTTGATGTTTGACGTCACACGGTCTTAGAAGTGAAGCCGTAACACTTACCCCTCCACCCGAACTGTTTGTAAACTGCGGACCAATCAATCTACTTTGCTCAACAACTTGCCAACGACCTGAACAAACGCCCAGTAGGTGATAATTATGTGCACAATGCTGGGAGCAGTTGCAATCCAAACACTGTTCGATGTGCGACGAAAATTCTATTGAATTCATTTAGTGGGATGCTGTTTCCCGCTTTTTTTCTACCCTCTAGGCTCCCCCGCGAGCAATCGCGAAACTCGCGACCCAGCCGTCTCTGTTAGTATTTTTTTGTTGTAATAATGGTGCGAGTGACGAGGCTCGCAACAAGAGTGTTTTCCAATATTTTCAATGCGTTATACCTATCGCAGTTTCGTTTGGCACACAATAGGTCCACGTTTTGGCATTGGTACACGATTTCATTCGATCTCAGTCGCTTACAAAAGTATTGGCCTGTTAGAATAAGTTGTCATTTTTCCTCCCTCCACATCAGATGAACCGCAGAATCTATCGACGCTGATGTCAGACCTCACAACCCTTATTTCGATGCGCGTCTCATAACGATGTTGCAATCCGTCCGTCCGCGACGCCCGCGCCTCAAAATGAATTCGCGAGAAAAGTAGACACCAACCATTCAAGTTTCCCACTCAGATGTTCGTGCCAGCCAATCTTTCGCCGGCGTATGGGTTTTCAAGCCCGCGACGTCCAATAGGCCGGTTTGCGTATCCACATGCGAAATAACCGACGCTGCATTCAACGCTGCCGCATAAGCCGCTGCCTCAATAGGCTGGCCTTCCGTCAGATAAGCGGAAAAGGTCGACGCAAAGGCATCGCCTGCCCCAGCGGTTCCCGCCACTTCGGCAGGCACAGCCGGAAAATATCTAACAACAGATTTTTCAAAAACATAAGCGCCGCAATGACCGTCTGTCATCACGATAACGCTATCCGTCACATCCCGCATGGCCCTGAATAACGCCGTCAGGGTCGTATCAAACCCGCCATTGGTCAGAACAAGCTCACCGGCCCGCTTGTCCGCAATTGGCTTTTCTTTCAAAAACTGAGGGGCAAAAACCGGCATAAAGGCTTCCGCCTCTGCGCGATTGAAAAAGAAGACATCGATCTCCGGCAATAAGTCAAGTATCTCGCGCCCACGCGATGCTAATTGACGAATGCCAATATTGGCGGAGATGCTGGCGCCAGCTGCACGTCCTCGGAAAATGAGATCGGGAAAGATTTCAGCTGATGCATTAGACAGAGCGCAAATATGTAAAAGGTCGACCTTGAACATATCAGCAGTGAGATCGTCTTGGTGCAATTGGGTGTTGGCCCCGCGAAAAGTAAAGGTGCTAGCGTTGCGGTCATGGGAAGCAACCATAGCCGATGCACCGGTTGGATGCATGTCATCCTCTACAATGCGCCCCGTCCCTACGCCCGCCTCTTCAAGCGCAGCAATGACTTGCCCGCCTCTTTGGTCAATTCCGATCCGCGCCATAATTTCCGTATCAAATCCAAGCCGTGCAAGCGCAACAGCAGTATTGGCGGCGCCGCCGCCAAGATGCGAAGAGACCGCCGTTGCTTCGGTCTTGCGTCCATCTTCCAAGAGAAGAAACGACCTATCCGCATTGTTCATTGACATGCGTTCGATATGCTCTGAAGCGATGATGGCAATCGTATCGATCATTGCACTTCCCACAGTAAGAGCTTTCATAAGGCTACCAAACCGCTTCGCTGCTTTGGCCACTGAACTCTAATTTCAGCGCCGTATAAAGCCGGCGCAACCGGGTTCAGCCTTTCGCTCAACATGTCCTTCGGTGGGGATTGTGGAAGATACTCCGCATAGATTTCCGGCTTACGGCAAACCTACTTCTCACTGGCGCCGCAGGCCATTTGCGCGAGCCGAGCCGCATCCAGAGCGGCACCAGCGCCATCATCCTGATGCGTATGAATAGGGATATCCAACACATCAGAAATAAGTTGCTCCCACCAGGAACTACGCGCACCGGCGGCTCTAGCTCATCTATATCTTCTGGATTTGAACGGCATTTCGCAATAACGCGCCGAATGGCGGTTTTCTGGTTGCGAAATGCATTCAAAATCTTGGGCATGAGTGCGACTTTTCATTAATTCCCTCAATATATTCAGTACCATTTACGAGGAATTCGGTCAATTGCTTACACAGCCTCAGCCAAAATAGCATTGGTTGCGTCACACGCCCTGTATTAACCGTAGATAATTCGTGCACGCCCCACTTATCAGAATTGCGCTCGCCAAATCGTGTGCGTTTTTTTCACATGATTCGCATTTGCACTATCCTAACGAATCGGGTTTCGTGCGCAGCCCTAACGGAAAACCAACCTCCTGATTTATTACGCATACAAAATGCATAGTTGCATTTTTAAAGACAGCCATACCTTCAAGTCCGGCACGGAAATCCCCGGAAACCATCACTGAGCTGCTACCCTTGATTGGGCCACCCGGCTGGAGGATTTCCGGGTTTCAGTTTCACGGCGGATGATTGTTCGCCGCGAGGTTAATCAGCGTTATTGGGGTTTCATATCCAATCGCACTGTGAGGACGTACTTCGTTGTAGTCTCTACGCCAGCTTTCCAGTTTTGAACGGGCGTCGTCAAGGCTTAGGAACCAATGAGCATTAAGGCACTCGGCCTTAGGCAGCAAACGCACCAAATCATCCGTAAGCGGTTGATTATGATTCGTTATTTGGGTTTTCAAGAAAATACTTGCTTTACAAAATCGAAAGGAACATAACAAGAACATTGTTTGCTTGAGAAGTTCATTGGCCCAGCATTTCCTGCTTTCCGCCGCGGCGCGCACGCTGTCGCTAAAGACGATCTTCAGCCGGGGCGAAGCAGCGGCGTATCGGCGGTTTTGCCGACTGCGCTGGCCGGCGACAGACGGCGCGCCGGTCTGCCCGGAGTGCGGTTGCATTGAGGTTTATGATCTGGCGTCGCGCCGTCGCTTCAAATGTGCGGCCTGCTACCGACAGTTCAGTGTGACGTCGGGAACGATCTTCGCCTCACGTAAATTGTCATTTGTCGATCTTCTGGGCGCGATCTGCCTGTTCGTGAACGGTTCCAAAGGCATGTCCGCCGTTCAACTCTCCCGCGATCTCAATGTGCAATACAAAACCGCCTTCGTCTTGATGCATAAGCTGCGCGAGGCCATGGCGGCGGAGACCGCCAATACAAAGCTCGCGAACACCGTGGAAGTTGACGGCGCTTATTTCGGCGGCCATGTACGTCCCGCCAATTCTAAAGAAGATCGTGTTGACCGGCGACGTCTCAAGAACCGCACCGGCAAGCGGCGCGTCGTGATCGTCCTGCGCGAGCGGGCCGGACGTACGCTGACGCGAGCCTTCCTGCGCGAAGCTGACGGCGTCGACTTCGCTAAAAACCGTATCGAACAAGGAAGCGTCGTTTCAGCCGATGAAGCCACGCATTGGGATCTTTTGGCGCCAGTTTTTGACACGCAGCGCATCAATCATTCGGACGCTTATAGCCGCGATGGCGTCCACACCAATATGGCCGAAAGCTACTTTTCGCGGCTGCGCCGGATGATCCGGGGTCAGCATCATCGCGTGGCGGCCAAGCATCTGGGCGGTTACGCGGCGCACGCAGCCTGGCTCGAAGACCATCGCGTGGTCAGCAACGGCGGGCTCGTTGATCGGCTAATCGGGAACGCGCTCGCTATTCCCGTAAGCGGCGCGTGGAAAGGCTATTGGCAGGGCGCGGGATAAGTCCCTCAACGGCGGCCCAAACGCAGATTCCTTTACGCTTCTCGACCATGGTCACGAGCTTTCGTCGCGCTGCATGCCGCAGGGCTTGTACAACCTTAAAGACAACCGAGTTCCGGAGCGCCGTATCGTTCGGATCCAGATTGCGCTCGCACATTACCCGTTCAGCCAGTTCCCGTGTGTTGAGTTCGCCATCGGCCTTGAGGTGGCGGGCGCAGATATCGGCAATCTCGCCCTTCTTGAAGAAGCCATGACTGACGATGTAGCGCGCACGGTTGCTTTCTCCGCCCTCGAACAGCCGGATCGATGCATTTACATGCGCCAGGTCATGCCGCGCCTGAGCAATCCGGGCCTGGTAGGCCGCAATGACGCCGCTAATCTCCGCCCGCTTCTGTTTTAATGTCTGTATGACAAGTGGTTCTTCCATGCCGGACAAAATCCGACATAAGACGCCTACGAACAACTATAAACTTGGTGCGTTTGCTGCCTAAGGCCGAAGGCACTAGCCCTGAACTTGCCCGATGACAGCTCTCAATGAACTCATTGTCGGTTGGCTTTCCGGGCGTCGAGGGGGATCGCATGTCATTTTGATACGCCCCCAGATCGAGATCACGGGATACAAACTCCGGTCCATTATCTGCCCGAATAGACTTTGGATAGCCAAAAACTTTGCAGGCTCGCTCTAATGTTTGAACGACATTTTCGCCTTTGTAGCTGAATCGTGGATCAACAACGGGTGAGAATCGGGAGAATGTATCCACGACAGTGAGCACACGTATCTTACGGCCCGTGACAAGCTGCTCATGGACAAAGTCCATTGCCCAGGTTTCATTGACAGCGATTGCCTCTTTTCTGTCGTCGCGCAGTTTCGCTTTCACGCGCCGTTTGGGCGTTTTATTCCTAAGCTGTAAGCCCATTTCATGATAAAGCCGATAAACGCGTTTGGCGTTTGTAGGTTCGGGCAAAAAATGTGGGGGGAGATACGCAGCGGGTGGGTGTTTGTTTGTGGTGGTGCTCGCGATTCGTAGACGCCTTCTTCCCTAAATTTGAGGCAAGGAGGCCATGATGGGCAAAGCCAATTTCAGCGACGATTTCAAACGGGACGCGGTGGCGCAGATCACCGAGCGGGGCTATCCGGTTGCGGAGGTTTCGAAGCGGCTGGGCGTGAGTCAGCACTCTCTCTATGCCTGGAAGAAGAAGTTCTCGCAGCCTTCCGGCAGGCGACGACAAGGATGCCGAGATCCGGCGGTTGAAGCGCGAACTGTCGCGGGTGACCGAGGAGCGCGACATCCTAAAAAAAGCCACCGCGTATTTCGCCAAGGATGCAAAGTGAGATACGCGTTCGTCGCCGAGCATCGCCCGCTGTTTTCGGTGCGGGCGATGTGTCGTTGCCTGCGCATCCAACCGAGCGGCTTCTATGCCTGGCTGAAGAACCCGCGGAGCAACCGGGCGAAGGAAGACGCTCGCCAGACCAACCTGATCAAGAAGGCCTGGAAGGAGAGCGGCAAGGTGTACGGCTATCGCAAGCTGCACGACGATCTGCTGGATCAGGGCGAGACGTGCTGCCCAAACCGCGTTGCACGGCTGGCCAAACTGGCGGGCATCAAGGCCCAGATCGGCTACAAGCGCCGGCCGGGCAGCTATGGCGGCAAGCCGTCAGTGGTCGTCGACAACACGCTGGACCGGCAGTTCGATGTGGATGCGCCGGACCGGATCTGGGTGACTGACATTACCTATATCAGAACGCAGGAGGGCTTCGCCTATCTGGCGGTCGTGATCGATCTCTATTCCCGTCGCGTCGTCGGCTGGTCGATGCAGAGCCGTCAGACGACGGACGTGGTCCTGCAGGCGTTACTCATGGCCGTATGGCGCAGGAAGCCGAAGAACAGGGTGCTGATCCACTCGGATCAGGGCTCCCAGTTCACCAGCATGGACTGGGCGTCATTCCTCAGGGCTCACAATCTGGAGCACTCGATGAGCCGGCGCGGGAACTGTCACGACAACGCCGTCGCCGAGAGCTTCTTCAACCTGCTCAAGCGGGAACGGATACGGCGCCGGACCTACAAGACCCGCGCCGAGGCCCGGCAGGATGTGTTCGACTACATCGAGATGTTCTACAATCCGAAGCGCAAGCATGTCAGGAACGGGATGCTGTCGCCCGTCGAGTTCGAACGGCAGCAGGACCTTCACCGATGAACGGTCGTACTTCATCTCGGAAGCGAGCGTGTATCGTCTACTGAAAGCCCATGACCTCATCACCAGCCCGGCCTTTACGGTGATGAAGGCCGCCAGCGAGTTCAAGGATAAAACCACGGCGCCCAACCAGATGTGGCAGACCGACTTCACTTATTTGAAGGTGATCGGCTGGGGCTGGTTTTACCTATCGACAATCCTCGATGACTTCTCCCGTTACATCATCGCATGGAAACTCTGCACGACGATGAAAGCTGAAGACGTCACCGACACGCTGGAGATGGCATTGGCGGCATCTGGGCTCGACCGCGCTAATGTTGTTCACAAGCCGCGTTTGCTATCGGACAATGGTTCGTCCTACATCGCCGGCGATCTCGCCGACTGGCTGGAAGACAAGAAGATGAGCCATGTGCGCGGGGCGCCCTATCATCCACAGACCCAGGGCAAGATCGAGCGCTGGCATCAAACGCTGAAGAACCGCATCTTGCTAGAGAATTATTATCTGCCTGGCGATTTGGAGGCGCAGATCGATGCCTTTGTCGGTCACTACAATCATCAGCGCTATCATGAGAGCCTGAAAAACCTCACGCCTGCTGACGTCTTCACTGGCCGTGGGCAAACAATTTTACTGAAAAGAGAAAGGATCAAACGAAAAACATTCGAACATCGGCGCTTGCAACACCGCAAGGCAGCCGCTTAAATTGAAACAGGAGATGAGCCAGAGACTCCGTTACTGAACGCACTCAATGGTCTCAAGTTATTTGGTGACGGACAGGGTAGCAAATGGGTAACAAAGCACGAAGCTTCGTGTGGAATTCGTTGGACAAGCATGGACACAGTTTCTATAAATTTCGTGAATTAGAGACGGGTGTGTACGGCTGTAAACATCTCCGAGCTGACTGTTAATCAGCAG
The DNA here is from genome assembly GCA_942492295.1 of uncultured Alphaproteobacteria bacterium. GTDB lineage: Bacteria > Pseudomonadota > Alphaproteobacteria > Caulobacterales > Parvularculaceae > Hyphococcus. Next base: position 430,667 of record CALODW010000008.1, read on the forward strand.
GTTTCTGATACAGGATTAATCGCCAAACCCCACCTACGTGTGATCTGTCAGAGTTCATCAATCAATTGATCAATTGCCTCACACACTCTTCCTTTCGCATGTTCGTATTGAGCGCGATCATAGTTGCGACGTGCTACATCTGCGTTGCGACCGTGGTTATGCCAGATATCTACCTCAGCTTGCGGAATATCCCTGTCCAAAAGTAGGTTTTTCAAACTTCGGCGAATGTCGCGGGGTGTAAATGGTTTGAATCCATGATCAGCGCAATATTCACGTAGCGTTTTAGAAAGATTATCCAATGAACGCGGCACACCAAGCTTGTAAGGACTCGGAAACAAATGAATGGCTATTTCATCTGTGAGCCCCCACGCCTTCACCAATAACTGATATCCGTGTTTCGTCACGGGCAAATCGTGTGGGAGTCCATTTTTTGTCTTTGGCAATGCAAGTTTAGGGGAGTTCAATACACGCCAACCACCGTCATCTAGCCACCAGAGCTTTTCTGACCGTACTATTTCAGTGACACGAACACCGCCCATGGCAATAATCATTTGAAATGCTATCGCTAATCCCTCGCTAAAATAATCGGTTTGGAGATCGCCCCAAAACTGTGACATCTCTTCAAACGACAATGAACGATTGCGCGTGTTTGATTGTGTCGGACCGCCGACAAATGCGACCGGGTTAGCATCGAGAGAAAAAAGGATCTTTTGGTCCTTCTGAGACGTCGGGTCATTGTCTGCTTTTAATCCACGATTAAACGCAGCCGACAAAATTGCCCGTGGCAAGCGCGTCGACCTCCCTCGGTCGTGGAATTTTGAAAGCCAATCAGTCGCCATTGCCGGTGTAACATTCCGCGCAAGAGTGGATGGTCCAAAATCTGAGGCTGCCGCATCAGCGCTATCCAACAGATAAATCTTGTAATCTGGAATGGACGCTGTTTTCCCCTCTCCTTCCATTGCTTCAATAACGAACTCAAATAGCTGTTTCACAGTCCCCTTTTGCTGTGCTCCCCCCGCCCGCGGGCGTCCGCCGCCAGCCGCACGGGGGTCCGATAAAAAGGTCGTCGCTTTCTTTCTCGCATCTTGAATTGAAGTCTTTGGATACTGACCAATGGGAATTCTTCGGCGGGAGCTAGCCGACCCGATCATGACGCTAAACGACTTCTTGTTCTTTCCAATTCGAACCCGAAGATTGGGACATGCGCTGTCGGCAAACTCTTTTGTAGAGTCAAAAGGACCAACTGTTTTCAGCCATCGATCTGTGAATGAATGCTTCGGCATACTCGAGCGCTTGCAAAATGAACCAAAAAATGAACCAAAATCGGGTCTTCAGTTAAGCGTCAACAGACCTTCCACACAAGGGTGGTCATTTTTCCTAGTATTTTCAATCGTTTAAAGATGGTGGAGGGGGTTGGATTCGAACCAACGTACGCTAAGCGGCCAGATTTACAGTCTGGTGGATTTAACCACTCTCCCACCCCTCCACGAGGCCCCGCCGGATGCGGCCGGACCGGCCAGATCGAGCAGGTAACGGCGCGGCGCGCAGGGCGAAATCGCCTGCCTCCCCGCCGGGAGAACGGCGTCTATAACCGCGCCGGGCGGGGTTCGCAACAGGCGGGCGGCGGCTCAGGGCTGATTTGTTGTTTCCTGAATGAAAAGAACCCGCTAGGCCATAGCGATGAACGCTTCGAAACCAGTCAAAAAGCATGGCGCCAAGCCGCGCCGGGACGCCAAGACTGCCCCCCACCAGCCGGTCTGGCTTTATGGCCGGCATGCGGTCGCGGTGGCGCTGGCCAATCCGGCGCGCAAGATTCGCCGGGTCGCCGCCACGAAGAACGCCGCCGACTGGCTGGAAAAGTCGGGCGCATCCGCCACGGCTCTTTCCCGGCTGGAGGACACTCGCCCCGAGGCCATTGATCGGCTTTTGCATGCCGGCGCCGTGCACCAGGGACTTGCGGCGCAAGTGGATGACCTTCCCCGCGCACGATTGAAAGACGCCTGCGCACCGGCGGAGGCAGGCCGGCCTGTGCTGATCCTCGATCAAATTACCGACCCCCAAAATATCGGCGCCCTGTTCCGCTCCGCCGCCGCGTTTGGCGCACGCGCCGTCATCGTGCAGGACCGCAGAACGCCGCCGCTGTCCGGCGCGCTGGCGAAGGCCGCCGCTGGGGCGATCGAAATCATTCCGTGTGTTGCTGTGGTCAACATCTCTCGCGCCATCGAGGGATTGCAGGGACTTGGGTATTTCTGCGCCGGTCTCGCCGGTGAGGCGGCGGATGACATCGCGGCCTTGCCCGCGCAGCCGCTGGCGCTCGTTATGGGCGCAGAAGGCGCAGGACTGCGCAAGCTGGTCAGTGAAACCTGCGACGGTCTTTTTCGCATTCCCATCGCCCCCGGAGTTGAAAGCCTCAACGTATCGAACGCCGCTGCTATTTCTTTGTATGAGGCGCGCCGTCCGCGTTAGTCTCGCTGCACCCAACAAAAGGACCCCATCATGGCCAAACCCATCCTCTATCACATGCCGCAGACACGCGGCGGCACGACTATGTGGATGAACGAAGAACTGGGTGATGTGTGCGAGATCAAACTCGTCAACATGAAAGCAGGTGAACAGAAATCACCGGATTTTTTGAAGATCAATCCCATGGGCAAAATCCCGGCGCTGGTGCACGAAGGCGCCGCCGTTACCGAAGCCGCCGCCATCTGCGCCTATCTTGCTGACGCCTATCCTCAAGCAGGCCTTGCCCCCGCGTCAAACGATCCAAAACGCGGCGTGTATTTTCGCTGGATGTTCTTCGCGCCAAGCTGCATCGAACCGATGATGCTGGATAAATTTGCCGGCGTGAAACGAGAGAATGCGGCCTCCGTTGGATATGGCTCCGAAGCAGACGTATTGAACGCAATTAAATACGCCATTGGAGACGGCCCATTTCTCCTCGGTGAAAAATTCACCGCCGCCGACGTTGTTTTCGGTTCTACCTTGAATTTCGCCATGATGTTCGGCGCCATCGAAAAAGCAGAGCCCTTCAAATCATATACAGAACGGCTGACGTCGCGTCCGGCATTTAAACGGGCCATGGAAAAGAACGGCCAGTACATGAAAGACATGGGACTAGAGTGATGGCGGATACGACCACCCATAAAGGCGGCTGTCAATGCGGCGCCGTACGGTTCGAGGCGTCCGGCGCACCGAAATTTGTCGGCAATTGTCATTGCGCCGCCTGCCGGCGCGCGACGGGTGCGGTTTATTCCACCTGGGTCGGGTTTGCTGAACGTCAAATCGATTGGGGCGGCAACCCGCCGAATTTCTATGCCAGCTCTCCCGGCGTAAAGCGCGGCTTTTGCGGCGCTTGCGGCACGCCACTGACCTATGCCGGAGAAAAATGGCCGGGCGAGATGCACATTCTGATTGGTGTTTTTGATCACCCGGAGAATTACGCGCCCATGGGCGAAGCCTTTACTAACGAAGCGTTGCCCTTTGCCTATGCGCGCCCCGTTAAAGCGAGTTCGTAATCTATCATGCAATATCAGGCTGTGGTTTTTGACTTTGGCGGTGTCTTTACAACGTCGCCGGTGCAGAACTTCGCCGTGTTCGAACGCGAACATAATTTGCCTGAACGTTTCATCGGCGAAGTCATCAAAACAAACATCAATGACAACGCCTGGGCGAAATTCGAACGGGCGGAAATCGACATAGACGCCTTCGACCGCGCTTTCGCCGAGGAAACGCGCGCCGCCGGGTTTGAAATCGGCGGGCGAACGCTCGTCTCGCTGCTGTCGCTGACCTTCAACCACAACATGATCGAGGCGCTCGAACGCGTGAAACAGGCCGGTTACAAAACCGGCTGCATCACCAACAACCTGCCGAAAGTAGACTCCAAAGGCATGCTTGCGCCGGACGAAAATGCAGAAATCGTCGAACGCATTCACGCCAATTTCGATCACATCATTGAATCGTCCAAAGCAGGCGTCAGAAAGCCGGAGCCGCGCATTTATGAAATGATGTGCGAGGCGCTTGGCGTCGCGGCGCCGGCGTGCATCTTCCTCGATGATCTCGGCGTCAATTTGAAACCCGCCAAAGCCATGGGCATGACGACGATCAAAGTTCCGTTTGGCGATGTGACGCCCGCGATTGAAGAACTTTCGCGCCTTATCCGTGTGCCGCTCAACGGGGTTGCCTGAGTCATGTCTGTCAAATCCGATCTTGAAATTGCGCTGGCGGAATTTGACGGACGCGCCACAACACTGCTGTCCGAAGCGGCGGCGGCGCACAGCCATCGCAGTGGCTATATGAGCGCGTTGGTCGCGCTCTGCGGCAGCAGGGACGAAAACGTCGCCGGCGGTGCGACATGGCTGATCAAAGACCATTTGGAAAATGGCGGCGCGTTGACAGCGGCGCAAATAACGAACCTTGTCGCCTCCGGCGCTGAGTGCGCTGGCTGGGCCGCGAAACTGCACCTTTGCCAGTCCGCACAATATCTCACCTTCAGCGAGGCGGACGCCAGGACGTTCGCCGCCTTCGCCCGTTCTCTGCTGGATCACAAGCGGCCCTTTTTGCGCGCCTGGTCGCTGGATGCGCTCTGCCATCTGGCCGCTCAACATGACGCGTTCCGCGCCGTCGCCGGTGCCGCCCTTAAAAAAGCAGCGAAAGACCCGGCGGCATCCGTGAAGGCGCGGGCGCGCAATATCGCCGCGCGCCAAAAGTAAGTACCCTCGCCTGCGCTTCCTCGTTTTCGCCGTCCCGCACATCGGGTAGACTGCGCCCCATGACCCATTTTCACCCCCGCGCCGATTTGGCGACCCATGATGTCACCAACCAGCCGCCACCCTTTGAGGATGTGAACATCTTTGACAAGGACGCCGCGCTGAAGAACGCTGTCGCAAAAAACGGCGGCAGCGTGCACGAAAAACACCTTTCGGCGTTCGGCGCGCGCGTTGGTTCCGCCGACGTCGCCGAATGGTCGCGCCAGGCCAACAAAAACCCGCCGCAACTGAAAAGCTTTGACCGCTACGGCCATCGTCTTGACGAGGTGGAGTTTCACCCGGCCTACCATCAGTTGATGGACCTTGGGCTGTCCGCCGGGGTCGCCGCCGGTGCGTGGAACGCCCGCGAAGCCGGACATGTGATGCATGCCGCATTGCTGTATCTCATGGGTCAGGCCGATGGCGGCGTCTGTTGCCCCATGTCCATGAGTTACGCCGCCGTTCCGGCGTTGCGCCATTCGCCCGACGTGGCGAAGGAATGGGAACCCCGGATCACCACGGCGGCTTACGATCAACGGTTTATTCCGGCAGCGGACAAACGCGCGGCAACCATGGGCATGGCCATGACGGAAAAACAGGGCGGGTCTGATATTCGCGCCAACACGACCACCGCCGTGCACGTGGTCGACGACGAATACGAACTGACCGGTCACAAGTGGTTTTGTTCCGCGCCCATGTGCGACGCGTTTTTGACGCTGGCGCAGACGGAAGCGGGTGTCTCCTGTTTCCTTGTGCCGCGCTGGCGCCCCGATGGATCGCGCAACGCGTTTCACATCATGCGGCTGAAAGACAAGATGGGCGATCGCTCCAACGCGTCGTCGGAAATCGAGTACCATGGCGCCTACGCCCGCCGCGTTGGCGAGGAAGGCCGCGGCGTCCGCACCATCATCGACATGGTGCAGCATACGCGCCTTGATTGCCTTGTCGGCTCCGCCGGCGGCATGCGCGCGGCAACGGCCCAGGCCTTGTGGCACGCGGCGCATCGCACAGCGTTTCAGAAAAAACTCATCGATCAACCCGCCATGGCGAATGTGCTCGCCGACCTGGCGCTTGAGTGCGAGGCCGCAACCGCCCTCGCCTTTCGCATCGCCCGTGCGTTCGACGCAGCGGCGAACGATGAAACCGAGGCGGCGTTCATGCGGCTGGCGACGCCCATCGCCAAATACTGGAACTGCAAGCGCCAGCCGGGCGTCGTCTACGAAGCGCTTGAATGTCACGGCGGCGCGGGGTTCGTTGAGGAAAGCCCGATGCCACGCCTCTTCCGCACCTCGCCGTTGAACGCCATCTGGGAAGGCTCCGGCAATGTCATCGCCCTCGATATTTTGCGCGCCATCGGCCGCGAACCGGCGAGCCTTGAGGCGGTGCGCGCTGAAATTATGGGCGCGCGCGGCGCCAACGCGCATCTCGACGCGCATATCACCGCGCTTGACGAATGGTTCACGCCCGGCGCCCTGAATGAGGGAACCGCGCGGGCCTTCGCCGAGGATATGGCCCTCGCCCTTCAAGCCGCGGCGCTCCATAACACCGCGCCGGATTTTGTCTTTGACGGGTTTTGTAACGCCCGCCTCAACGCGGCGCACAAATCCCTCGCCTTCGGCGCAATTCCCGCCAATGTGGACGCGGCAAAGATTATCGCGCGCGCCGCACCGGTGGCGTGAATAGGTTGCTCGCGCAGCATGCATTGCACTCCTGACTTCTCCGTCATCCCGGATGCAATGCGGCGTGAAACGACGCGTCGCTGTTCCGGGATCGATTTCGTTGCCGGCCGATCCCGTGTCTGCGGCGCACCGCTTGCGCGGCGCACAGCGCACGGGAGGACGAACAAATGGAACTATACCCCCTCGCGAAAAGTGGGGGATAACTATCCACCAAATGCGGGATTCATGAAGATTTTCATCAAATATGATGTATTTTCGAGAGGCCATTTCGCCTGATACGTGTGCGGATTTTCGCCGCCAAACGGCATTCGATTCAATCCCATCCATCCGCTTAAGCCTGCCCCAATTCTTCCGCATTAGCGTCGCCGCAAATGATTGCCGAGGGGGCGCCGTCATGGCCCATCAGATTGAGATTAAGAGCTACGCCGCTATTCCGGCGATCCTCGCGCTTGCGGGCGCCGCATTTTTGCTAAAGCCGGCCGAACTGCGCCGCGACCCGGTACTGGAAGCGCAAGGGCTGATCGGCCTCGCCACGAAATACGAAGTCATGTACGCCCATTGTACCGATGGAACCGACGCCGCAGCACTCGACGCCAAAGGAATCGCGAAAGGATTTGTCGGCGGCTACACCCACCGCTTTCCGGCGCGCAGCGATGAAGACGCCGCGTCATTCGCCGGTCGCGCCCGCCCGCAATGCGATGTCGCCAGCCTTTACCGCCTCGACCGGCGCCTTGCCGGCTCATCACACGCCACGCGATACCGCCGCACAAGAGTTGAGGTTTAAGGCGGCGCACGCCCTACGAGCTGCGACGCACATCACGCTAAAAAAAAAGATCGCGATCATGCGTATCGTCGATTGACGACACCATCATCCCTCATCGTATTTGCAGACAGGGCGGTTATCGCCGTTTTCGCATGTGCGCTGCTCGGCACGCACATTATTGATTTCTTTACAGATATTTTTCAACGTCTTGCCCGGAAACTGGAACGTATGGGCGTTCGTGTGCTCGAACAGCTCAGCGCCGACACCGCCTGACGCGGCGACGCTCAAGCCTGTCTCGCGAAGCCACAAATTTTGCGGCGCGCTGGCGTGAAAACTGCCGTCTCGTTCTTCACCATATCTGTTTCGCGCTTCAGGCGATGCGAACCAAACGCCGACCGCAATATCGGCGCCTGCACCGAACGCCAGTATTTTCGCCGCGCTATCGCCTGACTGACACCAGTTTGGACCCCGCCAGCTGCCGATTCCGACACCGCCGCTGGCGCCAAGCGAGACCCCGTAAGCGTAACTCGGTGAGAAGAAGTAATAAACGTCACCATTCGTACAAGGATGATCTCGCATATCGATCGCGAGGCCGATGACATCCGCGCCCAGACCGACAATCACTGCGCCGTCGACGCTCGGCAAGGCAATCGTTAGCGTCTGGAATGCGTCATTGTCGTAGTTTCTGGCGCAGCCCAGCGCCTCATCGGAATAGGCCGATGTATAATCCCTGTCGCGGCTGTCGCCGCCGCCGCCCGGTGCGCCCACCGATTTGGCGCTGACGACGGACACATAGTTGCGGTATTCAGGCAATTTATTGAGACCCGCCATCGCCGACGCGCCGTCACGCGCGCGGATTGACGCCCGAATCCCCCGAACTGTCGCATCGCTATTGTCGCCCAGTTTTGCAGACAGCACGCTGGCGGCGTCGATCTCGCGCCGATTGGCATCGAGAAACGCCTTCGCGGCCTCATCCCCGCCGGCGAAAAAATTCTGCACGGAGCCGAGCGCGTCGCCGACAGCATCGGACAGCGCGGACATGATTTTTTTCAATTCGGCATCGCTTAATCTGGCGGACAAATCCGCCAAACCGGCGGCGGTGCTGTCGGCGCTCTCGTCAGCCAGCGATTCAACGTCAGCCTGCGCCCGCTCGAACGCGTCAACCACTCTAGCGGAGGCAAAAGCGGCTTTCGGCCTGGCCGCGTCACCGGCGCTATCCACAGCGTCCCCTGCCGCCGCGCCCACGCTTTGCGCGGCTTCGCTCGCCCTGCGCGCCGCCTCCGCGGCTTCCTGCTCCAGCCGGTCACGTGCGGCTTCGGCTTTCGCCGCGATATCGAGTTTGCGCTGCGCTTCCTTTTTGGCCTTTGCCGCTTTTGCCGCAGCCTTTTCCGCCGCCTTCTTCTTTTCCTTCGCTTCGTCGGCAAGATCCTCGAACGGGCTCGCCGAGGCGGCCGGCAATACTATCCCCATACTGACGACTAACACCGCCGAGAGTATTCCATGAATAAACTTGCGCATTAAACCTTCTCTCTTTAATTGTTTTCCGCACAGCGCCGTCACGCTTTTTTGAGAAGACAATTGCTGCACCACGTCCCTCAGGCACCGTAGATAAATGAAGGCCTTTGTCAATTTTCGACGTTTTGATGAGGAGGCGCTTGATGCGCGACAAGGCATATCCGCAGTTGCACGCTTTGAGCGTAGGGCATGCATTTGCCCGCCACTTTGAACTTGCGTGAGGGCTGGCGTCGTGGCTCAATCGGAACATGCCGGACTATCGCCGATACTTTGTTGCTAGACTTGCTGGCGGGCAGATGCCCGCCCTACGAGTTGCGACGCACCTCACCTTCGGAAAAAGAAAATGTGGTGGTGGCAAATCATTGCACTTGCCCGGAATTCGTAGGTCGTCATCTTGCGGATAAACAAGTTCACTCAATAATCGGGTGTTTCTTATGGAAAAATTGGCAAAAGCATTTTTAGTATTTTTATTCTTCGCTCCAATCGGTCTCTTTTTTGTAAGTAAGGAACTTCAGACGGGGCAGGAAATTTACCGAATTGCCTTTTATATCACATTTGCGGTTTATATTTTCACAGCTATGATCGTAGTCAATATTAGGCGTTAATTTGCAAGTAGCGCGCTTTGCGCGTAGAGCGGGCATTTGCCCGCCGCTTTAAACATTACGTCTTGCGTTAAGGCTGGCGTCGTGGCGCAATCGGCGCATGCTTGCCGCCGATACTTTGCTGCTAGACTTACTGGCGGGCAAATGCCCGCCCTACGAGGTGCGAAGCGCCTCATGCTTCATCGACAATTTGGCTAGAGCCCAACTCTATTTTCTGCATAGACGAGAAGGAAAAACACGCCTGACCCTAGCATCATGATTGCGAGGTGTTTCGTCATATATTTACCCGCATAGGATAATTGTTCCCATGCAGACTGCCACGTAGTTTCTCGTTCGTCAGGTCTATAAGTTTTGTTTCTAATTTCTTTATAGGCTGAGTCCCGACGAGTCCGGTGCATAGATGCAAATAGCAACGAATAGAAAGCTAAAAGGTCTTTTAGACTAGCAGGCATTGTGAACCAAGGTGCCGGTAGTAGCCAATCCAGCCACTGACCTGCCCAATTAATCAGCCCTGAGAATATAAATCCAAGGCCACTGAACAACATGTCGCGCATAGCACGGTAAGCTTCAAGAAGTCCTCCCAAAACGCCATTCATATAAGGGCCAAGCGGTTCTTGAAACGCCCCAGCTATGAGCGATGACAAAGCCAGAATGCTGGCGAGAAGGCCAAGAAGGCCAATCGTGCGGTTTATCATTAAAGCCCCCCGGCTATCGTGAGGCTGACAGTGTAGCCACAAATGTTCACGAAGTAAAAATTGCTGAAAGCATCCAACGGCTAAGCTTGTAGATAGGAGGGGCATGTTAAAAAAATGGTCGGAGCGACTGGACTCGAACCAGCGACCCCTTGACCCCCAGTCAAGTGCGCTACCAGACTGCGCCACGCTCCGACCTCTTGTCGCGTAGGGCAAACTGCCCCTCGCGAGAGCGCCGGACTATAGAGCCCCGCGCCAAAAGTGAAACCCGAAATTTCAGGAAATCGACCTGATTGGGCTGAAGCAGGTCACGCTCGCCGCCTATCCTTCGAGACGCAAGCATTCCTTCATCCTGAGGGCCGCCGAATGGCGGCGTCTCGAAGGACACTGGAATGCTTGCTCCTCAGGATGAAGCCGGAATGTTAACCTGCGGCGGCGGCGCCGCGTTCATCCGGTTCTTCGGCATCCGCCTCGATGGCTTCCAGCGCCAGGGTCGCCTCATCGAGGGCGTCCTGTACGGTTTCAAGCCGGGAGAGCAGCGCTTTTAGCGCCCGGCGCATTTCCGGCGCGAGGGGCGGCGCGGCGAAGGCGTCGGCCTCGCCCAGCTCCAGCACATCCGTTTGGGCCGGCGCCCCGGCGCCGGATTTCGACGATCCATTTGGTGCGGACGCGCCGTCTTCGTCGATGATGGGGCGCACGTCGATGGACTCGCCGGCGGCGGCGCGGCGGCCAAGCTCGGAGATGTATTTGATCCCCTCGTCCTTGAAAATCTTTTGCACGCCCTTGGTGGTGTAGCGCTGTTCATAGAGCAGCACGCGAATGCCGCGCAGCAAGTCGATATCGAGGGGGCGGTAATAGCGCCGCCCGCCGGCCCGGCGCATCGGGCGCACTTGTCCGAACACCTCTTCCCAATGGCGCAAGACATGCTGCGGCACGTCCAGCTCTTTGGCGGCTTCTGAAATAGTTCGAAAGGCTTCGGCGGATTTCGCCACGGACATTGCCTAACTCTTGTTGGCTTTATTAATGAATTACTTATTCGGCCGCGTCGGCTTGACGGTGACCGGTATTGATCTGGTCTTTTAACACATGTGACGCACGAAAGGTGATGACCCGGCGCGGCGCAATCGGCACTTCCTCGCCGGTTTTCGGATTACGCCCCATACGGAGTTTTTTGTCGCGCACGGAGAACGTGCCGAATGACGAAATCTTTACTGTCTCGCCCTTTTCAAGCGTAGTTGCGACCTCGTCCAGAATGCGCTCGACAAAGGCCGATGATTCGTTTCGCGAAATGCCCAGCGAGCGATAGACCGCGTCGGTCAAATCCGCCCGTGTAATTGTTTTTCCCGTCATGCTTGCCCTTCCCCGGCAATAGCGCCCCGCCGGGCATGAAGGTTAACGGCTGACTGCCGCTGTGGTCAATAACTCATTGATATATATTGCCTGTTTTTCAGGCGGCGGGCTCGCGGCGTCCTAAACGCGCATCAACGCGGCGCCCCAGGTGAGGCCCCCGCCCATGGCCTCGAACAGGACCAGATCGCCCTTTTTGATTCGCCCGTCAGCAACGCCCGCGCAATAGGCGAGCGGAATGGAAGCGGCGGAGGTATTGCCCTGCCCTGCGATGGTCGAAACAACCTGATCAGGCCGCAAACTCAACTTTTTCACCACACCTTGAATGATCCGTTCATTTGCCTGGTGCGGCACAAACCAATCAATCTCGGTGACTGGCACATTCGCCTCTTCACACACGGCGACCATGGCCTGCGAAATACGCGTTACGGCTTCGCGGAACACCTTGTTGCCCTGCATGCGCACATGGCCGGTGGACTGGGTGGAAGAAACGCCTCCGTCTACATAGAGCAAATCAACCAGATTGCCGTCGCAGCGCAGATAACTCGCCTTCAGCCCGCGCTCGCCACCCTCCACCTCGTCTTGCGCTTCCAGCACGAATGCCCCGGCGCCGTCGCCAAATAGTACACAGGTTGTGCGATCCTCCCAGTCGAGGATTCGGGAGAATGTTTCAGCGCCGATCACAAGCGCCCGTTTGTGCTGGCCGCTGATGAGAAACTTCTCCGCCGTGGACATGGCGTAGATAAAGCCGGTGCAAACAGCCTGAATATCGAACGCCGCGCCCGCGCCCGCACCAAGTTTCGCCTGAACGATCGCCGCGGTCGACGGAAAGGTGAGATCCGGCGTCGTGGTGGCGACGACAATGAGGTCAATATCTTCCGGTTGCAGGTCTGCATCTTTTAACGCCGCGCGCGCCGCGCCAACGGCAAGGTCAGACGTAAGCTCGCCATCGGATGCGATATGGCGCTCGCGAATGCCGGTGCGCTCGCGTATCCACGCATCGCTGGTGTCGACGCGCTTTGACAGATCTTCATTGGTCAGAACTTTTTCAGGAAGAAAAGCGCCGCATCCTCGCAGAACCGCTTTTAAACTCATACCACCGCCGCTTTTCTCGTATCGTCTTCTGCTACACTTCCGGCGAGACGCTCCCGCCGGTCCATGACTGATTTCACTGTTGAGGCCACTTCCTCGCGGAACGGGCGCTGGGCGAGGCTCGCCGCCATATTCACCGCACTGGCGACGCCGCGTGCATCGGACCCGCCGTGGCTTTTCACCACAATGCCGTTCACGCCCAAAAAGACGCCGCCATTGTTGGATGAAGGATCGATGCGGTCTTTCAACTTGCGCAGTCCCGGCGCCATCATCAACGCGCCAAACTTTGCGTTGAGGGTGCCGGTAAGGGTTTCCTTGATCCACCCGCCGAGAAGACGCGCCGCGCCCTCCGCCGATTTAAGCGCCACATTGCCGGTAAAGCCGTCGGTGACAACCACATCCACGGTGCCTTTGGAGATATCGTTGCCTTCGACAAAGCCCTCAAAGGCCATGTCGGGATCGGCTTCACGCAGGACCCGCGCCGCCGTGCGGATAAGTTCGTGACCTTTCAGATCTTCCGCGCCGACATTCAGCAGGCCTACTGTCGGCCGCTCCACACCCATCAGTGCACGGAAGAACGCCTCGCCCATAATTGCGAATTGAACGAGCTGGTCTTCATCCGCCTCAACATTGGCGCCGACATCCAAAACGACGGAGCGCCCGCGCGGGGTCGGCCATAAAGCGGTGATTGCCGGGCGATCGATGCCTTCGATCATGCCGAGCTGTTTGCGCGCTACCGCCATCAATGCGCCGGTGTTGCCGCCGGAGACGACCGCCTGCGCTTCACCTTCGGCGACGGCGGTGATCGCCGCCCACATGGAAGTGTCGCGTCCGCGCCGCAGCACATGCATCGGTTTGTCGGTCATGGCGACCACATTGTCGGCATGGCGAATTTCGGCGCCGGCAAGTTCGCGTGCGCCAGACACCAAAGGTTCAATCTGGGTTTTGTCGCCGAAAAAAATGAACCGGGTCTTCAGTCCCTTGCGCACGGCATAAGCAGCGCCATCGATCACAGCTTTCGGCCCGGCGTCGCCGCCCATGGCGTCGATCGCCAGCACAGATTCCCCGCTTGTGGAATCGTGGCCGTTCATCGCTGGTCTGTTCAACCTATCACTCCCGATGCGCGCCGCCCTGTTGCGGCCACCCTGTCGCGGAAATCGCTGACGCCGCCCGCCGACAGTGCGGCGCAGAATATGAGCGCCCGGCGCGGCATGCAACGCAGCACCGTTCGATCTTATAGGCCATGTGTGACACTGGTAAAACTATTGATTTTCATCACTTTTTTTGAACGCCCCCTGTAGCGCCGCAAATGGCGAAATATTCTCTGGCCGGGCGTATGATTCTGCCAGGCTCCGCGCGCCCGGTTTGCGGGGAAAGGGGTCCATGGCGAGGGAGAGCTGTTGCACCATAAACTCGCCCAGATCGAAGATGTCGCCCGAATGGACGTCTGGCGGCGCCTCCTCACCATCCCATTCTTCGCTATCTGTGAGCCCGTTGGCGCTGGCCTCATCCGGTTGGCGCAAGAATGTCACTTCGAATTCTTCTTCGATGACCTCCTCCATAGGCTCCAGACTGGCGACGCATTCTCTAGTCAAAGATGCGCGCAGAACGCCTTTTACCGTGAACTCTCTGCTGGCGGGGGTCAGCGTGAGGTCGCCCTCGAGTTTTTCTGCTGAAATCACCTTGAGACGCGTTGCAATGCGCAAAAGGTCTTCGGCGGACGCCTTCAGATGAAAAGCCTTCCCCGAACGGCTCAATGATGTGAGGTCGGCCTCGAAAGAAAATTCCGGCTTTGGCGCCGATGGTGATGTGTTCGTCATAATCGCTACGCGTGGGCGTCTTCGAATACAGGCGCCGGGAAACTGACAATCCCCCCGGCGATCCTCGCTAGCGGCTGGGCGCCGAGATCCTCATCGGCGATTTGTATATAGCGGGCCAGGTGCTTTGCCATCGCCGCTTCTTCATCGGCGTAAATATTGCGGGCAACCGCCTCGGCCATCGCGTCGAGCGGCGAAGGCGCGCCAAATGCCGCTTCATAGGCGCCGATGCGACCATAAAAATTCTCCGCCAGCTTGCGGATTTTCTTCGCAACCACGAGATCACCGACCCCCAGTTCGCGCAAGGAATCGTCCATGTTCTGAAACATGGCGTCGAGCAGACACTGATTGACCTCTTTGATGGCCTTGCCGGGCCGGCCCGCGCGATCGGCCCCATCCCCGCGCTTCAACCGGCGCATAATTAGGTAGACATGCAGCGCCACCATTTCGAACCGGCCTTCGACTGTGTCCGGTGCGCCGAAATCCGCATAGAGCGGCGCCTGGCGCGCCTGCTCGACAGCCTTGGTGTAAAGCGCCCTGCCGGCGTCCAGCGCTGGGTCTTTTTTGAATAATGACTTGAACATCCGGGATTTCCTGAAGCGTGGGCTCAGCCAGCCCAAAGGATTTGCGGCAAATTGCAATCACTGGTATCGAGGGGCCAATTATGCCTCCCGCGCGCCCGGATCAAGCCTCAACCATGGATCGGGCGCAAACGGCGGCATGTGAAACTGGACGCACCGGCCCGCCGCCGTGCTGCGCCTCAACGCTAAGGCCCCCGTTTTGTTGGGGTTAAATTGAGCCTTCGAGTACAGAGAACGCGTAATGATCAGAATTCTACTCCTCGCACTCGCCCTGACAACGCTCCAGGCCTGCGTCTCCGTTCGATCCGGGCATGGCTATGTGTTGGAGCGCGATCAGACCGATATCGAGGCGACCCCGGGTTTCGACACCAAAGACTCAATTCTGGCCAAATATGGCGAGCCCTCGATGATCGGATTGTTTGATCAGAACTCCTGGTACTATCTCTATTCTTCCGATCAGGCGCGGGCGTTTTTCCGGCCGACGACCACTTCACGGCGCGTGGTCGCGATCAAGTTTGACGAGGAAAGCCAGGTTGTGAATGTCGAAGACTACACACTAGAAGATGGCGAAGATATTCGACTGGTCTCTCGCGAAACGCCGACTCGCGGAAAAACGCTCAACTTCTGGGAACAGTTGCTTGGTAATGTGGGCGCACTGCCAGCCGCGCTCGGTGAAGAAGGCCCGGTACCGGGACAATAGTTCCGGCAAGCGGATAGATTTTCATTTTTTGAAATGATCATAGCCCGGTGAAGGCACGGGTATTTCCGCGCCGTTTTCATTCAGCAGTCCGGCGCCCGCGCCGCGCGTAAACGAACCGATGCGCGTTACTTCAGTTCGCGATGCTTTGGCGGCGACCGTTACGGAACGTCGCATGGCGGGAGGGGCGGCGAACAGCACTTCGTAGTCATCACCGAACGCCGCAATCGCCGCAAGCGCGCGCCACCGGTTTTCCTGCGCGGCGATCCAGGCGCCGGCGGCGGGCGACCGCGGTATGGCGACCGCTTCAATCGACGCACGCAAACCCGACGCTCTTGCCAGATGCTCCGCGTCGGCGATCAACCCGTCCGACACGTCAATGGCAGCGGTCGCAAGTCCCGCCAGCGCGGCGCCAAGGCTTAGCCGCGGTTCCGGCAATTGATAGCGGGTCGCCAGCGAGGCCTTGTCCACGGTCGTAAACTTGAACTCTTTTTTCAATGCCGCCAGCCCGAGACCGGCATCGCCGATTGTTCCGGATACGTATAGATCATCGCCCAGCGAGGCGCCGTCACGTTTGGTGATTCCCTGCTTGGGCGGCGCACCAAAGAATGTTGCAGACAATGTGAGCGGCGCTGTTTTCACTGCGTGCGCAACCGTGTCGCCGCCATAAAGCGCAATACGGTACTGGTCCTGATCTTCCTTGAGCCCGCGCGCAAATAACTCAACCGCATCGCGTTTGATATTCGCCGGCCAAACGCAGCCGAGAAAGTAGCCCGTTGGTTTGGCGCCTTTCGCCGCAAGGTCGGAAAGATTGGCGCGAATCAATTTGCGGGCGACGAGATCCAGCGGGTCTTTGGGCAGGAAATGCACGCCCGCAACCATCAGGTCTTTTGTGACCACAAGGTTTTGCTCTTCGAGCAACGCAACATCGTCAACAAGGTTGAACGCACCGGGAGCGCTTGCCGTCAGCGGCGCGAATACTTCCCGGATAAGATCAAATTCACCCATGCCGCCGTTCAGCGCCTAAACCGTGATTTCGTCTTCTCGCGCCTGCTTCGCCGCAGCATCGAGAATGGCGTTGATAAATCCTGGCTCATCGCCTTCAAAAAAGGCGTTGGCGATATCTACATATTCGTTGATCACAACTTTGTACGGCACGTCGGCGCGGCGAATCAGCTCGTAAAGGCCTGCGCGCAGGATCGCACGCACTGTTGCATCCAGTCGCGCCAAACGCCAGCCATCAGCGAGCTGGCGCTGAAGATAGGGATCAAGCCGCTTTTGAGTCTCTACAGCGCCGCGAAGAATATCTGAAAAGAACGCCGCGTCCGCAGCATGGAGCGCTTCGCCCTCAATCTCCCCGCCGAGGCGATGTTGCTTAAACTCAGCGATTGTCGCTTCAACACCCTGCCCCGCTGTTTCCATCTGATAAAGCGCTTGAACCGCCGCCAGACGCGCAGCAGACCGCGCCGGGGCCTTGGCATGGGCGTTGTCACGCTTTGTCATTGGGCTGCTCCGGTCTTCCGCCGTCATGGCGTTCGCCTCACTCACGTTCTGCTTCATCCATGTCGCCCAGAAACTGCTCAAAGTCTTTGGCTTCGCGGAAATTCCGGTAAACGGACGCATAGCGCACATAGGCTACATCATCGAGCTTAGCGAGCCCTTCCATCACCATCTCACCCACCTTTTTGGACTCCACCTCGCTCTCGCCTGTGGCCTCCAGGCGTCGAACGATTCCGGAAACCATCTGCTCCACGCGCTCGGATTCGAATTCGCGCTTGCGCAGGGCGACAAGAATCGATCGCATCAATTTATCGCGATCAAACGGCGCGCGCTTGCCGGTACTCTTGATGACGATGAGTTCGCGCAACTGAACACGCTCGAAGGTTGTAAACCTTCCACCACATGCGGAACACTCCCGCCGGCGGCGCACCGACGCACCGTCTTCGGCCGGGCGCGAGTCCTTGACCTGAGTTTCATCACTACCACAAAAAGGACAGCGCATAATTTATTCCCGTCTGTAAGCAAACCGCCTAGCGTTTAGATAAAAGCCGCTGTTTGTCCCGCAAAACAAGGGCGCTCCAAACAACGGACCGGGCCGCTTAATAGTCGGCAGCTTATTGCTTTTCGGACGAACACCATAGGGAACTTTCAATAATATGCACATAAGAACAATTATCATTCATTGGTATAATCACACGAATAATCTTCCAAATACAGATAACCACTAAATGTGATCTGCTGATTTAGAATCCTTCATGCAATGCCCGCTTGAATAAATATGATTTCCGCGCTACCCGCACGGCGGGGCGAGGACAACCACGCAATAATTGCGTAATTGATCGGTAAAGGGAAGAAGCGAGAGTCGTCACCGACACTCCAAACCGGTCTGTATGGAGAAGACTAGAATGGCAACAAAGAAACAGGATGGCGCGGCGGCAATAAGTGCTATCCATCTGGCCAGCGACATCGTCGCGGCCTATGTCGGCAACAATTCGGTAAAGGCGGATGAGCTGCCTAACCTGCTGCAGGACGTTTTCACAGCGGTCTCCGGGCTTGCAGAAGAAGGCGCAGCGTTTGTCAGTAATCGCGAACCTGCTGTTCCGATTAGTAAGTCGGTAACGCCGGATTTTGTAATCTGTTTGGAAGACGGCAAGAAACTAAAAATGCTGAAACGCTACCTGCGTACGCATTACGATCTGTCACCGGAAGAATATCGCCGTAAATGGGGTCTACCCGCCGACTATCCTATGGTCGCCCCCAATTACGCGAAGCGACGGTCACAATTTGCAAAAGACATTGGCCTAGGCACCGCATCGACAACCAAACGGCGCGGCGCGGCCAAAAAGAAAAAAACGACCCGAAAAAAGCGCACCTAGCGCGCGCGAAACACGCCTATCAAAGAACACGCACAATGGCCCGCGCTTGAAATGGCGCCGGCTTGTGAGTGTTCACGCCCGCTTCCGGTCAGCGTCTGCGCGCCTTTATTGGCTGCGCAGCGTCAGGCCGATGTATTTTGAAACAAAATTCAAAAGAATTTTGTCCTTTCCGCATGAAATCGATGCACGAGGCGGCGAATTCCCATGCCGCGTGCGTTAAGAAATTCTGCGCGGCGTAAGCGTGCCGATGTTGTCTTGTTCTGAGACGCGCGGCGCACGAAGCCTATAGACGGCGCTTGCACACCACTGGCCGTTTGGCGAGCCCTTCAATCGAAAAGCCTTATGGCATAACGAAATTGTCCACCCGACATTGGCGCGTCGTCTCCCCTGCGCGGCGCCAACACAATCAGGCGCTCACTTCACGGCGAAGGCGGCGGCGGCGCAAAGCATTCCGAAATGACGCAGGAAAGATAAAATTGTTTCGATCCGGTACAGGATCGGCCGCGAAATTTCACGAATAATCAACCACTTATAGAAGCTTTTACCTTGATGCTTAGCCGTTTTTTAAAAGCGCGCGCTTAAGTTCCAACACAACAAAGTTGCGTTTACGGGGACTTGTACTCTCATGACTGTCGTTGCTGACACTGCTGCGTCGCCCGCCAATTCTGATGCTTACGTCATCGGACCGGACGGCACGCCACTCACCTTGCGGGACCTCCCGCCCCCATCCACGAAACGGTGGGTCATTCGCCGCAAGGCGGAGGTCGTCGCCGCCGTGCGCGGCGGTCTGCTCACGCTGGAAGAAGCTTGTGAGCGCTACACGCTCACTGTTGAAGAATTTTTGTCCTGGCAGAAAGCAATCGATCAATTCGGCCTGCCAGGCCTGCGCGCAACACGCGTTCAGCAATACCGGTAACCCCTCCCAACTTTCGGTCTTCGACCACCCGCTGGCCCCCATCCAGCGGGTTTTTCTTTTCAAAATGTGATGAGATGGCGGTTTGAGCCGCTGTGCTCTGACTGGAAGACAGCCAGGAAAACCGTTAACATCCGACGGAATGTGTTCAGTCTGTTCCATCGAAGCGCCTTCGATGTTCGGCCAATAAAGTTGTAGAGTGCCGCCCATGTTGAAATTTATCGCCTCGGACCTCGATGCGGCGAAGAAAAAGGCTCATCGGGCGCTCGGCGATCAAGCGACCATCGTTTCCGTACGAGAACTCCCGAGCGGCGATGTGGAGGTCACCGCCTCCAACAAGCCGGCGCCATCGGCGCCCGCGCCCGCACCAAAGGCAAGCTTCGCCGGGGCGGCCAAAGACGCCGTTGATGAGGGTCCGTTCAAGATGGGCGCGGGTGCACGCCTTAATGAGACCATTGAGACCAAATTTTCCGCTGACGCGCTCAACAGACTCTCCAGCAGTCTGACCGGCGGTAAATCAAAAAAATCGCTCGACATGAGCGATGCGACGGTTCGATCCATGGCGGAAATTTTGGCGCCGCATGGCGTTGGCGATGCACTGATGGCGACGCTCATCGAGGGCGCGCGCAAATCCGACATTGATGAAGACCTGTACCGCCTCGAAACCGCGTTCCGGGAAGCCTTCACTTTTTCGCCGGTGCTCCTGGCGCCGTCCAGTCCGATCATGCTTGTCGGCCCCACTGGCGCGGGAAAAACCTCGAGCGGCGCCAAGCTCGCCGCGGCGGCGCAGCGACATGGCGCCAAGGCGTTCATGATCACCGCCGATGTGGGCCGCGCCGGCGCGGTTGATCAGATCCGCGCCTATGGCGAGGCGCTGGGCGCTGAATACTTTATTGCGGAAAGCCCGCTCGACGTTCAGCAGATATTGCGCACGCACCGCCCGACTGGCGCTGTGATTTTTGATACGCCCGGCGTCAGCCCCTATGACAGCGGCGATATCGCCGCGCTTCGAAGCTATCGCGACGCGGCGGATGCGGAACCTGTGCTCGTGCTCCCCGCCAGTGGTGACGCGGATGAATATGTGGATTGGGCGCTGGCGTTTAAAGAGATCGGCGTCAAGCGCTGCATCCTGACCAAATTCGACGCCACCAAACGTGTCGGCGCGGCATTGCGCGCCGCCTTTGAAGGTGGGCTGGCGCTGGCGCATTTTTCGGAGACCGCGTTTATCTCCGAAGGAATGCTGACCGCGAGCCCGGAGTTTCTCGCCCGCCGCCTGATTGCCAGCCGCCCGGGCCGGATCGGTTGAAGAAGGCCGGATTGGATAAAGAAAAAGCGGGCGCCCATCTTTTAAGAATGAGGCCCGCTCAATTTATACGCAACTGTTTTTATTCTTTGTACTGATACTCTTTACTAAACTATCCCGCCTGTTCGGCGAAAACTCTATGGATTGCCAAGCAGCGCCACAGGATCAACCGTTTTCAGCTCCTGGCGAATCTCAAAATGCAATTGCGGCGTGGTGACTGCACCTGTTTGGCCCACTTTGGCAATTACCTGCCCCTTGCGCACTTGATCGCCCTTCTTGACGATCATCGCATCATTGTGTGCGTAGGCGGTCACGAAGCCGTCTGCGTGCTTGATCAGCAATAGATTGCCGAAACCGTCAAGCTCTGAACCGCGATAGGCGACCGTGCCGTCCGCAGCAGCGCGCACAGGCGCACCCACGGGCGCGGCGATGTTTACGCCGTCATTGCGCCGACCGAGATTGCCAGAGCCGTATTCCGAAACCACTTTGCCCCTAACCGGCCAGGCAAACATGGTCGACGCCGTTGTTGTGGGCGGCGGGGTATAGGAAACATCGCGCGCGATTTTTCCTACATCCTCAGCCACCGGGGTGGTTGTTTGTCGTGTCGGTACTGGCGCCTTTGGCTCAGCCGTGGCGACCTGCAACGCGCCAGCGGGCGCTTGTGGAACCAGCAACCGTTGGCCTACGTCGAGCGCGTAAGGCGCGCGCAACCGGTTCGCGGACGCGATCGCATCCACTGAAACGCCAGAGGCGCGGGAAATCGAATAAAGGGTATCGCCTTGGCGCACAGCATAAAGCTGGTCTTGCGCTGCGACGCGCCGCGCTGGTTTGTCGGTTGCAACAACAGTCGAGCCCGAGGGCAATTTCAATACCTGCCCGACATTAAGCGCATAGGGCGCCCTTAAATCATTCTCATCGATGATTGACGCTGGCGTGACCGAAAATTTGCGCGCCAGCGCATACACCGTATCGCCGCGCTGCACTTCGATATAGCCTTTTGCCTTGTGCAAATGCGCCGGGACGGTGCGTGACGATGCGGTTGAAACGGGCTGCGCGCGCTTGGGCTCGTCGAGATACACCGCAGACACAGGCGTCAACTGAACCGGCTCAACGGCCGCGCTGCGCTGTGCGCTTGGTGGTTGATAGAGGGGTGGTTGGTAAACCGGCTCTTGATATTCAGGCGCACGGGTTCGCTGCGCTCTTGATTGCGCCATGCGTTGCTCGCGGTAAATCTCGTCTGGTGAGTTATAAATGCGCGTCTGATGGGACGGATCATTTCCGTAAACCACAGGCGCATGATTGTGGGAGCCGCAAGCTGCAACCGCCATAACCGAACTTGTCAGCAACGCCCAACGCACGCTTTTCATCACCCCTCCTTGATGGATTACAAAGTCTCGCCGATTCGAAACGACGTTTGTCCTCTTTGGTTAACAGGAGGTTAACGCGCGAGCAGATCGTTAAGCTTTTGTCAGCTATTGGCCGAAAAAGCCTTTGTCAGGTCGGCGTGGCTGTCCGCATGGGTAAGCGCCAGGTGCAACGGCGTGATCGAGATACGCCCGTCATAAATGGCGCGAAGGTCTGTTCCCGCCGGCGGATCGGAGAGCTTGCCGGTGTAACCGTACCAGTAATATTTCCCGCCCCTGAGATCCTGACGCTCTTCGGCGAAGAGTTGATAGGCATCGCGATGTCCCTGCGTCGTCACCTCGACGCCGGCGACGTCGTCGGGCGCGCGATCGGGAAAGTTCACATTGACGACGACATCTTTTGGCCATCCCGCATCCAGCAATTGCCGAACGATCTTCGGCCCATGCGCCTCGGTGGTCTCCCAGCGGGCATTGTCGCGCGACAGCCGCGACAGCGACAGCGCGATTGAGGGAATACCCAGCGACATGCCCTGAAACGCCGCGGCGATCGTGCCCGAAACGGTCACGTCTTCAGCGAGATTCTGGCCATTGTTGACGCCGGAAAGAATAAGGTCCGGCTTTTTTCCATCGACAATGCGCGTGACGCCCATGAGCACGGCGTCGCTCGGCGTGCCGGTGACGGAAAACCGCCGCTCATCATATTCGCGATAGCGCAAAGGGTGGGCCAGCGTCAGCGCCCGCGCGGCGCCGGACTGTTCCTCTTGCGGCGCCACCACCCAGACATCGTCGGACAACTCGCGCGCGATGGTGATGAGGCTTTCGAGCCCGCGGGCGTGAATGCCGTCATCATTGGAACAAAGAATGCGCATTGGAACCTTTCCCGTCGTCCCGTGTGCTGCGCGGCGCTTCAGTGACGCGCTGCGAACACGGGACCGCGATCATCAAGTATCGAAACCGATCCCGGGTCTGCGCAGCAGCGTTTCACGCTGCGGCGCGCACGGGATGACGGCATCACTTCGCCGCCTCAATCTGCTCAAGCCCGCCCATATAAGGCCGCAGCGCTTCCGGCACGGTCACTGATCCGTCCGGCTGCTGATAATTTTCCAGCACGGCCACCAGCGTCCGCCCCACCGCGAGGCCGGAGCCATTTAGGGTGTGCACGAACTTGGTTTGCTTCTCGCCTTTGGGGCGGCAGCGCGTGTTCATGCGCCGGGCCTGAAAGTCGCCGCAGTTGGAGACGGAGGAAATCTCGCGATACTGCCCCTGCCCCGGCAGCCACACTTCGATGTCGTAGGTCTTCTTCGCGCCGAAACCCATATCGCCGGTGGAAAGCACCATGGTACGATAGGGAAGCGCCAGCCGCTTCAACACTTCTTCCGCCGCGCCGATCATGCGCTCATGCTCTTCTTCGGATTTTTCCGGCGCGGTGATCGAAACAAGCTCGACTTTCGAGAACTGATGCAGGCGGATCATGCCGCGCGTGTCGCGCCCCGCCGCGCCTGCTTCCGACCGGAAGCACGGCGTCCACGCGGTGAACCGCAACGGCAATTCTTCCTCGTCCAAAAGATCACCGCTGACGATGTTGGTGAGCGAGACTTCAGCGGTTGGGATGAGCCAGTGATGAGCTGCGTCTGGATGGCCAAGTTTGGGCTGGATTTCTGCAATCCGCTTACGGTAATTTTCAGCTTCCACTTTCGACAACCCAATATCCGTGCGTTGCCCTTGCTCCAATATATTCGTCGCAATCTGGAGCTTGTCAGCATCTTTTTCGCTGATTTCTATACCTTCGAGTCGCCTTAAGAACTCTTCAATTGCATTTAGAAATTCATTCGTAATTTTGGAGGCTTTGTCATAGCCAGAAATCTCGCTGGTGAGTTTGATAAATTCATCCAGCGTTTCTCTAGAAACTGGTGAGCTTGCCGAGAACAAGTCTTCCTTGAACTTCGGCAATTGCCCGGTGCCGTAAAGGGCGTCGTCCTTAACCAGTAACGGCGGCTGGCATTCGGTGTAACCAAACTCGCCCGTATGCAGATCGAGCATGAAACTCGCCAGCGCCCGTTCGAGCCGCGCCAGCTGACCTTTCAGCAACACGAAACGCGAGCCGGACATTTTCGCCGCGGTCTCGAAATCCATCTGGCCGAGCGCTTCGCCGATGTCGAAATGCTCTTTGGCGGAATTTGATTTTACAACCTCACCCCATTTGCGAATTTCTACATTCGCCGCTTCGTCTTCGCCTTGGGGCACGTCGTCAGCGGGAATGTTGGGCAGGCCAGAAAGAATGTCGCGGATCGCATCCTGCTTTTTCTTTTGCTCCGCCTCCGCCGTGGGCATCTGTTGCTTGATTGTTTCCACTTCCGCACGCAAGCGGTTGAACTCGTCCTCATCGCCTTTCGCCTTGGCGGCGCCGATCTGTTTTGAGGCGGCGTTGCGGCGTTCCTGCAGATCGTTCAGCGCATGGGTGAACTTGCGCGCCTCCTCATCGAGCATGAGGATTTCACCGGCGCGAGGGGCAAGCCCCCGGCGCGCGAGACCGGCGTCGAACGCGTCCGGGTTTTCGCGGATCCATTTGATATCAAACATGGGGCGCGGTGTAGCCGGGTTGCACGAAGTGGTCTAGTGCGAACCCCTCACCCGAAATCGCTGACGCAATTTCGACCTCTCCCGAGGGAGAGGTAGGAGCCTGGCGCTCTCGGCAGGTTACCTCTCCCCAATTCCTTACCCGCCTTCGCGGGCGGGAGGGAGAGGTCAAAACCGTGACAACGGTTTTGGGTGAGGGGAAATCTAAACCGACGCCTCTTCCGCCTCCCCGGCGGCTTCCTTCGCCTTACGCTCGGCGAGTTGCACGCAGAGCACCGAAATTTCATATAGCGCGATGATGGAAAGCCCGAGCACCAACTGGCTGAACGGGTCCGGCGGGGTGAGGAACGCGGCGATCACAAAGATCACCACAATGGCGACCTTGCGGTTGCGCTTTAAGAACCCGGCGGTGACGAGCCCCGCCCGCGCCAGCAGGGTCAAAAACACCGGCAGTTGAAACGCGAAACCAAACGCCATGATCAGCGTCGTCAGCAGGGACAAATAATCGCCAACACGCGTCAGTAGCTCGATGGAAACACCGGAGCCCTCGCCCGCATCCTGCTCCATGCCCACGGCGAAGCGCATGACGAAGGGCATCATGACGAAATAGACAAGCGCCGCGCCCGCCGTGAACAGCACCGGCATGGCGGCGATGAACGGCAGCGCCGCGCTACGCTCACGCTTGTACAATCCGGGTGAGACGAATTTGTAAATTTCGTAGGCGACCACCGGGAACGCCAGGGCGATGCCGCCCAGCACCGCCAGGCGCACGCGGGTGAAGAAAAATTCCAGCGGCGCAAAGTAAAGTTTCGGCTCAACCCCCGCCGCCACAACCGCGTTTTTGAACGGGATCACCAAAAATTCATAAAGCGGAATGGAGAACGCAAAACAGATCGCAAACCCTACCGCAATAGCGACGACAGAAACAATCAACCGCGAGCGCAACTCGACCAGATGATCAAGCAGCGGCGCCGATGACGCCTGCAACTCATCGTCTTCTGACGGCAGCGAGCCCTTCTCCGCGTCGCTCATGACCCGGCCGTCTCGCTTCTAACCGGCTCGGACCCGGCTGCATCATCCGGCTTTTGGTCCGCAGCCGCTTCATCCGTATCGCCGACAGATTTGTTGACGGCTTCGCTGAGATCGCGCGCTTCTTTGCGCAGTTCTCGATCAATCGGCGCCATGGTTTCATCCAGCGCTTTCTTGGCGTCGGCCACGGGATTGTTTTTCTTCAGATCATCGATTTCTTTGCGGAGGTCTTCCATATCCGCCTCGCGCGCCATCTGATCGAAAGCGGCGGTGAACTCCCCCGCCATGGCCCGCGCCTTGGCGACCATGCGCCCGGCGGAGCGCATCAGTTTCGGCAGGTCCTTCGGGCCGACAACAATCAACGCCACAATGGCGATGAGCATCAGCTCAAAAAATCCGAATTGCGGCATGAGGCTCATGTCAGCCCAATCTTATCCACTTGTCTGATGCGCAACTTGCTTCGAAACACAAAAGCCTTGACCTGAGGAAGCGTCTTTGCGGCAGCCACACGACTACGCTTTATCTCGTTCCTCTTCAGCGACGGGCGTGACGTCTTTCGCCTCATCCGTCCGGTCATCGAGGGACTTTTCGTCTTCCTGCAGGCCCTTGCGGAAGGACTTAATGCCCTTGGCGAAGTCGCCCATGAGCGAGGAAATCTTGCCGCCGCCGCCAAACAGGAGCAGCGCCAGCACCAAAATTATGACAATTTGCCAAGGTCCGATTGCGCCCATTTTGCGCCTCTCCAACAACTACTTAAGGGTATACGTAATGTGCGGAGGCTTCAGACGCAAACCCGATCAGTCGCCGGGCGCAACCGCTGGATGGTTAACCTTTATGCGCCCGCCGTTTCGTCGGCCTCTTCCTCCAGAAAATCCTGCGCGAATTCGCCAGAATCCTCTTCCCCGCCATCATCTTCGTCATCGCCATCCATGGGCGACGGGACTGAAAAGCCCGGTGGAAGACGCGCATCAAGCATGCCCGCCGCCTTCAGATCGGCCAGCCCCGGCAGATCATTGACGCCTTCGAGCCCGAAATGCTCAAGAAAGCTCTGGGTGGTGCCGTAAAGGGTCGGCCGGCCCGGCACATCACGGCGCTTGCCGCGCATTTTCACCCAGCCAATTTCCAGAAGCTGGTCGAGGGAGCCCTTGGCCACCTGCACGCCGCGCACATCCTCGATATCCGCCCGCGTACATGGCTGGTGATAGGCGATGATCGCCAACGTCTCCAGCGCCGCCCGGGACAGCTTGCGCTGGGTGGTTTTTTCTTTCTGAAGCACATGGGCGACATCGGCGGCGGTGACGAAACGCCACTTGCCGTCAACGGCGGCGATTTCCACGCCACGGCCGTCATAGGCACTCTTTAACCGCTCGATCAGTCGCGGGATCGCCGCACCGGCTGGCAGCCGGTCGGCAATACTCTTTTCGTCCAGCGGCTCAGCAGCGGCGAATAACAACGCCTCAAGCATACGCCCATGCTCGACAAGTTCTTCCTCGCTCCAGTCGACAGCGGGGTCTTCAGGCGCTTGCGCTGCGGATTCCGCCTCAGGCTCTTCTTCCACCGTTTCTGGGTCTTCGTTATTATTTTCTTCGCTCACGCTTTTCACTTCTTCATCGCTCAATTCTTCCGCCAGTTCCTCTTCCAGCGCTTCTTGTGCAGCGCGTGCATCGAGGCCTTTAAAGTCCCGCCCGGGGTCATGGTCCATCATGGCGTTCCTTCTTCCTCCGTAGACTGACGGGATTTGATGTAGATGGGCTCAAATGACCCAAGCTGCCGCAGGTCAATGCGCCCGGCCTTTGCAAATTCAAGCGCTGCGTTAAACGAACTGGCGAGCACCGAAACTTCCGGCGCATCCACCTCGGCGTTTCGCGACAGAGCGCGCAGTTCGGTCCAGTCGGGGATCGAGCCCAGAATACGTTCAAGACGGCCCCGGGCGGCTTCGATGGAAAACACCGCTGGCGGATCGAGATGATACTCACGATCTACCGCCGCGATGCGTTGGGTGGCGTAGGCTTTCAAGAGATCTACCAGATCCGCCTGCCAGTCCGGATTATGCCGGGTGCGCACGCCCTCCGGCGCGCCGCGCACGAAAAAGTCGTGGCCCTGCTGCGGCAGGCCTTGCAAATCTTCCACTGCCTTCCGCATGGCCTCCAGCCGGACGAGCTGAAATGCGAGGCGCGCGGCCATTTCATCGGCGGTGGGCTCGTCGCCATCATCTTCGGCCACTGGCAGCAGCAATTTCGATTTCAGGTAAGCGAGCCACGACGCCATGACCAGATAGTCAGCCGCGAGTTCCAGATTGCGCTGCTTGGCGGCTTCCACGAACTGCAAATACTGGTCGACCAGCGCGACCATGGAAATCTTGCGGATGTCGACTTTTTGATGGCGCGCCAGATCGAGCAGCACATCGAGCGGGCCTTCGTAGCCCTCAATGTTAACGACCAGCGCATCGATCGCATCGTCGGTCTCGGCCGCCACGCGAACGGGCGCGTCAAAGGCGTCACCATTATCGCCCGACTCGGGATTTTCGTTATCCGGGCCGCTCATGCTCGCCGCCAAAACAATATTTTCACCATCCGCCATACGCGCACTTTAGAGCCGATTCTAATTGCCGCCTATCGGCAATATGTCCCTGTTGAAATCTAGGCGAGCGCCGGTTTTAGCAACGCATTTAGCCGTTCATAAGCCTCGGCAATATCGGTCCTGTCAACCGGCGCCAACTGCGCCAGCGCGTGCGAGGCGCGGGCCGCCGATTTACCCTCCAGCTTGCGCAGCGCATGCGCGCTTTCGCGCTTTTCTGAAAGGGAAAAGTTACAATTGAGCGCAATATCGCAACCAGCCTCATAGGCCCCTGAAATGCGCGTTTCGATGGCGCCGCCAAGGGCCTTCATTTTCAGATCATCCGTAAAGAGAAGACCGTCAAAACCGACCTCGCCGCGAATGACGTCGCCGACAATCACCGGCGACAAAGTGGCCGGACGGTCGCCGTCAAAAACCTCGTAGACAATATGGGCGGTCATCCCCATGCGGGCGTCGCGCAACTCCCGAAAGGGAAGGAAATCGGTCGATTGCAAATCTTTCTTGCTGGCGCATACGCGTGGCAGATCATGGTGGGAATCGCAGAGCGACCGGCCATGCCCTGGCAAATGTTTGACGACGGGGAGCGCGCCTCCTTCGACCAATCCTTTCATCACCTGAAAGGAGAGCAAGGTTATTGTGGAAGGGTGTTTGGCGATCGCCCGGTCGCCAATGACCACCTGATCCGCATCCATCTGCGGCACATCGAGCATCGGGACGCAATTCACCGTGACGCCGAGATCTGAGACCATGCGCCCCAGAAGGTAGCCGTTGAGGCGCGCCGCCTCACCCGCCTTTGCAGGATCGAGTTTGTGCAATTCGCCGAACACGGCCGGCGCCGGGTGGGCGGGAAATGCCGGCGGCTTCATGCGCACAACCCGGCCGCCTTCCTGATCGATCAGGATCGGCGCATCTTCGCGCCCGACGCATTCGCGCAGTTCATCGCAATGGGCGCGCACCGCATCTGCGGATTCGCAATGGCGCGCGAACAGGATGAATCCCCACGGGTCAACATCCTTGAAGAATGCTTTTTCCTCTGCGGAAAGGCGCGGACCTTCGCAGTCATATATGGCGGCTGTGGGCAAACTCATTTCCGTTCAGGTTAGCGCCGCCTACCCCGGCTTTCATCCTAAGGAGACAAAAATCCTTCTTCCTTCGAGACGCGAGCAACGCCCACCCTCTGGATGAAGGATTTTTGGCGTCTCGAAGCATGTCGTCGGGCCGGCCTTCGGCCGGAACCCGGGGACGCCGGGGTGAGCGGCAAGTATCAGTTCGCCTTGATCAGGCAATCCTGACCGCGATCTTTCAGACCAGCGCAATAGGTTTTCGCGTCATCAGCTGTTGCGAAAGGACCGATACGCAACCGGTGATAGACGCCGCGATCGCCGAGGTCCGCCACTTCCACGTCAGGCGACTTGCCATTGGCGAAGTCACCGAGCTTGGTCTGCAACCGACCCCATTGCGCCATCGCTTCATCCGTCGAGCGGAAGGCGCCGACCTGCACCACATGGCTGCCGGAAAGCGCGCCCGCCGCATTGCTGCGCGTGGCCGGGCGAACATTTGATGCAACGCTCGTCGTCTCTGGCGCGGGATCGCTCGCCTCAGGAACAGTAATTTCGGGCTCATCCAGCACAGCAGCGTCCTGCGCTTCGAGATCCGCCAGACGATCTTCTACCTCGCCGCTCATGTCAGCGGCGGCAGCCTCCGCGTCCGCGGCGAGCGAACCGATGGTATCCTCAACAGAACGATCTACGGGCTCTTCCGGGCCTTCGGCCAGTGTCGTCACCGGCGTGTCGTTTTCACCATCGAGCGCGTCGTAGACTTCGCGGTCCGCAACCGTCGCTGTGTTATCAGCGGTTTCGATCTTAATCGGATCAGGGTCAGCAGCCACGTAAGGCGTTTCGACGGCGCTGTCGCCGCCAACCTTCATGCCCTGCTTGTAAGCGATCCACACGACCGAAACGAATGCGCCGATCATAACGATGCCCATGATCAGAACGGCAAAGCCCGAAAGCCCGCGATCCTCATCATCGTCATCGAACTCGTCGTATTCCTGGTAGTCTTCTTCTTCGTATGGTTCGTCAGTTTGTTCAGCTACGTTGGTCATCTAAAACCGCTCCTTGCCAAGCGCCCATTTCTTTGTGGCCTATTGGCCGTATCGCACTGTGCGCCCGTTTCGTCTCCGCCGCTTGCGACCGATGCGCGTTCCCGCATCACACAAACATTCCGGCTACGCCCTAATTCTTGCGACCTGACCGCCCTCATTCGAAAGGCGAAAAGCCGGGCCACCGAATCGCTATTCCCGTACAGTTTAGCACTGATGCGGGGATTCGCGGAACGTTAGCCATCAAATTCGACGCCAAAAAGGCGGCGATATTCCCGCATGGCGTAGCGGTCAGTCATGCCCGCGATGTAGTCACAGACGATTCGCGCCAATCTTGCTTCATGACGCGCCTCGTCCGCGCCCTCATAGCGCTCACGCCATTCCGGCGGCAATGTCTCCGGCTCGTTAAAAAACAAGTCGAACAAAGATTTAACAATGCGCTTGGCCTGGCTGCGGGCGCGATTGACCTTGTAATGCCGGTACATATTGGCGTGCAGGAAGGCGCGCAGTCCGTTTAGATCCGCCTCCATCTCTGGGGAAAACGCCACCAGCGCATGATCCGCCCGGCGCACGGCGTCGGCGTCGCTGGGGGAAAGTTTTTCGATGCGGCAGCGCGTCTCGGCCAGCACATCCGCGACCATGGTCCCGATCAGATCGGAAACCGCCTCGGCGATCAGCACGTCGCGCGGCGCCGACGGGTAGCGCGCTTCGGCGTCTTTCAACGCCGGACCGATCAGCGGCTGGGCGCGGGCCTCGTCGAAATCGAACAACCCGGCCCGCAGTCCGTCATCCACGTCGTGATTATTGTAGGCGATGTCGTCGGCGATCGCCGCCGCCTGCGCCTCCAGCGAGGGAAAGGTGTCGAGCCACAGATCGTGGGTCTCGGCATATTCCACAAGCGCAGCGGGCAGCGTTTCGTCTTTCTTCGCCAATGGACCGGTAAGTGGACCGTTATGTTTGACGACGCCCTCCAGCGTCTCCCAGGTGAGGTTGAGACCGGAGAATTCCGCGTGGCGATGCTCAAGCTTGGTGAGAAGTCTTAGCGTCTGTGCATTGTGATCAAAGCCATTATAGGGCGCCATGCACTCGACCAGCACATCCTCCCCCGTATGCCCGAAGGGCGGATGGCCAAGATCATGGGCAAGCGCCACGCACTCGGCAAGATCCTCATCGAGCTGCAACGCACGGGCGAGCGTCCGGGCGATTTGCGCCACCTCCAGCGAATGGGTCAGCCGGGTGCGGAAATGATCGCCCTCATGGGAGATGAATACCTGCGTCTTGTGTTTCAGCCGACGAAACGCGACCGCATGGATCACCCGGTCGCGGTCGCGCTGGAACGGTGTGCGCACGGCGCTTTCGGCTTCGGTCACCAGCCGCCCGCGTGTTTCCTCCGCCCGCGCGGCGTACGGGGCGAGTGGCGCCGGAAACGCCATCGGAGCGTTTTGGGGAGCCTTTTGTTTCATATTCTCAGTCACTTGGGCCTGTAACCGCATGTTCTGGCTCCGGATGAGGTGCGCCGCCTGAGCCCTTTCTCCGCCGATTCCGTAAAGAATTCTCCTTAAACATGGGCATAGCACACCCCAATCGACAGGCGCCCGCCGGGTTCTGACTGCGTCAGCCCCGGAATGACACCAACTCTACCCCTCGAAACTGTTCGTCAAAGCCCCTATGTTATCCCCACGAGTAGCGTTAGAGAGCCAAGCATGAGCGTCACCGAAGCAACACCAGTCACCGTCTCGGCCCGCGCCGCGAAAAAGATCGCTGCGATCCTGGCGAAGGAGCCTGAGGGCGCCATGCTGCGCGTGGCGGTGGAAGGCGGCGGCTGCTCCGGCTTTCAATATAAATTCGACATTGTGACAGTCCGCGAAGAGGACGATCTCGTCCTCGATGCGGCGGGCCGCTCTGTGCTCGTGGACAGCGTCTCGGTGGATTACATGGCCGGGTCAGAGATCGACTTTTCCGACGAGCTCATCGGCGCGGCGTTCAAGATCAACAACCCGAACGCTACGGCGAGCTGCGGGTGCGGGACGAGTTTCAGTTTGTGATCTGGATTGTTGCTACAATCCTTTTTGTATTCGCCGGCCAATTCGCATCATTTTCTTTTTCGCGCGCCATGGGTGACTATTTTCTTTTGTTTTCAATTCCCATCGTCGCGATCTGTATCGGCAGACTCGTTTCAAAATTCTTGAACATTAGTGTCATTCTGCAACTGGTTGCAGCGATTGTGATATCGGCGTGTTTCTCGCTCGTCTATTGGTATTATTTTACATGGCTCCGCATAGGCGTTTTTGAGCTTATGCACCCGGCGAATTTGGGCGTACTTGGCGGCGCATACACGTACCTCGTAATATTACCGACGGTTCTTTTAAGCGTGTTGCTTACCTACATATTTGTCAGAATTCGTCGCCGCCATATCCGGCACTAGGTGCGCTCGTCACTTCTCTAGCACCATCACAATGTTCGACCGCTCGTCTTTCAATTCCTGGCCAGTTTTCCAGACATCGCCATTGCGCATGCTAACTTTGAGATTTTCGCGCCATCGCCGATCGACATCGGATCTATCAATATAACGATTGAAAAACTCAAAGTTCGATTGGCTTCGCTCATGAGCGTACATGACCATCTCAGTTCCCGTGTAGGGGTCTACAGCGCGCGTGTCATGAAATAGCCAGTTCGAAGAGGCCGATGCGACCCTCATGCGGCCTTGTAAATAGATCGGCACACACATGGACAGGCAATCCCGATCAGGACCGACATATGTCCAAACCGAATGGGTTTTCTTGATCTTGCTGATGATATCGATGACTTTGTTGCCTTCGTCTACCGAGCCTCCGGGTGAGTCCAGCTCGATCACAAAGCGAGACGCTTTGTCCTTCCGTTTGTTGAACTCCTGCCAGATATCGCCAGCCATAGGAGCGTCAATGCCGCCACTCCACGAAAAAATAACGACGTCATCTTCCCGCGGGTCTTCACGGACTTCTAATCTGGCTAGCTGGGCAGAATTCGGATCGCCGCTGAAGAGATAATATGCAGCCGCAAGGAACAACATAACCAACCCCGCGGCGCCCCACCTAATCAACATACCTGCCACTTCCTTTCGAGGAGGGAGTTAGGCTTGATGTTCGCACCTTACTCCACTTCCGTCACGATCCCGCTGTTCTCATCCACCAGTTCCCGCGCGGTCTTGAACACGTCACGGCCTTGCCATTCCGCCAGCAGCGTTTCAAGCCACGCCGGCTGGATCGGTGAGTTGACGAAGTACTTCTCCACAAACCGCCGGGTCGTCCGCGCCCGCTCGAACTCGGGCAGGCGCACTTCCTCATCCGTATGAAAATCGCGCACGGTGGGTTCGTGAAACATAAAGCGCGCATTCTCGCCCGCGATGCGCCGCTCGCCCTGCAGAAAAATCGGCACGCACATGGAATAGCATTTATAGCCGCGCCTGACGCGCGTATCGACGATGTGCGTCCTTTTCATGCGCTCAATCACGCGGATCACCTGCTCGCCCTCGTGGATCAGCCCGCCGGGTGAGTGCATATCGATGATGATGCGCCGCCCCTCGCCCTTCCATTCATCGAACCGCTCTTCGAAGCGGCGCGCCATGGGCACTTCGACCTGACTACGCCAGGTGAACACCAGCGTTTCCGGATCGGCGGCATCGCGCGCGACCTCCAACCGGCCTTCGTCGCGGAAAATATACTGGTCATTGCGCGTTATGAGCAGCGCCGACAAGGCGAGCATGACCAGCGTGGCGGCGAGCATCGCGTGGTTCTTTGTACTCTGGTCCAACCTGAAATCCTCAAACTGCTGCAGTCGATTGCAATCACGACCGCGATCACGCCACCATAACCACAAATAAGCGCTGCCCGAGAGAATTTGAATGACCGTCGCCGAATTGCTCAACGCCCGCATTTCCACCCGTGCGTTCCTCGACAAACCTGTCTCAGCAGAACAGGTGCGTGAGATTCTCGACATCGCCCGCCGGGCGCCGTCTGGCGGCAATCTTCAGCCATGGCGCGTGCATGTGGTTATGGGCGCGGGCCGCGACCGGCTCGTGGAGACGGTGCAAAAAGCCATCGCGGCAAACCCCATGGCCGATGAATCGGAGCTGCATGTTTATCCGCCGAAACTGGGCGAGCCATGGCGCACGCGGCGATATGAAGTTGGCGAGGCGCTTTATGCGCTTCTCGGCATCCCTCGCGAGGACAAGATGGGCCGGCTGATGCAACTCGCCAAAAACTATGAGTTCTTCGGCGCGCCAGTAGGCCTGTTCTTTTCGCTGGATCGTCAGTTCGACAAGGGCCAGTGGGCGCATCTGGGGATGTTGATGCAATCAATCGCTCTTGTAGCGGAGGAAAAGGGCCTCGCCACCTGCATGCAGGAGGCCTGGACCCTGCGCGCAAAGACCGTTTCAACGTTTTTAGGCCTTGCCGGCGAGGAACAGCTTTATTGCGGCATGGCTATGGGCTATGCCGACCCTGCGGCGGAGGTAAACCAGTTGCGATCGTCGCGGGTTCCCGTCAGCGCGTTCGCGACATTTATCACCGAATAGATATTCACAGAATAGGCGGCCCATGCCGGTCCAGATTTTCGTTTCCGAAATCGTCAACGCCCCGGTGCTTGATGTATTCAATGCCGCTGCGTCCATCGATGCGCGAGAGCTTATTCAACAGCATGGGCCGCTACCCGGCATTGATCATGTCGACGGTCACGACGCGCCGTGGCAAGCCGTCGGCGATGTTCGCCGTCATTCCCTTTCCGACAATTCCTCCGTACGCGAAGAGTTAATCGCCTTTACACCGGGTGAAACATTTGGCTATCGCCTGACCGAATTCACCGGCGCCTTCGCGCCGCTGGTGAAGGGCGCGCGCGCCGACTGGCATTTCACCGCTCTCGGCGCCCAAAGAACCAAAATTGACTGGGCCTACGCCTTCACACCCACAAGCATGGCGGCGGAACCGATCCTCTGGTTTATTGTCAAACTCTTCTGGCCCGGCTATCTGAAAGCCGCGCTCTCGCGTGTGAAGCACAGGGCTGAAACAAGCGCCTCTTCGCCGAGCGCATAAACGGCTTGAGTAGACTGCCGATGCGGCGGAGAGACCGATGACCGGAAATGTACAATTTCGATGCTCGTGTGGCGCGTTCGCAGGCCTGTTGCGCGACGTCTCGCCACTACGGGGGACGCGGGTCACCTGCTATTGCCGCGATTGCCGGGCCTTCGCCCGTTACCTTGGCCGTGACGCGGATGTTCTCGACGCAAATGGCGGCAGCGCGATTTATCAGATCACGCCATCACGGATGGCGGTGAGCCAGGGCGCCGACCACCTCGCCTGCATTCGCCTGACGCCCAAAGGTCCCCTGCGCTGGCATACTACGTGTTGCCGCTCCCCCGTGGGAAACACGGGCGGGAGTCGTAAGCTGCCTTTTGTCGGGCTGTTGGAAACGAATCTTCACAGCGATGACGACCGCGACCTGAGCGAAATTATCGGCGCTTCGCGCGGCGGCGTGTTCACAAAGGAAGCCGTCGGCGACTTCGGCGGCGTCCGCAAAGGCTCCATGCCGACGATGATTGCGCTATATCTCGCGCGTATGATGATTGCGCGCATCACTGGCGCCCATAAAAAAACGCCCTTCTTTAACGCCGATGATGAACCGGTAGCCAAACCCTACATTGTGACCGATGAAGAGCGCACAGAGCTCTATACCAAAACGGACCAGCCTTCATGAAAATTGCGACCTTTAACGTCAACTCCATCAACGCCCGGCTGCCGCGCATCCTCGATTGGTTCGACAAGGCGTCGCCCGACGTCGCCGTGTTGCAGGAAATCAAATGCGTGGATGAGAAATTCCCTGCGCTGGAATTCGAAGATCGCGGCTACAATGTCGAGGTGCATGGTCAAAAGACGTATAACGGCGTCGCGATGATTTCCAAGCATCCGCTTGATGACGTCGTGAAAGGATTGCCGGGAGACGATACGGACGAGCAAGCCCGGTACATTGAAGCGCTGGTGATGCCGGAAAATGCAGATCCCGTTCGCGTTGGCGGTCTTTACCTGCCCAACGGCAACCCTGCGCCCGGCCCAAAATATGACTACAAGCTCGGCTGGATGAAACGGCTGAAGAAGCACGCGCAGGATTTATTGCAAAACGAAGAGGCGTTAGTGCTTGCGGGCGACTATAACGTCATTCCGCAAGCGGAGGATGTGCACGACCCGGCAGCGTGGCAAGGCGACGCCCTGTACCGCCCGGAGACACATGCTGCGTTTCGCGAGATTTTATATCTTGGCCTCACCGACGCCTTGCGTCAGGCTGACCCCACCGGTGTGCGTTACACATTCTGGGATTATCAGCGCGGCGCATGGGAGAAAGACAACGGCATCCGCATCGATCATTTGCTACTCAGCCCTCAAGCTGCTGATCGTTTCAAAGATGCTGGCGTCGACCGCACCGAGCGCAGTCCCGCAAACAGTGACGTAAAACCGTCTGATCACGTTCCCGCGTGGGTGGAGTTGGCCTAGGCGCATTAACCGGCTTATAGTTACCTCAGCAAACCGTCGGATTCTTTTATGTCACGATTATTTTTCGGTCTTTTCGCATCAATGTTTTTTGCGCTCGCGGGCGCGACCGCGGCGCCGCTGGAACATCTGCAAAGCGCCCGGGCCGATGATTATTTCAAGGTCGAATCCGAGACCATTGGGCGGCCATTTCATATCTATGTGCGTCTGCCCGGTGGATACGCAGAAGGCGACGCCGAGTATCCGGTCATCTATTTGCTCGACGGCGGTACGAACTTTCCGATGCTCGCGCCCTATTATTTCTTGCTGTCATTTGACGAGCCGGCGCCGGAGGCAATCATTGTCGGCATCTCCTACGGCGGCAACAGTTTCGAAGAGGGAAATTTTCGCGGCACGGACTATACAGCCCCCTCGCCGGAACGGGAGTTCTGGGGCGGCGCCGAACAATACCAGACCTTTCTCGAAACTGAATTGTTGCCGATGATCGAGGAGAAATTCCGCGCTGACAAATCCCGGCGGGTTCTTTTCGGCCAGTCACTCGCGGGTCAATTCGTTATCTATTCAGCGTTGACCAACCCTGATCTGTTCTGGGGGCGTATCGCCAGCAATCCGGCGTTTCACCGCAATCTCGATTATTTCCTGAACCTCAAACCCGCTGAACCAAAAAAAGAACCTCGGGTCTTCGTTGCCGGCGCCACACTGGATGATGAACGGTTTTTGACGCCACGCACCGCATTGCTCGCGCAGTGGGAACAATCGCCGCCGCCGTGGGATTTCGCCGTGGGCGTACTTGAGGGCGAGCGGCATGCCTCAGCGGCGCCGCTGGCGTTTCGCGCCGGCATGCGATGGCTCTTCCAAGACGCCACTGAATGAACTGGTCCCCAGAACAAGATAACGCGCTGATGGAAGTCGAGCGCTGGCGCAAGGCTGGCGGCTCACAGGTCTTTCGCCTGTTCGGTTACGCTGGCGCCGGCAAGACGACGCTGGCGCGGCACATCGCGGAGAATGCCGGCGGGGATGTTGCTTTCGCCGCATTTACCGGCAAGGCCGCCCATGTCATGCGCCAGAAAGGGTGCGTCGGCGCCACCACGATCCACGCGCTCATCTATCGCCCCGCCGGCGGCGAAGGCGAAGACGAACCACAATTCACCATCCGCCGCGATGCGCCCGCTTCCACCGCCGATCTCATCATCATCGACGAATGTTCTATGGTGGACGAAGACTTAGGACGCGATCTCCTGTCCTTCGGTAAGCCTGTGCTGGTGCTCGGTGATCCGGCGCAATTGCCGCCAGTGAAGGGCGGTGGTTTTTTTACAGAGGGCGAGCCGGATTTCATGCTCACGGAAATTCACCGGCAGGCGGCCGATAACCCGATCATACGGCTTTCCATGGCGATACGGGCCGGCGAACCATTCGACGAACATTCGGATGAATGCCGCCTCCTCTCGCGCAACGACATTACCACCGAAGCGATCATGGAGGCCGACCAGATTCTTGTCGGCGCCAATCGCACACGCAAACGCTATAACGACCGCTTGCGTGAGTTGCACAATCATACGGACCCGACGCCGGAGGCCGGTGAAAAGCTCGTCTGCCTGCGGAACAACAAAAAAAAGGGATTGCTTAATGGCGGGATCTGGTCTGTCGACCGCCGAATGAGTCCGCGCGGCGGCCGGGTGCGATTTTCTGTGCGGCCTGAAGAAGGCGGCAAGGCGGTCAATGTCTCCGTCCCCCGGGCCTTCTTTCTGGACGGACCCGAAAGCGTCTCGTGGCCCCAAAGGAAGGGTGCGGACGAGTTCGATTATGGCTACGCCCTCACCGTCCACAAGGCGCAAGGCAGCCAGTGGGACGAAGTCGTCCTGTTCGATGAAAGCTATATGTTTCGCGAACATGGCGCCCGCTGGCTCTATACCGGCGTCACCAGAGCCGCAAATCGCCTGACTTTAGTGCGCTAAAAGCTCCTTGAACGGAGCGCGAACCCCTATAGACTCTTCCGCCAACGTACCATTGAAGGGAGAGCGTCATGGATATTCAGCAGTCTGTAAAAACTGTGCTGGGCAACTACACTAATTTTAACGGCCGGTCTGGCCGCGCAGAATTCTGGTGGTGGATGCTCGCTTATGTGGTCGGCTATATTGTATTAACCGCCGTTGGCCGAATGATCGGCATGGGCGGATTGCTCGGTTGGGTTTATTGGGCAGCACTCATCGTGCCGAGTGTCGCCGTCGGCATTCGACGTTTTCACGATATCGGAAAACCGGCGTTGTGGGTTATCGCCCTGTTCATCCCCCTCGTGAATTTAATTGTTGCGTTGCTTTTTCTCACCAAGCCGTCAGACGGCGCCAATGCTTATGGTGATGGCCCGCAGGGTCCGTCAGCCTAACCGCAACTGAAAGGGATAGATCATGAATGGAATTGTCAGCCGGTTTATGAACTTCGACAAGCTCATCGCCACCGGCCTCATCAAAGTGTTTTACTGGATTGGTGTTGTGTTTATCGCGTTGGGCACGCTCGTCGGCATGTTCAGCGGTTTCAGCCAGGGCGTTGTGCAAGGTTTGGGCATGCTGATTCTCGCGCCGATCGGCGGTCTGATCGGGCTCATCTTCTGGCGCTTCCTGTGCGAGATCTACATTGTCATCTTCGGCATGTATGACCGTCTCGGCAATATTCAGGACGCGCTTGGCGGCGGCAAACCGAAAAACGACATACCGCCCGCCACCTAACCACATCGCCTATCGCAATCACCAGCTTCAAAAACTGGCTACTGGGCGGGGCTAATGTGCTCCGCCCTTCCATTGACGGGGATCGCAATGATGGCGCGCGGCGTACCCGGCGCTTCGGCGATGACCGGGTCCCCGCTGGCGACGCTGGCGCCGCCCAGCATTTCGTTCGTATAGCCCGGCGCATAAACCATCACATGTGGATGCCAAGCGCCCACAGTTGGGCCTAGCCGTTGTGATGCGGAATACACGTAGGCGAACGCCACGCCTTCGAGCACCGGCAACGCGCCGCTGTCATAGGCCGAAAGCACGGTGTCACGAATTTCATCGTGGCTTTTGCCCTGAATACCCAGCTTGGCGCGCAGCAACTGTTCCGCCATGGGCGCGCCGGATCCGCCATGGGCGCGCCGGACGCTTTCGGGTCAAAACAGATTGGCGCAATGACGCCGCCCGGCGTTTCAAACGCCGTCTTTTGCGTGTCAAATGCGGCGCCCCACCGGCGCATAACAAGACAGTTAAATCCGTTAGATCCCTGTTCAGCCAATTCGTAGCCAAGTTCAGTGAGCACCCAAACAGACGCCTCTGAAGAGACCGACTCTGGTCCTGCGCTCCGAGCGGTCGAGATTTCCTTCCCGCGTGGCCACAACTCACTTTCGCCAGCCTCAACAGTTCCAATCCCGCTCATCAGAATGAACATCATCGCAAAGCCGCATTTTCTCATCACCATACCTCTCATTGCCCAATTCCGCGCCGAAGGATCGGCGCGATAAAACAATGACGTTTGGAGATCGATGATTTCGACACGCTGATGCGCTTTTCGCCTAGGCTTCCGGCTCCAGCCAGCCTTTGTAACGGATAACGTCACCCGCAAGGGGAAAGCGCACCGATACGTCGAACTGATAGCGTCCGTCCTTTTCACGTTCGATGCCGACCGCTTCAGGACAAAGCCCCCTTGGCAAGGGGATGAACCACAATTTTACACCTTCTGGAATCAGGTCGACACCATCGGGATGCGCGGTTATGCGCAATCGGAAAACCAGCGGGCCAAAGCGTTCTGAAAGCTGTGCGGAATCACCGGATCGTTCAACGCAAAGATCAGTCTGGAATTTCTTGCCGTTAAAGTTGCGGGTCCAGCGCTCGCCGCCTTCAATTGGTTCGAATGTAGTTATGACAGGCAGATCCTCACCCGATCTTGGCATATCCGCCATGGCGCAGATAAATTTCGCAAATGGTGAAGCGCCATTGGTAATGTCCGCTCTTCCCCGTGCGCGTCTGACGCCGGAGTGCATGGCCCGGATTGTTTCTGGGAGAGTGCTGAATTTTTCACCGAGCAATGTTTGATAAAAGGAATCCATCATTCGCTTTCCTCAATTGCGGTTTTAATATCAAAGGCTGCAAATTCGCGTTCGAACTCCGCTAGTGTAACATCTCCAGCGCAAATGCGGGCGCCAGGAGGCGGCGGCGCCCCGGCTGCAACACGGCGCGCCAATGCCGCCGTCGCCATTGCTGGAATGGAGGGACCATCACCGGATTGCGCCACCAGCGACCAGCGTAAAGACAGAGGTCTATCGCCAGCTGCTCCTTCGATCTCCACAAACATGCCGCCCGCATCGGCGCCGAAGGGCTCAAACCAGCTTGCGATTTGATGAAAAAACCCGCTTGCGCGCGACAGGACTGGAATCATCCGCCATCGACGCATTCGCGCCAACACCCAGAGCGGTAAATGTAACACCGAAAGCTCTAGCCCGGCCAGAAACTCTACGTCACGCGACTCCGGAAACAATTTCGGCATAACGATCTGATCCGGTGCATCACAAGCGCTGAACCAGCGCCGCCCGAGGCCAGATATTTCTATCCGTTGCAAGTCTCCCCAACCCGTCGTTGAGGTTTGCTTTCCTTTCCGGCGAACGGGAATCGGCTCGCCCACATAGCCGAGGATTGCCTTCACCACTGCACGGCCGCGCGGCGCGCGGTTCCCCGGCGTAACTCCAACGCGAATGCAATGAACACGGTCCAATCGATCACTTAAATAAAGCGCTACCGCTGATGAGAGCGCTGACGTTGTGCTGGCGGCGGTCAGGGCGAACACGTCTGCTTTTTTTGCCGCTTTGTCGAGCGCCTCAAAGCCTTGCGAGAAAGCCCGCCCGTCTGACATATCGGCATAGGGGATCGCCGCAGCGATGCACGCCGAGGCTACGCCGTAGTCCTGCCCCTGAAACGGCCCGGCGCAATGAACGACGAATTCCGGGTTATATCGCTGCAGCGCACTCCTAATTTCGGAAATTTCGAATGAAACGCCGTGCTTTCTGGCAGGCCCGCCCAAATCAGCAGCTACCCGTTCTGCTTTTTTCGCGTCACGCCCTGCAATAAACAGTTCAAACTGTGCGTCACTATCCAGCAAACGAGCCAAGCGCGCACCAAACACTCCTGATCCACCGATGATGAGGATGCGCGTCATTTGACGAAACGAGCCCGTTGCTCAGGTAACACAATGCAGCACCGGTCCCGTTTATCGAAAATATGACGTCGATTTTGCGCGATGGGACAATCCTGAAAATACCTCAGTCAATAAGTAGACCGATTGCGGACAATTGCGCTGTGGCCGCCACTCGCGGCCGGGGTCAGTTTCGGAACGCCAACCGGTACGCCGGCGTTCGCCGCTCAGCCCTGACGCACAGCGCCGACGGAAAACGCGCCGTCGATCCGTCCTTCCACCCGCTTTAAGAGGACGTCGATCAGATCATAGATCAGATCGAACTCCGCAAGGATCTTTTCCACCCGCGCCGGCCCTCGAAGGGGTTTAAACATGGATCCCATGTTCAATTTGTCGCCTGTCTCCAGCGCCAGGAACAGATTGCCGCCCGAAAAGGCCGCGCGCAATTTGGCGCCGTCGAACAACCGGTCCAGCTCTTCAAACCGTTCAAGCACCAGCGGATCCAGAAGTTCGCGGGCCTCCACCTGATCGGTCGACCATGCCTCGAAGATTTTCTCGAATTTCGGCGAGACAATCCCGATGCGCTGAAATCGTTTACCGGGTTTCATGAGGCGGTTGAATATGCCAGCGTCACGCTTGACGACGGTCTCGCCGAGAAACTTCTTCTGGTAGTCAATGACCAACAGCTGCCCGTGGAATACCGTCCTTGTACTGCTGTTTTTCCCCGACGTTTTGTACTTTAAATGCGCTTCACAAAACACGAACTCGGCTTCGTTGCGTGCGCCCCGAACCTCGTCTTCCCAGCTTTCGCGGTTAAACTTTGGCAATAGCCCCAGCCGATCAAACTCCGCACAATAGGAAGGCCGCGATAGGTCTCGCACATACTTCAAGCCCAAAAATCCGCAAACGCGTTCCAGCAAACCTTGGGTAATGTCGCCGCGCGTTTTGTTGATACGCCAGCCAGCGATGGCGAGCCCCAACATGCCGGCAATGAACGCAAGCTGAAAATTGCCCTCACCAAATGGACCAAAGCGTCCCGCCGCCACGGCGACCACCGCCGTGGCAATCGCGATGAGTCCCGCCTCCATCACGGCTTTCTGGCGCGAATCCTCTTTCGCTTGCAGATATGGCGCAATCTCACTTTCGTAAAATGGCGCGAATTCTTGAAATTCCTTGCGCTCCGATGGCGGCGTTATCATGTCGTCTTCTCA
Source organism: uncultured Alphaproteobacteria bacterium (assembly GCA_942492295.1). GTDB lineage: Bacteria > Pseudomonadota > Alphaproteobacteria > Caulobacterales > Parvularculaceae > Hyphococcus. The sequence continues at coordinate 473,817 of CALODW010000008.1, forward strand.
GTGTTTCATTGCAGCTCGATGCGGACGCGACTGTAATAGGAATTTGTTAACTAATGCTATCGGCGCCGATGGAAACGGCATTTTTCATTGAAAAGCGAGTGCCGCGGGGCGCCGTTCTAACGCCGGATTAACCATATCTGACGATGCTTTGGTCAAGAAGCGCCGGAGCATTCGCCCAATGAGGAATATCTGGGGAGCGATCCGCAGTGCATACAATGCTGCGGATGAAACGCCCGATGTTGTGATTGATCGTCAACTACGCGAGCTGAAGCTTCAGCTTCCTCGCGTTATGGTGGGCATCGCTGCGTGCACGGCATTCACCATTCACCATTTTTGGACAATGGCTAGCCCGCTCTGGCTTGCGCTAATCTGCAGTTACGCCGCTGTTCATTTTGTCTTGCTTCCCAAATGGCTGAAACTAGATGTCGATAAAATGGAGGCGAACGCAAAGCGTAGCGTGGTTCGCGCAATATTGCCCAGAGCAATCGGGCTCGGCGCCGCCTGCTGTGCGATCGCCATAGGCCTGAGCCAATATGCGGACAAAGAAAGCCACATCTTCCTCGCCCTATGGTGTCTGTATTGCGGTGTTGGCGGCGCAATGGGCATCTCGGCAATCCCGAGACTATCCACCATTCCAATGACGGTGTGCATTTTGCCCTTCGCAGCCATTTCTATGGCGTCAGGGGATCCAACGCTGTTCGCATTCGGCGGCATCTTGATACTCGCCATCATTGTTTGTCATTTTCACAACACGCGCATCGGCGAGTCACTCGCAGAGTTGTCTCTCAGCCAGGAGGAAAACCGCCAAAGTGCGGTCTTAGCGAATACTCGCTTTCGCCAATTTATTGAATCGACATCTGACTGGGCGTGGGAGATTGATGCAAACGGCAACCTCTCCTATCTATCGCCGAACTTTGAGCACATCACTGGCACCGACCCGAAGTCGTTTATCGGCACAAGCGCATCAAGATTGTTGCGCGTAGGCTCTGCTGTTCAAACAGAAGCAGAAGAAGCGTTCATTGCCGCATATGAGGCCCGTCAACCCATCAGGGATATTCAACACGTCGTCATGCGCGGCGATGATGTAAAGCTATATGTATCGGCGAGTGGCACACCGCAATATGATGAATGCGGCGCATTCCGTGGTTACGTCGGGTGGTCGAGAAATATTTCACGCCGAAGAGAAGCGGAACGGAAATTGCTGCAAAGCGAGCAGCGGTATCGCGATTTTGCCGAGACCGCCGGGGACTGGACGTGGGAGATCGATTCCGAGTTCCGATATACCTATATTTCCGAACGCGCCGAACAGGTGACCGGCTTTAGGCACGAACAATTCACCGGCAAACCAATGGCTCTCACCGGCGGCGATGTGAGCGAAGAAGACTGGGCGGCGCTGCGTCGAAAAATGGAACGCAGGGAGCCCTTGGCTCACTTCATTTCCAGTATCGATACCGGCGCTGGAGACAAGATCTGGATCGAGCGCGCCGCTCGCCCCATTTTCGAGGCCAGTGGTGATTTCTCAGGCTATCGCGGCGTCGCACGGGATGTCACCAAAAGGGTGCGGGCGGAACGCAATGCGGCCGCTGCAAGACGTGAGCTCGAAGAAATCAATGCGCACCTGGAAGACATCATCCGCCAACGCACGGACGACATCAAAGCAAAATCTAGCTTGATGGAAGAAGTGCTCGAGTCCATGGCGCATGGCATGGTCGTTATTGACGAAGACGATGCGACCATTTTGACGGTTAATGAAAAAGCGTGGCGAATGTCCGGCCTGCCCAGAGAGGCATGGGCGCCCGGCAATGACATTCGTAACCTGCTGCAACTTGGCGTCGACCATGGCATGTATGAATTTTCGTCCGTCGACGAATACTTCAGCGCTTGCGATATCGCCCTGCGCGCGGACAGAGACTTCCGCGCGGTGCGACGTCAGCGAGATGGCGTTATCATCGAGGAAAGCGTGCGTCCGCGGCCGCGTGGCGGACGGGTCATCACATATCGTGATATTACTGAAGCGCAGATACGCGAAGACGAACTTCGAGCACTGTCGGAGCAACTCCACGCGTCCAAGGAAGAAGCTGTCGCCGCAAACCGGGCGAAGTCGGAGTTTCTCGCCAATATGAGTCACGAAATCCGAACGCCTATGAACGGCGTGATCGGTATGGCGTCGCTGCTGCTCGACACATCGCTTGACGCCAAACAGAAAGATATGGCGCGCATTATTGTCAGTTCCGGCGACGCCCTGCTGAAAATCATCAACGATATACTCGATTTTTCCCGGCTGGAGGCAGGAAAGCTTCGCCTCGTTAAGGAGCCTTTCAATCTGCGGGAATGTATCGAAGATGTGGCCTCGCTACTCGCCTTGCCCGTCGAACAAAAAAACCTCGAACTCATGGTTCGCGTATCACCGAAGCTGAACACGGCTTTCATTGGCGATATCGGCCGGGTGCGTCAGGTGGTGACAAACCTTGTTGGCAACGCGGTGAAATTTACGGAACAGGGACACATTCTGCTTGAGGTAGACGGTGTCAATCGCGGCGAGATCGCCGATGTGACCATTTGCGTCACAGATACGGGATGCGGCATTCCCGAAGGAAAGTTGCAATCGATTTTCGAAGAGTTTGAGCAAGTCGATGGTTCCGCCGCGCGCAAACATAACGGCGCCGGGCTCGGACTTGCGATCAGCAAGAAAATGATCGAAGCCATGAAGGGCTCTATCGCTGTCGAAAGTGAAACCGGAAAGGGCACGACCTTTACAATCCGGTTGCCGTTCGCGGTTGACGAAACCGCCCATTCAAAACGCGAGCGCCCCGCATTTTCGCTGAAGGGTAAACGCGCTATCGTTGTCGATGACAATCCCGTCAATCGCACGATCTTGAAAGAGCAACTCGCGTCCTGGGGACTCGCGGCGGATGTGGCGGAAAGCGCTGAGGATGCGCTGAAAGCGTTGCGTACAGCAGCGGCGAACAATGCCGCATACTCCATTGGCATACTTGATTTCCAGATGCCCGGTGCGGACGGTGTTGAATTGGCGCGCATGATCAAAACAGAAGAAGCGATCGCCCCCACGCCGCTTATTCTATTGACTTCTGCTGGGCGCAAGGGCGACCCTGCGGGTTTGGCTGGAGATCTGTTTTCGGCCTATCTTGTTAAACCAGCGCGTTCCTCCCTGCTTCTCGATTCAATCCTGACGGCCCTCAATGACGGCGCGATCGCCAAATTACAGATCACCTCTGAAAAGCTTGCAGAGGATGTAGATTTATCGAAATGCGCCTTCACGCCCGATGGTTCACCACTGCGCGTCCTTGTCGCCGAGGACAACATCGTCAATCAGATGGTCGTCAAAGCGATGCTGGAGAAACTCGTGTGCGATGTAACGCTCGCTTCAAACGGAAAAATCGCGGTCGAAAAGATCCAGGACTTGCAACCGGATATTGTCCTGATGGACATGTCCATGCCGGAGATGGATGGCGCTGAGGCGACAAGATTAATTCGCAAATACCAAGAGGAAACGGGGCAAAGCGTGCCGATTATTGGCGTAACGGCTCATGCATTGCGCGAGGACAAGCAAAAGTGCCTGGACGCCGGCATGGATGATTATCTGCCGAAACCGGTAAAACAGGTCGCTTTACAGGACATGCTGTCAAAGTGGACCGAAACAACGCGCGTGAGAACCGGAACCACGCGTTAAACCGCCTCGAGCACCGCCGTCATATCACCGCTTTCGCCAATTTGCCGGCGCCAAAGGCTGGCGTACAGCCCGTCCGCCGCAATCAATTGCTCATGGTTTCCACGCTCAACGATTGCGCCGTCATTGAACACAAGAATTATATCGGCGCTCGAGATAGTTGAGAGACGGTGAGCAACCGCAATGGTCGTACGCCCCCGCGCTGCTTCTTTCAGTGCCATTTGCACATCACGCTCAGTTGTTGAGTCGAGCGACGATGTCGCCTCGTCGAGAATGAGGATCGACGGATTGAGTAAAATTGCACGGGCAACGCCAACACGCTGCTTTTCGCCACCGGAAAGCTTCAGCCCCCGTTCGCCGACGCGCGTATCGAGGCCGGCAGGCAATGATCGAATAAAGGCGCCCAACTGCGCCCGCTCTGCCGCTTCCATGATTTCTTCGTCGGTCGCTTCGGGCCGGGCGTAACCGAGATTGAAACGCAGCGTATCGTTAAAAAGCACAACCTCCTGCGGCACGAGACCCAATGCGGCGCGCAATGAATTCTGCTGAACGGATTTGACGTCTTGCCCATCTACGACAATCCGGCCGGTAGCGGTGTCATAAAAGCGGAACAGGAGCTTTAATATGGTTGATTTACCCGCGCCCGAAGGACCGACAACCCCAACGAAAGCGCCGCCATTCACTTCGAAAGAAACATCAGACAACCCGCTGGCGCGCCCTTCATGGGCGAAGGATACATTCTCGAAGCGTATGGCGCCGGTCTTCGGCTCGAACGCAACGGCGCCGGGGGCATCCGGCACCTCGGACTTTTTATCCATGAGGTCGTAAAGCTTTTCGACGTCGACCGTGCCTTGCTTAATCTCCCTCCATGCCCATCCGAGAATATTTAGCGGGCGATAGATGTTAATCAGCATCAAAATGATCGCTGTGACGTCGCCCGCCTGCATGTTCCCATTTACAGCGCCGTAACCCGCCATGATCGCGACGGAAAGCAGTCCGCCCGTCATGATCAATTCCTGACCGGCGTTCAGCACGGAAAGCGATTGCATGATCTTTACATAGTGGTGGTTATAGTCCTGCATTGCGGAGTCGTACCGATCCGCTTCCCGGTTTTCTGCCGCAAACGCCTTCACCGTTTCAAAATTTGAAAGCGTATCCAGCGCAATTCCACGCAGTTGCGTGTCGGCCTCATTAAAGGCGCGCCGTTGTTTGTTGCGCCATTCGGTGACGATGATGGTGTACACCGTGTAGACCACCACGGTCGCAATGGCGGCCAGCGAGAACTGAATTCCATACAGCACCGCCAGGATGACAGCGGCGAATCCCAGCTCCACTACCGTCGGTCCGATATTGAACGCAAGAAACCGGAAGAGATATTCCATGGCGCCGGAACCGCGCTCGATAATACGGTTGAGCGCTCCCGAGCGGCGAGTCAGGTGAAATTGAAGGTCAAGATTTTGGGCATGGCGAAACGCGTCCACCGCCACGACCCGCTGTGCGTCCTGAGTGACGCTGGAGAAAAAACCGTCGCGAACGGCCGGCAGGGCGCTGGCCGCAAAGCGCGCCGCGGCAAACAGCACAAAGAACAGGACAAACGCACTTCCGGCGACGACCGCATCGCCGCCGTCAGGGCTTATCAATTCGTTAACCCCCTCGCCCATGAACACAGGCGCTACAACGGAGAGCCCCTTTGCGATGACTGTAATGACAAAGGCGAGCCCGATACGAAATCGCCACTTTTTCAGCTCGGGACGAAACAAAACGGCGAACATGCGGGAAATCGAGCGCCCAAAGGGCGCTGGCGCGGATTGTCGTTGTTCGTCGGTTTCAGGGTCGGTTTCAGGTGGCATGAGCGCCAAAATGGGGATACGCCACGCTAAAAGCCAGTCCTAAGCCCTTAATTTTTGCGGAATTACCTTAAAAACCTAACGAAATTTAAAGCGCTAAATTAGTACTAATGCACTCTGAATTTGTTAGGTCTGGACCGGCGCGAGCGGCATTGCCGCTGGCGGCGGCCTTTGGTGTTTGGCAGTGAAGAAGAAGCAAAAGGAGCACATCGCAAACCGGCTGGCGTCCATTTCAGGCGCATCAGCCAAGGTTAGCGATGTACGCATTCCTGAGCTTAAGTCACGTGGGCGGCCGGAACGCGCCGAACGCGCGCCGGTGTTTCGCCCGGGCAAACTGTTCGTTTCGAAATCCCACAATCTGCGCTGTGTTATTCGCAATGTCAGCGCAACGGGCGCTTATATCCACATGGACGGCACGCACCCGCTGCCGGAATTGGTCGTTTTACGGTTTGAGCAGACCGGCATTGTCAAAAAAGCACGCGTCGTGTGGCAAAAAGAAATTGAAGTGGGTCTCGAGTTCATCAAGGCCAGCCCGGAGAGCGAGACTACATAGACCCGTTGATCAGCTTCATCACGCCGGAAAAGTCGAGATCATCCTTACCAGCCGACTCCATCAACGCGTATAACGCTTCTGACTGGGCGCCAAGCGGCGTTGAGGCTTTCGCGTTATGCGCCGCCTCCTGGGCGAGCCGCATGTCCTTTAACATCATTGCCGCCGCGAAACCCGGTTGATAATCGCGGTTTGAAGGCGCGTTCGGCACAGGCCCCGGCGCGGGACAATAGCTGGTCATGGACCAGCACTGGCCTGAGGCCGTCGATGAAATATCAAAGAATGTCTGCGCATCGAGTCCAAGCTTTTCCGCAAGGTTAAACGCCTCGCAAGTGCCTATCATCGAAATGCCGAGCAGCATGTTGTTACAGATTTTAGCAACCTGACCATTGCCCGCAGCGCCAGCGTGGAAGATGTTTTTACCCATGGCTTCCAATACTGGCTTGGCGCGTTCAAACGACTCCTGTTCACCGCCGACCATGAACGTAAGCGTGCCGCCTGTGGCCGCCGCAACACCGCCGGAGACCGGCGCATCGACAATCGCGAAGCCTTTGTCGGTCGCCGCCGCACTCACCGCACGGGCGGAGTCGACGTCGATGGTGGAGCTGTCGATGAGTAGCGCGCCCGGTTTGGCGTTGGCGATAACGCCGTAGCCTTCCGTGTAAACGGAGCGCACATGCGCGCCGGCGGGCAGCATCGTCACCACCACGTCGGCGTCTTTTACAGTGGCGGCGACGCTCTCGCCCCGCTTACAGCCCGCTTCAACAGCACGATCGATGGCGCCGATGGAAAGGTCCGTCGCCGTAACGTTATGCCCGGCTTTGGCGAGGTTCGCAGCCATCGGACCGCCCATATTCCCAAGGCCGATAAAGCCGATGTTCGTCATATTCAGATCTCCAGCTTGTTATTATTTGAGGCCGCCCATTTTGCGGACAAGATTCCATTCCGTAGACTTTACCGGCTGCACAGAGAGACGCGAATTTTTGACCAGAACCATTTCGGCGAGCTTTGGTTCAGCTTTGATGTCGGCAAGGGTCACCGGATTTTTGAACGGCTCCACCGCGGCGACATTGACGACCACCCATCGTTCATCGTCGCTCGTCGGGTCCTGATAGGCTTCCCGGGTGACCTTTACGACACCAACAACGCGCCGTTCGTCGCCAGTATGATAAAAGAATGCAAGATCGCCCTTTTTCATCTCACGCATAAAGTTGCGCGCCTGTGCGTTGCGCACGCCAGTCCACGGCGTGCCCTTGGCGCCGGCCTTCAATTGTTGGTCCCAGCTCCAATCTTGCGGTTCGGTTTTGATGAGCCAATACGCCATCACGGCAGAACCAGTTCCGCATCACCGAGATCATCAAAATAACGCTGTATATCTCCTGCATCAACTTTGCTGAGCGCATCGGGCGACCATTTCGGATTGCGATCCTTGTCGAGAATCTGGGCGCGCACGCCCTCGAAAAAATCATGCCCCTCCATAACGCGGCGGACCATGCGGAATTCCATTTTCATGTTCTCATCAAAATCGAGATTGTGACCGCGCTTCATCTGTTCGAAGGTCAGCCGCATCGAAGTGGGCGACATGCGCGTAAGGGTTTTAAGCGTCGCCGCCGCAAACTCGCTTTCATCGGCTTCAAGCGCCTGCATCAGATCGTCCAGGGTCGCGTGCCCCTGAAACAGGCGTGCGATATGCGGGCGAACATCATTCACCGGTGCGTGACCCGGATCGCCCGCATAGGTGTCGAGCACCGTTTCAATGTCTGCATGTGGCCGGTCGCCGAGACGGGTCTTCAGCAGCGCTTGCTCAAGCTCCGCATATTTGTCCGCCGGTGCGTAATGGGTCGCGATGCCTGCAGCCATGCAATCGGCGGCCTTCGCGCGGGCGCCGGTGAGTGCGTAATAAAGCCCCAATCCGTCATGCAGGTGCGGCATGAAGTGTCCGCCGCCCACATCGGGAAACAAACCGATGCCCGTTTCCGGCATGGCGAACAACGTCGCGTCACCGGCGATGCGAAAGTCGCCGTGAACGGAAATCCCGACGCCACCGCCCATGACGATGCCGTCAATCATCGCCACATACGGCTTTGAGTAATGATAGATCAGCGCGTTATTGGTGTATTCTTCACGGAAGAATTCCGCCGCGTAAGCCGGGTCTTCCTTTGCCGTATCGTGCAGCCAGCGAATATCGCCCCCAGCGCAGAACGCTTTTTCGCCCGCACCCTTCACTATCACGGCTTTGACGGACTTGTCGCCGGACCACGCAACGAGCTGCGCGCGCATGGCCTTGACCATATCCCAATTGAGCGCGTTCAACGCCTTTTCATTGGTCAGCGTGACAACGCCCCAGTCGCCGGTTTGCGCAAACTCTATCTGTTCGCTCACGCCTGATATTCCTTCAGCAAATCACGAGCGACGATGACCCGCATAATTTCGTTGGCGCCTTCTAGAATCTGGTGCACGCGCACATCACGCAAATTCCGCTCAAGCGGGTAGTCTTTCAAATATCCATACCCGCCGTGAATTTGCAGCGCGTCGTTGACGACATTAAATCCCGTGTCAGTGACAAAGCGCTTGGCCATGGCGCAGTGACGGGTCGCGTCGGGCATTTTATGATCGAGCTTCCATGCCGCCTGGTACAGCATGACACGCGCCGCCTCCAATTCCGTCGCCATATCGGCAAGTTTGAACTGCAACGCCTGCTGTTGATTGAGTCGCTTACCGAATGCTTGGCGTTCGTTGGAATAGTTGAGCGCCGCTTTCAGCGCGCCATTCGCCGTGCCGAGGGAACACGCCGCGATGTTCAAGCGACCACCGTCCAGCCCCATCATGGCGAAACGAAAGCCCTCTCCTTCATCGCCCACACGATTGGCGCGGGGAATGCGGCAGTCCTCAAAATTCACGATAGCGGTGGGCTGGGAATGCCAGCCCATCTTGCGTTCCTGCGCGCCGAATGAAAGCCCCGGCGTGTCCTTTTCCACCAGTACCGTTGAGATGCCTTTTGGGCCGGGCTCGCCAGTGCGCACCATCACAACATAAAGGTCAGACGTACCCGCGCCGGAAATGAACGCTTTTGATCCGTTCAGAACATAATGATCGCCGTCTTTCACCGCTTTGGTCTTGAGCGCCGCCGCGTCGGAGCCGGACCCCGGTTCAGTAAGGCAGTAACTCGCCACCAAATCCATTGAGGTGAGTTTGGGGCACCATTTGGTGCGCACTTCCTCAGACCCGAAGCGATCTATCATCCAGGTGCACATATTGTGGATGGAGATAAATGCCGCCGTCGAAGTGCAGCCTTCCGACAGGGCCTCGAAAATCAGCGCAGCATCAAGCCGTCCAAGCGCAGATCCGCCGACATCCTCTTGGGTGTAAATGCCAGCAAGACCGAGTTCAGCAGACTTCTTGATGACATCAACGGGGAAATGCTTTTTCTCGTCCCATTCAGCCGCGTGCGGCGCCAATTCATCGGCCGCAAAGCGACGGGCCATCTCCTGAATTGCTTCCTGTTCTTCTGAAAGTGCGAAATCCATAGTTTTCTTTCTTCTATGCAGAGCTGCGTTCACAATAGGCTTTGACGCTGTCTACGTTGGCGCCTTCTCCTTTGGCGCTTCACTCTCGCCTTCCTTTTCGAGCGGGTTGCCTTCAAATCCCGGCATATCCGGCATGGGATGGTCGCGCTCCTTCGTCAGCGGGGTCATCACACCCTCGTGTTTGCGCCGGTGATTGTACCAGCGAAAAAGCACATAGCTGACGAGCAACCCGATCGCGATCGCTGGCAGCCAAACGATTGCTTCCTCGCCAGCGACGGCGCCTATTGTGTGAAACAATGAAAAAACGATAACGATATACAAAGACGCCGTAAAAACCAGCGTTAGAACGTAGCGCACATAGTCCGCCTTGAAAAAACCCGCTGCGATGTAGGTGGGAATGCGCGTTCCCGGCACAAACCGGGCGGTAATCATTGTCTGCAAAAACTCTTTGCGGATGAGATCTCCGGCGATGGAAACACCCGGTTTTTCCGCAAACTTATGCGCCCATTGATAGCGCCGCCCCAGGCGGCCCATCCAATATTTCCACGCGTCAGAAGCAACAAGGCCAGTGAGAATCGCGGCGGCGAGGAACGCCATTGGCGCGACATCATAAACAGAGGCCGTCGCGGCGAGAATGACCCCAAAGTCCTCCTGAAGAAATGGCGTCAGGAAAAGGGCGCCAAACAGCACCCAAAGACTCATCGTTCCGATATCCGCAATTTCAATGCCGAACAAACCCCAACCCCTTCGCGTCAATGCGTCTCTTTTTGCGGCAGGCCGTCACTCACACCGTAGTAATCGCCCTTATCGCACATGAATATATGTTCGGCCATCTCCAGACCAGTTGGGGTTTCGACGGTTCCAGCAGCGACGGCGATCCGGCGCTTATGTTCTGGGAGGTTTTCTCCGTGCCAGAACAACGCCGAACCACAATTCTTGCAAAACCCCCGGCGCGCATAGTCGGATGATTTGAACCAGCCCAGATGATCTTCGCCGCGCGAAATTTTGAGGGATTCAAAGGCCACGTTGAGCGACGCCCAAATGTGTCCACTCCATTTCCTGCACTGACCGCAGTGACAGGCGGTAACGTTGGCGTTGTCGACTTCAAAAGAATATTCGATTGCGCCGCACATGCATCGGCCGGTTTGCTTTGTCATTTAATCGCTTTCCGGCGCACCGTTTATTTGCGCCATGACCGCTTCAAGATAAATGTCGCGCCCTGAAACCAGATCGCCATAAGTCAGAGCTGGTCGTAAATCCGGATCTACAGTGTCGATGGCGATCGGATGATTTCGAATTGACCCGTGACAGTCATCCTCGGGACAACCCGTCATATAATTATGCCGTTCGGTAGCGACGCCTACATACGCCCCGGACTGGGGCAGCTCGACTGGTTCGCCTTCCGCCCAAAATTCCAGATGATCGCCAACAGGCTTACCAATAATCGTAACCTGATCGCCACCAGCTTGTTTAAGGTAACCCACACTCGCTAGTCCGGCCGAAAAAGTGCGGCCGGTGGTAATAACGAAAATTCTACCGTCTTCGCCGACAATTTCCGGCAATGATTGCATCAAATCTCGCGTGGTGTTGAGATCGCCGCCGATATTGAATCGCTGGTCGACGATGACGTATTGGGGCGATTGCTGTTGAAGCTCATCAATCGTCTCTTGCGTCGCCACAAACATATCGATCTCTCGATTGAAATCGACATTCGCGCGAAATTGAATATATGCCGCACCAATATCGGGCAGGCTTTCCACCCGATAGAAACTGTCTGGTGACTGAAGATACAGCGGCGCACCGGCAATTCGTCCAGCTTGGCTCAACTCAATCTCGCGCGCCTGCGGCAACACCGTCCAGATGCCTTCGGAGGCGGGCCAATGCGTTGACGTCGGGATTATCGCCGTCTCGCCATCAGAAAACTCCAGAGTCAATTCATCCGGAGAGTCTGCAATGCCAGCGGCATTCAGCACTTCAGGACTTTCGATGAAATAATACAGCGTTTGGTCGCGGTAGCCTTCGGTACCGTTTTGATAACGGTCCCAGGTCACGCGCAACTCCGCGAGACTGTTCCACGCAACGCGCTCAACCTTTTTGCCGACAAGCGTGTCAAACTCCGGCTGCGCATCGGCAATGAACAGACCATCATCGGCGATGTAAAACCGTACGGCCAGACGATTGAACTTCTCCGCCCAATGCGCGGCGTAGAGCGAAGAATGTCCGTTTTCCGTCAGCGCCGCGATCTCCGCAATCGCCAGTTCAAACTGCGCGTCAGTCATTGCGCCCGCGTTTTCTTTTAACGCTGCAAATTGTTGAACCGCTATCCGCCTGGCGTCAGCTTGAAAGCTCTTGTCTCCCTCCAAGAAGCCGCTTTCAAACGCTTCCAGATCCGCAGAGCGATCCGTTGACGGCGCTGAAACTTGCGGCGAGCAGGCGCTCGCGAATATCAACAAACAAGCAATATATTTAGCAGGTTGCATGACCCCTACCCCATCGTCGGAATGACAAACTCAGAGCCTTGCACGTCTTCCGGCCAGCGCTGGGTGATGGTTTTTACCTTCGTCCAGAATTTCACGCCTTCCGGCCCGTGCTGATTGGTGTCGCCAAAACCGGAGCGTTTCCATCCGCCAAATGTGTGGTAGGCGACCGGCACTGGGATCGGCACATTAACGCCAACCATGCCAACATTCACATTTTGCGCAAATTCACGCGCCGCCGCGCCATTGCGGGTGAAGATCGCAACGCCGTTTCCATATTGATGATCGGATGGCAGGCGCGTCGCCTCCTCAAAGCTCTGGGCTCGGACGATCTGCAACACCGGGCCAAAAATTTCTTCTTCATAGGATTTATGGCCGGGTTTCGCTCGATCGAGCAGCGTGCCGCCCATAAAGAATCCGTTTTCATAGCCTTGCAGCGAAAACTCGCGGCCATCAACGACAAGTTCCTGCCCTTCATCCACCGCCATTTGAATGTAGCTGGCGACGCGATCCCGATGGGCTGCGGAGACCAACGGCCCGAGATCGGAATCTTCCGAAAGAGACGGACCGATGCGAAGGCTTTCGACCTTCGGCTTCAGCATGGCGATCAATTCCTCAGCCGTTCCCTCGCCAACGGGCACCGCCACCGGCGTCGCCATGCAGCGCTCGCCCGCCGAGCCATAAGCCGAGCCAATCAGCTGGTTCACGACGTTCTCCATGTCCGCGTCAGGCAGGATGACCATATGGTTTTTGGCGCCGCCAAAGGCCTGGACGCGTTTGCCGTGCTTGGCGCCGCCGGCGTAGATGTAATTGGCGATGTCTGACGAGCCGACAAAAGATATCGCCTTGATGCGCGGCTCTTCGATAATCGCGTCCACCGCTTCCTTGTCGCCATTGACGACGTTCAGCACGCCTTCCGGCGCTCCCGCTTCCATCATCAGCTCAGCAAGCCGTAGGGGTACGGACGGATCTTTCTCCGACGGCTTGTTGATGAACGTGTTGCCGCAAGCGATGGCGACAGAAAACATCCACATGGGGATCATGGCCGGAAAGTTGAACGGCGTGATGCCAGCCACAACGCCGAGCGGCTGGCGCATGGAATATACGTCAATCCCCGGCCCGGCGGCCTCGGTGTATTCACCTTTTTGCAAATGCGGAATACCGCAGGCGAACTCAACCACATCCAGGCCACGGATTACATCGCCGCGCGCATCGGGCAGAATTTTACCATGCTCCGACGAAAGCATCTTCGCCAGATTGTCCATGTCCTTCTCGACAAGCTCTTTGAACTTGAACAGGACGCGTGCGCGCTTTTGCGGATTGGTCGCCGCCCAGCCGGGAAACGCCTTTTCCGCAGCGTCGACCGCACGGGTCATCTCGGCTGTGCTCGCCAGCGCCACCTGAGACTGCACCTCACCCGTCGTCGGATTGAACACGTCGTGAAACCGGCCGCTATCGCCCGCTACTGCCTTGCCGTTGATGAAATGTCCGTGGGTGGTCATGAGATGTGTCCTCGCCAAATTGCGCTCGCAAACCGGCTTGCCGGCTAATGAGTCGTCGTGAATTTGGCGCGAACGTAGTCGCCAGCAAGCCCCCCTGCAAGCGATGCAGCTTTAAGCCCGGCGGCGCCGGTTTCGGAGTTGATTTACGCGCAATTACGTGGGAGCGGCGGCCCAAAAAGCCGGATATGCTAGGCGCTAGTCCACCAGCCGTAACTGGGGTTCGACCTCGAGCGCCAATCGACCGCTGGCGACGCCGATGACATGGCTGATCGTCTCGCCATCATCGGCCAGCGGCGCCGTCACGGCTCGGAACAGTAACCGTCTGCCGTCACACAACACCAGCGCGTCATCGCGGAAGTGCGGGGCCTCGCCAGCAACGGCGGCATAGATATCGGCGGTCGCCTTATCGAGCACGGTCAGCGCCCAGTCATCCTCGCCGCTCAGATGAACGTCAGAAAGACGCGCTAACCGGTCGCCAATATGGACAAAAAATGGAAAGCCGACGCTCTTTTTGAGATCGACCACGAAGCTCCAATCCCAATCATCGCCAAGGTCAGCTTCCTGCATGGCGGCCCAGCTTGGGAAGTGTCCGCGCGCTGTACGCGCCCAGACATCCACCAGGCGGCGAGTCATGCGCCGATCGGCGGCCGCTGCTATGGTGCCATCTCCAAAAAGTTCCGCTACATCGCTCAGCATCGCCGCCCCGCAAGATCTTTCTCTTCATTCAGACTAAACATTACGACAGGTTCGTGAGCTGACGATTTTTCCCGGTGCTCCAATTTGCGTAAAATTCCTCGCATCCGGTAACCATGAACTACCACCACACCTGAACTTAAAGGCCTTTTCCCTTGGCCGCACCGAAGATATGGCTAACGTCGATGCCGTTTTCCGAAACCGGAAGAAGAATGCTACGAAAACCAATACGCCGCCCATCGCCTAGACGGACGACGGCGCTGTAATTTACAGGCTGACGCGTGAGGGCCGCTTCATCCATTTTTGAGATAGCCGTATCAAGGAGTGTCTTCTCCCGATGCGGATCACTGATAGGATAGAGCGTCGAGTATTTCGACAGTTCGTCACCCATGAAGATAAAATACGGCAGAATATCGGACAGACGCAGGTCCACCCCGAAACAAAAATCCCGGTCGAGGCCAAGATTGAGGCTTTCAACCTCCCGCATGGACGGAAGACGGCCATTGGCCAGACGCTCCCATTTTTGACGCACCCGTTCGGTCATCCGGCGCTCAGTGACCCGCACCGGCTTATCCACGACTTCGCTACGCATATGGCCCGCCCTTTTTTGTTCCAACGATGACGGTAGCGGCGCGCGTGTGAAAAACCGGTGTGTGCGAGCCGCGCAGTTTGTCCAAAATTTGATGCGTATTCTCGCAAATCGCCGCATTTTCCGGGGCTTACACTAGGGCGTCGCCGGGGGGTGACGCTTGGCGCGGGCGCCCCTATAAGGAGCGGCGCACAGTTAATTGGAGGGGTATCCTTATGAATCCGGGTTGGACCGCCGTCGTCTTGATCGGCGCTTTTTTTGTGGTTTTTGCGCTGCTCAATCTCCTGGAAAAGGGCAGTATCGACTAGCGCCGCCCAAATCGGGCTGCGGTTTTGCACGCCCAACGGCAAAATAATTTCTCGCGGATGGATTTAAGGTTTCCGGCGGCTTCCCATATTATCGGCTCATCGTTCGACGATGCGAATAAAGTTAACGATATAACCGCCCAATCCGCCGTCCATGACAAAGGCGCCTTATGATCCCCGAGATCGTTCAGCAAATTGCATTCCTTACGCTTGGTCTGGCGCTACTGCTTGTCGCCGGCGATTTTCTCGTCCGCGGCGCGGTTAATCTGGCTGCGGCGCTCAAAATTCCGGCGCTTATCGTCAGCTTGACGATTGTGGCGTTCGGCACCTCAGCGCCGGAAATGGTCGTGTCCGTTCAGGCAGTGTTAAGCGGCAATGACGGCATCGCGCTTGGCAACATTATCGGTTCAAACATCGCCAACATTTTCCTCGTGCTGGGATTGCCTGCCCTGATCTATCCCATCAGCACCCATGTTCCCGGACTGCGCCGGCACGCGATATTCATGCTATTGGCGACCGTGGCCTTCGTCGCCGCAGCGTACGGGCCCGGCATGATCAACACCGCCATCGGCGGCGGACTGTTCGCGGGTATTATATTATATGTCGGCTATATGTGGATTCGCGCCAGCGGCGGCAAAACCCACGATCCGGTAATTGACGAAGTTGAGGAATATCAGACCTCCAACGGCGTCACCGCAAAAACCCTCGCCTTCCTCGCCGCTGGTCTCGTCGGCCTGCCCTTGGGCGCACATCTGCTCGTGAGCAATGGCGCCAGTCTCGCCACTGACCTCGGCGTGCGGGAGGAGTTGATCGGGCTCACCATTGTGGCGTTCGGGACCTCCCTGCCGGAACTCGCGACAGTGGTCGCCGCCGCCGTGCACAAAAAAGCGGACGTCGCGATTGGCGGCGTTGTCGGCTCCAACATTTTCAACATCCTTGCGGTCGGCGGGGCAGCTGGCCTAGCGGGGACGGCCGTATTCGACCCGGAATCGTTGAAAGTCGATCTGCCGGTGATGATCGTCGCTTCGATTGCAATCGCCGCCTATGTGCTCATGCGCCGTGATATCGGGCGATTGTCGGGCGCCATATTTTTTGCCGCCTATGTCGGGTTCATCTTTCTGCTCACCGCCCTCGCCGGAGGGTTCTAGGCCATGAGTGCCGCTCTGGTGACGGGCGCCGGCAAACGCATCGGCCGCGCGCTCGCTTTAACGCTCGCCGACAATGGTTGCGATGTGGCGGTTCACTACAACACATCGAAAGTCGACGCTGACGCCGTTGTCGCCGCCATCGAAGCCAAAGGCCGCAGAGCCGTCGCCGTGCAAGCCGACCTCTCCCGTGACGACGACACTTCAGCTTTGATCACGCGCGCCAACAGCGCGCTGGGCTCAATTTCGGTACTGGTGAACTCCGCTTCTGTATTCGAGCATGATGATATCGAAACGATGACCCGCAAAAGCTGGGTCAACCATATCGAGCCAAATCTCTGGGCTCCGCTCAAGCTCTCGCAGGATTTTGCGGCGCAGGTTACGGACGACGTTGACAACCTTATCCTCAACATCATCGACCAGCGTGTATTAAAGCTGACGCCGCAATTCCTGTCCTACACCGCTTCCAAGGCAGCGCTGTACAGCTTGACGATGACCCTTGCTCAGGCGATGGGGCCGAAGGGCATTCGCGTCAATGGCATCGGCCCCGGCCCGACTCTCAAGAACCCGCGCCAGTCGGATGAAGACTGGGAACGGCAGAACCTGGCCACCGTTTTGGGCCGCGGCGCAAAGCCGGAGGACATATCCGGCGCATTGGTCTATCTCCTGTCGGCCCGCGCCGTTACAGGTCAGATGATCGCGGTCGATGGCGGTCAACACTTGGCGTGGCAAACGCCAGATGTTCTGGTGAAGGAGTGAGCATGGGTGAGCAACAAAAACCGTCTGATATAGCCGCCCTTCCCCGCACCGCCAGCGCGCCGCGCCGCAAAGTGTTTGTGCACGGTTTGATGCTTGACGCCCATATTGGCGCCTACGAAAGCGAACAGGGTGTCACGCAACCCATTCGCATCGATATTGAAATGGAAGTGATCGAACCAGCGAACCCCGTAAGCGATGCGCTAGAGGATGTGGTTTGCTATGACCGAATGACTGACGGCGTCAAAGCACTCCTTGCCGAGGGGCACATAAAGCTGGTCGAAACGCTTGCAGAGCGGGTTGCAGATCTTGCCCTGTCACATCCCATGGTGCTGTCCATCCTGGTGCGGATCACAAAACCCCATGCCATCAAAGAGGCGCATGCTGCTGGTGTCGAAATCATACGCACCAAGCGGTGAAGCCTTAAGCAGCGTCGGCTGCCAGAAAAAAATCTGTGCTTGCACTGCGGGACAACGCCCACAAAACGCCGCCCACGCCAAAAAACACCGCGAGGCCGCTGAAGATAGAGCAAAAAATAAACGCTGCGTTAGCGCCGCCCGGCCGCAATACAGAATAGGAATGCTCGGTTGGATTGACGTAAACGGTGACG
Organism: uncultured Alphaproteobacteria bacterium; assembly: GCA_942492295.1. GTDB lineage: Bacteria > Pseudomonadota > Alphaproteobacteria > Caulobacterales > Parvularculaceae > Hyphococcus. Next base: position 491,506 of record CALODW010000008.1, read on the forward strand.
GCTTCCCCAGGCCGATAGTCGCGTTGGCTGGGCTTCAGAAACCTTGAAAGGAAAACCCGTTCACGGGTCGATTCGTAACTTCGCCCATCAATCGAGTACACATACCGAACATGGGCGCGCTCGCCTTCGAGTTGACTGAGCACAATTCCGTCCACCGCCGGCCATGAGGCGCTGGCGCGGGCGCGGGCGTAGTCATGGACAAAGAAGCCGCCCCCAGCGACGCCAAGAACGGCGAGCGCTGTGAAGAAAAACAGGACGATCGATACGTCCGACTTGCTTTTCAACTCCGCTGACATTTGACCTCTGGATCAGGCGGCATTAGCTCGGTGGTAAAATACCGCCCGGATCGTGAACGCCCGGTTAACTAATAAAACATGGCCCCAGAAACTGACACAGACCCCAAGAGAAAAGCCGCTTTAACCGGCGCCGAGCTGATCGCCGATCACGTCAAACGGCTGCCCGCCAAGCCGGGCGTCTATCGTATGGCCAACGCCCGGGGCGATATTCTTTATGTGGGGAAGGCCAAGAGCCTGAAAGCCCGGGTCTCGTCCTACGCAAAATCCGGCGGCCACTCCAATCGGATCATGCGTATGATTTCGGAAACGGCGGCCATGGAGTTTGTGGTCACCGGGACGGAAACGGAAGCGCTGCTGCTTGAAGCCAACCTCATCAAGCAATTGAAACCCCGTTACAATGTCATCTTGCGCGATGATAAATCCTTCCCGTTCATTCTCGTGGCGGAGGACCATGAGGCGCCGCAAATTTTAAAACACCGCGGCGCGCAAAAACGTAAGGGCGCTTACTACGGCCCCTTTGCCTCCGCCGGCGCGGTGAACCGCACGCTCAACACATTGCAAAAAGCGTTTTTACTGCGCTCATGCTCCGACAGTGTTTACGATGGCAGAACACGGCCCTGTCTTTTGCACCAGATCAAACGATGCTCGGCGCCGTGTGTCGAACTCATCAGCAAGCCGGATTATGCAGCGTTGGTGAATGAGGCAATGACATTCCTTTCTGGCGAAAGCGCGGCCGTCCAACGAACGCTTTCGAATCAAATGGAAGCCGCCTCCGCCGAGTTGGACTTCGAACGCGCCGCCACATTGCGCGATCGCATACGCGCGCTCTCCTATATTCAGGGTGCGCAGGACATAAACCCCGGCGGCATAACGGAGGCGGATGTTTTCGCCATCCACACCGAAGGAGGACAATCATGCGTGCAGGTGTTTTTCTTTCGCGCCGGTCAAAACTGGGGCAATCACGCCTATTTTCCAAAGCACGACAGAGAAGAAGATCCGGCGGGAATTCTCAACGCATTTATCGCGCAGTTTTATGACTCGCGAGAGCCGCCAAAAACCATACTTGTCTCAAATATGCCCCCACAGGCTGATCTCCTCAGTGAAGCGCTGGCGTTGCGCGCCGAACGCAAGGTAACGATCACCGAGCCGCAACGGGGCGAAAAACGCGACCTCGTCAAAGCAGCGCAGATGAACGCCCGCGAGTCGCTCTCCCGGCGCATGGCGGAGTCCGCCAGCCAGCAAAAGGGACTGCGCCAGCTTGCGGATATTCTGGGGCTTGAAGCGCCGCCTGAGCGCATTGAAGTATACGACAATTCGCACATACAAGGCGCAAACGCTGTCGGCGCGATGATCGTCTCCGGCCCCGAAGGCTTCATCAAGAACCAGTATCGCAAGTTCAACATCAAAACTGACAGCCTGACGCCGGGCGACGATTACGCCATGATGCGAGAAGTTTTGACTCGGCGCTTTGCAAGGCTGCTTAAAGATGAGAATGCGGAACGGCCCGACCTCGTTATTATCGATGGCGGCAAGGGCCAGCTCAGCGTAGTTTTGGACGCCCTGAAAGAAATCGGCGTCGACCCCGAGGCGGAAGACATCACCATTATCGGCGTTGCAAAGGGGCGGCGTGAAACCGAAACAGGCGAAAAACGCATTGACCGAACCATGAGCGCCACCGGCGAACAAGTGGTGATGGCCGGCCGTTCGCCCTTCACTCTCCCGCCGCGAGACCCTGGTCTGTTCGTCATTCAAAGACTGCGCGACGAGGCGCATCGCTTCGCCATTGGCGCCCATCGCGCCAAGCGGAAAAAAGCGATCGCCGCGAACCCACTCGACTCGGTTTCCGGCATCGGCGCCAAACGCAAACGGGCCTTACTCAATCATTTTGGTTCCGCCAAGGAAATCGCCCGCGCAAAACCACAGGATCTCGAAGCTGTGGAAGGAGTCTCTGCGGCGCTGGCGCAGAAAATCTACGATCATTTTCACGGCTAATCCTTAAGCGGTTTACCGTCATTTTCACAAAAGCGGCCCGGCTGCGCCCTTTTTCCGCCTCACTAAAAGTCTCTTGTAGGGCGGTAGCGAGACGGATCGCCAAAGCCTTTGCGCAATAGCGAAAATCAAGTGAACGCGTTTTTAACCAACACCATTTTCAAGGACCCCCGCCATTTTCAGATACTGGCGTTGTCATCGGTGCTGGTGATGGGTCTCTTCCTTCGTGCTTTCGCTATCTCGCCGGCGCAAATCACAGCCATCGCTGTTGCTGCGCTGAGCGCGCAATATCTCGGCAGCTTCATGACTGCGACGCGCTTTGATCCGCGCAGCGCGCTTGTCACCACCTTGTCGCTTTCCCTGCTCCTGCGCGCCGATGGCGTGACGCCGCTCGTCATCGCAGCGCTTGTTGGCGTCGGCTCAAAATTCATGTTCCGCATCCACAACAAACACATTTTTAACCCGGCGAACGCTGGCATTGTCGCGCTGTTGTTGCTCTCGCAAGGGCCGATGCTCGACGCGGCCTGGACAACGCCCGGACAATGGGGAACGGCGCTCTGGTTCGCAATGCTTATCGCTGGCGCCGGCCTGTTTGTTACCTATCGCGCCGCACGGTTTGATGTTCCGCTGGTTTTTCTCGCCGCCTTTGCAACGCTAATCATTGCGCGCGCGCTGTGGCTTGGTGATCCCCTGTCAATTCCATTGCTGCGGCTGCAGAATGGCGCGCTGATCCTGTTCGCCTTCTTCATGATCTCGGACCCGAAGACGACTCCCGATGGTGCGATTGCGCGCGCCGTTTTTGCCGCCAGCGCCGCGCTAATCGCCTATGTCATGACTTACCATTTCTACATCACGGACGGTCTGTTTTACGCGCTGGCGATTGTGTGTGTAGCACGCCCCATCCTTGAAATGTTCAACCCGGCGCCGCGCTACAACTGGGGTGATTCCGTTAGGGCGCCGACCTTGCCACGCAATCCCCTGCGCCGCGCACCACACCCTCATTCCCTCCCCGCAGAATAACAGGAGACCCTGATGCACCGATCCCTGAAGAAAACATTGTTCGCCGCCGCTTCCGGTGCGGCCGCACTGGCGCTCACCAGCGGCGCCGTCGCGTTTTGCGGTTTCTATGTCGCCAAGGCGGATACCAAACTGTTCAACAAAGCCTCGAAAGTCGCCATCATGCGCGACGGCGATCGCACGGTCATGACCATGGCCAATGATTTTCAGGGCGATCTGAAAGAATTCGCCATGGTGATCCCGGTGCCGGTGGTGCTGCAGGAAGGTCAGATTCACGTTACCGACAACGCTATTCTAGATCATATCGACGCCTATACCGCGCCACGGCTGGTTGAATATTTCGATGAAGACCCGTGCATGGTCGTGAGACGAAAAGAATTGCAGATGGCCGCGCCGACAGCCGTGACCGATAGTGTTGGCGCAGTGCGCGAGCAAGAAGGTTTCGGCGTCACGATCCAAGCTGAATACACCGTCGGCGAGTATGACATTCAGATCTTATCCGCCGAGCAGTCAGACGGGCTGGCCGCTTGGCTCGTGCAGAACGGCTACAAACTCCCCGAAGGGGCGGAAGCGACCCTCAGCAGTTACATTAAACAAAACACGAAGTTTTTCGTCGCGAAAGTGAACCTCGAAGAACAGGCGCAGACAGGTCTGAAATATCTGCGCCCTCTACAGATCGCGTTTGAGTCGCCAAAGTTCCAATTGCCAATCCGGCTTGGCACCGTCAATGCTGACGGCAAACAGGAATTATTCGTCTTCGGCCTCACCCGTTCCGGCCGGATTGAAACCACAAACTATCGCACGGTGAAACTGCCCACCGACATGGATGTGCCGCTTTATGTGAAGGATGAATTCGGCGAATTCTATAAATCAATGTTCCATGAACAGGTAGACAAAGAGAATGGCCGCGCCGTCTTCATGGAATATGCGTGGAACATGAACTGGTGTGACCCTTGCGCCGCCGATCCGCTCTCTGCAGATGAACTGCGCGAGCTGGGAGTCTACTGGCTCGAGAATGGCTCAAATGGCATTCAACCGCGCCGGCCGGGATCGCAAGCGCACGATGTTTACGTGACCCGACTGCATGTGTCGTACGATGCTCAAACATTTCCGGAGGATCTCGTTTTTAAGGAAACCGGCGACAAATCCAACTTTCAAGGACGCTACGTCCTCCGCTACCCCTACAAGGGCGACTCGACATGCGACGCTGCAACGGATTACCGCGCCGGCTTGCCGAAGCGCTTCGAACAGGAAGCGCAAACGCTCGCTAACCTTACCGGATGGGATATCGACGACATCCGCGATAAAATGAATGCGGGCGGACAGGACTTTACCGAGCCCAAACAAGAGCCATGGTGGAAGCGCCTGTGGGGCGAAGACGGCAAGAAAGGTTAACCGCTAACGGCTGGCATCCGCCTGCGGCGCGGCTTAGACTGGCCTTATGGCCAATGTCATCACCCTTGCCCGCATCCTGCTGATCATTCCGTTCGCAGCCGCGTTTCTCGCGAACGCGCCCTGGAACATGACGGCGGCGCTGGTGATCTTTATCCTAGCTGCACTGACAGACTTTGTTGACGGCCGTGTCGCCCGCGCGCGCGGCGAAACATCTGCCCTGGGTGCGGCACTCGACCCGCTTGCCGACAAGTTGCTGGTCGCGGCGGCGCTTGTCCTCTTGACGAGAAACGGCATCATTCACGGCTTTGGCGTTATCGCAGTGCTTATCATCATCCTTCGAGAGTTGTTGGTCAGCGGCTTACGTGAGGCCGTTGGCGCCCGCGGAGCGACCTTGCCGGTTACCCGTCTGGCGAAGTGGAAAACGACAGCGCAACTCGCCGCCGCCGGTTTGCTCATCGCCGCCGCCCCCACCGGCGTCATTGGAGACGGTCTGCGCTCTGCCGCGAGCGGTGTTTTGTGGCTAGCCGCGATAATGACGTTCTGGACTGGGGCGGAGTACGCAAAAAATGCGTTTTCGGTTCTGCGCCCGTCGCCCAATGATGATAGAAGCGGCTGAGTCATGAGCAAACCGCCCGCACAGGAAGACGCCTCGCATATCCTGATCGTCGACGACGATGACCGCATCCGCGCGCTGCTAAAACGGTATATGACGGATCACGGTTTTCGCAGCTCAGTTGCCGCCGACGCAGCACAGGCCCGTACGCTGATGGCTTCTTTTGACTTTGATCTGTTCATCTTTGACGTCATGATGCCGGGCGAGACGGGTTTTTCCCTGACAAAGTTCGTCCGCGCCGCTTCGAATGTTCCGATACTCCTGCTCACCGCGCGCGGATTGCCGGAAGACCGCATCGAAGGTCTGGAGGCGGGCGCCGACGATTATCTTTCCAAACCGTTTGAGCCCCGTGAGTTGTTGCTGCGCGTGAATTCGCTGTTGCGGCGCTCCCGGCCCACGCAACTGTCGCAAAAGGAACTGAGTTTCGGCGATTGTGTATTTTCGATCGGTCGCGGCGAACTGCGCAAGAATGGAGAGCTTGTGCGCCTGACGGCCGGTGAGACATCACTATTGCGCGCACTCGCGCAAAAGCCGCGCGAGGCCATCAGCAGAGAGGCGCTGGCGGATCAGTCTGACGCCGGCATGGAACGATCCGTCGACGTACAAGTGACGCGCTTGCGCAAGAAGATTGAAGAAGACCCGCGGGCGCCGATTTACCTTCAGACTGTGCGCGGCGTCGGCTATTCGTTGATGGCGGACTAAACGATGATCCGGCGTTACCTTCCCAAGAGTCTATATGCGCGCATTCTGCTCATCGTTATTCTCCCTATATTCATCACGCAATCGATCGTCACTTATATTTTCTTTGCCCGGCACTGGGATTTGGTCACCGCCAATCTTTCGGAAAATGTCGCCGGACAAATAGCGCTCATCACGCGGCTCTATAGCACTGCGCAAAGCGACCAAGAGCGCGATGCAATCGTTAATGACACATTTCAGGACCTCGACATCCGCACGCGCTATGCACCGCAAATGGATATCCCCCAGGACAATCAGCTGGCGCGTTTCAATGTCTACAACGCCACACTGGACAAACGGCTTCGGCAGGCGCTTGACCGCCCTTACTGGATGAATACTCAGAGCTGGCCGAACGACGTAGAGATACGCGTCCAACTTAACGATGGCGCCCTCATCTTTTTCGCACAGCGTGACCGGGTGTTCGCAACGACGGGGCCGATCTTTTTGTTCTGGCTGATCGCGACCTCTGTCCTCATTGGCGCCACGGCGATCATTTTTATGCGCAATCAAGTGCGCTCCATTTTGCGGCTCGCTAATGCGGCGGAGGCGTTTGGGCGGGGGCGCGATTCCCCGGGCTACCGCCCTACAGGCGCAACGGAGGTCAGGCGCGCCGGCTATGCCTTCATCGCCATGCGCGAACGCATCAAACGCCACATGGAACAGCGAACCGCCATGCTAGCCGGGGTCAGCCATGACCTTCGAACGCCACTGACGCGCATTAAGCTGGCGCTCGCGATGCAACCAGAGAATGACGAGATGAAAGCGCTCCGAAATGACGTTCTCGAGATGGAAAAAATGGTCAATGCCTATCTCGACTTCGCCCGCGATGAAGCGGCGGATGAGGATCCGAGGTCCTTCCGGCTCTCCAATCTCATTTCAGAGCTTGCCGATGATGTTTCACGCGCAGGCCGCACGGTGAATACAGAAGTTCAATCGAATATCGCCATGACAGCGCGCCGTAGCGCTTTGAAACGGGCGATCAGTAACCTCATCAACAACAGTACACGCTATGCGGACAATGTGTGGGTGTCGGCGCGGCGCAACGACCGGTACATAGAAATATTTGTGGATGATGATGGGCCCGGCATCGACCCGGCCAAGTATGAAGATGTCTTCAAACCGTTTATGCGTCTCGACGAAGCGCGCAATCAGAACGAGACCGGTGTTGGCATCGGCCTTACCATTGTCCGCGATGTTGCGCGCGCTCATGGCGGTGTCGTGGCGTTGGAAAAATCTGAAAAAGGCGGGTTAAGAGCGACAATCAGGTTGCCGATTTAACAGCGCTGCAATCAATCTGTCAGCTCGCCTGCACGTTTCGCCGCACGTTCTACGGCTGCTCTCAGCAACTTCCGCAATGCCTGTTCATCTCCATCAAGAAGTTTCAACGCCGCCTCCGTCGTACCGCCAGGCGAAGTCACCGCTTCGCGCATTTGCTTTGGTGAGCGCGGCTCCACCTCCATTAACGCGCCCGCGCCAACCAGGGTCGCGCGCGCCAACTTCTCCGCGGCGGCTTTTTCAAGGCCCAACGCTTCCCCAGCTTCCGCAAGGGCTTCGGTCAGCAAAAAGTAATAAGCAGGGCCAGAACCCGAAACAGCGGTAACAGCATCTATGGCGTTTTCTGAATCCACCCAGACAACGTCTCCAGCCGCACCCATGAGAGTCTCAATGAGGTGACGCCCATTTTCGTCCGCTGCATCCGGCGCATAAACACCCGAAACACCCTTGCCAATTGCTGCTGGAAGATTCGGCATCGCACGCGCGACGCGTGTTGCGTCGCCGAGTGCGGCGCTGATCCGCGCGACGCTCTGTCCCGCCATGACAGAAATGACTACAGCATCGCCGGCCAATGCGGCATAAAGAGGCAAGGCTTCAGCGGCAGCCTGCGGTTTGAGGGCGACAACTACAGCGTCATACGCTTCCCCTATGCGGGGATTGACCGGCATTCTAGCGCCCGCAGAGAGCTTCTTCATTTCGTCATTGATGCCGGGGTCAAACACGGCTGAACGCACAGCATCTATCGTGCCGGCCTTCAGCCAGCCTTTTAGCAACGCACCGCCAAGCGCGCCCGCTCCGATTAATGCAACAGCTGGTTTATTGGTCATCCGCCACACATAGCGCGGGTCGACAACAATGGAAATGCGCCGCAACGCATCGGGCTAACCGCCCTATGCGCTGCCCGCTGTCTCGAACAGCGAGGCTTGCAATGCATCATCAGGCGATTTGCCGCCCCAGATCAGGAAATTGAATGCCGGATAAAACCGATCCACCGCCTCGCTCGCGGCGCGGATCAGCGCCTCGCCCTGCCCGCTGTCTATGCCGCCCTCGGAAGGGAGCAACGATGAATTACGGTAAACAATCGAATGATCGTCTGTCCACAAATCAAAATGGCCGATCCACAAACGTTCGTTGACCATGGCGACGAGGCGGCTGGCCTCGTCCAAGCGGCCAACGGGCGCTTTCAGATCGAGAGGCGCTCCCATCTGCAAGGTCGATAGTTCGGGCCGCCATGTGAACCACAGGCCAATGTCGCGCCATACGCCCGGCAGCATGACATGAAGTTCGTTGTCGCCCGCGCGCTCCATATCAAACTCGAGGCCCGCTGCGGCGGCCTCTAACGTTCTCAATGGATTTTCGCTCTGCTTCGGCTTGCGGATCAGCTCGATCGACATCGGCGCCCCTTATATTCACGGCCTGCGTTTTCACGTTGTACGCGACCGTTCAGTGTCGCTTACAACCGGCATCACGCGGCGATTCGGAGCGCCAAGAAATGATTCGATTAGCCTGTTTTTCCTCAGTCTTTTAAGAGGCTAGCGATTCTCCAGCGCGTCGAGGCGCGCCTTCAAGGTTTCGTTCTCTTCACGCGCAGCGCGCGCCATATCCCGCACCGCCTCGAACTCATCACGGGTGACGAGATCCATATCTGCGAGAATCGATTGCAATCGGCTCTTAAAGACGGTCTCCGCCTCGCGCCGCACGCCATCGGCCGCACCCGCCGCCTCGGTCATCAATTTTGCGATTTCATCGAATATTGCGCTTTGGGTCTGCATTTACGGCTCCATCTTTGCCGCCAATATAAGCATCCTCTTGCCGGGGCGACAGGGGCGCCAAAGCGCGCTATTGAGACGCACGAAACTTCCCGGCTCGCCCGGAATGACTGGTAAATTCGAGACTGTTGATGATCTCCTACCCCGATATTGATCCCATTGCCCTACAGCTCGGCCCCATTCCGATCCGCTGGTATTCTCTCGCCTATATCGCCGGGCTGGTGGCCGGTTGGTGGTATTTGGTCCGCCTAATCAAAAATTCGGCCCTTTGGACCGAAGCGGGCGCGCCGCTCACCCGGGTGCTGCTGGACGACGTGATTTTCTGGGTAGCCATCGGAGTCATGGCGGGCGGCAGGCTCGGCTACGTCTTCTTTTACGAGCCTTCCTTGCTCACGGAAAAATGGGAACCGATTCTCGGCTTCCTTCCCTTTCCGCCTGCGCTCATGATGTGGCAGGGCGGAATGTCATTTCACGGCGGGTTGATCGGCGTCACGCTGGTCGGGTTTTTCTTCGCCCGCAAACACAAACTCAATCCATTGTCGCTTGGCGATTTGTTCGCCTGCGCCGCGCCGATCGGATTGTTCTTCGGCCGTATCGCGAACTTCATTAATGCAGAACTCTATGGGCGACCGTGGGACGGTCCGTGGGCGATGCAATTTCCCTATATCGACCAGTATGGTCAAGAAGCGCTGACGGTCCCGCGTCACCCGAGTCAGCTCTATGAAGCGGCGCTTGAGGGCCTTGCGTTGTTTGCGCTCATTCGGATCGCAACGCATTCATTCGGTTTTTTGAAACGTCCCGGCGCAACCATTGGCCTGTTTCTCGCCGGCTATGCCGCTTCGCGTATATTTGTTGAGAACTTCCGTGAACCGGACGCGCACATGCCGGACTTTCCGCTAGGGCTCACCATGGGCATGATGCTGTCAGCGCCGATGCTGGCCCTCGGCCTTTGGCTTATTTGGCGTACCCGGACGGCGGCAAGCAAAGACAAGAAGCCGTCATGAGCGACGCCGTTTCCGCCGAGACGACGCCACTGGAAGAACGCCTCATCAATCTGATCAAACTGAAGGGGCCGATTTCCATCGCTGACTATATGTCGGACGCACTTGGTCATCCTCATGAAGGCTATTACATGCGGCAAACGCCCATTGGCGCTGAGGGAGACTTTACCACCGCGCCTGAGGTCAGCCAGATTTTCGGCGAATTGATCGGTTTGTGGCTCGTCGAGGCTTGGCAGGCCATGGGCGCGCCTGAGGATTTCAACTTGATTGAACTCGGCCCCGGTCGCGGTGTCTTGATGGAAGACATTCTCCGCGCCGCACGATTGCGGCCCGGTTTCGCCAAAGCGGCGCAAGTCTGGTTGCTGGAATCATCCGGCCGGCTACGTCTGGAACAGCAAAAAAGACTAAAGCCAACCGAAGCCAAGCCGCTTTGGGCGGATGATTATGCCGACATTTCGCCGGGACCGTCCCTGATTATCGCCAATGAATTTTTTGACTGTCTCCCAATTCGTCAGTTTGAGCGTACCTCATCGAGCTGGCGCGAGCGTCTTGTAGGGCTGGATGAGAACGAAAAGCGCCTTGCACTGACGCTGGGCACAGTTCCGCCGCCACCGGAATTTGGTTTGCCCGATATTTCGGAAAGCCAGACCGGCGATATTTTCGAACAATCCCTCGTTGCTCAGGAATTTACCGCAGACATTTGTAAAACTCTGACCGAGCATGGAGGCCATGCGCTGATCATCGACTACGGTCATATGGAGCGCGGTTTCGGAGACACGTTGCAAGCGGTAAAAGATCACAAATATTGGCCGCCGCTTGCCTCACCCGGCCATGCCGACCTCACGGCCCATGTGGACTTCGAAGCACTCGGGCGCATCGCGCTCGAGGCCGGTGTCAGCGCCCATGGCCCGGTCACTCAAGGACGGTTTCTCGACAGGCTCGGTCTGCCATTGCGGGTCGAGGCGCTTTGCAAAGGCGTCGATGGGAAAAAGGCGGAGGAAATCCGCGCCGGCGCCGCACGCATCGCCGCACCGAACGCCATGGGCGAGATATTCAAGGTATTTTGCCTGTCGTCTCCATCTCTTCCGACGCCTGCAGGATTTGAAACGTGACAAACGCGCCGCCCTATCTGGTGTCTCCGAACTTGGACCTGCCCGGTGTCACTCACGGGTTTTTTACGCGCGCGGGCGGCGTGTCGAACCCTCCTTATGACTCACTGAACACCGGACCCGGCTCCGGTGATGCCCCGTCGGACGTAAAAAAAAACCGCTCCCGTTGCGCCTCAGCGCTGGGAGTTACCGCCGACAACCTTTTGACCGGATACCAAACGCACTCATCTGACGTGATGCACGTCACGCAACCCTGGAAAGCAGGCGCGGCGAAGGTGGATGCACTGGTGACAAACACGCCAGGGCTCGCTCTTGGGGTTCTCGCTGCCGACTGTATGCCGTTCCTGTTCGTCGACCCGGACGCCGGCGTGATTGGCGCCGCCCATGCGGGCTGGCGTGGTGCGCTGGGCGGCGTGTTGGAGAACACGGTCGCAGAAATGGTCGCGCTCGGTGCGCGCGCGAATAGTATTTGCGCGGCGGTCGGCCCATGCTTGCGGCAAGAGAACTTTGAGGTGGGTCTCGATCTGTTGGACGCCTTCACCGCCAAGTATCCTGAGGCCAGCAGGTTTTTTGCGCCGGGCGCGAACAATGAAAAACGCCAGCTCGATCTTGTGGGTTTTGGCGAATGGCGGCTGTCCGAATGCGGTGTGACGCAAGTGGACGATATTGGCCTTTGCACCCTCGGTCAGCCGAATCGGTTCTTCAGCTATCGCGCCGCACGGAGGAACGACCTTGCTGATTATGGCCGTAACCTTTCGGCTATCACCCTGAAAAAAGACTGAAATAAAAAACGGCAGATCACGGGTTGCGCAATCGTCAAGAAACCGTCATGAAACTCTCGCTGTCGAAGGGGGTTCGCAGGGGACGGATGTCATGAAACTGATCGCCGGAAACTCCAACCGCCGGTTAAGCGAAGCGATTTGCAGAAAACTCGGCACCTCGCTGGCCAAGGCGGAAATCAAGACATTCAAAGACGGAGAAGTCTTCGTCGAAATTCAGGAGAACGTCCGCGGTGAGGACGTCTTCGTGCTCCAGTCGACCGCTTTCCCCGCCAATGATAATTTAATGGAGCTGTTGATCACGATGGACGCGCTTAGCCGCGCCTCCGCCAGCCGCATCACCGCCGTTCTCCCCTATTTCGGATACGCACGCCAAGATCGTAAAGCCGGGCCGCGCACCCCGATTTCAGCAAAGCTCGTCGCCAACCTGATCACCACCGCAGGGGCCGACCGCGTTCTCACCGTCGACCTGCATGCTGGACAGATTCAGGGTTTTTTCGATATTCCAACGGACAATCTGTATGCCGTGAAGGAATTCGACCGCCGAATCCGCGAGATTTACAATGGCGACATCGAGGGTGTGACCGTCGTATCGCCCGATGTTGGCGGCGTGGTGCGCGCTCGGGCGCTCGCCAAACGCCTCAAGGATCGCCCCCTCGCGATCGTCGATAAGCGCCGGGAGGGCCCCGGCCTATCCGAAGTCATGAACATCATTGGCGAGGTGAACGGTCGCCATTGCGTGATTTTCGACGACATCGTCGACTCTGGCGGCACACTCTGCAACGCGGCGCAAGCATTGATAGACAAAGGCGCGAAAAGCGTTTCCGCATGCGTTACGCACGGAGTGCTATCCGATCATGCAGAGCGCCGTGTGATGAAGTCCGATGCGCTCACAAGGCTAATCGTCACCGATTCTATCGAGGCGCGGCCAGAAGTCGCCGAATGTCCGAAAATCGAGGAAGTCTCGATCGCCACATTGCTTGCCGAAGCCATTCGCCGCATCGCCAACGAAGAATCTGTTTCCAGCCTTTTCGACTAAAAAACAGAAGGCGATGTTGCGGTTACTTCGGCGCCGTCGCCGCCAGGAGGAAACCGTGCGCAATCTTTATTCTGTCGTGGTCTCAGTATTCTGCGCATTCTTTTTGAATGCCGCCCACGCGCAACAATCCGACCAAACCGCAAGCACCGAGGACCTGATCGGTGCGCTTTTGGGCGATACGCCGATGATCGATGATCTGCGGTATCTGACGGATGTGATTGGCGGGCGCGTAACCGGTACGCAAGCGAACCTCAACGCCGTTGAATGGACGCTTGACCGGCTTGAGTCCGCGGGACTGACCGCCATCAAAGAACCGTTTCAAATGGATCAGGACTGGTCTGAACAATCTACAAGTGTGACGATATCTGGCGACGCATCGTTTTCAGCGCGCGCCGTTGCGAAATTTTACAGCCCCGTCACTTCTGTCGAGGGACTATCGGCGCCTCTCGTCGATGTGGGCGGTGGTTCTGAAGCCGATTTCAACAAGGCTGGCGCATCCGTCAAAGGCGCATGGGTCCTGGTGGAAACTGGTCTTACCGAAGACATCGGCGGGCTTTTCGCTGAATATGGACAGGCGGCTGCGGTTGAGCCTCGTGCGGTGAAAGCCGGCGCCGCGGGTATTGTCTTTATGTCGTCGCGACCGAGCGGCTTGTTGTATCGCTTCTCCACACATGTAGAAGACCGCGATGGTCCTCCGGTTATCATTATTGAGCGCGATGAGGCTTCGCGAATGCAACGGTTGTTAAAAGGCGGCGCCCAACTGACCATGAACGCCGTGATCAACGCCGCATTTGGAGAGGCGTTCGAGAGCTACAACGTCATCGGCGAGATAGAAGGAAGCGACCTGAAAGACGAAATCGTCATCATGGGTGCGCATCTTGATTCATTCGCGCTCGGCACTGGCGCCAATGACAATGCCGTTAATGTCGCCATCATGATGGATATCGCCCGTCAGATGCGCGCACTCAACATTCAGCCACGCCGCACCATTCGGTTTATTTTGTGGAACGGCGAAGAAGAAGGCCTTGTTGGCTCGCGCCGATACGTGGCGGCGCACGACGACGAAATGAACAAGCATGTGATGGCGATGTCGGTGGACATTGGCAGTGGGCGGATCAATGGGTTTTTCACTAATGGCCGCGGTTCAGAACTGGACCCGATCCTCAACTCCGCGCTGAAATCCGTTAAAGGCATGGGACCGTTCATGACCGCCGATGAGCCCATCGTGGGCACGGATAATTTTGATTTCATGATCAGCGGCGTCGCCAACCTCGTCGCCAGCCACGAGTCCGCAACATACGGGCAGAACTACCACGCCGAAACGGACACATTCGACAAGGTCGATCAGCGCCAGGCACGTCTCAACGCCGCCATTATCGCCGCTGTGGCCATGGAGTTCGCGAACGCGGATATTTCTCTGCCACGCCACTCTCGCAGCCAGATCTCGCGCCTGATAGAAACTACAAGCTTGAAAGATCAGATGCGGACTTTCGGCAGTTATGATGACTGGAAAGCCAAAAAGCGCGGCCGAAAATAGCGCTACCCAGGATCTTTGCCGCCCGGTTGCCAAAGCTGAATGGGATTGCCTTCGGGATCACTTAGCTGCGCGAAGCGGCCATTCGGATATTCTTCCGGATCTACGTCTACTTTGACGCCAGCTTTTTCAAGCTGCGCCACCATCGCTGATAGGTCACTAACGCGAAAATTGATCATCCATTGCTGATTCATATCGCCGAAATAGGTCGTATCTTTTTTGAAGGGTGCGAATACCGTCGTCCCCGCCTCAGTACGCCATGCTGGCGTATCATAGTCACTCGGAACCGTCTGAATGCCGAGATGGTCCTCGTACCACTTCGCAAGTTTATCCGGGTCCTTTGACCTGAAGAAGAAACCGCCAACGCCATCGACCTTTTGCATATTTTGCTCCGTCTTGTCCGCGAGGCGATAAGTGCATCACTTCCCGCTGCAAGACTCAACACCGAAGGTCGCGAAAATACGCCATGTCACCCATAAGGGTGAGGTCATTCACTCATACTTACCACGCAACGCCAAAGACCTAGCCCTTGCCTTTCGTCTTGGTTTTTCCGGGCTTTGCGTTTTTTTCGATATATTCAATAAGGCCGCCTGCAACGTCGACGCCGGTGGCGTTTTCAATTCCTTCAAGCCCCGGAGAGGAATTGACCTCCATCACCACAGGCCCGTGGTTGGAGCGCAACAAATCAACACCGCAAAAATTCAAGCCCATAGCCTTGGCGGCGCTCACCGCCGTCGATCGCTCCTGCGGAGTGATTTTCACTTTCTCCGCCGAACCGCCGCGATGAATGTTGGAGCGGAAGTCGCCTTCCTTCCCTTTGCGCTTCATGGTGGCGACGACTTTTTCACCAATCACGATACATCGAATGTCTTCACCCCCGGCTTCTTTAATGAATTCCTGTACGAGGATGTTGGTATTCACGCCGCCAAAGGCTTGTATGATCGACTCGGCCGCTTTTTGCGTCTCGCCAAGCACCACGCCGATCCCTTGCGTACCTTCAAGCAGCTTGATCACCACCGGCGCACCGCCAATCATTTCAAGGATTTCTTCCGCGCGGCTGGTCTTGTGTGCGAACACCGTCACCGGCAGGCCGATCCCCTTCCGGGCCAAAAGCTGCAGCGAGCGCAGTTTATCGCGAGATCGGCTGATAGCGACGGACTCATTGACGGGGTAGACGCCCATCATCTCGAACTGGCGCAACACCGCCGTGCCGTAAAACGTCACTGACGCACCGATGCGCGGAATGACGCAATCAAAAAACGGCAGCTCCTCACCGCGATAGCGCACGGTCGGACGATGTGAGGTAATATTGATGTAGCATCTTAAGTGATCGATCACATCGATATCGTGGCCGCGCGCTTCAGCCGCCTCGACAATACGCTTGTGAGAGTACAGATCCGCGTTTCGGCACATGAGGGCCAGTTTCATCGAGACTCTCCTATCATTACGTACGATCCAGCCGGTACGAGGCGCCCGGATCAATCAAGAATTTTCGCCTTAGTGCATCGCGCCCGATCAGCAAACGAAAACCCATCGCATCTCTATTGGTAAGCGTCAGATCAATCTTCCACAACCGGGGGCCAAGATGGAGATGGGTTTGTATAACGATGCGCTCTTCTTCCTGTCCGTTGGAGCTGCGGATCACCCGCTTGCCCACAAGCGGCGCACAGCAATATATCTCTGGCGTTTTGCGTCGCTGAACGGGGTGCAAAAAGAACTCTACATGAGGCTGGTCTTCAAGTTCAATTTCCCGGATGCGGAATGCATGAATCGCTGACGTTTTTGCACCCGTATCGATCTTTGCATTGATGCGGTCTACGCCCAGGTCAGGCAACGCAGCCCACTCACGCCAGCCAATGCGCGGGCGCGGACGTTTCTTGGCTTTCTTCTTCGCCGCATCAGGCGGCGCACTAAGGTCAGTCAAAAGTGGAGACTCCGCCAGCGGCGCGGGTTTCGCGCCTTCCGCTCGCTATTGCCGATGGTTTGGCTCCAATGCAAGCGCTCGTGAAAAGATTATTCGGCGGCGTGGATGTGCCGGGCGGCGCCCTCGCCTTCAAGGCGGCCACCGCTGAAGACAAAGCCCTCTACCCCCGGCACGTACAGCATGTTGGTCAGGCGACCACCCAACGCCACGTAGTCACAATCATCGGCGCCGCGCATACAAACATGCGGCAGCGGCTTTACTTCACCCAGCTGAGAAAGCGACTTCTCCCCAACCGCCCGGAACAGCGGCATGTCATCGGGATGAACAAGCTGCTTTGTCGTACGGCCAAGCAACAACCCGTGGGGCGTGCCAAACGCTTTTTCGGCTGAAGGACTCGCATATACGACTTTACCTTCCGGTGAGAAGATGATGGTGACGTCTAGCGAGGATTCCACCAGCGCACGAAAGCGCTGTTCAGCCGTATGCGTATCATCGATGCGGCGGCGAAGCACAGAAAGCAACTTGTCATTCTTCGTATGCAACAAGATTGAACGGTCAATCATTCGCTGTGTTGTGAGCGCAAGGTACGCGGTCCCGACGCCATAAAACACCACGACCGCTGCAATGGCGGCGCCGCCGGTTCCCGCTGTCAGCGCGTATGTCACCGCAAGCGGCGTTAATGCTGGAATGTTGAAAGCAAGAACTGCGCGCCATGATGCGCCGGCGGAAACAATAGAGGCGGCGGTCATGCCAGCGATCACGAACGCGAGGAACGCATGTCCAACAACGCCATGCACCGCGAAAATGGGCGCCAACGCGCCCCAGACAGCGCCGTTCAGCGCCATGAACAACACGTGAAGCCGTGCAAAACGGGAAAGATTGCGGGCGGACAGTCCCCCCAACCGGAAGCGTAACCACAGTCCGGCGCGCAAAAGCGCAATCGCCAGCACCGTCCCCGCCCAGGAAAACAGCACCAGATGATCGATGCTGGACCAGGCGATTGCAGTTGCAATGGCGCCATTGACGATGCTCGCGCCGACCGCCACCGGGGCGCCGCGAAACAAGAGAGCCGCACGCTCGACTTTGATCCTGACGCTTTCAACTTGCGTCAGGCCCTGAAGCCTCGCCTTTTTACTCGGCACTTGTGAAATTGCGGTCTGCAGTTCCGCAATCATAGGCGCTCCTATGTTGCCCCGCTCGCCCCTATGAAATCACATCGCGAGCGCTGCGCAAACCTAAAGATGCTGCGCCAGCGCTTTATTATTTTTCCCCACTGGTGAATATTTCTGTTAATTATCAATGCCCTACCGAATTCTCCCTATATCCGCCATTCCCAGGCCACCTCGCCGATGTGGTGAAAACCCACCTGCAATTCCCCAAAAAGGCGCAAGTTCGCCAGCCTGAAAAGTCTTTGGTTGCGGCGCAACAACAGGTTACACAGCCGATTGGGAAGTTGCCGGAGACAGATCCATGACGAATTTTACCCCGTCCAACGCGTTGTCGCGCGTGAAACCATCGCCCACGCTGGCGGTCACACAAAAGGCGCGGGATTTGAAAGCCGCCGGGCGTGATGTGATTTCACTCGGTGCTGGTGAGCCGGACTTCGACACGCCGGAGTTCGTCAAGGACGCGGCGATAAAAGCAATCCGCGACGGCAAGACCAAATACACGGCCGTCGATGGCATTCCCGAACTCAAGGAAGCGATTATCGCAAAATTCAAGCGCGACAACGAACTATCCTATGACATCTCCCAGATCTCGGTTGCACCGGGCGGCAAGGCGATTTTGTATAATGCGTTCGTGGCCACCCTGAACGCAGGCGACGAAGTCATTGTGCCGGCGCCTTACTGGGTTTCCTATCCGGATATGGTGCTGCTTGCGGGCGGCGAACCGGTTTTCGTCGAAGCCGGCCCAGAGTCAAACTTCAAACTGACGCCGGAAGCGCTGGAAAAAGCGATTACTCCGCGGACAAAATGGTTCATCTTTAATTCACCATCAAACCCGACCGGCGCCGCTTACACGCGCGCTGAAATTAAAGCGCTGATAGAGGTGCTTTTGCGCCACCCGCATGTCTGGGTCATGACGGATGATATGTACGAACACATCGTCTATGACGGATTTGAATTTACGACCCCGGCGCAGGTCGAGCCCGCGATTTATGACCGTACGCTAACGGTTAACGGCGCCTCGAAAGCATACGCCATGACCGGCTGGCGCATTGGCTATGCTGGCGGTCCGCAGGCGCTGATCAAGGCCATGGGCAAGGTCATGTCGCAGTCCACATCCAACCCTTGCTCAATTAGTCAATGGGCGAGCGTTGCCGCGCTGAATGGGGATCAGTCGTTCCTGCGTGAACGCAACGACGCGTTCAGGGCGCGTCGCGACATGGTGGTGGAGATGTTGAACGCCGCCGAGGGTGTTACCTGCGCTAAACCCGAAGGTGCGTTTTACGTCTATCCCTCCTGTGCCGGAACGATCGGCAAGAAGACAGAGGGCGGCGTGGTCATCGAGGACGATGAAGGGTTCGCCCGCGAATTGCTTGAGGCGGAAGGGGTCGCCGCCGTTTTTGGCGCTGCGTTCGGCCTGGCGCCGTTTTTTCGGGTATCTTATGCCGCCTCCATCGAGGAGCTTCGGGAGGCATGCTCGCGCATCCAGCGATTTACGGCGGCGCTGCGCTAGTGCTATCGATTATATCGAATGAATTCATCATCATTATCAATTTGATTGTAGGAACCAGCCTTCCTATCTACTGTCCACAACAACACAGAAACAGGAGATTTAGATGTCGACAGTAGATATTGGCCTTGCTGAAAATGCGCGTAACGCCGTCGCAGAGGCGCTCAACGCGACGCTGGCCGACACGTATTCTCTCTATATGAAGACGCACGCCTATCACTGGAACGTCACCGGCCCCCAGTTTCATACGCTGCACATCATGTTCGAGGAGCAATACCGGGAAATGTGGACGGCGCTCGATGAAATCGCCGAACGCGTCCGCGCCCTCGGCGTGTTTGCGCCCACAAGCGGCAAGCAACTCGCCGACCTTTCAGCCATTGAGAACGCAGACACGAAGCCTCCCAAAGCCGACGAGATGGTCAAGCGATTGCTGACCGATCACGAGACTTTAATAAAGCGCGCACGCGAAGGCCTCTCTACTGCGGAAGAAGCTGGCGACGCCGCGAGCGCCGATCTCCTGACGGTCCGCATACAGACCCATGAGAAGACAGCCTGGATGTTGCGCTCTCTGGCGCAGTAACAAAAAAAGGCCCGCTCATGAGCGGGCCTTTTTGCATTCGGCTCGCTTGTTAAAAACGATAGCGAAGACCGCCATAGACGGCGGCGCGAGCGCCTGGTGCAAAGATGCGTGCGTTGTCCACCGATTGAGACAGAACTGGGGTCACACCAGCCACATAGGCTCGATCAGTGATGTTCTCGCCCGATGCGTAAAGTTCAATTCGGTCATTCAGCGTCATGCCGGCTGAAAACCCTATGACTGCGCCCGTCGGAACCGATGTCTCGTTTACATGGTCAGCATAATATGCACCACCCGTGTAGATTACATTAGCGGCGACAAACCACCGATCCTGCACCGTATAGCGCAATTCGCCACGATAGAGATGAACGGGCGCGCCTGCGATCCTGTTCCCGTCGATAGAACCGAGGGGGTCCGCATCCGTAAAGCGAAAGTTGTTGTAGTTATAGACATTGCGGAGGGTCAGTTCAGCGCCGCGCTGTTCCATGCGCTGCGGAAACAGCACGAAGTCGACACCCGCTTCAAGGCCCTTGTGCGTTGTCTTATCCACATTGGTAAGCACATCACCGTTTACGAAACTCGATGGGTCAGCGACATTGATGATCTCGTTTTCAACGTCGGTATCATAATAAGCAACATCCCAACCGACCCAGCCGCCCAACTTGCCGCGCAGTCCTCCTTCGAGCGAAAAAGAGTCCTGTTCTTCAAGCCCGTTAAAGGAAGTCGGTGCTTCAGCACTTAACTCGTAGAAAGACGGCGGCTCGTAAGCGCGTGAGGCGCTGGCGTAAACCTCCAGATTTTCAGCCACCTTGTATGCTGCGCCTGCGCGTGCGGCGATGCCGGTAAAGGTGCGGCTGTCGGTGTCGTCATCCTCCAAATCGGTGAAGTCACGCTCAACGCGAATAAATTTAGCGCCAAGATCAACTGCCAGTCTTTTCAGGGGCTTATAGACGCCCTGAACAAAACCGCTCAAATTTTTCGAGCGATGCCGTGTATTTGCAGTTTGGTCGCCCTTAACGCCGCCATCATTCTCAAACCGATCCGATGCCTGGCTGCCTGAGGAGTAAGCGCCGCCAGCCCGATAAAGCGCTTCACGACCAAAAAAAGTCATGCCGCGTTCAACCTGCAGCCGCCCGCCCCATTCATTACCGCGTTCATCAATGAACCCGGTAAAATCGATCTGCGGACTCAAAATATCGCGACGAGTGTAATGGCCGCCAAGCTCCACTTCATGATCGAAAATGTTGAACCGCGTTGTATTGGCAATCCGGCCTTGTTTGATGTCACGCGCAAAGTCGTCCTGTCGCGCGCCATCGACCAGATTTATGATGGGGCCGCCGGGGAAAAGCGGTCCGATTATGATAGGCGGAGTTGGTTCTGCGGGATCGGTCAACGCAAGGGATGGTTCCAATCCACCCGCCAGTTCCGTTTTGCTGTTCACCGCATCGAGAAAGAAGCGAGTGTTGATGGTGTCTGAAATCCGGTAACCGATATTGCTGTGAATCTGCTCACTGCTGCGCTTATTGTTGTCGCGAAAGCCATTGTCGTACGTGCCTGTAACGGCGGCATAGTAATCAAGCGCCGCCATTTCCGGTCCGCTGGCGATGGCAACATGCGCTTGACCGGTTGGCTTTCCTTCTATGCTTGCGCCTGCATCTAACCGCGCGGTTATCCCTTGCCGCGCCGTACGCCCTGTTTCCGAGACAAGTTCTACGACGCCGCCCAGATTGTCGCCGCCATCGCGCAAACTGATCCCGCCACGATTAATCTTTATTGCTTTGGTCGATTGCAGGTCAATTTCTGATGTGTTTGTCGTCCCGTGCACATCTGTCATCGGCGCACCATCGCGCAAGACCAAAACGGTAGAGCGGTGCTGATTGTTGCCAATGGCGAACCCTCGCAGGACAACGCGTGGCTCTTGAATATCGAGGCTGTTGATAATGACGCCTGGCGCGAAGAACAGTCCATCGCCGACATCATCGGCGTAGTTATCGCTGTAATCTTCGCTCGAACGCTTGTCGCTCGCGCCCGCACGCGCCAACTCGATGTATTCATCGAGAGACCTGTCCCGCAATAAGGCGACATAATACGCCCCCTCGCCTGAACCGCTCTCAGGGTCGATAATCGCTGCGCTTGCCTCAGGCGCCAGTAGCGCAATCGTCGAGCACGCCGTTGCGCAAACTTTGTTACGGTGTGTCATTCGCGCGCTCCAGTGTGATCAAGCCATCCCCGCAAGTCCTCAAAAGACAGCGGCAACGGTGGTATGAAGTTCTGAAAATCCCCTTCAACATCTGCATCACGACTGTTAGGAGAATAGTCCGAGATCGGTCTGGGAAAAATTCGACAAGCCCGGAAGGGCGTCATTCAATTCGCTGTTGTTGAGGCCGAACCAACCACCGAGCGTTGCAGCAAATTGGTCAACGGCGGTTGTCGGGATAAGCCGGCCATTGCCGGTGTCCTGTTCATGACCAATAGCAGGCTCAGGAAACTCCCCGACAATGCGCGCGCCGTTAACGCCGCCGCCAATGACCATATGGTGGCTGCCCCAACCATGGTCGGTGCCGTCACGATTGACGGTCAAGGTTCGGCCAAAGTCTGACGCCGTAAATGAAGTGACATTTTGGTCAACGCCCATTTCTGTAGTGGCGTCGTAGAAGGCGCGCATGGACGCAGCGATATCGCCATGCAAACGAGGAATGCTTTGATGCTGGTTCGAGTGCGTGTCATACCCGCCGCCACCAACAAAAAATATTTGCCGACTTACCCCTAGCGAGGCTCTAAGCGCTATGATACGCGCCACAACCTGCAACTGGAGTCCCAAACTACTTGCTGGAAACGCCGTTGCGAAAGGCGCGCTGGCGCCGAATGACTCACGCAATGTTCTGTTCGCATCGATCGAGCGGTCCATCACATTTACGAAATCACGTTGCAACAGATTGCTAATGGACTGTCCCTCCGCCCGAAGACTTGCTTCGTACAGTCCGGGCAAATCGGAGGAACCAAACAAAGTATTATCGCTCAACCCGCGAATTTCCTCCGGACCATTTGACCCAACCTGATATTGTCCAACGATCTCGCCTTGCAAAAACACCGTGGTTCCGGACGTCGAAACGGTGGTGAAGGTTGCATCCGAATTGCCAAGCGAGGCCGCGATCATATCAGCGAGGCGCCCGCCCCATCCAAATTGAGCGCCTTCGGGGCGTGAAGACATCCACACCGACTGCTGATCGTTATGAGAAAATAGCCGAGGCGGCCGAGGCGCCGAGCGGTTTTCAAATTGCGTTCTTGTCAACGGCACGACCAATGGCCCAATATTCGACATGATGGCGCCGTCACCGCGATCGATCAGCTCATGCAATGGTCCAAGTTCCGGCGGCAAAGCAAATTGTCTGCCTCCGAAATCACCGGCGTTGGCGAGTGTGAGCGGCAACAACCGGTCGCGCTCTCTGGTAGATCCACCCTCATTGTTTTCATACCGGTTCAGCAGCGCGCGCCTGGTGTCCGAATACTGGTTGTAGCTTGCTGTATCGTAGGGGATGACCGTGTCATGCCCATCCATGCCGCCAAATAAAAACACACAAACGATGGCTTTATACCCGGACGTATCCGCCGCAAATGCATTAAACCGCATCAAATCATTCGCGAAACCCGCAGCCCCGCCCAGCGCACAGGCGGCCCCGGTTCTTAAAAAATTGCGCCGTGAAAAACTCATGGTACTGTTCCTATCGCGAAATAATGTAGTCGGATGACGTCAGAAAGAAGAGCACTGCGGTTCTGACGCGCAGTTGGTCACGGTCAAACTGACCACTATCCGAATTGATGGCGTTTACGGCGCTGATGATGCGCGCACGGGTGTTAGCGCTCAGCGCCCCAGAAGTGAGAAGCAGGTCGAGATGATCGACAAGCGCCGCCGGATCACCGGCAAGCGCCAGCTCATTTGAATAGTCTGGTGCGAAATTTGATCTATTGTCTTCATTGACGATGAAATCATCCATGAAATTGGCGTATCCGGTGACGCTCGCAGCCGTGGTGATTTGCAGTTCTGGCGCCACAAGCCCCGCCGCAGCGCTTTCAGTCCCCGGCGCCACGAAGCCTGGCCGGTAGAAGTTGAATACTGATGGCGAGCGATAGGCTTGTTGATTAAGCCGGTTCGGCGCTCGCGTATCGCGAAGCGCCTCAATCATCGCAACGCGTGTTCTCGTCACGCCAAAGGCGCGGGCCCAGTGGGTAAACCGAATAACCGGTTCCCGCAGTTTGCCAAATGTCGCACCAGCCGCAGTTGTTGCGTTTCGCGCTTCGTCATCCAACAGGATTGCGGCGACGACGGCTCTCATGTCGCCACGGCCACCGCCACCTGCGACACGTCCATCTGGCAACGTGTAGCGGCCACTACGAAATGCATCCGCCACGCGCCCCACATACGCTGGTGAGGGATTGCTCGTCACCAGTCGCTGAATGAGCTGCCGTGAAATGAAGGCCGGTATGTTTGAATGATTGACGAGCGTATCAAGTGCGATGGCGATACTCTGATTTCCTGGCGTGTTGGCCGGGATCGTTGTACCGAGAAACGACTTTGCCTCCGTTGAATGTTCTTCCTCAAACATTACCAGCGGCAGGTATTCAGCGCGGATGGAGTCCGGATTGCCGAGAAATTGGCTGCGTTCCGCCCAACTCAGACCGGTAAAGACCTTCGCCATCTCTGTGACATCGACATTGTCATAGGTTTCGATGGGCTCTCCGCCATTAAGACGCACTTGCCCGTTCGGTGTGAGCTCCAGCGTCCCGATCGTGAAAAGTTGCATGATCTCGCGGGCGTAATTTTCGTCCGGAACAACCTCACTGTCGGCGTCTGCTTTCTGGTTCTGCAGATAGGTCAGCCAGATGGCCATCGCGGGACTGTACGTTATGTTCTCCAGCGTTTGGCGGAAGTTTCCAAACGCGCCAGACGACATCATATCCATGTAGTTCGCCATGGCCACGGGCCGTTCGGCAAGCGCACCATCGCTGTAGGAAGCGACGAGAATCTGCGACAATGCATAACCTATCCGCTGACGCAGTTGATCGTCACCAACTATCGCCCGCGTCCAGAATGTTTCGCTAAGTTCGTTCTGTCCGGCTTCCGCGCCGGAAGCCTCCACAAGCAATACGCTTTGCAACAGCGATTCCTGCGGCTTTGCGAATTCATCCAGCAGCCATTGCGAGTACCCGACGGATTGCAACCGACTTATTTCCGTCGATGTTGCGCCAAAGGTCGCTTGATTGAGAAATCTCGATGCGTCTTCGGCCGTAATCGCGGCGGTCACCGGCGGCGAAGGGGGCGGAGTCAGCGGCGCTGGCCCATCTTCGCTCGATCCGGAACACGCCGAGATACACAAGGCGAACACCGCCGAGACTACAGCCACTCGGCTGTTTCCGTGTAACGTGATCAACATGCACCCTGCTCCCGGTTTGCAGGGATCACATAGCGGCGCACGATAAAGGGGCGTGAAATTTCGCCCAACAATTTGACTAAACTGTTTGCGACCGTCCGATGCGGTGATTTTATAAGGCGCTATCCAGAGATGGATTTTTTGTCAGGTTGTTCTCAACCTCACATTATCGCCGCCGACGCTGTGTCCAGTGTAACCTGATCATTCAAACTCGAAAAAGAAACAATTTTGAATTATATGAGAGACTATTTCATCTCGAATCCACGCGGCATCTGTTGATGGATAGTGCAAGTTAGGCTGTATTCCAGTCTGAAATTACTGAACTCCCCTGCCTGACCGGGGCGATCATGTAACCGTCACAGCCCCATAACGGCTTTTGTTTCAAGAAACTCTTCAAAGCCTTCAACGCCCCATTCGCGGCCATTGCCCGACATTTTATACCCGCCAAACGGCGCATCGTAGTCAAGCATGGCGCCGTTTACATGGACCATACCGGTCCGCAGTTTTGCGGCGACTTTTGCGGCGCGATGAGGTGAGCCCGATATATAGCTCGACAATCCATACACTGTATCATTGGCCATGCTGATCGCCTCTTTTTCATCCTTATAAGGAAGAATAGAAAGGACCGGCCCGAATATCTCCTCGCGAGCGATCGTCATTTCATTATCGACGCCAGCGAAGATGGTCGGCCTTACATAATAGCCTTTGTTCAAACCGTCCGGACGTCCTGCACCGCCTGTCATCAGTCTTGCGCCTTCATCAATACCTTTCTGGATGAGATCTTGAATCTTTCCCCACTGAATGGCGCTGACAACAGGGCCAATGGTTGTCGTATCGTCAAGCGGGTCTCCAACGCGCACCTTTTCTGCTGTCGCTTTTGCAATTTCCGCCGCCTGTTCATGCAATTCCGCAGGCACCAGCATGCGCGTCGGCGCGTTACAGGACTGGCCAGTGTTCAGCATGCATCCCATGACGCCGCCCTTTACCGCTCTCTCGATATCGGCATCGTCGAGAATGATGTTCGGTGATTTGCCGCCCAGTTCTTGCGTCACGCGCTTTACTGTGTCGGCGGCGGCTTTGGCCACGGCAACGCCGCCGCGAGTCGAGCCGGTGAATGACATCATGTCGACGTCCGGATGACTGGAGAGCGCCTGACCGACTGTAGGTCCTTCACCATTCACCAAATTAAAAACGCCCTTTGGCACGCCGGCCTCATGCAATATATCGGCAAAAACCATTGAGCTTAGCGGCGCGACCTCTGACGGTTTCAAAACCATCGTGCAACCGGCGGCGAGCGCCGGCCCGACTTTGCACGCAACCTGGTTCATCGGCCAATTCCATGGCGTGATGAAGCCGCAAACCCCAATTGGCTCCTTCTTTATATATGTTGATCCGCGTTTTTCCTCGAACGAGTATTCCGCAAGCACGCTTCTGGCGGTCGTCAGGTGCTTTAGGCCGGCCGCGGCTTGCGCCGCCTTGGAAAGTGATAGCGGCGCGCCCATCTCCGCCGTAATACTTTCAGCCATTTCGTCATAGCGTTTTTTGTAGGTCTCAATAATGCGATCAAGCAATTGAAGGCGTTCTTCCTTTGAAGTCTGTGAAAAACTCCCGAATGCTTCGCGCGCCGCGGCGACGGCGGCGTCAACATCTTCTTGCGTTCCGAGGCTGATCTGCGCCACGGGCTCTTCAGTGGCTGGATTGATCACATCCAGGGGCTTCGCGCCTGCTGGCGTCACCCATGCTCCGTTGATGTAAAAATCAGTGCTGTGTTGCATTCCCATCTCCTCGCGCATCAGAAGCGGACAATTCTACGATGCCGCCACACCTGCACGTTCCAACACAGCATGCAAGAGAACGTTGCACCCTGCCGCCAGATCATCGGGCTCCGCGCTTTCTGCCTCGTTATGACTGACCCCACCCTTACAGGGCACAAAAATCATGGCCGTTGGCGCCACACGCGAGATGTAGACAGAATCATGGCCCGCGCCGCTGACAATTTCCTTGAAGGGATATCCCGTTTTTTCAGCAGCCTTGCGAACGGCGGCAATGCAATCGTCGTCAAAAGCCACCGGCGGTGAATGCCATATTTCCTCTAACGACGCCGGCGCGCCATCGATGCTTTCTGCTCTTATGATGGCATCTGCTTTTTGATGTAGTTCCAAGAGTACCGCAGGATTGGGATGGCGCAAATCCAGGCTAAATTTTACCTGGCCGGGCACCGTATTGCGTGAACTTGGATACGAGTGAATCTCGCCCACTGTTACGCGTGCATGCGGCGCGTAGTCATCTGCGAGAGCGAAAAACTGCGTAAGTAAGCGTGCCGCCTTTTGTACAGGGTCTATGCGCATCGTCATTGGCGTCGGCCCTGCGTGACACTCAGAGCCTATGATAATGACGTCAAACCATTTGATACCTTGCACGCCGGTCACCACGCCAATGGTCTTTTGTTCCGCTTCCAGAATGGGGCCTTGCTCGATATGGGCTTCGAAATGCGCGCCTATCTTACGCCCGACAGGAGCGCCTCCGGCTAACTTGTGCTGGGTGAGGGCTGCTTTCAAAGTGACGCCATCTTTGTCCTCGCGCGCTCGGGC
The DNA here is from genome assembly GCA_942492295.1 of uncultured Alphaproteobacteria bacterium. Classification (GTDB taxonomy): domain Bacteria; phylum Pseudomonadota; class Alphaproteobacteria; order Caulobacterales; family Parvularculaceae; genus Hyphococcus. Next base: position 519,257 of record CALODW010000008.1, read on the forward strand.
ATATTCCAGAGCAAACGCGCCTGCGAAAACACCAGAACCGAGCATCGCCGGCGAGAATCGCGCACCCTCCTCGTTCATCCAAACGGCGACCTCGACAGGCGCATTGGTTGATATATCCGCGTCGTTTAACGTGCGGATGACTTCCAACCCCGCCAGAACACCGTACACGCCATCAAACTTCCCGCCGGTGGGTTGGCTATCGAGATGGCTGCCCATGACAATTGGCGCAGCGTCACGATCTCGCCCGGCGCGTCGCGCGAAAAGATTGCCAATTTCATCGGTCAAGATCTCGCAACCAGCGTCCGTACACCACTCGATGAAAAGTTCCCGACCGGCCCGGTCCTCCTCGCTCGCCGCCAATCGGCAAACACCGCCTTTCGCTGTGGCGCCAATTTCCGCCATCACCATCAGCGATTCCCAAAGACGGTCGCCATTTGTGGTCAAATCACCAGACATGGCGACTAATCCGCATAAGAAAGCGTGCCTTCAGCAGATGATTTACCCGCTCGAATGCTGTCGACAACCGAACGTAAATCTTCAAGATAAAGATCGACAACATCTTCCGATAGTGGATCAAGCACCAAATGCGCCAAGGGCGGATCCATAACGCCGCCGCTGGTCCACCCCATTCCGGAAAGCCCGCCGACGATTTGCTCGACACGAATACCCTTCGCGCCGTAAACGACGATCAATAGGTCTGTATCAATCGGCTCGATACCCTCGATTTTTCTCAATCCTTCAATCAAGCGCGCCTTCGCTTTCATTGCACGGTCCGCATAGGCGATGTAACCGTCCTCACCGAGATAGTTCAGCGCCGCCCAGGCTGCCGCCACCGCCGACGCCGGGCGCGATCCGGTAAAAGCTTGCGTTATATAGGGTGAGCAAGGCCAATCGGTTGGCGACACAAAGTGATATTGCTGCAATTCTTCCGACCGCCAGGCAACAGTCGAAATTCCTTTTGCGGCATAGCCGTATTTATGAAGATCCGCCGATATGGAATGCACGCCATCCACTGAAAAATCCCATTTGGGAAGATCGATGCCCAACATACTGACAAACGGCGAAAGGTACCCGCCAACACATGCATCAACATGAAGCCAGAGATCGTGCTTTTTTGAAACGACTGCCAGCTGGTCCATGTTGTCAATAACACCGTAGGGCCACGATGGCGCTGAACCAGCAACCATGATGGTGTTGGGCGTAATGGCCTTTTCGATAGCTTGCGCGTCAGCGCGCCAGTCGTCTCTCACCGGAACGCGAACGAGCTTAAGCCCCAAATACTGACAGCCTTTAGAAAAAGTCGCATGAATCGAGTACGGCGCGACAACTTCAGGCTCCTTAATATGCGGCTTCGTTTTTTTGGCCCACTCGCGCGCTGCATGCAAAGCACAGAATATGCTTTCCGTCCCGCCGCTGGTTACATTGGCGACAATTCCCTCGGCGCCGCCGCCCAAGATGTTTGCCGCCATGCCGGTCAGACTTGCTTCAAGGTCTTGAAGGCCAGGAAAAAACCTTCGCGCGACGCCATTCAGGAAAAAATATTTCTGATAAGCTTGAGAGACAACATCGACCATCTCCTCGGAGCCTTTCATGGCGTAGCAGCTCATATTGCCGCGAAGCACATCAGGTTCTTTTGCGAGCGCATCGTCCAATTTGGAGAGGACCCCCGCTTTTCCCAGCCCTTGTTTTGGCAGGCTAATATTCTCACTCATGGTATCCTCCACTCGGTTATACGTAGTTTGAAATATGAATTGGCGGGCGCCGCGCCGCCCAGGGCAATGCGCGCTCAAGCTCTGCCGACAATCCAAGAATTGTTCCTTCATCCCCGAACTTGCCGGTGATCTGTGTGCCAATCGGAAGTCCCACTTCGCTCATGTGAAGCGGAATTGACGCAGACGGTTGACCAGTCACATTAAAGACGCCCGCGAAAGGCGAATACGCATCGCCGCCGAACCAATCCCAGAACGCGTCGTTGTCAACATCCCTGCCAACGAAATATTCGGCGGGCGGCGGCGGGCCCATCAGCACTGGCGAGATCAAAACATCAAAGCTTTCAAAGAACCGGCCCATAGCTCGCTGCACCTTTCCATAAATGCCGAGCCCCTTATGAAAATCGAGCATGGAGACTTTCATCCCCGCTTCGTAGCTCGCCCAGGTCAAAGGTTCGAGATTGTCCGGTGACGGCGTTCTGCCTGTCGCTTCGGCAGTAAGTTGAACACCCGCAGCAAAGCCCGCCTGTGCTGTCATCTTTAACGACCAGAGAAAATCGTCCCAAGGGATCTCCGGCGTCGCCAACTCTACGTTGTGGCCCATTTGCGCGCACAAAGCCGCCGTTTCCTCAGCCGCTCTTGCACAAATTTCCTCCGGCTTTGCGCCACTGAAGGATGTGGTCATTAGCGCGATACGCAAACCCGTCGGCGGATTTTCAAGCTCTTCCACATATGGGCGCGGCGGCGGCGGCGCCACATGCGGTGCACCTGGATCCGAGCCGTGAACCGCATCAAGTAAGACAGCAGTGTCGCGCACCGAACGGGTCACAACCAACTCCGCCGCCCGCCCGCCGGACGATTCAGAAATGTCGGGACCGGACGGAATCCGCTGACGCGTCGGCTTCAAACCGTAAAGGTTTGTCATCGAAGCTGGGATACGAATTGATCCAAGACCGTCATTCGCGTGGGCAATCGCCACCGCCCCCGCGGCGACGGCGGCGGCAGACCCGCCGCTTGATCCTCCTGGAGAATAGTCTCTATTCCACGGGTTACGCGTAACGCCTTGCAGCGCGTTTTCGGTAATGATGTTGGCGCCGAACTCGGGCGTATTCGTCTTGCCGAGCGTGACGAGACCGGCGCGTCTGAAACGCGCCATCAACTCTGTGTCGTGCTTCGCCACTATGCCTGCAGCAAGGCGGCTGCCGGCGTCGCAGACCTTGCCTTGCATCTGGGCGCCCAAATCTTTAAGCAAAAAAGGAACGCCCGGAAAGGGTTGATCGCTTATCGCCACGCTTTTTGCGCCGGCGATTGCCTCTTCAGAATAATCCTGACAACGAAAGTTTAGCTCCTTGTCGAGCACTTCAACTGCGGCGACAGACGCCTCGACGGCCTCTTTAGGCGTCAGCTCTTTCTTTCGTATGCGATCGGCAAGACCAACAGCGTCAAGGTCAGCCAGTTCGGCCGCCAATTTGAGATGTGATTTGCCTGTGTTGCGTGCTTCGCTCATGAGCGCTCTTCCTTACTAAAACGACCGTTCGAGGCCCAATACGTGCTGCGATAAGTATGAAAGGATCATATTGGTGGAGACTGGCGCCACCTGATAGACACGACACTCGCGCCATTTTCGCTCGATGTCGTATTCGCGCGCGAACGCGAACCCGCCAAAGGTCTGAATTGCGGCCTCTGCCGTGTGCCAGCATGCTTCTGACGCAAGCAGCTTTGCGATGTTTGCCTGCGTGCCACAGGGTTGAGACGCATCAAATAGCGCTGCCGCCACACGGCCCATCGTGTCCGCACTGGTCAATTCCGCCAACCCGCGCGCCAACGGAAACTGAATGCCCTGGTTTTTTCCAATCGTCCGGTCAAAGACGATGCGCTCGTTGGCATAGTCTACGGCTTTTTGCAAAAAGAACCGTCCGTCGCCAACTGCCTCCGCCGCGACCATGATGCGTTCAGCGTTGATACCATCCAATATATACCGGAAGCCCTTGCCCTCTTCGCCAATCAGATCGCTCGCAGGGATTTCAAGATCATCGAAAAATATTTCCGTCGTATTGTGATTGAACATTGCCTCAAGCGGGAGAATATCGAGCCCTCTACCCAAGCTCTCTTTGATATTCACGAGAAACACAGAGAGACCATCCGTTTTCTTTGTACATTCCTCAACCGGCGTCGTGCGCGCAAGCAACAACATCATGTCTGAATGCAATGCTCGGGAAGTCCAAACCTTTTGCCCGTTGACTACATACTTGTCGCCTTCGCGCACGGCGCGCGTTTTGAGTTTTGTTGTGTCCGATCCGGTAGTTGGCTCCGTCACTCCGAACGCCTGCAAGCGAATGTCCCCCGCAGCGATACCTGGCAGGTATTTTTCTTTTTGTGCATTGCTGCCATGGCGCAGCAGCGTGCCCATAATATACATTTGCGCATGCCCCTGAGAGGCGGTGCAGCCATAGGCGTTGATGGTTTCAAGAATTACACACGCCGCACGCAACGGCAGTCCGGCGCCGCCATATTCCTCTGGGATGAGCGCCGCAAGAAAGCCCGCCTCAGTCAATTCCTTGATAAACGCGGTCGGATAATCAACATCATCTTCCAGCTTTCGCCAATAGTCACCGGGATAGCGCGCACAGATGCGACCAACCGCCTCGCGCAACTCCGGATAATCCGGGCCGATCGACACAGACAGACTTTCCGGGAATTGATCCAGTGCAAACGTCATGCTTTGCGCTCTCTCTACACTGACTGACGAAAGGACTTAGGCAACCCCACATCACCGAGATGTCCAAACATGGAAATATCCGGCAAGGATTGCTTTACAAAATCGCGAACATCGATGAGCCCTTGTGGATCGGCGCCGGTGTCCAACCCCATCGCTTCCAACATGAATGCGAGGTCTTCGGTCGCAATGTTTCCTGTTGCGCCGGGAGAATTTGGACATCCGCCGAGACCGGCGACAGAGCTGTCAAAGATACGAACGCCACACTCCAACGCCGCCACCACGTTAGCGAGACCCGTACCGCGCGTATTGTGAAAGTGCGCACTCATGGGAATCCCTCCAACCATCTTCGCAACCTCAGTGAAAACAGCGCGCACCAGCGCCGGGTCGCCATACCCGACCGTGTCCGCGAGCGCGATTTCGTCAGCGCCTGCTTCCAGCATCGCCTCCACGACATGCATAACAGCAGCGACGGAAACTCTACCTTCGATCGTGCAGCCAAAAGCACATGAAACACCGCCGATCAGTTTCGTGCGCGGCTTTCCTTCTCTCCCGTCACGCGCGGTGGCGATCCGGCGAAACTCCGCAATGCTATCTTCCGTGGAACGTTTGACATTGGCGTGGTTAAAACTGTCAGAGGCGGATACGATGCAGGTGATTTTCGGGACGCCGAGATCCATACCGTGCGCAACACCTTTAAGATTCGGCGCGAGTGCGGATGGCGTTAGATCAGGCAATGTCAACGCAAACGCAACAACCTCTTCCGCATCGGAAAACTGCGGAATATATTTTACCGGCACGAAAGAACAGACTTCCATTTCTCGAATGCCCGCTTCGTATTCACGCCGACACCACTCAATTTTCATTTTTGTCGGCATGAATTGCTTGATGATCTGAAGACCATCGCGCAACCCAACTTCGCGTATGACGGCTTTGTCGGACATCTTCTACTTTCCCTTAAATTCTGGCGAACGTTTTTCATTGAACGCCCTGACGCCTTCATGCCGGTCTTCGGTCGATATCAACTCATGATAGAGATCAATCTCGTGCTGTAGGGCAGCACGCTTTTGCAAATCGAGACCGTCGCGCATTGCGCGTTTTGCCTGTCTTATGGCGAGGGGGGCATTTCTCGCGATCCGGTCGGCGATGGCTAGCGTTTTGTTAAGCAACGCCGCACCGTCATGGAGCCGGTTTACGACACCCCATTTCAACGCATCATCGGCTGTAAAAGGTAGCGCCGTCAGAATGATTTCATTCGCACGCTTTAAGCCCACCGTACGAGGAAGATGTTGCGTACCGCCGGCGCCCGGCATGATGCCAAGAGATGTTTCTGTGAGCGCGAAGCTCGCTTCCCGCGAGGCATAAGCGAAGTCCGCCGCCAACGCCAACTCGCACCCACCGCCAACCGCCGCGCCGTTGACGGCGGCAATGACAGGGAATGGAATTTCATGCAGCCTGAACAACGCCTGCTCCATGATTTCATGCTGGCGAACCCACTGCTCATCTGTCATGCCGTTCCGCTCTTTCAGATCGCCGCCCGCACAGAAACTTTTCTCCCCCACGCCCGTCAACACCACAGTGCGCGCCGCAATATCTTCACGTGCCAGACCGCCAAAAAGATGATTCAGATCTTTCGCCATCTGCGTGTTGATGGCGTTGGCTGCCTGCGGCCGATTTAGGACGACCAGTAAGACATGCGCAGACGGACGGCTCACCTTTAGCGTTGCATATTCATTGGCCATCTAGGACAGCCCCGTATTTGCGTAAGGCGCCAAAATGGACTCCGTGTCCTCCCCAAGCGCCGGTGCTGGTTTGTGAAAGCCTGGTCGTGTGCCATTAAAGGACACAGGCAAACCAATCGTCGGGCAATCGTTCATCGGACCTGTTTGAACGATCTCCAACGCGTAAGTTTGCGGGTGGGCGATCACTTCCGCTGCGTTTTGAAGCGGTGCATTTGGAACTTGCGCACTGTTTAGCTTCGCTTCCCAGTGTGCGGTCGGCTTGGTTATGATGATTTCCGTAATCATCGGGATCAATCGATCGCGATTAACGACTCTGGCGCCGTTTGTTGCGAAAGCTTCATCATCGGCCCAGCTCTCATGCTCGAGCACTGCAGACAGGCGGCGGAACAAGCCGTCGCTCCCGGCGGCGATCATCAAATAGCCGTCGGATGTTTCAAAAACCTGATAGGGCACGATTTGTGCGGCGCCGGAGCCCAATCGCTTTGGGACATCCCCAGACGCGAGATGCGGTCCAAAGACCGGCGCCATCCAGCTGATCGCTGTCTCGTAAAGTGATGTATCAACAACGCCGCCACGCTTGGTTTGATTGCGTGCGTAAAGCGCCGAGATAATTCCGATGACGGACCACATGCCCGCCCCCATATCCACAATGGACGTACCGACGCGAACCGGTGCGCGTCCATCTTCCCCGGTAACGCTCATGATTCCACCAAAGGCCTGCATCAAGGGATCGTATCCGGGACGGTCTTTGAGCGGGCCAGTTCCACCAAAGGCGGAAAGGTTGCAGTAAACCAACGACGGTTTATCGGCGCACAGCGTGGCGCTATCGATGCCATATTTCGTTGTGACGCCAGGCCGCAAGTTCTGTATTACGGCGTCTGCCCGGTCGATGATGAGATGTTTCAACGCTTGACGATCATCCGCCGTCGCTAAATCAACCACAACACTGCGTTTATCCCGATTGTACACTTGGTAGAGCACTGCAACACCATCACGATATGGCGGTCCCCAGTCGCGAGTGTGGTCACCCTTATCCGGCATCTCTACCTTGATGACCTCTGCTCCCAATTGCGCGAGGATCAAACCGGCAAAGGGTGCGGCTACGCTGTGCCCGATCTCAACGACTGTGACGCCGCTTAGCGGTAGCGCGGCGTCTGGATTTGTGGCGGACTCTAAAGGCATCGACAGAATTCCATGACCTCTGTTCGGCTTTTCCCCCGCATTTGCGGCAGGCAATCGCCTAGTGGACCCGGCGTTCTTTTGATGTTAAAACCCGGTGATTCCCGAGTGATAATAAAATAGCTTTCGGGGCAATGCAAGGCGTAATAGGGAAGGTATTCATCAGATGTCCGATCAAAACCGGGGGGCGCCAAAAACGCCGCTTACGGAGAATAGCGCAGCCTGGCCGAGCCCCGCGCTGGGTTGGTGGGCGGTGTTTGTCCTCACTCTTTCCTACACCGCGGCCTATATTGACCGGCAAATATTGGGACTTCTTGTTGAGCCCATACGCAACTCGCTTAACGTCAACGACACACAGATCAGTCTTCTCGGCGGCGCCGCTTTCGCCCTGTTTTATGTTTCCATGGGCCTTCCCCTTGGCAGACTCGCCGACAGCGTAAACCGCCGAAACCTGATCGCCGGCGGCGTATTTGTCTGGAGTTTGATGACCGCTATGTGCGGACTGGCGACAAACTTCTGGCAACTGTTCATCATGCGCGTAGGTGTCGGTATTGGCGAAGCCACGCTGTCACCTGCTGCACTTTCAATGATTTCAGATTACTTCCCGCCGAAGAAGCGCGCACGTCCGCTCGGCACCTATATGGTTGCGCTCGCCATTGGCTCTGGTCTCGCATTTCTGGTCGGGGGCCAAGTCCTGCAATGGATGTCAGCAATTCCTGATTTATCGATCCCGATCATTGGCCACATCGAACCGTGGCAAGCGGCGTTCATGATTGTCGGTCTTCCGGGCTTGCTGCTAGTGCCTTTAGTATTACTGGTGCGCGAACCGGTGAGGCGCGGACTGAGGCCGGTAAAAACCGCCGGTGCGCCCGCTGGTGAGAAAAAGCAGATCCCCTTAAAAGACGTCGCAAAGTTTGTCTTTGTTGAAAACCGTAACACCTTCATGGTGATATTCATCGCCTTCGGATTGCTTGGACTGCACTCCATCACCTTGACAATGTGGCTTCCGCCCTTCTTCCAACGCACATTTGGCTGGGATATCGGCGAAGTTGGCATGCGCCTTGGCCTTATTATCCTGGTGTTCGCGTCGCTGGGCATGATCGGCGGCACATCAATCGCACAATGGATGGGGCAACGCGGTTATAAAGATGCGTTCTTGCGCGCTCCTCTATATTTGACCATTATCATGACGCCGCTGGCGATCGCGCTCACGCTCGTACCAAATGCGTGGGTTTCCCTCATGCTATGCGTGCCAGTGATCGGTTTGTCGTTTGGGCTGTTTGCCTTTGTGCCGGGGCTTTTACAATCGATCACCCCAAATCAGATGCGCGGACAGCTAGGAGCGTTGTTTTCCCTGTTTAACAACGTAATAGGGCTGATGTTTGGACCGACGCTCGTAGCGCTAATCACAGACTTTGTTTTCAAAGATCCGATGGCGTTGAAATATTCCATGACGATCGTATCGGCGATAACACTGCCGATCTCGGTTCTAATGCTCCTCTTTGGGCTAAAGCATTTCCGGAAGAGTATTGATGACGCTCAGGAGTGGATAGACGCAATGTAACTATTGCATGATGAACGGGTTTGGAAATTTTGGCGCAAGATTGATCCAGACGCTTTTATTTTCCATGAACTCGTCCATCGCTGCGCGCCCGTTCTCGCGGCCAAGACCGCTTTGCTTAAAGCCGCCAAATGGCAACTGAACGCTGAACGCGCGATAGGTGTTCACCCATACCGTGCCTGCCCTCAAGAGCTTTTCAACGCGATGGGCACGCGCGAGATTTTGCGTCCAGATACCTGCCGCCAAGCCGTAATTGGTGCCATTCGCGATCACTATTGCTTCTTCTTCCGCCGAAAAAGGAATTACACACAAGACAGGGCCAAAAACTTCATCCTGAGCGATTCGCATATCGGGGCTCACATCGGTGAAAATCGTCGGCTGAACGAACTGCCCCTCCCCGGCCTCACCGCCTAGGACACACCGCGCTCCTTCCGCTTTCGCAGCGGCGATGCAATCGAGAATTTTTTTGTGCTGATCGAGCGTCGTCACCGGCCCCACTTGAGTCTGCGGATCCATTGGGTCACCCATTCGCGCAGTGCCGGCCCGCTCGACAAGTTTGCTTAAAAACTCATCATAGATTGATTGATGCACAAGCAAACGCGAACCGGCAATGCAGGTTTGCCCGCTCGCTGCAAAAATTCCCGCGATCACGCCATTCACGGCGTTCTCCAAATCGGCGTCGTCAAAGACAATATTCGGTGACTTGCCGCCCAATTCCAGCAACACGCCTTTCGCTTTGCCGCCCGCAGTTTGCGCCACTGCGCGGCCGCCCGCCTCCCCGCCAGTAAACGCGATCTTTGCAACATCGTCATGCCCGACGAGCGCCCCGCCGATTTCGTGGCCAAAGCCTGTAATCACGTTAAGCACGCCCTCAGGAAAGCCGGCCTCAGAAAACACTTTGGCAAACTCCAACGTCGACGCTGAAGCATGTTCCGAAGGCTTCAACACGATTGTATTACCCGCCGCCAGCGCCGGCGCCAGCTTGAACGTCGCAAGCAGCAGTGGTGAATTCCACGGCGTGATCGCCGCGATCACACCGAGCGGTTCCTTGCGTGTATAGGCAAAGCCGTCAGGGCGGTCGAGCGGAACAACATCGCCCGTCACCTTGTCCGCAAGTCCAGCGTAGTATCGAAAGATATGCGGAATATACGCAAGCTGCGCCTTCATTTCGGAATAAAGCTTTCCGTTGTCGCGCGTCTCGATTTCCGCAAGATAGTCGCCATGCGCGGCGATGGCATCGGCGAATTTGTACAAAAGAGCGCCGCGCGCCGCTGCGGTAATTCCCGCCCAGGATGGGTCAAGAAACGCCGAACTCGCCGCTTGCACTGCTGCGACGACATCTCCTTCTTCGGCCCGAGGAATGCACGCCCACTCCTTCTGTGTATAGGGATTAATTGTGGGAAACCATTTCCGCGACTGCGGCTTGACAAAACGTCCGCCAATGTAAAGTTGGTACTTGCTCGGCGACGTCATGCATCCCTCCTAATAGTAAAGATCAACCAGTTTATCGATATCGTCCGACCATGCCTGACAGGACGGCCCCATCCACCGGCAGGCCAACACCGTTGATCATCGATGCTTCTTTGGACGCCAGGAACAAGATGGCGGCAGCGACCTCCTCTGGTCGCACCATCCGACCCATGGGAATTTTAGAACCCATCACTTCTCGCAACTTTTGGCGTCCACCGAGAGACGCCGCCATGGGGTCGAGAAGTTCTGTGTCGGTGGACGTTGGCTCAACTGCATTACATCGAATGCCGAGCTTTTCATCCGCCGCGGCGAGAGCGACGCTTTGGGTCAGGAGTTTCAGCCCGCCTTTGCTCGCACTATACGCCGCCCCGTCTTCGGTCGACCAGTGCGCGGCGACTGAAGAAACATTAACGATGGCGCCGCCGCAACCTAACGCCCGCATCACCCGAAAAGCGTGCTTGCAGCCAAGAAACGCCCCAGTCAGGTTGACGCCAATAACGTGATTCCAGGATTCAAGACTGCACTCATCAAATCGCGCCCTTGCGCCCACGCCGGCGGAATTAACGAGGACATCCAACCTTCCGGTTAGTTTAGAGACTTCGTCGACAAGGCGCGCCCAATTATCCTCGTCTTTTACATCGAGTTTTTTAAATGTGACGTTCGCACCCAGTGACGCGGCTACGCTTTCTCCCAGATCGTTATTTAGATCTGCGACAAAAACCGTCGCCCCTTCGTCTGCAAACGCTTTGGCGGTGGCGCGTCCAATGCCGGAAGCGCCGCCAGAAATAATCACGGTGTTGGAATAAAATCGCTGCATGGTCGCTCACAAAAAACAAGGGGAGCGCTCTTTCAAACGCTCCCCTCGCCGGCAGGGAGGAATTATGTCACACTTAGTTAAATGCGTAGCTAAGCTCGATACCGAAGGTCCTGGGCATTCCGGTGGCGCGCAATACTCGGAACGTACTGTTCAGATTGTTCACCCATGTTGAATATTCCTCATTGAAGATATTCTTGGCCCACACCGACACTTGCCACCCGTCATCTGAAGAATAAACGCTCGCACGGCCATTAAAGAGCGTATACCCCCCCGATTCCGTCACGGGGATATTTGAGATGTTGGTAAAAAACTTCGCGGAATGCGTCACATCGAACTGAACTGAACCGACGTAGCCATTCGCAATCTCATTTGTGTACCGTATCGAACCATTTGCGTTGACCGGCGGCGCAAAGGCGAGCTCATTTCCGATGGTAATCGCATTCATCGGCTCAACACGGTTTTTAATTTTTGTATCCAGGATGCCGATACCGCCGCGAATGTCCCATTCCGGCGTCGGACGCCAGCGAATGTCGCTTTCAAGGCCTAAAATACGTGCGTCCGCCAAGTTGTTAAGAGCAAAAATGTTGCCCATCACGCCGCCACCGGTGTCGACGAGGAAATTACCGATCAACTGCGCATCTTTATATTCATACCAGAACGCGGCGGAATTCCAGGTCAGCGCCCCATCTGCGAGTGTCAGTTTTTTGCCCACCTCATAGGCGTACACTTCTTCTTCGTCAAAGTCGGTGATCGAAGCGTTATTCAACGCAAGGTTTCCGTTAAAGCCACCGCTCTTAAATCCACGCGAAGCGCTAACATATATCAACGTGTTGTCATTTGGCGTAAAATCAAGCGCAATTCTCCCGGAGACGTTGTTGAATTCCTTCGAGTCGATGCGTTCGGAAGCGGGAACGCCAAACGGCTGCAGGTCTCCCGCTGGAGGCGGATCAAATGTCACTGCCGTCGGTGGCGAAAAGATGACATCGAAGAACGTACGCGCCTCAAAGTCACGCTTTTCATAAGTGTAGCGCAACCCACCGGACACCTTCCACATCGGTGATAGTTCAAACTCAGCGTTGCCAAAAGCAGCGAACGTTTCGGTGTCCTGAAAAACCTCAGTGTTGATCGCCACACTACGCGTATAGGCTTTCACTTCCGAAACCGGTGAATCAAGAGAGTCAGTTTGATAGTAGAGACCGGCGATCCATTGGAACGGCCCATCATGATCAGAGGTAAAACGCAACTCTTCCGAGAACGCATTGATGTCGTTCACATAGTAATCATCCACAATGATCTGCGGAAAGCCATCCGCATCTTCACGCACGACCCGATCAAAGCTCTCAAGTCCCGTCACTGATGTAATGATGACAGGCCCGGCGTCCCATTCAATTGTCGCGACGCCGCCAATGCCTTCCAGATCAAGCGACGGGCGAAAACCGGGTGCGGAGGTAAACGGATTCGTATCCGGCTCCTGATTCAGGGAAAGGTCAAAACAATCGGCCTCACCACCTTGAAGCGTGCCGTCATTGAATGCGCTGCAAAAACCGTCAAGCGCTGCATTGCCGCTGGGCAACATATCATACTGCGCGAGGTCGCTGTTTTCTTTTCCGCCGTGGATATTGAGATTTATTTCCAGATCGTCCGTTGGCTGGAAATTCAACTGTCCGCGAAGGGCGAAACGTTCAATCTCGCCATGGCTCTCGCCGAGATTACGGTTGTAAAATGGCCCGTCGCTTTGATTACGATAGTTTCCGGAAATCCTGAATGCAGCACGCTCTCCCAGCGGAACATTGACGAATCCCTCTGTTTCAAAATTTTGATAGTTTCCATATCCTGCAGTCACCTCTGCACTGAAGGCGTCTGCGTCAGGCTTGCGCGAGAAGAAGCTTACGGCGCCGGCGGTTGTATTTCGTCCGTAGAGCGTTCCTTGCGGTCCTTTCAGAACCTCAACTCGATCCATGTCAAACAATCCGAAGTTCAACATGACGGCAAACGGATAAAAGACTTCATCGACATGCACCGCAGTGGGCGAGCTATTATTGGGCGCGATATCGTTGAGACCAACACCGCGAATCGCAAAGTTTGGCAGATTGTTGCCAAAGAGATTTACTGTCGTCAGGTTTGACGTCTGCTGCGCGATATCATCAGCGGTGTCGAAGCTGTACGCTTTAAGATCATCACCGGAGATCGCCGTCACAGAGACGTTGACGTCCTGAATGCTCTCATCCCGCTTTTTAGCGCTGACGATGATTTCGTCATTTTGCGCCACCGCCTGGCCGCTATACGCAAGCAGCGCAGCGCAGCCAGCCGACGTTAGAAATTTTGCCGTCATAGTGCCCTCCCTGGCCCTGTGGTTATTACCCATCGCCTTATAACTCAGTATTCAACGAGTTTAATGAGGCTGTCAAGTTTAAACCGGGGCTTTCCTTGGTATTTTTGGCCCAAAACGCCATATTTCCTCACACGCCCACCATTCACCGTTGCATGTACGCAAAATATTAGATGATTGTGCGCTCGCTAACACTCCGTTTCGCCTGGCCTTAATGCGCCAAACTACCCGGCCCCGAGATTTTCATAGTAGGGAATGACAACCTCATCCTGAGATTTTCTGTTACCCACAAGCGCCTCCGTGAAAGGCGCAACAATCTCGGGATCAATAACGATATTGAGACAAGAGGGACGACCGGATGCGAGGGCCCGCTTGATCGCAGGGCCGATGTCGCCCGGGTCTGTGACCCGCTCCCCGTAGCATCCAAACCCTTCGGCAACTCGTTCGTACCCCGTGTCTGCAAGGTCGACGATCGACTGGCGATTGGCGCCAAACATCATCATTTGGCCGTGCTTTGAAAGGCCCCAGCACTGATTGTTAAAAACGATGGTCAGGATCGGCAGATTGTGCCGAACCATCGTGTCAAATTCCTGGATGTTGAAGCCGACGGCGCCATCACCAGCAATACAAATCACCGGTCTATCCGGGTGGGCCAACTTGGCGCCAATTGCATAAGGTTGCCCGGTTCCCAGACAACCGAGATAACCGGTCACCATAAACCCTTCGATATGGGACTCGGCGAGATTCATTTCCGCCCAATTGTAACACTCACCCCCATCGACAATCACCCAGCTTTTTGGTGGTAGCGCCGCCATGACTTCGCGCGCCGCCTTATACGGATGAATTGGTGTTGCCGATTCCTCAATTGCCGCTACAAACCGGCGATTGTGCCACCGCGCCGCCGCCAGCACTTTTTCTTTCCATGCATCCCTGACTGGCCATGCCGTGCCGTCCGCCACCCGTCTGATCGCTTCGAGAAACGCCCCGCAATCGGCCTCAATGCCGATTTCAACCGGACGCAACCGCCCTATTTCTGATCCATCGATATCGACAGATATTATCTTTGTATCAAACGGCAAAAGTGCGCCGGTCGCACCGCCAGTATAGCGTCCTATGCGGGCGCCCAGCAGCAGCACGACGTCGGGCGCGCATCCATCTTCGGCGAGTACTTTGAGGTTCGCAAAATCTCCGCCCCAAAGCGGGTGACGCGTTGGCATAACGCCATGCGCTTTGCAGTTTGAGAAGACCGGAAGGTCTGCTTCCTCCGCAAAGGTCAACATCGCTTGATGCGATTGCGAGAGGGTAACGCCCGCACCTACCATAATAATGGGGCGCTCGGCGCCGCGCAGCAGGTCAGTTGCACTTTGCACGGCCGCCTCTTGCGGTACTGGCTTTGACGGCAGCTCGATCATCGGCGGATCGAACTCGTCATACGACAATGGCTGATAAATGACGTCCGCCGGTATCTCTAAAAAGACCGGGCCCGGCCTTCCCGTACGCGCCACCCGAATGGCCCGCGCAAGAATACGCGGAATTGTCTCAGTACGCGTTACGCGGAACGCCCATTTGCTGACGGGCGCCGCTATCGCCACCTGATCAAACCCGCCCTGCAAGGCGTTCGCCTCATTTTCAATCAGCGGTTCAGCGCCGGCGATGACGATCATCGGCACGCCATCAAGATAGGCGTCAGCGAGTGCTGTAATGACGTTTGTCATGCCCGGCCCTGCCGTTACGAACACAGCGGCGGGACGCCCGGTCGAACGCGCATAGCCAGCGGCCGCATGCCCCGCAGCCGCTTCATGGCGCGTATCGATGAGCGGAAACGAGTGATCCAGCGCCGCTTGGAAAACCGGCTCAAGATGTCCGCCATGCAGCGCAAAACCCTGATCAATACCGCCCGCCATGAGCGTTTTGATCACCAGAACGCCGCCATCCACCTTTGCCATCTTTCGCTCCCTATCGCTTGCTCATTTTCGGTGTTCGCCGAGTTTTATAGAAAACGAAGGATAGCGCAATGCGAAAAATGGCGGCGGAGCAGTTTGAACTCAGTCCGGCGATTTCAAAACGCCGGTATCTCAAACCGCGCAAACAGATTTTCGTAAGTCTCGCGGCGTGTAATCAGATACGCCCGTTTTTCGCGTATCAGCGCGGTTGCCGGCCGCGGCATAGAATTGAATTGGCTTGCCTGGCTCTCAGCGTATGCCCCGGCATCAAGGATCGCCAAAACCTCACCTCGGGAGAGAGGCGGAAGGGCTTTGCTCTTCCCAAAGACAGCGGGAATACAATTTGGCCCCACCACATCGGCCGTTTCAGACAGCGTTCTCTCCAACCCAACGACAGGAACGATCACATTCTCCGCGCCATGCAGCGTTGTGAGCACAAGCCATTCGCCGCTGGCGTCAACGTTTACCCAGCAACACCCCTCGTCCCGTTTGATGCACCCAACGGTCGCTAGCAACAGCCCGGCGTTATTGACCAGGTATCTGCCCGGCTCCAACCACAATGATGGTAATGGGAACGCCGTATCTTCAAATACGGCGCGCAGTGCAGCGCAGACGCATTCCGCATAGTTTTCAATTGAGTCGGCATTCAGCTCACCAGTTCTGGCTTCCGGATCGCGATCGCCTGCCCAGCCGCCTCCAATATCGATCAAAGCAGGCTGAAATCCTGTGGACCTGTTTATGTCTACAACGAGCCGGCCAAACGCCGCCGCATTCGCCGCGACAATATCCGCACGCCGTGTGAGGCGACCTATGTGCAGGTGATACCCCTGCAATTCCAGCCAGGCGTCGGAGAGTATCTGCGCGACAACACCCCTTGCGGCGTCATATCCAACGCCCCATTTTTTTCGCGCCACTACCATCGCAGCGTCGTACGCTGAGGGGTACGCGTCGCTTTGAAAGCCACTAAGCCGGCTGGAGTCGAATGCTTTCAGCCTGAGGATGACCTTCGCTATCTTTTGTTGCAACTCTGCCTGGCGCTTAACCAGCGCAACATCATCTTCTGCATCGAGCACGATAATCGCTTCGGCAGCGATCGCTTTGGCGATCTCCGTCTCGCTCTTATTGCTTCCGTTTAAAGTGGTGATCGCCGGGGTTTCACCGTACCGAAGCGCGAGTTCCAGTTCGCCAAATCCAGTGCAATCAAACCCAGCCCTCTCGTTCGCCAGTTCCCTGCAAACTACTGGATTTGGATTGGCCTTGACTGCGTACAGCACCTCCACAGACGACGGCCAATGTTGTACAAAGGCTGATTTGAAGCGACGAAAGTTCCGTCGAAGCGTCGTGTCGCTCAATACGAATAACGGCGATCCAAATCGGCTGACCAGATCAACCAGCCGCATACCACCCATTTCAAGTTCGCCTCGATCATTCGCGTAAAAGTCGTCTGTCTTAACCTGCGCCGCCTGCAACAAGGACTTTGCGGTAACAGGCGCGGGTCGCGGAAATTTCAAATTTTCATCACTCATAATCGGTTTTCATCGACTCTTTAATTTTGAGGGATTCCAGAAGCTGGCGGTCCTCGAAAACTGCGTCGAGCGCGCTCGGCCTGCCAAAACATCAACAAATTCTGCCACTAAACGGGACCATAGCGTTAAGAGGCTATATCCAAAACTCGACAATAAACAATCTTGACAGTACGAGGCGCTCTTTATAAAACTCGGTGTTCAACGGTTATTTCCACGCTGACAAAGCCGAGGGGAAACCAAAAAAAGCGAGTCTGCTTCGGCGGAACAACCTTCTGTGCCGAATGGCCTCAGGACGGACTGGTGCGTTATGGGAAAATTGAGTTCATCAACTGCTGCACTTCAGCGGGCGGATATAAAATATCACGCGCATCCCTTTACCGATCCCAAAAAACAAGCGGCGGACGGCTCGTTGATTATTTCGCGCGGCAAGGGCGTCGAAATCTGGGACAATGACGGTAACAAATATCTGGACGGCATGGCTGGACTGTGGTGCGTAAACATCGGGTACGGACGAACAGAAATTGCAGAACGCGTCAAACAGCAACTTGAAGAGCTTTGCTATTATAACTCGTTTTTTATGTCGACGACTCCAACCCAGGTGGAACTCGCCGAAACGATTGCCGGCCTGACGCCGGCGGGCCTTGATCATGTGTTCTTCGGAACCTCTGGTTCGGATGCGAACGACACCGCTTGTCGCCTTGTGCGTCATTACTGGGACCTGAAAGGTAAACCGAATAAGAAGACTATTATCAGCCTGGTTCACGCCTATCACGGCAGCACTATTACCGGCGCCTCGCTCGGCGGCTGGACCGCCATGCACAGAATGGGCTCAACGCTGCAAGCAGGCTACAAGCATATCATGCCCCCTTACTGGTATGATTTTGGTCGCAACCAAACCAAGGAAGAGTTTGGCCGCAAAGCCGCGCAGGCCCTCGACGAGGCCATTACCGAGGCAGGCGCTGATACGATTGCGGCGTTCATTGCCGAACCGGTTATGGGTGCGGGGGGCGTTATTCCGCCTCCGGACACATACTGGCCCGCAATCCAGGAAATCTGCCGCAAGCATGACATTTTACTGATCGCCGATGAAGTGATTACCGGTTTTGGGCGCACCGGCCACTGGTTCGGCTCGATCACCTACAACATTGAGCCCGATATTCTAAACATGGCGAAGGGGTTATCATCCGGCTATATGCCGATCTCCGCCACGGCCGTCCGCGATACCGTTTATGATGTTCTACGGTCCGGCGGCGAAATCGCCCATGGCTTCACGTATTCCGGACATCCCGTATGTTGCGCCGCTGCATTGGAAAACATCCGCATCATAAAAGATGAGAAAATCCTCGAGTATGTCAGAGAGGTCGCAGCGCCGCATTTTCAGGAAAAACTGCAACAACTGGGGGAACACCCTATAGTGGGGGAAGCGCGCGGCATTGGCCTCCTCGGAGCGCTCGAGCTTGTTCAGGATTCAAAGGAAGGCACAAAATTTCCGTTGGAAAAACGTGTCGCCATGCGTTGCGTAAAAAAGGGCTTCGAAAACGGAATTATCATGCGCGCCGTTCGCGACGTATTGGAGTTCAGCCCACCACTCATCATCACAACTGCCGAAATCGATCTTTTGTTTGATCGCGCACGGTACTGTCTTGATAAAGTCGCTCAGGAAGAACGAGTGCTGACGCCTGCATAGCGAATCGTATGAATTGACGCTCTGATCGGTAATGCCGTAGCTTCTGGGTGATTCGACCTAGATTGGATTTATGGGCGCTACAGCAAAGCGAAATAAGCCAACGAAACGCAAACGACGCAGCGGCACGATGCAAGCGCGCGGCGTCGAGCGGCGCGAGCGCATTGCGGCGGCGGCAAAAGAACTCCTTCTCAAGAAGAACCTTGAGGATATTTCTTACAATGAAATTGCAGAACAGGCCAAAGTGCCCGCCGGTTCAGCCTATCACTTCTTTCCCAACGTCAATGCAGTCTACGCGGCGATCGCGATGGAATTCCTACAACGCTACGTGGAAGCGTTCGCCGCGACGAGTGATAAGCAGCCAGAGACTTGGCAAGACGTGATCGAAAACCAAATCGCCCGTGGCGCGAAACTGTTTCAGGCCGACCCTGCCGCCATGAAGATCATTATCGGGGGAAAAACGCCCGCTGAGATCAAGCACTGGGACCGGGAGAATGACCAGCGCTTGGCTGAAGTCATCGAACAGGACATTCGGCGTTATTTTCAGCTCCCGAAAATACCGAACGCCACCAACGTTTTCTTTTACTATGTGGAGATCGTGGACTTGCTGTTTTCGTTATCGGTTCTGGAGCACGGAACGATCACGCCCGCAATGGTGCGCGAGGCGCAGCTCGCCGGACGCTCATATCTGAGCAATTACATTCCGAGCGTCCTGCCGAAAGCGGATGAACACTAGCGAACCAAATCGCTTCGAAATGTGGCCAAATTTACGAAAATGGTGCCCCCACACGGACTCGAACCGCGGACCTACTGATTACAAATCAGTTGCTCTACCAGCTGAGCTATAGGGGCGCCGGGCGCGTCCAATAACGGATTGCGCCCGCGATGACTAGGGGGTTATACCCGCCTGACGCAAATTTTGGGGATTAACGCTCTCATGAAAACTCTGATGGCCTTCGCCGCCCTCCTCTTACTCGCCGCCTGCAGTCAGGAAGCATCCAGCGCCGCTGACGCACCAGCGAAGTCAGCAAGCGCCGAACCAGCAGAAATTGCAACGCCGGAGGCGCGCGGGCGGCGGCTGTTCAACGAATGCGCCGTCTGCCACAGCGCCAATGAGGGCGAAGCTAACCGGGTTGGACCAAATCTGTTTGATATTGTCGGCCGTGAGGCCGCTCAGGTTGACGGGTTCGCTTACTCAAAAGCAATGCAGGATTCCGGAGTGGTTTGGACCGACGAATCCCTGAGCGCCTTTATCGAAAATCCGCAACAGTTCATGCGCGGCAACCGGATGGCATATGTCGGCCAGCGTGATGCGGAAAAACGCGCCGACCTCATTGCCTATTTGAAAACGCTAACGCCCGCAGCGAATTAGCGGTCAAAACCGGGATTGATGCGGTTCAGCTTCCGCAACAGTCCCGGCCATGCGAGGTTATCGCCAAGGCCCGGCACAAAAGCGGGCGACCCTTGCTGCATAACTTTCGCTCCCATCGCTGGCGGCTCCTCCAGCGGCTCTTTTGTGTCAGATTGCGCGAGGATCTGGGCTTTGCAGGCCTGTTCCAGAAAATACATGCGCAAGAACGCCGTCGCGCAATTCGCGCCAACGGTCAGCGTTCCATGATTGCGAAGCATGAAAAAATTATGGTTGCCGAGATCTTTGACAAGGCGCTCGCGCTCATCGAGGTCCGTCGCGATCCCTTCATAGTCGTGATAGGCAAGATCATCGTGGCATACCATGGCGAATTGGGTGTAGCGCTTTAACCCACCTTGCTGCGCCGACACAGCGACGCCATAAGGCGTGTGCAGATGAAGCACAGCATGAGCATCATCCCGCGCCATGTGCAGCGCTGAGTGAATCGTAAAACCCGCCGCGTTGGCAAAGTACGGACTTTCTTCAACCTTGTTGCCGTCGACGTCGATTTTCAACAGTGACGAAGCAGTCATTTCTTCGAAGAACACGCCATACGGATTGATCAGGAAACGCGCCCTGCCGCCCTCATCCGGCACACGCGCCGAAATGTGGGTGAAAATCATGTCGTCCCAGCCGTAAAGCGCCGCCAATCGATAGGTCGCCGCCAAATCGCATCTAATCCGCCATTCCTCGTCGCTGACTTTTCCTTTGAGGGAAGGCAAGCTGTCTGGCGCTGGCAGCGAAAAGCCGGCCGACTGCCCAAGAGCATCGCTGGTATGGCCATCTGCACTCATCGATCATCCTCCGGTATGCATTTGTTTCAATGTAACCAATCACTGCCGCAAACGCATGACCAAATTGCAGCTCCGCCGATCGCAACCGATTATTTGCAGTCTCTGGCCAGTCGAAATCCTGAAAATTGCCAGCGCGCCGCTGGAGGAAAGAAGTTGCGGTAGCTGACACGCATATGCCCTGCGGGTGTCGCGCACGACCCGCCCTTCATCACCATCTGGCCGGACATAAACTTCCCGTTATATTCTCCAACTGCACCAGCCGGGGCGGCAAAGCCCGGATAGGCAATATAAGGCGAGGCCGTCCACTCCCAGACATCGCCAAAAAGTTGCAAGAGCTTATCGTCACCACTTGCTGGCGCGGGACGTGCGGGCTTGCCGCCTTCAAGAAAGCGGCCTTGCAGAGGAAACAGCGATGCCGCCGCTTCCCACTCAAACTCCGTTGGCAATCTGGCGCCCGCCCAGTTGGCGTAAGCGTCCGCTTCATAAAAGCTTACATGGCAGACAGGCGCGTGTGGATCGACTGCCCGCTCGCCGAACAATGTATATTGCCGCCAACCGTCTTCCGCGTTGCGCCAATAAAGCGGTGCGCACCACGCGTCCTCGTTAATCATGTCCCATGCATCGGCCAGCCAATGCGCCGGATTCTCGTAACCACCGTCCTCGATGAACGCGATGTACTCCGCATTGGTAACAGGCCGGTTTGCTAACTCAAACGGATGCAAATAGACCTTGTGGCGCGGCTCTTCATTGTCGAATGAAAAACCATTTCCGTCCCAACCAATGTCGCAGACGCCGCCCTCCATTTGCCGCCAATCTAATATTGGCGCACTGACAGCCTCAGCCTCATCGCCATTATAGACGGCCGGCATTAGCGGGTTTTGAGACAGGCCGTGCTGCAAGTCGGTCAGCAATAACTCCTGATGCTGCTCCTCATGTGCGCAGCCAAGCACGACAAGCGGCGCAATTACCGCCAGTAGGTCCTCGTCAGCATTGTCGATAAGCCGCGTTACAGCCGCATCAACATGGGCGCGATACGCAAGCACATCGGCGAGAGAGGGCCGCGACAGCATACCTCTTTCAGCGCGCGGATGCCGCTCGCCGATCTGGTTGTAATAGGAATTAAACAAATAGCCGAAATCTTCGTGATATGACTGATATCCTGCGGCGTGAGGCTTAAGAATGAAGGTTTCGAAAAACCAGCTGGTATGGGCGAGATTCCACTTCACCGGGCTCGCCTCCGCCATGGACTGGATCATGCAGTCCTCTGGGCTCAGGGGGCTGGCGAGGCTTTCGCTGTCGCCCCTGACGCGGGTGAAACTTTCCCGTATAGTTGCGGCGGCATGAGCGGCGGGTAGATCGAGGGGCATAAGCGTCAATGAAACTATTTGGTCATCGGGTACGGAACCGGAACATAACCCGAAGCGCCGGGCAAGAGGCAACTCCATCGGATTCCCTCCCGCGCCTTCCGCAAGACCCGCGCAGCATGCGACTTTGCGTGTTAACCAGTGAGAAGCCGTCGGCCATAGAAGCCGGTAAATTGCTGAAAAAGCGATATGGCAATCATTCGATTGACGTATGCGACGTAATTGTTGCTGTGGGCGGCGATGGTTTCATGTTGGATGTTTTGCGAGCGCATATGACCGCTGGCAAACCTATTTATGGGTTCAATCGGGGCACGGTGGGTTTCATGATGAACGACGCAGAGATCGATCAGCTCCCCGAGCGGATCGCCGACGCCGAGGCGACGATAATTCATCCGCTTGAAATGCGGGCGACGACAATCGACGGGCGGACAGAAACCGCCATGGCTATCAACGAGATTTCACTTTTTCGCGAGACACGCCAGTCGGCGCGTGTTCGTATCTCCATTAATGGCAAAGTCAGAATGGAATCACTCACTTGCGACGGCGTGCTCCTGGCGACGCCTGCGGGTTCGACCGCTTACAATCTTTCCGCACATGGGCCGATCCTGCCTATCAGCGCGCACATGCTCGCGCTCACGCCCATCAGCGCCTTCCGGCCCCGGCGCTGGCGCGGCGCTCTCCTGCCTCACGATGCTGTCGTCGAATTCGAGGCATTGGAAAGCAAAAAGCGCCCCGTTTCCGGCGTGGCGGATAATCAGGAGGTTCGCGACGTCGCTAAGGTTGAAGCGCGCGAGAGCCGCGACATTTTCATGACTTTGCTGTTTGACCGCGGTCAATCTCTTGACGAACGCATCCTCCGCGAACAATTTGACTACTAAGCGGCGCTGATTCGGCGCTCGAAAATCATCACTAACTAACAGTTTACGCTGGCGCGTGAATCGCCGCATGGTGTCCCTTCTTAGGACTCCCCGGCTCCGTTCAGCGAGAATTAACCCGCGCCAAGGATTATGGACGGATCGTAAATCAGGGGGCGCGGCCGGTTCGGCTGACGGAAGGGCTTTCGGATGGGCGCACAAGCGGTTCGGCTTTCCAACGTCGACATTGATAATGCGTTGAAGAACAAGGACTTCGAAGTCCTATTTCAACCGGTTTTCGATCTCGGAAACGGGGCCTTGGCGCGTGTAGAATCCTTCGTGCGCTGGCGGCATCCAAATCTCGGCCTGCTGCCGCCGGGCGCATTCATCTCCTTTTTTGAGAGCCAGGGCCGCATGAGCGAGTTGACGCGTTACGTCCTCGCAAACGCGATCACGGCCTATACGGGCTGGCGCGGGCCATTCGCGCCGGGTCTTTCAGTGAATCTCGCGCTCAGCGACCTAAGCGACGACGCATTTGCGACCCACTTCGTGAAACTTCTTCGCGATCATGAATTCCCCGCCGATCTCATAACGCTCGAATGCCCGATGCCGCCAGTGGACATGTCGCTGGAGACTGCGTCCGGGCATTTCAAACGCCTTTCCGACACTGGGGCGCGGCTCGCTATTGAGGTTCGTGGGCGGGCGAACGATCTACTGCGGTCGCTCGATCCTTTTCCGTTTGATGAGATCAAAACGGGCGGTTCGGCCATCTTACGGTTCGCACGCACGGTCCGTGGGCCGGGATTGTCGGCGATCGCTGACCTTCTAGACGTCGCCAATAACGCAAACGCTGCGATCACGGCTGTCGGCGTAGAAGATCAAGCCTCTCTGGCGGCGCTGCGCGGTCTTGGCTTTACCGCAGCGCAAGGCAACCACCTTGGCAAAGTCGGCGATCTAAAGGAATTCAGGCCGCACCGTATCAACGAGGTGCGCGAGTTATTGGAACTCGATCCGTTGAGTTCAGAAAACCTCGCAGCGATGTTCCGAACTGAGGCCCCGGCGGTCAAAAAATCAGACCAGCTCAATCAGGGATTGGAAAAGGCATCCGAGACGGAAGATGCACTCATCGAACGCTTGAATGAACGCGTTGCGCAGTTTGATGCACCAGCGCCGGACACAGCGGATACGCCCGATCATTCTGCAGAAAGCGTTGAGGCGGAAAAGAAAACCAAAGCGCGCGAGAAAGCCAAAGCCCTCATCCTCGCCAAACGCGCAAAAGCGCGGGCTGAACGCAAAGCCGCCGCGATCGAACGCGCGAAAGCAAAGGCGGCGGAAAAGCCCAGCGAAACCCAGACCGACGACGAAGCCGCCCACGCAACACCGAGCGCACCACGGCAATTACAGGAACGCCTGAGCGAGGCGTTTAAGCCAGAAGAACAGCCAGCGGGTCTGCCTCAGCAGGAGGCAGAAGCTGCTCAAACCGATGCCGCGAAAACGGCGACCCCGAAGGGAGTGGGTACGCCGATCATCGTCACTCGAGACGAGGTCTCCGAAGGCGTTTTTGTTCCGCAGAAAGCGGCCGCCCAAGCTGGACGTCCCGCGCCGAAACAACCAACTACAGCACAACCTTCTGAAACCGTTGGTGATTTTTCCGGCGGCATGTCCAAACCCGTTACCCTTTCCGTCGGTGACGCTTCGGCCTATTTTCAACCAGGTATTCGCGTTGGCGCGCCAGCCCTGTTGGGAGCGCCCGACATTCCGGTTGAACCGTCACCGTTGAATATTGAATCGCCAGAATGCGAAGGGGGCGCGGCAAACACATTGGCAGGCAGCACTGACAACTCTGATGACGGCTCCAAAGAGTCCGGCAATGCTCAACTGAGCACTGTTGAGCGTGCCATGGCGTCGCTCGGCCCGGACAATGCCGCCATCCAGAAAGCGCCCGTCAGCGAATCGCCGTCCGCTGATACCGGGCAAGCCGCCAGTGCTTCAGGAGATATTATCGGGGACCTTCACCAGGAAGAAGACCCTGCACCGGTGGCGACCCCACCAAAGGCGCGCAAGCGCAAATCATTCCTTCGCCGCACGGTAATTCCGTACCCGACGCATTTTTGGCCAAAAAGCTGGAAGCGCGCGATGCGCCGTCGCAAGGCGTCGCACATGGCTGAACAGCCCCAATCAGGCGAACAGCTCGCAGCGGAATAACACCCGCTAAAGGCCCGCCTTGCTAAACACCTTGCGCCCAAACGCCATGAAATCCTAACGGCACGCGCTGCGGCAGCTTCACGCGCGCTATTGGCCGCGCTGACATGTTTTGCGCGTCAACGATGTGCGCTTCGGAAATTCCGTTGAGGTCGTGAGTGAATGTGACGAGGTAACCGTCGTCTTCTCCATCCGCATTAATCCGCGGAGCAAGCGCTGGCTCCGAGCCATAGACTCCCTTTGGAAAATCATGGCGGTCGCTGGCGCCAGTTTCGAGATTGTACTTTATCAACCCCGAAAATCGCTGCTCGATACAATCCTCAAATACGACATGATAGGAGTGTTTGGTTTTTCGCCCGGCCAAATCATTGTTGACCACAGGAAATTCCGACAACGCGTCGTCGATCTGTTCCTCGCGACCCGCCCCGGTCGCTAAATTCATACGCCACAAAAAGGGCTGCGCGCGCAACGCCAAAACGTCCGCCATAGCGGCGTAGGGGCCATATTTGGGATCGGGCTCAAAGCCGTTCGGAACCATCTTGCAGGCAGCCATGACAATCTCGTCGCCCTCCTCCCAGCTATTGATGACATGATAAACATAACAGGTGGGGAACTCGAACCATCTCGGCGCACCACCCTTTCGCGGCACAACACCAAACCGCGTCGGCTGATCCGCTACATGAATTTGCCACATGCGATTGCGAATTGCAGCTTCAGAAAAAACCACGGGCAGATCATGCAGAATGACGTAGTTTTCCGTTAGACCCATGTCATGCGGTAAACGTGGCCCCGGCAATTCAATTTCCTGAAAATGTGTCAGTTCGCCAGAGGCTGACACTGTCCCCGTCCACATTTTCGGCTCGTACAGAGCATAATCGAAAAAAACGAGTTCGCCGGTCTCCGGATCGACCTTTGAGTGAGCCGAAATATTGCGCGGTAGTTTTCCGCCAAACGTCTCTGTGCGAATTGTGTCTAACGTCGATGCATCAACGGCAACAGGCTGGCCAGAGATATACCACAAGGCAAGCAGTTGACCGTTATGATAAACGAGATCCGTATTCGCCGTATCGCGGTAATTGACCTTGCGACCGGGCGCATTGCGTGACGGCTCGAATATCCCCGGCATTGCGCAAGCGCCGTTCGCTGTCAGATCCTGCGTCCCCACAAAGCGATTGCGATAGCGGGCCTCACTATTTTCAAACCACACACCATGGATCATCCCGTCGCCGTCAAACCAGTGATGCATACCGGTGGGCGGCTCCGCAGGGTTCGGCCCGTTACGAAAATAGGCGCCATGAAGGTCGCGCGGAATTTCACCGATCACGTCCAACTTTTCGGCGCTCACTTCCTCCCAGACCGGCGCATAAAGGCCGTGGAGATAGGGATTCAAATCATTCAGGTTTTGCATAGGATGAGTTTAGCAGGATTACCTGTGCTGGCGATGCCGAACCGCACTTGCCTCTGCGGCACAAACGCCGCACATCTTCAGCAAAGAGGAAATGCATGGCCCGAAGTTCTGAAACATATGTCTGCCAGTCCTGCGGCGCGGTCTACGGAAAATGGGCCGGGCGCTGCGAGGCGTGTGGGGAGTGGAACACCATCGAGCTGGAGGCGTCCGAAGCCGGTCCGCCAGGGTCTTTGGCCGGGGCTGGCGGTGGCTCATCCAAATCCAAAGCCAAAAAGATTGATTTCACATCACTGGCAGGCGCGGCGGAAGATGTTCCGCGCCTCCTCACCGGCAATGCTGAATTTGACCGCGCCTGCGGCGGCGGCCTGGTTCCTGGCTCGGCACTGTTAATCGGCGGCGATCCGGGCGTCGGCAAATCGACCTTATTGTTGCAAATCGCCTCCGGGCTCGCCAAGGGCGGCTCGACGGTCGCTTATATTTCTGGCGAGGAAGCCACGGCGCAAATCCGGTTGCGCGCCAAACGCCTTGGGGTGGAGAAAGCGCCGGTTGATTTGGCCTCCGCCACCAGCCTGCGGGACATTCTCGCGACGTTGAAAGCTGAAAAGCCCGCTGCGGTTATTATCGATTCGATCCAGACGCTCTGGTCTGACGCCCTGCCCGCTGCACCGGGCACTGTGACGCAAGTGCGCGCTTGCGCTCAAGAACTGGTGCGGTTCGCCAAGTCATCAGGATCGATCCTGTTGCTGGTCGGCCATGTGACGAAAGACGGCCAGATCGCCGGACCGCGCGTCGTCGAACATATGGTCGATGCGGTCATGTATTTTGAGAGCGAACACGGGCGCGACTTTCGGATCTTGCGCGCGGTCAAAAATCGTTTCGGCGCCGCCCACGAAATCGGTGTCTTTGAAATGTCCACGGAAGGCTTGCGCGAAGTCGCCAATCCTTCAGAACTGTTTCTCACCAGCGGCGACAGGGATGTTTCCGGTGCAGCGGTCTTCGCCGGAATTGAGGGGACACGGCCCGTGCTCGTGGAAATACAGGCGCTTGTTTCCCCGTCATCACTTGCCGCGCCGCGCCGAGCGGTTGTGGGCTGGGACGGCGCCCGCCTTTCCATGCTGCTCGCTGTGCTCGACGCACGCGCTGGGTTAGATTTCGGGCGCCATGATGTGTTCCTCAATGTGGCGGGGGGCCTGCGTATCGCCGAGCCCGCCGCAGATCTTGCCGCCGCCGCCGCCCTCTGCTCTTCCCTTTTTGACGCGCCGCTGCCACGCGATCGCGTGGTCTTCGGTGAAGTCGCCCTCTCAGGAGCGGTACGGCCTGTTAACCAGACCGAGGCCCGCTTGAAAGAAGCGCGAAAACTAGGGTTTGCGGGCGCCCTCGCTCCAACAGGCGGGGCCAGCGACATGCTGAAAGTCAGCGAAGCAGCGACCCTTGCGGACCTCGTCGCTTGGACCAAGGGATAATCTCCCTTTCTCGCTGCCAGCCGCACTTAAGCTGTTGAGAAAACCCGCCATCAACGCTAGGAATGCCCGGAGGGGGAACGGCGACTCAGCCTAGAAGTAGGCAGGGTCTTTTGGGCTGTTTGCGGGCGCTTAGTTTTGGCAGGCTTAGTAATGTTTGATCTCCTGTTCGTCGTGGTTGTGGGCCTCTCAACCGCCTTTGCGGTTTTGCGCGGTGGATTGCGCGAACTTTCAACGCTGTTGGCCCTGGCCATCGCCGGTGGCATAACGCTTCTCTTCATTGAACCCGTTTTGGCGCTCACCGGACAAGCCGGTAGTTTTTTTGGCACGGCATTTATAGCAGCCGTCCTTGTCGCGGCTTTCTTTCTCGCTGCGCATATCGGGTTACATCTCGGCTTAAAGCGTATCCCGCTCACCGGACGCGCCGCATTGGCTGACCGGATTGGAGGCGGCGCATTCGGATTTTTCCGGGGCCTGGTCCTCATTGGTCTGGGCTATCTGGGGTATACATACTATTTGGACGAAGCCAAGCAGCCTGACGAAATCAAAACCGCGATGACACGGCCCATCGCCGCCGGCATGGCCAACTGGTTTGAAACCTTCACGCCGGAGAGTGCTGATCTCGATGCGCCGATCAATCTTTCAACAGACGATGATGATTTAGACGCAGCGATCAGCGGCTACCAACGCAGCGATCGCAACGGCCTCAATGAAATCGTCACCACGGTGACCACGACCGATCCGGCAATCTCTGCAAGCACGCCAGGCGCGAACACGGACATCGAAGAAGCCCCGCTCGATCCTATTGCCGACATTATCGAAGAGGAATCGCCTCAGTGACCAAGCTGTTTGAGGATGAGGACGCCGCGTCCGTAAGTTTCGCCGAACGCGCCGCCAGATTCCTCAAAGCAGAAGCGCCAGTCTACCGCCAACACAAAACCGAACTCGAAGCGCTCATCGGCGCGCCGAAGCTGATCGAAGAATGCGGCGTCTTCGGCGTCATCGGCACAAACGATGCAGCCGCCCTGACCGCTCTCGGTCTCCACGCCTTACAGCACCGCGGGCAGGAAGCGGCTGGCATTGCCAGCTATGACGGCCAGCACTTTCATAATGAACGATTTTTAGGTCTCGTCTCCGACAATTTCTCCGACGCTGCGACCCTCGGCGCGCTCGGAGGTGAAGCCGCCATCGGCCACACGCGATACTCGACCCAGGGCGATACCGTGCTGCGCAACGTGCAGCCGCTTTACGCCGACCTGGATCAGGCCGGCATCGCGATCGCCCATAATGGCAATCTGACCAACTCGAAAACTTTGCGTGCGGATCTAGTCAGGCGCGGCTGTATATTTCAGTCCACGTCGGATTCTGAAATCTTTTTGCAGCTTACAGCGCGCTCGCAATATCTTTCGGTCACCGACAAACTGATCGAAGCGCTAAAACAAATTGAAGGCGCTTATGCGCTAACGGTGCTGACGCCGGAAGGGTTGATCGGCGCCCGCGACCCCGTGGGTGTTCGCCCTCTGGTGCTTGGCGAACTTAAGGGCGCGCACATCCTCGCGTCGGAAACTTGTGCGCTCGATATTATTGGCGCCAATTTTGTGCGCGACATTAAACCCGGCGAAGTGGTGGTCTGCAAAGCCGATGGCGCCATCGAAAGCCGTCAAGTATTTCCGCAACAGGCCCAAGCCCGGCCTTGTATTTTTGAACTGATTTATTTTGCGAAACCGAATTCAGTCGTGGATGGTGAAAGCGTTTACGAGCTGCGCAAACGGCTCGGCGACCGGCTTGCCACAGAAGCGCCGTGTAATGCCGACCTTGTCTCTCCGATACCCGACTCGGGCGTCCCAGCCGCCATCGGTTACGCGCAAAAATCCAATCTGCCTTACGAAATGGCGCTCATCCGTAGCCATCATATTGGGCGTACCTTTATCGAACCGGAACAAAAAATCCGTGAAGCTGGCGTAAAGAGAAAACACTCTCCGAACCGCGCCCTCATTGAAGGCAAGCGCGTCGTATTGATCGACGATTCCATTGTGCGCGGCACGACTTCACGCAAAATTACGGAGATGCTGCGCGACGCCGGCGCAGCGGAAGTGCACATGCGTATCGCCTGCCCGCCGATCCTGCATCCAGATTTCTATGGCATCAACACCCCTTCCTACGAAGAGCTGATCGCCGTCGACCATAGCGTTGAAGAAATCCGCAAGCTTATCGGCGTCGATAGCCTCGCCTTCCTTTCCCTCGACGGTCTCTACGACGCGTTTCGTAAGGGCAAGCGCGATGATGCAGCGCCAGCCTTTACGGACCATTGTTTCACGGGCGACTACCCGACGAAACTTACCGATCGCGACGCCGAAGCGCGCAACGCCATGGTCACACAGCTCTCTTTCCTGGCGGAAACGAGTTAACGCACCGGATATTGACAGGGCGCGCGCCAATGTTTCGAATAGCGCTGCAAAAAGCGCAGGAGGCGGCGAGCCATGGCGCGCGTAGAGTTCACAGACAACTTACAAAAACACTTGCCCTGCCCGCCGACCAGAGCGGCAGGTGATACGGTTCGCGCCGTGCTGGACGCTGTTTTTGAAGACAACGCACCGTTGCGTTCTTATCTGCTGGATGATCAGGATCGGCTACGCAAACACGTCAATATTTTTATCAATGGCGACGCCGTTACGGACCGGCGGACTTTGAGCGATCCCGTTACGGACAAGGATCGCGTGTTCGTGTTTCAAGCCCTCTCCGGAGGGTAAGGGCGGGAGGATTGTGATGACTAATGTTTTTTACGTGGCGAGCCGCAAAGGGCTTTTCACCTACAAGCGCAACGGATCGGGTTGGGAAACGGGTAAGCCGGCGTTTCTGGGCGAACCGGTCAGCGCTGTATTGAAAGACCAGCGCGATGGCGCTCTCTACGCGGCGCTTAATCTAGGGCATTTCGGCTGCAAGCTGCACCGCTCCGACGATGACGGCGAAACGTGGAAAGAATTGTCGCCGCCTGCTTTTACGAAAGCAGACGACGGCGATAAAGATGCGCCCTCCGTTGAATTGATCTGGACATTGGAAACTGGCGGCGCCGATGACGCGGGCGTCATTTGGGCGGGCGTGATTCCCGGCGCACTGTTTCGCAGCGCTGATCGCGGAGAAAGCTGGACGCTGATAGACTCTCTGTGGAACAGGCCGGAACGCGAAGGCTGGTTCGGCGGCGGCTATGACAAACCTGGCATTCATTCGATTCTGGTTGATCCTCGCGACAGCAAAAAACTGACCCTCGGCATTTCCTGCGGGGGTATCTGGAAGAGTGACGATCGCGGCGCAAACTGGCGGCTGACAGGCAAAGGGCTGCGGTCCGACTACACCCCGCCAGAACAAGCTGAAGAGCTGAACACGCAAGACCCCCACCGCCTCGCCATGTGTATGAACGATCCCGAAACGATCTGGTGTCAGCACCACAATGGCGTTTTTCTCTCGCGCGACGCGGGCGAAACATTCACCGAAATTAAAGATATTCCGCCTGCTGTGTTTGGCTTCGCCGTGGCGGCGCACCCGGACGACCGCGAAACGGCATGGCTTGTCCCCGGCGTTAAAGATGAATGCCGCGTGCCGGTGAACGCGAAGCTGCTGGTCAACAAAACCATTGACGGTGCTAAGAGCTTTTCAGCGAAGTCAGCCGGCTTGCCTTCGGAGCCAAGCTATGATCTCATATTCCGCCATGCTCTTGATGTAGATGCAACCGGCGACCGACTTGTCATTGGTTCGACCACTGGCAATCTCTGGGCAAGCGACGATGGAGGCGAGAGCTGGCGTCATTTAAGCGCCTTCCTGCCCCCGATAGCCGCTGTGGCGTTTGGTTAATAGTTCCGGCAAATTTCCGCCGCATTTTCCGGTCATGTTCTCCTGCGTAGCGTAATCGGGAGAGACCTCATGAAACGACAACTAGTTTTGGCCACCGCCATTTCCTTAATTTTCAGCGCAGTCAACGCAAGCGAACCGGCACCCGACGCGAAGAGCGCGGTCGACTATGACGGGTTTTCAACACTCGTTGCAGAACTGGCGCCGGTCAGGTCTGAACGGCTCATTTCACTCGATACGTTTTTAAAATATGCGGCGGAGGAAGACACGATAATTCTCGATGCGCGATCCGCCGAGGCCTATGCGGCTGGTCATATTGCCGGCGCCGTGAACCTGTCATTCTCGGATTTTACGCAAGGAAAGCTCGATAAACTGCTTGGCGATAAGAGCCGCCGCATCCTGATCTACTGCAACAATAATTTTACCGACAATATAGAACCGGTCTTGGAGAAAAAGGTCAAGCTGGCGCTGAACATTCCGACCTATATCAATCTTCATGGATACGGGTTTGAAAACATCTACGAATTGAACGACGCGATCTCAATTGATGATCCGCGCATTGAATTTATCGGCAGCGTGCCTCAGCCACTATAGGTCAGCGAGCCGAGCCAGCGCCGCATCGAGCTTTTCAAGCTGCGCCTCAAATCCGGCGCGGCGGGTGTGTTGTTCCTCGACAACTGCGGGCGGCGCTTTTTCAATGAAGTTCTTGTTCGCCAGCTTCTTGTCGATGCCGGTGATTTCTTTTTGCGCTTTTTCTTTTTCTTTCATCAACCGCGCTTTTTCTTCACCGATATCCATGAAGTCCGCCACGGGCAGCGCGGCAATGGCGTCGCCATGGACGATCTGCACAGCGCCTTTGGGCGCTGCGTCCGCCGTGGTGATGTCCGACAGTCGCGCCATGCGTTTGATGACACCGTCATGGCGTGCAAGACATGCCTTGTCCGCTTCATTGCCGATAAAGATCAACGGGATTTTGGCGCCCGCCGGCACGTTCATTTCCTGCCGCACGGAACGGACATTGGTGATGAGATCGACCACCCAGTTGATTTCCGCGGCTGCATCCTCATTCGTCAACGCCTTCCTCGTGCGTGGGCCATGCGGACGTGATCAACGCCTCGCGCTTGGCGAATGCGCCCCATAATTCTTCCGTTACAAAAGGCATGAAAGGGTGCAGCAGCGCCAGGATACGGTCAAGCGCCCAGGCAGCAGCCGCGCGGGTTTCGGTCTTCGCCGCCTCGTCTTCGCCCATGAACACCGGCTTGGCGAGCTCCAGATACCAGTCACAGAAGATGTTCCACGTAAATTTGTAAATCGCGCCCGCCGCATCGTTGAAACGGAACGCTTCGATCTCGCGCGTCACATTGGCCGCGCATTCGTTCGCCTCGTGGATGATCCACTGGTTGACGGTGTTCTTCGCCTTGGCCGGATCGAATGACGCATCGGGTTTGCATTCGTTCATTTCGCAAAAGCGCGCGGCGTTCCACAATTTCGTGCCGAAATTGCGGTAACCTTCGACACGCTGTTCGGACAGGCGGATGTTGCGGCCCTGGGCGGCCTGCGCCGCAAGCGTGAACCGCAATGCGTCTCCGCCGAACTTGTCGATGAGCACCAGCGGGTCAATGACGTTGCCTTTCGACTTCGACATTTTCTGGCCGTGCTCGTCCAGCACCAGAGCATGAATATAGACATCCTTGAACGGCACTTCTTTCATGAAGTGCAGCCCGTCCATCATCATCCGCGCCACCCAGAAGAAAATAATGTCGTGCGCGGTGACAAGCGTCGATGTGGGATAGAATTTTTTCAGCTCCACCGTATCGTCAGGCCAGCCCATGGTCGAAAACGGCCACAGCGCCGATGAGAACCATGTATCGAGGACGTCGGGGTCGCGTTGAATACTACGCCAATATAACGTCTCAGGCATACCACTAATACAATAGGATATTTTAACGGTTGGGTATTCGGAAAAATCGAATTCTTCGATCTCTATGCCTTCTTCCGCAGAATAGTAGTCTACGACCGCTGCTTTTAGTTGCTCATAACCTTCACAGACAAAAATCTTCTCGTCACCTCTGGCGTTTTTGTCATCATCAGCTGCCAGCTTAAGATTTTCCGGCCCATACCACGCCGGGATCCGGTGCCCCCACCACAACTGGCGGGACACGCACCACGGCTCGATATTGCGCATCCACTGAAAGTACGTCTTCGACCAGTTTTCCGGAATGATCCGCGTCTTGCCGTCTTCCACCGCTTTAATTGCAGGCTTGGCGAGTTCTTCGGCGTTCACATACCACTGGTCCGTGAGCATCGGTTCGATGACAACGCCGGAGCGGTCGCCAAAGGGCTGCATGATCTTTTTGTCTTCGACCTCGATCAACAGCCCGCGTGCGTCAATGTCTTCGACGATGGCCTTGCGCGCCTCGAACCGGTCCATCCCGCGATAT
Organism: uncultured Alphaproteobacteria bacterium; assembly: GCA_942492295.1. Taxonomy (GTDB): domain Bacteria; phylum Pseudomonadota; class Alphaproteobacteria; order Caulobacterales; family Parvularculaceae; genus Hyphococcus. The sequence continues at coordinate 553,710 of CALODW010000008.1, forward strand.
TTTTCCGGCACAAAATCGTCATTGACCATCCGCGCTTTGGTATCAAACAGGATATACATGGGAATATCGTTGCGCCGCGCGACCTGATAGTCGTTGAAATCGTGGGCGCCGGTGATTTTCACCGCACCGGAACCAAAATCCGGGTCCGGATATTCGTCCGTAATGATCGGAATGTAACGATCCGCCAACGGCAACAGGCAGCGCTTGCCGACAATCGGCGCATAGCGCTTGTCTGACGGGTGTACCGCCACGGCGCCATCGCCAAGCATCGTCTCGGGCCGCGTCGTGGCGATAGAGATATAGTCGCGCGTCTCCCATTCCGTCGGGTTCCCCTCCTCGTCATGAGCAATGGGGAATTCGTAGGTCTCGCCATTTTCCAGCGGATATTTGAAATGCCAGAAATGACCATCGACTTCGGTGTTCTCCACTTCGAGATCGGAGATCGCGGTTTCGAATTTCGGGTCCCAGTTCACCAATCGCTTGTCGCGATAGATGAGGCCCTCTTTGTGAAGCTGGACGAAAACCTTGACGACGGCCTCAGACAACCCCTCGTCCATCGTAAAGCGCTCGCGCGACCAATCGCAGGTGGCGCCAAGGCGTTTCAACTGATTGATGATCGTGCCGCCGGATTCTTCTTTCCATTGCCAGACACGCTCGACGAATTTTTCGCGGCCCATGTCCCGGCGTGAGGGCTCCTGATTTTCCGCGAGCTGGCGCTCCACCACCATCTGCGTGGCGATGCCTGCATGGTCCGTTCCCGGCTGCCACAGGACGGACTTGCCGCGCATTCGCTCAAACCGGCACAGCACATCCTGCAAGGTGTTGTTGAGCGCATGCCCCATATGCAGCGAGCCGGTGACATTCGGCGGCGGAATGACGATAGAATACGCCTCGCCGGTCTCGGACGGCTTGAACGCGCCGGATTTCTCCCACGCCTCATAGAGGCGTTGTTCGGCGGCGGCGAAATCGAAACTTTTGTCGAGCATAAAAATCAGACTTGTTGCGGATGCGAAATACCGGGTTTATCCGGCCTCACGGAATTGCTCAACCTGTTTTGCCCTCCATAGGGATTTCCGGCTCCAGCCCAGTGTGACGCGCCAGAAACGCCCAGACATCAGCGTGTTCTTCGATCACCTTACTCGTGGGTTTGCCGGCGCCGTGCCCGGCCCGGGTCTCCACCCGGATCAGGTGGGGCGCCTCACCAATATTCGGCCGCCTGTAGCGCCGCCGCATATTTGAAACTGTGTCCCGGCACCACACGGTCATCGGTGTCAGCCGTCGTCACCAAAATCGCCGGATAATCCTCGCCATCTCGAATATTATGATACGGCGAGTAAGCGTGGATATTCGCGAAATGCACCTCTTCATCCGGGTTGCCGTAATCATCGGTCCAGAACTGACCGGCGGTGAATTTATGGAAGCGTAGCATGTCCATGACGCCCACAGCGGGAACCGCCGCCGCGAATAGATCAGGTCGCTGATTGACCACCGCCCCTACCAGCAGCCCACCATTCGACCCGCCAAAAATCGCCAGCTGGTTTTTCGTGGTGACACCTTCTGCGATCAGATATTCGCCCGCCGCGATGAAATCATCAAAGGTGTTCTGCTTGTTCAACAACCGCCCAGCGTCATGCCATGCTTTACCGTACTCGCCGCCACCACGCAGATTGGCCACGACGTAGACGCCGCCCATTTCCATCCATTGAAGGCGCGTCACAGAAAACCCGGGCGTCAAAGAGATATTAAACCCGCCATAGCCGTACAGCAGCGTCGCCGCCCCAGCGGAAAGATCAAGATCCTTGCGATGGCTGATGAACATCGGAATGCTCGTTCCATCCCTGGACGGATAAAACACCTGACGCACCAAATAATCGTCTGGGTCAACCGGCGCGTTCGGTTGTTTGAATATCTTCTGCTCACCCGTCGCGACGTTCAGTCGGTAGAGCGTCGGTGGCTGGTTGAAACTTTCGAAGCTAAAAAATGTCTCCACATCGTCGGGCTCGCCGCCAAAACCGCCTACCGTTCCGACACCGGGCAATGCCACCTCAAATGGGTCCGCGCCATCCAGCGCAAAGCTGCGCACAGCGGATTTAACGTCGTGCATGTAGGCGACAAACAAACGCCCGCCGACAATATTGGCGCCGGCAATGACATCAGCACTTTCAGGAACAACCTCAGTCCAATTTGCAGCGCCGCTGGCGCCAGCAAGCGTTGAAACAATTCGGCCTTTCGGCGCGCTATGGTCCGTGAAAAAGAAATGCCGCCCGTTAGCCGTAGCGATATAGGAAAAGGCGTTTTCAAACCCTGAAACCAATGTAAGCGGCTTCGCATCGGGCTTTTGAAGATCAATCAACACCACTTCGTAGCGGTCGTCCGTGCCTTTCCACACCGTTATCACTAGCGTCGCACTATCGCTCGACACTCTTGCGGAAAAGCCATGTTCCGGGTGTTCGGGACGCACATAAATGTGCGCATCGCTCGATTGAGCGTCACCGATCCGATGAAAATACACCGCCTGATTGTGATTGAGGCTCTGGAACGCTTCGCCCTCGCCCGGTTCCGGATAACGCGAATAGTAAAAACCGGAACCATCCTTCGCCCACGAAACGCCTGAGAATTTCACCCACTCAATTTCATCGTGCAGCGGTTGACCGGTCCTTACATCAACAATCTTGATCGTCCGCCAGTCCGACCCGCCATCCTGGACAAGATACGCGACGAGCGACCCATCCGGGCTCGGTTTGTAGTCGTCGAGGGCCGTCGCGCCATCTTCAGACCACGTGTTCGGGTCAAGCAGAATGCGTGGCTCAGCGTCGCCATCCTGCACATACAGGACAAATTGATTTTGCAAACCGTCATTGCGCCGGAAGAAATAACGGTCACCGCGCTTAGTCGGCAGCGTGAATTTTTCAAAATCCCACAAAGCGCTCAGTCTAGTCTCGATTGCATTGCGATGTTCGAGTGTCCCCAGATAATCAAAGGTGGTTTCATTTTGCGCCGCGACCCATCGGGCCACCGCTTCATCTTCGCGCACGTCCGCTTCGAGCCAACGATAAGGGTCCGTGACCTCTTGGCCGAAAAACGAGTCCGTTTGCTCAACTATTCTGGTGCTTGGATATGGGTGCTTCATTTCGCCAATCTAACAAAAAAGCCGGCTCGAAAGCCGGCTCCTCAGCAATATATTGAGATGCCCCTCACCGCCGTCGGCGAGCTACCCGTTGGACTTCTTCTTCGACTTTTTCCTCCACGATCGCCGGGAGATTAGCGTCGAGCCAATCCTTGACCATGGGCCGCAGCATCTCGGTTACGATATCTTCGAGCGTCTTGCCCGGCCCCTCAGAGACACGCACCGACTGGGAGAGATTACGAAACGCCTGAGAGGCGACTTCGGCCGTCGAGCGGTCGAGGATTTCTTCTTCAGCCTGGTCATCCATCGCGGCCGCCATATTTTGCTTAATCATTCCAAGGTCTTCCGTTGGTCGAGGCGATTCCTCAACCGATTCTATGGGTTTCGCTGTCGGCAACGTAATTGGCGCTGCGCGCTCCACCGACGGGCTCTCCGGGGCTGAGGTGGACGCCGTTGCGCCCTGCTCATCCTCATCTTCGGAAATAATCTTGCGAATCGACGCCAGAATTTCTTCCATGCTCGGTTCAGGCTGGGCGTTTTCCATCAAATTCAGATCCCTACGTGCCGGGGCGATAATAGCTTAGAAAAGGCGGAAATCACCACCTTCCGCTCGTTTTCAAACGCTTCGCACCACTTATCAAGGCTTTCGTTACCCGATTCTTAACGCTCATAGAGATCGAGGCGCTCATCGGACGCGACTGCTTCGATTCCGATGGCGTCCGGCGTCAGGACCCCGATGGCCGCCAGAAGCCCGAAAGCCGCAGATTGGGTGTCGCGGGTGGCGCTGACGAGCGTCACAGCCGCGTTCAGATACTCCTGTTCGGCGTTCAGGACATCGAGGGTGGTTCGCGTGCCGACCAACGCCTCCTGACGCACGCCCTCCAGCGCCAGTTCGTTCGCCTCTACAGATGCTTCTGCCGACACTTTCACCGCGCGCGCGGTAATCAAGCGTTCCCATGCCGAAACTGTTTGCGCTTCCACAAGACGCTCTGCTTCATTCAACTGCGCACGCGCACTGGAATGTAATGCTTTCGCCTCACGCACACGCGAATAATTCGCGCCGCCAAGAAATAACGGCACGCTCGCACGGGCACCAAAAGTAAATTCTTCGCTATTGTTGACGAAGAAGCTCGGTTCTTCGGCGTATTGATAACCCGCGGTCAGCGAGACCGAAGGCAATATGGCGCCGCGCGCAATCGCAATCTGCCGGCGTGCGACTTCTGCTTGCTCGCGGGCCCCGACAAGTGTTGGCGCATACTGGTTGGCGATCGCCTGCGCTGATTCCATTGTGTCGGGCAGCTCGGGCAATGTTTCAACCGGTTCAAGGTCGCCGGGAACCTGACCGACAAGCTGCGCATAGGCTGCACGTGCTATAGCGAGCTCGCCTTGCGAAGAAGAGAGCCGCGCGCGCGACTCCGCGAGCCGCGCATTCGCCTGCGCAACATCAGTTTTCGTAATCTCACCAACATCAAACCGCGCTTTCGCCATTTGTTGCTGGCGCAATAGAACAGTGACGTTTTGCTTGTTTAGTTCGTACACCGCCATATTGCGCTGGACGTTAAAATAGGCGCTGGCGACATCGTTCAACACTTGCTGCTCTGTGGCGACAAGCTGTGCACCACCAGCGCGAATTCGCGCGCCAGCTTGCTTGATGGCGTTATAATTTCGAAACCCTGTGAAAACTGGTTGCTCAGCAGTAACACCCGCCGTCATGGTATCAAGCTTGCTATCCGTGACCTGTGGCGTTCCGGAAATGAGTGATGTCTGGGTACCGTCCGCTTTCGTGTAAGCGCCGGACGCTGAAACCTGCGGCAAGGCCCCAGCCCAGGCTTGCGCCCGGGATTCCTTCGTCGCCCGCAATCGCGCGCGCTCTGCACGGATGGTCGGATTTGTCTGATAAGCGAGCGCAAGCGCATCCTGCAGAGTTTCAGCCGCTGTTGGCCCCGGCGCAAACACGCAAGTAACAATCGCCAAAAGAACCAAAACTCGCACTGAAATACCCCTTGCGCCTAACGGGCCGCACCGAAATTCGTTGCAACCTCTCCAGCCACAGCCCGCACGTTGCCCGTGCGTAATCTGTGCACTGGTAGGTTTTCTTCAAGACTATTCCACAGCTTGTTGCGTGAATATCCTGTTAAAATACGAATGCTTTTTCTGCTTCAAAGCCTGGCAGGACCGCTTTGGCCGACGCGTCAAATTTTTTGGTGCACGAAAAGGCCTCGCCACTTCGACAATATAAAACGCCGCTGGTAACGCCATTTTCGGTGTAAAACGCCGCTAACCTGCCATTTTCCTTCAACTGAGAAAGCAGAGCGTCCGGCCTCTTTTCGATGACCATATCGATAAAAATCAGATCGTACGGCCCTTGTCCGGCGGCGCCCGCCGCTGGCTCGCCCGTGATGACGGCAGCATTGCTGACATCCAGAGCGGTCAAATGTTCCTGAGCGGCGGCCCCCAGCGCTTCGTCGCTTTCCACGGCAACCACCATCCCGGTGAGCTGAGCCAAAATAGCCGTGGAATATCCCGCGCCGCAGACAGCGTTTAACGCCAGATCTCCTGAATCCGGGGCAGCAATCGCCACTAGCTTGGAGAAATCCCGGGCTGTGACCAGCGCACGCCCGGCCGCATAGGATATTTCCCGCTCGATATAGGCCTGATCACGAAGCTCCGTGGGCAAGAACACCTCACGCGGCGTCGATTCCATCGCAAGTTGAATTCTAAGATCCGTCACGTCGTTGGTGCGAACCTGGCTATCAACCATCCGCTGGCGGGCAATGCTAAAATCCATGGAATCTCTCAAAATCATTGAAACGCAAAGGGCATACAACCGGCCGCGCCCCGGCGCAACGCGCCAAATCGGCTCCCGGGCACAACGCCAAAAAGCCCTTTGACCGGAGGAAACCTCCACGCTATGAGGGCGCTCCGCTCCTGAGCCGTCCTTCTCCGATGGGCAGTTCATTTTTCCGGCCACGTGGCGGAGTGGTGACGCAGCGGCCTGCAAAGCCGTGTACGCCGGTTCGATTCCGGCCGTGGCCTCCATACAACACTATGAATCTGTTTCCTTTTTGGACCACTTCAGGGGAGAATCCACCTGACGGCGCGCTGTTTATTCATTAAAATTTTAACGGCTCGTGATCTCTAAGAATTAGAGTTAACGGCCTGAAAACGCTATTCGCCGCAAACGCGCAACCACCCGCCGCTTGGCGCTTGCGAATTATGGTCACAAACGACAAGTAAGATAACAAGAATGAACAATAATAACGGACGCGTGGATTCGGTGAATCCGCGAACAAAGAAAAGGAGTTCCCGCATGCGTTACGGGGGCGTTGCGCTTATCGCATTAATGACGGCTTCATGCGCCAGCGTGAACCAAGATTTGCTGGAGGCGCAATTACCGGATGCGCCCGCGGCGTGGTCGGCGGACGAAGCTGTTGGCAGCACGCCTACGGGTGATTGGGTCGCGGCGTTTAACGATGCTATCCTGCGCTCTCTCATCAGTGAAGCGATTAGTAACAATAACGACCTGCGCGCCGCAGCCGCCAATCTCGACCAAGCTAGGGCCGGCGCACGCATCACCCTTTCGAACCAGCTCCCAACCATTGGCGCCAATTTCAATGCCGGACGCAATGCGATTGTCACGAATCCGACAGCGGCGGCGGAAGCTGGCGGAAGCAGTGGCGCCGCGCAAAGCAGCCGCCTTTACATCAACAATTTCTCACTCGGCGGATCGTTGCGCTGGGAGATCGATCTCTGGGGCAGACTGACCGACGAAACGCGGGCATCCTACAAAGACGCCAACGCGGCCTACGCTGATCTAGCTGGCGCACAACTTTCTATCGCGGCGCGCGTATCACAAGCTTGGTTTGCTCTCATTGAAGCGCGCCAGCAACGCGAACTTGCGGAACGCGACACCCAAGCGAGAGAACGCAACCTGCGCGTGACGGAGCGTCGCTACGATCGCGGCGTATCATCTAGTCTGGATGTTCGCTTATCGCGTTCAGCACTTGGTTCCAGTCAAGCGAATCTGGCGCTTCGTCAGCGCCTGGAATTAGAAGCGTCACGTGCGCTGGAAGTTTTGCTCGGCCGATATCCCGCTGCAGAACTTGAAGCGGCAGAATCGTTGCCGCAGTTGCCTCCCCTCGCCGGCGCCGGCGCGCCTGGCGAAATTCTGGCGCGACGCCCCGATCTAGTCGCCGCAGAATCACGCATGGAGGCGTCGGGATTACGCTCACGCGTTGCCCGGAAGCAGTTCCTGCCTCAACTGACATTCACAGCGCAGGCAGGGACGTCAGGTCCGGATATTTCCGACCTTCTGGACCCGCGACGTCTCGCGGGCAATTTCGCAAACGGCCTGTTCCAGCCGCTGTTTCAAAGTGGCCGCCTGATCGCAAACTCAAAACGGGCGCGGGCCGTTGCGGAAGCATCTCTCTATAACTACGTGCAGACGGTGCTGACGGCTTATCAGGAGGCGGAAAACGCCATTGCGGCGGAAACGCTGCTGGCGCTTCGGGAGGAAGCCTTACGGCTGGCATATGAAGAAGCAGCAGCGGCCGAAGATCTTACCGAGCGACGCTATAACAGCGGCGCCGCAACCATTTTTAATCTTTTAGACGCCCAAACCCGCCGTATTTCGTCGGAAAGCCAATTCATACAGGCGCAACAGCAACGCGTTTCAAACCGGGTTCAGCTCTATCTTGCGATCGGCGGGGATTTCCTGACGCAAGAAAAACTCGCAGCGTTATCGACCGGGACGGGAGAGTAAGTAGTACCAATGTTTCGAAAGTTTTTTACGCTCATAGGAACAGTCGGAGGCATTGCCGCCATCGCCGCGCTGATCGTATTCATGGGATCGTTGCGGCCTGATCTGGAACGTGAAGCCCCTGAAATAGCGCCGCCGTCAGTGTTTTATACAATCGCTGAGGCAGAATCCGTCACGCTCGACGTATCGGCGCAGGGCGAAGTGCGGCCGCGAACTGACATCAGTCTTACAGCACAAGTCTCAGGACAGATCGTGTCCACTTCAGACGCCTTCGTCAACGGCGGCGCGTTCGATAAAGGCGATACGCTGATCAAAATTGAAGACGCTCCCTACCGCGCAACAGCGGCGGCGGCGCGGGCGCGTTTGGCTCAGGAAGAAGCTGAATCCGCGCTTGCGCGAAGAGACTATGAAGATCTCGGTCTTGATGAGAATCCAACTGAGCTCGCGTTGCGCATCCCGCAACTGCAACAGGCGCAGGCGGAATATGAAGCCGCGCGATTGAATCTTGAAAGGACAACGATTCGCGCGCCGTTCCCCGGCCGCGTTCGCGAACGCATCGTCGGCGTCGGCCAGTATGTAGCGCCCGGGGCACAATTGGGGCGCATCTTCTCAACGGATGTCGCCGAGATCCGGCTTGCGCTCACGGACAATGATTTAGCAAAACTCGGCTTGCCTTTCGCCTTCACTGCGACGGATGACAACCCCGGTCCGCTGGTTCAGATGACCGCATTCATCGCTAACAAAAATCACGAATGGACAGGACAGATTGCCCGCACCGAAGGCGCCATAGACGCCGCCACACGCCAGGTCTTCGCTATCGCCGTTGTCGAAGATCCATACGGAAAAGGAGCCGCCGCAGACGGCACCCCTCTCGCCATGGGGCTGTTCGTTGACGCCCATATCGTGGGCAAGCCATATGACAACGCCATCGTCCTGCCACGGTCCGCGCTATACGGGCGCAATACCATGTATGTCATCGCTGACGATGACACGCTGCAAGAACGCACAGTGAATATAGTATCCGCCGACCGCGATACGGTGACGCTCGCGAGCGGGGTCAATCCGGGCGAACGGGTCGTTACTTCTCCACTCCGGGGCGCTGGTGACGGTGATGAAGTAACGCCGACAGACCCCGACAACATTTCGCCAACTTTGGACGATGAGAATGAAAACAGTCCGGCGATAGCTAATTCCACAGCGCAAAACAGTTCGGGAGATAATCTGTGACGGGACTCATCGCTTGGTGGACGCGCAACTCCGTTGCGGCGAACCTGTTGATGATCGCCTGCTTCATTGCAGGCGGCATCGCCTTCATAAATCTTGAGCGAGAACTCGACCCTTCCGCCACGTTTACAGGCGCGACCATTAGCGTTGTCTGGCCCGGCGCTTCACCCCAGGAAGTAGAAGAACAAATTATTCTGCGCATCGAGGAAGCGCTCGCAAATATTGACGGCATCGTACATATCGATTCCACGGCACGTGAAGGCAGTGCTTCGATCAATGTGGAGGGCGATGACAGCATCGACACGACTCGGTTCTTGAACGAAGTCAAAAACCGAGTGGATGGTGTTTCCAATCTACCACGGGACTCTTTCCCTCCTACTGTTTCTCAATGGCAAAACAGAAGTCCCGGCGCTTTCATTGCGCTGTATGGCGACCTGCCGGTCCGCGAGTTAAACCGGCTTGCGCGTAATTTACGAGATGAACTGACTCAAATACCGAACGGCTCCCCGCTGGTTAATCTTTGGGGGGAGATGCAGGAGGAAGTTTCTATCGAAGTTTCCGAAGAAGCCCTGCGCCGCTTTAACCTTACGTTCGATGATGTCGCGCAGGCCATTCGCGGCTCATCCATAAATCAAGCTGGCGGACAGGTCCGAACGGAAACCGGCAATTTACAGATCGCAGCGCGCGCATTGGCCGACTCGGAGCAAGAGTTTGAACGCATTGTGGTGCGTCAAAACCCCGATGGTTCCATCATTCGGGTCTCTGACGTCGCCAACGTCGTGGACGGATTTGAAGACCGTCGACAGATTCGCACAATGAACGGCAAATCCACAATCACGCTGGCGGTTCAATCGCCTGACACTGCAAATGTGACCAAACTTTCAGCCGCGGTTAATGAATGGGTCGAAGAAAAAAACAAAGAACTGGACGGAGACGCGGAACTCTACATCTGGTTTGATGCCGCAGAGCCGTTCATCGGACAGTTAAACCTTGTCGCGTCTAACGCTGGCGTCGGTCTCCTTCTCGTTCTGATTATCTTGATGCTATTCTTGCGTCCGGCTGTCGCCTTTTGGACGGCGATCGGCATCGCCGTCTCATTTGCTGGCGCGTTCATATTCATGCCCATGACCGGCGTGTCCTTGAACTTTCTGTCCATATTCGGATTTCTTCTGGTCATCGGCGTTGTCGTTGACGATGCGATCATCGTCGGAGAAAGCATCCACAATCAGGTAGAAGAAGGAAACGCCACTGGTCCTGACGCTTCGATTCTTGGCACGCAACTCGTCATGAAGCCGGTGTTTTTTGCGGTTTTAACGACCATGATTGCGTTTTCACCTTGGCTCTTCATCGGGGGTGGCGCGGCGCAGTTTACCCGGCAGATCAGCCTGACCATTATCTACGCGCTGACGTTTTCGCTGGTGGAAGCATTTCTGATTTTGCCGGCGCACCTTTCACACATGAAGCCGCAAAATAAGAACGGCGTGTATTACCAACTTCAGCGTGGGTTTGCTGAGGGAATTCTAAACATCGCCGACAAAGTATACCGGCCGATCATCAGAGCTGCATTGAAGTTTCGTTATTTTACTGTCGTTGGTTTTATCGGCGCCTTCACCATTGCCGTGGCGCTGCTTGCGCAAGGATGGATTTCTTTCAAGTTCATGCCAGAGGTTCAAGGCACATTCATTTCTTTGAATGTCCGCTTGCCGGAAGGCTCATCATTTAACCGGACCGAACAAATTTATGCGGAGGTCGAGCGCGCAGCGAACGACCTGAAAGCGAAGCTCGGAAAGGCTGGCGACGAAGACTACGTCAAAGCGATTTATATCTCGGCGGACGAAGGCGAAGTGACGTCATACATGACGATCGTCGAAGCCACGCATCGCAAGGAATCGACCAAAGACGTTGCTGAAATGTTCCGGGACGAATTGGGTCCAATTCCGGACGCTGAAGAAATCAATATCGGCTTCACACAAAATGAAGGCGGACCTGACTTAGCCTTCGGCATCCAGGCTGACGACCTTGAAGAACTTCGAATCGCTACGGTAGACGTTCAAAACTACCTGCGCACGCTGCCGGGGGTCTTTGACGTCCGCAATAACCTTCAATCGGCGACACCGGAGCTTCAGATTGAATTGAAGCCGGGCGCCGAGCGTTTTGGGCTGACGCTAGCGGATGTTTCACGCCAGGTGCGGCAAGCGTTTTATGGCGAAGAGGTGCAGCGGCTTCCCCGTGAAGGACAGGATGTCCGCGTTATGGTGCGGTACCCCAAATCCGCGAGGGAATCGCTGACAACCATCGACCAGATGCGTGTTCGAACTGCGGATAACCGCGAGGTACCGCTAACCGCGGTTGCGGACGCAAAGTTCGCGCCAAGCTTTAAGCGGATCGACCGCCGGGATCGGCAGCGTTCGGCGCGCATCACTGCGGAGTTACGTGAAGGTGTCGACCGGTCTGCCATTATGCAGAACTATGATCGCGACTTTGTTCCGGAATGGAAACGCCGCCACCCCAACGCGTCCTTGGTGCAGCGCGGCGACGCTGAGGAACAAGCTGAATTCATGGGTGAATTCATCTCGCTTTACGCAGTCGCCTTGTTTGCCATGTACATGCTGCTTGCCATCGCTTTTGGCTCCTATTGGCAGCCTGCACTCATTATGACAGCAATACCCTTTGGCTATATGGGCGCTGCGTTCGGGCATTTTCTGTTCGGGCTAGATTTCGCCCTGTTCTCGTTTTTCGGGGTCGGAGCAGCCGCCGGCGTTGTCATTAACGATAACCTAGTCTTGATTGACTACGTAAACCGCCTGCGCGCGCAAGGCGAAGGCGCTTTCTCAGCTCTCGTAAAGGCCGGAGTCGGACGCTTCCGGCCGATCATGCTGACCTCGGTGACGACTTTTGTCGGCCTTTTGCCCATCATGTTTGAACGCTCCACAGACGCTCAGTTCCTGAAACCGACCATTGTCTCCCTCGCATTTGGCGTGTTCTTCGCGACTTTCGTCACGCTGATTTTCGTACCGGCCATGTACGCGGTCGGGGCCGATATCGCCCGCTTCTATCGGTGGGCGTGGACCGGCAAAAAGCAGCCAGAGCTAGGGGAAGGCGCCTCAGCTGAAAGCGATTACGCCGAATCACATCCCGCGGGTCAGCGTGCTCACGAAACCGGCCTTTCCGGTAAAAAACGCGATAATCCGCTATGGGGCCCAGCCGAATAGCGGGTTTGCGGGCCAAGAGCCCCAGCGGCGTTAACCTTATGTTAAGACCTTGATGAGACCTTAATAATATCTTCTCCCGAGAAGATACCCCACCATACCCCACGACAGTGAGTACCGGCCGCGTTTCCCCCAAACGCGGCCGTCTCTGTTGTGGTAACGGTTTTTCCATCGATACGCGCTAAAAATTACGCCGTTGCGTCAAAAAGGTGGTGGATAAAGACCAAAGCCTTTGCTATATCGCCGCCTCCAACGGTGATCCCCGATAGCTCAGTTGGTAGAGCAGCTGACTGTTAATCAGCTTGTCACTGGTTCGAGTCCAGTTCGGGGAGCCAATGTCCATTCTGAACCCTTTCCTATCAGTGCTTTAGCTTTGATTTTCGTCCCATCCTCCAAGATGTCGAAATCGGGTGGGACAATCTCGACTGATTTTTCACCGCCTGTCCATAGATTCATGGCGTCATCGGCGAGTTTTTCCCGATCTCGATCGCGGATATAGCCTTCAAATACCTGCAGCGAATCATGGCCGGTGATCGCCGTCGCCTGGGCCGAGCTGCAGCCGGCGTCAACCAGCATCACCGATGCCGCTTTTCGGAGGCCATGCGCCGAACAATGGTCTAGGCCCGCTTCCTGGCACCATTGTTTGAAGCGATTGCCGAAAGACTCGCGCGAGCCCCATGGCTTGCCATTCTTCTTTGTAAGGAACGTCATGTCGCCGATCGTCGTCGCCTGAATACTGGCGGCAAGGTTCGGATGAATGGGAATCGACACTCGCGTTCCCTTCGTGTCGGCCGTTTTTTTCGGTGTAAAGACTAACCGGCCGCCTTTAATGTGCTGCCGACCCAGCGTGTACGCATCGTCGCGCCTCGCACCTGTGTAAAGCATCAAATCGAGCGCCAGCCGCGGCTGCGTTCCCAGCGGGAATTTCTTTTCGAATTTCTCGATCTCTTCGAGCGTCCAAGTGTGATAGCCCTTGCTGCGTATTTTCAGCAGCTTCACGTCACGCGCCGGATTGTTATCCATAAGCCCGTATTCAACGGCAAAGCTGAATAGCTGGCGCAGCGCTTTTATAAGGCCATTCGCGGCGTGCGGCTTTTCTGCGCGTTTGTCGCGCATGGCCCGAATGTGCTTCGGTTTCATCTTTCTTGCCGGCAGCTCGGCGACGATCTCGCGCACCGGATCAAGCGTCAAACGGCGCCGGTATCGCGTATCCGGGTTGAGCGCACGAAACTCCGGTGACTGATAATATTCAACGCATAGCCGGTCGAATGTTCCATACGCCGGGAGGCCGCCGCGATACTTCGGCTTTTCGCGCGGCTTTAATTTTCCTTCTTTCGCCGCCTGGTAGTCTTTCCAGAAAACCTCTTCGAACAACGGACCGCGCAATCGGATTTTTTTCTTGCCGGGTTCGCGATAATAAATCCGAGCGTTGCCGTGCCGGTCATAATCGACAATGACATATTTCGGTTTCTTCACGCGGCCACGCTGTCCCATGGATTTTCGCTTTCGTCGTCTTCCCCGTCATGAGGCAATGCGTCGAAAGCGTCGTCAAGTTCTCTGCAGTCCCAAACCTTGCGCGCGTCGATTCGGCGTGCCTTCGGCATTCGCCCATCGGCGACCATCTCGTTAAATTTCGTCACGCCGATCCCGATATATCGGGCGGCCTGGGCGAGCTGCAGCCCGCGCGGCGCAATATCCGCCACGCGATCGACCATTACGGCGGCCCTCCGGCGTAAGGGTGGCCGGCGTCGAGGGTGATGGCCCATTGGTCGGCGAGTTGACCGACGCTCTTCTGGCCGACCGTTTCGTCGTCGGTTTCGAACATTTGCAGGCCGAGAAGCGCGCCGTTGTGCGTGTCCGCTCCATTGTTGTTGCTAAAAAGCTGGAAGTGAGGGCCGCCGCCCACAGCATTCACCGCGCCGGTATAGCCGTCCGTTTCCGTGTGGATCAGCGCGCCGTCCGTGTACTTTACCCAGTCGTTGTTCGCGAAGTCCATGAACAGGCGAAAAATATGCGGCGCGCCGGTGAGGCTGGCTGCATCTTGGCCGCCGGAAGCATTGCCGCCGCCGAACAACTGCACATAAGCGCCGAAAAAGCCGGAATTCACGCTCACAATCTCCACGCGCTGGGTGCCGCCCAGGCGCATCAGCGCACGGGCGCTAGCGACAGGATCATCGACCACGGCGGCGATGATGACCTGGAACGTGCTGGCCGGAACGTAGCCCGAAAGATGTAGAAACTGATCAAGCGCATCATCAAAGTCGATGACGTTTAGGCCGTTGACCGTGCGGGTTCCCGTCTGCGGATTGTTCACCGCCGTAAAATGACGTCCGTTGCCGGATTTATCGTTAATCTGCGTGACGTCATTATCGCTAGAGACGATGCTCGCAACGTCCGACGCATCGAGCCACAACGCCACGTTGTCGTCAGTCGGAATCCACGCGCTCGGGAATTCCGTGTCGTCTTCATAGCTTCTTGTAACGATACGGCGCACGGCCGGGTTATCGGCTTCGAGCCTTTGACCGTTATTTGCCAGATCGCGAATGACCGGCCCCATCAGCAAGGTCAGTCCGGGTATCGGCGCCGGCAGTGACTCGCCAACTTCAAGCCGAATCCTTTCGGTGCGTACAATCGTGCGCTGCATGATTTTCTCCAGCAAAATTTCTCACGAAAACCGCGGCCGGTTTCGCGCCCGCTCAATCGCGTCATAGACCGACGCCGAGATTGTCGGCGTCGCCTGGGCGATGCGCGTGTCGACGCTTTCAAGACCGACATCGAAATGATTGTGCACATCGACATTGACCGCCCCGCCGCCGATGGCGGCGCCGTTGGGAATTATCGATCCCGACTGCGAGGGCGAGAACAGCTCCGGCCCGCGCTCGCCGACCAGGTACGTCTTGCCGGCCGTTACCGGTCCGCCTGCGGCGCGCCCGCCGCCGAACAGTTTGAGAACGCCGCCGGCGCCGTTGTCGGTGATGGCGTTGAAAAGAAAATTCGAGATCAGGCGAGAGGCCAGTTGCTGCGATAATCGTTTCAGCGACTTCAAGAGATTGTCGCCGAACACGATGGCGTTTGCGAAGGCGTCTGACACGCCGCGCGCTGCGGCTTCCGATGCGCGCTGCCATTCGTTTGTGGCGTCTTTCAACTCGCCGATCTGCTTTTGCGTCGCCGCCGCTGCGCGCTTGATAGCGTCAAGATCAGCCGGCGTTTCCGCGAAGGGCCGCAGCGCCTCGATCTCGGAAAGCTGGCCGCGCAGCGCTTCCAGCGGCGTTCGGGTTTGCTCGAAAAGCTCGTTGATCTTGTCTTTCGCGCGCTCCGCCGCTTCGGCGAAAGCGTTCTGTTTCAGTGTCGGCGCCGGCGGGATCTTGCCGCCGGCGAAGGCATTGGGATTTGGCGGGGTTTCGTCTTCTTTTCCGACCAATGCGTCGATGTCCGCCAATGTCACCTTCGGCAGATTTTTGATCTCGCCCTTAATCCGCGAGATTTCGTTTTTCAGCCGCTCGATTTCAGCGTTGATCGCCGGGTTGCGGACGGGCTGATCTTCAAGCGAGCGCAGCTCCGCTTCGAGAAGTTGAACGCCTGCGCGTTTCGCCAGGTTGGCGCCTTTGCCGCTGAGGTCGCCGATGCTGGCCGTCAATTTGACGGTCGCTATCTGCACGTCATTCAAAAGCTGGCGAAACTTGATGAACCCGTCGACGTTTTCTAGCACCGTTTTGTTCAGCTTGGTGCGCAAGTTCGCTTCCATAATGGTCAGCTTGTCATTGGCGTCTTCGGCGCCGGCGACCAGTTCGTTGGACAGGACCCGCCCGCCCTCGCGCGCGGCGTTGCGCAATTTCAAAAGCCCCTCGGCGCCGTCCTCCACCAGCAGCGCCATGCGGCGCGCGTCATCGCCGAACACCTTCGTCGCGCGCGACGTGCGGATGGTGATATCCTCGGTGTCGGCGAGCGCATTGAAAACTTTTTGCAGCGCCTGTTCCTGCGTATCCTCGATCGTGACGCCAAGCTCGGCGAACGTCTTTTCGTACTCCTTGTTGCCGCGCCGCGCTTCGCCGAGCCGCCGCGTGAACCGGCCGACAGCGTCATCGAGCTGTTTTTGCGTGGTCCCGGTCAGCTCCGCCGCTTCGCGATATTCCTGCAGCGCTTCGGCGGAGATCCCCGCGGTTTTCGCCGCCTTGCCGAGTTCGTCGGCCGCGCGGATCGAGGATTCGGCGAGCTGATTTAACTCACGCCCGGCGATGCCCGCCCCGGCGCCGGCGAGGATGCCGGCGAAGCCGCGAGACAAGCCTGAAATTGATCGCTGCCAGCGTTTCGCATTGCGATCGATGTCGCCAGTCGCGCGTTTCAGGCTCGCACGTAAGCCTTTTTCGTTGCCGTCGATATCGACGCGAATGCGGTTGCCTCTGGGCATGGGCGGCGTCTCCTGTTTGAAAGCGCCGTGACCGGATTCCGGTCACGGCTTGCGCTCTAACTACTGGCCGGGGTTTTTCTGCCAGCCGCGGAAATCGACCCAGCCGGCGGCGAAGGAAAGCCGGACGCGGACTTCGATGCCCTCAATCTCCCAGCCGTAGCGTTCATCGACCACTGGCCCGCCCTCGCTTTCGAGATAGCCGTATCGCAAACCTTCCGTTTGCGCCGGATCGGCGGCGAGATACCAGGCGAATTGATCCGTTAGTCTCGGCTCGACCAGCGGCGTCAATGTGGTGAAGACATTGGCGTCATCTGTTTTTGCCGGCGTGATCTGCGCAACCAGCTTTTCGGCCTTGGTTTCAAGGTCGGTCGGCACCAGCAAGAATTTTGGCGTCGGTGCGATCAGCTGGTTGTTCAGGCCGAGTTGTTGGCGCAGGGCTGTACGCATTGCCGCGGCAGTCGTTTCATCCGGCGCGGCGCCGGAGCTGGCGAGGTTATTATGCGCGGCGGAGAACACGTCTTCACCGTCCGCGAGCGCGGGGTTTTCTTCAATCTTTTCAGCCAGCAGCGTCGATTCTTGAGCAATGGCCGTTTCGGCGGCATTAGACATAAGGTCCGCAAACTGACCGACTTTGTCATTGATCAGCGCATGATGCGTCAGGCCAACGCGTTTTGCGTATCGCACCAGCTTCATTTTCTCGCCGGCGTCTTCGAGATGACCTTGTTTAATTTCGCCATGCTCGTTGACTTCATCGAGCTTCGGGAAACCGGAACCCCGAATCGATTGATGATCGCGGTAGTCGGTAAATGACATCTCCCGGGCGACGGTTTTCAGCACCGGTTCCGCAAGCCTGTAGCGTTCCAGCATGAACTGCCGGCCGGCGTCCCCGATCGTACCGATGAAATCGCCAGACCCTGTGGCGCCATATCCGGCGCTAGCGCGCGTATGCATGCTCCTGTTGTTGCCAAGCGCCGCCTGAACAATCTGGCCTGGGCGCATGCCCCGCGTCCTGACGCCGTCGCGTTCCAGGCATTCCGCCGCCAAATCGACGAATGACCATCCGCGATAGGCCTGCCAGCCTTCCGGCAGGTTTTTCGCGCTCGGCATCATGCGATGAACGATGGCGCCGGCCATGGCGTTCTGGCGGAAATCCGGGTTTTCGAGACTGCGGCTTGTCATGCCCTGCTCGGAAAGCTGCGTATGACCGCCGGCGTCTTCTTCGTCGCGGCGGAAGAGTTCTTCGAGAACGGCTTCGCGGGTTTCGGCGATGTCGCCTTTTTTTGCTTTCAGTTCGTTGACGAATTTGTCATCGAGATTGTGACGTTTTGCGAGATCGTCGATTAACTCCGCGCGGGTGAGTGTCGCCGCCGCGCCCGGCTGATTGCCGTCAGGCATGTTTGCTTCTCCATGATTTGCCGTCTTGGCGGCTGGCGCATCGTTCCGGGATACGATGCAAGGGTAAGTCTCGGCGTCATCCTTGCGGACGCGCGCCCCGGGATCGGCGCCGATCGGCACCGCTGAGATTTCAAGAGGCTCCCAATCGACGGCCCGCCGGAGTTCCGGCTCGCCGTCGCGTTTTTCAATTTCATATCTGTGAACGCGGTAGCCAACGCTCACATTGCGGATAATGCCGTCGCGAATATCCTGCAGGATCGGTTCAACATCAGCGCGCTTTGAAAACTTGATTTTTGCAACGCCCTGGCCGTTGACGATCCTGGCTGAGTTCTGCGCGACCACGCCGATCTGTCCTGAAAGTTCGAACGCGTTGTGCGCGTTTAAAAACGGCGCGCCGTTGTTTAACCGATCGAGCCTTATCGCCTTCGACGATACTTCAAGTTCTTCGTCATAGTCTTCGCTGAAAAAGCCCCGGCGGCGGACTGTGGCGCCGGTTGTCCAGATGATGTCGACGGTGCGGTTTTCTTCGTCGTATGTGTCGGCGCGGACCAGCGCTTCGCGATCCATCATCGGCAACATGGCGGTGTTTTCGCGCGTCATTGGCGTGTCTCCGTTTGCAGGCGCGTCGATGAAAAATTCGGCGGGATGATTTCGACGCCGGCGGCGGCGTGACGGCCGCGCCGGCGGCGCTCAGTTTCGGCTATGGCGTTCAGCGTCATGGCTGTTTGGCTGACCTTGTTCAGTTCGGTTTCGCTCATGCGATGCGCCAGGCGGCCCGTGGCCTCGATCGTCACTTGTTGGGCGCGGAACAATTCCGGCCGGCTCATCGTGGTTCTCAATTCGATTTCGACCTTCACGTCGATGTCTCCGTTTTTGGGGCGCGGCCGCCGCCTTGAAACCGGCGGCTGGGAAACGATGAAAACCAGCCCGGCGGCGGCCGCTGTCAGCGAGATTTTTTTGAAAGCGCCTCGCTGATGTTGTGAAACTCATTAGTGCGTCACCGCCTTAGGCTGGCGAAGAACAAAACTCGGAACATCGTCTTGATTCGAGACGACAACGGTGTGTCCAGCAGCGGCCAGACCGCCGCCCGCGAATGCGCAAAAGTCGGTCCAGCTAAGGCCGATTGCTTTCGCGAATTCTTCCTGCGTCATGCGTTCACCAGCCGCGCAGCGATTGAGAGTGCGGCGGTACTTTTTTTCGAATTTTTCAGAGTGAACGTATTCTTCGAATCGGGCAGGCGTCATCTCGCCTGCAGTCAGCGTGTCGTCGCTAGTGTTGTTTTCCATTCCGCGCCTCAGTCAATTTGCGCGCCCGGCAGGGGGTGCGGCGAGGGTATGTCAAATCCTCTGTCCTGCCGGGCGCTGGCGAAGCCACCGGGGCGCGGCCGGCGTCGCTGTTTGAGAAATCATATGAAAGATCGCGCCGTGACATAGGCGCTATAAGGCGCGATTGCGCACGGCAGTTTTAGGTCAAATTTCGTCGATTTTTGCTAAATCGGCCGAAATTGGACCGTAGCTGTGAGTTCGATTTTTGGTTTTTTAACAAGTGCTGCAGTCGTACGCCCACATTCCGCATGCTTTAAAAGCGCGGAGAGTTTCTCGACTGTATCCGGAATGCCGAGCTGGCCTATAGCATACGCAAGGTGAACAATCGGGACTATTGGACGCCAACGGCGATTCCAACCGTTTTCAGGATCGATTCGCTCTATGACTTCGTTCAGCGACTTTGCGCCCTTCCATCGAATATTCTCGATGGGCAGGTCACGCATTTCCAGCGGAAATAGCATTGCGAAAGCGTCTTCAATTCGCTTTTCTGCCAGTTGTTCAGTGGTCTGAACAAGCCGGTCGCGTTTAGCTTTGGGAATCGCTTTTGCACTTGCCCTAGAGGGGATATCGGATTTTTTGCATAAGCCTCCTCGGCAGGCTCTATGAGCGGCGTCGGCATAAAGCGCTTTCGCGTGTTTCGCTCTGTCGCTCGATCTCGATAATTGAGGAAAAGCGATCCAGCTGATCAGTATTGAGTTTGCAACACATAAATCGGGCGGGACTGGTTGAATCGCACCAGCGGGCGTATCCCATGGTCCATCGATAGCAATACGTACTATATCTTCGGCACGGCGCGCGAAATATCCGTGACCTCTCGATTCGATCCCGACAATGGGCAGCTCTTGCCCGACATTTTTTAAAACCGCGCCCATGACATCTTAAAAATACGCTGCGTCGGGCGATTCGTACAAGGTCGGCAGAAAGGGGTGTCGCTAGCGCCCCCCTTTTTCGGTTGACGCCGGCGCGCGATATTCTTTCGCCGTCCGCTCGCATGACTCGGCGAAACTGTTCCGCAGGCGCCTGTTGTCCGCAATCATCATGGATTTGAGGCGGCTTGCCTGTTCAGCGGTCAGCTGCAGATCGCTCGCGATTTCCTTTGCTTTGATCGCAATGTTTCGGTCAGCTTCGGCCCAGAAAGTCGCGACGACGTCGCCGATGGCTTGCTCAACTTCTTCGGCCGGCACCAAAACGCCTATGCGCTCGTAATAGGCGAGCTCCGCGTCTTTCGCGGCGAACATATCCCGGCGCGCGCGCCAGCTCTGCGGTTCGGACGGCTCGCCCGACGCCGGCGGCGAATCGGCAAGCCCGCCATCGATCAGATCGAACATCGGCCCTGGCGACCGCTTCCGCACTTCCTCGAGCCGTTCTAGCGCCGCCTGGTGCTTGGTTTCATCGAGGTGGCCGTGCATCGCCTTCAGACTTTCCTGCGCATCGACGCTCGCGCCGCGCATCACCAGCCGCCCTGCCTTTCCGTGCTTTGTGATCGCCGCGCCCGACACGCCGCATAATGCGGCGAACTCTGTCTTCGTCATGAACCTCGATTGCATCATTTTAACCTGCAAAGTTAAGCACTTAACCGTTTTCTAAACCCTGCGCCTGACGAATAAACAGGGATGGAATTACCCGCATAGCGACGGCGCGGGAAGGACCCAAATTGTTGCCGTCGTCGTTATCGCGCTGTCAGCCATACGCGCTGCGCTGAATAATTTTGCGCGGTGTCAGCGTCTCACTCCGTTCCGTTCCAGAGCCTTTGTCGCTCTCCGCGAGTCGGGCCCTAAATTGCTGTTCCGTGAACTGACCGCTTTCGAGTTTTCGGCAAAGGAAGTCGGCGGCCTTTGGGCCGCCGGCCTTATCCATGAGAGCCTTGTCGGACCATCCGAATCGTTTGGCGTTCCGTTCAATCCGGCGGGAACGTTCCTTCTGCAACTGCAGTTCTCGCTCACGCTCGGCGTTCTCTTCGATGTTGACGGATACTCCTGCTCCTTGCTCCTGCTCCGCAGGAGCAGGAGTATCCTTAGGAGTGTCGGAATTCACGGACTCTTTTCGCGTTTGTTGTCGGCATACCCGGACTGTTTTGTCATTTGTTGTCGGCATACCCGGACTCTTCGCCGATTTGTTGTCGGTAATTCCAGACTGTTTTCGCTCATAAGCCTTTGTGTGAACGATCGAATAAATCGTCCGCCTGCCACGGCGCCCGAAGGAGCCGCGCTCCACAATCGACAATAGATTGGCTTCAACCAACTCCTGAAGGGCCTTTGCAGCGGCGTCGCGGCCAAGGCCCCATTCTTTGAAATCCCGGCATCCAATGGCGAACGGCTCGCCCTCGCGCCGCCCGTACCGTATGGCGATCCAGAGCTTTACAGCGTTTCCGCTAAGGCGTTTAAGCGCCTCGCATTCGGCTTCCCGCACGATGGCGAAAAGCAGCTTGCCCTGGGCCATCACGCATCTCCGAAATGGTGCCGGAGCTGCAGGAGTGACGTTTCGAAGGTCTCATAATCGACCCCGAAAATCATCTTGAACTCGCGAACGATCTCGGCGCGATAACATTCGCGATAAATCGCCGTAGCGTTCCCTATGGCGCGGTTGATAGCGTTGCGCTCCCAATCCGCAGCGCTTTCGACTGGCCGCCCACGGTCAAATTCAGCCCATGTATCCGCGATCTCGCGAATGATGTCGTGCGCTTGCGATACGACGCGAAATGCGCTAGCGAAATCGTTGCCGTTTATCCAATCGGCCTGATCAGAATCATTCGAGAGCCCGGCGGGCGGCCCCGCCGGGTTTTCTTTTGCCTCGACGATGTTAGCGATTTTATTCAGCGTTTGCCCAAAGTCGCGCAATTCGTCAGCGGACATAGGGCGAACCTCATCTTCCGGTGGGACCGGTTTTTCGTAAGCCATTGATTCATGGCGAGCGCTTTTACCGTCCCACGGTTCCTCGCTAAGTTGTTCTAATCTTTCTTTTTTACGGCAGTTCGGGGAGCCAATAAATTATCTTAATATATTCAATGAATTGACGGACAACAAGTTCGAACCCTTTTTTGAATTCGAACTTGTTGCGCGTATCGTGACGCTCTGAAACGCTTCCCAATTTGCTGATGTGCCCCCCCCAACCCTAGGCCGCGTGGGGACTGCGGTCTTGAAGCGCTTGGAGCTTGAGCAGATCTAATCAAGGGTTGCCGGATCGGTTCATTCACCTGACTGTTACGAGCCACCTCCCAACAAGGCAACAAAATGCCCGAAAAAATTGCACTCAGGCTGGAGGAGAATCTGGGGAGAGGACCAATTCGACGCGAATGACTCGATCGCTTGATTATTCACGATGAAGATCATTCACGAAAAATTCTGAAAGCCTACGCAAACTATTACAATGCCGCGCGAGCCCATATCGGTTTAGGCAAAGACTCGCCAGTTTCCAGAGCCATTCATTCTCTTGGGCGCATCAAACAGATTCCACATCTCGGCGGCTTGCATCATGAATACGTCAGAATCCGAATTTCGGAAATTACAGGATTTCATCACTTTTTTTCAAACACATCATCGTGATGAGCCCCTAACGCAGGCGGCGCCAAACGCACGCCTCTTCCGGCCGGGTCTATTGGCAGTCTAATTTGCAATAGGCCCGAACCGTCAACGCTGGCAAAAATATTTCTTTCTTGCGCGACTGCAGAGTTCAGTGCTTGCGCCAGATCGTTAACGCGGCTGACGCCGACGCCATGATCTCTCAATTGCTTGACCCAATATGACGCCGTATTGGTTTTTGTGACGGATCCAATTACCTCATTCAACCGATCACGGTTTGTCACTCGCAACGATATATTCGCAAAGTCCGGATCTGAATTGAGGTCTTCCCGACCGAGTGCAGTGCAAAGACGTGCAAATTGAGGGTCGCTCGCCGTCGCGATCATTACGTTATCGTCTTTTGTCGGAAATACGCCATAGGGCGCCGCGCTGGGCGCATTTGAGCCGAATTTTGCGGGAACCTCGTTGCTGGCGATGTAGCCCAGGATTTGATGACACATCAGGTTCATGGCTGTATCGAGCAAACAAAGTTTCAGATGCTCGCCCTGGCCGCTCTGCTTGCGTCTCTCCAACGCCGCCTGCACGCCGATGACGCTCCACATCCCTGTTGTCAGATCGAGTACGGACGGACCTATGCGCACTGGCGGTTCTTTTGGATTGCCAGTCAGGCTCATCATGCCGGACGCCGCCTGCACAAGCGCGTCATAACCAGGCAGCGTTGAGCCTTCAGGGCCGTCGCCAAACGCTGATATCGAAACCATAATGACGGACGAATTGACGGCGCGAAATATATCATAAGTCAATGAAAGTTTTCGGCCGACGCCGGGTGGAAAGCTTTCGATGATCACATCGGCGTCTGCCGCGAGCGATAACAACCTATCGCGGTCATCGCTATCTTTAAGGTCAATCAGCACACTGCGTTTATTGCGATTGACAGATTGAAAAACGGTCGACTCGCCGTCAAACCTCGGCGGCAAAGCGCGTGTATCATCACCGCTGGGCATTCGCTCAACCTTGATAACATCGGCGCCGAGGTCACCAAAAATCATAGCCGCGTAAGGGCCGGCGAAGTTCGTGCTGAGATCAAGAACCTTAAGTTGAGCGTAAGTTGATTCAAACTTAGTCATACCAAGATAGCCGTTCCGGACGAGTCTGCTTGGAGAAATTTACACAGATGTCCTTTGAAGTTACCGTAGGCAAATTCCAGCGATAATTTCCGTGCAATAATATCGACGTCAAACTGTGCAATGGCGTCAGCAGTTTGATATTCAACAGTGAAATTTTGAAAGCCGATAGCCGCGCTCACGATCAATCTATCGCTCATCATTAGTCATTATCAGGTTTTTTATTGTAGTTCGGCGTCCGTTTCTCCAACGCGGCCGAAACGCCTTCGCGCAGATCATCGCTATAGGTCAGCGCCGCGACACCCCAAAAGCTTGCATTCATCGATCCCGCCAGATCCATATGCCAGCTTTGCCGGAGCTGCTGCTTCGTCGCCTCCAGCGCGAGCCGCGGGAATTTGGCGATACGCGCAGCAAGCGCAACAGCCTCGTCAAGAAGCTCGTCAGGTTCGACAACCCGGTTGACAAGACCGATTTCAAGCGCCTTTGCCGCATCGATAATATCGCCAGTTAGAGCAAGCTCCGCCGCCATGCCGCTACCAACAAGGCGCGGCAGGAAGTAAGTACCGCCATTCCCGGGGTTAAGGCCAAGCTTGATATACGTTTCGCCCATTTTGGCTATCTTCGAAGCTATCCGGATATCACAAGAAAGCGCCAGATCGAGACCGCCAGCCGTCGCGCCGCCATTGATTGCGGCGACCACTGGCAATCGACAGCTGACAATGCGTTGCGTAACCGGCCACAGCACCCTTGCATTGTAAGGTTCCTGCTCGATTGCGTGGCGATCACGGAGATACTTTTTGAACTCGACAAGATCGGCGCCGGCGCAAAACTGCTTTCCTGCGCCCGTCATCACGAGCACGCGCGCCGTTTTGTCTGCTTCTAGTGATTCCAAAGCGGCAATCATGTCTCGCGCAAGCTCTGGTACTACGCCATTGCCGCGGTCCGGCCGATTCAGCGTCAGGAGCGCAACACCATCGGCGGGCCTATCTAGAATGATTGTGTCGTAGGTCATTTCTTCATTTTAGATAAACTATTGCAGGATTGTCGCAACCGCCAACGCATAGGTGCCGTCCAGCCAGCCACCCCCGTTGACCGCCATGCCGCTTCGAACGTTTTCAACTTGCCGTTTGCCGGCGCGTCCGCGCAACTGCGTGACTAATTCAACAATCTGTGCGCAACCGGTTGCACCAAGGGGGTGACCCCGACTTAGTAACCCACCGCTCATATTGACCGGAGACGCGCCACCAGCCGCCGTCGCTCCGGACCGAATGAGACTGGCGGCTTCCCCGGCGGGCACCAATCCGATTTCTTCATATTGTATCAACTCGGCTGGTGCTGCGGCATCATGAAGTTCGAATATGTTCAGATCTCCTGGCCCTAATCCGGATGCCTCATACGCCTTGCGTGCAGCATCTCCGACCGGATCTCCCGCAGCGCCTGACGCAATTTTGGAAGATAAGATTTCGATAAAATCAGCATCATGTTTTTTCGCGAAATCCCGTGAGCAAACGAGAACAGCCGCTGCGCCGTCTGTCGTCGGCGAACACATTGGCAAAGTCAGCGGAGAGACGATCATGCGCGCGTTCAACACCTCATCGACAGTTTGCGGGTCTTTCAAGTGGGCGAGCGGATTGAGTGAAGCATTTGCGCGATTTTTGACAGCGACACGTGCAAAATCTTCGACTGTTGCATCCGTTCCATCAAGGTATTTGCTAGCGACACCTGCGTAAAAGTCCATCAAAACAGAGTTGGCGCTCATCGCACCGGATACTGCCTCGCCAATATCTTCGATATCTGTCGAGCCTCGGAGGGCGTTGAAAGGCCGCCAGCGCTCTTGATGATTTAGCTGCTCAGCACCCACCGCCAGGACAACTTCATAAGCGCCGCTGTTGACAAGCTCAAATGCCAATTGAAACGCCGAGGCGCCGGAGGCGCAGGCGTTCTCGATATTGATTACGTCAGCATGAGCCAAATCATGACGTCGAAGCGCCACTTGGCCGCGGATCATTTCCTGTTGCGTTACGATGCCTGCGACAGCGTTGCCAAAGAATATGCGTTGAACTGCGCTGGGAGAGATGTTGGCGTCAGCCAACGCCTCATCGATCGCAATCGTCGAGAGCGATCTCAAACCGCGACCGATCTGTTTGCCGAAGGGCGTCATCCCGACGCCGCCGATGACAGCCCCGCTCATGCTTCCTCCTTTGAGCGCGTTCCTGCCTGGCCGCCGCCAATCCGTGTTTGCTGATCACCCCAGTACCAATCGCGCACTTCCCGGCGAAGAATTTTGCCGTAGCCGCTCACTGGCAATTCATCAACGAATTCAACACTCTTGGGCTTTTTATAACCGGCGATATTTTCGCCGCAGTATTTAATTACATCCTCTTGACCAATGCTCGCCCCTGATTCCCGGACGATCACAGCGTGCACCGCTTCGCCCCAATATTCGTGAGGCACGCCAACTACGACGACATTGGCGACCGCAGGATGTTGAATGATTATTTCTTCAACTTCTCGAGGGTAAATGTTGTTCCCGCCGCTGATGATCATATCTTTAGACCGATCAAGCAAAAACAGGAAATTGTTTTCGTCGAAGTATCCAATATCGCCCGTATGCAGCCAGCCGCCGCGAAGCGTTTCCGCGGTGGCCTCATCATTGTTCCAATAGCCCGGCATCACAACGTCGCCTCGCGCAACAACCTCGCCCGGCTTTCCCGGCGGCAATGGCTGGTCATTCGCATCGACGCAAACGGCTTCTACGTCAGTGCGCACTTGTCCGGCGGAACCAATGCGTTCGTCGTTTGCTTCGAGTAATTTAAGATGGTCGGCGGCGTTCAGTCCTGTAATGGTGATTGGCGCCTCGCCCTGTCCGTAAATCTGCGCGAACACCGGACCAAACATCCGTATCGCTTTTTTCAGGTGTTCGACATAGATTGGCGCCCCGCCATAACAAATAGCTTTCAAAGAGCGAAGGTCGTAATTCGTCGGGTCGCAGTCTTCCATCATCTTGATAATCTGCGTCGGCGCCATAAAGGCGATATGCGAAACGCCCAACTCTGCAACTGTTTTCAACATCGAGTCGGGATCGAAACTCGCCGACGACGAGATGGCGTTTGTTGCGCCGCGCGCCACAGCTGGAAGCGCAACGATGCCGCTGCCGTGGGACATCGGCGCCACATGTAGCAACACCTCGCCCGGCTGAATATTGTAAACATCCGCCAAATAATTCATGATCACGACGCGCACTATGCGGTGGTTCCAAATCGCGCCTTTTGGTTTTCCGGTCGTGCCGGAAGTATAAAATAGCCAGCATGGATCTTCGGGGCGAGCATCCATCGCTGTTACCAGCGCATTCTCCGCGATAAGAAGATCGTCGTAACTCGGCGCTTCGTGACCTTGCTCAGTACAAATACGAAATTCAATTGTCTCAAATTCGCCTTTGATCTTGCTCAGATCTTCGGCGAACTCCGGGCCGTGAATCAGCGCTTTTGCGCCTGAGTCGTTGCAAATATAGGCAATTTCCTTGGCGTGCAGACGCGCATTGACGGGAACGACTATGAGACCAGCAGCGAAACAGCCGAAAACTGTTTCAAGAATATGCGGACTGTTCGCAAGACAGAAGGCCACGCGATCACCAGGCTTTAGCCCCAGGGCCAACAAGTTGCCGCCTAATGCCAGCGCGCGTTCATGAAACTCCCGATAAGAATACTCAATATCGCCTTGCTTCTGGGCGAGGTTTGAAGGCCATTGCCGCGCCGCCTTCTCCAGAAATGCAAAGCTGTTCCCCACCATGGGTTCAGGCCCCCACTCGCCGAAAAGTCGCGCAAGGACGGCGGCCAACTTCTGTCGGCGGCGTGGCGGTAAATTCAACTTTGTCGTCACATTTATAGTTTGACCAGTCGCCATCGTCTTCGGGCGCGAGTCGGGCGAGCATCTGCACGCCTTCATCAAGCTTGATAACGCCGAGCGCATAAGGCAGATCGCTCTCAAACCCTTCTGGAGCCCCCGCGCGTAGCACACAGTAGCTGTGCAGAACGCCTGTTCCTTTTGCATTCTTCCACGTCAGTTTTTCGGACTGACAGGCGGGGCAAGCGTATCGGGGATACATGTTTACAGCATCACAATCCGCGCATTGCTGAATGAGCAGCTCACCATTTTCGAGCCCGCGCCGAAATTCAGAAACAATTTTTGGCAGCGTCATGTTCAAGCTCCCGTCCGTTCTAGCAACAAGACCTGTGCGTCCATATAGCTGCCGCCCGATCCGCCAATAACCACGCGGCGCGCTTTTTCGAGCTGGCGCTTCGATCCGGCGCGGCCGAGCAATTGGCGCACGCCCTCAACCAGCAATGCCGTACCGCCCCCTACGCCTGTGTGCCCGGCCGAAAGAAGCCCGCCATTCGTATTGATTGGAAACTTTCCGCCGGGATCGCCATGGCCGGCGGCGAACCAGCGCGCACCCTCGCCTTTTTCTGCAATACCAAGACCTTCGAGAGCGATTGTCGTCACCGCCGCATAGCTGTCATAGATCTCCGCAAAATCTGCGTCCTCCACACCCCAGCCAGATTGATTCCAAGCGCGTTCAGCGGCGGTCGGCCAGCCCAGCACTGAAAGATTGGGTTCCTGACCGATACAATAGTGACTGACGCACCCCCCCGAGCCGGCAATCCGCACCGTTTCAGAAAGGCCGCGGCGCTTCGCGTTTTCAGCATTCGTCATGACAAAAGCGACCGCGCCATCGGCCAGCATGGGACATTCCATCGCGTGCAGCGGGTCGGCCACCATTTTCGAATTAACAACCTGATCGACCGTTAGTGGTTTATCCTTGTACATGGCGTTTGGATTGCGGTTGGCCCAATTGCGGAGCGTTACGCAAACCGACGCCATCTCTTCAGCCGTCGAATTGGAATCGTGCATATAGCGACGGGTGATAAGCGCACCGATTGCATTGAACTGGATTCCAGTCGGCAATTCCCATTCTCCGGGGATGCCGTTCTTACTCAGCATCGTCACCATTTCCATTAAGTCGGCCGAACCCCAGCGCTCGCACTGAAGGACCAGCACAGTGTTCGCGTGGCCTGCTGTGATCAGTCCAGCCGCAGCGCGCGCGGCATTGTCGGACGTCGATCCGCCAGAATGCACCATCATGCTGGACTTCGCCTGCCCGTGGATTCCCAGCTCTTCCACCATGCGTGAAAAAATGAGATCAGCCTGATCGTCGAAACTGTGCAGGTTGGGAATTAAAAGTATGGTATCTACATCTGACGGTTTCATTTCGCAGTCAGCAAGCGCCAGGAGAGCGACTTTTGTTAAATCGCCTATAAAACTTCGCTCCGGATATCGACCAGAAGGAATCTCGCCAACGCCAACAAACACCGGATCATTCGGCGATGAAGCATCGACGTTGAGTTTCCAGTTCTCCGCCATTTCCTAATTCTCCAAATTTTTTCGCTTGGCCAGCATGACTTGTTTGAAGTTCATGACCTCCTCGTCGCGCTGGTTTAGAACAGAGTATTCAACGCCGAGCGTTCCGTATTTAGGTCCCGTTGCATCGGCCTGGAAAACTGTGCCGACAACGCGAAGCGTATCGCCGCTCACGACCGGCCTTGTAGCCTTTAATGAAACTATTTCGATAAGCGCGGCGATCGCATCACCATAAAAACCGCTTAAGCCAACGAGCCCGACGGCGATCGAAAATGTCAAAGGACCATGGGCGATACGCTGGCCGAATTTCGTTCCGCGCATATGCTCGGCGTCCGTATGAAGCGGGTAATGGTCGCCGGTTAAACCGGCAAAATTCGTAATATCGCCGATATCTATAGTGCGGCCGCGGGTTTCCACCGTGTCGCCTACTGAAAAGTCCTCAAACGATTTTTCTTCGGGGTCTTTGCAAACTTTCATTGCGCAAGGTTTCCGGTAAAACAAACAATCATTTGTTTTGTAGCTTGGTCAATGCGCAGCGTCAACAGGTTTTAGACGCCCGGCCAGACTTCGCACGCTCCGTTATCCCTTGTATAAACCGTTCATCAAAATATCAGCCAAGATCTCACCGATTTGATCTGGATTTAGCTTTCCGTCTGGCGAATACCATTCGGGCGTCCAGTTGAGCGAACCCAGGACTGACAGGACGGTGATCTTTAGAGGGAGTTTTTTTTCAAATATGCGCGAATTCTGGCCGTCGCTGATCATCTTGGAAAAACATTCCTCATAACGACGCCGTTTTGAGACCGCCGCCTTCATGTTTTTAGGGCCGAGGAATCGCCACTGGTGAAACACGACGAGTGATCGTTCGGGGCTTTCGGCGACCACCGCGACATGCGCCTTGATTGCCTCGCGCAACCTATCGTCAGCAGACATTTTCTTTGCAACGATTGGCTCAACCGCATTGAGAAAGCGGCCAATTCCGTCATCGACAATTTCTAACAGAAGTAGCTCTTTCCCCTTTATGTGGGCGTAGAGACTTCCGGGAAGCATGCCAACACCGTTGGCGATGTCGCGCATTGAAGTGCCGGAATACCCCTGCTGCCCAAACAACCGCATTGCAGTGTCTCGAATTTGATCAAGCGGTTTTGATACTGGTTCTGTCGCGCTCATGATTGCCTACGTAAATCCTCGCTTACACGCCTACACAACAAATACGATTAGACTCCCATGTGTTTTGCTATGATGCTTCTAAGAATTTCGTTCGTTCCCCCGCCGACCATGCCATGTTTTGCTTCGCGAAAGTACCGCTCCATATCATATTCCGGTAATTGCGCGTATCCGCCAAGCGCCTGCATTCCATTGAATGTAATATCAAACAGGGTTTGCGAGGAGATAAGCTTGGCTTTGGCGACTTCCGCAGATGCTGGCTGCCCTTTTGAGAGCTTTGACGCGGCGGAATATACAAGGAGTCGCGCCGCAGCGAGCCGCGCCTCATCTTCAGCCATTCTATGTTTCAGCACCTGAAATGACGAAAGCTTCTTACCGAACGCAAAACGGTCGCCCGTGTAACGCACCGTATCATCCAGTGCGACGCGCGCACTTCCAACTTGCGATGCTGCGATGCTCAGTCGTTCAAAATCAAGATGCTCACCAATTATGTACCAACCCTTGCCGACCTCCCCTAGTAATGCGTCCTTGGGAAGCCGCATTTCGTCCATAAAGAATTCAGTTGTGCCAAGACTCTTGCGGACAATCGTATCCATCTTTTTTAAAATGAGACCGTTTGTTGTATTCGGAACGAGAAAGATGCTGAAGCCGTCATATCGCTCATCGCTTGTGCGGGCGAGCACCGCGATCGTCGTATCCGGCAGATGCGCGCCGGAACACCAGACTTTATTGCCGTTCAGGACCCAATCATCGCCATCCAGTCGAGCCGTAGATTTTGCACCTGCAGCATCGGAGCCGGATTGCGGTTCACTGATTGAAATTGCAAACTTGGCTTCGCCGCGCATGAAGGGAGCCAGGTAGCGGGCTTTTTGCTCAGGCGTTCCATGACGGCAAATATTTCCGGCTGTAAACATCGACGTCATAATGCAAGCCGCTGTGTCGAGGCTGTATTTTCCGATGGCTTCACAGAAAATCGCAAACATGATGGCGTCAGCGTCTGCGCCACCATCGTCTTCCGGCACCAAAAGGCCAAGCCAGCCCAATTCCGCCATTTTCCTGTAAATCTCTTCAGGAAATTCGCGCGATTGGTCGTGTTCCCGCGTATATTCACGGCCAACCTCTTTGTCCATGAACCCGTGAACGGTATTCGCCCACATTTCCTGTTCGTCTGAAAAATCGAAATCCATTTTACAGTCTCTCGGCGCGTTCATACGGCCAGCGCATTTGGCGCTGATTCACGATTTTGGGTAGCAAAACTAACAATCGTTTGTTAGGCTCGCATTGATGGCAAGTCAAGCTGAGGATATGATGATCAAGCCCCCGGCGGCGCGCCGCGCCCTCATTGCGCAGGCTGTCCCTCAATGGAATATCACTAGTATTTACGCCCATTTGGCCCACGCGCAAAAGAATTTTGCGCAACGCCCGTTCGTTATCACGCAACTCCGGAATTACACCTATCGCGATATCGACGAATGGTCGAAGAGATTGGCTTCGGGCTTAATCGCCATCGGACTGCAACCGGGCGAACATGTGGCGCTGGAAATGGCGAATTACCCCGAATTCGTAGCGCTCAAATTCGCAATCGCTCGCGCCGGCGCCATTTGCATACCGATAAACTTTCTTCTTCGTGCGAAAGAACTCGATTATGTATTGCGCCAGTCTGATGCAAACATGCTCATTACGATGGATACCTTCCGCGGGCATGATTATATAAGCGACCTTGATGAGATCGCGTCCGGATGGCGCAATGATGCGCCCAGCATTGGCCAGCTTCGCAAAGTCATTGTCAGAAAGGACAAACCAAACGGCGACACAAGCCTTCATGATCTTGGCTGGTTAGAAAAACAGGCGACGCAAACGAGTGATCAAGAATTAGTTCGCCGCGAAGATTCTGCGGCAGCGGACGCGCTCAGTGATATCATTTACACCTCCGGGACTACAGGCAGACCCAAAGGGGTCATGCTTACCCATGACATGGTTTTACGCGCCGCATATGCTTCGGCTTTAACGCGAGCGTTTGAGGATGGCCGGCGAATTTTGTTTGCCCTTCCGATGTATCATGTGTTCGGCTATGTCGAATGCATGATTGCAACCATTTTTGTCGGCGGTGCGATCATTCCCCACGCTGTGTTCGATCCGGAAGAGACGTTGAAATCGGCGGAACGTCACCATGCATCTGAAATGGTTTGCGTACCGGTGATGACCACGCAACTTATTGAGCTAGCAAAGACACGAGGCTTTGACGCAAGGAATTTCGTCGCCATGTTCAACAGCGGCGGAGTCAATCCGGAGACAATCTGGGATGAAATTCGCGATCATCTCGGCGCGAAGGAAATTTTGACCGCCTATGGCATGACCGAGACCACGGCGTCGACCACATGCACATTGCCGGAAGACGACAAGAATATGCTTTTGACGTCTAACGGGCGCATCAAACCGGCGGGCGTTGCCGGCGAGCCGGCATTGAGTGGCGCGACAGCAGTTTACAAGGCGATTGACCCGCAATCCGGCGCCGATTTGCCTGCCGGCGCATCGGGCGAACTCGTTGCGCGCGGCCCAATTGTGACAAAGGGATATTACAACAAACCAGAGGAAACAGAAAAAGCATTCACCGCAGATGGTTGGCTGCATACCGGCGACATCGGCACGATCAGCGCCGACGGTTATCTCAGGCTCGAGGGACGCATTAAGGAGTCCTATCGCTGCGGCGGCGAAATGGTTATGCCGCGCGAGGTCGAAGAGATCTACGACAATTATCCAGGCGTTTCCCAAGCTTTAATCATCGGGATTCCCGATCAGAAAATGGGCGAAGTCGGTTGCCTCTGCATCGTTGCGTCGGGAACAGAAAAGCCGGTTGCCGGCGATTTAATAAATCATGCCCAGAAATACCTGGCCCGGTTTAAAGTACCGAAACATGTTGTCTTCCTCGAGGCGGATGAGATTCCGTTGACGCCTACAGGCCGGCCTCAAAAAGTCATGCTGCGTGACGCAATTGTTCAAAGGGTCACTAAACAGGAGAAGCAAAAATGATCATTGAACGCGCTGAGTTCCCGGTAAAGCCCGGCGAGGAAGGCGCATTTATCGAAACCATGAAGCGCGCGCGAAAAATACTAGAGGCGGCGGACGGTTGCCATCGCGTTGAATTCGGACGCGGCGTTGAAAATCCTGACAAGTTTATTCTTGTACTACTCTGGGACTCGGTCGATGCGCATATTGCACTGACTAAGACGCCTGTGTTTGACGAATTCAAGAAAGCCGTTGGGCCTTATTTCGCCGGTCCCTCTAATATGGAACACTTTGAGATCTGTTAAAAGTCTGCGTCCTATTCAGCATCGGTCGTCGCGCGAGCGCATTCCGGACATGAGCGCATGCCGCGCTCAGCAGCTTTTCTTCAGTCGCACCAACAAATTCGTTATTGCTTTATAAACAAGACAAATTCGGCGCGCACTTCTAGCAACAGCAATTACCAGGGATCGCGCAAGGAATTGCAGGCTCTTCGCCGAACCTTGCTGTTACTCCTTAACCGGCGTTATTGCATGCTCTGGACAACTCTTCATACCAAGCAAAGCGCTTTTTTCTTCTTCGGTAGGTACGTCAATCGTATTTCCTCTATCCGCATTATAACCATCTTCGTCGTTGAGTTTGTAAACGTTTGGAGCGAATTTCGCACAACGGCCATGGCCAGTGCATTTTACCTCGTCAATTAGTACCTTCATTTCGTCACCTCCGATTATTATGCGTGTCATTCACTTGCTTTTCGAAAGCAGGTCAATTGCGGCCAAAGCTTCCAGCCCAAGTCCCAGACTGAGCCCCTCATCCATCACACGCTTCATACGGTGCGTGAGCGCCACGCGGGAATAGCGAAGCGCCAGATCTGTCTTGCCGGCAAAAGTCCGCGCAATTTCAAACGCCCGGTCAAGGAGGACGTCCTTAGGCAGAACTTCACCAGCGATGCCATAATCAAGCGCAGTGCTCGCATCAATTTCCTGTCCCATCAGCAAAAAATAGCGTCCACGATTTGGGCCCAGAAGGTCGGACCACACAACGTGTGCGCCATCACCAGGCACAATTCCCCCAACGAAATGCGGTGCGTCCTGGAAAAGCGCCGTTTCAGATGCAAGCACTACATCGCTAAGTACGGGGATTTCCGGGTGAATACGGGCGGGTCCGTTTACGGCGCTTATCACCGGCACTTCAATATCAAGCAGATTGTTTAATAGCTTCCGCCCATCATAAAACGTGTGATCCCATTCCGAGGGATTGTTAAGCTTGAAGCTTGCGAAGTCGATTTCTTCACACCAAACATTTCCGGTTGCTGTCATGATAATGACGCGATTGCTTCGGTCTGCGCCAACATTTGCGAAGCAATGGCCAAGCTCTTCGTGGCTTTCCTCGCTCCATATAAAATGTCCGTCGTCGGTATGGAAACGCATCAAGAGTATTCCATCGCTATCACGCTCCAGCGCTACGTTGCGATAGACGCTTTTATAGTCTTCAAATTTTGGGGCCAAAGTGCTCATACGTCGATTACCACTCGAGATGCAGGGTGCGCATTGAGCGAAGATAACCTGTAACAAACGTCGGCGTCGTTCCTTCCTTCACCCGAAAATCAGGTATGCGCTTGAGCCACTCTTCGAGCGTCACGCTCAATTCAACCCGTGCGAGGTTTGAGCCGATGCAACGGTGTGGGCCGACTCCAAATGTAGAATGCGGGATACCTTCTCGGCGCACATCGATCTTGTCCGGTTCATTCATATGGCGCGGATCGCGTGAAGCACAGGCGTACGTCAACATCACGAATTCGCCCTCTTTGATTGGCGTGCCTGAGACTTCTACATCACGCGTTGCGGTGCGTCCCAGAGCCACAACCGGTGGAAAGAACCGCGCGTACTCTTCTATAGCATTTTCAATTAGGGACGGGTTTTCAACCAAAAGCTTTCGCTGATCCGGATTGTTTGCAAGATGATGAATGGCTGATCCCATAACAAAAGTTGTCGTGGCGATGCCGCCAAATGTTAGGTCAACAAGGATACTGACTTTGTGTTCCCAGGGCGCTTCTGTTCCATCTTCATAAGTAACGCCGGTTAAAATAGTATCGATGAGATCGCCACGTGAAGGTTGTGTGGATCGCCATTTCAAATGATCCTCAAGATACTTGAAAACTTCGCCAAAGTGCCTTGCGCGCTCATCAAGATCTGGCGCAAAAGTACCTTCTTCTACGCCATTCACCAACATTGCGAGATCATCGACTGGAAGCCCAAGGACATTCTTGAAAAACGCCCAGCCTGGAAGTAGCGCGCCGAACTCGCTAATAAATTCACACTCGCCTCGGTCATAAAATCGATCGATGAGGTCATTCGCATCCTTGCGAATTGGCTGCTCGTAGGTGAGGCTTACTTTTGGACTAAGGTGCGGATTTAAGACACGTCGCCAGCGCGTATGTATAGGCGGGTCGGATTCTTCCGGCATCAGATAGGGAAGTCCTTCAGGGCGATTTGGCATATAGCCCTGTGCGCTACTAAACGTTTTCCAGTTTTGCGCTGCGGCGCGGACGTCGTCCTGCGTGTTGATCAAGTAGTAACCCCTGCCAACCTTCGAATGAACGACCGGACATTTCCTGACCATAAAATTCAAAACTTCATCGAAACGGTCGTTAAGCACCGGATCGTCCAAATCGAAATCCCTGACGAGATCGCGACCAAAGCGCTCTACAAGCGCCTCCGGTGTAGTTTCGGGATCAATTGGTTTTTTCGATTCGTTGTCAGACATTGGAAATTCCTCCCGTCGCTGTCCCGTAAAAAACAAGCATTTGTTTTTTGGCATGCATGAGCTTTTTGGTCAAGGAATATAAGCACATCAGCCATTCAAGAATTCATACATTCTCTCTCCGGGCGACGATTCCTATTCACGAATGTGATTGGCGTGAGGCTATCAGTGACGCAGACCTGCCATATCCGCCTTTTTGCCATAAAACAAACACTTGTTTTTTTAAATTCTGTCCCGTAGAAATGTGAGGAGTAGTTGCGGCTTACGGCTATCGAGCCCTCAGGGGTTGTTGTTTTGACATGCGTTCCAATCGTTCGATGGGTGACATCGCCGAGTGCGGCCGAAAAACAGAAATGCTGCATAATGTGGTTATGACAAAGGCTTGGCAATCCGGAAATAACGGCAGCACGCTACGCCATGCTCTATTGTTTTGATTGACAGCGATCGCCAGCGCCGAGCCAAAAGGTGGAAAGTTGAAATGACAACGGAAGTAGATTTCGACGCTGTAGTTATCGGGGCGGGGCTCACAGGCCTTTATCAGGCCTATCGGCTGCGCGAGATGGGTTATCGGGTTCTCGGGGTCGAGGGGGCGGAAGACATAGGCGGTGTCTGGCATCACAACCGCTATCCGGGATGTCGAATCGATTCCGAAAGCGAAGTCTACGGCTACTTCTGGAATGAACAGCTCATGCAGGAGTGGAACTGGTCGGAGCGTTTTGCCGCTCAGCCCGAAGTTTTGAGTTACATCCATCGGGCTGCCGAGATCATGGACATTCGAAAGGATTTCATTTTCAACGCCAGGGTCAAAAAGGCTGTCTTTGATGATGAGTCGAACGTCTGGACGCTGGAATTCCAGCAGCCTGATCGTGCGCCGCTAACAGCGCGCTTTGTATTCTCTGCGCTGGGACCGCTGTCAGCGCCGCAAATGCCGAGAATTCCGGGCATCAATACATTCAAGGGCGAGAGCTACCATACGGCCGCTTGGCCACGCGACCCCAATGGGTTTGGACCGGCCAATCTGGATTTTTCCAACAAACGCGTCGGCGTGATCGGCACTGGGTCGACCGGCGTGCAAGTGATTCAAGAAATGGCGAAAGTCGCCAAAGACCTGACCGTGTTCGTGCTCGAGCCGAATTGGTGCACGCCACTGGGCAACGGACCCATGACTCAGGAGCGCATGGATTACATCAAATCGCATTACAACGAATTTACCGCGAAATGCGATGCATCTATCGCCGGATTTCCCCACGAATTCTTGCCGGAAAACCTGTTCGATGTTCCTAAAGAGGAGCGTGACGCCAAGCTTGAAGAACTTTATAAAGGTCCGGGCTTCTCGCTTTGGCTCGGCGTATACCAGGACGCCCTCGCCGACCCCGAAGCAAACAAATATGTTTCGGCGTTTGTTGCGCAAAAGATCCGCGAGCGGGTCAAAGATCCTGTAACGGCAGATTTATTGACTCCAAAGGACCATGGCTTCGGTATGCGGCGGGTTCCGCTCGAAACGAACTATTATGAAGTCTACAATCAGGAAAATGTTTCTGCGGTCGACCTGAAAAAGTCGCCGATCACCCGCATTACACCCGACGGCGTTCAGACGTCTGAGGCCTTGCACGAACTGGACGTTATTATTTACGCCACAGGCTTTGACGCAGTCAAAGGCTCATGGAACCGCATCGACATTCGAGGTACGGACGGCGTTTCTCTGAAAGAAGAATGGGACAGGGAGGTCAAGACCTATATGGGCATGCAGAGCCCGGGGTTCCCTAATTTCTTCATGCTGGTCGGGCCGCAGAGCGGCGCTACATTTTGTAACATTCCGCGTTGCTCGGCGCTTGCCGTTGACTGGCTCAGCGACATGATGGCCCACGCCAAAAGCGCCGGCATCCAGCGGATCGAACCCGAAATCGAAGCAACCGAGAGCTATACGGAGTATTGCTCAAAATTGATGAGCAAGCTGCTGCTCGGCCAGACAAACTCTTGGTTTACCGGGATTAACAAGAACATCGAAGGTCGCGACAAGCGCGAGGTTCTCATTTTCGTCGGCGGCAATCCCAGATTCAGGGAATATTGCGACGACGTGCGCGAGCATGATTACAAGGGATACATCATGTCTTGATCGGGCGTTCCCTTGTCAATTTTCAAAGTGGTGGTCGCCAGAAGCGTAAAGGTCAGAAGTTTCTACAACGCAATATCCGGCGGCAAGGAACAGCACTCTCAACTATTCAAGTAAGAAGGATAAGAACCGATGACTCGACTTTCTGGCAAGATCGCGGTGGTGACTGGCGGCGGACGGGGTTTGGGTTCGTCTATTGCAACCTCGATGGCGGCCGAAGGGGCCCATGTTCTGGTCGTCGACAGAAATCGTGACGCAGCTGATGAGATCGTTGCGCAGATCAAGTCCTCCGGCGGTTCAGCTGCTGCGGAAAATCTGGACATCAGCGATCGTGAAGGAGTCATGGTGTTCGGCAGCCGCCTGCTGGAACAACACGAAAAGATCGACGTTCTGGTCAATAATGCGGGTATCGCGCCGCGAATCCGGCCCGCCGATGTCGACCAAATGCAGAAGTGGGAGCAAGTCATCAACGTGAACCTTACCGGGCAATGGGACATCACGGTCGCCCTGTTGCCCGGACTGAAGCATGCTGGCGCGAGCGTCATCTTCGTCTCATCGATCGCCGGGTTCACTGCGCCCAGATCAAGCGCCGCCTATGGTGCAAGCAAAGCGGCCGTCCGCTCGCTCGTCCAGTATTTCGCCCGCGAACTTGGGCCAGCTGGCGGTCGCGCGAATGGACTGGCGCCCGGCCGGATCAAGAGTGACTTGATGACAGTCACCGGCAAGGCTGGCGAAAAATTTTTGCGAAGGCTTCCGCTGGGTCGCGTTGGCGAGACCCATGAGATCGCCGGTCCCGCCATATTCCTCGCATCTGATATGTCGTCCTATGTGACGGGAGTAACAATTCCCGTCGATGGCGGTTACCTGGCGTTGTGATTGCGACATACGCCTGGGACGCTGCCCAGCGAAAATGGACAGTAGACTGCGACTGGCGTACTCGGATCGTACAGGTTTGATCAGCGCTTTTGCGGCCGCTCCAATCTAGATGAGGCAAAAGATGCTGACCAAGATTGAACCGTTCGATCCAAAAGAGCTCACGCAAATCGGCAATGACCTGAACCGGCCGGAATGCGTTATAGCAGCGCGAGACGGATCGCTGTACACAGGTGACTGGACGTTGGGGATCGCGCGGATCGCACCCAATGGGGCCACCGGGCCTGCTGTTGAGGCGGACCTTATTGAACAAGGCTTCCGGCCAAACGGCATCGCGCTGACGCCGGATAACGATTTCTTATTTACCAATTTGACCAGAAAGGGCGGCGTATGGCGCGTTGGCAAGCAAGGCGGCGTCCACCCCTTTGCAACCGAGGTCGATGGCCGTCCAATACCTCCGACAAATTTTGTATTCGTCGACGGCGACCGGGTATGGATTACAATCAGTTCGACAGGGCGCAAGCATGAGCATTTTACCGCTGAGGAGGATTCCGGCCAGATTCTGTTGGTGAAAGACGGCGCCGTCAGCGTTGCAGCGGACGGGTTAAACTGGACGAATGAACTGCGTGTTTCCCCCAATGGCAAACATCTTTTTGTCAATGAAACCTTTGCCTGCAGAACCACACGTTATGAACTTGCCGCAGATGGCGCGTTGCACGATCCCGTAAAGATTACCTATCCTGAGGATACCTACCCTGATGGCATGGCTTTCGATGCGGAGGGCGCGCTATGGATAGCCTGCGTCATTTCAAATCGCCTTATTCGCGTAGCCCCGGATCTGACATGGACTGTTCTTTTTGAAGACGTTGACCGAAGCGATTTGGACGCAATTGCTTCCGCCTATGCCAAGGGCCGGCTGACATGGAATCAAATCTCGGAAAGCCGCGGATCGTTCGTGTCTAACCTTTCCAGCATTGCATTCGGAGGGCCGGATTTAAAGACGCTGTATTTGGGCGGCCTGGGCAATCAAGCGGTTCAAGTGCTGCAGTCTCCGGTGGCGGGAATGCCAATGGCGCATTGGCGATAGAGCCACACCAGACTGCGCAGCGTTGGGTAAATCGCGGAAATTCGATAGTCATCGTACTTCGATCGGCCAAGAAGGGGTTTGCCGCATCTCGACAATCTTAAAAACAAATGCTTGTTTTTTTCATATTCACACTTATTATGGTGTTAATACCATTGTCAATCGTGGAGGAAACAAATGGGCAGGTTGTCCGGAAAAACAGCAATCATCACAGGCGCCGCACAGGGGATGGGAAAAGCCCATGCCGAAAAGTTTGTAGAAGAAGGCGCAAAGGTGATCCTTACGGACATCAACGAAGGCGGCGGCGGCGATTTGGCCGAAGCGCTCGGAGATAATGCCCTTTTCGTCAAGCATGACGTTGCGAAGCCGGCGGATTGGAAAAATGTGCTGAATGTCGGAGAAGCCAAATTTGGAACCGTGAATGTGCTGATTAACAATGCTGGCATTATTGGTCCGATCGTCGCCACGCACGAAATGAGCGACGAAGATTTCCTGAACGTGTGCGCAATCAATCAGTTGGGAACATTTCTCGGCATCAAGGCGGTTCTTCCGTCCATGGAAAAGGCAGGCGGTGGATCGATCGTCAACGTCTCATCCGTCGCCGGTTTGGTGGCAATATATGGATGTCCGAACCCGGCTTACATCGCTAGCAAATTTGCTGTGCGCGGCATGACAAAACAAATCGCTGTTGACTATGGAAAGAAGAATATTCGCGCCAACTCCGTACACCCCGGTTACATTCGAACGCCGATGATGGCGGCGGCAACCGACGAGGAAGGTGGCGAGGCTCTTTCTATGATCCCGCTTGCGCGACTTGCAGATCCTATGGAAGTTGCGAATTTGATGGTTTTCCTGGCATCCGATGAGTCTTCTTTCATCACCGGCACTGAGCATATTATCGACGGCGGCATGACCGCTTCATAATTAGCTTTTGCACACTATTAGTGGAATAAACACATCCTAGGAAGCAGTTCATAGGGCGGTGCTCTACGCGCAGATAGCAATACGTCAACATTCCGACGTTACAGCATTTCCTGACGCTGATTTCTTTTTCTGCTAATATTTTTTACCAAGCAATAGACCTATGATGAGGCCTTGCAGCGATGTTGAATGGACTGGCGCGCCCTTTTGTGGTGTTTGCTGAAAAATTTTTTCCCGATCCTTTTTCATTCGCCATCATTTTGACGATCGTTGCTTTTTTGGCGGCAATGCTGTTTGGCGGCGCATCAGCTGAAACGGCGCTTCTGGCTTGGGGCGATGGCCTTCCTGGGTTAATGGCGTTTGCGGCCCAGATCAGCATAACGTTAATCGCCGCGCATGTTGTTGCTTATACCGATCCCGTGCAACGCAGCCTTCGGTTTATTGCAAAATGGCCGAAGCATCCATGGCAAGCCTACGGCATGGTGGCGCTGGTTTCCGCACTCTCAAGCCTCGTTGCATGGCCGTTGGGGCTTGTTGCCGGTGGCACGCTCGCAAAGCAAACCGCCCTTGAGGCGAAAGACCGGTCATTGACGGTAGACTACCCGCTGCTGGTCGCGTCCGCCTATTCAGGGTTTGCTGTTTGGCACATGGGGTATTCCGGATCGGCGCCATTGTTTGTTGCAACGCCAGGCCATGCATTGGAAGCGACCATTGGCGTTATTTCCGTTCATCAAACTATTTTCGCGCCGTGGAACATGTTGACCGCCTTTGTCTCAGTTTGCGTCATCACTCTTGTTTGTTCTTCAATGGGACCTTCCCGGGAAAAGGCGCGGACAATAGAAACCGGCACCCTCCCCGATTCCCACCAAAAACGCGACCCGGAGCCGGTGAATTTCGCACAGAAGATTTCCCGATTCCGGGGACTGAACCTCGCCATTGGGATCATTTTGGCGCTCTATATTATTAACTGGTTTTCAAAAAACGGATTCACTCTGACTCTCGATATAGTCAACTGGACATTTGTCGCTGCAGGACTCACGCTTGCACGCTCTCCGTTCCATTACATCAATCTTGCACTGGACGGTGGAAAATCGCTTGGCGCCCTTATCATCCAATATCCATTTTACGCCGGGATTATG
This sequence comes from uncultured Alphaproteobacteria bacterium, assembly GCA_942492295.1. Classification (GTDB taxonomy): domain Bacteria; phylum Pseudomonadota; class Alphaproteobacteria; order Caulobacterales; family Parvularculaceae; genus Hyphococcus. Next base: position 596,280 of record CALODW010000008.1, read on the forward strand.
GGTTTAATCGCTGGAACAGGACTCTTGGAACTCATGTCGAACTGGTTTGCAGAAAATGCTTCTCCGCAGACGCTTGCGCTTTACGCATTTGTTTCGGGAGGCATTGTAAATTTTTTTGTACCGTCCGGCGGCGGCCAATGGGCGATTCAAGGTCCTATTTTTATGGATTCCGCGACGCAATTAGGTGTTGATCATTCCCTGATCGTAATGGCCGTTGCATATGGCGATCAATGGACCAATATGGCCCAACCATTTTTTACAATTCCCCTGTTAGCGATTGCCGGCCTAAAAGTGCAAGACATAATAGGTTATACGTTTGTCACTCTGATTGCGACGTTTTTCATTTTCGCCGCTGGACTCTATCTGGCGGGAGCAATTGGATAAATTGTTTTCGAATCAAGTGGCGATACATTTTCAAAATAACGCAATTACATGCTGTTCGGAGAATAATGCTCAGACTTTCTGGGAAACTCAGTAGGCTGCGGCTCCATACCGGTCCATCTAATGGGGTGAGTCGATGAAAACGCCTTTCCAACATCCTGCCATGGAGCAATATAAACGGTTCGCATAACGCGTTTTTTAATCCGCCACCCATTATTTTGGCGAATGTAGTCGTCGGAATATCTGACGGCCCCGAACACCATCGTTCCTCCGGTGTTGAGTTCCAAATGAGCGCCCACTAGTCCTTGGGCGGTTGCGTCATCGCGAAAAGTTATCTGGGCGTAGTGTGGCGTGTGAATGGTGATCCCCATTTTCTTTCGCTCGTCGGCGAGAAAAGACTTCACCGCTTCGCGGCCGTCTCCACACAGAAAATCAGACACTAAAAATCTAGCGTCTGCAGAAAAAATTGCGTCGAATGCGTCCGTCTCATCATCGTCAGCGGCGAGGAAATAACGCACCACAAGATCATTGATTTCGGCACGGTGCTCCAGTTTCGCGAGCCGTTCTTCAAGACTTTTCATTACTCCTCCCGTTTCCGACTCGATAGTTCGTACAATGCCCGTAACCATCACCACCGTCAACAAAGACGTTGACGGTGGTGATGGTTACGGGCAAGATTTATAATTTAACAACGGGCCTAATTCGAATTCCTATGCCAGTAGCGGTAGAATTGAATCTCCTCCTTGATGATCTTTTCGGATCAACTGCTCATGAAGACAGTTTGGCTCCGATTGAGAAGGCCCTCGTACAAGTGGGGTTGTGCGCCTCAGTCGCCTGTCTTGACGAAGAACGGACGCGAGCGGCGATGCGCGCGGCTCTCAGCGCTGGCGCTACTGTAGAGCAAATCCAAGAGATACTTTCTCTCATATCGGGTCTCGGCGTTCATAGTTTGATGCTGGCGTCCGCTGATCTGTTGACGCTGGGGGAAGCTGCGGGCTCTGAATTTCCGCTTGATGAGGAGCGGAAAGAACTTTGGAACAAATTTGTCGGGGATGATCCTTATTGGGCGGAGTTCGAGGCGGCGTTTCCTGGTTTCTTGGAAGCTATGCTTAGATTATCCATTGAGCAGTTTAAGGCCTTTCACATGTATTGCGCGATCCCGTGGAAAAGCGGAACGGTCTCAGCGCGAACTAAAGAGCTTGTCGCTATAGCGAGCGACGCAACGCCGGCGCATACGTTTTTTCCCGGCCTGAAACTCCATTTGCACAACGCAATCAAACTTGGCGTTGGCCGAGGCGCAATCGAACAAGCGCTCGATATGGCGGCGAATACGCACCTGTCCAAGGGGCCAGATGCCTAATTAGAAACTCGCTAGGCGAGCATGCGCAGCGTTCGGTAAGCACGTCGGCGGCCCGGCCACTGTTGTGAACGTTGAGCTTGTCAAGGATGACGACTTCGCCAGGATTGAGGGGGCCATCTCGACATCAACGAAAAGCGATGCGTTTAAGGTTAATCGCCCACCGCTCTAGTTCGGCATCTTCACTTTCGGACAAACTTCGGTCGCCAAACGGCGCAGCGACTCCTCCCAAGGCTTCGGGTCGTCCAAACTGTCGTGCTGGTTCGCCACAATCTGCCCCCATCCACCGCACTTGTCGGCAAGGGATTCAAGCTTTTCAATGACGGTTTCAGGCGAACCGCACAGAATGACATGTTCCGCAAGAAAATCGTCGTCGATATCTTCAGGAGTTATGTCTATCCCCGAGTCTTCAATAATCCCGCCGAATAACCCGAACTTGACATAAATCTCTTTCAGATATTCCCTCCACGTGCGCCCCATGCCGCTGGCTAGAGCCAGTCTCTTGGCTTCAGCGTCGGTATCAGCGATGAAGACGTCACGGCATACGCGATAACGGCGGCGGTCGGGTGTAAAACCCGCCTTCTCGTTCGCCTCGGCCCATTGCTCCCAATGCGCTTTCATTTGCGGCGTTCCGCCGAAAAATGAAATGGGGCTGTAGTCGCGTTCGCCCGCGAAAACCATGGACTTGGACTTCATTGAAAGACCGGTCACGGCGACTTCCAGTTTGTCGCGGCCGCCATATGGGTTATTGTTGGCGATATCCACATAATATTCGGGCATGGTGTTATTCCCGGGAAATCCGGCTTGGTAAAATTTGCCTTTTTCGACGAATTCCTGCCGCTCCCAGACCTTCTCCATAAGCCTTAAGGCTTCGAGCTGGCGTTCTGGCAGCTCCATTATGTTTTCAAACCCATGAAGTATGGCGTCCGTGTGGTGGCCGCCAGGAGCAACGCCGAGAAAATAACGCCCTTCCATAACCTGAGAAAGCCAGCCGATGCGTATAGCGAGCGTCGCGGGGTCGTGATAGGGCAAGAGGTGCGCCATCGGTGCGAAGCGAATATTCTTCGTACAATGAGCAGAGCCGGCAATAACGGCTTCCGGCATTGGAATGTTTTCCCACGCCAATGTGTAGTGCTCGCCAATCATATAATCGGTGTAACCCGCCTCATCTGCAATCCTGGCTATATCAACGGCCCAGTCAAAAACTTGGCGAGGTGTCCTGTTGGGAGGATTGTACGGCGTCATGAAAATTCCGCACTGCATGCTCATGGTAATTTCCTTTCACAACTTCTTTTTTTCAAAGCGGTTCGCTTGGCGTGTGCATCGTCAGCAACTTTGGTCAAGACATGCGGCGCGACCCTGCGATGTTTGTGTCTCGAACTCGTCGTTGTTTGACTCCTGTTCAGCATGAGCCTCGGCCAAACATCTACAAGAGCTCGTTGAACTGTGGCCGTTAATGGGCGCGCGCCATGCAATCGACAATCTCGCCAGCCAGGATCTCATCGCCAATGATGATGGGCGCCGCCGTCGACATTCGACACTCTCCGTTTCAACAGACATAAACAGTTTGTGTTTGCGAAAACGTCACTACATTCACTGTCCGGACCAAACAGGCTTGCGCTTCTCTGCAAATGCGGCCCGGCCCTCTTTCCGATCTGCGCTGTAGGCGAAATTTTCGATCAGCTCGAAGCGGGTCGAAAGCGCCTCTTCAAGCGGGCTTCCCAGACGCGATAACGCCGCGTTTTTGGCAGCCTGAACCGCCAGCGGAGCCGCGGCGTTGAGGCGACCGGCCCACTCAATTGCTGTCGCGATCAAATCGTCAAACGGAACGACGTCGTTGATCGCGCCGTATTGATTTAGCTTCGCTGCAGGGAGCCGTTCGCCGGTCAGAATCATTTGCAGCGCCACGCGATATGGCAATTGTCGTATCGCTCTGTGGACAACGCCGCATTCTCCGATGATCCCCGCCTTGGTCTCGGGAAGGCCAAATTGCGCGTTTTCCGCCGCGACAATGATGTCCGCGCACAACGCCAGCTCGAAACCGCCACCGAGGCAGTATCCCTGAACAGCGGCGACCATCGGCTTTTTGAGCGTTACAAGCGGTCCGCCAATACCCGTGATGCCGCCGCCCAACGCCATGCGCGAGGAGCGCTCTGTGCCGGCGCTGATGTCAGCGCCAACGCAAAAAGCTTTTTCTCCTTCCGCCGACAGGATTGCGCACCAGATGTCGGGGTTATCATTGATTTCCGTCCAGGCGTCCAAAAGCAGGTTGTCCATTTCATCGGTAATAGCATTTAACGATTTCGGACGATTCAGACGCACGTAGGCCACGTTTCCTTTGATGCTGAATTCAATATCGCTCACTGCCTACTCCTCGTGTTTCCGAATAATCTCGATTGATGTGTCGCCAGCGAACTCACCGATGACTGATTTCATGCCTTCGGCCTTCATTCTTTTTCGAATGTCCAGAACCGAAGGCGCGAGATGAAGCAGCGCATCAATTTCGGCCGTGCCGGAAAGCGCCTCGCGAAAGCCGGCCGCCTCTGCGGCTCGATTAATGGAACGCTTCTTCGCCGCCAAAATCTCGGCAGGGGTTTTGGCGATACCCACAGCAAGGTCTTCGACGGCGGCAATTAGGTTGCCAGCGGGTACGGAATGATTTGCCCAACCCCATTCGACAGCCGTCCGGCCGTCAATCCAGTTGCCAGGAATAAATGCAAATTCCTTGGCTCGTTTGTGACCAACGAGGGACACCCAGGCCGGTGCGATGTAGCCGCCGCCGAGCGGAATCTTGGGTTCGCCGATTTTTGCGTCGTCCGCGACGATCGTAAGGTCGGTGAATACGGGAAGCTGGGCGCCAACGCCCATGCAGTAACCGTGTATGGCGGCTATGACAGGTTTTGGATGTTCCCAAATGGCAATCCATCGCCGAAGATTGGCGTTTAGCCGGTCAGCGTCATCGACCGGATTCGCCTCGCCTGCGGCGCCATACTGCGTTAGGTCCATCCCGCCACAGAACCCTTTGCCCTCGCCGCGCAGGCCGATGACGGACGCGCCTGCGTGTTTCAAATATTCGAACGCATCCGACAGGGCGTCGAGCATTTCGCCGTTAAAAGCATTCGCCTGATCAGGGCGATTGAGAATCAACCAGCTTATCGAATCGCCATGCTCGATTCGGACCGTTTCGCTATCAAAGGCTGCTTGAGTCAATCTGCTCGGCCTATCGGGTTCGCCGCCTTGACGTGATAATCCGTTGTCAGCGTTGTTCTGAGCTCACGCCGTTTGAACTTCCATTGGTCGTCTACTTTCACCATCTTGTCGAAATACTGACCGTACAAGATTCCGTCGGGGCGCTCTTTCGTGTAGCGATGGATCGCCATGACAATCGTGCGAATGTCGGCCTCGGCCGGACTGACAAAGTCGATAACAATGCCGGAGTTATGGTGGCTCGTGGCGGAGAAAAAGGTTCCGATACCTTCGAGCGTCTTTTTGTATTCTTCCATTCCCTTGGCGCCAAATTTCGGCGCGTAACTAACTTCACAATCGTCCACAAAAAGCGCTGCCAAATTGTCGGGCTGGTTCATATCTAAATAATAGGAATAGTCATGAATGACGCGCTCAATAGCGCGCTGCTCTACCACTTCCTCGATTTCTGACATCCCGCTATTCGCCATTTGCGTCCCTCGCTTGTTAATTGCGTAAGGACAAAGTGTGGTTGAAAAAACCGTCGCGTTTTACGAAGGTTCTCGCGACCAACTCACTCTGTTCTCGTGACTTTCACAGCATGCACCGGCTTGGAGCCGTAGTCAACATAGGTGTTGACTACGGAACAGGAGCCAGAAGACAGTTTGTCAGAAGCGAGATATTAATCTGCCGCTAAGGCCGGGCGAACATAGTGGATAATTGTTCTGTCTTTACCGCACGAAACACATGTATCGGTCCGGCGATCAAAATCGGCCGTCAATCCCAATGTTGCCGTTATTTGCTGCACTTGCAGTAAGCGCTTGAGCTTCAGCTCCGTTTTCAAGCATGAATCGCAATAGGGAAGACGTTGGTTTTGCAAAAAGTCTACAACGGCCTTGGGAGCGCTCATTTGGTCCGTCTAGTCGCATGCGCCTCGCGACCTGCCAAAAAGTATTGGTCACGATTTAGACAATCGCACTCCAACACAATATGCAGTGTTGCCGCCAACGACCTACCCGAAAGGCCCCGGATGCGCTCGCCTGGGGATTTAATAATTTCTAAGCGTCGCACATCGCAATAGCATCAGCTGTTTCATCGGACGGCGCACGTTCATCTGAAGATTGGGACTGTAGCAACGCAAGTTCGGCGGATAGCGCGTCATCTGAAGCGGATTTTTCAGCAAGACACGAGCATAAAGATTCAGGTTTGGAGAAATTCTCGCCAGACGCTTGAGAAACGCACAAACTTTCATCGAATTCACCAGCGCTTGCGCTGCCTATTAATGCCGAAACGACTGCTGCTGATATAATATATCTCATCATCTGCTTGGCTCCGCCTTTTCTGTAAGACCTGATTTAGGCAGGTCGTGATTTGTCTATGCCACACATACAAAATACAAACGACCTAGCGCCGGATAAGTCTTCTGCGTATGAGAGATTGAAAAATGAGCAACCGCTCCACTGGCCCAATAACGCAAATTTGACAAGTCGAACCTTCCGCCCCGGAGCCTTGCACTTTGCAAGGCCCCGTATGCAACGGCGAAAGCCTAAAAATCGACCTTCAGTTCAGCGCCAATCGTGCGCGGCTCGCCCGGATACCAGGTATTCACCCCGCTCGACGCGCCCAGCGCATAGCCTGCAATGTGGAACAGATTATCTGTCACATTGCGGGCGTACACTGCCGCCGATACTGATGAACCCATTATATCTCTCCAGTCGAACCGCAGTCCGAGAGTATAATATCCGTCGAGATCGGTTCCGGGTGTCGAAGTGCCATTTGTACTAGCGAAAAACGTGTCCGTTTGTCCGTAATAGGTGCCTTGCAAGCTCATGCGCCCTACGTTTTCGGGTACCGGCAGTTTTAGTGTAGCAATTGCCGACCCGGCCCATTCAGGACTGTCTGAATAACTATCGACTTGCAGTGTCCCGACAAAGGGAATCGGCACATCGTTATCGGTGTATTTCGCATCTGTGTATGCAACATTGAACCCCAAATCCAACCAATCAGTAAGACCAAATGAGCCGTCAACCTCAATGCCGTTAGTCACGGCCTCAGGTACGTTAACTGTGAAGCCCGCTGGCGCTCCACCGACAACCGCATATAGAGCCCGTTGGGCATCCTTCACGATGACTCTGTAGGCAGCGATATTCAGTTGCGCCGGAATCTCTCCCAGATATCCATTATACTTATAACCAAGCTCGAAGTCGTGAACCTTTTCATTCTTGAATGAGTTTGCCGGACGATCCGTCAGAGGATCGATGAATGGGGCCACTGTGCCATTTAGATTACCCGATCGAAAACTACCGCGCTGCGAAAAGTACACCATGTGATCAGGGTTGATCTCATATTGCAGACTGGCGGTCCAGGCGGGCGCCTTGAAGTCCTCCATCTGTACTGCAGCAGCGGAGGCAGGATCGACACCGAACACATTGTCCTCTTCTTGACTAAGGGTCACGTCCACCCAAGTGTAGCGGCCACCCGCCGTCATGGTAAGGCGTTCGGTTAATTCGTAACTGACCTGAGCGAATACTGCCGTCGAGGATTCCTTGTTACTGTAGGCATAAGAAATATCGGCGACGCCCAGAGGCGGAAGAATATCTGCGCCGATGCTAATCGGGATGATTTCGAACCTGTCCGATTCAGAATAGAATCCGCCAACGACGTAATTGAGCCTGCCGTCCGCCGATTCACCCTGAAGCTGTAGTTCGTTGCTCCAAATTTGCGAGTCGAAAGTTTGTCCGCCCGGCACGCCAGTTGCATTCGGACCGGCCAGTTTGAATAGCCACAACGCACCGAACGGCCCGCCGGCCAGGTTGCCTGGCGTGATGGACATGCCGTCCATAAACGAGAAGATATTTTTGATCGTTATGTCATCAGTGACATCAATCTCGGTCGTGTTCGACAAGAAGTAGCTCCGCGCATCATGCGGCAGGTCGTACTCTACCCAAACCTTGTAGGGATTCTCATGCGACCAAAGCGTGTAGCCCTCCACGCCTCCGGGAAAGAACCCTGGCGCAGCTGGTCCGTCATTCGCGCAATAAAGGGCGCAAAGCGTATTTGTCCAAAAGACACCTGTATTATTGAAAAGTTGCGAGAGGCCATCGCTGTTGAATTGAGTAGTCGGATCCATAGGGTCAGTTGGAAGCGAATTGTAATTCTTGATGTTGCCCGCACCTTCCGTGCCCTTTGCGCGATCATACTGAAAAATCGTAGTATTCCGAACGATGTCGCCAGGCGTAAACAACACCGTCAGGCGGCCAGCTCGGTTATTCTTGTCGCCAAACGTATTGCCGGTATTCACGTTTGTAACGTAACCATCGCTACGTGTGGCGTCGAAAGCCAGCCGTACGGCCAATGTATCCTCAATGAGAGGCAGATCAACCGCGACCTGCGCCTGTATGGCGTCACGCGAACCTCCGCGAATAATAGCATAACCGCCGAATTCATCGCCGGGCGTAGGTGTTGAATACAGAACCGCACCGCCCGTCGCGTTGCGCCCGAACAAGGTCCCTTGCGGACCTTTCAGCACCTGGATTGACTCCAAGTCGAAGAATGAAGTCGCAGTGTTGTTGGGAAGGTACGGCGCCTCATTAAGATAGGTCAAAACTGCAGGGCTCGTGCCAGAGAATGGATCGAGCGTCTGTCCGCGCATGCTGAAGCTCAGCTGGTTGGAGTTCTGGCCATTCTTGACTTGCAACCCGGGCACCAAGGTGCCCATGTCCTGTTCGCTGACGACGTTTCGGGATCGCAGCGATTCCGAATCGTGCACGATGACCGAGAGCGGAACCTTGGAGAGCTCTTGCTCACGACGCTGCGCCGTGACGATAATACTATCGCGATCATCGTATTGAGCGCCGTCTTCCTCATCTTGTGCATATGCAAGCGAAGTGACTGATAAGGCAATTGAAGACGCGCTCAGCGCAAGCACGGTACTTAGTGACGATATTCGCCCTACTGCTCGCAAAATCGACTTTGTCATGATCTTCCTCCCATTGGCGCTGGCGCTCAAATTATAAAACAACCGTTTGTTTTTTCATAACCATGCTCTAATTTCTCGTGACTGTCAAGAAAATGCCTTCCTCGAAAGTAGCAATTCGTACAAACGTTGCAGATTTGCTTCAGGCGTTCGGCTTGGTCCCTTTGGTCGATAGAAAAGCGCTTATTCCCAGATACCGTCTGTATTTTTTGAAGAAAACCGGGGTGCCACTTTCGCTATGAACTCTTCAATTTCCTCGTGGTTTTCTTCCGGCTCGAGATGTCCCTGACCGAACATCAAGAACAGCTCGTTGAAGCCGAGGCGGTCCTGCGCACGCTCAATCTTTTCAGCGATTTCATCCGCCGTGCCGATCAGAACGTTAGGCGGTCTTTGTCCATGCGGAATGAACCACTCATCCCAGAACCACATATGCTCTTCCATAAGATGTTCGGCGCGTTCCTTGCTGTTGGTTAGCATCAAAAAACCGCCCCAGGCCGAGGCGTCTTCGTTTGTCGTATCCTCCCGTCCGGAACGTTTCGCCGCTTCAACGTATCGGTTGTTCAGGCTTTCGCAAAAATCGAGGTTGTCCGATAAAACGATCAGCTTGCCGCCTTCCTCTGCCCAGAAATCAATCGTACGCTTAGATGCGGCGAAACCGCCGTAAAGCGGCGGATGTGGATCCTGATAGCATCTCGGCGCTATACCGATTTCTCTAACGACTCCGCCTTCATCCTGGCCTTTTCCGAATTTTGCATAAGCAGGGTGGCCGGTAGAACCTCCTCCAGGCGGAAACTCCCAATTCTCGCCTTTGTGGCTGAACACCTCGCTCGTCCAAGCCTTTTTGATGAGCTTTACTGACTCTTCAAAAATCGAACGGTTCTTCGCATCCTGCTCGTCCTTAGCTTTTACATTGTCGGGCGTTGTTGCACTGATGCCTTCCTTCGCAGCGTAGGCGTCAACCCAGCGCGCATGATAGCCGCGCGTAAAGCCGCAATACATTCGCCCCTGTAGCATATGATCAAGTGTGGCGATCTCTTCTGCTACACGTACGGGATTGTGTGTCGTCATGGTGTAACCCATGATGCCTGCTTTCATCCGCTCGCAGTGTTGGCTTACAAAAAGCGAGAACATGCCGGGATGGTTGGTGGCTTCAAACCCTTCAACCTGAAGGTGATGTTCCGGCTGGCAATATCCATAAAACCCGAGTTCGTCGCCATGCTTCACATAGCCTCGAATTTCTTCGAGAAAGCGCTGGTAAATATCCTTACGCTGGCCGGCCATTCCTTGTTCGATTTCGTGACGCCTTCCGACGACACCCGTCTGCATGAGGTGGAACTTCATGGCCGGCGCCTCCTATCGTTGTCAACGTATGCGTTGATACGTTGTATATTCGCAGCCTGTCAATGCGCTAGCGGCAGACCCGATACCTAAATAGCAGCGCTAATCAGATCTTTTGTCAACAGTGACGTTGACTTCTGACATTTTCCCGATACCGTAAGACAGCAAGTTTGAAGGATCAGCGCTCGGAGCGGCGGATGAGTTTTAAAACATGGGCGGAAGTCTGCCCCATGGGCGACTTGCTGATCCGCAGCGCAAATCTGCATCCCGAACGCAAAGCGTTCGTAATGCCGGAGCTCGAACTCACGTATACGCAATTGCGCAACTCCGCGGTTGAAGTTGCGCGGGGAATTGTTGGACTTGGCGTACCTGAACGTGCTCATATCGGCATCCTGGCCAACAATAGTAAGGAACTGGTCAGTGTTATTTTCGGCGCGCTGCTAGCTAACTGCATTGCCGTGCCGATACACGCCCGGCACAAAGCGCGTGAGCTCGGTTACATAATTGAGAACGCCGATTTATCTCTGCTGCTTACAACCGCGGCCGACACAACACATGTCGATTTTCGGCAAACGCTTTCGTCGGCACTACCAAATCTGTCTGATGCTGATAGTGAAGAGAAACTATCGCTTCCCGAAGCTCCAAAACTTAAACATGTCGTACTTCTGGAAGGCGATGAAGCACCGGGATTCCTTTCGCGGAGCTCGTTTTATCGCAAGGCAGCAGATGTTTCCCTTGAGACAATCGACGAGCGCCGCCTTCGGACGCGCCTGCGCGATATTGCATTTATTGTTTACACTTCAGGAACAACAGCTAATCCAAAAGGCTGTCTGCTGACCCACGAAGCCATGACTCGCGGCCCAGTTTATCGGGCGGACCAGCGCTTTCGAAGCAAGCAACATGACGTTACATGGGGCGGCGGTCCGCTTTTCCATATTGGATCGCTAGCGCCATTTACTGGCGTTATCGGGACGGCCGGTACGTACCTGACAGACACGGTTTTCGAGCCGGGCCGCGCCCTTGATCTGATGGAACGTGAGCGCGTCACAGCCGCCTGGCCGTGGTTTCCCGCAATCCTTCAGCCGATACTCGATCATCCGGAATTTTCACCTGAGCGATTATCCGATTTACGGAAAGTGCTTTTGATCGGGCCGCCGCCTTTGTTGCGCCGGGTTCAAAACCTTTTTCCTGAAACAGAGTTTATGCAAGCCTGCGGCATGACCGAAACGGCGGGCATTTTCGGACTATGCGGTCCCGATGAGACGCCGGAGGAGCGAGCGACAAGTCAGGGCAAAGCCGTTCCCGGTGTAGAAGTAAAAATCGTCACTGCAGAAACCGGACAAGAGGCGCCGCCCGATACCGTTGGTGAAATACTTGTCCGTGGTTATTGCGTCATGGAAGGATATTATCGGTCTCCTGAAAAGACAGCAGAGGCGCTGGATGAAGGCGGCTGGTTGCATACAGGCGATCTTTACGCCATGACCAAAGATGGTCGTTTGACCTTTAATGGCCGCGCCAAGGACATGCTGAAAGTCGGCGGAGAGAATGTCGCCGCAATCGAAATTGAAAGCTTTTTGTGCAGTCACCCGGCAGTGAAGATTGCCGAAGTCGTCGGGCGCAAGGATGACAGAATGGACGAAGTGCCAGTCGCCTTCGTCGAATTGAGGCCGGGAAAAGACGTTTCTCCTGACGAGTTGATAGATTTCTGCAAGAACAAAATCGCCGGTTATAAAATTCCGCGCGATATTTTCTTCATGAACGCTGATGAATGGCCCATGTCGGCAACGAAAGTAAATAAAGTAAAGCTACGCGCAATCGTCGCCGAAAACAGCTAATCAATGCGTTTGTCAGGCTCCATACCTTCAAAGAAAATTGAAACGAATGCTTTCGAGACGTTTCGAGCTGAAAGCGATCCGCCTGGACGATACCAGCGATGAGTCCAGTTGAGCATTCCAAAAATCGCGTTAGCTGCAAGCAGACGAGGAACATCGCTTCGAAGCTCTCCAGATGCCTGAAGATCATCGATAAGGCTGATGACAATCTGTTCGAAGCGCCGCGTTTGATCCAGCAGTTGCTGCGCCCATACGCTTTTTTCGCTCGCTATCTGATCCATCTCTTCTTGTATGTATACATACATATTTGGATAGTTTTCATCGTATGCCGACATCAGTTGATGAATGATCGCTTCGAGCTTTTCGTGCGCGCTCAACCGGTTATCTTCGTAAATCCTGCTACATTCATCTATATTCGTATCGACACCGTGCCTGAGGCATTCGCGAAAAAGTTCTTCCTTGCTTCCGAAGTAGTAATACACCGTCGCGCGGTCGAGCCCGGCCTTATGTCCGATCTCGGCGAGCGTTGTCGCGCGAAACCCGTTCTGTTTGAACTGTTCCGCAGCCATAGAAATCAGCTCCCTGCGTTTAACAAGGTATTCGCTGCTTCCTTCCTTTAGTGCGCTCTTCCGGCGCTTCGCAATATTCGAGGATTTATCCATGTCTTTGATTTATAGTGTAAAACTGTTGATGGCCAGTGGGTTTTATCTCCATTTTAAACGCTTTGGCGTGAACCATCCCGGCCCTTATCGACTGGTCAGCCCCTTCAACTCCACGTGTTAGCGGGCTTGATCCCATCAACTCAATGATTTGGAGGAAATGTCAGCCATGACCGACAAAAAAGATAGCTTAAAATCTGTGGCGCAGCAGTTTTTCACCGCCTTTTCCAAAGGCGATATTGCGGGCGCCGCCGAATTTATGACGGACGATGGCGCGTGGGTTGTTATGGGCCGTCTGGAAGGCATGTCCGGGCGCTATCCGCGCGATGAATTTGTAAAACTCGCTGAAGGCGCGAAAGCGATATACAGCTCCGGCGCCCTTGTCATAGAGCCCGAGGTGATGACGGCGGAGGACAACCGGCTTTCTGTGACCGCGAAAGGGCGCGCCGCACTGAAAGATGGCCGTGTTTACGAGCCTACCTATCACTTTTTGATGACGTTTCACGACGGCAAAATCCTGGAGGTTCACGAATACATGGATACCGCTCACGCCAAAGATATATTCTTCGGCGGATAATAGAAACATGGCTTCACTACACAGGTTTTGGGAGTTTAAATTGGGACGGCTTGAAAACAAGGCTGCACTCGTGACCGGCTCATCGCGCGGCATGGGAAGCACTCATGTCAAACGCTTTGTCGCGGAAGGCGCAAAAGTTATTGCAGCTGACATTAATGCGGGCCCTGGCGAGGCCCTTGCGAAGGAACTTGGCCCAAATTGCAATTTTGAACAGATGGACGATACCAAGGGCGATGATTGGAAAAAAGTCATTGCAAAAATCGGCAAAGAATTTTGACAGCTTGATGTTCTGGTGAACAATGCTGGCATTCTCGGCGCTATGGCGCCGACGGCACAAATCGCCGAAGAAGAGTATTTGCAGATCATTTCCATAAACCAGCATTGCGTCTATCTTGGCATGCACTATTCGATTCCATTGATGCAGCGGTCAGGTGACGGCTCAATCGTCAATATCAGTTCTATCGCCGGCCTTGTAGCGAATTATGATTTTCCAAGCCTCGCTTACGTAGGAAGCAAGTTTACAGTTCGCGGCATGACCAAGGCGGCGGCAATCGAGTATGGGAACGACAATATTCGTGTAAATTCCGCACACCCCGGATTTATCATGACGCCGATGATGGTTGAGGCGACTGATGAGGGCGGAGGAGAAGCGACATCTATCATTCCGCTCGGGCGGCTCGCAGAGCCGGAAGAGGTTACCAATCTGGTGCTCTTCCTTGCTTCAGAAGAGTCTTCGTATATCAGCGGCGCAGAACATGTTATCGATGCCGGCATGACTGCTCAATAGTTTTATCGCCTACGTTTGTTTGACTTCGAGCGAAGCAACGATCTGCTTAACGGTATCATTTATAGCGGCCCGAAATGATTCCTGCGTTTCATTCCGCAGCCCCCTCGTATAGCTCACGAGGATATTTAAAAACATGAAACAGGCGGTGATCAGCCGTCTTTGAGCTGTCGCTTCGGGAAGATCTGAAAGAACGTCGCGTAAATGACCCAACGTTTTTTCAATATTTGGGGCTAATTGCTCGCCAAAATCGCCAAACCGCTCGCCCTGATAGCGAAGGAGATATGAGTTTAAAAAACCTGCGTAAGCATAGTCGCCTTGTGCATCGATCAGCTCAATCTGTGGCAGGAAGATGATCTCAACCAAGGTCCGCAAATCACCCAATTTGCCTTTGCCTCGCGCCGCATCAAGCATTATCCCGCGTCGTTCTTCCATTTGTTCCATGCGATAATCGAAAACGGCCTGCATCAAGGCTTCGCGAGAACCGAAATGATACTGAACGGCGTTGTGATTTCGGTTACCGGCTGAATCGGCAATTTCTCTCAGAGACGCGCCATCAATGCCGTCCCGAGCAAAAATTGTCTCGGCCGCCTGAATTAACGCGACTTTGGGCGCCGACAGGGACGCACCTTCCCGCAACGATTTAGCCTCGCTCGCAGCCATTTATAATCCTGACTCTAATCTACGAAATCCAGCTACTGCGCGGATTTGTTGGAATTTTCAAACATTGATCAACTTTAGTGTTGACCAAAAGTCTGCCTTGCCGCATTTTACGCCACCTGACTTAATAATAACAACCCTAGGGAGACGCGTCGTGAAAAAAATGGAAACGGGACTCATTTTTCACCCCTACATGCGCCCTGGCAGAACTGCGAGGCAGACTTTTGAATGGGGCGTCCAAAGTTCGATTGCTTGCGATAAAGCAGGCTACGATTCGATGATGATCTCCGAACACGCCTCACAAATCTGGGAAAATATTCCGAATCCAGAACTCATCATGGCGGCCTCGGCGTTGGAGACCAAAAACATCAAATTCGCGCCCATGGCTCACATCCTGCCGCACCACCACCCAACAAAATTAGCGATGACCGTGGGTTGGTTATCGCAAATCTTAGAGGGACGCTATTTCATGGGAATAGGCGCGGGCGCATACCCTCTTGCATCTTATATGCACGGCATTCGAGGAGAAGATCAGGAAACGGAAAAACTCAACGATCGCGTTCGCGAGTCTCTGTATATCATGGAAAAGGTTTGGGCGCGTGAACCATTTTTCTATGAAGGCAAGTATTGGAGCGCCGGTTTCCCTGAAGAAGAGGAAGCGAAAACTGAAGAAGATGAACAGCACAAACTGGCAAATTATTCGCCACATGGCGGGGGGTTCCCTGAGTTTGCCGTAACCGGCTTCAGCCCCAACTCTCCTTCGATGCGGCTTGCGGGCGAACGTAACTTCAAACCTGTCTCGATATATTCCGGGCTGGAAGCTCTAAAAAGACACTGGGAAATTTATTGTGAAGCCAACATCGCTGCAGGCTTTACGCCCGATCGGGCGCGGCATGCCGTTTCGCAAACTGTTTTCGTTGCTGACACCGATGCTGAGGCCAAGAAAGAAGTTATGGAAGGTCCAATCGGATATTGCTTTAACCGATACCTGATCCCCATTTGGGCTCGCTTTGGCATGTTGCAGAATTTTGCAAAGGATCACGGAGTCGATCCGGACAAAGCGGATCTCGAGTTCCTTGTCGATAAAGTATTCATGGTCGGTTCACCGGATACTGTTGTCGAAAAAATCAATGCGCTGTTTGAAGAGTGCGGCGGCTGGGGCACTTTGCAAATTGAAAGTCACGACTACTATGATGACCCCTCGCCCTGGTTCTATTCGCTAGAACTTGCCGCGAAAGAAGTCGCGCCAAGAATTAAAATTCCGGAAACCGCCGCTGCATAAGCGCGTACTGATTCCGCGCATGTATAGCATTGTATTACCAGGCTAGTTATAGGCTAAACAGGAAACGCACGTAGTAAGTGCTTTGGTCGAGGTACTGTCCTGCGTAACTGTTAACGATCGGATCGTTTCAAGATGACAGAACGCGCTCGCGACCCCAGCTGGTTTAGAAGAGTATTGGGACAATACCCGACAGGTGTCTGCGTTGTTACATCGATGCAGCCAGATGGAACGCCAGCGGGAATGGTTGTTGGGTCATTCACATCGGTGTCGCTGGATCCCCCGCTCGTAGCATTCTTGCCTGATAAAAAATCAACGACTTGGCCAAAAATTGAAAGCGGCAATGGGTTTTGCGTCAATATTTTGAGCGCTGACCAGGAAGATGAATGTCGACGCTTCGCGTCTAAAGATGCTGGTAAATTTGACGGCGTTGAATTTGAACTTTCCCCTCTAGGCGCGCCGATTATACCCAACTGTGTCGCCTGGATAGACTGTAAATATAATGCCATTCATGACGCCGGCGACCATTTCATTGTCGTTGGCGAAGTAGAAGATCTCGAAATTGGTCGAGCGGGTTTGCCGCTATTGTTCTTTCAAGGGGGTTATGGCCGCTTCGCTCCTCTATCAATGGCCACGAACGATCCTGTAGGGGGATTATCCGGCTCGCTCAGACACCTTGATATCGTCAGAGATGAAATCGAAAAACTCACATCAGCGTTAAATGTCCGCGGCATCGTTACAACCCGTTCTAACGACGAGATTGTTATCCTGGCGAGCGCCGGCGTGGCGCAGAGAGGTGCAGTACCAACCCTCGTTGGCCAGCGTGTGCCTTTTATCCCCCCAACCAGTTACGTCTTTGCCGCATGGCAGGATGATGATGACATCAATAAATGGCTGAAAGAAACTTCACCTGCCGAACAGCACGAAGCTCATATTAGTGCAATGCAAGTTGTTCGTAATAGAGGCTATTCAGTCGGATTGATTTCCGACGCCCAAAGGGAATTTGTTTCTAAGCTTGAAGCGATGGCAAGAGATTCTGAAAAGAGCAACGTCAATGCTTTGCGAGAACTGATTGGCCGCCTTAATTATGACCCGGCGGATTTAACACCCGAGGTGGAAAAGCGGGTTCGGGCAATTTCCGCACCAATATTTGACGCAAATAACAATGTCACGCTCGCGCTAACAATACATGACCTGCAAAATTCAGAGCACGGCCCCCGTGAATGCGCACAACATCTGTTGATGTCTGCTGCGCGTGCATCAGACAGAATTCGTACTGGGCATTAAACATTTTCGACAACGTTTTCGTATGTGGAATACGCAACGAAAGATTCACTAGACACGCCCCCTGACCCTGAGTTCAGCGGCTCTCGTAAGGGCGCGAGATGAGGAAGCCTTACATCCAACCGAATTTACGACGGACATATGGGCTTCGCCTCAAATCAATAATCAACCACTCGTCGCCCCCGCTATGCATTTCGAAGGGGTGCTGGTCCTCTCTCCAGGTTCTCCTACAGACTGAGTGCAATTTTTCGGGCATCTTGTTGCCTTAGAACGGAGGATTGGATGCCGCAGAAACAATATACGAACGAGCAGATCGCTTTTGCACTGCGTCAGGCTGAGGTTAGGACGCCGGTCGCCGAAATCTGTCGAAAAATGGGGGTTGCAAAGCCCACTTTTTACAGACGGAAGAAAAAGTTCTCAGCGATGAGCGTTTCGGAAATCCGGGGCTTGAAGCAGCCTTGAGGAAGAAGGAATACAACGGAGAAAGACCACATTCAGCGCTCTGCAACTTGACGCCGAGCGCGTTCAGAGAGCAAACTCAACAAGCCCGAAATGTTGCGTGACGACTGGACGCAAATCGGGAGGACGACCAACGCAGCCATATTACTACTTTCAGGTGGCGGCGTTTAAAGGGGTCGGTCACCTTCCCGGCGGCAGCGGCTCTCATTGCGGCGATTTGAATAGGATATCAGGCCGCCTTGGTCGTGAATGGACAATTCCTCGGTGGCCACTCGCAGGGCGCTTATACTTTTAGGCGCCTCTGAGCCCGACGCACGAGCCAAAACGAAAAAAAAGCCATTAGGAGCAGGACCCACCTGATCAGTGACGCGCCATATAGGTGCAAGACCGTGCGGCACCCGTGAGATTGAAACTCTATTCAACCATCTGATTTATACGCATATTTTCGCCTCTTTTATTGGCCGAATTCCTGTAAAAGCGGTCGAAATTCAGGCTTTGGCGCTTGGCAAAGAGTTCGATACGCATTCACGAAGGGGAGCCACTAAATTCTCTCAACATATTCAACGAACTAGCGCATAATAATTGCGACCCCATTTTTTGATTCGAACCCTTGACGCGAGTCAACTCGGCTTGATCCGCTTCTAAACATCGGACCCGCGGGCGAATGGAGTTTTGGGAGAGCAGATCAACCATCGCTCAGCGCGTTTTTTGGCAAAACCGCTGCAGCATCGCTTTCAATGCAGGCGAGACCGTCCATGCCGACGCCGTAGCAGGTCATCGACAGCGATCCCAGCGAGTACCCCTTGACGATTGGCGAAGCGTCTCCCGTCTCTGCGGCGAGGCCAGCTGTATATAGTAGAGGGATAAAATGGTCCGGCGTCGGCGCCGCCAGATTGTAGTCCGGGTGTTCAAGCGTTTTGAGAATATCGGACGGGTTGTCTGTCATCTGCTCCATCACGGCGTCGTCGAACCGATGCGCCCAATCGGCGCCGTGATTCTCAGCCTTCCAATCGATGCGCCTCAGATTGTGGACCACGTTTCCGCTGGCAAGAATCAGCACTCCTTTGTCTCGCAACGCTGCAAGGCGTTGCGCGAGTTCGAGATGGTAATCCATCGGTTTCAGCGCATTTATCGATAGCTGCACCACAGGAATATCCGCACCCGGAAACATGTGAGTGAGGACGCTCCAGGTTCCATGGTCTAGACCCCATTGATCGTGATCGGCCCCGACCCAGACCGGCTTTGCAAGTTCGGCGATCTCACCCGCCAACTCCGGAAAGCCAGGTGCCGGATATTCAACGTCAAATAGAGGTTTCGGAAAGCCGTAGAAATCATGGATGGTGCGCGGCCGCGCCATGGCTGTGACCGCCGTTGCGCCGATATACCAGTGGGCTGAAATCGCCAAAACGGCGCGCGGCCGCGGAAGTGTTTCGCCGATACGCCGCCAAGCGCGGGTGTAGCCGTTTTCTTCAAGAGCGTTCATCGGGCTGCCGTGGCCCACGAACAAGGCGGGCATCCGGACTTCTACAGTGGTTGGCGTCTCGATCATTTCCGCGTTTCATCCTCTAGCTAATCGGGCATGGCGGGCAATGAACTATGAAGTCCCGGCGGTGCGTTCGATCCAATCGCCGAACGCATCGATTATGCTCTTGAAAAACGCACCCGTATCATCGCTCTTGAATTCGCCCTGTTCATCGAACATGTCCCAGCCGCCGCCAATATAAGCTTCGGGTTGCTGGAGAACAGGCATGTCGAGGAAGACCAGTGATTGTCGCAGGTGATGGTTGGCGCCAAAACCGCCAATCCCGCTGGGCGATACGCTTACGACTGCTGCAGGCTTTTTCGCCCAGGAACTTGCGCCATAGGGCCGTGATCCAACATCGATGGCGTTTTTCAATACGGCCGGTACAGATCGATTGTACTCGGGCGTGACGAACAGAACGGCGTCGGACGCCGAGAGTTCTTCGCGAAACCGCAGCCATTCAGCAGGCGTTTCCCCCGCTTCTACATCCTCGTTGAAAAAAGGCAGGTCCCCGATTTCCAGGAACCGGAATTTGAGGTTGGAAGGCGCAAGCCGAACCAGCGCAGTGGCTGCTTTGCGGTTTACGGAATCCTTGCGCAGGCTGCCAACAAGTACAGCGACTTCATAAGGATTTTTCATGATATGCTCCTATGCGTGATGTGATTAAATTTTATTGGTCTCTTGTTTAGCGCGGTGTCCGGCGCAAGGCGTCAAGACTCCAAGCGCCTGGCCCTGAAAACACCAGAAGCAAGAACACGAAGCAGAACAGGATTGCGGCGTCGCCGCCATTCAGCACCGGATAGAAATTCGCCGGCGCATGAAACATCCAGTAAGCGACAGCCATCTGTCCTGAAAGCACGAAGGCGACCGGACGAGTAAAGAGACCGGCAACAAGTAAGACGCTGCCGACCAGCTCAATCCAAGCGCCGATCCAAAACAGCGACCAGATTTCCGGCAAACCACCGTCCGGCGGTGCTGGAAAACCGAAAAGTTTCTGGGTTCCGTGCGCCATGAAGAGAAGCGCGGCGGCGACCCGCAGGGCGCCAAGGGCGTGCGGCGTATATTTTTCAAGCGACTGCATAATATCCTCCTTGATTGGTCGCGGTGTATATAGCGGGGGCAATCGCTTCGGATAATACGCAATATTGCGATTTTATTATCCGTGAAATGCGGATAGTTTCATGTCGCCCAATATGGCGACCTGCTGAAGTGATTGACGAGATGGTCAATGAAAGCGCGGGTTTTCGCCGGTTGGAACGGGCCCGGCGGATAAAGCGCGTAGACGCCAAGATCATTAGCTCGCCAACCAGGCAGCAACTCGACAAGCCTTCCGTCGTCCAGGGCCGAGCCGACAATAAATGCCGGCTGCAATGTTATACCGGCGCCCGCAGCGGCCGCTTCAACAAGAGCGTCGCCATTGTTACAGCGCAGGCGGCTTTCGATCCTAACGCTTTCGACTTCCTTTTTTCGCTTGAATTTCCAGTCGAGGCCTTCCGAATAGTAGGTAAAGGTCAGACATGGGTGATCGATTAAATCGCCCGGTTTGCGGACTTTCCGGTGATTTTCGAGATAGTCCGGCGAGGCGCACAGGACGATGCGGCAGACGGCTAGCTTGCGCACTATAAGCGTTGAGTCCTTCAGGTTCGCACTCACGCGTATGGCGATATCAATGCCTTCTTCTATCAGATCAACCCGGCGGTCGTTCAGCGTCAAGTCAATCGAGACCTGTTCATGCTGTTTAAGAAACTCGCCGACGGCCGGCGCGACGTGACGCATGCCGAAGCTCAACGGCGCGTTGACCCGCAAGGCGCCGCGCAAATCGGCGGAAAGATTTGAGGCTTCAGCCGCTGCTTCTGAAATAACGTCTACCCCTGGACGAACACGTTCGAGAAACAGTGCGCCGGATTCTGTCAGGCTCACCTTTCGCGTTGTTCTATGCAGCAATTGAACGCCGAGGCTCTCTTCGAGATCTTTGACGCGTTCGCTAACCAGCGTGCGAGATAGATTCAAGTCGTCGGCCGCCGCCGCAAAGCTTTGAAGCTCTGCGACGCGAATGAAAATCTGGATTGCCTGTAATCGGTCCATACAAGACACAGATTATCTGGAATTATCGGATAGACAATCCAGAATCCAACCAATTGTTCGGAGCGCATTCGAGCGTATTTGTTAGACATTCGAACGTCGAAGAGGAGCCGCCAACGTCTTTTAGATCTTCAATCAACTAGCGCCGCCGGTCACTCTTTCCTTGGGCGGCGCATAGCGTCCGGCTGTGCTTTCTTGGGTTTGTCATGGCTGGACGCTTTTTTGTGAGTCATGTCAGAATGTTCATAACCTCGCCCTGCTGGCATTGCACATTGGGGCGCCCAGTTCCTGTAAAACCGCCAGAAATTCAGGCTTAGACGCCTGGCACAAAGTTCGATACGCATTCACGAAGGGGAGCCACATACTTAACAGCAGATTCAATTGTTTACTCGCCAAACTTGTCGATCCCATTTTTCCTATCGAATTCTTTGGCGCTATCCGGGTTCGCCTAAATGGACAGGGGGGCAAACGTCAAAAATGATTTTCATGCGATTACTTTAATCGCCCTCTTGTCACCAGCAAGCAGGCGCAGATGATCACTGCGATCCCGGCGATCATCCTGAGATCAATCCCTTCACCAAAGAACGCATAGCCGTAGAGCGCGGCGATGGCGACGCTGAGATATTCTGTCGGCGCCAGCGTCTGAGCACGCGCGCGGGCGTAGGCGACCGAAAGGAGGAACCAGACCGAATAACCAAGCACGCCGAGAAGGAAGAACAAGCATATCTCGATCAGCGAAGGCGCTCCGAACATGCCAGTGAGCACAGGAAGCAGAACAATCGCCGGGACCAGATTGGTGAACAGCGAAATGACATGAGAGTCCTCGGAAGCAGACCGGAGACGGAGAAACACCAGCAGGATCGCCGTAAGACATCCCGATGCGAGACCGGCCGCGACTCCAAAGGGGCGTATTACCTCAACCGGGTGTCCGGCTGCTGTGATATCCAGCACAGTGATCGCGACGCCGAGAAACCCGGCGGCCGCCGCAAGGACTGCGACGACAGAAACTTTTTCGCGGAGAACGATAGCGGCGACGGGCAATACGAAAAGCACAGACGTAAAACTCAGAACGGTCGCGACCGCCAGCGAGAGTTGCGTGATGGAGTAGAAATAGAGCGACACCGACAGAAGCTGGATCAACCCTCTCGCCGCGTGAAACCGGACGCTCGCAGCCTTGATTACCTGGCGGCTTCTCAGCCGGTAGACGAATAAGGCGATGATGGCGCCGAAGAAAAACCGCCAGGCGAGCAGGATGTGAAGGCCAGCTTCAGGCCCTGCAAATTTGACGATCGCGTCAATCGAGGAACTGAGGAACACCGCCAGGATGGCGAGGCCATAGACCTGCAACGCCGGTCCTGCAGATGCGTTCATCGGGGACGGGATGCCGGCTGTCAGAGATTGTGGCCTGCCATGGAGAAGCTATCCGCGGCGAAAATTCTTTCCGCGCCGGTAATAGAGTCGCGGGCCGCCATCATCGCCTGTTGAATGCTGTCCAGTTTGAGCGAGTCCGAGTGGTGCTGTTCCGACGCCCAGACCTCATAGACCCAGATCGCATTTTCGTTTTGACGATCGAGGGACACCGCGTAGAGACTGCAGCCGGGCAGCGCCTGAGCGCTCTCGGCAATGATCGACGCGACGCGCTCCCGTTCACTGGCGACGCAAGTGATTCTGTTCAGTACATTGAACATTATGTTTTCCTCCCTGGATAATGAACTTGCGTAGGCCGTCAGGCACAAGCCTGACGCGCCGAATGCAAGAATGGATCGCCGGTTCATTGCAAAAGGCGCCGACGCGGCTGTTTTCGGAACTTGCCCTAAATTATTGTTGGTTTTGCAGCGCTCACTCATCTTTTTTGCTCTCGCTTTCTGTTGAACCGTCAATCTGCGTGAGCGCCATCCGAAAGCGATGAAGAGCCTTTCGTCCATCAGGCGTGATGCAGATTATCGTCTCCTTGCCGGGCCGCCTGCCCTGACGTTTCAGCACATATCGGCGCTCGCATAGTTTGTTCAGATGGACGAATACATTTCCATCCGTCGCGCCGATGCCGGTTCTCAGCTCCGTGAATGTCGCCTCCGACACGGCGCCAAGATAGGCCAGGATCAACAGCCTGCTGCGGGAGAATAAGATAGGATCGAGCTTGCCAAGCGCCCTCAATTGTTCGCTTTGCGGCCCCGATGATCGCACGTCACATTGAAAGACGTTTCCCCGCTGCTTCGTTTCCATTGTGAGCGCAACGCCATTGTTCATGAGAGCGCCAACCATGGCTGCACGATGACGATCAGCACCGCATGACAGAAGACCACCGGCAGCAACGCGCCCCGGGCCAGCAGGACCGACCACGCAAGGAATCCTCCAAGCACAGCCGTGCCGAACATCGGCCAGATCACGGAGAGCAGATCGTCGCCAATATAACCGACATGAATGGCGGCAAAGAGAAGCGCCGAGACGGCGATCTGCGCCAAGATAGGCAGGCCGCCGCGCGCCAAACGATAGATGACATAGCCACGGAAGAACACTTCCTGCGACCACCCGTCAAAAGCAGGTGCAATCGACAGAAACAAATTGCGGCGCGATGGCTCGAAGATTTGCACGGGATCGTCCAGGAAAAAGAAAGCGATTGTCGCGGCATGGATCGAGATTGCGATGAGCGCGGCGCCCCAGGCCGGTATGGTTCCAAACTGCAGACTGTTTACGATCGCGCGGCGCACGTCCTTGAAGACGATCGCGAACGCCAGCACGAGCGCAATCTGCGCAGCGGCGCCGGCAAAGAAGGTAGCGCCGACCGTGCGCGAGGGCCCTTGCAGGAACGCCGGCATCAGTGTTTCAAGTCTGAGGCCAACAGCGGCGGCATGCGCGAGGACGATGAAAGCCGCGCCGATAACGATAACTTCGACAATCGCGGACGTTTTCGACGTTCCGTCCGGGAAGAGTGGTTCCCCCGCCTCTGGCTGCGGTATCGATGACATGACGCCTCTGCGAATTATTTGCGCTTGCGATGTACTCTATGATAGAGTACTTGTCAACGATGAAGGCCGGACATGGCAATGCACCATCAGAAAATGATCGTTCTCGGGCTGGTCGCCATCGGCAAGAAATACGGCTTCGAGATCGAAGAGTTTATCGCTCAAACCGACATGACGCGGTGGGCCGAGATCGGAACATCAACGATCTACAAAGTCCTCAAGGACCTCGAACAGGACGGTGCTCTTCGCGGGAAAAAGGTCGCTGGCGAAAAAGGACCTGCCAGAACAGAATATGCTCTGACGGCGCATGGCCGACGGCAGTTGAACACGTTTATACTGGATGCGCTTAAGTCGGACAGAACAGCGCGGCTCGACCGGCTTTCGGGCCTCTTTTTCGCGCCGCTTCTGCCAAAATCAGAAGGCGCGGCGGCACTCGAACGAACCGTCAGTCAGCTGAACCATGCCTGCGACGCGCTTCAAGACCAGCTTTCTTCAAACAAGAGAGACATCATCGCCGAGTCCATTATCCAGTTCTATATCGACCTGCTCGACGCCGAGATCCGCGCGATCGAGAAAGTCTATAAAATTTTCAAATAGCGATACGTTGCTGAATGACTTGTGTTGTTGTGCCAAATCAGCCGCAACAATCATCGCCGGCCTGAACCGGCGGGCACATCACATCGCCATAGGAGCAATAGACACAACAATCACCGGTTTTCGGTTTCAAGACGGCGCCGCAGCCATTGCAATCGTAAAACCATTGACACGCATCTGTCGGCATTTCATCGGTAGACTGATGCCCGCATTCAGGACAGGTGATTATGGAGTGTTCTATGAAGGCGCTCATTGGCTCACCCAACGAAGCAATTGAGGTTCATAGAAAGGCATGATGTAGGCGACAACGACCAGCAGCGCAGCAAGAACGAGGCTGATCGCGACTCGCTTGCTTGGTCGCCGCCCCTTCCAGAATGCGGCGATGATTGCGGCGCCAAGAAGAACAACTGCCGCACCCATGAAATAGTGCTGAGCCCGCGCGAAGAAAGCGAGTTTGCCGACAAGAGCCGTACTGACGCCGAGATTGACCAGAATTAAGGGCAGCACGCAGCAGGACGCGCCGACAAAGGCCGCGAACCCTGACAAGACGCTTCCGCCGGCCATGACGCCGCCCTTTTTGGGGCGTTTGGAAGTTTTGCCTTCACTCGACATGAGCGTCATCCTAGTATCTGTAGTCACTACAGGATCAAGGCCGATGGATGGATATGAGCTGACGATTGGGAAGCTAAGCGATCAAACCGGCGTGAAGATCGAAACCATCCGCTATTACGAAAAAATCGGACTGATGCCGGCGCCGCCGCGGACGGAAAGCGGGCGCCGGATGTATAATGACGCACTCGCCGACCGGCTGCGCTTCATCCGGCGTGGCCGCGAGCTTGGGTTTTCCCTTGATGATATCCGGACGTTGCTTGGCCTTGAGGATCGAAAACCCACCTGCGCGGAGGTGTTCGACATCACCTCAGCGCATGTCGATTTGATCCGGACAAAGATAACGGATCTCAAAAAACTTGAAAAAACCCTGTCGACAGTCGCAAAGGAATGCAGCCGCAATAAAAACCCCGACTGCGCGATCATCAAAACGCTGTTTTCGTGAGAAAGTGCGCCCTTTTCAGGCAATCGCTGGCAAATCGGAATGCTGTTTCTCGTGGGGAGGAACCGCTTTCGCCGATTTCCGCGGTCAGGCAGGGGCCGCGCCGCGCCCCAGGCCGCCGCGCAGGGAAGCGGATGACTTTAATATTTTGCTGTTTTAATGGTATTTAACCCCGATCATGGGATTTCTATAAACAGGCCCTTGCCGTCGCTTTGTAATATCCCTATTTTATTGGTTATGACCCAACAACGCCAAGAACGCTTAAAGCCCCTGCTTGACGACCTGCCGCCCGGCTATGTCGCCGACGCGGCCTGGCTCGTGGGCCGCGGCATCGACCGCAAATCGATCCTGCAATATGAGCAGCGCGGCTGGCTCGAAAAACTCGCCCGCGGCGTCTACAGCCGGCCTGACACACACCGCGATGTCAGCGCCGCCAGCGACTGGCGGCGCCTCGTTCTCTCCCTGCAGCGGGTTATGGGATACGAGGTCCATGTCGGCGGGCGCACCGCCCTGTCGCTGCACGGCTTTGAGCACTATCTCAGCCTCGGCGCCGAGGCGGTGCCCATATATCTCTATGGCAATGTCCCGTCCTGGCTTGCGCGGCTGCCGAACGCGGACCGGTTCGAAACGAGAACTCTAAGCCTCTTCGGCGGATCAAAAACCGGTGTTGACGGCGTAGACGATGAAAAACAATCATCCCCGCCGCAACGACGATTAAACGACCTCATGGTTTCAACGCCCGAACGGGCGATCCTCGAACTCCTGAACGAACTGCCTGCCGATGAAAGCTTTCACAACGCCGATATGCTGTTTGAAGGACTCGTCAATCTGCGCCCGCGTCTGCTCGAAGCCTTGCTGAAGGAATGCCGGAGCGTGAAAGTAAAGCGCCTCTTCTTCGTCTTTGCCGACCAGCACGATCACGCCTGGCGGCAACATCTGGACCCGGACGACTTTGATCTCGGATCGGGCCCACGGGCGCTGGTCGGAGGCGGAAGGCTGCATCCGCGCTACGCCATCACGGTGCCGCCGGAATTGATAGACGACATGCAAAACCCTGAGCCTGAAGATGGCCCGTGAAACCTATCTCGCGCAGGTGCGTCTGCTCTTGCGCCTCCTGCCCGTCGTCTCAACAGAGTCCGCCTTTGCCCTGAAGGGCGGCACGGCGATCAATCTTTTCTATCGCGACATGCCGCGGCTCTCCGTCGATATCGATCTCGCTTATCTGCCAATTGAAGATCGCGCGACTTCATTGAACGCCATTGACGCTGCATTCGACCGCATCACGAGCCAGATCAACAAACTCCCGGGCGCAAGCGCCCAGCGCATAGCCGGCGGCGGCGCCGGCGACACGCGCATTCTCGCCGACGCCGATAGCGTCACGATAAAGATCGAAACCTCGCCGGTAATGCGCGGCGCCATCGGCGAGCCGCGCCTGATGCGAACGACAGACGCCGTCGAAGACGCGTTCGGCTTCGTTGCAACGAATGTTCTCGCCTTCGACGATCTATACGCCGGAAAGCTGCACGCCGCGCTCGATCGCCAGCATCCGCGAGATCTGTTCGACGTCAAACTGTTGTATAAGTATGAAGGGCTGACGGACGAACTGTTCCGCGTCTTTCTCGTCTACGCCGCCTGTTCCAATCGTCCCATGCACGAACTCCTCGCGCCCAATGAAAAAGACATTGCGGATGACTTCGCACGCGAGTTCGCCGGCATGACCGTCGAGCGGGTCGAACTCGACGACCTTATCTCGGCGCGCACGCAACTCATCGGCGATATCCAGGGGCGGCTCAAAGGACCCGCCGCCGACTTCCTGATTGGGCTGCAGTCAGGCGAACCGGATTTCGACGCAATCGGTTTGCCGCAGGCCGCAGATCTGCCGGCGATAAAATGGAAAATTCTGAATTTGAAGAAACTGATTGCGGACAATCCAAACAAGCATCGCGCGCAAAGCGACGAATTGAAATCAATTCTGCAGACATGAAATTGTCGCCAACTGGCGCGAGCCATACCTGATCTTGACCGCAGCAAGCGACGGTCGCCATCAAGGCAGAGATGGTTTATTTGCTAACGTCATGAAAAACGCAAAAATAGCAACGCCGCAAACGATCGCAGCGTCCGCAAGATTGAATGCAGGCCAATGAAGATCGCCCACATGAAAATCGAGATAGTCTGTAACCGCTCCATCGGCGAGGCGGTCAACAGCGTTCGCAATCGCGCCGCCTATAATCAAGCCAAGGCCTGTCGCCTCAACGATCCGAACTGTTTTAAGCAGGCGGAATGCGAGCCACGCTGCGATTAAAACGGCAGCTGCGGATAACGCCCATGGCGCCCATGCGCTTTCCGAGCTCAACAGGCCAAAGCTCACGCCGCGGTTAAAACCAAGCACCAGATTAAAAAATTGCGTGACTTCGATCGGGCCGCGAGCGTTCAGCAATATTATCGTTATGTATTGCTTGATGATGATGTCAAACACGATGACGACAATCGCCGACGCCAGCCCGAACACTACAGCTAAAGGCCGGGACGAACTTGTGAGTGTCGAGTCGGAACGACTGCTCGATGCGATGTTCATTCAGACCGGTCCCTTGCGCCCTATGGCGCCTGTTCGGCTGCATTCGCAGCGCGCAAATCTTTTCGGGCGCGATCAACAATGTTCCACGCCGAATGAAGAAATAGACCCGCAATCAGCAATGCAACTATCAGGTCGGGAAAAGACGAACCGGATAGCGCAACCAGCCCCGCTGCGATAAGGACAGCAACATTTCCGATAGCGTCATTCCGCGAGAACAGCCACACAGCACGCATATTCGCGTCACCATCCCGATAAGGCAGCAGCGGTATGACCGCCGCGACATTGACGATCAATGCGACGAACGCGAAGACGCCCATCAAGCCGGCTTCGACAGGCGAGTCGTTAAAGAGTCTAATCAAAGTGCTGCCAAGCACCCATGCGCCGAGCAGCCCGAGAAAAAGCCCCTGCATGAGCGCAGAACGCGCGCGCCATGCGATCGACCAGCCGATCGCCAACAATCCCAGAAACGTAATCGAACCGTCGCCGAGAAAATCGAGCGCGTCAGCTTTCAAGGCTTGGGAATTCGCCAAAAAGCCGCCGACAATTTCCACGAGCCCGTATGCAACGTTCAGCCCGACGACAATCCACAACGCGCGCCGATAACCAGGGGATCGAATTAATTCGTTATCAACGGCGCAGCAATCATCGTCATTCATTTCAGGCGCCTCGGATGACGATGGTTAGAAATTCAGGGTGACTATTTCGCACCAACAACAGATTCATCCTCAAATTCCCTTCGCTTGCCAAAATCTTGATTAAAGTCATCTCATCACGATGCATTATAAATGCTACAGCAACTGGAGGTTCAAGAGGCCGCCGAATGGCTTCTCGCTTTGCCTAAAATTGATTGATTTCAACTCAGGGTCAGTACGCAGCGATCTCGCCTAGACGAATAATCAGCTCACCGACTGGTCCACTGCCCCGAGATCGCCAAGCGGATACGCCGTCGGCAACGAGTCTCTATAGGCCAACAATCTCAATGCATTTGCGACGACAATGAGGGTCGATCCCTCATGCACCAGAACAGCTGGCCCGATGCCAAGCCCGAGAAGCGTCGCAGGAATAAGAACCGCAACAATGCCCAGACTGACCCAAAGGTTCTGACGGATGATGCGGCTGGTCGCGCGACTGAGCCCGACCGCGAATGGCAGCGTTTCGAGATCATCCGCCATAAGCGCAATGTCTGCGGTCTCCAATGCAACGTCGGAGCCTGCCGCGCCCATAGCGATGCCAACGGTTGCATTCGCCATCGCCGGCGCATCGTTGACGCCGTCGCCCACCATCGCAACTCCTCCCGCTTCCTTCAGTTCTTTGATTTTTTCGACCTTGTCTTGCGGCATGAGGTCGCCGAACGCCTGATCGAGGCCGACCTGGCGTGCAATTGCGTCCGCCACATTTTGATTGTCGCCCGAAATCATCATCATTTTCGAGACGCCGACATCGCGCAGGTGTTGGATAACCCGTCTGGCAGCGGATCGCGGCGTGTCCATCAACCCCAGAGCGCCGAGATACGAATTGCCACGCCGGACAATCATCGTCGTCCGCCCCCGCGCCGACATGCTCTTGACGATCGCCCGCAGATCATCAGGCAACGGCGTTCCATCTGACTCAGTGAACAGAGCGGTTTTTCCGATATGGACAAGCTCCCCGTCCAGTCTTGCTGACACGCCCCGACCCGTGATGCTTTTGAATTCAGTCGCATTGCGTTCAACGGTTCCCATTCGCTCTTTAACGTCGCGAACGATGGCCTCGGCGAGCGGATGGTCGCTTAACGCTTCAACAGCCGCGGCGACGCGAAGAAGCTCCGTTTCTGTGACGCCGGCAGAGGGCGTGATTTCAACGAGCTTCGGCTCTCCCGATGTCAGCGTGCCAGTCTTGTCAAATGCAATTGAATCGAGACGCCCCAGAGCTTCCAGCGGCGCGCCTCCCTTGATTAACACGCCGCCGCGCGCGGCGCGGGCAACACCGCTCAGAATCGCGCTGGGCGTTGCAATCGCGAGGGCGCAGGGGCTGGCCGCGACCAGCACCGCCATCGACCGGTAGAAACTCTGCGCCGGGTCCTCGTCGAGAACGAGCCACGACAAAGCCGTTATGAAGGCGAGCATGACGACACATGGAACAAATATTTTCTCAAACTTTTTTGTGAAACTTTGCGTCGGCGACTGCCGGGTCTCGGTGGCGCTGACCATGTCGATTACGCGTGCGAGGGTCGATTCCGAGGCGCGCCGGGTCACCTGTATTTCGAGACTCCCGGCGCCGTTGATGGAACCGGCGAAGACCTTATGCGCCGGCTTGACGCCTTCGGGTTTTTCCGCGGCGGCGGCGGCATCTTTCACTGGCGATTTATCAACCGGGACGCTCTCGCCGGTGATGGGCGCCTGATCGATGCTACTCTCGCCTTTGATAACAAACCCGTCTGCAGGAACGCGCTCATTGGACCTTATGACGACGATATCGCCATCCTTCAACTCTTCGACTGGGATTGTAACTTCCTCGCCAGCGCGCCGGACCAGCGCTTCCTCCGGCGCGAGGTCCGCTAGCGCAGCGATCGCATTGCGCGCCCGCGCCATTGCGTAATTTTCGAGGGCGTGTCCGATGCTGAACAGGAACAGGAGAAACGCGCCTTCCGCCCATTCTCCCAGGATCGCGGCTCCGCCGGCGGCGACGAGCATCAGGAAATCTATCTCGAATTTGCCCTGCGAGATTTTGCCCAGCGCCTCCTTCAGCGTGAAATACCCGCCGAAAAAGTATGCAGCTAGGAACAGCCCAAATGCCGCGGATTCTGGCATCGCCGATATCTTCGGCCCAAGCCAGCCAGCAAGAAGCGCAGCGCCGCACAGCAATGAAAAGGCGAGTTCCGCCCGGCCATGCAACAACCTGTTTAGCCAGTCACCGTGCTGATGCTCGTCTTTTGCGGTGTTGTCGGTTGGCTGATTTTCTTCGTTCACGGTAGGAATTCCTCGAAGAGGCTATTGAGTTGGTGCAATAAGAGTAACGATGCTGACATTTGCGTACTGATTACAGTTGTCAAAAAGTTCAGGCGGAGCCGCCGGGTTAGGGGGACGAACCCGGCGGCTCCTTCTGGCTACGTAGGGCGATCGCACGCGCAGGAAGTAAGCGCTTTCGCCCGCTCGCAAATCAAAACAAGTCAACGAATTGCGAGACCAGAAGCAAGTGACTTAGAACGGAATTGCCGCCGTGATATTGCTCACATAAATGAATCCCGATTCCTCCATATCGGTTTTCCCATTTGCGCGAATGAGTTCGGTCGCCTCGGAAAGGCGGTCGTCTTCGCAAACCAGCTCCAGCTTCACCTCCGTGATCACTCGGTCGCCGAGCTCCGTTGAATATTGCTGTTCTTTTTCGTCGAGCGCCTTGACCATGCCCTTGACGTCGACTGCCGTCATGTTGGCGAAGCCGCCTTTGCGCAAGGCGCGAACGACGCTCGCGGCCCGGCTGCAGTGAACAAATGCTTTAATCTCAATCATTTTCGTACTCCTTTCATTCGGCTGCTTTCGCGTGCGCCTCGGCGAGTTCGAGATCGCCGCGAGACGGCGGCGCCTGCGATTTTCGCCCGCGTGTTTCCATCCACTCATAAATCACCGGCAACAGGATCAATGTGAGTGCGGTCGAGGTCAGCAATCCACCGACAACAACCGAAGCCAGAGGCCGCTGTGTCTCGGCGCCGACGCCTGTCGAAAGCAGCATGGGGACAAGGCCCAGTATCGCTACGCTTGCGGTCATCAGCACTGGGCGAAGTCTCAATTCAACGCCGCGCCTGACGGCATCGCGGACATTGTATCCGGCGTCCCGCTGTTCATTGATGAAACTGACGAGGACGATGCCATTGAGCATGGCGACTCCGAAGACCGCGATAAACCCGATCGCTGACGGCACCGATAGATATTGTCCAGTGATGAAGAGTGCGAACAATCCTCCGCTCGCTGCAAAAGGCACGTTGGCGATAATTAACGCGGCGTATTTAACCGAGTTGAACGCCGTGTAGAGCAACACGAAAATAAAGAAGATCGTCGCCGGAACGATGAGCGATAACTTCGCCAGCGCGCGTTGCTGGTTCTCAAAGGCGCCGCCCCATTCGATCCAGTAGCCGGGCGGCAATTCCACATTCGCCGCAATGACGTCATTGGCGTCTTTCACGAACCCATCGACGTCTCGGCCGCGCACATCCATCTGGATCACGGCGTAACGCTGCAATTGTTCGCGGCGGACAAAGGAATAGCCCTCCGCGGACGTAACATTCGCCACGCGGCCGAGGGGAATAATCGCGCCGTCCGCGGTCTGCAGCGGAATATTGCGGATCGATTCCATGGACGCTTTCGACGCGTCCTGCAGACGGGCGGTGATATCGAACCGCCTGACGCCATCGATAAGCGTGCCCACGGGCTCCGCGCCGATGCCGGTCCGCACGACGTTCAGAACATCGTCGGCGTTCATGCCGTATCGCGCGAGTTCGGCGCGGTCGACCTGAATGCGGATTTGCGGCTTGCCGATATTGGCTTCGAGCGAAAGATCAGCGGCGCCCGGCACGCCGGAAATCGCTTCCTTGATTTCCTGGCTGAGCCTGTCCAGTTCGCCAAGATCCTGACCATAGATTTTCGCGGCAAGCGTTGCGCGAACGCCCGAGATCAGCTCTTCAACGCGCATCTGGATTGGTTGCGTGAAGGCGATGACCGAGGTCGGCACGGTTTCTTCAAGCTTTTCGCGCATGTCGTCGGCAAGCGAAGCGACCGAACGCTTACGGGGCCACTCGCTTTGCGGTTTTAGCGCCGTGTAGATTTCCATGTAGTTGACATCTGCGGTCTCGCCTTTTTCGGCGCGCCCGATCATGGCGATTGTCGTTTCCACTTCGGGAAACTCAGACAGCGTGTTTTCAATTTCCTTGGAAATCTCAATCGACTGATCCAGCGAAGTCGAAGGGATCGACGTGACCCGCCACATGATCGACCCTTCCTGTAATTGAGGCATGAACTCCTTGCCGAGGAAGGGAAAGAGCGCGAGGCTGGCGACCAGAAGACCGCCGGCCGCGAGGCCCACCTTGCGCTTGTTATCGAGACTCCAGGCGATCAGAGGCAGATAGCCGCGCTTGACGATCCGCATCAGCATCGTGTCGCGCTCTTCCTTCGGCTTCAGGATCATCGCCGCCAGGACGGGAATGATCGTCAGCGTCAGAATCAGCGAGCCCGCCATGGCGAAGCTGATATTGAAGGCCATGGGCTTGAAGAGTTTGCCTTCTAAGCCCTCAAGACTGAAGAGCGGCAGAAAGACGACGATGATGATCATAATCGCAAATGCGATGGGATTGGCGACTTCCCTCGCAGCCTGCAGAACGGCGGCTGTCCGATTGACCTCGCCGCCTTCCTCCTTGCGCTCGGCCATGATGCGGAACGAGTTTTCGACCATGACGACGGCGCCGTCGACCATCATGCCGATGCCGATGGCGAGACCCGCGAGCGACATCAGATTGGCGGAAAGACCCATCTGGCCCATAAAAATGAAGGCGATGAGCATGGCGAGCGGCAATGCAGTAATGACCACCAGCGCCGATCGGATTTCGCCGAGAAACAGAAACAGCACGATGGCGACCAGGATCGACCCTTCTATGAGGGCTTTCTCCGCCGTGCCGACCGCTTTTTCGACCAGCTCGGTGCGGTCATAGATGGGCTTGACAATGACGCCATCCGGTAACGCGCTTTCGACAGTCTTAACTTTCTCTTTAACCGCGTCGACGACGTTCTTGGCGTTCTCGTTAATACGCGCAAGCGCCATGCCGAGAACCACTTCCTCGCCGTCGCGGGTGACGGCGCCGAACCGCAAGGCGGGCGCCTGTTCGACGTTCGCGACATCGCGCACATAAACCGGGGCTCCGTCCTTTACCTTGACGACGATGTTGCCAATATCGGTTTCGTCCCGCACAAGGCCGAGGCCGCGCACGAGATATTGCTCCGGTCCCTGATCGATATATTGCCCGCCGACCTGGCGGTTATTCGCCTCAAGCGCTTCGACGACATCGGAAAACCCCAATTCGTATTTGATAAGTTGCAAGGGATCGATCTGGACCTGGAACTGGCGTTCCTGCCCGCCCCAGGACATGACGTCATCGACGCCGGCGGCTGTGCGCAGAATGAGCCGCACGTTCCAGTCCTGAAGGGTCCGTAGATCCATGTCGCTGATGTCGCCCTTGAGGGATTCATCAGCGCGTTCGAGCGTGTACCAGAAGACTTGGCCGAGACCCGACGCATTTGGGCCCATTTCTGGCGATCCATATCCTTCGGGAATGCGGTCGCGGACTTCCGCAAGCCGCTCCATAACAAGGCGCCGCGCGAAATAGATATCGACGCTGTCCTTGAAATAAACAGCGACATAGGAAAGACCGAAGAGGCTCACCGAACGGATTTCCGACACGTCGGGAAGCCCCGCCATCGCCGACTCTACCGGGAACGTCAGCAATTGCTCGACGTCTTCCGCGGCAAGGCCCGGCGATTCCGTATAGATATTGACCTGAACGGGCGTCACGTCCGGGAAAGCGTCGATCGGAACCGTCGTCACGGCGCGCCAGCCGAGAAAGCCGACGACGGCGAAGATGATGAGCACCAGAACTTTATACTGGAGCGAGAGTTCAACGAGTTTATTCAACATATCATCAATTCCTAATGCCCGTGGCCTTCGCCCATTTTTGTTTTCTGAATGAGCGATTTGAGGAGAAAGGTTTTTTCGGTGACGATTTCATCGCCTTCCGCGACGCCGGAATTGACTACAATCCAGCCGCCGCTCGCGGCACCGGTCTCTATACTCACCGGTTCGATTTCATCGCCTTCGATGCGGAAGACTGTGGGCGCGCCGTCCATCAGGACGACAGCGCTTTCCGGCAGCGCCAGCGCTTCGTCGCTGGCGCCGACGGCAATCACTGCATCAACGAATTGGCCAGCATGGAAGTCGTCATCGTCATTGCTGATCTCGATGCGCGCCATTAATGTACGCGTCGTTTCATCGAGTGCGTGCTGGAGTTGAATAACCTCTCCTTCCTCCCAGTGATCCGCGTTTGACTTCACGCGCGCGGGCGCGCCGATAGAAATCCGCCCAGCCTGCTCGGCCGTCAATCGCGCCTCGACCCAAACCGTCGATTCATCACTGATTTCGACCAGCACCCTTCCCGGATCGACAAATTCGCCCAGTGTAAACTCATCGCGGACAACGGTTCCCGCTTGCGGCGCAAACAAAATAAAACGACCTGTGGCCTTGCTTGCGTCGCCGGTTTTCAACAACGCGGCGACTTCCTGTTCCGCCATGCCGAAGGACAAAAGCTTTGCGTGGGCCTGCTGGCGCGCCACTTCCGCTTCCACGTAACGCTTTTCGGAAACGACGTCCCGGCCGAGGTTGCGGACCCGGCGCCATTCCTTATCGCCGATGATGAGCGCGCCTTGCGCTTCGGCCGTATCGACGCTGGACAAAGTGACCAGCGGCGCGCCTTCGCCGACTTCCTCACCGCGCACGACATGACGTTCGATAATTTGCGCGCTGATGCGCGGCGCAACTTGCGCAGTCTTGTAGCGGTTCGCCGTCACCTCGCCCGGCGCGATAAACTCGCCCGACAGTTTTCTCATGCCGAGCGTTACAGATTTTATCCCTTTTTCGCCGCGTTCGGCCGCCGTCATCTCGATATGACCGCCGCCTTCCTCTTCGCCGTGCTCATCTTCGGCTTGGGCGGCCGGGACAGTTTTTTCCTCAGCGTCCGACGCGCCGCAAGCGGCGATTGTCAGCGTACCAAATGCAATGATCGCCAATCCGATGCCTGAATTCAGTTTTCGATAATTACGCATTACAGTGTCTCCATCCATTCATTGAGAGTGCCGGACGCATCGAGCCAATCGATCCAGGCGCGCCATAGCGACCCTTGAAGTTCAATTCCCGCACGCTCGGCGCTATAAGTTTGATCAAGTTGCACCAGATACTCGACGGCGGTGATGTCGCCCGATCGCCATAATTGATCGAGCACCCCGCGTTGTTCTCCGAGCACGTCTGATCCGTCCCGCATCCAGACGCGCCATGTCCCGGCCGCGACGGCGTAGCGTCCGCTGGCTTCGATGAGCCGCGCTTCGGCGTTGCGCAACTGATTGCGGATAGATTGCTGGGCAGCAATGCGTTCGGCGCGAGCTTCATCCACTTCGGCCTGGCCAGACGCAAAAACGGGGATTGGTACGGACAATCGAACGCCGGCGAAATCGGCGTCTCCATCGCGCCCATAGGCCGCGCCGATCGTCGGATCGGGAATGCGCGATTTTTTAGCGAACCGGATTTCAGCTGCGAGCGCGTCGGCGCGCGCTTCCGCCGCGCGAAGTTCCGGCAATCGGCGAACCAGCGTCATGTCGAGCGGCGCCGCCGCCGCCGGCGGATCCGGGAGAACGGGCCATGCGGGCATCACTTCGCCGACGAGTGCAGTTAAGGCCTGCCTCGCTTCGGAGAAATCGCTCCGGGCGGTCGTTTGTTCCGCGATAGCCTGGGAAAGACTTAATTGCGCAGCAAGACGTTCCGACTTTGAAAGATCGCCGGCCTCAGCGCGCCTGCCGGCGATTGAAGAGAATTCACGTGCGACTTCAGCCCGTTGCGCCGCCAGTTCCGACAGGCGCTTGCGCGCCTGGTAATCCGCCAGCGCCGTCAGGAGATCGGCGAACAGCGAGCGCTTCTCCGCTTCATACGTAAACCTTGCGGCGTCCACGGCGCTGCGTGCGCCTTTGGCCCGCGTGGCGCGTTTGTTGGTGATGTCGAACGCTTTCGACAGGCCGATGGAACGGCTGTCATCCGCGTCGTCCTCACTGTCGGAGAATTCGCCTTCGAATTCAGGGTTATAGAGCGGCCGCGAATTCGCCCGTCCGCGCGCTTCGGCTGCATCAAGTTCTGCGCGCGCTTCTTCAAGCCGCGGGTGATTGCGCGCCGCGTCTTCAAGAAACTGCCCTAACGTCAAGCCCGGGTCAGCGGTATTCTCCTGCGCGGACGCAGCGCCGAGCCCCCACGCCGCAAAAGCGGCGAGCGCGAGCCCGCATATTCTGATGATCATTGGTCATTGTCCTCTTGGAATCAAAATTACTGATGGGCGCGCAACCGCGCGCGATCAGTCAGATTCGCGGAGGACGGAATAATGAAGAAAGAGAGGTTTGGGGAACCACGCCGTTTTGCGACGCGATGATCTTGCTTGCAAAGAGTAGTACGGACGCCGGATCGACAGAGGCGCGCGATAGCGCATGAAAATGGCACGCACCGGAATGACAATGCGCAGCGTGTTCCGGGTGAACAGAACCTTCGTCGGCAGGCTCGCCCTGCGCAGCTGCGCGTTCTTCACCAACATCGTGTTGGGCGGCATGATGAATGTCTTCTTCCGCGGCATGAGCGGGCGCGACAATGCCGACCGCGCCCCATAGCGCAACCATCAATACCGCGATGACGCGGTGCATATGTCGAATGGCTGACATCATCTCAAATGCGTCCTACTGCAAAACTCCTGACAAATCATTATAATTTTTCGTTTATGTCGATGTGTCGCCGCCCGGAGGGCAGCCCGAAATATCGCGCTGTCCTAACGACATACGCCTCATAGGCTTTTCCAAAAGCCGCCCGAAGATGCGGCTCTTCGACCGCTACAATATAACAGTGAATGAAGAGCGCGAATAACAGGGCCAGCGAAAACGCCCATATCGACATCGCGATGAGCGACACGCCGCCCAGAAACAAGGCGTATCCGACATATTGCGGGTTGCGCGACCAGCGATAAACGCCCCGTTCAATGAGTTCGTCTTCCTTGAGTCCATAGACTCTCGAAAAATCCGCATAGGCGCTTCGGCCAAGATAAATCAGCATCGCTCCGGCAAAGGCGAATAATCCGCCGGTCGCAACTGTGAATTCGCCTAGGTCGCCAAGCGACCCCCGATCGAACCAGGCGATTGCAAACAGCAACAAAGCATTGCCGTGCATGGCGGCGCCAGTCCAGACCGCCATTGATAAGCTGACACGGCCGCGTTCTGCAAAATCCCGTTTGACCAGCATCGCCATCGGAATGGAAAGCACTGCATTGACCGCCGCCAATATGAGTAACGCTCGAACCATGTTTAAATACGCCCGTCTGCGAAGTTCAACGAAGCGCGGCGTTCTTTCATCGCCTGCGCTATAATCGAGTACGATGACTTTGCAAACAGGCTGGCGAGCAGCGCGGCGACAATCAAGTCGGGCCAGAAGGATCCTGTAAGCCACACGGCGCCGCCGGCGGCGATCACCGCAATGTTTCCAATGGCGTCGTTGCGCGAGCACAGCCAGACGGAGCGGACATTGGAATCGCCGTCGCGCCAGCGCAGCAAAATGAAAATGCTTGCGACATTGGCCCCGAGCGCCAGCAGACCGACGCCGCTCATGACTGGTGCGGCCGGGGAAACGTCGCCAAACGCGCTCGCGATTGTCGTTATCAGGACGAACACCGCCATCAAAGCAAGACTGGCGCCTTTGATCAGCGCCGCTGTCGCGCGCGTATGCAGCGCGGCGCCAATGACTGCAAGGCTCAAGGCGTACGTCGCCGTATCGCCTGCAAAGTCGAGAGCGTCGGCTTTCAAGGCCTGAGAGCCCCCGAGGAATCCCGCCGACATTTCGACGAAAAACATCACGGCGTTAATTGCGATGACGGCAATCAGCGCCCGCTTGTAGGAAGGGGATTGCCCGTCAAACTGATCGTTATCGCAGGCGCAACCGGCCACTCTCGTCTCCATTGAAAAGCTCGCAAGCCTAACCTAATGTCTACAGCAACTGTAGGTTCAAGAGGAAAAATGCGGAAACTCGAAAAAAAGCCGGTCACCATCGGACGGTTGGCCAAAGCATCCGACGTCAAAGTCACGACAATCCGCTATTATGAAAGCATTGGCCTCATCGATCCGCCCGACCGGTCAGAAGGCGGCCAACGCATCTACGACCAGAAAGCCGTCGAGCGCATGCGTTTCATCCGCCATGCCCGCGATCTCGGCTTTCCGCTGGAGGCGATCCGCGAGCTGATAGCCCTTTCCAGAAATGAAGACCGTTCCTGTGCGGAAGTCGATGAAATCGCGCGCCGCCATGCCGAAGACATCAAACAACGTATCAAGAGATTGAAATCGCTCGAACGCGAGCTCAATCGCATGATCATGGAATGCAGCGTCGATCGGATTTCAGATTGCCGCGTAATTGAAATCCTATCCAATCATGAGCTTTGCGCCACCGGACATCAATAATCATAACTCTGGCACAAAGGCCTCACTAATCGTCCAGCCTGAGGAAGGTATAAAAAAGATTGGCAGCAGCTCCAAAATCTTTCACACAACGTACATCAAGCGCTGTCTTTTATTTTCTGTGAAAGAAAAGATATTTCACAAACGCCGCAATGCCCAAAAGAAGAAACAGGACGATTAACAACATTATCACTGCGCCGCCTGCACCCATCATCATTCCGCCTTCCATCATCTTCATTCTCTTTACCGATGATAACGAGTATGCTGACCACGGCTGAGCGAAAGCCGCCCGGACTCTAAAAGTCTTCTAGTTTTGCTTCCCGCCGGTCGTCAATTCTGGTCCTTCTCGGAGCCCTGTTGCATGCCGTCCATCATACCATCACCCATCTTCATTCCTTCGCACATCATGCCGCCGCCCATCATCGATTTCATCGCTGCTTTGAATTCTTCCGGATCACCGCCGATAGGCATCATCATCGACACGTCGTAGGCGCCGTCGTCATTCTTCGTCAGCATGAAATGCACGTTGTCGCCTTTCTGGAACTTCTGAAGCGCGACCATGTCGCTGACTGCGAAGTCCATCGTCATCTTGCCCCATCCGATTTTTTTGATGGGATCGTGCGAGAGATTGACCGTCCTCGCATCCAGATCGACGGAGTTGACGACGCCGAAGCCGGGCGCCATGTCATTGCAGCAGGACATGCCGTCCATCTGTATGCGTTTCATTTCGCCCATTTTCATGTCTCCGCTCTGGCTGAGCGCCGGAACGGAAATGAGCGCGATGGCGACGCCAGCGGCGATCGTGGAGAGTTTCATAGATTTCATTGCAGTTTCCTTTCGATGTTATGCGCACTGAGAGACGGCTGACCTCGTCGCGCATGAAACGAGGCCGCCCACAAGAGTCGGCTGGAGCAATTCGTTCGTTTCCTCAATTTACATGCTCCCTATACGTATTTCTGACTGCAGCGAGCAAATGCCCGTGACGCCGCTTACTCCGATCCTATTCTGCCGGCGCCAGATTTGGATCGACGGGGTCATATTGTTCAACATGCTGAAGCGCCCGGCGGTTCCACAGGAAGTAGACCGCCGGAATCACGACAAGCGCGAGCACGGTCGCACTGACGATGCCGCCGATCATTGGCGCGGCGATGCGGCGCATGACCTCGCCGCCGGCGCCATGGCCGTACATGATCGGCAATAGCCCTGCGAAGATAACCGCAAAAGTCATCATGATCGGGCGCAGCCGGCGCAGCGCGCCTTTGGCGATGGCGTCGGCGAAATGCGGTTCGTCGAGAGGCGAGCCCTCCTCTCTCGCTGTTGCATTCGCCGCGGCGATTTCCTGTTTCAGATACATGATCATCAGGACGCCGATTTCGACGGCGACGCCAGCAAGCGCTATGAACCCGACCGCGGCGGCAACAGACAAATTAAAGCCGAGGAGGAACATCAGCCATAACCCGCCGACAAGCGCGAAGGGCAAGGTGCCGAGGATAATCAAGACATCGGACACGCGCCTGAAATTCAGGAACAGGAGCAACATGATGATCAGCAACATGCCGGGTCCGACATAGGCGAACCGCTCCTTGGCGCGTTGCATGTATTCATACTGTCCCGACCAGGCGATCGAATAACCCGCCGGCAAATCGACATTTTCAGCAACCACACGCCGCGCTTCGTCGACATAAGAGCCTATGTCGCGACCGGCGATGTCCACATAAATCCAGCCATTGAGCCGCGCATTCTCGCTGCGGATGATCGCCGGACCTTCATTGATGCGGATGTCAGCGATCCGGCCGAGCGGAATCTCGGCGCCCGATGCCGTAACGATCGGCAATTCGCGAAGACGCGCTGGAGAATCGCGCACTTCGCGCGGATAGCGCAGATTGATCGGGTAGCGCTCAAGTCCTTCAACGCTTTGGCTGATCGTCATGCCGCCAATCGCCGTCTTCACGATGTCATGGACGTCGGCGATATTGAGGCCAAAACGCGCCGCGGCTTCGCGATTGATATCGACATCAATAAACCGCCCGCCGGTCACGCGCTCCGCATAGACGGAAGCCGTGCCGTCAACGTCTTGCAAGACGTTCTCTATGTCGCGGCCGACTTCGGCGATGACGTTGAGATCGGGCCCGGCGACCTTGACCCCAACCGGGGTCTTGATGCCTGTCGCCAGCATGTCGAGCCGGTTCTTGATCGGCATGATCCAGACATTGGTGAGGCTCGGCACATCGACGAGCGCATTGAGTTCGGCTTTCAAGGATTCCATCGTGACGCCGGGACGCCATTCATCGCGCGGTTTCAACTGGATTGTTGTTTCGATCATCGGAAGCGGCGCCGGGTCCGTCGCGGTCTCTGCGCGGCCCGCCTTGCCGTAGACCGTCTCGACTTCGGGAATGGTCATGATCAGCTTGTTCGTCTGCTGAACGACCTGTGCGACCTTGCCGGCGGAGATCCCCGGATATGCGCTCGGCATGTAGAGAAGATCGCCCTCGTCGAGATCGGGCATGAACTCGCCGCCGATGAGACTCGCGGGGATCGCCATGCTCGCCATCAATATTCCTGCCGCAGCAAGCGTGATCCATGGCCGGCGCAAGGCCAGGCCAATGACCGGCTTGTACCCACGCATAAAAAGCCGATTAATCGGGTTTGCATGTTCCGGCGCGATGCGCCCGCGCACGAGCAATCCGATCAGTACCGGAACCAGCGTCACCGACAGGATGGTCGCAGCCGCCATAGCGTAGGTCTTGGTAAAAGCGAGCGGCGAGAACAGCCGCCCTTCCTGCGCCTGCAGCGCGAAGATCGGCGTGAAGCTGAGCGTGATAATCAGCAGTGAGAAAAACAGCGGCGGTCCGACTTCGACGCAGGCGTCGGCGATCAACCGCCAGCGTCCGGAACCTTGAACCTCACTATTTTCTTCAAGTTTTTTATGCACGTTCTCGATCATCACGATGGTGGCGTCGACCATGGCGCCGATGGCGATGGCGATGCCGCCGAGCGACATGATGTTGGCGGTGATGCCTTGCGCGTTCATGACAATAAACGCTGCAAGAACGCCCAGCGGCAAACTGATGACAACGACAAGCGCGGATCGCAGATGAAAAAGAAACAGCGCGCAGACCAGCGCGACGATAATGAACTCTTCCAGCAGTTTTCCTTGTAGAGTCTCAACCGCGCGTTCGATGAGCTT
The DNA here is from genome assembly GCA_942492295.1 of uncultured Alphaproteobacteria bacterium. Taxonomy (GTDB): domain Bacteria; phylum Pseudomonadota; class Alphaproteobacteria; order Caulobacterales; family Parvularculaceae; genus Hyphococcus. The sequence continues at coordinate 639,281 of CALODW010000008.1, forward strand.
GGAGCGGTCATAGGTCGTGACGAGTTCGACTCCTTCCGGCAGACCCGCCTTTAGGGTTTCGAGTTTCTTTTTGACGCGTTTGATTGTCGCCTCGGCGTTGCCGCCGGCGCGCATGATAATAACGCCGCCAACGGCTTCACCCTCGCCGTTGAGTTCGCCGACGCCGCGGCGAAGCTCCGGGCCGAGCCTGATGTCCGCCACGTCGCGCAACAGGATCGGCGTTCCCGCATCGCTGACGCGCAAGGGAATCTGCTCCAGGTCTTCGATGGACTCCACATAGCCGCCGGCGCGGACGATATATTCCGCCTCCGCCATTTCAACGACGCGCCCGCCCGATTCCATATTGCCGCGCTCGACAGCGCGGCGAACATCGGCAAGCGGGATGCCGAAGGACCGCAACCGGTTCGGATCAACGACCACTTGATATTGCTTGACCATGCCGCCGATGGCGGCGACTTCCGAAACGCCTTCGATAGTCTGAAGCTCGTATTTCAGGAACCAGTCCTGCAGGCTTCTGCAGTTCAGAGAGATCGTGCTGGCCGGACCGGTCCAGCAGTGCATATTGATAGACCCAGCCGACGCCGGTGGCGTCGGGACCGAGCGCGGGTTTCGCCGCTTCAGGGAGTTGCGGCGCAACCTGACTTAAATATTCGAGCACGCGCGAGCGCGCCCAGTAAAGATCGGTCCCGTCTTCGAAAATGATGTAGACGTAGGAATCGTTGAAGAAGGAATAGCCGCGCACGGTTTTTGCGCCGGGCACAGCGAGCATCGCCGTCGCCAGCGGATAGGTCACCTGGTCTTCGACGACCTGCGGCGCCTGTCCCGGATAGCTGGTCTTGATGATCACCTGTACATCGGAAAGATCGGGGATGGCGTCGAGCGGCGTCGACCGAAGCGAGACGACGCCCGCGACGGCGAGAAAAATCGCGCCGACAATAATGAGAAAGCGGTTTTCGATCGAACCGCGGATAATTTGGGAGATCATTGCTCATCTCCCGCTTCACCGTCTTCCGGCATCGATTCAATCATATCGAGTTCATAACCGGTCTCCGTCTCCCTGAACGCGAAGCGCACAGGCTCGCCGGCTTTGACGCTCATCAAGTCGATTTCAGACGGCGCCTTGAACGCCATCACCATCGCTGGCCAGCCGATTTCGGGGACGGGTTTATGATCGATAGTGACGCTTTTTGCGTCCATATCGACGGAGACGACGCGGCCTTCAGCCCCGACAGCATCAATCGTTTTCATGTCATTCGCCGTCATATTGTTTTCCGACATAGACATGCCGTCCATATCCATCTTTGCGTCTTCGTCTTTTTCGGGCGAAGCCATGCGCAGTAATCCGGACGTAAGGCTCGCTTCGGAATCGATCAGGAACTGGCTCTCGACGACAACGCGCTCGCCGTCCGCGAGGCCGGCAAGCACTTCAACCTTGCCGCCGCTTTCCATGCCTGCCCTCACTTCCGCCGGGCGAAATTTGCCCTCGCCCAAGGCGAGGATGACGCGATCGCCCTTGCTTGACCGGATCACCGCCGACTGCGGAATGGTCAGCACGTTTTGCTTCGGCTCGGCGCCGATCATCACATTGGCGAACATGTTCGGCCGCAAACGGTGGCCGGGATTGGGAAACCGCAAACGAACCTGCACGGTCCGCGTCATCATCTCCGCGGTCGGATAGACATAGTCGACCTCCCCCTCCCAGGTTTCGCCCGGAAAAGCCGGCAGGGTCATCCGCGCGCGATCGCCGGCCGACACCCAGGCTGCCTCCGTGTCGAACACGTCAGCGATGATCCAGACGTTGGAAAGATCGGCGAGCCGCATCGCCATATCGCTTGGCTTGAGATACATGCCGTCGCGGGCGTTCAGCATGGTGACGACGCCAGATTGCGGGGCCTTCAACGCAACGCGGCGCGTGGGTTTTTGCGTCCGCTTAAAATCGGCAATCTGATCGGCGCTCATGCCGAGCGCGGTCAGCCGTTCGGTCGCCGCCTTCAATTAACGGCGCGCGGCCAATCTTCAGCGCTTGGATGAATTCCGATTGCGCAGCAACCAGCGCTGGCGCGTAGAGTTCGAACAGGACATCGCCAGCATCTACTTTCTCGCCGACGGCTTCAACATGGAGTTTTTCAATCCAGCCTTCGGCGCGAACGTGAATGTCAGATCGCGCTTCCTCATCAATCATGATCGAGCCGACCGTATTGATGTCACGCGCCATATCCTCGCGCACCACATGCTGCGGTCTTGACGCCGATATTCTGAACGACTGCCGGGTTTATTTTTAGCGACGGTTCGCCGCCGCCGTTTTCTCCGCCTTCATAAACCGGGATAAGATCCATCCCCATGGGAGACTTGCCGGGTTCGTCACGCCGGTAGTTCGGGTCCATTGGCGCCACCCAATAGGCGATCTTCTTTTCGCCGCTGCCCGTCGTTTCGCCAGACGAGTTACCGCCGCCCTGCCGCAATAGGAGAAATGCGCCTGCTGCACCAATTGCGATCAATAAGATGATGATCATGCGAAATTTTGTCATTGGTCGTCTCCTGCGAGATAGGACAGCCGCGCCCACGCCTTGGCGCGCTCGATGCGCAATTCGAGACGTTTGAGTTCTGCATCGAGTTCAGCGAGCTGGCTGCGAATAAGTTCGGGAAAGTCGGCGAGGCCGCCGCCATAGGCGGAAACGGATGCGTCGGCAGTTTCCCCAGCGCGCTTGATGACGGCGTCGTCATAAAGGCTGACGCGCCGCTCCAATTGCGTCCAATCCGCGTAGGCGCGGACAAGGTCGCGCCTCAAATCGAGCAATGTCGTCGCGCGATCAAGTTCCGCCGCGGACTTGTCCTTGCGCGCCGCCGACAATGCGCGGTCTTGGCGCTTGCCGGTAAACAGCGGGATCGTCAGACTTACGCCGACGCTGGCGAAGTCGGGCCGGTCGGCGCCCCTCGCGCCGTAACCGCCCTCGATCGCCCAGGCAGGCTTGTACGCCTGCTTCGCCAGTTCAATGTCGGTTTCTTCGACATCGATCATGGCGTCGCTCACGCGCACGACCGGATGACGCACGAGCCGCTGTTCTATCTCTTCAACAGATCTGAGTGATGAAAGCGGCGGCAATTGATCCGGGGCCGGGCGCGAGGCGTTTGCGCCGATAAACCTCGACAGTTCGGCTTCGGCGAGGGCTTGGCGCTGCTGCAACTCCGCCAGCCTGTCATCAAGCAGCGACAGTTCCAGTTCTGCGCGCAACACGTCCTGACTTGTCAGCTTGCCTTGCGCATAGGAAGCGGCGAGCGCATCGATCAACTCACTGACGGCTGACCGGCTTTTTTCAACGACCGTTTGCGCGTTCGCCGCGTAATATTTATCGAACCATGCGAGTCGAACGGCGAGTTCGACATTGCGTACCGTCGCCTCCCGTCGCATTCGTTCGATCTCGGCCTCGCCCTCGCGCTTTTCTCGATTGAGCCGCAAGGTGCCCCGCGCGGGATTTCCTGACGCAGACCGATCTGCGCTTGCGTCATCGGCTCCTGGCCGAATGCGAAAGTGTCTGTCGGAACATTGGCGATCGCGGTCCGCAAAGTCGGATCGGGCAGTTGCGAATCTGAAACCGCGCGATCTTCATGGGCAGCGGCGCGCGCCTCGAACCGGGCGTATGCCGGGTCTTCCGCCGTGACTGCGATCTCCACGGCTTCATTTAGTTTCAGGGGCTCATCAGCGGCATATGTAACGCCTGACGCCAGCCCCGCGACGGCCGCAGCCATCGCGCCAATAATTTTGAGCATGATAAATCTCGAATTCCGAGCACGTTCAACAAACGCCGCGCGAATACGCACAGCGCGATGAAAAAGCCCGCTTTAAGAAGCGGATGTGCTCAGATTCGAGGAGGCGGCGGATCGAGATGCGAAGGCGTCGCCAGCCCTGGCTCGGCCGGCGGGATCGCATACTGAACTAACTTAAAGGCCAGACCGTTATCCGCCGTTGGTTCAGGGCCTGAATAAAAACCCGGGCAGATGAGCGCGCAGGCTGCAGCGCATCCAGCGTCATGACTTTGAGACTTTTCGCCTTTCATGCTGTCACAATCGTCAGCGCCCATGGCGCCCATCGACATCTGCGGACCGGCATCCGCCATTTCCATCATCCCCGCCTCGTCGCCCATGGAGGCGCAGGACGCCAGCGCCACGGCTGGCGAAACCGCCATGGAGAAAATCAAGGCTATGAAAACAAAGATACGCATTAAGCCAAATATCCGCCTCGAACGGCTTCGATGTCAATCAACGATACAGTGAACGAGTTTCCTAAATGTTCTTTAAACTTTTTCGATAGGTAACCCCGTTGGGGAGCTAACGCTTCGTCCTTTCGAACAAATCCACCAGTTCCGAAAACTTCTCCCTCTGCGCTTTGGCGCTGCCGGCAGTAATCGCCTCCTTCACGCAATGATGCGCATGGTTTTTGAGGATTTCACTTTCTGCCCGTGATAGAGCGGATTTGATCGCCTGCACTTGATGCAAAATATCGATGCAGTACCGATCCTCCTCGATCATGCGGGCGACGCCGCGGACCTGCCCTTCGATACGGCTGAGGCGTTTGATAATCGCTGAATTGTCCGACACGAGATTTCCTGACATTGACATATACCCTACAAGGGTATAGATATGCAGCTTGAAGAGGATGGTCAAGGCGTGTTTGCAGGCTCGTTAAAAACAGTTGTCTTTGCACTGTTTGCGCTCATTTTAAGCGTGGGTCACAGTGTTTGTGCGGAAGTGTTGGCCTCTTCCGCGTCAGCCTCGACGCCGGTCCATGAATCGCACGCATTAGATGCCGGCAACGACCATCACGCGAACCATAAAACCGCACAAAAGTTTTCCGGGGAGCATGAGGCTCCCTGTGGAACGGGCGATTCAGACTGCCAACACTGCAACGCTGCGCAATTTTATAAAACCGCGTCCGTCGCCGAACTCGCCAGCCCGCTTCCTGCGTCGGCTGCGTTTTTTGTCATCCTTCATGATGACGCACTTGCATCAATCAGCCGCGTCGGCGCCGTCTCATTTCAGGTTGCCTTGCGTAGGCGCGGCCCGCCCGGCGAAACGCCAGTTTCTTTGAAAACTAAACTTCTGAACTAGGTTGGTCCTGACGCGCACTCATTCGCGAGTGCGCCGATCGCGTGCGGCATAAAGATATTTGTGCCGCGCGTACAGCGACGTCAGTTCACACATTTTCCCCACTGACGTCTGACGTCGCCCCGAGGCAATCGCCCACCAAACGCGGACCCGAAATTCGCGCCAAATAAGCAATCAATAAGGACAAGCCCGATGAAAAATATGCTGACAGTTTCGACTTTCGCCATCCTCGCTCTCCTCGCCGCGCCCGTACATGCTGCGCCGGATCAATCAGACATGGACCCAAGCGCCAAAATAGCTGGCGAGGCCATGGATCATGGCGACCATTGCGGCATGCCGACCGGCGAAGGCGTGATCAACGCCCTTGATGTCAGAAAGTCGAAAGTCGATCTCACCCATGAACCGATTGAATCGATCGGTTGGCCGGAGATGAGAATGCAGTTCTCCGTTTTGAAACCGGTCGATCTCTCCGCCTTCGCGGTCGGGGAGCGCGTTCACTTCATGCTGAAGGCCGAAAAAGACAAGTCCTACTCTATTGCAATGATGTGTTCGCTCGATGCCGACGAAGGAACTCATGAGGCGTGCATGACGAAAATGCACGATGTCGCCATGAAATCGGCGGCCGATGTGGGCGTCGCCTGCCCGATGGGCGAAATGGACGGCATGAAGGGCATGGACCATGGCGACATGGGCAAGTCCGGCGACGCCGCGAAAACCGACCACAAAGGCCATCACTAACAATAATGGCGGCGCGCCCTGGCGCGCCGCGCAGTCGCAGCCGCGACAAGAGTAATTCTGATTGGAGGCCTAGAATGTATTCGCGAAGACGATTTATGCAGGCAGGCGCCGCGGGCGGCGTCATCGCCTCCGCAACCGGTTTGCTGCCCGCTTGGGCGAAAAGCGCCAGCGCCGGCAATACTGGCATTTTTGAGCTTGCCGGCAATTCGTTCGATTTGACCGTCGGACATAGCGCCGTTGAAATCGGCAAGCGCCGCGGCCACGCGATTACGGTCAACGGCACCGTTCCGGGCCCGCTCCTGCGTTTTCGCGAGGGCGAGAAGCTGACGCTCCGCGTCCGGAACATGCTGGACGAAGACACATCGATCCACTGGCATGGGCTTCTGGTGCCGTTCTATATGGACGGCGTTCCCGGCGTCTCCTTCCCCGGCATCAAGCCGGGCGAAACCTTCACCTACGAGTATTCGGTCCCGCAATACGGCACCTACTGGTATCACTCCCATTCGGGCCTCCAGGAACAGGCGGGCCATTACGGACCGATCATCATCGATCCCGCCGGCGCCGATCCGGTGTCATCCGATCGTGAATATGTGCTGGTGCTGTCTGACTGGTCTTTCGATCATCCGCACAAGGTCTTCGCTAGAGTCAAAAAGGATATGGAGGTCTACAACTTCCAGCAGCGGACCATTGGCGACTTTGTCAGCGACGTTGGAAAGAACGGGCTCGGCGCAACGCTCGAAGACCGCGCGATGTGGGGCCAGATGCGCATGTCCCCGACAGACATCTCGGACGTCACCGCCGCTGCCTACACCTATCTGATCAACGGCCATTCGACCGCCGACAACTGGACGGGCCTGTTCAACGCCGGCGAACGAGTGCGTCTGCGGATCATCAACGCGTCGGCAATGACGATCTTCAATTTCCGGATTCCCGGCTTGCCAATGACCGTCGTCGCCGCCGACGGCCTCAATGTGCGGCCGGTCGAGACCGACGAGTTCCAGATCGGTGTTGCGGAGACCTATGACGTTATTGTCGAGCCGAAACGCGCGCGGGCCTTTCCAATCGTCGCGGAATCGATCGACCGCTCCGGTCAGGTCGTCGCCACTTTCGCGCCCGAACCGGACATGCGCGCGACGGCGCCGCTGCTGCGCGAACGCCCGACCCTGACCCACAAGGACATGGGCATGGCCGCAATGGCCGGCATGAATCATGGCGGCATGGATCACGGGGCCATGGCAAGCGGCTCGAAGGCGCCGGGGCCGAATGTTCAAGGGTCAATGGATCATGCGGCCATGGGGCACGGGACCAGTGCGGACACAAACGACGGCGCGGTCAAACCGGACATGGCGAGCATGCCCGGGATGTCTGAAGACAAGTCAGGAATGTCTTCCATGTCGCACGACATGTCCGTCGGCGCGATGCAGGAACACAATCACGAGACCGGCGCCGGCGTCGACAATGTCGCCATGGCGCCGACCAATCGTCTCGATGAACCCGGCCTCGGTCTCGAAGATGTGCCGCATCGCGCGTTACGCTACACGCAACTTCGAAGCCTTGATCCGAATCCGGATACGCGCGCGCCGGAACGGGAGATGGAAATCCATCTCACCGGCAATATGGAGCGGTACATGTGGTCGTTCGACGGCGTGAAGTTTTCCGCCGTTGAAAAACCCATCATCTTTCATGAAGGCGAACGCCTTCGCGTCACACTCGTCAACGATACAATGATGACGCACCCGATCCATCTACATGGCATGTTTTTCGATCTTGTTGTCGATGAAGGCGATCACAAGCCGCGCAAGCATACTGTGAACGTCAAGCCGGGCGACAAACTGTCATTCGATGTCTCGGCGGAACATGTCGGGGACTGGGCGTTCCATTGCCATCTGTTATTTCACATGCATGCCGGGATGATGCAGGTCGTGTCGCTGTTACCACGCGACAGCGTCGCGCCAATCGCGCCTGACGAGATGAAAATGGACCACAAGGCGATGGGCCACGAAGGCATGGATCACGGCTCCATGAAGATGTCCGACGAAACCGTGAAACCGAGAGGGATTTCATCTCCCGACCACTCCAAAATGAATCATGGGAGCGAGCACTGATGGCGAAGGCAACATATTTCTCGGCCGCCGGCGGCGCCTGTTTCATTCTTGCGTTGGCGATTGCGCCTGCGAAAGCGGAGGATCCGACCCAACCCTGGTCGCAGGCCGACAGCTATTACGGTCCGACAGAAATGGCGGAAGCACGACGCGCCGTCCAGAAAGAGCATGGCGGCAATACCATGTATTACGTGCTCGCCGACCGGCTGGAATACCAAACCAATGACGGCGATCCGTTGCTGCTGTTTGACGGCCAGGGCTGGTGGGGCGGAGACCGGAATAAACTGACCCTCAAGTCCGAGCTCGAATATGACCTGACGGCTGATCGTTTCGAAGAGGCTGAGATTCAGGCGTTGTGGACACGGCCGATCGCCCGCTACTTCGATCTACAGGCAGGCGTGCGCCATGACTTTACAGCCGGCGCCGATCGAACCTTCGGCGTTCTCGGCGTGCAAGGCCTTGCGCCCTACTGGTTCGAAATCGACGCCGCCGCCTTTGTCAGCGGCGACGGTGATGTCTCAGCCCGGGTCGAACTTGAATATGAACTGTTGCTGACGCAGCGACTCATTCTTCAACCGCGTACGGAGTTGAATTTCGCCATTCAGTCCGTTGAGGAGGTCGGCGTTGGCAGCGGCTTATCCACAGCTGAAGTCGGGGCGCGCCTCCGCTACGAAATCAAGCGGCAGTTTGCGCCCTATGTGGGCGTCTCCTGGACGCGATCGGTCGGGGAAACAGCTGACTTTGCGCGCGCTGACGGCGAAGACCCCGGCGGCGTTTCATTCGTCGCCGGATTGCGGCTTTGGTTCTAGGGAGGAACACCAATGGAAAATATGATTGAACCGAATATTCATCCGATCCTTGTTCATTTTGCTTATGCGCTGTCGATAACAGCTTTTGTCTCGTACACGCTGGCGTCATTGGCGCCGTCGGGGAAATGGCGTGAATCGCTCCGTCCGGCTGCGGACTGGATGCTCGCATTTGGCGCCCTTTCAATCGTCGCGACGATTGCGGCGGGATTTCAGGCTTACTACTCGGTTGCACACGACGGACCGTCGCATGCGGCAATGACAACCCATCGCAATTGGGCAGTCCCTTCGGGCGCCGCGATCTTGTTATTGGCGCTCTGGCGCTGGCGGGCGCGCACGAAAGCGGCCTCACCGATATTCGTTGCGCTCCTCGCCGTCGCGGCTCTCTCCTTGTCGGTCACGGCATGGTGGGGTGGAAAGATCGTTTATGGCTACGGTCTCGGCGTGAAAAGCATGCCCACCGTCACCGGCGAAGGCCATGACCACGAACATGCGCCGGGCCAGGAACATGGCGACACAGCAAAAACTTCTGAGTCTGACGATCACGACAATAGCGACGGCCATCATGACAAGGACCCGGAAAACGCCGCCGAGAATGCGGAGCACGACGATAGCGATGGTCACCATGATGACGATGCAGGACTGTCGACGCCAGCGCGCGCCGTCGAGGCTGGTTCTCCGGAAGCCGTCGTCAACGCCTATGGCGCCGCATTAAAAGCAAAAGATGAAGCCGCCCTGCGCGCACTATTGGCGCCTGATGTCATCATCGCCGAGGGCGGCGGCGCCGAGCGCTCAGTCGAAGAATATGCCGGTCACCACATGCCGGCCGACATGGCGTTTACGGCGGCGGTCGAGTTTTCACTGAAGAAGCGTGATGTGATCGAAAACGCCGATCTCGCAACAGTCATTTCCGAGTCGCAGGTTCATGGAACATACAAGGGCGAAAACGTGCATTCGAGAATGATGGAAACGATGGTCTTGCGCCGCGAGGGCGGCCAATGGCGCATTGTTCACATCCATTGGTCGTCTGCGCCGATCACGGGTGAACATGAACACTGATGTCCGATGAGCACCGTAAAAGCGAATACAAGAAAGGCAGCCTGACGCTTTTCGGCACGGTCGCCATGGGAACCGGCGTCATGATCGGCGCCGGCATATTCGCCCTCACCGGTCAGGTGGCGGAGTATGCCGGTCCTTGGTTCCCTGCGGCGTTCCTGCTCGCCTCCATCATCAGCGCGTTTAGCGCCTACACTTACATCAAGATGTCGAACAAATATCCGTCGGCCGGCGGCATCGCGATGATTTTGCACAAGGCCTATGGGCAGTCGGCTGTTAGCGGGGCGTGCGCCCTGTTGATGGCGTTTTCAATGGTCATCAACGAAAGCCTGGTTGCCCGCACCTTCGGAACCTACACGCTGCAGCTTTTCGACGTTGAAAATAGCACAACGCTGGTTCCGGTCCTCGCTGTCGGGCTCATTGTCTTTGCATTTCTGATCAATCTGGCCGGCAATAAATACATTGGAGCGGTTTCGAAAATCACGGCCGTCCTCAAAGTCGGCGGCATATTGGCCTTCGCCGGCGCCGCGCTTTGGGCGTCGGGATTTTCGTTCGAGGCGGCGAGCGCTTCCCAGAATTCTGACTCTTCTTTCACCGGGTTCCTGGCCGGCGTCGCGTTGGCGATCCTCGCCTACAAGGGCTTCACGACGATAACAAACAGCGGCGATGAGGTAAAAAACCCGAACCGCAATGTCGGGCGCGCAATCATGATCTCGCTGGGAATTTGTCTCGCTGTTTACATGGCGGTTGCTTTCGCCGTGGGCTCGTCGTTGACCATCGATGAATTGGTCGCCGCAAAAGATTATTCGCTCGCCGAGGCGGCGCGCCCGGCGCTCGGGCAATATGGCGTCATTTTCACCGTGGCGATTGCGATTATCGCAACATCGTCAGGGTTGCTAGCCAGCGTGTTCGCCGTGTCGCGCATGCTCGCCATGCTGACGGAAATGAATCTTATCCCGCACAGCCATTTCGGCATGCCGGGACGCATTCAGAAACACACGCTGGTCTACACCGTCGTGCTCGCAGCGTTTCTTGCTGTCTTCTTTGATCTGAGCCGGATCGCCTCGCTCGGTGCGATATTTTATCTTGTCATGGACATCGCTATTCACTGGGGCGTCTACCGACATCTTCGTCATGACGTCGATGCAAAGGCGTGGATTCTTCTATCGGCGATTGCGCTGGATGCGGTCGCGCTGGGGGCGTTTCTGGCGATCAAATCGGCCGCCGATCTACCGATCGTCATAATCGGAATTGCTGCTATCGCGTTCATTTTCGCTTTTGAGCTCTTCTACCTTCGCGGACTGAGGGGCGAAGACGGCGTCAGGGCGTCGCATCATCAACACGACGCTTGACTATACCCCATAGGGGTATTATGTATAAGCGCATCAGCAGCTGGGACGCCTTGTGCGACCGGCTGGAATTCGACAGCGCCAACTCAATGCTGACGCTGCCTGCGATGAAACGGAGGCAAATCATGCGTATCGTTCCTGTCGGACATGCTCTGTCCATCTTCTTTGTAATCACATTCGCCATTTGCATCGGCTGGGGTCTAGTGACGCCTCCCGCCATGCATATGCATGAAGCGTGGGAAATGATGATGCCGGGCTTTCACTGGGTTTCATTTCCAGCTTTTCTGATCGGACTCGTCTGGGCCTATGTCTATGGCTGGTACACGACGATCGTATTCGTTCCCCTCTATAACTTGTTCAACAAGCGCGGAGCCGCTGAATAATTATGGATACACATATTCACTGTCACGCCACTCCGGGCGCCGCGGACGCCGCGCCCGGAAAATATGACAATGTCCCTGCCGGTTACACCGGAACGGTCTGGACCTGCCCCATGCACAGCCAAGTGCGCGAAACCAGCAACACCGGTTGTCCAATCTGCGGCATGGCGCTGGAGCCAGAGACCGTTTCCTTGAGCGCCGAAGAAGACATGTCGGAACTCGATTCCATGACGCGGCGATTCTGGGTCGGCACCGTCTTGAGCATCCCCCTTTTCATCTACGCTATGGGCGATCTCATTCCCGGCCAACCGTTTGAAGGCCTGCTTCCCGGCGCCTGGCCGCAATGGATCCAGTTCGCCATGGCGACGCCCGTTGTCCTTTGGGGCGGCTGGCCATTTTTTGTCCGCGGCGTTCAGTCCGTTCGCACCATGAATCTGAATATGTTTACGCTGATCGCCCTTGGCGTCGGCGTCGCTTATGTTTTCAGCGTGGTCGCAACAGTCGCGCCTGGTGTTTTCCCGGACGCCTTCCGCGGCATGCATGGCAATGTCGCCGTTTATTTTGAAGCGGCGGCCGTCATCACTACCCTTGTGCTGCTTGGTCAGGTGCTTGAATTGCGCGCCCGCAGCCAAACCTCCGGCGCCATTCGCGCGCTCCTGGAATTGGCACCGCCAACGGCCCATCGCATCAACGACGACGGCTCCGAAGAAGAAGTTTCTATCGACCATTTGCGCGAAGGAGATCGTCTACGCGTTCGGCCGGGCGAGAAGGTTCCGGTCGACGGAGAAATCATCGAGGGCAGAAGTTCGGTCGATGAATCGATGGTCACAGGCGAACCGATCCCGGTCGAAAAGAATGCCGGCGACAAGGTCACGGGCGGCACGGTCAACGGAACCGGCGGCTTTATTATGAAGGCGACCCACGTCGGCGAAGACACAATGCTCTCGCAGATCGTTAAAATGGTGTCGGAAGCGCAGCGCAGCCGTGCGCCCATTCAGCGCCTTGCGGATACGGTTTCGGGCTGGTTCGTGCCTGCGGTCGTCGTCATTTCGATCATCACGTTTATTGTCTGGAGTCTTTTTGGCCCCGAGCCGGCCATGGCGTTCGCGACCGTCAACGCAGTCGCGGTGCTGATCATCGCCTGCCCTTGCGCGCTCGGTCTGGCCACGCCAATGTCGATCATGGTCGGGACTGGCAAGGGCGCGCAGAACGGCATCCTCATCAAGAACGCCGAAGCCCTCGAAACCCTGGAAAAGGTCGATACGATTGTCGTCGACAAGACTGGCACCCTGACAGAGGGCCGCCCGAAACTTGTCCTCGTCGAGCCGCAATCTCCATTTACAGAAGGCGAACTCCTGTCCCTGGCGGCGTCTGTCGAAAGAGGCAGCGAACACCCGCTGGCGGCGGCCATCGTCGAAGGGGCTGAAGAACGCGGCGCCCAAATCAGTTCGGCGTCGGAATTCTCCTCGGTCACCGGAGAAGGCGTTGAGGCGATGGTCGACGGCCGCAAGATTGCACTTGGCAACGCGAAGATGATGAAACGCGTCGGCGCCCATGACGATGGAATTGCGGCTACCGCAGAAAAGCATCGACGCGAGGGACAGACAGTCATGTTCGTCGCAGTCGATGGGAGGCCAGTCGGCCTCATCGGCGTTGCCGATCCGATTAAGGAGACAACGCCGGACGCCATAAAGGCGTTGCATGACGCCGGCGTCAAAGTCGTGATGCTCACCGGCGACAGCCGCGCCACCGCAGAAGCCGTCGGCGTCAAGGTCGGAATCGACGAGATTCACGCCGACGTTTCGCCGGAAGACAAAAACCGCATCGTCCGCGAATTGCAGGAAACCGGCGCAAAAGTCGCCATGGCCGGCGACGGCATCAACGACGCCCCCGCGCTCGCCCAGGCCGATGTCGGCATTGCAATGGGTACGGGCACGGACGTCGCCATGGAAAGCGCTGGCGTTACGCTTGTTAAAGGCGATTTGCGCGGCGTTGCGCGCGCGCGCAAATTAAGTCAGGCGACGATGCGCAATATCCGGCAGAATCTCTTTTTCGCCTTCATCTACAACGCCCTCGGCGTGCCAGTCGCGGCGGGCGTCCTTTACCCGGTCTTCGGATTGCTCCTGAGCCCGATGATCGCCGCGGCGGCGATGAGTTTTTCCTCCGTGTCCGTCATCGGCAACGCGCTCCGGCTTCGAGGCGCTAAACTGTGAGCGGCGCCGCAACACCCGGCGGCGGCAACGCCCAGCATACGCCGCCGCTGGGCCATCGTGCTCTGACACCTCTCTACGATTTTGCCATTGCATCGTTAACGCGGGAGAAAACATGGAGAAAAGCGCTCGTTGCGGCCATATCGCCACAGCCGGACGACCGCATCCTCGATATCGGTTCAGGCACCGGCAGTCTCGCGCTCGCAATTCATCAAACATGTCCCAGGGCTCGCTATGTTGGAATTGATCCGGACGAAGACGCCGTCAAACGCGCTATCAACAAAACCGCTAAACTGAATGGACACATCCAGTTTCGCTGCGGGTACTTTTCAGCCGAGGAGGATTATTTCGCCGACCCGCCAACCATCATTGTGAGCAGCCTCGTCTTGCATCAGGTTCCGCACGCAGAAAAGCAGCGAATCCTATCTGAAGCGAAGAGAGCTCTGTCGCCGGACGGCGCTTTGCTCATTGCAGACTATGGCTTGCAGAGTGGTCTTATGCGGTTTCTCTTTCGGAAAACCGTGCAGGCGCTCGATGGGGTGCAAAACACCCAAGCAAACGCTGACGGCGCTATTCCAAAGCTATTGGGTGACGCCGGCTTTTTCCCGGTCGAAGAGATAGAAAAACTCGACACGGTGACGGGGTCAATATCCATCCTTCGCGCGCATCCAAAGCGATGACCCGCGTTCCGTTCCAAAACCAGTTATCATTCATTGCCGCGGATAGCCGAAGTGAACGCATCCTCATGAGCTTCCGACGCGAACAAACCAGAAAAATTGTCCCCAGTTTATGGCCGCAAAGTTTGGTACCCCGGTGGTACCCCGAACCATAATTCGTGAGATCTGAAAAATCGAAAAACTGATAAGGCGTTCATTTCCTTGAAGAAAATGGCGCGAGTGACGGGACTCGAACCCGCGACCTCCGGCGTGACAGGAAATTAAACGGAAATGGGCCGACCCGGTAAAAAAGAATGGCTTCTCACAGAGCCGCTCAAGCAGTCTGTCCGTTCGAACCCTGGGAAAATTCCGTCTAGATGAGTTCTGCTAAGGATCCGAAATAAAGCATACTCCGCAATGGACTGATATATAAGGGTATTTCGGTCTATCTAATGGCCAATTTCCTGTAAAAGCGCTCGAAAATCTGCCTTCGGAGCCTGACATAAAGTTCGATATGTGTTCACGAAGGGGAGCCATTTAAAATTTCCAAGCAAAATCAGTAATTAACAGCCGCTGCTGGCTGCTGCGCAGCCCCGCGCTATCGGGGTCCGATTCGTCGTTTTTCAATGAACCTGACATTAGGCTGACAGTCGTTTTTCTGGGCTGGCCTGACCCATCGAAGTGCTCCGAGCCATTTGTTAGACTCGGCGGGTTGTGAAGCGCTTGGGAAAGGTGGTCCAGGGTCAGCGTTATTTTCCGACTGCTGATTGTTCCATTGTGGTCCTGCAATTCCTTGCCTGTAAAGCATATTCCGAAGGTGCGATGTTTCCAAGGGCCATGTGAGGCCGGCTCTCATTGTAATCGCGTCTCCAGGCTTCGATTTCCCTTTTTGCTTCTGTCAGCGTTTCGAACCAGTGTAGATTCAGACACTCATCTCGCAGCGAGCCGTTAAATGACTCGATATGCGCATTGTCTGTGGGCGTGGCGGGTTTCGAGAAGTCCATGCGGACCTTGTTGTGGTAGGCCCATAGATCCACCATCTGGCCGGTAAACTCGGCGCCATTGTCACAGAACAGCGCATTGGGCGCGCCGCGGAAGCGAACGAGCCGGTTCAAAACCTCGACCACATTCTCTCCTCGCAGGCGATAGCCGACCTCGATCGCCAGACATTCCCGGGTGTAAACGTCGATAATCGTGAGCGCCCGGATCTTCTGACCGTTCGAAAGTTGATCGTGAACGAAGTCGAGGCTCCAGGCTTCGTTCGGCGCTTTCGGCTGACATCGCGCCTCACGATGCGTCGCCATCTTCCTGCGCCGCGGACGCCTTGTTTTAAGGACTAAACCCTCTTCACGGTAGACCCGGTAGACTCTGTTGCGGCCGATCTTCCAGCCTTCACGCTTGAGCATGATGTGAACCCTTCGATAGCCATAGCGGATGCGCGTCGCCGCAATTTCATGCATGCGCTGGCGCAGCTCAATCAGCGGATCGCTGAGCATCTTCTTTCGCTGGGTTGATCGATGCTGACGCGTCACCTGGCAGGCCTTGCGCTCGCTGTAGCCATGCGACGCCACGATATAGGCTACAACTTCCTTCATGAGCGCTGGCCGGGAAACTTTTTTGACAGAACATCCTGAAGCACGGATTTGTCGAGACTGAGTTCCGCAACAAGCTTCTTTAGTCGGGTATTCTCTTCGAGTACCTGCTTCAACTCCCGGACCTGATCGCTCTCAAGGCCGGCGTACTTCTTCTTCCACCGATAAAAGGTCTGTTCGGTGATGCCGGCATGCCGAATCAGGTCCGCCACAGGGGTTCCCATCTCGGCCTGCTTCAGGACCGCAACGATCTGCTCGACTGAATATCTCTTCCTCTTCACGGCGATCTCCTTCTTGAGATTTTCGCCGGAAAACTAACCCTGAGTCTGGGCCACTTTCACAATGTCACCTCATGGGCGCGAGCCCGATCAGAACACCAAGCACCGACAGTTCCGCCGGAAAGCCAAGCGCCCGGGAAAGGCCGTCAAAGAGCTGGCGCTGCACAAGCCAGAGCGCAATGACGCCGCCGCAGGCGATCCATGCGCGCCAGTAAGCCCCCCAGGCGGGCCGCAGGCGCAAAATGCTGGCGCCGCCGCGCTGAAAGCGTTGAAACTCCCCCGGCGGCGTCACCATGTGACTTCCTCATCAATGGTTTTGGGCGCGCCAAGCTCGCCTGGTTTTATCCGGCGCACGAAAATGACGCCCATTTCGGACCTTGTCTTGTGATCGCCCGGCGGGAAGCTCGTCATAGGCCCATGCAAGCCCGCCGCCCAGCCCCGTGGCTGTCCACAAATG
>CALODW010000009.1:0-157607 GCA_942492295.1 uncultured Alphaproteobacteria bacterium
GCCGGCCTCCGCCATGACGGTACGCAGGCTCGGGTCTTCGACGCATGACCTCAACGGCGCCAGGTCCACTCCGGCGAGGCGTAGTGCGCCCGACGTTCATCAAGGATGGATTGGGGCAAGCTGCCCTGATCGGGTGCGGGGCGCCAGTCACCGGAGAGGGTGGCGCGCAGCCCCGACTCGACGGCCTGAATAACCGCATCGACGGCGGGAACCGGGTCCAGCGCGGCGGCCAGAGTAGCAGGCCGATGGTTCAGTTCGGCGCCGGGCGGCATCGACGATCCGGTCACGCCCGTCCGCAGCGAGTCCAGAAGGTGCTGATCGTCGTGGATCAGAATCGACCCGTGCTGCAGCAGCACCTCCCCCATCCTCACCTGCGCCGAGCCCACCAGCTTGCGGCCGTCGAGCATCACCTCCCCCTCCGCCGGGGCCCGGAAGCAGGGGCCGGCATCGGGTGGGAGCGCCGGAGCGGCGGGAGCCGAACGGACCGCAATCCCAAGATCGGCCAGCCCCTGAACCAGGCCGGCGTTGATTGCCCGGTACGCGTGCTTCAGCGAGGCAAAGGCGGCGATCGGTGCCACAACCGAATACGTCAGCTCTCGATGATGCAGGACCGCGCGGCCACCGGTCGGACGGCGGACCACGTCGAACCCACGACCCCTGAGTTCCGGCACGTCGGGGTAGTGCCCCAGAGCGGGCTCGTTCCGGCCAAAGGAGATCGTCGGCAGAACCCACTGGTAGAAACGCACGACACCCTCGCCGGGGCCGCAGCTCCGGGCGAGGGTGTCGTCACGCGCCATGTTCTCGGAGGCGGAATGCGTTCCGTCCCTGAGAACCGTCCAGTTCAGCTCCCGGAGCGTGGGACTACTCCGAAATGCTCTGAGCGTACTCCTCAACGGGAGGGCAGGCGCAGACCAGATTGCGGTCGCCGTACGCGTTGTCGACGCGCCCGACCGTGGGCCAGAACTTGTGGATCCGCGTCCACGGCGCCGGATAGGCCGCCTGCTCCCGGGTGTACTTGTGGTTCCACTCGTCCGCCATCACGACATCCGCGGTGTGCGGCGCGTTCTTGAGCGGATTGTCCTCGGCGTCCATCAGCCCCATCTCGATCTGCTGCATCTCGGCGCGGATCGACAGCAGGGCGTTGCAGAAACGATCCAGCTCGTCCTTGGACTCCGACTCGGTGGGCTCGACCATGATGGTTCCGATCACCGGCCAGGACATCGTCGGCCCATGGAATCCGTAGTCCTGCAGACGCTTGGCCACGTCCTCCTCCGAGATGCCGACGTCCCGCTTGAACGGGCGCATGTCGAGGATGAACTCGTGAGCCACGCGGCCGTTCTTGCCGCGGAAGAGGACGTCGAACTGCCCCTCCAGCCGCTTGGCCATGTAGTTGGCGTTGAGCACGGCCACCTGCGTCGACTTCTGCACACCTTCGCGACCGAGCAGGGCGATGTACGCCCACGAGATCAGGAGGATGCTGGAGCTGCCCCACGGCGCCGCGGAGATCGGCCCGATGGCCTTCTCGCCGCCCACACCCGGCACGACCGGATGGCCGGGCAGGTACGGCTTCAGAAGATCGTTGCAGCAGATGGGGCCCATCCCGGGTCCACCGCCACCGTGCGGAATCGCGAAGGTCTTGTGCAGGTTGATGTGGCAGACGTCCGCACCGTAGTCGCCCGGGCGGGAGATCCCGACCTGGGCATTCAGGTTGGCGCCGTCCAGGTAGACCAGCCCGCCGTTCTCATGAACGATGTCGCAGACCTGACGGATCTCGGCATCGAAGACACCGTGCGTCGACGGATAGGTCACCATGATGGCAGCCAGATTGTCCGCGTGCTCGGTGGCCCGGGCGCGCAGGTCGTCCATGTCGATGGCGCCGTTCTCGTCCACCTTCACGATCACGACCTTCATTCCGCACATCACCGCACTGGCCGGGTTGGTCCCGTGCGCCGACGACGGGATCAGGCAGACATTACGGTGCTGGTTGCCGTGATCCAGATGGTAGGCGCGGATCACCTGCAGTCCGGCGTACTCGCCCTGGGCGCCCGAGTTGGGCTGCAGCGACACGCCCGTGAAGCCGGTGATGTCCATGAGCCAGTCGCCCAGCTCGTTGAAGATCACCGAGTAGCCGGCCGCCTGATCCTTCGGCGCGAAGGGGTGCAGCGCACCGAACTCGGGCCAGGTCACCGGAATCATCTCGGTGGTGGCGTTGAGCTTCATGGTGCAGGAACCCAGCGGAATCATCGCCGTGTTCAGCGACAGGTCCTTGGTCTCCAGGCGGTGGATGTAGCGCAGCATCTCAGTCTCGGAGTGGTAGTGGTTGAACACTTCCGCCTCCATGAAGGACGAGGTGCGCGCCAGAGCACCAAAGCCGGCCGCCTCGTTCTCGGCCGCAATCTGCTCGGCAGTGAAGTCGGGGGCGGCGCCGCCATTGAAGGCGGCGAAAAGGTCGTCGACATCGCCGGGAAGGACGGTCTCGTCCAGCGCGACGCCCACACTGCCATCCGCGAAGGCCCGCAGGTTGATGCCGGCCTTGAGCGCCTCAGCTACCACCTGGCCGCCAGAGCGCCCCGCCGCCTTCACCCGGATGGTGTCGAAGAAGACCTCGTTGGTCACTTCGTGCTCGAGCCTGCGCAGCCCGATGGCCAGCGTGGAGGTCAGAGCGTGCGTGCGGGCCGCGATCTTCTTCAGGCCGTCGGGGCCATGGTAGACCGCGTACATCCCGGCCATGATGGCCAACAGTACCTGCGCGGTGCAGATGTTCGAGGTGGCTTTCTCACGACGGATGTGCTGCTCGCGGGTCTGGAGCGCCATGCGCAGCGCACGGTTGCCGTTGGCATCGATCGAAACCCCGATGATGCGGCCAGGCATGCGACGCTTGAATTCTTCTCTGGTCGCCATGAATCCGGCGTGCGGGCCGCCGTAGCCCATCGGCACACCGAAGCGCTGGCTGTTGCCCACAACCACATCGGCGCCCCACTCCCCGGGAGGGGTCAGGTGGGTCAGCGCCAGCAGATCGGCGACCACCACCAGATAGGCGCCCGCGCCCTTCACCTTCTCACCGAAGGCACGATAGTCGAAGGCGGAACCGTCGGTGGTCGGATACGAGACCATGGCGCCGAAGCAGCGCTCGTCGGGCTCGAAGGTGCGCCAGTCGCCGACCACCACTTCGATCCCGACGGGCTCGGCGCGGGTCTGTACCACGGCGATGGTCTGGGGGTGGCACTCGTCCGACACGAAGAACAGGTCGCGATCACCCTTAACCGCTCCGGCCACCATGCTCATGGCTTCGGCCGCCGCGGTGCCCTCGTCCAGGAGCGAGGCGCTGGCGATCTCCATCCCGCACAGATCCATGACCATGGTCTGGAAGTTGAGGAGCGCCTCCAGCCGGCCCTGGGCGATCTCGGCCTGGTAGGGAGTGTACTGCGTGTACCAGCCCGGATTCTCCATGATGTTGCGCAGGATCACCCCGGGGGTGTGCGTGCCGTTGTAGCCCATCCCCAGATAGGAACGCAGAACCTGATTCTGATCAGCGAGCCCACGCAGCCTCTCGATCAGCGCCGGCTCCGTCGATGCCTCGGGAAGCTGAAGGTCGGCGGTCTTGAGAATCGCTTTCGGGAAGGCCTCGGCAACGAGGTCGTCCAGCGACCCCAGCCCCAGGGTGCCGAGCATCTCGGTGATTTCGGCATCGGAAGGGCCCGATGTGGCGTCCCGCGAACCCCTTCTCGGGGCTGATCGACATCGACATTTCAGTATCTCGGCTGTGCGTTGCTGCCAATAACGGTCACAGCCCCGAGCACGACGCCCCTTCCGGGCGACACGCTGCGGGGCCGTGAATCTCCAGGGTCCGGCGCCGCCCTACGCGCCGATGTGGGCCTTGTACGCGTCGGCGTCCATCAGCCCGGCCAGTTCGCCTTCATCGCTGATGCGAACCTTGATCATCCATCCGGCGCCGTAGGGTTCGGCGTTGACCAGCGACGGATCGTCGTCCAGCGCACCATTCACCTCGACCACCTCACCGGAGACCGGAGCATACAGGTCGCTGACGGCCTTCACCGCCTCGATGGTTCCGAAGGAGTCGCCTTTGGAAAGGGAATCCCCGACGGAAGGAAGTTCGACGAAAACCACGTCACCCAGCTCACCCTGGGCATAGTCGGTCACGCCGACCACGTACAGGTCTCCGTCCTGCTTGAGGTACTCGTGATCGTCGGAGTAGTGGAGTCCAGAGGGCACATCGGACATGTCGCAGAGTCCTCGGGCAGGGCCTGTCAGGGCGCGGATCGAAAAATCGTTCGGCGAAAGTCCGTGCAAGATAGAGGATCAGGCCGGGGTGGCATAGGGTGACGACGGGTTTTCGACAGGGGGGGTCCGGTCTACCTTTACTGGGCTGGGCAGCCTCCCTGAACTGGAGCTTTCCCGGCCCCCGACACCCCCCGGAAACAACTGCTCCAACAGGTTGGCATATGTCGAACGTCCTTTCGGATACTCGCCCCGCGCTCTCGATGCTCTCGGAAGACGAGAACCTCTTCCGTGAAGCCGTGCGTGAGTTTGCGGAAGCCGAGCTTGCCCCGCGCGCCATGCCCATGGATCAGGCTCAGGAGATGGATGCCGATCTGCTGCCGATGCTCTTCGAGATGGGGCTCATGGGCATTGAGATTCCCGAGGACCTCGGCGGCGCCGGCTCGACCTTCTTCACCTCGATCCTGATCGTGGAAGAGCTGTCCCGAATCGACCCGGCCGTGGGTGTGCTGGTGGACGTTCAGAACACCCTGGTGATCAACGCGATCAAGCGCTGGGGCAGTGACGACCAGAAGAAGGACTATCTGTCGCGGCTGGCCGAGAGCACGGTGGGGGCGTACGCCCTCTCCGAAGCCGGATCGGGATCCGACGCCTTCGCTCTTTCCTGCCGGGCCCATCAGGACGGGGACGACTGGGTGATCAACGGCCAGAAGCTGTGGATCACCAACGGCAAGGAAGCCGGGCTCTTCATCGTCTTCGCCAACGTGAACCCCGACGACGGCTACCGCGGCATCACCGCCTTTGTTGTTGAAGCCGGAATGGAAGGCTTCACCGTCGGCAAGAAGGAAGACAAGCTGGGCATCCGGGCTTCGTCGACCACCGAACTGGTCTTCGAAAGCGTGCGGGTTCCGGCCAGCGCCGTCCTCGGCGAGGTCGGCAAGGGCTACAAGGTCGCCATCGAGACCCTCAACGAGGGCCGCATCGGCATCGGTGCCCAGATGGTCGGGCTGGCGCAGGGTGCGCTGGATCACACCCTGAAGTACGTCCAGGAGCGCGAGCAGTTCGGGCGACCGATCGGCCAGTTCCAGGGTGTGCAGTTCCAGATCGCCGAGATGGCGACCCAGATCGAGGCCGCCCGCCTGCTGGTCTACAACGCCGCGCGTCTCCAGGACGCCGGTCAGGACTTCCTGATGGAGGCCGCCATGGCCAAGCTCTTCACCTCGGAGATCGCCCAGCAGGTGGCTTCGCGCTGCATCGACCTCTTTGGCGGCTACGGCTTCACCAAGGAGTACCCGATCGAGAAGTACTACCGCGACGCCAAGATCGGCACCATCTACGAAGGCACCTCGAACATGCAGAAGCAGACCATCGCCAAGATGCTGCTGAAGTAGCGGGAAACGGGTTCGTCCGGACGGGACGCGGCCCACTCATCCAACGCAGGTAGACACGTGTTCGGACTCGGTTTTGGCGAGCTGCTCCTGATCTTCGGGCTGATTGTTCTGATCTTCGGGGCCAAGCGGATCCCGCAGATCGCCCGGGGACTCGGCGAGGGCATTCGCAACTTCAAGGGCGAAGTGACCAGCGGCTCCAAAGAGGACGACGCGGAGGATCGTTGACCGCTTCGCATGCGGCGACCCCGGGGAGTGATCCCCGGAAGGGTCGCCTGGCTGTCCTCTTTTTCACGGTCTTTGTTGATCTGATCGGGTTCGGGATGATCCTCCCGCTCCTCCCCTTCTATGCAGACGGGTTTGGAGCTTCGGGGTGGATCGTCGGGCTCCTGGTAACCGTGTATTCGGTCGCGCAGTTCTTCATGGCTCCGCTCTGGGGAAGACTCTCGGACCGCCATGGCCGCAAGCCGATCCTCCTGCTCGGGCTCGTCGGCTCCGGGATCGCGTACCTGGTTTTTGCGTGGTCCACTTCGATCCTGTGGCTTTTCGCCTCGCGGATCATGGCGGGCATCGGCGGCTCGACGGTCCCCGTGGCGGAGGCCTACATCGCCGACGTGACCGCCCCCGAGGATCGGGCAGGCAACATGGGGCTGATCGGCGCGGCCTTCGGCCTGGGGTTCACGGTCGGGCCGCGCTGGGTGGCATTCTGTCCAACGTATACTGTCCGGCCCCAGCACTGGATGCCGACGCTCTCTGCTTCATGAATGCCGTGGCGGCGGCCGTACTGCTCCCGGAGACACTGCCCGAGACGCTGCGCGATCGTGTGCGGCCCACCTTCCGCTACACACTGGCCGGTCTGGGCCGGGCCTTCCGGGCATCCACGCCTCCGTCGCATTCTGGCCCTCTACTTCCTCTTCACCGTCGCCTTTGCCGTCCTTCAGCCGACGCTCTCGCTCTTCGGTGAAGCCCGCTTTGGGCTGGACCAGCGCCGGGTGGGCTACCTTTTCGCCTTTCTGGGGCTGATCTCGGCCATCGTCCAGGGCGGGATCGTTCGCAGGCTGGTTCCGCGCTTTGGCGAACTTCGGTTGATACGCTGGAGCGGACTCCCCTTCGTGGGAGGGCTGATCATGATCGCGTTGGCCCCCGACATGACGCTGCTCCTGACCGGGATCGCGCTGCTGGCGATCGGGTATGGCGGTGCGCTCCCCAGCGTACTTGGTCTGATCAGTCGGGTGGCGCCTCGGGAGTTGCAGGGCGGTGTGCTCGGCGTGGGCCAGAGCGTCGGGTCGCTGGCGCGAATCGTCGGACCGGCCGTGGCCGGGCTGGCCTTCGATGTGAACCTTGCCCTGCCCTACCTTGTGGGCGCCGGTGTAGCCGCGGTGGCCGCCGTCGGTGCGTCTTTTCTGGAACCGCAGAGCAGTCCATGAGCGAAGTCGACAACACGCCGATCGAAGGCGAGCACGATGGCGAGCCGCCCGCTCGCGAAGGATCCGTCTCGGCCGAAGAGCAGAACGACCATCGGAGCGTTCCGGACCTGCCGTCGGCGGGTGACGGGTCGGCGCTGGACAACGTGGTCGTGGTGCTGGACCACCCCCAGACCCTGATCAACATCGCCGGGGTGATCCGGGCGATGAAGAACATGGGCATCTCGAAGTTGCGGGTGGTGAATCCGGCAGAATGGGATGCGTGGCGAATCGACGGCATCGCGCATCGTACCACGGACATCGTCGAAGCCACCGGACATTTCGAGACGCTTGAGGAGGCCCTGGCCGACTGCGTCTGGGTGGTGGGCACGTCGGCCCGAAACCGAACCGCCAATCGCAACTACACGCGGCCGCACGCGGTGGCCCCCAACCTGATCGCGCGGGCGGCGGGCGGCCGGTCGCCCTGGTCTTCGGTCGCGAGGACCGCGGCCTGTCGAACGAAGCGCTCGACCTGTGCAACGAGATCGCGGTCATCCCCACCTCGCCCGACTACTCAAGTCTGAATCTGGCCCAGGCCTTTCTGATTCTGGCCTACGAGGTCTTTATTGCCGCATCGGCGGACGAGGAGCTGGACCCGGCCGCGCTTCCGCGGGGTCGACGCGCCACCGGGCCAGCCACGCGAGAGGATCTGGAGGAGACGTTCGGCGCCCTGCATCGGGCTCTGGACCGGATCCGTTTCTTCAAGGGCGCCCGGCTCCCGGAAGCGGTCATGCGCACGATCCGGACGGTCCTGGCCCGGGCCGACATGGACAGTCGCGAGGCCAAGTTGTTTGCTGCCATCGGTTACGAGACTCGACACTACATCGACCGCTACACCGATGCCCCCGTGGAGCCCACCACGGTCGTGCCTTTGCCCGATCCCCCGGAATTCGCCATGGAGACGGATAAGATAGCGCTGTTCGCTCGCCCGCCGCTCGCGTTCAACCGTCCATTGTTGAACCTGAAGACCGATGAACACGCCAACCACGACGATCAGGAAATCGAGCGCCACAGCGGTCCAGTTCTGCGCCTTTACGTGTTCGGTGATGCGGCGCAGGATCATTTGCGGCGCTCCAGCTCTTCGGCAATCGCCGCGATAGCGCGTCGCGCTGTCTCGTTCTGTTTGCCGAGATCGCCAGGATTTGAAACCATGATGCCAATCCACTCGGTTAGATTAGGCTCGATGCCGGGGTGATCTACAATCTTGCCAACGACCCGCGCCGCGACGTCATCGGTGACGCCCTTAGCACAGTCGAGCGCATAGGTTTCCACGCCATCATTGAGATCAAAGCAATTCGCCCAGTAATAGGTTTGCGCATCGACGGAGATCATCTGGCGAACGAGGGAGCGATAAACAGGCAAACGGTGTGTGCTGGCGAGATTGAGATTATGTGCGAGATAATTCTCGACAGCATCGACAATCGCCCGCGAGCGCGGCAGTCCTTGTCGTCGCATCTCGTCATAGGTCGATCGATTGACGTCCATCGACTGGAATTGGGACGCATGGAAAAAATCAACCAGCACCGGCCAGCATTCATTGCCGCAAGAAGCCCCGCTCTCGATAAACGCAAGCGACCTATTGCCCGCCGCCACAACCTGCGTGAAGGCATCGCGTTTTTGATTAGTGACGCGGATAGAGGTTTCCAGTTCGCGCCGTAGTTCGACCAGCAGATCGCTCTCGCGCGCCTTGGCCGCCTGCGCATCATTCCAGTTCGCGACCTGAATACCGATGAAGACGCCGACGACGACAATGACGAAGTCGAGCGCGACAGCGGTCCAGTTCTGCGCCTTTACGTGTTCGGTGATGCGGCGCAGGAGCATTAATCGATCTCCTTCATCAGCGCCTGGAGGGTGTTGGCGGTCGATCGATGGTAGATCGCCAACGACGCCAGCTTCAAATCAATATCGCTAAGATGGCGGCCGAGCTCCATCTCCATCGAATCATATTGGGCCAAGGCGTCGAACGATCGCTGTAGAAGCTCAGGGCTGGCGGTCAACTTGCAATCTATTGCAAGATCGACCACGAGCGAACTGTCATTCTGTACGAAAAATTGCTCCTTACACTGCTCTCGGATGTCGTTCTGCAGGGCGTAAGGCATATGAGTTCGCAAATTCGACCGGTACGGCGTTGTTTCCGCCTGTACGCGTGCGGCGTTATGGAGGGTCAGATAATAATTGGCGAGCCGGCTGCGCAGGGTGGCGTCCGGGATCGCACTTGCAATGCCGGTGCTCAGGAGTTCGTCATATGTCGCTCTCTGTGGCGTGTAGGTTCTTGTCTGCGACGCCTGATAAGCGTCGATGAAGAACCGTTCGCTCACGTCCGCCTCTCCCTTCTCTAGCCGCTCGAGCGTCGCAATGCCGTGGTTCTTGACCTGCGTGTAGTAAGCCGTGAGCTCTTCTTGAACCCCGTGCTCCGCTCTCAGGTCTTCCGCCAAACGCGTGTAGTAGGTTTGCGTCGATTCCCGAAGCTGACGTGCTTCATTCCAGTTCGCCACCTGAATACCGATGAAAACGCCGACGACGACAATGACGAAGTCGAGCGCGACGGCCGTCCAGTTCTGCGCTTTGACGTGTTCGGTGATGCGGCGCAGGATCATAAGGAAGCCTCTTCATTGTAGCCGCAATCGGAACCGCCTGCCTCTAGCGTCGCCAGCAACGCCTGCGCCCGACGGTGCAAGCTCTGCAGCACATCAACATGAAAATAAGAAAACGCTCGATAGCTCGCCATTGTTGCCGCCAGCGATTCGTTTGTTTTTATCCTGTCGATAATTTCGCTTTCCGTTAGATCACCGGCGACCGACACGCCAGCATCATGCTGGGCGCGCACAAGGTCGGTGCGAAAAAGCAGAAGCCTGTCTTCGAACTTTCTGGTTTCATCATGGGCGGCATAATAGGACTGGATACAGTGAAAAGATGGCATCGTGGCAAGCAGATTGGCGTTTCCTGAACTGACAAGCGATGAATAAGCTGGCCGATCACTGTCTAGAAATCTCGTATAATAAGCCGCATTGATTAACGCCGTCGGGTGATCGTTTTCAAACGTCACGGCGGGCAACGCAATCACCCGCTCAGGATTGATGATGCTATCCGGCTGCGGCAATCCCGCCTTTTCCAGCAGCGTCGAAAGCGCTGCGTAGCGCCACTCAGATGTCTTTATGCCGTTTTCGATGTCGCTGATATCCGAACGGATGTCATCGGCCAATTGCGCCACATAACGATCAGCGAGTTCACGGTCAGCCCGCGTATCATTCCAATTGGCGACTTGAATACCGATGAAGACGCCGACGACGACAATAACAAAGTCGAGCGCCACGGCGGTCCAGTTCTGGGCCTTTACGTGTTCGGTGATGCGGCGGAGGAGCATTATTCAGTGGCCTCCTCTGGCGACGGAGGCGGCGCGCTCAACCGGCTGCTTTCCAGATAATTAAGCAAGAAATCCGAATCGAGCGCTTCGATGACCGGCCCGGCCACTTCCACCATGGGCGTATTTTCCCAGCCCAGAGCCTGAAGGTTCCACCAGTTTTTTGCGTAGGGGCTGCCAAAATAATATGGCGCGCTGTTTTGAATATGCCTCATTGTTCGCGCGCGGCTAGCAAGGCCGCTTTCCTCCATCTGAAATAGATTGTCCCATTGCAGCATTACGGCGACAAGATGGGACTCCACCATCCTGATGTCTGCATCGGTCATTGTACCGGGCGCGCGTATGGATTTTGTCCACGCCGCTGCAACAGCAGGCGACGCGATGCTCAATTCAATGTTTGCGAGCTGATCGTTTTTCGCCGATTCTAGGGCTGTGCGCGTGAGCGCCGCGTTCTGACGGACCTCGATGATCAGAATGATCAGCCCCAGGACGACGCCGATATTGGCGCCGAGCGTCAGCCATTTGTTTACTCTGTCGAAATTTACTGCCGCCATTACGGTATGTTCCCTTGTGGCTCGTGTTTAGCCGGTATTTTCCAGCTGTTCCCAGAACTCAATTTGCGGAACGTCGCTCATCATATCGTTGACCGACGCGACGAATTCCGTATTGAAGTAATTCTTGCAGAGCGCCCACAACTCTCTGTTTCGCGCCGTGCCCAGTACAAAATAGATGACGCCGCGATAAGTCTCCCATGCTTCTTTCGTCATGGCGCCGCTTTTATATTGTAACCATTCATATTCGCGCGCGCGCATTTGGCCGATCATCCAGAAAACAAGCTTGGTTTTTTCCTCGAATGACGGCGTTTCGGTCTGGGCGGCTATCCGTCCGAGCTCGGGAAATTCAACGAACTTGTAAACGCCGACCTGATCATTCTCGAGCTGCGTCTGCCGGGTTTCGGACCGAAGCTGTTCGGCGCCCTGGCGGATTTGCAGCGCCAGGTAGAGCAGTGTCGGTGCGACCAGCAGTACGGCGATGATCTGTGAAATCAGATAAGCGTCATTGAGCGTCATTGCTGGCCTCGTTCAAAATTACCTGCACAAAGAAAAAGATCGAAACACCGATCGTCCATAACAGGCCGAGGTGATAGATGTTCGGCGCCAGCGCGGCGAAAAGCCCGAGCCCGAGCGCAAGTTTTGCGCCGATCACCGGGATTGACGCGATGCAGACCGTGATCTGGATCGGCGGCATCTTTTTGAAATCACCGTAACCGCTGAGAAAGAACACATAGATGAACAAATGATAGGCGCCGAACAGCCCGCCGAGAATTTGCCAGCCAAGCGCCGGTTCAATAGGCAGGGAAAACACGAAATCCGGCAACAACGCAAAGGCGAGCGTGCCGATGCTCGATTGTAAAAAACCGAGCATCTGCCGCCGGGGCAGGCGCGCCAGCCGGTCCTGGAGAATAAGCAGGATGCGGACGAATCCGGAAAGGCCCGCAGCGATCTGCGCAATCACCCGAAACGCTTCAAATTCCATAGCGCCGCCCCCTGAAGTCGTGCGCTATTGCGCCATGACGGCGGCTTGTGCCGCCGTGTCGGTATATTGCTGGAAGGCGGCGATCTTGCCGTCAGCAACCGTCCAGGAATGCACGAAGGGCGCGTCCATGGACTGGCCGGTAGCTTTATAGGTTCCGCTGTAGCGCCCAAAGACAATCACGCGGTCGCCCTGGGTCACATATTCCTGTGGTTCGGCCGTAAAACCATCCCATTCGCCGCCGAGGCGCGCGAAAAGACCGGTTAAAATCGCTTCCGGGCCCAGATATGGATTATTGTCCGCATAAGGATTGCCCTCGGCCTCGTTCCAGATGATGTCCGCCGCCATAGCGCCGGTGACCTTGTCCATGTCGCCCGCCGCAAAGCTCGCATAGACCTGTTCAACAATCGCTTTTGCGCCGTTGTCAGGCGCCGCCATTGGCAGGTTCGTGCTCCAGGCGTCGCGGGTGACGCGCCATACGCCGTCGCGTTCTTTATGATAGACGATGAGCCCCTTGCCTTCGTCGGTGTGCACCGCGCCGTCCGCCTTCGACGTGTCGGTCGACTGATAAGCGTAGCGTTCGATGGCGTAATCGCCGCTGACAATCATGTCCTGAGATGTCTTGACCCATTGCGTGTCGAACGCGGCAAGATAGCCGCCGATCCATTCGCGCAGCGCCGCTTTCCCGGCGACTTCCGGCCCGTGTGGCGCCTGGAAAACAACATCGTCGGTGAAACCCGCCATCACCGTATCGAGGTCGTTTGAATTAATCCGCTCCAGATAGTCAGGGAGCAGCGTTTCGCGAAGGTCTGCGTCCTGTTGCGTCGCGCTTGCGTCCTGTTGCGTTGTGCTTGTTGCGTCCGTTTCGGCGGAATTTGAACACGCCGCCAGAAATGTTAGCCCAAGAAGAATTACAAACAATCTCACATTAGTCCCCTTTGTTGTTTTAAGTACGCAATTGTTTCTTCGGCGCCGGTGATGCGCCGTTACTCACACTTAAAATCCTCGCTACCCACCGGCTTGCACTGCGGCGGGAAGCCAACCGCGCGCCAGTAATCGTAAGCACCGGATTGGCGGATGAATGTTTTGAACTGCGGTGATTGCCGGTATTCCACCATCTCCGGTAACCAGATCACCGCGGGTAGCGGCGTCAGGTCATACGCGCCGAGCGGCGTCAGGAGCAGGGCGAGATTATCGCTGGCGTTGTCTTGATATTTGAGCCGGGCATAGCTGAGCGCGTCTTTAACAAGAGCACTATGGTCCGCGTGGATATTTTTGAATGCGTCATACAAGTCATCATGCCGCCGGTACCCTTGGAGCATGCGTTCCTGATTGGCGGCGATCTTGAATGCGACGGCGTTGTCGAATCGCGCCAGTAACCCAAAATTCGTCCAACTGGTGGTTACAAGCCCCTTATCAAGAGAGTGTTGAAAGCTCGCCCACGCTTCATCCGTCATGCCAAGGGCGGCTTGAGCGTCATAAATATTTTCGGCGCAGGGCGCATAGAACGGCTCATATTTCAGGCAAGCCTGAAATTGCTCCAGTCCGCGCTCACGCTCGCCAACTGTGTTGTAGGTGAGGCCAAGCCAGTTCAGGGTCGAGCCGTCGCGCGGGTTAATCGCAAGCGCACGCTTGAACTCCGAAATAATGTCGGCGAAATCTTCCTTGCTATGCAATCGTTGCGCCGAGATGGAACGGGCGTTCGCCTTGGCGGCGATGGCGGCGGCGTTCTGCGGATCCAGGGATAGGGCGCGGTCGGCGAATTCAATGTTTCTACGCACAATGACGGCCCAGTCGCTCTCGGGCGCGTAGCCATATTCCACGAGCAAGGGATAAACGGCCGCGCGTAACGCCCATGCATCGGCGAAGGACGGGTCCTGTTCTACGGCTTGGCCGAGCAACGCTTCAACGTCGTCGAGATTGGCGCGCGCGAGATACAAATCCCTGGCCTTGAGATACAGATCATACGCCGCGACATTGTCCGTCGTTGGCGTAACGTGAATCTCCGGCGGGGCGGCGACGTTCATGACGGCGCTCAGCGCGTCAACGATTGCCTCGGCGATTTCATCTTGAATCGCGAAAATATTCGCCGCCGTCAGCGGCCGGTCGAATGTTTCCGACCAGAGATGTATGTCGGTTTGCGCGTCGATCAGCTGCGCCGTGATGCGGATGGTGTCGCCGGCCTTCCTGACGGAGCCTTCAAGCACATGCCGCACGGCGAGGCGCTCAGCAATTTCAGGCACGCCAAGTTCTTGCCCCTTAAACTGAAAGGACGAGGTGCGCGACGTGACCTCAAGCCCGTCAATCCGCACAAGGACGTTGAGAATTTCCTCCGCGATGCCGTCGGAAAAATATTCCTGATCGCCTTCGGGTGAGAGATCCGCGAAAGGCAAGACGGCGATGGACGCAGTGCTGACCTGTCCAACAAGCGCATCCTCATCCTGAGGAGCGCCCGTAGGGCGTGTCTCGAAGGACGGCATCAACCGGTCGGCGGCGATCATCACGCCAACCAGCGCCAGCCCGCCGATGATGACATAGTCGAGCGTCTTGGCGGTTTTCGTCGCGATGGATTCGCCTTCCGGCACGGCGGCGGTGAGCTTCACGCCCTCCGGCGTCATCTCGAACGCCCAGGCGAGGATCATGGCGATGGGAAAACCGATGAGCAGCAGACTGACGACCATGCCGTCGAACCAGGCTGGCAATCCGACCGCGCCCTCAAGGGTCGCGGCCACCTGCGCCAGCAGCCAGCCAACGACGGCGTACACGCCGGCGACGCGGAATATATTGCGCCGCCTTAGCTCCTTGAAAAGCTTGTCCATTCTCGCCCCTTGCCCGGTGGAGCGCTATAGCATGGTTTTTCCGGGGAGGCGACTGCAGACGGCGGGTTGCTAGCCCGCTGCCGCGCGAATTTTCTCCGCAAACGCTTTCGCCGCTTCTTCCGTCTCCGGCGTTAGCGATTCGGCGCCGGCGGCGAACAACAGCCCGCCCCAGTCCATGCCGAAATACCCTGCTGTGTCGGAGAATGGCCGGGTGAAGGAGTCCGGCGCGGCGGCGGTCGACCCCGTGCCGATGGTGAACATGGTTTTACCGGCCAGCGATTTGCCGAGGGGTTTGTAGAATCTCGTCATGTCGGTCATGCGATCGAACAGCGTCTTCATCTGCGCGCTCATGGAATACCAATAGACCGGCGAGGCGAAGACGATCACGCGCGCAGCAGCCATGGCTTCCGCCAGCGGGTAAAAATCATCATCGGCGTGGGCATTGTCGTAGGAATAGGGGCCGATGTGCAGCGTGTTGAGATCAATCAACGTTGCGTCGCCGAGGTGAGAGAAGACGGCGTTGGCGAGCGCCGCCGTCTCGCCATGGGGCCGCGACGAGCCCAGAAAACCGATGATTGACATTCATCTCTCCGTTACCAGTGGCGTTCGAACAACCGGCGCAGCCATTCAGCAAAGTCGCCGCCGTCGTTTTGTGTATTCAGGGCGCGCATGGCTTCCTCCTATTGGTAAAGGTTTTTCTCTTCCGGCTTGCTCGAGAAATATTCGACAAACTCGAACTCAAGACCTTCTTCTGTGACGTAGTAGAGATTGCGCCGGTGCGGATGTTCCTCACCCAGATGATGCGGATCGTGTCCAGCGTCTTTCAGGCGCGCCACCACGGCGCCCAGATCAGCGACTTCGAACCCGATATGCGCAAGGCCCGGGGTTGCACCCTGTAAGTCGCGTTGTTTGCCTTTGGCGGCTTGGGGGATCTTGAACTCGTTGAGGGTGATGTAATTGGCGTCGTCGCCCACATGAGCCCAGCGGCGCGGCACGCCGGCCCATTCGCCGCCGCCCTGTCCGCGAACGCGCCAGTCGGGAAAGGCCGCGAGCAGGAAGTTTGCGGTTTGCGTCACGTCGGTGACCACAAGGTTCGTATGTTCCAGCCGCTGGGCGGCGGGTTTCTCGGTCGTGCGGTGTTGGTTGTTTTCAAGCATTTCGCTCTCCCTATTTAAGAAAGAATAACCTTTCAATAATAGCTCTTGTTTTTGAAAGCAATGCCTTTTAAAAAGAATCCATGAGCAAAATATCGAAACCCCCTATCGAAAAATCCGATCACCGATCCAAAGCCGCCGGCCATGGGGGGGCGGAACCGGCGACCCGCGACCAGATTGTCGACCTGCTGAAACGGCGCGGCCCGCAATCGGCGGGAGCGCTGGGCGTGGCGCTAAAGCTGACGGCCATGGCGGTTCGCCTGCATCTTTATGAGCTGGAGGAGGAGGGGCTGGTCGCGTCGCAAGCCGAAACGCGCGGGCGCGGGCGGCCCACAAAATTGTGGTCCCTGACGGAAGAATCGT
This sequence comes from uncultured Alphaproteobacteria bacterium, assembly GCA_942492295.1. Taxonomy (GTDB): domain Bacteria; phylum Pseudomonadota; class Alphaproteobacteria; order Caulobacterales; family Parvularculaceae; genus Hyphococcus. Next base: position 16,321 of record CALODW010000009.1, read on the forward strand.
CGTCTATTTTCCCCGACGCCCATCAAAGCCTTGCGGTGGAAATGATTCAATCCGTGGAGGAACTGTTCGGACCGGAAGGGCTCGCCAGACTCATAAAAAAACATGGCGCCGCGCAGCGCGCCGCCTATGGCGAAAAGCTGGAGAGTGCAAAATCTGTGGGCGAGCGCGTCAAACGCCTCGCCAAGGCGCGCACCGATGAAGGCTATATGGCGGAGGCGCAAAAGGACGGCCGCGATTGGCTGCTCATCGAAAACCATTGCCCGATCTGTTCGGCGGCGAAGGCCTGCACCGGGCTTTGCGCCGGGGAGTTGAAAGTGTTTTCCGACGTTTTGGGCAAGGATGTGAAAGTCGTGCGCGAAGAACACATCCTCGCTGGCGCGCGGCGTTGCGCGTATCGGGTGACGGGGAAGTAGGCCGCTAGAAACGGCCGCGCCTACGTCCAAACGGGTCGCTTGCCGATCTTGGCGATCAAGAAGTCGATGAAAAGCCGGACTTTAGCCGTCAGGACGTTGGATTTCGGATAGACAAGCCACAGCGCCGAATTATCCTCGATCGAATACTCCGGCAGCACGCGAATGAGCGACCTATTCGTGAGTTCGTTGTGAATGCTCCACAGCGAGTTGATTGAAATGCCCGCACCGTGAATCGAGGCGAGCTTCATACTGAGACCATCGTCAAGGACGAGTTGACAGCGCTCCGCGCTCGGACGGAATTGTATGGCGGCGCCATTCGGGCCGACCAATGTGCGCAGCGATGGTTCGCGAAACGCGATAAACCTATGGTCTGACAATTCATCCGGCGATTGCGGCGTTCCATGTTTTTTTAGATAATCCGGTGAAGCGCACAGGACGCGCGTGTCGTCGGCGAGTTTGCGCGCGGTCAGACTCGAATCTGCAAGAGATGAATTGCGCAGGGCGAGATCAAAACTTCCTTCTATTAGATCGAACTGAGAGTCAGATAATCGCAGGTCAAGGCGAAGGTTTGGGTGCATCGCCATGAACTCCGGCAGAAGGGGGATCACATAAAGCTGAGCAAATGTGCTCGACGCTGCAAAGCGCAGCGTTCCCGTGACTGACGCTTTGCCAAGCCCCAGAGCTTCGCGGGCGCCGTTTTCCTGAGCGAGAATTTCTTTTGCATAGGGAAGAAATTCAGCGCCTTCCGTGGAAAGCGAAACCTTCCGGGTTGAGCGATGCAGAAGTTCGGCCTTTAGACCTTGCTCGAGCTTGGCCAGTCGGGCGCTGGCGACGGCCGGGGCCAGACCCAGTGCGCGTCCCGCAGCGCTTATATTGAGTTTTTCCGCCGCAAGAACGAAGAGCCGGAGGCTGTCTGTATCCACTATTATATCCAAAAGCCGAATTCTGAACTCAATAATACCCTATTTATTATCCAATTCAATTAAATAGATTGACGGTGCCGGCTAGAGAAAGAACTGCGCAACCATGAAAACAATACTCATCACAGGCGCTACGGATGGCATCGGCCTCGAGACTGCAAAAATGTTGGCGGCATCCGGCCACAGCTTGCTGATCCATGGGCGCAGCGAGGCCAAGCTGAAATCCGTTGAAGGCACGCTTCGCGCCGTATCAGGCAGCGGGCCAATTGAAACGCATGCAGCCGACCTCTCGCGACGGAGCGACATCGAAGCGCTGGCGAAAGCCGTTGCCGAAAAGCATGACATGCTCGACGTGCTGATCAACAACGCCGGTGTTTATAAAGCGGCAGATGCGATCACTGCGACCGGGTTCGACGTGCGCTTCGTGGTCAACACTTTCGCTCCGTACTTGCTAACGAAGCGTCTGCTGCCCTTGCTCGACTCAAAGACCGGCGCCGATCGGCGCGTCGTCAATCTTTCTTCTGCAGCGCAGACGCCGGTTGATCTGAAGGCGCTCGCTGGGGATCGCCGCCTTTCCGACGGCGAAGCCTATGCGCAAAGCAAACTCGCGCTGACAATGTGGTCGCGACACCTCGCTCATCAAACGGATGACGCTAACCCTATCGTTGTCGCGGTCAATCCGGGTTCCTTGCTTGCTACAAAAATGGTGAAAGAGGCATATGGTGCAAGCGGCGCGGACGTGAAGATCGGCGCCGATATTCTGACGCGCGCAGCGCTGAGCGATGAATTCGCGAGTGCGTCGGGAAAATATTACGACAATGACCGCAAGAAATTCGCCCTTCCGCACCCGGATGCGCTGGATCCGAAAATTGTTGCAGCCGTCATCGGGGCGATCGAAGGCGCTCTTGCAATTTTCTAATCAACACGCTTCGCAACCCATCCATTCAAGAGTAGAAAAATGAACCAACAAATCACGAAGACACCGCTCGACATCGTTCACTTTGCGCGCACGCGCTACACTGCAAAAGCATATGATGCGAACCAGAAAATTCCGGACGACGTCGTCGAAAAGTTGAAATCGTTGTTGCAGCTTAGTCCGTCGAGCACCAACATTCAGCCATGGCGGTTCATCATGGCGTCGACGCCGGAAGGCAAGGAGCGCGTCGCAAAGTCTACAGACCGACTCTATCCATTCAATCGGAACTCAATCATAAACGCGTCGCATGTTGTTGTCTTTGCGAGCCGCCTTGCCGCTGACGAAGATCATCTGCAGCGCGTTCTCGCTCAGGAAGAAAGAGACGGCCGGTTCGACGCCGACAAGGAAACCTTTAAAGCGCAAATGCATGGGGGACGAAGCTTGTTCGCTAATTTGCACAAGCATGACATGAAAGACGCGCAACACTGGATGGACAAGCAGGTCTATCTCAATATCGGTCAATTCCTGCTGGGCGCCGCAACGCTCGGACTAGACGCCACCCCCATGGAGGGAATTGAGACAGCGGTGCTGGATCAGGAGTTTGGCCTGCGCGAGCAACGATATTCCTCTCTCGTGGTGGTCGCGCTCGGGTATCGTGACACAAAGGCAGATTACAACGCAGCGCTGCCGAAATCGCGCCTGCCACTCAGCGAGATTATCGCTGAGGTCTGAGCTACGATATACATTCATTGGTCATTGGCGCTCTGATCGGCTAAGAGGGCGCCATGACATCCGAAAAGACAGACGAAAAACCATTCTGGGAAACCAAGGCGCTCTCCGAAATGAGCCAGGCGGAGTGGGAATCGCTCTGTGACGGCTGCGGGCGGTGCTGCCTTTATATTCTGCACAATGAAGAAACCGGCGACGTGTTTGAAACCGACGTCGCCTGCAAGCTGTTTGACGCGAAAAAGCGCCGCTGCACCGATTACGACAACCGGCTGAAGCGCGTGCCCGATTGCGTACAACTCACGCCGGACAATGTGTCGTCGCTCACCTGGATGCCGAAGAGCTGCGCCTATCGGCGTTTGTCGGAAGGGCGGGGTCTCGCCAACTGGCATCCGCTGATTTCTGGCGATCCTACATCGGTGGCGCGCGCCAAAAAAGCCGTCTCGCCGGATCTGATCCCCGAAGACGAGATTGACGATGCCTTGCTGGAAAGCCGGATTACGAAAGCGCGTTAGGCGCCGTTTCTGACGTGCCGTCAGCAGCCTCCAGATGGATGCGATTTTCCGCGCGGATTTTCGCCGCGGCGTCGTCATAAAGGAACGGCAAAAACGCATACCGTTTTCCGCGCGTCACCACAGAGGCTGAATGCAGCAGCGAACAGGAAAAGATCACAGCGCCGCCCACCGGGGGCTTGAAACTGCGGGGGCCATATTCGGGAAATGAAATCTCGCCGCCATCATAATCATCATTCAAATTGATCGAAACCGCAAAGCGGCGATGGGCGGTGCCGAGCGTGGTGTTGTCGCGATGGGCGCGGAAATGGCCGCCATCCTCCGCAGTATAACAGGCGACAATGTATCGCTCCATGCGCGTCACATCGAATTGGTGCGCTTTTTTAATTTCGGGAACAATGCGCCGGATGACGCGGGCCTGCACCGCGCGGATCAACGCGTCGTCTGTGATGTAAAAGTCCTTGCGGCTTTTGTGCTTGCGATCATGAAGGCCGATGGTCTTGCCGCCAACATCCCGCATGAAGCCGGATTCTTCTCCGCCATCGGCGTCAAACTGCGCAATGAGCTGACGGCACAATTCCGGCTCGAAAATATCGCGCAGGAAAATGATCGGCGCCTGCAGCGGCGTCCCCGCGAAACGCTCCGGCGGCGGCAGGCGGTCGATCAGGCTGTGCAGCGCGGCGATATCGCCGCCATCGCTTTGAAACGGAATATTGGCGATCACCCGCAAGGTCGGATCAATGACCATCCAGCGCGGCGTATAGGTGTCTTCACCGGTTTTCGCGGCCCCGAAAAGCCGGGAGACTTTCAAATCAAAGTCCCAGAAATAGCGATGACCCGGGTATCGGTCGGCCACGCGCTTTTCGGATTCATCCGCCGGATCGATGCTGACGCCGAAAAAACACGCCGTCGTGTCGTTGAAAAATCCGGTGCGCGCTTTGGCGGCGGCAATCGCGGCTCTTGCCGCTTCGTTCGAGGCGGATCCGAACAGGCACAACACGATATAGCGCCCCGCAACCGTATCGAAGGCGAATTTCGGATTGGAGTGCGTGCGCTGATGAAAATGGGGGGCGGGATCGCCCGGATAAAGTGTCGCCATAACGGCCGGGCCGCTCCTTCTCGCCATAGATCGGGGTTGAGGTTAGCGCAAATGACGGCGGCGGGGTATTGTTTTTTGATGACGCGGCGGCGCTCGTTTGATCCCTAACGTGGCAAAGAACGATCTGCGCCATGCGCGGCGCCGCCGGTTGAGGATCGCCTCTTCTGGCGTCATTTGCGCGCCGTCCGGAATGGCGAACTCAACGCATTAAAACGCGCAAAAACTGATCGCGAAATTCTCATCTCAAATCCCGAAAACGCCACCCCAATAACGCGAATCGCGCCTTCGAAAATACAACTTATCTGATGAAAATCTGCATAAAACCCATATTTGGTGGATAGTTATCCCCCACTTTCCGGAAGGCCCCATAATGCCTTCCATGACTGAAAAACGACCTCAAAACCCATCACCGGAAAATACACCGGATACGGATGAACAAAGCTGGGACCAGCTTTTCGACAATATCCGCGTCCTTGCCTTGCGCCGGTCGGAAGAGCTTCTCAGCGAGAAGGACGACAGCGATGTGTTCGATCGCGGCGCCCGGTCTTTGCGCACGCTGATGAGTTCGGCCGAGGTCGCACAGCGGATGATCCGCGGCGAAGAAAAGGAAACCGAAACGGATGAAGGCTCCCAAGACCCCGTCATCTCTGATGAAGACATTCGGCGCGTTAAGCGAAAGCTCGAGCGACAGATTTCGCGCATCGAGAAAGAAGATCGCGTTGATTCGCAACGAGCTGATGCGAGATCTGGCGCCGTTGACGGAGTTTCTGAAGCATGACTGGGAAGCGAATGCCCATGCACACCAACTGGAGCCCGAAGGCGACTGGACTACGTGGCTCATCCTCGGCGGACGGGGCGCAGGCAAAACCCGCGCCGGCGCCGAATGGGTGCGGGCGCTTGCCGGCGACGGCGCCCGGCCGGCGAACGATAATCGTCAGAGCGCCATTATCGCGCTGGTCGCTGAAACATACGCCGATGCGAGGGAAGTCATGATCGAGGGCTCCTCCGGCATCCGCAGCGTGACGCCAGAACCGGCCCGGCCGGTCTATGAGGCGTCGCGGCGGCGCCTCGTCTGGCCGTCGGGCGCCGTGGCTTACGCGTTTTCAGCCGAAGACCCCGACGGGATTCGCGGTTATCAGTTCACGGCGGCGTGGAGTGATGGCCGTTTCCGGATTTTCCTGCGCGCTCGGACGTCTGGGGCGACACGGCCAACTGGGAGAAGGGCCACTGGCTGAACGGGCGTCTCGGCCGGGCGCCGCTGGATCTGCTGGTCACGGCGTTGGCGGCGGAGGCGGATTTCGCCGATGTGGAAACCACCCGCCTGCAAGGGGTTGTGACCGGCTATGTGGTGGACCGGCCCATGTCGGCGCGGGAGATGATTGATCCGCTGGCGGATGTTTTCCAGTTCGATATGGTGGAGGCGGGCGATGCAATTCGTTTTCAGCCCCGCCATGGCGAGCCGGTGTTGACGATTGACGCCAGCGGATTGGCCGAGCGCGGCGATGGCGCGTTTACCCTCAGCCTCGCGCAAGAATCGGATTTGCCCGCCGCCTTCCGTCTGGGGTTCTTTGATGAACAGGAAGAATTCGCCGCTGCTGTAGCCGAAGCGCGCGATCCGGGCGCCCGTCCCAACCGCGAGGCGGGGGCGGAGATCGCCGCGGTGATCCCGGCGGCGGAGGCCGAAGCGCGGGCGCGGTCCATATTGGCCGACGCCTGGGTCATGCGCGAGAGCCTGTCCTTTTCCCTGCCGCCGTCGGCGCTCAGCATCGAGCCCGGCGACGCGATCGTCCTCAATGATCTCGGTACGGACCGGCAGTACCGCATCACGGAAATCGACGATGGGCCGTTGCGCGATTGCGCGCTGGTGCGAGTCTCGCCCGCCGTTTACAACGCGCCGGTCGGCCCGGCGGCGTTTTCCGCCCCCGCCGATGTCAGCATTTATTCGGCGCCTTTGTGGGCGTTGATGGATCTGCCGCTCCTGACCGACGCGGATGTTGCGGGCGCCCCGCATTTCGCCGCCTTCGCCGATCCGTGGCCGGGCGGCGTCGCGCTTTATCGTTCGGCGGGTGAGGCGGCGCCGTCGCTCGCCGGGCTTGCCCCGGCCCGCGCGGTCATGGGCCGGCTGGAAACGGCGCTGCCGCCCGCCGGTTCCGGGCGATGGATAGAGCGAAGCATTGACGTGCGGCTCTTGTTCGGCGCGCTCTCCTCAAAAGCGGCGGAAGATGTGTTCGCGGGCGCCAACGCCTTCGCCGTGTTGGCGGACGATGGTGCATGGGAAGTCTGCCAGTTCCGCGATGCGGTGTTGCAGCCGTCCGGCGCGTGGCGGCTTGGCGGTCTGTTGCGCGGGCAGGCGGCCACGGAGGCGCAAGCGCTGGCGGGCGCGTCCGTTGATGCGCGCTTTGTGTTGCTCTCTGCGGCGTTCACGCAAACAGAGTTCAACCTCGCCCAGCGCGGGCTCGCCTTCGACTGGCAGGCAGGGCCGGAACGGGACCTTCCCGGTACGGAGAATTTCACCAGCCAAGCCCTCGCCATGAATGCGCGAGGCCTCGCGCCCCTGTCGCCGGTGCATCTGCGCGCGGCACGGGCCGGCGGCGACATTGCGCTTTCGTGGATACGGCGCACGCGCACTGGCGGCGATAGCTGGGAGGGCGAAGTTCCGTTAGGTGAGCTTTCCGAGCGTTATCGCGTGACGATCTATGACGGGGAGGCGCCGGTGCGCACCGTGGAAACAACCGCACCCGCCTACACCTATGCCAGCGCCGACATTACCGCCGACTTTGGCGGCGCCTACACGGAGCCCGCCATCATTTTCGCCGTAGCACAGATCTCCGATGCGGTGGGCGAGGGGGCGGAGAGGAAGGGTTCTATTGTACTCGGTTAGTAGCGGTTCTAGATTGGACAATGCAGTTATGCAGCGTTTTTGCAGGTGGGGCGGTTTTGATTTTCAGAATACTTAATGCACTAGGCGGTCTCGCGTGTATTCTCGTCGGCGTATTTCTCGCGCGGCTGGATTTTATCTTTGTCCATCAGGCGCAGGGAAGCGATGCGTTTACGCTTATTCAGGCGCATTGGATCGCGGTTGGCGTCATTTCGATTCTCATATCCAGAAGCAGCAGCGGAGGCCAATTTTTGGCATCGCTGCTGCTCGTATGGTTATTTTTGAACGGATGGCTTGGTGGAAAAGCACTTCTCGTCGGCGACCCACGATTTTCCTGGGTGCTGGTATTTCCTGTCCTTGCGTTTTTGAATTTCTTTCAGTTTCTTGCGCAAGATGAGTTAAGCGAGAGTGGTGATGAATTACAGGAAGTTGAAGCAACGCCATTGGCGCATGAGCCCGGAGTACCTGCCGATTATTACGAATTAAGTTCAACTTCTCCGGCGGTAATGGTCAAGGGTGTGCTTTTGATCGTGCTCGTCGTTGCTTTGCAGATCGCCGCAATGGCGTTTTTCTTTTTCTACGGCACGTTGCTGGTAAGGGTGATTTTCGAAGGCGCCAGCATCGACTTTACTCAAGTTTCCGACGCATTCGGCGGCGCCATTTGGAAGATTCTTTATATCCCCGTAATCATCGCTGCCGTTTATTCCATTGTCTTCTTGGTCCAAATCGTGATCGAAAAAGCGGCCATAGGCGGCGGGTCGAGCAATGGTGAAGATGTCAACCGTCCTCTTTCACTGGAAGAAAGGACATTCATTGAACGCACGCTTTCCGGCATAGGTAGCTATATATCCGAAACGAAATTCCCACCTTTTTACAGTTGGCTATACTGGCCATCGATAATCGCCATGATTGGAACGTTCATCGGTTTGCCCGTTCTTGTCGTTGCATTTGAATATATGTTTTTTGATCCGGTCGCCCTGTCTGGCGTACCTGAAGGTAGTGTAATTACGGCGTTAGGACCTGCATTGATCGGCGGCGTGGTTTTCAGCTTTCTTTTCGGCTCGATGTGCTTTTGGGCGTTCGTTCACTGGATGGGCGCGCGATACAGGAGCTTTGGCGAGTATCTTCATATGCGTTGGGGATGGAACAGTATGAATTCCGAACCACGCCCGCTAGAATCCTACGCCAAGATACTCACGCGTTTCGTGCGAAAGCGGCGCTACAGTCCGGATCGAGCAGTTGAGCCGCGAGAGTTCATTCACAACGCCTACGACGAATTCAACGGAATAATCTATAAATCAACCATTGCTCTGGGTATCGCGACGGTTCTGTTTACTGCGCTCGACGTCAACTGGCGACGTGTCACCCATACGGGTGGCATGCATTACTCACCGTATTTTGATTTTCGTAGTCATGATCTCGCACTCGACGATATCGTCGGAGTGCAGTTGCGCTGCTTCCTCTACAACGAAAACGACGGCGGAGAGCGCAACCCCGGTGTCGGGTACGACGTGATTTTCTCTAACGGGTTGTACGGATATTTATTGGATGGCGACCTTGATAACGAATTACTGGACAAGGTTGAGTCTATCGACAGCCAATTGCGATCACGGGATCTACAATTTACCAAGGCGCAGCATGCCGGGCCGGTTATTTTAAGAACCATAGACGGCTATTGGTCCGATTGCGCCGAAACGGTTTTGCCGAAGCTGGAGGCTGATATCCGTCCTAGAGTCGCGGCTCTGATTAGGGCGCGTTCGGGAGAATCTTCACTAGAAAATTAACCCTAAACTCTTCAATTTGGGGGAAAATCACCTATCTGTAGGCGTGTTGGGCGTCGCATATTGCGCGCCCTGTTTACTAACAAGGGCTTAACGGCCTGATGGGCCAAGGCGAAGGAACAAAACACAAGTGGCGCGCAACCCTTATATGGTGCTGGGGCTTTCGCCCAAGGCGACCGACGCGGAGATCCGCTCGGCCTTCCGCCAGCTTGCGAAAAAATATCACCCGGACCGCAATCCGGACGACAAGAAGTCCGAAGACAAGTTCAAAGAGGTCTCCGGCGCGTTCGACATTCTCGGCGACCCGGAGCGGCGCAAAAAATATGATCGCGGCGAGATCGACGATGACGGCCGCGAACGTCCGAACCCGTTCAATCAGTGGACCCAGCGCGGCGGCCACGCTGGTCAGGGTCCGGCGGGCGGACCCGGTGCGGGCGCTTCCCACGAAGATTTCAGCGATATCTTTTCCGATTTGTTTGGCGCGCGCGGTACGCGCGGCGCGGGCGGTCATCACATGCGCGGGCGCGATGTGCGCTACCGGCTCGAAGTTGATTTTCTCGATGCGGTGAACGGCGCGAAAAAACGCGTCACCATGCCCGACGGCCGCAATCTCGATCTGGCGATCCCCGCCGGGTTTGAGGACGGCCAGACATTGCGGCTCAAGGGTCAGGGCGAAAAAGCCCCCGGCGGCGCCGGCGACGTTTATGTTGAGGTGAAGGTCAAGCCGCATCCGCTGTTCGAGCGCAAAGGTGACGACATTCATATCGAGGCGCCGATCACCCTCAAAGAGGCGGTGCTGGGCGGCAAGATCACGGCGCCGACCATCGCCGGCGATGTATCCGTCAACGTGCCGAAATATTCCAGCTCCGGAACGGTGTTGCGCCTCAAAGGCCGCGGCGCGCCCAAGGCCAAGATTGGCGGCGCCGGCGACCAGTATGTGAAGCTTAAAATCGTCCTGCCTGAAGGCGGCGATAAGGAGCTCGAAGAGTTCGTAAAAAAGTGGAAAGGCGCTGACGCCAAGTCCCGCAAGGATTTCGCCGGGGCGTGACCGGTGCGTTTGACGGTGCGCCACGCAACTCGTACGACTAAAGAGCAATTTCAACCGCGAGACACCGAGCCCGCATGAGCCTCACCCCGCGCAAAAGAGAACGCCTCAGCGCCTTTCTGGGCGAGCTGCCTGTGGCGGCGGCGGTCAAGCTTTTTTCCGCGCTGGAAACCGACCGGGCCAAGGGTGGGGAAGGGCTGCCCCACGACGCCATTCTGGGTGATTTGCGTGATGCGCTGCGCGCGCGCGGCGCTATGCCGCCCAAGCGCGCCATCGACGCCAAGCGCACATTCTTTACCCCGTTCGAGGACTTTTTCGTCAGTACAAGGACGGGAAGGAAGCGCCGTGCGCAGATTGCGCGTACATCGCTCGACCCCATCTGGCAAGTGATGATGATCGACCCGGCGCTGACCGAAACGGCGCTCGCCGCCGCCGCATTGGATGACGCCTACGCCAGCGGCGCCGAATCCAAACCGCTTGTGAGCGCCATGTTTCTCGCCGCCGAAGCGGGGCTTGCACGCCTGACGGCCCACGCGGCGAAAAGCGCGGCTCAGCGCGAGGCGCTGATCGGCGATCTGGGGAGCGAGACGGCGCTGGAGGATCTGGAAGAAATTTACGCACTGATGGAGGGCGTTGAAGTGTTGCGCACGTTGCGCACAGTGGTGCCGTCCCATTCGCCCTCGCTGACCGAAGAGCAATATTACGAACTGCGTCAGGTATTTTTGTCCGCCTACGAACAATCACCTTCGCTGGGCGGGTACATGCTGCTGGCGTTAAAGGGCCGGCTGGAGGCGCCATGGCGCGCGCTCGGCGTTTACTATCATTTGGCGCGTAGCGCTGACGACAAACTCATGGCCGCGCGCGAGACCGTGATGGCGCTGCCGGAAAGTCTGTTTGAAGATCTTGAAGGCGTCGCCAATGCGCTGGAGCGTGCGGGGTCTTCTCCGCTTGATGCACAAACGGCGCTGGCGCGGCTTTCCTATTTCGCGGACTACGCGGACGGGTTGGGAAAGCAGGCGACGAAGGCGGGCGACAACGTTTACGTCAACCGGATCGAGGCGTGCCGTGATATCGCCGGCGAAGCGCATGAACGGTTTGCCGAACAGGCGCTGGCCGCTTTGCGTGCGGTGATGCCGGTGCGTTCGTCTCGCGGTTCGAGCAAGCTGGTTGCGCCGCGCCCGGATTTTTCCGTGCCGCTGAATTTTGAGACCATTGAGGACGCCAAGCGCGCGGGTCTACTCATCGCTGCCGCGCCTGTGAATGCGCGCCGCCTCGGCGCCGATCCCGCGCCGGTGGAAGCCCTCGTCGAAGACGCGCGCGTCCAGTCGCGCACCTACGCCAACGACATGGTGGCGGAAATCCGCGCCGCCGAGGGCGATGAGCGCGCCGCCGCCAAACGCTTGCTGGAACAGGTGTTGTCGGTCATCGCGCCGTTACTGAAAAGTGATGAGATCGGACTGATCCGTGATCGCGCTGCCGCTGCGGCGGTGACTGTTTAGAGTTAAATCACTGTTGAATAAGTTTCGGTGTTTTTGAGGTCTTCATGGCGCTATGGCAATTTGATGTTCGCGTTGTGCCAAGAGCTGCATTAGAAAATGCAACAGGCGATGTTCCACTTACGATGTCACAATCAGAGTATCTGAATAAAGATCATGATTGGAGTGAGTATGGGACGCTTGAGGGTTTGGCGGAAACTTTGTCCGAAACCCTAAAAACTCGAAAAACATGGAGTGCAGATATCAAGGGTTGGGGAGAGGAGGACGGAGATAGGGTCGATATCTACTATCATAGTAATGTCCCGGAAAGCTGGAGCGTGCGTTTTGACATGCGTTCGCTAGACCATCCGTTTACAATAAAGATAGTCGATCTAGCTGCGGACTATAACGCAGTTTTTGTTACTCAAGAGAGGTATGTGATTTCGCCGTCGTATTCGAAATTGCTTGCCCGCATGCAGCGGTCCAGCAGCTTTAAGTTCGTTGAAAACCCAGAAAAATTTTTCAATCAGATAGACAAACAAGAAGATGAAAACGGAGACTGAGCAAAGCGTAGTTTCAATCTCTGCTAGGCAAAATAGTGATAATAGCGAGAATCTTATGACCGGCGAAACAAGGAAAACCGAATTCAACACCACGTCCGGCGAAAAGCTCGCCGCCGCGCTGGAGCTTCCTTCCGGCGCGCCGCGCGCCTACGCGTTATTCGCACACTGCTTTTCCTGTTCGAAAGACATCAAGGCGGCGCGCGAAATCGCCAAAGCGTTGCGGGCGCAGGGGTTCGCCGTTTTGCGGTTTGACTTCACCGGGCTTGGCGCGTCGGAAGGCGATTTCGCCAACACCAATTTTTCGTCCAACGTAGACGATCTTGTCAGCGCGGCTGATTATCTGCGCGATGAATTTGAAGCGCCGGCCATTCTGATCGGGCATTCGCTTGGCGGCGCCGCGGCGATTGTGGCGGCCGGACGCATACCGGAAATTCAAGGCGTCGCGGTGATCGGCGCCCCGGCGGAGGCTGACCATGTGGCCATGCAGATAGAAGAACATCGCGACGAGATTGAAAAGAACGGTTTCGCCACCGTGAAACTCGCCGGGCGCCCGTTCACCATCAAACAGCAATTTCTCGAAGATCTTGCAGACCAAAATGTGCTCGCCTGCGCGTCGAAACTGAAAAAGCCGCTGCTCATAATGCACGCGCCATTGGACCAGACGGTGGGCGTTGAAAACGCCACAAAGATTTTTGTGGCGGCCAAACATCCCAAAAGTTTTGTGAGCCTCGACACCGCCGATCACCTTTTGTCGAATGCTGACGACGCCCGTTACGCGGCGAATGTGCTGGCCGCCTGGTCGGCGCGCTATGTGGGCGGATCGGGCAACGCGGTTGCGCAAGCGCCGGGCGCCGCCGTCCCGGCGTTGAACGTTCCCGAATTCAAGGGCGGCGCCCTGGCCAGAAGCATCGATGGCGAGGCGTTCGCCATCGCGCTTTCGGTCGACGGTCACCCGATGATCATTGACGCCGGCAAGGGGGATGGCGGCACAGATCTCGGCCCGAACCCCACCCGGACGGTCGAGGCAGCGCTGGCCGCTTGCGGGGCCATGACTATTAAGATGTATGCAAGACGCAAAAAGTGGGACGTCAAATCGGTCGAAATCCAGATCAAACGCGGCGAAAAGGAAGACGACCACACGCCTCATGTGCTGGAAAAGGAGCTGCGGCTCACCGGCGATCTCGACGATGAACAGCGGGCCAGACTCCTTGAAATCGCCGATAAATGCCCGGTTCACCGGATGCTTTCAGATGGGGTGACGGTCAAATCGCGAATCGCCTGATTTATTTTAACAATTTTTAATGCGGGCGGAGCGCTTTTGCTGACGGCCGATCATGATTAATTACCGTAATGTCTGAAAACGATGGGGCGCTTTCCATTCGTGAAGGCAAAGAAGGAAGATGAAGTTGAACAACCTGTACCAAAACTCCAATAAAATGCGTTTTCACAAGCGCTCAGTCCTGTCCATCGCCGCCGCCGGCGTCGCGGCGGGTGCGCTTTCTATCGCCAGCCTCGGTTTTTCCGCTGCCCATGCTCAGGCGCCGCGCCTCATGGCCCCGCCGGTTGCGGCTGACGGCACCTTGTCATTTGCCGATCTCGTTGAGCGGGTGAGCCCCGCTGTGGTCAGCATTCTCGTCGAGCGGGAAGTTGAACCTCAGCGCCTGCCCGATGGCCTTGAGCAGTTTTTCAATTTTCGCGGCGGCCCCAACGATCAGCCGCGCGATGATTTCGATGACGGCGTCCGCCGCGCCGAAGCGCAAGGTTCAGGCTTCTTCATCGATCTTGACGGCCACATCGTCACCAACAACCACGTTGTCGACGATGCGGACACGGTGCGGGTTCGCCTCGCCAATGGCGATGAGATTGACGCCGAAGTGGTGGGAACCGATCCTTTGACGGATCTCGCCGTACTCAAAGTCGCGCCGCAGCGCGGTCAGGCGTTTGTGGAGTTTGCTGACGATGTGAATTTGCGCGTCGGCGACTGGGTGCTCGCGGTCGGAAACCCGTTCGGACTTGGCGGTACGGTCACGAGCGGCATCGTTTCCGCGATCGGTGGTCAGAACCGCGAAAACCAGTATCTCGATTTCATTCAGATTGACGCGCCCATCAACCGGGGCAATTCGGGCGGTCCGACTTTCGATTTGAAAGGCCGGGTCGTCGGCGTGAACACGGCGATTTTCTCACCCAATGGCGGCAGTGTCGGCATTGGTTTTGCGATTCCCTCGCGCGTGGCGAAAGAAACCGTCGCGCAATTGATCGCCAATGGTTCGGTGACACGCGGCTGGCTTGGCATTCAGTTGCAGGAAGTGACAACTGAAATCGCTGCGGCTATCGGCCTGAAACAAAGCGGCGGCGTTCTGGTGGCGGATGTCATCGACGGCACGCCCGCGCAAAAAGCCGGGCTGATGGATGGTGATGTTATTCTCGGCATTGCAGACGAAGATGTTGATACCTCCAACGAGCTATCACGCCGCGTCGCATCCTATGCGCCGGGTGACAAGGTGGAGTTAAAGATCCATCGTGATGGCAAGATCCGCAATATGACCGTCACCCTCGGTCAGCGTGATGATACCCAAACGGCGGCGGCCGAAGATGTTCCGTCTAATGACAATGATAGTCTCGCGGCCGATGTGGGCTTGCGCGTGAGCGAGCTGAATGATGCGTTGCGTCAGCAGTTCCGCGTGCCGGACAATGTTGACGGCGTGCTCGTCACGGGTGTGCGCCCCGGCAGTCCGGCGCAGGATGCGGGTCTCCAGCCCGGCGTTGTGATCTTGCAGGTGGACGGCCAGAACGTCACCTCCGGCGATGATCTGCGCGCCCGAATCGCGAACGCCAAGCGGGCTGAAAAAGACGCAGTGCTGCTCAGAATGCAGTTCGGCGCCAACCGCCAGTTTGGCGCGCTGTCGCTGGATCGCGAGTAGCCTTTAAAAGACCAGAACGTCGGCGCGGGGTGGAATTTTTTCTTCTCGCCGGCGTTCTTTTGTATCTGGTTGAAAAATCTCCGCTTTTTCATGTTGCAGGCGGGGAAAATACGCTAAGGTGAAAATCATGCGGATTCTATTGGTTGAAGACGATGCTGAAGCGGCCGCCTATGCGGCCAAGGGCCTGCGCGAAGCGGGGCATGTGGTTGACCACGCCCTTGACGGCGAGGCGGGGCTCGATATGGCTGCGTCGGGCGGATACGATGCTTTCGTAATCGATCGTATGCTGCCGAAAATGGACGGTCTGTCGTTATTGTCCAGTCGCCGCGAAAATGGCGATGAAACGCCGGCGCTGTTTTTATCGGCGTTGGGCGAAGTGGATGACCGCGTCTCCGGCCTCAAGGCTGGCGGCGATGATTATCTCGTCAAGCCTTACGCGTTTTCTGAGTTGCTGGCGCGGGTCGAGGCGCTCGGCCGCCGCCGCGCTTCCGGCCCTGCAGAAGTGACGACGCGCTTTGCGGTCGCTGATCTGGAACTGGATGTTTTAAACCGCACCGTGCGCCGGGCGTCGCAAAAGATTGACTTGCAGCCGCGCGAGTTTCGGCTGCTGGAATACTTAATGCGTCACGCCGGTCAGGTGGTGACGCGCACCATGCTGCTTGAGAATGTCTGGGAATATCACTTTGATCCGCAGACGAATGTTATCGATGTTCATATCTCGCGCCTGCGCGCAAAGATCGACAAGGACTTTGATAAACCGCTCTTGAAGACAATCCGCGGCGCCGGTTACAGGCTCTCCGAAGACGAGGGCTGACGGCTCCATGCTGCGCCTTCTTCGCACGACGTCATTTCGTTTTACGGTGATCTATGTCGTGCTGTTCGCGGGCGCAGTGGCGATGCTGGGTGCGTATCTCTACAACGCGACATTTGGCGAAGCGGCGAAACAGACCGATACGGTCATCGACAGCGAAATCAGCGTGCTGGCGGATTTATTCGCCACCAACGGTCCCGGCATGCTGACGCGGGTCATCCGCCAGCGCACCGCCTGGTCTGACGACGCCATTTACATGCTCATTGGCGCGCCCTCGGGCGCAGTGCTCGCGGGTAATCTCACCGCCCTGCCGCCGGAAGCACTGACCGGCGAAGGCGATTTTTTTAATTTCAAGTTTGAAAAACCGCTGGTCGATGCGGCGGGCCGGGAAGTCGGCATCCAGCAGCGCGAGGCGCGCGGCAAGATGATGCGCTTTCGCGCAGCGGCGGACTCCGAACAATCCTATCTTGTGGTGGTCGCCCGCGATGTGGCGAGCCGTGAGTTCTTGCGTGCGCGTTCGCAAAGCGTCGTCACCCGCGCCGCGCTCGTGACCATTGCGTTCAGCGTGGTGATTGGTCTCATATTCTCACGCTCCCTGTTGCGCAGAGTGGAGGTTGTCAACAAGACCTCCCGCGCTATTCGCGCCGGCGATCTTTCACAGCGTATTCCAACCACCGGTTCTGGCGATGAACTCGACGATCTGGGTGAGAACCTTAATTCCATGCTCGATCAGATCGAGCGGCTGATGGTGGGGATGCGCGATGTGTCCGATAACATCGCCCATGATTTGCGCTCGCCTTTAACGCGCATTCGCAATCGTTTGGGCGACGCGGTGAATGGCGATCAGGAAGCAAAAGACAAGGCGCTTCGCGCCACCATCGATGATTCCGAAAAGCTGCTGGCGACATTCAATGCGCTGCTTTCGATTGCGCGTATTCAGTCAGGCGAGGGCGCAGGGGTTTTAAAACCCATCGATCTCGTGGCGATCGCCGAGGAGATGGCGGAGCTTTATGAGCCAGCGGCGCAGGATGCGGGTTTTGATTTCCGGTTCATCACCGCACCGACGCCAACGGTGAAAGGCTCGCGCGAGCTGGTCTCGCAAGCGGTGGCGAACTTTCTTGATAATGCGTTGAAATACGCCGAGGGCGGCACGCAAATTGAGTTGAAAGTGGAGCCCACCAAAGCCGGCGGCGCCGTGCTTTCCGTCGCCGATGACGGACCGGGGGTCGCGCCGGAAAACCGGGAGCGTATCCTTGAGCGATTCGTTCGCCTCGAGGCCAGCCGGTCAACGCCGGGATCCGGATTGGGCCTATCGCTCGTTTCTGCTATTGCGCGAGCGCATGGCGCCTCGCTCGAACTTCGTGACGGCATCAAGCACGCCGATGACGCTGGGTGCGGTCTGCGAATCGTCATGACATTCGCCCCGTCCGACTAAAGGCGCAATTGATTCGAATTTACCGATTCGCCAGTAAATTACTGACTATTAGAGAAGTCGCGCTTGCGCATTTTTGAAAATCAGTTCTTGTGTATCAGCTCACACACTGTCTGAAATAGCGGTCAGTGATGACGGGTCCAATATTGACGGACCGGACTTTCTTGAAACATGGCCGCATCGATTGAGGGATTAAGGATATGAGCAAAGCGGAATTTATCGCCAACGTCGCTTCTGCCGGCGATATGAGCAATGCGGAAGCAAAGCGCGTTGTGGAGCTTGTTTTCGGTGAGATCGAAAATGGTCTGAAGCGGGCAAAGAAAGATGGTAAATACACCATCGGCACCTTCGGCACTTTTACCGTTTCAAAGCGCGCCGCACGCAAAGGCCGGAACCCGCGCACAGGCGAAGAGATCAAGATCAAGGCGTCGAAGTCGCTGCGCTTCCGCCCCTCTTCCGCGCTGAAGGGTGCGGCTGGCTGCTGATTAACGCGGCATAAAGCTAAACGTCCAAAACCGCCGTGCGGGTCGTTCCCGCGCGGCGGTTGTTTTTTGTGGATTTTTTAAGCCCCCCATTGTCAAATCAGGGTTCATGGCGACCGGAAAAAATTTCGCAGAATCTATCCAGTATGCGCCCGCTATTTTCGATAGCGACGCGGCGCAGCGGTTCTGTGATGATCTGGGAGAGTCATTCTCACCACTGCCGGAGCAGGCGCGCAAGCTCCTGATTGGCGTTGCTTCCTGTTCGCCTTATTTGCGGCGCCTTGCCCTGCGCCGGCGCGATCACCTTGCCGCACTTTTCGCTTCGCCCCTTGAGCACGCTGTCGATGCCGCAATCGCCGCAGCGCACGGCGCCAGCGCGCAGGAAACCGCTGACGCTCAGATGCGCGCATTGCGAGAGGCGAAAGCCGACGCGGCACTGACGGTCGCGCTGGGAGACATTGGGCAGGCGATCGATGTGATGCAGGCGACGGACGCGCTTTCGCGTTTTGCAGACGCTTGCGTCGCCGGCGCTCTGCGTGGCGCAGTCGGCCGATCGCCGCTTGAGAATGAAAACGGCATCGCCATCCTCGCTATGGGAAAGCACGGCGCGTTTGAGCTGAATTACTCCAGCGATATTGATTTGATTGTTCTGTTCGATCCTGACCGTATGGAACTGGCCGACCGGAGTGAGGCGCAAAAGCACGCCGTCGCCGTCACCCGCGACATGGTCAACGTGCTGCACATGCAAACGGGCGACGGATATGTTTTTCGTACGGATTTACGATTGCGTCCCGACCCCGGCGTAACGGCGCCCGCCGTGTCAGTGCGTTCGGCGGAAGCCTATTACGAAGCATACGGACAGAACTGGGAGCGCATGGCCTTCATCAAGGCCCGGGCCTGCGCTGGCGATATCGCCATGGGGGAGGCTTTCCTGCACACGCTGCGCCCCTTTATCTGGCGAAAATATCTCGACTTCGCCGCTATCGAAGATGTGCATGCGGTCAAGCGGCAAATGCATTCGGCCAAGGGCGGCGGCGACATCGCATTCGAAGGCCATGATGTGAAGCTTGGCCGTGGCGGCATTCGCGAGATCGAGTTCTACGCCCAGACGCAACAACTCATTCTTGGCGGCAAGGATGAGACTCTGCGGCAGCGTCCAACGCTCAATGCGCTAACGGCGCTGACGCGGGCGGGGCATGTCACGGAAACGGCGAAGGCGGCGCTCAGCGACTCCTATCGGTATCTGCGCCATGTGGAACATCGCCTGCAAATGATCAATGACGAACAGACCCACCGGATACCGCTGGCGCAAGAAGATGTCATGCGGGCGGCGCTGTTTGTGGGCGAGAAAAGCGCGGAGGGTTTGCGGGAAAAAACGCTCCATACGTTTGCCGCAGTCGCGAAACGGTATGACACGTTGTTTGAATCCGACAGTGATGCACCGGACCAGCCGGGCCCGCTGGTCTTCACCGGCGTTGAAGCGCACCCCGCGACGCTCGATACATTAGCGGGCATGGGTTTCAAGCGCGGACCGGATGTAAGCGCCGCCATCCGGCGCTGGCATACGGGCTCCCTGCGAGCAACGAAAACCGAACGGGCGCGCGTGCTGCTTACCAAGCTGGTGCCGCCACTGCTCGTCGCTTTGTCGAAAGCGGGTGAGCCGGACGAAGCGTTCTTCGCATTTGAAGACTTTCTGAAACGCCTGCCATCGGGTGTTCAGGTATTTTCTTTGTTGCTTAACAATATTGATGTGTTTGATACGCTGATCCGCATCATGACGATCTCACCCTATTTGGGGCGCGAATTTTCAAAACACATCAATCTGGTCGAAAGCCTGCTGGATCAGAACTGGGCGGCGCCGTTGCGCGATCCGAATGAATATGAGGCCGAGTGTAATGACGCGGTTGCGGCGGCGGGCGAATACGAGGCTGCGTTGAACGCGGCTCGGCGATGGGCGGGGGAGCAGAAATTCCGCGTGACGGCGCGTCTCGCCATTGGGCTGATCGACCACCGGGCGGCGGCGCGTCATTACACCCATATCGCTGACGCATCGATCATCGCCATGGTGCGCGTCGCCATCAAGGAGATGGAGCGTCAGTATGGTCGCATCGACGGAGAGTTTGCAGTCGTGGGGCTCGGACGCCTTGGCGCGGCGGAGATGACCGCCACATCCGACGTCGATCTTATGTTTGTTTATGACGCGCCTGAAGGGGCCGTGTCCGATGGTGCGAGATCGCTGGGCGCGGTGGAATATTTCACGCGACAGGTCCGCCGGGCCGTGACCGCCATGTCCGCAGCGACACAGGAAGGCGCGCTGTTTGAAGTCGACATGCAATTGCGCCCTTCGGGCAAGGCAGGACCGGCGGCGGTCAGCCTTGCGGCTTTCCGGCGTTACTACGCGGAGGAGGCGTGGACGTGGGAGATGATGGCGCTCGTCAAATCGCGCGTCATCGGACCGCAGACGGCGCTCGCCAAAGCAGTCACGGCGGAAGTCGGCGCCATCCTTTCTTGCGCACGGGATTCCAGCACCGTCGCCGCTGATGTGACCAACATGCGGGCCCGATTGCAGGGGGCGAAACCGGGCGCGGGCCCATGGGACGTTAAAAACATTATGGGCGGGCTCACGGATATCGCATTCATTTGCCAGTATTTGACGCTGACCAGCGCGTCCCGGCATGGCAGGCCGCCTCGCGCAGTGGCGGAAGCGCTTGATTGGTTTGCGAAAAGAGGCGAACTGGCGCAGGAAGACTTGATGGTCTTAAGGCGCGCCCACAGTGCTTTCGAAGCAGTCTTGCAGGCGGGCAGGGCGGCGACCGGCGGCGTCTTTACGCCGGAAAATGCAGGGGAGGCATTACGCGCGAGGATGGCGTCCGTGTGCGGAGAAAAGTCAATCGACGCTGGCGAAAGCGTTTTGATCCGTCATCAGTCCGAGGTGGCGCGGCTTTTCGCTGCGCGCTTGACGTGATTGAGCGAACTTAATGAGCGGGCAATACGACTTTCTGGTGATTGGCGGCGATGAGGCGAGTTTGTGCGCGGCTGCGTCGGCGGCGAAGGCGGGCGCTCGCACAGCGCTGTTGCGCATCGCCCAGCGCAAAAAGCAAAGCACCATGGCGGCGACTTCCGCAATCCCGAACTTTGTCTGGCGCCGTCTCGACCTGCAGGAATACGATCTCTTACTTGAGCCAGCGAGCGCCCGGGTAACGTTGTTCAAGGAGGGCGATCCGTTCGTCACCTACGCCAACGGCCGGGCGACCAGTGACGCCCTTGCCGAACGCGGGGTGGATGATCACTTCGTGTGGACGGATTTTATCGAAGAAGTAGCGGCGCTTTCAAACGGCGGTGCGCTGAAGGAACCGTACGCCACAAGCACGCCAGCGAGTGGAAAAGCATTGGCGGCGTTGCTGTCAGACCCCGCAGCGCTGGACCGGGCGGCGCGGCTGCATGGCCCCTGCGCCGATTTGGTTGACGATTATTTCACCGACGCACAGCTCAAGGCCCATGTAAGTGCGCATGCGCTAAGCCTCGCCGGCGCCGGCGATCGCGACGCCGGATCGGCGAGCGCCGTGGCGGAGTTCTTTCAAGAAGAGTCCTGGCGCATGCGTACGCCCAAGGATGCAACCAGTCTGCTGGCGGTGCTCGAACAGGTCTGCAAAGACGCGGGCGTCGACTCTTATAGCGGCAAGGTTACCGAGGTCGTGGCCGACGGCGCCAAACATGCGAGCGTCACCATCGGCGCTGAAGAAAAGCTAAAGGTTCGGCATATATTCTTCGCGACGCCTGACGCCGCCGCTGCTGCGGGCGTGCGCCAGAACGGCGCCGCCCATGCAAGTTTCACGGTGCGCTTCAAGCTCTCCGACCGGATCGAACCGCCCGCAGGCGATGACGGTGCGATCTTTCAGATCATCGATGATGGTGAAGATATCCGTGAAGCGCGCGCGGCCGCTGTGAATGGAAAGTTGTTTGACGGTGCGCCAGTAGAATTTGAGTTTACGCCCAATGGAGAGATTATCGCACGCACCTCTTATTTCCCGGCGGCGTTTTACGAAGATGGCGATTGGCGCGGCTGGACAGGCCAGGATCGGCAAGCCGCCGCCGCCATCATCAAGAAACGGATTGCCGAGAGACTGCCCGATTTCACCGCGTCGGTCCGGCGCACGGAAACGGAGGTGACGACACCCTTGGCGGGCCGCTCTCATTTTGAAAATTGCTCTCGCATTATTGTGCAGCCGCACCGGCACAGCGCAATCAGTGCAGCGGTAAGGCTCATTGATGAGGTCATGACCGGCAATGAGTGATGCTGCGACGGAAATCAATGACGAGCAAGAAGTGCAAACCGCCGGAAGGATTGAAGGCGGGATCGACGCGATTGTCATTGGTGCGGGCGTCGATGCGCTTGCCGCCGCCGCTTATCTCGGCAAGTCCGGATTGCACACCGTGCTGGTGGGCGGCGGCAAGGAGATGGGCGGACGAATCGCCGAGCGAGAGATTGCGTCCGGCGTTACCGGCGTCGATGGCGAGCATCTCGTCACCATGCTCGACCCTGATGTGATCGCCGAGCTTGATCTTTATCGCCATGGACTCGCCTTTGCCGCACGGCGTCTCGATACGACATATTTTTTCGACGATGACGATGCATTGAAATTCGACGGCGACCTTTCGCAAGCGGCCAACCTGTCGCTGGATGATGAAGATGAGCGTGACGCCCTTGAAGGCTTTATGGCGTCGCTGCTGGACCTTGCCGCATTTTTGCGTCCGGCGTTTAAGCCAGCCGTGTACGCCGATGGCGGCAATGCGCAGCGCGCGCTGGAGAAAACGTTGTCGAGCGCGCCGCCCCAAAAAGCGGCGCTGATCCGGCAGTTTCTGTTCTCCTCCGTTGCTGAGGCGCTGTCGGCGCGCTTCAACTGCGGACCGTTGAAGACCTTGCTCTATGCAGAGGCGGCGTTTCGCTCCGGTGCTGCGCCCCACGAACAATTCAGCTTCATGTCGTTCCTGCAGCGACTTTCCGGAGAGGCGGCGGGTCTGCAAGGCGCAACCGCCTATCCCGCGGGCGGCGCCATCGCTGTGGTGACAGCGCTGCGGCGGGCGGCGCAGTCGGCGAAGGTGGATGTGCGGGCGGGCGCACCAGTGAAATCAATTCTCATTGAGGGCGACCGGATCGCTGGCGTGATGCTGGAAGATGGCGGACAATTGCGCGCGCCCATTGTCGTTGCGGCGACCGGCGCGCCTGAGGTTTTTTTGAACCTGATTGGGCCAGCGAAGATCGACATCGAATTGCAACGCACCCTGACGGCGCAGCGGACAGAGTTCGCCACCGGGCGTTTGCAAATTATCCTCAAGGGTGTTGCCCAGGATGAGGTCACCAAAGCGAACATGCGGCGGCGACTTTTCTACGCGCCCAATGAGGAAGACGTTTCCGCCGCGTTTTTGGAGGCGCGCGCTGGAAAGGTCCCCGAAAAACTGATTGTCGAGGCGATCTTTCCGGGAGCGCTGGACGAGGACGCGGCACTCGGCGCGCGCCAGCTCATGTCAGTGATGGTGCACCCCTTACCGTTGGATGCGGCGCCGGATGATGCGCGCCGGGAGGACATCAAAAAAACGGCGCTTGCGAACATCGAGAAGTTCGCCGGCGGCTTGTCGGAACGCATCGAGGTGGTGGATTTGCGCCTTCCCTGCGACGAGGCCGCAGCGCTCGGCGCAACGGTGTCATCCTTTGCAGCGAAGCCGGACATGATCCGCCAATGGGCGATTGCCGCAGCGACGGCGGCGTCGGGACGTATTGGCGGGTTTTATTTTTGCGGTCCCGAAGCCCAGATTGGCGCCGGTGTTTCCTGCGCCTCGGCGCGCAACGCCGCGCGGGCCGCCCTGCGCGCCTATCGAAAGGGGACGGCATGATTTTCCCCGGTGAGGATATTTTCGCTGACGCGCCACGCCCGACGCCGCTATTCGCCGCTGTTGCTTCAGCAAGTGAGGCCAACCTTTGGACCTCCATCAATGGCTGGACGGCGGCGCGGGTCTACACGTCGGTCAGCGAGGAATATGAAGCCGCAAAAAGTACGGCGGCGCTCGCCGACCTTGGCCCGCTCACCCGTTATGCGGTGCGCGGCGCCGATGCGGCGGAGTTTCTGGGCCGGCTGACGACGGCGCCGTCTGCGGGGTTGCAGGTCGGTGAAAGCGCGCGCGGATTGATGCTGGAGGACAGCGGTTCCGTCATCGATCTGGCCGAAGTCTCGCGCCTGTCGGTAGATTTGTTCCTGTTGACCTTGCCGACCGCACATGGCCGGCGGGTGCGGCTGGCGGCGCGGGGGCTTAAGGTGGACACGGACGATATCTCCGGTCAAGTGGCGGCGCTCGGCGTCTTCGGACCGCAGACCCAAGGCGTCCTCAACGCTGCTGGATTGAAATCCGTGAACGAGACCATGGCGGCGTCGGGTGTGTTGCGGGGTGTGGAAACGGCTGCGCGCCCGATTCAGTTTGGCGCTCTGCCGGGGGTCGAACTGATTTTTCCCAAGGACGAAGCGCTAACCATCTGGGAACGGATCATGCGGCGCGGCGCCGGCGCCCCGATCGGCCTCGACGCGCTGGAAATTTTGCGGCTGGAAAGCGGCGCGCCGCGGCCGGGCGTTGATTTTATCGCCGCTGACCGCGCTTCAGGCGGCGCCGATGGCGCGCGGGCGCGCACGCCCGAAGAATTGGGCCTTGCGCACCTGGCGCCGCTGGATCGCGGCTGGTTCAATGGGCGGCGGGGCTTGCGGGCCCGCGCCGGAAAGCCCGATCGCCGCCTTATTTCGCTCTCCATTGATGATGAAAAATCCATGCCGGGGGCCGCTGTTTTCAACGATGGCAAGGCCGTCGGCCGGGTCACCAGCTGCGCGTGGTCGCCATCCCGCAAGCGGGTCATCGCATTCGCCGATGTTGCCGCGACAAGTCACGGAAAAGACTACGAAATTTCCGTTCCGTCCCCGGCAGAGGGGCGGGTCGCCGCCACCCGTTTTGAAACGGCGGAAAGCGCGCTGGCGAAGGCTTTTGCGGGCGAACAGGGGCAATCCGCTCCCGTGGCGACGGATTTCCGGCGTTGAGGCGTTTAAGATGTGCTGGATGGCGAAAACCACCAAAACAACATCGAGGAACCCGATTATGAAGAAGAAGATTGTTTTTGGCGCATTAGCGGCGGCGAGCGCTGCGTTATTTGCGGCGGGCGCCCATGCCGGTGACGGTAAGGGCCGCGGCGGCCATTGGGAAAAAATGGACACGAACGGCGACGGTGAAATCACCGCCGACGAAGCGTCCGACCGATTTGCCGAACACCTTGCGGCGGCTGACACCGACGGCAGCGGCGGTGTTTCAAAAGACGAAATGAAAGCCTTTCACGAGGCGCGCCGTGCGGAACGCCGTGAACGGATGAATCCGGACAAAAATGATGACGGCGTTGTTGACAAGACTGAGTATCTGAACGCGGCGCAAGATCGTTTTGACCGCATGGACAAAGACGGCAATGGCGTGTTGAGCGAAGATGAACAGCGCCGCAAGCGCGGTCATCGCGGGCGCCATCGTGGTGGCGACAAGGACAAAGAATAGTCTTTGAAACTGATTTTTGAGTTTGTTCCGGCCCGCCTGTGTTGTGTTTTGAGCGGGCCGGAACAGTGAACGACAGAAAATATAACCGGCGCTTTCGTTGGAACATGAACCGGATAGTGATGAAGCGCTGGTCAAGCGCGCGGGCGGCGGCGACAAGGCTGCGGCGGCGCTATTGGTGGAAAGGCATACGAGGATGATCTACGCGGCCTGCTATCGGATGCTCGGGGCGCAACACGCCGCCGAAGATGCGGTGCAGGAAACGTTTTTGCGTCTCTGGAAGAACGCCGCCAAGTGGAAGCCGCGCGGCGCTAAGTTTGAAACCTGGCTCTATCGCGTGGCCATGAATTATTGCCTTGACCAATTGCGCAAAGGAAAGCGCGAGGCGCCGGAAGAAGCCTCGCCCGGCGGCATGGAGGGGCGGGCCGACAGCGCCGACCGCCAGGACCAGAAGATTTTCATTGCTGAACGCCGCTTCGCCATTGATGAGGCGCTTGAACAATTGCCGGAACGTCAACGATTAGCGATTACCCTGTGCCACTTTCAGGAGCTGTCGAATATCGAAGCTGCCGAAATCATGGAGGTAAGCGTTGATGCGCTGGAATCGCTGCTGGCGCGGGGCCGGCGGTCGCTTAGAGATCAGCTTGCGCCCATGCGCGAGCATTTGATGGGGAAGATGGATGATGAGCAAAGCAGCCATGTCAACTGACCGTCTCGAACAACTGCGCAAAATTTGCGACGCCTATGGCGCCGACCCGGCCCGATGGCCGGCGGATGCGCGCGACGAATTTGCGGCGCTTTACGCCTCTGACGCGGCAGCGGATATTCGCGCCGAGGCCGAGACGCTTGACGGATTTTTGAACGCGGCGACCGCGCCGCGCATGGCCGAAGATCTTGAGCGGCGCATCATTGCCGGGTTCACCTTACCGGCGCCGAAAGTTGAGACCCTTCTCGACCTTGTCCGGTCGCTGGCGCCGCGCGCGCGGCTGATCCCCGCCGGCGCGCTT
The DNA here is from genome assembly GCA_942492295.1 of uncultured Alphaproteobacteria bacterium. GTDB lineage: Bacteria > Pseudomonadota > Alphaproteobacteria > Caulobacterales > Parvularculaceae > Hyphococcus. The sequence goes on from CALODW010000009.1 coordinate 42,874, forward strand.
GCCGGACTTGGCGCCGTCGGGCTCATTACCGGGGTCATGTCAGCATCGGCGCAGGCCCAGCTCACGCCCGAGAGTGAGGCGCTCGCTTATTTCGAAACGGATATCGTGTTAGCGTCGCTCGATGAAGAGGAGACCGCATCATGGGACGCGGACTGATTATCCTGCTGGTCGCTTCGCTCGGCCTTAATATCTTTGCGGCTGGCCACTTCGCTGGCAAGATGATTTCCGGGCCGCCACGTGGCAAGCCGCCGATGGAGCGCAGCGGCGGGCGCGGCGGCTTTGACGATCCGTTTCACGTCATGCGATACGCCGATGAACTTTCACCGGAATTGCGCGCGGCGTTTCGCGGTGAGATTGAACAGCAATTGCCGGTGTTGCGCGGTGAACACAAACGTATGCGTGGGCTAAAACGCGAACTTGGCGCGCTCATGAGTGCGGAAGTCTGGGATGGCGAGGCCGTCACCGCAAAACTCAATGAAATACATGCAGCGCAGGAGCGTCAACGCGCGGCCTTTAACGAGGCGTTTGTGAACGCCTTTGAAACGCTGCCCGCCGCCGAGCGCAAAATGCTGATCGACACAGCCAACCAGCGCCGCGCTGAGCGCCGACGGTTATACAAAAAGCGCAAAAAGGGTGATGATCACCGCCCGCCGCCGCCACAAGACGCGCCGCCGGGAGAAGATACGCCGCCTTCGGAATAATCACTGCGCCGCAGTCTTTTTGCGCACAGCCTGTTGCGCCGCCGTGCGCGTGTTGACGGGCGGCGTTTGGATCGCTGGCGGTTCATCGGGTTTTACAGCTGGCGGTTTTTGTAGGCGTGGTTTGAGCTGTTGCGCAGCCGCCTTTTTCGTTGAATTAGCAACTGGTAATTTTGGCGCCGTCGCTGGTGCTGGTTTCGTAGCGGAGGGTTTTTCCTGCTTGTTTCCGACCGCGCGCATCATGCGCCCGTGCTTTGCCTCGCTGCGTGCATGTTTGGCTTCGGCGATGGCCTTGCGCGCGTAAGCGGTGAAACGGACAAAATGCGGTTTGCTTAAGAACGCCCGTTTGGGCAGCGCAATGACGGTCTTCGGTGCTATGACGAGATAGCCGTAAAGCCGCGTTTCGATGTACCGGTCAAACGCGCCCCATTGAATCAATTCATCGGCGCCATGGCGCGTGTAGTGAACGCCATTTTTGGACAACGTGACCGTGGCGAGATCGGCTTGCGCAAACGGCCAGCTCTTGTCCTTGCGGAATGGAAAGCCCGGCCCGCGAAAGTAGTTTGCGTTCAGGACAAAAATAGCGGCCAGGGCGAAAGCGAGGCTGACGCCCGCAAACAAAATGTGCTCAGCACGAAATGCGGCATTTGCCGACGATGCAGCAAGCATGAGGAAGATGATGAACAGGATCGGCGCCCAGGCTGGCCATTGGCAAAGTCGGCGCAGAACATTCGCCCGGCCATCGCAGTCTCGGAAGTAGCGCTGAAGATATTCATCACTGTCGGCGCGCGTGGCCTCATAACTGACGCTGAGCGGCGTGGCGTGGTTCGCCTGTTCGAACGGGCAGGCGTTGCCGATGTTGGGCCCATGCTTGGCGATCAATTGTTCGTAATAATCTTCCTTCGGCAACACATTGCGCGGGATGAAATCGTACGATCCGTCCTTGCGCCAGAAAATGATGCTCGATTTCTTTCTTTCGACCCGGTCAATATTCGACCAGCTGATTTTCTTCACGGCCAGCGGTCCGCGAATGATGATCTGATCGAGGGCAACCGTATAATCAAACTGCCCGGCGGTGAGGGGATGGTTCAGGATTTCACTTTTGCGCGCGACCTCGCGCTTTTTTCGCGCCCGTAAGATCACCGCGCCGAGAAAACCAAACAGTGCGACGGCGCCCAGCCAGATAAGCTCGGAGTGAAAGCTTTCAGGCGTCGTTCGATAGGCGCGCGCAAGCCCGGCCAAGTTGAGCGCCGGCGCCGCACTGATCATGAGACTGGCGGCGCGGTAGAGTTGAAAGCCCGCCACAGCCATGCCCACGGCGAGCACCGACAGGGAAAAAACCAGCCCCATCCGCGCACGGTCAAAGCGTCGCCGCGTATCGTGAACGAGATGAACGAGATCTTGTTGGTCAATCTCAAAGCGCATAGGGCGCAGTCCTCCGGAAAGCTGCGCATGGTGGGCGCGAACCGGAAAGGCGCGGTGAAGAAGAAGGCTACAATTTCAGGCGAATGCGGTGGAAAGCGCGCCTATTCCGCCGCGCGGGTTGCGTCGAAATGTGGCGTTTCTTTTGTATCCTTGCCGGTCAGCACATAGGCTTCCTTGCGGATGAATTGCGGCAGGCGCACTTTCGCGTCTTTGCGGCGCGGGAAAGTGGCGCAAGCGACCGTGCCTTTACCCGGCTGGCTGGCCAGCGCCAGAATGCCGCCCTGCATATCCATTAGGGCGCGCGACAGAGCGAGGCCAAGACCGGAGCCGTTGCGCGTGCGGGAGAAATGGCTTTCCGCCATTTCAAACGGTTCGCCGAGTTTCTGCATTTGTGCGCGATCGATGCCCGAACCAGAGTCCGCGACGATCACCGTGACGCCATCAAGGTCCGCTTCGGCGGTCAACGTCACTTCGCCGCCGCTCGGCGTGAATTTGAGCGCATTGGACAACAGGTTGAGCACAACCTGTTTGACCGCGCGGCTGTCGGCCCAGACCGGCGGGGCATGGCCGACGGAAGCGGTGAGTTTGACGCCGGCGTCGCTGGCGCGTTTGGCCACCAGCCGCACGCTTTCATTCAGGATGCGCTCAAGCTCCATGCGTTTGGCTTCGAGTGTCAGGCGGCCAGCCTCGATCTTCGACATATCGAGAATATCATCGATCAGCTCCAGCAGGTGCCGCCCGCTGGAGAGAATATCGCTCACATATTCCTTGTACTTCATGTCGCCGAGAGGGCCGTAAAGCTCCGACTGCATCACCTCGGAAAAGCCGTTGATGGCGTTCAGCGGCGTGCGCAATTCGTGGCTCATATTGGCGAGGAATTCGCTTTTGGAGCGGCTCGCTTCTTCGGCGCGATATTTTTCATATTCGTATTTCTGCAACGCCTCGGAAAGCTCCTTGCGCGAGCTTTCAAGGTCTTCGACGGTGCGCTGCAATTCGCGTTCTTTTTTCTTCTGCGCCCATGCGCGGCGTTTCAAATCCGTCACGTTGGTGGCGACGCAGACATAACCGCCCTCGGCCGTTCGGCGGCGGGAGACGTGGGCCCAGCGCGAACCGGGGAGTGCGACTTCGGTGTTTTCCTGCTGCTTGTCTTCCAGCGGACCGAAATGCGCGGCGAGCACATCACCCGCGACGCCGGCGCAGGTGGTGACTTCATCGATGGTCAGCCCGGCGCGCAAGACTTTCGTCGGGATTCGGAACACGGCCGCAAAGCGCTTGTTCCAGATGGCGAGGCGCCCTTGCGCATCCCACAAGACGAAGGCTTCGGGAATGCTCTCAATGGCGTCGCGCAAACGCGTCTCGGCAATGGCTGCGCCCGGCGCCAGCGTCGTTGCGCCCACAAGATCAAACGCAACACCGGAGCGGGTGAACCGCGTCGCCTCGGCAGAGGTGCGGAAATAAGTGCGCGCCCAGCCGCCATCGGGTTCCCGCAGGCGCACAACGCCCTCGGATACGCCGGATGGTTCGCCGGAAATGACCGCCAGTGCTGTGCGCAAATCTTGCGGATGCACCAGAGCGGAAATCTCGCGCAAGGTGAGCTTGCGGTCGCGCGAAGAAAGCCCAAGTGGTTGCAAAAAAGATTTCGCCAGATGCACTGTGCGGTCCTGGTGATCATAGAACCAGGGCGAGCACCGTCCGCCGGTCAAAGCCGCGTTAAAGTCCGTGAGCGTTGAAAGCGCGTGCGCTGCGCTCGCCGCCGCGCGCGACTGGCGAATGAACGCCGCCACAAGCGAGCCGATGACCAGCGTGATGGCGCCCATGATGACGGCGTAGCTGATCCAGATAGGCGAGCGATCGAAAATGTCCTTGGCGGGCGCCGCCACCACCAGCGCGTCGCCATTGTCGAGCCGGCGCCAGGCGAGGGCCACGTCGCCGCCGGGCAGATCGAGCCGCGCCTCGCCGCGCCCGGCGAGATCGAGCGTCGCCATACTCGCGGCGGGGATATCGACAATGTCGGTGCGGCCCGCGGCGGTGATGATGTCGCCGGAGGCGGACAGATGAAACAGCGCCGCATAGCCGCCGGGGCGCACGCTGTTCAATGTTTCACGCACAGGCGCGCCGGTCATGATCGAGATGTTCAGCGCTGCGGCGCCTTCATTCGCCGCTTGCGTCAGTCGTATCTGCGTTTCGGTTTCGCGCAGGGCCGCTTTTTCGTTGAGCTCGAATACAAACAGCGCCGCCATGGCCACCAGAAAGGCGCCCGTCAAAATGGCGAGCCGGCGCGGCGACAAAGCGTCGACCCGCGCGGAGAGCGCTTCGCCGTCTACCTGTTTTTTGTCTTCCGCCATGGGCCCTGAGTCACCTAAAATGGGTCGCTTAAAATGGGTCGCTCAACATTGGGGCGAGGGTGTGGAAAAGCACGGCACAGCGCCCCGCGCTAGCGTTCGCCGGGCGCGCGCGAGGGTTAAGGATTTGGAAACTATTCTGTTTCGCCTGATCCTGTCACCTGCGAATCGGCAAGATGGCGGCTTGGTGTTTTCCCCATTTCGCGCTTGGTTTCCAAGGGTTTGGCCGGTAAGACGCGCCCCATGAGACATTTTCTGAATACCGCCGACTGGTCCCGTCCCGAATTGCAGGCGATGATTGACGACGCCAGAGCGCTCAAAGCCGCCCCAACAGGGGATGCTTTGAAGGGCAAAACCATTGCGCTCCTGTTTCTTAACAATTCCCTGCGCACCCGCACCTCGTTCGATGTGGGCGCAAAGCAGCTTGGCGGTCATGCGGTGGTCCTCTCGCCTTCGGGCGGCATGTGGCCGCTGGAATTCGACGATGGCGTGGTCATGGATGGCGACGCCGAGGAACATGTGAAGGAAGCCGCCAAGGTCCTGTCGCGCTATTGCGACATGATCGGCATCCGCGCTTTCCCGAAATTCATCGACTGGCAGGAAGATCGCAAAGACAAGATTTTGAACGCGTTCGCAAAATACGCCGATGTGCCGGTGGTGAATATGGAGACCATCACCCATCCCTGTCAGGAGATGGCCCATGTGATGGCGCTGCAGGAGCGGTTTGGCAATTTGGACGGCAAAAAATTCGTGCTCACATGGACTTATCATCCCAAGCCGCTCAACACGGCGGTTGCAAACTCAGCGCTGATGATCGCCGCGAAGTTCGGTATGAAGCCAACGCTCTTATGTCCGACGCCGGATTATATTCTCGACAAGCGCTATATGGATCAGGCGCGCATGGACGCCGAAGCAAACGGGCATACCGTGGAAGTGACGCACGATATCGACGCAGCCTATGCGGGCGCCGATGTGGTCTACGCCAAAAGCTGGGGCGCGCTGCCCTTTTTCGGAAACTGGGAACCGGAAAAACCGATCCGCGACGCGCACAAGCATTTCATCGTCGATGAAGACAAGATGGCCAAGACCAACAATGCGCTGGTCTCCCACTGCCTGCCCATGCGCCGCAACGTGAAAATGACCGACGCAGTGTTCGATAGCGCCAACTGCATCGCTTATGACGAAGCCGAAAACCGCCTGCATGTGCAAAAGGCGATCATGAAGGCGGTTGTGGGTTTTTATAGCCAATGAGTCTAGATGATCTCCTCAAAATCGCACCTATAGTTATTAGCATACTAGCTTTTCTGGTGTCAGGGATCTCTCTCGGCTGGAACATCTATCGTGACGTAATTCTAAAGCCTAGATTGAAGATAATAATAAGTAATACATTGGCGATTGTTGGCCATCAAAGTGCAGGAAATTATTTGGCTATAACTGTCGCCAACTCTGGGCCCGGAGCAATTAAGATTAAAAAATTCACGGTCAAAATTAGAGGCAAAGTTTTTTCGCAAATCCCGAAGAATACGTTCTTGATGACGGATCCGAGTAACCCACATTCCGCACAATTACCTACAGTGATACAAGTAGGAACTGATGCTACATTCTACCTTCCTTGGAACGAGAAGGCCCTATTTTCGGATGATCCTAAAGTTGTCAATGTAGGTGCTGTAGATGTATATGACCGAATACACTGGGCGGATGGGTCAAGTTTTTTGAAAACGGAAAAAATTTGGCATAAAGAATTCGGAAAGCCAAAAAACACTGTTTAGTCGCGACTGCGTTAGCTGCAGGCAACAGCTCCTCCCAAGAGCCACACCGCCTTCACCATCAAGGATTTTTCGTCTCGAAGGGCGAAGGAATTTGAGGTATCCTTCGAGACGGCGCTTAGGGCCTCATCACGATGAAGATCGGGGAATGGTCCCATGACCCAAGTCACCGTCTGGGTTTACATGCTCGAATGCGCAGACGGCTCATACTATGTCGGGAAATATCAGGGCCACGATCTTGAAACCCGCATCTCCGAGCACAACACGTGCAAATATGAAAACGCCTACACGGCCCGCCGTCTGCCAGTGACGCTTGTCTGGTCGCAGTGGTTTTCGCGCTACGAGGACGCCGTCGCTATTGAGCAGCGAATCAAGGGGTGGAGCCGCGCGAAGAAGCAGGCGCTCATTCGCGGTGATTGGGATACGGTGCAAAAGCTTTCACGGCGCGGTGTCCAGCCATCTCAGCTAGCCAAGGATTAAAAATTTCCTGCATCCTGAGGGGCCGGACGGCCCTAAAGGCCGGGCGGGCGTCTCGAAGGGCAAGGAAATTTTGGATGGATTGGCAACGCAACCTTGCGGGCGGGCGCCAAATCCGCCATCAAAATTTTATCTAGTTTCGAGGCCCAATCCTTCGTCCTTCGAGACGGCGCTAAAGCGCCTCCTCAGGATGAAGGATTGGGTGTTCGACGACGAGCCGGTAACAAGTAGCGCCATGACCCAGACAGCCTCCACCCGCCAGACCATCGTGCAGCTCTTGTCCAACATGAGCGACGGCAAGGAGATTCGCGCCTATCTCCAGCGCTTCTCCGAAGTTGACCGGTCGCGCTTTGCGGTAATCAAAATCGGCGGCGCGATCCTCAACGAACAACTGGAGGAGACGGCGTCCGCGCTTGCTTTCCTCCATACGGTTGGGCTGACGCCGATTGTCCTGCATGGCGGCGGGCCGCAGCTTGATCTGGCGCTGAAGGAACGCGGCGTCGCCACCAACAAGGTTGATGGCCTGCGCGTCACCGATGAAGCGACGCTCGATGTGGCGCGCGATGTGTTCATCGGTGAGAACATCAAACTGGTGGAGGCGGTGCGCGGCCAGGGCGTCGAGGCCGAGGGACTCGTCGCCGGTGTCATCGAGGCCGATTATCTCGACAAAGATAAATTCGGGCTCGTCGGCGCGCCGCGCCAGATCCGTCAGGGGCTGATTAATTCCGTAGTGCGCTCCGGCGCCATGCCGATTCTCACCTGCCTTGGCGTCGCGCCCGGCGGGCAGCTGGTCAATGTGAATGGCGATACGGCGACGCGCGCGCTTGTCGAAGCGCTGCAGCCTATGAAGATCGTTTTCCTCACTGGCGTCGGCGGGCTGCTCGACAAGCATGGGAGCATCATGCACTCCATCAACCTTGCCTCAGACTATGACCGGCTGATGAAAGCCGATTGGGTCGAGGGCGGCATGCGGCTGAAGCTCTCGGAGATCAAACGCCTGCTCGACGCCTCGCCCCTGTCCACATCCGTTTCCATCACGACGCCGGGCGGATTGATCCGCGAGCTGTTCACTCATGGCGGCTCCGGCACGCTGGTGCGCATGGGCGAAGAGATTCATGAGTTTGCCTCAACGGAAGGCCTCGACAAAGCGAGGACCGTGTCGCTGGTTGAACACGCCTTCGGCCGCAAACTGAAATCGGACTGGTGGGACGGGCTCGATGTGCATGTGATCCACATGTCCGGCGGCTACCGCGCCGGAGCGATCCTGACCAAGCTCGATGATTTCATCTATCTCGATAAATTCGCGGTGGTGGAGGATGCGCGGGGCGAGGGCCTGTCGCGCACCATCTGGCGGGCGTTCGTGAAGGACAATCCGGTGTTCTGCTGGCGCTCGCGCACGGCCAACGGCTTCAATGCATTTTATCATGACAGCGCCGACGGCTCGGTGAAAGCGGGTCCGTGGACCGTGTTCTGGAAAGGCGAAAGCGATTGGGCGCGCATTGAGCGCATGGTAAAACGGGTCGCCGGGTTACCGGAATCGTTTGTGGGAGAGGAAGCGTGAGCACGCCGTTTCTTGTTGGGCTGGTTGGCGCCCGCGGCCATACGGGCCGCGAGTTGATCCGCCTCATTTCCGGTCACCCCGAACTGATGCTCGCTTATGCGGTGAGCCGGGAAATCGCCGGCCGGCCCGTATCGGAGGTCGCGCCGGAAGATAAAGACGAGTGCGTCTTCGAAGCGCTGATCCCGGAAGAGGTGGCAGTGCGCCGTGCTGACGTGGTCATCCTCGCTGCGCCCGACGGGGCGGCGGCGCCTTACGTAGAAGCGATAGAGAACCTGGCGCCAGCGCGGATCGTCATTGATCTCTCCGCCGATTATCGTTTCGACGACAAGTGGACCTATGGCCTGCCGGAGCTACACCGCGCAAAAATCAGAGGCGCGACGCGTATCGCCAATCCCGGCTGCTATGCGACCGCCATGCAGCTCGCCGTGGCGCCGTTGCTCTCGCAGCTGGGCGGCGTGCCGAGCATGTTCGGTGTTTCGGGTTATTCGGGCGCCGGCACGACGCCGTCACCGCGCAACGACCCGGCGCGATTGAAAGACAATCTGATGCCGTATGCGCTCACCGGCCACAAGCATGAGCGCGAAGCCTCACGTCATCTCGGCAAGCCCGTGCATTTTACGCCGCATGTGCACCCGGCCTTCAGCGGGCTGATGGTGACGGCGCATATTCCGCTTGCGGAGAAAATGGATGCGCGTGCGCTGGCGAAACTTTTTGAAGAAAAATACGCGCGTGAGCCGCTCATCACCTTGCGTAATGCGCCGCCGGAACTTAAAGATGGTACAGGTCGCAAAGGCGTTTTGATCGGCGGTTTTGCAGTCAGCGAAAACGGAACCAATGCGGTGGTTATCGCGGCCGAGGACAATCTCCTCAAGGGCGCGGCAGTGCAAGCCATGCAAAACGTCAATCTGGCGCTTGGCCTTGCTGAGACCGCGGGGATATCTTTCTGAACCTGGATTAGGCGTGTGCGCCTTCGATCCTTCGAGACGCAAGAAATCCCTTCACCCTGAGAAGGGTTGGCGACTGGTGTGTCTGATGGGCGAGCTTGATGGCCCGTCTCGATGGGCGGACGGATTTCTTGCCCTCAAGGTAGAAGCTTAAGCGAGCAGGGAGAGATTATCAGCAATGGCGGCGGGTGAAAGCGACTTTCTGGTGCAAGCCGCGACTTATCTTGGCGCCGCAGCCATTGCGGTTCCCATTTTCAATCGCCTGAAGCTCGGATCGATCCTTGGATACCTCGCCGCCGGCGCAGCGGTCGGCCCGTTCGGTCTCAATCTCTTGCATCAGGAAGAGGGTGTTTTTCACATCGCCGAGCTTGGCGTCGTGCTGTTCTTGTTCGTGATCGGGCTGGAATTATCGCTGTCACGCCTTTGGTCCATGCGCCAGCAAATTTTCGGCCTTGGCGCCGCGCAAATGATCGTCACCGGCGGCGTCATCGCCGCTTTGTTCGTGACGGCGGGCGTTATGCCGGCGCCGGCGGCGGCGATTGCGGGCTTTTCTCTGGCGTTTTCATCCACAGCATTCGCCTTGCAATGGTTGAAGGATCGCGGCGAACTCAACACCGCTTACGGCGCGCAATCATTTTCTGTGTTGTTGTTTCAGGACCTCGCCGTCATTCCATTGCTAGCAGCCGTGCCGATCATCGCTGGCGTCAGTGGTGAAGGAAATGCATGGGAGGCGGTCGCGAAGGCGGTGGGCGTCGTCGCCTTGTTGATTGTTGTCGGCAAGTTCGGCCTCGACCGCCTGTTCCGCGCCGTAGCGAGTTCCGGCTCGCGTGAAGCATTCGCCGCAACCGCATTGTTTCTGGTGGCGCTCACATCCTTGTCCGTCGCCTGGGCGGGGCTGTCCATGGCGCTTGGCGCGTTTCTCGCAGGTGTGTTGCTGGCGGAGTCGAGCTACAAACACCAGATCGAGACAGACATCGAACCGTTTCGCGGATTGCTGCTCGGTCTTTTCTTCATCTCTATCGGCATGCGCCTCGATTTCAACGTCATCCTGTCTTCGTGGCTGATCGTCATCGGCGGCGCGTTGGGATTGGTCATCGTCAAATCGTTGCTGCTCTTTTCGCTCTCCCGCATTTTCGGCGCGCGATCCGGCGACGCCATGAAGAGTGCGGCGACGCTGTCGCAGGGCGGTGAGTTTTCATTCGTGGTCTTCACCCTCGGGGTCAGCGCAGCCCTCTTCACCAATGCGCAAGTGAGTTTGATGTCGGCTATCGTCACACTGTCCATGATGCTGACGCCGCTGATGTCCGCATTGGCGCATCGGATGGCCGCCGAGGCTAAAGATAGCGGTGATGATCTGCAGGGACCGCAAGCAGGGCGTGAGCATGCGCTGGTTGTCGGTTTTGGCCGCATGGGGCAGATCATCTCGCAGGTCCTGCAAAACTCCGGCGTTGATGTTATCGCCATTGACCGCAACCCGGGCCACATCCGAAACGCGGAGCGCTTCGGCTTTAAAGTCTACTTTGGCGATGGATCGCGGCTTGATATGTTGATGGCGGCGGGCGCCGCCGACGCAAACTCTATCATTTTGTGTATGGATGACCCGAAGTCGGTCAACATGGCTGTAACGGTGCTTCGCGAGCAATTCGTAAATGCCACGATCATCGCCTGCGCCCACGACCGCATTCACGAGATAGAGCTAAAAAAGCTGGGGCCTGACGTCATCGTGCGAGAGACACTGGAATCAAGTTTGTTGATGGCGCGCGAGGCCCTGTCGCGCATGGGCTTTGATGGCGGCACCATTGACGATTATGTGCAGCAATTCCGCAAGATGGATCGCGAGCGATTGCTGGCGCAAATCGACGAAGGACCGGAGGCGGGCAGGGACTTGATGTATCAGCGTTTCCAGCCGGCCAGCGCGCGCAAGAGCGAAGAAAAAACAGCGCGTGAAACTTAGGCGTGGTTACTTCACCGCTTCATGTACGGCGTTGCAAATATAGTCCACCTGCTGCGGCGTCAGATAGGCGTGCATTGGAAGCGCGAAAATTTCCGACGCGACTTTCTCGGTCACGGGCAAGCCGTTGGCGGGGGAATAATCAGAAAACGCCGGCATTAGATGTAATGGCGTTGTGTAGTAAATCGCCGTCGGCACGCCCGCCTTGTTGAGCTTTTCAACGACATGGTCGCGGTTCTCAACGCAGATCGAATAATAACCCTGACCGGAAACGGCGCCGTCAATATCCGCCTGCGGACGGGTAATATCCCGGAGACGTTCGTCGTAATCCGCTGCGATGCGCCGCCTTGCGGCCAGCTCGTCATCAAAAATTGAAAGCTTTTCAAGGAGTACCGCCGCCTGAAAGCTATCCATGCGTCCGTTGAACCCGACCCGCACCGAATCTTTGCGCGCCTCGTCGGTGCCATGCCAGCGGATCGACGCCCAGCGCTCCCGGTCGAGTTTGTTCTGGCTGAAAATGGCGCCCGCGTCGCCATAGGCCCCCAGCCCCTTGCCGGGGAAAAAGCTCGTGGCTGTCGCTGGCGCCAGATTGCCGACTTGCTTGCCGTCCAGTTCCGCGCCGAAGCTTTGCGCGCCGTCAGAAAGCAGAAACAGACCTTCGCGCTCGGCGATTTTTGAAAACGACCGGTAGTCGGCGGGCGAGCCGAACAGGTCAACCGGAATTATCGCGGCAGGCTGCAAACGGCCTTCATTGCGCACCGATGCGATGCGGCGTTCCAGATCGACAGGATCCATATTGAACGTATGGGGATCAATATCCACAAAAACGGGCGTCGCGCCGCAAAGCAAAATAGCGTTTGCCGTCGCATTGTAGGTAAAGGCCGGTGCGAAGACGGCGTCGCCGGGACCGATACCGCGCGCGAGCAGCGGAATAATCAGCGCCGCCGTGCCGCTGGCGCACGCCGTGACGGTCTGTGCGCCGGTGCGCTCAGCCAGCGCTTGTTCAAGTTCCGTAATCTCCGGTCCGGCGATGTAGCGGCCATGATCGAGTACCGTCTGCAACCGCTTTTCAATGGCCGGGCGAATGCGCCGCTGCTGGGCGACCAAATCGATGAAAGCGATATCGCCCACTTGCGTTCGCTTCGCGAGCGTGAGGTTTACGACACTGTTCATGCTCGCCGCCTTTCGCGCGCCTGGTTAATTACTTCTGCTGTTATTCCGGCTGTTTCTTCAATCTGTCGCGCCCAGCGGAGTGCTTCACGCCCATCGGCGCCGCAGATGTCGGGCGCTTGTTTGTGCAGTATACTGTTCACAAATCCGTTGGCGCCGTAGGCGAGCGGGTCGGTGAAAGCGAGCGGCGCATCGTCATTTGAAAAGTCTGCGTGCAGTGGTGCTGGGGTGGAGTTTGAAATTTCGCGTTTCAGGAAATCGAATTCGACAACGCCGTCATCGTAAACCAGCGTCATCCGCCGCTCTGGCGGCGATGCGCGGCGGCTCGCGGTGAGAGAGACGAGCGCACCGTCGGTCAATTGCATTTCAGCGCGGATCTCGTCGCGGTCGCCTTCTGCGGATAGGGATTTAATCTCCGCTCTGGTTAGCTTCCGGATCAGATCAATGTCGTGCACCATCAGATCGAGTGCAACAGAAACGTCTTCGCACCGTCCGTTTGCGACGGAGGAACGAATGCTGTCGATCTTGAGTGGCGCCCGTTTGCGCGAAAGCAATCCGGTGGCGGCGAATACATATCGCTCCTGATGCCCGACTTGCAAAACGAGGTTACGCTCCGCCGCAAGGGCGATCAGCTCATCGGCCTGATCCACATTCAGCGTGACGGGCTTTTCAATAAATGTGTGCCGTCCGCGCGAAATAGCTTCGCGTGCGATGTCAAAATGCACGCTTGCCGGCGCAGCGACGACAATGGCGTCGGAGACTGAAAGGAGGTCATCAAGCCGGGCGAATGAGGATGTGGAGAATTTCTGCGCCAACTCTTTGGCGCGCGCGCCATCGGGGTCGAACACGCCCGCCAGAACGGCATGGGCGTGATCCACGAATTTCGATGCGTGATACCCGCCAAACACGCCGGCGCCGGCCACGCCGATCTTTAAACGCTTCGTCACTAAATTACGCTCCGCCAGCTGCACCCCGGCACCGGCGGGAACGGCGCTAATATCCCGCTCCCGAATTGCACCATATATTGCGTTGGCCCAAAGGAAATAGGCCGCAGCACAGGGGATACTTCAAACTATATTTCCGCCTGTTTCATGAATGGCTTGTCAGAAACATTTGGATTTTTACATCAAAATGTCGGCGTTCTTGTTTCTTTGAAACGATCGGCCAAAATGAACGCCAAATCCAGTGCCTGGCTGGCGTTTAGTCGCGGATCGCAATGAGTGTGGTAACGCGATGACAGGTCCGCTTCGAGGACCTCTTGAGAGCCGCCGAGGCATTCCGTGACATTCTGTCCCGTCATCTCGAAATGGACGCCGCCCGGAATGGCGCCCTCCGCCCTGCAAACGTCAAAAAACGTACCGACTTCCGAAAGGATTGAGTCAACATGCCGGGTCTTGTAGCCGCCATCGGTCTTGATTGTATTCCCGTGCATCGGATCGCAAGACCAGACAACCTGGCGGCCTTCGGCGGAAATCTGACGCACCAGCGGCGCCAGTCCGGCCTCGGCTTTTTCTGCGCCAAAGCGAGCGATCAGGACAATGCGGCCCGCCTCATTCTTCGGGTTGAGAATATCGAGCAACTGCAGCAATTCATCGCCGGAAAGGCTCGGACCACATTTGACGCCAATCGGATTTTCTATGCCGCGGCAGAACTCTACATGGGCGCCATCCGGCTGGCGCGTCCGGTCGCCGATCCACACCATATGCGCCGACGTATCGTACCATTTGCCGCTGGTGGAATCGATGCGGGTCATGGCGGCTTCAAAACCGAGCAGCAGCGCTTCGTGACTGGTGTAAAAATCAACTTCGCGGATGGCGCGCACGTTTGAACCGTCAACGCCGCAAGCCTCCATAAAGGTGATCGATTCTGAAATCTTGTCAGCGAGCGCGCGATAACGGCTTTCCTGCGGGTTGCCGGAAACAAATTCGAGATTCCATTTCTGGACGTTGCGCAAATCTGCATAGCCCCCGGTGGCGAACGCACGAATAAGATTGAGCGTCGCGGCGGAATGTCCGTATGCTTTCAAAAGCCGCTGCGGATCGGGCGTGCGGGAGTCTGCGTTGAACTCCATACCGTTGATGTTGTCGCCACGATAACTGGGCAGCGTTTCTCCGTTGAGTTTCTCGATGGGTGACGAACGCGGTTTGGCGAATTGCCCTGCTATGCGGCCAACCTTGATCACGGGCAGGGCGGCGCCGAATGTCAGCACCACCGCCATCTGCAGCAGCACCCGAAACGTGTCACGGATGTTGTTCGGGTGAAACTCTTTAAAGCTCTCCGCGCAGTCGCCCCCTTGCAGCAGGAACGCTTCGCCCCGGCCGACGCGCGCCAGCGACGACCGCAAGGTGCGCGCTTCGCCGGCGAACACCAGCGGTGGATATCCTGACAGCTCCTTTTCCACAGCGCCGAGGACGCTGGGATCGGGGTAGTCCGTGGGGATGTGAAGCGCGTTCTTTTCGCGCCAGCTCTCAGGCGACCAGTCCATTTGAAAAAACTCCGTAACGTCCGGTCTTTAGCCGGCTGGGCGCTGCGCCGCAACATTGGCGCGCTTGGACGATTATGCTCCCTGATGCCGAATTGATTTAGTCGCCGCCGTCGGCTGCTGCTATCAAGGCGTGAAATTCACAGTCACCGAGGATTTTGACATGGCGAAACTGATGAAACCGGCGTGCTTTGCCGCCGTGCTATTGGCCGCAAGTCCCGCTTGGGCGCAGGGGGATTTTTCCAGCGTGGAAATCAAAACCACGCCTTTGGGCGATGGCGTTTACATGCTCGAGGGGGCTGGCGGCAATATCGGCCTTTCGGTAGGAGAGGACGGGGCTTTCGTTATTGATGACCAGTTCGCGCCATTGAGTGCAAAAATCATGGCGGCCATCGCCGATGTCACAGACCAGCAGGTCGAATTTGTTCTAAACACCCATTATCACGGTGATCACACCGGCGGTAACGAGGCCTTCGGAAAATCAGGCGCCCATATTGTCGCCCATGACAATGTCCGTAAGCGGCTGATTGAAGGCCGGGCGCAAGCGGATGGGAGCCGCTCTCCGTCGGCGCCGAAAGACGCATTACCGGTGATAACATTTTCTCATTCCATGTCGTTTCACTGGAACGGCCGCGACATTCGCGTATGGCATCCTGATCCATCCCATACGGATGGTGACGCCATTATTTTCTTTAAAGACGCCAATATCGTTCACATGGGCGATGTTTTCTTCAACGGAGGCTACCCTTACATTGATCTGGATTCTGGCGGCGATATGGACGGCTATATCGCCGCGCATGAAAAAGTACTCAGCAAGGTTGATGATGAGACAAAACTCATTCCCGGACACGGGCCGCTGGCGACCAGGGAAGACCTGCAAAACACTGTTAATATGCTGAAAGATGTCCGCACGCGTGTGCAGGCATTGATTGATGACGGCATGGACGAAGCGGAAATTGTCGCTGCTGATCCGCTTGCCGACCTCAACGCCGCCTGGGGGCAGGGCTATATAAATGGCGAGCGCATGACGCGGACGGCCTATCGCTCACTCACCGCTGAATAAAAAAGAGCGCCCAAAAAGGGGCGCTCAGTTTTCAGGGATGATAGGGGGTGCGCTACGCGGTGAGTTCGATTTCCGAAACTTCGCCGCGGCGGATTTTGCAGACCGCTTCCATGGCGTCGCCTTCATGGGGGATCAGTTGGATCGACACGGTTTTCGTTGCGCCGCCGCCGCCGCGCAAAAATTTCGCGCGATATTCGCCGGCGACAACGTGGCCTTCAGTCTCAGCTGCGGCCGCGCATAAATCGACATTCTTGTTCCAATCAGCAGCGTTAGCGGTTGCGGCAAAGGCGGTGGAAGCGGCCAGGATGGCTAAGGTCTTGTTCAACATGGGTTTTTCCGTTTCATGATGCTCGGCGTGGCGAGGTTTGTTATTCACCGATTGATTACAAAATAGACTTTACTATATCTTTTTAAAGTGTCAATTACATTTTTAGCCTAGCACACGATTTTGTTATGTGCACGACAAGTTAATGGCGAATGCACTAAGTTAATGAAAAAAGGGCCGAAAATCGGCTTGGAGGAAACTGGATATGGCGCGCACCTATAATCAGGACTGCATTTTAGCCCATGCGCTCGACCTGTTGGGCGAGCGCTGGACGCTGTTGATCATCCGGGATCTGTTTCTGGGGCCGCAAAGATTTGGCGATTTGCAGGCGGGACTGCCGGGCATCGGCGCCAACCTCTTGAGCAAGCGTTTGAAAGAGCTGGAGGAGGCGGGGTTGATCGCTACAACCAGCGCCGGCGAGACCCGTGGCCGCTATCGGCTGACCCAGACCGGGGAGGCGCTGCGCCCGACGGTCCGTACACTCATGAAATGGTCGATCATGTATTTCATGGAGCGGCCGGAATTTTCTCACGCGCACGAATGTATCTATTCCAACGATCTTCAGCCGGATTCTGTGGCGCTCGCGGTTGAAATTTTCGCCGGCTATTGTCCGGAACCGAACATCAACTATGTGGCGCGTCTTATCATCGATGATTTTCCGTACACCATCTACAACATGAATGGTCAGTTGATCTGTCGCCGAGGCGCCGATGCGCCGGCGGTCGCCACGCTGCAATCGGATGTGGCCACCATTATGCAGGCATTCCGTATGGAGCTATCCCTGGAAGAAGCAAAAGCACGCATGAAGCTCAGCGGCGACAAGGCAGCGCTCAATCACCTGCTGCGCTGCATTGTGCATTCAGCCGAAGACGAACTGGCGCAGGATGCGCCGCGTCCTTTGGAAGCCGCGCTTTAAACGGCGACGGCGAAATCCGCTTCGGTTGACGATTTGACGTCATCAACGGTGACATCCGGCGCCAGTTCAACCAACGTCATTCCTTTTTCGCTATCAATAGAAAACACGCCAAGATTGGTGATCACCATATCCACGACTTGTTTACCCGTCAGCGGCAGAGAACATTCGTGCAGCAATTTCGGCGCGCCAGACTTTGACGCGTGATCCATCACGACCACAACGCGCTTAACGCCCGCCACCAGATCCATAGCGCCGCCCATACCTTTGACCAGCTTGCCAGGAATCATCCAGTTGGCGAGATCGCCTTTTTCGGAGACTTCCATAGCGCCGAGAATGGCGATGTTGATGTGTCCGCCACGGATCATGCCGAATGAGTCTGCGCTGGAGAAATAGGACGTACGGCGCAGCTCAGTAATCGTCTGCTTGCCGGCGTTAATCAGGTCCGCGTCGATTTCATCCTCATAGGGAAAAGGCCCCATGCCGAGCATGCCGTTTTCCGACTGCAACGTAACGTCCACACCTTCGGGGATGTAATTGGCCACAAGCGTCGGAATACCAATGCCAAGATTAACGTAAAAGCCGTCTTCAAGTTCTTTCGCGGCCCGTTCGGCCATCTGGTTTCTATCCCAAGGCATTATGCATTCTCCCGCTGACGGACGGTGCGCTGTTCGATGCGCTTTTCGTGCTCGCCTTGAATGATGCGCTGTACGAAAATGCCCGGCGTGTGAATATTCGCCGGATCGAGCGAGCCCAAGGGAACCATCTCTTCTACTTCGGCGACGGTGGTTTTTCCGGCGGTCGCCATCATCGGGTTAAAATTGCGCGCCGTTTTGCGATAGATCAGATTGCCTTGTTCGTCGCCTTTCCACGCCTTGACGATGGCTAGGTCAGCAACAAGGCCGGTTTCCATGATGTAGGTTTCGCCGTTGAATTCTTTGTGTTCCTTGCCTTCGGCGATCAGCGTGCCGACGCCGGTCTTGGTGTAGAACCCCGGAATGCCGGCGCCGCCGGCGCGGCAGCGCTCTGCCAGCGTACCTTGCGGATTAAACTCGAGCTCCAGTTCCCCGGATAGATATTGCCGCTCGAACTCTTTGTTCTCACCGACATATGAAGAGATCATTTTCTTGATCTGGCGGGTTTTCAGCAGCAACCCCAGACCGAAATCATCAACGCCCGCATTGTTGGAGATGATGGTCAGATCTTTCACGCCGGAATCGCGCAGCGCCGTGATCAGATTTTCCGGTATGCCGCAAAGCCCGAAACCGCCAGACATGATGGTCATGCCGTCGAACAGCACGCCTTCAAGCGCGGCAGCGGCGTCAGAGTAAGTCTTCTTCATAAAAAGCCTCCGCAATTGGCATTCGACTAGCGCAAAAGAATGCGCCCGTCCACACGACGGTCTGGTGAATGCAATTGGCGCTTTGTCTCAGCCCGCGCCGCGCTTATGCTCCGGTCATGACAGAATGGAAACTTCACCACAAAATCTTCACGGCTATGGGCGCGGTGCTTGCCGCCGGGGTCATTTACGCTGGCGTCAAGGCCGACCGGATGGCGCGCATCGGGGCGGGGTATAAGGCGAAAATCGCCTGTTCGGAAATATTCGTTGCCGGGCGGGACGCCAAGTCGGTCCTTCGTGACGAGTTCATCGGCATCGACCCGAGTATGGATTTGATCTCCGTGAAAGTGGACGCCAGACAAAACCGCGTGCGGGCGAGCGGGCCGTTCGGCCTTGGCGGGGTGAAATCGCTTTATCGCGACGGCTATGGCTGCACGCTGGCCAACGCGGGCCGGGTGAGCCCACTGCCGGCGCCCGCTGCGCCGATCGAGCCGGCGGCGTGGGACGAAGCGCCGCCCGTTTCCGGTCAGGCGATCTCGCGCATTGATTACGCGGCCCTCGATTTTGCGTTGAGCAATGCATTTGAAGAAAACGAACCCAAACACCGCGCGCTTCTCGTCGCTATCGACAGCAAGATAGTCGACGAACGCTATGCAGATGGCTTTTCTCGCGAGACGTCATTCCTTTCCTGGTCTATGGCGAAGAGCGTCACCGCGACGCTCGTCGGCGCAGCGGCGTTGCGTGGGATGGTCGACGTTAATGATCCGGCGCCGGTTCCTGAATGGGCGGGCGACACGGATAAATCTACGATCACATGGAACGATCTCTTGCGTATGCAGAGCGGCCTGGCGTTTGTGGAGCATTACGACGAGCCGCGTTCCGATGTGAACCGGATGTTATTTGAACGCGCTGATGCGGGCGGCGTGGCCGCGCGCATGCCCGTGGAACATGCTCCGGGCGAGCATTGGTATTACTCGAGCGGTACGACGAATTTAATTGCGCGCACATTGCGGCAGGTGCTGGCGGAACAGGACATCGACTTCCACGCCTTCGCGCGCGAAGCGATTCTCGATCCCATCGGCGCGACAAGCGTCGTGCTTGAGCCTGACGCATCGGGTTCGTTCATCGGATCGTCCTTCGTTTACGCAACGGCCCGCGACTGGGCTCGTCTGGGCCAACTCTATCTGCAGGACGGTGTCTGGGAGGGGGAGCGATTGCTGCCCGAAGGCTGGGCCGATTATGTGCGTTCACCGACCACTGGGTCCGATGGTCAGTATGGGGCGCAGTTCTGGCTCAACAATGAAGGCGATGACGGCCGCCCGCGTTTCTTCCCCGGCGTGCCGGAAAACATGTTCTTTTTCGCCGGACATGAGGGGCAATATGTTTTCATCATTCCCGACAAACGCATGGTCATTGTCCGCACAGGCATGACCCGCGGACGTTCGGCAATGGAAGCGGTGGCCCCGCTGGTCAAGGAAATTTACGACGCCGTGGGCGTGCCTGATGGGGCCGCGATGTGATTGGCGGGAGGGAAGTTGGACGTGGGTGCTTCCAATTTGCTCAATTAGAGCATAAATGCCAATCATGACCAGCGCGCTCGCCATCGCCATTGCCCAGATCGCCCCCGTGGTGGGGGATATTGACGGCAATGTGGAACGCATCCGCGCCGCCCGCGCGGAGGCCGCCCGGTTGGGGGCTGACCTCGTGGTGTTCTGCGAATTGGTGGTTTCCGGATATCCGCCAGAAGATCTGGTGCAAAAGCCCGCCTATCAGCGCGCCTGCATGGAGGCGGTGGAGCGCCTCGCCAACGACACGAGCGATGGCGGACCGGCGATGATCGTCGGTGCGCCCTGGTTGGAGAAGGGGCGCGAAGGTGACGCGCTATACAACGCCGCGTTTTTGCTGGCGGACGGAAAGATCATCGCGCGGCGGGAAAAGGTGCGGCTTCCCAATTACGGCGTCTTTGACGAGCCGCGCCGGTTTACGCCGGGGCCAGCCTATCCTGAACCCATTGAGTTCAAGGGCGTCAATCTTGGCCTCATGGTGTGCGAAGATATGTGGTTGCCCGGCGCGGGCGAGCATCTGGCCGGCGCGGGCGCGGAAATTTTCATCGTTCCGCACGGTTCGCCATTTCGTAAAACCGCGCTCGATGAACGCACCATGGCGGCGCGCGATCGGGTGACCGCGACAGGCCTCCCGTTGATCTTTGTGAATCAGCTTGCGGGGCAAGATGAAGTTGTGTTCGAGGGCGCGTCGTTTGTGATGAGTGTCAGTGGCGCCGTGCAATATCGCTGCCCGCAATTTGCTGAATGTGTGACCCTTACCAAATGGCGTCAGCAAGCAGGCCGCTGGTCTTGTGTGGAAGGCCCGTCGCACGAATGGGTTGGCAGCGAGGAAATGATTTACCGCGCCGTCACCATGGCTGTGCGGGACTATGTGAACAAGAACCGGTTCAAGGGTGTTGTCATCGGCCTTTCCGGCGGCGTGGACAGCGCGCTCACCGCCGCCATCGCCGTTGATGCGCTGGGTGCGGACAAGGTCCGCTGCGTGATGATGCCCTCGCGCTACACATCGGCGGAAAGCCTTGAGGATGCGCAAGGCTGCGCCAAGGCGCTCGGCGTATCCTATCGTTCCGTCGATATTGAGCCGGGCGTCGCGGCGTTTGACGAGATGCTCGGCCCTGTCTTTGGCGACCTTGCGCCCGATACCACGGAAGAAAACATCCAGTCGCGCCTGCGCGGCGTGATCTTGATGGCGCTGTCGAACAAGTTTGGCGACATGGTGCTCACCACCGGCAACAAGTCGGAGATGTCGGTGGGCTACGCAACGCTTTATGGCGACATGAATGGCGGGTTCAATCCGCTTAAAGACATCTACAAGATGGAAGTGTTTGCGCTCTGCCGCTGGCGCAACGCGAACCATGCGGATGACCTTAAAGGCCCGACGGGCGAGGTGATACCCGAACGGATCATCACCAAGCCGCCTTCGGCGGAGTTGCGCGAAGACCAGCGCGACGACGACAGCCTGCCGCCTTATGAGACGCTGGACGCGATCCTCGAAATGCTGGTGGAAAAGGAAATGGCCGTGCGCGATATCGTCGCCGCCGGCCACGACGAAGCGACCGTGCGGCGCATCGAACATCTCTTATACGTCGCGGAGTACAAACGGCGCCAAGCAGCGCCCGGCCCGAAAGTCGCCGCCGTCAATTTCGGCCGCGACCGGCGTTATCCGATTACGAACGGCTGGCGGGATCGGTAGGGCTTTCGCGTCAGAGCCCCTCTTCCGATGAAAAGGGGAGAAGGTTGCCTCTTTATTCCGCCAAATACTCTTCCGGCACGGGGTTATCTTCCGTTTCCGCCTGCCAGTAGATATTCACGATCCACCAGCGGTCATCGTGATGCAAAAGCTGGAAGGAATTGATGCCGCGCAGAAAGGGTTCGGCGTCATCTGCATTACGTTTTGCGGCGTATGCGCTGAACGCGTGTACGATGTCTCCGAAGCGTTCGGCCTTGCGGCCGATTTCATATTCAAAGAATCCGTTTTCGGCGAATGTCGCTGTGCCTCGCTCCACATAGCCTTCCGGCGAAATGAACGTGGCGCCGTTCGGCCCCACGGGGATCAGCTTTGCATCTGGGTGAAACAGCGAGCGAAAGCGGTCCCAGTCGCGCGGCTCACCGGCGGGGCCGGAGATCACGTCATAGGTGGCCGCCATGATGGCGTCGATAGAGTCAACGTCTTCGGGCGCGGCGGCCGGTTGCTCGTGATGTTCGGCGAGCGCCGGCGAAAGTGAGATCGCCAGCAGCGCAAACGCGGCGAGCGCTTTTGTGAAAGTTGTCTTGAACATGTTGGTGTCTCCCATTTCCGTCAGCGGCTGACAATCGGCAGCACGATGTATGACGGGTTTTCCAATGAATGATGGATTTTGTTGGTGGCGATGACGGCGTCTTTTTCGTTGTAATTGTCGCCGCCGGTGTTGAGGTTGCGGACAAATTTAGGAAAGCTCGCGGACGAGACTTCCACGCGAATGCGATGTCCGGCGCCGAAAGTGATGGCAGTGGTCATGGGCGTGAAGTCGATCTCATAGACTTCGCCTTCCTCCATCAGCACTTTCTTGTCATAGCCTTCGCGATAGCGCGCGCGAAAGATCGTATCGTCAATGATATAGGCCGTGCCGTCAGGCAGCACATCCACCAGCTTCACAGCAAAGTCAGTGTCTTTGGCGTCGGAAGAGACATGCAGCACCGCGTCCACAAAACCACTGATTTCCACCGGCGTTTCAAGCGGATCGGTTGTATAGACGAGTACGTCATGACGCGCCTCAATCTGGCGCTGATCGAAGGCGCCGGGGATGACGGTGCCGCCATTGCAGCAATCGCCGCCGCCAATGGTTTGCACTGGCGCCATGGGGTCATAAATATAGGTATCCGATGCGTGGTCGCTTTGGGGCGCGTCGAATGTGAGCTTGCCGTCACCGTAAAGGCTGTTCGCCGCTCCGTTGCTGGTGAGGTAAAGCTTCACTTCATTGGCGCGCTTCGGCGGCCATTGTTCCGCGGATTTCCATTCATTGTCGCCCATGGAAAAGAAACGCACATGCGGCGTGCGGTCGGAGAAAGCCCGGCGTTCGCCTTTCACAAACCGGTCGAGGAACCGGAAGATTTCATTGGTTGTGTCAAAACGCGTATCGCCCATGTCGCGTTCGCCGATTTCCTGCTTCGGGCCGCGATCCCAGTATTTGCAATGTTCGACGGGAGAGATGACGGCGTATTGATGGTTGCGCACTTCGGCGTCGGCGCCTTTTGCACGCGCATGATTGAACAGCGCCATGTTGGGACCGATGGAGACATCATACCACGCATTGAACCAGAGGGCGGGGACGCCCCAGCCTTCATTATCGTGATACAATCCGCCTTCAAACCAAGCCGCGCTGTCTGGGTTGCGTCTGATTAATTCCTCAAATGTCGCCGGTGGTTCATCAAGGGATGACAGCAATTCGTCATAAGGAAGGTGTGCGATGTGTTTTTTCCAATCGACCTTTGGTTTTTCTGTGGCGAGATCGTTGTACTGACCGATGTGCGCGCGGGTTTTCTGGTCGAGACCGCGCGGAATTTGCGCGCGCAGCGGATTATCGACGCCATAGAGCCAAGGGTGAAATAACGTGCGTTCCACGCCGCCGCGATACCAGTTGCCTTGTTCCTGAAATTCGCCGACACGCCCGATGCCGGCGCCGGAGGACATGGGCACCATCGCTGCGTGCGCCGGGTGATCCATCGCCGCGAGCGCCAGTTGCCATTCCGCTGATGAAGAACAACCGACAGTGCCGACCTTGCCGCTGGACCAGGACTGTTCGGCGATCCAGCTGAGTGCGTCATAACCGTCCGTGCGCGGGTGGCCGAGAATTTCAAACTCTCCTTCGGAAAAATACCGGCCGCGTTCGTTTTGGATAACGAAAGCGTAGCCGCGGCTGACGCTTTCGACGGCGAGCATCAGCAATGTGCCGGATAGCTCATTATAGTTATAGGGCGTCCGCCAGAAAACGGTCGGCAGGGGGCCGGTCGACCCCTTCGGCCTGTAGACATCGGCGGACAGATTGACGCCGTCGCGCATAGGCATGTTTACCTTGCGGGTGACGTCGGCGATTTTCTTCAGCTCGAGGCGAAGGTTATCGCTGCTGTATCGCTCATAAGTTTGCGCATGGGCGGAGAGTGCGCTCGCACTTGTGAACAGAAGCGTCAAAATCGAGATCAACAGTTTCATTAATGGCGTCCCTAATTTGCGTTTATTCCGGCCTGTTCTGAATTTTTTGGGATGCTTGCAGAGCCCGGGCTTTGACGCAAGTTGAGCCGCGATAGCAGCGCTCACGTGCGACAAGTTACGCACCCATTTGACCGCGCCCCACTTCCCGGCTAATCCCTCGCGCCTTAAGGCTTTTTGAGAATCTCATGACCGTTAAAGTACGTTTTGCGCCGTCGCCCACCGGCAAGCTCCATGTGGGCAATGTGCGGGCTGCAC
Source organism: uncultured Alphaproteobacteria bacterium (assembly GCA_942492295.1). Taxonomy (GTDB): domain Bacteria; phylum Pseudomonadota; class Alphaproteobacteria; order Caulobacterales; family Parvularculaceae; genus Hyphococcus. The sequence goes on from CALODW010000009.1 coordinate 67,339, forward strand.
TGTGGAACTGGTTGCTCGCCCGCAAATCCGGCGGCGCTTTTGTGCTGCGGATCGACGATACTGATCAAGAGCGTTCCACCAAGGAATTCGAAGACGGCATTCGCGCCGATCTGAAATGGCTCGGGCTCGACTATGATGAAACCATGAGCCAGTCCGCGCGCTTTGCGGAATATGACGCCGCGCGGGACAAGCTAAAAGCGGCGGGGCTTTTATATCCTTGCTATGAAACGGCGGAAGAGCTGGATCGTAAACGCAAGATTCAGCGCGCCCGTTCGCTGCCGCCGGTTTATGATCGCGCGGCGCTCAACCTGACCGGCGATGAAATTGCCGCCTATGAAGCGGAGGGGCGCAAACCGCACTGGCGGTTCAAGCTTTCGCAGCAACAAGTGCAGTGGACAGACCTTATTCGCGGTGACACGACGGTCGATACATCCAGTGTTTCTGATCCCGTATTGATCCGCGAAGACGGCATGTATCTCTACACATTGCCGAGCTGTGTCGATGATATCGATTTGCAAATCACGCATGTCATGCGCGGCGAAGATCACGTGACCAATACCGGCGTGCAAATTGAAATCATCAAAGCGCTTGGCGGCGAGCCGCCGCAATTTGCGCATCACTCGCTGCTAATCGGTGCGGACGGACAGGGGCTTTCAAAACGTCTCGGGTCATTGTCAATTGAGGCCATGCGCAATGACGGGTTGGAGCCTGCGTCCATCACCAGCCTGCTCGCAAAACTTGGCACCGCCGATCCGGTGGCGCCGCAAGCGGATTTGCAGTCGCTGGCACAAACGTTTGACTTTGACCGTCTCGGGCGTGCGCCGGCGCGCTTTGATATGGCCGAGCTTGAAGCGCTCAATGCGAAGCTGTTGCACGAAACGGCTTATGACGACGTGGCGCCGCGCCTGCAAAAACTTGGTGTGACGCCGCCGCTTTGGGAAGCGGTCAAAGGCAACATCACGCGCCTCGCCGACGCCGCCGATTGGGTGAGCGTTATCAACGGCGAGGTCGAGCCTGTCATTGAAGATCAAAACTTCGCCAATGAGGCGGCCGCTCTTGTCCCTGATGAACTCGGCGCCGATAGCTGGGCTATCTTTACCAACGCCGTGAAGGAAAAAACCGGGGCCAAGGGTAAAAACCTTTTCATGCCATTGCGCCTTGCGCTCACGGGCCGTCAACGCGGTCCGGAGATGGCGGCGCTATTGCCATTGATTGGCGCCGAAAAAGCACGCGCCCGCCTGAGGGGCGAGCGCGCATAATTCTATCGAATTTTTTCGCTGGTTCGGCGCTACGCCATCGCGCGGAGCATGTGCTTTTCGGCGTGATCGAAGACCGCCGGCACATTGTCAACAAACGCAATGTCGTTGATCAATTCCTTGTCGGCGAGTTTGCTGTCGACCACGTGATGCAAAAGCTCGCGCAGCGGCGACCAGAAATTATTGACGTTCAAAACGATCAGCGGTTTCCGGTGAAGGCCAAGCCGCGCCCATGACAACACTTCGATAATTTCTTCGAGCGTGCCGATGCCGCCGGGAAGCGTCAGGATGGCGTCCGATTCCTCGAACATCATCATCTTGCGCTCATGCATATTGGTGACGACCTTGTGGTCAACCCCTTCGAGGATGCCTTCAAGCTCAACGAGAAAATCCGGAATGACGCCGAAAACCTTGCCGCCTGCGTCGCGCGCCGCACCGGCGGTCGCGCCCATCAGGCCGAGTTTTCCGCCGCCATAAACAATACGGCAGTCCCTGCGGGCCGCTTCTTTGCCGACTTCAATGGCGGATTCTTTGAATGCGGGATCACTGCCAGGACGGGATCCGCAATAAACACATAATGATTTCATAGACTTATACGTTTCTTGTTGTTGGGTGGGCATTGTACGTAGAATTTCTTAAGGGTAAAGTAAATTGGAGCCGCCGGACAAAATTCAAGGAGCGTCGCCCTGTGCGTGTCATAGTTATTATCCTGTTACTGATTGTTCTGGGTTTTATCGGCTGGAAAGCCGCAGAGCGGTTCAAGATCATTGACGACCCGAGCGAGCAGACCACTGACGCTGGCTCGACCGCCGCGCCAGGCGACGCCCAGCCAGAGGCGCCGGCCGAACCCGCTTTGCCCAGTTTCGATATCGTTCGTGTCGATCGCACCGGTTACGCCGTCATCGCCGGGCGTGCGAAACCCGGATCTGACGTCACCATATTCGCAAACGATGAAGAACTTGCGACGGCAAAGGCTGAACCCGACGGCTCATGGGTAATCGCAACGGATACGCCGCTCGACGCCGGGCCGGTGGAACTCAGCCTTTCCATGACGACCCCCGACGGCATGACGATTCGGTCGGAAGATACGATCCTGATTTATGTACCGGAACGCGAGGGCGATCTGCCGCTGGTGCTGCGCACCACGCCGGGCGGCGCTACGGAAGTGCTGCAGGACCCGCGCGACGCAGCCGATGGTCTGGGTCCGCTTTCGCTCGACGTCATCGACTATGACGATACGGGTGCGGTAATTTTTTCTGGCCGCGCCGAGCCCGGCCGTGTTGTGCAACTCTTTATCAACCGTCAGCTTTTGGGTCAGACGGCGGCGAACGCCGACGGCCGCTGGACCATCGCGCCGGAAGCGCAGATTGCGCCGGGTGTTTATCAGCTGTTGGTCATACAGCTCGATGAAGATGGACGACCGGAATTCGCCATCGAACTGCCGTTTGAGCGTGCAAACCCCGACGATATTGATCTGCGCGACGGCAGGGTGATCGTTCAGCCCGGCAATAGTTTGTGGCGCATCGCCCGGCGCGCATACGGCCGTGGCGCACAATACACAATCATCTTTGAAGCGAATGCCGATCAGATCCGCGACCCGGACCTGATTTATCCAGGTCAGATCTTCGATGTGCCGGAAGACGCTGAAGAATCCGAAGACGTGCAGTAAGCAGCCTATTCCGCAGCGTGGGGAACGGCGTCGTCGGATCGCGCCGGTATCTGTTTCATACCGCCGTCTGATTTGGGGAATAGGCGATGGCGGAGCACCGTCGGCGCGGCCAGCATAACCGGCGTCAACACCAGTGTCAGGATCGTCGAAAAGGCGAGGCCGTAAACGACCGCAGAAGAAAGCAGCACCCACCAGTCCGAAGTCGATGAGCCATGGGTAATGGTTCCCGCAGCGAAATTCACATTGATCTCAAAAACCATGGGCAGCAGGCCGAGGATCGTCGTTGCGGTCGTCAGCAAGACAGGCCGCACGCGCTGCGCTGCTGTGCGAACCACAGCATCTTCAACCGACAAGCCCTTCCGGCGCAGATATTGATAGGTGTCGATAAGCACGATGTTGTTGTTCACGACAATACCGGCGAGCGCGACGATGCCGGTGCCGGTCATGATGATACTGATATACTGACCGGTAAGCGCGATGGACAGCAGCACACCGAACACGGACATGATCACCGCGCTGAGCGTCAGTAAGGCGTGGTAGAAACTGTTGAACTCCAGCAAGAGGATCATAGCGATCATGAATAGCGCGGCGATCATGGCGTTCTGGAAAAACACAGCCGCATCCGCCGTTTCTTCGTCGGCGCCGAGCATGTTCCATGAAACATCCGGGCCGAGCGCGCCGGAATCAAGCCACTCTTTCATGTTGTTAATTGCCCGGTCCTGACTGACTTCATGTCCGGCTACTTGCGTATTGCCGTTTGCTTTTACTTCGATGATGCGCTGACCGTCCCGGCGGATAATTCGGTCAACCTGCGGGCTTGGCGCGCGCGTCACGAAATTCGATAACGGTACTGAGCCTTGCGGTGTCTGCACGCGCACCTGATCCAGCGCAAAGATATTGCGATGGTGTTCAGGATATCGCGCGCGAATGTCGACCTCGTCATCGGCGTCTTGCGGGCGGTACTTGTCGATGAGGAGACCGTCAGTCACGAACTGCAACACAGCGCCCGCTTGTTGCACGGACAGCCCGTAACGGCCTGCGAGCTGCCGATCGATTTCCATGGTCCATTCGATGCCCGGGAGGGGGAGGGTGTCTTCCTGATCCATATAGGCCGGGACTTCCTGCCCATCGATCGTGATGGCGGATGTATCGAGGAAGGCGCGGGCCTTCTTCGCCGCTTCGACCATGGCGTCAAAATCGGGCGAGGTGATTTCCACTTGCGCATCTTTGCCGACCGGCGGCCCGGATTCGCGCTGGCGGACTTCCACTTTCACGCCAGGAATGTCGTGTACGCGGGCGCGCAATTGTTCGACCACATCCCGCGAGTGTTCGCGCTCTGAATAGTAGACAAGGTTCAAGCCCACCTGGCCAATCGTTTCCACCGGGGCGTTTTGACCGCGCGCCAGCTCCGGCCCGGTCTGCAGATAAATATGCTTGATCGCCGGGTGGTCTTCGATCCGCGCCGCGACCTCCTTGACGATTTCAATATTCTGCTCGGCTGAAAGATTCCCCCGGCCCATCACCAGAAGATTGATTTGATCGTCGTCATTGCGGATGAAGAATTCCGACTCCGGCGCCGCGAGAATGAAAGAGCCAATGCAGATCACGGCCACGCCGACGGCGCCCGCCATGACCAGCAAGGGCCGGCCAACCAGTTCTTTCAAAAAGCGTGCATAAGCAGCAACCGGTCCACTGAGGGTGGTCGGATCGATCTCGTCGACTTCGTATCGCTTCGCCGGCCCTTCAGTTTTTCCTTTCATTTTCAGTTTCTTTTTCATCCATTCCGGGATGCCGAAAAGAGAACCAATGACGGGAAGAAAGACGAGCGCTACGACCAGCGACGACAAGAGAACAAAGATCAGCGTCAGCGGCAGGTATTTCATGAACTGGCCGGGCGTGTCCTGCCAGAAGAGGAACGGCGCAAACGCCGCCAGCGTTGTGGCGGTTGACGTGATCACCGGCCAGAACATGCGTTTGGACGCTTCAAGATAGGCGGCGCGCCGCGGGGCGCCCTCGGCCATGCGCCGGTCCGCATATTCGACAATCACAATAGCGCCGTCGACCAGCATCCCCACTGCCAGGATGAGGCCGAACATCACCATCATGTTCAGCGTGTAGCCGAACAGCGTGAGCAGCATGAAACCCATGAGGAAGGTCGTGGGGATCGCGACACCCACCATGACGGCGGAGCGCATGCCGAGCGCCGCGACCACGACGATCATGACCAGCAGAATCGCTGTCATCACGGATGCAGTAAGGCCACTTAAAGAGTCTTTGACGAAAACCGACTGGTCGGTGATATATTCATATCTGATGGTCGCCGGCCAGAATTTTGACTCTTCTTCGATGACCTTGCGGGCTTCCTCGATCGTTTCAACGATGTTGAAGCCGGCGCGTTTTGAAATCTCAACACCGATCGCCAGCTCGCCGTTGAACAGCGCATAGCCTTCGCGGTCTTTGAATGTTCGGCGAACACTTGCAATATCGCCGATGGTGAGAACCTTTTCACCACTCACCCTGACGGGCGTCGCAGCGAGATCACCGGCATTTCGGACAAGGCCCGGCGCCTTGACCGTAAAACGGCCGTCTTCAAGTTTTACGGACCCGGCGGTGACCAACTGGTTGTTGGCGTTAACCGCATTGACGACCTCAAGCTCCGTGAGGCCGTAGGACTCTAAAACCTCGGGGTCTACGATGACTTCAAGCAATTCTTCGCGCGCGCCGGTGAGGCGCGCTTCCAGAACGCCGGAAATACTTTCCAGCCGGTCTTCAAGCCGCTGCGCAGTTTGGTAAAGCGCGCGCTCAGGCGCATCGCCATAAATGATTGTTGTCAGGATCGGAAATTGCGTTTGAACATTGAATTCCTGAACGACCGGCTCTTCAGCGTCTGACGGATATTCTGATTTCGCCCGGTCGACGGCTTCGCGCACGTCGAGCACCGCCTGATCAATGTCCACATTGGTTTGAAATTCGAGAATGAACTGCGCCGCGCTGTCGTAAGCGAAGGCGTCCATCTGTTTGAGGCCTTCGACATTTTGCAGTTCAAGTTCTGTCGGCCGCAGAAGCAACCGCTCGCCGTCTTCCGGCGAGATGCCCGGCAACACGATGGTGACGCCCACAAACGGTACGGGAACGTCAGGGTCTGCCTCGCGCGGGATGGTTTTGTAAGCAAGCAGGCCAAAAAACACCATGACCACCAACGCGGTCATGACGACGCGCGTTCGTGAAAACGCGGCGTCTATCAGACGAGTCATGATTGCGCGCCTTCATCATCGGCAGAGGCGGTTTTCACCGTCTGCCCGGCGGAGACATATTCCTGACCGCGTACGATCAGCCGTACGTTGCCTTGAAGGCCGGAAACCCAAACGCCCGACGGCGTCTCGCCGATCAGACGTATGGGTGCAAACGCGACGACATTGTTCTCATCAACGGTTCGCACCCCAAGATCGCCATTGTCGCTTAACACCAGCGATGACCGGGGAACGCGATGCGCGCTGCGTTCCTCCGCAAAAACCGTGAACTCCGCCGTCACGCCGTCACGAAGCGCGCCGTCTTCATTGGGGATTTCAAGCTCAACCGTAAACGTGCGCGTCGCCGGATCCGCGGAAGACGATACCAAACGAACCTTGCCCTCGATGGTTTCGCCGGTGACGAGACGCGCGACGCCCCGATCGCCTTTGGATATTTTGGCCACGTCTTTTTCAGAAATGGCGCCGGTCACGAGAAAGGGGGAGCGCTGAATCACAGTGGCGCATGGATCGCCGACCGCCATGAAGTCACCCTCTTCCACAAAGCGCTCGTCGAACACGCCATCAAACGGCGCCTTGATGTCGGTCTTTTGCAGATCAAGCGATGTCCGTTCGACCGCCGCTGCGGCCTGATCGCGCACGGCTTTTGCGGCGGCGACGCTTGTGTCCGCGCGGAACCCGCCAGCATTCAGTTTTACGGCGGCGTTATAGTCGAGGTCGGCTTTGGCGAGAGATGCGCGTGCTTCGGCAAGTTGCGCGCGCCGCGCGTCCACATTCAAACGGCAAAGCACATCGCCGGCGCTGACGAGCGCGCCGATTTCCGCCGGTGTCGCCGCAACGGCGCCGCTGGTTTCAGCCCGGACAGTTACTTTACGCTCGGCTTCTGTGCGGCCGCGGATCATGATTTCGTCCCGCCAGCTTTCGGGCGAGACCGTGGTTGTCAGCACTGTAAAAACTTCTGATTCCGCTGCTTCAGCCTCAGGCGCGCTGTTTGAGCCGAACAGGCCGGAAATCAGGAAATACAGCGCAATCAGCGCGACAAAGATGCCGGCGAGCTTTACGGACTGGGATACATTCATAGCGGCCGGCTCGTTCCAATATGGATAACAGTGAGTTAAAGGCGATCAGGTGAACAAATCCTTCACGGTTCATTATACTGGTAAGTTTACCAAAGGCCTTCAAGGATCGAAGGCTGATTTTTACTGCTTTTTATAGCAATTGCGCCCTTGGCCGGGGAGCAGAGCGCGCCAATTGCGCCTTCTAGTAGTACTGGTTGGGCATGAAGGCCGCCGGGGCCTTGTTCAGCACCGTGCCGATGATGTTGGTCTGGCCGAGAATTCGCCGCGCCTCCTTCAGTTCATCCACCCGCGTATCGCCGCTCGCGGCCACCAGCAGGGCGCAGTCGACCTTGGGCAAAAAGGCGATGGTGTCATCGCAACCCAGCAAGGGCGACATGTCGAAAATCACCACCCGGGAGGAAAAACCGTTGACCGCCGTGTCGATCAGCTGATCGGCGCGGGCTGACGTCAAAAGCTCTGCGCCGCGACGGGTGACGCGTTCATTGGCGAGCACCAGAACGTCAGGCAGTTCCGGCCGCAGGGCAATGTCGTGCAAATCCCGCTTGTCCTCGAAATAATCAAGCACTGACGGAAAATCCTTCAGTCCCAAATAGCGGGCGACGCTTGGCCTGTAAAAATCAAGATCGATGAGGGTGGCGCGCGAGCCGGTTTTTGAACCGATGGCGATGGCGAGGTTGATCGCCGTCACGGTCTTGCCTGCGCCGGATCCGGGCGAAACAACGGCCAGCGTGCGCCAGTTATTGGCTTCCATCTTTTGCAAGACGCGCGTGCGCAAGACGCGATACGCATTCAGAACCGGATCCTGCTCATTGGCGATAATCCGGTGCTTGCCGAAGCTGTCAAAGTCACACTTGGCCGGTGCAAAAATATGGCCGTCCGCGCCTGTAGACACTGGTTGTGTCGCCGGCGAGGCCGGGCGTTTCGGCGCGACGGTGTTGTCGCGTTCGTGCCGGGCGCGGGTAACTGCGTTTCGAATGCGGTCCATAGGGTCGCTCTACACCAATACTCTTTTCAACTCGTTCACGAATATCATGGTTACGCCAGTTCCGGCTCCATCGCGCCGCGCTCGCTGCGGCGGCGGGATTTTCCAGCTTTTTTTCCGGTGAAGGGAAGGCGCATGCGCCGCTCTTTTTCACCGTGAATGTAAGGGATCACCGCAATCGGCTGACCGTCAAGAATACTGGCGATGTGCGCGCGGCCACGCAGGCGCGATTTTAGCATCTCCACACCAAACGCCGTCGCGCCGCCGATGCCCAGCGCGCCGAAGAGCGCTGCAAAAATTAGTTTCGGCCTGTCAGGGCTTGATGGTTGCTCTGGACTAAGCGCCGGTTCAAGGATCGAGAATTTCTCAGCCTGCTGATTTTCTTCAAGATTCTCTGCAAGCTGCGCATCCTGCTGTTTGGTCTGAATATCCTGATACTCCTTGAACATGTTCTCATAATCACGGGTCAACGCCGCCAGCCCGCGCTCGATTTCGGGCGTGCGCGCGATGCGCTGTTCCAGGCCGACGATCTGGATTTGCTTCGTATCAAGCTGTTTATTCAGCATACGAATGCGGTTCTCAACGACGGCGATGCGGCCCTCCAGTTGAACACCGGCGATGTCATTTGACCCCTTTCGGGTTTCTTCCGTGATGCGTGCGCTCAAAGCGTTGCGCGCCGCTTCAACATCAGCCTCTATCGCAGCAATGTTTTCAGGATCAGGTTCCGCCGCGCGTTCGGCCGCCGTCAGCTCGTCTTCCGCCGCCGTTAGCGCTGTTCGCAAGCGTTTTATCTCTTCGCTCGGCGCCATGCGGCTTTTGACGGCCGCGATTTCGTCCCGCTTGGCCACCACTTCCGGGTAGGAGTCACGATAGGTGGCGCGCAAACGCGCCAGCTCGGATTCGAGACGCGCCAGTTCGTTCGAAAGGCTGTTGTCGCCCGCCGTGCCGCTGATGAGCTGGGTTTCCAAAAAACGCCGCTCTTCTTCCAACTGAGAGATAGAAGACTGTGCGGATGAGACTTCCCGTTGCAACCGTTCAAGCATGTCGAGATTCATATTAAGCTGCTCAGGCAGCGACCCTGAATTTTCAGTTTTGAATTGCGATACGCGGTTTTCAAGCTCGGCGACGGCGTTGCGCAACCTTGCGGTCTCGCGCTCAAAGAATTCAGTGGTGTTTGAAGCGCCTGTGGTCCTGGCGCGCACATCTTCGTCAAGGAACAACGTCATGAATTTATTAGCGACAAGGTAGGACTTGCGCGGGTCGCGGTCTGTATAGGCGACCGTAAAGGCGATGGTGCCGTCGCCGGATCCTCTGTTTGCCGTCGTTGTGATCAGCTCCACATTCAACTGGTCACGCATCCTTTTCACACGTTCACTCTCGGAATAGCCGAGCTCGCGCGGAAAGAGTTCATATTCCGCCGCTACTTCCAGCAAGCGGTTTCGGGTCATCACGCGCTGCTGAATGGTCTTGATGCGCTCCTGCGCATAGGCGTTGATGGTCGAGCGGACGAATTCCGTGGGGATTTGCTGAGATTCAACAAGGATCGTGCCCTGCGCCGTATATTTCGCGGGCAAGAGCATCACGCCGATAATCGCAATCGGGGCGATGACCAGTGCTGGAATCAGGAAATACAAAAACCGCCGCTGCAAAATGATCAGCGCGTCTTCTAGCGTAAACTCGTCGCCCATGGTGCGGTCGTTCCATCTTTTTGCCGGGCCGGAGAGCCCTTGATCTGGCGGTTCGCCTTCTAATTTGCAAAAAATACGCCGTTTTCAAGGCTTTTAACCTTTTTGCGGATTTCTTGCGGCAAAGCGTATGCCCAGCCCTGCTGGCGGCGGATCAGGATATCCCCGCTGCGTGCGAAAACGTTAAGGCGTCGCCTGCTAAAACAGCATGTTAGGTGTATTCTTAGCAAGCGCAGCATGAATGAGACAGTAAAATCGCATGGCCGAAGCCGAATTTGAGCAAAACCAGCATTTCGCCGTCGGCGTGATCATCGTGAACTATCGCACGCCGGCGCAGGTAGAGGCATGCCTGTCCTCGCTCATCCCGCAGTTAGGCGCGGCGGATGCCGGCGTCGTGGTGGTCGACAACGCATCCGGCGATGGTTCCTTTGCGCGGCTGTCGGCGTATTGCGCGGCCTCGCCGGAGGCGTCCCGCCTGAAGGTGGTGGCGGCGCCTGGCAATGACGGTTTTTCGGCAGGCAATAATGTAGGCCTCAGCGCGATCAGTTCCGGCTTCGCGCTATTCCTGAACAGCGACGCGCTGGTGCGGCCGGGTGCCCTGGCCGCATTGATGAAGGCGGCGGAGGACGCGCCGGAGGCGGCGATCTTTACGCCGCTAATTCAGTCAGGCGATGGCAAGCCGCTGGTGTCCCGGTTTCGCCGGCACAGTTTGATCAGCGAGTTTGTAGACGGCGCTCAAACCGGGCCGGTGACTCGTTTGTTTCCGCGCGGAGAAACGCCGATCTTTCCCGACGATATGTCGACCGAACCCGATTGGGTCAGCTTTGCAGCGGTCATGATCCGGCGCGAGGCGATCGACAAGGCAGGCCCGATGGATGAAGGCTTTTTCCTATATTACGAGGATTGCGAATATTGTGACCGTCTCGTGCGCGGCGGCGCCAAAATAAAATATGTAAGCGATGCGGTTTTCGTTCATGACGCGGGCGGCACGACAAAGCTTGATGAAAAACAGAACGCGGGCGCACGCCTGCCGGACTATTACTATCGATCGCGCTCGCGATACTTTCGAAATGTTTACGGACCGGCCGGACCGTTTGTCGCCAATCTCGCCTGGCTGGCCGGCCGCGCTATTGCAATTGCGCGCAGCGTTTTTGGCAGACCGGCGCCGCGGGTCGCAGAGGCGCGCGCGCGCGATATCTGGATTGGGTGTTTCAGCGCAGATTAGCGCTTACGCGTCTGGATCAAACTCCCGCGTCACAGGCGCGTCGGCAGGGGGTATGTATTTCGGCAATTTTGGCTGCAGCTCTTGCATGTAACCCAACAGGCGCGCCTCCGCCGTTTCAACCGGTTCACCAGACTGTATGGGCGTCATGATCCGGATCATCGCGCCATCGGTGCGGCGCAACTTCACCGCATCAAACACCAGCAGGAATTTCATTACGAACTCGTTGGCGATTTTCCGGCCGCGCTGATCGTACCAATAATACACCAGCTGACGACGCCCGCGATTTTCGATGATGATGCGATTATAGTGGAACGTCTCACCGGATTCCAAAGTGACGGGCGTGATGTCGTGGACTGTGATCTGCCACCCGCCGCCGGGAATGCACTGGCGGGGCGAATGCCAGCTATGGCCGTGCCGCTGCATATTCAGATAAGCGATATAAAGATTGAATCGCTCGTCGTCGGGGCTGGTCATGTTGGTGATCAGAAAATCGTCGGCGCCAAGCACGTCGAGCGTCGCGGAGTCGACCTGTTCAATGTCGCTGCGCCATTCCGGGAATTCGTAAGGAAGCGCCGCGAGGTCGACGCGATCGGGAACCTTCAAGATGTTGGATGTGCCGAACTGCACATACAGACCTGCTGCGAACACCACACTCATGGCGATCGCCGCATTTTGGATAAAGGCAGGTTTTGTCCATGCTGCGGACGGTTTGATCGGTTCGATATCCGGCATGGCGAGAAGGTCGCCCGGGTTTTTCTTGCCCGAAAATCGAGCGAGAATCACGATGACAGCAAACAACATGGCGAGGCAGAATATGAATACCACCCAGCCTTCAAAAAGGTGGATGAACCCTTCCGCGTGCTCGGTGCCGAATTGCTGTACGAGAATGCCGGTGACGGCAATGCGTACGCTGTTCATCAAAATGGTGATGGGGATCGTCGACAAAAAGACGATGGCGCGTTGCCATAGCGGTGCCTTGTAGAGATAGGCCGCCAGAAACCCGAGGCTCAAAAACGGAAACAGGTATCGCAGACCGCTGCACGCTTCGGCGACCTGCAGTTTGTAATCGCCAAGATCGATAATGTTGCCGGTGAGCAAGACGGGAATACCCATCATTTCAATCATCGCCACACCCAGTTGGGATGACCAAAACTGGAAGGTCTGTGACAGGACGGTGATCGCCCAATAAGGCGGCGGCACCATGAACAATAAAAATCCGACCGGCAAAAGGCTTAACCGGAAAATGCTCCATCCGCCGAGTCCCAACGCCAAAGAGGAAAACAGCAATAGCATCGCGAGCTGCTGAAAGATCATCAGCGACGTAACGGTGAGTTCTGAAAGGATAAGGACAACGGCGGAAAGAGCGACGCCTGCAAGGCCGAGCCATTCCGGTTTGCCGAGACTGGCTTTTAACGCGTCACGCCGTGACCAGATCATCCATCCGGCGATGACGGGCAGAAAATAGCCGTGACTTAATTCCTGTTGCTCGCCCCAGCGCTTGAACAGATTGGCGATGCCGCTGAAATACGCGAATCCGATGATCAGCGCTATTGCGCCAATGACATAGACCGGTCGCAAGTCAAATCCCGAGGAGGACGGCGTCGTCGAAGGCGGCGGCGTATCAGTCATATTAGTGGAGAATTCTTTCCGGGGGTTCTGCCCAGTGGTTCGGCGGTTCCAGTGTTTTAGCGGTTGGCGGCGCATGCGGACACACGCGAAGAAAGTATGACAAATCAGCAAAAAAGGCGCCGCGGATCAATCATACGCGCCGGAAGATAAGTAAAGTCGCCCGGCTGGCGAATCGCCGCTCTGCTCGCTGAAGCTTGTGTCAATCAATGTCTTCGTAAAACTATCAATAAAAACAATATGTTGGTTGTCACCCCAGAGTGTTTGCGGGCCCGCAGAGGGTGATTTTTTGGGCAAAAACAGAGTTAAGAACACGTTCAGGGTGAATCTGGCCTCATGTTTGCTCTTCAAATTGCGCGCAGTGCAGCAAGACTTTATTTACGGTGTGGCCGGTTCCGAACTGACACGCCGTGACCCGTGTTAACCGTAACCGCCGGCATTGAAAGACATCGAGAACCCGTGGCAGAGCCCAAACTTCATTCAGACCCAACCGATGCGACGTCTCCGTTGGGCGCCGCGAAGGTCCCATCTGAGGATTCGGTCGCTGAGCTCGGCGCGATGCGCCGCGATGATTTCGATCGCGACGTGTGGAGCCTGATGGGGTTGCCCGTCGATATCGCCGATATCGATCAGGCCATAGCGGCGATCGATAGCGCGGTTCGTGATGGTCGCCGGCTTTCATTCGTTACGCCAAACGTCAATTGGATGGTGCGCGCGCTCCGCGATAAAAACGTGCGTCAGGAAGTACTGAATACCGATCTCAGTCTCGTAGATGGCGCGCCGCTCGTGATTATGGCGAAGCTGTTGGGCGTGCCGGTTCCTTCTCGCGTGGCGGGCTCCGACCTTTTTGAGGCGTTGCGGCGCCGCCCTGCTTTTGCCGGCCGTCCATTGAAAGTGTTCTTTTTTGGCGGCCGCGATGGCGCCGGAGACGCGGCAGTCGTCGCCATCAAAAAAGAAAAGGGTGGCGTCGAGGCGGTGGGGGCGCTCAATCCCGGTCATGGCGATGTGGAAAGCATGAGCATCGACACCATCATCGAAACCATTAACGCTGCGGCGCCCGACTTCGTATGCGTGGCGTTGGGTGCTGCAAAAGGGCAGGCATGGATCGAACGGAACCGCGATCGATTGACGGCGCCAATCACAGCGCATCTCGGGGCAGTGATTGATTTTGCCGGTGGTGGTATCGCCAGGGCGCCGCGCTGGATGCAGCAGGCAGGACTTGAATGGGCGTGGCGCATCAAGGAGGAGCCGTCTTTGTGGCGCCGGTATCTCTCCGACGCGGCGGCGCTCACAGGCTTTGCGGTGACGCGTCTCGCCCCGCAGTTGGGCGGCGCGACTGCCGTCGCCAGCGAGTCTGGGCAAGCGCACATTCAGCATACAGGTGACGAAACCCGGATTTCGCTCTCCGGCAGCCTCATCCGTGGCGGTTTGCGACCGGTTCGCGAGGCGTTTCGTGTAGCGGCAACGGCCGGAAGGCCCACCCGCCTTATTTTTACCAAGGGCGCAGCCTTTGATCTCGCGTTCCTTGGCCTCGTTTTGATGCTCGAAAAGCATTTGACCCGATGCGGCGCGCCGATTCGAGTCGAAGGGCTGTCCAGCAGGCAGGAGCGCATGTTCCGGGCCAACAATATGAATTACGCATCAGTTGCGGCGGCAGCGGATGAGCGCGCTGAGGGCGTGGCGGCAAGCGGGGCGGCGGTATGACGTCCCCGCATTGTAAGGAGCATACAATAGTGGCAAACGATGGCGTTTCGGCGACACGACCAGTAGCAAGGCCAATGGCAAAGGTAGAAACCATGACGGCAACGAACAGCGATTTCAGGTTATCCAGGCAACGTAAGGGCGTATTCCGGTTGCTCGCGGCATCAGCGCTGGCGCTCACCGCCGCCTGCGCTTCGCCAGAGGAAAAAGTTGAACGCTACAGCACTGAAGGCGCCGAGTTCCTGGAGGCAGGCGATCTGCCCAAGGCCTACATTCAGTTTCAAAACGCCTTGAAGGTCGACGAGGAGCACGTTCCCTCCATGTTGGGGCTCGCCGAAATCGCTGAGCAGCGCAGAGATTTCCAGGCGATGTTTCAGATCCTGTCGAATATCGTTCGCCTCGACCCGACCCAGATCGACGCGCATGTCAAACTTGGCAAACTCTATCTCATCGGCAGCGACGAAACGACGGCGCTGGAACAAGCGGAAAAAGCCCTGGCGATTGATTCAAGCAACCTCGATGCACGAGCGCTCAAAGCTGGCGTGCTTTTGAAAATTGGCGACAATTCCGGCGCCGTTGAAATCGCCCGGGCCGTTGTCGAACAGGATCCGGCCAACGCGGAAGCGGTCACGGTGCTGGCGACGGACCGCTCCCTCGATGGGGACCATGAAGGCGCGCTTGCGGAGATCGACAAAGCCCTGGCGGTCGATGAACAGATCGCCATGTTGCAGCTGTTGCGCATTCATGTGTTGCAGACGCTCGGGCGCAAGGAAGAAACCCTGGACGCTTACGCCAAGCTGGCGGCGCTTTTCCCGGAAGAGACCGCCTATCGCCGGGTGTACGCCCAGGAGCTTATTCGCCGCGAGGATTTAGCCGGTGCGCGCGAGCAATTGCAGGCGGTCGTCGACCTCGAGCCGGAAAACCTCAATGCAAAGCTCAACGTCGTGCGGATCATCAAGCGCGGTGAAGGGGCGGCTGCGGCGGAGGCGCGATTGCGCGAGTATGTCGCCGCTGAACCCGAAAACGCCAAGCTGAAATTCGCGCTGGTCGATTTTAACATTGAAGAAGATGATCTCGATGCAGCGCGCGAACTGCTCGACGCCATGGCCGCATCCAAAGATCAGGACGTAGCGCTGGAGGCGAAGAACAAAACCGCTGCCGTGCTGTTGAAAGGCGGCGAACAAGAACAGGCGGTTGGGCTGATTGACGAGATTCTTGAAGCCGACGAACGTAATACGGACGCCTTGCTGAAACGGGCGGCGTTGCAAATTGACGGCGGCGAATACGATCAGGCCATCGTCAATCTAAGGACAGCGCTCGATAACAGCCCTGACACTTTTGACGCCATGGTGTTGATGGCGGCGGCGTTTGAAAAGCAGGATAACCTTTCCTTCGCGCAAGCCGAGTTCGCCAAGGCCTACGAGACGAGCAAGCGTTCGGCGCGAATTGCACAGCAGTTTTCTCGATTTCTGCTGCGCCGAAAGAACACACAGCGCGCGGAAGAAGTGCTGGTCGATTCTCTCGCGGCTCATCCGGGCGATATCGAAAACCTCAAGCTTCTCGCTTCAATTCGATTAGCGAAGCAGGATTGGCGCGGTGCGCAGGAAGTTGCGGCGCAGATTGAACGTGTGGAAAATCAGGATGCGCTCGCGTCAAACATCATGTCCGCCGCCTATGTCGGTCTTGGTGACTATGAAAGTGTGATTGAAGCCTATTCGGAAAATAAAGATGAGCTCCCGTTGGACAGTCAGCCTCTGTCTGCGCTGGTGACTTCTTACATTCGAACCGAACGCATTGATGAGGCGGAGGCGCTTTTGAACCGAATAATCGATTCGGATGAAGATAATTATTCGGCGCGCATGCTGCTCGCCAGAATTCATGGGTCGCGTAACGACAAAGCGGCGTATCTTGAAACCCTGGAGGAAGCGATTGAACGCGCGCCCACGAGACCTGAAGGGTACGAATTGCTTTACCGTCATCACCTCGGCGAAGGGGAGTTTGCCGAAGCGGCGGCGCTGATTGATCGCGGTCTCGCCGCCGCGCCGGACAATAGCGCCATGCGTGTTTTCAAGGCTGATGTTCTGATTAATCGCGGCGAGCGGGCGGCGGCGCTGGAATTGTATTCAGATCTGATCGACGAACGTCCGGATGATCGCATCATCGCCAACAATTACGTCAGTCTGTCGAGTGACCTACAGCTTGATGAAGCGAACATCGCGCGCGCTCTTGACGTCGCCAAGCGGATCGAAGAACTCGACAATCCGTTTTATCGCGACACCGTTGGATGGGCCTATTACCGGGCGGGCGATTACGACAAGGCCGTTGAGTATCTCTCACAGGCTGTCGCTGGCGTGCCGCAAAATCCGGAAATGCTTTATCATTTGGGCGCCGCGCAATTCGCAGGCGGCGACGAAGAGGCGGCGCGCGCTAATCTGGAGCAGGCGCTCAATCTTGGCGGCGAAGAGTTCCTGT
Source organism: uncultured Alphaproteobacteria bacterium (assembly GCA_942492295.1). Lineage (GTDB taxonomy): Bacteria > Pseudomonadota > Alphaproteobacteria > Caulobacterales > Parvularculaceae > Hyphococcus. The sequence continues at coordinate 84,282 of CALODW010000009.1, forward strand.
TCAAAAACGAAGTGCGAGCGCTGCTGGACCGAATGTGATCTGAAATCATGCCGCTTTGCGATGCCGACGCGAATCGCGGTGGCGCAGTAATCTGGAACACCGGCCCCGATTGGAAGCCTAAAGACAATGTATGAGCAGTTTTTCGGTCTTACGGAAAAACCGTTTTCGATCCAGCCGGACCCGTCCTTTCTATACTGGGGCCGCACCCATCGGCTTGCCTACGCGATGCTGGAATATGGCGTGCTCAATCATGCCGGTATTTCTGTAATCACCGGTGAAGTCGGATGCGGCAAGACCACCCTCATCCACCGGCTGCTGGATCAGCTTTCTGAAAGCCATACGGTTGCATTGCTTTCCAATGTACAGGCCGGGCGTGGGGATTTGTTAAGTTGGGTGCTGATGGCTTTTGGCCAGCCCTTTAACGACACAAGCCATGTGGCGTTGTTTTCGCAGCTACAGACATTCTTTATCGGCGAGTACGCCAAGGGAAAACGCATCGTCATGATTATCGACGAGGCGCAAAATCTCTCTATGGACATGCTCGAAGAGCTGCGCCTGTTGTCGAACATCAATGCGGGCAAGGACCAGCTCTTGCAGCTGATCCTGGTGGGGCAGCCGCAATTGAAAGACGTGCTGAACCGGCCGGAGCTATTGCAGCTCACGCAGCGCGTCGGTTCGGATTTTCACCTGACGCCGCTCAGCCGCGATGAGGTGCAGGCCTATATTGAAACGCGGCTTTCCATCGCCGGATGCCGAAGGCGAATTTTTACCGAACGCGCGATCGATCAGATTGCCGAACAGTCGCGCGGCGTGCCGCGTGTCATTAACGTGATCGCAGATACGGCGCTCGTCTATGCATTCTCGGCGGAAGACTTGGTGGTGGGTGTTGAGACGATCCGCAATGTCATTCGCGACAAAAAAGCCTATGGCGTCTTTGGCATTGCCTCTGACGATGAAAGCGCGCCGCCGATTCCGCGAAGCGATGCAGATGGGCCGGATGCATTTCTCGACGAAGAGCAGCGCCCCGTAAAAAAAAATCCCCGAAAAACACAAACAGCCGCAGTGACTCCGCCCGCTAAAGCTAACGGCGCAGGTGTTCCCACGGAAAAAATCAATGAACCGGCCGAAGGTCCGCCGCCTGTTCCGGTCAAAACCCTGGGGGATGTAAAGGCGTCCGTATCGACGAATGTGCGGACTGCACCGGTCAGCCTGACCGCGAGCGCCGACACGGACGTAAAACCGGCGCCAGAAGCAGTATCGAGTAAGACGAAGCCCGGTGAGGCGAAATTGGATACGGTGGCCACAGCGCAGCCGCCGGCGCAAAGCCCGGCCGCCGCTATGACCAAAGCGCCGGCTGACGAACCCTCCGCGGCGACCGGAGTCATCATTGTTGGCGTCGATCCAAAAGTGTCGCCTGAAGCCGCGATCCGATCTGTGTCGCGGGAGCATGTTGTCATTTTTGCACCAGTGTCAGCCATGCCGGAGGTCAGCGCCGTCGCGCGCAAGGCGGGCGCCGTCATTGTGGATGGCGGTGGAAAATCGCTACAGACCGCAGGCCGCGCGCGTAACGCCGCGTATCGGCAACTTAAAAAACTGGCGCCGCATATTCGCTATGTCCAATTTCTCGACGCCGATACTGCAATCGATCCGGACTGGCTTGGCGCAGCGGAAAAATTCATGGAGCGGCGCCCCGAAGTCGCCGTGATTGAGGGCTCCTTGCGAAGTCAGGCAGGGATGGAACATCCGTTCTCGACCCTTCAGGAGCGAAAGAACAACGAAACGCCGGGTGAAGTTGTGATGACCGCCAGCGGCGGGGCTCTGGTGCGCGCCTCCACTTTTGAGGCGGCGGGCGGTTTTCGAGGCGATCTTGTCGCCTGTGATCTGGAAGATCTTTGCGTGCGTCAGCGCCGACGCGGCGCCCATGTGTGGCGGCTTGAAACGAACATGATGATCCGCGATCAGCGCAGAACGGGCCTCGCCGCATGGTGGCGGAGTTGTCTTCGGCGAGGTTTCGACAAAGCCTACGCCACGTCGCTGCATGGCGGACCGCCGGAACGGCACGGGGTCATGGAAACCATCCAGGCGAGTTTTTGGGGCTGCGCCTTTCCGCTCGCCATCGCAATTGTCGCCGGGCTGGGGGCGTTCGTGGCATCGATGTTTGCACCTATGACACCCGCGCCCTACGTAGCTGCCGGCATTGTCGTTGCCGGTATTGGCGTTTACCTCGCCAAATACCTCGCGAGCGTGATTGTGCGCGGGCTATTTCGTGCTTCCTCTTGGCGCAGCGGTTTTTATGCCGTGTTCGGACGGTTTCCGGAGTTTTTGGGCGTACTTCGCCACTGGACCGGCGCAAGCCGGCCCTAGGACCGGCGGGATATGACCTTCATCCTTCTTATTATCTCTGCCGGACTGGCATTGGCGGCGCTTGGACTCGCGGCGTTTCTCACCGCTGAAGTGCTCGCGGCCTTGATTCCATTGCGTGAAAAAAAGGCCGGTGCGGCTCCTGGCCCAATCACTGTCATTGTCCCCGCGCACAATGAAGCGGATGTACTCAGGTCCTCGCTTGCAAACATTCAAAGCCAGTTGCGAGAACAGGATCAGTTGGTCGTCGTTGCGGATAACTGCACTGACGGTACGGCGTCTGTAGCGCTGGATCTCGGCGTTGAAGTGATGGTGCGGCATGATCCCGACCGGCGGGGCAAAGGGTATGCCTTGCAGCATGGTCTGGATGGATTGCGGGCGGCGCCGCCAGCGCTCGTTGTATTCGCTGACGCAGACTGTTTGTTCGCCGAAGGCGCGTTGCAACACATCGCCGCCTTGGCGGAGAGCGAAGACCGCCCGGTGCAGGCGCTGTATCTCATGAAAGCGCCGCATGAGGCCGGACCCCGGCTGCAAGTCGCAGAATTTGCATGGTTGTTCATTAATCAGGTGCGCATGTTGGGCTTGCAGCGCATGTTTGACGTGACGCGTTTTACGGGTTCGGGCTTCGCCGTTCCGTGGCGGCGTATTGAAGGTGTTTCGCTGGCCTCCGCCGAGATTGTCGAAGACCTCGCTCTCGGAATTCAACTGACACGCGCGGGCGCGCCGCCATTGTTGGCGCCGGGTGCACTTGTGGAGAGCGATTTTCCGACCGAAGAACGCGCGCAAACCCGGCAGGCTGCACGATGGTCGATAGGATCGCTGCGATACGCCATGCGCGCGTCATTTTCATTAATTGTGGATGCGGTAAACGAAAAAAACTTGCGCCTGTTCGGTGCGGCGCTTGATTTGCTGATCCCGCCGCTCACGCTCTTCGCGGCAAAGCAGGTCGCTATCGCCATTCTCTGCTTGTCTGCATGGCTGATAACAGGCGCCTCTGCGCCGTTCATGATTTCATTCTGGGCGCTCATATTGACAGCAAGCGCCATCATCCTTGGCTGGACATGGTACGGACGGGTGGCGTTGCCGCCATCCGCGCTCGGCGGCGTTGTGGCATTTCTCGCCGCCAAGGCCAATGTCTTCGGCCGCGCCGGACGTGCGAGCGCAAAGCGCTGGACGCCGACGCGTGAGAATGATGATGCGGAGACCCGGTCATGACCATGGACGCGCCGCAGACAGGCTTTGTGGCTATCGGCAGGAATGAAGGCGATCGGTTCAAGCGCTGTCTGGCGTCTCTTTTGAGCGCGGGGGATCGTATCGTTTATATAGACTCCGGTTCTACCGACGATAGTGTTGAATTCGCGACAAAGGCGGGCGCTGCGGTGGTTCAACTGTCAAAGGACGAGCCGTTTACAGCGGCGCGCGCGCGCAATGCCGGATTTGAATGTCTTACAGAAAAATGGACGGATACTGACTATGTGATGTTCATCGACGGCGATTGCGAGTTGACGCAGGGGTTTGTTGAAGCGGCGTGCGCGGAACTGCGCGAGAATAGTGCTGTCGGTATTGTCACAGGACGCTGTCGAGAGCGGTATCCCGATGCAACATGGTATAATCGCCTTTGCGAGATGGAGTGGAATGGGCCTGTGGGCGACATCACGGCGTGCGGCGGTATATTCATGACTCGTGCAAGTACCTTTCGCGCCGTGAATGGATTCAATCCCGCCATTATCGCGGCGGAGGACGATGATTTTTGCGTTCGTGTCAGGCAGGGCGGGCAGCGCATCGTACGTATCGAGTTCGATATGTGCCTGCACGACGCAGACATGCATCGATTTGCCCAGTGGTGGCGGCGCATGGAGCGCGCTGGCCACGCCTTCGCGCAGCTTGGCGACGAACATGGGGGTTACTTTCGACGCGAACGTCTGCGCGCCTGGATATGGGGGCTTGTATTGCCAGTGCTCGCCATCGCCGGAGCGTTCCTGACCAAAGGCGCAAGCTTGTTATTGCTGCTGCTCTATCCATTGTCGCTTGTTCGCACGCGGCAAGGCCTCATCGGAAAGGGTGAAACGCCGGCGCGCGCAACACTTGGAGCCGCGTTTCTCACATTAGCAAAATTTCCAAACCTTCTCGGCATAGTGAAATATCGCTGGAAGAAAATCACCGGAGCCCGCATCGGGATTGTCGAGTACAAATGAGCACCAAGCCCACCAGAGTAGCGCTTTTAGGCGCTGGTTATATTTCCGATTGGCATGCAGGCGCGTTAAAACGCGCCAGCGGCGTTGAGCTTTGCGCCATATGCGATATTTCGCGCAGTGCTGCTCAAAATCTCGCTGATCAACACGGCGTGCAGCAGGTTTTTACCTCGGTTGATGAAATGTTGGACGCCGGTGTCGCCGACTCTATCCATGTTCTGACGCCGCCGCACCTTCATGTGGAAGCGACGGAGAAAATTATCGACGCCCGCGTTTCCGCCTTTGTCGAAAAGCCGTTCGCCCTCAATACGGAAGACTGTCATCGCCTTGAGCGCATGGCGGCCGACCGGAATGTGCTGCTCGGCGTCAATCACAATTTCCTGATGCTGCCGTCCTACGACCGAATGAAACGCGATATTGATTCCGGCGTTATGGGTCCAATCGACAGTTTTGAGGCAAACTGGCAGTTTCCGCTGGCGCCGTTGCGATCGGGGCCGTTCGGATTGTGGATGCTGCGCGCGCCGGAAAACCTGCTTTTCGAAATTGGCCCGCATCTCTTCGCTTTTGTGGCGGATCTTTTTGGTGGGGTTGAGGACATTGCAGTCGACCTCAAATATCCAATCGAAATTTCGGGCGGCGTCACTCATTCGCAAGGGTGGAGAGTCACTGCGCGCGCCGGCGACGCCTCGGTGGCGCTGAACATGTCACTTGTTGAAGGCGTTGATAACCGCAGCGTGCGCCTGCGCGGTCTTGGGGCAATCGGTCACTACAATTTTGCCGACGACGTTTATCTCCGCGAGCGGGCGAGCATGGGCGACATTGTGGCCGGTCCGTTACTGGGGCGCATGTCGCTCGCCCGTCAATCGCTTTCAGCCGGCGCTGGGAATGCATTCCGTCAGCTTACTTCTTTGAACTCTCTTGCGCCTTACGGGCTTTCCATTCAACGCGCCATCGACAGTTTCTACCAATCGATGCGCGAAGGTTCGCCGGTGGACCGCCGGTTGAGCACTGGTCTCGCTGGGACCACAACAGCGATGATCGAGCAAGCGCTGGAGGTTGCACGCCCAAAGTTTGTTCCCAAACGAAAGACGGAAAAACCGGCGCCGCCAGCTATCGGCAAAACAGTGCTGGTGATTGGGGGAACGGGTTTTATCGGCCGCGCATTGTGCAACGCGTTGTTCGAAGCGGGTTACAAGGTTCGCGTGTTTTCACGCGGCGCCGGCGGCGGCCTCGCCCGCGCCGATGGACGTGTGTCGGTGGTCACTGGCGACATGAAATCCGGTGATGATCTGCGCAACGCCATGTCCGGTGTCGACGGCGTGTTTCATCTGGCGAAAGCGACAGAAAGCTCGTGGGAAGGATATCTGGAAAATGATGTCGCCGTGACGCGCCGAATCGGTGAGGCGTGTTTGGCGGCTGGCGTCAAACGTCTCGTCTACACCGGCACGATTGATTCCTACGATGCCTCACGGCCGGACCGTCCGATTAATGAAGAGACGCCGTTCGATCAGGATCTGGAACATCGTAACCTTTATGCGCGTTCGAAAGCGGCGTGCGAAGACGCGCTAAAAAGACTTGAGTGGGAGAATAGATTGCCGCTGGTGATTGTCCGGCCCGGCATCGTCATTGGGAAAGGCGGGCCGTTGCAGCATTGGGGCGTCGCCATGTGGCGGGGGGCAACCGCATGCAAGCTATGGGGAGACGGGCGCAATGTGATGCCGTTCGTGCTTGTGGATGACGTTGCCGATGGGCTGGTGCTCGCCATGGAGCAGGAGGCGGCGGAAAATCAGTCATTTAATCTCATTGGCGACCCAATGCTGAGCGCCGGCGCATATTTTGAAGAAGTCAGCCGCGTGAACGGCGTCCGTATTCGCGCGCGTCCAACGCCGGTCTGGACCTATTACGTTGTTGATGTGGTCAAATATTGGTTGAAGCGGCTTCTTGCAAAACGAACGGGGCTGACAAGGCCGAGCTACCGTGACTGGAAATCCCGCGCGCAGCTTTCCCCCTACCAAAATGATACAGCGAAATCCGTTTTGGGCTGGTCGCCGGAAGGAGACAGGGCGGCGTTTATTGAGCGCGGAATCAGGCAAGCAAACCTGTTTGGCGTTGACCCGGCTTCAAAGCCTTGAACGCCTTTATGGTTAACGAAAACAAGTCTTTCCAATGAGGAAAGGAGTTGTTATCGCCGCATTGCAGGGATGTAAAACCGGTCAGCGCAATTGTCATTAATACGGCGTAAGGTTGCAAAAAATCCGCCGCCAAATTGTTGTTGTCGACAATTCTAATAATCCGCTCAATACAGCCTTTGCCCTATTCGCCTAGCTTTTCCCCTTAGTAGCGTTGCGCCAGAGTCGATACCTCACGGCGCGTTAGTATTGAGTACAGGCGCGGGAAAGTTATGAGTTCTGATCTGGGCGTTGGCCGCAACGATGCTGCATTCAATCTTGGCGATATTCTCGAGGCTTCTGAAGCGGGCCTGATTGCTGCGCCATCCAGGCCCGGAAAGCGCAAACGCCGAACCGTCAAAAAGACGCTCACCCAGGCAAGTATGATCGCCCCCTTGTTGGCGGCGGAAGGATGTTTGACCCTTGGCGGCAAGGGCGGTCCTATCCTTCAGGAAGAGCCGGATGTTTCACCCGGCATAGGTAGTCCATCGTCGCCGGCGCCAACGCCATCGACCCCCACGCCATCAGCTCCTGTGACGCAAGTCGAAGCCGTCGACGATGGAAATTTCGGCGTCGACATGAATGCGAGCCTGCAAATCGCCGTGGAAGACGTACTGGCGAATGACGCGCATGCGCCGGGCACGTCCATTGAGCTTGTGCGCGTTTTCGGCGCGGCGAATGGCACGGTAACGCTCCACGATGGCGTCATTCACTTTACACCGGACCAAGGTTTTGAAGGCGTCGCGACGTTCAGCTATGAAGCGCGAGACAGCAATGGCAATTTGAGCGAAGCGGTCGTTGAAGTAACTGTCGGCGAACACGATGACGACGCGCATGATCATGGGAGTGATGACCCCGTAGATCATGGCGCTCATGGGGGCGGTCACCCGCATCCGGACGATCCGGCGAAAGCGACTGAGCACATGGCGGTGCTTGCGCTCGTTCCCGTGGAAGACGCGACGCATATCGCTATCAATGACGGGTCATGGTTTGACCCGGATACTTGGGCCAATGGAGAGGTGCCGGGCGCCGGCGCCAAAGTACTCATTTCTGAAGGTGTCACTGTAGATTATGATGGCGAAAGCCCGGTCTCTCTGTTCACAGTCCGGGTTGACGGCGCGCTGGAGTTTGCAACCGACGTCAACACTTTCATGGAAGTAGACACGTTGATTGTCGCACCCGGCGGACGCATGACCATGGGAACAATCGACAATCCCGTTAATGCGAATGTCGAGACCGTTATTCAAATTGCCGACAATGGTCCAATCGATACATCTTGGGATCCGATGCTGTTCTCACGCGGCGTCATCAGTCATGGCGACATCCAAATCCACGGCGCTCAAAAAGATGCTTTCCTCAAGGTGGCGATTGATCCCATGGCGGGCGATACGTCGCTGACTCTTGAAACCCCGCCAGAAGGTTGGAAAGTTGGCGACAAGCTGGTCCTGACGGGTACGCATTTGACGGAGTCAGAAGAAGTTTCGCCGACAACGCCCCGCGATGACCAGACGGAAGACGAAGAGCTCACCATCACCCGCATCGAAGGCAATGTCATTTATTTTGACAAGCCGCTTGAGTATGATCATGAGGCGCCGCGCGCTGACTTAAAGGCGTATGTGGCCAACTATTCCCGTAATGTCCGCTTTGAAACGGAAAACGCAGACTCCGTTCCGATTCATCAGCGGGGCCATGTGATGCTGATGCATTCGGACGATATCGACGTGCGCTACGCCGAGTTTCACGAGTTGGGGCGCACCGACAAATCGGAGCGGGCGTTTGATGTCGCCGATCTGGATCATGTGGATGCAGATACAAATATCAAGGCGCGATATTCGTTACACATACACCGCGCTGGTGTCTCCGACCTTGATGATCCAGCCATGATTGTGGGCAACTCGGTCTGGGGATCACCCGGATGGGGATATGTTCATCATGATTCCAATGCCGTGCTTGCGGACAACGCGGCGTATGATGTTTACGGTGCGGCGTTTGTTGCAGAAACCGGCAATGAAACCGGCCGCTGGGTTCATAATATCGCCATCAAATCCATCGGCAATGGCGGCGGCGCCAAGTGGCACGAAGATGTAGACGCCTTTGATCTGGGTCGCACCGGTGCCGGGTTCTGGTTTCAGGGCAGGCTCGTAGACGCGATTGATAATGTTGCGGCAGGCGTGCCGGGCGGCCATGGTTTTGTTTACATGTCGCGCGGCAATGGCGTCATTCCCATCGATCCGGCGAATGCCGACTGGTCGGAATCACTGCGCTATGTCGACGAGGCGATTGTAAACTATCCGGCGATCTCTCAATTTCAAGGCAACGAAGCGATTGCCGTTTCTATCGGCCTTGAGGTGATAAAAGGCGGCGCTGAGCAAGGACATGATGTCCGTTCGGTTCTTGAAGATTTCCTCGCCTGGGAGGTGGGAACAGGAATTCATCTTCAGTACACGGCGCACTATACGTTGAAGGGCATAGACCTTATCGCCACAGATCAGTCTGGCGGCGCGGGCGCGCCATGGCGCGGTATCGAGTTTGGACCAAATGCGATTGATAACACGATAAACGGCGCCAACATTGTTGGCTTTCCGACCGGTGTTTATGCTTCAAAACAGGAAACTGGTTTGAATCACCCCTTCGACGGCAACTGGGGATATGTTTTCATCGACGTCAATGTCGAGGGCGCGACGGTCAATTTCGGTAATCTCAGTACCGGGGCCGGAGATCTTTTCCTGACCGGCGACCAGCTTGTCACAGGACGGCTGCTGTTCGACTCCGGTGTTGACGATATGCCCGTCTCGCCGACGCCAGAAAATCATGGCCAGTTGAATCTGATCGGTGTGAAAACGGACTCGATCGGCAACGCGACTGTCTCCCCCACATGGGATCCGGCTCTGTTTGATTATTTCAGTATTCGCAATGCACTGGAAGAAGAAGGGTACTGGACCCTGCCCGATGGCACGCAAGTCACGGTGATCGACCAATATTTCACAGATCGGGCGACCGGCGTAGTCGATAAGGTCAGTGTCTTTGTGGAGTGGGAGCGTGATTTCAGCGACCTTGATGTGGAGCCGGAATATCACGGCGTTCTCGACTTGAATAGCGATGCGCCCGTGGCGCGCGCCGATTTCGCCACGGTCGATGAGGGCGGTTTTGTCGACATCGATGTTCTCGCGAACGACTACGACCCAGATGGTGATGACATTAACATCGATGGTATATGCCCGCCGGACCATGGCGCGGTATTCGTGAACGATGACGGCACGTTGCGTTACGTTCCGGACCCCAATTTCGTCGGCGAGGATGTGTTCATGTATTGGGTTGAGGACGACAACGGTAATTTCACCAAAGCGTCCGTCACCGTGACGGTGGAAATTTAACCGGCTCTCTGCCATTCCTGAAGGACAGCCGCGTCTTCTTCGATTGCCATTTGCGCTTTGTATTCGGCAATACGCTTCGGCGCCAACTGCGCCAAGGCCCAGATCGCCGCGCCGCGCACCAGCGGACTTTCATCCGCCAACAACGCCTCTGCGCACTCCGCCAGAGCGGCGTCTTCCGAATTTCCAATTGCGATCAGAACATTTCTGACAAACCGGTTTCTGCCCGTGCGTTTCACGGGCGAGCCGGAAAACAATTTTCGAAATGCGGCGTCATCTAACGCCGCGAGGTCTTTCAACGTCGGCGCTCGCAGCTCATCTCGCGCATGCAACGCCGCTTCGCGCGCATTGGACGCGAATTTGTTCCACGGGCAAACGGCCAGACAATCATCGCAACCATAGATGCGGTTACCCATGGCTTTGCGCAATTCAAACGGAATAGGCCCCGGATGTTCGATGGTGAGATAGGAAATACAGCGCTGCGCGTCGAGCTGGTAGGGAGCAGGGAAGGCGTCTGTCGGGCAAGCGTCGAGGCAGTTGCGGCATGAGCCGCAATGATCTTTCTCGGGCCTGTCTGATTTCAGCACCAGCGTTGTGAAAATTGCACCGAGAAACAGCCACGATCCGAAGTCTCGCGATACAAGGTTGGTGTGCTTGCCCTGCCAGCCAATACCCGCGCGCATGGCGAGCGGCTTTTCCATGACGGGCGCCGTATCAACAAAGACTTTGACGTCTGCGTTGTTTTCCTCGGCGATCTGCCGGGCCAGCCGTTTCAGTTTCTTTTTGACCAGATCGTGATAGTCGCGGTTTTGCGCATAAACAGAGATGACGCCATTGGACTTTGCGTCCAGCGCCTGCAGCGGGTCGCGGTCTGGGCCGTAATTCAGCCCGAGCATGATGACGCTGCGCGCCTCTGGCCAGAGTGTTCTTGGATGCGCTCGCTGTTCGGCGCGATCTTCCAACCATCCCATGCCGCCGTGACGGCCAAGGGCGAGAAAACGCATCAACCGCTCGCGAATGGTGTCCGGCAAGTCGGCCGGCGCAAACCCCACAGCGTCAAAGCCGATATCGATCGCAGCCTTTCGAATGCGATCTTCAAGGTCGGTTGCGGTCTGCGACATCAAAAGTCAGGGTTATCGTAATGAGCGGGCGGCGGCACGCCATCCATGCGATCGCGCAGGACGGGCCGCAGGCTCGGTCGCGACTTGACCCGCGCGTACCAGTCTTTGACCGGCGGAAATTTATCCCAAGGCACAAGGTCTAAATAATCAAGACATGAAAATTGCGCCGCGGCGGCGATGTCGGCGACCGTGTACCGTTCGCCGGCAAACCAGGTGCGTTGATCCAGCAGCCACGCAGCGTAGTCGAGGTGCCAGGCGAGAGCGTCGGCGCCGATTTTCAATCGCTCATAGTCCGGCTGGCCCCGGCGCATGAGACGTTTATCGATGCGTTCCCGCAAAGTGTTTTCCGCGACCTCCATGTCAAACTTTTCCATGAACCACTGGGTCAACCGCCGGGTCTCCGCGCGCGCAGCCGATGTGGAGGGCATGAGAGAATCGTTTGGATAGGCGTCTTCGAGATATTCAATGATGGTGTTTGTCGGGCACACCGACAACTCGCCGCCCGTTGGGGGTTCATCCAGCAGCACCGGGATCGTGCCCGCAGGGTTAACGGTGGCGAGCGATCCATCGCTATCGGCCCAGGGGCGCTTTTCCACCAGCTGAGCAGGCAGTCCCTTCTCCGCGAGGATGATCCGGATCAGCCGTGAGGCAGGGTCGAGGGGCATGTGAAGCAGTGTGCGCATGGGCATGGACCATAGCAGCGCCGCCGCCAACGCAAAGCGGGAATCAGCGTTTTCGGTGGGAATTTCCCGTTTAAGGCGAGTGAACGGCAAACGACTTGCAACGTGGCGGGGGCGTTGGCGGTGAGCGCCGCCTGATGGGTGCAAAGCAAGGTTAAGGTTGTTTCATATGGATACGACTCGCGAAGCTTACGAGGAGAATGTCCCGGAATTTGCCTGGCGCAGTGAGGCTCCGCGGGCCAGAGCGGCCGCCATGGCGATTTTTTCCTGGCGTGAACCCGGTTGGTCATTCCTTTGGGCCATTGGCGCAGCGCTGGTGTTTGCGGCGGCGGCCGCGTTCTCTCCGGCGCTGTTAAGCCTTTCGCCAACGGCGGACATGATCGCGCCAATCGCAGAGGCGCGCGCGGTTCTGTCCGGCGAAGCACATCTTGTTAACCACGACACGCCGTTTTTCTTGATGATGCTTATGGGCGCGGACGTTTTTGCTGATGCGCCGGGCCGCGTTCATCTTATCGCCAAAGCCATCGGCGCCCTCCTCGTTCTCTATCCGCTCGCCTACCTTTCCGCCTCTCGCTTCCCGGCGCTTTTTGCGGCGCTCCTGACGGGCGCGTTCGCCGCCTATGCAGCGGCGCCGTTTTCCGGCCCCGCAGAATTGGGGCTCGCGATCTTCTTGGTGAGCGTTCTCGCTTTTCTGTCTGTATCTGCGGACGAATCGAAAGGCCGAGCGCGGTTTGAAGGTGTTTTGGGCGGCGCAGGCATGTTCGCCCTTTGGATGATGAGCCCGCTATTCGCGCTTGTCGGCTTTATCGCGCTGTCGGCATGCCCGTTCCTCACGGGTCGCTTCGGATTGCAGCGTTATGCAGGGGCGCTTTCCATCTTCGTACTGTTTGCCGTGATCGTTGAATTGATGGCGCCGGGCATGAACGCTGCGCGCGCAGGCGCGGCATCGGATGTGCTGCAATTGAAAGACGCGGTGATTGGCGGCGAAAGCGCGCTTGGTCTCAGCGGCGCCGCCTATGGCGCAGGGCTCGTTATTTTCTCCGCCATGATCTTTGGCGGCCGGGCGCATCGGCGCAACTGGATGACGGCCGCAGGGCTGATGGTGGTCGGGCTGATCGCCGCGCGCATCGCCGGCGCCAATGCGCTGCCTGTTTTTGCTCTCGCCGCCGGACTTGCGTGCTTTTCCGTGGCGTCGCCATTTTATGACGGCCTTTTCCGTGATCACGACCGCGCCAGCGTCGCTTCGGCCCTCACGGCTGCGGGCCTCACTCTGTTCTGGACGGTGATGATCGCTGTGCACGCCGTTGGACAGTTCTCGTTGCAATTCAATGCCGCCGCAAATGCGCCAGAAGATATTCGCACGGAACTGGCGTTGGTGCAGCCGGGCGGGCCAACAATCGCCAAATGGGTCGAAGAGGGCCGATTCTCTACGCCCGAGGCGCGGGAGTTTTTCGCCCTGACCCCCGTTGATCAATCGGCGATGCTTTTGGAAGCCGCCGCGCGCGCACGCACCATGGAAGATCAGGGACTTGATGTTGCCTTCCTCACCGGCGCCGACACCGCTTGCGTGCTGGCGAAAAAACGTGAGTGCCACGCGGACGGTCCAGCGGCGGCGAATGCAGCGAATGTTGTGTTCGTGCCGCGCCTCGATCTCGATCCGAAAACTGCTGCCGCGAAAGGGCGCGCCGAAGCGCTGCTCTATACGCAATTCAAGATGGTCGAGCGCACGGCGCTGTGGGACATCTGGGTCCGCCGCGACACACCAGCCCCGGCGAACCTCTTTCACCTAAGTGAGACAGGGATGTACCGGTAGGGGGGCGGCGTCCGTTAGTTGACGTTCCTCACCCCAAAGCGCCACATCGTGTCGTGTTCTCAATCCAACAAAGCCCAAAATCGCCAAGATGTGGCTAGTCGCCGTCTTCGCTTTCGTAGAGACCATCAGGAACGGGACCGGCATGATGAAGTCGAATAATCTTCCATTCATCGTCTCGACGAAGAAGGTACGTCATGCTGCCGACGGTGCGTGCGACGCTTCCATCATCATAGACAGAACGATCGCTCACTTGCAGGGATACGTACGCATTATCTGGCTTGATAGCGAGTACCCGAAAGTCGGTTTCATTTATTTCGTACTCAACAACGCCCGCCATCCATGAGTCAGTGAGAATTGCGGGAAACGCATCGGATTTTACCAGGTCTGTGAAAAACAGGTATTCGAAACCGTCTGCGTGGAACGAGGTTACCCTGTCGAATTCAAGCGCTTCCCAGGCTGCGTGATAATCACGGATTGCTTCTATTACATCCTCATCGGTGATTGGAGCCGTGCTGTCGGCCGACGGCTCTTCCCGCACGCAGGAACTGGCGAAAGCGGTTAAAATAATGAGGGTGCAGGCAAGCGATTTTGCAAAAGTGTTCATGCGGTTTTGTAACACAAAAACGGAAAAAGGCACTTTTGCAAAAAAATAGCGCATTGCTCGATCCAAACCCTTGCGGCGCGCAATAAATTACCGGTTGCGAGAGTTCTGGGGACCAGATCAGCAGTCGCCGATGCGCGTGGCCTCAACGGTGAAGCGCATCCGTTCCATCGCCTTCATGGCGAGTTTCAGTTGCATGGCCTCCGCTTTTGTCATGGCCTCTTCTTTAACCGCAGCCTCAAACTTCAGTTGAACGTCGATGCTGACATGCTCGCGCGCAACTTCGCCCGTGTAAGCGAAGCGGTTGGCGCCCTCCGCAAGCTTTTGGTCGGCGGCGCAGCTTATATCTCCGGAGACTTTGTTCCCTTCACGCGGAAATTTATTCGTTGTGCAGAGCGGATGAATAAGGTGCGAAAGTTGCGCCAGCTTGTGGGGAAACGCCTCGGCGTCACTTGTTCGCACGCACATTGATTCTTGTGCTTTTTCTTCGTCAATTTTCACTAGGCCAGCGCCGGATCGTGAAATTTCATACCGCCCCGGCGCCAGGTCAACTGGCGTCTCGCTCGCGGGGGCCGGCGCGTCAGCGCACGCCGTGGCGAACACTGCGAAAGCGCTGGCGCAAAGGGTGCGTCGATGTTCAAAGATTCCGGACATTTCCTCGCCTCCGCGCGCATCGGATTCGTGAAAACCTACCGAAACGCCGTTAATAATGACTTTAACGGATCGTTCGGGTTGGCGGCGGAATTGAAAGGTTGTTCCGGGTGCAGGACCCCACGCTTTCCTCTCGAAAATGCAATCGGTCAGCCTGATGCTTTGATATGCAGGGTTTTCGGCTTTTTGCAGATCAAGGCGCCATAGTGCAACACAAAGTCCGTATAAATATAATCCGCTTTGCCACCGTTTGCCTATTGTATGTGTCATGGCGGACACCCACCTATGGACTGCACCAGCAAATCATTGCCGTGCAATTGAAAGTCAAATCAAATGTTTAAGAAAAGCAATATTCCTGGCGATAAAACTCCTAAGCAAGACACCAAAGAAACCGATGCAAAAGTCGTGACCCCTGCAAACGAATCCGCACCCGCAGCCGAAAAAACGGCCACGCCGGCTGCTGACGTCAAAACATCTTAAAACGCCTTGCGGGGAGGGCGTATTTCCCTCTCCGCTGCTACCCAATCGTCTATTAAACGTATTTATGCGGATTATTCTTAATGCGCTCACCCGTGATCTATTCGCGGATTGATTTTCAGCATCCTTTTTCGTTGAAAGGCATTGCGACCGTGCAGCCTGCAGGGTCGTACAGCATCGAGACCCGCGATCGGTATTATTGGACGTTTCCGTTCTCATGGGCGAAAAGGACAAAAACAACAATCCGCCTTCATACGTTGTCTGGCCTAGAGGGAGGCCTGCACGAATTGGTGTTGGATCCAAGAGACTTATTTGGAGCGTTGGAGAGAGATCGGCGGTTCTCCGTCTGACGACCTTGCGAAATTTTCGACGCACCATCTCCCTTCGCGGAAAGAGCGCCATTGGCGTCCTCTAGATAAACGCGGGGACAGGTGGTCACAAAGCAACCAGCGGTCTTTCGGATCGGATTGCTTAAACTGGAAAACAGGAATTTACGATGACAAAGCGATTTTTGAGATCTGTACGCAATGCGACGCTTTTTATGGCGATACCGCTCATGCTGCAGATGCCGTTCTCTCTCGTCACGGTGACGGTTGCTCATGCCCAGGCGTCCGCGTCCGATATCCCTGCTAACGCCCATAAAAAAGATTTTGTTGGCGATTGGAAATGCGATCCGGGATTTCAGGAACAGTCCGGCGCCTGCGTCGCTACCGTAATCCCGGAAAACGCCTTCGAAACCAACGCGTCTTATGGCCGTGCATGGGAATGCCTTCGCGGCTACCGCCGGTCGGAAAACGCTTGTGCAAAGATCACCATACCCGCCAACGGGTACCTGACTTCTTTCGGGAACCAATGGGCTTGCGAGCGCGGGTTTCAAAAAATCAACCAGTCCTGTGTTTCAATCACAATACCCGCAAACGGCTATCTTTCGGATTCGGACTATAAGGAAGGTTGGGCGTGCGAACGGGGCTATCGCGCGGCCGGCGAGGGCTGTGCGCCTATCAGCATTCCGGCCAACGCTTACGCGACGAACGTGCTCCACGGACGCGGCTGGGCGTGCGAACACGGACATCGTGCGGTCGAAGGGCTTTGCCCAGCCATCGTGGCGCCGGCGAACGGGTTTTTAGTTGCCTCCAGCTATGGACCGGGTTGGGAATGCGCACGCGGATTTCGCACTGCCGATAACGCCTGTGAGAAAGTAAGTGTGCCTGAACATGGCTTTTTAACCGGAACGCCGTATGGCGCCGGCTGGGCATGCGAGCGTGGTTTTAAGGCGCAGGGCGACATTTGCGGCCCCGTTACTCTTCCCGAAGGCGCGCATCTCGACTATTCGGGCAATGACTGGGAATGCGATAAACCAAATCAGCGATTACGTGATAAATGCGTGGCGCGATCATTCTAATGAAGGACGATTTCGCGCCTTCATTTCCCCTGTAGCACCGGATCCCGTGAAACATTGGGCGATAGCGCTGTTTTCGCCGCTATATGTTAAATTCGGAAAGCAGCGATCCGAATGACAGAAATCTATTTTTTGCCGCCCTTTTTGGGTTTCGGGTTGAGTTTATTTTCAAAAGTCGCCGCAACATTTGAAAGGTTGCTCTCAACTTTTTTCGGTTTGTCTTGTTTCGGTTTCTTTGCTTCGCGATTGCTGCGTTGTTGACCTTTGGCCATGAGAAAATTTCCTTTTTTGAAATTATGGCGAAAAAACGTGATGCATTATATATCAGCCAATCACATCAGTGTTGATACCTGATCATCAAAGCTGCCAGCGTGTGAAACCATGCGCTTCAGCAGGTTACCCTGAAACACCTGCGCCTGATATGAATCTTAAGCAAGCCTGTTTCGCTCGATTAGCCCCTTTGGGAGGGTGCATCGGTTCAGGAATGGGTGGATATGGGTCTCAAACGCCGTCGCTCTGGGTCGGAGCAAGCTATGCTTTGCCCCAGGCGATGAAATGCGGGTTGTCATAGCCGCGGGACTTTTTTCCGTAGGCCAATGGTTCGTTTTCCGGATGCGCCATGACGCGCCCGCCAGCAGCTTCCAGCACCGCCTGACCGGCGCCGGTGTCCCATTCCATGGTGCGCCCGAACCGCGGATATACATCGGCGGCGCCTTCCGCCACGAGGCAGAATTTCAGCGACGATCCCGCGGCGGTGAAGTCCGCGACATTCAGGGTCTTGAGATAGGCGTCCGTTTCAGCGGAGCGATGAGAGCGGCTGGCGACGGCAATCAAACCGGTTGACGGCGCCGCGCGCACGCTGATGGGCGCGGCGGCGCCCATGACGCCGTTCTCGTCCACGGGCGCTTTCCATGCGCCGCCTCGTCCGCCAGCGTAGAGCATGTTTGACGCAGGCGCGTAAACAACGCCGTAAACCGCCTTGCCATCTTCGATGAGCGCAATATTGACCGTGAACTCACCTGTACGGTTGACGAACTCGCGCGTACCGTCGAGGGGGTCCACCAGAAAAAACTGGTCACCAAGGTCTTCCGGGACATCGCCATTCGACGCACTTTCTTCGGCGAGGACGGGAATATCGGGTGCAAAGGCTTTCAGGCCCGCAAGGATGATTTCTTCTCCCAACCGGTCCGCTTCGGTCACCGGGGAGGCGTCGCCTTTCGTTTCCGTATCGAAATCGCTGCCGTAGATCTCGAGCGCGGCGGCGCCCGCTTTAAGGGCGAGTGCGGACAGCGCGTGAGCGAGGGCGTCATCGGTGAATGAAACTTTGGTCATTCGATGAGGGATGAAACGCCCGGCGGCGGAAGGCAACTGGCGATTTGCCGCGCAGGCGCGTTTCGCACGAAAGCGGACCCGGCTTCGCGGTTCGAAAGCGCGAGAGGGGAAATTATCTGAATGCGATGATGGTGAAGGCGGCGGATTGTTTCGGGGTCAGGCCGGAAGCGGGAAGCACTTCCTGAACGATCCAGCCCTCGTCGGCGAGCTGATTGAGCCGGGATTGGAGCGCCGCCGCAGCGGCCCGGCCATAGTCCCGCTCATCGGCTACCAGGCCAAGCGGGCGGACCTTGTGATCCCGCCAGCTCACGTGAAACGCTGCAAACTGTTTCGACATGGCACAGATAACCCTTTTGTCTTAATATAGCCCTATATTTGCATGTTAGTCATTCAAGCTTCGGGCCGCAGATTTTCGGCGCCAGCGGTTGTTGCGGGTGTTCGAAGAGTAGGGAATAAGAGCCTCAATATGGCGGAACCTGGGTTAAGCAGCGTGGACAGTTTTTCAACCGATGGGGTGCGGCGGCGGACGCCCGTGGCGCGGGCGCTATTCGGCGACGTCGTCCAGTTCACGGATTTCGCGTTGATCATCCTGACCTCTGTGGGCGTTGCGTTCATCTATCACGTCTTCGCGCTGCAGACGGAATTCGATTTCCAAAATTATGCGGCCGCCGGGATCATGGGCGCGACGGGATTTACAGCGCTCATGCGCCGCGACGGCTATTACGAGTTTGAACAACTCACCTCGTCGGATGGGTCGCTCCGGGCGATTTTTTCACGTTGGGCGCTGACCGTGCTCGGCTTGCTTGCTTTTGGTTTTGCGCTGAAAATTTCAGACAATTTTTCCCGCGTCTGGTTATTCGCTTGGACTGGCGCGGCGCTGACCACGGTGATTGGCGTGCGGTTTGGCGCCGTGGCGTTTGTGCGCCGGATGAGCCGCGACGGCGGCGTCTTTGCGCGCCGCGTGGCGGTGGTCGGCGCAACCTCCCTCGGGGTCAAGTTCTCAGCCCGCGCGGCGGAATCGCTGGCCGGTATTTCCATTGTCGGCGTTTATGAGTCTGGATTAAGAGATACGGGCGACAGTCATCGCGCCGGCGCCAAGGGCGACCTCAACGATCTGGCGGTCGCCGCGCGCAACGGCGAGATCGACGATATTGTCATCGCCGTTCCGCGCGCCGATCCTGAGGACATGACGAAGCTCGTGCGCCGGCTCTCGATTTTGCCGGTCTCCATCGCCATCTGTCCAAATATCCATTGGCTCGATCATCTTGGCGGCGCCATCAATGATGTTGGCGGCGTGCGCGTCTTGTCGCTGTACCGGCGCCCACTCGAAGGATGGGGCGGCGTCATCAAAACCATCGAAGATTATGTGCTGGGCGGAGTGGCGCTTATCGTTCTCGCCCCGGTCATGGCGATCATCGCCATCGCCATCAAGTTGCAGGGCAAAGGCCCCATTTTGTTTGCACAACAGCGCCACGGCTTTAACAACGCCGTCTTCAAAGTCTATAAATTCCGCACCATGACGGTCGCCGATGATGGCGACGTCATTGAACAAGCCAAGCCCAATGACCCACGCATCACCCCCATTGGCAAGTTCCTGCGGCGCTACAGCCTCGATGAGCTGCCCCAGCTATTCAATGTCATCAAAGGCGACATGTCTCTGGTGGGGCCGCGCCCCCACGCGCTGGCGCACAACCATCAATACGCCCAGACCATCGAGAACTATTCCGGCCGCCACAAGGTGAAGCCGGGCATTACCGGCTGGGCGCAGGTGAACGGTTTTCGCGGCGAGACCTCCGAGACCGAGCAGATGGCGGATCGCGTCCGCTATGACCTGTCATATGTGGACAACTGGTCACTTTGGTTTGACATCAAAATTCTGATTTTGACAGTCGGGGCAGTGGTTTTTCCGCAAAACGCCGTTTAAGACCCGAGGCAAATGAAATGGGCCGCTGACCGGGCGTCGGCGGCGCCCCTTCTACTCAGGATTTTGCTATGCGCGTCACCATGATTGGCACCGGCTATGTAGGCCTCGTTTCGGGCGCTTGTTTTGCGGATTTCGGCCACGACGTCGTTTGCGTCGACAAGGACCGCTCGAAGATCGAAAAACTCGAAGCCGGTGAGATTCCTATCTACGAACCGGGCCTCGAGGCGCTGGTGGCGGAAAACGTCAAGGCGGGCAGGTTGTCGTTCAGTCTCGACCTTGCGGCGTCAACGCCGAACGCCGATGCGGTTTTCATTGCGGTGGGTACGCCCTCCCGGCGCGGCGACGGATTTGCGGATCTTTCCTATGTCCACCAGGCGGCGAAAGAAATCGCCGAAGTCATGGACGGCTACACGGTGGTTGTCACCAAGTCGACCGTACCCGTCGGCACGGGAACAGAAGTGGAAGAGATCATCCGCAAGACCCGTCCGGACGCGGATTTTTCCGTTGTCTCCAATCCGGAGTTTCTGCGCGAAGGCGCGGCGATCACGGATTTTAAACATCCAGACCGGGTGATTGTCGGCGCCGAAGATGAGCGCGCCCAAAAGGTCATGCGCGAGCTTTATCGCCCGCTTTATCTGAATGAGACGCCCATCGTCTTCACCAATCGCGCCACGTCAGAGCTGATTAAATACGCTGCCAATGCTTTTCTCGCCACCAAGATCACGTTCATCAACGAAATGGCGGATCTCTGCGAAAAGGTCGGCGCCAATGTTCAGGAGGTTGCGCGTGGCATCGGTCTTGACGGCCGCATCGGCGGTAAGTTTCTTCACGCCGGACCGGGCTATGGCGGCTCTTGTTTTCCCAAAGATACGCTGGCGCTGGTGCGCACGGCGCAAGTGCATGAAGCGCCCACCAAAATCGTTGAAGCGGTGGTCGCCATCAATGACGAGCGCAAGAAGAAAATGGCGGACCGGGTTATCGCGGCATGTGGCGGCAGCCTGAAAGACAAGACCATCGCCGTGCTTGGCCTGACTTTTAAGCCGAACACCGATGATATGCGTGATGCGCCGTCGCTTGATATTATTCCGGCCCTGCAAAAAGCCGGGGCCAAAGTCCGCGCCTTTGACCCTGCGGGCATGAAGGAGGCTCAGGGCCTGCTCAGCGGCGTAGATTATACGGACGGTCCATATCCGGCGCTCGACGGCGCGGACGCCGTGGTGATTATCACGGAGTGGGATGAGTTCCGGGCGCTCGACATTGAACGCATAAAATCTTTGCTCAAATCGCCGATTATGGTTGATCTACGGAACATCTACCGCCCGTCAGAAATGGCGGAGGTGGGGATCATCTATCATTCAATTGGACGCCCGCAGGCTGTGCAGTCGTAAGAAACGAGCCTAAGCGGCGCGGAGCTTTTTCAGCACCGGGTTTTTGCGCTTGGCGCCGCGCGACGGCGTGGCGATATCAAGGCGCGCACGGCTCAAGATATCGGACGTAACCATTGGCGCTTCGCTGCGGAACAGGGTCTTGCCGTCATCATCAACGTAAATGATGTAGAACCCGTCTTCGGCGTTGAGCGCATGGCGAAGCAGCGCCGGGTCGAGCCAGTCCATTTCGTCGCCATTCTGGCGCGGCGTTTCATCGCCATAGACTTCCATCACCGTCACATCATTGCGGATGAGCGCGGCGATAGCCGGCTTCAACAAACGCCGCTGCATCTTGCAGGCGGGGTGGTTGGCGTATGTGCCGACGATAAACAGCGTATTCTTTGGCGAGAATTTTTTCACCGTCTCGGCCTTACGCAAAGAGGCGCCGATCTCAGGGATGAGGTTCGGCCGCACCGAGGCGATGGCGGCGACAAAGCCGAAGACGAGGCATGTTGCGATGATGGCGAATGTCAGTTCCATACCTTGGGGAAAATACCGCTTTGTCCTTGCTGGCGCGTTAACCGATGCGGAAACGACCGCATATTTCGACATATTTGTCGCTGTTTTCCGAGTTATCCGGCGAGAATTCAGCGGGTGCGATCGTTAACGAACCATGAATATCAGACCAGCGCCAGCCCCAAAAGCTGTTTTGCGACAGAGCGCTAGGCGCTCATTGAGGATTGGGGAAATCTACTCCGTAGGAGAACCCGGCGCCGCCAGCATTTCGTCATAGAGCCCCTCGGCAATGGTTCGTTTGCGGTGAAACATAATGGCGGCGATGATCAGCATGGCGAGGCCGACGGCAATGAAGGCGAGGCGGGGGTCGGCGCCGGTCATGGTGATGGCGAGCAGGGCGATGGAGCCGGGGATGGCGAACGCGGCGTTGGCAAAGGCGCCAGCGGCCATTATCCGTGCACGCACTGCAGGTGCCGCCCGGCGCTGCATCGCCGCCTGAAGCGGCGCGATGTAAACGCCTGCAAAGGCTGAGGTTAAAATCAGCACGCCAACGAGAGCGATACCCGCGGCGCTTGAGAACAGTTCGCCGAAACCGATGGGGGATGTTTCGGTCCCCGCGGCCAGCGGCGTCAGAAAATAGATGGCAAAGCTCGTCACTCCGCCGCAAGCGATGGCGACGGTTGACGCGCTCAATCCGGACCTTCCTTTGGGCAGGCTCGCGGCGGTGATCGCGCCGATCCCCGCGCCGATAGCGAATAATCCGTTGAGCGCCGCCCATACAAGTGGTGTCGCGTGCAGCGCATCGCGTCCGTAGATGGGTATGATCACCGTGACCGCCGTCGACAAAAGATAAAACACGGCGGCGCCAAACAGCGGCGGCGCGACGCCGCGCGATGAAAACACAATGCGGAACATGGCGATGGTTTGCGTCACGCCGTTAAAGCTCAGCTTTAAATCAGGCGCGTTGGCGGCGGCGAAGGGCGCGCGCAACGCAGCAAAAAACCCCACGGTTGCGGCGCCAATCAACACAAGGCCGACTTTCAACCCGCCGCCTTCCGTAGAAATCAGAGCGCCCCCGGCCATGTAGCCAAGCAGGATGCAGGAAAAGAGGCCAGCATTGCAAAGCCCGTTGCCGCGCACCAGTTCATCCGCCGCAAGGTATTTAGGCATGGCGCCGACGCGCACAGGCGAAAAGAATGCCGATTGCGCGCCCATGCCGAATAACATGGCGACAGCGAGCCATCCCGTACCGGTGGCGAAGGCGATAGCGGCGAGCCCCATGAGAAGGAGTTCTGCAAATTTGGTTCGCCGGAACATCAAGGATGTCTCAAACTTGTCGGCCAGTTGTCCTGATACGGATGAAAAAATCAGTATGGCGAGGGGCAAAAGCGCGCCGATAAACGGTAATGCATTGTCGGCGTTGCTGAAAAACGGCGCGGTAATGATTCCGGCGGGGATGCCGACCAACAGCGCCTGGCGCAACGTGTTGTCGGCGAAGGTGCCGAAGGAAAGCGCTGTCCACATGGGCCAGAAACGCCGCTGAAAAAACAACGGCGCCTTGTCGGTGATCGGTATGCCGGTTTCGTTCAACTGGTCTGCTTTCCAGGGTCGGGGAGGACGGCGCCAATCTCGACGCCTTCGGGACGCTCATCGCCGAGTAGTTCAATAGAGCGTGCTTCGATCGCCTCCTCAAGCCGCGCCATGAAGGTCTCTTTATCAAGTCCGGGCGGGATCGGGTCGAGAAACTCGATCACCGCGTCGCCAGGGCTCAAGCGCCAGCTTTGTTGCGGCCATCTGAGGCCAAGATTGGTGGCCACCGGCGCCGCCGGGCAGCCATAGGCGTTGTACATGTGAAAGACGCCCTTCTTGTAGCGGTGCTGTTGGCCGACGGGTGAAAGATGTCCTTCGGGATAAATCAGAATGCGCCGGTTCTGGCCTTGGGCTTTTCTTAGTTCTTCGTCCACCAGCCGCGCCCGGGCGTAGGCGCCGCCGCAATTGTCGACGATGATCGCGCCCATTTTTCGCAACAGACCACCCACCAGCGGAAATTTTTCGAGATGATCGCCGGTGACGAAAGCCAGGTCGCGAAACTGCGAAAACATGACGAATCCATCACCCCAGCTTTGATGCTTGGCTGCGATAATACAGGGGCCTGGCGGAATTTTTTCCTTACCAACAATGCGGATTTTTATCCCGGCAATATAGCGCATCCAAAGACACATGGTGCGGGTGTAGCCAAGTATCCAATACATGAGCGGCGTACGGCTCGGAATGATCAGCAGCGGCAAGGCGCCGATGACATAGAAGGCAGAGGTCAGCCAATAGGCCGCCTGAAATAATATGGAGCGGATAGTGATCATGATGGTCCCGCCTATGCTTTCAGCACGGAGATAACCTCGCCGGCGAGGCGTGCTTCGTATTGTGCCAGATCACCGTGAATGCGTCCGTACACTTTGTGCAAAGCAGTTTGCAGTACAATGCCCAGCGCTGCCGCCGCCTTCAACGCAGGGTCGCTTTGCGCCAGCTCGCCGCGCTGCATGGCCTCCGCGATAATGGTTTCCACAAGCGCGACTGGATTATCGCCGTCTTGCCGTTTGGAAGCATCCGTAAACGGAAGAAACCGGTGCGTCGTGAGCAGATGATAAGAAAACAGGGCCCAGTCTTCGTCGGCGACTCGGGCGTAAGCGCTGACGATGGCGCGCGCTTGCGCTTCGATGCCGCCGCCGCGTTTCGCCGCCGCCCGAATTTCGTCAGCCAGATGTTTGTGAATGGCGAAGAACATGGTCTCGCCTAGCGACTCCTTGCTCGGGTAATGGCGATAGAGCGCGCCTTCCGAAACGCCGCTGGCGCTGGCGATCTCACGCGTGGTCACGGCGTCGACACCGCGCGCGCAAAAAAGCGTCAGCGCCGCGCGTTCGATCCGCGCTTTCGTGGTTCCCGCCGCTGCGGTGACGCCCCGTGCGTCCTCGCTCACAATCTTCGCCATTTGCAGTCTCGCCATCTCCGCCGTCCGGCTATTGGCCTGGCTATCTCGTTTTGTGCGCCTCAACTGTTTGCCAACCGCCGCAGCGAAAAAACCACGAACTTGAAAGGCATTATGAGTGATCGTTCACTCCAAGAGCTTCAATCTATGGCGGCCAGTTCGAATGTCAAGTGAGCGCTCACTCACTTTTTGAGGTCAGCCCAAATTGGCAATCGCGCCACCCGCCACGAGCGATGTCCATGCGGCAAACCCAAAGGCGCTAATCGCGGGGCCTGTTCAAGTTGGCGCAGCGTCAGGGGTCGCCACGAGCGAGGCCCGCTCAAACGTACGGGCGTTTCTCTCAAGGTCGTGCGGCCCGCGGAGCCAAAGGATTTCGGCGCGCCGGCCGAGTCGCGCGCCGGAGTGTGAGAAGTTAGGAGGCCGGGGTTGGTTTAAGCGAGGGGGCCGCTTATCCGGCGTCGGCGGTTTCGCGCGTACAGGCGATGGCGCTCGGGCGATCCGATCTCGCTGCTGCCATCAGGGGCGCTGTGACGTGTTCGGGGAGCGTCACCGGCGGTCCGTCATAACTCGTCGGCGTCCAGTAAAAACCGGTGGCGTTGTGATCGCCTGAGCGGATCACATCCTTGATTTCGATTTCGCCATAGACGTCCGATACGACTTTGCGGAAATTTCGCGTAGCGCCTGCGCGCTCCCACTCAATGAACACGTCTGGCAAGACTTCCAAATGGGGGCCGCTATATTCATGCGGCACGCACACGACGCGCTTGACCAAAGGCTGTCCGGTATCAGGGTTTTTAAAGGTGGCCACGGCTTCGGTAATTTCGCGGACGATCGCGTCATATTCCGCGCCCCGTTCGACAATGCCGTGCTTTTCACGCCCTTTGACGTTGATGCGCACCGCACCTGAATTGTCATTGTGCGGAATAGCGAAGAATCGCCGCTTTGCGTAGTCATTGTTGGCGACGCGGCGGCGTAGCGCACGCGCCAGCGGCGACAGCTTCCAGCGAAGTTTTTGCGGAATCCAGTTGCGATAGCTCTGCCGCACTGTTTCCGTGCCTGACTTCGGCGCCTCTACGCCCAAATCGATCCGGCGCATCATTTCATCCATGACATCATTGGCGCTGATCAGCATTTCCATGCCGGGCCCGCCATAAGTGAATATTTGTGCGTCGTCACCTGCGGCTTCCAATAGTCTGGCGACACCCCGATCAATACGCCGGTAGCACTCGCGCAGAGGTTCTTTGACCGCGGCCGTAAGGGTCGGGTCATGCCGTTCGTGGTTTGGATCGTCGAGGTGATAGTAGTAGTGGCCGACGTCATGCGCTTCGGAATAACAGGCGATGAACAGGTCCCATTCGTCCTGGCCAATTTTGTCCACACAGAAATCGGTTTTGATATCGATGCGCTTCATCAAGGCTTCGAGATAGGCGTTCAGCTCATCAGCGGTTTCTCTTTTTCGGCAGGCAAAACCGCCAGCGGCGGCGTCTCCGGAAAAATACTTTCGCGCTTCGGCCGTGATGGCGTCGGGCAGGAAAATGGAGTGCGTCAGAGGGTCGTGGCCCATCCAGTTGTCGACAACAAAACCGTTCTTCATGGGTTTTGCTTGCAGCCGGTGCCAGTCTATGACGCCAACTTTGCGCCCCTCATCATCAAGCGTATTCCAGAACGGCGTGACGTTGGGAATTGAAGACTCGTGGTTCGGCAGAACGTCGTAGGTTTCCGGCTTGAACTGCATGTAGAAATAATGGCCGTGATGGCCCGGTCCGGCGCCGATCAGCGCGGAATTCCAAAATTGCGCTGCGCCCATGGCGGGGTCGTTTTCGAAATTGAAAACCCGCGATTGCTTTTTGAGGCTGGCCAAGGCGGGTAAATCGCCCTCCACCATCATGGCATCCATATATGCGTGATCGGCCCCATCAAAGCCGAGAAACAATGCTTTCGCCGTCATTAGGCCCCACCACCCCGCGCACGCCGTCACCGGACCGGCTTGCGGGAATTTTCTTGTTGTTGAACTGCTTCAGGCAAGCAAGATTCTCGCCACGCAGCGCGAAGTCAATCGCCCCGTATACAACCCTATGGTTAACGGCGCACGGAGGCCATCATCGGCGCCGTCACGTCTTCGGGACGCGCAGGCGCTCGATCGCAGGCGCCGGGCGGCGCCCAGAAAAAACCGAAAGGCGTATGGTCGCCGGTGCGTGCCTGGCGCGGCAAACGCACTTCGCCAAAATTCTCGGATATGAGGCGGGTAAAATCGCCGGCAGTGTCAATGCGATCCCATTCGATAAAGATGTCGGGAAGCAAGTCCCGGTTTGGACCTTCGAAGTTCTTTGTCACATCAATCACACGCTTGACGATGGAGCGTCCCGTGTCGGGATTGATGAAGCTCGAAACGCCATCGGTAATTTCCCGAACCAGCGCGTCATATTCCGCGCCCCGGGAGATTGTGCCGTATTTTTCGCGCCCCTTTATATTCACACGGATCGCACCCGCATTATCATTATGCGGAACAGCGAAAAACCGGCGGCGCAAATAGTCGCGGTTAGCGAAGCGGCGGCGCACGGCACGAGCCAACGGACCAATTTTTCGGCGAAGCCTTTCAGGGATAAGCGAGCGATAGGTTCTCTTTGCGGCTTCAGAGCCGGAGATCGGCGCGCCATAGCCAAGGTCAACGCGGCGTGCAATCTCGTCGAGGACGGAGTTGGCGCTGATAAAGCGTTCCATGGCAGGCCCGCCTAGGAGAAAAACCTCCGCGTCGTCGCCCGCCGCGTCTAGTATTTCGCCGAGCGACACATCAAGTTTGCGGTAGCATTGCCGCAAGGGTTCGGGAATGCGCGCCGCCATTTCAGGGTTGTGCAAAGCGTGACCTGCGTCCTCTAACTCCATGTAGTAATGACCGACATTGTGCGCCTCTGACATACAGGCGACATACAAGTCCCATTGTGCGTCGCGCATCTGGTCTGCAAAGAAGCGTGTCTTGGGCGGAAGACGCGAAAGTGTGCGCGTCAGAAAATCCTGCATGTCTTCTGCGGTGTCACGTGATCGGCTGGCGAACCCTTCCGCAATCGGATTATCACTCGCATAGCGCGCCGTGACATCCTCTATTTCCGGCGGGAGAAACACCGATGCGGTGAGCGGTTCATGGGCGAACCAGCGGTGGATAACGACGCCATTCGCCAGCGGCGCCACCGGCATTTCGTACCAGTCCACCACAGCGGCGCGGCGCGCCTCCCGGTCCAGCGTCACCCAAAAGGGCGTCGTTTTCGGGAGGTTCATCTTGTGGTCGAGGAGGATATCGTAGGTTTTCGGCTCGAACTGCATGTAGAAATAGTGGCCATGGGTCGCCGGACCGGCGCCGATGGCGGCGGACGTCCAGAACTGGACGTTTCCCATGCCAGGGTCGTTTTCCACCTCAAAGGCCGATGATCGGGCGCGCAAAGCCGCAAAGGCGGGCAACTCCCCGTCCTCAATCATGGCCCCGATCAGATTATGGTCGGCGCCGTCGAGCCCCAGTACGAGCGTTTTGACCGGCATTGATACTATTCCCCATGGATAACGGCGGGCTTTTTCATGGCGGCCGCCGCCGCCGGCCACAAGGGCGGTTTGGTTGCGGGGCCGGAATAAGGTCGCCAGTAGGGGCGAAAAACGTGTTTTCGGGGCCGCAGCGGCGCGATGATCGGCTACGCGCATTGCAACCCATTGATGGATCGCTATATATCCGCCGACTTCAAGAGGCCGTGAGGGCGCTTACTGGCGCTCTTCAGGGAACGGTCGATCATTCCCAAGGGAGCACATCCGCATGTTTATTTCGCCCGCTTACGCGCAGGCCGCTGAGGGCGCCGCCAATCCGCTGCTGCAGATGGCGCCGCTGATCGTTATTTTTGTGATTTTCTACTTTCTGCTGATCCGTCCGCAGATGACGGCGCGTAAAAAGCATCAGGAAATGGTTTCCAATGTTCGCCGCGGCGACGTGGTGGTCACCGCCGGCGGGATCATTGGCAAGGTGACCAAGGTGCTCGAGGGCGAGGAATTGATGGTTGAGCTTGCGGACAACGTCACGGTGAAAGTCGTCAAATCGACCCTATCTGACGTGCGCACCAAGCCGCAGCCGCCCGCAAACGACAAGTAAGCAAACGATAAACAGACAAAACAAAACGCTCGCCGTCCAAACGGCGCAAAGTTTCAGGGTCGCTCATGCTTCAGTTTTCCCGATACCAGACCGCAGGGGTCGCCATATTGATGTTGCTGGCGGTGCTGTTCGCCATTCCCAACCTGTTGAATGAGGACACCCGCAATTCATTGCCGGGGTTCATGCCAAAGGGAACGATCAATCTCGGTCTCGACCTGCAGGGCGGGTCGTATCTGATGTTGAGCGTCGACACCGATAAGGTGATCGATGACCGTATGCGCGCGATCATGTCGGATATCCGCCGGGATATGCGCCCCAGCCGGGCGGCGAATAAAGAGCGTGTTTCGATTGCATCGCTAACTTATGACGAAACGGCGAATCTAATCTCCCTGAGAATCGCTGAGGCGGCGCAGGCGGATGAAGCCGAGGCGCGGGTGCGTGAGATTACGCGCGGCGGCATCGGCGGCGCGCTGGGCCTTGGCCTGCGCGGTTACAATGTCAGTATCGATGGGCAGCGCTTTGAAATCGCCATGACGACTGAAGCGCAGAATTTTTACGCCAATGAGGCGGTGCGCGATTCCATCGAAGTCGTGCGGCGGCGGATCGACCCGGCGGGCAACAAGGAAGTCTCCATCGCGCCGCAAGGAACTGACCGGATCGTCGTGCAAGTGCCCGGCGATAATGATCCCGAAGCGCTCAAAGAGCTGATCAATCGCACAGGGCAGCTCAGCTTTCACCGCCATGATCCGACCGTCAGTCTGCAGGACGCTATGCAAGGCCTGTTGCCGCCGGGAAGAATCTACGTGCCGTTTGGCGAGATCGAAGGATCAGGCCGGCCGGGGCTGGTTTTGGTCGAGGACGCGGAAGTCACCGGCGACATGGTGCAGACTGCATCTTCGAGCGCAAACCCGGATGGCGGCGGATTCCAGATCAACTTTACGTTCGACCGGCGCGGCGCCCGGCGTTTCGCCGACTACACGCAAAACAATATTGGTGCGGTGTTCGCCATCGTCCTCGACAATGAAATCATCTCCGCGCCGAGCATTAACAGCCCCATTACGCAGGGCTCTGGCCGCATCACGGGCAGCTTTTCCGCTCTTGAAGCGGCGCAGACCTCTTTGCTGATCCGTTCCGGCGCGTTGCCCGCAGAATTGCAAACCATTGAACAGCGTTCTGTCGGTGCGCAGCTTGGCCATGACTCCGTTGAGGCTGGCGCCAAAGCGCTTGTGATCGGCTTTCTCGCCGTCATCATTTACATGGTGATCTCGTATGGGCGATTCGGGGTTTACGCGGACCTTGCCCTTATTGCGAACGTTATCCTCATCGCCGGGGTGCTGTCGCTCATGGGCTCGACCCTGACCTTGCCGGGCATCGCCGGTATTGTTCTCACCATTGGTATGGCGGTCGATGCGAACGTGCTGATCTTTGAGCGTATTCGCGAAGAACTTCTCGCTGGTAAAACACCCATCAAAGCGGCGGAGGTCGGCTATGACAAAGCCCGTTCCGCCATCATCGACGCGAACATTACGACGTTCCTCGCCGCATTAATCATGTTCCAGCTTGGCGCCGGGCCGGTGCGCGGATTCGCGATCACGCTCGCGGTCGGCGTGGTGACGTCGGTGTTCACCGCCTATGTGCTGACGCGCTTGTTTGCTGGGGGATATCTTCTCGCCAAACGGCCCAAAGAAATCACGTTGTAAAGGGATAACAAGATGCTGCTCAAACTGGTCCCTGATCAAACACATATCGGCTTCATCAAACTGCGGTTCGCGGCATTGGCGCTTTCGGCGGTGCTTGTGGTCGGGTCTATCGTCGCGCTGTTTACGCTGGGCCTAAATTTCGGCGTCGATTTCAAAGGCGGCGTTACGATTGAAGTCGTCGACACCGATCCCATTGATATTGGCGCCGTGCGCAGCGCCGTTGACGAACTCGGACTGGGCAGCGTTGATGTGCAGACGATTCAGGATTTCGCTGGCGCCGATGAGGCGGTTCTGATCAAGATTTCGCAGCAGGAAGTCGACGACCCGGAGGCTAACGGCGAAGCGCTTGCAGACGCTAATGAAACCGCACAACAGGAAGCCAATGAGCTGGTGCAGGCGACACTGCGCACGCTACTCGGTGACGACATTGACTTCCGCAAGATCGAGGTCGTGGGGCCGACGGTTTCGGGCGAGTTGATCGAAAAAGGCATTCTCGCGGTGGTGCTCGCCATTGCCATGATGCTGATCTACATTTGGTTACGGTTCGAATGGCAGTTTTCACTCGGCGCCATCGTCGCCCTGATCCACGACGTGATCATCACCATGGGCATGTTCGCGGTGACGCGGCTGGAGTTTAACCTCGCCATCATCGCCGCCATCTTGACGATCGTCGGATACTCCATGAACGACACGGTGGTTGTTTATGACCGGGTTCGGGAGAACCTGCGCAAATTCAAGCAAAAGCCGTTGGGCGAATTGCTCGACCTTTCCATCAACGATACGCTCGCGCGAACGGTGATGACGTCGTTGACCACCATGCTCGCGCTGGTCGTGCTGGTGATCTTCGGCGGCGAGGTGTTGCGCGGGTTTACCATGGCGATGATCTGGGGCGTTGTGATCGGCACCTACTCGTCGATCTTCGTGGCCTCGCCGTTCCTGTTGACCACAAACGTCAAGCGCGACTGGTCGAAAGTTTCGGCGCAGACCGCGCCGCAGCCGAACGCCGGATAACAATGCAGATACGCGCCGCGAAGGGCGCGTATCGCTTACATCGCTGTCGCTCAGGCGTTGGACAAATTCGCTGCGGCGAATTCCCAATTGACGAGCTTGTTCAAAAACGCCGTCATGTAATCCGGGCGCTTGTTCTGATAATCGAGATAATAGGCGTGCTCCCACACATCCATGGTGAGGAGCGGCGTGGCGCCCGCGTCCGTCAAAGGTGTTTCGGCGTTCGGCGTGTTTGTCACTTCAAGTTTGCCGTTCCTTGCGACAAGCCACGCCCAGCCGGATCCGAACTGGCCGCCGCCCTTGGCGGAAAAGGCTTCCTTGAATTCATCCAGCCCGCCGAATGAATCCTTGATGGCCGAGGCGAGGTCGCCCTTCGGCTTGCCGCCGCCGCGTGGTTTCATGGAGTTCCAGTAAAAGATGTGGTTCCACGACTGCGCGGCGTTGTTGAACAGGCCTTGATCGCCGCTTTCAGCGGCGGCGCGCACGATTTCCTCCAGCGCGGCGTCATCCAGTGCTGTTCCCTTAATCGCCGCATTGGTTTTGTCCACATAACCCTGGGTATGCTTGCCATAGTGAAATTCAACGGTCTTTTTCGAGATGTGCGGCGCGAGTGCGCCTTTGCCATAGGGAAGATCGGGAAGCGTGATCGCCATGATTGAGCCTTTCCTTCGTACTGGGTCTGCGACTTGATCTAAGCATCATGCGCGGGCAGCGCCATGCGTATGCGTCGAATTGCAGCGGCGCTCTTTGGAAGAGAGTGTCACTTTACTCAACACATGGCGTCTCTCTATGTTCCACCCTTCCGGGATGTGGAGTTTTTATGACTGACGCGACGGGCCATGCGACGCGATATTGCGCCGAGCAGGTGCAAAGTCAGGACGAGGACCGCTGGCTTGCCTGCCGTTACGCGCCTGCGCCGCTGCGCCGTCAATTGCTGGCGCTTTATGCGCTGCACGGCGAGTTGCGGCGGATCCCCTCGGTCGTTTCAGAGCCGCCGCTCGGCGAGATCAGGCTGCAGTGGTGGCGCGACGCGCTGGATGAAATTCGTGCAGGCAAGTCGCCCCGTGTTCATCCGGTGGTGGAGGAAATCGCCGCTGCAGATCTCGCACGATCGGACTTTGGGTTGTTGCTGAACGAGGCGATCGACGCCAATGCACGCCCGCTCTATGGCGAGGCTTTCGCGGATGCTTCAGAACTGGAGGGGTGGCTTGCGTGCGCAGACGGCGCACTTGATGCGCTCGCGGTGCGGTTGGCCGGCGGCGATGAATCTCTCGCCACGACTGCGCAATTGGCGGGCACCGGTTTTTCCATGGCGCGGGAGGGAAGGGCGCTGGCGCCGCAGTTTGCGGATAGCGTCGGCGCTCGGGCATTGTCGATTGCAGAAGAAACGGCGCCGATCCTGAAAAAGGCCGAGGCGTCCACAGCTCCGGCGTTGCTGCATTTGTCCCTGACGAGGGGCTATGTCCGCCGGGCTGACAAACCGTTTCCCATTTCAAAACGCCTGCGTCTTTTTTCGGCGATGGCGTTTGGATCGTTTTAGGTTTTCGTCCGTTTAAGTATGATGTTCGATATTCTCGTCGATCAGCGCTTTGTTGTAGGCGGCGAGCGCCTTCACCCGTGAGAGATAACCGACGACCTTGCCGGGCTCGTCAGCGTCCACAACCGGAAGCCCGTGTTCTTCCGCTTCATTGAGTTTGGCGAGCGCCTCGCCGAGGGAATGCCGGGTTTCCAGGCGTTCTGCTCCCTCGGGCAACGGCGCCCCCGGCGGCATCTTTTCCATCACCTCGCGCACACGGGTGGTTTTTAGAATGATCCCTTGCGGCCCTTCGGAAAGATCATAGCCGCGGCGAGACAATTGCCAGTGAAAGAACGACTGCCCGCAGAGCCATTGCGTCACCAGCGTCGCGATGGCGACAGCGACCATCAGCGCGATGGTGATGGAATAGTCGCCGGTCATTTCAAAAACGATCAGCGTGGTGGAAATCGGCGCCCCAAGGATCGCCCCGCTGGCGGCGCCCATACCGATCATGGCGTAGAACACCGGGCTCGCCGTGGCGCCGGGAAACATCAGCCCGAGGGCGCCGCCAAAGGCTGCGCCGGCGAAGGCGCCAATCACCAGTCCCGGCGAGAAGACGCCGCCGCCGAACCGGCAGGACAGGGTGACGGCGGTGGCCGCGCATTTCATCACCACGAGAATGATCAAAAGATGCAGCGCATAATCGCCCTGCAACGCCTTGGTCACCGCTTCGTAGCCAACGCCAAAAACTTCCGGATAGAACGCGCCGATAAAACCGATGATTACGCCGCCGATGGGCGGCAACAGCAAATAGGAGATGCCGCGCTTTTGGGCGAACTCGCGTACATTCACGGTCATCTTTTCGGTGGCGAGTAAAAAACCGGAAGCGACAAAACCACAAACAAGGCCGAGCAGCGCAGCCAGCGGCACATCAATCGTCGCCGCCGCGCCATAGTCGGGGATCATGAACGCCGGCGAATTGTCATGATGGATACGGGTGACGATGGCGGCGGTGACGCTTGCCGCCGCGATGGGGCCAAAAACCGAAAGCGCGTAATTGCCGAGGATCACCTCCAGCGCGAACAACACTCCGGCGATGGGTGCATTGAAACTGGCGGCGACGGCCGCCGCTGCGCCGCAACCAAGAAGCGCGCGGCGCTGTTTCGCGTCGAAGCCAAGATGACGGCTGATAAATGAGGCGATGGTCGCGCCGAGATGCACCGCCGGGCCTTCCCGGCCCGCGCTGCCGCCGGCGCCAAGTGAGACGGCGGAGACTGTCGCGGCGGCGAGGCCAGCGCGCAGGGAAATGTGGCCGCCGGAGACGGCCCGCGCTTCGATGACGTCCGCTACGGCCTGCCCTCGTCCGCCCTCCAGCCATTTGAACCGATCCGCCAGATAGAGCAGGCCGGAAACGACAAGTCCGCCAATGACCGGCGCCGACCAGGCCCGAAGGAAATGGAGCGACGACGCGCCGCTGACGACCCCGCCTTCGGTCTCGCCGAAGGCAATTAGCGAGACTACGTCGATGGCGTAGCGAAATCCCATGACCCCATAGGCGCCGGCGATGCCGATCAGGATGGCGAACGCCCAGACCTTGTAGACGTCCAGTCCGTCGCTATGGCGGCGAATTTTACGGAGAAAGATAAGAACCCGGGCGACATTCCGCGTCATGACAATCGCGTTTCGTTAACTATGGAGACCGGCATAACTACGCCCTGGTTAAGAAATACCGTTCATATCAGCATTCGCCCACGAGTCTAAATGTCACGACTTGTTTAACGGCGAATTCACCGTGGTTTGGCAATATCGCCGCACCTTCCGTTCGATTGGCGCAACGTTAAAGCTACGGGGATTTCTATGGCGGCTTCAGCC
This sequence comes from uncultured Alphaproteobacteria bacterium, assembly GCA_942492295.1. Classification (GTDB taxonomy): domain Bacteria; phylum Pseudomonadota; class Alphaproteobacteria; order Caulobacterales; family Parvularculaceae; genus Hyphococcus. The sequence continues at coordinate 119,460 of CALODW010000009.1, forward strand.
ACGCATTCCGCCCGCAACACCACTGACAAGATCGACCCTTCGCGGGCGCCCGGCGCGCTTGAGCGCTGGCGGCGCGCTGTCGCCGACGCCATGGGTGGTGATCCCGGCGCGCCGCTGGATCAGCCGGACCGGCGTTTGCTGATGTTGCGCATCTTTGGCGGCACGCGGCGGCTCGCCGAATTGTGCATGACTCACGCCGACGCAGCAGCGGCGGCGCTGATGGACGGCGCGTCTCCTGTACTCGCTGAGGCGGCCAGGGATTTGACGGCGCTCGATCGCGGCGTCGGCGGTCCTGAAGCGTTACATGCGGCGCTGGCGCCCATTAAAAACCGCGTCGATGTCGCCATTTCAATTGCAGAGATGAGCGGCCAGTGGAGCGTCGCCGACGCAACAGCGGCGCGGGTCGATTTTGCCGAGCGCATGGTGGAGACCGGATTGCGCTGGCTGGTGCGCGCAGCAGTTAAGCGTGGCGAGCTTACCGTGGACGATCCGGACAATTTCCTGCGCGGCGTCTTTGTCGCGGCTGGCGGTGATTTCGCCCACGAGGATTTGTCGCCCTACGGCCCCCTCGACATTATCATTCTTTACGACGATGAGGCCTTCAAAGGGCCGGCGGCGCGCGGCGCCGATCGTATTTTTGTGCGCATTGGCGCTGAGGTGCGTGAAGCCTTCGAAGGCAAGACTGGCGATTATCCGCTTTATGCGCTGCGCACGCCGCTCGGGTCTGGCATCGGCGGCGCGGGCTTCGCTGACAGTGCAGCGCGGGTGAAAACGACCGCCGCGGGCCCTCAGGCGGATGCGCTGAAAATGTGGCTTGGCGGCGCACGCATTATCGCCGGCGACCGCACCGCAGGCGGGGCCTTCCTTGAGAGCATCGAAGACATCGTCTGGGGCGAAAATCCCGTGGCGACCGAAGCGTTGCAGGCCTATGTGGATAAAAAGGAGGCTGACCCGCGCGATGTCTTCCGCCGTGTCGCCGGCCTTTGCCGTCTCGCTATCGGCGGACTACGCCCGGTGTTCCGCACTGCCTCTGCGCGCGAGATTTTTGAAACCGCTGCGCGTTCACGCACGATCGGCAAAGACGCTTCACGACGCCTTGTGGCGGGTGAGGAGCTTGCGCATATCGCTGTCGCCCGATTGCAAGTCATGAAGGGCGCCAGCGCCGTCGAAGTCGAACGCGATGACGAGAAGGCGGCGCTTGCGCTGCTTTGCGGTTTCTCGGCCTATGATGATCTCGCAGCCGCGCTGAAAGGTGCACAGACCGACGCAGCCAATACTTTAAAACGCCTCGCTGGCGGCGTGCAGGAAGAAGTCGCGCTATACCGCAGCGGCGGCGAAGAAGGTGACGCGGACAAGCTGGAAGATCTCGGTTTTCTCAATGGCGCCAGTCTTTCCGAAGCGGTGGACGATTGGGCGAAGCGCGCCAAGGGCGTCAACAGCGATACGAAATTTTCCGCCCATGCGCCGGGATTGCTGACAGCATTCGGTGAAACGCAGCGGCCGGACGAGGCTGTGCGATTGTTCGATCAACTGCTCAGCGTGGCCGGAGAAGAGCGAGATGTATTTGCACTGGTGCGCGAAGGCGCGCCGCAGCGTGACGGTCTTGTAGATGCGTTCGGCTCCTTCGGCGCCGCTATCGAGCCGCTGACAAAATCATCTGAGACTGCCGCGATCATATTTGAGCGTCAGGGCGCTGAAACGCCCCAGACGGGCAAGGAATGGCTCGGACGGTTTACGCCGCCATCGTCCTCCGGCGCAAAAGACCTGTCGGATATCGCCGTCTGGCGGCGGGAAACGATCGCGCGGATCGCCTTCAGCGCTGCGACGGGCGCCACGACATTTGACGCCGCTGTTGAGGCGCTTGATGCGATCCATGTGCGCACGCTCACGGATGTATTTGACCGCACGCGTGATTCGGCCACCGGCGCCGAAGCCGCTGCGGCTGAAAAAATCGCCGTGCATGTTTTTGAAGCGGAAGGTCCGCATTTGCCGGGCGCTGCGACCCATCTCGGATTTATCGCCAGCGACGCGCAGGACGAGGCGGGCGAGACGTTCGCCAAACGCTATCTCGCAGCGCTCAGTGAACTCGACGAAGGCGTGTTCGCGATCATGCCGGACGCCAGCCATCGTCCCGCTGGCGTATCAGGGCCGCTGGCGCCTGCGGCCGCAGCGTTTAAATCCTATGTTCAATCCGAAGCTGTGGCCCATGAACAGATCATGCTGGCGCGTGGCCGTGTCATCGCCGGTCAGGACAAGACATTTGAAAAGGCGCAGGATGCGCTGCGCACAGCCGTCGCCGGCGCGCGCCGGGCCGACATTCTGTTCCGTGACCTCGATCGCGCCCGCGCGCAACGCATGCGCCGCGAGCGTCCGTCTTCCGATTGGGACATTGACCGGATCGATGGCGGACGGTCCGATGTTGAATTGGTAATCAGCACGCTGATTTACAAACACGCGTCTGCACACCCGTTCGTGCAGGAAACCCATCCCGCTGAGGCGTTGGGCGCCATGGCGCGGTCGGGGCTTATCTCCGAAGAGACCGCGCAGTCATTGTCATCGGCGCGCGCCTTCTGGGCGCGGCTGCAGATGGTGCGCGCTCTATCCGGGTGGAGCGATCCAACACGTACGCCGGTGCGCCGCCGGTTTGGCGGGCTGATCGCGCGGGCCGCCGGCGTGCACAAATTCGAGCAGGTGCGTCCGATGATGCGTGGTTACGCCGACGAGGTGAGCCGGTCCTATGCGCAAATAGTGCTCGGACGTCCGTCGATGAATATTGCGGCGCACGCTGCGGGCTAGGTCTGCTCAACGGTATAGTTCAAAACATAAACCCGGATAGCCGAGGCAAGCCCCGGCGCCGGGTTTTGTTTTAGGCGGCCCCGATCAATCTCATAAACCAGCGAGGGCAGGGTGCGCGCCTGCCCGGCGGCGATTTGTTCCAGCGCCGCCCAGAATTCCGCCTCCAGCGCGATGCTGGTGCGGTGGCCTTTCAGCGTGATTGATCTTTTTTTCATAGGCAAAACGCGAAAACCGGTTCCCTCACCCCCATGAGGAAACCGGTTCGCGCGCGATGTGCAAGTAAAAAGCAGCCGAAATAAATCGGGGGGGAATTAACTCTTGGCCCAGTTGTCGATGCCGTGGGTGCGGATTTTCGCTGTGGCGAGGGTGACGCCGTCGATAATGCCCGCCATGTGCGAAACCGCTTCGGAATCGGCGTTGGAAAGATCCGTACCGAGGGCGCTGTAAAGGGTTTCAATTTCTACGTCATGCGCAAACAGGAATTGCGCCAGTAACAGCCGGAGCTGGCTCTCTGTTGGTTTCGCATCAGCCATTTGTTTTCCGTCCTTGTCCCAAAATCATACATGCGCCCCTGAAGTTCGCTTATTTCCGCGGAGCGCTCGGGCATATTAAGGCAAGAACCAGTCCAGTTTTCGCCTCGGGAAAAATATTAATCCCCATGGCCGTGTAAGCCTTTGGCGAACCATCCCTATTGGGGGCCGGTCATTTTTTCCGGCCGGACGATGCGATCATAGTCTTTCTCGCTCACCAGGCCAAGTTTCACGGCCTCTTCTTTCAGGGTTGTCCCGTTTTTGTGCGCTGTCTTGGCGATCATTGTGGCGTTGTCATAGCCGATTTCCGGCGCCAGCGCCGTGACCAGCATCAGGGATTGCTCCATGAGCGACTTGATGCGCGCTTCATTGGCCTCAATCCCCACCACGCATTTGTCGGTAAAGGATCGCGCGGAATCCGACAGAAGTCTGATCGACTGCAAGGTGTTGTAAGCGATCACCGGTTTGTAGACGTTGAGTTCAAAATGCCCTTGCGATCCGGCGAAGCTAACAGTGGTATTGTTGCCCATCACTTGTGCACAGACCATGGTCAGCGCTTCGCATTGGGTCGGATTGACCTTGCCCGGCATGATCGATGAACCGGGTTCGTTTTCCGGCAGCGAAATTTCACCGAGACCGGAGCGCGGGCCGGAGCCGAGCAGGCGAATATCATTGGCGATCTTGAACAGGCTCACGGCGATTTCGTTGAGCGCGCCATGGGCTTCCACCATGGCGTCGTGGGTCGCCAGCGCCTCGAACTTGTTTGGCGCGGTGATAAATGGAAGTTTGGTGTAGGCGGCGACTTCGCCGGCGAACATTTTTGCGAATTCTTTTTTGGCGTTGACGCCCGTGCCGACAGCGGTGCCGCCCTGCGCCAGCGCATAAAGCGCCGGCAGCACGGCTTTTGCGCGCTTAATCCCGTTCTTCACCATGGCCGCGTAACCGGAAAACTCTTGCCCGAGCGTGACCGGGGTTGCGTCCTGCAAATGTGTGCGGCCGATCTTGATGATTTTCGCGAAGGCTTTTTGTTTTTCGGCGAGCGCGCCGTGAAGATGTTCCAGCGCTGGTACAAGTGTGTGAACAATCTCTTCCGCCGCCGCGATGTGCATGGCGGTCGGAAACGTGTCGTTGGATGACTGGCTCATATTCACATGATCGTTCGGATGCACCGGGTCTTTCGATCCGATGACGCCGCCGAGAATTTCAATGGCGCGGTTCGAAACGACTTCATTCGTATTCATGTTCGATTGCGTGCCAGAACCCGTCTGCCAGACCGACAGTGGAAAGTGATCGCCCAGCTTGCCTTCGGCGACTTCGCGGGCGGCCTTTTCAATCGCCTTGCCGGTTTTTGCGGGCAGGGATTTCAGCGCCATGTTTGTGCGCGCGGCGGAAAGCTTCACGATCCCAAGCGCGCGCACCAGCGGTGCCGGCATGGTCTCTTCGCCGATCGGGAAGTTGATAAGAGATCGCGCCGATTGCGCGCCGTAATATTTGTCACCTGGTACGTCGAGTTTTCCAAAACTGTCGGATTCAGTGCGGGTTTTCGTCATCGGTGTCGTGCTCTTCTTGGATATAGGAATTTAGTGGCGGGTTTGCGCGGCCTTAGCACGGGCCATCGGGGCCGTCACCAGCGGACCATCCGGGCGTTCTGTTGAAAACTCGCGGGCCGTGCGGGTCGACTTTTCACAAGAACAATGTGATATTCCCGTTTTGTTCTTCTGATCTGGGCGCGCTTTTTTATGCCGGAAATTGTCATTATCGGGCTTGTTGTTTTTGTCGCGGCGACCGCCGCCGGATTTATCGCCATGCGGTTGTTCAAACCGGCTGAAAGCAACGCCGGAGAAATTGAAACGCTGCGCGCTGACAACGCAAAGCTGCAATCGGACCTCGCCGTCGCCGCCGCAGATCTTCGTCACGCCAGTTCCGAAGTGGAGCGAATGACGGAAGAGGCGCGAAGCCAGACACATCAGATAAAAGCGATTACCGCAGAGCGCGATACGCTCGACCGGGGCGTTGTAAAAGACAGGGCTGAACTACAAGCCCTTGAGGCGCGTCTTAAAGATCTGCGCGCCGCAAAAGATCAAATGGCGTTGGAGTTCAAGGAAGTCGCTGGCAAGCTCATGCAGTCGCAGAGCGAGACCTTCAAGACGCAGAACCGGGAACAAATCGGCCAACTTCTCTCACCGCTTAAAACCAAAATCGAAGAGTTTGAGAAGGGAGTCACTGATTCCCATAAGGAAAGCCTGACGCAACACTCGGCGCTAAAGGAACAGATCCGCCTGTTGAGCGAACAATCCGCGAAGATGTCCAAAGAGACGGAGAATCTAACCCGCGCGCTGAAGGGCAAAGTGCAGATGCAGGGCGCCTGGGGGGAGATGATCCTCGAAACGATTCTGCAGCGCTCTGGCCTGCGCGACGGTGAGGAGTATTCCAGTCAGGAGAGCCATACCGGCGACGACGGCAAACGGGTCCGCACTGACTACATTATCAACCTGCCCAATGGCGAACGCATTATCATTGACGCCAAAGTTTCGCTTCAAGACTTCGAAGGTTTCGTCAACGCTGAAGACGAGGGCGAGCGCAAGGCGCGGCTAACCGGTCACGCCGCGTCCGTGAAAAATCACATCAAAACGCTGGCCGGAAAAGAGTATCATTTAAAAGCCGGCAGCAATCTCGACTTTGTCATCATGTTTGTGCCGATCGAGGCGGCGCTTGGCGCCGCCCTGCAGCATGACGGCGAAATCGGCTTTTTCGCGGCTGACAACAAGGTCGCCATCGCCACGCCAACGACGCTGACCATTGCGCTAAAAACCGTTGCGGCCATCTGGCGCGTCGAACGGCAGAACCAGAACGCCGCGGAGATCGCGTCGAGGGCCGGGAAGCTCTATGACAAGTTTGTCGGGTTTTTGTCCGATCTCGAAAAAGTCGGTGCGGCAATCGGTAAGGCAGATGACGCTTTTCAGGAAGCGCGCAAAAAGCTGTCCACCGGGCGCGGCAATCTTGTTGATCGAACAAAGCAATTGGAAGATTTAGGGGCGAAGGTAAAAACCCCCATTCCCGATAAATGGGTTGAACAAGAAGATTCCATACTGCTCGAATCGCCTGCGGAGAGAGATTCGAACGCCGCTTGACTATTTCTTTCGAAAGGCGTCGAGGCTGACAATGTCAGCGCCGTCAGAGTCGTCTTTGGACGGCTTTTGCTTTTCGCCATCTTTCGCAGGTCCATCTTCCGCGGGCATATCCGCATAGGCGGTGTCGTTATTGTCCGCAGACGCATCAGATCCGGTAACCGGCGTTTCGTCGGCGTCAAACCGCACGCCGAACTGCGCGCTCGGATCGGCAAATTGGGTGACCGCATCAAATGGGATTTCGAGGCGCGATTCTTTGCCTTTGAACCATAACGTCACGCCAAACTGGTCATCAGAGACGGTCAGCTCTTCGAACTGGTGCTGGAGTACGATGGTCATCAGTTCCGGGTATTGTTCTTTCAAGTGGTTCGGAATGATCACGCCCGGTGCGTTCGTGACAAATTCTATGAAAAAATGGTGTTCGCCCGGCGCATCGCCCAGCTCCGCGACGATGTTCAATACGTCGCGCATGAGAAAACGGTAGGCTTTTTTCTGCGCGTCCTGGATGAGATCGCTGTAATCAAGTTCGACGTCGTCACTCACTGAGGCGATACCTTCTGGTTTTTTCTACGAGGCCCTTTTAGCGGCGTCCCGCGCCGGATGCCAGCGCGGTTGCGCGTTGAAATCAGCTTTAATGCGCCTGCCGGTCAGCAGCGGCGCATTAACGGCGTTTGGGGATAAAAAGTCCCGGCTTCTGTTGCCAGGCGCCGGGGGGCCCCGCCTGGCCCTTGGAAGGGGGCCAGGACTTCTAGTCAATCGAGTTACTCAGCTACATTAAGCAGCAAGAGCGAACTCTTCCGAATTGTTGTCATTAGCAACTATTCAGTTTAGCCAAATAACGGAGGCAACCCGGGCGAAAACATCGTCTTTAGACGCTCGTCGATCCTAGTTCGGCCCCGTCAAAACCTCCCAAGCCATTAGCGCAGAGAGGGGATTTGGTGGAGCCGCCGGGTACCGCCCCCGGGTCCGATACGGTTATTGCACGCGTCATTTATCGCCATATCTCGCTTGCGCGAGCCCCCTCCATATAGGCCGTTCAGGTGAATATTTAAAGAGCTGGCCCCCTCGGCCTGAAAAAAGAATGTGGCTGTCAACATTCTGTTACATCCATGCATTATGTGCGCGAGGTGCATGAACTCCATGCGGGGGCATCGGGCGACGGATATGGAAGCCGGCGACTTCAAGAAATGGCGTAAATCTCTGGGCTTGTCCCAGAAAGACGCCGCCCACTTTCTCGGTTTGAAACGCCGGATGATTCAATATTACGAAAAAGGCGAACGCGATGGCGATGATGTGAAAATCCCGCGCGCGGTGAGACTGGCCTGTTATGCGTTGGCGCAGGGCGTCGAGGATTATAACGGGCCCAACCGCAAAATTCACATGATCGAAAAAGACGAGCGTCAGGCGAGCTAATCGCTGACCGTCATTCCTGATCCGGTAGAGTGCGCTCCGGCGCCTGATCCGTTGGCAACGGTCCATCCGCCGCGAGGCTATCGACGAGATCCCCGTTTTTATATTCCCAATAGTTTTGCGCCGAGCGGGCGCGTTTCACGCCGTCACGGATAGCGGCGGCATCCGGGTGGTTTTCCAGTGACAACATTTTTTCGAGCAGGCGGTCGCCATATTTGCCGAGCTCAAAGCGCATATAGCCGAAATCAAACTCTTCTATCGCGACGCGCTCGCCGGCGACGCGGGCGTACTGGCTTTTTGCGCTGATGGCCCACGGATTCGCCATGGGCGTCGCCAGCGCCACGAGCACGATCACCCAGAACGCCGCCATCACCGTGTTGAGCGAACCCACCAGCGGCATCCAGCGCTTGGCGCGCCAATTCAGTTCGGTGACGAGCCCCGCCAGACAGACCACCGAATAGGCGGCGATGAGGCCGGTAATGGCGAGGCCGGTGATGCGCGGCGGCGTCAGGCCGTATTCGCCAATGCGCAGCCAGAGGGCGTAAAAGGCAATCAGCGTATAGATTGGAAAGCCAATGAGCGTGATGACGGTCGGCAGGCGTAACCACAATGGCGGCGCGCCGCCTTCGCCATTTTGATAGACGCCGTTGAAAATCAGCATGCCGGTGAGCGCCAGGCCCATCATCCATGCGCTCGGATAGGGGCGATCGAACACAATGGGCACGCCTTTAAGCGCCAGCACCAGTAACAGCGTTACGGTGAAGAGCGCGGTGATGACCATGAGGATGCGGCTGAACAGCAGCAACACATAGCGCAACGCGCCGAGCACAGACTGCAACCCGCGCATCAGCGCAATGGACAACCCGCCAATCGCGCCGGCGAACGGCAGCAGAAACCACGGCTCCTGAAACAGATTGTGGAAGAAATTGACGTCCAGTTCTTTCAGCAGCTTCGCCCAGGCGAAAAGAAACACCACGGCAAGCAGTGCAAACAGCTTTGCGCCGCCGGCGATCAGCGGAATGGTGATCCCGTGAAAAAAGACCGGTGGGTAAGCAGGCGGCATTCCACTCTCGAGCGCGGCCTTTATCAGCGTCACCAGCAAATACGCCGCCAGCCCGCGGCTCACCAAAAACCAGAAGACTGTCGGAAATTCTGAAAGATTATTCGTTTCGTTGCCGCTGACGCCCGCCATGTAATAATCGGGCAGAACCAAAAGCGCGGCGATCACGATCGCGCCGCCGATGGCTTTCACAAGTGCGCCGGCCTCAGCCAGTAGCAGATAGGCGGCGGATGCGGTGACAATGAAAAACAGCGCCGTGATGGCGAGGGCGTTGTCGTCGCGTCCGTCGATCCAATATTCAATGACCCCGTAGGCGGCGAGACCCGTGAGCAATCCCACGATCAAACCCGGCAGCGCCAGACCCTTTCCGCCGCCTCGCGCGCCATCTTTAGCTATATCCATCTCACCCTCATCCCCGCTTGCCGGGGTCATTGCCCCGAAGGCGACCATAGCATGCTTGTCTCTGGGGAAAAAAGCTTTCGCTGGAAAGGGATTGCCTGGAAAAGCATGTTGGCCTTGGGGGCCGGTTCGCTAAACTGGCGTTTGAACAACAGATTCGCGAGTAAACCATGCGACAATATCTGGACCTGCTGCAGCGCGTCCTTGATTCAGGCGATGAGCGCCTTGATCGGACAGGCGTCGGTACGCGCGCCGTTTTCGGCCATCAAATGCGGTTCGATCTGGGGCAAGGCTTTCCGCTGCTCACGACGAAAAAGCTGCACACAAAATCCATCGTGCACGAATTATTGTGGTTTCTCGCTGGCGACACCAACATCCGCTACCTTAAAGAGAATGGCGTTTCGATATGGGATGAATGGGCGGACGAGCAGGGTGAGCTTGGTCCGGTCTATGGACGTCAGTGGCGATCATGGGCGGCGCCGGACGGGCGCACCATTGATCAGATCAAGTGGGTTGTTGACGAAATCAAAACCAACCCCGCCTCACGCCGACTGGTCGTGACCGCGTGGAATCCGGCTGATCTCGACAAGATGGCGCTGGCGCCATGTCATTGCCTGTTTCAGTTTTTCGTCGCCGACGGGAAACTCTCCTGTCAGCTTTATCAGCGCTCGGGTGATGTGTTCCTTGGCGTACCGTTCAACATTGCATCCTATGCGCTACTGACGGCGATGATGGCGCAGGTGTGCGGACTTGAGCCTGGCGATTTTGTGCACACGCTGGGCGATGCGCATCTATATTCAAACCATATCGAACAGACGCACAAACAGCTTGCGCGCGCGCCGGGACCATTGCCGGTTTTGAAACTCAATCCCGATGTGCATTCGATATTCGACTTTACCTTCGATGACATCGCCTTTGAAAACTATCAGCCGCAAGCGCACATCAAAGCGCCGGTGGCCGTCTAGTGGGTGATGCGCCGCCCAAAACTGCGCCGAAAACGGCGTTGGCGGTGGCGGTGGCGCGCAACAATGTCATTGGCGCGGGCGGCGGACTTGCGTGGAAGATTTCCGACGATCTGAAATGGTTCAAATCGGTGACTTTGGGCAAGCCGATCATCATGGGCCGCAAGACTTTTCAATCCATCGGCAAGGCGCTGCCGGGCAGAGACAATATCGTGGTGACACGCGCGTCGGAATTTTCCGCTGAAGACATTTACATCGCCCGTTCGCTCGATGGCGCCATCACGCTCGGGCGATATTGCGCCGGCGCTGCGGGTGTGGATGAGGTCTGCATTATCGGTGGCGGCGAAATTTATGCGCAAACCACAGACCGGGCCGATCGGATTTATCTGACCCGCGTTGACGCGGAAATTGACGGCGATGCGTTTTTCCCCAGCATTGATTCGCAGGACTGGAATGAAAAGCGAGCCTCTTCGGCGGAGAAAAACACGCGGAACGAGTATGCTTGCGAATTTTTCATACTGGACCGCAAGCCCCGAATCCGGTCGAAACACCGCTGATTTTAACGAGTTTGGCGACGGTGCGTTCATCACTGCAGCGATATTCTGGCGTCTACAGCGCTTTACGCTCCAATCAGCGCGCGCCTTGCGTTAAGGTTTTCATGCGGGTGAGGAGCGGGCGCGATTCGCCCCGGCAGACAAATTTGAGGAAGGGGAGCGTAATGATACGGGCGGCTTCAATTATTGCGATCACGGCGGCGATATTGTCGCTATCGGCTGTTTATGCGGCAGGATACAAGACCACCTGCGCGCGCGGCGCGGATGCGCGCGTGATTGAGGTGATTGCGCCCGGCGAAGTCGGACAAAGCTGCGACGTGCGTTATTCGCGCGGCGCCAACAATGTGTCCGTGCCCTATCACGCCGACAACTCCGACACTTTCTGCAATGAAAAAGCGCGCGCGCTGACCCAGCGGCTCGCATCCGCCGGTTATGTCTGCACGTCTGCGCCGCCGTCCCTTCGCGCGCAGGGGGAGCCACAAGCGCCTCAAATTGATCCGGCGCCACAGAGCGATTATGTTGTCGAAGCGCGCCGCGCGGCGCCACAAGTTGCTGAAGCGGCGACCCCTGAACCGACATCACAGCCGTCGGAGGTTCTGCAGCAACCTCTTCAGATCGCTGCAGCGGCCTCGGCGCCGGATCCAGCAACACCCGACCAGGCGCGCGCGCAAACCGCCCCTCAGCCGGTGACTTTTGAATCTGCGCCGCCGGTTCAATCCATTGCTGTGGATGACGAGGCGCTCGAAGACGAGATGAGCAAAATCTTGTCGCAACCTTCGCTGGACGAGCCTTCTGGTGAACCGGCGCAACTCGTTTCACTGGCGAGCGATACGACACAGGTGGGGCCGCAGCCGTCTCCCATTGGGCGCCTTACCGGCGCCGATCCTGACACGCCGCGCCCGGCGGTCAGCGCAACGCCGGCGGCGGTCATCGTCTCGCAGCCTCAAGACGAAACACCAGAGGCGAGCGAGCCGGCCCCGGCGCCCGCGGCGCAAGCTCCATCAACGGAGAAAAAGCCAGCGCTTCGGACCCCTGCGGAAATTATTCGAGCCACTTTGATGGCGTCGGCAGCCGCCTGGAATGAAGGCGATCTCGACGCGTTTATGGGCGTTTACTGGAAAAGCGACGAGCTAAAGTTTGTTTCCGGCAGTGAAATATCGCGCGGCTGGTCCGCGACCATGAAGCATTATCGCGATGAATATAGCGGCGGGCAGGGCCTCGGGCGGCTCAGCTTCGAACGGCTGGAGCCGAAACTGGTGACCGATGATGTGGCTGTTGTTACCGGCCGGTTTAACCTCGCCAAAGGCGGCGCCAATTCAACAGGCCTTTTTTCGCTGGTCATGCGCCGCGACAATGGCGTCTGGCGGATTGTGCACGACCATTCAAACACCGACACGCCAACTCAGTAGCTATTTGCCGCTGACGAACGCCTCTAACTGCGCGGCGATGCTTTTGAACACGTCCGCCCCCGGATGATCACGCGCCGCGAGCGGAAGACCGTAGTCAGACGCCTGCCGTAACTCAGGGTAAAGCGGGATAGCGCCAAGAAACGGCGCGTTCATGGATTCGGCTGCTTTTTTGGCGCCGCCTTCGCCAAACAGATATTGCCGTTCTCCGTCCGCGCCTTCGAGCCACGCCATATTTTCAATGACGCCAATTACCGGCGTTTCCGTCTGACGGAACAGGCTGACCCCCCGGCGCATGTCCGCCAGCGCCATTTCCTGCGGGGTGGAAACGATGACCGCGCCAGCAAGGCGCTTTGACTGAATGAGCGAGAGATGCGTGTCGCCCGTACCCGGCGGCGTGTCGATGATCATGATGTCGAGCTCACCCCAGTCCACATCCCTCATGAGCTGGCGCACGGCGCCCATCACCATGGGGCCGCGCCAGGCGATTGCCTGTTCCGGGTCGAGCAGCATGCCGATGGACATGATTTTGACGCCATAGGCCTCGCGCGGGATGATCTTGCCGTCGCGCATGGACGGCTTGTCCTTGATGCCAAAGAGCGTTGGCGCAGAGGGCCCATAAATATCCGCGTCGAGCAATCCGGTTCTGAGGCCCGATGCGGCGAGCGCCACAGCGAGGTTCGCGGCTACCGTCGACTTGCCGACCCCGCCCTTGCCGGAGGCGACAGCGATGACGGTCTTTACGCCGGCCATGGCTTCGGCGGCGGATTCGACTCTCGGCTTTTCTTTTTTCAGGCCGAATGGATTCTCATGGGCGCTTTGGGTGCTTTGCGGGGAGTGGCGGCCAGGAGGTGTTTTAGGCGGCGCCTGTTTTGAAACGGGACCATGCGCCGTTGCGACCGCCGTGACGGCGGAAACGCCTTCCACGCCGCTTGCGGCCGTTTTGGCCTGCGCCAGCAATGCCTCAGCGGCGTCGCGCCCGGCCTTTTCACCAACCACAAGCGTAAAGCGCACCCGGCCGGCGTCATCAGCGGCGAGCCCGTGAATGGCGCCTTCTGCGATGATGTTTTTGCCGCTGGCGGGGTTGGCGACGCCGGAAAGGGCGGCGCGCACGCGTAAAATAAGAGACTGGCTCACTGGTTTGCCTTTGAAATCCTTTAAAAATCGCCGAAAAAGCGGGCGGGGCGCGTTGCGCCTGCGCCCGCGTAACATATATACGGGCGGTCCAAGGTTCCAACCGTCATCAGTGTGAAAATGGGCGCGCGACAAAAGGCGAGCAGAACGGCAAACAATCCAACCGAAAGAGGCGTGAATGCCCTGGCAAGATAATTCCGGTAATGGCGGCGGCGGTGGCCGCGGCCCGTGGGGGCAACCCCCGCGAGGAAACAATAATGGCTCCAACAACGGCGGCGGCCGGAACGAGCCGCCCGATCTTGAAGATTTGCTTCAGGCGTCACGCCAGCGCCTGAAACGCGCTTTCCCCCGCGGTGGTCGCGGCGGCGGCGGTGGCGGCGGCGGCTTTCAGCTCAACCGTGCGACCGGTGGGATTGCGGCGGCGGGTTTGGCCGTACTCTACGTGCTCAGCTGCGCCTATCAGGTGGCGCCAAACGAATTGGCTGTGGTCACGACGTTTGGAAAATACACCGATGTTTCCGGGCCAGGCCTGCACTGGCGGATTTTTCCGATTCAGGCGGTTTCCAAACAACCAGCGCTCGCGGTGCTTGAGATGCCGATTCCGGCGCGCGACCGTCGCGGCAGCGGGGGTCTTTCCCAAGGGTTGATGCTGACTGGTGACAAAAACATCGTCGATGTGGCGTTTACGGTTCAGTGGAAAATCAAATCAAACGTGGCGCCGGAGCAGGGAGAAACGCTGCCGGGTGTCGCGCAGTTCATTTTCAACATCGACAACCCGCAAGAACTTGTCCTGACCGTTGGCGAGGCGTCCATGCGCGAAGTGGTGGGCCGCAACACGCTCGACTTCTTGCAGACCGAAGGCCGCCTCGAAGTGCAGGAACAAACGCGAGACCTGATGCAGGACGCGCTTGATTCCTACAAAGCCGGCATTCAGATCGAAAGCGTTTTGCTCACCGGCACGGAACCGCCGACCAGCGAAGTCAATGAAGCTTTCCGTGACGTACAGGCGGCGGAGCAAAATCAGGCGACGGTAATTCAAAACGCACGTCAGTACACGAACCAGGTCGTGCCGGAAGCGCGCGGTGAGGCGCAACGTATTTTGGAGAACGCCGGTGCGTATGCGTCTCGCGTGACTGCCGAAGCACGCGGTCAGGCGCAGCGTTTCGACAATATTTACGAAGAATACAGCAAGGCGCCGGAAGTCACGCGCCAGCGCATGTATCTGGAAACCATCGAGCGGGTGATCGGTCCGATGGACAAGATTATCGTTGAAGATGGCGCAGGGAGCGGCGTCGTGCCGTATTTGCCGCTGAATGAGTTACGCCGTCAGCCGGGAGCGAACTAAGATGAAAAACTTATCCTTCCCGATCCTCGGCATTCTCGCGGCGGTTGTTCTTGTTGTCTTGTTCAATACCGCCTTCACCGTTCCGGAATCGCAATCAGCGCTGGTCTTTCGCTTCGGCGAACCCAAGAGCCAATATTCCGACGCTGGCTTGAAGTTTAAAGTACCGTTTCTGGAGACGGTTGACTTTATCGACAAGCGCAACCGGATTCTTGAACAGGAACAAACGGAAATCATCGCCCGCAACCAAGAGCGATTGATTGTCGATGCGTTCGCTCGCTATCGTATTGTTGATCCCCTGTTGTTCTATCAATCGGTCCGCGAGGAACGTAATGGTGAGTCTCGCTTGGCGCCGCAGTTTGATCGCTCGATCAAAGCCGTGCTTGGCGAGGTGACTGTTGACGAGATCATATCCGAACGGCGCAGCGAGTTAATGTTGCGCATTCGCGATCTGTTGAGTCAGTCGGCGCGTCCGCTTGGGGTTGAGATTATCGACGTGAAAATTCTTCGCGCTGACCTGCCGCAGACAAACTCCGAAGCGGTGTTTCAACGGATGATCGCCGAGCGTAATCAGCTCGCCCAGCAATATCGCTCCGAAGGGAACGAGCGGGCGAACCAGATCCGCGCACAAGCAGATCGTCAGGTCATCGAAATCAAGGCCGAAGCGAACGAGGAATCGGAGAAAATCCGCGGCGCCGCCGATGCGGAGCGAAACGCCATTTTCGCCGCCGCCTATGGCAAAGATCCGGAATTTTTCGCCTTTTACCGGTCGCTTCTGGCCTATGAAGAAGCGCTGCAAAAAGGCGACACCACGATCCTGCTCTCGCCGGATAGCGAATTTTTCCGCTATTTCAATAACTTGCAAGGCCGGCGGCAGTAGCCTTACTACTCCGGCCGATGGGCGGCCGCTTATGCCCCTCGGCCGGTCGAAACGGGCGTTTGCCGTTCGCCGCCTTTGCGGTACCTTAACGTGATCAGGGTTTAGTCTCGGGGAAAGATAGGGGCGGTTTATGGCTCGAACGGGTGTGTTGAAAAGCGTTTTCGCAAGCGCAATTGCTGCGGGACTTTTCGTGTTCGCTGAGGCGGGCGTCAGCCAGGCGGAGGCGCGTGGCGCACCTGACAGTTTTGCTGACCTTGCTGAAAACCTCACGCCGGCGGTGGTCAACATCTCTTCGGCGCAACGCCGCGCCGGCGCGCAAGGCGAGCTGTCGCCCCTGCAACGCAAATTCAACCAGCCTGCAGTCTCACTTGGCTCCGGATTTATCGTCGATGCGTCAGGTATCGTCGTCACCAATAACCACGTCATCGACAATGCTGACGACATTACTGTCACGCTCCATGACGGCCGCGAATTCGCAGCGACGGTGCGCGGCCGTGACCGTGAAACCGATCTCGCCGTTTTGCAGCTCGATGGCGCGGGCGTACGTTTCCCTGCCGTGACTTTTGGCGATTCTGATGCGGCGCGCGTGGGTGACTGGGTGATCGCGATCGGCAACCCGTTTGGTCTCGGCGGCACGGTGACGGTCGGCATCGTCTCGGCCCGCAATCGCGACATCAACGCCGGTCAGTATGATGACTTTATTCAAACGGACGCCGCGATCAATCGCGGCAATTCCGGCGGGCCGTTGTTCGACCTTTCCGGCAAGGTGGTTGGCGTCAACACGGCGATCTACTCGCAGACCGGCGGTTCGGTGGGCGTTGGCTTCGCGGTGCCCGCGGACCTTGCGGAAACGGTTGTGTCGCAATTGCTCGATTACGGCGAAACGCGCCGCGGCTGGCTCGGCGTTTCCATTGACGACATCACGCCGGAGCTTGCCTCGACGTTAAAACTTCGCGCGCCCAAAGGCGCCATCGTTACCGTTGTGCGCCCGAACAGCCCTGCGTCCGACGCCGGGCTTGAGCCGAATGACGTGATTTTGGAATTCAACCGCCGCGAGATCGAAAGCGTGCGCGACCTGACGCGCGCGGTTGCGGACACGCCCATCGGCACAACCGTGCCCATGACGGTGCTGCGCGATAATCGCCGCGTTACCGTGCAGGTGCGCGTTGACCGCCGCGAGACGCGGATGCTGGCGGCGAACCCCGGTGGTGTGTTGCCGGCGAACGCGGCGGAGGGTTCCGGCATTACGTTGCAGGAGCCGACGGAAGAATTGCGCCAGGCATTCGGTCTTCCGGCGGGCGTGCAGGGCGTTGTCGTGACCGCAGTGGACCCGGAAAGCGCCGCCGCCATCGTATTGCAGCCCGGTGATGTGATCCTGGAAATCGGCTGGGAGCGTGTGACGCGCCCGAACGCCGCCGTGGACAAACTTGGCAAGTTGCGCAATCTCAACAGCGGTCCGGTGCAGATTTATGTGCAGCGCGGCGACTTGTTGTTTTACGAATCGCTGCGGCCGTAGCGCTTAGCTTTTAAATTCCGCCTGCGGAATACCCTGAAGGTATAATAACGCCGTCAAGTCGCCATGATCGATGCGCGCATGCGCCGCTTTGGCGACGGCGGGTTTTGCATGAAACGCAACGCCGAGACCCGCGCGGCCCAGCATGGACAGATCATTGGCGCCGTCGCCAACGCCCAGCGTTTCGCGCAAGTCCATGTCTTTTTCCGCGGCGAGGCGGACAAGCGCTTCTTCTTTGGCGGCGCGCCCAAGGATGGGCATGGCGACCTCGCCGGTTAACACACCGTCCTCCATCAACAACTCGTTCGCCTGCGTGACTTGAAATCCGGTGCGCTCCGCAACGCGGCACGTGAAATAGGTGAACCCGCCGGAAACGAGCGCCGTCAGCGCCGCCGCCGCATTCATGGTTCTCACCAGTGTCACGGCGCCCGGCGTTAGGGTGATGCGCTTTTCAAAAGTTTCCGCCAACACGCTTTCCGGCAGGCCCTTGAGCATGGCGACGCGCTCTTTCAGCGCTTCCTCAAAATCCAGTTCTCCGCGCATGGCGCGCTCTGTGATCTCGGAGATTTCCTCGCGCTTGCCGGCGAATTCCGCGAGCTCGTCAATGCATTCCTGCTCGATCATGGTGGAGTCCATATCGGCGATAAGGAGCTTTTTGCGGCGAGTGTCAGCGGGGATCAGATTGATGTCCACGCCGCCAGCCTCCTTGGCGACCGCAATGGCTTCCTTTAGCGCCTCCGATTCCGGCGCCTCGGCAAGGCCGATGTCGTAGGCGACGCCATCGGCCAGCATTCGCGCCGTCGAGCCCTTGACGGCTTCGGTCAGCCGGTCGAGAAGCGAAGGATCGATTGCCGGGTTTGCCGGGTCAGCGATAACAGAAAGTACGTAAGTCATACGGGTACGGATGACCTCATGAGTGATCGACGTTATGAATAAGGCAGGCGTCATCTTTATTGCAGGGCCGACCGCCTCCGGCAAGTCGGCCGCCGCGATTGCGCTGGCGCGCGAAATTGGCGGTGAAATCGTCAACGCCGACGCCATGCAGGTATACGCCGATTTGCGCATTCTGACGGCCAGACCATCACTAGAGGACGAAGCCCAGGCGCCACACCATCTATATGGCGTTATGGATGGCGCGGCGCGCTGTTCGGCGGGCCGCTGGGCGGAGCGTGCGGCGGACTGGATAGAGGACATCAATGGCCGGGGCGCGGCGGCGATTGTTGTGGGCGGCACGGGGCTCTATTTTCGTGCGCTGGAAGAGGGGCTTTCGCCGATCCCGGAAATCCTGCCCAATGTGCGCGCTGCCGGGATGGCGCGCTACCGTGAATTGGGAGCCGCGGCGTTCCACAGGGAAGTGATCTTGCGCGATCCGGATATGGCGCATTTGCCCGAGGGCGACACCCAGCGACTGGTTCGGGCCTGGGAGGTGTTTGAAGCCACGGGCAAGCCGCTTTCCTATTTTCAAAACCTGCCCCGTGAACCGCTTGTCAAAAACATCACCGCCAAAATTGTCATCGAGCCCGAGCGCCTGATGCTCTATCATCGCACTAATCAGCGTGCGCAGGAGATGATGAGCGACGGCGCCATCGAGGAGGTGCGAGCGCTGCTCGCGCGTGATCTTGACCGACAACTGCCGGTGATGAAGGCGTTGGGTGTAGATATCATAAGGCATTTGCTCAATGGATCGGAGGATGCCTCCCGCGCGCTTGACGGGTTGCAAATGGAGACGCGCCGTTTCGCCAAGCGTCAGCTCACCTGGTTTCGCAATCAGGCGGCCGACTGGCCTCGCGCTGAAACGGCGGAAGACGCTGTGCCATTGCTTTTGTCGATCATCGAGAACGCCTCACCGCATGACTGATGTTGCGCGCCGAGCATCGGGTTAGGATCGCACGATCAACGACGGGAGCGCATGATGAAAAGATTGGCCATTTCAGGATTAGCGGCGTTAGCCATGGGTCTTTCGCCAGCCGTCGCCGGTCCGGTGGAAGACATGCTCGCCGCCGACACGGCATTCGCCAAAATGGCGCAGGATGAAAGCGTGCCGGCGGCCTTTGCCGCCTATGCCGCCGACGATGTGTGGATGCTTCCCGAAGGCGCACAGCCTTATCAGGGCCGGGACACGCTGATCGCCCAGTTTGCGGACTGGCCGGAAAACGCGACGCTGGAATGGTTTCCGCAGGACGGCATGGCGGCGCCCGCAGGTGATTTCGGTTTCACCTGGGGGCGTTATGTGTTCACGGCCCGCAACGATGAGGGCGAGAATGTCGGCCACGGCAAATACGTATCGATCTGGCGAAAAGAAAACGGCGCGTGGAAATTCGTCGCCGATATCGGCAACTCAAATCCCGCGCCGGCCGAATAAGCGTTACTTCGCCTTGTTTACGATGAACTCATCCGCGCGGAGCGAGATTGTTTCGCCGGTGTCCGCTAGCGTGACCGTATAAACGCCGGAATCCGACCGGTTTCCCTGATGGTCAAAGGGTTCAACGAGTTGGTTGTCATATTTGCGCGTTAAGGCTTCGGCGCCGTTTTCATCAAATGCGATCGTCGAGGCGCCGCTGAAGTCCGTACTCAAAAATTTATTCATGAGGGTGACGAAAACGTTGACCTCTACGGCGAAATTGGCGTCGATGACGCCGTAGTCGCCGATCAAGTATCGAGATAAAAGCGCAGAGGACTGCCCGAGCCACATTGCTTTGCTGGCGACATAACTTTGGTTGTGTTGATTAATGTCGCCCATAGAGATCGCGCCCGGCTGAAATGACGAGAATGCGAAGATGTGCAAGCCTTTGCACGGCCCACTGGTGCATTCCAGTGGCTGAAAATAGAAAGTAACGTTGTTCAGTTGAGCCTGGAGTACGACGCCGCCGTCCGTGGTCTTGCGAAAATGCGGTACACTCATGCGTTCAAGCAGAGACTCGACATTGTCCAGATTGAAGTTCGGTACAACTGACGTTTGTGCAGTGGCTGCGTTGATTTGGGCGAACGCCGCTAGCGACCCCAGTAGAGCAAAGCGTACGATAGATTTCATGAAAGTCTCCTGATGAAGGCGGTGGCCGTATTTGTGGTTACTCTTTTGAAAATGCAGATTGAGGCAACGATCAGGCGGGGGTTAAAAACAGCGCGCGTTCTTTTCCCCGGCGATGGGTGAGATGCTCAATCGCTTTGCCGCCTGCTTTGTTGTGGCGAAGAAAACCGTCAGCGGCGCCTTTGTAATTTCCCTGATTAATCCGCTCAAGGACGATGGTTCTGGAAAAACCGCCCGCACCCATGTTGTAGGCAAGCGAGACCATGGCGGAAAACTGGTTGACGTTCATGGGAACGGTCACCATGCTTTTCACGGCGTTTTCAGAGTCGCGCACATCTTCGCGCAACAAATGCTCCGCTTCCGCTTCGCTAATCGTCATGCCAGACTTCGCCGTGCGTGAATGACCGTAGCCGATCAGCCACTGGCCGCCGAGATTATACGCCTCCAGGCGCAGACCCTCGCTTTCTTTGATGATCTGCAGTCCCGCATCATTGATCCGCAGTCCGTCATTGTCTGCAGAGGCGCCGGTTGGCGTTGGTGATTCCGCCGGCGCATCGTCCGCCATCTCATCGCCGGCGCTGTCCTCATCGTCGCTATCATCGTCGTCGGCTTCCGGGATCGGTTCGCGAATGCGGCCGAACCATCCTTCAACGGACCGGAATGCCGGGTCCGCAAGATTTGAAACGCTGTTTGGCAGTCCGTAGCGATCGGCGACGAGCATCCCGAGCACAAAAATAACGATCCAGATGATCAGTCGAAAACGCATGTTGAAATCCCCGAAATACCCCGCCGGACAGCCTCCCCAGGCGGCCCGGATAACCCACACCCCATATGGTGGCCTTTTTGTGGGGATTGCGCAAATCGCCAGCAAAATAGCGCCCAAAATCGCGCTCTCGAGGGCCTGTGATTGCGTTTGGTTAACGGGAGGGGTAATGACCAAGGCATTAGGGCGGACCAGGAGAACGCTAGGGCGGGGGCTCCAGTTTTCGGTCCAGGGTGGAAATATCGGCGCCGGTGCTGGCTTTGCGCCGGTGCGCCGGAGGTGCTTTTGCCGTGGGGAAGCGATAAGCGACCGGTTCAGCGTGATGCGGGACCCGCGGAGACGTATGGTTGAGTTTTTGCGTCGGCTAGGGCGCTTTTTGATCAGCATGGATGCAAAGGCGATCACGTCGCTGGCTGTGTCCGTCATTCTCCTGACTTTTGTGGTCTTGATGTTGGCTTATGGCCAGCAATGGTTTCACCTCGATGACGAAGGTGAAGTCAGGTTGCTGTTGATGTCCGCGGCGGAATCGCCTTGGGCGGTCATCGGTGTCATTTCCATTTTTTCATTGCTGGCCATGGCGGCGTTCCCGCAAATCCTGCTGATTACCGCAACGGTGATCGTATTCGGACCGGTGAACGGCGCCATCTATTCCTGGGTCGCGACCATGGCGAGCGCTACGCTGACCTTTGGGCTCGGGCACTTTCTCGGTGGGCGATGGGTGCGCCAGATCGGCAGCGAGCGCGTGCAACGGACCATCAATTTCATTGGCCGCCATGGCATTGTCGCCAGCGGTCTTGTGCGCGTGGTGCCGTCGGCGCCGTTCATCGTCGTCAACGCGGCGGCGGGCGCGGCGCATATCCCCATGTGGAAATATTGGGCCGGCACGGGGATCGGCATCATTCCGAAAATCGTCATGGTGGCGGGACTCGCCGCATTCACCCATGATTCAGATGCGCTACGCGAAGGCATGGGCGGCGTGGTTGAATTCTTTTCCAGCCGGGAGCCCCGTGATCTTGCCATAATCACCGGGATTATCGCCGGATGGCTGGGTTTTCTGCTGCTGGTGCGAATCCTCTACCGGGGTATGCGGCGGCGCGAGAGAGATGAGGAATAACGGGCCTTGGGAGAATTCTCGCCTGCGGGCTTGAGAATCTTGCTAAGGAGTAAACGGGCGACGTTGATAAAGCCGCCAGCTTCCCGGCGTTTTGCCGGTTTGTTGACGATTTAGGAACCCATTAAGGATAAGACCGACAGCGAACTTTCGGTACTCACGTATAGGGAAAAGCGAAAATGCTTTCGACACTGTTCGGTATGCTTTCTGCGGATATGGCCATCGACCTCGGGACGGCCAATACGCTGGTTTATGTCAAAGGCCGCGGCATCGTTTTGAATGAGCCGTCTGTGGTCGCCATCGAAACGCGCGGCGGGCGAAAGCTCGTGCGTGCAGTTGGCAATGAAGCCAAGGAAATGCTGGGCCGCACGCCGGGCGAGATCGAAGCGATCCGTCCCATGCGCGATGGCGTCATCGCTGACTTCGAAGTCGCGGAAGCGATGATCAAGCATTTCATCAAGAAAGTGCACAACCGGCGCTCGTTCGCGAGCCCGCGCATTGTCGTTTGCGTGCCTTCGGGCGCAACGGCGGTTGAACGGCGCGCCATTCAGGAGTCTGCGCTTTCCGCTGGCGCGCGCAAAGTAGATTTGATCGAGGAGCCAATGGCCGCCGCAATCGGCGCCGGGCTTCCCGTGACGGAACCGACCGGCTCCATGGTCGTCGACATTGGCGGCGGCACAACGGAAGTTGCGGTGCTGTCTTTGGGCGGCATCGTGTACTCGCGTTCCGTGCGCGTTGGCGGCGACAAGATGGATGACGCGATCGTCGCTTATATCCGCCGCATGTATAACCTGCTGATCGGTGAGGCCTCGGCTGAGCGAATTAAAAAAGAAGTGGGCTCTGCGATGATCCCCACGGAGGGATCTGGCACGACAATCCAGATCAAGGGCCGCGATCTTATGCATGGCGTGCCGAAAGAGGTGCGTATCGGTGAGGCCCAGGTGGCCGAGGCGCTGGCGGAGCCGGTCAGCTCGATCATCGAGGCGGTGAAAGTCGCGCTCGAGGCGACGCCGCCAGAGCTTGCCGCTGACATCGTCGATACGGGCATAATGCTCACCGGGGGCGGGGCGCTTCTCAAAAACCTTGATCAGGTCCTGCGCGATGAAACCGGATTGCCCGTTTCGGTCGCCGATGACCCGCTTTCCTGCGTGGCGCTGGGTACCGGCGCGGCGTTGGAAAACACCAAGGCGATGCGCGGCGTACTGTCGTCCGCGATCTAGCTTTCGTCCAATTTTGGGAATTGGGCGCGGGGCAAGCGCGTACGGGCGGCGTGGGGTCGTGAGAAGGCGCTGGGGGAATGCGCCGGATTCATTGATTGCGCGTTTTGAGACGGAAAACCGGAAGCCGCTTTTCCTTCAAAACGCGCCTAAAATACACGCCGCGCGATCTGGACGCGGCGGGCCAACGGATTTAGTTCGTGGAGTATGGAATTTTTAGGTCAGGATCGTCGCGAAGGGTTGGGGCGCAAGGCGCATTCCCGCTTTAATCTGATCTTGCTCATGCTCGTCTCAGTGCTTTTGCTGCTGTCGAGCCTTTATTCAGCGCAGGCCTCCGCCTTCAAAAAGGCGCGCGAGGGCGTCATGGACGCCGCATCGCCAGTGCTGACGCTGTTCTCCGGTCCGATCAACTATGTGAATGGCGTTGTCGGGTCTGTCGGAGAATATTTTTCCGTGATGGAACAAAACAAAGCGCTGCGCGAAGAAAACGCAGAGCTGCGCCAATGGATGGCTGAGGCGCTGGAGTTGCGTGAGGTTGTCGCCAGTTACGATGCGCTGGAAGGCTACAGCGCGCCGCCGGAAGCACAGCCGATCAGCGCCTATGTGATCGGTGAGTCGAACGACGCCTTCGCGAGATCCATGATCGTCAATGTGGGTCGTTCGAGCAATGTCGAGGTCGGTCAGGCGGTGGTCGACGCGAACGGATTGATCGGCCGGATCGTTGAAGCCGGCGGTTCCGCCTCGCGTGTTCTGTTGCTCACTGACATTCAAAGCCGCGTGCCGGTGTATGTGGAAGGCGCCGATGTCGACGGCATCCTTGTGGGCAACACAAGGGGCCGGCCAGCCATCAGCTTCACGGCAAGCGCGGAAGAAACTGAGGCCGCCGCCGGTCAGCGCGTTTTGACGTCAGGCGCTGGCGGCGCATTGCCGCGCGGGCTGCCCGTTGGCGTCGTCAGCGGCGAGAGCCGCGACGGCATTCTTGTAGATCTGTATGCGAACTATGCCAGAACGCGGATAGTTCGTGTGATCAACTATGCTTTCCCGGAAGTGGATCTGTCGGACGCCGAGGAGGCTTCTGAAGTAGAAGGCGAATCGACCGAAGCCGAAGCGCCGGCGGAAGGTTAGGCATGGGATATCGCGCAGAAAATTTGCTGCGATTGATGCGGGCCATGGCGCCGACGGTCCTCGGTGTTCTCGGTGTTCTCGTGTTGGCGGCGCCCATCCGATTATTTGAAGGTGTTGTGCCGACGCCGATCATCCCGCTGGTGATTGTTTTCTTCTGGTCGGTTTACGGGCCGGACTATATGCCGTCGGTCAGCGTTTTTCTGATCGGGCTTTTACAGGATTTGTTAACCGGCGGCCCGCTTGGTCTTTGGTCGGCCGTTTACCTTGTGACGCAGTTTATCGTGCTCTCCCAGCGTGCGTACTTTTTGGGACGTGAACAAAAGGTAGTGTGGATCGGTTTTGCCTTGGCGTCTGTCGGCGCAGGGCTTATCCTCTGGCTTGTGATGAGTTTGATGTCAGGCGTGTTGTTGCCGGTGACCGGGTTGGCCCTGCAACTCCTTGCGACCATATTGATCTATCCTTTGTTTGGCGTCGTTTTTGGCGAGTTGCACCGCCGCGTTCTGGTGGAGGGTTAGATGTCGCGTTTTGGCGCTCATGATCCCGAACGCCAGGAAACGGTGTCCCGCAGGACAATGTTGCTCGGCGGCGGGATTAGCCTTTTGTTCGCGGGCGTGTCGGCCAGACTGTATCAGTTGCAGGTCGCGGATCATCAGAAGTACCTCGATCTTGCGCAGGAAAACCAGTTCAACCGGCGCGTGCTGACACCGTTGCGCGGCGAAATTGTCGATCGCTTCGGCACGCCGCTCGCGTCAAACCGCAAGAACTTTCGGATATTGCTGGTGCCCGAACAGGCGCGCGACGTTGATACGGCCCTCGACAAGATTTCGAAAATCACCCCGGTCAGCGATGAAAAACGCGCGCGCATCATGCGGGAAATTCGCCGGCGCGGCGCGTTTACGCCGATCCAGATTGCCGACAATCTTTCGTGGGAAGATTTCTCAAAGATCAATTTTCAGCTTCCGCATCTTGGCGGCGTGCTGCCAGACGTCGGCGAGACTCGCGATTACCCTTTCGGGGAGAACTCCGCATTTGTCATTGGCTATGTGGGCGCGGTGACAGAACGCGATCTTGCGTCACAGGAAACAGATGCCGAGCGCGTTTTGTTGCGCCAGCCGGGCTTCAAGGTTGGCCGCGAAGGACTTGAGCGCACGTATGAGCGCGAATTGCGCGGCGCCGCCGGCGCCATGAACGTCAAGATCAACGCCCATGGGCGCGTGATTGAAGAACTGGTGGATTCCGCTGAGCCGCCAGTTCAGGGAAAGACATTGTCGCTCACCATCGACGCGGAACTGCAAGAAGCGGCGATGAAGGTGTTGGCGGAGCCCGCCGAAGGCATCGAGCCGCCCACGCAAAGCGGCGCTGCTGTGGTGATGGATGTGGTCACCGGCGATATCCTGGTGCTGGCGTCAACGCCGGCGTTCAATCCCAATGATTTCAATATCGGCATTGATCCGGGCCTTTGGCGTGACCTCAATCAAAGTCCGTTCAAGCCGCTCTTGAACAAGCCGCTGTCCGGCGTTTACCCGCCGGGCTCTACGTTCAAGCTGATTTCGACGATCGCCGCACAACAGGCGGGCATGCGTCCGAGCCAGACAGCGCATTGCAATGGCAAGGTGTGGTACGGCAATCGTTATTTCCACTGCTGGAAACGCGGCGGCCACGGTACGGTCGACATGAAAGGCGCCATCAAACACTCTTGTGACGTCTATTTTTACGAGATTGCCAAGACCCTTGACGTCGATCTGCTGGCGGAGACAGCCCGCAAGTTTGGTCTGGGCCAGACCTACGAGCTCGGCATTCCCGGTCAGCAACAGGGCGTCATTCCCGATCGCGCCTGGAAGCGGCAATATTTCGCCGGTAATCCCGAAAACCAGCCTTGGTTCCAGGGGGAAACGCTGTCGGTAATTATCGGCCAGGGTTACGTTACATCGACGCCGTTACAATTGGCGGTCATGTCGGCGCGTCTCGCCACTGGCCGCGCGGTGCGGCCGCGCCTTGTGCGCACCGTCGGCGATATTGCGTCGCCTGCGCCGCAGGCGCCGTTGATCGATGTGAATCAGGATTACCTTAAGGTCGTTCGCGCCGGCATGAATGCGGTCACCAACGAATATGGCACGGCCGCGCGTTCGCGTCTGGAAGATCCGGAATGGCAAATGGCCGGCAAGACCGGCACCAGTCAGGTTTACCAGATCACGGCGGAGGACCGGGCCAAGGGCCTCGCCAAACCCGAAGACCTTCCCTGGGCGCGCCGGGACCACGCTCTGTTCGTCAGCTACATGCCTTACGAAAACCCGCGCTACGCCTGCGCGGTGGTCATCGAGCACGGCATTGGCGGTTCACGTATGGCCGGCCCGAAGGCGCGAGAGATCATGCGCGCGGTGTCCGAAAAAGATCCCGCTTCATTGCAGACGCTTGATCCGCGCACGCTCGCGCGTGGTCCGTCGCCGCGGCAGGGGTAGCGCCATGTCGTCGATCATTCTTCCCGGACGTCGCCGCGGCATTCGCGACAAGCTTACGCGCCTGCATTGGCCGTTGATCATTCTGCTGACGATTATCGCTGGCGCCGGCGTCATCACGCTCTATTCTGTCGCTGAGGGGAACTGGCAGCCATGGGCGATGAAACATGGTCTGCGGTATTTGGCGGCGCTGGGAATTTTGATTACAGCCGCCATGGTGCCCATCCGGTACTGGATGTCGCTTGCCTATCCCGCTTACTTTGCCGCCCTGATCGCGTTGATCGCTGTCCCTATCATCGGCGCGGAAAACATGGGCGCGCGGCGCTGGATCGAATTTGCCGGCATGCAGTTTCAGCCCTCTGAAGCCATGAAGATCGGACTCGTTCTGGGGCTCGCGCGCTATTATCACGGTCTGCGCGCGGAACAGGTCTCACATATTTTGTATCTCATTCCGCCTGCATTGATGATCGGCGCGCCTGTCGGATTGATTTTCATCCAACCCGATCTCGGCACAGCGCTGTTGCTGGCGGCGACCGGCGTTATCATTGTTTTTGTCGCGGGCCTGAGCTGGCGTATCGGTTTTCTCGGCGTACTCGGCGCCGTTGCGGCGGGCTATGGCGCATACCGGTTCGACATTTTGAAAGAGTACCAGCTGAAACGGATCACCACCTTTCTCGACCCGGACTCCAATCCGCTGGCGGAAGGGTATCACCTGTTGCAGTCCAAAACCGGCATCGGCTCTGGCGGGCTCACCGGCAAGGGCTTCATGGAAGGTACGCAAGCCCAGCTTAAGTTCCTCCCTGAAATGCAGACTGATTTCATCTTCACTGTGTTCGGCGAGGAGTTTGGGTTTGTTGGCGCCATGGGGTTGTTGTTGCTTTATCTCGCGGTGATCATCACCGGCCTTTCCATCGCCATGAGCACAAAGTCACACTTTGCGCGTCTCGCCACGATCGGCGTCGTTGCGACTTTTACGCTTTATGTGCTGATCAACACCGGCATGGTCATGGGGCTGGCGCCAGTCGTGGGCGTTCCCTTGCCGCTGGTTTCGTATGGCGGCACCGTGATGCTGACGATCATGGCGGGCTTTGGCATTGTTATGAGCGCATATATCCATCGCGATCAGGACATGTACCGCTCGGGCGATTACAATTAGCCGACGTAAAACGCCGCCAATTTTGCCGAACCGCGATGCGGCGGACTAAAACTGTTGGAGGTGGGCCCGGAAAGCGTCGCAGAATGTCACGTAGTATTCTTGCGCATTTTCAAGTTTTGCCAGCGCCGCCTTTTGATTGTCATCCCTGCAGGCGATTTCGATGGCGCAGGCGGCGTCGGCCAGCGCTTCGGCGCCGACATTTGCAGCAGAACCTTTGATTGCATGCGCTGTTCGGGAGGCTTCGCTGAGTGCGCCCTGCTGGAGGTCCGTTTCCATTACCGACAGAAGATCAGTTGTGGAGCGCTCAAATGCGCCGAGTATAGCCAACGCGCCCTCGACGCCTGCGGCGGCGACCAGCCCGTCAACCTGCTCCAGTTGCATAAAAACTGGTATATCTCGTTGCGGTTCGCTCAATGTTCTCTGTCTCCTTCGGCGCAGGAACGGCGCGTAGGCGGAAAGCCCGGCCGCTTTACGACGACCCCGATTAGCAATATTTGCTAACAAACGTAAAAAATTGTCTAAAATACAAAAAATCACCGGGCGAGGCCCGGTTCATCATTAGGGGAACTCCAATATGCAAGGAACTGCGGGCGAAGGCGCTCATTGGTCATCAAGGGCGGCGTTCATCATGGCCGCCATCGGGTCAGCGGTAGGGCTCGGGAATCTGTGGCGTTTTCCCTATGTGGCCGGTGAAAACGGCGGCGGGGCGTTTGTCGTTTTCTATATCATCTGCGTGGTTTTGATCGGCCTCCCGGTTCTGGTGGCGGAATTGTTCATTGGACGGCGTGGCGGCATGTCGGCGGTAGGCAGCGTGGTCAAGATCGCCAAGGCGGAAGGTCGCTCGCCCCTCTGGTCCTTACAGTCCTGGTTCGGGATGATCGGCGCCTTTATCATTTTGACATTCTACTCGGTGATCGCCGGCTGGGTGCTTGCCTATGTGGTGATGATCGGCGGGGACCTGTTCGCCGCCATTGGCCGCGATGGCCTTGGCGGACTGACGGCGGGCGCATTCGCCGGCCAGACAGAAGCGCAGGTGAGCGCCAAACTTGGGGAGCTTCTCAACGACCCGACGCGCATGATCATTTATCATGCGATCTTTATGCTGGTGACGGTCCTCATCGTCATGCGCGGAATCAAAGGCGGTATTGAAGCCGCCGTCACGTTTTTGATGCCTGCCTTTTTCGTGTTGTTGATTGTGCTGTTCGGCTTCGCGCTGGTGGAAGGCGACGCGGCGCAGGGTGTCGACTTTCTTCTCGGTGTTCGGCTTGATGATTTGTGGACCGGTATGAGCAACGGATCGGTCATTTCAGCGGCGCTCGGACAGGCGTTCTTTTCTATCGGTCTCGGGTCAGCGCTGATGGCGACGTATGGCGCTTATATGCAGGCGGACCAGGATCTGCCGAAATCAGCGCGGCTGGTGGCGATTGCCGATACGGGCGTTGGCATTGTCGCCGGGTTGGCGATTTTCCCGATCGTGTTCGCCATGGGGCTCGCCCCCGGCGCCGGTCCGACGCTGATGTTCCAGACCTTGCCGCTCGCATTCTTCGGCATGCCCGGCGGCGGCGTGTTCGGACTGTTGTTCTTCCTGTTGGCGTTCTTTGCCGCCATCACATCGTCGATCGCGCTGCTTGAGGTTTCAACCAAGTGGGTCGATGAACAAACCAAGAGCAATCAGCGCGCAGTGTCGGTGAGCATCCTTGGCCTTGTCGCCTTCGGCATCGGCGTGTTGAACGCCCTCAGCCAGGTGCCGCAGGTCGGGCCGAACGGCGAAGATCAATCGAGCTTCTGGAATACGTGGCAGCCGCTTGGCGATCTCACCCTGTTCAAAGGCATGGTGCTTTTGGACTTCCTGAGCGCGACGACGGATCTGATCTTGCCAATCGCTGGTTTCATCACAGCGCTGTTCGCCGGCTGGGTCGTGTCGACTTCGACCGCCCGCGAAGCGATCGGTTTCAAGTCTGAAATCTGGTTCAAGCGCTGGCGGTTCCTGATCCGTTGGGTATGCCCGCTTGGTATTTTCGCGGTGATTTTCTACGCAACGGTTTGGGCGCCATTCATTTTGCCGAAACTAAGCGGCTAGCGCCAAAACTTAGCGGCTAGCGATTGGCGAAACCGTCCGTCGCTTTGACCAGCGCATCAATGATGCCGGGCTCGCTTGCAGCGTGCCCGGCGTCGAGGATGGTTTTCAAATCCGCCTCCGGCCAGCGTTGATGCAATTCCCATGCGGTCTTCATGGGCGTCACCATGTCGTATCGCCCTTGCACGATCACCGCCGGGATATGACGTATACGGTCGAGGTTAGCGAGAATCTGGTCATCGCGGTCAAAGAAACCGCCATGCTGAAAGTAATGGCATTCGATCCGTGCGAAGGCGAGGGCGAAAGCGTCGTTGGAGAATGTCTGCATCCGTTCTTCTGACGGCATCAGGCTGACTGCGCCGCCCTCCCACAAGGCCCACGCCTTTGCAGCGCGAATCTGTTCCGCGCGGTCGTCGCCCGTGAGGCGTTTGTAGTAAGCGGCGATCATGTCGCCACGTTCAGCCTCCGGGATGGCGGTAAGGTAGTCTTCCCAGGCTTCGGGAAAGACCCAGCTCGCCCCTTCCTGATAGAACCATTCCAGTTCCGACCGCCGCAGGGTGAAAATCCCGCGCAGAACAAGTTCGCGCACCCGGTTCGGATGGGTTTGCGCATAGACAAGCGCCAGTGTTGACCCCCAGGAGCCGCCAAACACCTGCCAGCGCTCAATCCCCAGATGGGTCCGCAACCTCTCCATGTCGTCCACCAGCGTCCAGGTGGTGTTCTCCGCCAGCTCTGCGTGGGGCTTAGATTTTCCGCATCCGCGCTGATCGAAAAGAACAATCCGGTAACGCGCCGGGTCGAAATAGCGCCGCATGGAAGGCGTGGAACCGCCGCCAGGGCCGCCATGGCACACAATGACGGGCTTGCCGTCCGGGGCGCCGGAGACCTCATAGTAAATTTCGTGCAGATCGCTGACCTGGAGCATGCCGGCGTCTACCGGCTCGATCGGCGGATATAGTGTGCGCAATTCGTGCATTTAACGGCATTTCCCGGCTGACAAATTCGAATCAGTTTGCTAAGGCTTTAGATGGGTAGGGTGTGCGTCACAAGTTTTAGTTCGGAGTAGGGGCTTCAGTGATTTTGCGTTTAAGCCGCGAGAGCGGCGCAGCAATGTTTGCAGTGTTCGCTTTAACAAGCCTCTTCATGGTTGGCGGTTGCGCCGTCAGCCCAGTTGTCTCCCAAAACCAAAGCAATGCTCATGTGGTCGCGGAACGCGATTTGCTGATCGAAGCGGCGCGTGACGTCGAGCAGGCGCCGTGGCCGGCGCCGCAACAGGTTTCGTTCGTGGCGCGCATTGCCGGCGCCGCCGATGATGACCGCATCACACGCAGCGATGCGGCGGAGATTTACGTGAGCGGATTGCAACCGGCGGGTTTGCGATTTGCAACGCTGGCGAATGACGCGCGCGCCAATCTCGTCGCTGCTGACCGATTGTCACTTGTCGCCTCGAACGCCATTTCATCAGCGCGCATCACCATGAACGATGTTGTAACCGTCGAGGGCGCCATTCAGGCGTTGCGCACAAATCGCAAAATTTACACAAGCGCCGTGCACAAGCTTGAGCAGATTGGCGAGCCCGTTGATGACGACGAGGTCGACGAAATTCGCACTGCGTACTCAGTGGCGATCCGAAATCTCGGGGATGCCGCAGATGCACTCGCCGAGCGGATTGAAAAAGACCGCACGGAAACCATTGCCGCGCCGTCGCGCATGCCAGCGGGCGCGCCGAAAAACACCCACAAGCTTTCGGGCGTTTGAAACCGGTTTCCTTTCTTTGTTCATTGTCCTAGACCCCGTTCATGTGGAACGGGCTATCTAAACGCAAGGTCGCCGCCCTGTATGGCGGTTTTTATGGCGGCCAGTTTATCCTGCTCGGGTTTCAATTGCCGTTCTTTGCGGGCTGGCTGGCGCTGCAGGGTTTTAACGCCAGTGAAATCGGGCTCATCACCGGCGCGGCGCTGATCGCGCGGCTGGTGCTCGGACCTTTCGTGGCGTTTTGGGCGGACCACCAGAGCGATGAACGGCTGGCCTTGCGCGTAGTGACGTTTCTGTTTGCGCTCGGCGCGGCGGGCCTCATGTTTCTGCCCGGCAAGATCCTGATCGGCGCATCGGCCGCCATGGTGATCTGGACGTTCGGTCTGCTGGTGCCGCTGACCGATACGGCGGTGTTGCGCGCCGACCGCAATGGCTGGCTTCACTACGGCCAGACGCGGGCGGTGGGGTCTGTCTTCTTCCTTGCGACGACAGTGCTGGGCGGCGCGCTTCTCTCTCGCACGGGCGTTAGCGCGGCGGCGCCCGCAATGGCGTTCGCGGCGGCGTTTGCGTTCATCATGTCGCTGGCCTTGCCAAAAGGCGCGGGGGGGCGCGGCGGCGCCAAACCGGTTTCCTGGCGCGAGGCGCCAAAGCTTGTGGCGAACCCGGTGTTTCTTGCGGTGCTCTTTTCCGCCGGGCTCACTCAGGGCGCCCACGCGGTTTACTACGCGTTTTCGTTCCTCCGATGGGAGGCGCTCGGATATTCCACTTTTGTCATCGGCTGTCTTTGGGCGACGGGCGTGCTGGCGGAAATTTTCATGCTGACGCGCGTGCGCGGGCTGGCGGCGAAACTTGGGCCTGCCTCGCTGTTAATGTTGGGCGGCGGCGCGGCGTTGGTGCGCTGGACCATTGTCGCAATGGATCCGCCTTTGCCAATTTTGTTTGCCGCGCAGCTTTTGCACGCTTTTACATTCGCGGCGGCTTATCTCGGCGCCATTGAATTTCTTGATCGCGCGGCGCCCTTGCGCCTTGTGAACACTGGCATGACCTTGATGTCGGCTACCGGCGTCGGCGCGGTGACGGGGCTTGCAACCGTCGCGGCGGGGTATTTGTGGGATGCGCATGGATCAGCGCCCGCCTATCTCATGATGGCGGCCATGGGCGCGGGCGCGCTTGTCGCCGCGCTCGTCGCCGCACGCCTGTGGGACGGGGAGAAGCTTTTCGAGTAGGTTTGTCGAAATGTGCGGCGCCTGCCCGTCAATGTCTTGCGTGGGCGGCGACGGGCGCAGTCCCGCGAATAGGAGAGAGACATGCGAATATTCTTAACTCTAATTGCGGCGGCGCTGATGATCGCGGCGCCGGTGCAAGCAGCGGATACGACCGTTGAAATCAAGACACTGAACGAAGGCGAGACGTCGCCGCCCGCTAAAATAGAAGATCTTTCGTGGCTTGCAGGTCACTGGAAGGGCTCAGGCTTGGGTGGGCAATCAGAGGAACTCATCTCGGCGCCGCACGACGGCGCGATGATGGGCGCCTTTCGGCAAACGAAACCTGACGGTTCAGTATTCTTCTACGAGTTCTATCTCTTCGCCAAACAGGATGAAACCGTCGTGCTGAAAATCAAACACTTCAATCCAGACCTCACCGGCTGGGAGGAAAAAAATGACTATCTAACTTTTCCTCTAGTGGCTGTGGAAGAAAACGCCGTCTATTTCGACGGGCTGACGTTCAAAATGACGGGTCCGGACGAAATGCGTGCTGCGGTGAATGTGAACGACCAGGGCGCCATGGAATTTGTGTATCAGCGGGTGGAGTGAACCCTACCCACCCGCAGGATGTGCGCCGTCCCAGCCCTCGGGCAGGCCCTTTTCAGCGAAATGGCCGATGCGCTCCTCGTAGATGTCAAACAGCGCAATCTTGGCGCCGGGCGAGCTTTTGGATTTCTCCAGCAGTTCTTTGGCCTTGGTCATGTCGCCAGCGCGATAGGCCTTCAAAAACGCGCGATGTGAATCGTCGAGGGCGCGGAAGGCTTTCGATGATTTGATGAACGGATTGCCGATCAACGCATAGACGGAAATGGGCCGCGCCTCGTCGCGCAGTTTCATCTTGTCGAGTTCCAGATAGGCGAAGTGATGATGCGTTTCTTTGTGCACGCTTTCATCACAGATCATGGCGGGGCCATAGAATTCAGACTGACCGCGCAAAAAAGCGGCGCGATCAACCGCCGGGCCCACAGCGGAATAGCGATTGCTGCGGCCATGGCCCATGGGACCCACAAAACACGGACCGGTCGCGATGCCGATAGCGAGATGAATTTGCATACCGCGCGTACGGCTCGATTCATCCAGATCCGCGTTGATCTTGTCCATGCTTTCGATGAGCCGCAGCGCCGCTGCGCAACCGGCCTGCACATGGTCGGCGACTTCGAGCGGCGCATTGTAATAGGCGAAGGCGCGCCCGCCATCGGCCTGATCGGCGGCGCCGCCGGAGGCGATGATTGTGTGGCGCAGTTCATTGCTCGCGGCTGCCAGAAGTTTCGTAACATCGTCGGGCAGGGTTTCCATGGTGCGCAAATCTTCATCGGCGATCCGCAGCTCGCAGGCGAGAACCGTAATATGCCGGCGCACGCCCGCCAGAATATCGCTGCCCGCGTCTTCGCGCAGGCGCTTCATAGCGGGCTCGGGCAATGTGTCGTGGAACGAGCCGCGCAGATTATCATCGCGCAACACGCCGCCGATGGACCGTCCACCGGCCACGGAAAATGCGCCGAGGAACAAGGCGGCGGCGGGCGGCAGCGGATTGAGTAATAAATCGGAGAATGCAAACGATGCGAACGCGCCGAGCAACAAGATGACGGAGACAAGGGCGGCGAACCCGGCCGCCTGCCAGAATTGCAGCCGCTGTGCGGTCATAATGGCGGCTGCGCCGAACACCATAACAGCGAGCGCCTCCAGATAACCGGTCCATAGGGGGCGTTTGGGTGTGTCACCCGACGCGATTTGCGCCGCCGCCAGCGCGTGCGCCGCCGGCCGGGAAAGGGCGCCGCGCGCCGTCATCACCGCTTCGCCAAGCTCCGTATCCAAACCAATCAGCACGACGGCGCCGTTTAACTGGTCATTGGAATCATTTCCATTCAAGAGCCGTGTGGCCGAAGTCGCCGGCACGGCGGTTCGTTTAGGCAAGTAAAGCCGCATAGACGTGGTCTCGCTCACATCAATGGAAACGCCGCCAACGGCGATGGTTTCTATCATGCGGCCTTGGGTATGGGCGGTTGACGCGCGCGTATGGGCGATCAGCGTGTCGCCCGCTGACGCCAGCAGCGCGGCCTCCAATGCGACGGAGGGCGTCGGCGCATCGCCCAGCGACCACAATAGCGGCACGCGGCGAAAGACACCGTCTTTGTCCGGCGAGAGCGCTGATACTGACGTTTGCGCCGCGCCCGCGAGCGCCGGGTTGATGGCGTAAAAATACCGGGCTGCAGGCAGTGCGATAAACTCACCGCCTGTGGCGCCCATTTCGAGCCACGAGGCGCGCTTCACGTCGCTGCGCAACAAGGACGTGGTGCGGTTCGGGTCGAGCGGTGCGGCGGCGGAAACCCCAACGGCGCCCTTAACGCCCGCAAACGCTTCCGCGAGGCGCTCATCGGTGCGCGGCAATAAAGCGAGCTGCTGCGCGAAGGCTTCGTCGCGCGCGCCCGACAGCCAGAATTCGCCGATGGTCTCCGGCGACAAGGGGTCGGGCGAGTCCACCGCTTCAGTGAGGATGACGCCTTTGGCGCCGGCTTCACCTGCCGCCTCCACCAGATCCGCGAGCACCGTGCGCGGCCAGGGCCAGGGGCCGACGGCGTCGACGCTCGCCCGGTCAATCAGCACGAGGTGGAAGTTTTCAGACGCATCGCCGGAGGACGGGTCCAAACGCTGGAAATAGTCAAACAGCCGCTCACGCGAGATCGCATCGGGGGATTGGGCGCCCGCCAGCGTGCCCAGGGCGATCACGGCAAGTGCGCCCGTCACCAGCAGGAGCGGGAGCGCCGTCAGCCACTGAAACGGCTTAGAAAACATACGCTTGGACAAAAAAGACCCTTTCCAACGCCGACCGC
Source organism: uncultured Alphaproteobacteria bacterium (assembly GCA_942492295.1). Lineage (GTDB taxonomy): Bacteria > Pseudomonadota > Alphaproteobacteria > Caulobacterales > Parvularculaceae > Hyphococcus. The sequence goes on from CALODW010000009.1 coordinate 155,358, forward strand.
CGGTTCCCGGCGGGACTTAGCACACAAAAACCGCTCTCTTCAGGATGATTTTATTATCCTGCTGTAAAGCATAACACTGCAAGGGGCGGGCCAGTGGCCCATCTCCTTAAGGAAGTGTTAACCATGGCGGATTCGGCAGCGACTTTCGACATTGATGTGAAGCGGGGCGTGTTAAATCTCATGGCCCGCGGCGACTGGCGCGCGCGTTATCTGGGCGCGATTGACGAGAAGCTGCGCGACTTTGCCGATGATTCGGTGGGCCGTGACCTGATCATCGACATGTCGGCTGTGGAAAAATTGGACACCACCGGCGCCATGGTGTTGCAGCGCACGTTCTTCGCCTGCGACCAGCGCACCAGCGCATCGCGAATCACCGGCGCCAAAGACGCGCACGCCGCACTCCTCAAACAGGTGGAAAGCCATCTCGCGCCCTGCCATGTGGAGCCCGTTCATCCAAACGCCTTCCTCGCCATCGTTGACCGTCTGGGACGGGGCGTGGTTGAGGCTTATGACGCGGCCCTAGAGGTGTTGAGTTTTATCGGCCTGACCTTGTCGACGGTCGGCCGGGTTATCGCCAACCCCGCGAAATTGCGCTGGACGTCCATTGTTTATCACATGGAAGAAGCGGGCGTGAACGCGATCCCCATTGTCGGGTTGATGTCGTTTCTGATCGGCGCCGTCGTGGCGTTCATGGGCGCGAAAATTCTCAGCATGTTCAACGCTGACATATTCACCGTTGAACTGGTGGGTATTTCAGTCCTGCGCGAGTTTGGCGTGTTGTTAAGCGCAATCCTTATTGCCGGCCGTTCAGGCAGTGCGTTTACGGCGCAGATCGGTTCCATGAAAATTCGCGAAGAGATCGACGCCATGCGCGTTTTGGGTCTCGATCCCATGGAGGTGCTTGTTCTGCCGCGCGTGATCGCGCTGGTTATCATGCTGCCGGTGCTCGCGTTCATCGCCGCCATGCTCGGCATGGTCGGCGGCGGGCTGGTCGCCTGGCTCGCCATGGATATATCGCCGGCGCTGTTCATGGCGCGAACACAAGAAACGATCATCATGAATCATTTCTGGTCTGGCCTGATCAAGGCGCCGTTCTTCGCCTTTGTGATCGGAGTCATCGGATGCTTCCAAGGCATGGAAGTGCAGGGCAGCGCTGAGTCCCTTGGTCAGCGTACGACGCTTTCCGTGGTGCAGTCGCTGTTTCTGGTGATTGTCATTGATGCATTCTTCGCCATGTTCTTTTTGGAGATCGACTTTTGACCGTTCTTGACCGTCTCCAAAAGCACATCATCGAAGTCGAAGGGCTGAAGACCCAGTTCGGTGAGGCGGTCGTGCACGACAATCTCGACCTGAGCGTTCGGGAGAATGAAATCCTTGGCGTTGTCGGTCACGAAGACCATCGTGACGAGCGCCGCGAAGAACATGAATCCCACCCACCATTCGCGTCCTGATCCCATGCGACTCTCCTCCTGCTGCGACTCGCTCGTGCGCAACCACGGCACTCATCCGTTGGCGAGCGGCCGGCTTCTGGTTATGCGTCGTGCTTTCGCGGCCCGATCGGCCAGGAATTCGACGACGAAAGGATTCTTCGAGGCCGAAACTTCGTCCGGTGTGCCTTCCTCGGTGATGCGTCCGTCCTCGAGGAAGCCGATCTGATCGGCGATCTCGAAGGCGATCCTGAGATTGTGTGCGACGATGAGACTCACCACGACTCGCGCATCGTGGTGACGACGCGCGCGATGGCGCGCGCACGGATCGGATCGAGTCCGGCCGTCGGTTCGTCGAACAACACGATCGGCGGATCGAGCGCGAGCGCGCGTGCGATACCGACGCGCTTCTTCATCCCTCCGCTGATCTCGTCCGGGTACTTGGCTCCGTCGTTGGAGAGATGGACGAGATCGAGCAGACCCTGCACCTTGTCGCCGATGGCGTCGTCATCCATGTCGGTGTGCTCTCGCATGGGCAGGGCGATGTCGGCCACGGTGAGCCAGTTGATGAGCGCACCCGATTGGTGTTCGGATAGCCGATCGAGGTCGCAACCGGCCCGAGCTCGGCGTCGCGACGGTCGGCATGCTCATCCCGTCGATCTCGATCCGCCCTCGATCCGGATGGATGAGCCCGACGATGTGCTTCGCGAGCACGGACTTCCCGGCGCTGCTCGACCGAGCACACGTAGGTCTCGTTGCGACTGATCGAGAGCAGATCGAGTCCGTGCGCGATCTCAGTACGTAACCGTTCCAGTTGCCATGT
>CALODW010000010.1:0-14898 GCA_942492295.1 uncultured Alphaproteobacteria bacterium
CCCGATCAGAACACCAAGCACCGACAGTTCCGCTGGAAAGCCAAGCGCCCGGGAAAGGCCGTCAAAGAGCTGGCGCTGCACAAGCCAGAGCGTACGACTGCAGGTGATCCATGCGCGCCAGTAAGCCCCCCAGGCGGGCCGCAGGCGCAAAATGCTGGCGCCGCCGCGCTGAAAGCGTTGAAACTCCCCCGGCGGCGTCACCATGTGACTTCCTCATCAATGGTTTTGGGCGCGCCAAGCTCGCCTGGTTTTATCCGGCGCACGAAAATGACGCCCATTTCGGACCTTGTCTTGTGATCGCCTGGCGGGAAGCTTCCGTCATAGGCCCATGCAAGCCCGCCGCCCAGCCCCGTGGCTGTCCACAAATGGGTCGGGTTTTGCATAAATTCCGGATAGAGACGGGCGCGTATGGCTTTGTTGGCCTTGCCGCTATATCTCCAGTTGGAGAAGTCTTCATCCGTAAGCTGACTCATTATCTCCTCATACTCAACACTATCGCGCCGATAGTCGCGAATATGGGGCGTCATCTTGTTTAGCTCCGCCGCCGTGGGCAGGCGCCAGTCCTTGTACCCCGCCGCGTGAACAGTGCATCGCCCTTTATCATAACCGTTTTCAAAAGCCGACGCGGCGAGCTTTTCAAGGCCCATATACGCCATGCTTGAGCCGACATTATAGCCCACGGCTGCGCCCTGACCGAACAGCCGGCAAGCCTCCGCCCAGTTCAATTTAATGGGTTCGCCTTCAAAACCGGCGCCGTTCCAGACCATGCCCCATGGCGCCCGCATCCACATGAGCGAGGATTCCACATGGGAGATCGTGCCGTCATCATTATCGAGATAATATCCCCGGGGTGTTTTAAAGCGTTTGGCGACCATTTCAGCGCGGGGCTTGTAAGTCGGGTTTGAACCGAAATGGGTGTAGCGGCTCTTTTTCGCTTCGGCGAGGCTCGGCGGCGCGTTTGCCGGTTGCAGTTGTGACGCTGGCGCATGTCCGCTTCCTTCCGGCGCGGCGCCTCCCCCCATTGCGGAACGCCTCCCCGGATTCTTCAGATCGTTTATGTAAGCGATAATACGGTCAGGGTCCGGCGCGTTTTTCCATACCAGCCGGCTCTTGTCGTCACCGGTCCAGAACACAACGGTTCCGTAATTTAACAAACGCGCCGGGATGGACTGCACCATGTCCGACTGGATTTTGTCCGACAGGGAAAATTGCCGCTTGGCGCGCGAAACAAATCCGGCCGTCGCGCGCAACATCTGCCCCTCTTCAATTTCGTAAGAGCGCGTATAGCGATGATAAAGCACGCTAAAGACAATCGGCGCGAGGCCAATAAACAGCCCAATCGCAGAGAGTGACGCCGGCGCGCCCACCGCCTGCGCCAGCCCGTTGAACACTTCTCTTTGCACAAGCCAGAGCGCGAAAACACCAAGCGCGAGAACACCGGCGCTCCAGTAAGATTGCCAGGATGGACGGGCGCGAAGCACAACCCGCCCATTCCGCGTGATCGGTTCAAATCCAGGAGGGGGCGTCATCAGCTAACTTCAACTCTTTCCTATTGGCAGGCCAGAAGTCTGGCCTATTGGTTCGCGGCCGACGTGATCCGGCGCGCCTCTATATCCGTTGCCGGGCATGCGCTCGCGCTCAGATGCAACCCGGCGCCAAGTGCGTTAACGCCTTTATCGGCGGCAAGCACTGTCGCCAGCCCCTCCGGCTTCGTTTTGTACCAGAAGACATATTGCTCCGTCTTCACGCCGCCATCCTTTTCAAACGCCATGGGGCCGTAATAACAATGGAGCACCGGCGGCTTGGTCAAGGCAAGATCGTTGAAGGCTTGATGCAACGCCGAATTCGCCATGAGTTTGTCGAGATCCACATGATCGCTGTAAATTCTCGATAGCGGGTAAAGGCGCTCGATGTAATAAGGCCAGCCGTCGCCCCGCCGCTTCGAGGCCAGCGCATTATTGAGCAGCCCCCGCTTCCAGGCGCGCTCTATATCTTCGGGCAAATAAGGCTCGCTTTCAGCCTCCGCTCCGGGGATGGGCGGGCCGGATGCTTGCACAGGGGGCTGATTGTTCGCTGCACGCAGCATGTTCTCCCCCATCTGTCTGACCGTCGCGCTGTTGCAACGCCCGCGCAAAAACGCCGCCATCTGATTGGCGTGATTGAACGCCTGGGTCGCGCCCTGCACCAGGCCCTCCAGTATCGTTCCGACGCCGGCGGCGCCCCCCTTCTCAACGCCCTCCGCGATGTCGCCAGCTCCTTGCGCCATCTGCCCCGCCGTGCGGCGGCGCTCATACCGTCTGTAGGCATCGTAAAAGCGCGGGTCCATTTCCACATAGGAATCGGTGGTGATGCGCTCGCCCGTTTCTTCATCCACCAGCGGCCGGTCATAAGGGACCTTTGTCGGCGGCAAGGCGCTTTCGCAGTTTTTGTAAAATTCCTCGACATAAGCGGTGAAATAGCTGGCGAAGGCGTATGTCGTGTTGACGCCGTAGAAATCCCCCTCGAAGACGCGCCGGGGCGTTTCAAAATCATCAAAAGCAGACCAGAACTTGCCGGACTTGTAGACGACGCCGGGGCGCCGCTCAGCTTCCATCTTACGTCGAAGATCCGCCAGCGTGCGTTCCTGGCGTGCTTTTTTCTCGGCTTCATGTTGGCGATAGACCTCAAGCGCGCGTTCGCCCTTGCTTTCGCTCATGGCGTCGATTTCCGTTCGCGCGGCTTTTGCCTCCTCAACACTGTTCCAGAATGTCGCGCGGTCCCAGCCATCGCGCCCCATCACTTCATAAAATGGACGGAACTTTTCCGATGGGGAATTACGCCGCCACACCATCTGGATAAGCGGCTGCTCGGGAACGTACCCGTTCTTGCGGGCAGTTTTGAAAAAATAGTCGGTATCCTCGAAATGGCGGCCTTTCGCGTACCCCAGAATTTGGATGTCGCCGGCGCCCGTTTGCGGCGCGGGAAGATCGCGATAGGCTGGAAAAGCTTTCAGGAGTGCAGGAAAAACCTTTTCATTAAAATAGCCGGTTTCTTCCGGATGCAGCCTGTAGGCGGAACCCGGACGGCCATATCCGTCCGGCGCCGGAAAATAATCCGCCGCCATGAATTGTTCAGTGTCAGGGACATCATAGATCACGACTACATTGCTGCTCGCGCCGCTGCCTTTCCTGAATTCCATGACCACATGAAAATATTCAGCGCGAGCATCTTTGAAAAAGCTGACGGCGCCGGTTAAATTCCGGCTGCTGATTTCCGAAGCCGGAGATTGCACAGCGGCTTGAGCCGCGCCAAACCAGATCGCAGTCATGACAAACATGCATGCGAATAGAAATGCGCACTGCTCGCGTTTTAGCCTTACGGCCTTTTGCAAAATCATGCGCATCTCCCCTACTTCTCTCTATAAAAGGCCGCTCTCTTGCGTCAATGCGTCTTTGTCTTTCCCGGCCAGCACGATGGCAGAAAATCCTTCGCGAACTCATTGGCCGCAAAATAATCAAGTGCGCGTTGCAGTTCAGGAGAATCAGCCAGGCTGGCTTCACCCGCCAAAAGCCCGATGACCTGATAGGCCTGCCCCATTGCATCCTCGAGGTTTGTTGCGCGCTGCGCGGCCAGATGCTCCGAAGCGGACAGGGCGGCGTCAAAGTCCAACAGCGCCTGGCTAAGCTCCACATCGCGCGATTGCGCGATATTGGCGCGCGCCTGGCGGACCGCCGCGCGGCGCCGTTTCGGGGAAAGAGCACCAATCTCTTGAGTGCTCGATTTTTCACGTTCGGACATGCCGGTTTCCTTTGACCTGATCGCCTCGCACCTTTTTGCGCGCATAGCGCGCCTAACCTCACCTAGTTTAGACGAAGGGATAAAGGGGATAATGAGACGGTGGCGCGCATCCTCACTATCGAGCCCCAGTCCAAGATCAGCAACCGTAAAACAACAGGACGGCGCAGTCTCGGAAACGCTGTCCGGGGCGGCTATGCACGGCGATGGCGCAGAGGCTTGCGCGCCATCCTTTGGCTTATGCGCCGCTTCCGGCGTCGCACAGCCAGCGGCGGCGAGGCACATCAGCGCCCATGAGATGATTGCGGTGCGGTTCATTGCGGGTTCTCCTCCTGCCAATAGAGAGTAGCCCCGCATGCTGACGCTGGCAGCTAACAATTGCGGTTAGGAGCGCCCTTTGCGATGACGATGGCGCCAGCTTGCGCTATTTGAAGGCAGCACTAGTGGCAAGACAGCGCAAATATGTGTCCTGAAAGGGACTTTTAATGCCGGAACGGTCAGACCGAGTTGAGCGGCTGCACAAGCGGTTTCAAACCCGGCTTGGACAGCTTTACGATGATCCGGAACTTCTGATCCATATGGCGGCGTTAAGTGAAGCGCTTTCAGAAGGCGACGAGGACTGGATTCCCGGTCAGTTATCGCCGCTGCTGTTATCGGGCGATAGCCATGAGACGCTAAAACGCGAGCTTGCGGATTATCTCGAGCACGAACCTTATTTCGAACGCGCCCTCACCTTCATTCTTGATAACAGCCGTCAGGGCGCAACGCCCGACGAAATCCGCAGCGGCGGTTTTCAGGATTATTCATTGCAGCTCGCCGCCCTTGGCGAGCGCGACCGCCCGCTGGCGCTGATGACGGCGCTCTACGGGCTTGCCTTGGCGATTTATGAATGGTGGGACCGCGCACGCTCGATCCCCTACGATCCGGATGTTCATGGCCCCATCAGATTTTCGTGGCGCAAGGATTGAGCAGCGCGCCGCCTGCATGGTCGCGGTTAACCGCCCCATCGCATAACCGGATTGGTTAGTCGATTGCAGCGCTATGAAGGGGTAGCCTATAAGTTACCATTACAGTTTATATGATGAATTAAAGGGGTGCTGGCGCATGAAAATTCTGAAAATCGCAATTGCGGCGCTTTGGCTTGCGATGCCAGCGGCCTCCATGGCGCAGTCGCCCTCGCCCACATATGAAGCGGCGATGAATGGCGATGCGGGCGCCCAATATAAATTGAGCGGTGATTATCGTTACGGTTTTGACGGCGTCCCGAAAGACCCGCAAAAGAGCCTCTACTGGATGGAGCAGGCAGCCCAAAACGGACACAAAGAGGCTCAATATTCCTTGTCGTTGAAATATGCGACCGGCAAAGAGACGCCCAAGGACAACGAGAAAAGCATACTCTGGCTCACGAAAGCAGCGCAAGGCGGACATGTCGGCGCACAACTGTCCTTAGGCGACAAATACCGCAACGGCTTTATGGTTTCGGAAGATTACAGCAAGGCGATGTTCTGGTACGCGAAGGCGGCGGAACAAAATGAACCGCGTGCTTACAGAGAAATAGGCAGCCTCTACAATTACGGCTATGGCGTCGAAAAAGACCGCGATAGAGCGTGGGTGATGATCCGGAAATATGTCGACTTATATTTTGCCGGCGACCGCGCAGCGCATTCGCGTCTTCTTCGTCATGAATGCGCCCTGTTTTTATACCCGGACAGATATGTTCTCGACTTGGACAAACGCACAAAGGCTTCTTCTTCACGCTGCGACGATCCCGCCTGGCGCCCGTCGCAACACGCCGAGCCGGATCTGGCTTCCGCGCTCGCCGCCGGCTTCATTATAGCTGCAATTTTGAGCAGCAATAATGCGAATGACGACACCGAACCGTCGCCCCATTCACCTTACGTTCAAAAAGCGATCAATGAATGCCGCAATGAAGTCCACCGTCGCATGGTGCGCTGCTATTCCAGCATGACTATTCCGGGCTGTACGCTGGCGGGCGAATGCACCTATGAATGGACCTGCCAGAGCGGCAATAAGGGCCGCGGCAAATGTCGCCCCAATTCGCGCTACACTGATGAACGGCTCGACTATTATTGCGATCCCCTGGTCGGCAATAAATACACCACCAAAGAACCGGTCTATGCGGAAAGCTGCCATTAAAGGGAAGTGACTTCCCAAAAGGGCTTTAGGTTTATTCCGCCTTTTACCATCCCATCATGGTTGGACACTCATGGAAAACTTCAGCGGCGTAAAATACTTTCTTTTTGACGATAGACCCGTGAAGACCGTATGGGAAAACGGGATTATCGTGGAGACCTATTCCATTGATCCCAAAACGGCGAGCCTGTTCAGAAATGATAGACTCGCCTTCTATATAGAGACGGAAGCCTCGGACCGGAATGAGATATCCGAATGCGATTACAGAAGCCGCGCCCATAAAATTTACATGGCCTTGCCTGATGACGTTAAGATCGCTCAAGCCATCGAGCAGCACAAAGATACTCTGGACAAGCTGAAATAGAGTTTACGGAAAACGATCGCATCAAGTTTTCACCTTCTAAAGAAGAAAGAAACGAATGGATGCCTTGACGCATAATCATCGAGATCATTCCGATTCATTCTTTAGGCGGCAGTTTTTGTAACGCCTCCCTCAGGGCTTCATGCGTACTGACATTATGCTTTAGCGCCAGACGAAGCCTGTCCCCGGCCTGCGGCGGCCAGAGGTAGACCGGCCAGACAAGCAGCGCTTGAACGGCTTCGTCCTTTGCTGGCGAGCGATAGTCCAGCCCCGCCAAAACAAGCGGGCCGCCGAGCCCCGGGTAATCGCCCGCCAGCGGGATAATTTCCTGCAGCACGCGCCCGTAGCCCCGGCCGGGATAATAGAAATAGCCGTTTTCGTTGACGTTGCACCATTTCGTAGCCCACGCGATTACATCGCGCGCCTGCTCCACCGTTTTAACCGAACGGCGCAGCTCGTTCAGCCGGACGGGATAGGGGCCTTTCTCGACAGCGTTGAACAGAATTGAAAAATAATCATCCGCAGATACATTCTCGACGATGTCTATCGCGTCGGCAAAGTCTTTACTGTCCGTCGATTCAAGCGCTATATCGATTTTTTCCTTGTTGTCGGGCGTTTGCAGGGCGGCGAGGATGCTGGCGGCCGCAGCCAGATCTTCGTCTTTTCCCTTGAGCCATACTTGATCAGGCGTCTCCTTCTCGCCCGCCAGCGTCTCCTCATGAGCATGGGAAAATGCGTTATAATAAATTTGCGATAAATGCCTGAGGGAATTAGGCGACAGGGCGCGGCTCGTCGCATGTTCCACAAGGCGAAACAGGCATTCAAGCGCATACGCGTCATCGCCAGGCTCAAGCCAGATCACTCCCCGGTCAATACCTCTGCATAAATGATCGCCAAATAATTTCAGCGCGCCGTCGATCAGCCAGTCCGGCGGCGCCGCATCTTTGAGCGCCGACAAGAGGTCGCCGCTCTCGATGTAGTCAAGGATATAGTCGACGTAATCGTCGATGATATAGACAAAGCCCCGCTGCATATCGGCAAAAAGCTGTTGTAACAACCAGTCCTTGATCTTCCGGTCGCTTTCGGGGCGTACGTTTTTGAGAATTTCGCTTTCAGCGAATTGCGTTCCATGCCTGGCGCATTCGAAGGCAAGCCGCTCCCTCTCGTCCACAGGCAAAGTCGACTGCATGGCGAGATTGCAAGCGCGATCCGCAATCAGATGATTTGTACCACAACCGAGAATTTCAATTTCCGCAGCCCCTAGAGCCTTACCGGTATAAGAGAGAAACAGCATGGCGTTATGAACAGCAATCGGGTCCGGCGATTCCAGTATTACAAATTCAAGAAACGACGCGCAGGCCCGCTCTTTATCCCATGCCGAGAGCGCCGGCTTGACGGCGTCCCAACATTCCATCGACCCATAGGGACTGATGAGAACGTCCCTGATCGCCGCGTAAGCGCTGCGCACGGCCTGTTCATCCGACAATGGCGCCAGCGCATCCAGCGCGGCGACGGCTATCGGCTTTTGTTCATTGCTGTTCGTAAGTTTTTCACCGAAATAGGCGCCGTGCAAATTCCTTTTCCGCAAATCGCCGATTTCGGCGTCCGTGCGCCGACTGGCGCGCGCCGCACTCAATACGCTCACTGCATTATCGGGCCAGAGCACCGCACGCCGCCACAAGGTGTCCAGATTGTTATCCATGACGGACGATATTCCTTTTCTACACTGCCGGAAATGCGAATTTCGCGCTTTCCGGGCTTGGCGTCTTTTCGCCAGTACAGGAACCTATTTTATGGAATAGGAAAGATTATAGTCGACTTCGGCGCGGGTATAGAGATTTACGGGCGCTTTTATATATCCGCTGGGGCATGTCTCGTTAAAAGCATTGATGGGCCTGCCGGAAATTTTGCGGCGAAAAGCGTTGTCTTTGTCGACACACATGGAATAACCGGAATATCCGGAAAGTCCTTTGGATTTTTTGCCGCTCAACACGGCTTTGTCCTGTGACCATTGCGGATAAACCCAGCTTCCATCCGGCGCTTTCCTGAAAATCGAGTAATAGGTTTCCCAGAAGAGGGCTGCGTCCGGCTCAAAGCATTTCCCCGGATCAAGCTTCCACCAACCCTCCGTCACGCTGGCGCACCCGTTGCCCGAAAAAGCGCATCCCAGTCCACCCACTCGGTGCAACGTGGCGACCCAGACAGTGCTTCCTGTCTTGTTGCATAGGGTCATGCAGCCGTCCCCACAACTGCCGGCCTTGGCGTCGCTTACGGCGCCTCCGACGATGAACGCGCCAAACGCCGCCCCAAATGCTATCGCCTTGGCGCCGGAGAGAGAGCGCGTTTTCGGATTTGTATCTAACATGGTCTGTATCCCCCTTTTATGGAATGCGCCGCAGATGGCGCTTAAAACTGGCGTAGTCATTTCCCATTCTTTCCCGCCCCCCAGTCTCTTGCCCGGGAAGCGGGAAAAGAGATCGAGATAAAAAATCCCGGCTCGTTATTCTTGATGCGCACGCGCGCGCCATGGCGAATGGCGACGGCCTGCACAAAGCGAAGCCCGAAACCGTAACTGGCGACGCCCGCATCCGCGCCGCGCCGGGCAAGCACGCTCAGATCATCGCTATCGGCGCCGGGGCCGGTGTCCGATACCGCTAGGACATGGGTGTTTCCCTCAGTCCTGACGCTGATGACAACGCGGCCGCCCGACGGCGTGTGTTTCAGTGCATTGTCGAGGAGGTTTGCAGCCGCATTCGTCACCAGTGCGGCCCGGCCCAACATCATCGGCGCATGCGCGGCCATCTCACTCTCAAGCGTGACGGTCTTTTCTTCAAAAGCGTCCTCGAAAAGATCAATCGCGCTTTGCGCGGCGGCGGAAAGCGACATGGGTCTCATATCCGCATCGGGCGTCGTTTCCACTTTTACCAGTTCAAGGATTTCCCGCAAAAGTCCCAGCAGTGCGTCGGCGCCTTTGGCGATGTCCTGTTGACCTGCTTCAAGAGCAAGCTGGCGTAGCCTGCCCACCTCCTTGTTAAGCTCGTGGGCCGCGGTCTGGCTGACGGCATCCAGCCCTTTCATGAGCCGGGTGATTTCCTCCAGCGCATTATTGGTCTCTTCACCAAGCAGGGCGAGTTCATCTTGCGGCTCCAGCATGGCGGCCGGTATGCGCGCTTTGACGTCGCCTGCACGAATGGCGTGAAAGACATCATTCATGGCGTTCACACGGCTGCGGAACCGCCGCGCCAACCGCATCGTTAAAAACGCAGTCATCCCCGCCATCAAAAGCGCGATGACAATAAATACCGGAAGAAAGCTGCGATACAAAGCTTCATAAGTCACAAGGCGCCGGCCAACGATTAATGGAAAACGCTCGTCGACCAAAATTACTTTCGCCAGAATGGCGCCGGGTTCGGCGCCTGCTTCGCGCCCGTCGAAACGCACCCATTCGCTATTGGCAGGAATGCCTTCTGGCCACTGCTGCAAGCTGCCGACAATAGGCGAATAGTTCGTGCGCGCCAGAAGATAAACATAGATCGCCGGCGCGCCCTCCTCCTCAGGGAAAATGCGATAATCGATGGCTTCGGCATATCCCAGAACTTCATGTTCCTCCCGGTACTGTTCGAGAATACGGATTTCCGCTTCAACATCGGCCTTGGCGGAAAGTTCGACAGCCTTGCCCACGGTAATGAACGCCGCCGCAACCGCCGCCGCCGCAAGGAGAACCGCCAGCGCCAGATTAAGCGCCAGCGCTTCGCGAAACAGGGAACGGCGCGGGGCGCCCAGCTCCACCGATGACGGCTCCTGCGATGTCGAAGTCTTATCCATTGAACGCCTTCACACGACCAGACGATAGCCCAGATCTTCGCTGACGATCTGAGGCGGTGCGTCAAGTTCAGCAAGGCTCTTGCGCAAACGGTTGATCGACGTGTTGATGACAGCATCCTGCGGCGGCAGCCCCTTATAATCAGGCCAGACCTCGCGCCAGAGCGCTGCGCGGCTGACCGCCTCCCCCCGGCAGGCAGCCAGCGCACACAACAACTTGAAAGACTGGGGCCGTAATTTGATGGCCTCGCCGCGCCAGAGCGCGCGTTCATTCAGCTTCCTGATCTCCAGATCACGCCAGATCAACACGCTTGCAGGCGCGCGCTGAGTTTCCGCGCGGCGCATGAGCGCTTTCAACCGCGCGGACAGCTCGCGAAGGTCAAACGGCTTGTCGATATAATCATCGGCGCCAAGATCGAGCCCGCGCACATGATCGTCGATTGTCGCAAGACGGCTGGTGACGAGCACACAAGGCGCAGAGGCCTCAAGCTCTCGATACCAGTCAAGCAGGGCAAGGCCGTCCTCGCTGTCGGCGAGCATCCGGTCGAGCACGATGATAGCGAGATCGTTTTCAGCGCAGTGGATGCGCGCCGCGCTGACCGTATCCGCATGCAAAACGCGCCCGCCCAATGATTCGATGAGCTTCATCGCGAAACGCGCATCCTCGGCGTCATCCTCAACAACCAGCACCGTCGCGCCTGTCAGCGGGCTTTTATCTATCTTGGTATCTTGCGTCATCGCTCTCTTGCGTCATCATTGCTCTCACCAGCAGAAAGAAAAATCAGTCTACTCGATATTCCTGATTTTCGTAGCTAACATTTACGGTTATCAATGCCGAACACAGCGGGGAGCCAATGCTGAAGATCGAGAAAAGCCGTAAAAACGCCGCCAGATGCGCCGCCAAATACGCTGCAGGCCTGGCGCTCACCATGGCTGCGCTGGTTTCCGGTTGCGCCAGCGACAAGGCGTCAGCTCCGACAGAAACCAAAGCACGCGCATCGCAGTCCTACGCTGAAATCGCCGCAGAGACGCTTTACGAGACCTCCGAGGAATACCGGTCGGGACTGGACTTGCTCGTTCGCGAACGCGCCCTCGCCGCTGACGGCGCAGAAAATCCGCAGCAACTTACCGGCCAGGAGAGGGCCGCCATCCTCATGGCGCGCGCCGCCCTGAAACGCCGAGCCATCAACACCGAAGACCTGCCGCCGGAAGTGCAGGAGGAAATCAGGCGCAAGTCAGACATGATGCTCGCGAATGCACGCCGCACCGCTGCGGGCGATCCGGCAACTCTGGCCGCAATTGACGCGCTGGTCGCCGAAAGCGAACAACAAACCACTGGCCGGAAAGGGCGGCTATTCGGCGGTTTGTTCAGCAAAAACCTGAGCATTCTCCCCCTGGCGCGCAACTTCGACACGTTCCATCTCAAAGCGGCGGAAACAAAAACCATGCCTCTGGAGGTAACGCCTGCGAACCGGGCGATCGTCTATGTCGAGAGCACCGCCGCCAGCGAAGTGTCGCTCACCATCCAAGACGCCGCCGCAACAGAGCTGTGCCGGGATGCAAGCCCTCATGGTTTTCTGATTTGCAGATGGCGGCCGGAGAACAGCAATCCGGTAGAGATCATCATCGAAAATGCAGGCGCAATGCCGACCGACATTCTGATGGTTATCAGTCAATAGCAGGCCGCGCCGTCCCTGGCGGCTGGCGTGAAACAATCAAGGCATAACCGGATTTGTCAGTTCATCTGTGCGCATAATAAGCTATGGTGCCCTTTCTCGCGGACCATGAACCCGTGTTAGCGGGATGGCCGAAGCGCCGGAAGCCGCCGCCCGCACAACAGCCCCAGGACCGCACATCATGCGTGTTATCGACGAACTCATCAGCTATTTGTGGCGCAACAAAAAGCTCAGCGTTGAAGACATCCATTGGCTCTCCAACCACGACTATTGCGACATATGGAATTTTCATGACGGCGATGATTTCTATTGGGAGCGCGTGCGCACGGGCGAGGATGGCGATCATGACACTGAAGATGAATTCGACGATTGGGAGTCTAGTCCGCGAATAGCGCGCAAAAACTCCGGCGCATCGGCAAGCGCAAAAAGTCTTATTGACGATCTGACGGCGCGTCTTGCCGCGCAGCGGAAGGCGTCAACCGATGCACTTGGCGGATTGGTCCGTCTGGTGCCGGACGCGGGCGAAACGCCTGAAGCGGCGGCGCGCCAAATCGCCAATGGGGAGACGAGCGCAATCGCACAGGCCATCGCAAACGTCATCGCCAGCGCCGATGATGGGCTTTCAGCGATTACACGCATCGTCGTTTGCAACTACATCCATGTGGAGTTGGAAGATCGGCCCGGCCCGGCATGGCGCGCCTATCGCAAGCTCATCGCCTCGCGCGATATCGACGCGATCGGCAAGTATAACTGGATATTGAAAGAACCGGAGATCGCCGCCGCTTATGCGCTTGCGCGTTCACAATTGCGCATCGCTGAAGCGCTGGGCGAACTGATCGAACATGATCCGCAAAAAATCGCCCGCCCTCTCGTCCCGTTCGATGCGGCCTCTTTCTGGTTTTTATGCCTCTTGCTCACAGCAAAACATGCAGACCGGGATGGGCGACGCGCGCTGGGCGTCATCGCGCCACGAGCCCATGCGCTGCCAGATTTCGATAGCCTTTACCGTATGATTGATTTTACCCTTAGCGTCGTTGATGGCGGGAGGAAACAAAACATTCTGGATGATGAATTCCATCCCCTTGGGATGTTTTTTCTCTCTCGATTTCACCGGAGACGCCTTATCCGACCACCGAGAACGGTCAGAATGATCCGCACATTAGAAAGAGAAGCCATTAAAGGGCTTAGCGCCTTTGATGCGTGGGACAGGACTTACCGCCCGCCGGAAGTTTTTGACGACTGGAAATCAACAAAGGAATGACATGAGCGAGACCGTAACACTTTCGCAGGCCAGGCAAATCATCAAGGCGCTCGCCGCTGACGAGAGCGTACTCCTCTTGTCGTCGCCAGGGCTTGGCAAATCCGACATCGTGCGTAGCGCCGCCGCCGACGCAGGCCTTGAATGCCGCTCCCTTCTCGGCACGCAAATCGCGCCGGAGGATGTGAGCGGCGTTCCCAAGATTGACGGCGACCGCTCCGTTTTCTGCCCGCCGCGAATTTTGCTGCCCGAAAGCGACGAACCTTTTTGCCTCTTTCTCGACGAATTGCCGGCCGCAAGCCCCGACGTGCAAAAGGCGTTTTACGCCTTGCTGCTGGAACGGCGCATCGGCGAGTTCAACCTGCCCAAAGGCACATGGGTCGTGGCCGCTGGAAACCGGGCGGAAGATCGCGCGCTGGTGCGGACCATCTCGTCAGCGCTCGTCAACCGCGTCCTGATTTTACATGTCCGCGCCGACAATGCGGAATGGATCAACTGGG
Source organism: uncultured Alphaproteobacteria bacterium (assembly GCA_942492295.1). GTDB lineage: Bacteria > Pseudomonadota > Alphaproteobacteria > Caulobacterales > Parvularculaceae > Hyphococcus. The sequence continues at coordinate 13,546 of CALODW010000010.1, forward strand.
CCCGCGCCAACAATGTCCGTTCGGAGATCATCGCTTTCATCGCCGCCGTGCCTGACGCCCTGATGCGCACCGCGCCGGCCGAGCCTGTGCCGTTTTCAACCCCGCGCGCATGGGCCTCGCTCTCCGCTAGTCTCGACCTCGCCGAAAAAGCAGGGCTCATAACGGACGAGGTCCGCCGCGCCCTCGCCTATGGCAAAATCAGCGCCGGCGACGCCAGCCTTTTCTGCGGACTCACGGAAGCTGACATTCAAAATCTGAAGCCGCCCGAAGCCTATATCAGGGACCCGTCGCTTCTGCCCGATGAGCCAACTAAAAAATGGTTCGTCATCCGCATCATCCGGAAATTGGCGGCGGAAGGGTCCTTGAACAACTTTTCAGCCGAAGAGATTGAGGGCTTCCTGTCCGCCTTGCCGAGCGAAGTCAGGTTTTCCATGCTGGTGGGGCTGGTTGACGCTTGGGGCAAGCTTGGCGCAAGCGAAAGCCTGCTCTCCTCCTTGCGCGAAGCGACCGGCCTGAGATGAACGCGGGCGCGGACAATCTGAGACTGACGCAAGACCATGCGCAACGGGCGCTGAACAATGTCCGCAACTTTCAGCCCTATCTCGGTGACCTTGCGGACATCGTGACGATTTTGGTTGAGCTGCGCCTGCCGACCGCGGGCATCACCGCTGACGGACGGCTGTTCGTCAATCCTGACTGGTTTTTGTCTCTTTCGGGGCCGGAAGCGATCTATGTCATCGCTCACGAATTATGGCACCTCGTATTGCAAAGCCATGCGCGCGCCGACCCCGGAGATGCGTGGTTCGTCAACATCGCCCATGACTGGATCATCAACAAGATCCTGACCGATGAGCTTGGGATCATGCCGCCAAAAAACGGTCTGTGGTTTTACGACGCCGATAACCACTCTGCGGAGGAACTCGTTCGCTGGCTGAAAGACGGGTCCGCGCCTGAAGTTCGCCAGCAATCCGTCTGGGACGCAGCTACTGGCATGCGCCAAGCGCCAACAACAAAATCACCTTTCGCCGACGCTCTGCGCGGCGCGGGCCTTGCGCCTGAGGAGCCCGAGAGCAGCGACGGTGAAAAAGCCGAATGCCCCGGTGATATTTTAACCGACGAAGATTTGAGGCGGCTTTCTATCGACCCTCGCTCAGGCTTGCAGCCCGCAACATCTCACCTGGGGGATGCGGCTGCTGAAATCGTTGCGCGAGCGGATGCGCTGAAAAAAGCAGCGGACATGGCGCTCAACACCCATGCCGCTGTCACTGCCGCCTTGCAAGCGCGCCACCCGGATATCAACTACCCACACGCGACCGCCCTTCTCGACATTATCAAAACCAGCGACAAAATCCC
>CALODW010000011.1:0-274348 GCA_942492295.1 uncultured Alphaproteobacteria bacterium
GATTCAAGGGCCTCACCTTTGCCCACGACATGGCGCGCAAGACCAAGCTGCTCGGCAGCCCCGGGGATATCCCCCAGGCCACCGCCGGCAAACCGAAGATCCGCGATACGGTGGTCGAGATGGTCCGCCGGCCGATCCGGGTCGAGCTGCCGAAACGTTCGTACCGGACCGAACTCGGCCTGGAAGACCGAACCATGATCCCGATCATCCGCGACAGTGCCCGCCAAGTCGAGGAATCCGAGGCGGTGTTCTATTTTCCGGGTTGCGGATCGGAGCGCCTGTTCTCGGACGTCGGCCTGGCCACCCTGGCGATGCTGTACGAGACCGGTGCGCAGACCGGTGCTGCCGCCCGGCTATCTTTGCTGCGGCTATCCGCAGACCTCCGCCGGCCTGCACGACAAGGGACAGCAGATCACCACCGAGAACCGGGTGCTGTTTCACCGGGTGGCGAACACCCTCAATTTCATGGATATCAAGACCGTGATTGTGTCATGCGGCACCTGCATGGACCAGTTGCTGGAATACGAGTTCGAAAAGATTTTCCCGGGCTGCCGGCTGCTCGACATCCACGAGTATCTGATGGAAAAAGGTATCGCCATAGATGGCGTGCAGGGTGTGCAGTACCTCTACCACGACCCCTGCCATACACCGATGAAACAGCATGACCCGATCAAGGTCGCCGCAAATCTGCTCGGCCAGCCGGTCACCCTGTCCGACCGTTGCTGTGGCGAAGCCGGCACCCTGGGTACCGCGCGACCGGACATCGCCAACCAGCTGCGTTTTCGCAAGGTGGAGGAGTTGCGCAAGGGGATCAAGGAGCTTACCGGGCGTGAAAAGACCAACGGCCAGGTCAAGCTGCTGACCAGCTGTCCGGCCTGCCAGCAGGGACTCAGCCGCTATGGCGACGAAACCGGACTGAAGACCGATTACATCGTGGTCGAGCTGGCCAGACACATGCTGGGCGAGACCTGGCAGGAGACCTTCATCACCAAGGCCAAGGCCGGCGGCATCGAGCGGGTGCTGTTGTAATAACCGCTAAGACCGCAAAGGGCGCCAAGGCTCCCGGATTCTCCGTTTCGTAGGGCAGGCTGTGCCTGCCGATGTCGGGCACAGCCCGAGCCACAATTCTCATGGGAACGCAGAGGTCGCGGAGGATTCGCAAAGGGCGCAGAGCGATTTTTTAATTGGCCTTTGCGACCTCTGCGCCAACTTTGCGCACTTTGCGTTCCCGGGCTACACGCACACCCTGCCCTACTCCCTCAAGGCACGGGTCCAACGGCCGATATCCATAGGCAGCAAATTCTCTATCCCGGAGAGGGCAGGCCCGCGATATGTCAGCAGCAATCAAATTCGACGAAGTTCTGTACGATTCCCTTGAGTCGCTTTCCTTGCCCGATGTATACATCCGACTGCGCGAGGTGATGGAATCGGACAATGCGTCGATGGCGGATGCCGCCGAAGTACTGTCGCTCGACCCGGCCCTGGCCGCGCGCATCCTGCGTATGGCCAACAGCGCCTTCTATGGCTTCCGCTCGGAGGTCGACACCATATCGCGCGCAGCCAACATCCTCGGCATGCAGAAGATCCACGACCTGGTTCTGGCCGCCAGCGTGTCCCAGACCTTCGACGGCATGACCAACGAACTGATGGACATCGATACCTTCTGGTATCGCAGCGTCCACTGTGCATTCCTTACCCAGGCGATTGCCGAGGGTGCCGGAATGCGCAACACGGAAAGCCTGTTCGTCCGAGGCCTGCTGCATGACATCGGCCACCTGGTCCTGTTCAACCACTACCCGGCCGAGTGCCGCCACGCGATGGCGCATTCCGACGAGGGCATGGACGCACGACTTTACGAGGAACAAAAGCTGATCGGTGTGGATGCGATGCAGTTTGCAGCTGAACTGGCGCGCGTATGGCAACTACCGAAGTCCTTCGTCGATTCCTTCCAGCACCTGACGCGTCCGGAAGACGTCGCCGGCCCCCTGGCGCGCGAGATTGCCGTGCTGCATATCGCGGTGCAGATCAGCGGCGGGGTCGACACCGACCTGTTGCTCGAGGATGTGGTGCAGCGTATCCGTCCACCGATCTGGCGTATCGCGGAACTGCCTCCGGAGGTCGGGGCCGCGGCGCTGGATGCATCGACCATGGAGATGGTGGATGCGATGTATCTGGTGCTGACGCAGCATGATGCGATGATGCCTTAGGGCAGAAACTTTCCAGTTTCTGATTTCTGATGCGGGAGCCGCGCCGGGGAAAAGCAAATGATTGCGCCGCCGCGCCGCGCCATTCAGAATCGCGTAAGCGCACAAGATCGGCGGGCGCCGCCAGGCGCGACAACTAGTCAATCCGCCCGCTTAACCACCAAAACAATCCCATCCGCCGCGGTCACCCTGACCTTGGTACCCGCCGCGGCATCTTTGCCTTTCACCCGCCAAAGCGAATCACCCACCCGCACCTTGCCAAAGCCGTTCTCGATCGCGGTTTCGAGAACGAAAACCCGGTCGATGTACTGCTCGCCACGGCGGTTCAGCATGGGCTGATCCCTCTCATCCGGATGCCTGCGCTGCCACATCCGCCAGCCGACGATGGCGACCAGCGATAAAACCGCAAACAGCATCAGCTGCATTTCCCAGCCCATCGCCGGAATCAGCCAGGCCAGTACACCCAGCACCAGGGCCGAGACACCCATCCACAGGAAGAAGGTTCCCGGCAGGAGTGTCTCGGCGATGATCAGCGCCAGCGCCAGGATCCACCAGTGCCAGAAGTCGGGCTGGTATCCGTTCATGCCTGGTTCTTCTCCATCGCGCTCTTGGCCAGTTCCGCCACCCCACCGATCGCGCCGATCACACCGCTGGACTCGAGCGGCATGAAGATCAGCTTCTGGTTGGGTGCGGTGCCGATGGTCTGCAGGGCCTCGACATACTTCTGCGCCACAAAATAATTGACCGCCTGCACATCGCCCTGAGCGATCGCCTCGGACACCATCGTGGTCGCCTTGGCCTCGGCCTCGGCCAGGCGCTCACGTGCCTCGGCCTCACGGAACGCGGCCTCCTTCTCGCCCTCGGCCTGCAGGATCGCGGCCTGCTTCTCACCCTCGGCCTTCAGGATCTCGGACTGACGCTTGCCCTCGGCCTCGAGGATCGCGGCGCGCTTGTCGCGCTCGGCCTTCATCTGCCGGCCCATGGATTCGACCAGATCCAGCGGCGGGCTGATGTCCTTGATCTCGATGCGGGTCACCTTCACACCCCAGGGCGTGGTGGCTTCATCGACCACGGTCAGCAACCGGGCATTGATCTCGTCACGCTTCGACAGCAGCTCGTCGAGGTCCATCGAGCCCAGCACGGTACGTATGTTGGTCATGGTCAGGTTGAGCGCGGCGTACTGCAGGTTGCTCACCTCGTAGGCCGCCTTGGCCGAGTCCAGCACCTGGTAGAACACCACGCCGTCCACCGACACCATGGCATTGTCCTTGGTGATGATCTCCTGGGTCGGCACGTCCAGCACCTGCTCCATCATGTTGAGCTTGTGTCCGATCTGGTCGACCACCGGCACGATCAGGGCCAGGCCCGGGCGCAGGGTGCGGGTGTACTTGCCGAAGCGCTCGACCGTCCACTCGTTGCCCTGCGGCACCGATTTGACACCGAGAAACAGGATGACCGCGGCCAGGCCAAACAGAAACAGGGTAAAGACGCCAAACTCACTCATCTGCACAATCCCGTGGAAAATTTGATTGCCCGCAGTATAACGCTGCGCGGAATTCGCGACACACAAGCGTTTGTGACCTGAGCTGCAAACCCGGTCCAGGTATCCCCGGCACACAGCGGGTCTTGGAGCAGACAAAACCCGCTACAATCCCACGACCAAGACTCGACAGCCGCCGCCATGCCTGAAAAAAACGACAATGCGCCCTCGCGCAGCCAACCCGAGACACACCAGCGCGGCCACGACAAGGTCAGCCGGATTCCGGTCAAGATCCAGCCCACCACCGAGGTGAAACGCAAACCGAGCTGGATCCGGGCCAAGGTACCGAGTGGCCCCGGGGTCACTCGAATCAAGCAGATCCTGCGCCAGCGCCAGCTCAGTTCGGTGTGTGAAGAGGCGCAGTGCCCCAATCTGGGCGAGTGCTTCAGTCATGGCACCGCGACCTTCATGATCATGGGCGACATCTGTACCCGCCGCTGCCCTTTCTGCGATGTCGCACATGGCAAGCCGCTTGCGTTGGACGCCGACGAACCGCGCCAGCTGGCGGAGGCCATCGCCGAGATGTCGCTGCGCTATGTCGTCATCACCTCGGTCGACCGTGATGACCTGCGTGACGGCGGTGCCGGCCATTTTGCGGCCTGTGTCGACGCCGTACGCAGGCTCACCCCGGATACCGCGATCGAGATCCTGGTGCCGGATTTCCGCGGCCGCATGCAGGTCGCCCTCGAACAATTCGCGGACAACCCACCGGACGTGTTCAACCACAATCTCGAGACCGTGCCGCGCCTTTATCGCCAGGCGCGCCCGGGCGCCGACTACCAGTGGTCGCTCGACCTGCTGAAACAGTTCAAGGCACAGCACCCGGCCGTCCCGACCAAATCGGGCATCATGCTGGGCCTGGGCGAGACCCGCGCGGAGGTCGAACAGGTGATGCAGGACCTGCGCGATCACGACTGCGAGATGCTGACCCTGGGCCAGTACCTGCAACCGACCCGGGACCACCTGCCGGTCGACCGTTTCGTCACGCCCGGAGAATTTGACGAACTGCGCGTGCTGGGCGAACGTATGGGTTTCTCCAATGTCGCCAGCGGCCCGATGGTAAGATCCTCATATCATGCCGATCTGCAGGCCAACCCGGTGTTGGGGAGCTAGATCAACCGGCTAGTAGGAGTTGCAGGCTGATGGACATAGACGTTGGTACCCGGGCAATCCTGAAACTGGTCCTTTTGCCCCCTGGCAGTCTGCTGCTATTGCTGCTGATTGGCTGGATCTTTGCCCGACGCTTCTTCGGCCGCTTGCTCATCCTGATCGCGCTACTCGCCTTTTACGCCCTGTCCACACCGGTCGTACTCGACCTGCTGGCCAGTCAGCTCGAGACCGTACCGGCACTGACCCCCACCCAGCTGCGCAACAGCAGGGCCAATGCCATCCTGGTCTTTCTCGCCGACACACGCAGGCATAACCCCGAACTGGGCGGTGCCGACGCGCTGGGACCAATGAGTCTTGAGCGTGTCGACTATGCCCTCAGACTGCACAGAAAAACCGGCCTGCCGATCATTCTCAGCGGCGGCGGCGCGGAAGCCGATGGGCCATCGCTCGCGCAGCTGGGGGGCGAATGGCTGCGGCAACAGGCGGGCGTCACCCCTCTGGCTCTCGAGAGTCACAGTCGCGACACCCGGGAAAACGCGAAAGCCAGCGCGGAACAACTGCAATCGCTGGGAATCGACCGGGTGCTGCTGGTCACCCATGCGTTCCACATGCCGCGCGCCATGCTCAGCGCACGCGACGCGCGCATCGATGCCGTCCCCGCCCCCTTCGCGTTCAGACACGTGCCACCCGAGCTGCAGGAACCCGGCGAGATCACCGACTGGCTGCCGCACCCCGGAGTCCTCGGCCGCAGTTACCTGATGCTGCACGAGATGGCAGGCCTGGTCTGGTACGGGCTGAACTACCGCTGATCCGTCTCCCCCCGGAGCGGCCCTGGCGGGCCCTGCGTCACATTGTATATACAAAACGCCCGCTTCGACTAAACTCGAAAGAAGACTGTCACGCGTCTGTCATTAAATCCTGGGCGCGCGACCCGGCTGCGCGGGGGAAGCCATGTCGTCACGATTCCAAGGACTTTGCTGGCTGGGCGTTCTGTGTTTGTCAGCAGTTCATCCGCTGTCAGCAGAGCCGTTGCAACCGCTGAATGACCGGACCGCGGAACTCGTGAAAACTTTGGAGCATGGCGAACTGACCGTCTCTGAATCGGGCAAGGAAACCCACCTCCCTGCCCTTGGCCTGCACTTCAGACAGTGCGGCGCCTACCCTTACAATGAACCCGTCAGACCCAGGCAGGCCGCGCGGATTTTGCTCGCCGACCTTCGCGAAGGCCTGCGCAGCGGCCTGCAGTGCCTGATCGGCCAGGGACCCCAAGGAAAACTGCATCCGTACCACGAGTATCAGGCACATCGGCTACTGACACTGTTCGAGTCCTCGCAGCAGAAGACCTTCCATTGCGTCGAAGACGCCATTTTCGCCACCGCCGTTGCCACCAGTCCGCTAGGGACGCGCATCGATGATGCCCTCTATCCGCAGCTGAGCAAGGTCAGGCATCCGGGCGTGGTCTTCGATACCTATCGGCTCGGCGGGCTTCTAAGCCGTCGGTTTGACGACGAGACGTACCGAAACTTCTTCCACCTGGAAGAGGCTCAGATCGTCGAACACCGCAATGGCCAGCCGCTGCGCCCAGCCGGTCTTCACCGCTACAAGAATCGACCGGGCCTCATCTTTCATGAAATCGTCCACTGGCTGGGCCACGAACACAGCGCCGTTCGGCCGGATCTCGCGCACCTGTATGAAACCTGCTGTTTCGGCGGCAGCGATTACATCAGCGACCCCGACCTCAACAGCACTTACCAGCAGACTGCCTGCGCTATCCTCAAAGACGATGAACTGTGGAGCCAAAGCATCAACCCCTACAAGCAGATGCGCTTATGGCATTACAAAAATTATGACCAACTAAAACCACTGATGCGCGCCGATTACGACTCCTGAAACCCAAGTCGGTCCGGCGATGCCGGGAAAGCACGCTTGCTGAGACAGCTCTAAGGAACGCAAAGGTCTGCAGAAAACCTACAAGACCGAACTGGTAACGCATTCGCCCTTGTTGAAGATTGCATCATGTTACCCGCCTCGCGACTACTCGCGGCCATGTTATCCTCCACCATTCGCGGTTTCATGCTGCCCTGACGATGCGACACACCCCCAAACCCCTGTTCCTGCTAGCCACAGCTGTATCTTTGATGTTGAGCCTGGGCTCATCCCTTGCCGCGCTGGCTCAGCGACAACATATCCTGATCGTCGGCTCGTCAACCGCCTATCCCATCATCGCCTCCGCAGCCGAGCGCTTTGGCAGAGAACCGGGATTAAGCAGCCCGGTGGTCGAATCCACCGGCAGCGGAGGCGGACTCAAACTGTTTTGTCACGGTCTCGGGCTGGCAACACCGGATATTGCGATGGCCTCGCGCGCCATGAAGGCCAGCGAACGCGCACAGTGCGCCAGAAACGGCGTCAACGATATCCGTGAGATCAAGATTGGCTACGACGGTATCGTGATCGCAAACAACAAAGATGCACCTGGGTTCAGCCTGACAAAACGCGTTATTTACCTGGCGCTGGCACGCGAGGTGCCATCGCCCGCCGACCCTGGACGACTGGTCCCCAACCCATATCGGAACTGGCAGGATCTCAATCCCGCATTACCGGACATACGCCATCAGGGTCCTCGGGCCACCGCCGACCTCCGGAACCCGCGATATCTTTGCCGAGCGCCTCCTGGAGGATGCCTGCATGGGGGAGCCCCTGCTGCGCGCCCTGTACCGCAGCGACCCGACGCAGTTCCGGCAGCGCTGTCACGCCCTGCGTGAAGACGGCGCCTTCGTAAATGCCGGTGAAAACGACGCACGCCTCGTACGCAAGCTCATCAAGGGAGATTCCGGCCTGTTGGGGTTTTTGGTTACAGCTTCCTGGACAGAAACCGGGACCGCTTGCAGGCTGCGAGCATCGACGGCATAGAGCCTCTTTTTGAACTGATTGAGTCGGGATCTATCCACTGAGCCGGCCGCTGTACCTGTACGTCAAGCCGCAACATGCAAAGCTGGTACGGGGGCTGGATAGATTCATCGACTCCGTTGTCTCTGCGGAGGCTTCAGGGCCTGAAGGTTATCTGATCGATCAGGGCTTGGTCCCATTGCCAGAGCGGGAAAGAACTGCATCTTCTGCGCCTGGCAGTCAATAGCAGCTCAAGCAGGCGGCGACTGACAACGCGAAATTGATTATTTATGCTCGCCCTCGCGCAACCTGCGCCAGGTCTCCTGAAGAATACGCGCATCACCGCTTGCCCGGTGACGTCGCAATCCCAGCTCCTCAGTGACCTTCTGTTTGACTGTATTCCAGCGATCGAGCTGATCTTCATCCAGCAATTCGGTGAGCGCGGCAATCCGGAAGGCCTGGTGCATATTGGCGGCATCGAACAACTTACCCATCCACGACAGGTCGAACGACCAGGCGTCGCTGTATGCGGTCTTGTTGCGCAGCAATTCGTTCAACCGCCAGGCGACGTCTTGCAATGGCCGCCCATGACTCGCCAACAAGGCGCGGCTGATCCCATGCAGCTTCTCGGCCGCTTCGTCCCAGTGGGTCCAGTCGCGCGCCGGTGCAATCAAAAAACAATGTCGTGATCCATCCGGGAGGACCAGACCGATCTCCAGCGGGTAACTGCCTCGCCCAAACCCGGAGGCCTCGATATCGACGACGATCGGCACCATGCCTTTGTGCACAACAGTGAAGGGCATACCTTAAGCTCTTCCGACTCTGACCCTCAGCCTGCGTCAGCGAGATGGTGGTTGTATCGCTCCATCAGGTAACACAGGCAATCCTGCCGGATCACCTCGGGATCGCATGTGAGCATCGAAGGCATGACCGGCACCCGTGTGACAAGTCGTCCCTCATCGAGGACGAAATATTGTTCCGCCACCTGCCTGTCCTGCTCATCGCGCACATCCAGAGGCAGATCCGGTTCCGAAGGGCACTCGGCGATCAGGCTGCCCACCGGGAGCTCACGGAAGTTCATCTTGTCCAGATCCCTTGGAAAACGGATCGCGCCACCCTGGTCGCCAAATGTAAAAGGCCGCTCGGGCGGGACGCGTACCACGGCCACCGTATGGTAGAGATCGATATCATGGCTCGGCACGGCATGTGAAGGGATAGCGGAAAGATGCAGGCAGGCACGCAGATAGTCGGTCGCATGCTCGACGCCATGCTCCTGCCCCACCTTGCCGCATTCCAGGGTCACCGACGGCCCGAGCGCCGCCATTGCCATCGAAGCCACGCCGCGTGGTCGCACGAAATACACAACCGTGCGCCCGAACAGCGCAGCGAGGTGTAGCGACTGATGCTCCAGGACATTGACGCAGGCATAGTGCGGATTGAGCCCGGTGTTATTGTGCAGATCGATCGACGCGAAGATCTCGCGATCCGTCATGCTGTCCATGACGCTCTTCATCAGCTCGTGCTCAGGCGTGCCATGGGTCTCACTCCCGGGCCAGACACGGTTGTAATCCGGCTGATCAGGCAGGTGTCTTACACCCAGCTGAGCCGCCGCCGTGTTACCGATGAACAGACTCAGCGAGCGCGGCAGGCGCAGCCCGTCATTGTCGAGGTGATCGAGCAATACCTTTCTGATCGCGTCCCAGCCGCTGGTTTCATTGCCGTGCATCAATACGCAGACGAATAGTGCCGGCTCGCGGTGCCCCTCCAGGTGGAAAAGCGTCGGCCCTCCGAGCACATCGTGCAGACCATCGGCCGCGGTTTCCAACAGGGAAAGGGGCATCTCATCCAATTCGCGTAACAACTCGCTCACTTCAAGCTCCATTCATGGACAGGTGTATTGCTCGCCTGTCGTTCAGCATAGGTATCCACCAGGGCGGAAAAATCTCGGCCGTGCCGCTGCGTCCAGGCGACCTGCCAGTCGGCTCCGGTCATCCGGTTTTCGACCCGACCACGGATGACGCCGAGCCAGCCGTCAATCTCCGCCGATTCGAGTCCGGCCAGCTCCAAGCCGTGGGCGGCAGTGCCAAGCAGCTCAGACCTCAGCAGTTCGGCCAGGCTGCCCGTCCTGTCATTCATCCAGCGTACATTTGCCGCCAGGCCGTACCTGGCGGCTGCGTAAAAATTGTCACGGGCCACCGCGAACGGCAGCAGGGACTCCAACGACTCCGGCGAACGCATCAGGGCCTCGAACAGACCGAGGAACAGGGCCGTATTGGCAATCGCATCGTTCGGGGTCGGGCCGGCGGACACGACCCGATGTTCGATTCGGCAATGTGGCTCACCTTCCGCGCTGAACCCGATCAGCGGACGGTTCCAGCGCCAGATGGTGCCATTATGCAGTCTCAGGTGTGCCAACTGCTCGGGAGCAACATCCATCAGGTCAGGCAGGATTACCGGGTACCAGGTCCGATTCGCCTCGAAACATTCCATGATACTCGCTTGCGCATACGCGACACCAAAGGTCACCCGCTTGCTGTATTCCGTCGCACCCACCGCCACGGCCTGCTCGAACAGCGGCACGCGCGTTTCCTGCCAGAGCTGGCGACCAAACAGGAAGGGCGAATTTGCCGCAACCCCGACGGTCACCGCCGAAATCATCTTACAGACATTGAATGCCCGCGCGGCCTCGGCGGCGTCGACCAGGACATGGATCTGTAACGAGGTCGTTCCGGCCTCGAGCATCACATCATCGTGCTCATGCGTGAGGTGCTCAACCCCTTCGATATCCAGTACGATCGGCTTGCCCCGGCGCAACCGGAACACCTGATCATTGATCGCCCGGTAGCGCTGCAGCGGGGACATCCGGGCAAGCGACAGATCGCAGCTGCGCACCGTCGGCAGGATCCCGGTCATCAGTGGACGCAGCCCCAGGCCGCCCGCTGCCTCCTCGCAATGCCGCCAACGTGCCAGCAGGGCGTCGTGGGTCTTGTCGAGCGCACCAGGCGCGAGATTCACGGGGTCCGAATTGATCTCGAAGTTGAACAGCGCAAGCTCGGGGACGACCATGGGGTCCCCGAGCGCAGCGAGAAATTCCTGATTGCGCGCGACCGGGCGCGCCTGGGCGTCGATCAGCCAGCCCTCGATCTCGAACCCGAAACAGCGTTGCCGGGAACGCAGGCGCCCCTGCGCCAGCCAATTCTTCAGCAGCGCCGTTTCGGCGTCGAGACGGCGTCGAAACTCGACGAAGGCCGATTCATCGAACTCGCTGTCGGCAATCTCCTGTCCCATAGGGCTAAGAGTAACCTGCCTGTCACCCGAAGGATGCGGTATTTATACAAAATCACGCCGGGTAGTGCCGGTATCACTGACCTTGCGCGACGAGCAGCTGTTCGAGCTCCAGCAGGCGCTGCGGTGTGCCGATATCCATCCAGCGACCGCGGTGATGCTCACCGCTTACCCCTGCGTCCCGCATCGCTTACGCAGCAGCGGCGCCAGAGGGAAGGGCATGGCCTCACAACCGGCAAACAGGGCCGGAGAATAGGCACCTATGCCGCTGAATGTCAGCCTTGGCTGGCCTTCGGCATGCAGCAGCCCCCCGGCAAGGCGAAAGTCCCCCTCGGGATGATGCGGGGGGTTGTCGACCATGATCAGGTTCGCCAGTGCGCCGCCGGGCAAATCGAGCCGTACAAGATCGATGTCGCTCCAGACATCGGCGTTGATCACCAGAAACGGTCCGTCTCCCAGCAGAGGCAGGGCGTGGAAGATGCCGCCACCGGTCTCCAGTGCGCGGCCCTCACCCTCGGCAGAGTATCGGATGCTGACACCCCAGGCCGAGCCGTCACCCAACGCATCCTCGATCTGCTCACCGAGATGCGCATGGTTGATCACCAGATCACGGATGCCAACCGCGGCAAGACGTTCTATGTGCCATACGATCAACGGCTTGCCCAATACGGGCAGCAGTGGCTTCGGCTTATGGTCGGTGAGCGGACGCATGCGCTCGCCACGCCCGGCGGCGAGGATCATGGCTGTGGTTATTGCCGGGTTCCGAGGCACAACTCAATCAGGAACGCAGAGTACGCGGAGGAAACACCCGTCGGACCGTTCAAAAGGATCCACGCAAACGTGCCACAGCGGATCATCGGATCGCGGCAACCAACTTTGCGTTTTCTGAGCATGGTGTGTCCTCTGCGTTTCCAACTGGGGTCAGGCGAGCATTACGCTCTGCCCGACAAGGCGGCATTGGAGATGGCGTTCGAACCCTACGTGCTGAGTTGACACCCTATCGCAGAAGATCCTCTGCGATCTCTGCGCTCCTTTGCGCCCTCTGCGTTCCCCACTCGGGCTCTTCTACAATCAGGCCTTGGACTTCATGGAGTCGAAGAACTCCTGGTTGGTCGTGGTCGACTTCAGCTTGTCGTACAGGAACTCCATCGCCGCCAACTCGTCCATGGGGTGCAGAATCTTGCGCAGAATCCACATCTTCTGCAGTTCCTTCTCGGGCATCAGCAGTTCTTCGCGGCGCGTACCCGAGCGGTTGATATTGATCGCCGGGAAGATACGTTTTTCGGCGATACGACGGTCCAGATGAACCTCCATGTTGCCGGTGCCCTTGAACTCCTCGTAGATCACATCGTCCATGCGCGAGCCGGTCTCGACCAGGGCGGTGGCGAGGATGGTCAGCGATCCACCCTCCTCGACGTTACGCGCCGCACCGAAGAAACGCTTGGGTTTCTGCAGCGCATTGGCGTCCACACCACCGGTCAACACCTTGCCGGAGGACGGCATCACGGTGTTGTAGGCGCGCGCCAGGCGGGTGATGGAATCGAGCAGGATGACCACATCCTTCTTGTGCTCGACCAGGCGCTTGGCCTTCTCGATCACCATCTCGGCCACCTGGACGTGACGCGCGGCAGGTTCGTCGAAGGTCGATGATATGACCTCGGCACGCACCGAGCGCTTCATCTCGGTCACCTCTTCAGGGCGCTCATCGATCAGCAGCACGATCAGGTGGCTCTCAGGGTGATTGGTCGCGATCGACTGCGCGATATTCTGCATCAGCATCGTCTTGCCGGCCTTGGGCGGCGAGACGATCAGGCCGCGCTGGCCCTTGCCGATCGGCGCACACAGCTCAATCGTGCGCGCTGTGATGTCCTCGGTGCTGCCGTTGCCCATCTCGAGATGGAACTTCTTGTTCGCGAACAGCGGGGTGAAATTCTCGAACAGAATCTTGTTCTTGGCGTTCTCGGGCCGGTCGAAGTTGATCTCGTCGACCTTGAGCATGGCGAAATAACGCTCATTGTCCTTAGGCGGCCGGATCTTGCCCGAGATGGTGTCACCGGTGCGCAGGCTGAAGCGCCTGATCTGGCTCGGTGAAACATAGATGTCGTCAGGCCCGGCAAGATATGAGGAATCTTCGGATCGCAGGAAACCGAAGCCGTCAGACAGGATCTCGAGCACACCATCGCCATAGATGTCCTCGCCTTTCTTGGCGTGGGCCTTGAGGATCGCAAAGATCAGGTCCTGCTTGCGTGAGCGTGCCACGCCCTCGATGTTCATGGACTGCGCGAGCTCGTTGAGCTCGGGCACGGGCATTTTCTTCAGTTCGGTTAGGTTCATGTCCAGCCTTGGGAACACGGTAGTTCTGTCGGAATCATTCGGGGGAAAGGCACGAAGGCGCCCATTCTGCTTGAAAAATAAGAAGGAAGAAGGGCCGGGAAGGCACTTGTTCAGGAGTTTAGCACGCGTTTGGCGTGCGTCCAGCATCAAAATAGCGCGGCACCGTCTCGGGGGCGCCGCGCGGCTATTCAGAGGTTGCTATCGATAAAGGCCGTCAACTGCGATTTCGACACTGCGCCAACTTTGGTCGCCTCCACCTCGCCACCCTTAAACAACATAAGCGTGGGGATACCTCGTATACCGTAGCGCGGCGGCGTGTTCGGATTGTCGTCGATATTCAGCTTCGCGATTTTCACGCGGCCCTCATACTCATTGCAGATCTCATCCAGAACGGGCGCAATCATCTTGCACGGGCCACACCACTCGGCCCAGTAATCCACCAGGACGGGTTCCGACGATTGCAATACCTCGCTTTCAAAATTGTCGTCCGTTACATGAACGATCTTGTCACTCACTGACTGTCTCCAGATAGTTTCGGAATTCAGGGGCTAAGGCATCCTGTCTGGCTGCCTATAGCGTGGGAGGGGCCGGCTGTATCTTTCCTGGGCCGTTACCTTTTCGCGGATAGGGGCATTTCAGCCGATCGGCCCGCTTAATTCAAGCCCTTAGCGCTCCGGGGAGTAGGATTTCGGGTATGCTTGCGCGTCATGAGCGAAAAACACCTAACTAAGATCCGGTTTGACAGTTTCCCTTTTTCCGAAGCCATCATGCGCGGCATTCAGGACGCAGGTTTCGAGTACTGCACCCCAATCCAGGCGCAAACACTGCCGATCGGGCTGGATGGACGCGACCTCGCGGGCCAGGCACAGACGGGTACGGGAAAAACCGCCGCCTTCCTGCTCTCGACGCTGCACCTGCTGGACCAGGAACCCGCCGAGGTTTCACGCCGGCCCAACCAGCCGCGGTCCCTGATGCTGGCACCGACCCGTGAGCTGGCGATACAGATCTACGACGACGCCTGCGTTTTGGCCGGCCATACCGGACTGAAGGTACGCGTTGCCTATGGCGGTACGGGCTACGACACCCAGCGCAAGGCGATAGAGGACGGGGTCGACATCCTGATAGGCACGCCAGGCCGCATCATCGACTACTTCAAGCAGCACGTGTTCGACCTGCGCGCCATCCAGACCCTGGTTCTGGATGAGGCAGACCGGATGTTCGACCTTGGTTTCATCAAGGACATCCGCTACCTGCTCAGGCGCTGCCCTGATCCGGAAAATCGTCAGGGCATGCTGTTTTCCGCAACCCTGTCCTATCGCGTGACAGAGCTCGCGTACGAACACATGAACAACCCGGAGAAGGTTGTCGTGGAATCAGAACAGATCACGGCCGACCGCGTGAACGAAACGGCCTACATGGTGGCCAACGACGAAAAGATTCCACTGCTGATCGGCCTGATGAATAAACTCGAGGACGCACGCGTCATCGTTTTCATCAACACCAAGCGTGAGGCCGACAAGGTCTGGGGCTATCTCGAAGGCAACGGACACAAGGCAGCGATCCTTTCAGGCGACGTGCCGCAGAAAAAGCGCATGAGCCTGCTCAAACGTTTTTCCGGCGGCGAGGTATCGGTGCTGGTCGCCACAGACGTCGCCGCACGCGGGCTGCACATCGAGGCCGTGACCCACATCATCAACTATGACCTGCCCGATGAGGCTGAAGACTACGTTCATCGTATCGGCCGCACCGCACGTGCAGGCGCCTCGGGTGAGGCCATATCTTTCGCCTGCGAGACCTATGCCTTTTCTTTCCCTGACATAGAAAAGTTCATCGGGCACAAGATTGCCGTGCAACAGGTGACCCCCGAACTCTTGGCCGACGTGGACCCGCGCAGCCGCGTGCGCATCCAGAAAGGCGACCGGCTTGAGCGCCGCGACAGTGGAGGCCGCAACCAGCGCCAGGGGGGAAGACCGGGTGGCGGCAAGTCACACGGTAGCGGCCAGCCATCGAGACGCCGCAGACGCAAACCGGAAGGCGGCGGCTCAACGCCGGCATGAGTGAGACAGTTGTCCCGGCGGCGAACAAATGCAGCCGCTGTCTGGGTTCCACCTGCTGCACCTATACCACCGAGGCCCTCGGGCCGCTGCGCTCCAAGGCCGACTTCGACCACGTCTTGTGGCAGATCTCGCACGAAGACGTGGAGGTCTACCGTGACAGCAGCGGCTGGTATCTGCTGATCCGCGGGCGCTGCGAACACCTGCAGCCGGGTGGAGCCTGCGGAATCTACGAACAGCGGCCCCAGGTGTGCCGTGACTACAAGAACGACTGGTGCGAATTCGACGAGCCGGCCGAGAACCACTTCAGCCATCATTTTCGCAATTATGCCGAACTCCTCGCCTATTGCCGCAAGCGCTTCAAGCGCTGGGACGGTTCAGGCGCTGGGACGGCTGATTCAGGACACGGTAGAAACCGTGCACTCACAACGATGGCCAAAAACAAAACAAAAAAGGAAAATCCGAAGCCACTGTCGCGAAACTGCAAGCGCAATTGCTCGAGTGCCGACGGAAACTCGGTCACCTGGCCCACCACGATGCGCTGACCGGCCTGCCAAACCGGAGGTTGTTCCGCCGCCACCTGGCGGAGGCGATCGAGCACGCGCGCGAAAATGACACGCTGGTTGGCTTGCTTTTCATGGACCTGGATCGGTTCAAGCAGGTCAATGACAGCTACGGGCACGGTGCCGGCGATCAGGTTCTGGTTGAGATCAGCGGGCGTCTGTTGAAGGTGTTCCGCCAGGATGACCTGGTCGCGCGCCTCGGCGGCGACGAATTCGCGGTGCTGCTGGAACACCTCCACGACCGCGAAGAGATGAGCCGGCTGGCAGCCAAGGCACTGGGTGCCATTCAGCGACCTTACGAATTTGGAGGCCGAATATTTTACAGTGGCGCTTCAATGGGGATCGCGGTTGCGCCCGACGACAGCGTCGATCCGGACCGGCTGATGCAGCAGGCAGATGCAGCCATGTATGCGGCCAAGCAGGAAGAAGGTTCCAGTTTCCGCTATGTGACAGAGGAACTGATCGCAGATGCCGCTGCGCAGCACCTCCTGGAAAACGAGTTGCGTGAGGCGGTACGCGAACACAGGCTTGAACTCCATTTTCAGCCCGTTCTCTCGGCCGACGACGATCGTGTGCATTGTTACGAATCCCTGCTGCGCTGGCCACATGAAGAACAGGGCATGCTACGCCCAGCCTCGTTCATGGACGCACTGGCGGACACCGGCCTGTGCAGTACCATCAGCGACTGGGCACTCGACCGCATCCAGGCCAGGCGCCCCACGCCGGACGCAGTCGTCTCGATCAATCTGAGTGCGCGTCTGCTGCATGACCAGGATTTCGCTCAACGCCTGTTCGAGCGCCTGGACGAGGGCCGTCTGATACCCGATCAGCTGATCCTGGAGATCACCGAGGATACCCTGGAGACGGACCTCAAGGCGGCCGCCCGCGTGCTGCACGAACTTAAACGTCGCGGGGTAAAAATTGCACTTGACGACTTCGGCTCCGGCCAGGCCTCACTGAGCCACCTGCGACGTTTTCCTTTCGATTACATCAAGATCGATCAGTCGTTCGTTACAGGGGTCGGCAGCGATCGCAAAGACGAAAAACTCATCCAGGCAATCATCCGTCTGGCACATGCCCTGGACATGAAGGTGGTTGCCGAAGGCGTCGAGACCGAGGCACAACGCGGCTTTCTGAAGACCGAGGGGTGTGACTACATTCAAGGCTATCTGGTCGGCATGCCGACGGCCTGAGACCGCGTGCTCAGATTGATTCGCGCAGCCCCGGCAGGACGGCCTCGAAACTGCGTACGGCGCGAAATTCCTCAACCCGGCGCTCCGCCTGGCGCGAATCGGGAAGCAGGATCGTAAGCAGATATTTAATTCCATAGCTGTTTGCGGAACGCAGCACGGCAAGACTGTCATCGACGAACAGGGTCCGCGCCGGATCGAAGGCGGTCTGCTGCTGCAGCCTCGACCAGAACCCCGGATCCTCCTTGGGCAGCCCAAGATCGTGTGCGCACACAACATCATCGAGACGATCGCCGCAGCTGTGTGCGACGCATCTTGAGGTCCAGAGACTTCTGATGCGCGTTGGTAACCAGTACACGGCTTTTTCCGGCGCGCTGGAGCAGGTCCAGGAAGTCGGTCACGTGCGGGTGAACACTGATCAGATGGTCGACCTCTTCCTTCAGCAGAGCGATATCCAGACCCAGCTGGCGGGTCCAGTGATCCACGCAGTACCAGTCCAGGGTTCCCTGGATATCCTGATAGCGGGCCATCAACTCCTTTCTCGCCGCGGCCTCTGAGATACCCCGTGCAACCGCGTATCGCTGCGGCACATATTCAAGCCAGAAATGGTTGTCAAAATGCAGGTCCAGCAGGGTGCCGTCCATATCCAGCAGGACAGTATCTATGCGACTCCAGGGGACCTCTAACAATTCACGATCAGTCATCTTGGCGCCAAAAAATCTCGGCTCTGCGTTGCGAATCTTCGCAATAGCCAGCTATTACGCGCGATTTGCGCCTTGATCCGAGCCTTTTTGATCACCAATCTGATCTGCCCGGAATTATTGGAGGTCCCCCTCCAGTCAAACACGCCTATTCCCCACCCCACCGGTCCGGGGTTTTTTGTATGATTGATCGCCTACACGCGGTCCGGCCGTTGCCACAATTCATCAACCGGGGTAGTCCATGGACAATCAGGCGCAGGAGTTGCTCGACATCGCCAGGGCGGCCGGCCAGGCCATCCTGGAAGTCTATCATCAGGACTTTTCGGTGCAGCACAAAGGCGACAGCTCGCCGCTGACTGCCGCGGACCTCGCGTCCCACCAGATCATTGTACAGCGCCTTGGGGAGCTGGAACCGGATACCCCGATACTCTCGGAGGAAGGGGCGGACATCCCCTACTCGACCCGTGGTCAATGGCAGCGCTACTGGCTGATCGACCCCCTGGACGGCACCCGCGAATTCGTCAAACGCAACGGTGAATTCACGGTGAACATCGCCCTGATCGTGGACGGGCGCCCGGTGGTCGGCGTCGTGCATGTCCCGGTCACCGGGGTCAGTTATGTCGGTCGGTCCGGTCAGGGCGCCTGGAAGGTCGATGCGTCGGGGGAGACCACGCCTATCCGGGTGCGCCAGAAGCGCCAGGCCATTGCCCAGGTAGCAGGCAGCCGCTCGCATGCCGGAGACAGCCTGCAGCGCTTTCTCGAACGGCTTGGAGAGCACGAGATCGTCAGCATGGGAAGCTCGCTCAAGCTTTGCCTGGTGGCCGAGGGCATTGCCGATATCTACCCGCGCCTGGGCCCGACATCCGAGTGGGACACTGCGGCCGCGCAGGCCGTGGTGGAGGCCGCCGGCGGGCTGGTGACCGACACACAACTGGAGCCGTTGCGCTATAACACCAAGGATTCCCTACTGAACTCCGTTTTTTTTGTGTTCGGCGATCACAGCGGTAGACTGGTGGCAGGTTTCTGTGAGGAGTTTTCGGCAGCCGGCGGCGGCTCGTGCTAACGATCGCCAGCCTGGCTTGCCTGTATCGCCCTGGTAATCGCCCCTGCCGGCGCAGTCTCCGAGGACCGCCGAGTTCGACCCCTTCCAGTTCGACGACACCCCACTGGACGACCTCCTGCAGCTATCCGGAGTGGTTCAAGAACAGCTTCCTGGACCTGGACGACGACCTGGAAGGAGGCCTTGAATGCAGGCAAAGCAGGGATCATTGCGGTCTACTTCGGCCAGAACCGCTGCGCCTACTGCAAGATGCTCATGGAGGTCAATTTCCGGCCCCCCGACATCGTCAACTACACACGCCGCCACTTCGACATCGTGCCGATCGACATCTGGAGCATCGAAGAGGTAACCACGCCGTCGGGCGAGTTGCTGACCGAGCGGGAATATGCGGTGCAGCTCGGGACCAATTTCACACCCTCCTGATTTTCTATGATGGCGACGGCCGGATTGCGCTGCGCCTGCGCGGCTACTACCCCCCGTACCAGTTCCGCGCCGCCCTGGAATACGTCGCCGACGGGCACTACCTGCGCGAGCAGTTTCACGGTCTACATGGCACGCGGCGACAAGACCCGATGACGCTTCGAGCCCGGCGACCTGGTCGAGGAAGCCTTTTTTCACCACCGCCCTACAATCTGGACCGCTCGCATTTTCCCGCCGAGTTGCCTCTGGTGGTTTTCTTCGAACAGGGCGACTGTCACGCCTGCGACATACTGCACAGCCAGCCGCTGCGCGCGAGCGCCGATGCGGAACCTGTTCGACCGCTTCGAGAGCGTTCAGCTCGACATCCACTCGAACACCCCTGTCGTTAAGCCGGACGGCACGCCCAGCACGGCCAGTGAGTGGGCCAGGGAGTTGGGAATCTTTTATGCCCCCTCGATCATCTTCTTCGATGAGAACGGCAGGGAAATCATCCGCGTCGACTCGGTGGTCCACCTTTTCCGGTTACGCAACGTGCTCAACTGCGTCGGCAGTCGCGGGTATTTGACCGAACCCAACTTCCTGCGTTGGAGCTCTCGCGCGCGCCGGGTACTCGATGATCCGATGGATGCCACTCAGGAGCAGAAGGTCGCCAGATAGTCCTCGTAGGCGCGCCGGCGCCGGCGCAGTCTTTCGCCGCTTGCGGGTTTGTAACCACGGCGCAGTTTTGCCTTTACCTCGTCGAGTGAACGACGCTTGCTCCGGCACCGGTAGGCCTGGGTCGCAGCCGCGGTTTTGGCTGCGGCCTGCGTGACCCGGGGCTTTCGCTTTTTCACCTTGCCGCGCCTGCTTTCACGGTCGCGCCGGGCAAGCCATGCGCGTTCACTGGGTCGAAGCCCCGTGGCCGGGCCTTCGCCGGCGGGGGCCTGGCGTATGGCAATGGTCGAATCATCGCCGCACGGCTGTTGACTGAAGTAGGGTTCGCCGAATTCGCCGCTGCAGCGGTAGATATCGGCCCGGGCGGCAAAACCCAGCAACAGCAGGGGCAGCCAGATGCAATAGCTATAGCCTGGTGAGCGCAGGTTCCCTCCCTGGAATCTGCGTGTTTAGAAACCAGGACTATACCTTTGCGCGGAGCCTGGTGAACAGCCCTGTCGCAGGGCATTCGGGACACGACCGACAAGAATCTAAAGCATGGGTAGAAGTTGTCGATAAAGCGGAGATGAAGCCGCACCCCCCCACCATTGTCAGCGAACCGGATCTGCAGGGGGAAAACAGGATGCTGCGCGATCAGCTGCACAGGCTGCATCTGGACGCCGAACACAACCAGAAGGTGATGGTGCGTTCCCGAGAGAGGGAACTCTTGCTGCTCAGCGCCGGCGACCTGGTCGAACTTCTGGAGCGGCTGACCACGGGCATGCGCAGTTCCTTTGGACTGGACGGCATCCGACTGCTGTTGCTCGACCCCTGCTTCGTCATTCGCGACCTGCTGGCAAGCCAGATTAACGCCGACACCGGGCTGATGCGTAATATCGCTCTCTGCACAGATATGGGCGCAACCCGCGATCTTATCGACGGTCTGGATGCGCCCTGGCTGGGCCCCTGGAACGACCAACAGCACAGGGCGCTGTTCGGGCGTAGCCTTGGCGGCAGCGTGGCACTGTTACCGCTCCGCCGCACCGATGGGCCGGTGGGACTCTTGTGCCTGGGCAGCCGCGACAGGCAACGCTTCCAGACCGAACAGGCCACCGACTTTTTGGGTCACCTTGCCAGTGTGGCCGCAGTCTGCCTGGAAAACGGGGTAAACCGGGAAAAGCTGCACCTGGCCGGCCTTACTGACAGCCTGACCGGGCTTTACAACCGCCGTCATCTGCAACACCGCCTCGAACAGGAGGTCACCCGGGCCCAGCGCTACAGGCAGCCATTATCCTGCCTGTTTGTGGATGCCGATCATTTCAAACGGATCAACGACGTTCACGGGCACGCCTCCGGCGATCAGGTACTGACCACCCTCGCGCAACGGCTTCGCACCCGCCTGAGGAGCAGCGATCTCCCGACCCGTTACGGTGGTGAGGAGTTCGCCGTACTGCTGCCCCAGACCAACGCCAGGAATGCGCACACCCTGGCACGCGAAATCTGTGAAGGCATTGCCGCAGAGCCCGTCACACTGGAAACCGGTGAGCAGATAAAGATTACGGTATCGATCGGTGTGGCCGCTATGGCTGAGGGGGACGAAAGCTCGCCCCGAGACGCCGGCCAAGCCCTGCTGCAGGCCGCCGACGACGCCGTTTACAGGGCCAAAGAGGCCGGACGCAACTGCGTCGTATATGCACGACGCCTGATGGCAGCTGAGACGGAAGAGTCTCCCGTGAAGCGTTCAATGCGGAGAAATAAATATATATTAGCAATTGCTTATTTGATAGACTGCAGTATCAATGAAACCGCGGACCAGACACAGTGTTAAAAAACGGCATCAGGACATCTCTGTTACTGAAACTCGGCAGCCGGGTCTGCGTATGCCTGCGCAACGACAAAATGGATCCCCGCGTACGCGCCAGGGTCCGCCCGTTCGTGATCGGCTGGTTTGCCTGCTGGTTTGACAAGAGCCCCGCCAACTGAGGCAAAGAGAAAGAAAAAAAAAAAAAAAAGAACCGGAGAAAAAAAAAAAGAACACGAAACGGAGAGAAAAAAAAAGAAGAAGAGGAAAGAAAGCCAGAGAAGAAAAAAAAACCGCCGCCACCGACCGGGATCGGAGTGAGCCGGTGACTTCCGTCAAGGACCGCCTGAATGACGGACTGGCATCCGGTGCTGATCTGCAGCAAGGCGATTCCTGATCAGCCTCCCCCGTCACCCCGCGACAGGGGTAGCGGAGGGACAGCGCAACTCAGGGAGCACCAAGTATTCCGCTGAGATATGCCGGACCACCCAGATTCTGCATCTGCTGCAGGATCCAGTCGCGACGCTGACGCACATGTGCCGACGGTGCATCGACACGATAAAGCACCGGATTGGGCAGAACGGCGGCGATCAGGGCCGCCTGCTGGCTGCTCAGACGATCCGGCTTTACCCGGAAGTAGTATCTACTGGCCGCAGCAACGCCAAACATGCGTTCACCCGTCTCGGCAAAATTCAGATACATCTCCAGGATGCGATGCTTGGGCCACAGGGCCTCGACCAGTCCGGTGAACCAGACCTCGAGCCCCTTGCGCAAAAAGCTGCGCCCCTGCCATAGGAACAGATTACGAGCGACCTGCTGGCTGATCGTGCTGGCCCCACGCAGGCGACCGCCATCCAGTCGTCGCTCGATCGCCGCAATGATCTCTTCGGTATCAAAACCACGATGTTGCGGAAAGCGCTGATCCTCGGCGGCCACAACGGCCAGTGCCATAAAAGGCCCGGTGTGCTCGACATCTACCCACTGCTGACGTTGTGGCCCGCCTTCACTGGCAAGACGCTGCAACATGACCGAGGAGAATGGCGGATCCAACCAGCGCAGCGACAGCACGAGGATCAGCGAAGCGCTCAAACTCAGCAGCAACGTTAGAACAATGAGTCGCCGCAGGCGTTTCAAAACACCCGCCAGGCGCTTCCGCAATCCCTTCATTTAAGCCCGGAACCCCGTCGAAACCCGGGCGATTATCGCTCAGGCCCAGGGCCCAGTCACAGTCGAGATTTCGTCAAACTTGAAAACGCGCAGAGGCTTCTGCCAGCCGGGCCGACAGCTCGGCAATGTTGCGGCTGGTCTCCGCCACGCGTTCGGCCGACGCAACCAGATCCTGACTCGAACCGTCAACGGCGTTGACGTTGCGGCTGACATCACCCGCGACGGCGCCCTGCTCTTCCGCTGCCGTGGCGATCTGGGTGTTCATATCGACGATCGTTGTGACCGAGGCCGCGATATCCTGCAACGACTGACCGACCTCCAGCGTACGCGCCACTCCTTCACTGACCCGCCCCTGGCCGTGTTCCATCGCCTGCACCGCGGCCACTGCGCCTTCCTGCAGTTGTTCTATCGTGAGCTGGATCTCCTGGGTCGACTCCTGAGTGCGCTGCGCGAGCGAACGCACCTCGTCCGCCACCACTGCGAAACCACGTCCCTGCTCGCCGGCCCGGGCAGCCTCGATGGCCGCATTCAATGCCAACAGGTTGGTCTGCTCGGCTATCCCGCGGATGACATTCAGGACATTGCCGATGGCACCGCTATGTGCTTCCAGGTCGGTGAGGACCTGGTTGACCTTGGTCACGTCGGTTTCCAGAAGGTTGATCGATTCGATCGCCTGGTCGACCACCAGCATGCCGTTTTTCGTCGACTGCTGTGCAGCGTGGGCGGCCTCCGCCGCACCGGCGGCACTGCCGGCGACCTCCTGTGCGGTCGCGGCCAGCTCTTCGCTGGCCGTCGCAACCTGCGAGGTCCCGTCCTGCTGGGCATTGAGCTGCTCGCGGTTCTGCTCGCTCAGGTTGGCCAACCCCGTACCCGCCTGGTCGAGTTCGTGGGCCATCACAACGATGTTTCTCAGTAGCTCTCCCAGATCATCACGGATGTGACGGGCACTGTTCGCCAGGTCGCCAAGCTCATCTTTCCGATCCAGTTCGATCTCAACCGTAAAATCTCCCTCCGCCAGACGATCCAGAGATGAGCCGACCACCCCCATGGGCTGAAGCACGAACCGCTTCAGTGAGAAGATCAGCCCAAACACCCCTATCAGCAGGGCAGCTATGGTGACCAGTACCGCCGTCATTGCAGACGCCGCGGCCCGGTCGAGCGCGGCGTCGGTTGCGCTTTTTGCCGTCAGTGCGATCGTTGCTGCCGCCTTCTCGAGCAACGTGGTCGGGGCCCTGTCGATGCCTTTGACTGCCTTGTCGCCTGCCGCGGCGTCGAAGCCGGCATCCACGAACGCCTTGAACCCGGCCCTGTACAACCCCCATCTCCCGATGGGACTTCAGGAATTCCTCGACCATACTGCGCGCCTCTGAGGCAGGCATGACGTTGATCAGCGATTCCGCGGTTGTCTGGATTTTTGCCTCTTCTTTCTGGAACTTGCCCCAGTATTTCTCACGTTGTTTGGTGTCAGAGCCGCGCAGCAGGACATTTTTCCATTCCTGCACCTGCTTCTTGAACCCGCCGACCATCCCGGTAACGACGCGCTCGTTGTTGAGCTCCTGTTGCGCAACCCGGCGGAACTCGTCGACCGACGCGGAGACCCCGCTGTATCCGATGGCGACAGCAACGAGTATCAGTGCCCCCGCTCCAGCAAAGAAAAGCAAAAATCGGTTGCGGATGCTGCTGGCCCAAAATTGCATAACTGAATCCCTAAAACCGTGGATAAATTAGATAAGGAGGGCACTGGCCTGCCTCTGGCCTGGGAAACGGCCGCCTGAAAGAAACTTGAATTATGCGGATAGGACCGCTATCACCGACTAACCGTCGACGGTTGAGGCATCCAGAAGCAGTGGTTCGATATCCGCCGCAGGCTGAGGTGCCGCGTAGAGGAAACCCTGAACAAGATCACAACCGAAACTCGCGAGCATTTGAGCCTGTTCTTTGCTTTCCACGCCTTCGGCGACCGCCTCCATCCCGAGTGATTTGCCTAGACCGATGATCGATTCAACGATCGCGGCGTCATTCGAATCTCCAACAATATTGCCGATGAACTCAGGGCCGATCTTCAGCTTGTCGGCATGAAACTTCCGCAGATATGCAAACGATGCGAAGCCGGTTCCGAAATCGTCGATCGCGAACCGAAACCCCCTTTCCGCGAGATCGTTTAGCGCATCTCGAACCGGTTCCGTCGATTCCATCAGCGTGTTTTCAGTGAATTCGAACTCGATATAGCCGGGATCGATCCCGAAAGAGTCAACGGTGGTAACTACCGTATCGAAGAAATCTGTGGCACTGACCTGGGCGGCGCATAGATTGACCGCAATGCGCCGGAAAGGCGCGCCACGGTCCAACCACTCACGTGCCTGAAGACAGCTTTGCTCCAGCGCAAACAGGGAAAGGCGCCGGATCAACCCCCGGCGCTCTGCGACAGGCAGAAACCGGGCCGGCAGGATCACCCCCAGCTCGGGATGACGCCAACGTAGCAGGGCCTCCAGACCGACCAGCTGTCCGCTCTCAAGCGCATATTGGGGCTGATAAAGCAGGAACAGCTCGCCGGCACCCTCAGCGACCCTGAGCTGATCGCACAGATGCATCTCGTGCCGCAACTGATCTGTCATGGCGTCCTCGAAGAACGCGTAGGTACCGCGGCCGGCCTCCTTGGCCTTGTACATGGCAACATCGGCATAGCTCATCAGACGGGTGCCGTCGATATCCCGGCCCTGCGGGATCATGATGCCGATACTCACACTCGTATGTATCACATTGTTCGCCACACGAAAGACCTCACCCACCGCTGCGATGATCTTGGACGCCAGCACCGAAGTCTCACCCGGTTCTTCGATACCGTGCTGGATCAGGGCGAATTCGTCACCGCCCAGCCTCGCAAACAGATCGCTGTCACGCACCAGATCAGAGATTCTCTGTGCGACCGCTTTCAGCAGTCCATCACCGACCGGGTGTCCCAGGTTGTCGTTGACCTCCTTGAAATGGTCGAGGTCCAGAACATGTACTGCGAACTGCTGGCCATTGCGCTTGTAGTTGGCCAGCACCTGGTCGAGGGTCTCGCTGAACAGCAGGCGGTTGGGCAGCCCGGTGAGGCTGTCATGGAAAGCAAGATGCTGAATCTCTTGCTCGGCCTGCTTTCGCGCCGATATATCCACGTGGGTGCCGACCACACGGATGGCTTCACCCTTATCATTTTTCAGAACGTGCGCACGCTCCAGTATATCGACCTGCCGGCCATCCCTGTGGCGCATCTGGAATTCGATCTCGAACTTGTCACGCTGACCCGATTTATACGCGTTCAGGATCGCCAGCACATCACCGCGCTGGTTGGGGTCGATCAGACCCTCCCAGGTTTCAAGCGTATTGGGCAACTCGTCGTCCGCGTATCCCAACATCGACTTCCAACGCGGCGAGAAGTAGATCTCGTTGCTTTCCAGGTTCCAGTCGAACAAGCCGTCATTGGCGCCCAACATCGCCAGCTCGAAACGCTCTTCACTTTTTGCGAGCGCCAGTTCCACCGATTTGCGCTCCGTGATGTCCTGCAGGAAGCCGACAAGCTTCTCGGGCCTGCTGGCGTCGCCTGGGCTGGGGCGCGCGCGGCATTCGACCCAGCGTTCCTCGCCGTCTGGCCGAAGCAGGCGGTATTCCATGTGGTGCTCTTTGCCGGTCGTCAGACTGCGCTGCAGCGATTCCATGACACCGGGCAGATCTTCAGGATGAACCAGTTCCTTGAGCGTATCCGGCCCTGCCTCGATGTCAGGACTGATGCCGGCGATCCGATAGATCTCATCCGACCAGACGGTACCCTGCCGGTCGGGCCGAAGTTCCCAGAAACCAACATGTGCATAGGCCTGCGAATCACGCAGGCGTTTCTCGCTTTCCTTCAGGCGCTGCTCGGCCTTCTTCTGTGCAGACAGATCTTCAAAGATCGAGACGATCTCGCCATGGGGCAGCTTCAGCACGAAGTTGTCCACCCACAGCGCCAGGCGATTGTCGCGGTAATGTCGGGTGGGATGATATTCGGATTCACCCGTTTTCCACACACGTCGGAACACCTCGGCCAGGCCAAGATCCTCGATTCCCGGAAACATCTTGCAGACGCGCTGTCCGATCACCGCAGCCCGGTCTATGCGCAGGATGTTCTCCGCCGCACGGTTGATTTCGAGAAAAACGAACTCTTTTCCGTCGTCGACGACCTCGTAGATGGCAACGCCGTCGCTCATGTTCTCAAACAGCTGCCGGTAGCGGACTTCATTCTCACGCAGGGCCTGTTCGGCCACTTTTTGGTCGGTGATATCACGCCCCACCCCGACGATCGCCACCACCTGGCCCGCATCGTTTAAAAGCCCCTTGTCGGACCAGGCAAGCCAGCGCCACCCCGACGGGGTCATGGCGCGCTGCTCCATGTAACTGGTATGCGGGGGAGTGAACAATTCCTCCATCGCTCGCGCGGTGGAGGAACGGTCCTCCTCATGCACGAGCGGCATGAAGGTCTTGCCCAGGAGTTCGTCTTTGCTGCAACCGAACAGCGAACAGTAACTGGGGCTGACGAAAAGGAAACGTCCCCTCAGATCGACCTTGACCACGAGGTCATTGCTGTTTTCGACCAGCAGGCGGTAATCGGCCAGCTCGGCGCGCAATCCCATTGCCAACTCGCGCTGCTCGCGCAAGGCGGCCCTGAGTGACGCCACGTCTTTGGCATCGTCCTGCGGCTCTGTATCTGCATCATTGGGTACCAAGTCTGCACCTCTTCGAACCGGGGTCGATCGTGCATCCATGCAATCCAAACAGCTCCACTGCCGACTGTACGACGCCGGCAGCGAAACGGATTTGACCCAGGACAAGTCATCGCACCGGGGTCACTGCGGGCTGTCAGCGAAGACATCGAGCAGATCGGACGTGGGGACGTCAGGGGTTTTCCCTGGGTTGAGGCGCAAAATCGGTGGAGGGCGGAGGGATAGCTAAAAACGTACGACGGTATCACCGCCATGTTCGATCCATCCGTGAATCATCTTCTTGGTTGTAAAGCCGGCCGAGCAGTTGCCATCCCTGTCGATTACGATGACGCCGCCGCGGCCATTCACCCTGCGCCTGAGGTATTCGATACCTGCAGCGGTTGCCTCCGTAGCGTACATCCCTTTCATATAGATGAAATCGGATATGGTCTTCGAGATTACCGAGCGCATGAATTCCTCGCCATAACCAGTCGCGGATACTGCGCAGGTCTCGTTATCGGCATAGACGCCGGCACCGATAATCGGCGAGTCTCCAACCCTCCCCATGCGTTTGTTGACAATGCCACCAGTGGATGTCGCAGCTGCAAGATTACCCTGTGGATCACGCGCAATCGCGCCGATGGTGCCGTACTTCTGGTCTTCGGAATCATCCTCGGTGTCGTCGTGGTCGAGCATGATCTTGTGCTTGAGGCGCGCCTGTTCGAGCTGCTCGACCCGATCCCTGGTGTAAAAATAACTGTCGGGTGCGCGCTCGATCCCGCAGTGATCGGCGAATCGCATGGCCCCCTCGGCAATCAACATGACGTGCTCGCTCTCACTCATCACCAGGCGTGCCAGTTGCACCGGGTTGGTGATGTTCCCCACGCAGGCCACCGCACCGGCCGTCAGGTCACGCCCGTCCATGATCCCCGCATCCATTTCGACCTTGCCATGCTCGGTGAGCACGGAACCGCAGCCGGCATTGAACTCGGGGTCGTCCTCGAGCAGCGATGCGCAGGCCTCCACTGCCTGCAAGGCAGAGCCGCCGAGCTCCATGACCTCACGGCCATGCTCCAACGTGCGTCGGATACTGTCCAGATAGCGCACGGCCACCTTGTCGTCTTTGACGTTGTCGAGCGCCCCGGCCCCGCCATGGACCATCAGAGAGTAGCTGCCTGCTTGAATCATAAAGATATCGCCTATGCATTTCCTGGCAGGCCAGGCTGCAAGGACGCGGCTCGGCAGCCTGCCTGATCAAAGGCGCCTGGCGAGTTCGTGCATAAGTGCATTCTGGCGGCTGCGCGATCCGGCGAACAATACCAGAAGTTTGCCTTCCAGCACCGTACCCCAGTTCACCAGGACCACGCCGTTGCCGGTCTTCATATCGAATTCGACCCCACTGAGATCAATATCCGCCAACGTCCTGTGGCGGGTGGGCATCGTGACCGCGCTCCATTCGGGGATATCCAGTTTCTGCGCGATCACTGTCGGGTAGGATGCGCCATTGAACAGGGTTGCACTCGATAGCCGGGAAACGCAGGCCCTGGTCCGTCTGTACCACCGCCACGTCGAAAGCGAATATTCCTTTCATGCCGCGGTCCCGCAACCAGTGCGCCATGACATCGACACTTTTCCATGGCTCGAAGCTGGCGGGGACGCGGTTGCCCTGATGGATGAAACCTTCGAGCACCTGCTCGCTGGCTGCCAGGCGGACCACATCCTTGCCAATCACCCGGTACTGAAAGATTGAGGAAGATCTCGGTGACCACCTCTTCCTGCAACTGAATTGGCACGTCGTCGTCAAACCTCTGCAATGCCTGCAGAAGCTCAGCCTCATCTTCGCAACGATAGATGCCCACACCTGAAACCGACACCGCAGCCTTCGCATAACAGGGGTAAGAGAACTTCTGCAGCACATCGGCACCTATTTGCGCGGGACTTTCAAAACAGATCGTCTGCGGCACATCGATGCCGGCGATGAGTGACTCCCTCCCGCGGGCCCAGGAGCGGCGGAATCGCCAAACGGGACGAGCAGTCCGTTTTTCCCAGACTCCACGACCTCGGGTATGCCGCCCACGGCAAAGGCAGCTAGGGCAGCCAAAGGTCATGGCCTCGAGTATGCTGGGGCAAAAACTTTCCAGTTCGGAAGTGAACAGGCCGAGGTCGGCGGCGTTGAGGTAATCTTCGATGGCCGTGACCTTTTCGCGGACGAGTATCCGGTCGCCCAGACCGAGTTCGGCGACCTTGGCGGCAAAGGGCGAAAAATCGCCGCCAGCCAAAATGAGCAGCTTGAATGAACTGTGCGGCTGAATCCGGGCCACGGTTTCCAACAGCAGGTCAATGCGTTTGACCGGACGCAAATTGGAGGAGTGCAGCAGCAGGGTTTCCTCTGGGGTGACCCCGAGCTCGGCGCGGACGGCCTCGCGGGTACGGGTTGGCTTTTGCGGAGCAAAGAAATTGGGAATCACCGTCACCGGTCCGTCATAGCCAAGGTGGGTCTTGATCTCTTTGCGCAGGAATTGGGAGACGGTGGTGACGCCGTCGGCGTGTTCGAGGGCGTGCCGGATGGCCGGCCCATAGCCCGCATCGCTGCCGAGCAACATGACA
The DNA here is from genome assembly GCA_942492295.1 of uncultured Alphaproteobacteria bacterium. Taxonomy (GTDB): domain Bacteria; phylum Pseudomonadota; class Alphaproteobacteria; order Caulobacterales; family Parvularculaceae; genus Hyphococcus. The sequence continues at coordinate 30,274 of CALODW010000011.1, forward strand.
TCGGTGCCGTGCAGCGTGACGATCACCCGGGGACGTTGCGCGGCTGGAAGCATCGACATCGCCAGCATGGCGGCGGTGGCATGGGGCACGGCATAGTGGACATGCAGCACGTCCAGTCGGTGGGCGACGCTGATCTCCGCCATCTTGACCGAGAGCGGCAGCGTGTAGTCGGGGTACTTGAACAGATCGTAATCGTTGACCTGCACCGGATGAAAATGGATGCCCCGGGCACCGGCCGGGAGTCGAAAGGGCGACGCGTGGCTGATGAAATGCACCTCGTGTCCGCGGCTTGCCAGCTCCACGCCCAGTTCGGAGGCGACAATCCCGCTGCCCCCCACGCTGGGATGGCAGGTGATGCCAATGCGGAGTGGCCGGTCAGACATCGACGAAGTTAACCACGGAATTCACTGAAGACACAGAAAGGGTTTGAGCCAGACCGAACACAAATGGCGCAAAGAATGAAAGGCAGAGGGGACGATCAACGGTCATGTCAAAACCGGGAGGCGGAGCGGGTGAGCGGGGTCAGCGAAGAGAAGACCAACGGGTCGTTCGGCCAGAGGGGTTGCGCGTGGGCGAGACCGGCATTCAGGCCATGCACGCGGGCGCGGGCGAGTTGCAACTCGACGTAGTTGCGCGTCCGCATCTGCGAGGCGTGGGCCTCCATGGCGGCGGTCCAGGTGCGGATGGTTTCGGGGGCGGAGATATCGATGAGAACCGGGGGAACCCCGCATGGTTCCGCCCCGGGTCCCAAGGCATAAAAGAAGAGTTCGCCGATGGCATGGGGGGTCAGTTCCCGCAGCTCGCTGACGCCGCCATAACGGGCGATGCGGGTCGCATCCCGCACCAAGGTGCCAAGCCGCCAGTGGTCGGGATGCTGGTTTTGTTCCGTCGTGGGGGCGAGAACCAGTGCCGGTCTGATCCGCCGCAGAATCGCCGCCAGCTTCAGGGCGTGGGCGGAGCGGATTTCCAAATGCGCATCGCCGTCCAACTCGGCAAACTCGACCGTGGTCCCGAGAATTTTGGCGGCCTTTTCGGTCTCCGCCGTGCGCGCGGCAGGAGTTCCGTTGGAGCCCGCTTCGCCGCGGGAACAGACCACAAGATGCACCGGCCGACCGGCCCGGGTTTCGCGGGCGATGATGCCCCCGCAGCCGAACTCGAGGTCATCCGGGTGGGCGCCAAACGCGACCAAGGGAGTGCGATCAGGAGGAGTAATCGGTGTGTGCTTCATCGGAACGGTCAATGGGGTCGCGGGGCAGAAAAGTAATGTCGGGGGCGTCGGCCGGGTTCAAGTACGCCTGTTCGCCGGCGCCGGCAATGTAATGCGTGCAGTGAATCACGGACTGCATCCAACGCAACCGGGTGTCCCGGGTCGGGCTGATCTGCGCGGGTGTGCAATCTACGGCAGGCAGACTGATATGTTTGTCCCCGCCCTCATGCAGCGAGAGTGCCCCGTCGGGGTAGCGGCGGGCCCGGACAGTTTCGCCCTGGTAAGAAACGTCCACAAAATAGTCGTCGATCGCGCAGGCGGCGCGGCGAATGGCGGGATCCCCGGAGCGGACAACGCGGATACCTTCAAGCAGCCCGAGCCCGCGGTACATATCGAGACAGAAATCGGCGACATTTCCGGCGGTGACCTGTTTGAAGACATCAAGGCAGTGGGCGTCGACATAGGCGCCGAGTTGGCGGGCGGTCTGGGCGGGCCAGCCTTCCGGTATTTGTTTCGCAAACAGCGGCGACCATTTGCGCTGGATCCGGTTGACGAAGGAAAAATTGAGGGTCGCGGGCTCACCCGTGCGGTGATGGTGCAGCGTCGTCTGCGTCTCCCGCGGATCATGGTCGCTGTCGTGATAAAAGAAAACGATCTCCCCGCCGATTTCCTGTTGCAGTCGCCGGGCGGTCACAAACTTGGCCTGGAGAAACCGACGGGGAAAAAATCCGCAGGGTTGCTGGCCAAAACAGATGATCGGGGCGCTCATGCCGCGACAGGGTTGGGGCGAGCGGGGAGCACCGCTTGCAGCGCCAGACTGAAGGCCACGCAGGCGGCACAGCCGATGGGATTGAGCCAGAGATACCCGATCTCGTGGTCCGGCCAGACCTTGCCGGCAAAGAAAATGGCCAGCACCACAGCTTGCGCCCCGAGCGCCGCCCAGAAGACGGCTGTGCCGCCGACTTTCTTCACGAAGAAGGCGACAATGAAGATGCCAAGCAGGGTGGGATAGAAGATGGAGGCCACGATGTTGAGCGCCTCGATCAGGTTTTCCGCGAAACTAACGAAGAGGGCGAAACTGATGGCGAAAAGGCCCCAGAGGGCCGTGAACCATTTCGCGGTGCGGACGTTTCGCTGCTCGTCGTGCGCGGTCAATGGCCGCAGGTGGCGCCAGATGTCGATGGTGCTCGTGGTGCCGAGGGCGTTGAGCTCGGAAGATTTGGAGCCAAGAGCGGAAGCAAACATCACGGCGATGAGCAGCCCAACCACCCCGTGGGGCAATTGGGACGTGATAAAAGTAATGAACACGTAATCGGAGTCACGCGTGCGTTTCGTGCCGGGGGCGACCTCGGCCAGGGCGGTGCGTGCTTGGGCGCGGAGATCGGAGGATGCTTGCTGGGCCTGCGCCAGGTCATGGCGCGCGGCGGCTTCGGCGACTGCATTGCCGCTGTCGCTGGCTGCGACCCAAGCTTGGATCTTGGCGAGTTTGTCCGCATGGAGGGTGGCATGCTTTTCTTCAAAGGAGCGAAACTGGGTTTCGTGCACGCCAGACAATTGTTGCTGCCACGCGGCCTGGTTGAAGACCAGCGGAGTGTCAGGTTGAAACTGGTAGAAGACGAAAAGCAATGCACCGAGCATCACGATAAAGAACTGCATCGGAATCTTCAGCACGGCATTAAACATCAAACCAAGACGTCCTTCGCGTAAGGACGAGCCGCCGATGTAGCGCTGCACTTGGGTCTGGTCGGTGCCAAAATAGGAAAGGGACAGAAAAAAACCGCCGAGCAATCCGCTCCAGAAGGTGTACCGGAGCTTGGGGTCCGGTGTGTAGTCCACGGCTTGCAGCTTGCCCATCACGCCGGCGATGGCGGTGGCCTGATCGGGCAGCTTGGAGAGCAATATAAAGAAGGCGGTGAGCATGCCGCCGAAGATTACGGTCATCTGCCATTTTTGGGTGAGGTTTACGGCCGCGCTACCACCGGTGACGGTGTAGATGATGGCAACCAGTCCGATGCCAATGATGATAAAGTCCAGGCGCCAGCCAAAGACGGTGGCAAGGATTATGGCCGGCGCGTAGATTGTGATGCCGCTCTGGAGGCCGCGTTGCAGAAGAAACACGCCGGCACCAAGCAGGCGGGTTTTCTGGTCGAAGCGCCGCCCGAGATATTCGTAAGCGGTGTATACACCGAGTTTGCGATAGATCGGGAGGAACACCGCGCAGACCAGAATAAGCGCCAGCGGCAGGCCGAAATAATTTTGGATGAAAGCTATGCCGTTCTCATAGGCCTGTCCGGGCAGCGAAAGGTAGGTGATCGTGCTGGCCTGCGTCGCGGCAACCGAGATGCCAATGGTGAACCAGCCGGTCGTCTTGCTGCCCTTGAGGTAGGTGTCGAGGTGATCAGTGTGACGGGTCCGCCAGGCCCCGTAGCCTGCGATACCGAGCATCGTTCCCAGCAATACGATCCAGTCGAGCGTGCTCATTCGAAAAGCCGGGTGAGGATCGTCAGGCCGATGACCACGAGAATGAAACAGCCAAAGACAAACAGGTACACCCGGCGCCAGGTGCGAAACCCGGGCAGCCCCGTCGTGGCATCCTCCGGTTCGTGATCAGGCGTCATCGACCGAGAGACAGCAGGTTGGCAAAGAGGCGGTGGGCACCAGGATGTCCGGCAGGAAGCTGGCGGAAAAACGATAGACCGGTATACACATACCAGCCCTTGCCGTGGCGGGTTACGAGCAGGCTGCTGCGCAGGGGCTCCTCCCCGGGATCGCTCATGGCCAGCAATGAAACGTAATGGTTCTCATCCCAGGAACTCGGGAAATAAGCGCCGCGTTCCTGGACCCAGCCGGCAAAGTCATCGTCCGTAATCTGGTTGGGAAAGTTCAGGGCGGGATGATCCGGTGCCAGGATCGTGACAGGGGCGGTTTCGTCCGTCACCCGCAAGGCCGGGGCCGATCCCTCGATGGACAGGGGGTAGGGTCCGAGCCGGGGCGTCTTGAGCCCGTTGGGCCGGTTGTATTGAGCGATCAGGGTACCGCCCGACTCGACCCAGGAAAAGAGAGCCGGCAGGCTGGCGGCGAGATCGTCGCGGTCATTGAAGGCGCGTACGCCCAGGACGACGGCATCGAGCCCGGCGAGTTTTTCCGGGGTGAGCCCGTCGCCGGTCATGGGGACCACGGTATAACCGAGCTGGGCGATACTGTCGGCGGTGTTGTCGCCGGCCCCGGGGAGATAACCGACCCGGGTTCCCCTGATCCCGGCCCGTAGCGACACGGCGTGAATCTGCGCCGGGGGTTGCAACAACTGAACCGGGAGATGGGGGTAGTTGAGCACAAAGCGCTGGGTGCCAAAGCGGGCACCGCCCACCTCGGCGGTGGCGTCCAGTTGAATTGAGTCGGGGCGGGCGGGGGCGGTGACCTGATAGGATAGTTTGATCTGCTCACCCCGACGGGTGAGGGCAAAAGGTTTGGTCGCCGGCTGGACGGTCCAGCCTTCGCGGCCGGTGAGATCCAATTGGCCGTGGGCTCCGACGCGCGCCGCAGTCACCACCACCTCGACCCGCTTGGTTTCCCCGGGGGCGAACAATTCGAGTTCATGAACAAACCCGATGGAAACCGGAGGAATGACGGAGAGGCGCCGACGCTGTTGCGCCGCAGGAGCGCCGGTGACGATCTGCACCGGTTCATCGGAGAGTTCGAGGATCTGGTCACCGAGGGAAAAGAGGTAACGGACCGGATACACCGGCGGGTTCTCCGCGTCGCCAATCAGGCGAGGATCATCGACGTGAAAAAGACCGGCAGCTCCGGCGGAGTGAAGCCAGTAAGGCTGGCTCGGGGCCATGTTGGTCGGGAGGATCTGACTGGTGTTGCGTCGGGTGGGCACCCCGGCTTGGAGACCGGCATTGACGATGAGCTCCGCCTGCGTCGTCGGATATTTCACCGCGACCCATTGAACAGGAACCGCAGCAGTGAGCGTGACTTCATGGTGTAGTTGCAATTCCTCACCGGGCACGACTTCCGCCTGCCCGAGGGTCGTTGCAATGGTCAGGCCGAGGGCAGATTGGATGATCCGGTCGAGGTCGCGCTGCTTTTCCACCACCAGCGGGTCGTCGGGAAGTGCGGCCAGCCTGGAACGCAGCGCCAGCAAAGCTGGCACGCTGGCGGCGGGGTCCGCCGCGTTGAATTCGGCGATGGCCTGGTCAAGCAGCGGGATCAAATCGCGGCCACCGGCGATCCGGCTCCAGGTGGTATCCACTCCGTCCATGATGTCGTTTTCCGGTGGATCTCCCGCGAGCAGCATGAAAGTTTGTTCGTTGGGGCCGGCTCCACCGGTCCGCGCGGAAAATTGTCCGAGACCCTGGGTCTTGTGCATGCCCCGGCTGCGGTTGGCGATGGTGGCGAAGGGTTCGCCAGTCACCGGGTCGGCCCCACCAATGTCAAAGGTCACCGTCGGACCATCGAGACCGCCGGTGCCATGACTGTTCAGCGCTGTTGACGTAATCGCGCACCACCGGGGTCGCCGCTTCCCACATATCGATTTCAGGATCGAGCAAACGCGCCACGCCCTCGACCGTCACCATGGTGCGCTGAAGCAGCACCAGCTCGGGGCGCAGATGCATTTCGAACAGTGCGGTCACATCGAACAATTGTTGCAATACGCGGGACATATCGACCTGCGCGGCGTTGCGGCCCTGTAAAGGTTCGCCAACTGACCGCATGGCCTGCGCAAAGGCTTCACGCGAATGGCCGTCGCCAACATAGCCAGCGTCGAAATGCACTTCCGCCGTGCGGGCATAATCGCGGGTGATAAAGCCGTAGATAATTTCGGCGAAAACATGGCGGGTATTTTCGTCAAGGCGGCCCATAATGCCGAAATCGACCAGCGCCAATCGGCCCTCATTATCGACGATGAGATTGCCCTGATGCATGTCGGCGTGAAAAAACCGGTCTGCAGGGCCTGTTTTAAAAACACATGAATGACCAGCCGCGCCAGGGCCTTGCGGTCAACGCCGCGTTCATCAAGGGCTGCGATATCGCCCAGCGGCGTGCCGTCGATCCATTCAACCGTCAACACCCGGCGCGCTGACAATGGCCAGACCACCTCGGGCACCCGCACGCGCGCTTCGGATTTGAGATTTTCGGCCAATTCCGATGCGGCACCCGCCTCCATGCGCAAATCAAGTTCAATGGCGGCGGCGGCTTTTAGGGTCTCGACAAATTTTCACCGGCTCCATGCGGCGGGCGGTTTTGGCGATGTTTTCTGTATGGCGTGCGGCGCGCGCGAAGGCGCGAAACTCCTCGTCCGGCTTTTTGTTCAATCCGTGGACGGAGGACTTTGACCGCGACGACGCGTCCATCAGCCAGCGTTGCTTTGTGGGCTTGGGCGATGGATGCAGCGGCGATGGGCTGCGAAAAGCTGGCGAATAAGAACATCCGTCGGCTTGCCAAAGGCGGCCTTCAATTTCCGCGCGCGGCCGCATGGTCAGAAAATGGCGGCATCTTGTCTTGCAAGCGCCCAAGATCGCTGGCGAGATCAAAGCCGATAATATCGGGCCGCGTTGCCATGAACTGGCCGAGCTTCACATAGGCGGGGCCAAGCTTTTCAAACGCATTGGCCAGCGTTCGCCGGGGCGTTTGTCTTTGTCTTTTGCACCGATGCGTGAAATCGCGCCTAGCATACGAAATGGTGGTGGCAGAAGGTGTGCGTATTCACGCGGGATCAGCGCGTCGTGGCGGCTCAGCGTCCATCCGGCGCGGGCAAGGCGAGCATAATCTGTCAGTGCCGTAATCATTGAATGCGTCTATACCCGCCAGCCGGAATGGATGGCAGCAACACCGGCGGTCAGGTTTTCGTATTTCACGCGGGAGAACCCAGCATTGCGAATCTTCGCCGCGAAGGCCTCCTGGCCCGGAAATCGACGGATCGATTCAACGAGATATTGATAGGACTCGCGATCATGCGCGACCTGTTCACCAAGCCATGGGATCACGTTGAACGAATAGGTGTCGTAGACTTTTTGCATCGTCTCTGTGATGGGATGCGAAAATTCAAGACACATGAAACGCCCGCCGGGTCTCAACACCCGATATGCTTCGCCCAGTGCCGCATCGATATCGGTGACATTCCGAATGCCAAACGCAATCGTATAAGCATCGGCGAATCCATCCGGGAACGGAAGGTTTTGCGCATCACCGGTGACGCGGTTGATACGGTCACCAAGTGCGGTCATATCATCGCGGGTTTTGCCCGCTTTGAGCATTTCAAAATTGATGTCACAGAGCGTTGCCGTCGCCGGTGGTTTTCCTGCCGCACCGGGGCGCGTATCGGCGCGGTTCAAAAAACCCGCTGCCACGTCGCCAGTGCCGCCCGCGACATCCAAAAGATGCTCACCGGGGCGCGGCTTCAGCCGATCAGTCAACACGGCTTTCCAGATCCGGTGCACGCCACCTGACATCAGATCGTTCATCAGGTCATATTTTGATGCAACGCTGTCAAAAACGCCGCGTACCAACCGGGCCTTGTCGCCAGCCTTTACGGTACGAAAGCCAAAGGATGTTTCTGTGTCGCGCTCTTCATTCATAAAAAACGCTTAATGCCTTGATCCGCCATAGAGAAGCGCCTTGACGCCGCATGTCTGTTTTGACAGTGTTAACTGGTTGAATTCAGCGGTGTTTTCGATCGTCTTGCCGCCCAAGCCCATTTTCAGATCTCATAGGGGTAGGGTGCAGCGCAAAGGCGCAGGTAGATTTGGCCACCGCGAAAAACGGTGCAAAATATCGGGGCAGCCTATGATTAAGTCGGAACTGGTGCAAAAGCTCGCCGACGAGAACCCGAACCTGTTTCACCGCGATATCGAGCGGATTGTCTCGATCGTGTTTCAGGAAATCTCGGATGCGTTGGCGCGCGGTGATCGGGTTGAATTGCGGGGCTTTGGTGCCTTCTCTGTTAAACATCGTCCGGCGCGTGTGGGGCGTAACCCTCGCAGCGGCGAGGCTGTGCATATCGAAGAAAAATGGGCACCGTTTTTCAAGTCCGGCAAAGAATTGCGTGATCGGCTTAATGGCGAAGGGCGTTTTACGGGCGCATCAGGCGGTCGTTAGCGAAGGATCCGGTGATTAAACCTCAATATACGTTCGGCGGTGTAATCGCGAATTCATGCGGCATGATTGAGTGGCTCCAATCATGAAAAAGTGGCTTTTTCGTCTAATCTGGGTGCCGGTGTTGGTCGTTGCGGTGCTGTTTCTGGTGGCGAACCGGACGCCCGTGGTCATTAGTCTCGATCCTTTTAATCCCGACAATCCGGTTTTATCGACGCCGGCTGTGTTCCTATGGGTTTGGTTGATGCTGATGCTTTTTGTCGGCCTGTGGCCTCGGCTCCCTTGGGACCTGGCTTTCCGGGCGAGAGACCCGTGCTCAGGCGCGTGACAATAGGCGCGAGGTTAAGGCCCTGAAAAAAGAGCTGGCTGTGATGACGGCGCGCGCCCAGGCGCTGGAGCCGGACTCGGTTCCGATGCCGCCACGGAAGACGAATCGGCGCGAGCCGCTGAAGCTTCGCCAACCACGCTGCCCTCATGATGTGGTGCCCCAGCTACGGCGAAGCAAAAAGTGACATTGCAGATGATCGGAAACGCCCATGACCGGCCCTCAAGTTAAAATTTGCGGTGTCAATAATCGCGAAACGGCACTGGCTGCGCGCGCGTTCGGGCGCAGACTTTCTGGGCTTTGTGTTTTTCCGCAAAAGCCCGCGTTTTAGCCTCCGGAAGTAGCCGAAGAAATCATTGTGGATCTCAAAGAGGCCAGCTTTGACGAAGGTTTTGCCTTGCCGCGGTTGGTTGGGCTGTTTGTTGATGCCGGCGAGAAGGACTGTCTGAGGCACCAACGCTTTTGACGCATTTTCAATTCCACGGCCATGAGAGCCCAGAGCGATGCAAGGAGATTGGGCGACGAATTCGCTGTTGAGATCATCAAAGCGTTGCCGGTACCAGTACGCCGATGATGTATTAAAGGCGGGCGAGTTTGAGGGCGCGACCGACATCATCCTGTTTGATGCGAAACCACCCCGGGCGCTGGGCGACCGGGCGGTCAATGGCGTTTCTTTCGATTGGACCGCGATCTCTAGCCTATAAGGCGAAACGCCTTTCATGTTGGCAGGCGGGTTGTCGCCCGACAATGTGGCGGCGGTAAAGCGCAAAAAAACGCGGCGGCGTTTTTAGGTGTCGATGTTTCGTCCGGGGTCGAAAGCGCGCCCGGCAAGAAAGATCCTGCCCTCGTCAAAGCCTTCCTTGTGGGCGCGGCAAAGGCCTATTTTTGACGATTTATGCTTTGCACTTTTTGTGCGCAGCATTTTTTTGCCGTTTCCCCGGCGCAACTTCTTCGATGGACCTTTAGCCGGGTTTGATCGCCTAGCGTGATCGCGCATTTAGCGAGGGGGTGGGGGCAATCATGGCGAAATTTCGGAATTTAGGCGCGATCCGCGCCGGACGGGTGTTGGCTTTAGTGGCCGGAGCCGGGCTGCTGGTTTTTGTGCGACGCAGAGCAGGCAGGCTGATGCTGGGCGCGCTGCGCCGGCGCAATAGCGCTTATGCCTATATGGGCGATGCCGAGGCGATGAAGCCGCAGGTTGCCCGTGCGCTGGGCGACATTGCGCTAGCGAATGTCAGCTATTCAACGGTCACCGCATCGCGGGCGCAAATCGCGCGCGCCGCTGGACCGCTGCCGACTATACACGAGCAAGCATTTGATTTCGCCGAGGGGAAGGACGGTGAGGGTGAGCTGCACTGAACCAAATTAGCGTTCTCCGGCAGCGAGACCATCACAATCCTTTCGTTTTTCTCGTACCCCATGTCTGGCGACAATGGTGGATGGCGTGCGACGCAGGAAGCTCCCCTTGTTCACGAATACTCCGGCATGGTTTGCCCCAAGCAGAACTGAACATGGTGATGTCAGGCGAAAATGATGAGATCGTTGAAAGCGTGAGAACGGTTTTTTTTTTCCTACTACAGAGATCACGCTTTATAACGAGAACGGGCAAAGACACGTCATGTAACTTTGCCGATGCGGCGCGAACCGTGCTGGTGACACTGTATGCATCCCACTGGCCGAATACGTCGCTTGAAGATCACTACAGTGAGAGCTTAAACTCATCGTTGATCGATTTCCGTATCCGCTGGAAAATCAGAAGTGCCGGTCTTGGTCGCGACACCAAACGGCGAGCTTTACTCGCTTTCCACCGAAAAAGGCGACGCTCTGGCGGCGGCCTATATTACCGAGCCGCAAGATGGCGTCACGTTCAAGACGGCCCTGTGGCTGAACAAGACTGGCGGGTGGCACGTAAAGGCGCGGGCGACGTTTCCGGTCGTGATGCAGGGCGAAGAACCGCAGCTGTCGGTCGTGGAAATGATGTCGGCGACCATTCACACGTCGACGGTTGTTGCGGTGGATAAACACGTCAATCAGGCGCAGACCATCTCTTATGGAAACTAAAGCCCGGTGCAAAACAGGATAAGATCATGAGAATTTTGTGCGCAGCAATTTGTGCAGCATTTTTGTCGAGCTGCGCCTCGGCGCAGGCGCCGCGCGTCAATGAAGCCGCGTCTTCGGTGGCGTTTGAGGCGGTCAAACGCGGCGGTTATGTCCTGGTCATGCGCCACGCCAATTCGCCGGATGATCAGCTGGGCGCGGTTGGCCTGTCGACGGGGTGCACACTCGCTCCGGGCCGTGGTCTCGATGCCGAAGGGTTCTTTCAAGCGCGCGCTATGGGTGAGATCCTAAAAGAAAACGGCGTGCCGATCCTGAAGGCCTATACCAGCCCCATGTGTCGCTCCTGGGATACGGCGGGGCTCGCCGCTGGCGGCGCACGTGTTGTGCCCCATCCCTCGCAGGTCAGCACGAAAGCGGCTGACGTTGCGGCTATGAAAACGCGAGTCGCAGCAGAACTGGCGAGGAACCCACGGAACCAACATTATCCCTTCCAGCCATTCCAACATCGCGCCGCTCTATGGCGCAACGACGCGCAAGGGCGTGAGAAGGAAGTCCCCTCAGGCGTCATCTGGTTGGTTCATCCGCAGCGGACTGGCGGCGATCGCGCGGGTTGATCTTTCAATGCGCTACCCGAATGCCGCGCCGGCGGTGGAGTAGGTTTTTAGCAAGCCCCACACGCAAATTTGCCGCATAAATTCGACCTCTCCCCTGGGAGAGCGCAATCGATTTAGCGCGTTCGGGTGAGGGGGTCTTAGCGCTCGCCGGTAATTATCTCGCGTAATGACGTCACCCGTGACAGACCCCAACGCCCAACAACCCAATTCCTACCGAACTGGACCCGACAGCGAAGGCCGCTTCGGCATTTTCGGCGGGCGCTTTGTGGCCGAAACCTTGATGCCACTTGTCCTCGCGCTGGAGAAGGAGTATCGCGCGGCGAAGGCTGACTCCAGCTTCCAGACGGAGCTTTCCTATTACCTGAAGCATTATGTGGGCAGACCCAGCCCGCTCTATTTCGCGGAACGCCTGACAGAGTATGTCCGCGGGGAGAAATCCGGCCCTACAAAAGGTGCGAAAATCTACTTCAAGCGGGACGAGCTGAACCACACCGGCGCCCACAAGATCAACAACTGCATGGGGCAGATCCTGTTGGCGCGGCGCATGGGCAAGACCCGGATCATCGCTGAGACCGGCGCCGGCCAGCATGGCGTCGCGACCGCCACCGTCTGCGCGCGCTTCGGTCTGCCCTGCGTCATCTATATGGGCGCCACCGATGTGGAGCGGCAAAAGCCCAATGTCTTCCGATCAAGCTGCTCGGCGCGGAAGTAGTGCCGGTGACAAGCGGTACGGCCACTTTGAAAGACGCCATGAACGACGCGCTGCGCGACTGGGTCACCAATGTGGATTCAACTTTTTATATCATCGGTACGGCGGCCGGACCGCATCCGTACCCGGAGCTGGTGCGCGATTTCCAGTCGGTGATCGGCGTTGAGGCGAAAGAACAAATGGACGAAGCCGAAGGGCGCCTCCCCGACGTCATCATGGCGTGCATAGGCGGCGGCTCGAACGCCATCGGGCTGTTCCACCCGTTCCTCGATGACAAGGATGTGGAGATCATCGGGGTTGAGGCGGCGGGCCACGGCGTCGACACGGACAAACACGCGGCGTCCCTCACCGGCGGGCGGCCTGGCGTTTTGCATGGCAACCGCACCTATCTGTTGCAGAACGACGATGGCCAGATCACCGACGCGCACTCAATCTCGGCGGGCCTCGACTACCCCGGCATCGGGCCAGAGCACGCCTGGCTGCACGAGACGGGCCGGGTGAACTACGTCTCAGCGACAGATACCGAGGCTCTCGACGCGTTTCAGCTCTGCGCGCAGCTGGAGGGCATCATCCCGGCGCTGGAACCCGCCCATGCGCTCGCCCGCGCGGTGGAAAAAGCCGGGCAAATGGACCGCGACCAGATCCTGCTCATGAACATGTGCGGGCGGGGGGATAAGGACATTTTCTGCGTGATGGACGCGCTGGGCGCGGGGGTAGTGACGTCAGACAGCGATTTTTGCTGTTTTGTTCAGAATAACGCAATGCAGGAGTCGCTGATTGTCGTGACCGCATCCGGCGTTTCAGCGCAGCGTTCGCTGATCTCCGCCGCTTCGCAGTTTCCGCAATTGACGCAGGAAATGTCCTGGAAAGCCACTGCGGAAATGATTCACGGAACGCCCCTTTTGAGCAGCAGCCGTCCGGAAAATACCGGAAATGCTGTAGCTGCGAAAAAAATCAACCGTGTCATTTCTGTCTCCATATCAAGAGGTTGAGAATGATCCGAGCACTTCCTCATCGAGTTTTAGGTAGTATTATGTTGCGTTGCACAATAGCTAGCGCTGGCAAATTGAAATTGCAACAATGAATTTTTCATTAAGTATTCAGGCTGGGGCTTGAAGCGCGTGAGATAACGATTCGGCGATCTGCCGATCACGCCTCGGATTTAACTCCTCGCACGCCTTCTGCTACATCCCCCTCTTCCTCACTCCACCCAAGGAGCCCTGGCATGAAACGCAAGACCGCCGCCGATTTCTCGCCCGAAATTCTCGATTTGTTTGATGGCTATGTGCATGGGGCCCTGACCAAGCGCGAGTTTCTCGACAAGGCTGCGCGGTTCACCGCCGGGGCGGCGGCCGCCTTGCTGTGTTTAACGCCTTGAAACCCAACTATGCGCTGGCCGAACAGGTCTCGCCCGACGATCCTGATATCGAAACCGGCTGGATCGAATACGACTCTCCTGACGGCCACGGAACCATCAAGGGGCTGATGGCCAAACCGGCGGGCAAAGGCCCGTTTGGCGCAGTGCTGGTGGTGCATAAGAACCGCGGCCTCAACCCTTACGTTCAGGATGTGGTGCGCCGCGTCGCCAAGTCAGGGTATCTGGCGCTTGGTCCTGACGGCCTGACGCCTGCGGGCGGTTATCCGGGTACGGATGATGAGGGGCGAACCATGCAGCGCGCGCTCGATAGTGAAAAGCTGCTGGAGGATTTCTTCGCCGGGTTTGAACATCTCGTGAACCACGAGAACAGCACCGGCAAAGTCGGTGCGGTGGGCTTTTGCTATGGCGGCGGCGTCTGTAACGCGCTCGCCGTGGCCTATGAGAACATGGCCTGCTCCGTGCCGTTTTACGGGCGTCAGGCGGCGGTCGAAGACGTCCCTTCAATCAAGGCGCCGCTCATGCTGCACTATGCGGAAAATGATACGCGGGTGAACGCCGGCTGGTCGGCCTATGAGGCGGCGCTGAAACGGCACGGCAAAACCTATGAGGCGTATGTCTACGAGGGCGCCAATCACGGATTTCATAACGATACAACGCCTCGCTACGACAAAGCGGCGGCGAGCCTCGCCTGGGAGCGGACCCTCGACTGGTTTGCCAAGTATCTGAAATAGCTCGCAGCCGGCGACAAAACGCTACGGAATAAGCGGGTTCAGTTTTTTCGCCACGCGTTTTAAGTCCGCCAGTCCGCGCGGACCTAAAAGGTCCTCCGCCCAGTCTTGCGCCTCGCGCCAGCTTGCGGACGCGTCCTGCACGAGCCGCCGCCCCGTCGTCGTGAGGGTGATTTGGCTCGCCCTACCGTCGGCGTCTTTCTTTTTCACCAGCCAGCCATTTTTGATCATGCGGTCGAGATTACGGCTCAAGGTTGATTGCTCGCTCGCGAGATACGGCTCCAGATCGACGCTGCGGCTCGGACCGAGCACGGCAAGGATGCACAAAATAGTGAGCTGGTTGGCGGTGACGCCATGGGCGCGCAACACATCATCATAATGAGCGGTGACGACACGGCTGATCTGGCGCACTCGCCCGGCGGCGCAGGCGTCCAGCACGGTTTCGGCGAAGGCCGCCGCTTCCTTGCGCGTGGTCATCGCGGCGTATTCGTGGAGGCGATTATATAATCATGTATGCACATGCATATAATGCTTGCAAAGAACCCGGCGCGTTGTCAACGCGCCGGGCCTCGACGGTTCTCTTGGAACCGACTAGCCGCCGGTGGCGGGGACGCCATCGGACCATTGCGGCATCATGATGATCGAGACCGCCCAGACGGTGCCCGGATCAGTGACGACTGGGAGGAGGAGCTTTTCATCCGCGCCGCCATAAGTCGTGTTTGTCGCGTAAGGGGTGTAAAGCATCAGATGCGGCATGAAACGCCCGACATCGACGCCAAGATACTGGTCCGGCGAAAGCATGTAGGACATGGCGCCGAGCTCTGGCGTCTTTAGCTCACCCGCCGCAAGCGCCAGCGCTGCCGCCGCATCGACCTCACCGGGCGCCGCGCCGTTCATGAACATGCGCGTAGTCAGGCGATGCAGCGCCACAAAGGACGATTCGCTTTCCTTGTTGAAGCACTGGGGCGCCCGCAATCGTGAATCGAAATGCGCGTTCTGGCTCCAGACCCGCCTGCCATCGACGATGGGCGCTGGGCCGGTCCATGCGCGGCCCGTCAGGCAGGTCCAGCCATTGCTTCCCTCGACGGCGGTTTTGTATTCGCCATCCTCACCGAGGACGAGGACGGTGGCGTTTTTCGAAACCGCCGCCGGTCCCGCAGAGCGGGAAAGGGAAATTTCTTCTTTGCGATCAATGAGGTAGTTTTTCGCCGGTTCGGGCATGGCGTCTGCGGCAACCGCTTCGGCGCCCGCCGTGAGCGCGAGCGTGGCAGCAGCGATCATGAGATGTTTCAGCATGGTATTTCCTAAATTAAAATGCATATACATGTTTTATGATTGGGCGCGAGAGCGCAATATCGGCACGTCGCAAATATCGCCCGCTTCGTCTCATTGAACGCGTTGGCGGTCAGGTGTGCGTATGATGTTTTCGGTGGTGAGTAGGGGCTTGAGTTACTCTTGCAACGATAACTTTCTGCGCAAGCCAAACCGCAGCAATACATAAAGCAGCAGGCCCACCGGACCGAACATAAACGCGCCAATGAGACACGGGATGGTTGCAAGGTGTGGGATAGAATGCCGGACGGCGTCGCGCCCGATCCATGCGCCGACAAACAGATCGAAAACGAGATAATGCGTCCAGCCGATAATGACGCCGTTCGGGTGGGCGAAGATGGCGCGCACGCCATTGATGCTGGTGAAGTCCACGGCGCCGCTCGACTGGCCGAAGCCGAAAGCGGCGACCATGCCCGCCACATAGATCGCGCCCAAGACCGCCGGATAAAGTGCCGAATGCACAACGCTGGCGGTAAGCTTGCTGCGCGGCAGAAAGATCAACAGCAGCCACGCGGGCAGAACCAGCGCGTTGATAATGCTAAAGGCTAAATTCCAGTCCATGGGACACTCCGGTAGATTTCCGACGGAGTGTCGGCCTGTTCTGAGGCGGCGTCTATCGCGTGCGCCTAGTGACCGCCGCCAAAAATCCCGGTGCGCACGTCATAGTCGACGGCGAGTTCGTATTCCGGGTCATCGTTGGAATCCACCAGCAATTGTCCGGCGCGGTTGAGCAGTTTGTGGCAGTCGCGGGTGAGGTGGCGCAGACGCAATGTCTTGCCGAGCGCCGCGTATTTTCCGGCGAGATCTTCGATTGCTTGCAAAGCTGACTGGTCGACGACCCGCGAGCGCAGGAAATCGACGATCACCACGTCCGGGTCGGTCGCTGGCGTGAACAGCTCAGCAAAACCATCGGTGGAGCCGAAAAACAACGGTCCTTCGATTTCATAAACTTTCGCACCCGCCTCGGTGACGCTGTCGCGGGTGATGGCGTGAATGCGCTTGGCGTTGTTCCAGGCGTAAGCAAGCGCGGAGACGATGACGCCGACGACGACCGCAACTGCTAGGTCATGCATCACCGTGACGATGGTCACGAGGACGATCACAAAGGCGTCGGTGAGCGGGATGCGCCGCATGATGCGTAAGCTTTGCCAGGCGAAGGTGCCGATGACGACCATGAACATGACGCCGACAAGTGCGGCCAGCGGAATCTGTTCAATGAGTTTTGAGCCCACCAGAATGAACGCCAGCAGAAACAACGCTGCGGCGATGCCGGAAAGGCGGGTGCGTCCGCCGGATTTCACATTGATCATGGACTGGCCGATCATGGCGCAGCCGCCCATGCCGCCGAAAAACCCGGTCACCACATTGGCGGCGCCTTGGGCGACGCATTCTTTCGACGCGCCGCCGCGTTTGCCAGTGATTTCGCCCACGAGGTTGAGGGTCAACAGGCTTTCGATGAGGCCAATGGCGGCAAGGATAAAGGCGTAAGGCACAATGATTTCGAGGGTTTCAAAAGTCATCGGCACGACCGGCAAATGAAACGATGGCAGGCCGCCCTTGATTGACGCGAGATCGCCGACGCGCGGTACATCAAGGCCGAAGGCGATGACGATACCCGCAACAATGCCGATCCCGGCGAGCGGCGCGGGGATCGCTTTGGTGAGTTTCGGCAGGCCCCAGATAATCGCCATGGTCAGCGCCACAAGGCCGAGCATCATGGCGAGAGGCCGGCCGGTCATCCATTCGCCGGACCCGCCAAGAGAATGGCCGCCGCTCGCTTCCGCGCTGCCGGGAATTTGAAACTGGCTGAGCTGGGCGAGAAAAATCACAATGGCGAGGCCGTTGACGAAACCGAGCATCACCGGGTGCGGCACCAGCCGAATAAACTTGCCGAGACGAAATACGCCCGCGAGCAATTGCAAGACACCCATCAGCACGACGGTCGCGAACAGATATTCAACGCCGTGCTGAGCGACGAGGGCGACCATGACCACCGCAAGGGCGCCCGTAGCGCCGGAGATCATCCCCGGCCGGCCGCCAATCACCGCCGTGACCAGGCCGACAATAAATGCAGCATACAGCCCCACCAGCGGATGCACGCCCGCAACAAATGAAAACGCCACCGCTTCCGGCACCAGCGCCAATGCGACGGTGAGCCCGGCGAGCAGTTCAATCTTGATCCGCGTCGGCGTGAATTTGCTCCAATTCGCGCCGTTCCAGTCAAAGGCAGACCAGTCGGCGCCGGACAAACGTTCAGCGAACGCGGCGAGGGTGGTTTTCGTCACGGAAGACCTGATTTCTTTTCGGGGTGGGCGAGATAGCCCTTCATAGCCGGAATTTGCTGCATTGCAACATAAGATTGGGCTTTTGCGCCGGTCGCACGCTGACCGGGGCGGCCGATGACCCTGCTGCGTGATTTCCCTTTACCGGCGAAACCGGTTAAGCCAGCCCTAACAGTTAGTGAGGAAACCGGCGGTGCGTGTTCACGTCTTCGCCGCCAAATGTGAGTACAATTCGCTTCATGCCCCATTTCGCCCAAGTCGATGCGGCGTCTGCCCGTGCGTTCGCTCGAACTACGCCTATTTCCGCCCCGGAGACGGAAGGTCCCCGCGCCGCCATGCTTCGCCGTATAGTCGAGCACTGCAAAAATTTTCAGGGCGTGGACTTAAAGCGCAGCATCATGCAGGCGAGCCTCAGTCTCGGCCTCTACGTGGCGTCCATCGCCGTCATGATCGCCTCGGCGATGAATGGGGGCTGGATTGTCGTGGCGTTGCTGGCGCCGTTGGCGGCCGGGCTGCTGGTGAAACTTTTCACCATCCAGCACGATTGCGGCCATGGCAGCTATTTTGAGAACAAACGCGCCAATACGATCCTCGGCTTCGCTATCAGCATACTGACTTTTACGCCATACGGTTTCTGGCGCGACGCCCACAATCGACACCACGCAAGCTCGGGCGATCTCGACCGCCGTGGCGTCGGCGGCGTCGATACGCTGACGGTGGAGGAGTTCAGGGCGCTCTCGCCGGCGAAAAAGATCATGTACAAATTCTATCGCCACCCGGTGGTCATGATCCTTATCGGCGCGCCGATCTATTTCCTGTTGATGCAACGCCTGCCGATCGCCGGGGCCATGCCGTTTTCCGATACTTACCAAGGCTTGAAACTGTCACAGATCTGGAAGAGCGTTGCGGCGCTGAATGTGGCTTTGGTTTTGTTTTACGGCGCGCTGGCGCTTGCATTCGGCCTCGCGCCAGTGGCGTTGGTCATCGTGCCGGTGGTGGTGATCTCCGCCTGGGTCGGGTCCTGGTTGTTTTTCGTGCAGCACCAATATGAAGACGCCTATTGGGCCAGCAAACCCAAATGGAATTTCGCCGAGGCCGCGGTTTTCGGCTCGTCCCACTACAAACTGCCGACGCCATTGCGTTGGATCACCGGCAATATCGGGTTGCATCACATTCACCATCTGGCGAGCCGCATCCCGAATTACCGCCTGATGGAATGCTACCGGGCGAGTGAGGATTTGTTGTCCCTGCCGGTGATGACAATCCGCGACAGTCTGCGCAGTGCACGTCTCGCATTATGGTGCCCCGTGCAGCAAAAGATGGTCAGCTTCGCCGCTGTGCGTTAGGTTTCGCCCCTCGATTCCAAGAGGGGTGTAATCGGTGAAATTTCGGCTTGTTTTTCTGGCGGCCTTCGCCACGATCATTGCTTGTTCAAAAAAAGAAACGCCGCCCGCCCCACCGGCGCCTGACGAGGGGACGGTGCGCGATACCAGCCTCGGGACCGTCATCGGCATCGTGACCGAAGGCGGCGCACATTCTTGGCGGGGTTTGCCATTTGCTGCGCCGCCTGTTGGTGATCTGCGCTGGCGGGCGCCGCGGCCCGCCACCCCTTGGGAAGGCGCGCGCGTGGCGACAGACTTCGGCGAGCGCTGCGCGCAGATGTCGAACCGCCTGAACGAAGGCGAGGGTTTGGAGCCCGGTCTCTTTCTCGGCTCGGAAGACTGTCTTTATCTCGATATCTATGCGCCGCCGGACGCCATGGAAAAGGCCGGCGCGGGTGAAAAACTGCCCGTGATGGTGTGGATTCACGGCGGCTCGAATGTCTGGGGCCGTGGTTCGTCCTATGACGGATCAAAGCTGGCGATCAACGAAGACGTCATCATCATACCCGTTCAATACCGGCTCGGGCCGTTCGGATTTTTCTCACATCCGTCGCTACGCGATGTGGCGGAGACCCCTGAAGATGCAGCGGCGAATTTCGCCACGCTCGATCTCATTCAATCGCTCAAATGGGTGCGCGAAAATATCGGCGCCTTTGGCGGCGATCCGGAAAACGTGACGATTTTTGGTGAAAGCGCGGGCGCTTACAACGTTGCGACTTTGCTTGCCTCGCCGCTTGCGGACGGCCTGTTTCATCGGGCGATTTTGCAGTCCGGCGGTTTTGACAGCATTTCCGTTGAAGATGCGGAGAGTCCCGACAGCCCGTTGACCAATCCCTCCATGTCGATTGCGGCGAAGCTCGGCGCGGAAACGGCGGCGGATTTGCGCGCTGTTCCGGCGGAGACAATCATCGCGACGTATAAATCCGCCAGCGCCTTCGCGCTTGACGTACCCGTAGTGATCGAAGACGGAGTGTCATTTCCGTCGGGTAAGATGCGCGAGGCGTTTTCGTCAGTGGAATCATTCAACGCGGTCCCCATCATCACCGGAACCAACCGGGACGAGATGAAATTCTTCAACATTGCCGACCCGCGCCTTGTGAAAAAATTTCTCGGCGTGTTTCTCACTTCCCGCAACAAGGATCTCTACGACGCGGCTGGTGAATATCCCAGCCGCATCTGGCGCATACGGTCCGTAGACGGACCGGCGGCGCGTATGGCGGCGGCTGGCCACGACCAGGTGTACGCCTACCGCTTTGACTGGGATGAGAGCGGGCGATTCTTGTTCTCCGATCTCGGTCATCTGATCGGCGCTGGGCACGCGATGGAGATTCCTTTTGTCTTCAACCATTTTCGGCTGCTGGGCGACCTCGACAAGCTGGCCTTTCAAAAGAAGACGGCCGCCTCGCGCGAAGAATTGAGCCGGGCCATGGGCGCTTATTGGGCGGCGTTCGCGCGCGCCGGCGTTCCCGCCGCTGAAGATCTTCCCGAATGGCCGGTCTTTGCGGAAAACGGCGGCTCGCTGATGCGGTTCGACAGCACCAATGACGGCGGCGTCGGCGTGATAACCGAGGGCGATACGCTGGAAAAGCTGGCGGCTGACCTCAACGCCGATCCGCGCCTGGCCGATGAGGAACGCTGCTTCATCGCCGGCATTATCCGCGCCTGGGTCAACGACGTCGGGAACCGGATCGCCGAAGAAATCGGATGTCCAAATTAGGGAAATGAAAATGAAAATACGCACATCAATGTTGCTCGGCGCGGTGATTCTCGCAACCGGACCGGCAATGGCGCAATCGGATCTGCGCGCGTCCGTCGCCGCCGACTACGACGAAAATCTCGAGGCGCTGTTCCTGCACTTCCACAAAAATCCGGAGCTGTCGCATCGTGAATTCAAGACTGCTGAACGGCTCGCGAGCGAAATTCGCGCACTCGGTTATGATGTGACCGAAGAGGTCGGCGGGACCGGCGTTGTTGCTGTGCTTAAGAACGGTGAAGGTCCGACCATCATGGTGCGCGCCGATATGGACGGCCTGCCGGTGAAAGAGGATTCCGGGCTCTCCTACGCCTCGACAGCCACGCAGGAAGACATTGACGGCATCGTCAAACCGGTGATGCACGCTTGCGGCCATGACGTGCACATCACTGCACTGGTGGGGACGGCGCGGCAAATGGCGGCCCGCAAGGACGATTGGTCCGGCACGCTGGTGCTTATCGGCCAGCCGGCGGAGGAACGCATTGCGGGCGCCCGCATCATGCTGGAGGACGGGCTTTATGAGCGTTTTCCAAAACCTGATTACGCGCTGGCATTTCATGTAAGCGCAAGCACGCCCTCCGGCCGTATCGAGGCGCCGCTGGGCATTTTGGGATCAAGTTCCGACAGCGTCGACATCATTGTGCGTGGTGTCGGCGCTCACGGCGCATCGCCTCATAAGGGTATTGATCCCGTACTGGTCGCCGCGCAGATTGTTGTTTCGCTTCAGTCTGTTGTCTCGCGCAGCATTGCGCCCCTCGACCCCGGCGTGATCACTGTGGGCGCGATCCATGGCGGTACGAAACACAACATCATCGGTGACGAAGTGCATATGCAGCTCACCGTGCGGTCTGACAGTCCCGAGGTGCGCGAACAATTATTGGACGGCATAGACCGCGTCGCCAAAGGCGTCGCGATCTCCATGGGCGTGCCGAAAGAACTGATGCCCGAAGTGATCCGTTCGAAAACTGAATCCACGCCGCCGACGATCAATGACCGGGCCACGGCGGAAATCGTACGCGCGGCGATTACGGCGGGCATGGGCGACGAGGTTCTTTACGAACAGCCGCGTACTGGCATGGGCGCAGAGGATTTCGCCTATTTTGTCACGCCGGAGACGGGCGTTAAAGGCGTCTATCTCGATGTCGGCGGCACGCCTGAAAAGGACGTGGAGAACGCGCCATCCCATCACTCGCCATTCTTCAGGATCGAACCGGAGCCGGCGATTAAAACGGGCGTCGAGGCGATGACGCTGTCCGCTATCGCGCTCTTTGCGGAGGACCAATAGCGGGCGTTAACGCCTTTCAGCGTATCTGTTTGCTACGTCTCGTTTGAGCCGGTACCATCGTCATGATTGGGGCGCGATCAGAATGCCTCACATTCAGGGATGAGGAGCGCCGCGCGACATGACCATCGCCGACGCCGAGATGAAAGTCCTTCTGAAAGAGTTGAAGGGCCAGACGAGCGACCATACGGCGCGCACGGTGATCACCGGCGCGGGTCTGTTCGCGGCTTACGTGCTGGTCCTGGCGCTCGGCGTCGCGCTTGAGAATATGGCGCTGAAAATTCTCGTCTGCATTGTCCTGTCCTTCCAGATCGGTCAGCTCGTGGTCACCGGGCATGATGCGGGACACAATTCTCTGTCACGTAACAAGGTTTTGAACGAATGGTTCGGACTGATTTTATTTCTGCCGTCGCTTCATCCGTATTCCTTGTGGATTCATCACCATAACTTTGTGCACCATCGTTACGTGGCGCAGATCGGGAAAGACAACGCCTTTCCGCCGCTGACGCCGGATCAGTATCGCGCCCTGCCTGGGTGGAAGCGGGCGCGCTATCGCTTTTACCGGTCTCTCATTGGCCAGCATTTCTGGTATTTTTTCGACATCCAGATCCCGCGCATCCTGCTGCCGTTTCTGGATAAAACACGCACGATGACAAAGCGCGATATCCGCGACACCGTGATCATGTATGGGTGGATTGCGGCGACATTTGCGTTCTGCCTGTGGGTGTCGATGATGGCGCAACCCGGCAAAGGGGTTGGCTACCACGCCTTTAACGCCTTTTTGTTCGGACTTTTTCTACCGGTGTTTTTCTGGTCAACGCACATTACGTTTTTGTCGTTGTTTCAGCACACGGCGCCAGACGCAAAATGGAAACTGCCCGACGGCAAGCCAAGCAGCCATGACGACATGATCGCCGGGACCGTGCATGTGGTTTTTCCAGAATGGCTCGATATCGTCTTTTTACGGATCATGCAGCATCAGGCGCATCACCTGAACGTTCATATCGATCTGCATTCGGTAAAGGCGGCGCAGAAAATGGTCGCCGAAACCAATGCGCAAAAACTCGTGCGCCCGTGGACGCCGCGTTATCACCTGGAAGTCACGCGTCAGTGCAAGCTTTACGATCCGCAAAAAGACGGCTGGGTGACGTTTGAAGAAATTAAAGGGGCGGCCGCCTGACCGCCCCCGTTTATGCTAGTCATCGTCGCCGTAGTCGACGCCGCTGATTTCAATTTCGCCATCACCGCTTGTGAAGATCGCACCCTCATGTCGGCGGATGAACACGTCGCCGGAACTATCCGCATAAATCTGCGGGTTGGTGGCCAGCCCATCGAGCTCGAAATCGCCGGACCCTTTTATCACGACCCGCAGGTTTTCCGCCCTGCCGTCACGGATATGAATACCGCCGCTGCCATGAATATTGGCGGTGGTCTCGCCATCGACACTGGCGATCGAGATATCCCCGGACCCGTTGATCGACGTGGCGGCGCCGCCACGCACTTTGCCTGCTTCGATATCGCCCGAGCCATTGATGCTGGCGATGAACGGTCCGCCAATATCGCCCACATCAACGTCACCGGAGCCGTTTATGCCAGCCGAAGCCCCGCCCGCGATATCGCCGATCTGAATGTCGCCTGAACCGTGTATGTGCGCCTCCAGCGACTCCGCGGTGGTCGCATTGAAATCGCCGGAGCCGTGGATGCCGATGTACAAGGGGCCAGCGACAGCACCGGTGCGCAAATCGCCCGACCCGTGAATTTTGATCATACCGCTGGCGATGTCGCCGATGACGCCGTCCACATGACCGCGGGCAACCGACAATGCGCCGCTGGTGTTGTCCGCCGTTAGTTTGACCACCGCGCTGTCAAAAGAAAGAGCCGCGCCTGCAGGGATGGTCAGGGTGAGGATAGGGTAGTCTTTCAGGAATTCTTCGAACGCCTTTTCTTCGTAACGGCGCCAGTCGACATCATCCCACCAGCGCGTTTCGTCGGGGTTTTCGTCGCTTCGGATTGTCAGCACGCCATTGTCGGCGTCGATCATGACGGGATAGCTGGCGTCAGCGCCCGATCGAGTGTCGAGGCGGACGTCACCGCGCGCCCTCGTTTCGATGTTCACCGTGCCGATGAAATCGCCGATCTCGATCGTCTGGATATTGGCATGGATCGTTTCCGCTGCGCCGGCCGGCGCGGAAAACATGGTCGTTGCGGCAAGCGCAAAAACAACGGACTTTAGAATACGCATCTGGCGTCTCCCCCTCTGTTGACAAGACCCCCGTCTTATAAGCCTTGGTCTCGTCGCCATGCTACCCCGGTAGCAGCCTCCGGGCAAACCCGTCGCCCCGGTTTCGCCGTAAAATCACCCCGAAAAGACCTCGGCCCGTCGCGACGGGCGGCGGGCGGCCTGGCCGTTTTACTTGTCAGAGACGTCAGGGGCTTGGGGCCGGCGATCTCGCAAAGCCAGGGAGAATGGCATGTTGAAGAAAGTAGCGTTTAGCGTTTTGGGGGGCGGGGTTTGTTTTAATGAGCGCGCCAGCGTTTGCGGGCGAGTGGAAGCTTAATCCCCGCGCCTGTCCGGACCTTGTAGAGGACCGGCTGGACCGGATCGAGGACCGGCGGGACGCCCGGTACAATAATGGCCGCCGAGATCGGATTGAAGACCGCTTAGATCGCCGCGAAAATCGACGGGACAGAGCCGTCACGATCTGTCCGGTCCGGGCTTTTTACTACCAGCCTGACCGCCGCGAACTGCGCCGCGCCGTCCAATACAATAATGGCCGCGGCTACGCTTTCGGCAAACGCAATGCTCGCCCGCCCCTGAAATGGGATCGCCGGATGCGAATGCAGTACACCTATATTGACGGCCGCAAGATTTACGTGCGGGGCTAAGTTGACCGGCTAATCCGTAGACGGATTTATGACAATAAGGGCGGCCCGGAAACGGCGCCGCCCTTTCATATGGCGAACGCGACTTTCTTGGCGGAAAGGCTGGTGCAATGGCCGTCGGCGCGGTATATGCCGCACCGCAGCAACCGGACGAAACCATGGCCGCCTCAAACACCGTCAAAAAAGTCGTTCTCGCTTATTCCGGCGGGCTCGACACCTCCGTCATCCTCAAATGGCTTCAGGTCGAATATGATTGTGAGGTGGTGACGTTCACCGCCGACCTCGGTCAACGCGATCAAGACGGGGGCGACGAGCTGGCGCCAGCCCGGCGCAAAGCCGAGCGCGCGGGCGTCAAGGAAATCTTCATAGAGGATTTGCGCGAGGAATTCGTGCGCGATTTCGTCTTCCCGATGTTTCGCGCCAATGCGGTCTATGAGGGGCTCTATCTGCTTGGCACGTCGATTGCGCGCCCGCTGATCGCCAAACGGCTGGTGGAAATCGCTGAGGCGACGGGCGCCGATGCGGTCGCCCATGGCGCCACGGGCAAGGGCAACGACCAGGTGCGGTTTGAACTGAACGCTTACGCCCTCAACCCCGATATTCGCGTGATCGCGCCCTGGCGCGAATGGGATTTGAACTCTCGCGAAAAGCTCATCGCTTTCGCTGAGGCGCACCAGATTGAAATTCCCAAAGACAAACGCGGCGAGGCGCCGTTTTCCGTTGACGCGAATCTTCTCCACACGTCATCGGAGGGCAAGGTGCTCGAAGACCCCGCAATGGAAGCGCCGGACTATGTTTATCAGCGGACCGTCGCGCCGGAAGATGCGCCCGATACGCCGGAGACCATTGAAATCGGTTTTGAGCGCGGCGATGCGGTATCGATCAACGGCGAAAAATTGTCACCCGCAGCGCTACTGACAAAGCTCAATGAGTATGGCCGTAAGCACGGCGTTGGCCGGCTCGATCTTGTTGAGAACCGGTATGTCGGCATGAAATCGCGCGGGATCTATGAAACGCCTGGCGGTACAATCCTGCTGGTGGCCCATCGGGGCATTGAACAGATCACTCTTGATCGCGGCGCCGGGCATTTGAAGGACGAGTTGATGCCGCGCTATGCGGAGCTGATTTACAACGGCTTCTGGTTCGCGCCGGAGCGCGAAATGCTGCAGGCGGCCATCGACAAGAGTCAGGAGCATGTATCGGGGACCGTGCGCGTGAAACTCTATAA
The DNA here is from genome assembly GCA_942492295.1 of uncultured Alphaproteobacteria bacterium. GTDB lineage: Bacteria > Pseudomonadota > Alphaproteobacteria > Caulobacterales > Parvularculaceae > Hyphococcus. The sequence continues at coordinate 56,533 of CALODW010000011.1, forward strand.
GGGCTCGGCCAATGTGGTCTCGCGCGCCTCGCCGAACACGATCTATTCTGAAGCTCACGTCACTTTTGAAGAAGACATGGTTTACGATCAGAAAGACGCCGAAGGCTTCATCAAGCTCAACGCGTTGCGGTTAAAGCTCCTTGCGCGACGAAACATGAAAGCGAAGTAATTCATGGACCTGTCGAAAATTTCCATCGGGGTTAATCCGCCCAAGGACGTTAATGTCGTCATCGAAGTGCCGCTCGGCGGTGACGCGATCAAATATGAGATCGATAAACCGTCCGGCGCGATGTTTGTTGACCGGTTTTTATACACCGACATGCGCTATCCTTGTAATTACGGCTTCATTCCGCAGACGCTCGCTGATGATGGTGATCCGGTGGACGTCATGGTGATGGGCAACCGGCCTTTGATTCCCGGTTCTGTTGTCGGCGTTCGCCCTATCGGCGTTCTGCTCATGGAGGACGAGGCCGGAATGGACGAAAAAATCCTCGCCGTGCCGTCTGCGCGCCTCACCCGCTACTGGGCGAAAACGCAAAGCTATACGGACCTGCCTGACATTTTGATCGAGCGGATCAGCCATTTTTTTGAGCACTACAAAGACCTTGAGCCCGACAAATGGGTGAAACTGGTCGGTTGGCGCGGCCGCGACGAGGCGGAATCCCTTATCCTGAAAGGGATTGCGGCGGAAAGCGCCCCGCGCGGACCTGTGGCCGATTAACTCTTTTTTAAGCCGCGCCTTCGGGCTATCATCTTTGGCGAACCGGCGTTGTTGTTAGCGGTTCGGGGCGGCGAATGAGGGGTCGAGATGCGTAATATTGAAGCCATTTTTGGCGGTGTTCTGGCGCTGGTGGTGCTCGGCGTCGCGCTGTTTGCGGTGATGAACACAAGCTTCACCGGCGATGACGGCGGTACGTCGAACCCCAATATGAATACGGTTTCTTCCGGTCCCGATATGACCCCGACGCTGACCGCCACATCGGGTCAGGATCTTATTTGCGAGTGCTACGACGCGGCGTTTCAACTGGCCGGCAAGGTAGATGTGATCTCGCCGGAATACCGCACCGGTTTTCAGCAGTGCCGTGCTCGCGGCGGGGTGGATGGCGGCGATGCCTGGACCGCCGGATGGAATGCGCGGCTTTCGGCGCGCCCCTATGAGGCGAGCTGCCGGTCTTACAAGCGGCGCGGGTAATCGCCCTCGCGCCCTACTCGCCTGTCGGCGGATTTATGATCACCGTGTTGAAGGGAATGATGCTGACCTCGGCAAAGAGGCCGGCCTTTTTGTATGGGTCGTTTTCAGACAGTTCGCGAGCAGCGGCCTCGTTTTCCGCTTCAATGACCATCATCGAACCATTTGGTTTGCCTTCAGCGTCGAGCATCGGACCGCCAAGAATGAGTTTTTTCCCATAGTGCTTGAAATAGTCGAGATGCGCCGGGCGCGTTTCCATGCGCAGGGCGAGGCTGTCGGGCTTGTCGCGGCAAAGCAAAATAAACTGGGGCATCGTTACGTTTCCGATTTGAACGGGCGGGAAAGAAGGGCGGCGATGATTTCGTCAACGGTTTTGCGGCCATTGACCAGATCCGACACGGCTTCGCAGATGGGGGCTTCAACGCCCGCCTTTTGCGCCAGGGTGTGAATGGCGTCAGCCGTTGCAACGCCCTCGCTCACGGTGTTGCGCTCACCAAGCACATCCTCAAGGGAGCGGCCTTTGCCAAGTTCGATGCCGAGCGACATGTTGCGGGATTGGGGCGACGAGGCTGTCAGGATGAGGTCCCCGAGGCCGGAGAGACCGGCCATCGTGTCCCGCTGCGCCCCAAGGGCGACTCCGAGCCGCTGAAATTCTGCAAATCCGCGCGCAATGAGCGCTGCCCGCGCGCTTTCTCCCAGCGCCCGCCCGGCGACAACGCCCGCCGCGATCGCCAGCACGTTTTTGACCGATCCGCCGAGTTCAGCGCCCGTCAGGTCGCTGGAAAGATAGGGCCGGAAATGCGGCGCGCCGATGGTGGCGATCCATTTCCCGCCAAGCGCTTCATCGGCGCAGGCAAGCGTCACGGCGGTGGGCTGGCCGATCGCCACGTCGCGGGCGAAGCTGGGTCCGGACAAAACGGCGGGTCTGGCTTCGGGCCATACCGCGCCGATCACCTCGGTCATGAGCAGGCCAGACGCCCGTTCGATGCCTTTAGAGCAAAGCGCTACCGGTAGGGCGCGGTCTCCGGCCTGTCCTCTGAGCTCGGCGAAAACCGCACGGGCGAATTGCGCCGGGACGACAAAGAGTAGGGCCTCGACTTCGCCGGCCATACCGAGGGATGGTGTGGCTTTCAGGGTGCTTGGGAGCGTGACGCCAGGCAGAAAAGTCGCGTTCTCATGGACGGTGTTGATCGATTGTATGACCGCATTTTCCCGCGCCCAAAGGGTCGTCGTGACCCCGTTGGAAGCGCACAATGCCGCCAGCGCCGTACCCCAGGCGCCGCCGCCGATGACCCCGATTGACGAGAATGGCGTGCTCAGGTTCATAGGATGGATTGCGTTAAGATCATTGCGGAATGACGATTGAACAGTTTATAAAGATTTCAGCGTAAACTAAATGGCGCATATGCCTACTGAAAATCTGGACGAAACTGCAAAACAGATACTCGACGCCGCAAGCCGCCGTTTTCTTCATTACGGTTACGGCAAGACGACCATGTCGGAGATCGCCCAGGACTGCAACATGTCCACGGGCAATCTCTATCGCTACTTCCCGTCGAAACTGGACATCGCCGAAATGTTCGTGCGGGTTCTGCGGCGGGAGCAGGTGGCGGGGCTGCGGGCGGTTTTGGAGGCGCCGGACCTGACGCCGGCGGAAAAGCTCAGAGCGTTCTTCCGGCACAAATTCAAGGTGGCATATGAGCGGTTTCACAATAAGCCAAAGGCCTATGAGCTTTCCCTTGAGTTGCTGAGTTCTCGGCCGAAAGTGGGAATCGAATGGGAAAACGCAGAAGGGCGCGTTCTTTCGGAAATTCTGCTGCTGGGAGACGGCGCAAGTGTCTTCGCTGTGGATGACGCCGCAAAGATCGCAAAAATCCTGCAGGATGCGTTCTACCGGTTCACCAGCCCGACGATCTTTCACGAGGGCGAGTTCGATGAGCTGGCGCAAGAGCTCGACGGGGTCACTGACCTGATCTTGGACGGGTTTTCCTGGCGAGCGGCCAAGCAGGCGGCGGTTGAGAAGCGAAAACACGGCTAAATTATAGCCGTTCCCTCTCCTGATAAGATCACAAACCGGTGAAAATGTTCGGGCGGCATCTGGGCGCATGTAGGTAGTGCTTTGTTATTGCTGGAATTTTTTCATTGATAGTAAAAATGATGATTAAACAATGAATATTAATCAAAATGTTCATTGACATATTTTCAATCCGCGCCTATCTGCTCCCCTGTAGCGGCGGTCGTAACCGTTGCTGCGGTCTACCGCTCCTGATGCCGCAAGGGCAGATCGAGCAATGTTGCATCGCAACCAAAACCAAGAAACGAAACCAAAAGACTTAGAAAGATCAAACCATGACGTCATTTAGAAATTTTGCTGTGCAAGCCGCCATCACCGTATCCCTGACCGGTATCCTTGGCGCACTCCTGTTCAATGTCGCGGACCTCGCGACACGGGGCGTGATCGTCTCGTAAGACGAACGCCTGACATTTTGCTGCTGCGGTCTTCGTCCCCCTCCCCTTAAGGACGCACCCCTCCCTGATCCGCAGCAGTTGACTGGCGCGAAGGCCTACCCCGGCTTTCGCGCCATTTCTTTATTCGCTGGGAGGCGGCTTTTTCGACATATAATTGAAACTGTGTCGGTTACGCTTTAACAATAACTCTCTCCTAATCCAGACGGATGCTTCTCAGGTTGCGTTTGCGGACCTTTGCGGAGAGTGAAAATGGCCGGATCAACACGTTTTGTTGTCGCTTTGCACTTGCTGGCGTTAATGGCGACCGACCGCCGCCGGCCCATGACCTCAGAGACCCTGGCGAACAGCGCGAACACCAACCCCGCCGTCGTGCGCCGGTTGCTTGGTGCTTTGTCGCGGGCGGGGCTAACGGCGTCGCAGTTGGGCAAGGGCGGCGGTGCGACGCTGGCCAGAGGGCCGAAGAAAATCACGCTCCTCGATATTTATGCTGCGGTGGAGGAGCCGGGGTTGATAGCGATGCCGCGCACCGCGCCTAATCCGGCCTGCCTCGTGGGCGGCGAGGTTCACGCGGTGCTTGAACCGGTGATCGCGGATGCGGAAAGCGCCTTTAAGGCCGCGTTGGAGCGTGTAACGCTCAAGCAGATTGCACGGAAAATTGCTGCACAAAATGCTGCAGCAAAAAGTGCAGCATAAATCCGGCGAGACGCTCAATAATGCAGCCTAAGCGCCGACAAAGATGCGCCGCGTTATTAAGCCTTTGGCCCTTTGCGGCCGCCGCCGAGCTTGCCGCCGTCCTTGTGCGCCGCCAGCGGCCATCGCGCCCGCGGCGCCAAAGCGAGGACCTCTTTTTGAGGCGGAATAAGGCCCGCAGCCATGCGTTCCGCCCCCGCCCAGGCGATCATGGCCCCGTTATCGGTGCAATATTTGGGCGGCGGGACGATCAATTCCCAAGAATTTGCTGCGCACAATTGCTGCAGCATATTTTTGATGGTGCAGTTGGCGGCGACACCGCCTGCAGCCACCAGGCGGCCCTCGCCGGGTCCTGCATCCATCATCGCCATCGCTTTTTCGGTGCGCTGCGCAAGGTGCCGCGCCGCCGCCATCTGAAACGATGCTGCGATATCCGCCACATCCTGTCCTGTCGGGTTTTCGATTCCCTGCGCGGCCTCTCGCACAGAGGTTTTGAGCCCGGAAAAAGAAAAGTCGCAGCCCTCCCGGCGTTTCAAGGGTTCGGGGAGGGAGAAGCGATCTGCCCGGCCGCCGGTGGCCGCCGCCTCCACCATGGGTCCGCCCGGCGTACCCAGCCCCAACAGCTTGGCGGTTTTATCAAAAGACTCCCCCGCCGCATCATCTATGGTGGTGCCGAGGCGGGTATACTGCCCGACGCCATCCACCCGGATGAGCTGGGTATGGCCGCCGGATATGAGCAGCAACAGATAGGGAAAATCGGCCCGCTCCGTCATTCTGACGGACAGCGCGTGTCCTTCCAGATGATTAACCGGAATCAGCGGCAGATCATGGGCGAGGGCAATCGCCTTGGCGGTGGTGAGGCCGACCATGACCCCACCCACAAGGCCTGGCCCAGCAGTGGCGGCGACGGCGGTAAGGTCGCCAAAATCGATACCGGAAGCGGCGACCGCTTTTTCGATCGTTCCGTCAAGGCGCTCAACATGGCTGCGGGCGGCGATCTCGGGCACCACGCCCCCAAACGCCGCATGGTCGTCATGTTGCGCCCAAACCTCGTTCGACAATATCCGGCACGACCCATCGGCGCGGCGGTGAACCACGGCGGCAGCGGTGTCGTCGCAGCTCGTTTCAATGCCGAGAACAAAAAGGTCGTTTGGCGTGGTCATTTGGCCGCTTGCGTCTTCCTTGGGGGTCGCGTTAAGCGCATGGACATCAAAGCGCCCGGTGGCGCAAGGGCCTCAACGCGATACGATGAGGGCCGAACTGTTTTCAAGGCGAACCCTGTGACCGACAAAAGTCTTTTTCCCATCGCCAGCCGCCGCTCCCCGCTCGCTATGGCGCAGGCCGAACTGGTGCGCGCCATGGTCGCCCAAGCCGCTGGGATCGCCGCCGATCGGGCGCCAGTGAAAGACTTCGTCTCCACGGGCGACAAGAACCTTTCCGGCTCCCTTGCCGAAATCGGCGGCAAGGGGCTTTTCACCAAGGAAATTGAAGATGCGCTCCTCAGTGGTGAGGCGCGTTTTGCGGTGCATTCCATGAAAGACATGCCGGCGGTCTCGCCGCCGGGCCTTGTAACTGCGGCGATCCCGGCACGCGAGGACCCGTGCGATGTTTTTATCTCGCCCGTTGCGGCGTCGCCATGGGACTTACCGCAAGGCGCAAAAATTGGCTCGGCGTCAGTCCGGCGGCTTGCGCAGGTGCTGGCGCGGCGGCCGGATCTGCAGCCGGTCACCCTCCGCGGCAATGTGGGCACCCGCCTTGAGAAGCTGAAAAACGGCGAGGCGGACGCCACTTTCCTGGCGCTCGCCGGGCTGAACCGGCTCGGTATGGCCGACGTGGCGACGGCCATACTGCCGCCGCAAGAGATGCTGCCGGCCGTAGGGCAAGGCGCATTATGCGTGCAGGCACGTGAAGACGACCTCGAGGCGCTCGAAATTGCTGTAGCATTCACCTGCACAAAAACCAGTATCTGCGTCGCGGTTGAGCGGGCGTTTCTGGCCGGGCTTGATGGCTCCTGTAAAACGCCGATTGCGGGCCTCGCAGTGGTCGATGCAGGCGACATCCGGTTCCGCGGAGAGCTCTTGTCGCTGGATGGCCGTGAACGGTTCAACGCGGAACGGCATATTCCGTTTACAGATAATATAGAAAAGGCGATGCGCTTGGGCGCCGACGCCGCGAATGAGATCCGATCAGCGGCGGGCGAGGAATTCTTCAAGCGCCTCGAATTGCCATGAGGGTGCTGGTCACCAGGGCGGAACCGGACGCATCGAGTTTTGCTGAGCTTTGCCGCGCGCACGGCCTCACGCCTATCTTGGCGCCGCTCATGAACATCGACATTTATGAACAGCCTGTCGATCTCGCCGATGTGTCTGCGCTGGCGTTTACCTCGGCGAACGGTGTGCGCGCCTTTGCGGCGAATGAAGGCTCAAGAAGGCTTCCGATTTTTGCGGTTGGGGAAGTGACGGCCAAAGCGGCAAGGGACGCCGGATTCTACAATATTCGCCCCGCCGGCGGTGACGTGGAAAGTTTGACAGATTGTATCGCTTCCGAAAGGGAGCTTTCTCCCGGAGCTTTATTGCACCTTGCCGGCGAAGATCGCGCCGGTGACCTTGTCACCATGCTGGCTGCCCGTGGAATCAAGGCCCGCCGCCAGACCCTCTACAAGGCGCAGGCGATCAACGTGCTTCCGGTCGGCGTCTCGGCCCTGCTGAAGGCCGACCCGCCAGAATGGGCGTCGTTTTTTTCACCGCGGACGGCGAAGTTGTTTTTAGCGCTGGCCAAAGACGCCGGCGTAGCCGACAGGCTCAAATACATCTCCGCCGCATGCCTGAGTGACGCCGTGGCTGCTGCGGCGGGCGATGGCTGGCGCGCGAAATGCGTGGCGCATGAGCGGACTGCCGCAAGTCTTGTCAAAATGATTACCGTCGATGGCGCGCCGCGCGCTTGAGCCCTTTGGCGCGCAAGCCTATCTATGGATGGCGCCAGCGTACGGCCAGGAGTAGAGCGTGACTGAACACAGCGGCAAATCTGAAGACGAAAACGGCGCCCCGGAAGTTGAGGCGGAGCTTGTCGTTGACGATTCCAATACCACCGCTGAGGCTTTCGACGATCCGTCTGAAGACGTAGACGAAGCGCTCGCCGATGTGGAAGCTGATCCGGCGTCCAAAAAATCAACGCTGACGCCCGGCGTGGTTTTGTTTTTCGCTTTTACGGCTCTGGCGTTAATTGCATTTGCCGTGTGGTGGTTTCAGACGCGTGGTGAAAAACCCGCAGCGCCAGCAAGTCCCGCTGCGGAATCGGAGCCGCAAGATACGGCTGTTGCGGAACAGGCGAACTCAACGCCTTCGGCGCCCAATACGCAGGATGAACCAGCCACAATCAGCCTGCCTGAACCATCAGCGAAGATCGATAATCCGCCAATCGGCGCCCTGCGTCCGCCAAGCGGAGAAGAAAGCGCGACATCGCCGTCTGACGATTCCTTTCTGCCGCCGGTGAGCGGCGCCGGTGCTGAGAAAACCACAAATAATATCGCAGCGGGCGCAGAGGCAATCCGCCGCCGTATGGAGGAAACCGAATCTGCGGCCGAACTGTCGGAAACTGAGCTGGCCGAGACGGAACTTGCAGAGACCGAGGTCCCAGAAGATCCGCCTACAGATGAAATTACCGGATTTGATATTGCGCCAGCGGATGGTGATGCGCCGCCCCAAGATCCATCCACGCTGGAAGAGTTTGCGGAAATTCGCGCCGAAGACGTAACCGTCAATGCAGCCGCGCCAGACGCTGAGGCCCGGCCGGGCGCGTCGCCGCTTCCGGCGAAAATCGCTAACGACATTACGATTTTGCGTAACCAGACAGCCGCCCTTGAAGGGGCGCTGTCCGCAGAACGCGAGCGCAACGCGCAACTGGCGGCGGAGATCGCAGACCTTCGGCAAAGCGTTGAGGCGGCGTTCGTCGAGCGAGATGCGCGTTATGGTGAGGAGCTTTCCGCCATGCGCGCCGGCCTTGAGAAGATTCAAAATAACGAAGTGAAGGGCGCGACCGATCAGCTTCGGGCTAATTTGGCCCTCAATGCCTTGCGCCAACAGATTGAGGCGGGGGAGCCCTTTGCCGATGAATTGACCGCTGTCGCGGCGTTTGCGCCGGAGGAAGCGCCAAAGCTGGCAGCCTCCGCCAATGCCGGCGTGCCGACCGTTACCGAGTTGCGCGAAAGCTTCGCCGCCGCCGCCCGGGCCGGGCTGGCGGCGGCTGGACAGGAGAAAGCCGGCGGCGGTGTTTCTGGTCTTCTGGCGCGGGCGCAAAGCCTGGTGTCGATTCGTCCGGCGGCGCCGCAAGCGGGGGACAGCCCCAGAGCGGTTGTATCCCGCGCCGAGGACGCTCTTGATGCAGGCGATTTAACCTACGCTTTAAGTGAGCTTGATACGCTTCCGGAGTCGGCGCGCGCGGCCATGAATGACTGGGTGGTGCATGCGCGCGCGCGACGCGATGCGGAGGATGTATTGAAGAATATGGCGACGCAGTTCTATGGCGATGGATCGGAGTAAGCGGGTATATGATCCGTATTCTGATATTTTTGTTAGGCGTGTTGTTTTTTGCCGGCGCGATCACTTATTTCGCCAGTCTTGATAGTCGCATCACTGGTGAGGCGTTCGGTTTGCGATTTGACGGACCGTCCGGGTTGATTATAGGGGCCGCGTTTCTGGCTTTTCTGGCGGCGATTTATCTAACCCACAAAATCAAAGATATTCTCAGCATTCCGGCAAAAATTCGCGCCAAAGACGCCGCTGCAAAACGCGAGCGCGGCGTCGCGGCTTTGACGCGTGGACTGGAGGCGGTGGCGGTCGGCGATGGCGAGGACGCCGCGCACCATGCGCGGGTGGCGCGCCGTCATCTGGAGGATGTGGCGCTGACGCGATTGCTGACGGCGCAGGCCGCACAGCTTTCTGGTGACCAGGCAGGCGCGAAAACGAGTTTTGCCGCCATGCTTGAGGCGCCGGAAACGGAGTTTTTGGGTCTGAAAGGCCTTTACGCACAGGCCATGGCCGCAGGTGAAACGGAAACAGCAAGGGGCTATGCGGAGCGCGCCTTTCGCCTTCGCCCCAACGCCGCGTGGGCGTTTCAGTCCGTATTCGATTTGGGGCTGGAACGCGGCGCATGGGGCGAGACGCGCGAGGCGTTGCGTCAGGCGCGCAAGAACAATTTGCTCCCGGCGGACAAGGCCGATCGCGCCCGCGCGGTGCTGCTCACCGCTGACGCCTATGCGACGCAGGACAATGACTCCGCCGTTGCCCTGTCCGAACTCGAAACCGCGTTGAAGCTTGCGCCGAGCCTCGCGCCCGCGGCGCTTTTGGCGGGCACGCTGTACCAAAAAGAGGGCAAAGCCGGTAAGGCGGCGAAGGTAATCGAAATCGCGTTTACCGGCCTCGCGCATCCGGCGCTGATCAAGTTTTATGATCGTCTCTACAAGGACGATCCGGCCGAAAAACGTGCAGAAAAGCTGCGCAAACTGGCCGAGAAAAATCCCACCAGCGACGAAGCGGCCTTACTCAGCGCGCGCGCGGCCATTCTCATCGGGGAATGGCAGTCAGCGGTCGATGCCTTGGAGCCGCTAGTCTCTCGAGAATCCAACGCCGCGGCGCTGGCGCTAATGGCGAAAGCCATCGCCGGCCGAGACGGTGATGACGCGGCGAAGGTCTGGATGGAACATGCAGCGTCCGCCCCGCGCGATCCGCGCCCCGGCGCTGACGGTGAATTTCATTTAACGCGCGAAGGCTGGGCGCGGCTGGTGCGCGAATATATGGACTATGCGCGGCTTTCGCCGCCGCCAATTGAAGAGGCGGGAGAAGTGCTTTCCGCCGATGAGGTGCGGCTGTTGCTGGCGGCACCGGTGGTCAAGGCGCCGGAAGAAGAAATGGAAGAAGAGACCGTTTCTTCACCGTCCGAAGAAAAATCAGCGATAGCCCCCGCGCCTGAAAAACAAGCCGAGCGCGGCACATTGGATGACGATGAAGATGATCACATCCACAATGACGAAGAAGCCGAACGTGCCGCCGCGGCGGCGCGAAACGTTTCGTGATTACTCCGCCGCGTTCTTGAAATCCTTGGCGTCGTCGTTTGCGGGGCTTGGTGTTTCGGTTGACGCCGCCGCTGGGTTGCCGGCATCAGCCTTTGCACGTTTCTCAGCGTCCTTCGCCGCGATTTTGGTTTCTTTTTCCGCGCGTTTTTTCTCCGCGCGCGCCTCGGCCTCGCGTTTTTTTTGTTCTTTTTTGTCAAACGCCGTCATGGGCTCTGCTGGCGCAGTTTTCTCTGCTTCGATGGCCAAGAGCCCCTCTTCGGCAAGTGTCTTTACCTTGAGATAATCGATCTTGCCGGTGCCCAGGACCGGAATCTCGTCGAGCGTAACCATTTTTTTCGGCACGGCTATTTCCGGCACGCCGTGGCTTTGCGCCCATGCGAGTAAGAGCCCGCGCGCTGCATCCTTGCGGTCGGTGACGAGGATCACCTGTTCGCCTTTCTTGGGGTCAGGCATGATCGCGGCGGCGTGCATATTGTCCGGCCACACGGCGGAGGCGCAGTTCTCGACAACGGCGAGCGAGACCATCTCGCCGCCGATTTTTGCGAAGCGTTTCAGGCGTCCGCGGATTGACATGTAGCCTTCTTCGTTGATGGAAACGATGTCGCCGGTGTCGTGCCAGCCGTCGGGCAGCGGCACGACCACGCCCGGATTGTCGGGCGACAGGTAGCCCTGCATGACATTCGGTCCGCGTACAAACAAACGACCGGCGCCTTCAAGGCCCTCCACCGGCTCAAGCCGCGTTTCGACAGCGGGAAGGAGCTTGCCTACCGTTCCCGAGCGGATATCGCCCGGCTGGTTAGCGGCGAGAACCGGCGACGCCTCCGTCACGCCGTAGCCCTCCAGCACCTCGAAACCGAAGCGCTTCTCCGCCGCCTGCCGGGTCTCATCCCGCACGCGCTCGGCGCCGCAGACAGCGATGCGTAAGGACGACATCCCGCCGTCCGGGCTGGCGCGCATGTATTGCGAAAGAAACGTGTCGGTGGCGAACAGCACCGTCGACCCTGTTTCGAAAATCCGCTTCGGGATAATTTTAGTCTGTAGCGGAGAGGGGTGAAACACCACCGGGTAACCGTTCAATACCGGCCATAGCGCGCCGGCGGTGAGGCCGTAACAATGAAATGTCGGCAGTGGATTGAAGAAAATGTCCGTCGGCAACAATTCAACATGCTCTGATATCTGTTCGATATTGGCAATGATATTGCGGTGGGAAAGAACGACGCCCTTCGGCGCGCCTTCGGTGCCGGACGTAAAAAGAATGACGCCGGGGTCTTCCGGATTCGGTGTCGCCGCGAGCACGGTCGGGAAGATCGGGCCTAACAGCGCCAGCGCCTTGTCCTGCGGCTTGATCTGTTCACGGACGTCTTCGAGGTGGATGATTTCGACGCCGCCTCCATCGGCCGGGGTTTCGAGTTCGCCGATCAGTTTTTCAAGGCCCGCGAGTTCGATGAATTTTTTCGCCGTGACGACTTTGGTGACTTCCGCCGCCTTGCACGCGGCAAGCAGGTTCTTGGAGCCCGCCGTAAAGTTCAGCATCGCCGGCACGCGTCCGCGCGATAAAAGCGCAAAGAGGGCAATGACCGCGCCCGCGCCGGTGGGCAGCAATATGCCGACGCGTTCATTTTTCCCGGTCATGCGCGCCAGCGCACCGCCGAGGGCGAAGGATCCGCGCGTGATATCCTTGTGCGTGAGCTTGCGACCGTCGCCGTCCGTGACCGCGACCTTGTCTGATTTTTCCTTGCGCGCGTTTTCCAGATAGGCCTGAAAAATCGCACGGCGCGACCGGCGCTCGATGCGCTTGATCGGATCACCCATATCCCTGACGTCCTCCCGCCTTGTGACGGTGTATTGCCGCTGTTTTTCGCGGCGTTGACCCCCGCATCTTTATTTTCCGTAATCTACGCCAGCGGGCGGAAGATTTCCAGAAAGAACGCGAAAGTCAGCAAGCGCTTGCAATCTCGTCCCGGATGGCGCGGGCTGCGGCGGCCGGATAGTTGGCGGCAATGATGGGCCGGCCGACCACCAGATGATCGGCGCCGGCCGCGATGGCGGCGGCAGGCGTCACCACACGCTTTTGGTCGTCGGCGCTGGCGCCCGCAGGCCTGACGCCCGGCGTCACGATGGCCAGCGCGTCGCCGAATCGCGCCTTGATGGCGGCGGCCTCTCTGGCCGAAGCAACGACGCCGTCGGCGCCGGCCTCGGCGGCGAATTCCGCGCGCTTCAAAACGAGGTCTTCAATGTTCATGTTGATGCCGGCCCGGGCGAGGCTTTCCTGATTGAGGCTGGTCAGCACGGTGACGCCGAGAATTTTAAGGCGCTTGTCATCGCCGCGGCCTGCAACGGCGCCTTTCAAGACGTCGGGTTCGGCATGTACGGTCAGAAAATCGCCGCCGAGTTTCGCAACGCTTTTAACGCCACGCTCAACCGTCGCGCCGATGTCGTGGAATTTGAAATCGAGAAAGACTTTCTTGCCAGCATCCGAAAGCCATCTGGCAAGATCAAGCCCGCCGATAGGCATCAATTGATAGCCAATTTTGTAAAAGGTTCCTGCGTCGCCAACGGCGTCGACGACGCGCTGTGCTTCCGCCGTGGATGGCAGGTCTAGGGCGATGATGAGGCGGTCATTGGAATCATGGCTTGGCAAGCGCGTCTCTCCTAGACTGGTTCAAAAAGTCCTCCTCATAGAATTCCCACGGATGCCGCGATAAATTCTTTCCCATAAATTCGAAGTGAGGTTTGGCGCCGGTATAGTTTCCTGCAAGCGAGTATGTAAGAGCAAAATATCCGTGAGCTTCGACGGTTTCGTACAATGGCAGCTCAGCGCAGCGATCGATGATGGCCTTGCTTGCGTCATCGATTTCGAGCTGCACCGCATCGTTCTCAAAATAAGATTCCGCAACATCTAAGTCCTCCGAAAAACGATCTAAGTATAGATGCATTTCATGATGTGCCTCGGCAATCAGACCCGCGTGGCTAGGATGATTTTCTTGCGCGAATGTTTTGCGCGCAAAATCAAACATTTTTTCGTGAGATCCAAGCCATTTTTCGCAAGAGGCGACTAAGTAGTTAAGCTCGCCTGCGAAGTTTGTTTCGCCTGTACACTTCATTTTCTCATATACTTTGTCGATGTCATCCCAATCTGCGCTTAGACCCATTAGTGCTCGAATTGAGCGGGCTGGCGCCTCGCTAGAGGTGGAATTTAAATTCATCGCCTCAGTTAAAGACTGAAAGGACGACTCTAGCGTTCCATGAAATTGGATCGCGCGCTGATCCGTGACCTCATAGCCTCGCCCATAACCTCGATACACCCAGGCACGCTTTAGCAGCAGCGAGCCGCGCAGCAAATGCGGTAGATAATGGCCGCGGCTTTTTTCACACCAATCATCAAAGAAAGTGTCGACTTTAATGATCTCGCTCAAGCCCTCTATGATGAGGTGAGCCTGGTAATGATCGAGCCTTTCAAAAAGGCGGCTGAGCTCTCGCCACTGGTTTTGATCGCAATGGGCGACAGCTTCCGTTACGTGCGGGTGAAGGTTGTACGGGTTGAATTCGTACTTTTCCGGCACGATGCGATCGAGCAGGTTTTTGACAAAACCGCTGAGGGTCACGAGGTCTTCCTTTTGGCCGTTCTCAGCTTCGGTTTCGCCGCCAGTTTCTTTTTCGGCGCGGCCTTTGCCTTCACCGTCTTTTTCTTTGCCGGTTTCGGTTCGTCGCGGCTGAGGACTTTGTCCTTGAACCCGCATAAGTCGGCAATCTCACAGCGCCAGCATTCCGGCGTCCGTGCTTTACAAACATAGCGTCCATGCAGGATCAGCCAGTGATGGGCATGGAGCAAAAACGCCTCCGGCACGATCTTTTCAAGACCAAGCTCGACCTCCAGCGGGTTCTTGCCCGGCGCCAGGCCCGTGCGATTGCCGACCCGAAAGATGTGTGTATCGACGGCGATGGTCGGCTGGCCGAAGGCGACATTTAAAACCACATTGGCGGTCTTTCGTCCGACGCCCGGCAGCTGTTCCAGTTCTTCGCGGGTCGCGGGGACTTCACCGTCAAACTCATCCAGCAGCATTTGCGACAGAGCGATCACGTTTTTCGCCTTGTTGCGCCACAGACCGATGGTCTTGATGTAATCGCCGAGCTTTTTCTCGCCAAGCGCCGCCATTTTTTCCGGCGTATCGGCGATCGCGAACAGATCTTTCGTAGCCTTGTTGACGCCGACATCGGTCGCCTGCGCCGACAGGGCGACGGCGACCACAAGCGTGAACGGGTTTTTGAAATAAAGCTCCGTTTGCGGCGCGGGCGCAGCGCCGGCGAGGCGCTCGAACATGTCATGCGCCTTGGCGCGGGTCATTTTGCGGGGCATCTCTAGGGCTCTTTTGCTGCCGCGACCATAACGCGCGTGCGGCCAGCGTAAAGTTCAGTTTGCGAGGAATTGCTTGGGGAAAACCGCAACGCTAGAATGCGCCCATGAGCCGCGTGCGTCATATGGAAACCTTGGCGCCTTATCAAAAAGGGCGCGCCTCGGAATCTTCCGGTCTGGATGATCTGAACGATACAGACAGCGCAACGTTGTTCGACGCGGTCCTCTATCCCAACCGTTCGCTGCCCAATGCCGGGTTCCTCGCGGTTATGGCCGTGGTGATTGGCGCCAATTTCCTGTTTGGGATTTATTTTTACGCCATTGGCGCATGGCCGGTGATCGGCTTTTGCGGGCTTGATGTATTTGCGGTCTGGCTTGCGTTCAAACTGAGTTACCGGCAGGGCCGCCTGCGCGAACGGGTGCGGGTGACGCCGGACGAGATGTGGGTGGCGCGCGTGCTGCCCTCCGGTCACGAAACGCGATGGCGCCTCCAGCCCTATTGGACCCGCGTTTCCATTGACCGGCCGGTCCGCCACGAAAGTCAGGTCCGGGTAACGTCCAAAGGCGGGACGCTGATCCTCGGTGCTTTCCTGTCGCCGGAGGAGCGCGGCCGCTTTGCTGACGCCCTCTCCGGGGCGCTCGCCGGCGGTGCGGTGAACAGCTTGGGTTCGGCGCGGGGATAGGCTAGGAGGGGCGTCCCGTATTCCGGTCGGATGGTTCCATGCTCGGCTTTTTTCTTGTTGTTTTCGCGATTTTGAGCGTGCTCGGCGGGCTGTACTGGTTTTGGCGCCGGAACATCGACGAGGAAATCACCGAAGGCGCCGGCATTGAGTGGGCGCATTTGCAAAAGCACGAAGCGGAGTTTCTTGAAGGCCTTACCGAAACGCAATTTCGGGAAATTTACCGGCGGGTGCATGAGCCGCGTTTTCCCGGCTATGCGCTTGCGACTGTCGCAACATTTTTCGTGACCCTGCCGCTGACGCTTGGTCTGTTGTCTTTCCTGTTATGGGGCGCCGCGCAGACAGGCGTCATCCCGGAGCCTATCGAAGTGGCCGAACAGCTAAATCTCGAAGGCGACAGCATCCGACTGTTGGGCAAGGACATCGACGAAGCGACCCGTTATGACATGGCGCTCTACTATATTGGCGACCTTGCCGGTTTTTATTATTTCTTCGGCGTGCTGATCGTCTGGCTGGCGATCGTCGCCTTGTTCATGCGGCGGTTTCATGCGCGCCGCCCCGGCTATCTGCGCGATGAAATTATCCGATCAAGGGAATAGGAGGCGAGGTTTGCAATATCTACACACGATGGTGCGGGTGCGTGACCTTGAGGCGTCGCTCAATTTTTACTGCAACCTGTTGGGTTTGAGGGAAGTCCGCCGGGTTGATCATGAAAAGGGCCGCTTCACGCTGGTGTTCCTTGCCGCGCCTGCGGATGTCACGCGCGCAAAAGAAGATCAGGCGCCGTTGGTGGAACTGACCCATAATTGGGATCCGGAAGAGTATGACGGCGGCCGCAATTTCGGACATCTCGCCTATTGCGTGGATGATATTTACGGTCTTTGCCAAAAGCTGATGGATGGCGGCGTCACTATCAACCGTCCGCCGCGCGACGGCCATATGGCCTTTGTGCGCTCTCCCGATGGCATTTCCATCGAACTGTTGCAAAAGGGAGAAAATCTCCCTGCTGCGGAGCCTTGGGCGAGCATGGAAAACACCGGAAGCTGGTGATCCGTTTTATCGTTCTTTAACGCACGCGCCGCGAACATGATGACACTGTAGCATTACGAAAGCGCCCAATGTCCGCCAGTCCAGTATTTCTTGAAAATGTCACCAAACGCTACGGCGCATTTACTGCGGTCGACCAGCTTTCTTTCGAGGTGGCCCAAGGCGAAATTTACGGATTTTTGGGGCCTAACGGCGCCGGCAAAACGACGACCTTGCGCATGATGCTCGACATTGTACAGCCGAGCGACGGGCGCATTTTGGTGCTGGGCTCGCAATCGGCGATCCCCGTGCGCCGCCGTATCGGTTACCTGCCCGAAGAGCGCGGGCTCTATCGCAAGATGAAGGCGGCGGAGTCGATTGCTTATTTCGCCCAGCTGCGCGGACTTTCGGCGCGGGACGCGAAAAGGCGCGCATATTTGTTGCTGGAACAGTTCGGGCTTGAAAAATTCGCCCGCGCCAAGAATGAAGCCTTGTCAAAAGGCATGGCGCAAAAGGTTCAGCTACTAGCCACCATCGCCCACGAGCCGGAATTATTGATTCTTGATGAGCCTTTTTCCGGGCTCGACCCAATCAACCAGCAAACGTTGGAAGCGCTTATCCGCGATCAGCGCGATGCGGGGCGCACGATCATCTTCTCAACCCATGTCATGCAGCACGCGGAGCGATTGTGTGACCGGTTCTTGATCATCGCCGGGGGACGCAAGCGATTCGAGGGCACACTCGGTGAGGCGCGCGCTGATTATGGGCGAAGAATTCATCTGCGCACGACGGCGCGGGAGTCCGCGTTGAAAGCGCTGCCGGGCGTTGTCTCAATACGTGTGGAAGATGCGAGCGGCGATGAAACGACCTTTGAAATCGAACTGAATGACAACGCCGATCCGCAGGCGTTTTTGCAACAAGTGGTGGGTGCGGGAATTGCGGTCACCAGGTTTGAGCAGGCGGGCGCCACGCTCCACGATATATTCGTGACGCTGGCTGGCGACGAGGCCGCCGCCGCGCCACGCATGGAGGCCGCCGAATGAGACAGATTCTCCTCATCGCCTGGCGGGAATATAAGCAATATGTGTTTTCGCGCGGGTTTTTGCTGTTCATTGTCATGCTGCCGCTGGGACTGATCGCCTTCACCGGCACGATCAGCTATCTGGAGCAGAACAAACCCGTCCGGGCGTTTGTTGTGTACGACCAGACCGGCGCCTACACGGATGATATTGATCGCGAAATTGAGCGGCGGTATTTGCTCGGCGCGCTGTCTGATTGGGATACCTATCTACGCGTGTTTGGAGCTGAGGGGGTTGTCGCCGATCCGCTTGTCGCCGATCCGCTTGTCGACGGCGGCGAACAAACAAGTCCGATCCCGGCGCCATTTGCGCCTGATGAATTAAGCGATACGCGGTTGCGTGCGTTTCAGGAGGCGGGCGGTTTCGACGCCGCGCAGCGTGCGGCGAGACTCTATCTGAAGGATGGCGCGCCTGACTTCACCATGCCCCGCATCCAGCTTGAGCGCGTTTCGCTCCCGGCCAATGTGGCTGCTGCGGCGACACTGGAAGAAGCTGAAACCCTGTTGCGGCCCTATTTGCTGGAGGAGCGGCGCATTGCAAATGGCGACGGCGGCCCCGTCAAACTTTTTGCGGCGATCCTGATCCCGGCGGAATTCAGCACCGCGATGGACGCCCCATCAGCGCAATATTGGAGCCGCAACCTTACGGATACAGCGCTTGGCGAGGTTGTGCGCGATGCGCTGACCTCGGCGCTAAAGCGCGAGGCGATTACACATTTGGGTCTCTCTCAGGCGGCGTTGGACGATGTGGCCGCCATTGCGGCGCCATTTGATTCCTACCGTCCCGACCGTGAAGCGGAAGAGGCGCAATTGGGGATGCAGGACCGCATCGAAACAGCGATGCCCGCCGCGCTCACTTACATGCTGCTGGTGATTATCTTTGGCGTTGGCAACTTGCTTCTCACTAACACAATCGAAGAGCGCTCAAACAAGATCGTGGAGATTCTGCTGTCCTCGGTGACGGCGGATCAATTGATGATGGGCAAACTCATTGGCATCGCAGCGGTGGGGCTGACCATGCCGGCGATTTTTCTGGTCGGCGGCCTTGGCGCTTCTTTCGCTTCGGCGGACGAACAGAATATTGTGGCGCTCGCCATCGGGTCGCTGTTTTCCTCGCCGCTGCTCTTGATTTATCTATTCTATTTCATTTGCGCTTATTCGATTTTCGCCATGATCTTTCTGGCCATCGGCGCGATTTCGAATTCGTTGCAGGATGCGCAGTCCTATATGGGGCCGGTGATGCTGCTGGTGTTCGCGCCGCTGCCTTTCATGATTATGGTGTTTCAGAACCCAAACGGATTGATTGCATCGGTCCTCACCTGGATACCGATTTACACGCCTTATGCGGTGATGATGCGCGCCACGGCTGACCCGCCTTTGTGGGAAATCATTGGCGCGACAGCGCTGATGCTCGCCTTTTCGGTCTTCTTGATGCGGATCATGGGGCGGATCTTCCGCAACGCTATCCTGCAATCATCGCCGCCGAAAATGCGCGATGTCTGGCGCCTGACGCGGCGGGCGCGTGTTTAGGCGGAAGCCTTTTCGCCAAATATGAACTTCCGGTCGCAATAGCCACATTCGGCTTCGCCGTCTTCGAGTGAATACCACACGATCGGATGGCCGAGCGCACCGCCGCCGCCGTCGCAGGAGACGCGCCGTTTGTCGACGTAAATGACTTCCGGGTCGGGTGTGACGCTTGTTTTTTGCTCGTTCATCGATTGGGTCTTCTTATCTTTTTCACGCTTGCGCTGAATTGCCGTTACCGGCGGCTCCCGTCAAGGCTCGTCATGTGACGGCACATTAGCATCACTATACCGGACGCCAAAATTTCTCGCGCAATGTCGCATCTCGCGGGCTTGTGCTGAGCGCACCGGTTGACCCACTTGCGGCCCGGCGCGATAAGCCGCCTAACAGGAGACCGGTTACAGGAAACAGGCCGCTTCATGGACTTCAATTCCAGCACAGAATACGCCATTGCTGCGCGCGGCGTTAAAAAGACCTATCGCGCCGCTGGCAAATCGCCGGCGAAAGAAGCGCTGAAAGGCATCGATATTCTCGTCAAGCGCGGGTCGATCTTCGGCTTGCTTGGGCCGAATGGCGCCGGCAAATCGACATTCATCAATATTCTGTCTGGCCTCGTCATGAAGTCAGCGGGCGAAGTGTCGGTGTGGGGGTTCGATCTGGACCGCAACCCGCGGCAGGTACGGGCGGCGCTCGGCGTCGTACCCCAGGAAATCAACATGGAGGTGTTTTTCACGCCGCTGGAGGGGCTGGAGATTCAGGCCGGGCTCTACGGCGTGCCGAAATCAAAGCGCCGCTCCATGGAAATTTTGAACGCGCTTGGACTGGGCGACAAGGCGGACGCCTATGTGCGCCAGCTTTCCGGCGGCATGAAACGGCGCTTGCTTATCGCCAAGGCGATGGTGCACTCGCCGCCCATCCTGATTCTTGATGAGCCGACGGCGGGCGTCGACATCGAATTGCGCAAGCAACTCTGGGAATATGTGATGGAGCTGCACGCGCGTGGCGTCACCATTGTTCTGACCACGCACTATCTCGAAGAAGCGCAGGAACTGTGTGAGGAAATCGCCATTATCCACAATGGCGATGTTGTCGCCTGTGAGCCCACGGAAAAGCTTATTTCGTCCCTCGATCGCAAGATGTTGATGGTGACGCCCGGCGAGGAAATCGCCGTAAAGCCTGATCTCGGCGCCTTTGAAGTAGAGATAAAGCCTGACGGGCGTCTTGCCATTCCCTATCAGCCGAGCCTCACTCAAGTGGCTGAAATTCTTGAACGTCTTTCATCCGCCGGCGTGTCAGTGAAGGATCTTTCCACCGTGGAATCAGACCTTGAGGATGTGTTTTTGGAGCTGACATACCGCAAGGATGTGTGAGCCCGGCGTTCATGGGCGCACAACGCCAAGCTGAAAAAAGCCTTTCGAATACGCGCCTCCGCCGTTAGTCTGCCCCATCAATTCCATAGAGGGGGAAGCCATGGTTTTGCGTGCGCTCACAGCAATTGCCTCAGTGATTTTTGCGTTCTCTGCAACACTCACCGCCGAGGAAGGCGATTCAATCCTCGTATTGGACGCCTCCGGCTCCATGTGGGGACAAATTGAGGGCGAAGCAAAGATCACCATCGCCAAGCGCGTGCTCGGTGATCTGCTCAAGGATCTGCCAGCGGAACGCCGCCTCGGCCTTATCGCCTATGGCCATAATCGCACAGGCGATTGCGCGGACATTGAAGAACTTGCGGCCGTTGGCGCAGACCGCAGCGCCATCGCCAGCGCCGTCGATGGGCTTAATCCCAAGGGGAAGACCCCCATGGCGGATTCGATCAAACTCGCTGCTGGAAAACTGAAGTACACGGAAGAAAAGGCGACGGTCATCCTCGTTAGCGACGGGATTGAGACCTGCGAGCCGGACCCGTGCGGCGTCGCCGCCGCGTTGGAACAGGCGGGCGTTGATCTCACCGTTCATGTGGTCGGATTCGACGTGACGGAAGAAAATCAGCAGGCGCAGCTTCGCTGCATCGCCGAAAATACCGGCGGCACTTTCGTATCGGCGACGAATGCGGGCGAGCTCGGCGCCGCATTAGAAGAAACCGTTGCCGCTGCGCCGGAGATTGTCACCGAAACGAAGGTTCGATTGCGCGCAACGGAACTTGAGGGCGGGCTTGTGATCGAAGAGGGTCTGTCTTGGAGGGTGACGCCTGCCGAAGGCGGTGACGATGTAACTTTCGCTGGAGATGACTTGGGCGTCATCGATCTGGTCGTTGAGCCCGGCGTTTACGACATCGCCGTCGAGCGCCCCTCGGATGGCTTGAAAGGCAAACAGGAAGCGGTCGTCATCCGTGAGAACTCCTGGAAGACCGTGACCATTGCATTGACCTTTCCCGTCGCGGCGACGGTGACGCCCGACCCTGCGGGCGAGGCGATGGCGGGAACCAACATTCTCGTTCACTGGACCGGCCCGGACCGACAGGGCGACTATGTCACCATTGTTGAAAAGGGCGCCGACAATGGCCGATTCGGCACGTACCAATATACCCGTCAGGGAAATCCGGCGGAAGTGAGGATGCCGGTTGAGCCAGGCCAATATGAAGTCCGCTATATGCTCGGCCATCCGATCCGCACGCTGGCGAGCGTCGATATCACCGCGACGCCTGCCGAAGCGACGATAACAGCGGTGGACACTGCTGTTGCGGGTGAGGAAATCGAGGTCACGTTTACCGGGCCGCCTCCAGGGTCGGGCGACTGGATCACCGTTGTAGCGCCTGACGCGCCCGACAATAAATTCAACGATTATCATTATACGAAGCAAGGCAGCCCGGGTGCGTTGCGGATGCCATTGGAAGCGGGCGATTATGAAATTCGCTTCGTGCAGGGCGGTAAAAAGGTTTTGGCGCGAAAGGCCATTACGGTCACCGCAGCGCTCGCGACCGTCAGCGGTCCTGAAACTGCGGTCGCCGGTGAGACTGTGGATGTCGAGTTCACGGGTCCGGCGCCTGCATCCGGCGACTGGATTACCGTAACAAAGCCCGACGATACGCCGAACATCTACAATGACTATCATTATACGAAATCCGGCAGCCCGGCGGACATCCGCATGCCGCTTGAGCCGGGGACATATGAATTGCGTTTCGTGCAAGGCAACAAGAAAGTTCTCGCGCGCCAGACGATCACGGTCACTGAAGCAACGGCGACGTTGTCTGCGAAAGACACCGCGATCGCGGGCGAAACTGTGAATGTTGAATTTACCGGCCCCGCGCCTGGCTCCGGTGACTGGGTCACGGTGACCGCGCCGGATGCGCCGGACAATAAGTATAATGACTATCACTACACAAAGTCCGGTAGTCCAGCGGCTATTCGTATGCCGCTTGACGCGGGCGAATACGAATTGCGTTTCGTGCAAGCCAGCAAGAAAGTACTGGCGCGCCGGGCGATCTCGGTCAGCGCGGCGACAGCGACCCTTGATGGTCCGTCTTCGGCTGTGGCGGGCTCTTATATCAAAGTGGAATTCACCGGCCCGCCGCCGGGCAATGGCGACTACGTCGCTATTTCAAAAGTGGGATCAGACGACCGAAAGTACGAAAGCTACACCTACACAAAAGCCGGAAGCCCGGCCAATCTCCGCGTGCCGCAAGAGCCAGGCGATTATGAGCTTCGTTTCATCCACGCCAACAAGAATGTGCTCGCCCGTGCGCCGATCACCGTGACGCCGGCGGAGTAGACTTAAGCTTCAATTGGCCGCCAGGGGGCTGGGTTTTCGCTCAGTTTCATGGCGTGCTTGCGCAGTGCATCAGATACCGTTTTCACATCGCCCTTCAGGGCGCTGGGCGCAATCGCCGGACCGAACGTGATCTTGTAGGTCTTGCCCTTTTTGTTCAGCAGCTCGTGAAACAGCGTGATGTCGCGCAATTCCGTGTTGAGTTTCCAGAACCAGTAATACAGCCACGAATTGCGCATTTCGATGTGTACCGGAACGACCGGGCAATCATATTTGCGTGCGAATGTTGTAACCGACGGCAGCCAGTCCTGTTCCATCAGCTGCTTTTCATCATTCATGAAAGCCAGTCGTCCCGAAGGGAACAGCACCACACATCTTTCATCCTGAAACGCTTTGATTGCGCTGGCCAGCGTCTCACGTGAGCGCAGCATGGTGCGTTTTTCCGCGACCCATTCCACAGGAATGATCAAATCTTCCAGACCGGGCGCGGCGCGAATGGCGTCGCGGTTTGCGAAGAACGTCATGTCCGGCCGGCGCTCCTTGATGGCGTCGAACATGGCGACGCCGTCGGGAATGCCTGTCGGGTGGGTGGACGCGATGAGGACCCGCCCGTCTCTGGGCAAATGTTCAAGACCCGTCACCACGATCCGCAGGTTAAGCAGCGCGCTTACGTGCGCCATCACATCCAAGCCGGGAAGCGGCGCCACAGAGTCGGCGAGCTTGACGGCAGGGCCATGCAGGAGAAGCGGATAGAGGATCGCGCGATAAAGCGGCCAAAGCGGTGAAGCGATCAGTTTTTGCGCGCGCTCTTCAATCAGCACATCGACAATATGCTTGTCGATGTCCGAGTGCGCGGGCGTTGGGTTCTCGGCGGCGGCGTCCATGGGTCGGCTTCATTGGCGCGCACAGGGCGCGGTGACGGACCGCTACTTACGCCTGTTTCTCCCGCCGGCAAACGGGGCTGTCTTAATGCTGCTGTTCCCGGCCTTCGCGAAACGGTTCGCTGGCGAGATGGAGGACAAAGAATGCGCTCGCCATCATCAACATCGCCGCCGCTGCGCCGCCGCCATTATTGCCCAAAACATTGCCGACGACGCTTACCGCCGCGATCAGCAGATACGGCGCCAATGGCGGGTCTTCGTGGCGGACGCGCACGAGGAACAATCCCGCCGTGGCGATGAACAACAGTAGCGACATGAAATCGAACATGGAGTCCATGATAGATTCTCCTTGAATGCGGAGATTCCCCCGGCGCGCTTAACAGGCCCTAAACAGGCATGGTTAACGAGAAATTTGATGTGGCTGGCAGCCGAATTTTGCCCGCCGGGTTGTGGCCAACGCCAAATTTTGCGGCTAAGAGCGAGGGGCCTGGGCGGCGGGGACGCCGCCCAGGCCCTCAAATTGGTGAGGTTTCGGGAGGAAATTGATGAGTCTATCAGTCACCGCGGCGCCCGTTCCCAGTAAAGGGGGCGAGGCGCGCCGGTTCGAAGATCGTGCGCCACGTGAGCTGGCGAATCTGTCAGCAGAAGCGCTTTACCAGCTGGCCGTTGCACGCGGCGAGGGCGAGATTGCCGCCGGTGGTCCGCTGGTGGTGAAAACCGGCGAGCATACGGGCCGCTCTGCACAGGATAAATTCATCGCCCGGCATCCGGAGATCGAAGATAAAATCTGGTGGGACGCCAACAAGCCCATGTCGCCGGAAGCGTTTGACCGGTTGCACGCGGACATGCTCGCCTATGCTGATGATCGCGAACTCATCCGTCAGGATCTCGCTGGCGGCGCCGACAAGAGCTATGGCGTCAAGGTGCGCGTCTTCACGGAATACGCCTGGCACGGACTGTTTATTCAGCATCTGCTGGTGCGCCCGCCATTGGATGAACGGGGCGGCGACCCGGACTTCACGATCGTTGATCTGCCTGGATTTGCAGCCGATCCCGAGCTGCATGGCTGCCGGTCAAAAACCGTCATCGCCGTGGACTTTGTCCGCCGTCTCGTGCTCATCGGCGGCACGTCCTACGCCGGAGAGATGAAGAAATCGGTCTTCACGATTTTGAATTACCTGCTGCCGGAACAAAATGTCATGCCCATGCATTGTTCTGTGAATGTGGGCGAAAACAATGACCCGGCGATTTTCTTTGGCCTTTCCGGAACGGGCAAAACAACCCTTTCCGCCGATCCGAACCGAATACTCATCGGCGATGATGAGCATGGGTGGGGACCGAACGGGCTCTTTAACTTTGAAGGCGGCTGCTACGCCAAGATGATTCGCCTTTCGCCTTCTGCGGAACCGGAAATTTTCGCCACCTCAAAGCGCTTCGGCACAGTGCTTGAAAATGTGGTGATGGACCCGGTGACCCGCGCGCTTGACCTTGATGATGCAACGCTCGCTGAAAATTCCCGCGGCGCCTATCCGATCCATTATATTCCGAACGCCAGCCTTGAGGGCATTGCAAAACACCCGAAAAACATCATCATGCTGACATGCGACGCCTTCGGCGTCATGCCGCCCATCGCTCGGCTTACCCCGGCGCAGGCCATGTATATGTTCCTTTCCGGCTATACGGCGAAAGTCGCCGGCACCGAAAAAGGCCTCGGCAAAGACCCGGAAGCGACCTTCTCAACATGCTTTGGCGCGCCGTTCATGCCGCGCCATCCATCAGAATATGGCGCGCTTTTGGGCAAGCTGATCGACGAACATGACGTTCATTGTTGGCTCGTTTCAACGGGCTGGACAGGCGGGCCGCACGGTGCCGGCAAACGTATGCCCATCAAGGAAACGCGCGCGCTCCTTACGGCGGCGCTGGACGGCTCCCTGAACAATGCGCCGATGCGCCGGGATGAGGTGTTTGGTTTCGACGTTCCGTCCGCTGTCCCCGGCGTGGACGCGCGCATTCTCAATCCGCGCGAGACCTGGGAGGATGCCGCTGCTTATGACGCACAGGCGGCGAAGCTCGCGGCAATGTTCGTTGAGAACTTTACGATTTACGAAGCGTATGTGGATGATGCGGTGAAAGCGGCCGGACCGAAAGCGGGTTAGATCGTCGTGTCGACCCGTGGCGGGATCTCGCCGCCACCTTCGCTGGTTGTCTCGCCATCAGTCGTCGTGTTTTCACCCGGTCCGCTGGAGACTGTCACCATCGCAGCGCGCAAGACGCGTTCACCGATGGTGAAACCGGGTTGCGCAACATCGACGACATGTCCTTGCGGAATATCCGCATGCGGCACTTGCGCTACGGCCTGATGCAGGTTGGGGTCGAATTTTTCCCGTTCGGGGAAAACACGCATCACATTGTGGCGCGCCAAGGCTGCGAGCAATTCCTTCTCTGTCATGCGCAGGCCATCGACCAGACCGGTCACCGAAGGATCGGCGCTGTCGCCAGCCGCACGAAGGGCGCGCTCGAAGTTATCCACCACGCTGATGATGTCGCGGGCAAACCCGGAAATGGCGTATTTGCCGGCGTCGGCCTTTTCCCGCTCGGCGCGCCGGCGTGTGTTTTCCAGTTCCGCCGCCAGCCGCAAGACTCGCTCATTAAGCTCATCGATATGAAGCTTAGCTGCGGCGAGCGGATTTTCCGGCGCTGTCGTTTGCGTATCTTCTTGCTCGGGCTCGGCAAGGTCTTCTTCGCCCAACTGTTCCGGGTCGTCGAATAGTTCGTCTTCAGAACCGGGCTCGGAATTATAATCAGGTCGATCACTCATAGGGCTCAACTGGGGCTTCGCTATTTGCAGGGAAATGTGTTGAGGGGCATGTACGCGCCGCGGACGCTTATTTCAACATCCGTGAGAGTACTTCCGCTGTATAATCCACAATTGGCACGACCCGGGCGTAGTTGAGGCGTGTGGGGCCAATGACGCCCAGAACGCCCACGATCTGGCGCTTTTCGTCGCGATAAGGCGCGGTGATGACTGAAGAGCCCGATAGCGAGAACAGACGGTTTTCCGAGCCGATAAAAACCTTGACGCCTTCGCCGTCCCGAGCGGCGGTGAGAAGTTCAATCACTTCGCGCTTTTTTTCGAGGTCATCGAGCAGCATGCGTACCCGCTCAATATCCTGCGCGGATTCATCGAGCAGGTGTCCGCGCCCGCGCACCACCATGGTCCAGTTGTCCTCGCCAGCCATGTGGGCGACCCCATCGCGCACCAGCCGGGTGGTCAGTTCATCCAATTCCGCGCGGTTTGTTTCAACTTCATTTAGTATGCTCGCGCGTGTCTCGGAAAGGCTGCGGCCGCGCAGGCGCGCATTGAGGTAGTTGCCTGCGGCGACCAGTGCAGATGGCGGCAGGTCGTCGGGCGCCTTGATAACCCGGTTCTCGACACGGCCATCCTCGAACACCATAACGACAATCGCCTGGCCGGGGCTGGTCCGTACGAACTCGATTTGCCGCAACGCCGCGTCGGACTTTTGCGTAACGATCAGGCTCGCGGTTTGCGTCAGGCCGGAAAGGCGCGCCGCCGCTGTTTCCAGCAGCGATTCCGCGCTATCGTTCGACGCCTCGGATTCGATGGCGCGGCGTTCATCCTGCGTTAAGTCGCCAACTTGCATCAGCCCATCGACGAACAAGCGCAGGCCGAGTTCGGTGGGCAGGCGCCCGGCGGAAATATGCGGCGAATGGAGCAGGCCCATATCTGTCAGGTCCGCCATCACATTGCGCACCGTCGCAGCGGAAACGGCGACACCGGAATCATGGCTGAGCGTGCGCGAGCCCACAGGCTCGCCCGTCGACAGATAGGTTTCCACCAGCCGGCGAAAAATATCGCGTGAGCGTTCATCGATATCGTGCAAGGCGATCATCTGGGGGCTTTCAGCTCTCATTCGGGTACCTGGTGAAAATAGGGCAAGTCACGCATCGGACAAGCCCTTTGCGGTCTCCGCTCAGATGAGGTCGACAGCGGGGCATTCATAGGTCTAGGAAGACCGCGACCTTTAAGGAGAATCCCATGAGACCGTCTGGCCGCGCCTTTAACGAGCTTCGCACCGTTTCTTTTGAAACGGGCTTTACCAGACATGCGGAAGGTTCGTGTCTGGTTAAATGCGGCGATACCCACGTCCTGTGCACGGCAAGCTGGGATGAAACGACACCGCCGTGGCTGCGTGGCGGTGGTCGCGGCTGGGTGACGGCGGAATATGGCATGCTGCCGCGTTCTACCCATGACCGCATGCGCCGGGAGGCGAAAAACGGGCAATCGGGCCGCACACAGGAGATCCAGCGTCTGATCGGGCGGTCGCTACGCGCAGTGGTTGATTTAAAGGCTTTGGGCGAGCGGCAGATACTCATTGATTGCGACGTGCTGCAGGCGGATGGCGGAACGCGAACCGCCTCGATTACCGGCGCATGGATCGCCATGAATCAGGCTTGCGAATGGGCCGTGGCGCAAGGGATTATAAAATCGAGTCCCGTGCGCGATCGGGTGGCGGCGATCTCGTGCGGGCTGGTCGCCGGGGCGCCGGCGCTTGATCTCGATTATGACGAAGACTCAACGGCGCAAGCGGACGCAAATTTTGTCATCACCGGTTCCGGCGGGTTGGTCGAAATTCAGGCGACAGCGGAAGGTGATCCGTTTACAGATGAACAGTTTCAGGCGTTACTTTCACTCGCCAAAGAAGGGTGCGTAACTTTGTCAAAGCAGCAGGCGGAGCTGTTTGCCTGAGGCTGATTGTGCGCCGGCTTTCAATTTGCGCTGATCCTAAACAATGCTAGAAGGTTTAGGGTAATCTCCAGCCGGAAGCCCCGAATGCAGGACCCAGAGCCCACCGAAGCGCCGAGCCCAGACGCCGCGCCTCCGCCGGAAACGACGCCCGCGCCCGCGACGGATGCTGCGCCTGTGGATCTGGAAGACGAAATCGTGGACGTGGAAGGCGTCCGGGCCTGGCTGTTCGACCGCTGGGACTGGTTGCAAAACCAGATGTTCACGGCGGGCGTCGCTATCGAAGCAGCGATTTTGTTCGTCGCCATCGTTCCCGCTGCTTTTTTTGGCCCGCGTCTGCGCAAAATCATTCAAGGCGAAATTGCGCCGCGTGCGCCCTATGGGGTGTTGCGCCGCGCGGCCAATGCGTTCGCGCATCTGGCGACGCCGATTGCGCTTTATGTGGTTTTGCAGATCGCGGTGATTTCGCTGCAGGTCGCGGACAGCTCCACCGGGCTCATTTCCGCCGCTGTCAGTTTGTTGGCGGCATGGATCGTCATCCGGTTGGTGACCTTGGTGATCCGATCTCCGTTCTGGTCACGGGTTGCGTTTTATGTGGTCTGGCCGATCGCCGCGCTGGACGCCTTTGGCGTGCTGGATGATCTCATTCGTCAGCTGGACGCTTTTTCCATCCCCATCGGCGAAACCGAGGGCGGCTTGCAGCAACGTTATTCCGCGCTTGATCTCGTGCGAACATTGCTGGTGTTCGGCGTGCTTTTCTGGGGCGCGCGCCTGCTCAACACGCTCATCACCGGACGGATCAACGCCATTGATGAACTCACGGTGTCGTTTAAGGCGCTGTTAGCGAAAATCCTGAACGTGTTGTTGCCGATTATCGCGCTGGTAGCGGCGTTGCAGATCGTCGGCTTTCCGTTCGGAACGCTCGCTATTTTTGGCGGCGCTGTTGGTCTCGGCATCGGCCTTGGCATGCAGCGCACTGTGTCGAACTTCTTTGCCGGGTTCACTTTGATTGCCGACAAGTCCATCAAGCCCGGCGATGTTATTGAAATTGACGGCGCCTATGGCTGGGTGACGCAGATGAATGCGCGCTATGTTTCGTTGAGAACGCGCGACGGCACGCAATACCTTGTCCCCAATGACCGGTTCATCGAAGAGGGTGTCGTCAATTGGTCTCATGATGACCGTGTCGTCCGCCTGCACGCGCCATTCGGGGTTTCCTATAGTACGAAGGACTTGCGGGGATTGGCGAAGCGCTGCGAGGAAACGGCGCTGACAATCGATAGAGTGCTGAAAACACCGGCGCCGCGCTGCAACCTGATGGAGTTTGGCGACAACTCAATCAATTTTGATCTGCGGTTCTGGATTAACGATCCGGCGAATGGCACAGCGAATGTGCGCAGCGATGTGATGATGGCGGTATGGGACCTGTTTGCCGAAATGGGGATCGAGGTGCCGTTTCCGCAGCGCGATTTACATATCAAATCGGCGCCGCAGGGTATGCAGATTGTCAGTGAATCCCTAGAATCTGTGCAATCAAAGCCGCGTGAGGGCGCGTAGAACGCGCTTCGGCGCCGTTGCCGCCGACCGATTGGGCCTGTATCCTGATCGCGGGCGATGAAAGTTCACCAGACGGGCCTGTTTGGCCGGGAGATGTAAGATGTATCGATTGATCACAATTGGGGGGGCGGCGCTCATTCTCGCCGCATGTGCAACCGCGACGCCCTATGGGCCAGCTTCGTCCGCCGGCGGCTACGGGTTTTCCGATCAGCGCATTGAAGAAAACCGCTATCGCATCACCTTTCGGGGCAATTCGCTGACGTCCCGGGAGACCGTTGAGAACTCGTTGCTCTTCCGCGCGGCGGAGCTGACGGTAGAGCGCGGCTATGACTATTTCATCGTTGTTGAAAACGACACCGAAGCAAAGAAAAGCTATACCGGCTCGTCACCGGCGTTTTATGGGCGCTATGGTTTCGGTCATCCGTTCCACCGGCCATCCTATGCATTCCCGTATTACGCCTACGGTTTCGGTTGGGGCTATCCGTATGATGATTATTCGACACGGGAGATCACCCGATATTCAGCCGTGGCGTTCGTCGCCATGTATCGCGGCGCCAAGCCGGACGATAATCCGCAGGCGTTCACAGCGCGCGATGTGATGGCCAATCTCGGCCCGGTCGTTCTGGGGGACCAGTCAGGCGCCGGCTACTAAACTGTTCGGCCTCAAACGGCGCGGAGCACTTTGTCTTCGCCCGTTTGCGTCGGCCCGTCAGCCACAGCGTTGGCGGCTGTATCGTAGACCACCACAAAGCCGCGCGCCGTGTGGCGCATGACGACGCCGCGACGGCGTCCGACATGAATAGAGACGCCGACCGGTGGCCGTCTTGGCGCATCTATAGATACGCCATTTACGGACGTATCGACGATTTTCACGAACAGGGATGAGCCGTCTTCAAGGCGGCAGACGGTGCGTGCGGCGCCGTCGCGATGGCGCGGCGTATCGCGACGGTCGTCAAGGCCCTCCGCGAAGTCCGGATTAGCGCGCAGCATTAGCTGTTCGATCAATAATGACCGCCGCCCTTTGGAAAGTATGAAAGATGTCGCAAATCCATCGGGAAAGGTTCGCGCGACCGTGCTTTCGATGACATCGATCCCGTCGATGGAAATTACGGCGGCGTCGCCCACGACAACTTTTGCATCGCAAATAACCGCCATGTCGCCGGGCGAAATGTTGAGCAGACGGCCAGCGTATTCATCCGTGGCGTTGATGGTGATGCGCGCGGGCAGGTTAAGGCTGATCCGCCGATAACGTCGTGCATCTGATTTAAACATCGTTAGGTTGTCCCGATTTGCTTAATTGCGCCACCGCGTTGCAAACTAGCGGCCACTGGCAAATCCTTTTCTAAACAGGCAGGCGTAATTTTATCGAAACGTAAGATAGTTTGCGCCCACGTCCGGCGGCTTTGCAGCCGGCGCAAGGGCTTGTATGGTTAAGAGCAACGCATCCCTGTTAGACGGCGGAGTTTCCCCAACATGATGAAACGCATTTTGTGCGGCGCAATCGCGGCTTGTGCGGGCTTTTCAGCGGCAAATGCCGAAGATGATCCATTTTTGTGGCTTGAGGATGTTGAAGGGGTCGAAGCACTCGACTGGGTGAGGGGGCAAAACGCCCGGTCGCTAGCTGAACTTGAAGCAGATCCGCGCTTTGACCCTATGCGCAGCGAAGCGCTGTCAGTTTTAACGTCGCAGGCGCGTTTGCCGCTCGGTGAGATCCATAACGGGCAAGTTTACAATTTCTGGCAGGATCAGACGCATGTCCGCGGGCTTTGGCGCAGGGCGAGTGTCGAAAGTTACCGGTCAGGCGACCCCGATTGGGAGACGCTGCTGGACGTCGATGCGCTCGCGAAAGCCGAGGGGAAAAACTGGGTTCTCGGTTCGATTGACGGATCGGTTGTTTGCCTTTCGCCTGCCTATGTTCATTGCATGGTTGAGCTTTCAGACGGCGGCACAGACGCCGGAATCTGGCGCGAGTTCAACACCGAGGAAAAAGCGTTTGTCGAGGGAGGTTTTTTTGTCCCGGAGGCGAAAAGTTACGTGGCGTGGGTCGACGCCGATACCTTGTTGCTGGGTACGGACTGGGGCGATGACGCGCTGACCACATCCGGTTACCCACGCGAAGTGCGGCGGTGGGCGCGTGGCGACGACATTGATGAGGCGGAAACGCAAATGCGCGTCAGCGCCGACGACGTTTGGGCGACACCTGTTGTGGCGCATGACGGCGGCGAGACCTACGAATTCGTTCGCCGGGGCGTCTCGTTTTTCGAGCGCGAATATTATCGTGTGGATGGCGACGGCGAGCCGGCGAAACTTCCCCTGCCCTTGAATGCCGATATGAGCGGTATCTTGGACGGTCAGGCGATTTTTTTCCTGCGTGAGGACTGGCGATATAAGGGCGCAACCTACGCCCAGGGCAGCGTGGTCGCGTATGACCTTGGAAATAAGCGTGCTGAAACGGTGATGACCGCCGCCGCCAATCAGTCCATCGAGGAAGTGGAGGTCGGCAAATCCAACATCGTCGTGCAATATCTGGATGACGTGTCAGGCGCCGCCGTTCGGCTCAAACGCGATCACAAGAAGCGCAGGTGGAATGCAACGCCGATTGCGATGCCTGAAAATGGCGTTGTTTCCATCGTTTCCGCAGGAGGCGGTACGGATGATGCAATATTGTCATTTGAAGCGCTGATCGCGCCGGACTCCCTTTACTTTATCGATGCGGGCGATGGTGACAAGGCGGAGAAAATTATGGAGACCCCGCCCTTTTATGATGCTACTGGCGTTATTGTTGAGCAGCACTTTGCAACATCCGTAGACGGAACAAAGATTCCCTATTATATTATGGGGCGCGATTCAGTGCTCAAGCAAGGTAATGCACCGACTGTGCAATATGCTTATGGCGGTTTTTTGGCGCCGACCTTGCCGCTCTACTACAACGATCCGTCACGGCCGCAACACGGCGCGCTGGCGGGGCTTATGTGGGTGAAGCGCGGCGGCGTGTTGGTGCTGTCCAATATTCGCGGTGGTTCTGAATATGGTCCGAGTTGGCACCAGGCGGCGCTGAAAGAAAACCGCCAGCGCGCTTTTGACGACTTCATCGCCATTTCGGAAGATTTGATTGCAACAGGCGTAACGAGTCCCGAAAAACTCGGCGCCATCGGCCGTTCCAATGGCGGGCTCTTAATGGGCGCGCTGTTGACCCAGCGGCCCGACCTTTACGCCGCGATGGATATTGGCGTGCCGCTCTTCGACATGCAGCGTTACAACAAGCTTGGGGCGGGCGCGTCATGGATGGGTGAATATGGAAACCCTGATATTCCAGAAGAGTGGGCGTATATGTCCGAGTATTCGCCCTACCAAAATCTAAAAGCCGACAAGGCCTACCCGAAAGTGCTTTTCTACACGTCCACAAAGGACGACCGCGTGCACCCCGGCCACGCCAGAAAGGCGGCGGCGAAAATGGATGCGCTCGGTTACGATTTTTTCTATTATGAAAACATCGAAGGCGGCCACGGTGGCACGGCCAATCAGGATCAGCTCGCCTACCGTACGGCGCTGGAATACACATATTTTGCGCACATGCTGATGGGTGGATCGGAATAAACCCGCAACGACCTTTCACTATGCGCCGCAACGCTTTAGCGTAGTGAGAGGTGGCGCGTACAATAAACTAAACGAGGGGATAGCCCATGGCCTGGTGGTTCGGCGTAAAACTGTGGAAGCGCGTTTTTCTGGGGCTCATCTTGGGCGTTACGTTTGGGCTGGCGGTGTCCCAGACCATGGACCCGGTCGCCGGTGAGGCGCTCCTCGCCAAGGTCAAGATCATCGGCGATGTATTTATCCGCCTGATACGGATGATCGTTGTGCCGCTGGTCTTTTTTACGCTGGTTGCCGGCATTTACGCCATGGGCGATCCGAAAAAGCTGGGCACCATCGGCATCAAGGCGTTCGCGCTTTACCTGGTGACGACCTTTTTCGCCAATCTTATCGGGCTCGGTATGGGCACAATTTTCCAGCCGGGCCGGGGCGTTGATCTCGGTGGTGCCGTGCCGAAGCCAATGAGCGGTGACGGGCCTTCGCTTGGCGAGCGGCTCATGGGCATTATTCCCGAAAACCCATTCATGGCGCTGGTGCAGGGCGACATTCTGGCGGTCATCTTCTTTGCGCTGCTGCTCGGCGTCGGGCTGTTGATCGCGCGTGAGGCGGGGCAGGCGGCCGGGCGGTTTTTTGAGGCGATGTCTGAGGGCATCCTCAAAATGACTCATATTATTATGGAACTGGCGCCGTTCGGCGTTTTCGGCCTCATCGCTTATGTGGCCGGCACACAGGGCGTTGCGACCTTCACGGCGATCCTGACACTGACCATTGCGGTCTATCTGGGTTGCGCGCTGCATATGCTGATTGTGTATGGCGGGCTTGTCCGGATTATCCTGAACCTGCCGTTTGTTGATTTTTTCCGCGGCATTCTCGATCCGATGATGGTCGCCTATTCAACCTCGTCTTCATCGGCGACGCTGCCGGTGACGATACGCGCGGCGACGGAAAATCTCGGCATCAAGAAATCCGTTGCGGGCTCGGTCCTGCCGCTCGGCGCCACAATCAACATGGACGGCACATCGCTTTATCTTGGCATTGTGGCGCTCTTCACGGCGCAGGCCTTCGGCTACACGCTAGAGCCGCAGCATTATATATTGATTGCGCTCACTTGCGCGCTGGTCTCAATCGGCACCGCTGGGGTGCCGTCAGCGTCGTTGTTTCTCCTCGCCATCGTGCTGGAAGTATTTGAGGTCACGCCGGAGCACACCGCTCTCGTCATCGGCTTCATCTTCCCGTTTGATCGCCTGCTCGACATGATGCGTACAGTCACCAATGTCACCGGCGACACGGCGGTGGCGACGGCCGTCGCCAAATGGGAAGGCGAGCTCGATGAAGAGGTGTTCCGGCAGAAGCCGTTGAGTTAATCATAGCTGGCCCAGCGACGCGTGTGCGGAAGATCATCGTCGAGCCATCGAGCGCCGTGCTTGTCAATGACGAGGATTTCTTCGAACTTGGCGCCAACGCCGTCGCGGGCGATATGCGGCTCCATCGCCCACAGCCCCTCTGTTGGCAGAGATTTGCATTGCCGTGAGGCGTTCCAGTTGGGTGTCTGATCATGCGCGCCAAAGCGCGCTTGCAGACTTTTGTAAAGAAACCAGGTCACCTGCCGTGGTGCGAGGCCCCAGATTTTCGGCATCTGAATGGGGTATTGCGGCGCATAGGTGACACGATGCCCGAGCGCGGCGCCGATATGTTTTTTGTGGCAATTCTCGAAACCCAGCGCCCGCACGCGGTCGTCAATTTTCCATGCCACCTCGCGAAACGACAGACTCTCGTTGATCAAATTAAGCAATAAATTGCGAAACTCGACCAGGGCGCGGTCGGCGGCGTCAAATCGTGGATTGGCCCCAAAAGAAAAAGCATACGAGGTATCGACCTTGTATCCGTCGAAGATCGGCGCCGCATCAAAGATTACTGCGTCACCATCCTTCAACACCCGCTCAGTTGAGATCGCTTCGAGTTGGCCGAAATCGCCGGGATAGCCCGTCCGCTCGCCAAATAGCACGACCGGGACATGAAAATATCCGCGCGCGCCAGCGCGGTGGTATAGCTTGCGGATGTGGCGCGCGGCCTTTTGTTCACTGACGCCGGGCTTGAGGATGGATACAGCATCCTCAAGCACGTCGTAGGACAACTTTTGAAAGCGCTTGAAATTGGCGAGTTGTTCCGCCGAAAACTGCCCTTGTTGTACAATTGCGCCCATAATAGCCCCATCAAATTCAGGCCACGCTAGAATTGGCTTTTGCTTGGGGCAAGCTGGTTGGGCGCCGCCGCTTGCCTTCCGGCTCCTCAGCCTCTATATCCCCCGCAAATTCCGGGAAAACTGTGCTTTCCCGCGTCTGCCGGCACGACCCCCCAATATTCCGAGAGGATGTATAAGCTGGGACGGGGCCGGGGATGTACCGCCATCGGGGTAACGCCCTCATGGCGGCGAATGGCGTTTGGATGAGGATGTGCGGTTTGGACTATCGCGTCGCCTTTACGGATCAGGAATGGGAGCCTGCCATGAATGGTACGGCGCGCCTGAAGCGTATCGTGCGCGGCGGCAAGGTCTTCCGGCTGGTGGAGATGACGCCCGCCAGCCAGCATCCCGATTGGTGCGAGACCGGTCATGTGGGGATGATTGTCGAGGGCGCGCTTGAAATCGCGTTTGACAAAAAGACCATCCGCCTTGCTGCTGGTGACGCCCTATCCATCCCCCATGGCGCCGCAGACCGTCATCGACCCCGCGCCCTGACGGATCGCGCGCTGATGTTCCTGATCGAAGATGAGGTCGTTTAATGTTTGAATCACTCAGCGACCGCCTAGGCTCAATCTTTGAAGGCCTTCGCGGAAAAGGCGCCCTTGAAGAAAAAGACGTCAACGAGGCGCTGCGCGAAGTGCGCGTGGCGCTGCTTGAGGCGGATGTGGCGCTGCCGGTCGCCAAGGACTTTATCGCCAAAGTTAAAGAGCGCGCGGTTGGCGTCGAAGTTTTACGCTCGGTGACGCCCGGCCAGCAGGTCGTCAAAATTGTCCATGACGCTTTGGTCGAAATGCTCGGCGGTGATGCAGACGCCTCACTTTCCTTCGCCACGACGCCTCCGGCGGCGATCATGATGGTCGGCCTGCAGGGCTCGGGTAAGACCACCTCCACGGCGAAGATCGCCCTGCGCCTGCAGAAACGTGAGAAGAAACGCGTCCTGATGGCCTCGCTCGATACGCGCCGTCCGGCCGCGCAGGAACAACTGGCGATTTTGGGCGAGCAGGCGGAGGTGAAAACGCTTCCCATCATCGCCGGGCAATCTCCGCGCGATATCGCCAAGCGCGCCATGGAGGCGGGCAAGCTCGGCGGCTTTGACGTGGTGATGCTCGATACGGCGGGCCGTCTTTCCATCGACGAACAGCTGATGGGCGAGATTGCTGATATTCACAGCGCCACCAATCCTGTCGAAACGCTCCTAGTGGTCGATTCACTCACCGGTCAGGATGCGGTGACGACGGCGGAAAAATTTAAAGCGCGCGTGCCGGTCTCCGGGATCGTCATGACACGGATCGATGGCGATGCGCGCGGCGGTGCCGCGCTTTCCATGCGCGCGGTCACTGGCGCGCCAATCAAATTCGTCGGCGTCGGCGAAAAGATTGATGCGCTCGACACGTTTGAGCCTGAGCGCATGGCCGGGCGCATTCTCGGCATGGGCGACATCGTTTCGCTGGTCGAAAAAGCGTCAGAAGAAATGGACGTGGCCAAGGCGGAAAAAGCCGCCAAGAAAATGGCCAAGGGCGAGTTCGACATGGATGATCTCGCCGATCAGTTCAAACAAATGCGCAAGATGGGCGGCATGGGCGCCATTCTCGGGCTGATGCCCGGTATGGGTAAGATGAAAAAGATGGTCGATCAGGCGGGCGGCCTCGACGACAAGGAAATCATCCACCAGGAAGCGATCATTTCCTCCATGACCAAACAGGAGCGCAAAAAACCTGCGCTCATGAACGCCAAACGCAAAAAACGCGTCGCCGCCGGTTCCGGCACGTCCGTGCAGGAGGTGAATAAATTGCTCAAGGCGCATCGCCAGATGGCCGACATGATGAAAAAAATGGGCAAGGGCGGCATGAAAGGCATGGCCAAGCAGCTCGCCGGTATGGGTGGCGGCGGTTTAGGCGGCATGCTCGGTGGCGGCGGCGGGCCCGATGCGGCGGCGCTGCTCGATCAGGCGAAAGGCGGCAAGGGTAAGGGCGCTCCGCAAGCGGATGATCTCGACTTTGACGCCATCGAAAAGGCGCTCTCCGGTCAGGCGCCAATGCCGCCGGGTTTGGGCCTGCCGGGGAAGAAGAAGTGACCCAATCCGAAGAGTTGCATTGGAAAGGCTTATCTGAGCTAGTCGATAGCTCTTTAAAGGCGCGGGTGATTGCGCTTTCCGAAAAGCCTAAAAGTCGACCAAAGCTGATAGGAATGTTCCATCATAAAATTCGCTTTGAGCCTTCTTTTGTGCGCGAAATCGGAAAAAAAGGCACAGAACAACAAACTCTCGATCTCTTAAAACAATTCGGCGCTCCGAGCGATGCGCTAATGTTGAATAACTCCAACAACGGCACCGGCGAGTGGAAGTCATTGGAAGAGGCCGTATCGGGATGCTTTGGGAGGTGCGGTGGAGAAATTGTATCATGCGTAGCTGGCCGGCTCCTGTTTCATGAATCCGACGAACCCGAAATGCGTTCGGTAATTTTTAAACCCAACAAAACAATCTGAGAAAGAAGGAAAAACCAACATGTCGTTAAAAATCAGACTGGCCCGTGGCGGCGCCAAGAAACGCCCGTTCTATTCAATCGTTATTGCTGACTCGCGCTCGCCGCGTGACGGCCGCTTCATCGAAAAGATCGGCACCTACAACCCGCTGCTGGCCAAAACAGATGAAAACCGCATTCAGTATAATGCGGAACGCGCGCAATACTGGCTCTCCAAAGGCGCCAAGGCGTCTGATCGCGTTGCGCGCTTTTTTGCGGTGAACGATCTTGTAAAATGGGAGCACGGCAACAACCCAAATAAAGGCAAGCCGGGCCAGAAGGCGCAAGAACGCGAGCAGGAGAAAAAAGACAAAGAAGAAGCGGCCAAAGCCGCTGCTGCTGAAGCTGCCGCGGCCCCGGCGGAAGAAGCGCCGGCTGAAGAGGCCGCCGAAGAAGAAAAGGCTGAATAGGTTCAGCCGATCCGGTAATCTAAAAAGGCGGCGCCGTCAGGGCGTCGCCTTTTTTTCGGTCTGCCGCCCTAAATTCACCTTGCGGCCATTTATGCTATGTTGAAACGGCATTCAGTTTCAGCGGGATGATCTTGTGAATCAGCAATTACAGCAGTCGGTTAAACCGATACTCGTGGGCGTCGCTTTATTGGCTCTTGCCGGTTGCGGTGAGCCGGACATGGAAGACTTCTCAGAGGGACCTGCTCCCGGTGTTGCGTCAGTGGAGCTACCGGGCGGAAATCGTGAGGCAAGAGATTTCGATGCAGAACCGGCGCCGCCCGTCGAGCCCGGCGAACAGGCCGGCGCCATGCTCGCCTATTCCTATTCCATGGGCGTCGAAGCGCCGAAAGGCGCCGTTTCCGCACTGAAGGACGCACATGAAGCGGCCTGCATGGAGGCCGGGCCAAACGTCTGTCAGGTGCTCGGCTCGTCGGTGAATTCATGGGACGATGATCACATCTCCGCCAATCTCAATTTGCGCGGCGCGCCGGCGTGGCTCGCAACATTTCGTGACACGATTGTTTCCGACGCCGGCGAGGCGGGCGGACGCATTACCTCGAATTCGGTCAATGCGGAGGATTTGACGGCCTACATCATCGATCTCGATGCGCGGCTCGAGGCAAAACTTGCATTGCGTGAGCGAATAAAAAACCTGCTTGCAACGCAGGAGGGATCCTTAAGCGATATTCTTGCGGCGGAACGCGCGCTCGCTGATGTGCAGGGTGAAATCGATTCCATGACTGCACAACTCGCTGCAGCGCGTGCGCGCGTAAGCATGTCAATGTTATCGATCAGCTATCGCAGCGATCCAACAACGTCATCAGGCGTGTTCAAACCGTTGCGTGAAGCACTCAAGGGATTTTTCAGAACGTCGGTGGCGTCTCTTGCCGAAGCGGTGGACTTTGTTGCGCGCGCCTGGCCGTTTTTCCTCATCTCGCTTGGCGTGTTGTTTATCTTGCGCCGCTGGTGGCGCGGCCGCCGCGCTGGAGCGCGCTAGGGGTATTCTGTGATTTCATAGGGCGCGAAATAACGCCCGCCTTTCAGTCTGTTAATGTTCATTCTGGAACGGTTTTGCTCCCCCGCTGTTTGTCTGTCATCACGTTTACAATGCGCCGCCTGTGCGCGGAAATTCGCGCTGGCGGACAAACAAAGGAGCTAAGCGATGAAACAGATCGCAACGATCGCCGCCCTAATGTTGGTGAGTACGTCCCTTTCAGGCTGCCTGCTCGGCGCCGCCGCCGGCGCCGGCTATATCGCGCATGATGAGGCGACAGAGAACGACGGCGAATTCGATCCGCTGGAAGAAGCCTATGACGGCGACCCGGACACGAAAGGTCCGCTGGACGATAACGACTAATAGTTACGGCAGTTCAAGTTGAGCAGGCGCGATTAAAAACCGCGCCTGCTTTCTTTATGCGGGTAGAAAATCTGAGATATGTGAATGCGGCGACGACCGCATCACGCGCCTCAGTCCCGCAGGCGTATATCCAAAATAGCGGCGAAAGCTGCGCGTCATGTGGCTTTGATCGGCATACCCGCATGTGAGGCTTGTGGCCGACAGGGGCGCTGATGTTTTTATCACGCGAAAAAAGGCGCGCTCAGCACGGACGCGCTGGCGAAATTCGCCGATACTGCAACCGCGCTGCTGACGAAATTTTTTAGCAATGGTCATGGGGTGCAGGCTGACCATATCCGCAAGGTCTTCCAGGGGATACAGCTCAAGCGGATTATTGTGGATGAGCTCTACGACTGGTGCGATGCCATTGGCGCCTTTTTCACCGCGCCCGGGAAGAATTGAACAAAGATGTCCTGCCAGGGCTGAGCGAATATCCGTGAGCGTTTCCGGATGGTGGCGCTGCATCGCAGCACTTATCAATTGTGTGAGCAGATAATAGGAATGGGAATCTTCCAGCCGGAAAGCGCAAAAATTTTCTTTTCTGGTAAGGCGCTCTGCATATTCCCCTGTGTCGAGCTTTACCCGCGCGAATAAAGAGCCGTCACAGTCGGCATGACAAGAATACCATTCACCCGCCGGAATCAGCGCTGCATAACTCTCCGTCAGGTGGACATTTTGCGCGTGCGATTCAATGGCGCACTTTCCTTTCAACGCAACAATAATCCAAGCGGTCCGCCCGCCAGAAATATTCCAGAACGTTTCTGACGACGGCGCCGCGAATTCGATGGTTGAGGAGAGTTCTGACAAAATGGATGCGCGCCAGTGTGATTGAACCAGTACGTTCTGTTTTACCCCACTCAGCGCGCTCTTCGCCAGCCACAGAAGTCGCTGACTTAACGGTTCGCCGCATTCTCCCCTCCGCTCAGCGC
This sequence comes from uncultured Alphaproteobacteria bacterium, assembly GCA_942492295.1. Classification (GTDB taxonomy): domain Bacteria; phylum Pseudomonadota; class Alphaproteobacteria; order Caulobacterales; family Parvularculaceae; genus Hyphococcus. Next base: position 97,647 of record CALODW010000011.1, read on the forward strand.
GCAGGGAGCATCGGCTTCGATCATTCAAGACTTGTGGAATCGGCGCCCCTAGCGTGTGTCGTCATGGGCAATCCTTTGCATATAGGGCGGTGATGATGAATTGGCGAGCAACACGCCAGATCGCGGCGATGGTCGTTTCAGTTTTCGGATGTTTCTGCTTTTGCGCGGGCAACGTCTTGGCGCAAGACCTTTTGGACGAGGTGGCGGAGGCTTATGGCGGCGTCGGTGCGCTCGGTGAAATTCGCCAAATTGAGTTCGATTCCGCGGGCTATTTCATCGGGCGCTACCAAAGCCGCACCACGCATGAGCCATATGATCGCTTGCCAATCAGAACGTTTGTCGCATTGGATTACGAAACCGAGCGCGGCGTGTGGGACAATATCAGCACCTGGCCGGGCGAACTCAACATGGGTTCGCGCAGCATCGTCAACGGCGAAGAAAGTTTTGAGCTGAACACGATTATGCGCCTCTATTCCGAAGGCGGTATGCGATCATTTGCACAAATGAGAAGCGATGTCGCGATCTGGCTGCCGACTATGCTCGTGGTAAGGATGTTGGATAATCGCGACCGCGTGACGGTCGGCGAGCCAAAGGCGTTTCGAAACATTGTCTACGACACGTTGGTTTATGCAGATACGTATACGGTCTATGTGCATCCTAAAACGCGACTAATTTATGCGGTTGAAAATGAAGCTGGCGCGATGGCCGATCACACAATCGATGAAGATGAACGAGTTCTTCTAATGCGGGTGTATGACGCCTATGTCAAAACCGCCGGGGTCTGGTTTCCGACCCGTTACAATCAGTATGTGAACGGTGTCGCAACGGCGGATCGCGGGATCTACCACTTGGCGGTCAACAGGCCGGTTGAGCAATATCTGGCTGTGCCCGGCGGGTTTGAAACGGCGAACACCAGCGGATATGGCGGCGAAGGTTGGGATATCGCGGTGCGCGAAGCGGGTCCGGGGCTCTATGTTTCCGGCAATGGCGAAACCCACGTTCTCTATGTCGAGATGGATGAGTATTTCATCGTCCTTGAGCCGGGCGATTTCCCGGCACATGCGGAGCGTACTTACAACGCTATGCAACCCTATCTGAAGGGCAAGCCTGTCAAGTATATTGTCCCGCTGCACCATCATGACGACCATGCGTGGGCGGTGCATTTTTATGCGCGTAAGGGCGCGACAATTCTGACAACGCCCGACAAAGAGGGGTTTCTGCGCAAATTGCTGGCCCGCACCTGGGGTGAGCATGGGCCAATTGAAAATGCGAAATTCGAATACATGGACGGGAGGCGGTTACGATTCGACGACCGTTTCAATACATTCGAGATCTTTGCCTGGCCCGATGCGCCGCATTCGGAAAATATGGTGATCGGTTACCATCCGGAGTCCCAGTCGATTTTTACGGGAGACTTTTACCTCGGGTGGGGTTCGCCGGAAGGCGGCGGGGTGCGTCAGGGCGCAAATTATGGGACGCGCGCGCTCGACCGCTGGATCAATGAGCGCCAGGAAGCGCGTGAAATGGGTGACGTTGAAAACTACATCACCGTGCACGGACGCCCATACTCTCGCAAGGAGATGGAAGAGATGTTGTCCATTGAGCGTACAATAATTGCGCTGCCGGAAAACGAGGCATGGCCAACCGCCACATGGCCGGGTCGCTATGGCTTACAGGATGATACGGCGCAGAACCCGCGCCGTAGCAAAATGTTTTTGGGAGATTAGTCTCCCCGGCATAAAAAAACGATGCGGCCCTGAGAGAAAGCAACAACGCAGCAATCTCTCAGGGCCGTCTTGATTTGAAAAGCATAACCAGCTTGGGCGACTGAATTGTTATGCTTTTCTCCCCCGTTTGCTCCCAGCCATGCGGGAACTCCTCGTGAACGATCTTTTGGTCGCTCTCCCCTGGGCGATGCGCGTCGCGAGGCTTGCGCTTCCGCGCGGCGCGTCGCCGAGAGGAGAGAACCCGGGATTAATAGTTCTCACTATCGATCGCGATCATCGCCGGCGGCATCGGCAAGCGAGGCTCAAACGGGTTTTCGATGTTCGCAACTTTTTTGGAAACTTCGAACTCGGCTTTTGCGACTGCAGCGGCTGCAACCGTTGTTTTCATGTCTTCAGCGGCGACCGCGTAGTTGAAGGTGGCGGGCTGCGTCAGCGGTGCGAAGACGTTGTTGATTTTCGCAGCGCGATATTGAACGTCCGCGTTTGTGCGCTCAACCAGGGCCAGTGTGAACTGCTGATTCCGGCTATCAAGGTCAGCGTGGATTTCCTGCATCAAAGCAGTGGCGTCGATTTGCGCATCTTCCGCTTTGGCGTTGGCGCCTAATGCGGCGGCGGCGGCGAAAGCGAGAACGCTGGTGTAAAAGCTACGGTTGGTCATTTTCTCTCTCCTCGGTGGTGAGGACGACGTCTGCCGTCCTGATGTTGTTAACCATAGAGGGGACTGAAAATATTGATGTGATCGGCGTCACAGCTTTGGTTTGGTTCACAAAATCGCCTTAATTGGGCGCCGCTTTCGCGATCTCGGCGCCGGTGATTTTACCGTCCAGTGCGTTGGGAACCGGTTTGCAGTGTGAAATCCGCGCCGATCGTTGCAATTGAGCAAATTTGCGTCGGAATGCGCCACCATGCGGCGAATAACCTTGCAGCCGCCGCCCGGCCCCGCCTAATGTGCGCGCCTTGGATTTCCCGCGAGGAGGGGCGTTTTCGTGCAAGAACAGATTGCTTTTGTAAATTCACTCGTTTGGGGTTCTGACACCATTCCCTACCCGCCAGTGCTGATTTTGTTGCTCTGCACCGGCCTTTATTTGATGGTGCGTCTTGGCTTCATGCCATTATTGAAAATGCCTTATGGCTTCGCCCAGCTTGTGCGCGGTCGCGGACGGCACGCGGCGGAAGACGGTGATGTTTCTCCTTTCGGCGCGCTAATGACCGCGCTTTCCTCCACCATCGGCACGGGCAACATCGCCGGTGTCGCCGTGGCGATCGCTATTGGCGGACCGGGCGCAGTGTTCTGGATGTGGATAACGGCGCTTGTCGGGATGGCGTCGAAATACGCAGAAGGCGTCCTGGCGGTAAAATTCCGGGAAGTTGATGCGAGCGGCCGGCATGTGGGCGGGCCGATGTATTACATCAAAAACGGCATGGGCGCGAAGTGGGCATGGCTCGGGGTGATATTCGCCAGTTTTGGAATCCTTGCCGCCTGGGGCACGGGCGCTTCTATCCAGGCGAACTCAATCGCCGATGCGCTCAATCAAACCTATTCCGTAGCGCCATGGATTTCTGGCCTGGTGCTGGCAGGCGGCGCGGCGGCCGTTATTCTCGGTGGTATCAAACGCATCGCCACTGTCGCGAGTGGTCTCGTGCCGACAATGGCGGCGGCTTATCTTATCGCTGGCCTTATTGTTATCGGGATGAATATCGACGCCGTACCGGCGGCATTCGGTTCTATTGTCACGAATGCGTTTGGTTACGATGCCGCAAAGGGCGGTATTGTTGGCGGGCTTTTATTGCTGGCGATGCAAAAAGGCGTCGCACGCGGTATCTTTTCGAATGAAGCGGGCCAGGGCTCGGCGCCGATCGCGCACGCGGCGGCAAAAAACAAAGACCCGGTGAACCAGGGCGTCATCGCCATGCTGGGAACCTTCATTGATACGATCATTGTTTGCTCGATAACGGCGCTGGTTATCATCACCGCGGGGATTATTCCCGACGCATGTACGCCCTTTGTGCGCGAATCGCTGACCATATTGCCGGAGGGTTGTGAAACAGGCGCGCCGCTTACGGTGCTCGCATTTGACGGAACATTGCCCGGCATCGGCTCGCACATTGTTACCATCGGGCTCGCTTTGTTTGGCTTCACGACCATTTTGGGTTGGAGTTATTATGGCGAACGCTGTGCGGAGTTCCTGTTCGGAGAAAAGATCATTACGCCGTTCCGGGTTAGCTGGATTATTGTAACCTTCCTGGGCGCCGCAGTGCTCATGCTGGAGGAAGGCGGGATGATCACCGATGTTGTCAGTCTTTTTTGGCTGGTCGCGGACACCCTGACAGGGCTCATGGCGGCGCCGAATCTGGTGGCGTTGCTGGTGTTATCGCCGCTGGTGGCCAAGCTGACAAAAGACTATTTCGAAAGGGAAAAAGCCGCTGGCCGCTAGGCTGGCGGCGCTGCACGGTTGCAGACCCAATCTGACGCGGGTTACTCTGACGCAGCCATTAGGCTGGCGTTGTTTGGGCCGTTTGATTCTGCAAGGGAGCGTTTGGTGAAATCCGTATTAGCATGTGTGGCGAGTATTGGCCTGATGAGCAGTGTTAGCGCTGTTGCGCAGGAAGGCGACGCCCTCGGCAGCGTTTATGCGCGGGCGGGCGTTGGATACACTTTTGTCGGCGACTGGGCGCAGGATTTTACCTACAATCCCGACACTGTATTTGCGGTCGCACCGCCAACAGGCCAGACTATCGAGAACGGCGACGGATTAATATTCATGTCGGCTTTGGGTTTTGACTATGCCGACGGCATCCGCACCGAACTCGAATACCGTTACGCGGCGACGGAGTTCGGCGACGTGTTGCTTGCGGATCCGGTGCTCGGGCCGACGCCCGCGGTGACGGTCAATGACGACATTACCGGTCACTTTTTGATGTCGAATTTCTTTTTTGACTTTTCCAATTCATCTGCGTTTACACCGTTTATCGGCGGTGGCGTCGGCGGGGCGTTTATGGAAAACGAAAACGGCCTCCGTGATGCGGCGCTCGCTTATCAAGGGCGCGCAGGTGTTTCGGTCGAAGTTAGCAAGGGTTTTCTCGCGGACATTGAATATGTCTATTTGCGCACCAATAAATTCTCCTTTGGTCCGGACATTGATGATTTCGAGGCGGGTGGTCCGGCCGGGCCGAATATCGGCAATGAACGATACATCTCTTCATCTGTGATGATGTCGTTGCGCAAGCATTTTTAAGCTGCTCGAATGTCCATCGAACTTTATCTCGCCTTTGTTGCGGCTTCAGCCCTGTTGGTGCTGACGCCGGGGCCAATGGTTGCCTATATCGTTGCAACGACGCTGACCCACGGGCTGCGTCACGGGTTGATGGCGCTGATCGGGTCTGCGGCGGCGTCAGCTATTCAGCTTGTGATTGTTGTTGCGGGGCTATCTCTTATCCTGCACGCTGCGAGTGACGCCTTTTTCTGGATCAAATGGATCGGTGTCGCCTATCTCGCTTATCTCGGGGTCAAGGCGTTGTATGCGCCGGATGAAGAGCTTGCGCCCGCGCTCGCCGTCACGCGGTCGACGCGCCGTACGATCGCCGAAGCTTTTTTCGTCAACCTCACCAACCCCAAGGCGCTATTGTTTCATGGCGCTTTTCTGCCGCTGTTTATCTCGCCGTCGGCGCCGGCGACGCCACAGCTTGTTCTGCTCGCGGTGACTTTTGTGGTCGTGGCCGCGTTATTGGATGGAGGGTGGGCGGTGTTCGCCGCCCGATTGAAGCCGGTGCTGGTGCGTATTGGCCGCTGGCGCCACCGCATTACCGGCGGCATCTTGCTGACCGCCGCCGCCGGTCTCGCGCTGGTGCGCAAAGCCTGACTTAGTAACGAATGATGATCGGCGAACGAGGCCGCAGGTCCGCGGTCTTGCCTTGTACGGCGTTGTCGAAGGTAAGCTCGACCGCATGCGCCGCGCCATAAGCGATTTCTACGACGCCTTCATTTTCCATTGTCTGCAGCGTCTGCGACGGGCGTTGTCCGTTCGGCAGCGTTAGGGTGACTCCGGTCAGGACACGCGCGCCGTTTGGGTGGTTAAGATGCTCGGCGGACCGGCCGCGAATGGAATCGCGAGGCTCGCTGGTATCCTTGAAGGGTGTCAGGAAGCTCCATGGCTCATCATAATTTTCTGCACCGTCAGTAACCGCGAGGGACGATTCCTCAAGCCATGCGGCGGTGTATTGTCTTGTTTCGAAGGGCGACGGCTTTTCCTCATTGTAATCCTTCATTCCGATACCGAAGGGAGAGGTGTTCGGATCGTCCCGCCAGGCGTTGCGCAAATTGAAGTCGGAACGTTTCTCCTCCGCGACGGCAGACGCCTCGTCCGAATTATCGAGCCACAAGAATTCCAGATAGAAATTGTCAAAAATGATATAGGCGCCAGTCGTTCCGTCACCGGTGTGCGTGGTCGTGAACGGCCACCGGTTAAACCCGTGCTGTTGGGCATAGGCGAGTTCGGGCGCGAAACCTTCGCTGAAAAAAAACAGATGATCGATGGCGAATCGTTCGCCGCCATGGGCCCGCGCGGCCGGCGGCGTCTCGGGAGCGTCCGGCGCTTCTGCGGCGGCTGACGCCGAGAGGGCGCACAGCGCGGCGGCGATGACTGACAATTTCATGAGGTCCCCCTGAAGGCTGACTTAGATTCTGATTATTCGGCGTCTCGCCGATTCTGGCTTACATGATGCGTCATTTGTAGCAGAGACCACGCCATGGCAAGCCCGTTGCGACGAAATGCGGGTCTCGTGCGGCAGGTTCAATTCGTTCGCCAAAAGTGGCGCATCGACACATTGCTCCCACCCGGGCGACGCGCTAGACCCGCGCCGAAGGTTTATGTTGCGGCGCAAACGCCGTCTTTTCAGGAGATATTCACCATGGCTCGCAAAAAAATCGCCCTTATCGGCGCCGGCATGATCGGCGGCACGCTCGCTCATATCGCTGCGCAAAAGGAGCTGGGCGACGTTGTTCTCTTCGACATTGCGGAGGGGATTCCCGAAGGCAAAGGTCTCGACATTGCCGAAAGCTCGCCCGTTGACGGCTATGACAGCCGTCTCAAGGGGACGCAGGACTATAAAGACATCGCCGGCGCTGATGTCTGCATCGTGACAGCGGGCGTCGCGCGAAAGCCAGGAATGAGCCGTGATGATCTTCTCGGTATCAATCTGAAGGTTATGAAATCTGTGGGCGAAGGCATTAAAGCCAACGCACCGAATGCGCTGGTGATCTGCATCACCAATCCGCTGGATGCAATGGTGTGGGCGCTGCAGAAATTTTCCGGGCTTCCAGCTAACAAAGTTGTCGGCATGGCCGGCATTTTGGACTCTGCGCGTTTTCGCTATTTTCTCGCCGAAGAGTTCAATGTTTCGGTCGAGAGCGTCACTGCGTTTGTTTTGGGTGGTCATGGCGACACCATGGTGCCGCTGACGCGCTACTCCACTGTCGCCGGTATTCCACTGCCGGATCTTATTGAAATGGGCTGGACGACGCAGGCCAAAATCGACGCCATAGTTGACCGCACGCGCAAAGGCGGCGGTGAGATTGTTGCGTTGTTGAAGACCGGTTCAGCGTACTACGCGCCGGCGGCGTCGGCGATCCAGATGGCTGAAAGCTACATCAAGGATAAAAAGCTTGTTGTCCCCTGCGCGGCGCAACTCGCCGGTCAATACGGTCTCAACGATCTTTATGTTGGTGTTCCCATTGTCCTTGGTGCCGAGGGATGCGAGCGTATCATCGAAGTGAAGTTTAAGGATGATGAAAAGGCCATGTTCGACAATTCCGTAGATGCAGTGAAGGAATTGATGGAAGCATGCGTCAAGCTTGATCCTAGCCTCGGCTAGAGGCCGGAGCTTTTTTGCAAGAAAAGGCGCCCTACCGGCGCCTTTTTCTTTTTTGCGAAATGGATTTTATATTTTGAAATGCACATTTATATTTTTTGAAAAAGATTCGTACACGGTGCGAAGGATGCAATTTACTTAATCGTTTGGTGACTTGCTTTTCTTAGTTTCAATTCACCATGAATGATTGTGGAGGGTTGGTGGTGAGTTTTCGGAATCGATTCCCTATTTTGAAATTTGTAGCAACTTTGTGCGCCAGCGCCATCTGGTCCTCCGGTGCCGCTGCGGATGCAAGCGGCGATATTCAGTTCAACGGGTTAGTCCTTGATACTTGCCTGCTGACCGTGACGGGGTCAGGCACATTGGCGCCGAACGCGAGCTATACGCAACTCTCCAGCGAGATTGGCGCCGGCGCGCGCGGCGGCGCCCTGGTTGTGACCACAAGCACGAATTTCAATTTGGTGGTGGATACGCCGACGGGGTTTTCATCCATGCCGGCGGGCGGCGACTCCAATGTCACTTACAGCGCCCTTCTAAGCGCGACCGGCGTGACGGTGCTGGGCGATATTGGCGAGGGTATTTTGTCGGGGCTGGGGCTGGGGGTTACAACAGTGAGCGTTGGCGCCGCAGCGGATAAATCCGCGGGGATTTTCCCTGCGGGTTCCTATGCGTTACCGGTGACATTGCGATGCGTATCATCTTAGGCGCTATCATGGTGTGGCTGTGTTCTGGCGGCGCATGGGCGCAGGCCCTGTCGCCCATGAAACATCAAGTCACGACTTATTCAGATTTATTCGCGCTTCGTTTGAAGGCTTACAATCCCTACGAGTCCGCACAGCGCTTTACGGTTCGGATTTTCAACGAGGATGGTGGGTTAGCGCAAGGTGTAACCGTAACGGCGCCGGTGATTTCTCTGCCGCCCGGTGAGACGGCAGGGTTTTATGTGTGGGGCGAAAGTCCAGTGGGACGGCGCATTCTGGTGTGCCTGACATCTCAGTATTTCACGACGGGGCAGGGCGCGCAGATGCGAGGGGAAGTATGCGGAAAATACCATATTACGCGGCGTTAGGCACCGGTTCCTTGGCGATGATCGCGAGCGCTTGGGCGCAAGACGCCGACCTTGCATCGCTCTATCCGCCGGTAGTCATTCCATCCCAGAGCTCAGTCTACAATCAAAACAGCGTCTATCTGCCGACGCCGCCGATCGCCCATGGTCAGGACATTGTGCGCGGTGCTTCGGGGCTCTCGTGTCAGACGGCCGTGGCGAGCGGTGGTGCATACGTAGATATCGGGTTGATTGGTTCGCAGGATGTATTCAATCGCGACACGGCGGCGCTTTATGGCCGGGTCGTGGTCCCTTTGGGAAAGCGACCCGACAGGCCCGATTGCACCAAGCTTTATGAGCTGGAGATTGCCCGGCTTAGCCTTGAACTAGAAATGTTGCGGATGGGGTTGCCGCCGGGGTTAAGTGGCGCACAACAGGCGTCCACCGCGAACACTGTTGTGGAGCCGGCAGCGGTTTCCGCCCGGCCGCTTGTCATTGAGCCTCGCGGCGCTCCCACCCCTGAGCGTAAGGCTGGGGCCGTAAACAGGGCTGTTCCTGTATTGAAGCCGAGGAATGAGCGGCGCGATCAGCGCCCGCCCGCAGGTCCACTGTAAAAACCTTGAGTGTAGCGCCGCGAAGGATGCGAAACGCCGGAATAAAACCCCTGGGTTCGCAATCGGCGGATCGAACGGAATGGGCGGGCGTTTATCTTAATCACGGTGATCTCTTCATGGGTCGCATGATGCGGTGGGCTCCCGCCGAGCAACTCATCCGCCGCCGACGCGGACCCGCCGCGAAAAACATGCACGCCATTTTCTTCTGCGAAGGTGACGCCACCCGACATCGCCGTTCGTTCACCGCCGCCTGTCGTCAAAATTTCCGAACCGGGATGAGCCAGCGCCGGGCCGCCTAAGAGGGCGGAAAAACAGATGGCGGTTACGAGCAAGTTTCGCATATTACATCTCCCGTCGGGCGTGATGAGATCATGTTGCGATCATGCGGGCAGGGGCGCAAGCCGCTTTCGCGCTTCAACGCCGCCGGACAACATAAATTCTTCGTGCCTTGCTGCGTAGACGTGTATGATGTGTTGCGGTTTCGCGTATGGGGCGTAGCCGGCGCCACTCGCTACAGGTTACAACGCCAACATGAAGCTTCTTTATTCACACCGGACGAAGTCGGCCGACGGCCAATGGGTGCATATTCAATCGCTGACTGCGGCGTTGGTTGAGCGGGGACATGATGTGGCGATGGCCGGCCCGTCTGTTGAGCCGGCGCGGCGTCTGGATGCGAAATCGTCCGGCGGCTTGAAAAAATTATTGCCGGGGCCGGTCTACGAGGCCGCGGAGTTTGCCTATTCACTCCCGGCCTATGTTCGGTTGGCGCGTGCCGCCACCTTGGAAAAGCCAGACGTTCTTTATGAGCGGTACAACCTGCACTTTTTTGCCGGCGCCTGGCTGCATCGGCGCACCGGCATACCCTTTATCCTTGAGGTGAACAGTCCGCTGGCGGACGAGCGCGCAGCGCACGGTAATCTTGCGCTCAAATCCTTTGCCCGCAAGAGCGAAGCAGCCATATGGCGCGCCGCTGACATGGTGTTGCCGGTGACCGGCGCGCTGGCGGAAATTGTTCGCAAGGCAGGCGTCGCTGAACACAGAATCGAAGTGATTCAGAACGGCGTGGACACGACCTTTCTGCAGGCAGCGGACCCGCGACGCGTTCGGGCGCGATACGGCATTGAACGCAAACTGGTGCTCGGCTTCAGCGGCTTTGTGCGTGATTGGCATGGCGTCGATCGCGCCGTTCGCTATCTCGCGCGCGCGGGCCGTGACGACATCCACCTGCTGATCGTCGGCGACGGCCCGGCGCGTTCCGGCCTTGAGGGCTTGGCGCGAGAGCTGAATGTTGCGCAGCATGTCACGGTCACTGGCGTTGTACAGCGCAGCGACATGCCGGAATATGTTGCGGCGTTTGATATCGCACTGCAGCCCGCGGTGGTCGATTACGCCTCTCCATTGAAGCTGTTTGAATATATGGCGCTGGGCAAACCCGTGCTGGCGCCGGACTCGACAAACATCCTCGAAGTATTGCGCGATGGCGAAAACGGTCTTTTGTTCAGGGGTGACGGTTTTGATGCGGCGCTCGATGTGCTGGTGACCGATGAAGGGCTGCGCGCAAAAGTCGGCGCCGCCGCGCGCGAGACTATCGAGCGGGAAGACTTTACCTGGTCCGGCAATGCTGGCCGCGTGGAATCCATCATGACCCGGCTGGTGGAGGCCAAGCGTGACAATCAAGATTGAAACAGAGCGGCTAACCCTGCGTCCCATGACGGCCGACGATGTGGAGCCGCATATGGCAATGATGCAGGACCCTGCGACGGCAAAATTCCTTTGCCCTGATGGCGTCCCGCGCCCGCGCGCCGAAGAATGGCGCGCTGCGGCGTCGATGCTGGGGCACTGGCAGATCAGAAGTTATGGTTTTTTCTCGGTGATCGAGAAGGCGACTGGCGAGTGGGTCGGTCGGGTCGGCCCATGGATGCCGGAGGGCTGGCCGAGCCTGGAGTGCGGATGGTCAATCAAAGCCGACCGCTGGGGTAAGGGGTATGGGCCGGAAGCGGCGGTCGCGTCGATCCGCTGGACGTTTGATCGGTTCCCGGAGCTTTCCCGCATTATCTCCGTCATTGATCCGGACAATACGAACTCCCAAGAGGTGGCGAAAAAGGTCGGTGAGGTCTTTGAGTTTTTGGGACACCGCCTTGACGTCTGGGCGGCTGACCGGAGCACATGGTTGTCCCGGTTCGGATGATTATTTTGCACCGCCTGTATTTTTTCTCTTGAAATTTTCTTCCGTTTGACGATTTGATTTCCTCGCCGCCGAGCCCTTCGGATGCGCCAGTCGCAGTGCGACTGATTTCAGGGTTGCGTGCATTCGCACGCGGGGGCCGCCGTCCCCATCTGTCCGGCTTGGAGTTCGACATCTCATGATGCTTGTTCCCACATATGTCGCCGCGAGCGACGTTGAAGGCGTGGGCGTATTCGCCTCAGAGCCTATAAAACAGGGCGCGCTGATCTGGCGTTACGATCCGGGCTTCGACCGCCTGGTTCCGGCGTCGTGGTTAAACGAGCAGACGCCCATGATGCGTGAATTTCTGACCAAGTACGCCTATCCGGCGCATGACACGCCGGACATGCTGGTTATTGAGATCGACAATGGCCGGTTCATGAATCACTCCCTGTCGCCCAATACGGATTTCACTAAAGTGATCGAGGGCTATGCCGTGCGAGATATCGCCGCCGGCGAAGAGCTGATTTGTAACTACGCAGAATTCGATCCGGGTTTTGAGCTGTTGCCTTCCGCAGTGGCGGCGTTTTCAGCGCAGAAAACGTCAAAGGCCAACGGCGTCGCGGCGCGCTAACGCTCGTGGAGGCGGCTGGCTCCCTGCGCCAGCCGCCTTCCGCAATTGGTTTGATCAGCGAGCGGCGCGGTAGCGCCTTTTGCGCTGTAGGACTTGACCCTGCCCCTTTAAGCCGAAACAAACGGGTCTCGAATTTAAAGGGACGCGTTCATGAAATACGGCACGGAACTGGGTTTTGCTGCGGCTTTTGTCACATTCATTCTAACGACACCTGCCGCTACGGCGCAGGACCATGGTTTGAACGAAGAGCAGATGCAAATAGCCGACCAGCTAATTAATACTGGTCTTGAAGATGATGTCAGTTGGGAGCTTTTGGAAAGCCTGACGACGGAAATCGGCCCGCGCCTCGCCGGGTCGCCAGCCGAAGCGCGCGCGCGCGAGTGGGGCGCCGCAAAACTAAAGGCGCTCGGGTTCGAGAATGTCCGTATAGAGACCTATGAAATGCCGTATTGGCAGCGGGTGCGTGAAACGGCTGAGATTGTCTCGCCGTTCCCTCAGCCGCTGGCTGTGACGGCGCTTGGTCGATCTTCAGCAACGCCCGAGGGCGGCGTTACTGCTGAAGTCGTCAGATTCCGTACGCTTCTCGAACTTGCGGCCGCCCCCGTGGAGGCTGTCGAGGGAAAAATTGTTTTTGTGGATGAGCCGATGGCGCGCACGCAGGACGGTTCAGGCTACGGAATGGCCGTTCAAAAACGCGCCCTCGCGGCGGTTGAGGCCGGAAAACGCGGCGCTGCTGCAGCCCTAATCCGATCAGCGGGTACGGACTATCACCGTAATCCGCACACTGGCGGCGGTCTGCGCGGGCCAGGCGCAACGGCGGTGCCAGTGGGGGCGCTCTCCAATCCCGACGCAGATCAGCTAGCCCGCGCAATGGAGCGCGCTGAGGGGCCCGTCACGGTCAAGCTGGACATTCAGGTACACACCGAAGAGAGCGTCATTTCTGGCAATGTTGTGGGTGAAATTCCGGGCCAAACCGACAAGATTATCGTGATCGGCGGACATCTCGACAGCTGGGATCTCGGCACCGGCGCCATCGATGATGCGTCGGGGGTGGCGATCACCACGGCGGCGGCAAAGCTTGTGGGCGACCTGCGCGGAAAACCGAAACGCACTATTCGTGTTGTCATGTGGGGTGCGGAGGAAGTTGGTCTGTTCGGCGGCCGGGCATATGCGGCGCAACACAAAGACGAACTCGACCGGCATGTGCTCGCGGCTGAGTCCGATTTTGGCGCAGGGCGAATCTATCAGTTCGACACGCGGTTTGCCGAAGACGCCTTGCCAAAAGCAAAACCGATAGAAGCGGCGCTGCGCCGTCTCGCTATTTCTCCGGGTACGAACATGGCGTTCGGCGGCCCGGACGTGATCAGCATACGCGATCTCGGCGTGCCGGTGGTGTCGCTTCGCCAGGATGGGACGAAATATTTCGACCTGCACCACACGCCGGATGATACGCTCGACAAAGTTGATCCGGACGATATTCGCCAGAATGTTGCGGCCTGGGCGGCGTTTCTTTACCTGGCGTCGGAGATGGATGGCGACTTTGGGCGCCTGCCGGTGGCCGAATAGCCTCGGCGGTCTTAGCTGCCTTCGGCCACGCGTTTGAGGTTTTGCAGACCGCGTTCGTATGACGGGCCGAGCATCGGATCCACGATGTAGCCCATATAGGTTGAGATGGGCTGTAAATAGACAGGAACCTGTTCGCGCATATTGGCGTGGTATGTCCATACGACTTTCGTGGAGCCATTCGCTAACGGTGTGAGTGAGAATGCTGCGTCTGCCTCGCCCATGACGCCGAGGTCAAGGCGCGTGACCACGTGGCCGGGCGCTGCAATCGCTACAATTTCCTGCACGCCGCCACCGATTTGCGGCGCCTCGGTGCGCAAGCGAATGCGCTGGCCGACGCCATCGATGCCCAGCGCGTGATTTGCCGTAAGCGTCGGGCTGGATTGCAGGCCGTTGTCCTGCCATGGCGACCAGCTTTCCCATGCGCCAAGATCGCTGATCAAAGCGAATACTTCATCCGCAGGCGCATGAACGACAATCTCTCTGTGGAGTTGGGCGCGATCGGGTAGCACGTAACCCAGCACAAAGAGCCCGGCTACAAACCCCACCAGTCCACCCAGCACCTTGTTCAGCATACCCTCACCCCCTCGCATGGCTTTCGCCTGTCGCGCGGGAAAAAGGTTAACAGGCCATTTGGCGACTGTCATCTTTGCCGCACGCCATATCGCCACATGGGGATTCCGTGAGGATTATGAAGCGGTTGCGCCGCGGTATCGGTCGCAAACAAAAACGGGGCCGCGACGGGCCCCGTTAAAACTGCCGTTTTGTTCGGCGTTTACTTGCCGCCTTTGCCGGCGCGGCGATCAACCTTTTCGGCGATGCGGGCGGATTTTCCGCGGCGGTCGCGCAAGTAGTAAAGTTTCGCGCGGCGCACTTTACCGCGGCGGATCACTTCAATGGAATCAACCAAAGGCGAAAATACCGGGAACACGCGCTCCACGCCTTCGCCAAAGGAAATCTTGCGCACGGTGAAGCTTTCATTGAGGCCGCCGCCCTTGCGCGCAATGCAGACGCCTTCAAAGGCCTGAATACGTTCGCGTTCGCCCTCTTTAACCTTGACGTTCACTTTCACTGTATCGCCTGCAGCGAAGTCCGGCACGGTTTTGCCGAGTTCTTCAATGTGCTCTTTTTCGAGCTGTTCGATGATGTTCATCGTTTCGGTTCCTTGTTGTTTTCGCGCCGGATAGGACCGTGGCTCAAAAACCTCTCCCAGAGGTCCGGTCGTCGCGTCCGCGTTATTTCTTCCGCCATTTTGCGCCGCCATGCTGCGATCTTTTGATGATCACCTGAGGTCAGCACATCCGGGATCGCCCGGCCTTCAAATTCTCTCGGGCGCGTGTATTGAGGATATTCCAACAACCCGCCTTCAAAGCTTTCTTCCCCAAGGGAAGAAGCCGAGCCCAATACCCCCGGAATAAGCCTGACGCAAGCCTCGATCAGCGCCATGGCGGCGATTTCGCCGCCCGCGAGGACAAAATCTCCGATTGAGACCTCTTCTACGCCTCTCGCCTCGAAAATGCGCTCATCGATCCCCTCAAACCGGCCGCACAGGGCGATCAGGCCGGGGCCCTCGGACAGGGCTCGGGCGCGGGCCTGTGTCAGCGGCGTGCCACGGGGTGAAAGGCAGAGAATTGGACGGTCGTTTCGGGTAACGGAATCAATTGCAGCGCTCAGAATATCGGCCCGCATGACCAGTCCTGCGCCACCGCCGGCTGGGGTGTCGTCCACAGAACCGTATTTATTGTCCGAGAAATCGCGGATGTTGACCGTGTCGAGCCTCCACAAGCCCTCTCCGGCCGCCCGCCCGAGGATCGAGGCGTCAAGCGGACCGGGAAACAGCTCCGGATAGAGGGTCAAGATTGTCGCGCGCCACGTCATAGCGTGTCAGATGGCACGGAGACTGATGGGGGGCAAGCGCTTGAGCGATGGACGGTTAGCGGGTGGCGCCGCGGTGAACGTCATCATCATTGTCCGCAAGATCAATACAACGCCGTTGGACTGTGAGACGGTCGTTTGCCAGGTCGACAATGGGAACATTCTCTTTGGTGAACGCGATTAGCCGCACACCTTTTTTGTCAGGGATATCGCCCAACTCCAACAGGTCATCCGCGCCAAAATTGTAGACCGCCTTTACAAGGCCGATGGGTGCGCCTGTTTCATCAAACGCAGAAAGGCCGACGAGGTCGTCGAGATAAAACTCATCTTCTTGCGGGTTGGGAAGGGCGCTCCGGTTCACATACAGCCTTTCACCCTTCAGCGCCTCTGCTTCTTCGCGCGACTTGATTTCCGGCGCGCGCACCAGAGCGAACCCGTCTTTCATTGGCCGCAAAAAACGAAGCGAAAAACGCCGATCTCCTTTTTCGGTTTCCACCGGTCCGTAGGCGGCGATGTTTTCCGGCGCTTCGGTAAATGTCTTTACTTTCGCTTCCCCTTTTACGCCGTGAGCGCCGGCGAACGCCCCGAGACAAACGCGGTCAGGTTTCAAGGACGTGTTCATGGCAAAAGCTCATGATCGTTTTTCTCTCCGACGCCAAACAATGCGCCTTTCTCTACCCACAATACGATCATTAAACTGGTGATGCCGAGGATTGTGAAGCCTAATATGATGGGCATGGTGGTGCCGTCATAGAACTGACCGATCACGCCGCCCATAAACCCGGCGACGGTCGTTCCGGCAAAGCCGTTTGCGGCGGCCGCGGCGCCGGCATTGTCACCCATGGGATCCATGGCGAGCGCTGTTGCGTTGGGGCCGATAAGGCCAAGAGAAAAGAATGACACCATCATGAAGATCATGAATGTCATGAAAGTTTCTCCGGCGGTGGAGGCAATCGCGAGATGCAGCACGTTGACGATGATGAAGACAACCAGAGCCAGATGAGTCAGTCGTCGCATGCCGATACGGGATACGAGCCGCGCGTTGATCAGCGTTGCTGCGCCAAGAGATCCGGCGATGAACGCAAAGGCGACCGCAAAATTTTGTCCAAGATCGAATGTTTCGAGGAAAATTTGCTCCGAGGTGCTGATATACCCGAAAAGCGCGCCGAAACAGAGTGCTGACGCCAGCGTGTAACCGATAGAAATACGGTTTGACACGAACAGCCAGTATGAGGCGGCGATTGGCTTGACTTGCAGCGGTTTGCGCCGTTCCGGGGCCAGCGTTTCGGGCAACCGCCACCCGGCCCATACCGCAAGCAACAAGCCATAGAGCAACAGCGCCACAAAAATGCCACGCCAGGGCGCCGCAAACAGGATGAGCTGGCCGAAGCCGGGCGCCAGTATTGGCGCGGCCATAAAAATTGTTATGGCGAGCGACATAACCTCCGCCATTCGCCGGCCTGAAACTTGATCGCGAACCGACGCAATGATGGAAACCCTGGTGGCCGCCGTGGCGACGCCTTGAAACGCGCGCGCAGCGAGCAACAATGTGAACGATGATGCAACGATACTGAGTATGGAGCCGAGCGCGTAACCCGCCAGCGACCACATCAAGACACGCTTGCGCCCGAAGCGGTCGACGATGGGGCCAAAAAACAGCTGAGCGATACCGTTGCCAAGCACATAGACCACGATGATCAACTGCCGGTCATTGTCGTGCGCGGCGCCCAACTCTTCGCCGATTTGACCAAGCGCGGGCAGCATCATATCGATGGCCAGCGCGTTGAGCGCCATCACCGCTGCGGTGATGGCGACGATTTCGGCGAAGGGAATGCTTGGTTTTGGTGTGTGCGTTTCAGCCATGGACACCGGTTACGCCCGGCGCGGCGCATTTGCAATAAGCAAGGGGGATAGGACTTCGCGGCGAACGCCGTTAAGCTTCACTTCGAGATCGCAAAATAAAATGCGGGAGGAAAAACGTGGAGAATGAGAACAAGCCAGCGCTCGAGTCGGCGAATGCGAGCAGCTATTGGCGTGAAAATGTAAAACTCCTCTGCGGTTTGCTGGCCATCTGGTTCGCCGTTTCTTTCGGCGCCGGGATTTTTTTCGTTGATGCGTTGAACACAATTGAGATTGGCGGTTTCAAGCTTGGTTTCTGGTTCGCTCAACAAGGATCGATCATCGTTTTTGTGGTTTTAATTTTTGTATATGCCGCACGTATGCGGACGATCGAGAAGCGCTTCGGTCTCGGTGACGAATAAGCATCATGGACGCACAAACGCTTACATATATTTTTGTTGGGCTCTCATTCGCGCTCTATATCGGAATTGCTGTTTGGTCGCGCGCGCGCTCGACATCGGAATTTTACGTAGCTGACGGTCATGTGCATCCTATTGCTAACGGCATGGCGACCGCCGCGGACTGGATGAGCGCTGCATCTTTTATTTCCATGGCCGGCATTATCGCCTTCTCTGGATATGACGCTTCTGTCTACTTGATGGGATGGACAGGCGGCTATGTGTTGCTGGCATTGTTGCTGGCGCCTTACTTGCGCAAATTTGGCCAGTTCACGGTGCCGGACTTTATCGGTGAACGGTATTATTCAAAGGTCGCGCGCGTTGTCGCGGTCATTTGCCTCATCGTCGTATCCTTCACCTATATCGCCGGACAGATGCGGGGCGTCGGTGTTGTTTTTTCCCGATTTTTGGAAATGCCGATTGAAATGGGCGTGTTAGTGGGCATGGGCGTAGTATTCTTCTACGCCGTGCTCGGCGGCATGAAGGGCATTACCTACACGCAGGTCGCTCAATATTGCGTATTGATATTTGCCTATCTTGTGCCGGCGATTTTTATTTCAATGCTGATCACAGGCAATCCTGTTCCGCAATTGGGATTGGGGTCTGATGTTGCAGGTTCAACGGTTTCGGTCCTCGAAAAACTTGACGGTGCGCTTGTCGATCTTGGG
The DNA here is from genome assembly GCA_942492295.1 of uncultured Alphaproteobacteria bacterium. Classification (GTDB taxonomy): domain Bacteria; phylum Pseudomonadota; class Alphaproteobacteria; order Caulobacterales; family Parvularculaceae; genus Hyphococcus. The sequence goes on from CALODW010000011.1 coordinate 116,102, forward strand.
TTTTCCGCATTCACTTCGGCAACGAAATCGAAAATTGATATCTTCGCGATTACGCTTGCGCTGATGGTGGGTACTGCAGGGCTGCCGCATGTCATCGTCCGCTTCTTCACCGTGCCAAAAGTATCTGATGCGCGCAAATCGGCCGGTTATGCGCTGGTTTTTATCGCACTGTTGTACACGACAGCGCCAGCGGTGGGCGCCTTCGCGCGATTGAATTTTATCGATAGTGTTCATGAGAAACCCTACGCTGAGGCGCCGGAATGGGTGAAAAGCTGGGAGAATATTGGTCTCATCGCCTGGCTCGACAAAAATGAAGATGGCGTCATCCAGTATGGACCTGGGGCGCCGTTCGAGGGGCGGGCGGATTACACGGATGCACGCGGCGATAACGGTGAGCGTATGCTGACAAATCCAGCGACGGCCAACGCCAACGAAATTTCTGTCGATCGCGATATTATGGTGCTCGCCAATCCCGAGATTGCGGGCCTGCCGGGCTGGGTGATCGCATTAGTCGCGGCTGGCGGCGTGGCGGCCGCATTGTCGACCGCTGCGGGATTGTTGCTCGTCATTTCAACATCGATCAGCCACGATTTATTGAAGAAAACATTCCGCCCACAGATTACAGAAAAAACAGAGTTGATGGCGGCGCGTGGAGCGGCGGCGGCGGCAATTGTTGTGGCGGGCTATCTTGGCATCAATCCGCCGGGTTTTGTTGCGCAGGTAGTGGCGCTGGCGTTTGGGCTTGCGGCGGCATCGCTCTTTCCGGCAATCCTCATGGGCATCTTTTTCAAAAATATAAACCGTGAGGGCGCTATAGCCGGCATGGTCAGCGGCCTCGTTTTCACGCTTGCCTATATCGTTTATTTCAAGTCGCCCTGGTTCGGCGCCATCAACAGTGCGGAGCATTGGCTATTCGGCATCTCTCCGGAAGGGATTGGCGCCGTCGGCATGGTGTTTAATGTCGCCATCGCTGTTCTGGTTTCGCGCCTCACGCCGGAGACGCCCCTAGCGGTGCGGGCAATGGTGGACGAGATCAGAATTCCCAAAAAGGCAAGCGTCTAGTCGCTGCCCGACTCGCCGATGGCGTCCAAGGCCTGCTCGCGATCATAATCAGATCCAATCGCTCGCGCCGCAGATCTGAATGCGGCCATGGTCTCAGGATTTTTTCGGGCGCGATCGGCAAAAGCTGTCAGCGCCAGACGCCGATCATGATCTGAGCCGATGTCATGGGTGGCGTCGATGAGCGCTTTGACCGTCGTATAGGTTGTCGCTTGCACTTCCGATGCTTCTTCCAGGGCGATACGCTTGTCATGGTCAGAATCAAGTGCTGAAAACGCCAATAACCATGCGTCGCTTACCTCTCGTCCGCCAGCGAGGCGCGGCGCCGCTTCCGAAAGCAACAGGCGCAAATCATGGTCGCTATCGATGCGGTCTGCGGCGGCCGACAGAAGCTGCGCGACATTAGCGTCGGTTATCGCGTCCAGGGCCAGCAACGCTTCCCCGGCCCGGCGTAAATCATGATCGCTATCGATGTTTTCAAAAAGCCCGAGCGCCAGGGTGATGCTGTCTTCATCCAAATTGATTTCTGCGAAATTTTCGATGACCCGGCGCAGATCGTAGTCCCCCTCAACATTGCGCGCCGCCTCGAAAAGCAGCGGCAGATCCGGCGGGCCGGCCCTTTCGTTTTCGAGAATCGCTTCCAACGCCATACGAATATCGTGATCCCCTTCCATCGCTGAAATAATCTTCACAAGTGTGTGGAGCTGTTCCGGTGTGAGGTCGGCGTTCTTCGTCAGGGTGGTGATATAGCGTTGCCGTGCGTGATCACCCTGCAGTAAAATCATTTCCGACAGTACAGCGTCGGCGCCGCCTTCGCGCATCAGTATGGCGACGCGCTCATCAGCCTTAACGCCACTCGCGCGGAGAAAACGCAAAAGCAAAGCTCTGGCGGCAACATCAGATTGTGTTCCCGCTGATTGTTTTTCGCCGTCGCGATAATAGGTTCGCTCAACGCCATCTTCGCCGCCCTCAAACACGGCCCGCTCAGCTACTTCGTTTTCTTCCTTGCGGGTAATTTCAAGTTTGCGATCCAACTGATCGATGTCGTCCCCCGCATCGCTAAGCGCATAATCGCCCCGCCAGGAGGCTTCGATGGTCAGGTCCCCTTGCTTTAGCATAAAATCGCCGCGATCGCCGTTGACGATATGGCGGACCCCTTCTCCGTCTTCGAAGTCAAAACTGATCTTGTTGTCTTTATCGCCAAATGCGATGCCATACATGATTGCGATGATGAGAGCGCCACCGACAAGGGCGCTAAGGGTCTTCAGACTGTTCATGGCCGGGTCCCTGATTTGTTGAGCCTGAAATTCTGTGTCGGATGATAATGCGCGCCCGCGCGAAAATCCATCGGGAGGAAGCGCCTATTCCTGCGGGTCTTCGGTTGCCGCGGCCAGATAATCTATGGTGCGCATCTCCATCAGGCGAGACGCGGTGCGCTCAAACTCAAATGCGCCGTGGCCAGCCCCGTAGAGCGCGTCCGGTTCGCCGTCAGCGGAGCACACCAGTTTTACGCGTGCATCGTAGATCGCGTCGATAAGGGTTGAAAAGCGCTTGGCTTCATTGCGCATCTCGGGCGCCATTATCGGGATGCCATCAATATAGAGCGCGCCATATCGCCGGATCAAAGCGAGATAGTCAGATGCGCCAAGCGGCCGCTCGCATAGTTCCGCGAAGTCGAATCGCGCAGCGCCGCGCGCTGCACGCCGGACATTAAGCGCCCGCCCTTTTATATAAATCGTATCCGCATGCTCATGCCCGCCGCTGATCATAGCGTTCCACGCCTTGTCCATGGCGCTGTCAGTGTGTGGCCCTAAGGGCTGGTAATAAACGGGCGCCTGTTGCAGCTTCGCCAGCCGATAATCCTGCGCGGACTCAAGTTCGAATATGTGGAGGCGGTCCTTCAGCAAGTCGATAAAGGGGAGGAAAAGCTGCCGGTTTAATCCATCCCGATACAGATTATCTGGATGGCGGTTGGATGTGGCGACGACAACAACACCGCGATCAAAGAGTGCTGTAAAAAGCCGGCCCAAAATCATGGCGTCAGCGATGTCGGTCACGTGGAATTCGTCAAAACATAACAGCAATGCGTCTGAAGCGATGTCATGAGCGATCGGCGGCACGGGGTCATCAGGCGCGGATCTGCTGAAGGCACGATGACGGCGTTTGTCGCTCACGTCCAAGGCGCGCCATGCTGCGATGCGTTCGTGAATTTCCGCCATAAACTCATGAAAGTGGACACGGCGTTTCTTTTCGAATGCGATATTGTTGAAAAAGAGATCCATGAGCAGCGTTTTACCCCGCCCGACGCCGCCCCATAGATAAACGCCTTCCGGGGCCGGTTTGCGGGATGCAAACCAGTTGTGTTTCAGGCCGCGATAGGATTGTAGTGCGTCATGCAAGGTTTGCAGCCGGTCCGCCGCCGCTTCCTGGGCCGGATCGGGTTCAAGCGCGCCCTCTTCAATCAGCGCCTCGTATCGTCGTCGCGGCCCTCTCATCTTTATCGCCTATAGCCTGCTTGTACTGCGGCGTCACTGGCGTGCGACGATTGAGTTGAAGCCTACCCGGCGGGAAAACGATGACGCGTGGCATTGGCGATGGCGACAAGAGACAGCATCACAGGGACTTCGACCAGAACGCCAACAACAGTGGCGAGCGCCGCGCCGGACTCAAGGCCAAAAAGGCTAATGGCGACTGCGACGGCAAGTTCAAAGAAGTTCGATGTTCCGATAAGCGCGCAAGGCGCCGCTATATTGAAGGGGATGCGCCATGCCCAGGCGGCGGTATAGGCGACAGCGAATACGCCATAGGACTGGATGAGCAACGGGACGGCGATTAGCGCGATGACCAGGGGGCGCTGAAGAATGACCTGACCCTGAAAACCGAAGAGAAGCACGACCGTGGCCAGCAGGCCCATCATTGAATAGGGCTTGAGTTTTGCGGTGAAGCTTTCGACTGCGCCTTCGCCCCCGCGGCGGATGAGCACCTCTCGGGTTCCAACACCGACGGCAAGCGGGATCACGACGTAGAGTGTCACTGACAGGAGCAGTGTTTCCCAAGGAACGGCAATCTCGACAACACCGAGGAGGAGCGCGACGATGGGCGCATAAGCGATGACCATGATCGCATCGTTTACGCTCACTTGGGCAAGCGTATAGGTCGGGTCGCCGCGGGTAAGTTGGGACCAGACAAACACCATGGCTGTGCAGGGTGCTGCGCCAAGGAGGATCAGCCCGGCGATATATCCATCGGCTTCGTCCGGCGAGATGAGGCCGGCAAACACGTGTTTGAAAAACACGATCCCGAGCGCCGCCATGGTGAAGGGCTTTATCAGCCAGTTCACAATGAGTGTAACCACAAGACCCTTGGGCCGATCGCCGATGCGCTTGAGGCTAGCAAGATCAACGCCGATCATCATTGGGTAAACCATCGCCCAAATGAGGATTGCGACAGCGAAGTTGACATTGGCGGCTTGCCATGAGGCCAGCGTGCTAAACACGCCGGGGAGGAACTCGCCGAGCGCAATCCCCACAGCGATGGAGAGCGCTACCCACAGTGATAAATATCGTTCGAACATCGACACGCCGTCGTCCTCAATCCGGTCTTTAGGGGTGCTGGAGAAATTGGTCGATGCGGCTACGAATCTCGGCGAAAATGGTCATGAAGGACGCGCGTTTTTCGGCATCTGTTCCCTGCACGGCGGCGGGGTCTGAAAAGCTCCAATGCAAATTTCGCGGCGCATTGCCGGTTTGAGTCGGCCAAATAGGGCAAGTCTCGCCGGCTGCGTTGTCGCAGACGGTGACGACAACATTCATGATAGGTGCTGCCGGATCAGCGAACGCATCCCAGCTTTTTGATTGCACACCTTCCAGCGGTTCGATCCCGTGCGCGTGAAGTGTTTCGATGGCGAAAGGGTTGACTGCACCGGTCGGTTTTGAACCTGCGGAGTAGGCGCGCCAACGACCATTGCCGGCGTGATTCATGTAAGCCTCGGCCATAATGGATCGCGCCGAATTGCCCGTGCAAAGGAACAGAATGTTTTTCACCGGTTACGCCGCCGGGCCGCAACAGGATGTGACGGGCGCTGCCGCGTGCGTTGGGTTTTCACCCGTCTCGCCATACGTATTGGCGTCGCCAAATGTGTGAAACAGCTCCCATACGGCGCCTTGCGGGTCGTGTGACCAGTACTTGTCGCTTTTGGCGTAGCAACAGGTTGCGTCCTCTTGCGGCGTCAAAGGCGCCTCGATCGCCGTCAGGCGGTCTGCGACGAGGTCCAGTTCCTCACGTGAGTCCAGTGATACGCCGACATGATCGACTCCGGCTTTACGGCCGTGGCTTGAGATCGCCACATTGGCGGACGGTTCGTCGAGCAGCCATTTGGCGTAGTCTGCTTCCCGCCTTGCCGGTTCGACGCCGAAAAGGGCGGTGTAGTATTTAATGGATTGGTCGAGATCGTCGACATTGAGGTGGATGTGCAGGCGTTTCATCAGGCGCTCTCCTTTTCGATGACATAGGGGCCGCAGAGCCGCTTATCGCCCTGGCAGCAGTCGGCGAGCAGAAAGTCGATCAGCTCGCGCAGGCCGCCATAGTCGGCGGCGTAGATTATCTTCCGGCCATCGCGGCGGGCGTGGATCAGCCCCGCGCGCTCCAGCTCTTTCAGGTGAAACGACATAGTCGGAGAGGGGACGTCCAGGGCTTTGGCGACCTCTCCGGCAGGGGCGCCGCCGGGACCGATTTTGATCAAATGCTTGATCGTCGCCAAGCGAGACTCTTGCGCAAGGGCGGAAAACAGGGCGGTTGCTTCATTAATTTCCATAATTCGATATATATGAAAATACCAAATCATGTCAAGTGCTGGTTGCTCAGATGGAATGTATGCGGGCAGGTGACCAATTTTGCTGGCCCATCTGGCCCGAATGCGCTTAGGCACCGTGAGTTCTTTAACCAACGGAATCCGGACCGCCTCCCATGCCTTACAGCACGCTGAGCGCCAGCAGCGTCACCGCCACGATCGACAAATTGCGCCGCCGAATTGGCGAGCGCTTTCCCGGCTCTGGTCTGGAGAATGTAGCGCTTGAATTGACGGATGTGGCGCGGCGGTGTGCCGAAGAGGCGGAACGCTTGCGCGATCCGGTGATTCCCATCCGCGTGCTTGTGTATTCCATATGGGCGTTGGGCGCTGGGGCGCTCGCCTGGATCGCGCTCACCCTTCATTATGATGCGGTTGAGTTCGAGGCGGCGAGCCTCATTCAGGTGCTGGAGCCGGCCATGAATATCGCTGTGCTGGTCGGCCTCGGTGTTGTCACGCTAGGGCGACTGGAGGAGCGATGGAAACGCACCAAAGCTCTCGACTATCTGCATGAGCTTCGTTCAATCGCCCATGTGGTCGACATGCATCAGCTGACGAAAGATCCTTACCGCCGCGCCTTGCCATCGACGGAGTCGTCACCAAGTATCAATTTACAAGGCCCCCTGTTGGAGCGGTATCTCGACTATTGTTCTGAAATGTTATCCCTCACGGGTAAACTCGCCGCGTTATTCGCGCAAAGCTGCCGGGATGGCGAAGTTGTCGCTGGGGCGGGCGATATTGAACAGCTGACAACGGCGCTGTCTCGAAAGATCTGGCAAAAGATCATGGCTTTTGCGCGTTATGACGAAGCCTCGGCGAATGCGCCACTCTCCATTCCGCCAAAATAATCCGGACAAAGAAAAAACCCGGCAATTGATTGCCGGGTTTTCGTGGGGGATTGCAGTCTGCAACTACTCCGCAGGATGCAATTGTGGTTTTGCTGAAAAGTCCGGCCAGGCGGGCGCGCCCACCTCTGAGTCATCCAGGCCCTTGTCTTCATCATCGGCGCTTGCGCGGATTCCAATGATCATTTTCATCAGGAACCAGATGACGAGACTAACCGTAAATACAAACGCTGCATTGGCGCCAACGCCGACCGCCTGACCGATGAAGGTTGCGTCGCTGTTGGTGAGTGGTACGGCCAGCGTGCCCCAGATGCCGCAGAACAAGTGCGCGGGAATGGCGCCGACCACGTCATCAATGCGGATATATTCAAGCATTGGTGTCGTGACGAATATTATGACGCCGCCAATCGAACCAATCATCGCCGCTTGCCAGACTGCGGGCGTAAGAGGCTCGGCCGTGATGGCCACAAGGCCGCCAATGGCGCCGTTGAGCGCCATGGAAAGATCGATCTTGCGCTTTAGAAAAGTGCACAGAACAACCACGGTGATCACTCCGCAGGCCGCTGCCATATTGGTGTTCACAAAGATGTTCGACACGGCGATGGCGTCAGACAGTGATCCGAGCGCCAGTTGCGAGCCGCCATTAAAGCCGAACCAGCCGAGCCAAAGGATAAAGACGCCAAGGGTCGCAAGCGGCAAGCTCGATCCGCGAATTGTATTGATCTGACCATTGGGACCGTATTTGCCCCGGCGCGGCCCTAGCGCCAGCGCGCCGGCCAGCGCCGCCCAGCCGCCCGTGGCGTGCACGAGCGTCGATCCGGCGAAATCGGAAAAGCCGTAACGTGAATCGAGCCAGCCGCCGCCCCATTCCCAGGACGCCTGGATCGGGTAGATGAAGCCGGTCAGGAGAATGGTGAAGACAAAGAACGGCCACAAGCGAACGCGTTCCGCCACGGTGCCGGACACGATCGACGCGGCGGTCGCCACAAACACCATCTGGAAAAACCAGTCTGATGAGGCCGAATATCCGGTATCCAATGCCTTGGTATCGTCCGCCGACCACATCGTCAGTGTGCCAATCCACCCGCCCTCTTCGACGCCATAAATGATGTTGTAGCCCACCAGCCAAACCATGACCGTGGCGATGGCGAATAGAGTGATGTTTTTCAGGCAGATTGTTGCGGCGTTTTTGGAGCGCACGAGTCCCGCCTCCAACATGCAAAAGCCAGCCGCCATAAACATGACGACCATGCCCATGATCAAAAAGAGCATGGTGTTGAAGACGAATGTTGTATCTACGGCTGGCGCGGTTGAGGCGACAGCCTCAGTCGCGGCTTCAGCTACCGCCAGCTCCTGGGCCAACGCGCCGATCCCGGCGACGGCAAGCGCCGTCACCGCAGAAACGGCAAAAACCCCGATTTTTTTCAAGTCCATTTACTAGCCCCTCGCTTTTTTTTGTTGAGCGCAATTCACATAAATCCGTACAGGGATAAATTGCATGGGAGTTCTGTTCCGTATGAGGATGATGAGTAGAAAAATATTGCAACGCAATAATTGCCTAGCGGGAATAGGAACTGATTTGCCATATTCGATCAATATTGCTCGCAAAGAGCAATTAACTGCCATAATATTGGCTGTAAATGCCAATGTTGCGCGAAAAACATGCTGTGCCGCAACAATTTTGCTGCGATGCAATTAAGATGTTGCGGCGCGTCAGTGCTTGTGGTGGAGTTGGAAAAAGAAAATCTTCTGGCGCGATGGCGGGAGTGCAAGGCGCGCGGATGACTTTGCGTTGAGGGGTGAAATGGAAAATCAGGATGCGGCGGCGCTGTTACTCCAGGATTTGGAAGCGAATATTTTGTACCTGCAGGTCGGCGCCTTTGCGTTGACGATCATCCTGGCGCTGATTGGTCTGACGCTCGCCATGCGGGCATATACGGTGTTGAGCGAAGCGCGTGCGCTTTATTGGCAAGCGGGTGGTTTGCATGTGAACGCCACCGGCGGGGTTGCGAAACGCGCTGCGCGCGCTGGTGCGATCAGAGCAGCGCAATCGAGCAGAAAGAAAAGCAGCGCTCGCCCAGTGGTCATCTAAGCGGAAATTACACCGCTGCTTCCGCCGCTGTGCTCTTATCGTCCGGCCGATTCACCATCAGTTTCTTGATCTCAGCGATGGCTTTGGCCGGATTAAGATGTTTCGGGCACACTTGCGCGCAGTTCATGATCGTATGGCAGCGATAAAGTTTGAACTCGTCTTCGAGCTTGTCGAGGCGTTCATTGGCGAGTTGGTCGCGGCTGTCAGCAAGCCAGCGGTAAGACTGCAACAACGCCGCCGGGCCGAGATATTCCTCTTCGCTATTGTCTTTCTCGCCGTTCCACCAATAGGACGGGCACGAGGTTGAACAGCAGGCGCACAAAATACATTCATATAGTCCGTCGAGCTTGGCGCGGTCCTCGGGCGACTGGCGCCATTCCGTTTCCGGGTCTTCCGTTTTCGCCTGCAGGAACGGTTCGATATATGCGTGCTGCTTGTAAAAGTTAGAGAGGTCCGTGACCAGGTCGCGCACAACAGGCTGATGCGGCAATGGATAGACTGAGATGTCGCCGTCGCCGAGTTCGTCCATGGCCTTGGTGCAGGCCAGCGTATTGGAGCCATTGATGTTCATAGCACAGGAACCACAAACGCCTTCACGACAGGACCGGCGAAACGACAGGCTCGCATCCATCTCATTTTTGATCTTGATCAAGCCGTCGAGCACCATGGAGACATTCGAAACATCGACTGCATAGCTATCAACGCTGGGATTATCGGGCGTTGACGGGTTGTAACGATAGACGCGGAAGGTGCGGGTATTGCCCGCACTATCCTTCGTCCCAAAGGTCTTGCCGTTTTTATTGACTTGCGAATTTTTCGGCAGCGTCAGTTCGACCATACTGTGTTCGACCCTTTTCCATCCTGTATCGGCCACGTGTCTCGACGATGCCGTTACGCCTGTTCGCGCGCGCCGTACCAGTCCAACCGCCGGGTCACAAACATGGTGAGCGCGATGGCGCCAAACGCCGTGACGGACCCGATCAGGAGCGCGTAGTCTTCCGATTTCATTAACAGGTATATCAGCCCGTAAGCTCCTGAAAAGGCGGCGAAAGCGATGAGACCCCGTAATTTGCTGTGAAAGACCGTCGCAGCATAAGCGCCGGACAGGCAAACGGTTGCCGCCGCCGAACCGATAAACGCCGGTTCAAAGCCAATATGCTCCGAAAAAGCGAGCACAAGGAGGTAAAAAATCACCTGAGCGAGACCCAGCAGGATATATTGCGCCGGGTGCGCTCTGGCGCCGGACAGTATCTCGAAGATAAAGAAGGTCAAAAAGACCACGCCCAGAAACATCAGAGCGTATTTGAGCGCTCTGTTGACGCTTTTATAGGGACTGGCGGCATCGATGAACTCAGGGCCGAATGACTTGCCAGCATCCAGAAGCGATAGCCCGTCTTCCACGGCAAAGCTCCGCGGCAAATTCCGCGCGATATAAGGAATGCGCCATTCAGCAGTGAATTCGTCATTCGTAATATCGTGTTCGTCCGGCAAATAGGCGCCCTGAAAGCTTGGGTCAGGCCAGTTGGCGCGCATGGTGACACGCGTATCTTCGCCAACCGGCGCGAAATAGAGTGCGCCGCCGCCAGAAAGGGGGAGCGTCAGCCTGAACGATCGTGGCTGAGCTGGCGAGGCAATCGGAAATGGGACGCTCACGCCTGGCGCCGACAGGCCGTTGTTGGCGTTTCCGGTCAGCGCCAGCTGAATCCCAGGTTCGAAGGAGGAGGCAACGCGCCGTCCGTCGAGTTCAAGGATCAAGCTATCGCGGACGCCCTTTAGCGCATCGTTTCCCCGGAATTTCACGGCCAGCACGGCTTGGTCCCAGAACAACGACACCTCGCCGTCGCCGGTGCGCGGCGCCGCAAGCGGTCCAAAAGCGCCGTCCATGACAATATCGGCGTCATAGACCGTTGCGGCGTAGATCGAACGCTGGCGTTGTGAGGCCACGACGGTCGTATCAATGGCAAGCGTTTTCGGCGTGAAAGCGTAATAATGATTTTCAATGATGGGATCGCCATCACGGGTCTTCTTTCCCGTTTCGACCGAAGCCGGGACGAGGATAACCGGTCCGCTGATAGTCTGTTCGCCGCCAGTGACATTATAGATGTCCCGCCGAACTTCTTCGGCTCTGTTGGACCGTTCGAAAACAAGTCCATGGATAAACATCGCGGGTATTGAGAGGGCGAAAGCGAGCGCCCCAACGAGAATAAGTTTGAGGCCGAAAGATCGGCCGCGGAATGAACGAAGGGCTTCCATGTTTCTCCCCTGTTGAAAAATCGCCATCCAACCTTGCCAATCCAAAAGAATTGGACGCCGGGCAGATGCCAGCACAAAGGGGCCTTTGCGGGGCGCGTCAGGGGAAATTCAGTGGCCGGATTAAAGCGACTTTTTGACTGGGCTTAGTGCCGCGAATGATGGGTCGCGTTTTTCCGATTTGGCGATATAGCTTTCCTTGATGTCTTCGGTGCGCAGCATCGCGGCGTTCCACAGCCCGATATAGTCGAGCGTGTCCGCGGTCGAATGGTCGCGTGCGTAATTGATCATCTGCTTACAGCCGGTGATCGCGAGCGGGGAATGGGCAGCAATTTTGCCGGCGATTTCCATGACGCCCTCAAGAAGCATCTCAGGCGTGTCGAATACTTCGTTCACGAGTCCGATCTCCTTGGCCTTGACGGCGGGAACGCGCTCGGCCGTATAAGCCATTTGCCGCGCCCAGCCCTCGGGCACGACTTTCGCGAGCCGCGGAAAAGTTCCGACATCGGCGGTCATGCCAATCGCCGTCTCCTGCACGCAGAAAAACGCCTCCGCGCTGGCGTAGCGGCAATCGCAAGCGGTAACGAGATCGACTCCGGCGCCGACAGCGCCGCCCTGGATGGCGGCGAGCACTGGCTGCCGTGCGTTTTCCAATGCGGAGAAAGTGTGCTGCAATCCGTTCACGTGATGACGAAACGCCTCGGCCGCTACCTCACGGTTTTCCGGTGGCGCGTCCAGCGCGCCGGACATGAAAACGGAGATGTCCATGCCGGCGGTGAAGTGCTTTCCCTCTGCAGAGAGAACAATAACGCGCGCCTTGGCGTTTTCTGAAATATCGTTAATGGCGCCCGGCAACTCGGTCCAAAATTCTGGAATAAAGGAGTTGAACTTGTCAGGCCGCGAGAACCGCAGATGGGCGATTTCATCGGCGATTTCGATGGTAAAGCACGTATAGGTCATGGCGCGGGCTCCATTTTTGCCGGATTCTGCACAATGAGTTTTCCGTGATATGTTAACCTTTGCCAATAGCGGGACGCATCTCGGACGCCAACGGCGCAGCGCTGGCGCCGAATATGCTTCGCCACTGGCACACACCCCCGTTGAGGGTGCTGAAACGCGCGGCCGTTGGCCTTTTGGAACGCTGCGCCGTTGTAGAGTAGAGCAATAAGGCGATGGTGCAGGATAAGGCTGTTGGAATCATCGATTATGCCGTCCCGCGCGGCGGCGCCGCCAATGATGGCGAGAGCGCAGGGGCATTTTTGGCGTCAGCGCGCGCCGCAGCCGGGATGGCGATCGAGGAGATTGGCGACGCCACCAAGGTAAAAGTCGCTCACCTTCAGGCGATTGAGGCTATGCGCGCAGATCTGCTGCCGCCGCTTCCCTACACAATTGGCTTCGTAAAAGCATACGCCCGCCACATGGGATTGGATGCGGATGCTGTGGCGCTGCGGTTTCGTGAGGATATTGCAGCGACGGCGGCGCCGGCGGCGCTGGATGCGGCGCGTCGAGAGAAAACGGAGCTGTCCGGTGGCGCTGAGGGTGCGCGGATTGCATCTGTGTTCGCTATTCTGGCGATTATCCTGTTTGGCGTCTGGGTGATGATTGAAATTATTGGCGGCGGTCGGGACGCAAACGGCTCGGTGGAAACCGAGGCGCCGCGAGTGCGGTTGGGCGATGCGGCTGCTGTGGCGCCCACGCCGCGCCCGTCTGTGCATTCGCAGCCCGCAACAGATCGCGGTTCAGCACCATTGCCTGCCGAGACGCCGTCAGCGGGCGCGACAGAAGAGGGTGTTGTTGAAAATGCCGGGACAGAAACACCCGCTGCGCCTGACATCATACAAACGCCGGCCGATACGGAAGCGCCCGCAATATCGGCGATGGCAGATCCGCCAGCGGTGGCAAGCGAATCGGAACGCGCTGCCGAGCCTGAGATCGTCCAGCCGCAAGCCGAACTTCAGTCTCGACCTTTGCCGCGCCGCCGCCAGCCTGAGCCGCCGGCTCCTGTCATCGTAGAATCGGAGCTGGTCCGCTCATTATCACCCGCCTATCCGGAACGCTGCGCCCGCCGCGCAAATCCAGTCGAAAGCGTGACGCTTGCATTTGATGTGAGCGTCAGCGGTAGCGTGACCAATGCGCGGGTCGCCTCTTCGACCAACGATTGTTTCGAAGCAGAGGCGTTGCGCACGCTATCGCGCTGGCAGTTCAGCCCCAGAACCGTAAACGGTTCCGCCGCCACAGACGCCGGCAAGAGTGCGACGCTGAATTTCAGGAAATAAGCGGGCTAGGGCTGTTCAATTTTCGGCGACAGCCATCGCATCATATTCACGAACAGATTAGCGTTATCATTATTCGGGCTGGTTATGGTGACGTAGACGCGCTCGCCGGAATCAAACGTGAAGATGAAATTTCGAAACATGCCCTGATCTGCGGCGACAACGACTTTCCCTTTGCCATAATCAAACGCGATCATACCGGCATAGTGGTCCGATGCTTCGCTGATTGTGTCGTCCTGATTGTAATTTTCGGATCCGGCGGGAAATGGCAAAACCGCATCTTCCGGGTTCCGGAAAATGGCGGCGCCACAAAGATAGTCGACCTTTTCAACCGTCAGGCCGCTTTTGATGATGGGGTGTTGCGCGTTCATTGTTCCTTCCGCGCTGGACATGCCGAAATAGTGCGAGCACCGTCCGTTTTCCGGGTCCGTGAAGCTCGGGTATTCCTTGCTATAAAGATAACCGTCACGAAATTTTACGGCGAGTGCTTCAAGCAGCGGCAAGGCGCCGCTGCCATTGGGGAAATGGCTGAGACTCAAATACAGCCCGCCGCCAGCGTCGACGAAACGTACGATCGCAGCGACCTCTTCGTCGCTTAGCGGCGATTTCCAGAAGACGGCGCCGTTGTCAAGTTCGACCTCATCGTTTGGAAGTCCATGGATGATGAGAATGTCGGCGTCATCGAGAGCGTCATCGCCGAGTGTGGACTCTGCATACGTAACACCAAAACCGTCACGGCTCATGATCTCCAGCATCACATGGGCGCCCGTCTCCGCGCCTTCGTTGGTATAGATTGTCTTGTGAAACCGGTCGATGAGCACGCGGGTGTCGTGCTTTTCAATGAGCGGTTCGAATGCGTGGCGGTATTCGATGTCCGCTTCAGCGTCGACAACCTTTTTTCGTGTCTGACCATGCGCGACAGCAAGAGATAACAATCCTGCGGCGGCAAGTACAACCGCGCCAGTTCGAAACATCATAAACAACCCTCCGCCCCGAACTTACTACGGCAAAAGGGCGCGCTCTTGAACAAAATTGATATTGAATTCCGGCCCAGCCTTAATAGTGGTGGTATGGCGTGAGGGCCAAGGCGGTTTATGTCGGTTGTTGCTTTTTTGCGCTTAGAAGGGATTAGATTCCATGCTGGGCGCGTTAGGACTTAGTACACCCGCTTTTTCGGCTCGATATATTTGATTTCGTCGGTCAGGGTAAAGTTGTGTACTGGGCGATAATCAATGGTGGCTTTGCCATTGGCGAACCATGCGGCAGTGTGTTTCATCCAGTTGGCGTCATCGCGGTCTGGGAAATCCTCGCGGGCGTGGGCGCCGCGGCTTTCCTTGCGGTTCGCCGCGCCTTCCATGGTGACGACTGCCTGTCCGATCATGTTGTCGAGCTCGAGCGTTTCAACAAGATCAGTGTTCCAGATCAGCGAGCGGTCAGTAACGCCGATATTCGGCATGGAATCATAGACAGCTTTGATCTTCCCGCGCCCTTCCTCCAGTACTTCACCGGTGCGGAATACAGCACAGTTGTTCTGCATAACCGCTTGCATGTTATCGCGAATTTTCGCGGTTGGCGTATCGCCCTTTGCATGGCGAAATTTGTCGAGACGCGCGAGGGCTTCGTCTGTGGCGCGCTTCGGCAGGTCAGCCGCGGCGCCGTTGGCCTTGACCACTTCGCCGCAGCGCAGGCCCGCTGCACGGCCAAATACAACGAGATCGATGAGTGAATTTGAGCCAAGCCGGTTGGCGCCATGAACGGAAACGCAGGCCGCCTCGCCAATGGCCATCAGTCCGGGCACGACTGCATCGGCGTCGTCGCCGCGTTTCGTGATAACCTCGCCGTGATAATTGGTGGGGATGCCGCCCATATTATAATGGACTGTGGGTAGGACTGGAATCGGCTCTTTGGTGACATCCACGCCAGCGAATATTTTTGCGCTTTCCGAAATACCCGGCAAGCGCGCCGCCAGCACTTTCGGGTCAAGGTGATTCAAGTTGAGATGGATATGATCCTTGTTCGGACCAACACCGCGACCTTCGCGAATTTCGATGGTCATGGAGCGCGAGACCACATCGCGGGAGGCGAGATCTTTGGCGCTTGGCGCATAGCGCTCCATAAAACGCTCGCCTTCGGAATTGGTGAGATAGCCGCCTTCGCCGCGTGAACCTTCGGTGATCAGAACGCCAGCGCCGTAAATGCCGGTCGGGTGGAATTGCACAAACTCCATATCCTGCAGGGGAAGCCCGGCGCGCAGCACCATGGCGTTACCGTCGCCGGTGCAGGTGTGGGCGGAAGTGCAGGAAAAGTATGTGCGGCCATAACCGCCCGTGGCGAGGATCACCATCTTCGCGTTGAAGCGGTGGATGATTCCCGTGTCCAGCTCCCACGACAATAGCCCGCGGCATTCGCCTTCATCGGACATGATGAGGTCGAGGGCGAAATGTTCGATGAAGAACTTGGCGTTTTGTTTAACCGACTGGCCGTAGAGCGTGTGCAGAATCGCGTGACCGGTGCGATCCGCCGCGGCGCAGGTGCGCTGCACCTGACCTTCGCCGTAATTTTTGGTCATGCCGCCAAAGGCGCGCTGATAAATTTTGCCTTCTTCGGTGCGCGAAAAGGGCACGCCCCAATGCTCCAGCTCATAGACGGCGGCGGGGGCGTTCTTGCAGAGATATTCGATAGCGTCCTGATCACCGAGCCAGTCCGACCCTTTGACGGTGTCATACATGTGCCAGCGCCAGTCGTCCTCCGACATATTGCCGAGCGCGGCGGAAATGCCACCCTGCGCGGCCACGGTGTGCGAGCGGGTCGGAAAGACTTTAGTGACACATGCGGTCTTCAATCCCGCTTGCGCAGCGCCCAATGTTGCCCGTAGGCCCGCGCCGCCGGCGCCGACGACCACAACATCATACTCGTGATCGACAATTTCGTAGCTCTCAGTCATTGATAAAATCCCGGGGCCGTCAGCCTGCAAATGAAATGTTGTAAATGGCCCAAGCGGCGCCAGCGATAACGCTGAGGGCGATGAGCCAGTTGAGCGCAGACAGAGCGCTCTTCAATTTTGAATGGATGTAATCGACGATAATCTGTTCCAGTCCGATACGCATATGCCAGGCGCCGATAGCGATGAAGAGGCCGAGAAGCGCTCCATTTAGTGGCTGCGAAACCCAAGCGCGTGCAGCGGCGTAATCGGCGCCAAGATGCGCAACAACGCTGATCAGGAACCAGATCGCCAGCGGAATGAGTAACGCCGCGGTGGCGCGCTGGATGATGAAAGTCGATGTGCCCTTGTGCGCCATCTTACGCTGCTCCCATTGCGCGGTAGCCGAGCCATAAAATGATCGCCGCCAACAACAGCGATGCGCCATAAATCAGCCACGCGGTCATACTCGCGGTCTTCACAGCAAGTCCTCGGCCGTAATCCCAGTAGAGGTGTCGCAGGCCGTTCATCAGATGGAAACAGAGCGACCAGACATACCCGGCGACGACGATGAACCCTATTGGGCTTTGAACAAACCCGGCGACGCTGGCGTAAAGCGACGGGCTGAATGCGAGCGCATAGAGCCACAGCGCGATCAAAAACGAGCCACCATAAAGGATCATCCCGGTCCCGCGATGGGTAATGGATGCGGCCATGGTGACGGTGAACCGCCAAATCTGTAGGTGGGGAGAGACCGGGCGCTGCGGTCTTCCGCGATGCTGGGCGCCGGACGCGCTATCTGCCATGAAAACCCCGTAAATTCAGGCGTTGAGAGAACGGACCGGAACATAGGCCGACCCTTTTTCAAGTCAACGCGACAGATGGGGCGATTTGGGCGCTACGTTTGCAACCCGCTGACGCGTAATCCACCCCCGGCAGCCATTGCCAAAGGGCGGGCTTTTCGGCCATGCTATGAAGTAACAAACTGCTCAGAGGAATGGGGTTGGGGATGATGAAAGCGCTTATGGCAGGGGCCATGGCGGCGTCGCTTTTTACCGGGTCTGCGTCCGCGCAGATGATTGACCGGGTGACGGGCGCCCAGTTGAAAACCGTTTTGGAAGAAGCGGGGATCGCTACAGAAATTATACCGGATTCACGCACCGGCGCGCCCGTCGGCCAAAGTGACGCCGGCGATTATAAGTTTTATGTGCGTGCGCTTTCTTGTGCTGGCGAACCTTCTGCTTGCGAGACGTTGGTATTCTTCGCCAATTTTGAACTTGGCCGCCCCATCTCGGCTTCAGACTATCGCATCGTGAACAGTTTTAACGAGAGCCAAGTGTTCGGTCGCGCCTACGCCATCGCCAAGACCGGTGAAGTGGGCGTCGATTATGTGATTGAATTGGATGGTGGTGTCAGTGAAGAGCACCTGTCCCAGAACATCAGCCGCTGGGCGGATGTGATCGCTGCGTTTATCTCAAAGTTTCAGGAGGGCGAACCGACGTCGTAGCGTTCGGCGTCGCTCAAGCGATATATTGGTCGCAGGCGTCCGCATCCACCTGAACCGTGCCCATTTGCAGGCCGGAGGGTTTGTAAAACCGGACCCGCATGGTGACGCCCATATCGAGAATCTTCTGCTTTTGCGCCAACTGACAGCCTTTTTTCGTCATTAAAAGCCGCTGCTTTTCGATAAAATCGACAGGCACGTCGTTGATCCGTTCATCGCGATATTGAATCGAAATACTGACCAGATCGACGGATTCATCAGCGAATACTTGTGTGACTTCGGCTGATTTTCCGGCAGTCAGTTTGAACCCGGTTTTGAAACCATCCGCAATGCCATCAAGAAACCGTTGTCGTTGCTCAGCTTCCGCATTCGCATAGTCGAAATTCGCACCGGTATTTACTGACGCAATACCGGCGAATACCAGAAAGCTGATAAAGGCGGCGACAATGGCGATAAATTTTCCCATGAGAAAGTTCTCCTATGCAGCGCGCGTGAGCAACGCCTTCAAACCTTCGGGCAGGTCCTTTTCAAGCTCGCGCATGCGTTCAAGAAGGCGTCGCTCGTTGACGTCGAATCCGCCGTCCTTGCCGATGCGTGCGGCGAGCCACTCCGCTTCGTTCTCGGTGACTTGAGCGGCGAATGCTGCAGCCCGTTCGCGCTGGTCGTTATGCTCCGCCTGCACTGGCTTTTCGGCGTAAGCACCTTTGACGGCGCCGAGACCGCCTGACACCATGCGCTTGAAAAATCCGCCAACATTTACGGAGTGATCCTTCGCCCAGGCGTTACGTCGGAAAGCCTCTTCGCGGCTTGGCGCTTTGTAGCCGAGATGCGCCATCAGGTGGTTGATCACGCCTTGAACGAACAGTTCCGTCCAGGCGGGATTGTTTGCGGCGTTCTCCGTGGCGTCGTTGATATCGAACAGGAGTTCCGCCTCGCGGCGTGTGACCGCTACATTGCCATCGCCGCCTGCGGCGAAGAGATAGCGGCGCAACAATACAGCGTCCTGCTTATTTACCACCGGGCCGCTTTCCTTCGCCAGGATCACCGCTTTGATTTGCTCGCCGACAAAGGTTGCCATTTCCGCCGGCGTTTCTTCGGCTGTCTCCATGAGCTTGACCATCAAGGTGAGCTCAAGTCCGTTCGCATGACCGTTTCGGGTGACGCGGGTTTTCAAGGACTGGAATTCGTCGCGGGTCAAATAGCCTTGGGGCTCCTCTTCGCGCAGATAGAAATCAGCCGCCGCCTCGGCGAAGAATTGAAACCATTCAGCGTCGCCGTCCTGAGCGCGATCGCCCAGATCGAATAGCGCATCGAGTTCGTCTGCTGAAACGACCCCGTCGGCGAATACGGTGCGGCGCAAGAAAAGCACTTCGTCGGCTGAGACAAAACCGTCCGCGCCGATGGCGGCTAGACGGGTTTCTAAGGACTGGTCGGACATGGGCGGCTCCAAAGCGAAAAAGTTTCGCCGGCAGCATCGCCGATTGAGGTTAAAATCAGGGAAAGGAATTGCCGCAGGATTGCCAGATTAAGGTTTTGCTAACCTTCAGTTTCTCCGCCGTCAGCTTGGCAGAAAGCCGGCGCAAATGAACACGGCGCCGGCCACGAACGCTGCGAGCCATAAGGTTTGCATTACCAGCGCGGCAATTGGCCGTGGGCCAACAACGACGAGACTCTTAAGCGAAGTTTTCACGCCGAGCGCCGCGACGGCGATGATCAGGCAAAACCGAGATCCGTTGGCGAGGCTCGCCCGCCATGAATCGGGAACCGCGCCAACGCTATTCGCCGCCATCAGCAGGATGAACCCCAGTAAAAATATCGGAAAGGCGCGTCCGGTCGCGTCAGCCCCAGACGTTTTTCGCGCGAACATAAATGCAATGAGAAACACTGCCGGCGCGAGCAGGGTGACGCGCATGAGTTTGACGATGGCGGCCACAGCGCCAGCGTCGTCGGAGACGATGTATCCGGCGCCGATTACCTGCGCCACATCGTGAATCGTAGCGCCAAGAAACACGCCAGCTTGCATGTCGGTGAGGCCAAGTGCGTGGGTTAGCGGCGGGTAGACGACCATGGCGACGGTCGAGAGCGTAGTAACGCCAACGACGGTCAGTATCAGGTTCCGTTCGCTTTCTTTCGTCTGCGGCAGCACCGATGCAATCGCCATTGCCGCCGAGGCGCCGCAAATGGCGACCGCGCCAGCAGAAAGCGTCGCGTGATCGCGTGTTAGTCCTGCACCGCGCCCAATCGCCCAACCGACGCCAATGGTGGTTGTGACGCCGAGGACCACGAGCAGCGCCGTCGCCCAGCCGAGGGCCGCAATTTCAGAAAATGTGACGGACGCACCGAGCAAAATGACGCCCAACTGCAGAATGCGTTTCGATGAGAATTGGATGCCGGGCGCGCATTTTGCATCGTCGTTTAGAAAGTTGAAGGCGATGCCGAACAGGATCGCATACAGCATCACCGGCCCGCCATAGCGTGACGCAATGAACAAGGCGGCGAGGGCGACCGTCACGGCGACCAGCAGTCCCGGCGCGATGGCCCGCGCCTTTTCTTGATACCGATCGATCATGGGTCTGTTCTGTCTTCAGGAGGTTCGGAGATTGGTTATTCCGCAGCCTGAAGCCGTTTCGCGGCGCGCTCAACCGCCGGCATCGATTCGGCGCATTCACGACGGTCGCGGTGGGTCACCATTCGAGTGTGCAGCTCTTCGATACATTTGCGGCCGGTGCACTTGAACGCAAACGGAAAGAGACCGTGCAAAAGGCACGCAAAACCCGCCACAACCATTTTTCCGCCAAAGCCAAAAGCCATGCCCATGTGTTGTGCATAGCTTTCGCCAACGCTTGCCGGGTGCTCAGTAAAAGCCCGCTTGATCATGGCGTCTAAAATCCCCTCGGTGTCCTGTCAGGTTCGTCCTGTCCCAGAAGGGTAGCCTGAAATGGGTGAAAATTTATTCTATTTACATACTTAGAAAAACTAATGCTTGAAAAATTATTCTACAAAATGCAATAATAATAGAATGGATAGGGCAGATAAGGCCATTTTAGCGATACTACAGCGCGATTCCTCGACGCCAGTGAGTGAGATGGCCGAATCGGTTGGCTTATCGCAAACACCGTGCTGGCGGCGGATCAAAAAGCTTGAGGAAGACGGGGTCATTAGCCGCCGGGTGGCGCTTGCAGCCCCCGCTGCGCTCAACTTGCGCCTTATCGCCTTTGTCATGGTGAAAACCGCTCAACACAATGAGGCCTGGCTCACAAAATTCGCGGAGGCGGTGCGACGGATTCCGGAAGTTGTCGAATTGCATCGCATGAGCGGTGAGACTGACTACCTCATGAAGGTTCACTGCCCTGATATGGAGCGCTTTGACCGGGTCTACAAAAAGCTGATCTCTGTTGCGGACTTTTCGGACGTTCGGTCGAGCTTTTCCATGGAAGTTCTCAAAACGACGACAGAATTGCCCCTCGAGTATGTTTGAGGCCGACGCGTTCGACGTCGGCATCCGGCCAGTGAAGAAAATCAGACGTGCAACGGGGCGTCGAAAAACTTCTTGATACTGCCGCTACACGGTGATTGTTCAAACCGGTCGTGGCGCGGCGTCAGACGTATGGGGACGCCGCTTTTTGCGATTGTTGTGGCGGCGTAGCCGCGATCAATCTTGGCGCCCTGCGCAAGAGATACGTGATATTTCGTCAGGATCGTCGCCAGGGCGGTTTTAAGATTGGCCCCGGCAAACCAGATTCCCGGACAACGGCGCGGCCCCGCATTGAACGGAAGATATTCGTATGCGGAAGGTTTTATCGTATTCCACCTATCGGGCATAAACCGCCGCGGCTCTGCGTATATCGAATCCATACGGTGTGTCAGGTGCGGTGAAATAAAAACACGTGCGCCTTCGTTCAATATCACGCCATCGACTTCGCACGGTTCCGTCACCACAAATCCGATAAGAGGAACCGGTGCGATGAGCCGCATGGTTTCTTTCAATACATTATCGAGCATGGTTTGTGCGTCGAGCGTTGCGGCGTCGCTATCGGACAGCGGTCCGATGCTATTCAGCTCCGCCACCAGCGACCGATGTATTTCCGGGTGTTGTGTCAGCAAAAAAAGCGCCCAGGAAAGCGTTTGAGCGGAGGTCTCGTATGCCGCCATGGCTATGGCGGCGACGTTGGCGGCGGCCTGCTTTTCGGATGCTGTCTTCCCGTCGCCCCATCGAACAGTAGAAACCTCTGAACGGATGCTTTTGCTATGTGGGCATTCGTTCAGGTCAGTGTTCCACTCAAGCGTGTAGCGCTCAAGCGCTTCCGCTGATTTCAAAACGTCATGATAGGGCGTGTAGGGTGCGTCAAACCGGAACGCTAATGCGCCGCGGCGCCAGCTTTTCTTGTGAAAGTCATCGACCAGCTCGCCGAACTGCAACGAGGTTTGTGGGCCATCGGCGTCAAACAACAGCTCGAATGCGAGCCGCTGCGTAAGCCGGCGTGCGTAGTCTGTAATGTCGATGTCGCGGTCTAGCGGCCATTTTCCGACTTCCTCATCGGATATGTGTTTGACCTGATCAAACAAAGAGCGCACGCGCGACTTCCCCATCAGCGGCAAAATCGCCGTCAAATGTGCGTCATGTTCCTCGCCCGTCAGGCACAGAATGTTTCTGCGAAGGTTGTGCAAGGACGTTCCCTCGGCCCCCGGCACCGGCCATGCGCCGGTGGGCCGAAAACTTCGCGGATTGAGCAGGATTTTCTTGTTGTATTCCGGGCCAACAAACAGATAGCTCTGCGGAACATTGGCTGGCTTCAAAAACGGCGCCCGCAACGCGATCCTTTCGCCAAAACGGCGGTACATCTTTTCCACACACGAAATCGGGTCCGCATAAAACGCTGCGAAGGTCTTCAGCGCCTGAAAGCCAGTGACGGTGACAATGTCATTGTTTGCAAGAACGGTATTCAAGATCGCCTGCTTTGTATTGAGCGCCAGCGTGGTGCTTGGCCGAATCAGCGTGACTTATAGGAAACGCCACCCTTCATAACAAAGACGATGTTCTCCAACTCGGTAATATCTCGAAGTGGGTCACCCTCGACGGCGATGATATCGCCGTATTTGCCAGGTGCGATGCTACCCAATTCATCCGCCTTTCCGAGGTTTTCTGCGCCAACGACTGTCGCTGCGCGTATCGCCTCCATCGGTGTCAGTCCCGCCTGTACGAGGAGCGAGAACTCCCGGGCGTTGTCCCCATGCCGGGAAACGCCGCTGTCGGTGCCAAAGGCGATTTTGACGCCGCCTGCATGGGCGCGGCGGGCCATATCGAGCATGAGCGGGCCCACCTGCAACGCCTTTTCACGCTGTGGTGGCAGCAGGAAGGATTGAGGGTCCTGCGCCCATTCGACGACGGTTGCGCCGGCGAGCAAGGTCGGCACTAAAAACGCATCATTCCGTTTAAAAAGACGTATTGATTCATTATCGAGATATGACCCGTGCTCGATCGAATCTACGCCGGCGCGAAGGGCGGCGTTTATGCCATTCACGCCATGAGCGTGCGCGGTTACCCGGCGGCCCATGGCGTGTGCCGAATCCATGATCGCTTTTAACTCATCATCGAAGAACTGCTGTTCGAGTCCGGCAGATGTATTCGATAGAACGCCAGCCGTCGCGGTCAGTTTAATATGATCGGCGCCGCGCCGCACTTGCTCGCGCACCGCATGACGGCATTCCGCGACGCCGTCACATACGCCGCTTTGGTGCAACAACTCACCAACATCGTCGCGGTAGCCTTGCGTTCCGTCACCATGCCCTCCGGTCACGGAAATTGTTGAGCCCGACGCAAAGATGCGCGGGCCGATGACACTGCCGTGCGCAATCCCGTCGCGAAGGGCGAATATGGCGTCATCAGAACCGGCCCCTACATCACGCACCGTTGTAAACCCGGCGAGCAATGTCTTCCGCGCGAATCCTGCGCCGGCGATTGCGCGATCGGCTTCCGACATTTCTACCCGCTGCAACCGCGCTCTCGGGTTATTTTCGCCCAAAATGTGAACGTGGCCATCAATAAAACCGGGCATGACGAAATGATTGCGAAGGTCGTGGGTCGCGACAGTATCATCGGCGCCGGCGCCGATTGTTGTCGTGTCAAGGAATCCATCGGCGATTCTCTCAATAACGCCGTCTTTGATGATTATTGTTTTTTCCTGGCTCGGCGCTTCGCCCGGATGCGCCAACAATGTGCCTGCATGAACAATGGCGTAATCGGCGGCGTGCGCTGGCAGCGCGCTGGCAAAGCAGAGTGTCGCGATTGCAGTTGTTGTGATGGTTTTCATGGCGCCCCTGAATAGTTCCGGTTTGGCGGGACTGTATCGTGTGCGTGTCTTACAATCCAGACATTCGACCCGTGATAAGAATGAGCTTCATCTCAGCGGGGGCGATACTTTGCGCAACAGGAGGTAGCGAACGGGGTCAGGCAAGTGAGTCAGCGGCGGCGGCCGGGACCGATATGCAGCGTCTCACCGCTGAAATCGAGCATGAAGCTGCGATCAGCGAACAGGTCGGCGCCGATGAGACAAATGGGACTGTCCTTGAATCCAAATTCCTCAAATAAATGCGCGTCGTAAACAATAACGGTTTTATTTAACCAGGTGGCGGACCCGATACGCATGCGCCCTACGCGCAAAGCGATTGCTTCGTCGAGATTATCGAAAACATCTTGAATTCTGGAACCGGTTTTGAATCCATCCTTTCTGGATCCGTTAAAGACCAAGCCGCCGGTTATACGACGGTAGGCGGCGACATTGAAAATGGTGCCCGAAGCGCCGAGGTCCACGATGCAGGGGATTTGCGCGCCGCGAACGTCAACGTTGACACTGTAAAGAGGGCGCCCCTCTCCCTCAATGATAAGTGGCCTGAGTGATGTTCGCGTCCATCCCCGCATGGCGTGGTCCGGCGTTGCATTGATCGCATATATCTTGATCGTCTGGTCTTGGTTGTCGAAGAGTGTTTTGAATTGCGCCAGAAAGTCGAGGCCGAGAACGCCATGTGGCGGCTTATTCGGCGGCTCCCAATCGGGCAAAATGACGCCGACATGAATCGCCAGCTTCGAATTCGAAACGGTAACGTCGCCGATCACATAGGCGGGCAATTCGCGCGCACCGGCCAATCCTAGAATGCGTATCGGGGGGCGGTCCGCCTTGGTGAAATTCGACTGCGCGGCGAGGTTTGCAAAAACGGCGGTGATGGTGGCGCCGGAGTCGACGATGAAATCATACGGTCCCTGTCCGTTGACCTCGGCTTCGACCGTAATCCAGCCCATATAGTCAATGCGATAAGGAACCTCATCCAGCGGCGGACGTCGTGCGCCGGTTGGCGAAGTCGTGCTGGCGCATGCAACCAGACCGGCGGCCCACAAAACCACCGCCATGTATCTCAGTCCGCGATTACCCATTTCACGCCCCATCCTCCCTAGGAATGAATCGCGCGCCCGTCCCGGTTTGATGGTATGCTTTGGTCTGCCAAGCTGTCACTAGCTGGGCGCGATGGATATCCCGCAAATGCGGTAATTCCCGCAATCGTGAATCCCCCGAAATCTGGAGGCAAACAAGATGATCCATTTTATCAGGCGGCTTCCGCCCAATATGCAGGCCGCCGCTCTGGCTGTATCGCTGATCGCCATCGCCGCGGGCGTTTTTCTGATGCTGCGCTAGCGAAAACCTCTTGTTTTACTGATCTCGCGCGGTATAACCCGCGCCTTCGAAAGCGGTCGCCGGGCCCCGATATTCGGGAATGGCATGCCTGGGCGGCTTTGTTTTGTGTCCGAAAGGACCTTTAAAGGATAAGTGAAATGCCCAAGATGAAGACGAAATCAGGCGCGAAAAAGCGCTTTAAGATGACGGCCTCCGGGAAGGTCAAGGCTGGCGTGGCCGGCAAGCGCCACGGCATGATCAAGCGCTCGCCCAAGCAAATCCGCCAGAATCGCGGCATGGATGTGCTTTCTGATCCCGATGCGCGGATCGTCAAAAAATATATGCCCTACGCCCGGTAAGGAGGTCTCCAGATGTCACGCGTTAAAAGAGGCGTCACCGCGCACGCCCGTCACAAGAAAATCATCGGCAAAGCCAAAGGCTATTACGGCCGCCGCAAGAACACCTTTCGCGTCGCCAACCAGGCGGTGGAAAAGGCCGGCCAGTACGCCTATCGCGACCGCCGCGCCCGCAAGCGCAATTTCCGCTCGCTCTGGATCCAGCGCATCAACGCCGCCTGCCGCGAGCTCGACTTTACCTATGCCCGATTTATCAACGGGCTTGATCTCGCCGGTATCGAGGTTGACCGAAAGGTTCTCGCTGATATCGCCGTGCACGAGCCCGAGGCGTTCAAGGCCCTGGCGGAAAAAGCAAAAGCAGCACTCGCTTAGTTTTTCTACCTCGCCCGGAAATGCCAACCAACGAACCGGGTGACGTTTACGGACAAATTCGATTAAGCGTCATTCGGAAACGAGTGACGCTTTTTCTTTTGGTGATTGATTGAAGTAGGAGAGCGGACACAATGTCCGAAATTGAGCAACTTGAACGCGAACTTACGACGAAGATTGCCGAAGCGGCAACCGAGGTGGCGCTCGAAGAAGTGCGTGTCGCCGCGCTTGGCAAGAAGGGCGCTGTATCTGAGCGGATGAAAACACTCGGGAAGATGAGTCCGGAAGAGCGCAAGGAAATGGGTCCGGCGCTGAACGGTCTTAAAAACCGCATCGCAGAAGCCATCGAGGCGAAAAAAACAGCGCTCGAAGAGTCCGCGTTGGATGCGCGCCTCGCCACCGAAAAGGTCGATGTGACGCTACCGATACGGCCGGAGCCCAAAGGTAAGATTCATCCCGTCTCTCAGGTGACAGAAGAAATTGTGGCGATCTTTTCCGCAATGGGATTTGATGTCGCCGAGGGGCCGGACATCGAAGACGACTTTCATAACTTCACCGCGCTCAACTTTCCGCCGGACCACCCCGCGCGCGAAATGCATGACACGTTTTTCTTCGAGCCAATGGAAGACGGTTCGCGGATGATGCTGCGCACGCACACGTCGCCGGTGCAGATCCGCACCATGATGAGCCAAAAGCCGCCAATTCGGATCATCATCCCTGGGCGGACGTTCCGTTGCGACAGCGACCAGACCCACACGCCAATGTTTCATCAGGTCGAGGGGCTCGTCATCGACAAGGAGGCCCATATGGGCCACCTCAAAGGAACGCTTGCAGCATTCGTCAAAACCTTCTTCGAGATCGATGACGTCAAAACGCGTTTTCGCCCGCATTTCTTTCCGTTCACGGAGCCTTCGGCGGAGATGGACATTGGTTACGAACGAGTGGGCAAGGAAATCCGCTTCGGGCAGGGGGCTGACTGGATGGAAATTCTCGGCTGCGGCATGGTGCATCCGAATGTACTCAAAAATTGCGGGCTCGACCCGGACGAATATCAAGGTTTCGCGTGGGGCATGGGCGTCGACCGTCTGGCTATGTTGAAATACGGCATTCCGGATTTGCGTGATTTCTTCGCGGCGGACGCGCGCTGGCTTGAGCACTACGGTTTCGATCCGCTCGATCAGCCGAACCTTGCAACAGGACTGAGCAGGTAAAAATGACCCTCCGCATCGGCCTTATCGGACTTGGCGTGATGGGGGCGCCCATGGCGAGAAATATCGCTGGGGCGGGGCTGCCGCTTACTGTTTACAACAGAAGCGAAGGGCCTCGGCGCCTGTTTGAGGGCACGGATGTAGCCGTCGCAAAATCGGTTGCCGATGTATTCAATCAGTCTGATGCAATTATCCTGATGCTGAATGACGGTGTGGCGACGGACGCCGTACTCGGCCGGTCGAGTAATGGGTTCGCTGTCGATGTTTCGGGCCGCACTGTCGTCAATACCGCCACCATGACGCCGGCTTATTCCAAAGGGCTTGGTGGGGCCGTCGAAAGAGCGGGCGGCGTTTATGTGGAAGCGCCGGTTTCGGGCTCCAAGGTTCCCGCCGAAGCGGGCGAACTGCTCGTCATGACCGCGGGCGATGAAGGCGTTATCGAAAAACTCAAGCCGGTATTCGACGCCATCGGCAAGGAAACCGTTTTCTGCGGCGCCGTCCCAAGCGCCATGGCCATGAAAAGCGCCAGCAATCTGCAACTCGCCGGCATCATGAGCGGCCTTGCTGAGTCGGTGAATTTCGCGCGGGCATTTGGCCTCGATTTCGAAATCTATTCAAAGGTCATTCTCAATGGTCCGCTGGCGAACGACTTTTTGAGGATGAAATTGCCGCGCGCTGTCGCCGAAGATTATGCGCCGCAGGCTGCGGTGAAGAACGTTGCCTATTCGCTCGATGTGATGATCGAGGCGGCGCAAGGTGTCGGCGCAGAAACCCCCAGCGCGCAAACCATGCGCAAAACCTGCGAAAAAGCGCTGCAGGCGGGTGACGCAGACAATGACATCATGACGATCACCAAAGTTCTGCGCGGCGGAGACGGCGATGAGTGAGCACGACTACTGGACCTTACGGATCGAATTCCTCTCGGCGGCGGTTGAGATCATCGCCCTTTTCTTCACCATGGTGACGATCTACATCACTGGGCTCTATTTTTATCTCGCGCGCGCATCGTTGCGGCTACGCATTCTCGGCTTTGGCGTCTTTACGATAGGCTGGGCGTGGACCGGGTCGCTCGGCCTCAATATGCGGCAAATTTCACAGGAAGCGCTTTACTGCGCGACCTGCATGCCGGAAAGATTGAACGAAGCGCCGCTCAACGGTTGGGTTCCCGACGGCGCCGTGCCGGGTGTCGCGCTCGGTCTCGTCATTTATTTTGCACTTGCCGCCATGACCTTCTCAACGGGGTGGCGCGCTGAAACCTTTCCTCAATCGGTGAAGTAAATTGAAGTTTACGCTTAGCTGGCTCAAAGAGCATCTGGAAACTGACGCAGGTCTCGACAAGATTGTCGAGACCATGGTCGCCGTCGGTCTCGAGGTGGAAAGCATTGAAAATCCTGAAGAGCGCCTTGCAGCCTTCACAATAGGCGAAGTTGTTCACGCCGAACAGCATCCGGATGCCGACAAGTTGCGTGTTTGCAAAGTCGCCACAAAAGACGGCGAGATGCAGATCGTGTGTGGCGCGCCGAACGCTCGCGAAGGGATCAAGGTCGCCTACGCGCCGGTTGGCGCCTATGTACCTGGGATCGATCTCACGTTGTCAAAGGCGAAAATTCGCGGTGTTGAATCGCACGGCATGATGTGTTCGGCACGCGAGCTTGAAATGGGTGAGGATCATGACGGCATCATCGAGGCGCCATCGGATGCGAAAATTGGCGACCCGGTTTCCGCATGGCTGGGAACGAACGACCCCGTCATTGATTTTGAGGTGACGCCAAACCGGCCTGATACGAATGGGGTTGTCGGCGTCGCGCGAGACCTCGCGGCTGCAGGGATCGGAAAGCTGATCATATCGGCCCCGGAGGCGATCAAAGGCGAGTTTGAAAGCCCGCAGAAAGTCGAATTGCGGTTTCCGGATGATGCAAGAGACGCCTGTCCGGTCTTCGCCGGTCGGTACATCAAGGGCGTGAAGAACGGACCATCGCCGAAATGGTTGCGGGACAAGCTTCGCGCAATCGGCTTGCGTCCCATTAGCGCGCTGGTCGATATCACCAATTTTGTTACCTATGACCGCGCCAGGCCGCTGCACGTATATGATGCAGACAAGCTGAAAGGCGTCTTGCACGCGCGTCTCGGCAAGGAAGGCGAAAAATTTCTTGCGCTTGACGACAAAGAGTATGAGGCGGACGACACCATGTGCGTTATCGCCGATGACAATGGTGCCGAAGGCTTTGGCGGTATCATTGGCGGCAAAGAAACGGGGTGCTCTGACGAAACCGTCAATGTGTTTGTGGAATGCGCCTATTTCGACCCGCTGCGGACGGCGAAAACAGGGCGCAAGACCGGGCTTCATACTGATGCGCGCTATCGCTTCGAGCGTGGCGTTGATCCGGCGTTTGTCGTGCCGGGCATGGAGCTGGCGACGCGCCTCATTATGGATTTGTGTGGCGGGACACCGAGTGAAATTGAGTTGGCGGGAGAAATACCGACGGTGGAGAAAACGGTTTTGTTTCCTCCCACAGAGGTCAAACGGCTTACAGGACTGGATGCGCCGCCGGAAACAGCCGAGCGCATTCTCACCGCCCTTGGATTTTCGGTTTCAAAGAGCGACCCATGGCAGGTGGATGTTCCATCATGGCGCCCTGACATAGAGGGCAAGGCCGATTTGGTGGAGGAAATTGCGCGCATCGTCGGGTTTGATCATTTACCAACGGCGACCCTGCCGCTCCTGAAACCAGTAGAGACGCCTAAATTGACTGTGGGACAGGAACGTCGAGGCATTGCGCGGCGGTCTCTGGCGGCGCGTGGATTGATGGAAGCGGTGACGTGGTCGTTCATGGATGAGCGCTTTGCCGGACTTTTTGTGAGCGCTAACGAACTGCGGTCCAGAGGGCTGGTTCTGGCCAATCCGATTTCTTCTGACCTCGGGGTGATGCGGCCGTCCGTGCTGCCGAATCTGATCTCGGCGCTGCAAAGGAACGCCGATCGGGGGCGCGTGGATCTCGCGCTATTTGAAGTCGCGCCAATCTATGCCGGTGATGCGCCCTCTGATCATGCGAACGCTGCTGGCGGTGTGCGCCGTTCTGTGCCCGCTCGTCACTGGCAGGGTGCTGAGGCTCAATCTGACACTTTCACCACGAAGGCGGACGCAATCCATACGCTTGCAGCCGTCGGCGCGCCGGTGGCGAGTTTGCAGACGACAGCGGATGCGCCGGGATATTTTCATCCCGGTCGTTCCGGCTTGTTGCGTCTAGGCCCGACGGTGCTCGCCCATTTCGGTGAAATCCATCCGCGCGTTTTGAAGGCGATGGATGTCGATGGGCCGATCCACGGATTTGAGGTCTTTCTCGACTCAATTCCGGCCGCAAAGAAGAAGCCGACAAAAACAAAAACCGCGCTTGAGGCATCCGAGTTGTTGCCGTTGCGCCGCGATTTTGCGTTTGTCGTGGATGATGATGTCGCGGCTGAAACATTGCTAAAGGCGGTTCGTGGTGCGGAGAAAAAGATGATCTCGGATGTTGCTCTCTTTGATGTTTATCAGGGGAAGGGTGTGCCGGAAGGTAAGAAATCTCTCGCGGTCGAGGTGGTCATTCAGCCGCGCGCGCAAACACTCACAGACGAGGAAATTGACGCCATCGGCCAGAGAATTGTCGCCCAGGTGGCCAAGGCGACCGGCGGCGCATTGCGGGCCTGACCGCCGCCGCGCCCTAGCCTTCGAAACTCTTGCATATGGCGCAGGGGCGCGTTAAAGACCGCGCCCTCAGCGCTGTTTAAGCCGCTGCGCCGCATTAGCTCAGCTGGTAGAGCACATCATTCGTAATGATGGGGTCGGGTGTTCAAGTCACCCATGCGGCACCATTCTCTTCCCTTGCATTCTGGTGACACCCGTTCGGTTTGGGTGATGCGGATTTTTGGTCTAGGACAGTGAAGGGCCGACCCGAGGAGCTGTCCATCTTTCACGAAACTGCCAAGGCAATCCGGCCGCTTGTATTTTGGCCTCCCGTCATATTGTTGAGCGGTGCCCTT
The DNA here is from genome assembly GCA_942492295.1 of uncultured Alphaproteobacteria bacterium. Taxonomy (GTDB): domain Bacteria; phylum Pseudomonadota; class Alphaproteobacteria; order Caulobacterales; family Parvularculaceae; genus Hyphococcus. Next base: position 147,511 of record CALODW010000011.1, read on the forward strand.
GCGCTGAGTCTTCTGGACTTTGACGGGTTTTACGCCCTCGTTAGTTCGGTGAACCAATGGATTTTAAGGCGGTTTGACTGGCTGTTCAGCTATGCGTCATTCAGCGCGGTCTGCCTCATCATCTGGGTGATGTTTTCACGACTTGGCGGCGTGCGTATCGGCGGTCCGGACGCGAAGCCAATTCTTAGCCGCTGGAATTGGTTTTCTATCACGCTTTGTACGACCATCGCGATCGGTATTTTATTCTGGGGCGCGGCGGAACCCATGTTTCATGTGAATGGGCCGCCTGAGTTCTCCGGCGTTGAGGCGCGTACGGAAGGCGCTGCGACTTTCGCACTTTCTTCGATGTTCATGCATTGGACGATTACGCCCTACGCTATCTACACGGTGCCTGCGCTTGCCTTCGCTTTGGCGCACTACAATCTTGGCCGGCCGTACTCCTTAAGCGGTCCGCTTTCTGTTGTATTCGGACGTGCAGCAACCGGGCGCGCCGGCGCGTTGATTGACGCTGTAGGTCTTTATGCCTTGGTCGCTGGTGTCGCCGCCTCGCTCGGCGCCGGCGTTATGACGCTCGCAGGCGGACTGGAGGCCAGCGCCGAGCTCAATGATACGGTCTTATTGCGGTTGATCATTACTGCGGCGATCGTGCTGGTGTTTGTCGTTTCTTCCATTAGCGGCGTGCAGCGGGGCATAAAAATACTCTCTGACGTAAATACAAAGTTCTTTCTCGCATTGACATTGTTCGTTCTTGTAGCCGGCCCGACATTGGAAATTCTAACGTTAGGCGCGCAAAGTGTGATCGAATACATGGTGAATTTTGTTCCTCGCAGCCTGGCATTGGGTGAGCGGGCGGGTGACCCATGGACGCGGGACTGGACCGTATTTTATTTTGCAAACTGGCTTGCCTGGGCGCCGATCACGGCCCTGTTTCTCGGGCGTATTTCCGTCGGATACACGGTGCGCGAGTTCATATTGTTTAATCTGGCGGCGCCCGCACTGTTTGGCGCCATCTGGATGATGGTTTTCGGAGGTGCTGCAATTAACGCGGACGCAGCAAGCGGCGCCTTGTCCGCGGCGCTGGACTCGCGTGGGCCTGAGTCAGTGATTTACGCGCTATTTAATTCGCTGCCATTTAGCGCCATCGTTGTCGCCATCTTCATTTTGTTGACGTTCATCTCGTTTGCGACGGCCATGGATTCCAACACGCACTCAATTGCGGGAATCTGCCTGAAAGACATAAAGTCCGGTGAACGTCGCCCACGCGCTGAGCGGTGGGTGAAGATATTCTGGGGCGTACTGGTCGGCGGCGTTGCCTTTGTCATGACGTCCACCACCGGCATCGATGGCGTCAAGATGCTTTCCAACCTTGGCGGTCTGCCTGGCTTATTTATTCTGATCGCCATGGGTGTTGTTATTGTCGTCATGCGAATTTCCTGGCTGGATGAAATTCGCGCAGCTTCCCAACCAGCGTCAGAAAAAGACCCGGCCCGGTAAGAACCCTTCAAACAACGCAGCTTTCCTAAGAGCAATGTCGCGCGCTTCGCGATGCATTGTGCTACGAAACCACACTTCGTTTCCAGGACGTAATTGTCCGGCGAGGTACCGGTCGGCGCCGATCACTTGTGCGACGCGCGGATAGCCGCCAATCGTTTGCGCATCGACCAAGAGCAGGAACGGCGCGCCATCTGGCGGACATTGAACCGTACCCGGAAAGACCGGACTACTGGCCATGGGACTATTTTTCAGAACATCCAGCGGCGGGCCTTCGAGGCGCACCCCCATCCGATCCGCGCGTCGGCCTACAGTCCACCCCGTTGAGAAAAGTTGCTCCATGCCGCGCTCGCTAAGATGTTGCGTTTCCGGTCCCGGCGTTGCTCTAAGAACAACCGTGCTGTTTACACGTGGCAAGAAGGGCTCGGGAATCTCGCGTGGCGTTGTCGTTTCTACCACACCGCTTTCGATGATATCGCCAGCGCGCAGTGCGCGCCCCTCGATTCCGCCCAGCGACGCGGGAAGGAAAGTGGAGCAGCTGCCTAAAAACGCCTCACCCTTTATCCCGCCTTCAATTGCGATGTAGCTTCTTGCACCCGTTCTGGCGATGCCAAGCTCGAGCGTCTCTCCGCAATCGGCAGTCACTCGCTTGAACTGTGGAAGTGGCTGTCCATTCAGCCGGGCGTTCATGTCGGCGCCGCCAACTGCAAAGGATGCTGACGTTTCGAACAGAAGTGTTGGCCCGTTCACAGTGCATTCGAGCGCCGTTGCTTCGGACGGGTTGCCGACACAGACATTGGCCAGCGCCAGGGAAACCGGGTCCGCAGCGCCAGAGAGTGGAACGCCAAGGTGACGGAGGCCGGGCCGGCCGAGATCCTGTACGGTTGTTGAAAGTCCGGGCGCGACTACTCTGGCGGCCACCCTCATCGTAGCGCGCTTTCGAGTTCTTGGAACTCAGCATCGCTGATTGGCTTGAAGTGGACCTCCATCCCCGAGGAGAACAAAAATGGATCGGCCGCTGTCGCGTCAAACAGACTGACTGGCGTGCGCCCGATAATGTTCCAACCACCCGGTGATGGTAGCGGATAGACGCCGGACATGGCGCCGGCGACGGCTACAGACCCAGCGGGAACGCGCGGGCGCGGCGTTGCCAGTCTGGGTGCTGCAAGCGCCGGATCGAGAGGACCGAGATAGGCAAAGCCCGGGGCGAAACCGATCGCTAAAACCCGGTAGGATGCCTTCGAGTGCGCCTTGACTATTTCTTCTCGCGAAAGGGAGACCCGTTGTCCCAATGCTTCAAGGTCCGGCCCATATGCGCTTCCGTAACACACGGGTATCTCGAGCTTCTTTGCCGAGTTGTTCGAGTGAAGTTTTGCATTTGCAAGAGCGTCCTCCATCATGTCGCGCGCCGCATCAATGGAAATAATAGCCGGGTCAATTTTGACGACGACGCTTTCAACGCCTGCGACTGCATCCGCAATGCCAGTCTTATTTCGAACTGTGTTTGCAACGGCGTTGGCATAGAGCGCCGTCGCGATCATGGCGCGCGTGTCTGCAAGCTGTACAATCCATCCGTGTTCGCCATAAGGCTCTATAACGTAGCGAAACAACGGGCTCATGCGGCCGCTCGAATAGTGAAGCCGTCAGCTTCCAGAGCTTTACGAACCGCGCGGGCCGTTTCAACGGCGCCCGGCGAATCTGAATGAATGCATAGAGTTCTCGCGATAACCGTCAGCATGCCGTCAGCGGCGGCAAAGCGTGCTCCGCTCGCAATGGCGCGGGCTTGTCTCGCGCGCGCGCCATTGCCTTCGATGACAGCGCCGGAAAGTTCGCGAGGCGTGAGGGCGCCTGATTGCAGGTAGAGCCGGTCAACAAAACCCTCTGCAACGAAATTCTTACCAGCTTCTTTCGTGCATTCTTCCATTGCAGATCCTGGCGGACCAACAATAGTGGCGTCTCCGGCGGCGGCCACAACAATTTCGGCAAGCGCTTTGTTTGCCGCCGCATCATTATAAAGCGCACCATGTGGCTTTATGTGTCGGAGCGGCGTTTGCGTTTCGTCAAGGATAGCCGCTAACGCCGCGACTTGCTCCTTTAGCGCCTTGAGCAACGCAGCAGGCTCAATTTTCAGGCGCCGGCGGCCGAAGCCCTCACGATCAGGGTAAGATGGGTGCGCGCCGATACTGACACTGTGCTTGCGCGCTAGAGCAATCGTGTGGTGCATGGTCACTTGATTCCCCGCATGTCCGCCACAGGCGATAGAGCAAGACGATATAAGCGGCATCAGGGCGGCTTCGATGGCGCTTTGTGCGTCGTTGGCGTACTCACCCATATCAGCATTCAAGTCGATGCTGCGCATCACATAAGTCCCAATGCACGCAGAACGCCACGCAACCCCAGCATGGCTGCGATTAAAGTAACGATGACGCCGGCGCCATTTGCCATAAGGCCATTGGCGTGTTTCCCTAAAAGCTCTTTGTTGTTGGCGGCGTAGAGCAAGAATACAGCAATGACAGGGAGCAGAATTCCATTGGCGATCTGTGCGAACAGAATGATTTCGATGGGGCGCGCGCCCGTGACAGCGACAATAGCGCCAATCAACAGTACGGACCCTGCGGTGAACCGAAACTTCAGCGATGTCGGATCGCTCTCGAATTTAAATAGTTCCGCCGCGGCAAAACCGGTCGCCAATGGCGCTGTTATTGCTGATGAAAGGCCAGCCGAAAAAAGCCCGATGGCGAGAAGGTAGGTCGCACCGGCGCCAAAGGCGGGCTCCAGTTGGCGGGCCATGTCTGCTGCAGTGCTAATGGTTAGCCCGGCACCAAAGAGGCTGGCTGCGGCGGTAGACAGAACGAGAATGGAAACGACGCCGCCAACGCCGATTGAAAGGCGCGCATCGAACTGCGCCTCGGATAGCTCTTCCGCACCTTTCCAACGTTTTCGCGCCGCGGCGGTATGCAAAAAGAGGTTGTAGGGAACGATTGTTGTACCGATTAAACCGAGAACGATTGGAAAAGCGCCGAGCGGAATGGATGGGACCAATGCACCCTTTAAGAGCGCCAGCCAGTCCGGCCCGATCATCAGCAATGCGGTGGCAAACGCTGATGTCATCACTAGAACGGCAGCGATCAGAACTTTTTCTATGGACCGATATCCGCCAAAAAGTAAAATAACGCCCGCGAGAACGGCGATCACCGTGGTGACAAGCGGGCGAGAAGCGAACTCTGGAAAGGCTGCCTCAACCCCTAGTGCGCCGCCGGCAATATTGCCACCTTCATAAGCGGCGTTGCCGATGAAAAGTGCGGCAATGATCAGTCCAATCGTCGCCCATTTGAGCGCTGGCGTTTCGGTGAAACGCTCCACAATTGCTTCACCGAGACCACGCCGCCCCGCCACCCCGAGCCGCACAGACATCTCCTGCAATATAATGGCGGCGACGGTGGCGAAAACCAGCGCCCATACCAACATGTAGCCATAACCCGCACCGGCGAGCGTGGCCGTGGTGACGGTGCCGGGGCCAATAAATGCAGCGGCGGTAAGCGCGCCGGGCCCGATTGCGCGGAGGCGTTTGAACATGGCGCGAGGGTAGCGTGCGCCTTGAGAAAAGCGAATAGTTTGAGGAAAAGAAAACCGCCCCAACCGGAGGCTGGAGCGGCTCAACAGTACGCAACAATACTAGCGCAACAAACCTTTATTCGTTTTCATTTTTCAACTCTATGCCAGATGAGGCGTCAGTGGACGCCTTGGTCACTGGCGCCACTTCGATCAACGCAATCGGTGCGCCATCTGATTCTTTTTCTTCTTGCTGTTCTTCCCGCAGTTGCGGTTTTGGAGATGGCGAAAGCGGCGCCGCAGGCACGTCATCAAAATCTGGCGTTTCTACATTGCCGGAAGCATATTCTTCCCAATAGGCTGGCTGGTTCATCAGCTGGCGATACACGTCGATATTGTTGTCGGCGACCAGCGGCGGCAGATCAGAGCGCGCGAGACGTTCCGCTTCACGCATCTCGCCTGAGAGCGCCAGCACCAGGGCCAGGTTTTGACGAATTCGAGAGTCGGCGCCCGCGTTCGCGGCTGCTTGGCGCAACGTCGCCCGCGCAAGGGATAGCTTTCCTTCAAGCGCAAAAGACAGACCCTTATTGTTCAATACCATCACCTCGCTTGGAGACATTGCCAGAGCGCGGTCGTATTTTACGCGGGCGGCTTCATGTTCGCCAATCTGATCCAGCGCGACCCCATAAGCGGAAAGCGCGCGCCAGTCATTCGGAGATTGGGCGACGGCGGTCTCTAGGTGACGCACAGCTTCAAAAGCGCGGCCGCTTTCGACCAGTACTTTGCCATATTCGAGGCTTACATCGATATTGTTGGGATGGGTGGTTGAAGCTTTCTGAATAACACTGATGGCTTCGTCTGTGGAACTTATCCTGCGAAGTGATTTCGAGAACCGGACTGCGATGTTAGGGTCGGACTGATCAGTATTGTAGCGCGTGCCCCAAAACGCGGCCGCCGCGATCGGGTCCATTCCGTCGTCGATGCTGGGATTCGTGAAAACGCCAATAGCTTCGCGATATTCGTCATTGCCGACATCCGCGACGCCGGTGCTGTTTGATGTCGCACAGGCTGATAAACCAATGGCCGTACTGGCTATAATTGCGTATTTCGTTACAAGCTTGGATGCGATAAGCATAGTGCCCGCCTCAATGAATTCCGATTTGCGGCCTGCATGTTGGCGGAAGGAATTCAATAAAGGCTTAACCGTATGCCTAATGTGCAACCGAATTGATAAGTTAACGGATTATTCATGCGCCCTGAATTGTTACTCAACTATGAACGCGATGCCGCCAATGCGGCAAAGAAAATATATTTTATAAAGGATGGCGGCCTCAAAGAGACGAGCGTTCCAGAAGCATTGCAACGACTTGCCGCCGTCAATGAATTCGGCGGCGAAGCGGGCGCTGTGCTGGCTGGTGAACATGGTGTATTACTGGGCGTCGGCGACGGGTCGGACCCGTTCATCAGCGCCGCTGCCGCAGAAAAACTTCCAGAAGACGTATATGTTTTCGCCGACACCCTCGATGAACGCGCCGCCACGCTGGCGTCGTTGGGTTGGTTGATGGGGACCTATCGGTTCAATCGCTACAAGCAGCAAAAGCAGGCGGCAGCAAAACTCGTCGCGCCGGCGAACGCTGATCCGGAAAGCATCCGCCGGGCCGGCGGCGCGATAGCGCTCGTGCGCGACCTTGTGAATACGCCAGCGTCCGATATGGGGCCAGCGGCGCTGGAGCAAGCGGCCCGCAACCTCGCTGAAGAATGTAGTGGGCAAATAGAGGTCACGACCGGTGACGATCTGTTGGCGCAGAACCTGCCAATGATTCATGCGGTGGGCCGGGCCTCCGTCTCTGCACCGCGGCTGATCGATTTGACCTGGGGGGATCCGGCCGCGCCAAAGCTGACGCTGGTAGGCAAGGGAGTCACTTTCGATTCCGGCGGCCTGAATATTAAAGGCCCCGCGGGAATGGCGCTCATGAAAAAAGACATGGGCGGCGGCGCGCATACGTTGGCGCTGGCGCGCATGATTATGTCGGCAAAGCTCAACGTGCGGCTCCGGGCGCTGGTGCCAGCCGTAGAGAACGCTATCTCTGGCGACGCATTTCGGCCTGGAGACATCCTGCCGAGCCGCAAAGGAATTACCGTCGAGATCGGCAATACAGATGCCGAAGGGCGTCTTATTCTCGGTGATGCCTTGACGCTTGGAGGTGAAGAGGCCCCGGACCTCATGGTTTCGCTGGCGACGCTGACAGGCGCGGCGCGGGTGGCGCTGGGGCCGGAACTGGTCCCCTTCTATTGTGATGATAACGCGCTTGCGAGCGGACTATCTGAAGCATCGAGCCGCGTTGCCGACCCGGTCTGGCGGATGCCGTTATGGAGCAATTACGAAAGTATGCTGTCGTCGCAGATTGCGGACGTGAATCATATCTCAGGTGGATCCTTCGCCGGTTCGATCACAGCGGCGCTGTTCTTGAAGAAATTTGCCGGGGAGGCGCGCGCCTGGATGCATTTCGACCTCTATGCCTGGCGGCCGAAGGGCGCGCCCGGACGTCCTGCTGGCGGTGAAGCGCAGGCGATTCGCGCGCTTTTTGAAGTGCTCGCCGCCCGTTATCCCGCGCAATAGGCCTTGCCCTTCGCGGGCGAACAGGGGCAAGCATGGGGTTTAGTAGCGAGGGCTTGGCGTAAGGCCGAACGATGGCGTCAACGGATGTTCTGACAAGCTGGCGGGAAGTCATGTGCGACGCGGTGCGCGCAGACAATCCCGATTTGTCTATGCGCCAATGGTCGATATTGCTGACCGTTTATCTAAAGCCCGGCCCGCACACCGTCCGCGCATTGGCCCGAGATCTCAATGTGCCGAAACCAGCGATTTCGCGCGCGCTCGACGCCCTTTCGATCCTTGGTTTTGTCAAGCGGGTGCGCGATGACAATGACAAACGAATTGTCATTGTACGGAAAACCGCCGAGGGCGCCATTTATCTGGATAATTTCGCCCGTCTTGTTGAAGCGCATGGATCGGAAGCGCCGCTCGGCGCGATGTACGGGTAGCGCTTAATCCAACCGCGGAAGGTCGGCAAGTTTAGCCCCGGCGATCTGCACGACTCCATTTTTAAACTCGACGGGCGCAGTTATTTTTCCGCCGCCGGCAATCGCAGCGAGCGTCAGCGTTGCAGCGGTGGCCTCCGCGTCTGATGGCGCCAAGACGCCTGCATCTCCCAATGCCCGGGCAAGCGCCGCAGGCGCTATGGTTTCCGCGTCCAGCCGCCCGGCCGGATAGCCGTTTTGGTCGAGGCTGAGGCCGCCGGAAATGGCGACGCTCGAATCTCCGATTTTCGCCAATAATGCCTGAATATTGGTGCGCCCATTCGCCATACGCCACGCGCTGGCCGGGTCGTTAGTGGCGAAGGCCTCTGTTTGCGTGACTGCAAGTATGGTCTGCAGAGAGTCCAGATCCATTGAGCGATCACCCGTACTGCCGCGCGCATTCGTGACGGCAAGGTTCAGTGTAAGAGTGGATTTATCTACAGCGTCTGGCGCCAGATCGAAAACAAGCGATGCCAGTGAAGCGGATGCGCCGTCTGTCTGACGCAAAGCGTGTAAATTGCCGACGGTCGCGGCAAACGCCCACTCGCGGTCCTTATCGTTCGCGATTGAAGTGCGAAAATCGTCGGCGGTGATGCGCCACTCGCCATAGCCCTTCATCCAGATTGTTTGCGCGCTTCGCGTAGAGAAAATTAGTCTGTTGAGGTCGTAAGGGAGGGCGTCCATGGTCAGACGTTCCACGCGCCACGACCAGGAACCCGGCTTAGCGATACTGACGTCATCAATGTGAACCCTCAGAAAAAACGGAAATCCGTCTCGCGAGATGTCGCCATGCGAAACCTCAATCCCCGTAGCGCGTTGGTCCAGCACCCATGCCTCGACACCATTCTTCATTTCTGCAGCGCCAGCCCGCCACAGAAGGTAATATGCGAACAAAATAGCGCCCGCGATAGCGAACGGGATATACAACCAACGACGGCTCATGGGGCTTTGTTTGTCAGCCAACGGATGACTCCAAGTCTGACGGCGTCTCCTGAAGGTCAGGGCGCGCCGCCTCAATGCGCATTTTTAATTCTTGCTGAAATTCCTTCCGGTCAAGACCCGTGGGAATCGGCGGAAGAAATCGAAGCGTGATAATGCCGGGCCGGCGCTCTATTCCAGGATGGCGCCAATATCGTCCGCTGTCGTGGGCGACGGGAACGCAGGGTGCGTTCGAAGCGGCGTATATTCCGGCAACGCCGGGCAAAAATCGCGATTTTTCACCGGGTTGGCTGCGTGTCCCCTCGGGAAAAACGATGACCTGTTCACCAGCGTCCAGACGCGCTTTCGCAGCCCGGGAAAATGCCCGTAGCGCTTTCGCGCCGCCTTTGCGGTCAATGGGGATATGGCCTGCAAGGCGGGCCCACCACCCATATACAGGAATATTCATGAGTTCTTTTTTGAATGCCATCACAGGTTTGGGCAGCAGCGCATGGAGGGCGATCGTTTCCCACATGGATTGGTGGTTGGCGGCGACGATGGCCCCGCCGTCAGGAATATTTTCCGCGCCTTCAATGCGATAAGATAGGCCCGTAATCAGTTTTAATGCTTGAAGGCCGGTATTGGACCATGACTTCACTGTGGCGCGCGATGCATTTCGTCCGAACAACGCGGCTGGCAGACAAAAGAATCCGATAAAGCCAACAAAGAACACAAGAAATGCGGCAAAGGCCAGCGAACGAAGTCGAATCAACATTCTGCAATTGCCCTAGGCGAACTTCGCGTTCACAAACGCCATCAGGAATTTGGAGTACTCCCCTGCAAGGTTTGCAATCGCTTTTGGCGAGGTCGGGCGCCCTTTCGCATTGAGATAGCCGGATGCAACCGGGTAGGGCGTCAGTTCGGCATCTTTCATTCGTGCGCGCGTTGCAATCATGGCGCGAGGCATGTGGTAGTCCGATGTAACGAGCACAATTTTCTTGTAGTTGTTGTTTTGCGCCCAGGCGCTCAATTCGCCAGCATTCCCTTCAGTCGTCAGCGCCTCCCGGCCGAGATCGACGCAACAATCAAAACGCTCCAGGTCGCCACGCCAAAGTTCCGACAGCCGTGCGCGCGACGTGTCCGGATGTACGCCAGAGATCAGTAAACGTTCACCAGTCCCGCTGGCGAAAGTCGTCATTGCCGCAGATATTCGCGCGCCGCCGCCGCCCGTATAGACAACAACGCCTTCGGCAATCTGCGGGGGATTGGTGGCGGGTGCAGGCAGCTTTGCTACGAACCAGGCAAACCCAATCACCCAGAGCACAGCTACCACAGCCACCAAGGACAAAACGCGTCTCACGATCGGTCTCTTCCACCTCCAGATGGAGTTCGGTAGCGAAAGGGTACCCGAAAGACCCTGTGCCGGTCCAGCAGACTCAATATTGCTGCTGTAAGGTTTTCAAAACCGTAAGGCGCGCCGTAAGCGCTGTCACCAGACAAGTGGCGGCGGGGGCTGCGGCCAGCCAGACGATCATCCATCCGTTGAGATTAAATGCCGGCAAGAACGAATCCGCGCTGGTGCTGGAGCGCATCGCCACCCCGGCAAGCCCCAAAGCAAAGAGGGCGACGGCGAGGCCGATGAGCGCGCCGCGCAACCCGAGGATGAAGAATCGGCGTTGGACTTCCGTGGCGATAAAATCATCGGTCGCCCCAACAAGATGCAGCACGGAGACAATCTCGTGGTTCGCCGCGAGACCGGCGCGGGCGGCGAATATGGAAATGGCGCACGCGGCGCCCATGACAAGCAGAAACACGCCGAACGCCATGGCCTGGCCGGAACGGGCGGCGCTCGACAATCGGTCATGCCAGCGCGAATGATTGTCGAGGCTTGCATTGGGCGCGGCGGCGGCCAGCCTGTTACGCAACAGATCGAGGTTTCCTCGCAAGTCGGGACTGGCTTTCACTTCAATCAATGCCGGGATATTCAAGAAAGCCTGTGCGTTGCCTTCTCCCAGCCAGGGTTCGAGAAGCGCCGCCGTATCTTCGCGGCTTCTTTCTTTCGCTTCGATGACGCCCTCTGTTTCGTCAAGCACGCGTAGGACCGCCGAAACGCCCGCGGCGATTTCGGCCTCGTTCGCACCCTTGACCTGAACGGTGACTTCCGAGCGCAGCGCAGAGGTCCATTCACTGGCCGCGCGGTTGACCATCAGGAGAGAAGCCATCGCCAGTACGGCGAGAAACGACATGACGGCGATCACGGCGGTTAATGGCGCGCCAGCGGCCCCTGCCTCCGGTAAGAGCGGCGCGGCGCGCGTCCGTGAGAAACGCCAACGTGGGGCAGGAGCCTGATCGTCATCCGCCGCCGCTTCACCTGCTTGTTCCGTATGCGATTCACTCATGCGGCGCCACCCGCGCCAGCGCTGCGCGAAAGTTTGCCGTCTGCAATTCTTAACACCGGTTTACCGATCGATTGCACCAGATGGAGGTCGTGCGTCGCAACGATCACAGCGGCGCCCAATTTATTAAGCTCTACGAACAATTTCATAATTCGCTCGCCCATGGCCGGATCAACATTTCCCGTCGGCTCGTCGGCAAGTATTAAGTCCGGCTTTGAAACAAGCGCGCGCGCCAGCGCCACTCGCTGCTTTTCTCCACCAGACAAAGTTGGGGGTTTGGCGCCCATCCGGTGACCCAATCCGACCCAATTTAAGAGTTCGCTTACGTCTTCGCGGTATTGGTTTTGGTTAACGCCCGCGACTTTCATGGGGAGCGCGACATTTTCAAAGGCGGTGAGATGGTCGAGGAGTCGAAATTCCTGGAAGACGACGCCAATGCGTCTGCGCAGCGCCGGAAGCGCTTCGCGCGGCGCCTCTGTGGCGTTCTCACCGAACAAGTGGAATTTGCCGCTTGTCGGCCGATGCGCCAGATAAATCATCTTGAGCAAGGATGTCTTTCCGGCTCCCGACGGACCGGTGAGGAACCGAAATTCGCCTTCCTCGAGGGTCATACTGACGTTGGACAGAGTTTCTGGCGCATCCTCATAGGCGAGCCCGGCTTGTTCAAATCTAACAATTTCGTTCGAAGCGCTCATGCGTTTCCTGATTCTGTCGGCTCGCGCAGCCAGCATGGTGCGCCATTCCGCCAACACATAAACGATTCTGGTCTGTCATGATAATCACCTGTCCCGATTGCGCCACGCGCTATGATGTTGATGACGAGCGGTTTTCCCCAGATGGACGGTCCGTGCGTTGTTCGTCCTGTGGCGAGAGCTGGTTTGTACCGGCGCCCGAACTGATCGACGTCAAACCTCTTGATGACCATAATGGTGCGCGCAAGGCGACCGGCGACGAAGAGGATGGGCGAAACCGCTCCGGGAACCGCGGTGAAGGCCGCATAAAGGTTGGCCTTGCTGAAGAAAAGAGCGAGTCACGGCGCGCGCCCAGCCGAACAGCCGCTGACGTGAAGCCTGCGTATGATGACGAGGATGAAGACGATTCGCTGTTCGATTCTCGGTCCATTCAGAGGGGCGCTGGAGAAAACCGCGATTATGACGACGATGAACCCCGTTCGCGGCGAAAAAAGTACGCTGAAGACCGGGTTATCGAAGAGCGCTTTGATGATGAACCTGCGCCAAAAGGATGGCGAAAAGGCCGCCAATTCATTGTGGAGGATGATGAAGACGACGTAGAGCGCCGCCCGTTCTTCGCTCGCCGCCGCAAAGGCAATGGCGACAAGGACAACGCCGATCCGAAACGGGATCGCGAATCGCTTCGTTTCGGCGATGAGGACGATGTTGAGCAGGCTTCTTATGACGATGCCGGCGAAGAGGGGGGCGATCGCGAATATCGGGATCGTCGCGACGGTAACGATCGGGACTTCCGCGATGAGGAAGTGGAGATCGACGTTGTCGACGCCGATTGGGAAGATATCGATGATGAAGGCGAGCGGCAGCCTGGCTTTGGCCGGCGAATTCGAGCCACCCGTCGCCGCGCTACGGCGCTGGCGCGCATGGAAGATGTCCGCCCCCTTGATCCGGACGCCCTTGATGATGAATTTTTTGCAGCTTTACGTGTCACGCCTCGGGAGTTGGAACGGGCTATCAGAAAGGCTCGCCGTCGCGCTGAAGCGCGGGAGAAAAATCGACTGACGCCACTGCGTGTCTTCGGATGGACCGCATGGCTCGCTGTAGTTGCTGGCGTTTGCTACGCCGCTGTCCTTTACCGCGATGACATTGTGAAACTTGCGCCTAAAGCCGCGGATGCATATGCGGTGATCGGGATAGAAGCGAACCCTTACGGTCTTTCAATTGAGAACGTGCGTCACCGGCTGGCCATGTCGACGACTGGCCCGACCATCGAAATCACCGGGAATTTGCGGAATGAATCAGGCGACGTGGTCGTTGCGCCGTTACTTCAGGCCGAGGCATTGGGTGCGCGGGGCGAGTTGCTCGCGCGGTGGACTTTTACCGCCAATGAGCCGGAGGTTTCACAAGACGGCGCCGTCAATTTCATGACCCGCGCGCCAGCTCCTGAAGGCGTGGCGGAAGTCGCACTTTCGTTTGCCCCTTCCAGAAGCGTATTGGACAGCTTGATATCCAGCGACGATTAAACGTTGGCGCAATCTGTGTTTTCCACAGGTTTTCAACTGGCGTATCTCTCTTGAAGTCCGTAAGACGGGTGTCTTCATGCCCTGGCTAACGAGACGAAGAGGATGCCCATGCGCACGCTTTACACCGAAGAAGACATCGCCATACGTGTCGATGAAATGGCGCGGCAAATGGCGGATGAATTGCCGAAGGACTTTCTGTTGGCGCCGGTGTTGACGGGGGCGTTTATTTTCGCCGCTGATCTTTTGCGCGCGCTCTACAAATATGGCAGCGACCCTCACGTGGATTTTGTACAGCTTTCGTCTTACGCGGGTGCGCGGTCGTCTTCCGGCGTTGTCACGCTATTGAAGGATTTCTCAGTTGATATTGAAGGCAAGACCGTGCTCTTGCTGGATGATGTGCTCGATACCGGGCGGTCACTGCATTTCGGAAAAGGCATGGTCGAAGATCGCGGTGCGGCGAGTGTTAAAACCTGCGTGCTCGTCAAAAAACTTACGGGGCATGCAGATGATCTGGTCTGCGATTATATCGGTTTCGAAGCGGGCGCCGATGATTTTCTTGTCGGTTACGGCATGGATGACGATGGCCGTCTGCGCGGCGTGCCATTCCTCGGCGCGGTGAACTAAAACCGCTCGAGAAGACGCTCTAGATAATCTTTCTCTTCGTCTTCCCGGCCCGGTTCGCCAAGGCGCTTGCGGAGTTCTTCGATGACGGCGCGGGTGCGGCCTGCCTCGCCCTCGCCGGGCACGTCGACGCCTTCTCCGCCAAGCGCGTCGCCTGCGGGGCGCCCTAGCGGGTCTGTGGCGGGTCCCCGCTGTCCGTCCTGACCCTGTCCTGTCTGTTGCGCCTGGCGCATCTGTTCACGGGCAAGCGCTTCGGCGCCTTCGCGCAAATTGCCGATCGCCCGTTCCATGGCGTCGCCGGCCATGCCGAACTGCTCGGACTCGAGCGCTCCTTCGGCTTCTCGCATGGCGCTGCGAGCGCGCCCAAGCGCCCTGGCTGCTTCGCCATTGGGGTCAAGGCTTGGATCGCCTTCCAGCGAATCCATCAACTCATCAAGATCGCCCCCCAGCCCGCCTTCTTGAGCAGCCAGGTCGTCGCCGGTGGCTTCGGGGTCGCGTCCGCGTTCAAAGGATTCGTCAGCCAGTTCGCGCTGCCGTCCGATTAGCTCGCCGGCTTGTCCCGCGGCGCCGCCTTGTGACTGGCCTTCGCCGCCGGGCTGTCCCTGCCCGGCGCCGTTGCCTTGCCCGCCTTGCGACAGGCGCAAATTGTTCAGCATATTTTCAAGATCGGAAAGCATCTGTCTGGCCGCGTTGGCCGCGCCCTGCTCTGACAAGTCCCGTATGGCATCCAGCATTTCATCAAGGTCGGACCGCTCAAGCTGCTGTGCGTTGCGAGATGCTTCACCTTCCATAGGCTGCCCCGATTGCGCCAATGCGGAAAGGTAATCATTCATGGCTTGGCGCAACTCTTCGACGAGCCGGTCGATTTCTTCATCGCTTGCGCCGCGCTCCAAAGCCTGACGAAGCGCTTCCTGTGCTGCCTCAAGCCGCTGTCGCGCAAGTTCCAGCGCTTCGTCCTCCAGTTGCAACGCAAGCGGCCAGAATTGTTGAATGGCGTCGTCAAATGAATCGCCGTTCTGGCGCATCACTCGCCAGAATGCAGCGCGTAGCATCAAATAGTTCTTCGGTTTCTCTGCGTAGAATATGTCCGGCGCTAACGTCACGGCGTCAAAAGATCGTGCGGTGCGCGGCCATGCGGTCGCCGCAACCGCCAGGGTCTGACGCTGTTCGATGACCGACTTTGCGACTGGATTGTAAAACATCCGCATGGGGAGTGTCGTAGAAGCGATCTCGGTCTCGCCTGTTTGCCCGGCGCCGTCGGTGACCACCACCTTCGTCAGCACATTGAGATCGGCCCAGGGGTCGGATTGAAGATCAAGAGTTGTCGAACGCTCGCCTGTGGGTCCGGCATATCCATCGAGTGGGATGCGCCGCGTTTCGCCGAGGGCCTTTTCGTCAAAAGCAGGCGCATCGAGAGGCCGTTCCTGCTCCGGGTCGAGTCGCATCACGAGTTCCGCCGAAACGACGCCATGGTCGTCATCGATCGCCACGGCAAAATGAATCCGGGCGTCATCGGTGCGCATCGGCGTGTTGAGAAATACAGCGCTTGGCGCCTCATCATCAATAATGCCGATGGGCCAGTTTGAACTCTTCCCGCCAAGTGACAGTTTTAAGAGCCCGCTCTCGGTTATAGCGAGTTTGGCGTTCGCAGCGTCGCCTTTACGGTTGAACGCCGCGCCAACCTTTTCATCTGCGGTCTGATAGGTCAGCTCAGCGCGCCCGCGACCGTTGACTTGCGCCACGACGGTCGAGCCCTCCGGGGCATTGATTTGATCTGCCTTGTCCGGCGTGTCTTGTCCGGCGCGCAAAAGATAGATCGGCGCGATACCGGCATAGTCCGGCGGCTCGATCCAGATGTCGGCGACAAGTTTTCCATTGGCAGTGCTGCCCGGGTTGAACCCGGCGGCGATCCGGTTGTTAAAATCGCCGCCGCCCGCAACCAGTGCAATTGCGAGCATGCCAATGGCTGTAAATCGCAATCCCCACGGATCGCGTGTCTCGGCGGTGGCGCGCACGCCCTTCAGTCGTGCGTTGCGCGCCCGTTCCCGCATTTCCGCCATGTGCGCGCGCCAAAGAGGGGAAGCGGCGTCGCCGGTTCCCGATGGTTCGTCGTCAAGCGCTTGAAGCGCTGCGTGATCAACGCCCCCGTCAGCCTCGAGGCGGACTTGCGCCGCCCGGCGTGAGGGCCAGCGCACCGGGCGAAGGTCACGAATGAGGAGCGCAGCAAACCCCGCGCCGCCGAGGGTTAACGCCGCCCAGTGAAGTGATGCCGGCGCCAATCCCCACAGGTCGAAAAGGCTGATAGTTATAAATAGCAGCGGGATTGCCACCGCGGGCAAGATGGCCGGCCAAAGTCGTTCCCAAAACAGCACAAGGCGGGCAAATAAAATCGCCGCGCCGCCGGGGAGGCGCTTTCGCTTTGGCTGCGCCTGTGCTTGCCTTTGGGTCACCACGCTCGTCATACTTCTTGCAGTCTACATTGTGGGACGGCGCACGTCGACGCCGTTTCGCCTCACGCTTTGGTCATACTGGCGCTTACAGTGTGCCGTTTCTTTGGCGCAAATAGGTTAACGCACGAGGACTCCCGGTCTTGGTATTTTCGCTGACGTCATCAAAGCGCCGCCGCAAGCTCTCCGAGGAGGCGGAACGTTCCCGGGCGTCTGTAATTCGGCGGCGGGCGGCATGGGCGCTCGTTATCATCTACAATATGGTTGGCGTCACCGACATCATTTCGACTGTGATTGCGCTGGATTCTGGCGCCGGCGTTGAGGCGAATCCCATCCTCAATGCGCTCATGATTCATGCAGGCGAGGGCTGGATCGTCGCGAAACTTGCGCTTCAGGGACTGATCAGCTTCATGGTTTTGTGGTTCCCGCACTGGATCGTTTTGACCTTCTTTGCGGTCGCCACTTCGGGCAATGCGTGGATCGTCTGGAATAATTTTTCGATCGCGGGTGTCGTTTAATCCAGCCAGTCAGGCGTGCTTTCCAGCGCCAGCATCTCGTTAAGACTCGGGCGGCGGCGGATTACCGCGTATTTACCGTTATTGACGAGCACTTCGGGAATCAGCGGACGGGTATTGTATTGAGATGCTTGCACAGCGCCGTACGCGCCGGCGGACATTAGTGCAATACATTCGCCTGGCGAGACTTGAGGCATAACCCGCCCTTTGGCGAAGAAGTCGCTCGATTCACAAACCGGACCAACAACGTCATAGGTCGTTTCCTGAGAATTCGCGGCTCGACGCAATGGCATGATGTCGTGATGGGCGTCGTAGAGCGCCGGACGAATCAAATCGTTCATGCCCGCGTCAACGATGAGAAACCTTCGCGCATCACCTTGCTTGTCGAAAATAACGCACGTTACCAAGACACCGGCGTTCCCAGCAATCATCCGCCCGGGCTCGAAGATGAGCTGTACGCCAAGCGGCGCAGTCACGCGCTTGATCAGTGCGGCGTATTCATCCGGGTGCGGTGGAACGGCGCCATCGCCGCCATAGGGAATGCCCAATCCGCCACCGAGGTCCAGTCGCTCAATGGCGCATCCATCGGCGCGCAAATCAGCGATAAGGCCGGCTGCTTTGCGAAACGCCGCTTCAAATGGGGCGAGGTCAGCGATTTGCGAGCCGATATGAAGGTCGACACCCTTTACGGCAACGCCTTTCATTTCGCGCGCCTTGGCATAAAACGCCCGCGCCTGGCCCCACGAGATGCCGAATTTATCTTCCTTGCGCCCGGTGGAAATCTTGTCATGCCCGCCTGCGGCCACATCCGGATTGACGCGCAACGCAATCGGTGCGGACTTGCCCATCTGGCGCCCGATGGCGTCCAGCGCTTCCAGTTCCGGCGCGGACTCGACGTTGAATTGATAGATTCCGGCATTCAGCGCTGCTGTCATTTCGTCGGCGGTTTTGCCGACGCCGGAAAAAACAATCTTTTCTGGCGGAATGCCGGCCTTCAAGGCGCGCGCGAGTTCACCGGCGGAGACGACATCTGCGCCGGCGCCTTCGCTGGCGAGGACGCGCAATACAGCAAGGTTTGAGTTGGCTTTGACCGAGTAAGCGACGAGCGTATCGACATCAAAGAACGCCTTCGCGAATACGCCGATATGCCGCCGCAGGGTTGCTTCTGAATAGACATAAAAAGGCGTACCAACCTCTTCGGCCAACGCCAGGAGGTCTACATCTTCCGCATGCAAACGGTCACCACGATAGGCGAAGTGATGCACGGTTTAGTCCACGAAGCTTTGTTCTTGCGGCTCTTCGGGCGCGCGCAAGGGGGCCTTCTTTCCGCAGGCCGAAACAGCGAACACAATAGCAATAGCGAACAAAATAGTGCGCATGATCATTTCTCCTTGGCGAGCGCGGCGATCCAGCGTTGCGCCTGGCGTTTAACATTATCCGGCGCCGTTCCGCCATAGGACAAGCGTGAGGCGACGGAAGCGTCTACGGACAGCACCGAAAAGATGTCGTCTGTGATCCGCTTTTCGACGTCTTGCATGTCTTTGAGCGCCAGTTGGTCAAGGCGTACGCTCTGTTTCTCGGCGATCGCGACGATCTTGCCGGTGATGTGATGGGCGTCGCGGAAGGGGAGGCCGAGCGCGCGCACCAGCCAGTCGGCGAGGTCAGTGGCGGTGGAAAAGCCGCGGGCGGCCGCCTCTTTCATGGCGCTGCGGTTGACCTGAAGGTCCGTCACCATGCCCGCCATCGCAGCAAGCGCCAGCGCGAGAGCGTCGACGGCCTCGAACGTGGCTGCCTTGTCCTCCTGTAAATCCTTGGCGTAGGCGAGGGGCAGCGCCTTCATCACCGAAAGAAGCGAATTCAACGATCCATTGATCCGGCCCGTTTTGGCGCGCACAAGCTCCGCAGCATCGGGGTTGCGCTTTTGCGGCATGATCGACGAGCCGGTGGAGAATGCGTCTGTCAGCGAGGCAAATCCGAATTGCGGTGACGACCACAACACAATCTCTTCCGCCAGACGCGACAAATGCACGGCGGTAATGGCGGCTGCAGACAACAGCTCCAGTGCAAAATCTCGCGACGAAACGGCATCGAGCGAGTTCGCACAGGGTTGATCGAAGCCCAACGCCGTTGCGGTGCTGTCACGATCAATGGGAAACGGCGTCCCGGCAAGCGCTGCGGCTCCGAGGGGACTTTCATTCATGCGTCGCCGTGCATCGGCAATCCTGCCGGCGTCGCGGGAAAACATTTCAACATAGGCGAGCAGATGATGCCCAAAGGTCACCGGTTGCGCCGTTTGCAAATGCGTGAAGCCAGGCATCACCGCATCATTGTTGGCGGCTGCTTTTTGCGCTAGCGCCGCCATCAGGGTTTTCAGCGCTGCCTCCGCCTCGTTGCAGGCGCGGCGGCACCAGAGGCGAAAGTCCGTGGCTACCTGGTCGTTTCGAGAGCGCGCAGTATGCAGCCGGCCGGCCGGCGCGCCAATAATTTCCTTCAGGCGCGCTTCGATGTTCATGTGAATGTCTTCAAGGGTATGGCTGAAATTGAATTCGCCCCGCTCAATTTCACCGGCGATCTGATCGAGGCCGCTTTGGATCGCCGCTGCGTCTTCGTTTGAAATGATTTTCGCCTCAGCCAGCATAGTCGCATGAGCGCGCGATCCGGCGATGTCCTCACGCCACAGGCGTTTGTCGATATCGATGGAAGCGTTAATCGCCTCCATGATTTCGGCCGGGCCTTGGGAAAATCGCCCACCCCACATTTGGTTTTCTTCTGGAGAAGTCTTATCTGACATGAATTCAAGTTCTTCGCTGGAGCGTTACTACGTGAAAATTATCAAACAGCCGCGCTTCTGGTTGCTGGTCTGGGGCGCCGCCGGGGCGGCGTTCCTCCTCTACGTCATCATGAGCGCCAGTGTAAGCCCGGGCGAGCGCGGCGGGCCGTCAGCGCTCAATCATGACACCGGGCTGCTCGTCGGTGAGATGGCGGACTTCACTTACGCATTTCCGCCGCGCGGAGGGTCAGACGTTGGTTTCAGCCACGAGGGGGAAATGGTGTCTTTGGCAGATTTCCGTGGCAAAGCGGTGCTGGTGAATTTCTGGGCGACGACTTGCGCGCCATGCCTCAAGGAGCTGCCTTCGCTGGATGCGCTGGAAGGCGATCTTGGCGGCCGGCGGTTTGAGGTGGTTGCGGTGGCCGCCGATCCGCGCGGGCCAGAGACGGCGCAGGAATTTTTGGACCGGCTGAAGATTAAAAATCTGAAACTCTACGCCGATGCCGATTTGCGCTTCGCCTTTTCTGTGGGTGGTGCGGGTGTCTTGCCGGTGAGCATTCTTTACGACGCCAAAGGCCAGGAGGTCGGGCGCATGGTCGGCGAGGCGGATTGGGCGAGCCCTGAGGCTCGCCGCTTGATCGCGTCCACACTGCCATAAAAGCGGCGCGCGCCCTAGGCTTTGCGCGTCATTATCGATATAGGTTTTTTACTGCGGGGGGTGTCTCGCGCCGTGAATTTTGCGGTTTTGCTGTCGAGGAGCTGATTTCATGACATTGTCTAAAACGTTGCTGGCGGGCGCGGCTGCGCTTGCGTTAGTCTCCTGTGGAAAAAAAGAAAAGGACGCCGATGCGCCGGCATCGGAAACGAGCCAGCAGGCGGCGAAACTCAATGCTTCTTCGCCATTGGAAAAAACCTTTCAATTAAGCGATGCAGAACCGGTCGACATAGACGCGCTATTGGCGCTGTTGCCCGAAGGCAAACGGCCAACTTACGAAAGCGCGACGTTTGACGACGGCATTGGCGCCACCGTTGTTTCAAACCTGCGGTTTGCGGACGCCGATGATGGTGAAGCGGTCATTGTTGAGCGCGCTGAGTTTTTCGGCGTTGATCTCGACGCCATTAATCGCGTGAGCAACGCAGAGAATGTTGGCGCGGACGCTCCGTTCGAAAGCATTTTCACCAAAGTGCGCTTCCACAATGTGAGCGCGGAAGGATTCGAAGGCGAGGAAGACGCCAGGTTCACTATCGGCGGCGTTGAATTCGATCAGCTGCAAGTGCGCCAAGGCGGTGTCGATGGCGATGGCGAAGGTGAGGAAGGCGCGCAGTTTTTTAACGCGGTTAATCTCGCGGGGCTCTATTTCAAAGATGTTTCGGTAGAGACGCTAACGCAGGATTCACCGGCGGTGTCATTGTTGGCGCCCGATATTCGCTTCGTCGGCCTCGGCGGCGGAAAGCTTGGCGCCGTGATCGCCAATGATCTTGAGTACACGATGGCGCAGACGGACGAATCTCGCGCCGCCATGCGTGAGGTCATGGGCCCGCAAGGGGCGATGTTCCTGAATGGCCCGCTCGCCGGGTTTGTCGCGCCCGATAGCCAGCGCGTGAAGATGTCGTCTTTTGAATGGCGCAACATTGATTTTTCAGGACTTCTTGAGTGGGGCCTCAAAGGTGAAGAGCCCCCGATGTCTGCTGAGAACCTTATCGATCTCGGGACGATGAAAGCGCTCGATATGGAGACCCATATTGGCGACAAGCTTGCCGGTTCGGTCAAGGAAGTCTCGATGTCGTCGGCGGAATTCAAATGGTTGGTTCCTTCCAACATTCGCGTGGATGCGAAGGGCGCTGATTACGACTACACGGCATATATTCCGGAAACGGAAGAAGAAGTCCTGAGCGTCATGAAAGAGCACGGGCTCGATAAGTTGAAAAGCGACGGCTATGCGCAGTGGGTATGGAACGATCAGACAGGTGTTGCCGACCTCGCCTACGTAGGAAATGCGCCGGGGTTCATGGATTTTTCGTTCGATCTGGGTTTCAGCGGTTTAAAGTTGAATGACATGGCGGCGGCGCAAGCGGCTGGTGAAGAAAGTCCATTCGCGGCGGTTGGGGCATTTCGCAATTTTTCATTGAAGCTTGAAGATGAAAAAGCGCTGGATGCAGTTTTTGCCATCGCAGCATTGCAAATGGGCGGCACAGGTGAAGATTTGCGGCTTTCCGCACCTGCCATGATCCGGCTTTCCGGTGCGCAAGCCTCGCAGATGAACGATCGAATTACCGGCTATGTGAACGCCTTCGCCGATTTTGTCGCCAAGGGCGGCACGCTTGAGATTTCGGCTGAACCGGCAGAACCCCTTGCTTTTACAACACTTCAGTCCACCGGAGCGACTGCGCCGCAAACCATGCCGGACGTGCTCGACTTGAAGGTGACGCACAAAGAATAAACGGCTACACTCCGGCCATCACCAACGGATGTGTGGGGCGTTTGTGGGTGGTGGCCGCAAATTTTGCGGCTTGCACGTGGGTTGTTAGGGGGTGCTATGCCGGTTGCGATTTCGCCGTTTCGCTTGAAGTCTTTGCGAAACCTCGTTTGTATTTCCGTTGGCGTCTTCACTGTTCATTCATGCGCAACCACCGCGCCGCGGTCACTGACGGCGGATGATCTGTTGGCGGCGCCGCATTCTTACGCGGCTGGTGAGCCGGTCGACATCGATGCGTTATTGGGGGCGTTTCCCGATTGGCTGACAGCGTCATATGTCAGTGCTGACTTTGATGCGTCGAGCGGTGCGATGGTCATCAATGATCTTCGTGTCGGCTTTGCTCATGCACCCGGTGCAGGTTTCCACATCGCCCGCACGGTCATCTGGGGCGCGAATGTCGGCGTTACGCAAGCTGTTTTTGCGGGAACCGCGAACAATGCGGCGAAGGCGGAATTATTTGACCGTTTGATGTTCGAAGACGTGCGCTCAAAAGGCATGCAATGGGAGGCCGGGACTGAAACTGCGGCGATCAGTATTGAAAAATTGGTGATCGATGGGCTCGCGGCGCGTTCTTACAATCTAGCGCCGAAAGCGGGCGTCGGAAACGAGGCGAAACTGTTGCGTAACCTTGCGGCGATCATGGGCGTGTTTTCCTATGACGGCGCCGCCTACGCGAATCTTTCCGTTCGCCTTGCGAATAGTCGCGGCGAACAGGTCGAGATGGACATCGCTGAAGCCTTTGCACGTGGATATGATTCAGGCGCGCTCGCGTTTCAGAGCGCCAGCGATATCTCTGCTTTCGTCAAGGGCATGGACGCGAACGTTCCCGTTGAAATCTCCGGGATGGTCAAGTTCGGCGGACAGGGAAACGCTTACGCCAAGATTTTGAATCAGCCGCCTAGCGAGGCGATGACGGAAATCTTGCGCCACCCAACGGCGATGCTGGCTGCTGCAACCGGCGGCGCAGCAACCGCCTATGAGGTTGATTATACCGAAGCACGCGACGCTGACCTCACCGGGGCCCTTCATTGGCTGGCGCAGTGGGAGTTGCCGCCGGTTACGGAAACGGATTTGGTCGATTTCGGCGCCCAGACCACGCTTGGTTATCGTGAAAGCTGGGATGGGCAGGTGATTCAATCAATTGAGCGAATGGAAACAGTGGCCGCTGATTTTTATTGGCTGGTCCCGGCGCATTATCAGGTTGTCTATTCAGGATACAGGCAGGAAGTTGGACGGATGTTTGGCGTCATGCAAAACCGCATCCCGCCCGGATTCTCGACCGAAACTGCGCCGCAATTTGAGCAGGCGCTGGACGTCATCAATGCACTGGGTGTTGAACGCCTGTCGGGTGACGGAGACTTTTCGTGGCGCTGGAACGGTGAAACAGGAGATGCTGCGGTCTCGACTTCCAGCGCGCTCGTTGATCTCATGACGAATGATTTCGGCCTTAGCGTTGATGGGCCAACGCTCGTTGAGTGGGACGCCATGGCTCGAAACGACACGCCTGTCGCTGCCGCAGTGCAGAGCATCAGTCTGCACGCCTTTAATTTCGGGCTGGGAGATCGCGGCATTCTGGATCGCGCCTTTGCCTACGCGGCTGAGCAACAGGGCACGACCGGTCCGGAGTTGCGCCAGTCAATGTCGGCGTTGGCTCGCCTTTCTGGCGCGCAAGCGGGCGCCGCAAATCCGCGTATCGCGACCTACGCAAACGCCGTCGCAGATTTTATTGCCAGTGGCGGCCGGATAGACATTGTCGCTGCACCCGAAGCGCCGGTCGATTTGATGTCGCTGCAAATGACAGCGCAATCGGCGCCCCAAACTGTGCCAGATCTTCTCAACCTGACGATCACGCATTCGCCTTGATTGTGTCTAGCGGATACAATAAACGGCCGCCCCGGAAATGAGCGGCCGTTAATTTTGTGCAATCATTGCTCAGCTAGTCATCGAGAATGAAGGTTACTTTGAGTACGACCCGATATTCCTTGATTTTACCTTTGTCGAGAATGATCGACTGATCCTTTACCCACGCGCCTTCGACATTCTTCAACGTTTTGTTTGCCCGCTCGATGCCGTTTTCGATGGCGTCTTTGAAGCCCTTTGACGAACCTGAAATAATTTCGGTTACTCGTGCGACGGCCATACTTATCCTCCAATATACATGCGCAGTTATTGCGCAAAAAAAATGCGTCGGAATTAGAGCGTGTTTAAAGCGTCGTTGCAATCGGCGCTATCGCGTGGGTACCGGCGTATCACTCGAATAGTCATAAAAGCCCCGCCCGGTTTTGCGGCCAAGCCAACCGGCTTCCACATACTTTACAAGCAGCGGACATGGGCGATACTTTGAATCCGCAAGTCCCTCATAGAGAACTTGCATAATGGCGAGACAGATATCGAGTCCAATAAAGTCAGCGAGTTCCAACGGACCCATGGGGTGGTTGGCGCCAAGCTTCAGCCCGGTATCGATGCCTTCAACGGTGCCGACTCCCTCATACAGAGTGTAGATGGCCTCGTTGATCATCGGCATTAACACGCGGTTGACGATAAACGCGGGGAAGTCTTCGGAAACCGCCATCGTTTTGTCGAGGCTTGCGATGACGGCCTTTGTCGTTTCGAAAGTCTCTTTTGATGTGGCGATGCCGCGTATGACTTCTACCAGCTTCATGATCGGCGCCGGATTCATGAAATGGATGCCAATGAAGTTTTCAGGATGATCTGTCGCCGCCGCCAGTCCGGTGATGGAAATGGATGACGTATTACTAGCCAGGATTGCATCTTTAGCCAGCACGCCGCTTAACGATTTGAACACGGCTTTCTTGATTGCCTGATCCTCGCTTGCGGCTTCGATGACGAGATTACAAGGCGCGAGTTTTTGGATGTCGGCGGCGGGTGTAATCCGTTGAAGGGCGGCTTTTTCCCCTTCAGCATTGATCATGCCCTTCGCTGACTGTCGTGCGAGGTTGGTTTCAATCGTCGCAACAGCCTTATCGAGTTGAGCGCTGTCTATGTCATTTAGAATGACATCATATCCGCCGAGCGCGAATACATGAGCGATTCCGGCGCCCATTTGTCCCGCGCCGATCACGCCTACGGTTTTTATCGTCGTCATAGCCCGCTCCACTCTTTGGGAGAGCGGATACTGCACCGCAACATGGGCGAGGGCAAGGCTTCGCGGAGATCGTGCGAACCAGTCCTTGTTAAGGATCAAGATTGTAAAAAGCCCCGCCGAAGCGGGGCCTCAGGCCGTGACGATCAACGTAGCCGTCACAGCGCTTCGTTCAACTCCGGCAACGCCTTGAAGAGGTCAGCCACGAGGCCGTAGTCGGCGACCTGAAAGATCGGCGCCTCTTCGTCCTTGTTGATGGCGACGATGACTTTTGAGTCCTTCATGCCGGCAAGGTGCTGGATTGCGCCGGAAATGCCGACCGCGATGTAAAGCTCTGGCGCAACGACTTTGCCAGTTTGACCAACCTGGTAGTCGTTAGGAACGTAGCCTGCATCAACCGCCGCACGCGATGCGCCGACCGCGGCGCCAAGTTTGTCGGCGACCGGGAAGATATATTTTTCAAAATTCTCATAGGAGGCGAGCGCGCGCCCGCCCGAGATGACGATCTTCGCGCCGGTGAGTTCCGGACGCTCGGATTTTGTCAGCTCCTCGCCGACAAAAGACGAAAGACCGGGATCGGAGGCCGCTTCGATACTGACAACCTCAGCTGAGCCGTCATTTCCAGCGGCGGCGAATGACGTCGCCCGCACGGTGAGGATTTTCTTCGTGTCATTCGACTTCACCGTCTGCATGGCGTTGCCAGCATAGATGGGACGCACGAACGTATCTGGCGCCTCGACGGCGACAACTTCTGATATCTGCATCACATCGAGTAGCGCAGCGACGCGGGGCATCACGTTTTTGCCTGTCGTGGCGGCGGCTTTCAGGATGGCGTCATAATCAGCCGCAATAGATACAATAAGGTCCGCGAATGGTTCAGCGAGACGGTTGGCGTAGTGCTCTGCATTGGCATGAAGCACTTTGCGCACGCCGGAAATTTTTGCGGCTGCTGCTGCTGCGTCGGCGGCGCCGGAACCGGCCACCAGAATATCCACATCACCGCCTATTGCCTGCGCGGCTGTAACGGTCTTGTGGGTGGAATCGTCAATTGCATTGCCGTGAACGTCGGCGACTACGAGGACAGCCATTTAGAGCACTCCCGCTTCATTTTTCAGTTTATCAACCAGTTCGGCGACGTCAGCGACCTTGACGCCCGCCTCGCGCTTCGGCGGTTCGGTGACTTTCAGCGTTTCCAGGCGCGGCGTAATATCGACGCCATAGTCGCCCACTTCTTTTATATCGAGCGGCTTTTTCTTCGCCTTCATGATATTGGGCAGCGAAGCGTAACGGGGCTCGTTCAAGCGAAGGTCTGTGGTGACAACCGCAGGCAATTTGATGGAGATGGTCTGCAGACCGCCATCGATTTCCCGGGTGACGTTCAGCTTGTCGCCGTCTTTTTCAACTTTCGAGGCGAAGGTGCCTTGCGCCCAACCAAGCAGCGCAGCGAGCATTTGACCGGTTTGGTTGCTGTCGTCGTCGATGGCCTGTTTTCCAAGGATCATCAGTTCCGGTTTCTCTTCCTCAGCAACGGCCTTCAACAGTTTGGCGACAGCGAGCGGCTCTACCGTTTCATCGGTTTTAATCAGGATGCCGCGATCTGCGCCCATCGCCAGCGCCTGCCGGATCTGGTCCTGCGCTTTTTCCGGGCCGATGGAGATGGCGACGATTTCTTCTGCGGCGCCCGCCTCTTTCAGACGGACCGCTTCTTCTACAGCGATTTCGTCAAACGGGTTCATGGACATTTTGACATTGGCGAGATCAACGCCCGTCTCATCCGATTTAACGCGAACTTTTACGTTGTAATCGATCACGCGTTTCACGGGCACGAGGATTTTCATCGTCTTTCGCTCCTAGTGAGGGATTGCGGCGGGCGGCCGTGGAGACAGCCCTGTTTTCGCGGCGCACAATAGTCTTGCAATCCGGGGGGATCAACGCCTCTTGGCGCCGGAATACTGCGGCGTCTTGGCGTTGCGGGCCGCTGGCGCTACACTTCGGAATTCGGGGTGTTGATGGGGCGCATCATGAAATTTGCTAGCTTTGGGGCTGTGCTCGCCTGTGTCTTGTCTGGCGCGGCGTTTGCTCAAAATTTACTCGTCTCCGGCGGTATGACTATCGAGGAAGTCGGCGCGATCCTGGAAAGCGAGGGCCTATCGGTGACAATGGGTTCTGGCGGCCAGGCCGGCAGTCTTTCCAGCGTGGTGTCCGGTGCGGAATTTGAGGTGGAGACATATCACTGCGGTTCAAATCGCCGCTGCACGGAATTTCTGTTCATCGCTGGATTTGATTTGGCGAACGGATTTCCCATTGAACGCATCAACAAATGGAACGCTGAGGAGCTTGCCGGGCGCGCTTTTCTGGATAAGGAGAATGATCCGTTTCTCGATCATGTGGTTTCGGTGAGCGGGCCCGCGGATGAAAACGCGTTTCGCGAAGGTTTATACCTGTGGGCGGGAGCCCTGGACGCATACCTGAAGTTTATCGAACTCCCAGGCGCGGACGTTGAGCCGGACGTTTAACGGGCCACAAAAACTTACGAACCTTTGCCGATCAGCCAGAGGAACAGCATCATCAAGGCAATCGTAACGGCCTGTGCAGCAACGCGTAGCCGCATGAGCTTATTTGAGTTTTCTTTGGCGAAGGCGCCGCCTTTCGCGAGGGAGTATAGACCAACACCGAGGATCACCGCTGTCGCCACGAGGCCGATCGGAATAAGAAAAAAGACCAATGAGTCCATGTTAGCTGCTCCTGAGGCGAGACTGCCGTTACTATACGCCGACATATAGGTCGCTGGCACCAGTATTATCATGCGTCATTTAGCCAATTCGCGGCGCAAGGCCAGTCAATCACGCGGATTTGACGGCTTAACGTTCAAGTTTTCGCATTTCCCGATGCCAAGTCGGAAAAAAGCCAGCATCGTCATTGGTTTCAAACTCGACAGGAACGACAGTTGCTTCACCTTCGGCGTTCGCAAGAACCGCCCCCGAAAGGCCGGTGAGATAGGCGCGAATATCGCCATCCGCCGGCGCCTCCACGCCGAGCCCGCCATCTTCCGGCGCCGCCAGCATGGGCGGTTTCAAGTCGTTGAGTGCGAAGTCCATTCTCACGTCATAGGTTCGTCTTGCCTGGTAACGCAAGAAACGCTGGGCGTTGTACCATTGCGCTTTTTCCGCATCATCTGTGCACGCCTCAAGTTCGGCGCCCTGCGCGCCCCAGCGCCGCTCGGGGCAGTGATATGGGTCAAACGACATGTCCCACAATCGTTCCATAGCGTGTGCGAGATTCAATCGCATGCGGGTCCCATCAGACCGCCAATAGGTAAACGTGCAGGCGGACTTTTCTTCCTCGAACGCGGCGAGTAGATCACCCGCGAGATCGTCACCTTCGTACACGACGCCCGGCTCACCGGATTTCGCGTCTTCATAAAGTTGCTGCATGTCGCGGCGCAATTCGATGAAAGAGACTTTCAGACGCGCATCACGGGAGGGCGTGGAGTATTCTTCCCACTCGCCGAACGTCCCGTAGATATTGGGCGGTAATTTTCTCGGGTGCGGTTTCAGATGAACCCGCGAGAAATACGCCGCGTCAACAGCAGCCTTGCGTGATTTTATGTCGCCACAAATCGTTTGCAGGCCAAACCGCAATTCTTCCACTGGGTCATAGGCAAAGTCAGGAGAAGCAAGCTTGCGCCGAACGTAGTCGTAATATTTCAGCGTCCTGTCTTGAAAGCGAAACTCGCCATAGTGCCAGATGCCTGAAGGATGCGGCGTGTTGCCGAAATATTGCTCAAGGGAGAACCCGTCTATGGCCTCATTGGCAGCGGCGCGGAGATTGCCGCCAAGCAAGGAGCCGTCTTCTTCGGTTTTGGCGCCTTCCACATAAATAGGCCGCCACGCCTTCAATCCTGCGCCGAGCGCCGGTTTTGCGCGCATGAAGTTGGGGCCATAGGCTGTGCGCGTAACGGAATTGTCTGGATGCGATGCAACGACCAGAACGCGGCCGTTTTCGAGAATCTCATAGACGATGCCGACGTGACCAAAAATATCATAGGCGAGAACGCCAGGTTTGATGGCGTCCCGGGAAATTTTTACCGGGTAAAAGTCATCATGACTTCGACCGCCGCCCGTTTCAGGATCGGTGCGAAACATCGCGGTGGAGACTTCTCCGCCAATACGAGCGATAAACGCTGGCGCGTTACTGACGGTGTTGAGAATTTGCCGGCGTCCCGCGACGGCGTTGCCTTCGCTGGAATATCGCAAATCTTCGCGCTTGCCGTTTGCCGTGCGCATGGCGTTTTGATACGAAAAAGGAAGCCCGTTTTTCCAAGCGTAATAGGCGCGCAACACATAGGCCATGTCTGCGCAATCGCCGGGCAGGTTAGGGTCTACTGAAGAACGATAAGGATTGGCCTCGCTCTTCAGGCAGGCGTCTAGAGACGAACAATCTGACCGGCCGATAGCTTGCACGAAAGCGGCGTAACCGGCCTCGTCTGCTTCGGTCCAATGGGTTTTGTAGACTTCCCAGGATTTTCCAGTGTTCACCGCCGCTGGAATATCGCTGGCACACGCCGGTCCGCTGGCAGCCCCTGCGAGCGCCGCAAAGCCCACCATTCCAAGGAGAAGCCCCTTCGCGTGACTTTTCAACCCGAGCCCCCTCGCTGATCGTCGCAACACACCCATCCCACCTTTTTAACGTGCGGTTAACCGACTCGGTAGGGGGCTAGACCCACAAGAATGCCTGTTTTTTTATTGTTCGCCACCCGGCGTCGGCGCAGGCGTGGCAGAATAAATCGCGTAAAAGCGTGAAAAAAGGACGAAATTACAAGGGTCTAGTGCAAAAAATCGGATTTTCAAGACTGGCGGCGGGACCTTTGCGCCCCAATCTTTCAACCATGGGCTGAAAAAGGGAGGCGATTATGGGTTTTGAATTATTCCTGGCGGGACTGGTAGTTCTCGCTGTCATCTTGATGTTCAACATGATGAAAATCGTGCCGCAGGGGTACGAGTTTACCGTTGAACGTTTCGGGCGCTACACAAAGACCATCAAGCCGGGCCTGCATTTTCTCATTCCGTTTTTTGACCGCATCGGGCGGCGCATGAACATGATGGAACAAGTGCTCGATATCCCGGCGCAGGAAGTTATCACCCGCGACAATGCCAATGTCTCTACGGATGCAGTTGCGTTTATTCAGGTGATGGATGCCGCTGCAGCGGCCTACGAAGTACACAATCTGACCCGTGCGATTTCCAACCTCGCCATGACGAACATCCGTACCGTGATCGGTTCTCTTGATCTTGATGAAGTCTTGTCGAACCGTGATGATATCAACGAGCGCTTGTTGCGCGTTATCGACGCTGCAACCCAGCCATGGGGCGTCAAGGTGACCCGTGTTGAGATCAAGGACCTTGAACCGCCCGCCGATATTACGGAAGCGATGGCGCGGCAGATGAAAGCAGAGCGCTTAAAGCGTGCCGAAATTCTCACCGCAGAAGGCGAAAAACAATCTGCCGTTCTGCGGGCTGAGGGGGAAAAACAATCTGCAATCCTCGAGGCCGAGGGGCGCAAGGAGGCGGCGTTCCGTGACGCCGAAGCGAGAGAACGCGAAGCGCAGGCGGAAGCAGAGGCAACCCGCATGGTGTCAGACGCGATCGCGGCGGGTGACGTGCAGGCGATCAACTATTTTGTCGCGCAGGACTATGTGAAAGCGTTTGAAAAACTGGCGATTTCACCGCAGCAAAAAACACTTATTTTGCCCGCGGACATGAGCGCGCTGGTGGGAACAATCGCCGGCGTCGGGACGCTCGCCAAGGAAGCGTTTGAAAGCAATCAAAGCCGCCGGTCGAACGGTTCTGTGCCGAGCGCCTAAGTAGTGGATGCCTGTCCCGGCGTTGGCTGGGGCAGGTCCGAAAAGGGGATCATCATGGAAAGTCTTTTCACGTTTTTAGCGGAAATGCCGTTCTGGTATTGGTGGGTGTTCGCGGTCGCCCTGTTGATTATCGAGCTGATGACAGGCTCAACGTATTTTTTCTGGCCGGCGATCGCGGCGTTCGCCGCAGGCATTCTCGATCTCGGCCCGTTCAATGGGCAATGGCAACTTCAGCTTATTGTCTTCGCTGTGGTGACGGTTGCCTTGTCGGTATATGCGCCGTCACGGGTAAAGCCATGGCTGCACAGAACGCAAGCGGATCATCAAACCCTGAATGAACGCGGCGCGCAAAAAGTCGGACGGCGCGCCACCGTGGATACGGCGTTCTCAAACGGTGCGGGAAAAGTTCGTCTGGGCGACACGCTGTGGCTTGCGGAAAGCGATGGCGGAGAAGACTTCGCCCAAGGCGCACAAGTGGAGATTACCCGCACGGAAGGAACGAAGTTATTTGTCAAAGCGTCGGGTGAGCCTGTCGATCAGTAATACGCCCGCCGCCGCAGGTCGCTATGGGCCAGTGTACGCCCGATCGGCCAAAGCGCGAAGCCTGCGAGCTTTAAATGCGCCCATGCGAAGGGCAGGCCGATAATCGTGATGGCGAGACCGATGGCGGCGAAGAGGTGTCCCAAAGCCAGCCACCATCCGGCCAGCACGAACCAGATAATGTTACCCAGGAACCCGAGCGGGCCTGTACCAATATCTTCCCCATACAAACGATCACGGGCGATGGGTTTCGCGCCGAACGGCCAGAGCGTGTAAACGCCATTGTCAAACGCAGCCCGCGCCCAAGGGATCCCGACAATGGTGATCACCATGAACAATGCGGCGATGAACCAGCCTATGGCGGCCAGCGCGCCGCCCAACACGAGCCAGCAGAGATTGAGGATAAGCGCGATGGGAGAGATCGATCGTTCGTCGCCAAGCGGGTGGTCAGGGTACATGGGCGGCTCCTTCTAGGGGGAGATATAAGCCCTATTTACCGTGGCGCCACGAATTTCATCGGCAAATCAGCACGGTTTGGCGGATAATGTTCAGTTCCGGGCAAGCAGACGGTCGAGTGCAATCCGGTCATATTCCTTGAATGCGATAATGATCAGCGAAGCGACCGCCACCGTAGTGGAGGGGAAAAATAAAGTATTTTTTGTTTCGCTCGTCAGAAGGTAAAGGCCGAGCGGGTCCGCCAAGTATTTCCAGATCGTTGCTGCGCCGCCAACAAGCACCAGTGCCTGAAGAGGGTAAACAATAAAGCGGAAAACCCCCAGAATAACGAGGCCGCCGAGGGCAATTTGTCCATAAGCCAACAATGGAATTAGCGTTTCAGCGCTAAGCGCGCCGGAATAGTATTTCTCCGATAGATGCACCGCCGTTTCCGGCGACATCGCCCTCAGTGTTCCCCAAACGATTAACAACGCGCCGGTCGTCGCACGCAGCGCGAAAAGAAGTCCTGATTTCATGTTTACGCCCTTCTGAATTAACGGCGAGAAGTATATTGGTCTTGCCCGCTATGCGTCACATCACAATTCACTCTGAAATTCGTGAGCGCCGCCTTGCCGGCGCCATAATCGAATGATGTCATGAGAGCTATGAAAGCCTTGCTGTTACTTGCCGTTTTGTTGTGCTGGCAGCTGAAGCCCGCCGCCGCTCAACCGGAGACATTCGGTGAACGGTTTGCCGCCGCTGCGATCGCTCACACTGACCATGTCGTTGTCTATGACTCCGCTTATGTGCGCATGTCGTACCCCATGGGCGATGTGGCGCCGGACCGGGGCGTTTGCGCCGACGTCGTTGTGCGCGCGTTGCGAGCCTTGGAAATCGACCTACAGCAACTCGTGCACGAGGACATGAAAGCGGCGTTTGGCGACTACCCAAAACATTGGGGGCTGTCGCGCCCGGACACAAATATTGACCACCGCCGCGTACCAAACCTTGAAACGTTTCTTTCGCGGAAGGGCGCCCGGCTCGCGCCAAGCCGCGATCCCGTAGATTTTCTTCCCGGAGATATTGTCGCCTGGAACTTGCGTGGCGACAAAGGATGGCTGCCGCATATTGGCGTCGTCACAGATCGTGTTGCGTCATCCGGCAGGCCTATGGTGGTGCATAATATCGGCGCCGGTCCTAAGCTCGAAGATGTATTGTTTGATTGGCCGCAAACCGGTCGATATCGGCTGACCGATGCGACCCTCGTTGAGCGGGTTGGCGCGCCCGCTTCATCGAGCGATCAATAGCGCGATACTAGCCGCCTAGGCGAGCGCGTATTTCGGCCGGCGTAACGCCGGCTTGTCGCAAGGCTTGTAGTGTCGCGGACTTGTTGCGTTTCGCCAGCCTTTTGCCATTGTCATCGGTAATTAACGCATGATGGCGGTAAACAGGTTCCGGCATATCCAGCAGAACCTGCAATAAGCGATGTAAATGCGCCGCATGAAAAAGATCCTGACCGCGAATGATATGCGTCACGCCTTGCAGCGCATCATCGTGGACAGAAGCAAGATGATAACTCGTGCCGGAGTCCTTGCGTGCGATCACCGCATCGCCAAAGATTTCTGGCGTTGCTTGCAGACGTCGCCGTTCGCCGCCTTGTGTTTCTTCTGTGAAGGCAAGGTTGTCATAGCTGTCGCCTAAAAGTTTTTTCGCCGCACTGATCGAAAGGCGCCAGGCGAACGGCGCGCCTTCCGCCAGTAGGGCGCGCTCCTCGTGGGCGGCCAGTGGCGCGCCAATATATTGCGGGCCTTCAGGGCCGTTGGGCGACAAATGCGGCGCGCGCATAATTTCGTCTGTAATTTCCTTGCGTGTTTTGAAGCAGCGATACACGACTTGCTTATCAATCAGCGTGTCGAGGGCTTCAGCATATTCAGCAAAATGCTGTGATTGTTTGCGGACGGGTGTTTCCCATTCAAGGCCCAGCCATGCGAGGTCATCGAAAATGGCCTGTTCAAATTCCCGCCGGCAACGGGTCTGGTCGATGTCTTCTATCCGCAGAATGAGCGCGCCGCCCGCTTCACGCGCCGCCTTGAACGCAAGGATCGCTGAATAGGCGTGACCTAAATGCAAAAGCCCTGTTGGCGAAGGGGCAAAGCGGGTGATGAATTTATGAGGCATGGCTTTGCTTATCGCCCTGCATGTCTGTTCATGTGGGTTTTCGGCCGCGCCACATTTTTTAAAACGACGCGTTAGCCTCCAGCGCCGCCAACGGTGAGCGCGTCGATCTTAATGGTCGGCTGGCCGACGCCCACCGGCACGCCTTGCCCCGCTTTGCCGCAGACACCGACGCCGGGATCCAGCGCGAAGTCGTTTCCGATCATGGAAACTTTCGTGAGCACGCTCGGACCGTCGCCGATCAGTGCAGCGTTTTTAATTGGTGCACCAACTTTTCCGTTTTTCACGCGATAGGCTTCGGTGCAATTGAACACGAACTTGCCGGATGTGATGTCCACCTGGCCGCCAGAAAAATTGACAGCGTAAATGCCGTCCTTCACGGACTTCAATATTTCTTCCGGGTCGTGGTTGCCTGCATTCATGAAGGTGTTGGTCATACGCGGCATGGGCTGGTGCGCAAAGCTTTCGCGCCGTCCATTGCCGGTGGCGCGCATGCCCATCAGGCGCGCGTTCAAGCGGTCCTGCAGATAGCCTTTCAGGATTCCGTCTTCAATCAATACGGTGCGGGACGTTGGCGTGCCTTCGTCGTCAACCGTAAGCGACCCGCGCCGCCCGGAAATTGTGCCATCATCGATCACCGTAACGCCGGGGGCGGCGACCCGCTCTCCCAACTTGCCAGCGAACGCCGATGTTTTTTTGCGGTTGAAATCCCCTTCGAGGCCATGACCGACCGCCTCGTGAAGGAGAACGCCGGTCCAGCCGAAGCCGAGCACCACTTCCATTTCGCCGGCTGGCGCGGCTTCCGCTTTCAGATTGACCAGGGCCTGGCGAAGCGCTTCGTCCACCTGACCCTGCCATGCGTCAGGCGCGATGAACCGTGCATAGCCCTCGCGGCCGCCCGCGCCGTAGGAGCCCGATTCCTGCCGGTCGCCCTCGCCAGCGGTGACGGAGACGTTCAAGCGCACGAGCGGACGGAAATCCCGGATGATTTCGCCGCCCGCGCGCATGATTTCCACAGCCTCCCAGGAGCCGGAAAGCGAACATGAGACCTGGCGCACGCGGGAGTCTTTTGATCGCGCATAGTCGTTGATTTCTTCCAGAAGCTTGGTTTTCGCTTCAAACGGCATATCCCCAAGCGGGTTTTCCTCAGGGTATAGCTTGCTGTTGGTGCGCGCCGGACCGTCAGCAACCTGACCTCCCGCGCCGGATTTCACCGCCTGCACCGCTGATCCTGCGCGCTTCAGAGCGGCTTCAGAAAGCTCCGACGCATGGGCGTAGCCCGTTGATTCGCCGCAAACGGCGCGTAGGCCAAAGCCCTGTTGCACGTCAAAATTCGCCGCTTTCAGCCGATTATCGTCGAAAACAAAGGATTCTGACTGGCCGTATTCCAGGAAAAGCTCGCCGTCATCTGCGCCTTTAAGGGCATCATCGAGGATTGATTGCGTGCGGGCGCGGTCGAGATCGGTGCGGGAGAAAAAATATGAGTCGGTCATGGCTATGATTTAGGCGCGCAAGACCGGGTGAGCAATGGCCCATCTGTTGCGGCTCATCCTGCGACCATTTTTCCGTGATTTGCGCGATGACGCCACGCGCCCAAGGGGCCTATAAGCCGGTGGAACTATTTGACCTTCAGCCTCGGGCGGGCGTATTTCGCAGGCGTGTTCCGGAAGCCGGGTTCTGGGCGGTTTTCCGCTCGTTTGATCATGCCGGCGAATTCGAGGTTTTAGAGTGATTAACAAGGCGCAGCCAAAGGGCGAGATGCGACGATGAAAAGACTTCTATCTGGATTGTCAGGGGCGATCACACTGGCGTCGGCAAATGCTTTTGCGCTGCCGGAAGACGGCGGAGTCGCCATGCTGCCAGCGGGTTCGGCGCTGGCGGAAGAGGTGCACTTTTTCCACAATGGGATCTTGCTGCCCATCATTACGGTGATCAGCATCTTTGTGCTTGCGCTGCTCATCTGGGTGATCTTGCGTTACAACGCGAAAGCAAACCCGGAGCCGCGCAAATTCAGCCATAACACATTGGTTGAAGTGCTGTGGACCGGTATTCCGATCCTTATCCTTCTGGTCATCGCGCTGCCGTCGTTTGAATTGCTCTTCAAGGAAGACGTTGTGCCCGACGGCAAGCAGGTGACGGCGCGCGGCGATGGCCAGACGGTTGATTTCGTATTCCCGAATGACTTTCCGGAAAGCCGTATGGTGAAGCGCGCGGCCCATCTTCAGGTGGTGCTCGACAATGGCGCTGAGCGGACGATTCTGAAAAACCGAAAAGACTTCCGCGTCGAAGGCTGGGGCGAAACCGATCTGGTTGTTTCGCTGAATGACCCCGCGCCAGCGGGAACGAGCGTCATCTTGCAAGGTGGGCGGTCAACTCAGAACGTATCCGGCTGCCCTGCGGCCAAACGTTATTATGATGGCTGCGAAAAAGAAGTCATTCTCGCACCGACCATGACGTTGAAGGTCAATGGTTACCAGTGGGGCTGGACCTATTCTTATCCGGATTTTGGCGACTTTGAGTTTTCGTCGAACATGTTGCCGGAAGATCAGACGACGCCGGAACTATTCCGTTTCGAAGTGGACAACCGGGTTGTCGTGCCTGTGGGCGAAACGATACGCGTGACCACAACCGCCCGCGATGTCATTCATTCGTGGGCGCTGCCGTCCTTTGCGCTGAAGATCGATGCAGTGCCCGGGCGCATCAACGAGACATGGTTCCGCGCCGAACGTGAAGGCGTTTACTACGGCCAGTGTTCGGAAATTTGCGGCATTCGCCATTCCTACATGCCAATCGCCGTTGAGGTTGTTTCGCGTCCCGCTTTCGAGGCGTGGATCGATGGCCAACGCGCGCTCGCGGGGCTCGACCCGATGTACCAAAACGACAATATCAAACTTGCGCAGGGCGCGGACGCCAGCGCCGCGGCTGAATAGAGAGGCTAACACCAATGGCTGACGCACACGCAGCGCATTCAGATCACGACGCGCATGATCACAAACCGCCCTTCCTGGTTCGCTGGCTGTTTTCCACGAACCATAAGGATATCGGCACGCTCTATCTTCTGTTCGCGATTGTGGCGGGAGTTGTTGGCGGCGCCATGTCGGGTCTCATGCGGATGGAGCTTGCAGAACCCGGCGTCACTTTCCTGACCCAGTTTACGGGCGGCGATGTGGACGCGGCTGCAAACTTTTATAACGTGCTGATTACCTATCACGGGCTGATGATGATCTTTTTCATGGTCATGCCGGCGATGATTGGCGGCTTCGGCAACTGGTTCGTGCCGATTATGATTGGTGCGCCGGACATGGCGTTCCCGCGCATGAACAACATTTCGTTCTGGCTTTACGGCGCCTCCGGTATCCTGATCACGTTGTCACTTTTCGCGCCCGGATATGGGTCGCAGATCGGCTTTGGCGGCGGCTGGGTGTTGTATCCTCCGCTATCGTCGAACACGGGGAGCCCGGGGCCGGCGATGGATCTGTTGATTCTGTCGCTGCACCTCGCGGGCGCTTCGTCGATTCTCGGCGCGATCAACTTCATCACCACCATATTCAACATGCGCGCGCCGGGGATGACATTGCACAAGATGCCGCTGTTTGTCTGGTCGGTACTTGTTACGGCATTCCTCTTGGTGCTTTCGCTACCAGTGCTGGCGGGCGCCATCACAATGCTGCTGACGGACCGCAATTTCGGCACCTCATTCTTTGATGCGGCCGGCGGCGGCGATCCAATCCTTTACCAGCACCTCTTCTGGTTCTTCGGCCATCCAGAGGTGTATATCCTGATCCTGCCTGGTTTCGGCATGATCTCCCACATCGTCTCGACGTTCTCCAAGAAACCGATCTTTGGTTATCTCGGCATGGCCTACGCCATGGTGGCGATTGGTTTTGTCGGCTTCATCGTTTGGGCGCACCACATGTACACAGTGGGCCTCAGCGTGAACATGAAGGCTTATTTCGTAGCGGCGACCATGGTCATTGCGGTGCCAACGGGAATTAAAATCTTCTCGTGGATCGCGACCATGTGGGGCGGGTCGATTTCGTTCAAGACGCCGATGCTATGGGCGATCGGATTCATCTTCCTGTTCACGGTTGGCGGTGTAACGGGCGTTGTCCTCGCAAATGCGGGTATCGACCACTACATGCACGACACTTACTACGTGGTGGCGCATTTCCACTACGTTCTGTCTCTTGGCGCGGTCTTCGCGATTTTCGCCGGCTGGTATTACTGGTTCTCAAAAATGACCGGCAAGATGTATCGCGAATGGCTAGGCGCTGCGCATTTCTGGATTATGTTCGTCGGCGTGAATCTGATTTTCTTCCCGCAGCACTTTCTCGGGCTGCAGGGCATGCCGCGGCGTTATATCGACTACCCGGAAGCATTCGCCTACTGGAACTACGTTTCCACCGTCGGTTATGGCGTGACAATTCTTGGAATGGTCGTTTTTGCCGTGTGTATGTTCGACGCGTTCTTCATCTATAGGAAAAAAGCAGCGGCGAATCCTTGGGGCGAGGGTGCGACGACCCTTGAATGGACGCTGCCTTCGCCGCCGCCGTTCCACCAGTTCAATGAACTGCCGCGCTTTGACAAGGGCGACGCCAAAGCCTTTTAGGCAGAGTGAGGCTTGTTAAAATAACCCCGCCCAGCGATGCTGTGGCGGGGTTTTTCTTTGAAATTCAATCTGTTGGCGGCGCTGGCCGATTGCGCTCAAATACGTTAATAATGGTTAACGCGTCGTGATTGGTCACAACCGGCTGTCGGACGCGGGATTTAGTTTGGGCAACAGCAACTTTAGTGGAGGGGTAATGCTGGAAACCATCATCAACGATGTCTCGGGGATTTTTCGCGCGACATTTCTAAGCGGCGATTTGATTGCATTGTTGATCGCATTTGGGTCGGTGCTGCTGGCGTCTTTGGTCATGCGCCGGGGTACGCAAATCGGCTCGATGACGCTTCTCGCGCTCGTCCTCTTTGCGATCGGCAGCTATCTACGCGGCTTTTTCCGAGGTACGCCCGCCGAAGGCGTGTCTCAAGGGGATCGCGTCGTCTCGCAGTTGGAGACAAGCTGGATGCACTTCATGAATTTGGATGCAGGAACATTGCTCGCCTATTTCATCGCCTTCATGTTCCTGATTCTCGTACTGTTCGGCGCCCGGTCGATTCTCGGCCGCTAGGGGTCTGTAGATTTCAGGCGGCTGCGGCGTTTTGGTAGCGCTGCAGCCGTTTGCTTTTGGGGGAGCGCTATTTCCCTCGCGCCGCCTTTGAGGCATAAGGCGCGCCATGAGCGACACAACCATGACCGATAACAGCTACGCGCTCGCCGGGCCGGGTGACTACTTCGCGCTCCTGAAGCCGCGGGTCATGTCGCTTGTCATTTTCACCGCATTCGTAGGTATGGCGCTCGCGCCGGGATCGCTCAATCCCATCCTGGCGGCGATATCATTGCTCGCTATCGCGGTTGGCGCTGGCGCCTCAGGTGCGCTCAATATGTGGTGGGACGCTGACATCGACGCCATTATGTCGCGCACAGCGGGTCGTCCGATTCCGGCGGGCCGCGTGCCACGACCGGAAGCGGCTGCCTTCGGCGGTATTTTGTCGGTGCTTTCTGTAGCGCTGTTGGCGCTTGCATCGAACTATTTTGCGGCGGCGCTTCTCGCGTTCACGATTTTCTTTTATGTTGTTATCTACTCTATGTGGCTGAAGCGCGCGACGCCGCAGAACATTGTAATTGGCGGCGCCGCTGGCGCCCTGCCGCCCGTGGTCGGATGGGCCGCCTCAAGTGGGGCGGCGCCGCTCGCGGCCTGGGTTCTTTTCGCGATCATCTTTTTGTGGACGCCGCCACATTTTTGGGCGCTCGCACTGTACAAGCGCGGCGATTATGAGCGTGCGGGCGTGCCGATGATGCCGGTTGTGCGGGGCGAGGCGTCCACCAAGAAGCAGATTTTCGCTTATGCGCTTGTTCTCGCGGCGTCAGGGGTGACCCCGTTTTTCTTAGGCTTTGCGGGCGCTATTTACCTTGGTGCCAGCGGTCTACTGGGCGCCGGATTTGTTTGGCTTTCCTGGTGCGTGTTGCGCGCCGATGACGGTGACTATCGCTCTGCGAAAAAACTGTTTGGGTTTTCGCTGATCTATCTTTTCGCGATATTCGCCGCCTTGTTGCTGGAACGTTTGCTTGCGGGAATGGGAGCCGGTTTTCATGTCTGATGAAGAGGGCGGCGTTGAGCTAAGGTCATTGACGCCGGAAGAGCGGAATCAGCAAAAGCGCCGCAATATCGCCATGGCGCTTGCGATCATCGCCTTCGTGGTGATCGTATTTCTCGTCACCATTCTGCGCCTTGGCGCATCCGTCACGGAACGCAGCTTTTAGAGGAAGCGATGACGACCCCAGAGGACAAGAACAAAAAAACGGCGATCATTGTTTCTTTCGTGGTGCTCGGTATGGTCGCCATGTCGTTCGCCGCCGTGCCAGCTTACAAAGCTTTCTGTCAGGTAACCGGTTGGGGCGGCACGACACAGCGTGCAGATGCCGAGGCCGACAGGACTTTGTCGCGCACCGTGGCCGTTCGGTTCGATGCGACTGTGGGGCAGGGGCTTAGCTGGCGGTTCAAGCCGGAACAGGTTTCCCAAACGTTACATATTGGTGAGACCGGTCTCGCATTTTATGAGGCGGAAAACCTGACGGACAAACCAGTGACAGGCCGCGCCACCTTCAACGTTTCGCCGGCGAAGGCGGGGCTCTATTTCAGGAAAATCGAGTGTTTCTGCTTTACCGAGCAAACCCTCCTGCCAGGTGAGAAGGTTTCCATGCCGGTGACCTATTTTATCGATCCGGCTTTGGCGGATGACAAAAACCTCGACGATGTCCAAACGATCACGCTCGCCTACACGTTTTTTCCCTGGGACAGCGCTGGCGATGAGCCCGCCGCTGGGGATAGTGCGGCCGAATAACGCGGGGGACCATGCCCCGCACGCTTGGATTTTCCGGGTGCGCCAGTATAGAAATCACCCCAATATTCCGGATAAGGCCGCAGGGCCGGACGAGATCACAAGGAACAAGCCATGGCGGGCGCTGAAGTCAAACACGACTATCATCTAGTAAATCCATCTCCATGGCCGCTGGTCGGCTCTCTCGCTGCGGCGGTGATGATGATCGGCGCCGTGACCTGGATGGAATCGGCCGCGGGCGGGCTGAAGCTTGGCGGGTTGGCTGAGGATGGCTCGGCGAAATGGTTTACCCTGAGCGGAAACTGGCTCTTCCTGATTGGTTTTGTCGGCATTCTGATCACGTTCGTCGGCTGGTGGCGTGATGTCATCAAGGAAAGCCTGACGGGAGAAAACACGTCTGTCGTTGTGCGTCTCGGCCTGCGCTACGGCATGTTATTGTTCATCGCGTCGGAAGTCATGTTCTTCGCGGCATGGTTCTGGGCGTTTTTCGGCGCCGCGCTATTTCCGGGTGCCTCGGACCCCGTTATTCTCGCTGATGGGTCCCAAATGTTGAACCCGAATGGCGACCCGGCGTTTATCGGTAATGACGGACGCGTTCATGCCACCGGCGCCGTGTGGCCGCCAGTTGGCGTTGAACCGCTCAACCCTTGGGGGCTGCCGCTTCTCAATACGCTGATTTTGCTGCTGTCCGGCACGACCGTCACTTGGGCGCATCACGCTGTTCAGCATAATGATCAAAAAGGTCTCATTCAGGGGTTGATTCTCACTGTCGTGTTAGGCCTGTTTTTTACTGCGCTTCAGGCGGTTGAGTATTACGAAGCGATTAGCCTCGATATGTTCAAATTCTCCGGCGGCGGCATTTATGGCGCGTCGTTCTTCATGGCGACTGGCTTCCACGGCCTTCACGTCATCATCGGCACAATCTTCCTGATCGTATGTTTGTTCCGGGCTATGGCGGGTCATTTCACGCCTGAGCGTCATTTTGGCTTCGAATGCGCCGCTTGGTATTGGCATTTCGTCGATGTCGTGTGGTTGTTTTTGTTCGCTTTTATCTATGTGCTCGGCAATCAGGGGCTTTTGTCCTAAGCTGATCTGGCAGCAGCCAGAAAAGGGGGCGGCCATGCGCGCTCTCATCAATCTCAAGACTCTCACCGCTGGAGCGGTGGCCCTTGCGTTGGGCGGGTGCCTCGTTTCTGAGGTGGCCGTACTGGACGATGCGTCGGGCCGGGCCAAGCCCTTGCGCGACGGTGTATATGTTGCCTGTCCGGTGGCCCATGACTCCGATGGCAGTGATTGCGACACGCTGACTGTCGCCTATCAGTCCGACAAGTCTTACCACTTTCTTGGCGAGGACGAGGAACCGTCGGTGCTTCGTTTCCGCCGCGTCGGACGGCATGGCTATGCGGTTCAGTCACAAGAAGACGACGATGAATTCGCTTACTACTACGGTGCCGGTGATTCCAGGCGAATGACGCTGACCATGATGATCTGTCAAGATCTGCCGGAGGATTTGCGTAGTCGTCTCATCAGTGACGGCGACCTTTCTTCTGATAGCGAAGACTTTGAAACGTGCAGTGTGAACACCGTGCGCGGTCTGGTGGATGCAGCCAAAGCCTATCATCGTGATCAGGCGCCGAGCGACGAGCCCATTGTTATGGAAATCAAACCCGCACCGCAGGAGTAAACGTTACGTGCCTTATTATCCGCCGGTGTCACCATACGCCGCTGGCTTGACCGGAAAATGCCCGCGTTGTGGGCAGGGGCAGTTATATGCGGGCTTTTTAAAATTGCACACGTCTTGTGAAAGCTGCCAGCTTGATTACGCCAAGGCGGATTCCGGTGATGGCCCGGCAGTATTTGTCATTTTCATTGTTGGCTTTGTCGCTGTGGCGCTGGCTTTCATTACGAGGTTCGCGTGGGGCGCGCCCATCGGTGTGGCGCTGTTGATCAGCGGCAGTTTCACCATCATTGCAATTCTTGCTTTGATTCGTCCATTAAAGGCGACGATGATCGCCCTGCAGTACGCCAACAAGGCTGCCGAAGGCCGGCTTGAAGAATAGCGTATGCTGGCAGGATACCATTTTCAGTTCCGTCTCGTTTTGACAATCTGCACGGTGCTGGCGCTGGGCGTGTTGATGTCGCTCGGAACCTGGCAGCTTCATCGGCTGGAATGGAAACGCGACATTATTGCGAAAGTTGAGATGCGCGTTAACGCTGAACCTATCCCGTTTGAGGAAGCGGCGCGGCGAGCGGAAGCTGGCGAGGATATGGAGTATACGCCTGTCCGTCTCGTCGGCCGCTGGCGGACAGTTGAGGCGTCTTCTGTTTTTGGATCGCTTGAGGGCAGAGCCGGCGCATTTATCTTCGCTCCTCTCTTCGGCGCTGAGTCCGACGGACGCGCGGTCTATGTCAATGTTGGGTATGTCCCTCAGGCCATGGCTCGCTGGCCCGCACCTGCGCCGTTGTTTCTAACGCCGGGATCGGTTGAGGTGAGCGGGTTGTTCCGGTCGCCGGAGGTCTTGCACCCGCCTGCATCGTGGTTTCGCTCTGCTGAACAGTCCGTAGACGGATTATGGTTCGTTCGCAATCCGGCGTTGTTTGCGCAAAATGCGCAATTCGATACGGCTCGCTATTACATCGATCAATTTGCCGTGGCCGGCCGTGAATGGCCGAAAGGCGGAACGACGCGGCTCGACTTCAATAATCGCCATCTTGAATACGCCCTGACGTGGTTTGGGTTAGCGATGACGCTTGTGGGCGTATGGTTCGCATTCTCCTTGCAAAAGTGGTAAGTCCCTAATAGCTTTAAAAAACAAAGTGTATGGGTGCGTATTCGTCCGCGGCGGATGGGTGGCGCAGCCGTTTGTGCATCGGCGAGGGCTGCGGCGGATCGGCAAAAACTTGGAGGGGATTGTGTCTCTTGCACCATTGTTGGAAGCGCCTTGGGTTATCCAGTTGCACACATTCGCCGCTGTGGCGGCGTTCGTTTTAGGAGTCGTGCAGTTCACCGCACCCAAAGGCACGCTGCCTCACAAAACGACCGGCGTAATCTG
Organism: uncultured Alphaproteobacteria bacterium; assembly: GCA_942492295.1. Lineage (GTDB taxonomy): Bacteria > Pseudomonadota > Alphaproteobacteria > Caulobacterales > Parvularculaceae > Hyphococcus. The sequence goes on from CALODW010000011.1 coordinate 192,102, forward strand.
GGTTTTGCTAATGGTCGCCGTCACCGCCAGCAGCGTTTTTATTCGGCCAGCACTGCACCCCGGTTTGCCAGTCTTGCAGTGGTTTGGATGGATCCACTTGTTCACGTTCCTGACCACCATCGGGCTTATTGGCGGCGTGACCTATTTGATGCGCGGCGGACCGGGCCTGAAGCGCCATAAGAGTCCATTTCTTGGAATATTCGCCGGGGGTCTCATAATTGCGGGCGCCCTGGCGTTTCTGCCAGGGCGAATTATGCATGCGACCATTTTTGGGAGTTGATTACTCCCCCCGAAGTTTCCGCTCATAAGCGCTAACGAGCGTCATATATGGACTGACTTGATCAAATACAGGGTCTGTTTCATTATCAGGCGCGTAGTTTTGATACATCTCGAAGTGCATGTGATACGTCGTCGCCACTTGCTCTCCGGAGGAGTTGAAGAAGTCATTCCAGACTTTACCGATACGCTGACCCTTCACCACGAACTCGCCGTCGCTAACCGCCAGCTGACTCATATCGAGGTGCATATAGCGATAGAGCGTCCCGTCTTCTGTTTGCAGTTTGACCGTGTATTTTGAGCCCTCGAGGCCTACAATGCGCCCGTCCTCTACCGCGACGGCCCAATGGATTGCACCGCTTTGCGGAATGCAGGTCGCTGCACGTATGTCGACACCCTCATGGCCGCCATCCGGGCACATAATCTGCGAGCGCGAGCGCGATTCGCAAAACGTATCCTGCCACGGATATTCGTAATTGGCGGCGTTGCATTGGCCGCCTTCCATGCCGTTCACAGAGCCCTGACTGCCGCCATAGCGATAGACCTGGCTGTTCAGAAAGGCCGCATCCTCGAGCGGAAAGACAATATCAGGGCGATAGATTGTCGTATCTGTATGACCGGGTCCGGAATTCGGCAACAATTCGCCCACCGGCATGTAGCTGAACACCCGTCCCTCGCTATCGGTGAGGTAATCTTCCTCCTCTTCGATGGGGTCTTCGGGCTCAGGTTCTGGCTCCACCGGGTCTTCCGGCTCCTCCGAGGGTTCGGCCGGTTCAGTAGGGTCGCTGGTGAAGTTATCGCAGGCGACGAGTGTTGCTGACAGGAAAAACGCTAGGAATGTTTTTTCGATAATATTCATCATTCGCCTCCCGTTGCGAGATCGGGATTTGCAAGGATCATCGAGTCCGCGAGTCCGGCGATATAGTCATCGCCGGAACAGCGCTGGTCCGTAGACGGATCACCGCATTCAATGGTCATCACATACCCACAGCCGAACTTTGAAAAACTCAGGTCCACGCCAAAGTCATTGCGGCTGATGTGATAAGCTGCGCCCGTGCCCGCCAGCCGTGGCGGCCCTTCGGCGAGGCGTTTGCGGAAGGCGACGATGTCAGGATCGCCGCCGACGACCCGGTTACAAGTCCCCGTAATCGACAACGTTGCTTCCGAGTCGATAATCGCCGTTGCAGTGTAAACGTTTTCCATGCCGTACACTTTGGTTCTGTCCCGGACTGCTGGGTCGGCGGGAATCAACACGGGAATGCGGACCCGGTTGACCTCTTCTTCGTCCGCGCTGTTCAGGTTTTTGGCGGACATGGCGCGGATGCCTGGCGGTGGCGGTGCGTTTGGCGGCGCCGTTCGAAGGGCCTGCGTCGTTGAAAGCTGGTCGCGCAGATTCGGTCGTTCTGAGTCGGACGCCTCTGCACGTTTCAGGTCTTCGCGAAGCTCGAGCAAGTTTGGCGGGCGTTTGATGGTTTCTGCGCGATTGGCGCGTTCATCACTGGCGGCGCGCAAGGCGGCGGCGAGCCCGCGTCTGGGGATGCGTTTTGCTTTTTCCTGCAACGCCTTTCGGATCTCTTCCGGATCTGGCGGCGTGCGGCGGATCTCTTCGCGAGGGGCTTCTCGTTGCGCCGCCTCGTCCTCCGCTTGATCTTGCGTTTGAGCGGACACGACGCCGCCCACAACGGCCAAAGCCGCCGCAAGACCTATTCCTGCGATTGCATGTTTTCTCATCTTAGACCCCTTTGAGCGATCCCTACCGCTCTGTGAGTTTAAACTCGATGCGCCGGTTTTGCGCGAGCGCGGTCGCCGAAAAGCCCGAGACAATCGGCGCCGAAGACCCGGAACCAGTAGCCAGCAAGCGCCGCTCCGGCACGCCTTGCGCTTTCAAGAACTCCACCACGGAAATTGCACGCTGTGCCGACAGCTCCAGATTGGAATCGAAGAGCGCGCGGCAGGATGGTCCCAACGGCGAAGCATCCGCATGTCCATCGACCCTTAAAACCCAGTTCACTTCGCTTGGAATTTCCCCGCGAATATCTAGCAGCGCAGACGCCAGTTTGGTGAGCTCAACCTTGCCCGCTTCGCCCAAAGTCGCTGAACACGATCCAAAAAGGATATCGCTTTCAAAGATAAAGCGATCGCCAACGACTTTGATATCAGTGCGGTCGCCGAGCGCTTCACGCAGCGCCTCGAAAAATCGCGAACGCACTTCCTGCAGTTCCTGTACCTTGCGGGCGAGGGCGGCATTTAGACGTGTGGAAAGGTTTTCGATCTGCGCCTGCTGTTCCAGGTCTTTTGCCTCCGCAGCGTCGAGTGCTTCTTGAAGGCTTGCAAGCTGGCGACGAAGCGCAGCGATTTGCGCGTTCAGCGTGGCGATTTCGCTCTTTTGTTCCTCACTCAGCGCTTTTTCTGCTTCCAGTTCTTCGGCGGAGGCGGCGACAGCGGACTGGCTGGCGGCGAGAGCGAGGCCAAGTCCCGCCAGCTCTTCATCCTTTTGCGCGATGGTATCTTCAAGCGATAGCACCATCGCCTGCAACCGGTCGCGTTCAGACTGCGCCAGTCCGAGTTGATCGTTGAGAGAGTTAATTTGTGCGATCAGGCGCGCAAGCTCGTCGTCTTTTGATGCGAGTTCGTCTTTTACTGTTTGCAGCCGGTCGCCCAGATAAAACTGCGCCACCACAAAGATCGAAAGCACGAACATCAAGACGAGCAGCAATGTGGACAACCCGTCCACAAAGCCTGGCCATATGTTGGCCTCAGCTCTCGTCCGCCTGCGCGCCATGACCTATTCCCCGCCCTTACTCGCCGCCGCCGACGCGGATCAGCGTGCGATTGAGCGCCCTGATTTCGTCTTTCAGTTCGGCCGTCTGCCCGGCCTGTGCCTTGATCTGGGTTTCCGTGTTGGCCGCAAGCGCCGCCTCGAGGGCCTGAACGGCCCCTACAAGGTCGCCTTCATTTGCAGCCATGTTGGCGCCGCCTTGGCCGGACGCACGGACCGTGACCGTCATACCTGCAAGCCAATCTTCAAGATCCGTGTAGAAACGGTTTTGCGCCTGGCCGGCCTGCAGGTCGAGAAAGCCGACGACAAGCGATCCGCCAAGACCGAAGAGTGAAGATGAAAACGCCGTACCCATGCCGGAAAGCGGCTCGCGCAGATTGGCGATCAGTTGCGAGACGGCGTCTTCAGCTGCGCCGCCAGCAGTCGCAAGGCCATTGATGGTGTTGGCGACAGCGTTGACGGTCTCGAGCAAACCCCAGAATGTTCCCAGTAGACCGAGAAACACCAGCAGGTTCATGATGTAGCGGCCCATTTCCCGGCCTTCATCCATCCGTGTACCGATGGAGTCGAGAATGGCGCGTGTTGATTCCGGCGACAGGCGGCCGGCGCGGGTGTCAGCATCAAGTAACAATTTTGACATGGCGTTGATGAGACCAGGCGCGCGCGGCAAGCGCGAACGGGCCGGATCGACCGTTTCCCGAAACGCTTCAACCCAACGCACGGCCGGCTCAATGACGCCAGCTTGTCTAAGATTGTAGATGATCCCAATCGCCAGTACGCCGAGGATGAGACCATTGAGCGCCTGATTGGCGTTGAAAGCGTCAACGAGCAACGGTGTCGGCTGCGGACTAAGCGGTGACAGGTAATATACGATCGCCCCGACGCCGAGCAGGAAGATCAGCATATTCATGATGTAGCGACCTGGCCGGATGAATTTCACCGACCGTTCGAGCGAGCGCGCCATTAACTTCCCCTTACCAACAGAACCCCGTGGAGAAGTTACATTATTCAAAAACTACGCCGTGTGAAACGGCGGATCGCGTTCCTTTTTAGGTATTTCGGGGGTTTCAGCGAGTTTGTTCCAGTCTTGTCACACGAATAACCGCGATCGAATGCGCGCGTTTAAGCCACAGATTACATCTTAAAGTTGACGAATCTGTTCAGTGACAGTTATATGACGGTTTAGTGACACAATTATAAAAACAAGAATGGAGTATAATATGCATATAAAACAAGCTCTTGTAGGAATTGCAGCCGCCTTTGCGTTGGGTGCAGGCGTTGTCGCCCAGGATTTTGGCGCTGCCCCGGCCGATTATGAGGCGCTCGTGGTCGATTATTTTGGTGAACGGTTAAGTGAACCGCGTACCGCAAGATATCAGTTCGTAAGTGAACCCTATCAGGTTTTCGCCGATGTCAGCGGATACGAGGGTTTGCCGTGTTGGGCGGTCGATGTGCGCGTCAAGTCGCGCCTGCCAAACGGCGCCTATGGCGGCTACGTTCCTTACACAGTGCTGATCCTCGACGGGGAACCGATTGCACTTGAGGATGAAGTGGTCCGTATGGTTCGCGCCTGAGGCGCAGTCCCTATAAACGACAAAAAACGCCGCCCGGTAAGGGCGGCGTTTTTCTATATTGGCCTTGCACGTGAGCTCGCTAAAGATCACTCGCCTGTTTGACTTCGACCGGACCGAGATTGAGCGAGCGAATGCCGGCTTCTATTTTTTCCCGGTCGCCGACGATCACCCAGATCAGGCTTTCCGGGTGGATAACTTCATCAGCAGTCGCTTTGATGTCGGCGATTGTCAGCGCTTCGTACTGTCCCTTGACGGTCTCCGGATAGTTCCAGGGTCGCTCGTAACGAGCGCTTGATGTAAGGCTGCCTAGAACGCTGTTGGAAGTCTCGTATGTGCCAGGGAGTGAGCGCACATTGTTCAGTATGCTTCGCTCCAGTTCCTCAGAGGTCGCGGGCGCAGTGGTCTTGTAGGCTTTCAGCTCCTTCAATAGCTCCTGCAGAGACTCCGTGGTCTTGTCCGTTTGTACCGGCGCGTAGACCATAAACGGACGCTGCCCGGCGGCGCCTTGCAAGAACGTGTAGGCGCCATACGCCCAACCCTTGTCCTCGCGCAGGTTCATATTCACCCGTGCGGAGAACTGACCGCCGATAATGTCATTCATCGAGGTTATCGCGATTGCATTATCGGCGTTGGATGGCGGCGCTACATGCGCCGCCAGGATCAGGGACTGTGGCGAGCCCGGCTTGTCGACAAGGATGACTTTGCCGCTCGCTGGCCGCTGGACCATGGCAACATTTTTAGTCGGAATGGGCGTTGAAGGCGCGCTCCAACGGCCAAACGCCGCTTCCAGCATTGGTTTGATCTCGTCGATGGTCGTATCGCCAACCACAAAGATCGTTGCGTTGTCCGGCCGGATCCACTTTTCGTGAAAGTTCGTCAGGTCTTCTCGCGTCAACGAGTTGATGGACGCAACAGTGCCGGAACCTGTGAACGGCGCTGCATAGGCGTGGCCCTTGCCGTATATCTCCGGCGGCAAAAGGCGCAGGGCCAACGAGACGGGTTGAGCTTTTTCCTGTTCGATTCCTGCAATCCAGCGCTTGCGCAGTTTCTCGATTTCATCAGTGGAAAACGCCGGGTTGCGAATGACATCCGCGAGAATGTCGAGTGATGGCCGCAGATTTTCCTTCAGCGCAGACAATTGCACATTGGATACATCGAGGTTGGCGCCCGCATTCAAGGTTGCGCCGAGGCCATCCAGCGCTTCGGCGATCGCCGTTGCTGAACGCCGCTGAGTGCCTTCGTCGAGCATTGCGGAGGTAAACGACGACGCGCCAAGTTTACCACCCGAGACGCTGTCGGCCGCGTAGCCGGCATCAAACTGTACGGCGACCTCGATGATTGGCACTGTATGACGTTCGGCGACGACCAGCTTGACGCCATTGCGTAGAGTCGTTTCCTGAATGGCGGGAAATACGAGGTCTGGAGACGAGGTAACCTCAGGCTTGCCGGTGGAACGGTCTACAGCTTCCGCCGTTGTTGTATATTCCGGGAACGGCAAAACAGTAATCTGATAGTGCCCGGCGTTCATGACCTCACGCGCCGCGCGCAGGACTTCCTGCGGTGTGGCGGCGTCGAGCCAGTCGAGTTGTTGCAGAACGAATCCGGGATCATTTGCATAAAGCGCACCTTGCGCGAGCGTCACGGCCTTGCCGCCAAAGCCGCCGATTTGTTCCAGGCCGCGCAGGATGTTTGCTTTCGTGCGGGCCTTCGCGCGGGATACTTCAGCAGCGCTTGGGCCGCGGGAAAGAAATTCGGCGATAACCGCTTCCATTTCGGATTCTACATCGGCGAGATCTGCGTCCGCTTTCGCATCGACTGTCGTCGAGTAAAAGCTCATCAGCTCGTGCGAGCTGTTGCTCACATAGGCGCTGGTTGCAAGCTGGCGATCATCAACGAGCCGCTTGTACAAACGGGAAGTTTTGCCGCCGCCGAGGACCTGCGCCGCGAGATCGAGCAGGACATTGTCTTTGGTGGTGCGTCCCGGCGCCACCCAGTTGCGATCAATGCGTGGCTGCGGCACGCGGTCATGCATGATTTCGCGCTTGTTGATTGTGAGTTTGGGCGCATTGGCCTGCGTTTGGGTGACCGGAGGGCCAGCGGGAATGTGGCCGAAATATTTCACCGCCAGCGCGCGCGCCTCTGCAGTGTCAATATCGCCGGCCAACACCAGCACCGCATTGGCGGCGCCGTAATAGTCTTTGAACCATTGTTTTGCGGTTTCGAGGGACGCCGCCTGCAGGTCTTCCATCGAACCGATTGTGTCGTGGCGGTATGGGTGCTCCGCTGGCAAAAGCCCTTCAAGGATAGAATAATTCATCATGCCGTAGGGCTGGTTGTCGCCCTGACGTTTTTCATTCTGAACGACACCGCGCTGCTCATCGAGCTTTTCTTGCGTCACTGCGCCGAGCAAATGACCCATGCGGTCTGATTCCATCCACAACGTCATCTCAAGTGCGGTGGTGGGAACCGTCTGAAAATAGTTTGTCCGGTCGAACCAGGTCGTGCCGTTTAATCCGGTGGCGCCGACCTCTTCAAAAGGTTGGAACCAGTCATGATTGTAGTTCTCAGAACCGTTGAACATGATGTGTTCAAAAAGGTGCGCAAAACCGGTCTTGCCCTCTGGCTCGTCTTTCGATCCCACGTGATACCAGACCGAGACCGCGACCAGCGGCGCCTTGTGATCTTCGTGGACGACCACGCGTAGGCCGTTATCAAGCGTAAACTGTTCAAATGGCAGTTCAATATCAGCAGCGCTAGCCGCCATGGGTGAAAGCGCCAGCATGGCGGCGCTGACAATTGCAAATATCGTACGCATGGAAAATCCTCTTTGTTGCGTGAGGGCAATAGTTGCGTCGTAACATCAACGACATGCCGCGTCAGGTAAAGGCGCAGCGGTGTTCCATCCACCGCCGGATCCTACCGGACTATCGCACCGGAGCCCGCTACAATTTTAGCGGGGCGCGCGCTTCGCCAGGATGCGCTGCAGCGTGCGGCGATGCATGCCAAGACGCCGCGCCGTCTCAGAAACATTGTGATCGCAAAGTTCGTAGACACGCTGGATATGCTCCCAGCGAACTCGGTCCGCAGACATGGGGTTTTCCGGCGGATCTGGCCGCTCGCCGGGTTTGGCGAGCAACGCTTTTTCTACATCGTCAGCATCGGCTGGTTTTGAGAGGTAATCGATAGCGCCCGCTTTGACCGCCGCGACGGCCGTGGCGATGTTGCCATAGCCAGTGAGCATCACCACACGGCAATCGTCCCGCTTCTGGCGAATATGCTCCACTACTTGCAATCCGTCGCCGTCCTCGAGCCGCAAATCAACAACGGCGAAAGCAGGCGCAATGTCTTTGATCATGACGGCGGCATCGGAAACGCCCGCGGCCAGAATTGGCTGAAACCCCCGTTTTTCGAGAGCGCGTCCCAACCGGGTGCGGAATGGTTCATCGTCATCGACGATCAAGAGCGTGGCGTCTGCTGGTATCGAGCGATCATCATCACGCGCGTCTTCGAGGGAGGTCATTGTCAAGATTTCTCGGTTTTGGACATGCAATTTGAGGTATAAATGCGCTTTTTGGATCGTTTTTCAAGCAATTAGCGAAGCGTCCGACGCCTTTAGATCCCAATGCGCGCCGACCCAGGCGCCAGTGAAGTCATCCGGTGGCGCACCCCAGCGCTGGTTTTCAAACTCCACCCGGGCGCCGGTTCCCTCAAGGAGTGTTTTCGCAATGAAAAATCCGAGCCCGAGGCCGGATTTGGCGCCGGCCGCGCGATAGCCGGCTCGGGCGCTCACATAGGGTTCGCCCAGACGCATGAGAATTTCCGGAGAAAATCCGGGGCCGTTATCGTTCACCGAAATCGTCAGATGATTCTCGTCCCATTCAGCGGTCAGCAGAACATCGCTTTTTGCGTATCCGGCGGCGTTTTCGATGAAATTGCGCAGTCCGAAAATGATTTCCGGCCGCCTTTTAAGCACCGGTTTTTTAACGCCATCAAGAGGGTTCATTTTTATACGGATCGAAGGCCCTGCAGGTTGATCGAGGAAGGGCGCCGCCGCTTCCCGGAGGAGATCATCCACACCGAGCCGGTCATGCATCGCGTCGCCTGCATCGCCATGCCTGGAAAGGCGCGATAGGATGTCGCGACACCGTTCCGCCTGGCTCACCAGCAGTGCGGCGTCATCCGCAAGATCTTCATGATCCTTCAGGTTGCGCTCGATTTCGCGTAGCATTTCTTTTGCGGTTACCTGGATCGTCGCGAGTGGTGTTCCGAGTTCATGAGCGGCGGCGGCGGCAAGACCGCCAAGAGCTGCAAGGCGTTCTTCTCGCGCGAGCACCAACTGCGTTGCGGCGAGTGCAGAGCGCATCTGAACGGATTCAGCAGCAATACGGTGTGCGTAGGCTGCAAAGAACGCAACAGAAAACGATAGCGCCGCCCAGAACCCTGCTTTGTAAATGGGCGCGAGTTCGAAACTTTCGCCCGGGTACCAGGGAATCGGCATGTGATTAAGCGCGAGTATAGAAACGCCCGCGATCGCCAGCGCGGCAAGCCCGATGGTGAAGCGCAAGGGCAAAACACTGGCGGCGATGGTGACCGGCGCGATGATGAGTGCGGAAAAAGGGTTTTGTAGGCCGCCTGTAAAAAACAGCAGCAAACATAGCTGCACGATATCGAAAGCGATATATCCGGCCGCTTCGCGGTCGCTCAAAAAACGCTGCGGAGAATAACGCAATGTGGTGAAGAGGTTGAGCCACGCGCTTGCAGCGATTGCGCCAAGGCACAGCCCCAATGGCGTCGGAAAACCCAGGACAAAATGAACAACGACAATCGACACTGTTTGTCCGGCGACGGCGAGCCAGCGGAGCGCCGTCAGCGTGCGCAGCCGTACGGGACCGCGCAAGGCGTTCATGGCGGCTTGGCTGTCGGCTAGGGCGTGCGGCATTCCGCGCTTTTAGCGCGACTGTTGTTCAGTTTGAAAGACGTTTAAGTAGGCGGGCGTCAGCAGCACCTGTTGGAGATCGATTATGCGCCGCGCCATCCTTTCGTTCGCCGCTATACTGGCCCTGTCCGCCTGCGGATCCAAAGAATCGGGTGCGCCGATCCCAACAGAAGGCGTGGTGGCGCTTTCGGACCAGTTTACCGGGGAATTCACCCTCATCGACAAGAATGGCGCGAGCGTCACGGATGAAGACTTTGAGGGAAAGGTGATGTTGGTCTATTTTGGGTTCACCAGTTGCCCCGATATCTGCCCCACGGACATCAATGTCATGAGCGCCGCGCTGAATGAGCTCGGCGACAAGGCCGACGATGTTGCGCCAGTATTCATTTCCGTTGATCCCGAACGCGATACGCCGGAAGCGTTGAAAGACTATTTCGCCTTTGACGAACGGCTGATTCCGCTCACTGGCAGCGCGGACGCGGCTGAGGCCGCTCGTCTCGGCGGGTTCAAAGTCTTTGCTCAGCGGCGGGAATTGCCCAACAGCGCGCTTGAATACACCATGGAGCACCAGCAGGCGTTCTTCATTACCGACCGTGCCGGGCGCCCCCAAATCGCTGTATTAGGCGGCTCTAACCCCCAGGATCTGGCCGCTTTGCTGCGCCGCGCAATCAGCAAAAAGAGCTAAGTTATAAATTCATCAATAGTAACAATGGCTTACCTTTTGGGGGCGATTTACCCATTTATTGCAAAAGCGTCATGATTGTTGATTTTGCCCGCCAACCGGGCGCATAGTCCCGCCTCTTTAAGGATTAACGCACTTTTTGTGCTATGCAGCATCTTATTCAGTAGCGTAGGGGCGGCGTCTTTTCATGTTGTATTCTGCTTACGAGCTTGCCTATGCCGCGATGGCGCCGGCGCGAATTGCGGCTGGCGTTGGCGCCAAATTCTGGCGTTCACCGTTAAACCCGGCTGCTGGTAGCTGGGTTGGTCGGTCAGCCGCTGCCGCGCTGGACGTTTTTGAAAACGCCATGCGTCGCTATCCAAAACCGGAGTGGGGCCTCGACGCCGTGAGCATCAACGGCACGGATGTTCCCGTGCGCATCGAGGAAGTTGAGCGCAAGGATTTTTGTACGCTTCTCCATTTCGTCCGTGATGACAAAGCGCTGACAAAAGCCAATGGCTCGCACAAAGCCGATCCGCCGGTGCTCATCATAGCGCCGCTTTCGGGCCATTACGCTACACTGCTCCGCGGAACGGTCGAGGCGATGTTGCCTGACCATGACGTGTATATCACCGATTGGACTGATGCGCGCCAAGTGCCGGTTTGCGCCGGACGCTTCGATCTCAACGACTACGTTGATTACCTGATAGGTTTTATGCGGACGATTGGCGAAGGCTCGCGAACACCGGGCGTGCACGCCATGGCCGTATGTCAGCCTGGCCCCGCCCTTCTCGCCGCCGCTGCTGTCATGGCCGAAGATGGCGACCCTTTCCGGCCTTTATCTATGACACTAATGGGTAGCCCGATTGATACACGCCGGTCGCCTACGGTGCCAAACAAGCTTTCTGAAGAACGACCGTTTGAATGGTTCGAGCAGAACTTGATTTATACCGTGCCGGCGCCCTATGCGGGCGTGGCGCGCCGCGTATATCCGGGATTTGTGCAACTCGCGTCGTTCTTGTCGATGAATTCAGATCGGCACATGAACGCGCATTACGACTATTTTCAGCATCTGGTTGAAGGCGATGGCGATAGCGCCGATAAGCATCGCAATTTTTACGACGAATATCTTTCCGTTCTTGACATGACTGAGGAATTCTATCTTCAGACCATCAAGGAAGTATTCCAGGAACACGCGTTGGCGAAAGGCCAGTTCATGCATCGCGGGCGGTTGGTGAATCCCGCCGCTATTTCCGATATTGCCTTGATGACAGTCGAGGGCGAGAATGATGACATCTCCGGCATTGGCCAAACGCAGGCGGCTCATGATTTGTGCACGAATATTCCGGAGAACATGAAAATAGACTACATTCAGCCAAGCGTCGGGCACTATGGCGTATTCAACGGGTCACGTTGGCGCAATGAAATCCAGCCGAAAGTCGCCCAGTTTATGCGCGCGGCGGAAAAGCAAGCCGCAAAACGTCCGGTGATGAAAGCAGCGGCTGAGTAGCGATACTATCGGCGCAAAGTCGGCCCTATATCTTCAAAAATAGGGAGCGGTTTTCCGCGAGCGTGCGCTGCACGAGATCGTGCGCGGCGCGCTCCATTAACTCAGCGTCGCAATCTGAAATTTTGAAGTTCGTCGGGATCGTCGCGATGTGAGCGCGGATTGCCTCCGCACCGCCTGCTCGACGGCCGCAGGCCTCTGGCCATACGGAAATTTGTGCATCCGTGTAACGCATTTGTATCACATGAAAAGCAACGCCGGATCTGGCGTAATACTCGCTGAGCGAGGCATCGCGATAGGCGTTAGCACGTTTGCCGACAATATCGACAACTCGGCCGGGGTCGCGGGTCCACAATTTCAGGTTTCGTGTCTGCATCATCACGTCCGATGACGTGCTGCGGCCAGCATCAAAGGAAAAAATAATCACGCGCGTGGGTTTTGTATCTCCCGTGTTGGCATGCAACGCGTAATCCTCCAGCGTCTCTACGCCAGTGTTATCAAGGATACCCCCATCGCCAAGATGCCAATACCGGCTTGCCCCGCCCTCACAGGTTTCAGGCGCCTCGATTGCCGCCGGCCCGAGAAGCGGAGGGAATCCGGCTGAGACAGCGATCGCAAGCGCAACCGAAAAGTCCGGCGGTGTCGCTCGCGCGCAGCCGGGCAGTGAGAAAGACGCGGTACGAAGGATTTGCTCGGTAAACGGCGCCACGTCGCTTTCCTTTTCGGGAATCGCCTGATTGGAAAAGACAAACCGTCGACCGTCGTCATATCGCGCGCCGTTGATCAAAAGGACAGGTGAGGGCGGCAATTCACGAAAAACTGCGTCATCTATGAACTGGTGATCCAGTGCATCCCGCAATGACAGAAGGCGACGTGTGGGGCTGGTAAACCGGTTTGGTCTGACGAGTTGTCGCAACGTCATGTCGGTGAGAAAATTGTGACGCATGGCTTGTTTGAAGGCCGCAAATTCGTCACTCACACATCGCGCGCCCATGCGTCCCCTGTCGGGGCAGGGAGCCGGTTTTTTGAGTGCATAATAAGCCGCCGGAAAACCGCCTCCTGACACGCTGGATATGTGCGTAACGCGATCCATCAGCCCTTCTTCGGCAAGCGCTTCGATCGCAGCGGCGCCAAAAACCGACGCCCGCGCGCCGCCGCCTGACAGCGCTAGGCCAATGAAATCAGAGTCGTTGCGGGAGGGCGCGCAGGTTTCGCACGGCGCCGCGGCCTCATCGTGCCAGGTGTAATGGATCTTATCCGGTCGCCAGAATGCACAGCCGCCGGTGAGCAGCGATGACCCAAGAACAATTGTCAAAATCAGACGGTGCAGCATTTTCTGTCGGCCCCCACCCAAACCCGCCCCAGACGTATTTCAGATTGGGCGTCCGAAGCATCTGAGTCCAGTAGCTGCGGCTTCCACTATTTTGCTTTTGATTGAAAAGAGATTGGCAGGCCGCCGGCGCCCTCAAGATAATAGATACGCTCGCCATGCGCGTCGTCTGGTCCCTTCACATCGAGGCCATTTTTCTTGGCCCGTTCCGCAAAGGCGTCGGCGTTATCCACAACAATCTGCAGCATGGTCATTTCCGGCATGTTTTCGCCGGCGGGCCACAGTTCGATCCAGCTCCCGAGGCCCTGTTTGGCCTGCTCGTCAACGGGAAACACAGCGCCGCTAAAACTATCACTGGCACCCATATCTGTCGGTGTCAGGCCGAGCCCTTTTTCCCCAAGCAGATCGGCGATGGCTTTGGCGTCGTCGGCTTTTGCGACCTTGCAGAACCTGATGCCTAGAACTTTCATGGGGCTTCTCCTATTCAGGGGTGAGCATTCGAAGGACGCTACGACATATGGCTGAAAAAACCAAAACGCCGAAACGCCTCTACCTTGTTGACGGCTCCGGGTACTTGTTTCGGGCCTATTTCGCCATGGCGCGTGCTCGCGAAGGATTAACGCGCAAATCGGACGGCTTGCCGGTTGGCGCTGTCCTCGGTTTTTCAAACATGCTCAACAAGCTTCTGACGGATATGCAGGATGAGCATGACCCAACCCATCTTGCGGTTATTTTTGATTATTCCGGTAAGACTTTTCGAAATGAAATTTACGCAGATTACAAAGGCAATCGGCCAGATGCGCCGGAAGATTTGATCCCGCAATTTCCCTTAGTGCGCGAGGCGACCCGCGCTTTTAATATCCCGTGTATTGAAACTGAAGGGTTTGAAGCGGACGATATCATTGCAACCTACGCACGCCAGGTGGAGTCCGAGGGTGGCGAAGCCGTCATTATTTCCTCTGATAAGGATTTGATGCAGCTTGTCGGCGATAGGGTTTCGATGTTCGACCCCATGAAGAATAAAAAGATCGGCCGCGAGGAAGTCATCGAAAAATTTGGTCTTGGTCCGGAGTATGTTGTTGATATTCAGGCGCTGGCGGGGGATTCATCAGATAATGTGCCCGGCGTACCTGGTATAGGGATCAAAACGGCGGCGCAATTGATTGAAGAATATGGCGATCTTGAAACGCTGCTCGAGCGCGCCAGCGAGATTAAGCAGAACAAGCGACGCGAGAATCTGATCGAGTTTGCTGAACAGGCGCGCGTATCGAAGCGCTTGGTAGAGTTGCGCACGGATGTTCCTCTGGAGGACCCCGTGGATGCCTTGGCGACGCGCGCAATTGATCTCGATCTGTTGCTTCCATTCCTTGAGAAGATGGAGTTCACGAAGCTCATTGACCGGGTGAAGCGTGATGTGGGCATGGCGGATGTTGGCGCTCGTTCCGGACCGGCGGAGGGCGCTATCGCAACATCTGTATACGATACGGTCTTCGATGAAAAGACTCTAAAAGCATGGGTCGACGAGGCGCGAGTGCGCGGCGTTGTTGCTGTGGATACAGAAACAGACAGCTTGAACGCCATGCGCGCCAACCTTGTAGGCGTTTCCATGGCGACGCGCGCCGGGCGCGCCTGTTACATACCCCTCGGGCATGGCGGCGATGGCCTGGCCCTTGATGATGAGGACGCCGGCAGACAAATCAAACTCGAAAAAGCGTTGCAAATTTTGAAGCCACTCTTGGAGGACGAAAGCGTTCTCAAAGTCGGCCAAAATCTAAAGTATGACGCGCTGGTGCTTTCACGCTACGGGGTCGCCATCACACCTTTCGATGATACTATGCTCATGTCCTATGCGCTCGATTGTGGCAAGGGCAATCACAACATGGATGAATTAGCCGACCGGCACCTTGGATATCAGACCATAAAATTTTCAGACGTTGCGGGAACCGGTAAAAAAGCGAAAACTTTCGATCAGATCGTTATCAAGGATGCGTCGAAGTATGCTGCTGAAGATGCCGACATTACGCTGCGGCTCTACGAGGTGTTGAAGCCACGCCTTGCCGCCGAAGGAAAGGCCACGGTTTACGAATCACTTGAGCGCGCCCTCGCACCGATTATCGTTCAAATGGAGCGCGAAGGGGTAAAGGTCGATAAGTCAGTGTTGTCTCGTTTGTCGTCTGATTTTGCACAACGCATGGCGGCGGCTGAGGCTGCGGCGCATAAACTTGCTGGGGAAGCATTCAACCTCGGTTCGCCCAAGCAGATTTCGGACATTCTGTTCGGGAAGATGGGGCTGCCCGGCGGGAAAAAGACAGCCAAGGGCGCGTGGTCCACCAACGCTGAGGTGCTAGAGCAGCTTGCCGCTGAGGGTCATGAACTGCCGCAGGTTTTGCTTGAATGGCGCAGCCTTTCAAAGCTGAAGAGCACGTACACAGATTCGTTGCCGGAAGAGATCAATGGTGAAACCGGTCGCGTGCATACTTCCTATCATATGGCGTCGACGACAACCGGGCGCCTGTCATCGAATGACCCGAACTTGCAAAACATTCCCATACGGACAGAAGACGGGAGAAAAATCAGAACCGCATTCATTCACGAGAAAGGCAATGTTCTTGTTTCTGCGGACTATAGCCAGATTGAACTGCGGCTCGTGGCGCATATCGCCGATCTGAAGTCCATGAAGCAGGCATTCGCTGACGGCGTTGATATTCACGCCATGACGGCGTCTGAAATGTTTGGCGAGCCGGTTGAGGGGATGGACCCCATGGTGCGCCGGCGCGCCAAGGCTATCAATTTCGGAATCATTTACGGCATTTCCGCCTTTGGTCTTGCCAACCAGTTGGGCATTTCTCGCACAGAAGCGAAAGAATATATCGACGCTTACTTCCAGAAGTTTCCAGGCATCCGCCAATATATGGACGACACTATCGCTTCGGCGAAATCGCAAGGCTTCGTGGAGACGATTTTCGGGCGGCGTACTTATGTGGGCGGGATCAATGACAAGAACCCGGCCATGCGCGGCTACTCTGAGCGACAGGCGATCAATGCGCCGATACAGGGTGCTGCGGCTGACGTGATCCGGCGGGCGATGATCCGCATGCCTGCTGCCCTGCACAAGGCCAAACTCAGCGCGAAAATGCTCCTTCAAGTGCATGACGAGTTGATTTTTGAATGCCCGAAGAAGGAGGCCGACAAAACCTGCGCCCTTGTTTCCGAGGTTATGATTGGCGCGCCCGTTCCGGCGGTCGCCCTTACTGTTCCGCTGGTGGTCGATGCTCGGGCTGGCTCAAACTGGGAAGAAGCGCACTGACCCGCTAAACTCAGCGGAAAGCCCGCCCCGCCGCAAGCGGCAGGGCGGGCGGGCTCCGACTGAACATAGGGGGAGAGAGAATGACCAGTCGAAAACCAAACTGGTTGTGATGAGGTAACCGGTGTCGTCCTTCGTGTCTGTCACGCAATTGCGTGACAAAACATCAATCTAGGCTGACAGTTTGTCGCGGAACGTAAACATGATGGACGCCTCAATCCGGTTTGAAACGCCAAGTTTGGAAAAACACCGCCGGATCAGCGTATCGACCGTATGAGAGGAAAGCGCTAGCGCCAGCGCTATTTCTTTGTTCGACTTGCCTCGCGCGACAAGCCGCATCACGTCGGTTTCACGGGCGGAGAGGTGCATGTCCGCGTCGCCGTTTGCTAGCTCTTCGAACCGCAAATGCATGGCGTGGCAGGCGACCTGTAGTTTTCGAAGCATCGACTTAGACAAAGGGAAAGACCTGCCGCGCTTGGAAAGAGCGAATACCGCAAGTTCGCCCGGGCGGGTCATGATGGGTATGGCGATGCCGTCGACAAAACCCTCGGCTCTGAGCATCGCAAAAATGCGTTTTTGAGGCTCGCTGAGCCTATCGTCATTTTCCGCCTCGAACCAATGATAAGGTTCTAACTTTTCAAGCAGGCTGGCGATCACGGGATCAAAGTCTACGGATTGTCCGGGTGCGAATAACGCATCTCTTAGATGGAGATTGCCCGTGACTCTCGTTCCGTCATTCGCAGGTATCGACCGGAATGAACGGCGCACTATCTGATATGAAATCGACTCAAAATCCAGCGCAGAAAACAACTCTCTAATAAGCGACACAAGTGACTGTAAATCAGAGATGTCGGCGGAGCGCTGGATAAATGAATCGACCGAAAATGTATCGGCCATGCACTTACCCTCTCAGAGCCTGTACACGCGCTGCCATCATACGACTTTGCCTGAAATTAGCCAATAGGTAATCAGCAGGAGAGATTGGATCGAGGCTAATTTGACCAGCAATGGTGTGGAGCGTTAGACAGTAGGTAAAACACCATCCTAGGATCGCCGCTAAATCGTAATGAGGGCGCCCGGACGGGCGCCGGTTCCAGTCCCGGATCCGCTATTCCAGAGAGAAGGCCGCGAGCATGGGCGTTATGTATGTACACGCATCGCCCCGCATGGGCGAAGGCGCGGATAGCCCTTTCTACTTGTTCAATGTTGCCTTCATTGATTGCCATCACAAATGAGCCCCGCTTTTCGGCGGGTATGAAACTCAACGGACTGGCGGTGATAACTAGCGCCTCTGGTTGGATCGGCGCAGAAATATCCTCCGCGCGGGCCAGTTGTTCAGCGCGTGTGCGCTCATGCCCGAACTCTTCGTACAGGTTGATGGCGACCCCATAGCAAAGCGCAAAGAGCGCTACGCTTGAGGCTACGAAGCGCGCCCGTTCTTCGAAGGGCCGCAGCAACGTTAAGACCGTTGCAGCCAAAACCAATGCGGCGATGATCCACTGGGGATACAACGCTGCTGGTGCGAGATATTGAGCATTGGATTGTCCGATTTCCTGTAGCCCAAGGTAGATTGCGCCAGCGCTTACCATGGCCATGAGAACCGTCTGTCTGGAGGGGCCGGCGTTGGTTGTCAGTTCTCTGAGGCTCCACGCGCTGAGGATTGCAATGAATGGCAATGCAGAGAGAAAATACCGCATGTTATAGCTGCCGCCGCCGTGCCACTGGCTTAGCGCGTAAAAAGTCACCGTCGCAGCAATCGCGAGCAGGCAGAGAGACACAGCATTCACGTGTTTCCCATGGAAGAAGTGATAAACAGGCAGGATGATGAGCGGCGCCCAGGGGATGCTCTGAATGAGCGCCTTTTTGGGGTAACCCCAGAATAATAGGTGTCCATACTCATTCCGCTCGACGCCGGTTTGATGATAGGCATCGTGAGCTTGAAGGTTAAAAACGAGGACGTAAATCCCCGTACAGACTTTCCAGATAAATTCACCAAGAGGCGTAATTGTCAGCGCCGCTACGCTGCAGATTAAAGCGCCAAAGATCCAATATTTCCGCTGTCGCGCGAATGTTATTGTGATCTGTTTTTGAACGTTGAGACTCCACAGGATCGCGACTGTGGCGATGATGGCCAAGATTAGAGGAATGTAGCGCTCTAGGCTATCATTGCCGTCTGACGGACCATAGGACAGCGGCGTGAAGGCGCCGAATTTCTGCCAGTTTAACCAAGACGCAAAAAGTAGGCCGGGCGCCAATCCGATGAAAAGGGCTAGCGGACCCAAGCGATCGTTAGGATTTGCAAAAAGCCGCATCCAGAAAAACAATACGACGGCAGTCAAAATCAGATCGACCCGGATGTTGACGCCGATGCCAACGGACATTCCGGTGAGCAGATAAAATCCAAAAGCTTGACGGCTTCCACCGGCGTCACTGCCGACGAGCGCCAAATATATAGCTGCTAAACAGAATGTCAGCGATAGATGATGTGGCCAGATTCCAAATGCATAGGTCGGCGCGAACGTGGAGAGTGCAAATAGCAGCGTTGCCCATCGTGCGACATGGTCATCGTAAAGGCGCCGGGCGATCGCAAAGGTGAGCCACAGGCTCGCCGCAAGACCGAGCACATTCATTAACATCAAGCCGCGAATGCCGAAAAGCTTATAAAATGGAGCCGCGAAATAGGCGTAGCCACTCGGGTACTGAGGATAGACCTCGCCTTCAATGGCGATGGTTAGGAATTTAGTCAGTGGAGGCGAACCCTCTACCCCACCATTCTCAGCGATGAAAAGGGCGCTCCGGTCAGCCATGGCGCGCGCCATGTCGTAGTAAATTCCGCCGTCGATGATGAACGGCGCTGCCGGGGCGAGAAACACCGCTACAAGCAACAGAGCGACAATGCCGAAATAGCGCGGCAGTTTCATTAATGTCCCCTTCAGCGCCGGGCCCGGCGCGCCTGCGTAGAAGTAGCGGCCGCTGGTTAACAATATATTGTTTACCAAACCAAGCGATTGTCCGCTGATGGAAGAAAAAGCTTTAAAAGTGCGAAGCTACGCCGAGGGAATTCGCGCTACGCTGGCGCATCACCGAAGGCCTTTGGTGGTGGCCGCAGCGGTGCTTTTTGCAGTCGGCCTTGGTTGGTCCTTCCAATCGCTGGAATTGGGCTGGAATACAATCTCCTACGGGCCAATCCTTGTTTTGTTCTTTGCGCTTGCGCCCGCGAGCCTGGCCCTTGGGGCTGTCAGTCTGCAGCTTACCGCGCGCGTTCTCGACAAGCGCATGGGATTTCGCGATGCGTTTATGGCGAGCGCCATTGCGCGCGTAGCCGAAATTCTGCCGATCCCGGGGGGGGCCATGGTGCGAGGCGGCGCCTTAGTGCGCGCTGGCGCCGGCGTCGGCGAAAGCGCATGGATCGTAACGCTGACAGCGCTCCTAACACTGTCAATGGCTGCAGCTTTTGCTGGCCTGTCGTTGCTAGTGCTCGGCCGCGGTATCGGATATGCAATCATGGTTGTCGCACTTGTGGGGTTGGTTGTATCCGCCGGTTGGTTGGCGACGAAGACCAGCCTCAAACTCACAATCGCAATGGTTTCGCTAAGGGTGTTAATCTTGGCGATCAGCGCGTTCAGAATGATTGCGGCCTTTGCGGTGATTGGCTTTGCGCTTAGTTCAGTAAATGCCGCATTATTCGTAATTTGCGCAAGTATAGGCGGTGCGATTGCAGTCGTGCCGGCGGGGCTTGGTGTAAGCGAAACGGTGGCGGCCGGACTGGCGTATCTGGTAGAAGTACCGCCAGCGGCGGCTTTTCTAGCGGTGGCGATTAATCGGATCGTTGGGATCGCTTTGAACGGCGCTGTCGCCTTGATGGGTACACTCGCCGTTCGGCCGGGGCGGATCGCGCCATGAAGCAAGACCTTGTTTTTATCGCGTCGGGTGGCCGCACGGGAACAACGTTTCTTGGTGAGCAGCTCAGATCAGCAATAAACGACTGTTGGTCGGAGCACGAACCGGATGTGCTTTCGTTAAATTGGTCAAAGGCAAGGGTTCGGATCGCACGCTTCGGCCTATGGCACATGGTTTTAGGTCGGGTTTTTGGCGTCGCTGGGCTGCGGCCTTTGGGGCACAGGTATCTGTCGGGAGGGAATCTCTAAGGATCAGTGCGTGCAAGCGATCAAAGATCAAAGAGCGAGATATCATGCGTCGATTTGCGAGTCGCTCGTTGTCGAAAGTTCCGGACGCTGGTGGATGTTTGCAGATTGCATTCATGAAGCATGGCCAAACGCC
Organism: uncultured Alphaproteobacteria bacterium; assembly: GCA_942492295.1. Classification (GTDB taxonomy): domain Bacteria; phylum Pseudomonadota; class Alphaproteobacteria; order Caulobacterales; family Parvularculaceae; genus Hyphococcus. The sequence goes on from CALODW010000011.1 coordinate 212,750, forward strand.
AAAATGATCGGCGTAATTCGCGACCCCCGCGACTGGATTGTATCATGGCGGCGGCATCAGCCGCGCCGACATACGCGGAGGTTTTTTGCCTGGTTTCCTTTCGGCGCATTGTCCCCGGGCGCGGTTGGCGATGAAGAATGGGAGGATCGGTGGGAGAATTTGGGGCAGTTCGGAAGGCTCGCATGGGACTGGCGCATGCAATATGAACGGTTGGACCAAGCCGCCCAAAGCAATCCTCATATTCGCCTTTACCGATTCGAAGACTTGTTCGCCGAGAAAGGGAATGCGATGCGCGACCTTATCGAATTCGCCGCCACTCATAACCACCGAAAATACCAGATTCGCGACCTGTCGGGCTTCACGGGATCTGTGATGAACGCCAGTGTGGGCGCTAAAAAAAATTGGCGGGATTTGCCCAGCGATGACGCGCGCTTGTTAGACGATCTCTGTGGCCCGTTAATGCGCAAATATGGCTATGGATTAGAGCCAGAATGGTCTGCGCTCATCGGCAAGTCTGTTGCAGAAAACCGGCATAAGCGCTGCCTTAGTTCGTCTAACTGAGGTGCTGTAGGGAACGACAATCTGCCCCACGCCACGTGGAATTGTTGAAAAACTTTCGTTTCATTTTTTCACCGCAGTCAACAAGAAATCTGAGTGACGTCAATCTCACTTCAGTAGCATTTTTCCGTGGCGTGCGCGTGACTCCTTTTTGATTTCTTGCGGCGACCTCAATGACAGGGCTTCAAGATAGGCGAGTGCGTCCGCTTGCCGGCCGCCATTGAAGTTACGTACAAGCCCGTACCGGACCTCTTGTTCCAGATTGACGCCGCGGCCAGACTTGGAGATGAAAACGGCGTGCGTTCCAAGGCATGCTGCTTCAGATGCTATGGTCGAGCTTTCGCCTGCAGCTACCGTTGCAAACGCAAGTGCGTGATGGAGGTCCTCTACAGGCAAATTAAGCTGGTGCTTTTGAAATTCGGCGGGAAGCTTTTTTTCCGATGAAATGTAAACAGGCCCAATGCGCGACAGGACTTCGATGGCTTTGCGCTTACCCGCCAGGTTGAGGCCAGTTTCACCGTTATCGTGGATCGATTCCCATGCGACGAATCGTAAGATCGAATAGGGCTGGTTTGGATCGATTCCGTGCGACCGCACGCGGTCAGCGCTGGGGACGAACCGGTTTGGATGGAGATAGGCAAGCTCGTGGCAGCCATTGTACCGGATGTGCTTACGCCCGTAATCGCCGGCCATCCCACGGGGAGAGAACCATGAATCAGAAAGGCGAGCGACAACTTGGTTGAGCCGATAGGTAGTTTCGTTGTTGTAGAAAACAAGAGTTCTGACACCGCAAAGCTTTCCCGCTGGAGCAATTGATGGTCCCATAGCTCCGATGAGTAAGTCAGGTTTGTAGCGGTGAATAATGCGCTGTGTTTCGAGTATGCGCGTCACGAGCTCCCGGCCAAGGTGTAACCGCCCCGGGCGCTGGGTTGATATGATTTCATGGTCGATGCCATAAGCGTCGAGCAAATCTGTCGCGACGTCCTTCTTCCGCGAAACAACCCGCACTTCATGGCCGCGCATCTTCATTTCCGAAATGAAGTTTCGAAAAAAGTGAACATGCGCCGGGTGCAGGATATCAATCAGCAGCCGCAATTTGTTCGCTCCAACGTTAAGGAATTAGATGGTTTATCGACGTTAATTTGTGCGTCTTGCCGGAGTGTTAACGCGGTGTTTGTCATGTTCGGCGTATGAACGATCGAAAGTGTCTGTATTGCTGTGAAGCGTTGAAGTTCGCATGACGAAGCTCATTATCCAGATTCCGTGCCTTAACGAATCGGAAACCATTACTGAAACGATCGCCCATTTGCCGAAGGCGATCGAGGGTATCGACGTAATTGAGATATTGATCGTTGATGACGGTTCTGACGACGACACGGTTGACAAAGCGCGCGCCGCCGGGGCGCACCATGTGGTTTCTAACGGCGTCAATCGCGGGCTGGCGCAGAGCTTTCAGCGCGGGCTCGATGTGTGCTTGCGGCGCGGCGCCGACATCATCGTCAATACGGACGGCGACAACCAGTATAACGGCGCAGATGTCGCGGCATTGGTGAAGCCGATCATTGAAGGCCGTGCGGACATCGTTTTGGGCGATCGCCAGACTGCGTCGATCGCGCATTTTTCGCCGCTCAAGAAGCGATTGCAGAAAGCAGGTAGCCGGCTGGTGAGCCGTCTTGCCAATGCGGAGATCGCAGATGCCGTCAGTGGGTTTCGCGCTCTCTCGCGTGAGGCGGCCATGGGAATCACGATCCGCTCAAGCTTTTCGTATACTACCGAAACACTCATCCAGGCGGGGCGGCGGCGTTTACGCATTGCCTCGGTTCCGATCCGCACGAACAAGGTTGAGCGGCCATCGCGGCTGTTCCGATCGGTTCCGCAATTTTTGTCGCGCACTGGCCGCACCATGTTGCGTGCTTACGCCATGTATGAACCCTTAAAAATATTCGCTGTACTCGGTATTGGGCTGATGCTGATGGGCGCCGTGCCGGTGGTGCGGTTCCTCGTTGATTATTTTGCTGGCGGCGGGACGGGCATGATCCAGTCGCTCATTATCGGCGCCGTGCTGATTTTGACGGGCGCGATCTCTGCGATGTTCGCGCTGATAGCTGATCTAATAGCGTATAACCGGCAGTTGCTTGAGCTGACTCTCGAGCGTGTACGGAAGGTTGAGTACGCCATAGACGAGCAACAGTCCGCGCCAAGAAAACGGCTTCCCGTTGAAAAGATCAAGGAAGAATTGAAGTCGCTGCCCCAGGTCTTCGGCGGCGGACTGCGGTGAGAGAGGTGAGCAATGGGTAATTCCATAAGAAACGCAATTGGTATTCTTTCGGCCGGGTTGATGTTGGCATCGACCAGTTTTGGCGTGTCAGCGCAGGAAAAATTTACCCTGCCGCAGCCCGATCTAAGCGTCGTCGGAACGTGCGTTGCGGAATACCCGAACGACATTGCCAAGGCGGCGCAATGTTATGCGTCTTTTGATACGCTTTGCTTCGACAAATGGTTCCAGCACTACAGTGTCTGTCTGCCGCAGGAAGTCTCGTATTGGGGGAAGGCATTGAACAGTGAACTGCAGCGCAGTGCAGGCGCCGAACAGGCTGTCGGGGCGCGTCGTACGATTGACGCAAGGATGGCGGCGCAATGCCCGGAGCCCAAAGCGCGGTACCGGCAGGTATGCGAAGCGCGTTACCTTCGCGATAACACCGTGCTCTTGCATATGCACCGGGTCTGGGCGGAGGCATCCGCCACAAACTAAACCTTTGCCGCAAGTTTCGGGCGGTGTGCATGCCGAATCCGTGTTAAGCATGGTTGCATGGCAGACTATTTGTATACGCTCTTTGATACGGCTCTGGGCCGCTGCGGGCTTTGCTGGGGCGGGGCGGGCTTGCGCGCTGTCAGCCTTGCCCATGATGACGAGGCGGCGACCGTCGCGCATCTGAGAAAACGTGCGCCGGAAGCGCAAGAGACTGAAACAGCGCCGCCGGAAATTACGCAATTGATCGAAGATATCGCTGCGCTGTTCGAAGGCGAAAAGCACGATCTCTCTTACGCAGCGCTCGACACGGACGGGATCGAACCGTTCGAACTCTCCGTCATTGAACTGACGAAAGGCATCGGGCCGGGCGAATTAAAAACCTATGGCGACCTTGCCCGCGCGCTGGGCGATGTCGGTCATTCGCGGCGCGTGGGTCAGGCGCTCGGGCGCAATCCTTTCCCCATCGTCGTGCCGTGTCACCGCGTGGTCGGCGCCGACGGCGCTATGACGGGTTTTTCCGCGCCCGGCGGCGCAGGTTTAAAACGCAAGCTGTTAAAAATCGAAGGCGCTCTGGAGCCGGAGTTGTTTGATTGAAGATCTATTTCGCGCTGGAACAACTTTCAGACAATTCAAGTGTAGATTCTTCATTGGATATATACACACGTTTCAATTCATATCTTTTGTCAGCGGGCGTCAAAACAAATACAAAATCCACATCACTGCGAATTTGACTATGTGCTATATAAAAAGCTGGCACAGTCGTCCTTGTTTCATCTCCGATGAATACTTTTTTGACGGTGATGTCTAATTCATACCGCCCACGCCAGGTGATACACTCGCCATCTGTTGTATAGATACACCGTTCTTCTTCAGATATTTTATCGCTATAGGTTATGGATGTGACCCGTCCCAAAAGAACAACGTCTTCACAGCCGTACTCGACAATCGAGGAATTTGCATCGACGCTCGTTGCACATGCTGCAACAATAAGAGACAAGCACATTAAAACCAGTGACTTCATAAGCGCCTCTTCACTCAAAAGTTAGAGTGCAGGCTATCACAGAATGTAATATTGAAAGAGGGCTAGCTCCAAACTTAGTACTATCCCCACGGCCCTTTCTTGACGCCCTCAAACGGCGACGGGCCGTCAGGATCGAGGCGCAAGCGCCCGCCGCCATTGCCGCGCATTTCCATCAGCCGGTCGATGCGGTTCTGCGTAGCCGGGTGCGTGGAGAAGAGATTGTCGCGCCCACGCCCTGAAAGCGGGTTGATGATCATCAACTGTCCCGTCTCCGGGTGACGCTCCGCCGTCTCATTGGGAATTTGCGCCGCGCCTTGCGAAATTTTTGCAAGCGCCGAGGCGAGCCATTCCGGATGGCCGCAGATTTCGGCGCCCATGCGGTCGGCTTCGTATTCTCGTCCACGGCTGATCGCCATTTGCACCAGCGCCGCCGCCATAGGCGCCAAAATCATGATGGCGATTGCGCCGATAATTCCGCCCGCATTGTTGCGGTTGCCGCCAAAGAAGAGCGCGAAGTTCGCCAGCATGGTGATCGCGCCGGCGATGGTCGCGGTGACCGTCATGGTCAGCGTGTCACGGTTTTTGACATGCGCCAGCTCATGCGCCATCACGCCGGCGAGTTCTTTCTCATTCAGTATACGTAACAACCCGGTTGTCGCGGCAACGGCGGCGTTCTCCGGATTGCGGCCCGTGGCGAAGGCGTTCGGTTGCGCATTGTCGATGATGTATATTTTCGGATCGGGTAGTTGCGCGTTGCCGGCGAGGTCTTTCACCATGGTCGTGTAACGTCTTACGGCGCCGGAGGCGTGGCTTTCATCCACTTCCTCGGCGCGGTACATTTTCAGCACCATCTTGTCGGAGTTCCAGTAGGCGAAAAAGTTCATACCGACAGCCACGAGGAAGGCAATCGCCATGCCGCCGGGACCACCGATGAGATACCCGACACCCATAAAGAGCGCCGTGAGCGCGGCGAGCAGCATGCCGGTGCGAAGCGTATTCATCGTCTGATCGATCCTTTATTCATGAGAGACGAGGTTCTATATGTGACCTCAACAGGAGCGCTTCAATATGACTGACGAAAGCCATGACCGGCTGGAAAAGCTGCCCGCCGCGGCGCGGCGCGCTCTCGCCGAAGCCGAAGAACGCCGCAGGGCGCAAAAAAACGCTGGCGGGCCTAAAGAAATCAATGGTCCAAAAGGTGAAGAGCCCACCCGTTATGGTGACTGGGAGCGAACCGGCCGCGCCGTCGATTTCTAGCGCTCTGCGCGATTCACCTTGCCGCTCAATTCAATTCCGGTAAGCGATTGCGCCCTTGCCGTGCGAGGCAGGAGCCCCTTACCCTTTCGTCAAACCGGCGAGATAAGCCGGATGTGTGATAAATATGGATAAGAAAAGGAGGCTTCGCGTGAAAGCGCGGAGAGGCGGGGGCCTATGACCGCTACATCTGGGATCGCTATCGAGACAGAAGGACTGCGCAAGCGGTTTCGCGGCGTCAATGCCGTTGACGGCGTTGATCTTTCGGTGCCCGAAGGCGCGATTTTTGGTTTTTTGGGGCCGAACGGCGCCGGTAAGACAACAACAATCCGGCTGTTGTTGGGGTTGTTGCGGCCCAATCGCGGGCGCATCGCATTGTTCGGAGAGAATCTGAAGCATCGCCGGATGAAAGCCTTAAAGTCAGTAGGGGTCGCATTTGAAACCCCGGCGCATTATGAGCATCTCACCGGACGCGAAAATCTCGACATCACGCGGCGCCTTTTAGATCTCGACAAATCCGAAATCGACCGCGTGCTCGAAACCGTCGAACTGAAATACGTTGAAAACCGTCTCGTGCGGAAATATTCGCTCGGCATGCGGCATCGTCTGGGGCTTGCGCGGGCGCTGCTCGGCCGGCCGAAGCTATTGATCTTCGATGAACCGACGAATGGGCTGGATCCCGTCGGCATTCGCGAAATGCGCGAGTTCATCAAGACGCTGCCCGCGCGCACCGGCGCCACCGTGTTCGTATCCTCGCATCATCTTGCTGAAATCGAACAGATGGCCTCCCACGTTGCGGTCATCAATCTCGGCAAAGTCGTGTTTCAGGGCGGCATGGGCGAGCTTCGCGGCCTTCATGCGCCGCGCCTTGAAGTCGCCTGTTCCGACGCCGTTTCGGCTGCATCGTTCCTTTCCGGCGCCGGAAAGCAAACGGAGACACGCGGCGGGCGACTGGTGCTGGAGCTTGCAGGCGCTGACGGCGCCGAGCGCGAGGCGGCGGAAATCAACCGCAACCTCGTGGAGGCCGGTTTTGACATTCATCACCTGGCGATCGCGCCGTGGACGCTTGAAGAGCTTTTCCTGCAGCTCGTGGGCGCCAAGCCGACGATCCGCTCGGATGCGGCGTAAGAGGGGGTAATCATGTTGAATTCAGTCATTGTCGAACTGATCAAGCTGAAGCGTTCGAAAATCATGATCGTTTGCTTTTCTGGGCCGGCGCTTGTGGCTTTGTTGTTTTTCGCTCTGCAAGCGAGCGGCGCCAGTTTGCAGGCGTGGCCGTTTTATTTTTTCGCCGGGTTTACAGCCTGGGCGACGTTCATGTTGCCATTGACGGCGACGATCATCGCAACGCTCGTTGCGCAGCTGGAGCATGGGCCGAAAACATGGGCGCATTTATTGGCGCTGCCGGTTCCCAAGTGGCGTCTCTTTGCGGCGAAAGCCATCGTGACACTTGGGCTGATCGCGGCGATGAGTTTTCTTACTGGCGGACTTTTATGGTTCGGCGGCTGGCTAGCAGGAGAGTTGAATACTGCAAATAAACTGATTGATCCCGCGCCATTCGCGGGGCTCGCCGATACGATGCTGTCCGACGAAGATCAGATGTTCGGCGACATGGATGTGGCGCTGCTGGTGAAAAACTGGCGTTGGGAAGTGGCCGAGCGCCTTGCTTACATATACCTCTCGGCTTTTTTATTGATTGGCGTACAGCTTTGGGCGGCGTTTAAATTCCGCAATTTCCTTATCCCCATGGCGCTCGGTGTCGGCGGCGGTTTCATTGCGATTTTCGCGCAAAGTTCGCAATACGGCATCTATTTCCCTTGGCTGATGCCGTTTAACACCCTCGGTTTTATGCCGGAGAAGGTGCAAATGGCATTATCGCTGGGGCTCTTCGGCGGGCTGGCGGCAATGCTGCTAATGCTTGTGGATATGAGTAGAATGCAAATAAAATAGAAATATAGAATCACAACTATATTGAATGGAGTGTGTTATTATGCCACTTATGCGTGTATATATTTACGTACGCTACTGATTTTACTGCTCATGGGGGCGTTTCCGGCGCACGGTGCTGATTTCACTAGCGCGGCGTACGGCGTGGTCGAGCGTGTCATCGACGGCGATACGGTGAAAATGCGGGTCGCCATCTGGCTCGATCAGGAAGTTATTGTGGCGGTGCGAGTCGCCGGCATTGATGCGCCTGAACTATTCCGCCCGCGTTGCAAAGCAGAGCGTGAACTCGCTAAGGAAGCAAAAGCATTTGCCGAAGACTTCCTCAGCGAGGGTGAGGTAGCGTTGAGTGAAATAGAGCGGGGAAAATATGCCGGGCGGGTTGTCGCTCGGATCGAAGCCGCGGGAAGAGATTTGGGCGCGGCGCTGGTCGCAGCAGGTTTGGCGGTCGGACGACGCTAAGGGAACGTGGTGCAGTTGAGGATTTAGCGATAGCGCAGTTGTCTAGCGATAGAAGGTCGTTTCGTTGCCTTTAAACTCCCACGGTTCGGCTAGATCAACACAGGAAGCGACATCGTTGCGCGCTTCAATCTTTAGGAGATCGGATCCGGCTCATGGTCCTCGTGAGGTCGTCTTAGCGGCTCGCGGCGCAGTAAAACGACGCCGTTAATCAGGGGGCCAATGAAATTTGTCCGAAGGCGCTGATAGCAATAGGTCCGGTTATCGGTGACCTCGGAAAACGGCGTATTGATCCTGCCCTCGCCTTTGGCAAAGGATAAGAAATCCTTGATGACGCCAGGTTTTGTATCTCCGGACGTTGAGTACGCAGAAGCAAGCATGTCCGGCGTCAGCGAAGGCAGGCGGCCGTGAAGCGCGAATATCAGTCTGTCCGGGTCGATGGCGTCTGGCGAAAGCGCGATCGCACTTACCTTTGTTGTGGCGGCATTGTGCGCCGCATCAGTGAACCACGCGCCTTGCGCGGCGCCGGGGGTGTCAACCAGCGCCGTCCGGCAAGTGTTATCGCCCTTGGCGCGCCGTATGCCCCAGGCGTCGCCTAACTTCGCCGCCCATGCGGCTTGTTCAACCTTAGGCAGATAATCAATGGCGCAACGGGCTTTTGTCGTTTCCGGCGCAATTAATGCGACCAGGCTTGGAGCGGCGTCAAAAACTTCGGCGCGCGCAAATGCGTTCGAGCGGTAACGTTCGGGCCGGGCCAGAGGCGCAGGGGTGGCGCTGAGATCGTGCAACCCCACGTCAAAGCCATTACTCCTACCGATAACCGCGCCTTGCGAAACGCGAACGCGCGTTTCAACGGCCATATGGTCAGGCGAGCCAAATTCAGAAAAGACGCGAAGTCCGCCGGCGCGTTCCAGCAATCCCACGTCAATTTCATCGAGACGGTCGTAGTAAAACGAGATGTTCTCACAAGATCGGAAATGCACTTTCCACGAAAGACCCTGTGCGCGGCCATAGGGGTCGCGCTCTACGATGCGTTCGATGGCGACCACATCCGCCTTGGCCGGTGAGAGTGCAGTTGTGGAACGGCGCTCAAAAGCCTTGTCGCCAGCGCGTGTGTTGATGCGAATATAAGGAGCGGGAAGCGCTTCGCCCGGCGCTGTGACGCCGCCGAGTGGCGACACTGAAAGGACATCATCGATTGGTGCAAAGGGGCCGGAAAGCGCCGGTTCGCCAATAGCGCAGGCGCGTGTCGCCATGGGTGCGCCATCGGCCTTGGCGGCGAGGTCAGATGCGCCCTCAAGGAAGCGAGAGCCCGCTTGCGGCCAGACGATCGCCGCACCGAGAAGTGCGGCGGTGAAGAACACCGCTGCAAGCCTCGTTGCATAGCCGGAATGATGCATGCCCGATCCCCCGGAACTTCCCCCAGAAGTCCATTTTCGACCAAAATCCTATGGGGCCGTGCTTGAGTCAAGGAGCGCGGCCGTCTGGACTGGTTCATGTCTCGACAAAATGGCGTATTTCCGGCTTATCTGGCTGGCGATTGGGGTTAAAGGGCGCGAGCGCGAGGAGACGGAAAAAATGGTGAAATGGCGCGGACGTCGGCAAAGCCGCAATGTAGAGGACCGGCGCGGCGCGGCGGCGGCGGGCGGCGCTGGAATCCTCATCATACTGCTGCGCTTCATTGTTGGCCGTTTTGGCATTCGCGGCGTGCTTCTTCTCGGCGTGGTTGGCGTCGGGCTGTACATGGCGGGCGTAAATCCTCTGGCGCTGTTGCAAAGCCAGCCGGCCAGCCAACAGGCTGCTGAACCTATAGATGACGAGACCTCGCAGTTCGTGCGGGTAGTGCTCGCCGAAACAGAAGATGTGTGGTCGCGGCTATTCTCGGAAGCAGGTTCTGAATATCCAGAGCCAGTACTGGTGCTGTTTTCGGGCAGCGTAAACTCAGCCTGCGGCTACGCCTCCGCCGCATCGGGGCCGTTTTATTGTCCCGGCGACCAGAAGCTCTACCTTGATACGAGCTTCTTCCAGGAACTCGCACAACGTTTCGGTGCACCGGGGGACTTTGCCGGCGCCTATGTGATCGCCCACGAGGTTGGTCATCATGTGCAGACGGTAACCGGCATTTCCAACCAGGTGCGTTCAGCACAACAGCGTGCGCAGGGTGAGGGCGAGGCGAACGCCCTGCAGGTGCGCATGGAATTGCAGGCTGACTGCTATGCGGGGGTTTGGGCGCATCATGCGGACCGCACGTCGAACCTGTTGGACGACGGCGATATCGAAGAAGGGCTCGCCGCCGCAGAAGCCATTGGTGATGACACTCTGCAGCGTAACGCCGGGCGGCGCGTGACGCCGGAAAGCTTCACACACGGTACATCGGCCCAGCGTCAGCGATGGTTCACGAATGGGTACAGGACAGGTGGTGTGGCGGAGTGCGATACGTTTGAAGCTACATCATTGTAAGAGGCGGCATACTGAATTTCTTCACCCCCGCCAGAAAGCGGGCGACAAGATCACCAGGATCGTGAATAGCTCGAGCCGCCCGAGGAGCATGCCGGCGCTCATGGCAAGCTTTGCAGCATCAGGCAGGCTTGCAAAATTACCGGAAGGGCCGACGATTGGACCCAGTCCGGGCCCGACATTGGCGATTGCGGTTCCGGCGGAGGAGATCGCCGTTAGCGTGTCGAGCCCAAGGCCGGAAAGCACAACGGCCAGGCTCGCGAACGTAGCGAAATAGACAAAAAAGAAACTCAAAACTGAGACGAACACATCATCCGTGAGCGGACGATGGTTATAGCGAGCGACAAACACGCCATTGGGGTGCGCAAGGCGTTTTGCATAAACGACGAGTGCGGCGAGCGCTACCTGAAAGCGAAACACCTTCATCCCGCAAGACGTGGACCCAGCGCAGCCGCCGATGAACATAATGCAAAAGAAGAACCCGACGGCGAACGGCCCCCACGCATTATAGTCTGTGGTGGCGAATCCCGTGCCGGTGATGATCGACACGACGTTGAATACAGACAGTCGAAACGCCGTAAAAGCATCGATATCATCAAATATATCCAGCACCCGAAACATCATAATCAGCGTCAGTCCGGTGACGATGGCGAGAAAGAATTTAATCTGGCTATCGGAGAAGAGACGCGACCACGCCCCCCGTAAGAGCGCCGCCAGAAAAATGCCGAATGGCAGCGATCCGATGATCATGAATGCGGTGACCACGAGGTCAAGCGGCGCATGCCCGACGGTTAAAAACGCGCCGAGAGATGCGTCTTTCGTTGAAAAGCCGCCCGTCGCCACGGTGGTCATGGCATGGTTTAGCGCGTCCCAAGCCGGCATGCCGAACGCCCACAACATTAAAAAACAGAGCGTCGTAAAAAAAACATAGATAAGCGAAAGCGCCACGGAATAATTTGCGGCGTTTGCAATAAACTTCTCTGACGTATCCCACGCCTCACTTTTGAAAATCTGCATGCCGCCGACTTTCAATGCGGGCAGCACGGCGAACGCCATGATGATGATACCCACTCCGCCGAACCATTGCAGCATGGATCGCCACAACAGCGCGCCCGGCGGGGCATCATCAAGATGCGTGACAATTGTCGAGCCGGTGGTGGTGAGGCCGGACATGGCTTCGAAAAAGGCGTCCACATAGCCAATATTTAGCCCGCCGAGTGCGAACGGGATCGCTGCGAAAATTACCAGCGCCAGCCAGCTTGAGGCGGTGAGTAGAAACCCTTCGCGAATGCCAATGGCGCTAATGCGCCCCCAATTCGCCGCCGCGGCCCCGCCGCCAATAAAAATCGCCGCTGCGGCGCCGACAGCAAATGACGACCAGTCGGCGCGATGGATGGCGTCGTGTGAGAGCAAGTCCGCAATCATGGGGAACATCATGGCGGCGCCGAGCGCGGCCACGAGCGCACCCGTGACAAGAAAAACAGGGCGGAGGTTCAACATGGGTTGCGATCTTCTGCCTTGTGAAGCCGCGGAAGTTGCTATTCGCGAGTATCGTTAGTGGATTTGACGCAATTCATGCGGGCTGTCGAGAGAGAAGGCGGGAATATCCACGTCGAACAGTTCGCCCTCGTTAGTTTCCATGCCATAAGCGCCGACCATCATACCGGATGGCGTGGCCAACGGCGCACCCGAGGTATATTCGAAGCCTTCGCCGGGGCGAATAACTGGTTGCTCGCCAACAACGCCGTCACCCGCGACGACGTCGGTTTGGCCGCGAGAATCTGTGATCCGCCAGTAACGGGTTCGCAACTGCACCTGCGCATCGGATTCATTATTGATCCGCACTGTATAGGCCCAGACATAACGCGGCTCATCCGGATCCGATTGATCTTCAAGATATTGGGGGCTGACGGTGACGCGAATGCCGCGTGTCACACGCTCATAAGCGTCGCCTCTGCGATCTCCTCCGGCAACTGCGCCGCGCTGCAACTCCATAACGATAGCCCCGCTGTTTTCAGCAATCTAGGCTGCATCGCGAGCGAGCACCAGCCGTATTGCGTAAATTCAACGGCGCGGGGAAAAGCGGTGGCCACCTGCACGTAAACCTCTTGCCATTGACGCGAGCCGCGTGCAAACGAACCCGATGGGACACGAAAATTACAACGATGGCGTGTTGCCGGCGGAGCGCATCGCCGCGTTGATGGAATCGGGTGTGATCTCCGGCGCCGATATGCGCCGGCTGCAACCCGCCAGTCTCGATCTGTCATTAGGGCGCCGCGCATGGCGCGTGCGAGCTTCATTCCTGCCCTCCCGGGCGCGAACCGTTTCTCAGCGTTTGGCTGCCGGCCTCGCCATGCAACCAATGGATTTAACCGATGGCGCTGTGTTTGAGCGCGGATGCGTGTATCTCGTTGAGTTAAACGAACGCCTTTCCTTGCCGGATACCATTCAGGGTGCGGCTAATCCCAAAAGCTCGACCGGGCGGATCGATGTGTTCGTGCGGCTGGTAACCGATTACGGCGCCGCGTTCGATGATATCCCCGCTGGCTACCATGGTCCGCTTTATGCAGAAATCAGCCCACGGACGTTTTCAATATTGGCGCGTGCTGGATCGAGTCTCAACCAGTTGCGGCTAAAGGCAGGCGCCTGTCGGCTCGATGATACGGCGCTGAAAAGCTTGCACGCCTCAGCGCCGCTCGTGAATGGGCGAGCCGATATTTTCGGCGGGCTCGGCCTTTCGGTTGCGCTCACCAGTCACAGCGGCATGATTGGCTGGCGTGCAAGAAGGCATTCAGCGCTGATCGACGTGGACAAATCGGGTCTGTTGGACGCTGGCGAGTATTTTGAGCCGATTGCGCCGCCTGCATCCGGCTTTATTATTCTTGATCCGGATGAGTTTTATATCTTGGCCTCAAAGGAGGCGCTGGCGGTGCCGCCCGACTATGCCGCTGAAATGACGCCCATCAGCCCAGGGCTGGGTGAGTTCCGCGTGCATTACGCAGGTTTTTTCGACCCTGGGTTTGGGTGGGCCGATGAAGGTGTGAACGGCTCGCGCGGCGTCCTCGAGGTGAGGAGCCATGACGCTCCGTTTGTTTTGGAGGATGGCCAACTGGTGGCGCGCCTTGTCTATGAAAAAATGGCGGCTCGGCCAAGTCAACTCTACGGGGCGGACCTCAAATCAAACTATCAGGGGCAGGGTTTGAAGCTCTCAAAGCACTTTCGTTGAGACCGAACTCCTGTCAGATTGTGCAGCGCTATTCACGCAACGTTGGCTGAGCGAACCAATCGTATAAGGCTTCCAAGCAGTTGATAAAGCTGTTCGCGGCGCCTCGTAATCAAGCGGTAGGCTGTGCGATCGGTGGGTTGCACAAAGCGCAAGCACAGTGTTGCGCAAAGAAACTGTGTTGCGCAAAGAAAAAGGGCGTCGCTCACACGACGCCCTTTCTTCCCGCTTGCGCGGAAAATCCGGAGCACACCCCAATCCAGTGAGAATTCGAATGCTCTCCAGTGCGACCGTTAGACGAACCCGTTACCGTTTCCGTCTTCAACCGCTAGACCTTTCGGGCGCGCTGTTCGAGTCGTGGCTGCCGACAATTTGCGTTTCGCCATGTTCGTAACGTCGCGTCTTTCAGATCCGCGCCATCTCTTTCTGTGCTTTAGCTTGCGCCGCCGCCAGACGTTAACGTCGCGTGCCGGACTGCAGCTGGCCCGCTGCACACGGCAATGCCGGTTCTTTGCTTACGCACTACCTTTCGGCTGTCCGCACAAAGCCGGACCACTCAGGTCCGTCCATTACGCAAGAAACTCACCTTTGTTTCTTCTTACCGTTCTGCTTCTGAGTGTTGCATCCGGTTAGCGTATGTTCTCGTTCCGCCCGTCCAACCCGCCGCTAGGCAATCGCGCCGATTTGTCGATAGGGCCGCGGAACATGATCAGGATACAAATTTATTGACATGCGTCGAATCATTCTTTTCCACAAACTTTCGGCGCGGAAGATGGGGAAAAACGAGGCGAATAATTTCAATCGTTTGTCAGTTTTTCCGGAACACGACAGACAGATTATTGGCGGGCATTTCCACAACCGTATCGAGGGTGAGGGAATGTTTTTGCGCCAATGGCTCGACGTCGCCGTCCAGATCACGCACGCCCCACCGTGAGTCACGTGCCTTCAAGTTCTCGTCGAAGGCTTCGTTGGAAGGTGCACTGTGAACGCCTGCGCGAGAAAAAGGGCCGTATAGAAAGAGTTTTCCGCCAGGCTTCAGTAACCGCTCCGCTCCGGCAAACAGCCCCTGGGCGGCGGCCAGCGGGGCGATGTGGATCATGTTGATGGAAACGAGTCCGTCAAATGGAGCCACACCCTCAACGCCCCATTCTGGAGCCCTGACGTCAATGTCGTGCGGTCCGTTCAAGTTTGATAGCCCCGAGTCTTTTATCCATGCGGCTATTGATCCTCGCGACCTTGCGTCCGGATCTCCGGTAAACCACTGCACGCTCGGCAAGGCGCTGGCCAGATGAACGGCGTGTTCCCCCGTGCCGCCGCCCACTTCGAGAATCTTTCCCTTGGCGGGCATGGTTTTCAGGAAGGCTTCGCGGATGGGGTCACGGTTGCGCGCCGTCGAGGGCGAGAAAAGCTTCTCCCCGGTGCTTTCGCGGGCCTCTAAGGCGATTTCTTTTGGATTGTCGGTCATGGGTGCGGTTTAGCCCGAACAACTCGCCCCGCCTAGGACGCAGAACTGTGCGCAAAACGGATGATTGAGTTTGACCGGCCCCGATGCGTCACCGAGGCTGGCGCCCATTTCGAACTGTTGGTCATATGGCAGCAGCGTGCAGGAGAGGACGGTCGGCGCCGCAGCGCCTGTGCGTTTCACCAGCATGCGTGAATTGGAGCACATGAGGTCCGCAGGATTCTTGCCCAGTATGCGCCAGCAATCGGTCGTGATCTCTGGAACTTCTTTGGCGTCGTCCATTTCCGGAAAGATAACACATTGATGCGGATCTCTCGCGTCAAGCGGGATTGAGGAGTCTGCGAACAAAGCATTGTAGCCGTCGCGCAAGTCTGTCTCCCTTTCGCCGTACAGGTTGCGGCCAGCAACAGTGACATTGAATTTGTTTTCAACCAGCCAGCACAGACCCAAGAGTCCTGCGTCGAAGGCGTCGGAACCTCGCTCCTTGTCGTGACCTTCGCGGGTGAAGTGATCGAGAGAGACGCGCATGGTCAAAGCGGCGCCATAGGTTTTATTCAGGCGAAACAGTTCAGCCTGCACCCTGGGCCGCATCATCGGCCGCATTGCATTGGTGAGTACGAGGGATTCAAAACCGCGTTGCAGCGCTCCTTCAATCATCGCTGGCGTCTGCGGGTTCATGAACGGCTCGCCGCCGGTAAAGCCGATCTCGCGGGCGTTCAAAGCCTGTGCTTCGTTAAAAAACGGCTCAGCTTCCGCCAATGTAAGATAAGCGAGGCGATCATTGGATGGAGAGGATTCTATGTAGCAATGAGCGCATTCGACATTGCATAACGTGCCTGTGTTCACCCACAAAGTCTCGAGACGCGAAAGCGCCACGGCGGCTCTGGGCGAACCGTCGGCGGTTTTGTCCGGATGTTGAAATTTACCGCCGCCTCGCCTTGGCGAAGATGCGCTCACGCCGTCCATTACTGTCTCTGTCACCATTAGCTGACAGTTTGCGCGAAAACGCCCGCCGGCGGAACCGGCGGGCGCATCAAATGCGTTCAATTCGGCGTCAAGCGCCCGAATGCTGCGTGAAAATCCAGCTAGTCGTTTTCAATAGGCTCGAGCGGCGCGCCATAAATGACATCGTCCTCATAAACGGGGGCCTCGGGCAAGGGTTCCCCGGTCACTGGGTCAATCTTTGCTGGACGTAAGGGCGCTACCAGTGTTGGTTGCGCACCGGGCTGGTCACGATGGGCGAGCGCCCAGACGGCGTTTTGAAGCACTGCCGATTGTGGGCGAGAAACACGCTCCCGATAAACCACATCCGCCGGTGTAACATTGGCCTGATAATAGTCGCGGTTCCATGATCCGCGCGATTTGAGGATGGCGCCTTCGAGACTGACGCCGCCATAAAGGCCGCGCGAACGGGAAAAGGCGAGGACATCAACAGTTTGGGCTTTGGCGCCCGCGCCGATCGGACCCGCCGCCAGCGACAAGTCTGCGCCAAGCTTTACGGTCGTTGAGAGCAAATGTTCCATGCCACGCTGCGTCATCACAAGCAGGATGGTTTCGGATCCTTCAAATCCGGCCTGAAAGCCGATGGATAGAGAGCCTACCGTAAAAAACGTCGGTTCTGACCAGCTGCCATCTTCATTGCGGGCGACCATGACGGCGTTGCCGCCCGAGGCGCCGACAATGAAGCCGCCGCGAAGCGATTTGGGGATGATCACCATGGCTTTTGCGTCATCCGCAGCGTCCCAAAGGGGCTCAAAGGCGCTGTCATTGGCGAAATAGCTGACCGTATCGGCCGCCTTGACGATCAGCTCTTCAGCCTTTTCCTGCTTCGGCTTGGCCGCCGCTGGCGCGATCGCAATCAACAGCGCGGCGCCAAAGCCGCCCAGAACTTTCACAAGCCGCATCATTTCCGGCCTCCTTTCAATTTCTGCGTCAGCGCGCGGACGCGCGCCATCACGCAATAAAAACTCGTCCCGCCATAGATAAGCGTGTTCGCCCGGGCCAAAAGATGGCGTGGGGCTCTTCTATATATGAATTCTTGGTGAGATTTGCCTGCCTAGTCGAGACCCTTTCGGCCCCGTACTGGCTGAAAAAGGCGGCTTGACGAATTCGCGCGCCAGTTTCAGTACTCAGTCTGGCCTTTGCCGGTCAGGCTTGGGGGGGGGCGTGGCGGCGGCCCGGTCGGTCGCGTTGATGCTGTGCGGGTGTAGCTCAATGGTAGAGCAGGAGCTTCCCAAGCTTAAGATGAGGGTTCGATTCCCTTCACCCGCTCCAGCCGCCTGCCGGCGGCGCAGGTATTTTTCCTTACGCCTGCATTTTCCTTTGTGAAACGGATTTCGCATTTTGCGAATACCGCCGGTCTGACGGTGCGGCCTCGCATCCGGATATGAAATTCATTCCGCATACCGGAATATCTTTGTTCTGCGTATGTGAATACGAAATTCGTTCCGGTATGCGTAGCGCGAGCAAAAATGAGGCGGACAAAATTATTACTCCGCTTACCGATAATATAAATCAAATCTTCAACTAGGAAGCGCCATCATCCGCGTAATTTTCAGCGGGAGAGATTGTATGGCCTGCGGTAAGTGGCCGTCACGAAAGGGATTTACTTTCAAGCGTTCGCGTTTTGCATGGATGATAACGGACGCGCGTGGGTCGGCGGCGGTTGAGTTCGCCATCATCGCACCGGTGTTTTTGTTGATGGTGCTTGGCATGCTGGCCTTTGGAATCTATCTCGGCGCTGTTCACAGTGTTCGGCAACTCACTTCGGACATCGCGCGCGCGACAATTCCCGGCACAACTGAGGCGGAACGACAGTTGATCGCCAAAAGCTATGTCACCATGAATGTCAGCGGATACGCCTTTATCGAGCTGGACAATCTAGAAATCAATGTTCGGGACAGCGAAACGGTCGCTCACCAGTTTGTTGTTGAGGTGCAATACAACGCCGCAGAGCTGCCCATCTGGGGTCTGGCGGAGTTTGTGCCCATGCCCAGCAAGACTATTACTGCATCGGCGTCCATTCGGAATGGAGGGTATGTGCAATGAGAAACATGTTTGGTTTGGCGCGCCGAATTGCGCAGGAGCGTTCAGGCTCCGTTGTAATGATGTTTGCCGCTTTTCTGCCGATTGCAATTCTTTGTGTGGGAGTCGGCGTGGATCTTATGATGCTTTTCACCGAGCGGCGGAAGGCGCAAGGCATTGCCGATATCGCGGCGATCATTGCAGCGCAATCTTCGTCTGATCCGGAACGCGCGGCGCGCGAAATTCTGGCGATTAACGGGTACGATGTTATCAGTTCGGTGGAAATGGGCCGGCTGGATGAAGAGGAACGCAAGAAGGCCGTCAAGACAAAAACCGAAATCGAAGTGGTTGGCGGCCGCTACATGCCTGATCCGGAAACAGACTATAAAGCGCGCTTTGTCGCCGGCCAGACGCCGTATAACGCTGCACGGGTAAAAATGCGCAAGAAAGGAAAGTATTACTTCGTCGAAAATTTTGTCGCCGCGCCCGTGTATTCGGTCAGTGCGACCGCGAGCCGCCGGGCGTTAGCGGCGTTTTCTGTCGGCTCTCGGCTGGTGAAAGTTGATGACGGTCTGCTCAATGGATTGCTCGGGTCACTGACCGGCACGGACATTGAGCTTTCCGTATTGGACTATAATGGATTGATGGATGCCGACATCGAAGTGTTCGGCTTCGTCAACGCGCTCGCATCCCAAATGGATATTGAAGCCGGGCAGTATGACGATGTGCTGAAAAGCGATCCAACTCTGGCGGACGTTATGTCGGCAATGCTCGAAGTCGACGGCGCCGGGCCAGCTGAGTATGGGCTCTCCTCCGTGTTGGCGTCTGTTGACGGTCTGGCGGGCGAAATCGACTTGCAAAGGGTGATTGACCTTGGTCCAGCGGGGAAAGTCTCGCTTGGTGAGCCAGTGGGCGCCGGATTCCCCGCTTATGTGAGTGCTTTTGATCTCGTGTTCGCCAATGCCGTGGTGGCGGATGGGTCGAGGCTGTTGCAGCTTGACTTGTCTGCGTCCGCCCCGGGCTTGGCTTCGCTGACCGCCGCCGTGGAAATCGGCGAACCCATGCAAGCATCACCCTGGCTCGCCGTTGGGGAGGGTGGTCAGACGGTGTCAAATGTTCAAGCGCGTATATTTATTGAAGCAACTGTCGGCGGAGGAGGGGTATTGTCTGCAGCGAATGTGCGGTTGCCATTCTATCTGGAACTGGCGCGGGCGCAGGGCGCACTAGAGGGCGTTGAATGCCCGGGTGGACGCATTGAAAACGTCATCGTTCGCCTCGGCGGATCATCGTCGGTGGCGGATGCGTGGATAGGCGACGTGAACGTCACCTCTACGTCCATTAGTGACAGCATTAAGAAAGCGCAACTCGTTTCGGCGCCGGGTGTTTCAATTTACGGCGAGGCTCATGCGGGAACAGAAGCGCCCTACGCGCAGACACTAAACTTTACCTGGGAGGACATCACAAATGGCGCCGTCAAGACGACACGTACGGAAGGCGCCGTCGAGTTGCTTGTCGAAAACCTTGTTGAAGATTTGGACATCGAAGTTCGTGCGCTGGGGCTGGGGCTTTCGACCAAGGCGCTTACCGGTGCGGCGTTAAACGACGCCCTTGGCGTGTTGGCGGCGTCGGTTAGCGATGTGACCGACCAATTGCTGACGGCATTGGGAGTCAGCCTTGGTGAGGGCGATTTTCGCGTCAACGGCGCCAAATGCGATCACGCTGTTCTGGTGCAGTAAATGCATCCCGCCAAGAAAAAATATGTTATAATATAGATTCAATATAATAGACATATAAAATAGATTGTGTATTGTTTGATTCATTATTTGTATAAAAGTATCGCGTATTCTGTGTGCTCCCCAATCAGAACGTTTGGGTAGAGGCGTTTGAGCCTCGGCTTTATTGCCCACAAATTATGTCCCGTTTTGTGTCGCCACACGCCGTGTGGGGGCCATGCGTGACGCTGCTTCTGAGGGGATTGGAATGACAGAAGATGTAGTAAGAACACCCGCTGGCATTAAGTCAGTCAGCAATGCGTTCGCCATATTGAATGTCGTGGCGCAGAATCAAGGGCCGATTTCTCTGAAGGAAATTGGCAAGCGCGCGCGGGTTTCGGCGAGCAAAGCGCACCGCTACCTGCAAAGCCTATGCGCGTGCGGTCTGCTTAATCAGGCGCATAAATCCGGTCATTACGATTTGGGTGTAACATCCATGCGTCTTGGCATGGCGGCAGTGAATCGCGTCGATGTGGTTAGTCGCGCAGGGGATAGTTTGTCGGCGCTGGTTGAGGAACTCGAAGTAGACGCGGTGCTGACCGTGTGGAGCGATCTCGGCCCGACGGTCGTCCGTTTTGAACGATGCAAGACGCCGGTTGCTGCGATGATGGGACCGGGCGTGGCCTTCCCGATCTTCACTACTGCAACGGGACTCGCGTTTCTTGCTTTTGCTGACCCGTCATTTGTCGACGAGTTATTGAGTGGCATGAACAAGGGTAAATCGTTCGATGGTCCCGTCGATATGGAGGCGGTTCGCCGCAAACTCTCAAACATCAGGAGCGTAGGCTACGCCGCCTCCGAAAGTGTTATCTTGCCCGGACGTTACAGCGTCGCCGCCCCTATTATCTCGATAGACGACCGGATTTTAGCCGCGGTGTCGATTGTGTCTCAAAACGCCGCCATCGCTGAGCCGAATAGCGAGGCAATTCATCTGTTGCTCGGGTTTTGCAGAAAGTATTCCATTCCCAAGCGCGGTTATGTGGAAGAAACGCTGATCGAACAAAAGATTGCTGTGTAGCGCCGGGTGAGCGTTAAAAAGCATCCTTAAGCGCCCGCGTTTTTGCAAAAACATCAACCGGGCTAGCGCCTTCCAGACCGACGGTTTTTTGCAAAGCGATGTCCCCCGCCCGGAGAAACGGGTTTGTCGCCAATTCAAGCGCCAGGGTTGTTGGCACGGTTGGCGTGTTCCGGGCGCGCAACGCCTCCACGTCTGCGGAGCGTTTCTGTAACGCCGCATTTTCGGGGTCGACGGAGCGCGCGAACGCCGCATTGGCCTTGGTGTACTCATGAGCGCAGTAGAGTTTCGTTTCTGCAGGCAAAGCCGTGATTTTCTGCAGGGAATGCCACATTTGGGCGGGCGTGCCTTCAAACAGGCGGCCGCAACCCATGGCGAAAATCGTATCGCCCACGAAGGCCGCCCCGTCCTCGGCGAAGTAATAAATGATATGTCCCAGCGTGTGACCGGGCGTGTCGAACACTTGCGCCGTTGTGGCGCCGAGCGTCACGATATCGCCATCGCCAACCTTGCGATCAATGCCGGGTATGCGTGTCGCCTCTGCGCGCGGGCCGATAATCTCGCAATTCCACATTTCTTTCAGCGCCAGATTTCCGCCCGCGTGATCGAAATGATGGTGGGTGTTGAGGATATGGGTGAGGCGCCAGCCAGCTGCATCAAGGCGGCGATTGATTTCTTCGGCGTCCGGCGTGTCGATCGTCGCCACCGCGCCGGATTCCTGATCCCGGATCAGAAATCCGTAATTGTCCGATAGACAGGGAAACTGCCGAATTTCAAGCGTCACAAGATCCGCCTTTTCAAACGTTGCGGTCACGAGCATAACAAAACGAGAAGTCGAGGCAAACGAACGGTCGCAACCGCGCGCTTATGCGAACAGATATTCTTGATTACTTTGAGTTTTACGCATCACGCCTCGGAGCAACGGCGCGCGAAGCGATCTCCGCCCGTCTGACAGAGATTTGGGGAGATGGCGCAGGACTTTCCATTTGCGGGTTTGGATACGCAAACCCCTATCTCGAATTATTTACTGGCGCAGAAAAGCGCATATCCCTGGCTCCCGGTGGCCAGGGGGTTATCCGCTGGCCGCAGGGCGGCGCCAACGCCGCCTGTCTCGCCGGTGAGCAGGAGTGGCCATTGCCCGATGCGAGCCTCGACCGCCTGCTGATCGTTCATGGGTTGGAAGAGGCGCCCGCGCCTCATCGGATGATGCGGGAAGTGTGGCGAGTACTGAAAGATGACGGACGAGTGATTATTGTCGTCGCGCATCGCCGCGGGCTGTGGTCCGTCATCGATACAACGCCATTTGCCGCTGGTCGGCCCTATCTCAAGCGCCGCCTGGAAGGGTTGCTGCAGGAAGCGATGTTCCGTCCGTCAAAATGGGATACGGCGCTGTTCTTTCCGCCGCTTCGCTCAAGATTGCTGCTAAGGGCGGCGCGCGCATGGGAGCGCGCGGGCGCACGCGTTTGGCCCGGTTTGGGCGGCGTTTTGATGCTGGAGGCGCAAAAGGACATGCTTGCGCCGGTTGGGCTCATTCGCAGCGCGGGCGCTCGCGTGCGCCGTCCGGTCATCGCCGCACCACAGCCCGCGCCGCGTGTGATGCGGGGGAATAAACTCGGCAATACTCCCTCATAGCGGCTCGCTGGTTGCGTGAGGCATAAAGAGGTCGCTATATCGCGGGCGCACCTAGCTCAGGAAAAACCCGATGTCGCTTCCGACGCCCCGCCCCGGCATACTCGATATTTCACCCTATGTGGGCGGATCTTCATCAGCGCCGGGCGCGAATAAGATTTACAAGCTGTCCTCGAACGAGTCGGCCCTTGGCATGAGCGAGAAAGCGCGTGCCGCGCATGAAATCGCCGCCGCGCAATTGCATCTCTATCCCGATGGCGGCGCCTCGGCGTTGCGTGAAAAAATCGGCGAGACCTATGGCCTTGATCCTGCGCGTATCGTGTGCGGCGCTGGATCAGACGAGATCTTGCAGCTATTGACACGCGCCTATGCGGGGGAAGGCGATAATATCGTTCAGTCCGCCCATGGTTTTCTCGTCTACAAGCTGGCTGCCCTGTCCTGCGGGGCCGAAGCACGGTTCGCGGCAGAGACCAACATGACGGCGGATATCGACGCTATGCTTGACCTTGTCGATGATCGCACGCGGATTGTTTTCCTCGCCAACCCGAACAATCCGACAGGCACCTACATCCCCGATTTGGATGTTCGCCGTTTGCGCGAGGAGCTTCGCGAGGATGTTTTGCTGGTCATTGACGCGGCCTATGCGGAGTTCATGAAAGAAATGGATTATGACGCCGGCGCCCGGCTGGTTGAGGAATGTGAAAATGTCGTCATGACGCGGACATTTTCAAAGATTTACGGATTGGCGTCGTTGCGCCTCGGCTGGGGTTATTGCCCGCCAGCAGTGGCGGATGTCTTAAACCGTATCCGGGGCCCGTTTAACGTGACAGGGCCGGCGCAGGCAGCAGGAATTGCGGCGCTGGAAGATCAGGAATTCATTGATCGAAACAGGGCGCACAACCGTGAGGAGCGGGACTTCCTGCAGCAGCAGATTGACGGTATGGGGCTGGAATATACGCCGAGCTTCGGCAATTTCATCCTGGTGAAATTTCCGGCGGCGCAAGGCTGTAACGCCGATGATATCCTCCGCTATCTGAAAGAAAATGGCGTTATCGTTCGTGAGATGCACCCATACGGGCTGAGCGCGTATTTGCGGATCAGCATCGGAACCCGCGAAGCGAACCGCAAACTTGTTGATTTGCTAACCGAAAAGTTTTCCCGTGACTGAAAAAGTAAAGTTTAACCGCGCCTGCATCATCGGTGTGGGCCTTATCGGATCATCCTTCGCGCGCGCCATGCGAGAACGTGGGCTGGCGGCGGAAATCATCGGCGTTGATCGCGACGCCGATGTGCTGGAGCGTGCAAAAGGGCTCGGCGTGATCGACAGTAGTGATACCAACATTGCAGCTGGCGTAACAGAAGCCGATCTGATTGTTCTCGCGACCCCTGTTGGCGCTATCGCGGACGTCTGTGGCGCGTTGAGCGCTGCGGCGGCGGACGGCGCTCTGATCATTGATGTGGGTTCGGTCAAAGGAGCTGTGACGAATGCGGCGGCGGCGCTTCCTGATCGGTTGCACTTTGTTCCGTGCCATCCGGTCGCCGGCACCGAACAGTCCGGCCCTGAAGCGGGCTTTGCGACGTTGTTCGACGATCGCTGGTGCATTTTAACGCCGCTGACGCGTGTTGATGACGCGTATAAAGCGGCGGTAGCCAAAGCCGAAGCCCTGTGGGCGGGCGTCGGCGCGCAGGTTGAGGTGATGGACGCCGCCCATCACGATCTGGCGCTCGCCGTCACCAGCCACTTGCCACACTTGATCGCGTTCACGCTTGTCGGCGCCGCCGATGACGTGGAGTCGGTTGCTCATGGCGAGGTGATTAAATATTCCGCCGGTGGTTTTCGCGATTTCACCCGTATCGCGGCCTCCGATCCGATTATGTGGCGGGACGTATTTTTGACCAACAAGGACGCGGTGCTGGAAGTCTTGGGCCGGTTTTCAGAAGAACTCGCCGTCATGCAGCGGGCGATCCGCTGGGGCGATGGCAAGGCGCTGGAAGACGCGTTCGCGCGCGGGCGGTCGTTACGCCGGGCGATTGTCGATGCCGGCCAGGAAATGGATGCGCCGAACTTTGGGCGCGACAACAAAAAAGACTAGGCCTCTTCCTCAACCAGCGTCACCTCATACCCCCACAGGGTTTCGATATGGGTGAGCACAGCGTCTTTTGTCTTGTCGCTTAAAGTCCGGCCATTGTGGATCGTGTGACGCAGTTTCAGCTCCCGGTCGCCTTCAAGGTCGGCGCCGACCACCTGAATATTCGGCTCATGCATGCCGAGATCATACATTGAGGATAGCTGCGCCTTCACGCGGCGGAAGCCGGGATCATCGTGAATTGCGGAAATTTCCACGTGATTCTCTTCTGAATCGTCCGCAATGGCGAACAGGCGGAAGTCGCGCATCACCTTGGGCGAGAGATATTGCAGGATGAAACTTTCATCGCGGTAATTCTCCCAGGCGTCTTTCAACACATTGCGCCAGTCGTTTGATCCGGCGATATCCGGGAACCATTCGTGGTCCTCCGGCGTCGGATCTTCGCAGATGCGTTTGATGTCCTCCATCATCGCGAAACCGAGCGCGTAGGGGTTTATCCCTGAATAACGTGGATCGTCAAACTCCGGCTGGAACACAACCGACGAATGCGAATGGAGAAACTCCATGATCGCGCCTTCGGAAATCTGCCCGCGATCATAAAGCGCATTCATGATGTAATGATGCACGAACGTCGCGCAGCCCTCGTTCATGACCTTGGTTTGCTTTTGAGGATAGAAATATTGCGCAATGTTGCGGACGATGCGCACCAGCTCGCGCTGCCATGGGCGAAGAACCGGCGATGCCTTCTCTATAAAATAGAGCAGGTTTTCTTCCGGCAGCTTGATGTTGCGCACTTCCGCCTGGCGCTCTTCTTTTTCGTCGTCGGGTTCTTCCACGTTGGGCAGCGTGCGCCAGATATCGTTGAAATTGATTTCATCATGGCGGACCCGCGCGGCAATTTTAGCAAGTTGGTCCGCCTCCGACAGGCGTGGTGGGCGGTTATAGCGGAAAACGCCCTGATCCATCAGCGCGTGTGACGCGTCGAGAACGGCCTCCACTTCCTCGAGGCCGTATTCGTCTTCGCATTTGGCGATGTATTTCTTGGCGAATTCGAGATAGGGGAGGATGCCGTCAGCATCCGTCCATTGCCGGAACAGATAATTATTCTTGAAAAAATGATTATGCCCGAAGGATGCGTGCGCCATCACCAGCGCCTGCATGGTCATGGTGTTTTCTTCCATGAGGTAAGCGATGCAGGGGTTGGAATTGATGACGATCTCATAGGCGAGACCGGAATAGCCCTTCTGGTACATCATCTGGTCTCGGGCGAAATGCTTGCCAAAGGACCAGTGCTTGTACATCAGCGGCATGCCGTGGCTGGAGTAGGCGTCGAGCATTTGCTCCGAAGCAATGATCTCGATCTGGTTCGGATAGACGTTGAGGCCAAGGTCATTCAGCGCAATGTCCTCGATCGCATCAAGCACGCGCTTCAGGGTTTCGAAGTCCCAATCGGCTTCGGTATAGAGGAGGGGGGAAGTGAAAGCAGTTTCGCTCACGCTGCCTCCTTCGCGTTCTTGGCGAACAGCTCGCGGAAGACGGGGAAGATATCCTGCGGCCTTGCGATGCGCGTCTGCGCAAAGTTCGGCCACTGGGGCGCAAATGTGCGATAGGCGCGCCAGAGTTCGGCGCCTGAGTCGGCGTCGGAGAAGACCTCCAGCTCGCGCTCGTCGAGGATTTCGATATAGGCGTAGTACTGCGAGATTGGCATGACCGCTTCGTTCAGCATTTCAACGCAGCGCTTGGCGTCGCCGGACTGGGTAAATCCGTCGCTGGCCTGCGCCACATAGATGTTCCATTCGTGCGCCGGGAAACGGTCTTTTTGCACTTCCAGCATTTTTTCAAGCGCGGTCGACACCACCGTGCCGCCGGACTGGCGCGAATAGAAAAACGTTTCCTCGTCCACCTCCTCGGCGTGATGGGTGTGGCGGATGAACACCACCTCCACGCGCTCGTAACGGCGTTTGAGGAACAAATAGAGCAGCATGTAAAACCGCTTGGCGAGGTCTTTTTCCCGTTCGCCCATGGAGCCGGAAACATCCATCAGGCAGAACATCACCGCCGCTGTCGTTTCCACCGGCGTCGGCTCATAGGCGTTAAAGCGCAAATCCAGCGGGTCGATAAACGGCGTGAATTTTCGCCGCTTCTCCATGGCTTCTAGCTTGGCGATGATGTCTTTTTTTTCAACGATTTCCGCCTCGTCCGGTTGTGCGATGCGTTCAAGCTGAAAGAGTCGCTCTTTTAATGCGTTCATTTCGCGCGTTGACGGACGCTTCAGGGCGAGGCGCCGGCCATGGGCGTTGCGCATGGTGCGGATCAGATTCATGTTGGTGGGCGAGCCCGCCACGGTGATTCCGGCACGCTTAAAGGCGTAGGCTTTGATCTCTTTTAGGGAACGCTTGACGAGATTGGGCAGCTCCAGATCTTCAAAGAAGATGTCGAGAAATTCGTCCTGCGTCAGCGTGAATTGAAACGAATCCTCGCCTTCACCAGAGTCACTCGCTTCCTTGCCTTTGCCTCGGCCCGCGCCCTTTGGCGGCTTTTTGATTTTGTCTCCGGTGGTGAATTCCTTGTTGCCGGGGTGCACCGCCTCGCGCGCGCCCTTTTCCCGGTCATGGGTGAATTTCGGCTCCGCCGTCGACTTCGACGGGATCGAAATTTTCTCGCCCCTGTCGATTTCCTTCATGGAGCGGTCGCGCAGAGACTTGTTCACCGCTTCCTTGATTTGCGCCTTGGCGCGTTTCAGGAAGCGCTGACGGTTCCCAATGGACTTACCCTTGGGGTTCTTGCGCCGGTCGATGAAGTGAAACGAATTCATATGAGTTTGTAGCTTGCAGGTGGCAGGTTGTAGGAGTTTGATCGAACAACCTACACACTACAACCTACAACCTCTTATCCCGCCTTGTTAACGCGCATGTACCATTCGACGAGCCGGCGGACCTGACGGGCGGTATAGCCTCGTTCGGTCATGCGGCTGACGAAGTTTTCGTGTTTGGCTTCGGTCTCACTGTCTTTCTTCGAATCGAAGGAGATCACGGGGAGCAAATCTTCAACCTGTGAGAACATGCGCTTTTCGATGACATTGCGCAGTTTCTCATAAGACGTCCATTTCGGGTTCATTCCCTCATTGTTCGCCCGTGCACGCAGGGCGAACTTTACAACTTCATTGCGGAAGTCTTTGGGGTTGGCGATGCCAGCCGGTTTTTCGATCTTGGAAAGCTCCTGATCGAGTGTCGCACGATCGAGCAATTGTCCGGTATCGGCGTCCTTGAAATCCTGATCTTCGATCCAGGCGTCGGCATAGGCGATGTATCGGTCGAACAGGTTCTGACCGTACTCCGAATAGCTTTCGAGATAGGCTTTCTGGATTTCCTTGCCAATAAAATCGGCGTAACGAGCGGAAAGATCGGATTTGATAAAGTCCAGATAGAGTTTCTCGGTCTCATCCGGATATTGTTCGCGCTTGATGGTTTGTTCCAGCACATACATCAGGTGTACGGGGTCAGCGGCGACTTCCTCCGTGTCGAAGTTAAACGTCTCTGACAACACCTTGTATGCGAAACGCGTGGAGATGCCGTCCATGCCTTCGTCGATGCCGGCGGCGTCTTTATATTCCTGAAGCGTTTTCGCTTTCGGATCGGTGTCTTTCAGTTTCTCGCCATCATAGACGCGCAACTTGGAGTAAAGGTTTGAGTTCTCGTGTTCACGCAGGCGGGTCAGCACCGAAAAGCGTGCCAGAAGGTCAAGCGTTTCCGGTGCGCAGTTAGCGTTGGCCAGTTCCGAATGCGCCAAGAGCTTGTCATAGATTTTCTGCTCTTCGGTGACGCGCAGGCAATAAGGCACCTTGATCACATTGATGCGGTCGAGGAAGGCCTCGTTATTCTTGTTGTTGCGGAACTGCTGCCATTCGCTCTCGTTGGAGTGGGCGAGAATGGTGCCGTTGAATGGGATAGGCCCGAGCGCTTCAGTGCCGATATAATTTCCTTCCTGCGTTGCGGTCAGCAGGGGATGCAGCACCTTGATCGGCGCTTTGAACATTTCCACGAACTCAAGCAGTCCCTGGTTCGAGCGGCAAAGGCCGCCTGAGTACGAATATGCGTCGCTGTCGTCCTGGCTGAAATGCTCCAGCTTGCGGATATCGACCTTGCCAACCAGCGCAGAGATATCCTGATTGTTTTCGTCGCCCGGTTCGGTTTTGGAAACAGCGATCTGGCGCAGTTTGGACGGGAACAGACGGACGACCTCAAACTTCGAGATATCGCCGCCATACTCATCGAGCCGCTTCACCGCCCATGGGCTCATCAACCCGTCGAGCCGGCGCTTTTCGATACCGTATTTGTCGTCCAGCAGGCTTTTCAGCTCTTCCGATTGGAACAGGCCGAGCGGACTTTCAAAAACGGGGGAAATCTCGTTTCCAGCTTTCAGCACATAGATGGGATAAGTTTCCATCAAGTCCTTCAAACGTTCGGCGAGCGAGGATTTCCCGCCGCCCACCGGACCGAGCAAGTAAATGATTTGACGTTTTTCCTCTAAGCCTTGGCCCGCGTGCCGGAAAAACGAAACGATCCGCTCAATCGTGTCTTCCATCCCGAAAAAGCCTTCAAAGGCGTCGTAATGGCGGATGGTTCGGTTGAAGAAGATGCGCGCCAATCGCGGGTCTTTCGACGTATCCACCAGCGTAGGCTCACCGATTGCCTTGACCATGCGTTCAGCGGGCGAGGCGTAAAGCATCGAATCGTCGCGCGCCGCGAGCAGATAATCGCGCAGGCTCATGGCCTCCTGTTTGACTTTAGTATAGCCCTCGGAAAACACGTCGAAGACATCGAGATTTTGATCGGTCATGGTCGCACGCTCACCTTGTTACTTGCCCGCCAAAGGCTTTCCCGCTGATTGAAACAAAAAAAGGCGCCCGGCTTTCGCCCAACGCCCCGCCTCATACTTACTGTTTGCACCGAACGTATCGGCGACTTTGAAAAACTGACCGGGCGGCAGCGATAAACAGCGGTCCCTACTGATATTGAGCGCAGAAGAAAGCGTGCAAGGTTCGGCGAACCTTGTTTTCATCGCTTCTTCGTGAATGCAGCTCGACATATCTCAGTCCGTCGTTGTTAAAGCCTCTACCCGCGCTACTCCGTACTACAAAGCGCCACCTTATATCTCGGGCGACGTCCAACCGGCTGTCTTTCAATAAACCGCTCTTTTCGCGGCCGATTTGGCGCGCGAAATAAGGTTAACCGAAAGGCCCCTAACATTTCGTTTCGTATTGTCAGTTTGTGTTTGAATAATGTAACATCAATTGCATTGCATTGCGATAATTAAATTGCTCCGAACCCGGCCCAATTTCCGCCGCATTCTTTCCACGCGCTTGTTTATATTTTTCGGCGATTAGAATGATCTGCCAACACGGCGCAAATGGAGTGCGATTGTAGGATATTCATTAGCGCTTTCGCGCAGTTAGCGCCGAAAAAATTTACCCCTTAGCAATCATCATTGCCGAGCGCTAAATTTCTAGGGCAAAAAATTTTGCCGGGGTAGTAAGTCTTTTTTTCGCCACGCAGTTCGAATCAGGTGCGCTCAAGCGCATCGTCAATCAGCTTCGCAGTGGCCGCCGCTCCGTAGATTTTTACGAAGGGCCCCATGCGCGGCCCCGCTTCTTGCCCAAAAACAACCTCGTAGATGCCTTTGAACCAGTCACGGATGTTTTCGAACGCCTGCGCCTTGCCCGCATCGAAAACCGCTGTTTGATAGTCATCCTCGCTGCCATCCTCGCCAATTTGGGCAAGGCGGGCTGAAAGCGCGGCGAGCGCCGCGCGTTCTTTTTCCACCGGCGCGCGAAATTTCTTGTTGGGCTTGATGAAGGCTTCGAAATACCGGCCGGCGAAGGTGATCATCTTTTCCGCAGCAGCGCATTCTTCGTCAGACGCATTGGGCCGATATTTCTTGATGAAACCGCGCAGCACGTCTTCGTCAGCGCCGCCGGTTGCGTTGACCAGGTTGAGCAGCATGGCGAAATTGACAGGTGGCATAATGGCCGGAGGCTTGCCCTCGTGAATATGCCAGGCGGGGTTGTCCAGCGCTTTGGCGCCATCCTGCCCGGCGTATTTTTCCAGATGCGACCAATATTCATCGGCGATTTTCGGGATGACATCGAAATAGAGCTTCTTCGCCGCTTTCGGGTTCTGGAACATATAAAGCGCCAGGCTCTCCGGCGAGGCGTAGGTGAGCCATTCTTCAATGGCGATGCCGTTGCCCTTGGTTTTGGAGATTTTCTTTCCGTCTTCGTCGAGGAAAAGCTGATAGTTGAAACCAGCCGGTGGTTCTCCGCCGAGCGCCTTAACAATGCGGTTTGAAAGCCGCACGGATTCGGTCAAATCCTCGCCGGACATCTCATAATCGACGCCTAAAGCGTACCAGCGTCCAGCCCAGTCGGCTTTCCATTGCAGCTTGGTATTGCCGCCGCCAACGAAGTTGCGAATTTTCTCGCCGTTCTCATCTTCGAATACGACCTCGCCTTTGCCAGCGTCTATCTCCAGCATAGGAACGTAGAGCACGCGGCCGGTAGTCGGCGACACGGGGAGAATTGGCGAGTAACTCGCCCGCCGCTCTTCGCCCAGCGTCGGCAGGATGATGTCCATCACCGCATCGTAGCGTTCGAGCACCCGCAGCAGCGTTTCGTCGAATTGGCCCGACCGATAACAGGTTGTGGACGACATAAATTCATAGTCGAAGCCAAACTCATCGAGGAACGCGCGCAATTTGGCGTTGTTGTGATGGGCAAAGCTTTCGTGACTGCCCCATGGATCGGGCACATCGGTCAGCGGCTTTTGCAAATGCTGGGAAAGCATGTCCTGGTTCGGCGCTTGCGGCGGAAATTTGCGCATGCCGTCCATATCATCGGAAAAAGCGATGAGGCGGGTTTCGCGCCCTGTCAGCAATTCAAACGCCCGGCGCACCATGGTCGTTCGCGCGACCTCGCCAAAAGTGCCGATATGCGGCGGTCCGGACGGGCCATATCCGGTTTCGAATACGACCGGGCCGTCTTTATTCACCCGTTCCAGGCGCTTGATCAGACCTTTGGCTTCCTGAAACGGCCAGGTCTTTGCGGCAAGCGCATCATCAGCGGTGAAATTCTTGATCTGTAAAGCGGTCATGAAGGGGCTTCCGGATGTTTTGAAACGCCGGAGGTTTAACCTTCGCATCCGCGGGGTCAATCGCTACCGGCGTGAAAACAACATTCTGGGGTCCCGGTTGCTGTTTGTCCGGCGCGCGGCTAGCTTCCGCGCGCGTACAGGCAAAGGAGCGCATTATGGGTGCCGAAGGCGTCGTTTCTCTTACACCGCAGGAAGCGGTGATCTATCTGATGGTGCTGGCGTCCGCTTCGGACGGCGCGATCAAGGATGAAGAGCTGCGCACCATCGGCCGTGTGGTGCGTTCGTTCCCGCTGTTTTCCGACGAGGATGAGCAAAGACTGGTGGAAACCGCCGAGCGATGCGGGGCGCTGATGTCGTCTGACGGCGGGCTGCACAAAGTGCTCGAGGCGGCGGCGAAAGTGCTGCCTGCGCATCTTTGTGAAACGGCGTATGCGGCGGTGGTGGATGTGATCACCGCTGATGAGAACCTCGACGTCACCGAAATTCGCGTGCTGGAGCTCATCCGTAATGCGCTCAACGTGCCGGATGAAGGCGCTCAGGCGATCGATCATTCGGCGCGCGCCCGTCACATGACGGTTGATGGGGCGGCCTGATCAACGCTTATCGGCGCGCGTGAATTTGAATTAGCGGAAACATCGCAAAGACAATCTGACCAGCCAAGCCAATAGCGCCTGAGACGCTGGCTGCGTCACGAAGCTGGTCTGATGTGGGTCTGCCAAATCCGTAGCGCGCAAGGAAATATTCAGCGGCCATAAGCAAGGTGAGCGCCGTCGCGCCCATCATGAAGCGCTCGGGCAGAGAGCGTGGAATGTCGAATCTATTGGTGATCGCTGCGCACAGCATCCAGCTTGCGGCAAGGATGAAAGGCAATTCAATCAACATCGCCGCGAGTTCGCCGGCAAGCGGCTCTAGGATAAGAACGCGCAGCACGCCCAAAACAAAACCAAGCGAAAAAATAGCAACAAAATAAGCAGCACCGGCTAATATTGTTTTCATCGCAGCAGGACCCAGCACATACTGGAGACGATCACGGCGACAATAATGTTCAACATCACACCTTCACGCGCCATCTGCCCGATGGACACGCGCCCGGTACCGTAAACAATGGCGTTCGGCGCCGTCGCCACCGGCAGCATAAAAGCGCATGAACAAGAGATGACGGCCGGGATCATCAGCAACTCGGGTGCAATGCCGGTACCCGCCGCAACCGCCGCAAGAAGCGGCATCAACAGGTTCGCCGTCGCGGTGTTTGATGTTATTTCCGTGAGGAACGTCACTGACAGACACAGACCCAGCATCATCAAGAACACAGGCGCGTTGGTGAGATCAGTTAGTTGTTCACCGATAAGCGCATCAAGCCCGCTGGCGCGAAATCCGCTGGCGATACAGATGCCGCCGGCAAATAGTAAAAGCATTCCCCACGGGATATCGTTTGCTGTTTTCCAATCCAGCAATCCACTTCCTTTTCCATTGGGAATGACAAAC
The DNA here is from genome assembly GCA_942492295.1 of uncultured Alphaproteobacteria bacterium. Lineage (GTDB taxonomy): Bacteria > Pseudomonadota > Alphaproteobacteria > Caulobacterales > Parvularculaceae > Hyphococcus. The sequence goes on from CALODW010000011.1 coordinate 246,040, forward strand.
ATCAGCAAGACGGCGAACACGGCGACGGTGGAATCCCCCGCATCGCCCATATTCAGTGCGCCCGACCAGCCGCCAAAAGGTTCAACACGCGTAATCCACAAAGCGATTGCTATGGCGAACACAATGAGCGTGCGCTTTTCTTCGGTGCGCCAGGGACCAGGGTCTCGCAGCGCGGGCGTCGCTACGCCGCCCATGGAGCGCGTCAGCCACAGCCCGATTATAGGCACGCCGATCGCGACTATCGGCAGGCCGATTGTCATCCAACGAGCGAACGAAAATTCCTCCCCGGTCGCTTTAAAATAGTTGTCGGCGAATATGAGATTGGGTGGCGTGCCAATGAGCGTCGCCGTGCCGCCGAGCGACGCAGCATACGCAATACCGAGAAGCAGGGGGACTGCGAGTTTCGGATTGTCTGAACGCGCCAGAATCGCCAACGCCATGGTCGCCAGCATCAATGTCGTCGCCGTGTTGGAAATCCACATGGAAAGAATGGCGGCGGCGAACATGAAACCGATGACCAGCCTTCGGCCGGATGTCCCAACTAGATTGATCATGTAGAGCGCCAGCCGTTCGTGCGCGCCGGATTTTTCCAGTGCTTTGGACAGCATGAAAGACGCCATCAGCAAAACAATCACATAACTGCCGAGCGCGGCGGCCGCCTCGCGCTGATCGAGTACGCCCGCAAGCGGAAACAGGGCAAAGGGGACAAGTGATGTTGCCGGGATGGGCAGCGCCTCGCTTACCCACCAGAATGCGGTGAGCGCGGTGATGGCGATAGTGGCGATGATTTCTCGGGGAAGACCGTAATATTGCGACGCCGCGCCTGCAGCGCCGGCGAACAACAGGCCAAGAATGATTCGGATCGGTTTCATGGGGCGGCATTAGGCTTGGTTTGGCGGCGCCTGTCTACTGTCAGGCCTTTAAGGCGCTGGACCTTGCAACCGGAGAGCGCTAGGGCGTTCTCATGTCTTCGAAATCCACACCTGATGTCGTTTATCGATTGGCGACCGCCGCGGAATGGGCGGCCGCTTTGGACAGTGGCGCCCTGCCGAAGCGTGAGATCGACGAGCGGGACGGATATTTTCATCTTTCCACCAGAGAGCAGGTGCTGGAGACAGCGAATCTGCACTTTGCCGGCACGACGGACCTGTTGGCGCTGGAAATTCCGTTGGCGCCAATTGCCGAGCTGGTGAAATTTGAATTGGCGCCGAAGCGTGGCGAGGCCTTTCCGCACCTTTATGGCGTACTTAATCGCGACTACGTGACGGCTGCGATCCGGTTGTTGAGTCAACAAGGCTCGTTCGCCTTTGGGGAACATCTATGAGGACGCCAATGGTGCTCGCCGACCTCGGTGCGAAGGCCATGGGTGCGCTGGATGGCGAAACGGCGCACAGGTTGACGGTTCAGGCGCTGAAGGCGGGGTTTGGGCCAAAAGCGGTGATGCATGCACCGGCGTTGGCGACGCGGGTTGCTGGCATCGCGTTTGCCAATCCGTTGGGGCTCGCCGCCGGGTTTGATAAAAACGCTGAGGCGCCGAATGCTGCGCTGGACCTTGGATTCGGCTTTGTTGAAATCGGCGCCGTGACGCCACGGCCGCAGCCGGGCAACGATCGCCCGCGCGTATTTCGGTTGCGCGCGGACGCCGCGATTATCAACCGCTATGGATTCAACAATGACGGTCTTGACGCCGTCGCGGCGCGGTTGAAGGTGCGGCCAAAAACCGGCGTGATCGGCGCCAATCTCGGCGCCAACAAGGACAGTGATGATCGCGCCGAGGACTATGTGAAGGGCATCGCCAGCCTGGCAGGGTTCGTTGACTTTTTCACCGTCAATATTTCCTCGCCAAATACGCCCGGCTTGCGGGCGTTACAGGATAAATCAGCGCTTGAATCGCTGATGAGCCGCGTGCTTGTAGCGCGCGACTCTTCTGCGAAAGGAACGCCGGTGTTTTTGAAAATCGCACCGGATATCACGGATGAAGACAAAGCCGATATAGCTGATGTGGCGATGGCGCTTTCTATCGACGGATTGATTGTTTCCAATACAACGATCGCGCGGTCAACCACCTTGCGTAGCGACGGCGTTAACGAGGCCGGGGGGCTCTCAGGTGCGCCACTGTTTGCGCCATCCACGGCGTTGTTGAAGGAATTCTATCGGCATATCGGCAAACGCATCCCGCTCATTGGCGTTGGCGGTGTTGGTTCCGCACGTGATGTTTACGAAAAAATTCTCGCCGGGGCGTCATTGGTGCAACTTTACACAGCGCTGGTTTATGAAGGGCCGTCCTTGCCGTCACGCATTTTGAAGGAGTTGCCCGCTTTCCTGAAGGCGGATGGGTTGCAATCGATTTCTGCGGCAGTGGGCGCAAGCGACCGCTAGCTGTCAAATGATTTCCGAATACGCGGCAGCCAGAGTCCAAGTGTTGCCGCACGTACCAGAAAATATATTGAAAACGCCGCCCACAGCCCGTGATTGCCAAATTGCGCCGCCAGCCATAGTGATATGGGAATAAAGATAATCGTGGAAACGATCATCGAATCGCGCATCTCCCGTGAGCGCGTGGCGCCGATAAAGATCCCATCTAGCTGAAACCCCACCACAACGATCAGTGGACTGATGATAACCCACGGCATGAAAGTCTGGATCGCCGCACGAATGGCGCCCTCTGGCGTCAGGAGTGCGACCAACGCATCGCCTGCAAGCCCGTAGAATGCGACGAATGCTATCGATCCTCCGACCGCTAAGATAAAAGTGCGCTTTACCGCGATGGCGTAGCGTTCTCGCGCGCTTTCTTTATTGCGCGCACCCATGGCTTGTCCCACAAGAGTTTCGGCGGCGATGGCTGTGCCATCTAATGCGAGCCCCGTGAGCAGGAACAATTGCAAGAGCGCCTGATTGGCCGCCAGCGTTGCATCGCCAAAAGCGCCGCCGCGCTGAACGAACCAGGCAAAACAGAACGCTAGCAACAGCGTGCGAACAAAGATATCCAAATTGATTGTGATGGTTCTTTTTAATCGGGATGCTTTGAAGAATTCCTCTACGCGCCAACTGGCGCCGATGCCGCCGTGATCTCTCAACACAAGGAGAACAAACCCGAACGCCGCAATGAACCCGACGATTTCGGCGATGAGCGTACCGGCGGCCACACCAGACGCGCCCCATCCAAGGCCAACCACAAAGCAATAATCGAGCACAATGTTGAGCGCCGTCATGATGACACTCGCGGCCATCAGGTAGTCGGTGCGGCCACGGGCCGTGAGCCAGCCGAATGCAGCGTAGGAGGCGAGTGCGAACGGCGCCCCCCAAATGCGGATATCGAAATAGTCGCGCCCGGCGGCGAGTGTCTCGACGCTGGCCTCCGATCCCGTACCAAGAAGTTTGAAAGCGACAATCCCGATAGGAATTTGTAAGGCGACAAGCGCCAAACCGATGCCGCCGCCGATGACGCCGCCCCGCGCCAGCGCCGCCCGTGCTTCCGTTTCATCTTCAGCGCCGGCGGCCTGCGCCGTTAGTCCGGCGACGCTCATGCGGATAAACCCAAACGTCCAATAGGCGAGCGAGAAGATCACTGCACCCAGCCCAACGGCGGCTATGTCCAGGGGGCGCGTCGACTGCGCCAGCGCCCAGACGTCGATGGCGCCCAGCAACGGCGTTACCGATGCGGCGACGGACGCAGGCCAGGCGAGGCGCAAGATGGCGCCATAGGTGAGAGTGTTGGGGATGGTTGGTTTTTTTGTCATGGAAGGGCTCAACCCTCCGGTATGCGGTTTGCCCCGATCTGTCGAGCTATTCTCTCGCCTGATTGCGTGGGGCTGCTTGTATCGGACCGGCAAATAGGACGAGAATGCAAAGGTGGATCGAAAAGACTGGCAAAACTGGGAATCGCCCCCAGGCGGGACGGGGAACGAATTCGATAACGCCGAAATCGGCGCGCTCGCGCACCTGTATCGCGGCGAGGTTTATCGCTCAACCATTTGGCGCACCCGGCTCGACAACACAACGAACTGGTCGGTCGTCACCCTCGGTATCGCCCTTTCGGTGACTTACGCCTCCCCAACCGCTTCGCCGCTCCCGTTGCTGCTCGTGGGCATCCTGATTTCGATGTTTTTGATTCTGGAGTCGCGGCGATACAGATTCTTCAATGTCTGGCGCGCGCGATGCCGCTGGATAGAGACAAATTTTTACGCGCCCATGTTGTTTCGCTCGACGCGTCCGGAACCCGGCGAATGGCAAGATGTGCTGGCGAATGACTACATGACGCCGCAATATCATATTGGCTTTTGGCGGGCCATGGGCCGACGTCTTCGCCGCAACTATATGTGGATATTCAGTTTTCAAGCGATCGCTTACGCCGGAAAAATTATTATTCATCCTGAGCCGCTATCAACTTTTCCGGAATTCTTAGCCCGAATGACGGTAGGGCCATTTCCGGGTGCTATTATCTTTGCGTTCGGCGCTCTCTTTCATGGCGCTTGGATCGGACTCGCCATCTGGACGCACATTCAAGACGAGCGAAAGCACAGCCGCAACGAAGGTGTTGGCGGCATGGGTTAGGGCGCGGATTGCAGCCTCGCCTTCAGCGCTGCGTTCGCTCTTTCCAATTCGGCATTATCTGCTTTGAGGCGAGTAAGTTCACCGTGTAGGGTGGCTATCGACGGTTCAAGTTCCTCAACGGTAAAGCGCTGGGGGATGTGCGCCGGACAATTCCAATCAAAACCTGCAAGTGAAATAATAACGGCGCGTTCGGGACGGGCATTATAGTCCGGGTCCGTGAGGCGTGCGACCAGGGTCGGGTCATCTTTGATGTCAATTAGTCTCGTGCGACCCAGCAGTTTCAGCCGCCGCCTGTTTGGGTAGTCCATGAAGAAAAGTGAAATGCGATCATTGCGGGAAAGATTGCCGACGCTCAAATACTGGCGGTTGCCTCGAAAGTCAGCGTAAGCAAGCGTTTTTTCGTCGAGCACTTTGACGAATCCTCGCGGTCCGCCACGAAATTGCACATACGGCCATCCCGTCTCCGATACCGTGGCCTGATAAAATCCGTCGCGCGCTGCGATGAAGGCGTTTTCATCTTCTGTAAGGGAGTCATTACGTTCTACCCCTGGGGCGAGGAATTTTGCATACCCTCCGGCGGACCCGAACTCGTTCTGTTTTTCGAGGACGGCGTTGGTGAAGGCGATTTCAGAATAGGCGCGCGCCATGAGTACATCTTTCAGGTGAATTGACTTCGCTTAGAACTGGGCGGTGCAGCGCCTAGGTTCAACGCACGCTTAGCTCACAGGCCCTCACGAGGGGAGGAGGCGCCTAAGGCTTCATTGTCAGGCCATCTTTTGATGAGACTACCCGATAAAAACAGGATCGCCGGTTGGTGTGGCACGCCGGGCCCGCTTGTTCGACCACCAGCTCTATCGCGTCCTGATCGCAATCGGTGCGGATCTCAACAACGGATTGCGTGTTGCCGGTCGTCGCGCCTTTACGCCAGAGTTCGCCGCGTGAGCGCGACCAGTACCAAGCCTCGCCCGTTTCAATGGTCTTCGCCAGCGCAGCGGCGTTCATATAGGCCAGCATGAGGAGTTTCCCCGACGCGTTGTCGGTCGTCGCGACAGGAATCAGGCCGTCGTCTGCGAATCGCGGGGCGAAGGTGCTGGTCTCCTCAATAGCGCCAGTGACGGCGCCGGGGGCTGAGAATGTTTCGTTTGTCATGGGGACTACCTAGCAGCCACCGTCCCGGAAATCAGCAATGAAATAAGGCGTAAACTCGCACCACCGTCAATTGTTGCGTCGCCCGCCGGGGAGGGCTAGCAAAAGAGGCAAGGAGAACTGAACACCGATGGCGCTGACAATCTACGACACCTTGGCGCGCGAAAAGCGCATTTTTGAGCCTGCGGACCCGAAACGGGTGACGCTCTATGTCTGTGGGCCGACAGTCTACTCCTATGCGCATATAGGCAATGCCCGGGCGGCGGTAGTCTTTGACTTGCTTCACCGGATGTTACGTCATCGTTATGGCGCGGCGCATGTGGTTTATGCCCGCAACATCACCGACATTGATGACAGGATCATCAAAGCGTCGCAGGAGAGCGGCGAACCGATCTCCGCTATCACGGAAAAATTCGCCAGAATCTATCGCGACGATACGAGCGCCCTTGGAGTTCTACCACCGACCGTGGAGCCCGCTGCGACCGACCATATCGCACCGATGATCGCCATGATGGAAACCCTCATTGAAAAAGGCGCTGCTTACGAGGCGGAAGGCCATGTGCTGTTTTCCATCGACGCCTATGAAAAGTACGGGAGCCTTTCCGGCGTTGACCGTGACGAGATGATTGCCGGCGCCCGAGTCGAAGTTGCGCCTTACAAGAAAAACCCTGCGGATTTTGTTTTGTGGAAACCGTCAAACGAAAATGAGCCCGGATGGGAAAGCCCCTGGGGTCGAGGCCGCCCTGGCTGGCACTTGGAATGCTCTGTGATGATCGAAAGCGAGCTTGGCCGTACCATCGACATTCATGGTGGCGGTCAGGATTTACGCTTTCCTCACCACGAAAATGAAATCGCCCAAAGCGCCTGCGCCCATGACGGCGCGCCGCTCGCCCGCTACTGGATGCACAATGGCTTCCTCCGTATGGGGAGCGATAAGATGTCAAAGTCGCTGGGCAATGTGGTGCTCGCGCATGATCTGTTGAAGGACTGGCATGGCGAAGTCATCCGCTGGGCGCTTCTTTCCGCCCACTATCGCCAGCCGCTGGAATGGACAGAAGAGCTGCTCCGTCAGTCGAAAAAGCAGCTCGACAGGTTCTATCGGCTGTTGGATGAAATCGAATTTTCGGAAGAAACCGATTTGCCGCCAGAGAGCCTCGTATTGAAACTGGAAGATGATTTGAACACACCGGAAGCCTATGCGGGTCTCCATGAGATCCGGGATATCGCCAGCCAAATGGAAGGTGATGCGCGCACCAACGCCATTACTCGTCTGCGCAACGCCGGTCGGTTGCTCGGCTTCTTCCATGTGGCTCCATCTGAATGGTTTAAGGGTGTCAGCGCCGACGGCCCCTCGGATGCACAGATCGAGGCGCTGCTGATTGAACGAGGTGAAGCGCGAAAAGCCAAGGACTTTAGGCGTAGCGATGAGATTCGCAATCAATTGGCGGCGGACGGAATCCTTATTGAAGACGGTCCTGACGGCGCAACCTGGCGGCGGAAGTAATTCATGCGGCTCATCGAGGCGATTTTTCCGGCAGACAAAAAAGAAGCCACAAAAAAGGCGGTTGAAGACGCCAACCCAACGCATTTTCGATTTTCGCCCGCTGAAGAAGATGGGTGCATGGTGTTGCGTGCTTTCTTTGCCGAGGGCGGAGCACAAGATCTCGTCGATAAGCTTCAGGAAATTTGCAGCAACAAAGACAATTGGCGCATTCTTGTGTTGCCGGTCGAAGCCACAGCGCCGCAACCGGAAGACGAAGAGGAAGTCAACGAAGAGGCCGAACGCAAGGAAAAGCGCGCTCTCCGGGAGGAGATTTACGACGATGTCGCAAAAGGAGCCTCGCTCAGTTCGGATTTTTTTGTTTTGACCCTGGCGTCGACCGTCGTGGCGGCGCTTGGACTGCACGCCGACAATGTTGCGGCGGTAATCGGCGCCATGGTGATTGCGCCGTTGCTGGGGCCGATATTGGCGGTTTCGCTTGGCGTGGCGCTTGGTGACTTTAAGTTGCTCTCCCGGGCAGGCAGGAACGCCGCCGCCGGGCTTGCTGTCGGGTTCATTGTTGCGGCGGCTATGGGGATGGCGCTCGGCGTCAACACCGACAGCAATGAATTAATGTCCCGAACCGTTGCCGGGTTGGATTCTGTGGTGCTGGCGCTTGCGGCCGGCGTCGCCGCCGCCCTTTCGATTGTTACGGGCATTTCAGCAGCGCTAGTGGGCGTGATGGTCGCGGTGGCGCTCTTGCCGCCTGCAGCGGCCGCCGGCATTTTTCTGGGCGCGGGAGAGGTCGGGTATTTTGGGCGGGCCATGCTCCTGCTGACGGTCAATGTTGTTTGCGTCATGCTCGCCGCGCAGGTCGTATATGCCTACAAGGGCGTTCGTCCGCGAACTTGGCTGGAAAAGAAGCAGGCCGGCCGGGCTTTAAAAATCAATATTGGGGTATTGCTGTCTCTGTTACTGGCGTTGGTCGCCATTATTATTTTTGCGCCTGTGGGGACCATGCCCGAAGTGCAGAATGTCGTAAAACCGGTTGACTAGGATCTTTGTAGGAATTCGGGTTTGATACCGGCCAAACCGATTATGATTGCGCGATGAACATCATGCCTGACAACAATGTCATTCCGGAATATTCTGCTACTGAAGACGGCTCGCTCAGCGACGCGATGCGTCATGCATTCGAACACGCGGGTGTGTTGATCTTGCGCGGCTTTGCCGAAACTGCAGCATGTGAAAGACTCCGCGCACATGCGCTGGCGCTGGTGGATGAGTTTGAACTGGCGGAACGGGCGAGCGTTTTTTCGACGCTCACCAATGCGCAGCAAAGCGATGCATACTTCATGGAGTCTGGCGGCGCTGCCCGGTTCTTTTTTGAAGAGAACGCTTTCGATGAGACGGGGCGGCTACGTCAAGAGAAGCACAACTCCATCAACAAGATCGGACACGCGATGCATGATCTTGATCCTATCTTTGACGCCTTTTCCCGTACGCCAGAACTTGAACGGCTTGTCGCGTCACTCGGGTTCCGGGATCCGAAGCTTGTGCAATCCATGTACATTTTCAAACCGCCAGGCATTGGCGGCGAGGTGGTTTGTCATCAGGACTCGACATTCATTTATACGAGGCCGGAAAGCTGCATCGGGTTTTGGTTCGCCATTGACGATGCAACAGGTGAAAACGGATGCATGCGGTTCTTGCCGGGCGCGCACAAGGCGCCGCTTCGTCAGCTAAACCGGCGAACGGCATCAGGCGGCGCGGAAATGGTGACGCTGAATCAATCGCCCTTTCCGGATTTTGACCCTGTCCCGGCGCCGGCAAGACGCGGTGATCTTGTTGTCTTTCATGGGCGCGCGCCGCATATGAGTGATGCGAACCGGTCCGCGCACCCACGGCACGCCTATACCCTGCATATTGTCGAAGGAAGTGCGAAATGGCCGGCGGAAAACTGGCTGCAGCGGTCAGACTCGCTGCCGTTTCGCGGATTTCATTGAGAGCGTGAAGTTATGACGTAAGGCCGGATGGACGGCCTGACGTTCATCAGGCAGTCCATCCGAATGAAATTGGTCAGGCTTTCATCGCGGTGACGAGCTCAGCAATCGCGACTTCAAATTCAACAAGTTCCGATCTTAAGAAAGCAATCAAGTCGTTGGTTTCTGCATACTCCGCGGAACTGAGTGTTGACTTCATGCCGCTGAGTTCGCCTTCAGCGCGGTCAAGCTCAGCGCGGACTTCGCCGAAGGCCTCGGTGATCGAGTCTTCAACAGACTTGCTGGCCTGGCTCAGCGCGACTGCGAGGATCGCCCGGGCTTCGTCCGAGTCCTCAGCTTCGGCGCGGGCCTCAGCGATCTCACCGATGGCATCGCGAATTTCCACGCGCGCTTCGGCGAGTTCTTCGCGCATCTCGGCGATATCATCCGCATCCATTTCAATCAGCGATTGAAGCAAGTCTTCGTTGTCAAAATCAAAATTCAACCCGTCAATGCTGATGCTGCTGATGTCGCCAGCAACCGCCGCCGGCGTTGCGGCTGTGAACGCCAGCATGGCGCCGCCAGCAATGAGGGCGGCCTTCGCGACCGTGAAAAACCCTTTTTCGGTGTGTGAGTTTCCAGACATGTTTTTGTCTCCTTTTCTTTTTAAATAAATGCGCCCGGTTGATCGGCCGGGCAGTGGGAGGAAGAGTTGTTGTCTAATGTCGGCCCCACCGGGGAGCGTCTTAGCGCTACGCAACTTGTCTCGCCCTCTTGCTCGAAACCCTGACCGCCGCCGCCCTTTCTCGCAACGGGTCTTGCGGCGAACCGTTGGCAAAAGACGGCGAGTGCTCTCAGTTTCGTGATTGTGGTGGCGGATTTGCGGTCTTTTCAATAAGCCATTCGAACGCCACATGGCGGGTAATCACTTGAAAACCTGATGCTGCGCATGGCGCGGCTCGCAACGCCTGGCTGCGTGTGAGATATCATCCGGGCGAGGAGAAATTATGATCACGATCCGAAAAAATGCCGACCGGGGGCATGCCAACCACGGCTGGCTCGATGCTCGTCATACCTTTTCATTCGCAAACTACTATCACCCCGATCATATGGGATTCCGGTCATTACGCGTAATGAACGAAGATCGCATCAATCCGGGCGCCGGATTTCCGCCGCATCCGCACAATAATATGGAAATCATCACATACGTCCTTGAAGGCGCGCTGGCGCATAAAGATTCTACCGGTGGCGGCGGCGTGATCACGCCGGGCACAGTGCAGTATATGTCCGCCGGATCAGGCGTCACCCATAGCGAGTTCAATGCGTCCAAAACCGAGCCGGCGCATCTCTACCAAATCTGGATCGAACCCAACCAGCGCGGCGGCGAGCCCCGATATGAAGAACGGAAAATCGGCGCTTCGCAGGAGAACGGATTGAGGCTGATTGCGTCTGGCGACGGGCGAGACAGCGCCTTTCAAATCCGGCAGGACGCGGACCTTTATGCGGCGGTCCTGAAGGAAGGTGAGGCGGTCTCCCATGAATTCGCCCCAGGCCGAGCCGGCTGGCTTCAGGTGGCGCGCGGCGGGATCGAGCTGCCCGAAGGCTCGATCATGCACGCCGGTGACGGCGCTCGGATTGAAGATCAGTCTGGCCTGTCGTTTGTGGCGCTCGCCGACGCCGAGATTCTGTTGTTTGATTTGGCGTAAAAAGGCGCCACATAGGGCTGATGCTGAGTGAGCTTTATACGGGCGGCGTTCTCGACGCGGCGGCGGCGATTCCGCCGGCGCGCCGGCTTGACGCGCCGCAAGCCACCTCAACGAAAGTAAGCCGCGTTTGCGGTTCGGAAGTGAGCGTTGATTTGTCACTCACGAATGGCGTCGTGTCAGACTTCGGCATGGAGGCTAAGGCTTGTGCGCTCGGGCAGGCGTCTGCGTCGATTTTGGCGCGCAACATAGTTGGCGCGTCATCCGCCGACCTTCGCACTCTGCGTGATCAGATGCACGCCATGCTGAAAGAAGGTGGTGCAGCGCCAACTGGCGATCGCTGGCGCGATTTGGCGATGCTCGAGCCCATCCGCGATTATCCGCAGCGTCATGCTTCGACCATGTTGGTGTTCGAGGCGGTTTGCGACTGTCTCGATCAACTGCAGTAACACGCGAAAGCGTCACCGCATCCGCTGCGACAAAGCATACAGCTAACGTTTTTGTCATCTGGGCCTGCCTTGAAGGCGGACCGCGGCTTTCTACCTCTGACTGGAACGAGCGGCCCGGTTTCTCTCTCCCCCGCCTCTTGGGCCGCTTTTAGGCGCCTCGCACTCTCCCCCGGAGTGCGGGGCGCCGCTTTGATTGCGACGTAATGTTTACGCAGCCGCCTCCTGCGCTTCCGACGCATCGGCGCTGTCCTCGGCTTCTTTCAGCACCCATTCCTTGAACGCCTTGACCGCTGGGGAGGAAGTCTTCGACGGCGGATGCACCACATAATAGGAAAATTCCGTAGGCGTCGTAAGGTCGAACGGAATGACAAGGCGCGCCGCCTCCAGATCCGCCAGCGCCAGCGCTGCTTTCGCTAAAGCGACGCCTTTGCCCGCGACGGCGGCTTCAATGACGATGCTGGACTGATTGAACTTCAGGCCGCGATCACCTTCCTTGTGGCAAACGCCAGCAGCCTTCAGCCACATGGGCCACGTCGGGCAGCCAGGGTCCTTCTCCGTGCTGGAGTCGTGCAGCAGCGTCTGGCTTTTTAAGTCTTCCGGCTTGCGCAACGGATTGTCGCCCGTCAACAGTTGCGGGCTACAAACGGGAACAATTTTCTCAGCCATCAAGTGCTCAGTGACGAGTCCGTCATAGCGTCCAGCGCCATAACGTATCGCGATATCCACATCGTCCACGGCGAAATCAACTACATTCATGTCGGCGGACACCCAGACGTCGACATCAGGATGGAGTTCTTGAAACTTGTCGAGGCGCGGAACCAGCCATTTGGACGCAAAGGATGGCGCGACGGAAACCGTCAACCGGCCTGCGTCTGCTTTTTTGGCGAGAATCTGACCTGCCTCCGCCAGCTTGTCGAAGCCCTCGCGCAGGATCGGGAGGCTCGCTTGCGCTTCATCAGTGAGCAACAGCGCCCGCTTGTGGCGGCGAAAAACCGGCGTTTGAAGAAAATCTTCAAGCGCTTTGATTTGCTGGCTCACGGCCCCCGGAGTCACATGCAGTTCGTCCGCCGCTTTAGTGAAACTTAAGTGCCGGGCAGCGGCCTCAAAGACTCTGAGGGCGTTCAAAGGTGGAATTTGCTTCATTTTCTGCGCTCTCTCTTCGCATGTCAAAGCGTTATAGCGATAGATTTCCTACAACATCAAGGAAAAAGCGCAATTCACCGTTAAGTGAAGCGTGAGTTAGCTCAGCTAATTTTGTGGCGTAATCAGCCAATTTCCCAGATAGCGAAGAAAAGCTAATAAACCCAAGAGAATTATTCGATTGAGACGGCTAGGCAGGCCACATAGGTTGCCCTTGCCCATGAGGGCGCAAAGTTTCGCTTCGTTTTTGCATTAGAAAAACTAAATGAATAGATTTCCAGCATATATCGACCTTAAGGGGCGGCCCGTTCTGATCATCGGCGGGGGCGACGCAGCCTTGGCCAAGGCGCGCTTGGTTTTAGGGGCACAGGCAAATCTCACGGTCATTGCGCCTCAAATCAGCGGTACGACACGATACGAGCTTGAGGGGCGTGTTCGGCTGATTGAACGCCAGCCCGTAGTCGCGGATATCGAATCCTCGGTGCTTGTATTTATTGCTGGGCTGGATCAAGCCGCCGCGCGCCGATGGGCGGATGTCGCGCGCATGGCGGGCGTCCTCCTCAACGTGGTCGATCAGCCCGACCTTTGCGATTTCACCACGCCGTCAATTATCGATCGCGGCCGGGTGACCATTTCTATATCCACCGATGGCGCGGCGCCGGTGCTGGCGAAAAAACTCCGCGCTGATATCGAAGCATTGCTCCCGCCCCGTTTGGGCGCGCTCGCGGATTTCGCCGACAGTTATCGCCAATCTGTCAAGGCGAGTATTCCGGCAAACGAGCGCCGCGCATTCTGGGAACGGTTTTTCAACGGCGCCGTTGCTGCACTGGTTCTCGCCGGAGACGAGCAGAGCGCTCATGAAAAAATGCTCGAACTTATTAATCGTCCGCAAGAAGAGAAAAATCCGGACACCGCGTCATTGGGTGTCGTGCATATTGTCGGCGCGGGGCCAGGCGATCCAGACCTGCTCACCATCAAGGCGTTGCGCTTGCTGCAACAAGCGGACGTCATTCTCCATGACCGGCTTGTGAGCGACGACATCCTGTCGCTCGCCCGCCGTGACGCTGAGCGATTTTATGTGGGAAAGGCGAAGGCCAATCACGCCGTACCTCAGGAAGAAATTGAAGCGCGCATGATCAACTTTGCGCGCCAGGGAAAGATGGTCGTGCGCCTTAAAGGCGGCGACCCATTTGTGTTCGGTCGCGGGGGTGAGGAGCTTGATGCGCTCCGGAACGCTAACATCCCCGTTTTCGCTACGCCCGGCGTCACCGCCGCGACCGGATGCGCCGCCGCCGCCAATATGGCGCTCACTCATCGCGATTATGCCCAGGCCGTCACCTTCGTGACCGGCCACGCGAAGGGGGAGGCCGACCCCGCCCTAAACTGGTCGGCGCTGGCGGCGCTGAAAAATACGCTCGTCGTTTATATGGGTGTTTCGAAATCCGCCTCGATTGCAGACAAATTGATTGCCGCCGGCCGTGCCGCCTCGACACCCGTTGCTGTCATCGAGAATGGCACGCGGGAAAACCAGAAAATTCTCAAGGGCACGCTCGGCGAACTTTCTTTGCTTGTCGATAGAGGCGGCGTCACCGGCCCCGCGTTGCTTGTGATCGGTGAAGTCACCGCCCTTGCTGATGGCGAAACGCTTATTTCAATCGCTAGTCGGGAAAGGCTCGTCGCATGAAGGTCGTTACAGCAAATCTCCTTGGCGATGGCGCCGTCGTTTACCTCGGTGACAATGATCATTGGACGTCAGACATTCGCTGCGCCGCGCGGTTCTCGGATGAAAACGCCAAACCGGCGCTCGAGGCAGCGCAGTCGCGCGTGACGCAAATCGCTGACGCCTACCTTATTGAAGTGGATGAGCATGGCGCGCCAGCAGGCCGCGAGACAATTCGCGAAACCATTCGAAAATCGGGGCCGACGGTGCGCACCGATCTTGGCTATCAAGCGGGCGCGCAATCATGAGCACGCTGAAAATTTACGCCAATCAAGTCAGCGGCAATTGCTGGAAAGTGAAATGGACCGCTGATCTCCTGTCCATTCCCAATGAATGGATCGAAGTCGATATCTTTGCAGGCGGATCCAGAACGCCGGAGTTTCTGGCGCGCAATCCCTGGGGTCAGACGCCAACGGTGGTGTTGCCGGACGGGCGCGTGCTGAGCCAGTCGAATGCGATCATTTCCTATCTCGCCGAGGGCTCGCACCTTGTTCCAGCTGACGCCTATGAACGTGCGCAAATGAATGAGTGGCTGTTCTGGGAGCAAAACAGTCACGAAACCACCATCGCCACGCGGCGCGCGCATCTAAATTATCGCGGCAAGGAAGAATCCGAAATTGATCCAAGCATGCTTGAGGGCGGCAAACGCGCGCTCGCCCGCCTGGAAACGCGGCTTGCCGAACATGATTATCTCGTCGGCGCCGGTTTAACTCTCGCTGACATTGCACTCGTCGCCTATACGCGCGTCGCGCCGGAAGGCGGTTTCGATCTTGCGCCCTATCCCGCCGTGCGGCGGTGGATTGCGCTCGTCGAAAGCGATCTGGGCGTAAAATCGGTTGAGGCCGCTTGATGTATCGTTATGACGAATTTGACGCGACCATGGTCGCTGAGCGGGTGTCGCAGTTTCGCGGCCAAGTCGAGCGCCGCCTGGCAGGTGAACTGACCGAAGAGCAGTTCCTGCCCTTGCGGTTAATGAACGGCGTCTATTTGCAACTGCACGCCTATATGCTGCGGGTCGCCGTACCCTATGGCACGCTCACGTCCAAAAAAATGCGTATGCTCGCGCATATTGCCCGCAAATATGACAAGGGCTACGGCCACATCACGACACGCCAGAATATTCAGTATAACTGGCCAGCGCTGGTGGATATTCCGGACATTCTTGATGACTTGGCGAGTGTCGAGATGCACGCCATCCAGACGTCGGGAAACTGCATTCGCAATACGACCTCAGATCAATATGCCGGCGCCACAGCGGAAGAGGTTGAGGATCCGCGGCCCTACTGCGAAATGATTCGTCAGTGGTCGACATTTCATCCGGAGTTTTCGTTCCTGCCGCGTAAATTCAAGATTGCCGTAACAGCGGCGGATACTGACCGCGCGGCAGTGAAATTCCACGATATTGGCTTAAGGCTGCATCGCAATAAAGAAGGCGAGACCGGGTTTGAAGTCTTTGTCGGCGGCGGGCTCGGCCGAACGCCTTATGTGGGCCCTGCGATCCGGGAGTTCCTGCCAAAGAAATATTTGCTCTCTTATCTCGAAGCAATCTTGCGCGTGTATAACCTTCAGGGCCGCCGCGACAATAAATTCAAGGCGCGCATCAAGATTCTCGTCAATGCGGAAGGCGTCGAGAAATTTACGCAGTTGGTCGAAGAAGAGTGGGCGCAGCTTAAGGATGCGGAAATTGACTTGCCACGAGAAGAAATGGAGCGAATCCACTCGTATTTTGCAGCGCCCGCATTTGAGCAATTGCCGGAAAAAAGCGACGCGCAGGATGAAAAGAAGGCAAGTGACAAAGGCTTCGCCCGCTGGGTGCGCACCAATGTCGTCGCCCACAAGGCGCCGGGTTATGCTATCGTCAACATATCTCTCAAACCGATTGGCGGCGTGCCGGGCGACATTTCCGACGAGCAGATGGAAGCGGTCGCTGACCTCGCCGAAGAGTTTTCCTTCGACGAAATCCGCGCAACTCACGAGCAAAATCTCGTGCTGCCCCATGTCAAGAAAGATGACTTATATGCCGTCTACGCTTCGCTGAAGGCTGCCGATTTAGCGACAGCGAATATCGGGTTGGTAAGCGACATCATCACCTGTCCCGGGCTTGATTATTGCACCCTCGCCAACACCCGTTCGATTCCGATCGCCCAACGTATTTCCGAACGTTTCGCCAATCTCGATCAACAAGAAGAATTGGGCGAACTCAAGATCAAGATTTCAGGCTGCATCAATGCTTGCGGTCATCACCATGCCGGCCACATCGGCATTCTCGGCGTCGATAAGAAGGGCGAAGAGTTTTACCAGATAACGCTTGGCGGTTCCGGGGCGGAGGATGCGTCCATCGGTGATATCGCCGGGCGCGGCCTGTCGTCGGATCAAGTTGTCGACGCAGTTGAAACGCTTGTGAATGTTTACCGTGAAAAACGTCAGGATAAAGAACGATTTCTTGATACGTATCGGCGCGTCGGCGCCGAACCCTTTAAGGAGGCTCTCTATGCCGCTGCTTAAACTCTCACGTGATCGATTGCTGCCGTCTTTGGAGGAGCCCTTGGTTGAGGTCTCGCTTGAAGATTGGCGGGACAATCCGCAGGAACATGCGGACGCCACAGCGTTGCGCATCAGCAACGATACGTCGCTTGCCGATGTCAAATGCGATATTCACGGCTTCAGCGTCATCGTGCTTGATTTTCCAGCTTTCAAGGACGGGCGGGCCTACTCCCAAGCACGCCTGTTGCGTGATCGATACGGGTATTCGGGTGAAATACGCGCCCGCGGCGATGTTTTGCGCGATCAACTTTTGTTTATGGTTCGTTGCGGCGTCAACGCCTTTGAATTTACTGGAGACGATGTCTCTGGCGCTGATGCGGCGCTGAAAGAATTTTCGTTCGCTTACCAGCCAGCTGCGGACGATGTTACGCCCGTTTGGCGTCGCCGGCTTGCGCGCGCCGCAGCGGCGTAGGGGCGATCAATGAGTGTCTCCGTTGCAACTGTGAGAGCCGATGTCGCCCCGGAGGCGTTCGCTAATGACGGTTTAGCGCTGCGGGCGCGGCGGCTGGCGCTGAAACATTCCGGTGATGACGCGCTGGAGATTCTTCGTGTCGCCATCAAAGAAGAGTTCCCTGGGCGCATCGCGCTGGTCTCATCCTTTGGCGCGGAGTCGGCGGCGCTGCTTCATCTTGCGGCGCAAGTCGATAAATCCATTCCTGTGATTTTTCTCGAGACCCGGAAGCACTTTGCGCAAACCATCAGCTACCGCAAAAAGCTGGCAGAAAGGCTAGGGCTGACGGATGTGCGCGATATTCGCCCCGATCCGCTATCGGTGAACACCCGCGACAAAACAGGCGATCTTTGGAAGCAGAACGCCGACGCTTGCTGCACCTTGCGTAAAGTTGAGCCGTTGGCGCCGGCGCTCGAAGGATTCGACGCCTGGATCACCGGGCGCAAGCAGTTTCACGGCGGCGGGCGGATTAATCTGCCGGCGTTCGAAGCATCGCCGACCCATATTAAGGTCAATCCGCTGATCCGTTGGAACAAGTCCAGCATCGACGCGTACTTCGCGGATAATGATTTGCCGGCGCACCCACTTACTGCACAAGGCTATCCGTCCATTGGATGCTGGCCATGCACCCATCCGGCGTCAAGCGATGATGTTCGCGCCGGCCGCTGGCGCGGCGCCGCAAAAACAGAGTGCGGGATACACGGGCGATAGCGTGTTCGGCATGCAATGTGCCGTTCACGTCACTCTGAATTGCGTTCCGGATAAACTAAACGCCGTTCGAAACGGAAAAGCTCTTCTCCCTCGAGTGAACAAGAGGTTGTCTCTTCAATTATGGATTCTTCGCTATTTGAGTATGTGAAGACAGAGTATTGCGGATTAAAGAAATGACCATTTCCGGCGGGCACAGAAATCGCGTATTCGTATGCCGCGGAGTTCTTTTGGGAGATGCCGTCGGGATTACCAAAATCTCCCATTCTATTGCTGGTTAGTTTGCACGAAAGTTCGGCGTTTTCCGGAAAATCAGCGTAATCAAACTCAAACCCATACCACGTACAGGGCAGTTGTTGATTGTTGTAGGTGCATGTGCTTTGGCCGGTGATCTGCACCACATTCGTATCGAAGCAAATACGGCTTACAGGCGAGGGTTGGCCAATCGTTTGTTGGGCGGGGCACGCGATACCGGATCTAAAATTGCTGATTTCCGATGCGTCGCCGGGGTGCGGGCAAGCACAAAGGGCAAATATTGCTGAAAGGGTGATGAGAGATCGCATCATTTCATAATTCCATTCAGTTTGTCGTTCGTGAGCGCTCAAACATGGCGTTCCAGCATTACTCAATATTCTCCAAAAAGCGCTCAATCGCTTTCCAGGCTGCCGGTTCCGTCAACAACGCCAGGATTCCCAGCTGCGACGGGTTGAGGAACATCGGGCAGGCATCGACGCAGTAGCCGCAGCGGATGCAGGGGTAGACCTTGCGGTGCGTCTGCTCGGCCTCGCGTGTCGGTGAAGGCGATCACGCCGGAGGTGCCCTTGGTGATCGGAGATGTCGAGGCTGCGGCCGCCGGGCCCATCATCGGGCCACCCAGGAACACGCGGTTGACGTCCTCCGCGAGCCCCACCGTCTCGAGCACGAAGCGCAGCGGCGTGCCGATCGGGATGCGGTAGTTGCCCTTGTGCTGCACCGCAGGGCCGCCGATGGTGATCACCCGCTCCTGGATGCCCCGGCCGTGGGGCAGGAGCCGGCCGATCTCGGCGGTGGTCGCCACGTTGCTGCACAGCGCGCCGACGTCGAGCGGCAGGCCGCCGGAGGGCACCTCGCGACCGAGCAGCGCCGTGATCAGCATCTTCTCGGCGCCCTGCGGATACTTGACCGGCAGCACCTCGACCGAGACCGGCAGGTCGTCGGGCGGGATCGGCGCGCAGGTGCTCGGCGGCGTCGGGCTTGTTCCCCTCGACGCCGATGATCGCGCGCTCGGCGCCGGTCGACCTTGAGCAGGTAGCGGATGCCGTTGAACACGTCGTCGGCGCTGCTCGAGCATCACCCGGTGGTCGGTGGTCAGGTAGGGCTCGCACTCGGCGCCGTTGATGATCAGCGTGTCGATGGTCTGGCTGTCGGGGATCGAGTACTTGACGTGGGTGGGGAAGGCGGCGCCGCCGAGGCCGACGACGCCGGCCTCCTGGATCGCGGCGATGATCTCGTCGGGTGTGGCCGCCTCGAGCGGGCAGGGCGTGCCCTCGGCCACCTCCTGGGTCGAGCCGGGGAAGGGCTCGATGTAGACGCCCTGCACCATCTTGCCGGCGATGCTGGGCATCAGGCCGATGCGGCGCACCGTTCCGGAGGCGGGAGCGTGCATCGCGACCGACATGAAACCGTCGGCCCGGGCGATGCGCTGGCCCGCGGACGACCTCCTGCCCTCTCCGCACGGCCGGGATGGGCCGGCTTGCCCATGTGCTGGAGCAGCGGCACGATCAGCAGCGGGGCGAACGGGAACTGGCGTATCGCCAGCCCGCTCGTCTCGTCCTTCGACTCCGGCGGGTGGATCCCGTGCCGGAAGGTCTTTAGCCCGAGCAGATGCATGAGCTAGTTGAACTTCTCAGCCCGCGCGATCCACTTGTCGATGCCCTTCTCGCTGCGGTCTCGGGGCAGCCCGGGATGGATCACCCGCGCCGTGCAGCGCTCCGCGGCCTTGACCAGGTCCTTGTAGGGTCCGCCGGCGTCGGGGTCCTTGATGACGGCCTTCTTCTGCTCGTTGTAGGCGAAGATCGGCGGTTGAGCTTGGTGCACTCGTCGCAGGCGGTGCACTGCTCCGTGTCGATCCAGGGCGCCATGTAGTCGCCGCCCCGGGCGGCCGCGGTTGGCCGCGGTCGCGCCCGGCGGCGCACCGTCGCCCGGGCCAGCGCTCGGCAGCGCCCCGTGGCGCCCTCCGCCACCGGCCATCTGCATCAGGCCGGCCGGCGAGCTTGCCCACCACCTCCTGCCGCACCTGGTTCTCGATGTCGCGCGGGACTCCTTGCCCACGCCGGCCAGCGCGCGGAGCATCGTCCAGAAGTCGCGCCGGTCCTCGCAGGACTCGACCATCGGTTTGGCCACCAGCAGGCGGGTCAGCCGCTGCTTGCTGTCCACCGACCAGACGTAGGGAAAGAGGCCCTCGCGACCGTCCTCGTCCATCTCGAGGAACTCGGCCAGCGGCACCATGTTCTCGTTCCAGGTGTCCGGCGGGGCCATGCGGAAGTGCTTGCGGAAGCGCACCTCGGTCACCGCGAAGTCGGCGAAGGTCAGCGGCAGCTCCATCTCCTTCGTTCGCGGCCGCCCTCCTTGTACTTCAGCGTGTAGGTCGGCCAGTCCTCGTCGATGGCCGGGTTGCCGTCGAGGTCGAAGCACTCCTCCGGCGTCTTGCCGGCTTCGGGGTCGTAGCGGAACAGCGGGTAGGCCCGGGACTCGACGGCCAGCTTGGCCTGCTCGGCGCTCATGTCGTCGCCGATGCCGTGCTCGGGCTGGCACGACGCTGTAGAGGTTGAACAGCGCCGGCCGGCGCGCCTTCAGGCCGTGGATGAAGCCCTCGATCATGTGGCTCGGGTGGGCGATGGTGCTCTGCATGACGTAGGTCGTGCGGTGCGCCATGCCGATCAGGCCGATCTCCTTGCGGATCTCCTCCTTGCCCTTGATCGCCTTGCCGTACTGGGCCATGTCCGAGATCTGGCCGATGAAGCCGGAGGTGCAGGCCTGGCCGCCGGTGTTGGAGTAGACCTGCGTGTCGAGCACCAGCACCTTGACCGGCTTGCCCGAGGCCATCATGCGCGAGAGGTTCTGGAAGCCGATGTCGTACATCGCGCCGTCGCCGCCCACGGCGACCACCGGCGGGCACAGCTCCCACTCCTCGTCGGTGAACTGCTGCCAGTTGAAGTAGGTGAGGAACTCGTCGTGCTCCTCGGGGTTATACTTCCCGGCCAGCTCCAGCTCGGCCATGCGGATCGCCTTGAAGCCGTCGGCCATCTTGGCCATGTGGCCTTCGAAGATGCCCATGGCCATCGAGGGCGAGTCCTGGAACAGGTGGTTGGTCCAGGGGAACGGGTAGGGGTTGAACGGGTAGGTGCTGCCCCAGACCGAGGTGCAGCCCGTGGAGTTGACCATGCCCAGCTTGGAGCGGCCGGTTCCCGTGTAGTGCCCTCGGCGTACTTCCACTTCAGCTCCTTGAGCCGGGCCACCAGGTCGGTCACGCGGCGCAGCCAGTCCTGGTCGATCGGCTCGGCGTCGGCCATGCCTTCCATCCGCTCGGCGATGCCGGCCAGCGTGACGTCCTTGTTGTCGCCGATGTCGGCCACGATCTTGGCCATCGCCTCCGGGTCGCCGACGTTGATCTCCTCGGCGAGCTTGAACTGGATGTGCTTCTTCAGCCTGTCGATCAGCTCGCTCAGGTAGGTCATGTGCTTGGCGACGCGCGGCTGCATCAGCGCCTCGACGGTGGCCACGAACAAGTGCAGCGCGGTCTTTTCCGAGCAGCCCAGGCAGGCGCCGTCGCCGCTGGTGAAGGCGAGGTAGTTGCTCTTGTCGAGCAGGATCGTCTCCAGGGCGCCGATGCCCTCCTCGAGGTCGTCGACGCGGATGTACTTCTGCGGCGTGGTGGGCAGGTCGAGCCAGAAGTCCCACTGGTTTCTCAGCTGATCGATCGATTCGTCGGTCTGGGTGGTATGCACCAGGGCCTCGTCGTCGCAGACCTCCACGCACTCCATGCAGCCCTTGCAGGTGTAGCGGGTTGACCGTGATCGAGAGCAGGCCGCCGCTGCCCTTCTGGTCCTGCTCCGGCAGCGTGTAGTAGGGCCGCGTGAGCGCGAACTTGAAGCCGTTCAGCTCTTCGCGGAACAGCTCGAACTCCTGCTCCAGCTGCTTCTTGTCGTCGCCCTCGAGGTCGCTCTCGGCGATGGTCTGGGCGATCGCCTCCTCGATCAGGCTCGTCGACCGGGTCGGTCTCCTGGGCCTCGTCGAGCAGGCCGCGCAGGTTGCGCTCCATGACGCGCATCGCCTTGGGCAGGTGCTGGAGGTCTGTGGCCGTGCTTGCGCACGCGCTGGACGACCGTGTCCAGCACCTGGCCGACCTCGTTGACCAGGCCGGGAATCGCGGTGTCGGGGCAGACCGTGTAGCACTTGCCGCAGGCGGTGCAGTTCTCGGCGATCCACTCCGGGTGCTCGAAGCGGATGCCGGTCATGTCGCGGAACAGCGCCGTGCCGGCGGGCATCACGCCCAGGCCGATGAACGGGTCGGTGATGTTGTCGTTGCCCATGCCGCGGGCGTAGAAGCTGCCGGTCTGCTCCCAGAAGCGGTGGATGTCGGTCATCGGGGCCTTGCTCTGCGGCAGCGGCTTGACCATCAGCGGGATGTCCGGCTCGCTGCCCGAGGCCTTCTGACCGGCCTTGAGCTCGGTGATCGGTCCCGGGGTCACGACCTGGACCTCGTCGAAGCCGCGCTTGACCACGCGCATGTTGTCCTCGACGACGCGTGCGCCCTTGGCGCCGAACTTGTCCTGCAGCTGGGCGTGGATCGCCTCGAGCAGCGTGGCATCGTCGAGGCCCGCTTCCTGCATCACCGGCGAGGCGGCGAAGAACGCGCCCTGGAAGGCGATGCCCTGCATGCGCAGCTGCAGATCCGCGTCGGTCGCCTCGTCGCGGGCGATCTTGAAGGCGTCGATGTAATAGGGCTTGATCTTCTTGTCGATGATGATCTTCTGGAACGGGGCGGGGATGCTCTCCCAGACCGCCTCCGGCGAGTCCGCGGTCGCTCTGGATGATGAACACGCCGCCTTCTTTCAGGCCGGCCAGCGCGTTGGTGTGGCCGAAGACGTTCGGGTCGGGCGAGAGCACCACGTCCACGTAGAAGTACTCGCAGTTGATGCGGATCGGTTCCGGGGCGGCCGACAGGTAGTAGGTCGTCGGCTGGCCCTTCTTCTCGGAGCCGTACTTCGGGTTGGCCTTGATGTGGTAGCCGAGCAGATCGAACAGCGTCATCGCCAGGTTCTTGCCGGTGGTGATCGCGCCCCAGCCGCCGACCGAGTGGAAGCGAACCGTGATGCTCTTGTCGGGCATCAGGTTCGGGTTCTCGGAGCCGCGCACCGCGAGCTCCTTGACGTTCGGGATAGCCGTCTTCGATGGTCTGCTGGTACATCTCCTGCTTGGGCGTGATCGCCTTGGGACGGATAAAGTCGATCGAGAGATAGAACTGCTTCTTGCCGGCTTTCCCTCGGGCAGCATGTTCTCGATCGCGCCGATGATGCCCTCCGGCTGCAGGTCGCGGCTGCCCATGCCGAACGAGCCGGAGTAGAGCGGCGGCGCGTCGCTCCGCTTCGCGGTAGGTGTCCAGCTCCGGGTAGGGCACGCTCGTGCTTGGGGTCCGTGCCGTTCTCGAGGCACTTGGCTCAGGGTCGCGCGGATCTCGCGCATCAGCGGCAGGTCGACGGCCAGCGGCTGGTCGAGGCGCTCGAGTACCGTGACGCCCTTCTTGCCCTTGATCATCCGGCTGATCTGGTCCGCCGGGAACGGCCGGAACATCACCATGTCGACGACGCCGACCTTGATGCCGCGCGTCTCGCGCAGGTAGTCGGCGACCGCCTCGGCCGACGGGATCATGCTGCCCTGGCCGAGGATCAGGTACTCGGCGTCCTCGATCGCCGTGGTGATCACCCGGTCGTAGCGCCGGCCGGTCAGCGCGTAGAACTCCTCGAACGCGCGCGCCGACAGCTCGGCGATGTGGTCGAAGAAGAACGGCCGCTGGGCGGCGACGCTCTGCATGTAGGAGTCCTGGTTCTGTACCAGGCCCGCCATCACCGGGTTGTCGACGTCCCACAGCTGCGGGATGCGGCGGCGCGTGTCGCCGTAGATGATCCGCTGGGCCGGCGCGGGGGTCTCGATGATGTCCTCCGGCTTGCCCAGGGACTCGGCGATCATCTCGCGCTCGGGCACCAGCATCGACTCGATCAGGTGCGTGGTCAGGAAGCCGTCCTGAGCGATCGTGCCGGGGGTCAGCGCCAGCTCGGCGATGCGGTGGGCGATGATGTTCAGGTCGGCCGCCGACTGGGCGTTCTTGGCGAAGAGCTGGAAGAAGCCGGTGTCGTCGATGCAGTGGTAGTCGTCGTGCCCGGCGTGCACGTTGAGCGTCGCCTTGGTCATCGCCCGCGCGCCGATGTTGAGCACGTAGGTCAGCCGCTTGCCGACCGCCGCGTAGAGCGACTCGTGCATGTAGGCGATGCCCTGGCCCGACGAGAAGTTCGCGGCGCGCAGGCCGGTCATCGACATGCCGGCGGTGACCGCGGCGGCGGCGTGCTCGCCCTCGGGCTCGATGAAGATCAGCGGGCGGCCGGAGATGTTGATGTGGCCCTTGGCCGCGTTCTCCGCCCAGTACTCGCCCATCTGGGTCGAGGGCGTGATCGGGTAGGCGCCGGCGGCGTCGGTCGACTCGCGCTCGCACATGATGACGGCGGTGTTGCCGTCCATGGCGGCGCGCATGCCGGGGTACTTGAACGTCCTGGCGCTTTTCTCATCTTCTCCAGCGTTTTCCGACCGGCCGTCAGTTGAGACATCGAAACCCCCTATCGGCATCAGCCGAACGAGCTAGGGTCTCGTGAGGCTCGGTCAATCGTCGTCATCAACTGGGGCGCGCGGAGCGCGCCCTTGCGAATGATCTTCTTGGCATCCGGTCCCTTGACCGGGCCGGTTTTCGGGTCGAGCCAGACGATCGCCCCGGTCGGGCAGCGCTGGATCGGTCCTTGGTCTTGTGATTCCTGCTGTAGTCGACGACCGGCAGGTTGTCTGCATCGTGATCAGGCCGGGCGCGTCCATCGCGCAGCGGCCGCAGGCGGTGCAGGCGACCTCGCAGTCGTCGAGCATCTCGTCGCCCGGCCTCGAGCGACTTGCACTGCGACCCACAGCCGGTGGCTGACCGGGTGCAGCGAGAACAGGTCCTTGGGGCAGGCGTCGACGCAGTCGCCGCAGGCGGTGCACTTCGCCTCGTCGACGACGGGCAGCCCCTCGGGCGTCATGTGGATCGCGTCGAAGTCGCACGCGATCGCGCAGTCGGCGAGTCCGAGACAGCCCCAGAAGCAACCCTTGCCGCCGCCGGCGACGAGCGCCGCGGCAGCACAGCTCGCGAGTCCCTCGTAGCGCGCGCGGTCGCGGGCGACGTTGGTGCCGCCGGCGCAGGCCAGCCGCGCCACGCGACGCTCCGCCGTGCCGACTTCGACACCGAGAAACGCCGCGATCGCCGACCTTCCGGCGTCGTCGCTGACGGTGCAGTGCGCGGGCGTGGTCTCACCGCGCACGAGCGCCTCGGCGAAGGGGCGGCAGCCGGGCAGGCCGCACGCGCCGCAGTTGGCGTGGGGCAGCATGTCCTCGACCTGATCGATGCGCGGATCTTCCCAGACGTACAGCTTCTTGTTGGCCAGGACGAGGAGCGACGCCAGTACGATGGTCAACCCGCTGAGGGCACCGACGGCCGTCAAAGCCAGCATCTGAGACCCGCTCCCATTCCTTCCCGTGCGCGAACACGGAAGGTTGCCGTCGGTCGTTATAGCGCGCCCCGAGAAGTGCCACAACCCGAGGGGAAACCCCTACGGACAGCCACCTTTTCGCCCACGAAACTCGGGCCGCGGAATTGCGGCATTTCCCGCAGATGCGCCACTTTTCCGGCATCAAGAACCTCGTGTCCCGGGCCCGATCTCCAATTCGGACCGGAATGCTCTAGAAGGCCGTCCTATGCGTGCATACTCAATGCCAGAACCGGAGCGAGGAAGACACCTGGTTGCTCGGTCCGAGCACGTTGGACCACGCAGACAGAGCTGAACATAGATTCGATGTCGATGAAGCGCATCGCAGCAGCCGGTCTGACGGTGCTCCTGCTCTGGGCGCTGGCCCCCGCCGGTGGGTGAGATCCTCGAGAATGCCCTGCACTTCGTGCTCGAGGGGCATGCCGCCCACGCGGACTCCGACGGTGACCGGCACGACCCTGCGGATCCCGAGCACGGCTGCACGGACGTCGTTCACCTCTGCTCGTGCTGCGTGAGCCTCAGTGTCCTCCCGACCCGCGGGATCGCCATCGCTCCCACCCCGGTCGGAACGAGCCCGTGACACATCGCTTCCGCCCGAAGTGCCGGTTTCCTCCGGCGGCGGGATCTACCACCCTCCCCCGCGCCTGACCCTTCCCTGACCTGCCTCGCGGCAACCAGAGGGGACGTTTTCCCAACCCCGGTTTTGGGGACAGGAATCGCATCGTTTCTTCCTTCCGTTAGGTGGTGCGAAGGGCGATTCCTGTCCCCATATCCGAGGTTTGGAAAACGTCCCCTCTGGCGGAGTTCGATCGATTACCAGGAAGGTGCATGCGATGTTTCGCTGGATCGCAGGGGCGGTGCCCTGTGCGTCGCCGTCCTTGCAACGTTCTTCTCGTCCCACAGAGTCGTGGCCGGCGAGACGCCGCCGAGCGTCTGACGCTGGCCCGGGCTCTGGAAGAGGCGTCGGCGCGTAGCCCCGTTCTCGCAGGCGCAGCGAGCCGTGGTCGAGCAAGCCCGGGCCCGGATGCTCACCGCGAAGACCTACCCCCACGATCCGGAGCTGGTCTTCGAGGGCGCCCAGCGAGAGGGCCCCGCTCGACACCGACTTCGATCGCGAGGTGCGCGTCGCCCAGGTCGTCCAGATCGGTGGACAGCGTGGCCGCCAGACACGGCAGGCGTCCGCTGAACTGGAGGCGGCCGTTTCCAGCCTTCCGGCGCGAGGAGCGTTGCTGGCCGCGCGGGTCGCGGTGGCTTTCGTCGAGGCACTCAGGGCTCGCGAACTCGTCGAGGTCGAGCAGGCCAACACGGAGCTGGCGCGATCCCTGTCCGAGGTGGCGCGCAAGCGCTTCGAGGCGGGCGCCGTGCCCCAGATGGAGGTCAACCTCGCGCAGGTGCAGCTCGGCCGGGCGGAACGCGACCTGCGGTTGACCGAGGGCGCCTACGAGATCGCCCGCGCCGTGCTGGCCGAGGTGGTGGGGCTCGATCCGGCCCGTCCGCCGGAGCCGCTGGGAGAGCTGGACCTGCCGCCGCGCAGGCGATCCCGCTCCCGACGTCATCGACGGCGCTCTGAGGCACAGCATGGATCTGCAGGCGCTGCGCACCACGATCGACGCGCAATCAGCGCGGATCGAGGTCGCCCGCCGCGAGGTGGTCCCGAACCTCGCGTTCGAGGCCTTCTACGGACGTCGAGGAGGGGACCGATCGCCTGCTCGGGGGCGCGATCGGCATCCGCATCCCCCTGTTCAACCGCAACCGGGCCCGATCGCCGAGGCGCGCTCCGCCGAGCGCCAGGCCGTGGCCGATACCCGAGGCCGGGCGTGCTCCAGGTCCGCCGGGAGGTCGTAACCGCCCGGGCCCGCTATCGGGCCTCCGCGCAGGCGGCCCGCGACCTCGAGCAACAGGTCCTGGGCACGCTCCAGGAGAACCTGCGCCTCCTTCAGCGTTCCTTCGAGGCCGGCAAGACCAGCTGGACCGAGGTCCTCGTCTTCCGCGGCGAGTTCGTCGACGTCCAGCGTGACTACGTGGACACGGTCGCGGACGCGAGGCTGGCGGCCATCGAACTGGATCTCGCCGCGGGTATCGACCTCACCACGTCAAGCAAGGAGTCCCAGCCATGAACGCGCCATCTTCTCGTCCCTGAGCGCACGAGCGCCACTCCTGTTCCTGATCCTGCTCCTGGTCTTGTTCGTCCGCCTGTTCCGAGGGCGGCACGTCGACGATCATGCGGAACAGGCACGAAGAGGACCCACGAACCGGGCGTGGTCGAGCTGAGCCCGAGATGCGCGACCGCATCACGATCCGCGAGGACGGCCGTCGGCCTGCGCATGCTTCCCACCGAACTGTTGACCACGGGCCAGGTCGATTTCGAGCAGGACCGTCTGGCCCACGTGACCCCCAGGATTCCCGGGCGGGTCGAGGAGGTCCACGCCGATCTCGGCGACAGCATCCGAGAAGGGTCAGGTCCTCGCCGTCATCGACTCCATCGAGCTGGGTCAGGCCAAGGCCGACTTTCTCCAGGCCAGGGCCCACGAGGAACTCTCCCGGCAGAACTTCGAACGCGAGACCGGTCTCTACGCCGAGCGTATCTCCTCCGAAAGAGAGATGCTCGC
>CALODW010000012.1:0-6254 GCA_942492295.1 uncultured Alphaproteobacteria bacterium
ACGAGCGCAGCCCTTGTATGCTTGAACTCAGTTAAAGTCTTGAGGTTTTCAGGCTTTTTTAGAAAAGTTTCTTACTGCTTGGCCAAGCGGTAAGAATAGGAGAAGGACCGGAGATCATGCAGCCCTTGGGCCCAGGAAGCCCGTAACTCAGATGGATCCCGGTCCGTCTCCGCGCACCACAGAAGTCCGAACAACATCTCGGGATAAGTCCCGCTTTCACTAGGCTGTTCCGTGGGCGCACAAACTACGCAAAGGTAGCCCCAGATTATGAATAACACACCATCACCCCAAGGATACGCGACGGAATTCTATATCGGAAGCGATGTGGACAAAAAGAAATTCGCCGTCTCGATTTGTCCTCCGAATTATCGCGATATTCCCTTTCAGCAATATCCGCGTCAAACGTTCCGGCGCAATCGGTCCAGCGTGAGAAAATGCCTATCTTGGTTGCGAGAACAGATTGCCGAGAGCAACCCGCGGGGCCTGAAGCAAACGCTACGTTTCACGATGGAAGCCACCGGACGCTATTCCACCGATTTGGCTCTGATGTTGCTGGAGGCGGACTCAACCATCGTGCCTTCGATTGTAAATCCGCGCGTCATGAAACACTTTATTCAAAGCCTGTCGCCACGTAATAAAACAGACGAATTAGATGCGCAAGGTATTGCGCGTTTCTGTGCCGATCGCACCCCATACTGCCTATGAACCCTTGTCGGCCGATCGTAAAGGATTGCTGGAACTCACGCGTCTTCGGTCTTATCTGGTGAATCACCGGACATCATTGAAAAATCGCAACAGCGAGAAGTTCGACATCCCGGATGTCGCGGAGATACAGGGCGCAATCTTAGCGGTGATTGATGCCAAAATCGACGATGTGGACAAACGGATCAAAGCCTATATCCAGGAGCGTAAAGAACTGCTGGCTGATTACAACTTGCTGTATTCCATCCGGGGTGTGGCGTTGGTTACGGCGGCAACGGTTTTGGCTGAATTGGGTGACTTGCGCCGGTTTGAGAAAGCGCGCCAATTGGGTGCATTCGTCGGTCTATCTCCGCACATCATACGTTCGGGGAGCAGCGTGCGCGGGCGTACGAAGATGAGCATAAACAGGGTAATAGCGCGGTGCGGGCGGCTTTATATATGGCGTTCCCTATCCAGCAAATCGGGCGACTCGGCATTGGCGGACAGTTATAGTAGAGCGCTTGAGAGAGGTATGGTCGGCAAGGCGGCATTGGGTGTCGTCATGCGGAAGTTGTTGATGATTATGCGGGCGGTGTTGATTAGTGGCGAAGCGTACGAGCCCCACCATTCCAAAGCGATGTGATATCGAAAGGAACGTACCGGAGCATGAATCGTTCACATAAAATATTTTTTTTCAAAGCCGCTGGAATCTTACGGCCCAAACGCGCGGGCTTTGTCCAGGACGCTGCTTGCAGCGCGCCGCGGAAGCGGTTTATCCTTGACATGCGCCCAAGCGCTTGGGCCAGATTCCCCGAGGCGGCTACAGAAAAAGTCAATTTTTCCGAGTTCTGGGGTTGACATGGAACACAACATCTGGGGTGGGCCAGCGGGGGTGCTTCAGGTCAACAATAACGCGAGGTTTAAAGTTATACACTGCACTAGTGCGCGCTATTAATTGAAGCCATTGGATTCTGTAACAACATAGGCCTGAAAGGCCGGCAATATACTAGCCCGGGGTAAAACGAGCTGCGGGCGGGGGCTGGGTAACGACCCCACAATAAGGAGCCCTGTAAGGGCGAAATATAAGTCCATCGCTTGAGTGAGCACCTATTTTCACCCAGAAGGGATGAAAAGCAGCAGTTTGCCTTTCGGCCTGAAGTGCAGAACTGAAGGTTACTGATGCGACACTTTAAGATGTACGCAGCACTAGTGCAGCGTAAAGCTTTATTATTCGCATAACAATTTTGTTGAAGCACCCCTTCGGGTCGCGCCCGATAACCCAGGGCTGCGCTGGTTCCTCGCTGACCTGGGCTACGATGAACCAGCCCTACGGGATCAAAGTGAAATGGAGAAGGTATGGTGCGGCGCTCGCGGCAAGGCCATGAAAGGCGCCAACACGTTCTTCGCGCAAGACGCCGAGAGCAAAGCGCTGATTTACGCCAACGCCGATGTGCTCGCTAAGACGGCGGTGAAGAAGTGCTGCAATTCGTCGAATATCTACGTGACATCAAAGGGGGATTAGTGAAACTTTGGTTTTCGATTCTCGACTCACGACATACAAAGTACTCAACCAGTTAAATGAATTTGCCGGATTAAGTTCATCACCTTACGCACGCGATCCAAAAGCCCAAAAGCGCAAACCGAATGTTTACCCGCTGATGCTTGGCAAAAAGTGAAATTGCCGATTCCCAAACGCAAGTTTCAAAAGTTTCTCGCGCACGAAAGCGAAGTGCGAATCAAAGGATACGAGACCCCGCTACGACAAATCATCATGAAAGATCACGGCAGAGCCAACCCGACTTATGTGATCACCAAAAATCGAGATCTATCGCTGGTTGAAGTGCTCACGGTATATACTCGGCGTTGGCGCATCGAAAACACTTTGGCTGAACTGATCGACTTTTTCAATCTCAGCGCACTGTCCTCACCGGTTATGGTTCGCATACATTTCGACATCTTACTTAGCGTTGTCGCAAGTTTCTTATATTACCGTTTCGCTCAAGACTTGCCTCGATTCGAGAGCTGTCTGGCGCCAAAAATCTTCCGCTCCATTATCGATATGCCGGGAACCGATTCGGCAGGATGCATTAAGCGGCAAAGAAACAAAAAGTAAATGTACCGTGCCGAATTATGATTGTTCTGGTTTGCCGAATTGTGGTCGTAGGTTTTTTGGGGTTTTGCCGCGCTCCCGTTGTATTTTGGAGAAGCCTTTCCGCGTACGATGCCAATTCGGCATCCGCGCAAAATAGAAAGGCCCTGGGCTGCGACGCCCAAGGCCGGTTGCTTTACATGTAGTATTTTTTCGTGCGCATGCGCAACGCGTTTGACCGCGACCGTCCGGCCGCGCGGCAGGATCCAGTCGGGACGGGTCGCGCGTCGTTTGCGCGTCGCGCTTAGTCGTCGGCGGTGAGGATTTCCATGGCCTGGCCGAAGCTGCGACACTCCACCAGCATCAGGAAATCGATGGCGTTTCCTTTCAACTCGCGCGATTCCCAGATCCAATAGAATTCCTTGACGACCAGGTCGCCTTCGTCCTCGACCAAGTAGTTGCCGCCGGGCTTTTTTCGCAGGCGGTAACCGCGCTTTTCCAGCAGGGGCGCCAGCGACGTGCGACGCGCACGTTGGATTTGATCGCGGCTCCATGCGTTCGTCGCCCCGGCCGTCGGCTTTCGAACCGGTTTTTGCGGCGGCAAATCCCGCGCGATGCGATCAATGTTGCTCAATGCACTCGTCGCGCCGGCCGCCGGATTTTTGTTCTTGTCGCGACTTTCGCGCCGGTTGTTTCGGTTCCAGATCGCGCGCGATGCCGTCAATGCTGGTCCAAGTCATATTCGTTCCTCCAGTGCGGTTGGATGAGCACGCGGTTGACGTGCTCCAGCCCGACGGTGCGTTTGCGGTCGCGGACGGCTTCGATCAGGCAGCCGATGCATAGGTTGCGGGCCTTGCGGATGTAGCCTTCGCTGGAGCGGGCCACCAGCGCCAGGGCGTCGTCGGTGAACGTGTTGTGGCCCAGCCCGACCCGGTCGAATTGGTCGAGCACGAAGCCTTGCAGATCCTCGCCGGTCAGTTTGCGCAGGATCGTCGAGTAGGTCACGCGGCTTTTGATGTCGTCGTTGACGCCGAGTTGGATGGTCTGCAGCAGCGTGGGTTGGCCGATCAAAACCAGGTTGTGGTTCTTGGGAAAGTCTCCAAACAGCAGGCGCAGCGGCGCAGGGTGTCGATCTGCATCAGGTGCGCGTCGTCGACGATCGGGGCCAGCGACTTGCCCAGGCGGTTGAGCCGGAACGCTTCCTCGATGAGTTTCTTTTCGCATTTGAAGACGTCGCTGAAGAACTCGACGCCGAAGGCCTGGCATAGGATGCGCAAGGTGTTGCGGTAGGTGTGGAGCGTACGCGAGACCACCGGCGCGACCAGGCGTTTTTCGTCGTGGCGTTTGAGCGCCTGTTTGATGGTTGTTTTGCCCGTGCCCGGCTCACCGAGCAGCAAACACAGGCCGCCCTGTTGGCAGTGCACCAGCAGGGTGTCGAGGATTTCTTGCTGATGCGCCATGAGCGCCGCGTTTTCCGGCGCGAAGGGGTTTTGCGATAGGCCGAAGTAGGTGCGAATCATAATAGCGGAATCTCTCCTTGAATGGGTTTGGCGGTGAAGCGGTCGTTGTCGACGCGGTTGAGGGGTTGGGCCGTGCCGACGCGTTCGTTTTGATAATGCACCACGACCTTGTCGACCGTGCGGCGGTCGTAACGCACCTGCACGCGACGGCGGCTGAGGTCGCGCGGGGCTTCGTAGCGCACGTTCATCAGCGAGAACGTGTTGTCTTTGCGCACCTTGCGTTCGACCTCGATGAAAAACAATTCGTCGTTGGCGGCGTGGGGCGGCAGCCGGCGGATGCGGTCCAGGTCGAGCCCGAAGCGGTCGATCGGTCGCATGCCCAGCGTCGAGTGCGGCCGGCAATTGTACTCGTCCTCGACCCATTCCCTGAACTGGCGGTTGAGCGTTTCCAGGCACGCGAGATCCAAATTGCGCGAGAGAAAAGCCGAACGCACGTGTCGAAAAAAACGTTCGATCTTGCCCTTGGCCGCTCCGTCGCGAACGGGCGTGTGCGACAGGATGATCCCTAGCCGCGCGGTCACGGTGACGATCTCCTTGCTGCAGTAGATCGCGCCGTTGTCCACGTAGATTTGCTCGGGAATGCCTCGCTTGTAGAAGGCGATGCGAAAGACCTGAAGCAAGGTCTCGACGTTCTCGTGGAAAAAGAATTCGCCGTGCACGACCACCCGGCTGGCGTCGTCGATAAAGCAGATCAGGTAGGTCTGGCGGGGCTTTCCTTGCGCGTCGCGCACATGGGGGCCGTACATCGTGTCGCCCTGCCACATCTCGTTGGCGTAGCGCTTGGCGAAGGCCAGTCGCGTCTTGTCGGCCGCCTCGCCGGAGGGCTTGAGCATCTCGTGGCGCGCCACGATGCGGCTGAAGGTGTTGGGCGCGATCTCGTCGCGCCGCAGCAAGCCCCGCTCGATGCAGGCGCGGTAGACGTGGGCCTTGTAAAGCGTCTTGCCGTGAAAGTCGGGCAGCACCGCCTCGACCGCCTCTTGAATCCGCTCCAGATTCACCTTGCGCACCTTGCCCTTGTCGGCGCGCGGGCGGCTCAATAGGCCCTCCACGCCGTGCTTGCGAAACCGCGCGCGCCAGGTTTCGATCGTGCGCCAAGTGAACCGGTAGCGCCGCCCCTCCTCGTCCTCGAACGTCATGCGGCTGACTTTCTTGATGCGGTCGCGAATGCTGGCGCCCTCGGCGAAGTCGATCGCGCCGAGTACTTTCATCTTGACGTAATGGCTGGGTAACCTCATCGGTGTTTCTCCTTTCCGCGTTGGAATTGTGCTCGCGAAAAACACCATACTCTCGGCGGCCGCCGCGCGTCGCGCGACCTCTTGTGTTGTCGGTCGGGCGTCGCAATTTGCACGGCTTCGGTTGCGACGGAAATTCGGCGGCGGCGGGGCGCGAGCCTCCCTTCGGTCCGGTGGCGTTTCAGCCGAGAAAGGGCCGTTGGAAGTGCAATTGAAAAGCGGTGATCGGATCTTCGTCGTTGGGCGCAAAAGCGCCGGTCAGGTGTTCGAACAGTTGCAGGATGGGCTCACGTTGTTCGCTGGGCGGAGGGGCCCGCAAGCGGCACAGCGCCTCGGCGATCTCGTGCCGGCGTTCCAGTATGCGACGCCAAACGCGATAGGCATGTCGCAGGCTAAACGGCACACCGGCGGCGCGCCACGCTTCGCGGCGGCTCAGGCCCCGGAGCAGATAACTGATGAACAACCACAGACGCGGCGCATACAACTGACGGCGCGGCAAAACTTTTGCGAGCAGCACCGAATAGGTATGGCCGCATCCCCCGCGCCGCCCCCGGTTGCTGCAATAGAAATCGATACCCCCGGATCGCCTTTTCGTCACCCGTTTCGGCGTACCCCCTGAGGTAGCCGTGGCAAATCAGGAACCCGACCCGTCCGCAACGTGGACACCTTTTTTGCTTGAGGCGCATTCGGTACTTGCCTGCATCCTGGGAATCGGTAAAATGAAAGTGGCCT